>CAVWUX010000001.1:0-1348402 GCA_963758255.1 uncultured Acidobacteriaceae bacterium
AGCAGCCAACTTCGATGTGTCGACGCCTGCAACCTGCCCGTCGGTGGTTTCATCTTCGCGGGATAGTTCAGGCGGTATCCACTTCCGTTCGACTTCGCAGGTCCCTTATCGGTAGAGAAGTTGTGTGGAGGAAACGGTTGGACTCTGTCTCCCGGCGGTACATACATGACGTTTCCCTTGAAGCGCTGCGCGATATCATTCCCCGGCGTGCTGGGATCGCTCATGTAGGCGTTCAGCTTATTCATGCCTTGGGGGCCGTTGATCTGA
Source organism: uncultured Acidobacteriaceae bacterium (assembly GCA_963758255.1). Classification (GTDB taxonomy): domain Bacteria; phylum Acidobacteriota; class Terriglobia; order Terriglobales; family Acidobacteriaceae; genus DASRAA01. The sequence continues at coordinate 268 of CAVWUX010000001.1, forward strand.
CGGCACAGTGCGTTATCCAGAATCCAAACGTTGTGCGTACTCGAAGGCGGACCCGGCGGGCTCTCGAAGTATATCGATCCTTTGCAGAAGCCGAGATTGGGGGGAGGAACGATAGTGTTGTGTTGCACCACGAAGTCGGTTACGCCGCGCATGATGAGACCGCCCCAACCATAGCCACGCGAATATCCCGCCTGCGTAGTGTCTCCCAGCAGGATGAGATTGTTGTATAGCGCGACGCGCTTCATCTCGCCCGGATTGGTGCATCCTTTGGCCGGCTGGCAAGCGTTATCAGTCGGCGAAGTATCGAAGCCGGAACTCACGTTTTTCAGTACATTGTTGCTGATCGTGATGTCGTTCACCACGGCCAAGAGAACCCGCTGGAGTTGGTGCGTGGGGTAAGCATGATCGCAAAACCCATCTGTGCGCTCACCCACACGTTTTCCATCATGTTGCCATCAACCAGCACGCGGCGGCCGCTCTTGAACTCCAGGAGGTTCTTCACCGCCCATTTGTTGCCCGGGGGCAGGGTAATACCCGCCTGGGCCCATGACATCGGCTTAAAAAGATAATTTCCGCGTATTTCAATGTCTGAGGGAACCCAGGGATTGCCCAGCCCTCCGGCGCCTCCGAACATGATGTTCTCGCCTGTCGCCTCCAGATAGTTATTCGTGATCTTGAGAGGGCCGGGCGAGTAATACGCAAGAACCGCCTGCGAGTCGTTCGTGCTCTGGTGGATGTCGGAAACGTAGCTGTCGATCACCGCGATATTGCTGCCGTTGGCGACGACCCCTACCCGTACATCCTGAGTCGGTGAGCCGTGGAGGTAGCAGCGGTCAACCGTGATGGAATCGACCAAAGGCTTGTCGGGCACCGACGCTATGTTTACCAGTTGCTGGCTGTAGCAGTTCTGGGTCGCTCCACAACCCTGCTCGGAAGCCGAGTACACTTCCAACCCTGCCAGACGATAGTGGTTCGCGCCCGGCTCGAAGGTAAATGCCGCCACGGTGTTGGGTGAGACGACCTTGGGCATCTTGCCAGCGTCGGTGGCAGGGTTGACCCGATTGCCCGGGGCTGGCAGGCTCGCCAGCGCTGAACCGACGACGTAGATCCATTTGTTGTTGGGGTTGGACTTTGCCGGGAGCGTGAAATTGCCTTGATAGTTTGCCCCGGCATCAAGGACGATAGTGTCTCCCGGTTTGGCCGAGCTTAGAGCTTGCTTGAACTCTGTGCTGGTGTGGGCCGGCAAGGTGGCGCCGGCTGGTCGGTCAAAGGTCGTGTCGATGTAGGCTTGAGGAGGCTGTGGAACCGGTGGTTGCGCTGCGCCTACGACGGTAAACAGCAGTAGGAAAACAAAAAGAAAGCTCCTCATCATACATCTCCCGTGGAATCTTTCGCAGCACACAACAGGCATGCACTCAATTGTAACCACTATTGTTTGACTTTGATCAACCGCGGAACTTTGCGGCAAAGGGTGACGAGAGTTCAAGCAAACTGTGCTAGAGAGACCACCTTTGCTGACAAGGTTACTCTGAGGTAATCATGGTAAACTGACTGCGTGTTCCGAGCCGATAGACGGGATTTCTTCGCACCGAAGAGGGTTCCCAAGAACATCCCGCCCGTGAGCGTCTCCGACGTCGACCTCCAGTCGGTGGCGGTGGGGCAATACTAGTCTTATGTGTGGCATAGCGGGATTCCTGAACACGGACGGCGCCCCCGCCGACGCTCGTGTGGTTCGCGCGATGACGGACATCATCGCCCACCGCGGTCCCGATGCATCCGGATTCTACGTGCATGGTGAAGTCGCGCTGGGCCATCGGCGGCTGAGCATCATCGACCTCGCCACCGGCGGTCAGCCGATGTCGAATGAGGACGACTCGCTCTGGATCACGTACAACGGCGAGATCTACAATCACGCCGACGTCCGCCCGGAGCTTGAAGCCGCGGGACACCGCTACAAGAGCCACTGCGACACCGAGACCGCCATCCACGCCTACGAACAGTGGGGCGACCAGTCGGTTACGCGGTTTCGCGGGATGTTCGCCTATGCCATCTGGGACGCTCAGCACGGGCGGCTGTTTTGTGTCCGCGACCGCCTGGGCATCAAGCCCTTCTACTACTTCTGGAACGGCCGCCTGTTCGCCTTCGCCTCGGAGATCAAGGCACTTCTGCAACATCCTGATATCAGCGCTGAGTTCAACGAGCAGTTGCTCCCCGAATACCTTGCCTTCGGCTACACCAGTGGCGAAGAGACGCTGTTCAAGGGAATTCGCAAGCTGATGCCCGGGCATACCCTGACGCTGAGTTGCGGCAGCGACCCTCAGGCTCGAGATCAAGCAGTATTGGGACGCCCCCTGCCCCACGGAGTTCGAACAGCGTTCGGACGATCAGTGGATCGCGGAGTGCCGCACCCGTTTGGAAGAAGTCGTCCGCATGCGGCTGATGAGCGACGTCCCCCTCGGCATGTTTCTGAGCGGCGGAGTCGATTCCAGCGCCATCGCGGCGCTCATCAAGCGCATGGCCGATGGTCCGGTGAAGACTTTCTCCGTCGGATACAGCGAGTCCCAGTTCAGCGAACTTTCCGAGGCCCGCCAGGTCGCCCAGCAAATTGGGACCGACCACCACGAAGTCATCGTGTCGATGGACGAGTTCTTCAACGCCCTGCCGCGCCTGGTTTGGCATGAGGATGAGCCCATCACCTGGCCTTCCAGCGTGTCGCTGTACTTTGTGTCCCGGCTGGCGTCGGAGCGGGTCAAGGTCGTCTTGACCGGAGAGGGCAGCGACGAACTGTTCGGCGGCTACAGCCGCTACCGCTTCTACCAACTCAACGAGCAATGGATGCGCGCCTATCGCGGCGTTCCTGGCGGCGTTCGCAACGCCATCCGCAGTGCGGTTGCCACTTCACCGCTTTTGTCGGCTTCCGTCCGGAGGAAACTTGGGCATACGGTGTTGGGCCGGGACGCCGACATTGAGTCTCTCTATCTCAACAACTTTTACTGCGCCTTCGATGCCGGCGAGCAGAAGCGGCTGCTGAGCGCGCAGTTCGCCGCCAACCCCTATGCGAATTTCCTTGGCCGGTGGGATTCAGTGTCAACGTCGCCGACCTTGCCCCGCCTGCTCTATGCCGACCAGAAGACATACCTGGTCGAATTGCTTATGAAGCAGGACCAGATGAGCATGGCATGCTCCATCGAGAGCCGGGTGCCCTTCCTCGATCACAAGTTTGTGGAGTTCGCCGCCTCCGTGCCGCCGCACATGAAGCTTCGCGGCAAGCACGGCAAGTACATCATGAAGAAGGCGGTCGAAGACCTGCTCCCGCGCAACATCATCTATCGCAAGAAAATGGGCTTCCCGACACCTATTACCGCATGGCTCATGCAGGACCAGGCCAAGGTTATCCGCGACTATCTACGCGACCCTGATGGGCTGCTCGCCAGCTACGTGGACTTCGCCTACCTCAACGACCTGCTCGACAAGCACGACCGCGGCATTCATGACGCCACCGATCGCATCTGGCGTCTGCTGAATCTGCAGGTGTGGGGAGACATGTATCTCACTGGCCGTCGCGAGCAGTACTGGGAAGGTCTGATGCCGGTCGCGGCCGGCAGCGTCCAGGTCGCATGAGAATTCTGTGGGTCAAGTCGGACTTTCTCCACCCGACCACCCGTGGAGGCCAGATCCGCACCTTGGAGATCGTGAAGCGGCTGCATGCCCGCCACGAAGTCCACTACATTGCGTACGATAATCCATCCCAGCCCGAGGGTCTGCGGCGAGCGGGCGAGTATTGCTCACGGGCCTATCCGGTCCGACTCGACGTCCCGCCTCGGCGATCGCTCGGGTTCGTGGCACAACTGGCGGGCAATCTCACTTCCTCGATGCCGCTTTCGCTGAGCCGCTACTGCTCGCCGGCCATGCGCGACCAGATCGCCAGCGTTCGGAGTTCGCAGCAATTCGATAGCGTCGTTTGCGATTTTTTGGCGCCCGCGCCCAATTTTGCCGACATGAGCGGCGTGGTGCTGTTTCAGCACAATGTGGAAAGCATGATCTGGCGCCGTCATGTGGAACAGGCCCCCGATCCAGTGCGAAGGGCCTACTTCAAAATGCAGGCCGACCGTATGTTCGCCTGGGAGCGGCGCATGTGTCAGGCAGCAGCGCGAGTCATCGCGGTGTCACCTCAGGATGCCGATGTCATGCGGGAGCTGTTCGGTATTGAAGCGGTCAGTGTGCCCACCGGCGTGGACCTGGAATACTTTCGCCGTCCATTCGATGCGCCGCGGAAAGCGGACCTGGTGTTCGTCGGTTCGATGGACTGGCTACCCAATTCCGATGGGGTAAACTACTTTGTTCGCGAGATCTTGCCGCTGATTTGGCAGCGCAAACCGGATTGCACGCTGGCAATCGTGGGCCGATCGCCGTCGCCGGCCATGCAGGCTCTGGCGCAGCATGACTCCCGGATACAGGTCACGGGTACCGTGCCCGATGTTCGGCCGTGGCTGTGGGGCGCCAGCGCATCCATAGTTCCGTTGCGCATCGGAGGAGGCACCCGGCTGAAGATCTACGAGTCGATGGCCGCCGGCACCGCAACCGTGTCGACCTCGATCGGGGCGGAAGGGCTCGATGTGTCTCATCCGGAGAATATCCGGTTGGCGGATACGCCGGAAGCCTTTGCGGACCAGTGCATTGCCTTGCTGCAGGATAAAGAGCAGCGGGAGTCGGTTGCAACGGAGGCCCTGCGACTGGTGACCTCCCGATTTTCCTGGGACCTGGTTGCCGCCGAGTTTGAGAAGCTGTTGTTAGTCGGCAATGCGGCGGGCGCGACGACTGCTGTTGCCAGATAGTGCAGGACGCGGCGCCCGGAGATGAAGACAGGATGACTCGACCTATGGACGCAACGGAAGTACAGCCCTCAATTGCGGTTTTTGGACTCGGCTATGTGGGTTGCGTGACTGCTGCCTGCTTTGCCGAGCTGGGATATCGCGTCGTAGGCGTGGACGTCGATGCCCGCAAGGTCAAGGCCATCCAGGACGGTCAGTCGCCGTTCTACGAACCCGGCCTGGAACCGCTGATCCGCAAGCATATCGCCAGCGGACTGTTGTCGGCGACGCTCTCGACCGCCGACGCCTTGCGGGATGCGGACTTTGCCTTTCTCTGTGTGGGCACTCCCTCGACGCCGAATGGCAATCTCAACCTGGAATACTTGCGCAAGGTCTCATACGAAATCAGCTGTCATCTCGACGGACGTGCGAAGCCGTTGACGGTTGTGGTGAGGAGCACGGTTTTTCCCGGAACCTGCGATGAAGAGGTGGCGCCTTCGATCGAGCCCAAGGCGGTGGTCGTCGCCAATCCTGAATTCCTCCGCGAGGGAAGCGCGGTCAAGGACTTCATGGAGCCGTCGCTCGTGGTGGTAGGCAGCCACGACCGTGCCGCCGCTCAGCGGGTCGCGTCGCTGTACGCCAGACTGCCGGTGGAAACGTCCATTGTTGCGCTGCGGACCGCAGAGCTGATCAAGTACACCTGCAATACCTTCCATGCCCTGAAGATCGCCTTCGCCAACGAAATCGGCACGCTGTCCGCGTCGCTGGGACTGGACGGCGCCGAGGTAATGGAGACGGTGTGCCGCGACACCAAGCTCAATATTTCTTCCGCGTATCTGAAGCCGGGATTTGCTTTCGGTGGCTCCTGCCTGCCCAAAGACCTGCGCGCCCTGACCTATCGGGCACGCCAACTCGACCTGGACTTGCCGCTATTGAACGCGGTACTGCCCAGCAATGAGTTGCAAATCGCACGTGCATTTCACCGTGTGATGGAAACGGGCAGCCGAAAGATCGGCATCTACGGGCTGGCCTTCAAACCGAATACCGACGACCTGCGCGAAAGCCCGGGTGTGACCTTGATTGAGCGGCTGATCGGCAAGGGATGCGACGTGAAGATTTACGATCCCCACATTCAGTTGGACGCCATCTACGGCAGCAACCAGGCATTTCTTTTGAGCGCCCTGCCGCACATTGGCCGCTCAATGGAAAAGAGTCTGCAGGGCGTCCTGGGCTGGGCAGAGGTTGTCGTAGTTACGCAGGATCCAACCCCCGAAGCGCGCAAGATCCTGGCGGAATCTCCGGTCCCTGTGATCAACGTTACCAGCTCCGGGGCGCCTGCGGTTGCCAAGTTGGAGGCGGTCTGATTCGATCTGCCGCAGACTGTTTGTGAGCTGAGGCTCCCGGAATGCGAAGTTTCAGCGAACTCACATTCCGACTGCGCCAGGAAGTGGCCAACGCCCTCCTGTATCTCTCCCCGCCAAATCTAGAGCTTCAGGCGGTTGCGCCCCTCGGTTTGCTCCCATCGCCGAGCGCAGTGGGCGAAGCCCTTCGGGATACCGCCTACGCGCGCGAATGGGTCCGTTTGGCCGACGAAATCTTGCAGGGTCGCATTCCTGTGCTGGGCAGCGTGGTCGATTATGGTTCCACGGTTGCATGGCGGCGCGATCCCCAACGCGGCATCGAAACACCGCAAAAGTATTTTCGGCTTATTCCCTATCTCGACGCGGCGGCCGCTGGAGACCACAAGCTCATTTGGGAGGTCAACCGTCACCAGCATCTAGTCCTGCTGGCGCAAGCCTACGTCATCACCGGACGGGAACAGTACTTTGACGGGGTAGTTCGGCAACTCGAACACTGGTGGGCGGAGAACCGATTCCAGCGCGGTATCAACTGGAACAGCGCGCTGGAGGTCGGATTTCGCGCGCTGTCGTGGATCTGGGTCTGGCATCTCCTGGGCGCCAAGATGTCCGACTCGTTCCGCCAGCGCTTTCTGGCCGAACTCTATCGCCACGGCCTGCATCTCGAATACAACCTGTCGATCTACTTCTCCCCCAACACGCATCTGCTCGGTGAGGCGGTGGCGCTGCATGCCTTGGGACGTCTGTTCCCCAGCTTTCCCCGGGCCGCCCGCTGGCGGAGATTAGGTTCAGAGATCGTTCGCGGTCGCATGGACGCCTGCGTGAAGAGCGATGGAAGTTACATCGAGCAGTCCACTTACTACCACCTGTACGCTCTCGACATGTTCGCCTTTCACGCGGTCCTGGAAGACGTGCCCGCGTCTTTTCGCGAAAAACTCGCTCGCATGGCCGACTTTCTCGCCTCCGCTGTGAGCGAGTCCGGCGATCTTCCCTATCTCGGCGACGACGACGGCGGACGCTTCTTTTCTCCCTACGGTTTCCGTCCGCGCTTCGCCCGGGCGACTTTGGCGACGCTCTCTTTGTTATTGGGACAACGCTTCTTCCCGTACACAGGACACGACGTGGACGACATCGCGCTGTGGTGGCTAGGGCCGGCACGCTGTGCGAGCAGCCCATCCGGCACGCCGGAATTTCAGTCCCGTTTGTTCGAGGACAGCGGACTGGTTGTCATGCGCCGCGGCCAGGTTTGCGCCCTGTTCGATGCCGGGCCGTTTGGTCCGTGGGGCGGCGGCCATAGTCACTCGGACACGCTATCGATGGTCGTCACCAGCGGCAGCGACGAGATTCTCATCGATTCCGGCACCTATAGCTACATGGATCCCGAATGGCGGGAAGCGTTTCGAGGTTCCGCGGCCCACAACACCATTCGCATCGACGGCCACGATCAGGGGAACCCACAGGGTCCTTTTCGCTGGTCGGACAAGCCCGATGTGTCGTTGCTTGAGTTCGCCAGCGAAGCGCAACAAGATCGCGTAGTCGCGGTCTGCCGCTATCGAGGCTTCTCCCATACCAGGACGGTCGAATTCGTCAACGGCAACGAGTTTTCCATCGTCGATCGAATCGAAGGACCTGAGGGCGAACACTCCATCGAGCAATTCTGGCACTTCGCGCAGAACCCACGAGAGCAAACAGCCGGAACCTGGAGCATTGGCGACATCGCAGAATTCACGGCGGAAGGTGGCAAGCTGGAAACAGGATGGCGGTCGCGCTGTTTCGGATCGAAGGAGCGCGGCTCCGGTCATCATTGTTCGCCGTCGAACCACGTTGCCGGCGACGCTTTACGCACGCCTTCGACTTACCTCGTGACGGTATCCCCCGCAATCGAATCCCGAAGGACCGAAAGTGCCCCGTAACCTCGCGACATTACGCAATGGCTCACTGAATGTATAGAATCAAGGATTGGCAAGAATGTGGATGTAACGAACGGTAGCGTCACAAGAGCAGGCGCCGCCAATACAGGAGATCGATTTATGCAGGTAGCGGAGAAATCCGTGGGGACATTTCAGGCCCTCAAAGAAAAGATCGAGACCAAGACCGCTCATGTCGGCATCGTGGGACTGGGCTATGTCGGGTTGCCACTCGCCGTCGAGTTCGCCAAAGCGGGTTTCCATGTCACCGGCATCGACCTGCAGCAGTCGCGGGTCGACCGCTTGATGAAAGGGGAGTCCTACATTCAGGACGTTCCCAGCAGCGAAGTCGCGCAACTGGTGAAAGAGCGCCGCCTTGATGCCACGACTGACTTTGCCGTGGTCCGCGATCTCGACACCATCAACATCTGCGTGCCCACCCCGCTGCGCAAGACCAAGGACCCCGACATGAGCTACATCGTGTCGGCCTCCGACGAGATTGCCAAGTATTTTCATCCCGGCCTGCTGGTGATTCTGGAATCGACTACCTACCCGGGTACGACCGATGAGCTTCTCTTGCCGACGTTCGAAAAGGATGGACTGAAGGCCGGCGAGGACTTTTTCCTGTGTTTCTCGCCGGAGCGCGTCGATCCCGGAAATCCGGTGTACCAGACACTCAACACGCCCAAAGTGGTCGGAGGCATTACGCCGTCTTGCACCGAGATGGGCAGGGTTTTCTTCTCACAGGCGTTGCAAAAGGTTGTTCCGGTCAGCAACACCCGTGTGGCTGAAATGGTGAAGCTGTTGGAGAATACCTTCCGCATGATCAACATTGGCCTGGTGAACGAAATGGCCGTGATGTGCGATGGCATGGGCATCAACGTCTGGGAGGTAATTGACGCAGCCGCCACCAAGCCATTTGGCTTTATGCCGTTCTATCCCGGGCCTGGTCTCGGCGGCCACTGTATTCCCATCGACCCTTTCTACTTGTCGTGGAAGACCAAGCAGTCGGGCATCGAGGCTCGGTTCATCGAACTGGCCGGCTACATCAACGGCAACATGCCGCACTTCGTGGTCGGCAAAGTTCAGAGCGCGCTGAACCATCACGCCAAGGCAGTCAAGGGCTCGCGCGTGCACGTCGTCGGCGTCGCCTACAAACGCAACATTGACGACATGCGTGAGTCGCCTGCGCTCGACATTATCTTGCTGCTCAAAAAGCTGGGCGCTGAGGTCAGCTACAGCGATCCCTACGTGCCTGCGCTCAAACTCGATGGCATTGACCTCAAGTCGCAAGAGGCGCAGACGTCGGCAAGTCAGGCGGATTGTGTGGTCATCATCACCGACCACTCGGATTTCGACTACAGCGGATTGCTGGAATCAGCCAAGCTGATCGTCGATACCCGTAACGCGATGAAGGGCTTCGAGTCGGAAAAGATCGTGCGCCTGTAGACACTACTCTTGGATGACCGGACCCTTTGCTTTCCATCATCACGGATGCAAATCGACTCTGTTTCCGTCTTAATCTGTTGCGTAGTCTCTTAATTCAGCAGAATCGTTACAGCTGGATGGCAGTCAAAGAAACACATTTTCAAATGGCCCTGAAACGGCGATAATGGACCGGAGTCCTGCGCGGGTCGATCCATCGGGGAGTATCGGAACAAATGCCTAAAAATGTGGTGTCAGTGGACGTGGAGGACTATTTCCACGCCGAGGCATTTTCCGGTGTGACTGATCCCACTCTGTGGGGCACCTATACCAGCCGGGTAGAGGCCAACACCCGCCGCCTGCTGGAATTGCTGGCATCGCTCAATGTCCATGCGACGTTTTTCGTGCTGGGATGGGTCGCCGATCGCTTCCCGGGGCTGGTCCGCGAAATTGCAGATGGCGGACACGAGTTGGGCTGTCATTCCTACTGGCACCGCTTGATCTACAAGCTCAACCCTGCGGAATTCCGGGAAGATACCCGCCGCGCCAAGGACCTCATCGAGCAAATCTCAGGCCAGGCAGTCGATGTTTATCGCGCACCCACCTACTCTGTGATCGATCGCTCAACCTGGGCGCTTGAGATTTTGGCCGAGCTTGGATTTTCCTGCGACTCCAGCATTTACCCTATTCACCATGACCGTTACGGAATGCCGAATGCTCCGCGTGCGCCGTTCCGTTTTCAGACCCCCTCCGGCCCCATGACGGAGTTTCCCCTCACCACCTTCCGCCTGGCTGGCCACAACCTGCCGGTGGGCGGCGGAGGCTATCTCCGGCTGCTGCCCCGGATGTACACGCGCATTGGGCTAAAGCAGGTGCAAAAAGAGGGTTTGCCGATCGTGATCTACATCCATCCATGGGAAGTGGATCCTGAACAGCCGCGGTTGCCGGGTAGTCTGAGTACCCGCCTCCGCCACTACACCAATCTGTCGCGAACGTATGACCGGCTTCGGAACCTGCTGCAAGAGGGAACCTACACCAGCTTCCGGGAGAGCGGACTCGCCGACGCGGCCAAGGACTTCGATTTCTATGCCTGGAACCACCACAAAAACTGACGAAGTACAACAGATAGCGAAATATTGGAACGACATCGCCAATGACTTCGATGCGATCTACACCGGCAACAAGGGCCCGGTTGCCCGCAGCCTGGATCGCTGGCTGCGCCGCGACATCTACCAGCGCTTCGAATGGGTCATGAACCAGTCGGGCGACGTGCAAGGGAAGAAGATTTGCGATGTGGGATGCGGCTCCGGTCGCTTTGTCACCGCTTTGGCCAAACGCGGCGCACAAGTCACCGGTGTCGACTTCGCTCCCGAGATGCTGAAACTGGCTGCGCAGCTTGCCGAGAAAGAGGGCGTCACCGATCGCTGCAAATACGTGTTGAGTGATGTGCTGGACTGGAAGACCGATGAGCAGTTCGACGAGGTCATAGCCATCGGATTCTGGGACTACGTTGCCGACCCCCTGCCCCGATTGAAGGTCATTCGCAGTCTTACCAGGACGACCTTTCTGTCTGCCTGGCCCCGTGCTGCAACCATGCGGGCTGCAATTCGCAAGGTGCGTCTGCGCGCCGATGGCTGCCCGGTCTATTTCTTCCACCTGGAACAAGTGGAAGACTACTTGAAGAAAGCGGGCTTCCGCGTGGATTCCCACGAAATCCTGGGTCAACTACACTGCGTGCGGTCCACGGCAATCTAACCCGATGGCAAAGCTGCTGTTCTGGATCTCCGCCGGATTTACGATCTACGTTTACGTCGGTTATCCGATCCTGCTGTGGGTTCTGCAAGCTGTCTTTCGCGCTTCGCCCCGCAGACAGCCGGTGGAACCCACGGTTTCGCTGCTGGTAGCCGCGTATAACGAAGCCGCCGTGATCGCCGACAAGATCCGCAACAGTCTCGCGATCGATTATCCAGCCGACAAGCTCGAAATCGTCATCGCGAATGACGGGTCCACCGACGCCACCGCAGATATCGTCCGCTCGTTTGTCGGCGCCGAGTCCGGCGGACGGGTCCGTCTGCTCAACTTCGAAATCAACCGTGGCAAGACCCCGATGCTGAACGACGCCGTTCCGCAACTGCACGGCGAGATCGTGGCTTTCTCCGACGCCTCCAGCATGGTGGCCGCCGACGCACTACGCACCCTGGTGCAGAGCTTCAGCGATCCTCGTGTTGGCGCGGCCAGCGGGGTCTACCGCCTGCTCAAGAAAGACCATTCTCAACTGGGATCACAGGAAGACCTCTACTGGAAGTACGAAACCTTCCTGAAAGTCCAGGAGGCCAAGCTCGGCGCGTTTACCGGCGCTCATGGATCGCTGTACGCCATTCGCCGCGCGCTCTATCCGTTCCCCTCAGCCAGCACCATCAACGACGACTTCACCATCCCCATGCGCATCCTGGAGCACGGCCACCGGGTGGCATACGAGCCCGCTGCCGTAGCCTACGAAGAGGCCCATCAAATGGAAGGCTTCTCCCGCCGGGTGCGCATCACCGCCGGAAACATCGAGCAACTACGGGAACTCAAGGCCCTGATGTGGCCTCCCCGGCCATTTGTCCTGTTCTGCCTGCTGTCGCACAAAACCGGGCGGTTGCTGGTGCCCGTGTTCATGTTGGTAGCGCTCGCAGCAAACATCGCCCTTCGCGATCAATTCCCCTACAACTGGCTGCTGCTTGGTCAGGTAGTTTTCTACGGACTCGCGATCTTGGGCGCGAAGGTCAGCCTAAAGCCAAAAGTTCTCCGCCTCCCGTATTACTTCTGCATGATCAACTCGGCGTTGTTTGCGTGGATCTACCACGCTCTGCGCCATGGCCGCAGCACCGTCCGATCGCGAGTAAAGCTTGATCAACTGGGGAATCGGCCGCCCCTCGGCTAGGCTCGCTGGCACTGAACGATCCAGGATCGCCCCTATGCTACAATCTCAGCACATCTGTGAGTTCGCGCGCCAGCTTCTAGTATCGAGGCGGTTAATGAGAAACCAAGGGAACATTTTGACTGGGGTAATTGTGTGTTCGTTGTGCGTTGTATTCGTCGCAACCCCGGCTTACGCATACGTTGACCCCAATGCGGCGGGTTTGATCTCCCAGATCTTGACCCCTCTTCTGATAGCCGCAGCAGCCGCCCTCACCTTCCTCAGAAAACAGGTGGCAGAGGTTTTCGCTGGGCTGTCGCGGCGCTTGCGCCGAAAGGCTGATGTCTAGGGCGTTGGATTTTCGCTCCACAATCACGTCGCTCTGGTTCCGCTTGATCACCCTCGGGATTGTCGCCTTGGTATTCGCCGAGGCGCTGTTCCTGGCGCAGGGGAAAGCTCAAGGCTGGTCGTTCTACCTCACCATTCCCGAGGTCGCCTTCGAAGTGGTGGTGCGCCTCGTCTTCGCGGCATTGGCCGGTATGGCTGTAGGAACCATCTGTACTGCCGTCCTCGCGCCCTTTCTCTGGTATTTCAGCTCATCACGCGAGCGCATCGCCGATTGGGCGATCCAGGTTGCCGTCGTTCTGGTGGTATTTCTGGATGGTTGGTATGCGATGAGCGCCCTGATCAAGTGGTCTTACCAGTGGTTTGAGCACCGCGCAATTTTCGACATTCTCCTGCTCGCAGCCTATTTCCTGGTTCTTGCCGTCGCGCTTTGCATTCCTCGCGCGCGGAGAAGCGTGGTAACCAGCCTCGACGTCTTCCTGACCGAGAAGATGACGCGACGCACCGCCATCGCCACAGTCGCCGGCACGGCTGCGCTGGTGGCTACGGAACTCGCTTTGGGCAGGACCGCCCCCGCTGTCAAGGCGGCAGTGGTTCCTGATCGGCCCAAGCGCAACTTCCTGCTGATTACCTTCGACGCCTTGGATGCAGAGGATATGTCGCTGTACGGGCGTCCCCTGCCGACCACCCCGAACATCGACGCTTTTGCCCGCAACGGTACCGTCTTCACGAATTTCTATTCCGCTTGTACCTTTACGACTCCCAGCGTGGCGACGATGATGACGGGACTCTACCCATCGGAAAGCCAGATTTATCAACTCCAGGGCCGGGTGCGCGCGGACGAAACCGGGAAGAGCTTGCCGCACTTGATGCGCGCGGCTGGTTTTGCCACCGGCGCGTTCCTCACCAACCCGTTTGCCTACTATCTCGCGACCAGCCTTCGCAACGGATACGATCTCTTGCCGGAGCCGGCATTCCAGCCGGGTGGACTCCAGCACTTATGGGATGCGACCAGGCCTCTGCACCAGGACACCGGCTTCGGAGACCGTAACGACGAGTACCGCGATCTCGAAGACGTGTGGAATTTCATGGGCCGGATGCCTCCCAGTCTCTCAATGCGGATGCGGCCGACCACGAGTTTCGAACAAGCCAGGGAAGTCCTCGCCCAGTTGCCGGATGGATACTTCATGTGGGTTCACTTGGTGACCCCTCACAACCCCTATCTTCCCGATCCAGAGGAACGGGGACGGTTCCTCCCTCCTGAAAAGGTGACAACCTACGAAGATGAACTCGGCGGTCGCTGGAAGCCGCATTATCCACCTGACCAGCAGAAACTGGTGGACGAGCGTCGCCTTCGCTATGACGAGTTCATCGCCACCGGCGACCGCGCCTTCGGCGCCTTTATGTCGGATCTGGAAAGCGCCGGAAAATTGCGCGACACAACCGTCATCGTTTCAGCCGACCATGGAGAAGGTTTTGACGGTGGCGTCTATCAACATAGCAGCCCGTATCTGACCCGGCCGGTCATCCACATCCCACTTATCATCCGGACGCCCGGCCAGCAGGGAACACGCAAGGTCGCTTTTACCGCGGACCAGACGTCACTTGCACCCACAATTCTCGAACTCGCTGGTCTTCCGAGGCCGGATTGGATGCGCGGCCAATCGCTGGTGGAGTGGCTGAACCGCGACGGCCAGGGAGAAGGCGAGGGACTGGCATTCTGTCAGTATTTTGAGAGAAACAGCGTCTTCAAGCCGTTGCACCACGGGACTGTAGGTGTGATCGACGGGCAATACCAGTACATCGTTTACCTTGACACTCAGAAGGGTGAGCTTCGCCCCCTCAACGAGGCGCAGATCTGGAACCTGGACCGCAGTGCCGAAAATCCCGCGCGGGCCGAGGCCTTGCGCCAAGTGCTGCGCTCGCGATTTCCAGATCTCGTACAAACACCCGCTTGAGCCGCCAATATCTAAATCTCACCGCTGGCGCCTGGCGGCAACTCCGACAGAACTGGCATCTCCCGCCCAGTCCCATGTTGCTTTGGCAGACGCTGGTGCCCGGCACACTCTTCTCCGCAACGGCCGGATTGCAGGAGACGATCTATCGCGAGCAGCTTGCCCAGGCAAACTACCGCGATTTCGTCGTGGTGCTCGGCTACTGGCGCTCCGGCACCACGCTGCTCCACGAATTGCTATGCCTTGATGCCCGCTATACGTACCCGACGACCCACGCCTGCATGAACCCGCATCATTTCCTGTTCTCCGAAGCCTCAGCCTTGGCCCGCGAAGGCGCTACCGCGCAGCGTCCGATGGACGAGATGGAGGTTCGGCCCGGTTCGCCGCAGGAGGACGAGTTTGCTTTGCTGTCCTTGGGCGCGCGCTCGCCCTACGAGGCGCTCTTGATTCCGGCGATACTGCCCGAGGCGCTGAAGCTCACCGATCCTCGCAATCTTTCGCCGCAAGACGAAAGGCGTTGGCGCGAAGTCTTCCTGGGCTTTCTCGCCGGCGTGTCCGTCCGCGGCGCAGGCCGGCCGATGGTCCTCAAATCGCCGACGCACGGCTTTCGCGTCTCCACCCTTCGCGAACTTCTTCCCAATGCGCGTTTCGTCTTGATCGTGCGTGACCCCATGACCAGCTTCGAATCGGTTGTGCGGATGTGGCGCAAAATGTTCGAATTGTATGCCCTCGGACCGGTTCCTCCCGATGACGAGATTCGCGAGGCGGTGCTAGCCGATCGTCCCCGGTTTGAGGCAAAGCTGGCATCGAGTACTCCCGACTTGCCCGCGAACCGATTCACGACCATTACCTACGAGTCGCTGGTCGCTGACCCCATCGGCGTGGTCGAACAACTCTATCAGCGGCTGGAACTGGGAGATTTCGATACTGTGCGTGAGGCCCTCATCGCGGAGACCAAGCGGCGCAGCGGATACCACGCCAAGGGCAGCCTGCCCTCTGAAACCTGGCGTTATCGCATTAGTCAGGAATGGTCGGCGATTCTAGCGCAACACGCGGCGTTGCGTTAACACTTTCTCAGTGCCGCGACGAACCCCGCTTGCACGATCCCAGCCGCGGGGTTGCCGCCTCCCGCGCAGTTGTGCGATGCTCACCCCGACAAAGCAATCCTAACTTGAGCGAGAGGTGAGCAT
This sequence comes from uncultured Acidobacteriaceae bacterium, assembly GCA_963758255.1. Taxonomy (GTDB): domain Bacteria; phylum Acidobacteriota; class Terriglobia; order Terriglobales; family Acidobacteriaceae; genus DASRAA01. Next base: position 16,161 of record CAVWUX010000001.1, read on the forward strand.
GCCCTGCGATCCCGAAGAACTGAAACACGTCCCCCTGTTTTCCCTGTTGGACGAGGAGGAACTCGCAATCCTCGCCCGGCAAGTTGAGATGAAGAAGTTCACGACGCGCCAGCGCATCTACAAAATGGGCGAACCGGGCGGCCGGGCCTACATCATGGTCGATGGCCAGGTGCGCGTCACCACCGTGGACGACGACCAGCAGGAAGTGGTCGTCGACATGCCCGGCCATGGCGAAGTCTTCGGCTTTGCGGCGATGATCGACCAGACGCCCCATCAGACCACCGCCATCGCGCTCGAAGAGACTACCTGTGTCGAGTTCGATCGCAGCGACATCGCCATCCTGCTGGAGAAGAAGCCGATGGCGGGCATGGACATGCTCACGGTGCTGGGACGCCAGTTTCATGCTTCGCAGCAACTGGTGCGGGTCCGCGCCAGCCGCAACCCCAACGAGATCATCGAAAAGGAGTCGACATTTGGCGAGCGCATCGCCGACCGCGTCGCCGACTTTGGCGGCTCCTGGACCTTCATCATCACCTTTCTGATCGTCCTGGTTATCTATTCCAGTGTCAACGTCGTGTTGGGCTACAAAGCCTGGGACCCGTATCCCTTCATCCTGCTGAACCTGTTCCTGTCGATGCTGGCAGCGCTGCAGGCCCCGGTCATCATGATGAGCCAGAACCGGCAGGACACCAAGGACCGCCTGCGCGGCGAGCTGGACTACGACGTAAACCGCCGCGCCGAATCCGAGATCCAGGGCCTGTCACGCAAGCTGAACATGCTGACCGACAAGGTGGGCGACGTCGAGGACCTGATCCGAGAAAAGCTGGTTACATCTGGGGCCGGCAACCAGGTCGAACCGTAGTTCAGTGAGTTCATCATTAGGATATGGGATGACACACGGGGGTGCGCCTTGCGTCGAAATTCTGAATTCGCTTTGTCTTCGCAATACGCGGCCCGGAGTGCCGGGACATTCGCTGATCCAGGTGTTGGCTAAGAAATAGTTCCCAGGGCTTATTGGTGAGCAGCTAACGAGCATGAATCGCAATTGTCACCTCGGCACCCGTGACATCGTCGCGTGGGGGCAAACCAACCCCCGTCTCACGCCTCGGGGCAGCCGAAATATTCATTTGCCGCAACCCCTGGGACGGCTATACAATTCGCTACCATTGGGGTACAAGCGTCCCCAGCATCCCCCTGCTGTAGATTCAGGCGCTCGCGCCAACCGCTTAACAATTCAGGAGGAACGATGAACTTAGGACGATGCAAGTCTCTGTTACTGGTCACTCTGCTGCTGCTCGTTACATCCGTAGCCGGATGGTCGCAGGTTCCATGCGGCGTGGCTAACGAAATTTACTGCCAACCCTGGGATGGTTTAGGCGCTGCCTACGCCTCCCAAAACGACACCGGTAATGGTTTTGGCAAATTTGCCACCGTGTATGACAACTTCACACTTAGCCAAACTTGGGATGTGCAGAGTTTCCACTGGGTCGGCGGGTACTTCAACGGCCCTCCCACGACGGGAACAATCACTGGCTGGACTCTGACTTTCTACTATGACAGCACTGGACAACCCGGCAGCGCATTCGCCCAGGGGTTTTTCCCAGGGAACGGTGGTGAAACCTGCATCACCAGCGACTGCAGCATCGACCCGGTCTACGTCTACTGGTTGTATTTCGGTGGCCTCCAGTTGACTCCGGGCACTTACTGGGCTTCGGTGGTGCCGGATCTCGGCTTCCCGCCACAGTGGGGCTGGGAGTCGGGCACGGGCGGAGATAGTCGTCCTACCAGGACTTCTTCGGCGCTCGCAGCCAGCTGGACGTTGACATGGCCTTTGCAATCGACGGCGTGCCTGTGAGCACAGTTCCTGAGCCGGGTAGCCTGATTCTGCTGGGCACTGGCCTTCTCGGACTTGCGGGTACAATCCGCCGGAAGCTGTTCTAACCAACCGTTGATCGTTCGTTTACGCAACGAAGCCGCCTTTCGAGGCGGCTTCTCTCATTTAGGTCATCCCTGCCAGTAGGCGCACAACTGTCAGAGGGCGGTCGAGCGAATCCGCGGCACGTAGGCGCCGGTACCTCAGAATAAAGTCGTCTTTGAAGCTGTTTTGAAGGGGCATGGCTTCAGCCATGCCGTACAAGTCCCTTATTCATGTCATTCCTCGCGGACTTCAGTCCGCGGGGAATCTGCTTTCCCGACTTTTTCCGCAGCCTGTTCAGGCGTGCATACAACTGCAGACAAATTGGCGGCCCTAGCCGCTGAGGTAATCGTTCGAAGGTTTACGTTAACTCTGAAACAGCGCTAAATCCCCAGCTTCTTCACTTCTTCGTTGTAGTACTTGCGGTAGAGGATGTCCCACTCCTGCGAGCCTTCCAGAATGGTCCTGCGCTGGCTTTCGATCTTCTGCCGGGCGGCAGCGTCGATCTTGGCCTCCTCCGCCATCAGCAGCTCGAGAATGCGGCGGGCTTCCTGGCGAATGGTGTTGCGGTCTTCGACGAAGTCCACGCTGTCGGTTTCGGCCAGAGTATCGGCCACGGCGTGTGCCAGCTTGTTGACCTTCTCGCGGCTGATCCTCATAGCACGGCCTTGTACTTCCGCACCAGCTCGTTCTTGATCTTCTTGAACATTTCCTGGTAGTTGGCGCCGCTCTGGCGCATCTCGTCGGAGTAGGTTTCGAGGATGATGCGCACCTCATCGTTGATGCGGTCTTCGAGGGTCAACTCCTCCAGCAACGCGGCATGAATGCGCTCGCGCGCCAGTTGCGGATCGTGGGCCTCGATGAACTCACCTTCGATGAGTTTTTTGGTGACTTCGCGGGCCAGATAGCCCACATATTCTTTGGAGAAGTGCATGCGTGTCGAAAACGGTTGTCGGAACGCTCGATTTTATCACAGGATTTACGCCTCCTCGGCCAGCGGCAGGCATCCGTGGCGCCGCTTGCCGTCGCCTCCGCATTGCCTCGAATTCCCGCTATCGGAGTATGATGAACTTTCCCTGTGGCGCGTAGTGCACGCTCCGCAGCCATGAGAACCGCTATGTCCGACGATCTCTCCAGCCTCAAAGACGATATGGTGGCCTTCATTCTTGGCCACGGCATGAGCCGTTTCCAGGGATACGTTACCGAAGACGTACACAGCGTGATGTGGGACCCGCGCGACAATCCCGAGAGCTGGAAAGACTTTGTCGAGCTGGCCAAGAAGGCCGGCTGCGCCTTCCTTTCCATGGACGAGGAAGTGCTCGAGCGCGACGAGCTCGACTACCTCGTTCAGCGCCTGCAACAGGCCACCTATCCCAGCGACGACGACATCGAGGAAGCCCGCTGGCTTCGCAGTTTCGTGGGCAAGACCGGATTCCTGCAACTGGGCTGGCCCCATCAGGGCATCATGTTTCTCTTCGAGATCTCAACCGAGTGGTACGAACGTTACCAGCGTCTGCTCGACCTCGTCGAGGACTTCGGCACCCTCGCGCTCGACGACTCCGATCAGGACGAAGAACATTAAGTGCGCTGGCAACTCCGCCATGCCGACCCCGGAGACATCGAGCGGCTGGCTCGTGATGCCGGACTGTCTCCGGCAATAGCTCGCTTGTTGGTCGCGCGCGGTATCCTGACCGTCGAAGCAGCGCAGCAATTCCTGGCGCCGTCACTCTCTCATCTGCACTCACCCTACCTCATGTCCGGACTGCGTCAGGCGGTCGAACGCCTGCGTGCCGCCATCGCGCGCGGCGAAACCGTTTTCATCTATGGCGACTACGACGTTGACGGCACCACTGCCATCGTTATCCTCAAGGCTGCGCTCGAGATCTGCGGCGGCAAGGTCGAGTACCACGTGCCCCACCGCATCCGCGAAGGCTATGGCATGCGCGACGAGGTGATCGAGCAGGCTGCCGCCGCTGGCATTCGCCTGATCATCAGCGTTGACACCGGTATCCGCGCCTTCGCCGCCGCTGAAGCTGCCGCGCGTTGCGGCGTCGACCTGATCGTCACCGACCATCACCTGCCGCAGGCTGAAGGCGTTCCCAAAGCGCTGGCGGTAGTGAATCCTAACCAATCCGGATGTGAATACCCGTGCAAGTCGCTGTGCGGCGCGGGCGTCGCCTTCAAGATTGCGCAAGCTCTGCTCGAAAGTGCGGGACGCACCAGCCTGTTGCCGTCGTTCCTGAAGATCGTCGCCATCGCCACCATCGCCGACGCAGTCCCGCTGGTGGGCGAAAACCGCGTCTTCGCCAAGCTGGGCTTGCAGGGCCTCCGCGATCCCCGCAACTCCGGCTTGCGCGCGCTGCTCGCCAACTGCCAGCTCGACGGCTCGCGTCCTCTGAGCGCCGGAGACATCGCCTTTCGGGTTGCGCCCCGGCTCAACGCCGCCGGACGCATGGACCTCGCCGATCTCGTCATCGAACTCTTCACCGAGAAGGACGAAGCCCGGGCCGCCGAAATGGCGGCGCGCCTGAACGAACTCAATGGCGACCGTCAGGTCGAGGAGCAGCGCATTCTCGATGAGATTTTCCTCCGGATCGACTCCACCCCGGAATGGAAGGACGCCTACTCGCTGGTCGTCGCGGGCGACAACTGGCATCGCGGCGTGATCGGCATCTGCGCCACCCGCGTAGTCGAGCGCTATCACCGGCCCGCGCTCGTGTTCGCCTGCGAGAACGGCGAGGCGCACGGCTCGGGCCGCTCCATCGAGGCTTTTCACCTGCTCGACGCCCTCGAGTCCTGCCCCGAACTCTTCACCCGCTACGGCGGACACTCGCATGCCGTGGGTTGCGCCCTTCCCGCTGAGCGGCTTCCTGAGTTACGAGCGCGGCTGGAGGCCTATGCCCGCGAACGGCTCGTGCCCGATGACTTCATCCCCATCTTGGAATACGACGGAGAAATCTCGCTCGACGAAGTCAACCGCGACTTCTGGAAATCGCTGGCCGAGCTGGAGCCATTCGGCTCCGGCAATCCGACACCGGTGTTCGTGGCCCGCGCTGTGAAGTTGATGCAGCCCCCGCGCATCATGAAAGAGAAGCATCTGAAGCTGCGAGTGGCCGCTTCTGGCGCCGCCAATGGAGGGTTTCGGCGCGCGCAAGAGGTTGTGGGCTGGCGCATGGCGGAGCGCGCCGCGCGCGAATCCCTCCTCATGGGCGATACCCTCGACCTCGCCTTTACCGTCGACTACAACACTCACCCCGATTTCGGCGGTGTGCAACTGACGCTGTCGGATTTCGCCCGTCCGGTTGCGGCGGCATCGCTGGCCGCAAGCACTCACCGTGAGACGTAGTTCGGCTTTACATCTGGCTGACTGGGGCGATAGTATTCACCACCAATGGAGGCTGCGGTCCAGCATGTCTGCGTCAATTGCGGCAATCCGGCGTTGCCGGACGGCAAATTCTGCCTGTTCTGCGGAGACGTACTCGCCGAGTCCCCGAAAAGAGCGCAAACCATAGCCGATCCGTCCAACCCGAAACCGGCATCCGAGGCGACTGCCCCGGCCCCGCCGGAATATGCTGGTTTTTGGCTGCGGGTTTGGGCAAGCATCATCGACATCTGCCTCGAGGCCGTCGGAGCGCTCGTGCTCTCAGCCGTCGTCTATTACGCCATGCGTTGGTTCATCGACCCCAGTTACGGACTGACCGCCGCGACGGCATCCTATGTTAGCGGCATCGCTGCAATCGCCTTCCTCAGCGTAGGAGCTTGGCTCTATTGCGCCTTCGCCGAGAGCTCCGACCGCCGTGCCACCATTGGCAAGCGCATTGTGGGGCTGCAAGTAGTTACTGCCTCGGGCGGTAAACTGTCGTTTGGACAGGCCACCGTGCGGCACTTTATGAAATTCCTTTCGCTGTTCACCGCCACCGTCGGATTCATGATGGCCGGCTGGACCAGGCGCCGCCAGGCCCTGCACGACATGCCCTCCGATTGCGTCGTCATCCGCGTGCCTCCGGAGCGCTTTTCGATCCTCCGGCGCTAATCCTGTCTGCCCCTGCCCGCTCTGCTGCCAATTCGCTTCACCCTAATCGTCCGGGGTAATATCGAAGTCAGATGTTCCAATCCATTGCCCAGGTACGTAGATGGCTGGTGGGGATAGCTGTCGCGCTCCTCGCCGTGGTAACCGTCTCGTACTTCATCGCCAAAGCCAGGGTCAAGCCTCAGTTGCACAGCATTCCCCAGCAGTTGGGCCTCGACATTCAGCAGACCAGCGAAGGCTTCACGCTGTCCAAGTCTGAAGGTGGCCGAACCATCTTCACGATCCGCGCCTCCAATGCCGTCCAGTTCAAAAAAGGAGGCCACGCCAACCTCAAGAACGTCCACATCGTGGTTTATGGCAAGGCGCATGATCGCTACGACGAGATCTACGGCAAGGAGTTCACCTACGATCCGCTGACTGGCGACATCAGTGCCGTTGGCGAAGTGAACATCGATCTCCAGGGATACGCGGAAGGCCCCACCAGGCCCGATCAGGCGCCGCCCGAGGAGCTGAAGAACCCGATTCACATCACCACTCGTTCGCTCACGTTCAACCAGAAAACCGGCACCGCCCACACCGACGACGAAGTTGCATTTCGTACCGTGCAGGCATCCGGCACCGCCAAGGGAGCCTACTACGACTCCGCGACCAACCAGCTGCAATTGAAGTCAGAGGTCCACATCGTTACCACCGGGACCAATGGCGCCGACATCGTCGGTTCCAGCGGGACCATCCAGAAAGAGCCGCGCCAGGTAACCCTGCTCGACGCTGCCATCTATCAGCCTGATCGCACTTTGACCGCCGGCAAACTTACCATGTTGTTCGAGCCCGACAACACCGTCCAGCACGCCCAGGCGGAAAGCAATGTCAACATCGAGGTCCGCGGGCCAACTATCGTGGACATCAGCGGCCCGCGCGGTGACCTCAACATGGGACCGCAGAATGTCGTGCAGCGGGCCATTGTCTCTGGCGGCGCGAAATACAACACCCGCGGCGACAACCTTAGCCACGGTTCCGCCGACACCTTCATCCTCGACTTCGAAGCTGATAACCAGCCCCGCTTCTTCCGCATGGTGAAGCATGCCCGCATGCGGCAGGAACCTCAGCCCGGCAAGCCCGGCTCTCCCGGGCAGCCCATGGAGATTGCCGCTGACCAGCTCAATTTCGTCGTCGAGAATGGCAACGAGCTCAAGACCGGAGACACGGTCGGTCCCTCGCAGATTACGATCTTTCCTGCGCCGGCCGGAAGCAAATCTACAAAGACGAGCACCAAGGCCGGCCCGGACTTCGGCTCGTCCAGTGCTACCACGGTTGCCACTGCGGGAAAGTTCCACGCCACTTTCGGGAAAGACAATCGCATGCAGTCGCTGCACGGCTCCCCCGATGCCCGCATCGTGTCCACCGCTCCCGGACAGCCGGAGAAAGTCAGCACTTCGACAAATCTCGACGTCACCTTCGCCCCCGATGGCGGGGCCGAGAAGCTCGTCCAATCCGGTTCCTTCGCCTATCACGAGCCTTCGCCGAATCCCGGCTACCGGAGGACGCGCCATGTTCGCGGAAAACGCCACCTACACGCCGTCAGACCAGTTGCTCGTTCTCACCGGTTCGCCGCGGGTCATCGACGGCGGGATGACCACCACCGCCGATGTCATTCGCCTCAATCGCCAGTCCAACGAAGCTCTGGCCGACGGCACTGTCAAGACCACATATAGCGACCTGAAGCCCCAGCCCGGCGGAGCGCTTCTCGCCGCCTCCGACCCCGTGCATGTGACCGCGCAGCGCATGACGTCGCGCAGCCAGCCGAGCATCGCGCACTACACCGGCAATGTTCGCCTGTGGCAGACCGCCAACGTGGTGCGCGCTCCCATGATCGACTTCGACCAGCAGAACCGGACCATCGTGGCGCATGGAGACACCGCCCAGACAGTTTCCAGCTTGTTCGTTCAGCAAGGGCAGGATGGCAAACTCGCACCGGTCGAGGTCACCGCCGACAAGTTGACTTATGTGGATGCCGAGCGTCGCGCTCGTTACACCGGAAACGTGTTGGCCAAAAGTACGAGCGGCACCATCCACGCCCAGCAGATCGATGTCTACCTGAAGCAAGCCGAGGTCGCCGAAGGGACCTCGACTGTCGCCGACGGCAAGGCTTCCAGGCCGATGATTCCGGGCAGCGAGGGGCCCAGCCGGGTAGACCACATGATCGCCGTTGGACAAGTCGTCGTGACCGAGCCCAACCGGCGCGCGGTGGGGGACCGCCTGGTTTACACCGCCGACGATGGCAAGTATTACCTGACTGGGAAATCCGCCAGCATTTTCGATGCCGAACACGGCACAGTTTGGGGCGATTCGTTGACTTTCTATAGTCGCGATGATAGGGTTCTGGTGGAGAGCAAGCACTCTTCGCCTACCGTGACACGCGCTCGTATCACTAAGTAAATGCAGACTTTATCGGCGGAGGAGATCGGCAAAAGTTACCGCGGACGCAGGGTCGTCAACGGCGTCAGCCTTCACCTGAAACAGGGCGAAGTGGTCGGCTTGCTGGGGCCGAACGGCGCCGGAAAAACAACCAGCTTCTACATTATTGTTGGCCTCATCCCCTCTGACACGGGTCGCGTAGTCATCAACGATCAGGATATTACCGATGTTCCAATGTACCTTCGTGCGCGGAACTTCGGGATCAGTTATCTGCCGCAGGAACCCTCGATCTTTCGCAAGCTGACGGTCGAGGACAACATTCTGGCAGTGCTCGAAGCGCAGCCGATTTCCTGGCACGAACGCCGCGAACGTCAGGAGAGATTGATTGACCAGCTCGGGCTGGGTGTCATTCGCAAGAACCGCGGCTACGCCTTGTCAGGCGGAGAACGGCGCCGGGTTGAGATTGCGCGCTGCCTTTGCATTTCGCCGTCCTTCATTTTGTTGGACGAGCCGTTTTCCGGGATCGATCCGATCGCAGTGCTCGATCTGCAGAAGATTATCTTTGATCTGAAGGCGAGTGGTATCGGGGTGCTGGTCACCGATCATAATGTGCGGGAGACGCTCTCCGTCACCGATCGCGCCTACATTATTAATGAAGGCAGAATCTTCCGCGCCGGAACACCCGAGCAATTGGGCAGCGACCCGGAAGTAAAGAAGGTTTACTTAGGCGAGAGCTTCTCGTTGGTTTAGGTTTAGAATTTCGGCAGGAGGTTTAGGTCCCCAAAGGGTTCCCGTCGTCATGGTCTTGCTGCAGCCCAAGTTGAGTCTCCGCGTCTCTCAGAAGCAGATTCTGACTCCCGGGCTGGTGCAGATGGTCAGTGTCCTGGCGCTCAACAAGCTTGAGCTGGCAGACATGATTAATACAGAATTAACCGAGAACCCGGTCCTTGAGGAACTCGAAGATTCCGTTCCTCTGCTGGACGAGGTTTCGGCCCAAGAAGAAAAGATGGACCGTGACAGTTCGGCATCCGTCCTGGAAGAGCCCCCCAAGACCGCCGAGGAAAAAGATCCCTTCGAAGAAATCGATTTCGGCACGTTCTTCTCCGAATACCTCGATCCCGGCCTTCGCACCTCCATCGAGATGGAAGACAGCGAAAAGCCATCTTTCGAGAATTTCCTCTCCAAGCCCACGACCCTCAGCGACCATCTCCTGTGGCAACTCGGATCGCTGCATGTCAAGGATGACGTGCACCGCGCCGCTGAACTGGTTATTGGCAACCTCAATGAAGATGGCTACCTGACCGCCACCGAGGACGAGTTGCTGGGCCTCATGCAAGGTGACGAAGGCGCTCTAGGCTGGCAGGCTGCCGAAGCGCCATCTGCGGCCAACCCTGTGGACTTTGCAACCGCCGATACTCATCCCAACGGACACGAACCGGCCTCTGCCGTCTCGCCAGTTGCGGCGGCTGAAGATGCTCCGGAAGCCGCCACCGGATCGCTGGCGCAAGCGGCTGCTTCGTTCACGCCCCGTCCATCGCTGGTGCCCCCGCGAATGGGTCCGTCGCGGGTTCCCTTCAGTCGCGATGCCCTACGTGAAGCCATCGACCTGGTCAGGCAGTTGGATCCCATCGGCGTCGGAGCGCGCGACCTTCGCGAGTGTCTGCTGGCGCAACTTCATCACCTCAAGACCATCGAGCACAAGAACGGCGATGGCAATCATCTCGCCGAAAAGGAATCGATCGACGACGCCATCGTCATGGTCGACCTGCATCTGCACGCCTTGCAGAACAAGAATTACAAGGAAGTCGCCAAGGCCATGGGACGACCGCTCGAGGCCGTAATGCAGGGCATGGAATTCATTCGCACCCTCGATCCCCGGCCCGGCTTGCGCTACAACAAGGCCGAAACCCGGCTGATCGAGCCCGATGTAGCCTATGTCCGGCAGGGCGACGAATATCTGGTCCTCATGAACGACGAAGAGGTCCCGCAGTTGCGCCTGAACCCGGCCTATCGCCGCCTGCTGAGCCGCGATGTCGCCGAAAAGGACGTGCGCAACTACGTCAAGGAGCGCTACAAGTCCGCCATCCAGCTCATCAAGAACATCGAGCAGCGCAAGCAGACCATCCTGCGCGTGTGCTACGCCATCCTCAGCCGCCAGCGCGATTTCCTCGACCACGGCATCGACCACCTGAAGCCCATGATGATCAAGGAAGTGGCGGAGGAAATCGGCGTGCATCCCTCGACCGTCAGCCGCGCCGTGGCCAACAAGTACGCTCACACCCCGCAAGGTGTCTTCGAACTACGCTACTTCTTCAGTGAAAGCGTGAATGGCCCCGAGGGTGGCGGCACTTCGCTGCTCATTCTCAAGCGCCGGGTCAAGAAGCTCATCGAAGACGAAGATCCCGCCAACCCGTTCACCGACGAGCAGATCACCAGCATCCTCCAGTCGCAGGGCATCCAGGTCACTCGCCGCACGGTTGCGAAGTACAGGGAAGACATGCGCATTCCTAACACCCATCAGCGCAGAGTGAAGAGTTAGCTGCTGTATCCGGCCTCCGCCGGTTCCGCGTGCGTCTTTTACCGCCTGCGGATGCTGTCCGGAAGCGAAGCCGGTGTGGTGAACAACGACGCGGCCCTTTCAGGCACTAACGATTCGGGCTGCGCTCAGGAGGGAGCTGAATGAACGTAGAGTATCTAGCCAGGCAGTACGAAATTACTCCCGCCGTCCGCGATGAGGTGCAAGACGGCCTCACCAAACTCCAGAAAATCCTCGGAGACAACTTCACCAGCAAGGTCATCCTGACGGTGGAAAAGCACCGCTTCATCGCGGAAATCACCGTCAAGCGCCGTCGTGGCCATATCGTCGGACTGGCCGAGGCCCCCGACATGGTGGCCGCCGTCAATCAGGCGCTCGAGCACATCGAGACCCAGGCGCTCAAGAGCAACGGACGCCGCCGCGCCACCCATCGCAAGCCCAAGGACAAGAGCTGGACCGCTCCGGTCGAAGCCGAGTCCGAAACCCAGATCGCGGTTGGCGCCAACGCCGCCACAGCCGTGCCCGTCGTGGTGCATAAATTCCCCTCCATCGCCCGCACCACCGAGGCGCACCTGGTGAAGTCCACCGACTCGATCGCCATGCGTCCCATGACCATCGAAGAAGCGGTGAAGGAATGCGAGTTCCGCGACCGCGACGTCTTCGTCTTCCGCGACGGCAAGGGCCGCGTCAAAGTCCTCCACCGCCGCAAAGACGGCAAGATCGAGCTGATCGAAGTGCCGTAGGGATCACCACAACACGACTCAAGTAGAAGGGGACACCGCGAGGTGCCCCTTTTTTCGTCATCGTTATATCCTCGGGCTATCCAGCTTGATAGATTCGAACCTAGTCTTTGGGCCGCGCGGTTCCTCCGGAGACTTCACCACCACGAAGGTGTCTATTAATATTCAGTAAAAAAGTGCTTGACAACGGCACCAAACGGCATCACTATGTCGCGACTGCACCCAACAATATTATTCGGCTCGTTACCTGCCTTGTAGCTTTGTGCGAGGCGTTGGCGGTCAAGCTTGTAGTTATCTAGGAAGTAGGCAGGGAACTTCCGCATGGTATCCGCCGACCGTTTAGCGGAGCGGCGAAGTAAGGATGCCTTTCCCCTGGGCCCTACTGAAATCGGCGCCGCTCTCCTCGTCCTTGGCTCTCTGCGGCGCCTTGTCGCCACCCTTCCCTTTGTGAGCCAGGGCGTCGCATGATCGCATCTGGCCGGGGCATGAGACCCCACATCAGATTGGCTGGCTTCTCCCGCGAGTCTCAGCTAGGGCTACGGGAACACGGCTCAATCGCGGGGTCTCGCTCACCTCTGAAAATCGCGGTGCCCGTCTCCAGAGCGCTCGGCTCACTTGAACATAGGAGAGGGGTCTTCCATGAAACTACGTATCGTTTTACTGTCACTCATTACAGTCGTGTGCATGATGCTGGCATGGCCACTGCTGCCCGGTCGCCTTCGCACGAATCCGTTTGCGGCCCTTCCTCCGGTTGGAGGTGAAGTTCATGGGAGCATAATGGTTTCATTTCCTCCACTCCGGACGCCTCCGCCCAATCCGAATGTCCTTCTGCCTGATGTCGACGTCTATCTCCAGGACGTCCATTCCCTGCAGACGAGTCCGTTGGCTACCACCGACTTGGACGGGAACTTCAGGATCCCGAGTCAGTTCCAATCGGACTACCAGCTTTGTTGGCAAGCGGTTGGATATGTTTCCGGGTGCGGCGCCACCTTTACGCTGGGAAGCTCCAACGTCTATTTGGACCCGGTTAGCATTAAGACCCAAGGTGGCGTGATCTATGGTCGGGTGGCGCTGCAAGACGGTAGTCCCTGCCGCTACGTGTCGACATTCATCGGCCTGAACACCTCGACGACATTATTTGCCCAGCCGACGGTAGGCTTTCCAGAGTTGGTTCATGCCAATAATTCCGGCGAGTACGTTCTTTCGGGGCTTTTCGACGGGTCATTGTTTCTCGGGGCAGATTGCGAGGGTGCGCACGTTTTTAGTCTGAACTCTATCCAACACGGAGCGCCTATCCAGCAAAACTTTACGCTGCCAAATACCAGACCGACCGCCTATGGGTTTGCCTCGGTGGGAGGTAGCTCCGTGCACAATGCGACCCCCGGCACCACAGTCCAGGCGACCGTCCAGGCCAAAGCTGGGGGTGCCTACCCGCTGCACTACAAGTGGTACCTGGATCCTCCGGTGCAAGGTTTCGTTTCCACCGACACGCCGACCATCAATTGGACGGTGCCAGGTCCCGGTGCAGCCTCCGCATACGTTTGGGCGGGAGATGGACACGGTGGCAACGTGGTGACCAAAGTATCGCTCTCCACCACCCCCAATCGCATCCCGTTCAGCGGCCGGATCGTTGCAAACGATTCGCCGGGTCTGGCGAATGCCAACGTCGACATCAATGGTTTCACCACCCGTACCGACGCTAATGGCTATTTTTCTGTGAACTTGCCCAAAGAGGCCCGGCGATACGTCCTGACGGTCACGGCAGCGGGTTACCAGATGCTGTCCAAAGCTCTCTATAACCCGGTGGTGGGCGGAACATACCTCCTCTACCGTGCGCAGGATTTCCTGGTCGATCCGACAAAGCCCATTTTCGTAACAGAAACGAATACCGATGGCTCTGCCCGCACTCATATCGCGATTCCCGCCAACTCGCTGGCGGCGGGTGAGAGCGGAGCGGGCATACTTGCAACCAGCCCTCTGCATATTCGCGTCTTGACCTACGACCCGAACAATCCCGACAACCCACTTCCGGGCGACTTCGGCGGTATCGACAGCGCGGGCACACCCTATCGCCTGGCCACATTTGGGGCGGTCGACATTGAGATCCAGGATGCAGCAGGTCAACACTTTAATTTGGCGCCAGGCAAAGCGGCGATGCTTACGATGCAGATTCACCCCGGTCTGCTGCAGTCCGCTCCGGCAACCATTCCCGTATGGCATTATTTGCGGGGCCCGGAGCCATCCAACCTTGTTCCGAGTAGGCGCGGGCTCTGGCAGACAGACGGCATGGCCACTCGGGTAGGTAGCTTCTACCAGACCGTAGTGACGCACTTCTCCGCTGTCAATATGGACTTGGAATTCAATAGCGCCGCGTGCACCATAATTAAGGTGGACACGGGCGTTATACCGGTACCGTTCAAGTTACGGGTAACATTTCCAAATAACGCCAACCTCAACCTGGATTCAAACCACCAGGACCAGATTATCTCCGATCCCCTGAACATAGTTGTGCGTGAGCCTCCAGGAGTGGTCGTGCAATTTGACATAGTGGATATAGCAACCGGCATCGTCATCCCCGGCACCAGCCAGACGATCACAATCGGCGCTGCATCGCCCGACGGGTTGAACTGGCAGAATCCAGCAGACCCGGCTACCGCGGATTGCAAATCCGAAGTCGATTACAACGACCAGACACTCACACTCGCAGGTAAGGGGCATCTCCCTGCTCACAGTCCCGGCTTTCTTCAATACCAAACGCCCGCGAATTATCTCGACCCGGTGCAGGCGCCTAAACTTGCCGCTGCATACTACCGTCTGATAGATCCGACCCATACAAAAACGGTCCCAGGCGACCACAACGATTTCGATACGTGGAAAGTCCTCAACGGCTTCTACAAGTTCTTTAACACTAACCCCGTAACCCACGCCGTCTACGAAAATGAATACGACCTCGGATTCGGCCGTGACATGTATATGCAGACGGGAGGGTTCGACGGCAAGTGCACCAACTGCTTGGCTTTCTATGTGACCAATTATAAGAATGTTGAGGAGGCAATCGCTGGCATAAATCCGATTGCGACAGTGGCCATGGAGTATTCGCCTCAAGACAGCGCTACCGGAACGGCATACACAAAGTTCTATGTGTTTCACGCCGACGGTAGCATTGCACTTGATGCGGATCTGGATGGCAACGGAAAAAAGGTCGTGCCAACGCTTTGCGTCGTTTGTCACAACGGCAACACTAGCTCGATGACCGCTACGGGAACCACCGCTGGCGACTTGAGAACAGCTCGCTTCATTCCATTCGATGTGGAGTCGTTCCGGTATGACCCGAATATGCGACCGTGCCTCGCAGGAGGCGGCGTTCAAGACCATGAACCTGGCGATTTATAACCAGTCGAATGCGACCCCCGACATGAAGCTCCTGGTACAGAACTGGTACAACACAAGCGGAGATGACACCGACGCGAGCTTTTCTAGCCTCGTATTCAATGACACCGCAGTTCCTAACCTTTGGAAGTCTCCAACGAGCAACCCCGACGAATCAACCCTGTACAACGTCGTTGTGAAAAAGTCGTGCCGGAGCTGCCACGCCACGCGCGATCCGAGTGATAACACCTTCAACAAGAACATAAACTGGCTCTCCTATCCCAGTCTCAACAAAGATAGCGCCCTTGCGTGGAGTCTCACGTGTAATCCGGGCACAATGACAAACCCTGCAAATCACCTGATGCCGAACGCACAGAGAACGTTCGCGAGGTTCTGGCTCAGCACCAATCCGAATCAGCCAAATAAGCTGGCAGGGTCTGACCTTTCGTACTTTTTCAAGGTCCGTCCGACATGCAAATAGTTATCCACGAGCCGGGAACCCACCCTGTCGCGCAGCGACGGGGTGGGCCCTTGTTCATCATGCAGAGCAGTAGCTGGTTGAAGCTTGCGAGAAGATAGGCGGGTCGCCCACCCGCGCTTCTGAACTGCAAGAGAAATCCTCGGGAGGATTTCCATTCCGCCTTTTTTTGGCGGGCCGGTGCCCCACAATTGCCTTTGGCAATTGTGGGGGCCTTGTTACTTTCGTAACTTGACCACCCCTTAAATCACAGACTTTCCCCTCGATCGCGCCCTACCTTCAAAACTGGAGAACTATGCCCTGGGCAGTCGCCAACTTGTCGGTTTCATTCACTCGAAACTGTCTTCCTGGCTACTGACCACCGGCAACTGACAATTTTCTTCAAGGGAGAGCACTCATGATCAACACTTGCCACCATCTCTACGACAACGGCGGCGCCTGCAACTCCGCCGCCGTCACTGGCCGCGACTACTGCGCCTACCACCTGCGCTTCCGCGCCCGCCAGCTTCGCATCGCCCAGACTCGCGCCCGCAACGAACGCTTCGACCTCAAACTTCCACCGCTGGAAGACATGTTCGCCGTGCAGTCGGCCCTCAATCAACTCGTCGAGGCCGTTGCCGCCGACATGATCGATATCAAGCGCGCTCACTTCCTGCTCTCCTCTTTGCGCGCCGCCGCCAGGTTTCTGCTGGCGCGCGACCAGTGGCCCGCCGGCATCGCTCACTGCGATCAACCCGGCCCCGCCATCGACCTCGTCGCCGAATACGGCCTCCCCGACGATCTCGATCTCAACACTCCGCCCGAAGTCGCCTTCCCACCGCCTGACCCACAAGGTGTCATCCTGAGCGGAGGCGGCGCGTCGTTTGCGCCGCCGGAGTCGAAGGACCCCTTGTTCTCGCCACAACCACTGGGTGCCCCACCCTTGTCGCCCGTTTTTGGCGACAGGGTGGGAGCCGACCTTCCCCCCATGCCCACCGTTGATTACTGCCAGCACGGTCCCGACTGTCCCGAGCACACCATCCGCGCCGACTACCCCGAGACCCCCGAACTCGCCGAGCTTCACGAGATCCGGGAAACCCAAGGCATGGATGCCGCCATCGAGCGCTACAAGCAACAGCAGCGCAACCAGCATCGCCGCCACGTGGCCGCCGGACGCAAGCGCTACGCCGCCATCGCGCTGGAGAAGAACCTCCGCCTCGCCGCCGAGCGCCTCGCCGAACGCAAACTTGCCGAGAAGCAGGCGCAGGAAGAACTCGCCGCCAAAAAGCCCCCCGCCTCCCGCAGGCGACGCAGTCGCCCAAAAGGAGGAAGCCACGGCCTGACTTAATACCGCCCCGACTCTGTTGTCGGGAGCTTTCTTGAATCGAGAGTCGTCGATCTTTGAATTCAGACGGCTTGAGTCGAGGTGTGCTCCAGGAGGCTTCGTGCCCTGCGAAGTGTGTGCGAACTCGGACGAGGGCGAGCCGCTTGCGGACGAACTTCTGTTAGCCGTGTAGGTATGGCCGCGTACTCGGCCGAATTCTTGCACCCCGAACCCGCGAAGCGGGCGGCGCCGCAGGAATCGTCACCCAGAACAGGCTCTAACTCCCACGGGTTCAATTGGATAGCTATAAATAGTAATAAAATGAATAAGATGCGGACATTTTACGCCCAAACCGTTGAAAATAAAGAAGGGCACAAAACGAAAAACCGAGTCGGCTGGTGGTCCGCATTCGCCTGTCGTTGGCAAATGGGGTGTGTCCGGTTGCCCCCGCTCACTTGCTCGGCTTGGTTGGCGGTTGCTGGGCCGAGGTCGGTGCCTCCGGATTGGTGGGCGTCTCGCGTTGGGGAGGCAGCGGGTAGTATCCGCGCTTGGCCGTGACCAGCAGCCCCGGCCGCTTCACTCGCACCTCGATGTCGCGATAGGAGCTGGAAGGCCGCTGCGGAGTGGTGTAGCCCAGCGTGTACTGGTTCCGCGCCTGGGCGGTTATCGTCTGGTAGGCGCTCTCCATCGCCTCCCGCGAATACGAATCAATCACGTCTCCGCCGGTGGCGTTGGCGTACTTGGGGAGAATGTCGGTATAACCCTGGCCGGGGATGTGCAGCTTGTCGATCTTCCCCAGGCCGGGCAGGGAGGTGGGCTCGACCCCTACGGCATAAATCGCGATTCCGTTGGTCAGCAGCACCTTGAGCACCTGGGCATAGCTGGCGCGGCTGCCGTACTCATATCCGTTGCTGATGACGAAGATGATCTTGCGGTTCTCACGCGGCTGATGGGCCAGCTCTTCTGCCGCCATCAGGACGGCGTCATTGAGCACATGCGACTCGCGCGTGCCCGTTTGCAACGGCAGCGGAGATCCGTCGACCTGCTTGCCGTTGTTGGTCGGACCGGAGCCGAAAGGACCGCCCACCACCGGAACTCCGGGATTTTGTCCTCGCAGGTCGCGGATGCGCTGCAGCGTCAGTTGCAATCGTTGCGGATTGCCGAAGTCGGACTGCTTACGCACGGAGTTTCCGTAAGTGAATACGGCCACCTTGTCGAAGGGGCCAAACGAGCCATCCAGCGCCGAGTAGGTCGCAGCCACCTTCTTCAGCGTGTTTTCCGAGATGCCCAGGTCGATCACTACCGCCGTCGACAGGGGGAACGGGTCGCTGGTAAAGAACGTGATCGTCTGCTTGACGTTGTCCTCGTAAACGTTGAAGTCCTTGGCCAGCAGTCCGTCGACCATCTTTCCGTCGGTGTCCTTCACGGTTACCGGCACGCTGATGAAGTTCACGTCCTTGCTGAGCGTGAAGAGTTGATCGAAGTCGTTCCCGGGCGCGTTGCTTGTCGACCCGGCGGGGACCGTCTTGATGCCCTGCGAGCCCGGAGGCGGAGCCTGGGAATTGCTCGCCGGTGCGGACTGCTGTTGGGCGTCCCCCGACCGAGTATTTACCGGCGCTTGCGGGTTAGCTTTGGGTGAGGTGTCGCTGTCCTCGCTCATGCCGGGAACCGGCGCGGTGACGTCGTCGGGAGCAGTCGTAGGCGCAGGAGCAGGAGCGGGCGCGTTGTTCTGCGGCTTGGGAGCATCCGGCAGGGGTTGCTGCTGACCAGCGCAAAAAGTGGCGGCCATGGTCACGACTGCCAGCAGAGTGGCGGATTGGACCCAAATACGCAGTCGACGCTTCGACATGTTGAGTGGCTGATCTCCAGTGAGCCGGAACTTAGCCTCAGTATACCCGCAACCCCATATATGGCGGAATGCCCGACAACGATTCGAGGCGCGGAATTGCAATACAATGAACCTATCCCGTAAGAAAGAGTACTCATGTCGTTGACCCAAGTTCGCCCCTTCGTCGTTGTCGCGTCGCTGCTCCTGTCGTCCGCAGTCTGGCTGGCCGCACAGTCTACCGTGCATGACCAGGCCCCGCCCACCTCCTCGGCGTCTCCCCAGGCCCAGGACCAGCAGTCGCAGCCGCCGGAGAACGATGACTCGGTGCAGACTTTCAAGGCGCAAGTCAACGTGGTCAGCCTCTTCTTCAACGTGAAAGATAAGCATGGGATGCTGATCCCCGGCCTCACCAAGGACGACTTCGAAGTGACCGAGGACGGCAAGCCCCAGACGGTCAAGTACTTCAGCGCTGACTCCAACCAGCCGCTTACCCTCGGCATCCTCATCGATACCAGTCCCAGTCAGGAGCGCGTGCTGACCATCGAGCAGCAGTCCTGCGTCGAGTTCTTGCACAGCGTGCTGCGCCCCAAGGACCTGGCTTTCCTGATCAACTTCGACTCTGACATCAACCTTGACCAGGACTTCACCAACAACGTCAGTTCGATCGCACGCTCGCTGAACCGGCTGGAGATCGGCGGTGGCTCCGCCGGCGGAGGTCCGGTTGGCCTGGGAGGCGGTCCCGTCCCCAACGCGCATCCTCGCAGCACCGCGCTTTATGACGCAATTTTTCTGGCTGCCGACGAGAAGCTGAAGAACGAAGTCGGCCGCAAAGCCATGATCGTCTTCACCGACGGTGAGGACGAAGGCAGCCGCATGCGCATCCGCGATGCGATTGAGGCCGCGCAAAAGGCCGACACCATGAGCTACGTCATCCTGATCGCCGATCGCGGCGGCTGGTATCAGGGCTTCGGCTACGGCGACATGAAGAAGCTGGCTGAGGAAACCGGCGGACGCGTCATCGAAGTAGGCAATAACCAGGAGAAACTGCGCCAGGCCTTCGACCAGATCCAGAACGAACTGCGCAGCCAGTACAACATTGGCTACACTCCCACCAACAACAAGCTCGACGGCTCCTACCGCAAGATTCAGATCAAGACCAAGACCGGCGACTACAAGGTGCAAGCCCGCCAAGGCTACTACGCGCTGGCGAGAGAATAGCTGCGGCCTCGAAACCGCCGGAAACCGCAATATCTAACGAGAGTCCAGTTGCCGAAGCACCGCACGCGCCGGCTCATAGTTAGGATTGATGGCGAGGGTGGCTCGTAGTTCCGCCCGTGCGTCATCGTACCGGCCGCTGGCCGCAAGGGCAGTGGCGAGATTGGTGTGATATTCAAGGTCTTCAGGCGCGATCGCTATGGCCGCCTGGAACTGCTCAATCGCGTCCGAATACCGCCCCTGTTCGCCATACACGCTGCCCAGATTGTTGTGCACCGACGCGCTGAAGTTGTCTTGCGCCGTATGGACCGCAAGCGCTCGCAGAAAATAGGCTGCCGCCAGGTCGAGTTGGTGGCTACGTTGCTGGGCGAAAATTCCCAGCGCGTTCAATACGTTCTCGTTCTCCCCCGAAGCTGCAGCGGCCCTCTGCAGATACGGCGCTGCCTCGTCCCACCGACCCGCTTTGGTAAGGATCAGGCCTTCTTCGCCGTCGATCTCGGGGTCGTCAGGATCGGCTGCCCGCGCCTGGCCGAGCAATTCGAGCGCGCGATTGAAATCTGAGCGATCGCCATAGATCCAAGCGAGCCCTTTATAGGCAATCGCCAGTTGCACCCGATCCGGAGGAATCTCCGCGGCGGCATAAGAAGCGGCCTTGCTGTAGTGATCTTCCGCCGACCCTAGTGTGGAGGGATGATCGCTTTCAGCCGCGGCGACCATGTTCTGGACGAATGGCGCGTTCGGTGATGTCTCCAGGGTGCGGGCAAACAACGTAGCATCGTCTTTCCAGTCAGGGTTACGGGCCAACGTTGCCGAGGCAAACACAACTACCACTACCGTCAACGCCGACGCTCCCGCTAGTTTGCGGAATCTATCCGGAAGCCATTTCAAGGCTTCGAAGGCCAAAATCGTCACCAACAGGCAAAAGCCAACCGACGGGAGGTATAGGTAACGCTCCGCAAAAACATTCCTTCCTACGGCATAGACATCCATTACCGGAAGCAACGTGATGAAAACCCATAGTATGCAAAATGAGACTAATGGAGTTCGCCGCGCTGAGACAATTACGACGCAAGCTACGGCAAGAAACAGGACTCCCGCTATGGCACGCGGATCAATAATCGAAGTTGCCGGGGAGAAAACGTGGTAGGCGGTCAACCTTACAGGCGCAACCAGCTTCCACCAGTACACCATCATAAGGTTGGGGACGGTTAGCGCAAGCTCGAGCGGTGAGAGTTGCCAGTTCCGCTGGCTCGTAGCAATTGCGCCGAGTAGCCGGAGCCGCAAGAGCAAATATCCCGCCACCACGATCCAAAACGGCATCGAAGTCATTACCGCAGCTCTGGCCCTATCGACAGTATCTTGCTTCTCAGGGATCAGAAATACATAGGTGGCGACGAGCAATGGAAAGACGGCGGCGGTTTCCTTCCACAGTAGCGCCGCCGCAAAACTCCCCAGCGACATTACCCAAAGAATCCAACGCGTTCTGGACGACAACGCAGGTTTGCTCTCCGATGGGGTGGTGCGAGAGGTGAAAAGAAACAGCAGGAAACTTATCAGTAGAAACAACGTGCATCCGATGTCCGGGAGAGCAGAAATCCAGTCCACAGCCTCGGTGTGAATCGGATGCACGGCGAACAACGCCGCTGCGGCAAAGGCGACGTCCATGCGGTGCGTCAGCTTCCAGAAGAATCCAAAGCCCACCAATACCGAAGCGGCCGCAAAGGCCAGACTGGTAGCGTGAAATGCCACGGGATTGACGCCTGCAGCCGCAGCCACCCCGCGGTACGTGACCATTTGCAGCGGGCGATAGTAGATGTTGCGTGCCCGCGACTCCCGATGCAGAAAACCCCAGACTCCGGCAGAGAACAGATGACCGAGGTCCGCCCCCGGCCGCAGATCGGGATTCATAACGATCTGTTGATGGTCGTCCCAGACAAATCCGTTTCGGATGCTGTTTGCGTAGGGCAGAGTGGCCAACAGCAGCAGAATGCAACCTGCGAGTAGAGCGTGTCGGACGCTGGTGCCATGGGCCTTCGGTTTCGCCGAAGCTGACGCGGATCGGGCGCGAACCGTTGCGCGGATATTGACTCCCGACTTCTTCGCGGCTCTCTCAGCCGCCGGCGACTTTGACCTGCGTGACATTGTGTCTCGGATAAGTTGTTAGTGTAACCCGCGGTTGATCGTATTCGTACTATCAACCTCCGCGAGAAAATCCATTTTTGCACCCGGCAAATGCACAACTTTATCGTGCAAATTACATCTCTAGAAATATGAGCTAGCGATTTGTCAACCAGAACCTTGAACAACACAGATGCGAAGCATTTCCGCTTCGAGGAGGTCAAGAATGAAAGGCAAGATCAGTACCTGGACCGCAGTGGTCCTGTTCGTAAGCGCGATGGCATTGGCCACCGCTCAGGCCACACCGGCGCCACAGTTGACGCACAAGAAAACGGTTGAAATCACCGGATGCCTGCAGCAAGGTCCCGTCGCGAAAGAGTATCTTCTTACGAGCAATGACGGCACCACTTGGGGTGTGACCAGCGCCGACAAGAACATGTACATGAACGACTACGTCGGGCAAACTGTCACGGTTACGGGCGATGCTGTTCATCCCAGCGCCCGGCTTAAGACCGTATCCAGTCAGGAAAACTCTCCCACCATCAACCATCACGTGCGAGCAATGGATGTGGTGGTCGAGAGCGCAAGCTGCAAGAAGTAGATCGAGTAGTTGGCTTCGGCAGCGATCCGCAAAGGGAGGCGCACGCCCTTCCGGATGAAACGAGCCGAGCCTCTATCTATAATCCGACATTGATCGGGGGCTGGTGGACCTTATTCGGGACATCGGCCCTTCTTTTCGCAGGTTCCCGTCCGATCCGCGCTACTTGAGTGACGACCCTGAGAGCCTGTGGTACACAGCCAGAGCGTTCCAGATTGGGAACAGGGATCGGTTGAGTTGAGGACTCTGGCCAACATCGCCCCGCCCACCAGCCAGATGTTTCCGTATCGCGGCGCGAGTATCTCACTTACCAATCTCTTGAGGTCGCCAGAGTAGAACTCCACGCTCTTCCTCGTGGACGCCAGTTGTCTGCTGGTCACCACGACCGTCGGAGTATCGCCATAGGGCCACCCGAGTTGCAGCGCGTGTTCATAGGTGCGAGAACCCAGCACGTAGCAGTCGATCGACTGCAGGACCTCAGCGCCGTCGGCAGTCACCCCTTTGCCAGTGGTCGATCGAACGTGGGTGCCCCGTTCTACCGAAGGTAGGGCGGGGCAATTTCTTTACCCACATCACTGACACACTTCCACACTTTCGGTAGTGTTTCCCCATGCCTTCGGGTCTCAGGCGATATCAGGAAACTCGTGCCCTGCACTTCCTGACGTTCAGTTGCTACCGCCGTCAGCCGTTTCTCGCCAACGCACGCTCACGCCACTTGTTCGAACTGGCGTTGGAGCAGTCACGAATCCGCTACGAGTTCTTCGTCACCGGATACGTTGTGATGCCCGAGCATGTGCATCTACTAATCGGTGAACCCGAACGTGGCACTCTCGCCAGCGCGGTCCAGGCGATTAAGCAGTCTGTGTCCCGAAAACTGATCGGAGGCCGCGAGCACTTCTGGCAGGCTCGCTATTACGACTTCAATGTCTTCACGGCAACGAAGCGCATCGA
Organism: uncultured Acidobacteriaceae bacterium; assembly: GCA_963758255.1. Lineage (GTDB taxonomy): Bacteria > Acidobacteriota > Terriglobia > Terriglobales > Acidobacteriaceae > DASRAA01. The sequence goes on from CAVWUX010000001.1 coordinate 39,657, forward strand.
GAAGCTGAAGTACATACACCGCAATCCGGTGAAGCGTGAACTGGTCGAGCGCCCCGAAGATTGGGCCTGGAGCAGTTTCCGGCACTATGCGACCGGAGAAGCGGGTGTGGTGGAGATCGAGTCTCCCTGGACTGCGCGCCGCCGCGAGCGCATGGGACTGTCGCTTCGCGTGCGTGCGGTGCCGATCAAAACTACGTGAGTAAAGAAAGGCCCCGCCCTACGATTCGCTGACGCGAATCGTAGAACGGGGCACCCAAGTTGGATTTTCCGTTGGCCGGGCCACCCGCCGGTCGAATGCTTTTATAGAACCCCCCGGACCGCCTGCCATCCCTCAGCGGGAATAACGTATCGTCGTCCCTGTCAGCGAGTTTACCTCCCACAAAACGGCGCAGCGTAGAGTTTCCGTGCCGCCCGCGTATCATCTAGATTAGCCATGAAGGACAAACCTGGGGCACTCGGCCCGCCCTAACCAGTACGCGGTTAGATTGCGTTGGGTAGAACACTGCCAAGTCTCTTATACTTCCATGCAATCACGTCGCCCACCACCTCAGTGGTCTTGACATTGTGAAGACATATGTCATAGTTGCGCTCTGACTGAATGCTGAATAAAGAATCAGATCACACTACGCAGTGCTTCAAGTGATCGATAGAGTCAGGCAAGCGACCAGGCTCATCCCTCATCGGCCCATTCTCCGGGACTGGATTCACTACAAGAGAAGTCATAGCGGCCTCTTTTTCCGCCTCTGCTTTTAGACCGTGCGTCATTCGTCTTTCCCGCACAGACTGAATCCAGATGATGCCAGGCTATTGTTACCGTCCGGAGTACTCTCCGGGATGGGCTAACGATGTTTTGTTTCTTACTAAGGTGATTAATTTCGTCGTTGCTGAACTCAGAGGAAGAAGTAGCGCAGCGTTCGAGGTCTCGGTAAGTGCGGCCTTCGTGAACGATGTGGCTTCATCCAAGTACCCAGCTTCGGCGTGTTAGGCCGGGCCACCCGACCTCTAGTAAGACCGCGAGCTTCTCGGAATCGGCCGGCCGGAACCGTATCGGCGTATCGCCGCAACAGGGAGCGAGCAATGCCCAATGTGTATGTGTACCGGCTTGAATCTGGTTCTCTTCTCTTGGCGCGAATCTTTCGTCGCGCCACAGGCCCCTGTTTCTTCCTGACTGCGACGGAGCATAACAATGTGTGACATCACCATTGAGCAAGTGCTGGGGCTCACTCAAGGAACAGGTCCGAATATTACAAAGTTCTTCGTGCGAGGGACCGTGCACGACTGTGCCGTGAATCCCGCCACCGGCAGAACTACGGTCACAATTACGGTACACACCGGTAGTACGCCCGAACCAACGGCCGATTTGGATGTGGCCGGGACTGACTGGTCTGGATTTGTGGACAATCCGGATAGGTCGCCTGGCCTCTGCAACCATACGTTGCATGTATCTGCTCACTGTACGGGCAACCCGAGCTGCACTTCGGACGAGCACAAGGTATGGACCCTAGAGTGCAAACCCGAGGGACTTTGTCCAGTACTTCTCACGCTAGACAAAGATGGAGAACCTTGCGCCACCGCGGGTCACACCGCTGAAGTGACACTTCGGGTGCAATTCGTGAATCGGGTTCCAGGCTGCACTTTCATCTGGCTTTTCGGCGATGAGCCGACGACGGACGCAACAGGGATGCCAATTCCGCCGCCGACCAGAAGTGAACGCCTTCACACTGTGACGCCGTCGGCGTCGCATTCGTACCCAGTTGGGGGGCCGTATTCCGCGTTGGTCTTGGTTCAATGTGTAGGTTGCGACGACCAGGACCTGGCCTGCACGGTGACCGTCCCACCTTGTCCCCCTCTCTGCCCGACGATCACGCTTGACAAGCCCACAGTCGGAGACTGTGTCAACGGAATGAGAACGGTGACCGCAACCGCGACCGTGGGCGGGGCTTCGGCTCCGGTCGGAGCGACCCTCGAGCTGCGTGGAGGAGGAACGACGATACAGCTGGAGCAGAAGGAGAACCAGATGTCGTTGTTCGGCTTGGGAGGGTCTGCCCCTGTGTCGCCCGGTACCTACACAGTGGCCGTCAAGATAGACACCCCGAGCAAGTGCCCGGAGAAGACCCTCCCGGTGACGGTGGATGCATGCAACGGCAACAGCAGCATTTCCTGGTGCATGATTCTCCTGATCACAGGCCTCGTGCTGTTACTGGGGGGCAGCGTCTTGTTCACCGTTGGATGGGCGTTCCTGTGCGCAATGCCATGCATTATTGGGGGAGCCTCGTTTTTTGCGGTGCCCACGGGTGGGTTATCACTGCTCATCTTCATCTTCATTTGTGTCTTCATCGTCGTAGCCGTCGTCCTCGGAGAACTGTTCATGATGGTCGGAGCGATCCTGTTGCTGCTCTGGTTGTACTTCTGCGGCGGATGCGACGGAGTCCGGTCCCCGATCTCCTTTTGTGAAATGTTGCGCTTCTGCCACTGGTTCTTGATGTGGATCGGCGGATTCGTGTTCTTGATCGATTGTGTGATCCTTCACGCCTCCGGGACTTGCGCAACCGGGTGGCTAGCGATCGTCGGCTACCTAATCGACGCGGGTGCCATCGGTTGGGCCAACTTGCTCGTGTATTGGTTCGGCAATGCCATAGGGTGCTTCAATAGCTGGCCCTCTCTTGTGCCGTTGCCGCGGCTTCCATCCGCGCTGCACCTTCCTTGCCTGGATGAATAACCGTAGCCACGGAAGATATCGGGACCGAGCGAGCCATGCAATCGTCACGACAGCGAACCGTCGGCTGGTTCGAACTGCGAAGCACGACCGGAGGTTTTGAGTGAGTAAGACTGAGAGTAAAGAGCGGTTGCGGTTGCGCCTCGTACGGCAAGATGGGAATGCTCCCCTCGTCCTCTTGGTAATTCCCCTGTTCTTTTTGGCGGAATCTTGCTGGCGGGGATAGAATTTGCAGGCGTCTCTCGGGTGCCTGGCGGGATGGGTCGGATGCCAGGCTGGATGAGAACCAGCCCACAAGAGCCATATTTGTTGTTACTCAGCTAGGAACTGCAGACAATATCGCCCTCACGTGAGAGCTAGGATGGCTGAACCATGAGACGTATGACTAGATTTGGCACGTTTCTCCTCGTTGCTTCTTTGTCCGCCCTGTCCGCGGGCGGTCAATCAACGAACGCACCTTAGGTGACATAAGACCCCCAGGCCGAAATCGGGCGGGGATCGTAATAGCTCACACGGGCACAAACCCTCTCAACTGTGGCGGCTATTGTGGACAGGATCTGCCAGGTTCGAGTTCCGCCTCAGGCGGTTGTTGTGGATGCCAACCCCGATCAGGGCTCTGTCCTCACTGGGTGGTCCAGCGACCCCTATTTTTTTACGTGCGACTGGACGACGCCACAACCGCTTCCACCCTCAGTTCCACCGTGCCTGGTAAGACTGGATAAACAAAAAATTGTGGTCACTGCGACTTTTAGGAAATTGTCGGAGGTAGTGCCCGGCGCGGGCGGACTTGTACCCAAGACATACGAACTTAAAGTGGTTAAGCCGGTAAATGGAACTGTTACCCAGAACGCACCGCTATCACCGTACCCTATCAATTGCGGCAACGTCTGCAGCGAGTTAGTCGCCGAACTCCCTCCCCCACTGCCAATTGAACTGATAGCCAAGCCCGACGCGGGTTATGTTTTCACCGGATGGTCCAGCACACCCACTATTCCATCGTGCAGCGCGAGCGCGCCCACGCCGCCACCCTTGGCGCCTCCGGTACCATTGCTACTACACTGCATCGTGAATGTCAATGCGGACGTTACCGTCACCGCGACCTTCTCAAAGCAGAATCCATTGGGGTCCTTCGATCCGTCCGGTCTCGGGCTGATAATATTTGTTCTCCTCTTGGTGGGCGCTGGGATGTTCTCATTACTCATAGGCTTGGGAGCACTCATAGGCTTGGGAGTGATGTGCCTGGCTGCTTTCTCTAAGAAGTCGCCGCCGTGCGGGTGTGTGCAGAAGTCAGCGCCCGACCCGTGCTCTTGCTGCCATGGCACGAAGGGCAATTATCTTCGGACCCCTAAGAGTGTTGCTATGTGGGCGCTACCAAATTTGGTAACTGTTCGCGATGGTATGGTGGCGGCTTCCAAGCGTAACGAACAGGCCTCAATCGATATTCGACTGGCCTCCCAAAAAGGGGGTGCCAGTTCCGGTCCAGAGCTCGCGACTGCTGCAGAGGAGACGCAGCAGAAGGCTGCACTGCTCTCAAGCCAGGCCGAGGCAATGTCGGCGATCATCGGGCAGCTGACTGCATTGACACTGAAGAAAGAAGAAGCGGATCCTCCAGTCCCGAAAGGCTAGGCGGGTTCTATAAAGCGGATGTCAAGAGAAGACACTACTCGCTCTGCTGTGGCGAGGGAATGCCTTCTTTTCACGATGTCGCGAACGGGCGCGATTTTGCCACGACGCCGAACCGAGTCTGAGCCAGTTCTACCGGTGGCAGTTAGCGTGTTTTCGAGAGGGGACAATTACGATGAACGGGGCGGCATTATTTTGGTTCTGCTTCTTAGGCACTCTGATCATTTGTGTATTAATGCTTCTCTGTGTCGTGTTGGTTGTGATCGGTCTATTGTTTATTGTCGCAGGCATAGTCTGTGTCTTTTTGAGTTTCAGACCCGACCCGACTGTTATCTTCACAATTGAAATAACCGGACCTTTGGCCGCTGTGTTGCTATCAGTCGGTTTTGGAGTTCTTATGCTCTCTTTTGTGGTGTTTCTTGTCGCCGGTCTTGTGGGCTTGATTCAGGTCTTTTCAGGGTGCGGCTTCCTAGCAGGTCCCCCGGTATAAGCGGAGTGCCCCAGAGCCTGTCCTGAGCTTGTCGAAGGATTCGCCCGTCTTTTGGGCCAACCTGGCTATCCCAAGCCTCGATCCACTCGTCTTATCACACTCCACCGTGACCTACGTCCTAGCGCGGTCTCCTGCCCCGCAGCGTAAACTGTCAGCTGGAACGATGAGGGAGAGCTGTGTCCCCAGAGACGCAGCCGGACACTACCCGCATCGCCAGCTAGGTGGTTCGACCCGTGACTGGTTTTACTCGCTGTTGCGTTTTTGTTCGTCCCGCCGCCGATACTCCCATCCGGCCCCCAAGCGTCCCGCCTAACTCATTTGTTAAGAGGAATTTGCCTGTAAATCCCACGCGCAGAGTAATTTGCGCGGACTACGACCCCTATCTCCAACGGAATGAGGAATTTGCAAAAAGGGTGGGGGGAGGGGGGATGCCCCGACGACCTACTGCGTTGAACTATGCGGAGCGCTTTGCTTGCACGCGCGGAGCAGCCGCGCCGCGCAGGAGGCCTTCGGTGCTGATGTCTTCGTCGATGGAGGGCCAATGAACGCCATAGCCACCGCCGGCAATCTGCCAATCGTTTCGCTGTTCGGGCGTTGCGTGGAAGAGCCTGGGGAACCAGACCAGAGGAGCGGCGATGGTGCGACCGTCCTTCAGGCGCACCGTCAGCATGTCCTGATCGACGGAAACGTCGGCCACTCGTTCATCCGCGGCTGTCGCCACCTAGAGGTCCTTCCGTGGCACGACCCCAATCCCCAACTCCTTGAGTTGCTTGTCGCTCACGGGTGTCGGCGCGTCCATCATCAGGTCGATGGCTTTGGCCGTCTTGGGGAAGGGGATGACTTCGCGCAGGCTGGTCGCGCCGGCGAGGATCATCACGATGCGGTCGAGGCCGAGGGCGATGCCTCCGTGTGGCGGCGTGCCGTATTGCAGCGCCTCGAGGAAGTAGCCGAAGCGCGTTGCTGCTCTTCCGGCGACATGCCCAGCGCCTTGAAGATGATGCTCTGGATGTCTTGCCGGTGAATACGAATGGAGCCCGAGCCCAGCTCGGTGCCGTTGAGCACCACGTCGTAGGCGAGCGAGCGCGCCGCGCCCGGGTCGCTCTCGAGGATGGCCATGTCTTCTTCGTGCGGCGAGGTGAAGGGATGGTGGGCGGCGTTCCAGCGGCCCTCGGTCTCGTCCCACTCGAACATGGGGAAGTCGGTGACCCAGAGGAAACGGAAGTCGCGGCGGTCGAAGGCTCCGTGCTTGGCGGCGAACTTCTGGCCGAGGGCGAGACGGAATTGTCCGGCGGCGGCGTAGATGGCCTGCGCCTCTTTACGACTCTTTGCTGCATTGCCGACTTCGGCGCGCTTGCTGCCGGCGACGATGACGAGCAGATCGTCGTTGCCGGGTTTCGCAATTTCGCGAATCTTTGACACGGCGTCGGGGAAAGTTTTTTCCAGGCGCTTGATGTCCTCGAAAACTTTCGCGTCTTTGCGGTCTCCGAAGAGAAGTTTGAGGTCGTCGCGCTCTTTGCGCGAAAGCTCTCCGACGTTCGGCGTGACGATGGCGACGATCGGCAACTCAGGATCGATGTTGAGCGTGGCGAGGTTCTCGGGCGCGAACGCCGCGCGTCACGTCGGACATGGCAGGCAGGCGCATGTCGGGCTTGTCGATGCCGTAGAGGCGAATGGCCTCGTCGTAGGTCATGCGCGGGAAGGGCGTGACGATGTCGACGCCGATGGTCTTCCAGGCGGCGGTGAGGAAGCCTTCGACGACGGCGAAGACGGCGTCGGGCCGCGCGAAGGTCATCTCGAGATCGATTTGAGTGAACTCGGGCTGACGGTCGGCGCGGAGGTCTTCGTCGCGGAAGCAGCGCGCGATCTGGAAATACTTGTCGAAGCCCGCGATCATGAGGATCTGCTTGAACTGTTGCGGCGATTGCGGCAGAGCGTAGAACTCGCCGGGATGGACGCGGCTGGGCACGAGGTAGTCGCGCGCGCCTTCGGGCGTGGAGCGCGTCATCATACGGCGTTTCGATTTCGTAGAAGCCCTGCGCGTTGAGGTATTCGCGGATGGCCAGGGTGACGCGGTGGCGCAGCGCGATGTTCTCGTGCATCTCGGGGCGGCGCAGGTCGAGGTAGCGGTACTTGAGGCGCACCTCTTCGTTGGCGATGTCGTTGTCGGAGGGCGAGAAGGGCAGCGGCTTGGAGTCGTTGAGGAGGCGGAGCTCGTCGGCGACGACTTCGATTTCGCCGGTAGGGATGTTCGGGTTGATGGTGCCGGCATCGCGCAGCTTGACGCGCCCGATGACGGCGATGACGTACTCGGAGCGCAGACCTTCGGTCTTCTTGTGCATCTCGGCCCCGGCGTCGGCGGTGATGACAACCTGGGTGAGGCCGGTGCGATCGCGCAGGTCAATAAAGATAAGGTTGCCGAGATCGCGGCGGCGGTTGACCCATCCCATGAGAACCACGGAGGAGCCGGCGTCGGAGGCGCGGAGTCCGCCGCACATATGAGTGCGCTGCAAATTGCCAAGAAAATCGAGCATGAAGTCAGATTAATTGGTTCGAGTAAGGTGCGCCACCAATTCGGCGCGAAGAACCGTGAGCTGAACGCCGGTCGAGAGGTTCTTTACCGCGAACTCGCCGGATTTCACTTCATTCTCGCCGACGATGACGATGTAGCGCGCGCCAGCTTTTTCGGCGGCCTCGAAGGATTTCTTCAGCCGGAAGGATTCATCGCCGAGATCGGCAGCTGACTCCGGCGCGGCGCAATTCGCGGGCAAGCTTGAGGGCGTGCGGGTTCATGCCTGTGCCGAGCGGGGCGATGTAGGCGTCGAGCTTGGCGTCGGCGGTGACGCCTTCGGCTTGCAGCGCGAGGATGAGGCGGTCTTCGCCGATGGCGAAGCCGATGCCCGGAGCTTTGGGGCCGTCGAGCGATTCGGAGAGGCCGTCGTAGCGTCCGCCGCCCAGTACAGCGCTTTGCGCGCCGAGGTCGCCGTGGGTGAACTCGAAGGTCGTGCGGGTGTAGTAGTCGAGACCGCGGACCATGCGCTCGTTGATGGTGTAGGGCACGCCGACGGCGTCGAGCATGGCGCGCACGGCGGCGAAGTTCTCGCGGCAGGCGTCGTCGAGGTACTGGCTGATTCTCGGCAGCTTCTCGATGATGGGCTGGTCTTCGGGGACCTTGCAGTCGAGCACGCGCAGCGGATTGGTTTCGGCGCGGCGCTGGCAGTCGGCGCACATCTGGTCGCGACGACCGGCTGCAGCGCTTCGCGCAACGCCTGGTTGTAGCGCGCGCGGTCAGCGGCGCAGCCTACAGAGTTTAGTTGCAGCGTCCAGCCGCGCAGGCCGAGTTCGTCGAGCAAGGTGGCGAGCATCTCGAGTACTTCGGCGTCGCGTGCCGGTGATTCGCTGCCCGCGCTCGGCGGTCCGATGATCTCCGCGCCAATCTGGTAGAACTGGCGGTAGCGGCCCTTCTGCGGGCGCTCGCGGCGGAACTGCGGGCCGATGTAATAGAGCTTCTGCAGCGTGCCGCGCTTGTCGAGCCCGTGCTCGATGTAGGCGCGGACGACTCCGGCGGTGTTCTCGGGGCGCAGGGTCAGCGATTGCGATTTCTCGCTGGCGGCGCGGCCCTTGTCTTCCCAAGTGAACATTTCTTTGGTGACGATGTCGGTGTCTTGGCCGACGCCACGCGCGAACAGGCTGGTGTCTTCGAACACCGGTGTGCGGATCTCGTGGAAGTTGTAGCGGGCGAAGACGTCGCGCACCTTGGCCTCGACCCGGTTCCAGAGGTCGGTGTCGGGCGGGAGCAGGTCGCGAGTTCCGCGGATGGCCTTGATCATGGTGACTGGTAATTAGTGATTAGCAATAAGCAATAAGTAATAAGTAATAGTAATAAGCTACTTCTTTCTTGCGTGCGAACTCAGCTCCCCTCAGGGCTAAAGCCCGAATCATGGAGCGACTTTTGCGGCACGGCTGAAGCCGTGCCCTTTCAAATCGCATTGATGACGCCACTTCTAGGGACTAACCATCAGCCACTTTTCTTTCTTTCTGCCAAGTACGTCTCTTTGTATCCCAGATAATTCTTCGCATAGCGCAGGATCGTCTGCTGGTCGTCGTCGCCGAGTTGCTTGCGCACTTTGCCGGGGACACCCATCACCAGCGAGCCCGGCGGAATCACTGTCTCCTCGGGAATCAGCGTGCCCGCCGCGATGATCGAGCCTGCGCCGATGCGCGCGCCATTGAGGATGATGACGCCCATGCCGATCAGGCAGCGGTCGTCGACCACGCAGCCATGCAGCGTGACGTTGTGGCCGACGGTGACCCAATCGCCCACCTCAACCGGCCACTGGTTCAGCATGCCGTGCATGACCGAGCAGTCCTGGATATTGCTGTTGGCGCCGATGCGAATGTAGTTCACGTCGCCGCGCACCACGGCGTTCATCCAGATGCTGGCGTTCTCGCCCAGCACCACGTCGCCGAGCACCTGCGCCGACTCGTCCACGTAGCAGGAGTCGGGAATGGTGGGCCAGATGCCTTTGTAGGAGCGGATCATCGCTGCGAGCCTGAATGTTTGAACATACCACGCGGCCGCCTATCGAACGACAGTGAACGATTGACGGCGTTTTGGGCCGAAGCGGAATACGGCAAAGTGCTCGTCCAGAGAGGCGACGCGGTCAATTCCCAAACGACGCATGACCGCAAAGCTGGTGCGATCGACGATGGAAAAATCCTGGTCAGGCCAGGAAAGGCCGATATTCCAAGCGGCTTCCAAATCGGCCAGACCAACCGGCTCAATGCCGGCGATTCGGCTGCGCAGGCCGTCCCAGAATCGCTCCGCAGCCTTGGGTCGAAGTCTGTGGTGCAGCAACGTCCAGGTCGACCAGGACGTGGTCCGAGGTGGTTAGTGCCTCGCCAGATTGGAGGACGGCCTTGGCCAGAGCGTTACTGCGGTCCGAAGAGTCGGCTGCCGCATACCAAATCGAGGTGTCAACAAACAGGCTCATGCGCGGCGAGTTAGCGGCGTCTTCTGCGCGCGAAATGGACCGCTTCCGCGATCATGGCATCCTTATCCCCCGCGATGTCGGAGCCGCCCGAGTCGCCCAGGTCAAAGATGCGATCGATGTCGGCCCCAGCTTGCGGACGGGCGAGATCACGTGCCACAAGACGGCGAAAATATTCGGCCAGAGAGACGCCGAGATCATTCGCGCGTTGCCGCGCGCGTCGTTGCATCTCGCTTTCCAAGGTAATCTGCGTGCTAGCCATCATGATGTCGCCATCATAACAAAGCAGGCACGCAGTGGAAGCAAATCAACTACCCAGGTTAGCGGCCAAAAGAAGGCCACGAATCCGGGGTACCCGTGCGGCCCGACTTTGACGATAGGGCGGGTACCCGATTTTCACCCGTCGCCGGCGCGACTACAGTATCTGCATGACTTCCACCCGCACACTCAAGCGCTTCCTGATGAAACACTCGCTCAGCCTGACCACCCTGGTCATGCTGGTCGCACTGATTGTTCTGTATACGATGTCGAATCCGGAGACGCACCTCGGTTCGTTTTTCGGCAATGCAATCGCCGACTGGACCGGCGTGCTGGTGACCGTGGTCGTGACCAAGCGGCTGTATGAGAAGGGGTCGGCCGAGAGCAAACAGCCCAGGGGGAGACCGCGATCCCCGACGCGGCGGTTTCTCCGCGAACACTCGCTCACGGTGTTTCTGGTGACGACGGGCGGCGCCTGGGCGCTGGTCTTCAGCCGCATGGATTCAGGTAGCCGCTGGGGTCTAGTCGTCGGCAACCTGGTGTCGCAATGGACGCAGATTCTCGGGCTGGTGTGGATGACCAAGCGGCTGATGGAAGTGGGGTCGAAGGAGGGGGCGCGTTGACGCCTGCTGCGCATGCGCCGTTTGGCTGACAAAAGGCAGTCCTTGTGCGCGGAAAAACCCATGTAACCGGCGGAATTGTCCTTGACAACAGATTTGTTTGAGGACACTATCAGGCGCGTCATCTCGAAGAATAGGACCAGAGAAGCTTGGGCCGAGCCCTGGATCCCGTCGCATGCACTCAGTCCCTTGCTTCTGCAGCGTTGTCGAAGGAGGTGAGGCCGTGCCCAACCAACATCTTCAATCCACCTATGATCAACTCTGCCAAAGCTACCGGGCCATAGATGACATGCGCATGAAATTACTCGGAGCCCTGCCGCTAGCAACTGGAACCGGCATATTCCTGCTGCTGAATAAGGATCTTGCAGACCCGAACGCTGCGTCACTTTTGAAAGGATATTTACCAGCGATTGGTATATTTGGATTCCTTGTTACCTTTGGCCTAGCACTCTACGAAGTCTACGGCATCAGAAAGTGTCAGGCCCTGATCGAAACCGGAAAGGCTATCGAGGTCCAGTTGGATGTCCCTGGTCAATTTTTGACACGCCCCGGCCCATTGCTGAGATTTGTCAGTGAACCTTTGGCAGGAGGCTTTATCTACCCAGCAGTGCTCGCGGCGTGGACATTCGTGGGCCTGTACTCATGGCCGACGAGGAAAAGTTGGGCCGTTCACGTCTTTTGCTTCGGGCTTGTTTTCTCGTTGTTATATAACTTCATTTTTCGTAATTGGCGCCCACCAAATCTTGACGAGTGGGTTGAGAAGCATCCGACGAACAGACCGACTTCGGGGAATGGCGGTGCTGCTCAACATTCCCCGGCGGATGACCCTGGCTCCGTCTTACCTGCCGAACGCAACTAATTCCGGCAGCCAACATGCCCAAATTCCCTCTTTCTGTGGCACTAAGCCTTCGCAACCCGCTTACGAATGTCTCCCCACATTGAAACGATGACTGGCGAAGGTCACTTCAGCGTAGGTATGGTCGTCTCCGCTGAGTAAGCCTTTTCTGCCACGGCGGCCCTCCCTTCCACTGGACAGCAGCCCCTCGATACTAGTATTTTCGTCTCGACACACCGGTCAACGTCCCGATCACCAAGGATCACAAGGGCCAAGCTTATGTACTTCGAACAGTTCTACCTCGGATGTCTGGCGCATGCTTCGTATCTGCTGGGATCGGAGGGCGAGGCGATCGTCGTCGATCCGCAGCGCGACGTGGAGATCTATCTCGAAGCCGCACAAAAGCAGGGGCTCGCGATTCGCGCAGATCTTCGAGACCCATCTGCATGCCGACTTCGTCTCCGGACACCGCGAGCTGGCAGCCCGTACCGGCGCGACGATTTACTTGTCGCGCGCCGCAGAGGCAACATTTCCGCACGTCGCCGTGGATGACGGCTTCAAGCTACGCATGGGCAAATTGAATATTGAAGTATTGGCGACGCCCGGACACACGCCCGAGAGCATCAGCCTGCTGGTGACCGATGAAGAGAAGGGCGAGCAGCCCTGGGCCGTGCTTACCGGCGATACGCTGTTCATCGGCGATGTGGGGCGTCCTGACCTGTCGCCCACGCACACGCCCGTGCAACTGGCGGGGATGCTTTACGACTCGCTGCACCAGAAGCTGCTCACGTTGCCTGACAGCGTGCTTGTGTATCCCGCGCACGGAGCGGGCTCGCTGTGCGGGCGCAACATGCGCGCCGAGCGCTTCTCCACTATCGGCACCGAGCGGCTGACCAACTACGCGCTGCAGATCAAAGATCGCGACGCATTCATCAGGCAGATGACCACCAACCTTCCGGCACGGCCCGACTATTTTCTGGAAGACGCCGCCATCAATCGCGCGGGAGCACCCGCGCTGTCCGATCTGCCGGAGTTAAAGCCCATCGCCGCGGAGGAACTGAACGCGATGCTGGAACGGAGCGCTATGGCGCTCGATGTTCGCCCGGGCGAGGAGTTCGTCGCCGCGCACGTGCCGGGATCGGTGAGCATTCCGCTGTCGGGTCAGTTCGCCTCGTGGGCGGGAGCGGTGTTGGGGCTGGCTTCGAAGCCGGTGCTGATTGCCGCGAACGCCGAGCAATTGAGCGAGGCGCGGGTACGGTTAGCGCGCATCGGAATCGAAGATGTTGCGGGATATCTGCAGGGCGGCGTTGACGCCTGGCGGCAGGCGGGCTTCGCCACCGAGAAGGTGCCGCAGATCACAGCGCAGGAGCTGGCATCGCGGCTGTCCAATGGCGGCATCGGTGTGCTCGACGTGCGTCGTGAGGCGGAGTTTGAGGCAGGGCATATTGAGGGCGCAGACTGGCATCCACTGGACCGCTTCAAGGCGGCGCTGCCGGATATTCCAAAGGACACGCCGGTCGCCGTACATTGCAAGAGCGGTTATCGCAGCCTGGTCGCCGTCAGCTTGCTTGAACGCGCCGGGTACCACAATGTGGTAGATGTTGCCGGAGGCTTCGATGCCTGGGCGGGGGCGGATTTGCCGGTTGAGGCTTCTGAAGAGGTCGGCGCGAAGTAGGGCGGGAGCTAACCGCACCCTGCCGTGAGTTTCAATACCCCGCCCCTTCGTAACGATGTTATGGGCTGACAATCCTATGTCCGCGTCCCGTACAGACATTGGCTGGTACCGACTCATTCACTTTTACACGTATTGGCTACAGCGTATTCTGTAGTTGTGCCGAAAAGCGACCGTACAACGCCTGGATTCGCTCCCATTCCTGTCATTGGCCAGTACAGTTAAAAGCGTGAGCCTGCGGTAGGCAAGAAAAACCGTCATTCTCGGAGGAAAACATGCGTTCAATAGTTTTGGTAGGGATTGTCGTTCTGGTGCTGGGAGTTCTTGCCTTCATCGTGCCTATTCCCAGCAGCAATACCCATGGCGCCGAGATAGGCGATACCACCATCGGCGTCACCACCCATACTACGAAAAGACTGCCTCCGGTAGTGGGAGGAGTCCTGTGCGTAGCTGGCGCCGCGCTGCTTATCGCCGGAGCACGCAAGGGCTCCTAGTGGAACCGCGTAGTCGACAAAAGCTCGCGCCACGACCCCTCGGGGCAGCCCGCCGTGACGATTTATTCCCTGTGTCCGTTTATCAGGTCTCGAGCGTCGTTCGATTCAGCTAACAGGAGAGCGGCATGCAGAAAATCACTCCATTCCTGTGGTTCGACAACAACGCCGAAGAGGCGATGAACTTCTATCTCTCGATTTTCAAGAACTCGAAGATCGGCCAGGTGTCGCGCTACGGCGATGCCGGACCCGGTCCGAAGGGATCTTTCATGGTCGGCAGTTTTTCGCTGGAGGGGCAAGAGTTCATGGTGCTGAACGGCGGGCCGCATTACAAGCTTACGCCGGCGTTTTCGCTGATGGTAAATTGCGAAACGCAGGAGGAGATTGATTATTACTGGGACAAGCTCTCCGACGGCGGGACGGAAGTGCAGTGCGGCTGGCTGACAGACAAGTTCGGAGTGTCGTGGCAGGTGGTTCCGACCATGTTCGCCGAACTGATGCGCAAAGGGGATGCCGAGAAGACCAATCGCATGATGCAGGCGCTGTATAACATGAAGAAGCTGATCATCGCCGACCTGCAAAGGGCGTACGACGGGTGAAGTCGGGCCCCATTGATTCCCATTTCGGTACCGTCTGGTTACGAAAGTCCATGGCAAAATTACCCTTCCATGTACCTTCGTAACCTATTGACACAACCTGCCGGTGCGCTGCATCACAGACCCACGTGAACCCACAACGCGATCATGGTGGACGTAATTAGGCGTCTCCCCCATGGATTGCTCGCGGGCCGGCAGTTACAGGCGTTCGGTCATCTGTCTTGTGGTCTCGCTGGCCGCGCTTGCGCTGGTTCTCATGCTGCCGGCGCGCGGGCAGGACGGCAATACTTCGCTCCAAGGCATCATCGAAGATCTGAGCGGCGCGCGCATCGCCGGCGCCGAGGTAACGCTGCTCAACCCTGACAATGGATTTCACAGCGCGGCCTCGACCGACGGGGAGGGCCGCTTCAACTTCGCCATGCTCCCGCCCGGGCGCTACACCGTCACCGCCTCGGCGCCGGGGATGGCGGTCGCCACCCAATCCGGTCTGGAACTGCATGTCGGCGGCTCGATGCAACTGCAGCTCCGGCTGCGTCCGGCGGGACGCTCGGAACGCATCACGGTGGTCGCTGCGCCGGCGCTCATCGATCCCGACAGTGGTGAGGTTTCGCAGCTCATCGATGAGCAGGCCATCACCGACTTGCCGCTCAACGGACGCCGCTACACGGACCTGGCGCTGCTGTCGCCGGGAGTGACCCAGGACCCGCGCGGGCTGACCTCCGGGTCCAACGGCGATCTCTCCTACGGCGGGACACGCGGCTACCAGAACAGCTTTCTGGTGGACGGTGCCGACAACAACAACAGCTTCTTCGCGCAGGCCCGCGGACGTTATCGCGCGCCCTACCAGTTCAGCAACGAGGTGATCAGGGAGTTCCGGGTTTCTTCCAACGGCTATAGTGCCGAACTGGGACGCGCCGGAGGAGCGGTCTTCAACGTGGTCACCAACTCCGGCGGCAACCGCTGGCACGGGACGGCGTTCCTGTATGCGCGCGACCGCACCTTCGATGCCCAGTCGGCTTATGTCACCAGCATGCCCAACGAGCGGCAGCGGCAATTCGGGGGGACGCTCGGCGGCCCCATCAGGAAGAACCGGGCATTCGTCTATCTCGGATTCGACCAGCACCAGTTGACGGTGCCGTCGATCATGCAATTCGGCAATGGCGCCAGCAGCGTAATACCGCAAGGGGACGACTACGACCGCAAAGACCAGGATCTGGTCTTTGCCGCCGCCGAACAACTCAACGACATGGCGGGTGAGTACACCACGCAAATGGGCGGCAATGCCGGATTCGCCAAGCTCGATCTCAATCTATCCTCCCGGCATTTGCTTTTCTTCCGGCTCAGCACCTCGCGCTACTCCGGCACCAACAACGTGTTCTTCGATCCCGCCAGTCCCATTACCCACTACGCCGAAAGCAGTAACGGCACTGAGGACGTCAAGACCGAGAGCCTGGCCGCGTCCTGGACCAGCACCTGGACCAATCGACTGTCGACCAATCTGCGGGCCCAGTTTTCCCGCGATGTGCAACAGTCGTATGCCAATTCCGACGACCCCAAGATCAAGATCTACAATCTGGTCGATGGCATCGGGCGTTCCAGTATGTTGCCGCGCCAGACCACCGAACATAAGCTGCACCTGGCCGATACTGTCAGCTACAACACGGGCCGACTGAACTGGAAGTTCGGCGGCGATTTCATGCCGGGCTGGATTTACAACTACTATCCGGCGATGTTCGGCGGAGAGTATTACTTCACCAACGTCAAGGTCAATCCGTGGTTCTTCACTCCGCAGAAGTATGGCGACCCCCTGACGCCGTTACGCGCCTATGCCCATGGCGTGCCGCGCTACTACATGCAGAACTTCGGAACATCGGTTTCGCATCCCAACTCGCGCTCGTATTCACTGTTTGTCCAGAACGGGATGCGATTGACGCGCAGCCTCACCGTCAACTTAGGTTTGCGCTATGACTTGCAAACCTTCGACGTCTCTGATCTGGTAAACAATCCGCTCTACGGTCCTTCGGGGAAGGTGCCGACCGACACCAACAACTTTTCGCCCCGGGTGGGATTTACGTATTCCATCGGAGAGCGCCATCCGGTCGTCGTGCGCGGTGGCTTCGGCCGATTCTACAGCCAAGTCCCCGGCATGTACGCGTCGAAGGTCGAGACGGGCAACGGATTGGGACAGAGCCGACTCTTTCTCGACATCATGAAACCGGCGGATGCCGCGATCTTTCCGCAATATCCGAATACGCTGGTGAATTGCCCGGCGGGAACGATTACCTGCATTCCGCCGGCGTCTGTTGCCAGCCATCTGACCACGGAGGTCTCTGCTTTCTCCCCCAACTTCCAGACGCCTTACACGGAGCAGGCCAGCGTTACGGTGGAGTACGGACTCAGCGCCAAGCTGACTGCATCTGTGAGTTATCTGCACGTCCACGGAGAGCATCTGATCCGCTCGCTTGACGTCAACCTGCCCAAGCCGAAGATCGCCGAGTACCCGGTTTACGACGACCACTCGGTGTTCACCGGCGACTATTATTCCGTCGCGTCGTTCGCAGACTGGCAGACCACACGGTCGGTGGACTGCCCCTATCCACCGTGCCTCAATGACGTGCAGCGTCCCGATCCGCGGTTGGGGACTATCAATTCCTTCGAGAGCGCAGCCAGCAGCGATTACAACGGTCTCACGCTGCTGCTCAAGGGACAGATCGGCAAACAGCTCTTCGTACGCCTTGGCTACACGTTCGCCAAGGCCATGGACGACGCGCCCGACGCGCTGGTAGTTGACCGGCCCGGCAACGTGCAGAATGCTTACGCCACGCAGCTCGAGCGCGGCCTCAGCGTCACCGAGCAACGCAATCGCTTCGTGGCTTCCTGGGTCTACGAGCCCCAGTCATTCCACTATCAACAGCGAGTCCTGAACGCTCTGTTCAACAACTGGAAGCTCTCGACCGTAATTACCGCTGGTTCGGGGAGGCCCATCAACGCGACCATGGCGGGAGACGCGAATCGCGACGACAACACCTACAACGATCGTCTACCGGGGGCGGTAAGAAATGCCTATATCGGACCCGGCTACTTCACCACCGATCTCCGCATCAGCAAGGGATTCCAGTTGAGCGAGCGGGTACGTCTCACGCTGCTGGCGGAATCGTTCAACGTGACTAACAGGGTCAATCGGCGGGTTGACATTTCCGACGATGGATTTTTGAATTCAGCGGGTCAGTTCATTGCCTATTCCTCGCAGGTGGGCAAGACGCTCTACCCAGGGGAATTCGTCAAGAATTCCAAGTTCCTCATCCCTACTAATTCGTATGCACCCCGGCAGGTGCAATTCTCCATAAGGGCCAGTTTCTAAGCCAGATACGTAACTTTGATAGCACTTTTGTGCTACCAGAGCATCGCTTAAATGGGGGCGTCGTAGCAGGACTCTTAACTTGACTTCCCCTTTGAACATTGGGATAACTAATGTGTCCGTTTGGACGAGTTTGGGGGTGTGTTCCCGTTGGCCGAAGTTCGCATTCAAGAGGGCGAGTCTCTAGAGAACGCCCTGCGTCGCTTCAAGCGCAAAGTGCAGCAAGAGGACATTATCAAGGAAGTGAAACGTCACTCCTTCTACCTCAAGCCGGGCGAGAAAAAGCGCGTGAAGGAAGCGCTCGCGCGCAAGCGCAGCCGCAAAAAGGCTCGTAAAGAGCAGGACTAATTCATCCGCAGGGCCGCCGCTTAGGCGGCCTTGTGTTTTGCCGTCGAAGCTGTTGTGGGAACCTTTATATCTGGAATTTCTGCAGTCTTATCTGCTGTAGCCGTGCAGACCGCATGGTGGGCCGAACCCAGGGGAAGTAGCTGAGCGATGGGCTTGTGCTGCCGTCTTGAACCCGCAGTCCGGTTCTGGCGATATGCGCATCGGACCTCCGCTATCGCTCAGATCATGGGCTGAAGGGAGCAACAACTCCATGGAATTCCAGGACAAGGTTCTCAAGTGTATCGATTGCGGCGGTGACTTCGTCTTCACGGCCGGGGAACAGCTTTTCTTCCACGACAAACAATTCAAGAACGAGCCCAAGCGATGCAAGTCCTGCAAAGCCAAACGGGCTTCCAGCGTGAGCACGACTGCGTCCGGCAATTATTCCCGGGTCGAGACGCGCACCAATTGTTCCGGATGCGGCAAGGAAACCACCGTCCCATTCAAGCCAACACAAGGGCGGCCGGTGTTTTGCCGGGAATGTTTCCAGCAAAAGCGCACTGCCGCCTCGGCCTGACCAGCGGCAATCAAATCTTCCGCTCCACTCACGCCTCGCTTGCGACGCAGGGTATTCTTTGCGCTACTCCCACTCCGCCGCGCCCGCTCGATTGCTCATAATGGCTTTGCGGTTGTGTCGCGCCTCGGATCAGACCGGCGTTCTGAAGCTCGTATAATGCCGATGTGGGAACGTATTTTGTGCACAACTTCGGATGTCGGGCGACCCAGGCGGACGGCGCTGCCATCGAGCGTCAGTTGCTCGACCGCGGGCTGATGCGCGCCGATTCTGCCGGCGAGGCCGAAGTGGTCATACTGAACACCTGCACCGTCACTGCCTCCGCAGATCAAGACGTACGCTCCGCCATTCGCCGTATCCATCGCGAGAGTCCGGCGACCAGGATACTGGTTACAGGTTGCTACGCCCAGCGTTCCCCCGAAGAAATCTCTTCGTTGCCAGGTGTCAGTGTGGTCGTGGGGAATTCTCACAAGCACCAAGTTGCTGACTATGTTCTGCCGCTAACCACCGCTGCCGGATTTGTGCCGCTGTCGCAAATCGGCACAGCCGACTCGCCTGATGTCATCATCGGCGATATTTTCGCCCACACCGAACTGCTCGCGGCTCCCGTCTTCGACGGCGAAGACTCGGCCAGCAAGACGCGTCCCAACCTCAAAGTGCAAGACGGCTGCAACAATCGCTGCTCGTTCTGCATCATCCCGTTCGTTCGCGGCCGCAGCCGTTCGCTGCAACTCGAGTACGTGATCCGCGAGACCAACGCGCTGGTCGCTCGGGGCTATCGCGAGGTCGTGCTCTCCGGCATCAATCTCGGACGCTGGGGCCGCGACCTGTCGCCCCGCACCAACTTCGCCGCCATGCTGCGCGCCATCCTGGACAACAGCGCTATCGAGAAGCTGCGCATCAGCTCGGTCGAACCCATGGATTGGAGCAACGAATTGATTGAACTGGTGGCGTCCTCGCAGCGGATCGCCAAGCACGCTCACGTCCCGCTGCAGTCGGGAAGCGACAAGGTCCTACGCCGAATGCATCGCAAGTACCGTCCATGGCATTATGCCGACCGCGTCGAGCGCATCCGTCAGGCCATGCCCGATGCCGCCATCGGCGCCGATGTCATGGTCGGCTTCCCGGGCGAAACCAACGAAGACTTCGAGCAGACGCGGGCGTTCATCGAGCGTCTGCCGCTTACGTATCTACACGTATTCACCTACTCTTCGCGGCCGGGCACGCCTTCGGCGGAGATGCCGGATCAGGTCGCGGTGCCTGTGGCCCGCGAGCGCAATCGCGTGCTTCGCGAGCTTGCCGATCGCAAGAAACGCGAATTCATGCGATCTTTTGTGGGTCGCGATCTTGAGGCCATCACGCTTACCCGCTTTGACGGCAAGAGTACCGAGGCGCTTTCCGACAACTTCCTCAAGCTGCGAGTCGTCGGGAACCATCCCGCCAATCGACTCATGGCGGTGCGCATAGACGGTCTGCTCGACGACGAACTTGCGGGTCACGTCGAGACAAGTTACAGCCACTCAGCGTCGCTTCGATCAACCGCTGATTTTGCAACGTAATCACAGGTAATGTTACGTAACCAGCTTCGCCGAGCAAGATTTCGCAAGGGTGCGTTTCGCTCTCCATTGTTGATTAATAAGGGGTTACAGCCCAGAAATCATGGAGAAAAATTCTCAAAGAATTCACTTGCACATTCTGGCCTCACAGGTTACCCTTGCATCAATCCAGCTTGGGGTCACTCCTGTGGGTGAGTTCGAGTTAACGATCAGTGTTTGATTTTTGAAATTACTGTACGAGCCCTGTGAGTAGCGAACTGCTCACAATGTACAAAAGATCTTGCGTTTATCGTGCAGTTGTAATAGGATCAGGCGCTGAGTTCTTGGGGTGCGGTTCCAACAGATTAGTTTGCACGATTTTGGTTGAATGGCCACCCGTCGTGACACTGTAAAATGCTTTGCGGATAAGGCAAACCGGCTTGCGCGAAAAACAGGCAGCCAGAAACCGAATTAGATAGGGGAAATCCATGAAAAGTTCGAAAACGCTCTTGATGCTGCTTGCGACCTTTGTGCTGGCGGCGTTCGCCGTCGCACAGGCCGACACGATTATGCTCGTGACCTCACCAATTGCTGGGTCGTCCACTGTTGACTGGAGCCAACTCGGTGCCGCCGGTGCCGTTATTCCCCACTTTTTTGTTGGTAGCGGCAGTAATGGCGACGCTGTAACTGGTGCGTTTGCCACCCCGAATACCAACAAAGGGCTTGTGGTCGTTCAGGGCACGAACTGGAACGGAAATTTCAACTCCGGCGACTACGGGGTCTGGACCCAGAATCACGGACCGCTCGGTTTGAGTTTCTTTATTGGCGGATATAACTTTGCCGGCGCCTATTTCCAGCAGAATACCTTTGGTGCCTTCACTGCCAAGCTTGACTTTTACAATGGTGCCACGCTGCTCGGTTCCGTAACGGAGAATGGCAATAGCACCAGCGCCGGTGACGGCAGTGCCATCTTTATTGGCGGGCTCGATCTTGATGGTAACAACATCACCCGCGTCACATTCTCCGAAACCGCCGGCACCAACCTCAAAGACTTCGCGATCACCACGCTGTACTACGGCGCAGTTCCGGAGCCGGGCACGTTGGTCCTTCTGGGCACGGGCCTGATCGGGCTGGCCGGCATTGCTCGTCGCCGTATGTCGCGCTAGTTTGAAACGCGGCGCATCGACTGCGTCGCAATGGTCGGACATTCCTGGGCCGCCGCTCTCGGCGGCCCGTTGCTTTGCTCGCGGCAACGGCTGAAACCAGCGCCGCGAGCGCTTCCCGCGTGGCTCCGCAGCAGCGTGATGCCCGTCATACCGTGCTATACTTTCGGTTACTGTAGGTTTCACCGGAGGACAGTATCGACAAACGGTTTATCCGCACCAACGAGCGTATTCGCGTCCGCGAAGTTCGCGTGATCGACGATGAAGGGAATCAGTTGGGCATCATGACCCCCTTCGATGCGCTCAAGATCGCCCGCGAAAAAACCCTGGATCTGGTGGAAGTCTCGCCCACGGCGCAACCGCCGGTTTGCCGCATTATGGACTACGGCAAATATCTCTACCAGCAGGAAAAGCGCGAACGCGAAGCCAAGAAGCACCAGCACCAGATCGTGGTCAAGGAAGTGAAGTTCCGCATCAATGTGGACGACCACGACTATGAAACCAAGAAGAACCATGTGTTGCGCTTCCTTGCCGAGGGCGACAAGGTGAAGGCGACCATCTTCTTCCGCGGACGCGAGATGACCCGACAAAGCCTGGGACGCGGCATTCTGGACCGCCTGATCATGGACCTCGGCGATAAGGCAGTCGTGGAGTTCCGGCCCCGCCAGGAAGGCAACACGCTGCACTTGATTCTGGCTCCGCCCAAGGTGCAGGCACCGGCCAAGCCGCCCAAGTCCACAGCTCCGAAGGCAGAGAAGAGTTCGGCTGCACGACCGCCGCGGCAGGCACAGCCTCCACAACAGGCGAGCGGTGCTTCCACGCCAACAGGTGAGCAGACCGGGTAGATCGAGCCTGCAATTCGATAGTCTGTTGTAAAATAGAAAGATCGCTATGCCAAAGCTAAAGACACACAGTGGAGCCGCCAAGCGCTTCAAGAAGACAGGTACGGGCAAGTTCAAGCGCGGACACGCGTTCAAGCGCCACATCCTGACTTCGAAGACGACCAAGCGCAAGCGGCATCTCGATACCGACACGATGGTCGACAAGGCGGATCAGCACAAAGTTGCACGCATGATCCCCTACTAGGACACCCAACGAGCGCAAGAAGCGCTCGTCAGGGACCGTTCGCCGCACAGTGCGGCAGCCGGCGCGGGCAAACTCGCGACGGCCAACAGCGCGTGAAGAGGCACGGTTTCACCGGGCTCCCCGGATTCGACACCCGAGCGTGGGCCAACTTCGGATCAACCGGCAGGTTCATCCAAGCTTCTTGCCTCCAGCCGCTTAATGTTCGCAAAAAGGAGCAGCAATGCCTCGCGTAAAACGTGGTACGAAGCGTCATGCCAAGCGCAAGAAGATTCTTGAGCGCGCAAGTGGCTATTACCTGACAAAATCAAAGCTCTACCGGCAGGCGAAAGAGTCGGTCGAGCGCGGTCTGAAGTTCGCCTACAGCGGCCGCAAGCAAAAGAAGCGCCAGTACCGGTCGATTTGGATCGTGCGCATCGGCGCGGCGGCGAAGCTGAACGGCATCAGCTACAGCCAGTTCATCAATGGTCTGAAGAAAGCCGGCATCGAACTGGACCGCAAGATCCTGGCGGACCTGGCGGTGAAAGACGCCGCGGGATTTAAGGCGCTGTGTGAGCAGGCGAAAGCCGCACACGCAGCTTCCCCTGCAGCCGCAGCGTAACGCCGTCCATCCCGGAAACAATCTGTAAATGCAAGCGATGGGCGGCCGCAGGGCCGCCCGTTGTGGTTTAAGGCTCCCGTGTACACCGTTCCCAAACTCGAAGATTACTCGACCGTCGGCGCTGGATAAGGCGGTCGCTGATCTGTTCGCGGCGCTCGAATCCGAAGCTGCTGCGCTGCGTTCTGAGGCCGACTGGAAGGCCTTTCGCGACCGCTGGCTGGCGCGCAAGAACGGCCTGCTGACGCAGGTCAACGACACCTGGCTGAAGGCCGCGCCGAAAGAAGCCAAGCGCGAGGTGGGACAGCGCGTCAACGAACTCAAGGCGCGGGCGGAAGCGGCGATTGAAGCCGCGGAGTCGCGCATTCATGCGTCGTCATCCGGCGCGAAGCTCGCCGCCGAGCGCCTCGACATTACGCTCCCCGGCGTGCAGCGGCCCATCGGCGTCAAGCATCCGGTGCTGCGCGTGCAGGACGAGATCGTCGCTGTCTTCAAGGCGATGGGCTACTCGGTCGGCGAAGGGCCCGAGGTCGAGACCGACTACTACAACTTCGAGTCGCTGAACTTTCCGCCGAACCATCCGGCGCGCGACACGCAGGACACGCTGTTCATCGCCGGGCAGGAGTCGAAGCCCGCGCGCGACCGCCTGCTGCTGCGCACGCACACTTCGCCGGTGCAGATCCGCACCATGGAGAAGCAGCCGCCGCCGGTGCGCATCGTCATTCCCGGCAAGGTGCACCGCAACGATCCGCTGGACGCCACGCACTCGCCGGTGTTCCACCAGGTCGAGGGGCTGGCGGTCGATACCAACATCACCTTCTGCGACCTGAAGGGCACGCTCGACCACGCCATGAAGTCGTTGTTCGGCTCGTCGGTGAAGACGCGCTTTTATCCGTCGTTCTTCCCGTTCACCGAGCCCAGCGCCGACATGCAGGTGAGCTGCATCTTCTGCGGCGGCAAGGGCTGCCGCAAGTGCAAATTCAGCGGCTGGATCGAGCTGCTGGGCTGCGGCATGGTCGATCCCAACGTCTTCGAGTTCGTGAAGCACAACGGCTACGACCCGTCGAAGGTCAGCGGCTTCGCCTTCGGCATGGGCGTCGAGCGCATCGCGATGCTGAAGTACGAGGTCGAGGAGATTCAGTTGTTCTACGAGGGCGACGTGCGGTTTTTGGAGCAGTTCGCATGAGAATTCTGCCCGCATGGCTGCGTGAGTTCGTCGACATCGCCGCCGACGACCGCCAACTCGCCGAAGACCTGACCTCTGCCGGAATCGCCGTCGAAACCGTCGTCGAAGAGCACGGCGCGACCGTCTACGAGATGGACCTGACCACCAACCGCGTGGACGCCATGAACCACTACGGCGTGGCGCGGGAGGCGTCGGCGATTTATGGCGTGGAGCTGAAGCCGTTTCAGCCCAAACTCCTTTCGGCGGATAGGGGTCCTTCGACTTCGGCGGCGAAAGACGCGCCGCCTTCGCTCAGGATGACACCCGGCGAGAATTTTCCAATCGTCATCGAAGATGCCGAGGGTTGTGCGCGATACACGGCGCGCATCATTCGCGGAGTGAAGATCGGGCCCTCGCCGGAGCACATCGTCAAGCGGCTGGAACTGCTCGGCTCGCGCGCCATCAACAACGCCGCCGACGCCACCAACTACGCGATCAACGAACTCGGACATCCCACGCACGCGTTCGATCTCGACCTGCTGGAAGGCGGGAAGATCATCGTGCGCCGCGCGCGCGACGGCGAATTGCTCAAGACGCTCGACGGCGTTGGACCACACGCTGACTCGACCGACGACCTGGTCATCGCCGACGCGGAAAAGCCGGTCGCACTTGCTGGCGTGATGGGCGGATTCGACTCGATGATCACCGAGAAGACGAAGAACGTGCTGATCGAGTCGGCGTGGTTCGATCCGGCGACGGTCCGCAGCATGGCCAAGCGCCACGGCATGCACACCGACGCCTCGCACCGATTCGAGCGCGGCGCCGACTGGGGCATCACGCCGGTGGCCTGCGATCGCGTGGCCGAGCTAATTCTTGAAACTGCCGGCGGAGAACTTGCTGGCGAACGCATTGACACGGTCGCCCGCAAGGTCGAGCGCCCACCGATCGCGTTGCGTCGCTCTGAGGTCAAGCGCATCCTCGGCATCGACATTCAGCGCCAGCGAGATCGAGCGCATCCTGCGCCAGCTCGGATTTGGCGTTACTTCAGACAGCGGCGCTTCATCGGGGGCCAGTGGATTTCAGTACACCGGAGGCAGCGGCGGCGGTGCGCATGCGGCCGTGGTCACCAAGGTGAACGGCGATTTCAGCGTGACCATTCCCACATGGCGGCTCGACGTGGAACGCGAGATCGATCTGCTGGAAGAGCTGGCGCGCATCTACGGCTACAACAAGTTTCCCAACACGCTGCCGTCGTTCACCGGCGCGGTGGTCGCGCTGCCTGACGAAGCGAAGGACGCGCGTGTGCGCCAGACCATGCTCGCGCTGGGCTACGACGAAGCTATCTCGATCACCTTCATCTCGGCCGAAGATGCGAAGACGTTTGGCGGCGCGGAGCCGCTGGCGCTGGCCAATCCGCTGAGCGAAGAGGCGGGCTACATGCGCAATTCGCTCGTGCCCGGCCTGCTGAACATGATCGGCTACAACCTGAATCGCGGCACCAGCGACGTGCGCCTGTTCGAAGTCGGGAGAGGTCTTCGAAAAGCTGGGCGAGCGTCACGACGAGCATCGCCGCCTGGCTTTCGCCGCGACCGGCAATCTCGCACCGCACAGCGTGCACGGCGGCACCGAGCCAGTCACCTTCTTTCACATGAAGGGCGACGTCGAGCAACTGCTGGCTGCGTTCCAGCACACCAGTCTCTACTTCGACGACAAGACGCCGGAGTATTTCCATCCCGGACGCTCGGCGCGGGCCGTGCTCGATGGCGAGACGGTGGCGCGCTTCGGGCAGTTGCATCCCGAGGTGGCGGCGGCGCGCAAGCTGAGGCAGGACGTGTTTCTCGCCGAGGTCATGCTGGAGCGGCTTTACAAGCATCCGCTGCGCGAGCCCAAGTACCAGCGCTTCTCCAAGTTTCCTGCCGTCGGGCGCGACTTCTCGTTCTTCTTCGACGATGCGGTCACGTTCGAGCGCATTCACTCTGCCGTCGAAGCGCTGGGCATCGCGGAGATGCAGTCGTTCGCGCCGGTGGAAATTTATCGCGGGCGAAAAAGGTGGGAACACGGCAAGTACTCAACGCTGCTCCACGCCGAGTTCCAGTCGCAGGAGCGCACGCTGCGCGACGATGAGGTAGCGCAGTGGTCGGCGCAGATCGTGAAGGCGTTGGAAGTGTTGGGCGGGACGCTTAGAGCGCAGTAAATCTGGTCTGTCATCCTGAGCGCAGCGACCGAAGGGAGTGGAGTCGAAGGACCCCTATTCCTGCCAGGAAGTCAGTGGCACGAATCTTAACTCGCGATCGGCGTACCACTCCCGACTTAGGTCCAACCAACTCGGGTTGTCCTTCTCAATCAGTGCGACCTTCTTCTCGCGGCGCCAGCCCTTCAGTTGTTTCTCGCGAGCAATTGCCCTTCCCACATCTCGATATCGCGCGAAGTAGAGCAACCGCGTAACGTCGTACTGTGCCGTGAACCCGCCGAAGGCGTGTTGTTTGTGTTGCCGAACTCGCCGCCTGAGGCTTCCTGTGACGCCGAAATACAACGTCCCTGAAATGCTGCCCAAGATGTAAACGTAGTAGAAGTGCTCGCGATCAGAAGCCATTGGCGCGGGTAGGGGTCCTTCGACTCCGTTCGTTCGCCGAGGCGGACGAACTCCGCTCAGGATGACAAATCGAAGGGAGTTTTGCGGCGACGCATGTCCTGCAAGGTTGTGACTTGCACAAAGGACTTATCCGCTCAGCGCGGGAACCCCGCATTCCCCTTTACCTGCTCCGCCTGCCACAGGTGCCGGCGGTTATGCACCGCGATCAGCGCCAGGCCGGTGTCGATACTCAGGCGTATACCCACTGCGATGGGGTTCTTGTAGCGCACATCGCCCAGATCGGCAGAGCCAAACTCCCGAACGAAGTCGAGCAGGCCTTGCTGCGCCGCTTCGAATCGCGCCTGCACATCGCCGGAAACCCGTGACGGGGGCACGATCTTTCCAGGGGCTGAAAGCTTCATTTTGGCCGGCGGCTCGGAGTGGTCGACGTACCAGCGCGTCAGCCAACTGCCAGCCTCGATCGGCTTCTGCCGCGGTTCCAGTTGGTCGCGATTTTCCTCCGCCGCCGCGCGCATGGCGCCGACAGTCATCGTATTCATCACCAACAGGTGCTCCAGGCACTGCCCGACGCTCCACGACTTCGGGCCGGGTTGCCAATTCAGCGCGGATTCGTCCAGCGCAGCTGTCAGCAAAGCAACCTGCTGAAGCTGGCGCTGCAGTTCGGCAGTGTATTCCTCGGGAGTATAGCGATTGCTCATGGCGTGCAGGCTCGTCCTCGCATTGTACAGAGGCCGCGCGTGGATGAGTAGCTCTGGTTATCGCACCGAGAGCGTTGCACAATACGGTTCCTTATGCGATTTCTTTGCGCAATCGCCGTCGCACGTATCGCGATGCACAGGAGCCTGCGATATACTGCGCTGAAGCGTCCATTAATCGAGGTTCATCGTTCGTTATGGCATCCAATGCAGTTGAAACCGCCACCGTCTCCACCGCCGATTTCCAGTCACTTGAGGAAAAAGTTCTTCGCACCATCGAACTCCTGAAGGTCGCGCGCGAAGCCAAGGCCACCGCCGAGCGGGCCGCCGCACGTCTGCGCGAGCAGTTGAACGAACGCGAGGAAGAGTTCGACGCCTTGCGGGCCGAACTCATCGCCCTGCGCAAGGAGCGCGAAGAGGTACGAACCAGAGTAGAAAAGATGCTCGGTCAAATTGAGTCTATGACGGCGGAAGAATCGGCGTAATAATTGCTAGGCCGATGACTGGTTGAGGGTGGTGCTGGCGTTTGCGTCAGTAACGCATACATCTTTGCGAGTGGGGCTGCGGCTCCGCGCAGGTCACGGGAGAAGCAGGAGGCTAGCTTGGCTCAATCCAACGGCAACGGC
Organism: uncultured Acidobacteriaceae bacterium; assembly: GCA_963758255.1. Lineage (GTDB taxonomy): Bacteria > Acidobacteriota > Terriglobia > Terriglobales > Acidobacteriaceae > DASRAA01. Next base: position 67,663 of record CAVWUX010000001.1, read on the forward strand.
AGTGTCCGTGTCGAAATCTACGATCAGACCTATCAGCTCCGCGGGACTGACCCGGAGTACATCGGCAAGCTTGCCGACTACGTTGACACCAAAATGCGGATCATTGCGCAGCAGGCGTCCACGGTGGACTCACTACGTGTAGCCGTGCTGGCCGCGCTCAACATCGCCGACGAGTACCTCGTGCTCAAGAGTAAGTACGATGGAGCTTCGCAAGATTACTCGGTGCGGGCTGGACACCTGGCGGAAGCGCTGGACGAGATTCTGGAAGAACCGCGCCGCGCAGGCTAGGACTTCCACCTGTTTGCGCTTGCTCGCGCCATCCGCAGTCGTGGTTTTGGGTTTTCCCAATCCGCCCCGCCCGCGCTGAACGATTCACTTTTTTTCTTTCCTGAATTGCATTATTTCGTGGTGTTTTTGCATTTCTACGCTTGCTATCGCGGCGGGTTTTTCGTAGCATCCCCTCAGACAGCCGGCCTGCAAAGTTGGTGTTGGTGGCAACCGTTTTTTGAACCAATGCTCAATGAACAGGGGGCCCTACTCGTATTCGGTTCGGTGTGCGAGGCTCCGCCAGACGGAGATGCCTAAAGAGCCGCGGGGGGTTCCCACCGTTACGACGGGTTCATTGACGGCCCACTGAACACGGCCCCGCGGGTCGGCGTTGTTTTGCCGTACCTTCGAGCCCTTCCCGCACGCAAGAAAACAGCCACGGATCAACATCGATCTTCACGGAGTTCATTGGGCATTCGACCGAGCGCTCCTGTTCGTCCGTATGAATCCGGGTTGATCCGCGTAATCCGTGGCTGCGGTTTTAGCCGCGGGCCTACTGCTTCACCGCGATATAGGTGGCCTTGGTGCCGTGCAGCTTGTCATCAACTTCGATGGTCATGGTCTTGCCATCGGCCGAGACCGACATTTTGCCGACCGAAATCACTTTGCCGTCGCGCTTGTCAGTTTCCTCAATGTCGTTGCCGATCCGCTTGAGCGACACGGTGGTCACACCCGGATCGCCCACGTAGGGAAAATCCTTGCCATCCAGTTTCGCGTCATAGGACTGTCCGGTTGGCGTCGTCATGCTCAGCGAGTCTCCTCCGGTCTTGTACGTGTAAAGCAAGGCGTCGGCGGTTGCGACGTCCGCCTTCTCCTGCCGCCACGAACCCGAGACCGCATTTGCTCCGGCTGGCGCTTTGCCCACCCGGGTCAGGACGTCCGAGCCGCTGACCGGGCCTCCGGTGGGATTTCCGTTATAGGTCCACTCCTCGGTTAGCGTCTTGCCGTCTTCCGACACGCTTCTCTTTACGGTGCTCATCGTCTTGCCGGCTTTCTGCGATTCGGAATTCACATGCCGGTCATCGACCACTTCCACTTTCATCATGTCGATATAGGGGTGGTCACTGACGGGCTGGAACTGGCCGTCGGCCTTGACCTTGATCGGCGGAGCACAGGTCTTGCATTCGTACACGCCGTCCTGCAGCAGCAGCACGTCGGGCTTTTTGGGGAGCTTGGTCTTACCGAGATCGACCTTCCATGTGCCGTCGAACGGGCTCTGCGCCCACCCCAGCACGGGGACAAGTAGCAAAACGAATAGCAGTTTCTTCATGGGGAACCCTCTCCTGATTTGGTTTCGAATGTGGCGGAGGCAAGCTTACCGCAATCCGGACGTTATGCAACACGAAAGTGCTTGGAGGCCGTTTTTTGCGCGCTGCTTATCGGACAAAAGAACTGGACGTGCGCAGCGCGGATTCCCGTTTACCTGCGCGCTCGCTTCTGTTCTACTGCTTCGTTCCACTGGATTCATTGACCCAGGCACCTGGGAACCGGCCCGTGGCGGATACCGCTTCCAATTCGCGCAACCGAGTGCTCGATCCCATCGAGCGCAGCTCCGAGGTGCTGTTCGGGCTGATCATGGTGTTGACCTTTACCGGTTCGTTCCGGGCCACTGGTGCCGATCGCGATGAAACCGGGCGCATGCTCCTGGCCGCTCTTGGGTGCAACCTGGCGTGGGGCGTCATCGACGCTGTCATGTACCTGCTCGCTACCCTCAGTCAGCGTGGGCACAACCTTACCCTCGTGCGCGACGTGCAGGCCGCCGACGCCGAAAACGGCCGGCGGATTCTCAGCGACGCCATGTCGCCGGACCTCGCGAAGGTGCTGACGCCCGCCGAAGTGGAAATGATTCGTCAGCGGCTACTGGTTGTGCCCAAACCCGCCGATCATCCCCGCCTGCATCGCTCAGACTACCTCGGCGCCATCGGTGTATTTCTGCTGGTGTTTCTATCCACGTTCCCTTTGGTGCTCCCGTTTCTTTTTCTTCACCAGGCGCATCAGGCGCTGCGACTTTCCAACCTCATCGCCATCCTCATGCTCTTCTTCACCGGCTGGGCTTACGGCAAGTATGCCGGGTACCGTCCTTGGTACGTGGGCGCCCTCATGGTTGCTGTTGGCCTCGGCATGGTCGGACTGACCATCGCGCTGGGAGGCTGAACCGATGTCTCGATGTTCGATGCGATGCTACGGCCTTGGGTTGACGTTGTTGATGGTGGTTGCAACTTGGGCGCAAGCGCAGACGCCAAGCCAGCCGCACAGCCCCAATCCCAAGCCGCCCGCCGCAACGGCCGAGCCGTGGGAGTACTCGCTCACCGTCGATGGATATCTCATCGAAGGCGAGGACGGCTACGCCTCGCCCACCTTCACGGCCGACCGTAGCTGGCTGCATCTGGAGGCGCGCTACAACTACGAGAACTTTCGTACCGGCTCGCTCTGGGCAGGTTACAACTTCAGTTGGGGCAAGACCTGGCAGTTCGCGGTGACGCCCATGATCGGCGGCGTCTTCGGCCGCACCAATGGCATTGCACCCGGCTGCGAGGCATCGCTGACCTGGAAGAATCTGGTTTTCTCCATCGACAACGAATATGTGTTCGATACGACCTCGAAGTCGGGCAACTTCTACTACGCCTGGCCACAACTCACCTACACGCCGCTGGAGTGGCTGAAACTCGGGCTGGTGGCCCAGCATACCAAGACATTTCAGACAACGCTGGATGTCCAACGAGGCTTTCTGGTTGGCTTCAACTACAAGAAACTGGAGTTCACAACGTACGTCTTCAATCCTGGCGCCAGCGGCACGTCCGTGGTGCTTGAGATGGGCGCCAGCTTCTGACAATCGCCGGAAGCTCTTGCAGCATCTACAATAGAGCTGTGTTTCCACGTTTATTGCACTTCGGCAGTTTCAACCTTCCCACCTACGGGGTGATGGCGGCGCTCGGCCTGATCTTCGGCCTTATGCTTATCATCCGGGTGGGGCGCGAACAGGGCCTCGATCCCGACAAGCTCTGGAACCTCGGCATTATCGCCATTCTCTCCGGCGTTTTCGGTGCCAAGATCCTGATGATCCTGGTCGACCTTGCCTACTACGCCGAGCACCCCAGCGAAATTTTTGCGCTCGCGACCTTGCAGGCGGGGGGAGTGTGGTCCGGCGGGCTGCTGCTCGCCCTCATCATGTGCATCTGGTACATGCGCCGCAACCAGATGCCGGTGCTGCGCACCTGTGATGTATTCGCTCCCGGCCTTGCCCTGGGACACGCCTTCGGCCGCATCGGCTGCTTCGCCGCCGGTTGCTGCTGGGGACGCGAGACCCACGTGCCCTGGGCGGTCACATTCCACAATCCGCTGGCCGAGCAGATTGTGGGAACGCCACTCGGCATCCCGCTGCATCCCACCCAGCTCTACGAATTTGTGCTGGAACTGCTGAACTGCGTGTTTCTGGTGTGGCTCATTCGCCGCAAGAAGTTCGAGGGCGAGATCATCGGCGCCTACCTCATGATTTACGGCGTTGGCCGCTACTTCATCGAGTTCTTCCGCGGCGATCCCGGACGGGGCCAGTTGCTCGGCTTCATGTCCGACACCCAGGGCATTGCCATCCTGCTGGTCATCGGCGGAGGCCTGCTGTGGCTGCGGCGGGTGCCGTTGCGCCCGCCAGCGAAGCTCGCCTCGGCCAGGTAAGGTGACCGCAGTTCAACTAGGCGAGCGCAAGACTTACATTCGCAATTCGGCTGAGCCGACCGCGCCGGGTCAACTCAGCCTCACTGACAAGAGAATGCGTGATGCGAGACACCCGTTCGGTAAACGCTGTGCTTCGCCTTCACGCGGCTAGGGCTTTCCGAAACGGGATTTGCGCAGCAGCACTCCGACCAAGGTTAGGCTGCCGCCCAACAAGGCCAATGACGAAGGCTCAGGCACTGGCGCTGCGGGTGCATACGCAAAACCGTACCCCGCGGTGCCATCCTGGGCCGACACATAGCCATCAGTGTAATTCAAGGCGTTCGTTTCGATGACCAGTAGCGGGGTCGTCTGTCCGGCGCTGATTTGGTCAGCTGCCGGGAAGTTGAAACCCACTACCGGACCGTTCGCGCTGCGATCGATCGTGGTCGGATCGTGTACGCCAAACGGATTTGTACCCACATCGATGAGGAAACCAGTGAAGTTGAACATCGAGAATCGTTCGTTGGGGTCTCCTCCGTTATTGGTGAACTGGTATACGAAGTCCAGGCAATTCGCACACCAAGTGTTGGTCGGGTCAGCGTAAACCCATTGCATATAGCTGGCAGTGAAAGTTGGAGTCATGATCGTGCCGGATGTCGAGGCCACCAGCGTTTCAGTCGGAAACAGCGGGCCCGGCGGCACGGAAATTCCGTTACTTAGCACGGAAGCGTTAGCGAGGGGCGCTAACAGAGCGATTGCCAACATTCCTGCCGGCAATTTGAGTGCACCCAGCTTACTGAACATAGAGGACCTCCTCGTGATTTGCAGCCGGAACCTTTTGCTCAGAATAGGGGAACTACCGTAACCGAAAGCATTGATTGGTTTAGTCTGCTATCAAATCCGCAAATGTTGGTTGACAGTTTGGAGTTTTAGAAGCCAGCTTCAGAGATGGAGTTTCTGAGCCGCAGCAGAACTTCGAAATACGTTCCCTCCGAGCGTGGTAAAAGAAGGGCCCGAACTGCATTGTCAAGTCAAGATAGAAGAAAGCGAAGCTCATCAGAATCAGGCGGTAACCGTATCTGCCATTGGGAAAAGCATGTACGTCCCCGATTAGCGAACGGGGCCTCGGAAGCGTATCTGAGGTTACCCTTCAAGTTTGTATATAATCTGGCAGCAAGCGTTGCGGGAGAGAACTCATATGCGTCTTAGAGCGCGCGCATTTCTCGTTTTTTACCTACGGGTGCCGTCTTCCGCGCAGGGGTACAATCCCTTGCCCAAGCTGGTGGTGAATGCCAGATACGTGCTGGTCACCACCTACGCGGGTGCCGATCTCACCAATCCCCACATGATGCCTGACGACCGCCAGGCGGTAGTCAACGTCCAGAATGCGATCAAGAAATGGGGCCGGTACGCTCTCGTGTACCAGGCCAGGGACGCCGACCTGATCCTGCTGGTTCGAAAAGGTCATGTGGTGGAATCGCTTCCGGGAGTCAGGCTTGGCGCCGGTTCCAACACCAAGCCTACGGTTGGGGCTGATACCCCGACCGATATTGGCGATTCTCGCGACATGCTGGCTCTCTACGATGCCGCCAATGGAATTGATGCCGCTCCGCTGTGGCGAGAACTCATGAAAGACGGACTGAATCCGCCGCAAATGTCGCTGGTGTATGAGCTACGTGACGCAGTGGACGCGGCCGCAAAAGTGCCGTAGCGTGAAGACCAACCGCGGATTGCGCGGATCTTGCGGATAAATTCAGCTCTTCTTGCTGATCCGTATTCATCATTCATCCGCGAAATCGTCACCTGCTAGCTTTTCTCCGTTACACGCCCCTATTGTTCTTCCGCCGGATTCTTGTCCTTAATAGACTGCAGATCGATCTCGAAGATCAGCGTGGAATTGGGGCCGATCTCGCCGCCGGGGCTACGTTCCCCATAGGCCAGATCAGCGGGGACGAAGAGCTCCCACTTCGATCCCACCGGCATGAGCTGCAGGGCCTCTGTCCATCCCTTGATGACCTGGCCGACCCCGAAGGTGGCGGTTTCGCCATGCCTGGACGAGCTGTCGAACTCCGTGCCATCGAGCAGCGTGCCCCGGTATTGGCAGACCACGGTGTCGGAGGCAGTCGGCTTGGGCCCGGTGCCTTCTTTCAGGATCTTGTATTGCAGGCCACTGGGCAGCGTAACCACACCCGGCTTGGTCTTGTTGGCGGCGAGAAACTGCTGGCCCGCCTGCTTGTTGGTTTCGCTGATGCGCTGTGCCTCCGCTTCTTTCTTCTTGGTCATTTCGGTGCGCAGATCCGTCATGACGACCTTCACTTCCTCATCGGTCATCAACATCTGGCCGCCGGCCATGGCGTCTTTCATACCGCGCAGCAGGATGTTCGGATCGATATCGAGCGAATCCCTCTTCATGCTCTGCCCGATATTCATGCCGATAGCGTAACTTACCTTGTCTTTCTCGGTCGTCAATGCCAGAGGCGGCGCGGGCTTGGCCGCAGTCGCCGCATGCGGCTTGGTGGTTGAACTGGTTTTGGCGGCCGAGCTAGTTTTAGGCGATGTGGCCGGCTTGGGTTTGGGCGCCGGAGTCTGCTGGGCAGTGCCGTTTCCCAGCGACAGAAGGCCGACGGACAGCAAAGCTGCCGCGGTCAGAAATAGTTTTCGCATATCAATGATTCTCGCACTGATTTGGATCAGTGGGCAAAAGTGCTGGGATATTTCGAGACTGAAGTATCGGCGTCGCAGGCCATTTGCGGCGAGATGGCTGGTCGGATTTATCATAAAAGCGTGATGGCATTTCCTATTCGAGTGTGCGCCGTATGCTCCGAGGAGTTCGAACTGAAGCCGGACAAACCTGGTTTAGCCAACCGCTGCCCAGCCTGCAGCGAAGAAGACGAATCTGTCTCGACAAATAAGCCGGGCATGAACCTCGGCGACCGTAAGTCGGTGGCGGAAGTGAATGCGGCCCGCAGGCAGGCCATGCGCGATCTTCTCTACCGCAAGGATAGCTAGGGGCCCGGCGGGCGCGAGGCTTCGAGCGCCGTTAGAGCGGTTCTGTTCTCGTTGCAGCGGCGATGTTGTCAGGTTGGTCAGAGAAGGACTTTCGCGGCGCGTAGGCGACCTTTTCGTAATGATTGCCTGCCTTGCGGATCACGTCGTGCCAGCCGTCGTCCCAGGTGATTCGCGCCTCATCGCCGAATACCGTCCACGTGCCGTTCGGTGAGCCATGGGTCTTGGTCGCCTTGCCGTCTTTCTCCAGCGTAATGAGGAAGGTTTCGCCGCCGACTCCCAGTCCAACCTTCCATTCGCCGGTGAAGGTTGCAGCCGAAGTTGTGCTGGACTTGCCGCTCTGCGCTGCCACCAGACAAGCGGCCAATACCGCAAATACGGACGCCCTGAGTATGAACTTCACCATTGCCAATCTCCTATGTCCAGCGGACGCTCTTGCTCATGATCCCACCATTCTATGCCGAACTCCGGCTCATGCCTTCCAGGGCAGGGTAGTTATTGGTGTAGCCAAGGAGCGGTTGTCTTCGACAGGTGCATTGGTGGAATATAACACCGATACAAAATAAGACTCACGACTGTTTAGAATCAATGGATTAGGAGGAAATTGTTCTCATCTCATTGATTCATAAACTAGTTATACGTATCCATATGAACCAATGGGACTTAGCTGCATAATCTGGTGGTTTTGGCACCGAAACTTGTCATAGTTGTCATACAACTCATACTTTTATAAGTCATACTTTCAATACAAGTCATACTCATCTCCGACGTAATGGCATGGCGGGCAAAGTTGTCAAAGAACAAATTCTCCGGCGCGTTGGGCGCGGGATGGGGCAGGGACACGAATCCCCGGACCCACGGATTAGTTGTAGCGGGGTAGAGGGGGCAGCGTCAGAAAAATGTTCGGCGTCAGGAAACTAAAGTAACCAATACGGCCCAAAACGGGAATTGCGCCGGGCGAAGGAAAGCAAGTTGAGAGTCAATGTGAAGATGGGAACGGTTAAGTCAGCGGCTAAGAGCATTTCCAGGATTGGTGTAGCCCGTCGAAGAGCCGAAGTGCCGCCGGGTTGAAACCCGGCTCCCATCAAAAGGCCGTGCTGGACGCGGCGCTGAAGAAGCTGTTACGAAATTGTGTCGTCCCTCCGCCACCCCAAGCGGCGCAAAAGCAGCGCCGCTTGGGGACCCCGGCACGGCACTCGGATCAATTTTCCCACTGAACCCAGCACTCCGCCTTCGGCTACGTGCTGGGCTAAACTCTTCCGTGCCTGCGGCACTCGGGTTTCCTGGCTCATGTTCCACCGGCGAGAGAGCAAACTGAGTTTCGTAACAGACTCTTTCGAGCGGTCACAATCCGCGCGGCATAGGATGTTCGGTTCCGGACAGTCTCGTTTTCGAATGATCACGCTCTCCGTCTCCCGCGGCAGCGGTCACTGAACTTCTCCTTACCAGCCAATGGCTTACCGCTTTAGGATTGTGGAATCCGATTTGCTGTGTGTTTATGCGTCAACGCCATGGTAGGTTCGTGGCAGTTAGGCACTTATGCAGGCGATACTTCAAGATTCACTCCATGCATTGCGGGTAATGCGGAGGAGCCCGGGCTTTACGGCAATTGCGGTGTTCACGCTCGCACTGGCCATCGGCGCGACCACGGCAATATTCAGCGTGGTGTATGGTGTCTTGCTCCGTCCGCTGCCCTACGCCGATCCGGGTCGCATCATGGCTATCTACGAGGTCAACAGCAAGGGCACGTGGTCCCGTCTGGCCGACCCGAACTTCGACGACTTTCGCGATCAAAACCGCAGCTTTCAGGCAATTGCAAAGTACAACGCCATCATCGCGTCGGTTTCCGGTGGCTTGCAGCCGACCCGCTCGATGGTTGCCAGCGTTTCCCCTGACTTTTTGAAGGTCTTCCGCGTGGCGCCGATCATCGGGCGCGATTTCACGCCGTCAGATGCGAAGAAAGGCGCCGCCCCTGTCGCCCTCGTCAGCCATGAATACTGGAAGCAACATCTCGGTTCGCCTCAGGACCTACTCAGTCCCATCTGAAAGTTGATAGGGCGATTTTCTCCGTCATCGGCGTGCTTCCCGACGGCTTCGGCTTTCCCCAAGAAGCTGCTCTGTGGCTGCCCGCCGATCTTGACGGCGAAAATGCAAGCCGGACATCTCACAACTACAACGCAGTCGGGCGCCTGCGTGACGGTGTCACTGTCGAGCAAGCAAAGGCGGACATCAGCGCCGTCGCGCGCAGCATCCACGACAGCGCCCCTGACAAGAATGACTATTTACTCAAGGACGGAATTGTCGTTCCGCTGCAAGAGTCGATAACCGGCAGGGCGCGGTCGGCTCTCCTGATCCTATTAGGAGCAGTGGGGTTTCTTCTCCTGGTGGCATGCGCTAACGTAGCCAGCTTGCTGTTGGCGCAAGCGTCGGCCAGAACTCGCGAGCTCGCCATTAGAAGCGCGCTCGGGGCGACACGTGGACGTCTAATTCGGCAATATCTTTCGGAAGCGTTTTTGCTTTCCACCATCGGCGGCATACTGGGCGTGATGGGAGCATTCGCGGGCGTGGCGGGATTGCTTGCGCTCGCGCCCAAGAATCTGCCTCGCCTGGAGAGCGTCTCGATCAGCACTCCAGTTCTTGTATTTGCGTTTCTGCTTACGGCCGCTGTCGCTGCCGGGCTGGGGGCGTTCACGGCAATGCGGGCGACCTCTGGGAACCTGCGCGAGGGGCTCGGAGAGGGCGATCGTGCACAGGCGGGCTCTCAAGGAAGCCAGCGAATTGGACGGATAATCGTGGCGGCACAGATCGCCATCACGCTTGTTCTGGTGGTGGGAGCGGGCTTGCTCGGGCGCAGCCTGATGAAGGTCCTGGAAGTGAACCCTGGGTTCCGGGTGGACAAGATCATTACCATGGACGTTTCGCTGCCTTGGGTAGAAGGGAGCGATCCGAAAGCAAAGGCGAATCAGGCGATATTCTTTTCTACACTCATCGAGCGCCTAAAACGGATTCCGGGCGTGCGCAACGTTGGCGGTATCAGCGGCCTTCCGATGGATGGCGGTCTTCCCGACGGGATGTTTCTGCTGATGACGCCCAAGGAGGTTCCGAAGTCCTTCGAAGGTTTCGAGTCCTTGTTTCGCCAGAAGGAACGCGTTGGAGTGGCGGACTTCGGTATTGCCACGACAGGATACTTTCAGGTTCTGGGCATTCCTCTACTTCGAGGACGCCTGTTTACGGAAAGTGACGGCGCGGACTCGCCCCACGTGGCCGTGATCAGCGAGTCTCTGGCTCGCGAACGCTGGCCCGGCCAGGCCCATTGGTCACACGATCGAATTTGGGAACATGGATGGGGACCTGCGTTTGCTGACGATCGTCGGTATCGTCGGCGACGTTCACGATTATGGACTTGATGCCCCGTCCACCCCCACTGTCTACGTGAACCTGGCTCAACGGCCAAGCTCGACGATCACCATAACCATGTTGAGCGATGCCGAAACACAAGCGGTCATCTCGGACGCACGCGCGATCTTGCGTGAACTCAACCCGGAGATTCCAGCGAATTTCCGCACGTTTCCCGAGGTGTATGCTGCCTCGCTGGGCTCACGTAGGTTCAACCTGATTCTGATCGCCTTCTTCGGAGCCGTCGCACTGCTGCTCGCAACAGCTGGGGTGTTTGGTGTTATGGCCTATTCCGTCAGTCGCCGCACGCGTGAGATCGGTGTGCGTGTGGCCCTGGGCGCCAGCTCGCGCGACGTTCTTACCATGATCCTGGGCCAGGGCTTGCGCACCATCCTGATTGGCATCGCCGTCGGGCTTCTTGCTTCATTGGCAATCACACGCGCTCTGCGCTCTCTGCTCTTCGGCATAACTGCTACCGATCCGCTGACCTTCGCGGCGGTGATCATCCTGCTGTTGGCAGCCGCGCTCCTGGCCTGTTACGTGCCGGCGCGTCGCGCCACACGGGTTGATCCGATGACGGCCCTTCGTTGCGAATGAGTGTCAGGTCAGTGCAAGTTGCGTGACACCGGTGTGACCAGCCACGACATCTTAGCGATTAGGTTCGATCGACGAGCAAATCGCCAGTTAGGGTTTCGACGGATCGCTGGGTGAACGGGGTCAGAACCCTTACGCCCTGAGGAGCCCTTCATCTCCGCTTCGGAAAGGTGCCGTGAAATCGCCGCCTCACGAGCAATCCTGCGGTTGGCTAATTTCCGCGCCGGGTTCTACCATCTTCCTTAATGCGCTCGTCTGGCTTCCCCATCACCATCACCGTTCCCGCTGAGGCCGCCGGGCAGCGCCTCGACCAGTTCCTCGCCGCGCAACTTCCCGACACCAGCCGCGCCCGCGTGCAGCATGCTGCTGGAAGAAGAGAAGGCGCTGGTCAACGGCAAGACCTGCAAGCCGTCGCTGAAGCTCAAGGGCGGCGAGACCATCACCATGCTCGGCGATCCCGCGCCTCCGCCGCTGCGCGCCATGGCCGAAGACATTCCGCTCGACATCATCTACGAAGACGACGACCTCGCCGTCATCAACAAGCCCGCGGGCATGATGGTGCACGCCGGAGCGGGCGCGACCGACGACGACCGCAATCGCGGCACGCTGGTCAACGCGCTGCTGCACCGCTTCGCCCAGCTTTCCGAGGTCGGCGGCGAGACGCGCCCCGGCATCGTGCACCGGCTCGACAAGGAAACCAGCGGCCTGATTCTCGTCGCCCGCAACGACGTCGCCCATCGCAACCTGGCCAAGCAGTTTTCCGGACGCGAAGTGAAGAAGCGCTATATCGCGCTGGTACACGGCTGGCCGGAGCGCCCGCGCGGCACCATCACTGCCGAGATCAGCCGCGACGCCATTCGCCGCATTCGCATGACCACGCGCGGCAGCGGAGGCCGCACCGCCGTCACGCACTACGAAGTGCGCGAGCGCATCGAGTCGCCTTATGGCAAGTTCGCGCTGGTTGACGTGCGCATCGAGACCGGACGCACCCACCAGATCCGCGTCCACATGGCATCGATCGGCCACCCTGTCGTAGGCGACACGCTGTACGGAGCCGCGGGTGTGCTGCGCTCCTCGGGTGCGCCGCGCAAGGGATCGCAAAAGCGCAACGCGGCAGAACGCGAGACAACTGACGCCGTGCCCGACTGCGCAGCCGGGCGCGCTTCGCCTCAACCGCAACTTCCTCCACGCCGCCGCGGTAGAGTTAACGCACCCGCGTACCGGCCAGCCGCTGTCGTTTACTGCGCCGCTTCCCGAGGAACTCACCAGCTTCCTGGAGAAGCTGCGCCGCCCATTGCAGATATAATGAAGTTCCCGATGCGCATTCGTGGCATAGTTTTGCTGCTGGCCGTGTTCAGCTTTGCGTCCTTTGCCCAGGACGCCGGGCAGCAGCCGTTGCCGTCCGCGCCCTCGGCCACGAAGTATCCGCCTAAACCAGCTACGACTCCAGCCAGCGCCAGCTCCGGCGCAAACTCAAGCGCCTCAGCAAACCGCGCCTGCGCCTTCCAGCGATGCTTCGCAAAATGCCGAGCCGCCATCGCCATCGTCCACTCCGGTCGAGACTCCAGCCCAGCCGCCCTCGAACCTGGGAACCCTGGGCACCGCCGCTCAGGACGCCACCGATGATCAGGACGAGAAGCTCACCACCATCGTCAAGCAGGTGGACGAAGTCAACGTCGTCTTCACCGTGACCGACAAGCGCGGCAAGTTCGTGAAAGACCTCAAGCAGGACGACTTTCGCGTGTTCGACGACGGCAAACCGGCGGTGGCCATCCGTTCGTTTCGCGGCGAAACCAACCTGCCCTTGCGTGTGGGCTTGCTGGTCGATGCCAGCAACTCCATCCGCGACCGCTTCAAGTTCGAGCAGGAAGCCGCCATCGAGTTCCTCAACCAGATCATCCGCTCTAAGTTCGATCAGGCATTCGTGATCGGTTTTGACACCACGCCGGAAGTCACCCAGGGATTTACCGACAGCACGGAAGCGCTTTCCAAGGGCGTGCGCATGCTGCGTCCGGGCGGCGGCACCGCCATGTACGATGCCATTTACTACGCTTGTCGCGACGAGATCATGGCCAAGGACAAAGGCAACCTGGCCACGCGTCGCGCCATCATCCTGCTTAGCGATGGCGACGACAACCAGAGCCGGGTGTCGCGGGAAGAGGCCGTCGAGATGGCGCAAAAGGCCGAAGTCATCATCTACGCCATTTCCACCAACACCAGCGGCCAGAAGCTCAAGGGCGACAAGGTGCTGGAACACTTTGCCGAAGAGACCGGAGGCCGCGCCTTCTTCCCCTTCAAGATCCAGGATGTCTCCGACGCTTTTTCGCAGATTCAGGACGAGTTGCGCAGCCAGTACGCGATTTCTTACAAGCCCGCTGACCTGCAGTCGAATGGCAAGTATCATACGATCGAGATTCTTGCCGATAACAAGAAGTACAAAGTGCGAGCGCGTAAGGGTTACTACGCGCCGCTGCGATAGGATGGGCCACTCGTCATGCCGCCGGTGATTCGCACGCAACTCGACTACTACGCGGTGTTGGAAATTGACCGCACGGCAGGCGTGTCCGAGATCGGCGCGGCCTTCCGACGTCTGGCATGGCGGTATCATCCCGATCGCAACCCCGCGCCGGGTGCGACCCTGCAGTTTCAGGACATCAACGAGGCCCACCAGGTCTTGTCCGATCCCGCGCGCCGGGCCGAGTACGATGCCCGCTGGCATCCCGACCCTCAGGCTCACCACCGGACCTCGCGCCCGCAGGTACGGTTGCACTCCCATCGCGCCTCACGGCGCCGGCGTCGCATTCGCACCGCCCTGTTGTCTGTGTTTGCGTTTGTGTTTGTCACCAGCGCCTGGGTGGTGATCTTCGCCGCCATGGACTCGGCCCATTCTTTAGGGGCCAATCGAGGGTTCGACGGCCCTTCGACCTTCAGCGCGGAGATGTCCCAGAGTTGCGCATTCTCCATGGAAATGTATCCCGTGAGCTACACCGACGAGCACGGACGGCGAGCGACGGCGTGGGAGACGACCGTCCGTAATTGTTGGGGCGGCGCAACGCGGGTGTCAAGCGTTCCGAATCGACTGCCGCAGCGCGCCTTGGGTAACCGCGAGCCACGCCTCCTACCGCTAGAACACGCCTCATACATCGGTTCTGAAAGCGCGCGGCTCATGGAGCTGAAAGAGTCCGTTTCGCTGAGCCTGGAGCGGTATTCTGATACCGGGCAGCATCTGACACGGTTCACTATTCAGGAGGCGGTTGTGAAGGCGATTCGCGTGCATGAGTTCGGTGGTCCGGAAGTAATGAAGCTGGAAGAAGTCACTGATCTTCTGCCCGGTCCTGGGCAGGTGGTGGTGCGGGTCCACGCCGCCGGCGTGAATCCGGTGGAGAGCTACATCCGCACCGGAACATACGCTATCAAGCCCGCCTTGCCGTACACACCGGGCAACGACGCGGCGGGCGTGGTCACGGCGGTTGGTGCCGGAGTTACGCGCGTCAAACCTGGGGATCGCGTGTACACATCCGCGGCCCTGAGCGGAACCTATGCCGAGCAGGCTCTCTGCCTGGAAGCGCAGGTTCACAGCCTGCCTGATAACGTCAGCTTCGAGCAGGGAGCGGTCGTGGGAGTTGCCTACGGCACGGCTTATCGCAGCCTGTTTCAGCGCGGCGACGCCAAGCCGGGCGAGACGGTGCTGGTGCATGGCGCCAGCGGCGGGGTCGGCACCGCGGCAGTGCAATTCGCGCGCGCCGCGGGTATGGTCGTCATCGGGACCGCGGGCAGCGATGCCGGACTGAAGCTGGTGAAGGAGCAAGGCGCGCACCACGCGCTGGATCATTCGACCGAAGGCTATCTCGACGAAGTGATGAAGATTACCGACGGCAGGGGCGTCGATCTCGTTCTTGAAATGCTGGCCAACAAGAACCTCGCCAAGGACCTCTCAATACTGGCAAAGAAGGGCCGAGTGGTGGTGATCGGCAATCGTGGGACCGTCGAGATCAATCCCCGCGAGACCATGGCGCGCGAAGCTGACATTCGCGGCGTGATGCTCTTCGGCGCTTCCGAACAAGAGTTCAGGCAGATGCATGCCGCGCTGATTGCCGGACTGGAGAATGGGACGCTGCGGCCGGTGATCGCGCAGAAGATTCCCTTGGCCGAAGCTGCGCGGGCGCATGCTGAAGTCATGAAGCCTTCGGGAGCGCTGGGGAAAATCGTGCTGGTGACCTAGAAAGTTCCGAAACGTTGGAACCGTTGTTTGGCAGATGGGTTCGATTCGCGAACTGTCGCCACCAGCGTCGCCTTCCACCCATACAATCGAGGAATGCCGCGTAGTTGCCGAATCGGACGGTGGATGGCCGCGATCGCCATCTGCTTCGCATCATGGCAAGCGGCTCTGCCTCAAGCTGTTTCGACTGCGGCGGAGAAATCCGTGTTGCAGAAAGCGGTCTCGCACGCCATGGCCGGACGCCGAGGCGCCGCCGTCGTCGTCGATGTGCACTCAGGGCAGGTTCTCGCCGCATATCGCCTCGACGTGGCGGCACAACGCCTGGTATATCCCGGGTCGAGCATCAAGACTTTCACGCTCCTCGCGCTGCTCGACGCCGGCAAGGTTGACGCCAACACGGCGCTGGTCTGCCATCGGCCACTCACGGTAGGTGGCCATCGGCTTGACTGCCCCCATCCCGTGACCCGTCAGCCTTTGGATCCTTCCACCGCGCTGGCCTACTCCTGCAACTGGTACTTCACCCACGTGGCTACGCGCTTGACGCCGGAGCAGTTGCGCGCCGCCTTCATCCGCGACGGATTCACTGCGATCACAGGGCTGGCGGCGAACGAGGCCTCCGGGACAGTGGAGCTGGCGCAGAATCAAGAGCAACTGGAGCTGCAGGCCATCGGCGAATGGGGCATCAAGGTCACGCCGCTGGAGCTGCTCCGGGCCTATCGCAATCTCGCCTTGCGGGCGCGGGGGAACTCCGACGCGAAGTTGGGGCTCGTCTTCGCCGGACTGGAGCAGTCGGCGACATATGGGATGGCTCATCTTGCGCAGCCCAGCTCTCCCATGAAGGTAGCCGCAAAAACCGGAACCGCATTTTCCGAGGAAGGCGCATGGACGCATGCCTGGCTTGCCGGATTTGCGCCAGCCGGCGATCCCGAGATCGCGTTGGTGGTGTTTCTCGAGAAGGGCCGAGGCGGAGTTGAAGCCGCCAATGTTGCTCGCGAGATCTTTGCCGCCTATGCCGCGTCGACGATTACACCGCCGGAGAAGTCGCAGGTGGGAGCGCCGCGATGAGACGACTGGTCCTCGCGCTGTGCGTCGTCCTGGTGCTGAGCCTCGCAGGCGATGCGAACTCCGGCGGGCCGTCGACGAACCCGTCGAAAGCCGCATCGAGCGGATTCCCTCAGACCGTGCGGGTTCGTCTCTGGTACTTGCGCCCGCCTCGCGATTTGCAGCTTCACGCTGAAACCGGACAAGCTAAGTTCCGCAAGTGCCCGTCTTGCAGCGACAGTGCGCTCGACGGCCATGGCGGTGCGCGCGGCTGGGTCGCAGATTCAGCTCGGCAGCGACAAGGCAGGCGTCTCCGAGCTGCGCATCAGCGGAATGTTTCAGATCATCGCGCCGAATTCGCCTCCGCTGCAGGCCGACTTTCCGGTTGAAATACGAGCCAACGACGGGCATCTGCTGGTCACGGCTTCCATGCCAATGGAGGAGTACCTCGCGGGCGTGCTGGCGGGCGAGACGGGGAACTTCAAGTCAGACGAAGCTCTGAAGGCCATGGCGGTCGCGGCGCGCACCTATGCCATGCACTTCGGCAGCCGGCATGCCCTGGACGGCTTCGACTTCTGCGATTCCACCCATTGCCAGAACCTGCGTCTTGCGGACGTCGACGCACGGCTGCGCCGCATCGCCGACTCCACCGCGGGTGAGGTGCTGTGGTACGACGGCGAGCCCGCCGCCACTTACTATCACGCCAACTGCGGAGGCACCACTGAGGATGGCCGCTACATTCTGGGCAATGACGAGCAACGCGCTCCGTACTTGAAGCAACATACTGACGCCTATTGCGTGCGCAGCGGTGTGAATCAGTGGCGCAGCGAGGTCAGCAAGCGCGATTTGCAACGTGCGCTCGCCGCGGAAGGGGTGAATGTTCCGGGACAGCTTCGCTCGGTCGCAGTATTGCATCGCACCGCCAGCGGACGCGTGGAATTCCTGACCGTAACCGGCAGCCAGAGCATCACCGTGCCGGCACTGACGTTCCGCTTCGCCATCGGCCGCAACATCGGATGGGACCGCCTGAAAAGCAACTGGTATGAGGTTCACGTTCAGGGCGACAGCATCATGTTTCACGGACGCGGCTCCGGACACGGCGTGGGGCTATGCCAGACCGGCGCCGAAGTCATGGGCGAGGAGGGCCGCTCCTACCGCGCAGATTCTTAGCTTCTATTATCCGGGTACGAAGCTGGGCATCGCAGCGCAAGGCACGCAGTGGCAGCAACTGGGCAGTGAGGATGTCGAACTGTTCACGACCAGTCCGGACCGCGATCGCGCGTTGCTGCCTCTGGCCACGCGGTTCATGCATCAAGCCGAGGAGAGAACCGGGCTGGTGTATGGCGGCGCGGCTAAGTTGAAGGTCTATGCCACTGTGGCGGCGTTTCGCGATGCGACGGGGGAGCCGGGATGGGTCGCCGCGTCAACCCGGGGAAGGACCATTCGCCTGCAACCCACCGATGTGCTGCGAAACTCAGGCACGCTGGAGGCCACGCTACGCCACGAGTTGTTGCACATGCTGCTGGAGGCATACGCCAAGCCGGGGACTCCGTTGTGGTATCGCGAAGGACTGGTGCTCTATCTGGCGCAGCCGAATGCTGGTGCGCGAGCCAGCGCAACGTTCGACAACACGGCGACGCTGGAGAAGACGTTACGCGCTCCCGCGGGTGAGCAGGAATTGCGCCAAGCTTACGCGGACGCGCAGTCGCGAGTTGCCCGCCTGGCGCGAGAACAAAGTCTGGAAACCTTGCTCGTTTGGTTGCACAATGGATTACCCTCAGAGGTTGCGGGGAAGCCGTAAGTTTGCATCGCGCCACAATCTAAGGAGACAAACCAGAATTCTCAGGATCTGGCCAGCGGTCTGTACATTCATAACTGCGAGGAAATAACATGCCTGAACCAACCTACGAAGAGCTAAAGGCGCAACTGGCCGCATTGCAGGAAAAAGCCAAAGCACGTGGACCCCGGGCCATCGATTTCAAAGTCAGCGAGAAGGGCGGCGTCAGCGTCTATGGCCTTGGCCGCTTTCCCGTCACACTCTATTACGAACAATGGATTCGCCTGCTCGACCAGGCCGACCAGCTTCGCGAGTTCCTCGAGCAGAACAAATCCAGCCTGAAGCTGAAGTCCACAGAATCCTAGGCCGCACGCTTATTGCGAGGAGACGGCGGCCTCCGGTGGAGTTGACGCTGTGAACAGTTGTGCATTCTCCGCCTTCCACTGCATCGCTCGATGAATCCGGTTATACCCGCTGGGATGGTCAAAGAACACCCACTCCTCCAGCGGACCCGGCTTCATCTTGCGATACTCGCCCAGGTGAATCGCAGCTTGCGCGAACCCGTCGGGCTGGCGGCTGGCGTTGATGCCGAAGATGTCGGCCTCGGCTTCCGCGGTGCGAATGTGCGTGTTCAGAAACGGCATCAGCACAAAGAAGAAGATCGAACCCAGCAGTACCACCAGCGGCAGCACCGCCGGATCGCTGACCCCGCGGATCCCCCACTCGTCGCCCCAGCGTTGCAGGCACCAACCCAGCGACCAGCGCAGGAAGCCGAACCCCGCCAGCGCCACCAGCGTGAAAAACGTTACGTCTTTGGGAATGTGATTGAGCACGTAGTGCCCCATCTCGTGTCCCATCACCGCCTCGATCTCCTCCAGCGAGCCGCGCCGCAGCAGGTTGTCGTTCAGTGTGATGCGCATGGTCTTGCCGAATCCACTCACGTTGGCGCTCATGCGTGTGGTCTGCTTCGACGCGTCCATCGTCCACACATCGTGCGCGGGAATGCCGTTGGCCTGCGCCATCGCCAAGATCGGCTTCGTCACCTTGGGATCGTCCAGGCGCGTGAGCTTGTTGAACGTCGGAATGATGAACACCGGCACGATCATGATCACGAAGATCATGAGCACGATGCTGACCACCGCCCCCCAGATCCACCAGGTACGCGGCAGCTTCCGCACCACCCAAAACAGCACCACGACAAAGACGCCGCCGAGATGACGTTGAGCCCCAGGCCCTTGACCTGGTCCCACATCCAGGGACCAAACGTCTGCGTCGCCAGCCCGTACTTCCTTTCGCGGAAGAAGCCCTCATACACTGCCATGGGGAATCCCAGCACCGTCGTCAGGAGCAGGAATTGCACCCAGTAGATAAAGGTCTGCAGCCCCTTGAAGCGGGTGATGCGCTCCGCCAGGTTGCGCATGGCCGCCGACCAGCCCAGGTTCAGCAGCAGGAGCGCGATCACCGCGCCCAGCAGGAAGTCCCACAGCAGCAGCCAATAGCCACCCTCGAAATAGGCGTCCGAGCGCGCCTGTGCCGAGGCCGGCATGAGCGCCAGATAGGCGTCGGAGGCGGCATCGACGTTGAAGTGGTCAGAAGGCTGCGCCGCCGCGGGAACCTTGGTGATGTCGGGCAGAGCTTCGGGAGCAGCCTGCGCGCAGGCCGCCAATCCAAAGAGCAGAACGAGGAGGAACAAACTGGTAGCGACGGCGCGCGTGCGCACGATCTTCATCATGGTCAGGGATGTACCTTTCTGGGATGCGGTGTCAATCTGCTGAAATACGTTGGAATCACAGTCTGTTACGACACAGCAGGCAAAAAGGTTCCCGCCAGCAATGACGTCAGCAACGCTCGCCTGGTCAGCGAGCGGGATCGACCGTTACTGGCCGAAAGCTGCCTTGAGCTGCTTGGTGGATGCTGCCCAATCCTTCTCATCGTCACTTCGAGTGGATTTATGCCAGGCGGTATAGTTGCTGCCGCGGGTGCGGTTGAAGGCGGCCAGCACCGCGTCCCGCGCGCCATGTTCGCCGTTGAAGTAGGCCTTGCCGACCAGGTTTTCGCCGACGACGGAGACGAGTCCTTCGGCCATTTCCAATTGCTTGGGATAAGCCGAGCCAGCCGAGAGTCCCTGCTCATCGAGCACTTTGTTGGTGAAGAATTGGGTCACGCCCTCCTCCATGGGATGGCCGAAGTCGCCTTGGAAGGAGCTGACGGCCGGGTTGCGCCCGGGCTTAGAGTTCAGATGCACGGTCTCGTGAAGCGCGCCTTCAACATTGGCCAGACGCTCCTTGAGATGGATCTCTCCGGCGGCAAGGTCGGTGAAACCTTTCACCACGGTGCCACTTTCGGGTTGCGAGGTGTCGTGAAGTGCCTTGGCCTGGTCGGCCAAGTGCTTTTCGAAGGTCTCCTTGAACTCGATATGCAGATGGCCGCTGGCCTTCTTCAACTTCTTGGCAGGAATGTAGGTAGTGATGGTCGGGCTGGCGGCCACGGCCGCATCAATGTCCTTGGCTATGGCCTGATCATCCGAAACCAGCTCGCCCGGAGTGCGCTTCGAGAGCACCGGAGCGCGGCGCACGACCGGAAAGGATTGCTGGTTTTGCTGCAAAACGTGGGTCAGTTCGTGAGCCAGCAAACTCCTGCCCGATCGGGTGCCCGGCGCGTACTGTCCGGCGCCGAATGCGATGTGCTCTTCCAAGGTGAAGGCGCGAGCGTCAAGCGCGCTGGCGGCACGATGGGCGGTAGTGTCGTCGTGAATCCGCACCCAACTGAAGTCTTGCCCGAAGCGAGATTCCATGAATCGGGCGGCTGCGGGTTCGATCGGCTTGCCTTCTGACTGCAGCAGTCGAGTTGCGGCGGGCACGGCTTGTTTCGCCGGGCGCGGAGATCCGACAACGCGCCCGGAGTGATCGCCGACCGTCGCACGCTTTGCACTTCGCCAGACGGGTCGAGCACGGCATGGGCGGCTGATTCGGCCTCGCGTTCGTGGCGCTCACCATCGGAACCACAGGCCCTCTGCGCCAGCATTTGCAGAGTTGCCTGATCTTCCATACCCGGCGGGTGGCGCGAAGCTGTGGCCAGGTCCGACCTGGCTTTGCGGGCCGGCGTTTCCGATGACTGCGATTTAGCGGTTGCGATCCGGGGAGCAAACATGCCACACCATTGCTTTGGTCGAAGGCTGCTTGGCGCAGTGGCAGTCCGGCAAAACGGACTCAAGATTCGAGAGCAACAAGCGTTCGAGATATCCGGCAACCAGTGCTCAGGTACTCGATACGTGGAACCGTACTTTATACCGACTCAGTAGGCTGCGCAATCCCTGGGTCCGAAAATCTAGCTGTCGCGGATCACCCGGCGCACAATGCCGCCGCGCTCGGCCGGAGCATTCTGGGTAACGATGAAACTGCCGGCTAGGAGCGCGCGCACCCGGTTCATGCGTTCTTCGGAGTTATAGAGCACTGTGCACAGCGGCTCCCCGGATTGCACCGTGTCGCCGATCTTCTTGTGCACGACAATCCCGACAGCGTGGTCTACAAGGTCATGTTCGTGTTCGCGGCCGCCGCCAATGAGTACGCTGGCGTGTCCGATCTGCTCGCACTCCATTGTGCTGATGAACCCGGGACTCGCGCTGGCGATCTCGACGCGAAATTTCGCCCGCTGCATGCGCCAGGAATCGTCGGTCACAGTTGCGTCCCCACCTTGCAGTTCAATCATGCGGCGGAATTTGTCGAGCGCCGCGCCCGAGGCGATCAACTTACGCGCTAGCTGTTCGCCCTCGTCTACTGTTGCCGTCCGCCCGCCGAGGTGGAACATCCATGCCGCCAGCGTCATGGTCAGGTCGCGCAAGTCGGCGGGTCCCTCGCCACGCAGCACCTCCAGTGCTTCTTCGACTTCGAGCGCGTTGCCAACCTTGTGCCCAAGCGGGTGATCCATGTCGGTGATGAGAGCCACCGCGCGCACTCCCATGCGTTTGGCGGTATCGACCATCAGCTCGCCCAGCAGCACGGCCTCGTCTTCGCTCTTCATGAACGCGCCCGAGCCCATCTTCACGTCGAGCACCAGCGCGTCAATACCTTCCGCCAGCTTCTTGCTCATGATGGAGGCGCAGATTAACGGCGGGACTGTCGATGGTGCTGGTGAAATGGCGAAGCTGATACAGCTTGCGGTCCGCGGGAGCGATCTCGGCGGTTTGCCCGATCATGCCACAGCCGCACTGTTCGAGCACCCCTAAGAATTCCGCTATCGATAGATCTACCCGGAAGCCAGGAATCGATTCCAGCTTGTCGAGCGTGCCGCCGGTGTGACCCAGACCCCTGCCGCTGATCATCGGTACCACCAACCCGCTCGCAGCAACCAGGGGCGCGAGGATCAGCGAAGTTTTGTCGCCGACTCCACCGGTCGAGTGCTTGTCAACCGCTTTGGCGCCCAGCGAGACCAGGTCGAGGGTGACGCCCGAGCGCAGCATGGCGTGGGTAAGGTGCGCTGTCTCGGCGCGCGACAGCCCGCGCACATGCGCCGCCATCAGCCACGCCGCCGCCTGATGGTCGGGGATCTCTCCGTGTGTGTGCCCATGCACAAGGTGCTCGATCTCCTCGCGCGACAACTCATGTCCATTGCGCTTCTTGCGCAGGATCTCCAGGATGTGCGGCGGGCTAACTTGATGTTCGTGCTTGGCTTTGGTCATGTGTCCCGAGTTCTCTTCGTCACTTGCGGTGACTGTGCAATTGTCGCGCGGCAACGGGTGAGGAACTCCCGCAAAGCAAAACGGCCGTTACAACGCTATTGTTACAACTTCGCAACAGTCACGGGAGACCTGCGACTCATCGGAGTGCCTCCGCATCCATATTAGTAGGAACGCCACAAGAGCGTCCGTAACCCAACCAGAACTCTAGCTGCCCGGCCCGCGCCGGGCGTTTTTTTGGCCGGCCGCTCGTCATGCGGGCGGCTCCAGCCTCCATGCTATTCGCTCGCTCTGCGTCTCCACTTTGTGACATTCATTTTGCTTTCGCATGACAACCTCCAATCTACGCTGCCCTATCTTCCTGTAGTGGGGACATCGGCGCTGGTGGGTACGACTTGCCACTCACACCGAGTCCGGGAGGTGCCGGTGAAATCGTTGTTGGCTGTAATTCTGGTTCTCTTAATCAATGTCAGTTGTGGAGGCTACGGGTCCGGCATGCGCATGACGCCTGCCCCGACGCCCGCGATTGCGCCAGCCGCCGGCACATACGCGACGCCGCTGACCGTCTCAATTGGCGACAGCGTCCAGAATGCCGTTATCTACGTAACCGTCGATGGCTCGACGCCGACGCTGTCTTCGCCTGTGTATCGCGGACCATTCGTCATTACGCAATCGGCGAGAGTGCAGGCGATCGCCCTTGCCAACGGGTATAACACCAGCACGGTCGCTGTCGCCGACTACACCCTACAGTAAGCCTCCGGAACTGGCAGGGTGCTCCGCTTTAGGGTTCAGCAGCGGAGAGATGGTTGGCGGCGCGGGGCCACTCGTTGGGTGGGTACGAGTGGCCCTAGCTGCGAACGGTATGCAAGCCTCCGTTGAATCTCTTGTGAAATTGTTTAGATATCGAGGCCCTCCTGGTTTTAGGCCACGGCAGTGCACACTCTCTTTGCTATCATCGCGAGGCAGAGGAAAGCGCCCGTTGAAGACAAGTCCCGCTACAGCAGTGCTTCTGAGTTTGTGCGCCGTCGCGGTTGGACAAGCGGCAAATCATCACACAGCGAAAGCCAAGGTGATTCAGGGTTCGGGGTGCGTCGAAAAGGCCGTCGAGAAAAGTTGTAAGGTGCTGATCGATACCAAGACCGGCGAAACCCTTAACCTGCTATTCAGCGCGAAGGTCCCGAAATCCGGCACAGCGATTCGTTTCAAGGGCACGGCGCACCAGGGCATGACCACCTGCATGCAGGGTAAGCCGGTCGACGTCACCTCGTGGAAGAAAGAAAAAGGAATCAAGTGCCCGCCGCCGGCCAAGACGGAACCCGCGCACTGAGATTTTTCGGGTTGCCGGCGCAAACAGCCCATTACGGCGCCATTCCCTCATCCATCCATTGCTTGAACTTGGCGATTTGTTCCTTGGACCAGGGTTCATCACAGGGCATGGAGCCGTCTTCCAGCCGCTCGAGAATACTTCCCGCTTGCGAGCGCACGTCGTCGTACGACGAGAGGTCGAGGCCGAAGGGCTTCATGGCCTCTACATCGGGATCGTCGCGAAACATGGGGCGAATATCGTTGCCGAAGCTAAGAGCCATATGGTGCCTCGTCTATCGTCTGCCTTGGTGGGATTGCGGCCACTTACTCGCTGTCGACGCCACGTCAAACTGCGGTCAAGCAGTGGCCTCTGCCTTGATCTTCTTGTAAATCTCCAGCAGTGCCTTGTTGCGTTGGGGCTTGGCGAGCATTTCTAAGGGCTTCGCGGGATCGTTGGCCGCCTGGAACCGCGCCAGCACGGAGTCCTCCACGGTGCTGAAGCCGACTGCAATCCACATGATCTTTACGCCCTGTTGCTTGGCCTTTTCCAGCAAGGGCGGCAACTCCTCATGCTTAATGAAATCTGAAGTGAGGAACGACTGCGTCACCAGGAAGATGGCCATGCTGGCCGATTGCAGCGACTTCTCAATCTCGCTCCGCCAATCCGCTCCCATCAGTATCTTCTTGTCATCCCAGGTATTGATCAGCCCCTGTTCTTCCAGTGGCTTGAGAAATTCCCGCAGGCGCTCGAGCCACTTGGTATCTTCGTGGCTGTAACTGACGAACACACGCTTCAGCTCAAAAATGGGGGCAGCAAAATGGATAAAGCTGATGTTGCGATTCGTCCGGTCAATCTCGCAGGTGACTTCGAGGGGAAAGTCCGTGTGTTTGTAGAGTATGAGTTCGCCGCTGCGCCCTTGTCCCATGGATTGCATGCGCAGCGGATAAGCATCGGGGTTACTCGCCAGATCGTCGATCACGTCGCCAACTTTCGCCTGTAGATCAGCCGGAAGCTGCTCGAGTGACTTGCGCGCCTCGATGGTAACGGCATAGGCGTATCCAGTGAATTCAGCGGTGGCGTCAGTCATGGGCCGCGCTCCCAACCTCGGCGGGCCGCAGCGACATCAGCTTCAGTTGCCGGGCGGTGTCGTCGATTGCATACACAAGTTCAAACTCGGTTCCGTTCACGCGCCGCCGCAGGAAGCCAGTACCGGAGTCCGCTTGCGCGTCAGGCGGCCTGGGCTGCAGCATCAGCGCATCCAACGCCTC
Source organism: uncultured Acidobacteriaceae bacterium (assembly GCA_963758255.1). Classification (GTDB taxonomy): domain Bacteria; phylum Acidobacteriota; class Terriglobia; order Terriglobales; family Acidobacteriaceae; genus DASRAA01. The sequence continues at coordinate 92,923 of CAVWUX010000001.1, forward strand.
GTCCACTTTCAAACGTGCCTCGGGGCCCAGTCCGGCTTTCATCTTGCGCACGTCGTTGCTGGAGAGGATCGAGAATTCCTCCTTCGCGGCGCCTGCGGACGCGGTGATCGCCCTGACCCGGCTGCGCGCGATCTGGTCGCCCTCGATCCGCGAGTACTGCCTGATAGCCTCACTCGGAATCGCAATGCTCCCGGCGCCTCCTTCGCTGCTCCGCAAACTCAGCATGGACTCCTTGAGTTGCGTGGCGTCCGCGGACTGGGCCGACATCGTGTCAAGCCACTCTTTGCCGGTGCTCACGACATAGAACATGAGAAACAGAAGACCCAGCCCAACTCCGAACCAGACGCTGACACCCTTCCCGAACCCAAAGAAGACGACCATCACTCCAAACACGAATGCGAGGATGCCGATAATGAGTCCAAAGCGCCCGAGAATGATCCTCCAACGTTTGGTCTTCCGATGGGCCCGCCACAAGGCGGACGAAGCGCTGGATATGCCCAAACGACGAATGACCAGCCTCTGCCGAATGATCTTGTTCATGAGCGGCAGGTTCAAGAGCAGCGAGATGATTCCGCCGAGGAGGCATACCATGCCCGCCACCACACAAGCGATACCAGCTTTGTCGACCGCGGTGTAGTCTCCCTCTTTCGATGAAATTGCCAGGATGAAAGCGCTGACCAGGCAGAGGATAAAGCCCCAAAGGAAGACCGAGTAAAGACGGTAGGAGATGCGCTGTGCACGCGTAAGCTGCATGGCCTGCTGTTCGCGTTCCAGCACCGCCAAAAGCCGGTCGAACTCTTCGCGACCCAATTCGTGCGGGGCAGCCTCGCTCAAGGAGCGCTCCTGAAGAAGTCGTGCATCAAACTCGCTGGAGCATAGCATTCCATGAGGGTGGGAACAAGTATCAAGTCGGCTGGATCTCAGCAGAGACGTTGACGCCAGCCGCAGTTGCTCACGGCTCGTTCGGCAGGACAATCCATAAGATGAGGTACAGCAACCCTCCGGTCCCCGCGAACAAGAACAGCAGCAACCACAAGAGCCGGACCGTGGTCACGTTCCATCCGTAATATTGCGCCAACCCGGCGCATACGCCCGCTATGCGACGGTTTCCCCGCGGACGCACCAATCGCCGCTCCGTCACGCCGCCCAGCGACGCACCGCAATAAGCGCACAGCCGCGCATCATCAGGATTCGCCTTGCCACAATGATTGCAGAACATCGCTCGATCCTCCCCTCATTCGCTGCAGGCTGCCGTTCGCAAAATCCGTCCGCACCATGATAACGGCTGCCGCCGGTGAAGCAACGAGAGTCACTTCGCCCGGAAGCGTCTCAGCGGTCGAAGCCGAGCCAGGCAGAGAAGATTTCGGCGCCGAAACCGGCGACCATGGCGGTGACCTGCGGGCCGGGATCGCCATAGACCTCCATGCGGCTTACGCTTGCCACCTGCACCAATTTGGGCACAAACTCCTGCACCGCCGGGCCGACAAAGTGCGCCTGGATGGCGTCGGCATCCGTATAGCCTTCGATGAGGCGGCAGCGCGTGCGATCGGGGCTCAGAAGAAAATGGTAGCCGAGTGTACCGGGCTCCCGCTGGCTGACCTCGACCATCTGCTGCGCGATTGCCTCAAACTCCGCCAGCTTGCCCTCGTGAATGGCCAATTCGACCAGCAAACGTATGCGTTGCGTGCCCATGAGTATCTCCTGGTTTGCGAGGCTGATACAGAAAACCCGGCCACTCGCCGGCTACTCGAATGTAGCGTGGGCAGGCCGATTTGTCATGCCATCTGCAGGCAGGCCCGCTTGATGCTGTGGATGGAACCCGGTCGGGCTGGAACCTGACCTGCCAAAATCTGACATCGGCTGCGGTACAGCGGCACCCTAAAAGCAACGCGATGAGTTTTTGAGGCTCCGGTTCGACGACTACGACATGAAACACTAGATAATTCGGAGCAGTGCTTCGGCAACTCCACCGCGGCCTCAGAACCCCATGATGTTGTAGCCGCAGTCGACGTAGATAGTTTCGCCAGTGATGCCGGTGGAGCCTTCGCTGGCTAGAAACACTGCCGTCGCGGCCACTTCGTTAACATCGATGTTGCGCTGCAGGGGAGCCTTTTCGGCCTGGGTCTTCATCATCTCGCCCAGGCTTCCGATGCCGCGCGCGGCCAGGGTCTTGATCGGCCCGGCGGAGATGGCGTTGACGCGAATCTTGTTTTTGCCAAGATCGTAGGCGAGATAGCGGACGCAGGCTTCCAGAGCGGCCTTGGCCACTCCCATGACGTTGTACTTGGGGACAACTTTTTCCGCGCCGTAATAGGTCATGGTGAGAATGCTGCCGCCGTCGGTCATGAGCGGGGCGGCGGCGCGGGCGACGGCGACCAGCGAGTAGGCGCTGGTATCGAGGGCGATGCGGAAGGCTTCGCGGCTGGTCTGCGAGAACTCGTTTTGCAGCGCCTCGGCGGGAGCGTAGGCGATGCTGTGGACGACGGCGTCGAGCTTGCCATATTTCGCCTTCAACTCGGCGAAGAGCTTGGCGATTTCATCGTCGCTGGAGACGTCACACTGGAAGCCGGTGGCGTTGGGCAAGGCGGAGATCATGTCTTCGGCTTCCTGCTTGAGGCGCTCGTTCTGGTAGGTAATGGCGAGCTGGGCCCCGGCTTTCTGCATGTTCTGGGCGATGGCCCAGGCTATGCTGCGTTTGTTGGCCACGCCAAACACCACTACAGTGCGTCCTTCCATGCTGATTGCCATAATTCGGTCGTCCTCCAGTGCCTTAAGATCAATTTTCGAGGATAGCAGTCCGGCGGCGGGGATGTCTTGCCCGACGCAGGTGCAACAACTCGCGAATCCCACACGAGCAAGACCGGCTTGTTGGGGCACCCAACGGCTAAGATCCCATAGATCCGAATGACGGTCGCAAGAGGAGCGGATCCCTCACGCCGGTCGTGATTGCAAAACGTAGGGTGGACGGGCTCAGGAGAAGAATTTGGTGCCGGCGCCGGGGGCCTGGCGGGCACATTAATATTCTTGTTTTCTTTGCGGCGATGCAGGTACTATACTCCCCGCAACTACGGGCCCCACTTCGGCGGAGGTACTATGGCGACGATTCGAGATCTCCTGATCAATCGAACGATTCACTACATCCAACCGGAGCAGACGGTGCTCGAAGCCGCCCGATACATGGTGGAATGCAAGGTGGGCGCAGTTCCGGTGCTGGATGACACCAACCTGGTCGGAATTTTTTCGGAGCGCGACATCATGAGCAAAGTCGTGACCGGCGGGCTCGATCCGCGCACCACCCGCATCGCCGACGTCATGAGCACGGCGGTTCGGACATTGGCGCCGGAGTCGAGTTGCGAAGACGCCATGGTGCTGATGCAGACGCATGGGATCCGGCATTTGCCGGTGTGCGACGGCACCACGCTGGTGGGCTTTCTGTCGCTGCGCGACCTGCTCAGGCAGACTCTGGAAGAAAAGTCCGGCGAAGCCGACATGATGCGGGCTTATATCCAGACTTCGGTGTGAGCGGACGCACCTGACGACCGCGGCACCAGCGCTCGCGGTGCTAAACTCAAGGCGTCCTATGCGCATCCCGGCGGTTGTCGATCAGCTGCGGAAGATCGCGGGGCGCGAAGCGGTGCTGGACCGTCCCGAAGACCTGATGTTGTATGAATACGACGCAGGCGTGCGCAAGCGCACCCCATCGGCCGTCGTATTTCCGCAAAACACAGACCAAGTTTCCCAGATCATGCGACTGGCCAGTTCGGCGGGGTTCCCTGTCGTGGCGCGCGGCGCGGGCACCGGACTGAGCGGAGGGGCGATTTCGCCCGAGGGCGGAGTGGTGATGGCGTTCGCGCGCATGAACCGCATCCTCGAAGTCGATGCTGAAAATATGCGCGCGGTGGTGCAGCCGGGCGTGGTCAACCAGACGCTGTCTGACAATGTGGCACATCTGGGGCTGTATTTTGCGCCCGATCCCTCCAGCCAAAAGGCGTGCACGATTGGCGGCAACGTGGCGGAGAATTCCGGCGGGCCGCACACGTTGGCTTACGGCGTCACGGTGAACCACGTGACGGGATTGACTGTGGTGCTTCCCAGCGGCGAGGCGGTGCGCTTCGGCGGCAAGGCAGCTGAGTGCAGCGGCTACGACCTCACGGGATTTTTCGTGGGCTCGGAAGGGACCGTCGGCATCGTCACGGAAATCATCGTGAAGCTGCTGCGGCGCCCGGAGCGCGTGGCCACGCTGCTCGGGATTTTCGAGACGATCGACGATGGGGCGCGCACGGTGGCGGCGATTACCGCCGCGGGGATTACTCCGGCGGCGCTGGAGATGCTCGACGGCTGGACGCTGCGCGCGGTCGAAGCCGCTTGTCATGCGGGCTATCCGCTGGATGCGGGGGCGGTACTGCTGATCGAACTGGAAGGGCTGGCCGAGCAGGTAGAGGAGCAGGCAGAGGCGGTGCGAGAGGTTTGCATCCAGCAGAGAGCGCGCGAGGTGCGCCGGGCGAAGGATGAGAACGAACGCGCGCTACTGTGGAAGGGCCGCAAGAATGCGTTTGCTGCGCTGGGGCGGCTCGCACCAGCGTACTACTCGCAAGATGGCGTGGTGCCGCGCACCAAGATTCCTGTGGTGCTGCAATTCATCGAGGGCGTGGCGCAAAAGTACGGGCTGCGCATCGGCAACATCTTTCATGCGGGCGATGGCAACCTGCATCCACTGATCATGTTCGATCCGCGCGATCCGGCGCAGTTGGAGTTGGTGCAGGTGGCCAGCCGCGACATCCTGGAATATTGCGTGTCGTTGGGGGGGTCGATTACCGGTGAGCATGGCGTGGGACTGGAGAAACGCGATCTCATGCCGCTGCTGTTTACTGACGAAGACCTCGATGTGATGCTAAGCCTGCATAATGCGTTCAATGCTGCGGGGGTGCTGAATCCGGGGAAGCTGTTTCCCACCACGCGGGTGTGCGCCGAAACCCGAGGCGCGTCGCAACATCCCGTGCTGCAGGCGGAGGGCATGTGAACGCGACGGAGGTTCTCACTGGATGTGGCGCGTGAGTTGCGGGCCATTTGCGGGGAGGAGCACGTGGCGGAGTACGTTCGGCGTGGTGAAGGCTACTTCTTACTGCCTTCGGAATCACGTCGAGGCAGAGAGCCGGGTATAGCGTGCTCTCCTGCTTCTGTCGAGGAAGTGTCGGCGGTCCTGCGGCTGGCGAATGCTAAAGGATTCACAGTCATTCCGCGCGGTGGGCGTACGGATCCTCTATATGCTGACGCAGACGTATCGTTGAACCTGTGCCGCCTGAATAATGTGGAACACTACGACGCCGGCGACCTTACCGTGGGTGTTGGTGCAGGTATGACGGTGGACCAGTTAAACAAGCTGGTTGGCGCTGATCGTCTAATGTTTGCGGCCGATCCGGCTCACCCCGAGCTGGCCACAATTGGCGGTGTGCTTGCCGGAGCGAAGCAAGGACCGCTGCGCCATGGCTACGGTACGGTACGGGATTTCTGTATCGGCATTCGCTTCGTGACGGGCGACGGGCGCATTGCTAAGGGTGGCGGGCGAGTCGTGAAAAACGTCGCTGGATATGACTTGATGAAGCTGCTTATCGGCAGCTATGGCACCCTGGCAGTGATTACATCAGCGAGCTTCAAACTGTTTCCCGTACCACGGCAGACGAGCACGTTCCTGGCAGAGTTTGGCACGTCAAACGAAGCTTTGGAATTCCGCGATTTCGTAATTTCCTCGCCCCTTGCTCCAATGTGCCTGGAAATCGTGTCGCCATTTGCACGAAAGCTTATGCGAGCGGAAATCACCGACAGCGCCTGGGTGATCTGCGTACGTGCATCAGGCAGCGATGCCGTCGTGGCTCGCTTTCGCAAGGAACTTGGGTCGGCGGTTACGCGCGAGCTTGAAGGTGCGAGCGAAGCTGGGATGTGGCGCCAGGTCGAAAACTTCTCGAGCACGAAGATGGTTTTTCCGGATTACTTGTCGGCGGTCATGGCCAGCGTTAGCGTTCCAATTTCCCGCGTGGCTACCTTGATTCAGAAGATCGAAGTTTTGCAGGCAAGGGAGAACTTCGACATTGCTTTGGTCGGGAGAGCAGGTACCGGCAGCATGGTTCTAAGAATTTGCAGCCGGATCGAAGACCATGGCATTCATCATGAGAGGTTGGACGAATTCTGGCAGGAGTTAGAGCGTGAGTGTGGAGCAAGGGCTGTGTTCTATGGAGAGCCCGTGGCGGGTCTTTCTGAGTTGAAGGTGTTCGATTGTATGCGCGCAGTCAAACACGCACTGGATCCCAAAAAGGTACTGTGTGGGAGGTATTGGCCCTGAGCGCCGCCGTCCCAATCCCGGAGACGCCGCACTCGAACTTCTCTCCCCACGAGAAGCCGACTTGGGACCTGTACTCGCGGTGCATTCACTGTGGGTTGTGTCTCGACCAGTGCCCGACGTACCGCGCGTTGGGCACGGAAATGGATTCGCCGCGCGGTCGTATCTACCAGATCGTGCAGGTCGATGCGGGGCGGTTGGCGTTGAGCGACTCGTTTGTCACCCACATCGATCGTTGCCTGGGCTGCCTGAACTGCCAGACCGCGTGTCCGTCGGGGGTGGCGTACGGCAGCCTGCTGGAGCAGGCGCGGGCGCAGATCGCGGAAAACTACCAGCGGTCGTGGCTGGCGACGCGGCTTCGCAAACACTTCTATGCGGACATCTTGCCATCGTTCGGGCGGTTGGCTCGCCACGCGCGATTCGTGCGGTTTTATCAGCGGTCGGGATTGCAAACGCTGGCGCGTGCGACCGGCATCCTCAAACTGCTCGGGATGGCGGAACTGGACGCGCTGTCTCCACGGATCGACAGCGATTTTTCGTTTGAGGACCTGGGGCGCGTGTTTCCGGCGGAGGGCGAGCGGCGGGGAAGAGTCGCATTTCTCATAGGCTGCGTGGCCAGCGTTGCTTTTGCGGAACTGAATCGCGCCACCATTCGGGTGCTGACGAAGAACGGCATTGAGGTGCATGTCCCCGAGAAGCAGGCTTGCTGCGGTGCGCTGCAATTGCACGCGGGGGAGGTGGATCTTGCACGAGAGCAGGCACGACGCAACATCGAGGCCATGCTCCGCCCGGAGTTCGATGCCATCGTGACCAATGCCGCGGGCTGTGGGTCGACCATGAAGGAATATGCCGCACTACTGCACGACGATCGCCGGTTACGCCGAGAAAGCGCAGGAATTCACGGCCAAGGTCCGGGACATCAACGAATATCTCGCCGAGGTGGGACTGCTGGAACCGAAGCGGAAGTTGGGCGCCCGCGTGACGTATCAGGACCCGTGTCACCTAGCCCACGCGCAAGGAATTCGTAGCGCGCCCCGTCAGTTGCTGAAGCATATTGGCGTCGAGATGGTGGAATCGCCCCGGGCGGATTCGTGCTGCGGTAGTGCCGGAGTCTATAACGTGGTGCAGAACGAAATCTCGATGAAGGTGCTCGACGAAAAGATGGGATTTATCGCCAGTGTCGAGCCGCAAATCATCGCTACCGCCAATGTCGGCTGCATGTTGCAGTTCCGCGCGGGTATCGAGCGCAGGAAGATAAGCGCACGGGTTGCGCATGTGGTGGAGTTGCTGGATGAGGCGTATTGACGGAGTGCGCAGCGCGGCCTAGTTTGCAGCGATGGCTTCCCGCACGGCGGTCGCGAGTTCTTCTGGATCTTCGATGGGCGGGCGGCAGGCGAAGTTGGTACACACCACTGCCACGGATTTCTTCTCTTTCAGTGCTGGAAGGTTCGGAATGGTCTCAGCCAGCGCTGGTGGCAAGTTGTCAGCCACTGCTTCGCTGTCCGTCAAGTGCACGACTGACAAATTGACGGCGTAAGGAGCAGAGGCGGCATTGAGTAGGGCATCTGCTTTGTCATCCTCGCCGATCACGATCACCTGGGTGTGCGAACGAGCCAGCCAGCTGGCGGCGAGGCCATAGGTGCCTGCGTAAATGCCGAATTGCTCGGCAGCGCCGGCGAACACCTCGAGCGTGTCTTCAGCCTTGTCACGATATTTGGGGTCGTTGGTGTAGGCGTGCAGCCGCAAAAGGGCGATCGCGGCGCAGGGGTTGCCTGCAGGAGTGGGCGCGTCCTGAAACGGCTTGCGCCGCGCCGACAGGGCGCCCAGCTTCAGCCGTTCTTCGAGCGGGGGCTCGGTGTCGAAGAAGCCGCCGGAGGTCGGATCGGCGAAGCGGCGGATCATCTGGTCGGAGATTTGTTGGGCGAAGCGAAAGTAGCTGAGGTCGCCGGTAATTTCATAGGCGTCCAAACAGGCGATGGCGGTATAAGCGTAGTCGTCGAGCAGGCCACTTACGAAACGCTTATCGGCGTTGGGGTCACTGTAGGCGATGACGTGCGACAACCCGCGCCCGGCGTCCCAAGCCTCGGCAAGGATGCGATCGAGCGAGCGCAGCGCGAATTGCCGTGCATCCGTCCGGGCCAGGGCCCGCGCATAGTGCAGATAGGCCGAGACGCAGAGTGCGTTCCAGTTGGAGTAGATGGTCTTGTCGATAAACGGCGTCGGCCGTTGCGCGCGCATCGCGCTCAGCTTGGCGCGGGCCACGGCGAGCAGGTCGAAAACGTCGGTGATGTCGCGCCCCATGCGGTTCGCGACTTCGTCGGCCAGCATGGCCACCCAGAGGACGTTTTTGGCCGGATTGTGGTGCATCTCGCCGACTTCGGCGATGTCGAAATGAAGCGCGACCGCTTGGAATTCATCGGGACTCAGCACCGTTTTGGCTTCATCGACGGTCCATGTGAAGTAGTCGCCATCGTCGTCGAGGTTGATGTCGGCGTCCTGCGACGCGTAGAAGCCGCCGCGCTCGCGATCGGTGAGCCATTCGTCCATCCAGCGAACGATGTCGCCCGCGATGTGCTTGTAAAATTCGTAACCGAACACCTGGTAGGCGTGCACGTAATTCTTCAGCAGTTCGGAGTTGTCGTATGACATTTTCTCGAAGTGCGGGACGATCCAGCGCTCGTCGACCGAGTAGCGATGGAACCCGCCACCGAGCTGGTCATAGACGCCGCCATTAGCCATCTTGGTGAGCGTGGTGGTGACCACGGTGGCGACGCGCTCCTCTTTGGTACGCGCGTACCAGTCGATCAGCAGGTCAACGGCTGAGGAGTGTGGGAACTTCGGTGCGCCGCCGAATCCGCCGTGCTTGGCGTCGAAGATAGGCAGTGCCGACTGCACCATCACGCCTACGATACGTGGCGAAAGGTCCGCGTGACGTCCAGCGTAGCCTTCAGCGTTGGCCAGCATGTTCATGCTTTCGTCGGCGGACTTCAGCACTTCGTCGCGGCGATCGCGATAGGCATCGGAAATCGCCAGCAGGATTTTCTTGAAGCCTGGACGCCCATACTGATCGACGGGAGGGAAGTAGGTGCCGCCGTAGAATGGCTTTCCTTCAGGAGTGAGGAACACGGTGAGCGGCCATCCGCCAGTGCCGGAGATTGCGGACACAGCGAGCTGGTAGCGGCTGTCAACATCGGGGCGCTCGTCGCGATCGACCTTCACGGCGATGAACTCGCGGTTAATGATCTCGGCGACATCGCTGCTCTCGTAAGACTCGCGATCCATCACGTGGCACCAGTGACACCACACCGCGCCAATGTCGAGCAGGATCGGCTTGTTCTCGCGCTGGGCTGCGGCGAACGCCTCTTCGCCCCATTCGTTCCACTGGATCGGCTGATGCATCGCCGAGCGCAAATAAGCCGACGAAGCGCGGGAAAGCGCGTTATTGGCTTCGCTCATAGGGCTTCAGTCTAACAGGGGAGAGCGGCACCAGTTAGGTGGCTGCGCGTTGCTCGCGCGCATGGAGAAAGCGAGGGACGATGCCCTCGCTTCTCTTCTTCTCTTCTCTCTTCGTAATCCGGGTAAGCTGGCGCCGATCAGGCCTGGATGTGTGCTTCCAGGAACCACAGGTCTTTGTCGGTGGCGCGAACGATCTCGGTGAAGATGTCGGAAGTGGCCTTGTCGCCAAGCTTGTCAGCCTCGTCGATGGCGTCGCGGCTGGCGTTGGCGAGGGCAGAAAGGCGATCGACCAAAGCGCGCACGTGATCCTCGCCCTTTACGGCGTCGAGATCGTACTCCTTGATCGACGAAGTGTTGGCCACGATGCGGGCGGTGCCGTGGGCCACTCCGCCCAACTGAACGGCTCGCTCGGCGATCAGGTCGGCGGCATCGTCCACGTGGGAGGCTACGTCGTCGAACAATAAGTGCAGCTGATGGAATTGCGGACCCTTGACGTTCCAGTGCGCGTGCTTGACCTGGGTCTTCATGTCGATGGTGTCGGCAAGACGCGCGTTGAGTAGGTCGATGAGTTTTGACTTGGTGTCGTCCGACAGATCGACACCACTGGTGAAGCGGACATTCGTCTCTGTTTTTGTAGGCATAGCCTTCTCCTCAATCGGGCGCGATGTGGGTCCATCGCAGCGCCATGGCGTTTGGGCCGACTCGACTCCGCCGGCGTTCATGGGAACCGAAATTTTATCCGGTTTGATACTCTGAAAAACTGCGCTTACCGGTCTTTTGGATAGATGCGGAAAGCGGGATTCCAGTTCCTTAACTTTTTTTGGGAGTTTGCTGATGCAGAAGCAGGATGCACTAGCACGGATCGCACAGGGCGTGGCCAAATTTCAGACAGAAATATATCCCGCGCAGCGCGAAATGTTTGAGCGCCTCAGGCGTGGCCAGAAGCCTCTCGCGTTGTTCCTGACTTGCGCCGACTCGCGGGTGAATCCCAACCTGGTGACACAGACCGACCCTGGGGAAATCTTCATCGAGCGCAATCCCGGCAATATCGTGCCGCCCCACGTGGAGTTCGTAGGCGGTGTCACCGCGGGAGTCGAGTACGCGATGCTGGCGCTGAAGGTCCCCGTGATCGTGGTCTGCGGACACACCGACTGCGGCGTGATGAAGGCGCTGTTGCATCCCGAGCAGGTGGAAGGCATGCCGGGAGTTCAAACGTGGATGACGCATGCTTTCGAAGCGCGAAGACGAATGTTGCGAGACTACGGCGAAGCGCCCGAGGAAGAGCAACTACTTCGCATGACCGAATACAACGTGCTCAGCCAGATCGAAAACCTGAAGAGCCATCCCAGTGTTCACGAGCGCCTGCTCCGGGACGAGATCGAGATTCGCGGCTGGGTGTATGACATCGGAAGCGGATCAATCCGGGAGGCTGACCCGAAGAGCGGGCGATTCGAGTTGCTCGGCCAGAGCGGGAAGTAGCGCCGCTCCTACCTTGCGATGAAGATCACCACGCTGCGCGCCGTGACGGGATAGCTGTCCTGCGATACGCAGGGGGAATTCCTGCCCCTCTTCTGCGATGTCTTTGGGTGATGGCAGCGCCGTGTCCACCAGCCGTAACCACTTGCGACTGCCGATGTCCGGCAGCTCAAAATGGCGGTCTTCCCAAAGCGCGTGGGCGATGAAGTGCAGGTCCTCGCGCGAGCCGTCCTGGTAGAGTTGCGTCCACTGCATGGCCAGCGAGCGCGACTCCGGACTCCAATCCGCCGACATTCGTTTGAAGCCATGCCAGGTTACGTGGAAACCGGTTTCGCCACCGACGGCGAACGTCGGCCGCGTGAGCATCGGACAGCGCTTACGGAAAGCAATCATGAGCTCGAAGAAACGCACCAGGCCACTGTTGGTTTCGGCCAACCTCCAGTCGATCCAGCTCACTTCGTTGTCCTGGCAGTAGGCGTTGTTATTTCCCTGCTGCGTGCGTCCCATCTCGTCACCGGCGAGGATCATGGGCACGCCATGTGAGAAGAGCAGGATCGCCGCGAAATTCTTGCGTTGCCGCGCGCGCAACTCGTTGATGGATGGGTCCGCCGTCGGGCCCTCGGCTCCACAGTTCCAACTCAGGTTGTCGTTGTTGCCGTCCTGATTGTTTTCACCGTTGGCGAGGTTGTGCTTCTTGTCGTACGAAACCAGGTCGTTCAACGTAAAACCGTCGTGGCAAGTGACGAAGTTGATGCTGTGATAGGGTTCACGGGCGCTGGTTTCGTAGAGGTCGGGACTACCCAGAAGGCGTGTTGCCAGCGCCGAAGTCATGCCAGGCTCGCCTCTTACAAATCTGCGTACATGGTCGCGGAAGACACCGTTCCACTCCGCCCAGCGTCCCCATGAGGGGAAGGTGCCAACCTGGTAGAGGCCGGCGGCGTCCCAGGCTTCGGCGATCAGCTTGGTGTTGGCCAGCACCGGATCGTAGGCCATGCTCTCCAGCAGAGGAGGATTCTTGAGCACGGCGCCGTCCTGACCGCGGCCAAGGATGGAGGCAAGATCGAAGCGGAATCCATCCACGTGCATCTCGGTGACCCAATAATGCAGGCAGTCGACAATGAAGTTGCGCACGACCGGGTTGTTGCAGTTCACGGTGTTGCCGCATCCCGAGTAGTTCAGATACTTGCCGGTGTCGGGATCGAGGATGTAGTAGGTGGCGTTGTCGATGCCGCGAAACGCCCAGGTCGGACCATGCTCATCGCCCTCCGCAGTATGGTTGAATACCATGTCGAGGATGACTCCGATGCCGGCTTCGTGCAGGGACTTGACGAGATGTTTGAATTCCCGCACCTGCTCGCCGTCATCGTGCTTCGAGGAATAGGCAGTATTAGGCGCGAGAAATGCGATCGGCTGATAACCCCAAAGGTTGACCAGGGGCTCACGGGTGAATGGATTAATGCGATCGGTGTCAGCCTCCTCAAATTCATTCACCGGCAGCAACTCGACGGCGGTGACGCCCAGTTTCTTCAGATAGGGAATCTTCTCGATCAAGCCGGCAAAGGTGCCCGGGTTCGCGACTCCGGAAGAAGGATGGCGGGTGAAGCTGCGAACATGCATCTCGTAGATGACGCTGTCGACCAGCGGAATATTCAGGGGCTGATCGTGCTCCCAGTCGAAATGGTTCTCCGTGACCACTCCCAGTCGAAAGTGGGGAGTATCGTCTTTGAACGTCCCCCACGGCGCTCCTCCTGACAACACCCGTGCATAAGGATCGAGCAGCAGGTCGGAAGGTTCGAAACGAAACACGTTCGGATCGGGATTGGGCTGCATGTTGAAGTGATAGGCGTAGTGGGCGCCGGCATCGAGTCCTTCGATAAAGATGTGCCAGACCTGGCCGGTGCGGTTGGAACGCGGGTCAAGGGGAAATTCCGCGATCGCTCGCGGCACGCCGGGCTCCAGCAGCACCAAATTGCATGAGGTCGCGTGCTTGGAGAAAATTGAGAAATTCACGCCTTTGCGATGGACGGTAGCGCCGAACGGCAGCGGGTGTCCGCGCTTGAGGCAGTAGATCTGCGGCGAAGGGGCAGGCGGAGATTGCGAAGGCTTGACGGAGCTATTTGCAGTGGCCATGATCGACGGCCGCCGCTAAACGGCCAAAGGATGAGATACCAGAAAGATGGCGATCGAACAAGAGAGTAGTTGCAGCAGGGTCAAAATCATCCCGCCGCGGCGTTTCCAAGCAGGTGCCGCGCGATGTGGGCGTAGAGGTTGACGGCATCCAGCAGTTGCCGTTTCTCGATGTACTCGCCCTCTGTGTGGGCCACGTGAATCGAGCCAGGACCAATTAGTACTGGCTTGCCCCAGTTGGTGAGCGCGGGGATGTCGGTGGTGAAGGCGGCGATCATGGTTTCAATCCCAGGTACAGTGCCGAGCTCCATGAACGGAATTTCGAGAATGAAATTGGCTTCGGCCTTGCCGGCGACGGCAGTGGTGATCTGACGGCGAAGTTCATCGGCCGGTCCGACAAGACGGATCAGCAGATTTGCGCTGGCGTAATCTGGGATGACGTTCGGAGCGCGACCACCTTCGATCAGGCCGATGTTGAGAGTCGATGGGCCGGCGCTGGGGTGCGTCGGGAGCTCCAGTTTGCGGATGTTTTCCAGGGCGTCGAGCAGCTTCTCAATCGCCGATTCGCCCAACTCGGGATAGGCCGAGTGCGCCATCTTCCCCTTGGCGATGACCTCGACGCGCAAAGTGCCTTTTGACGCCAGGGCGATACGGTTCTCCGTTGGTTCTCCGTTGATCAAGTACCTCGCTCCACGCGGATCTTGATTGGCAGCCTGCGCGCCCTGGCTGTCGCGCTCTTCGCCCACCAGAAACAGCAGGCCGACACGAATACCATCGGCCTTGAGCTTCTCCGCCGCTGCTATCTGAGCCACGATAATGCCCTTGGCGTCGCACGAACCGCGTCCGTAGATGCGGTCGGATGTCTCCGAGGATGCAATGAAGGGAGGGACCGTATCCATATGCGTCGAGAACACGACCTCGGGACGTGGCTGATCCGGATGAGTGGCCCACACGTTGAAGCGGTCGCCCTCGACCTGCATGCGCTCAACGGCATAGCCCAGCGCAGTCAGCTCGCTTGCGAGCGCGTCGCCTACCGCAGCTTCGTTGCCGGTGATGGATTCGACGTTGATGAGCTTACGGGTTAGGGCGAAGAGGTCCATGCAACAAGCATAGAGGATGCTCGCTACCGAGGCACAGAGGCACATCGGAAGTTCTGAAATATCGCTGTCGAATCAAGTTCCAACCAGACGCGAGGCGTCGATCTCGGCGGCGAAGACTCTCTCCAGGGCCTGTTTCCGGTGCTCGAAGATCGAACGCATCATGCGTTGAAAGATCATCTTTTCCAGAAACGTGCCGACCACACCGAAGCCAACTTCATACTCCACGTCATCGCCGACAACGGTACCCTCACGGCCGTTCACAACCTTGGCTTCGAAGCTGTGGGTGTGATGCCAGGATTTGAACGGGCCTTGTTTCTGTATGTCAGAGAAATACTCGTTGAACGCAAATTCTGTAATCAATGCCGTCCAGCGCTCGTGCACGGGCACGTAAGGAATGGCACGGAACTTGAAAGTGACCTCAGTGCCGGGGCCCGCCATTCGCTCAAACCCATTGGGACGCACGCCTTCGGGCAATCGCGGTGGTACCAGGTTGAACTTGACGACCTTCGCGCCCTGTGAGGGTGGCATGAGCCGCGGAAGATTGTGCGGGTCGGAGAAGAACGCGAACACCTTGGGCAAGGGAACAGGAATCCACTGCTCGACTTGAAGGCGCTGGCTCATGCTGTTCGTTGGCAACCCCGACTTGCGACGCAACGACTATAAAGCCCGGCTTCCCGGTTTCCAAGCTTTGTTGTCACCCTTCGGGCTCAGTCGAAGCGTGCGCTGGCAGTTTACCGCCGCCATCTGCCGCGTCCGGCCCCACCCATTGCGGAGCCAAAGTGACGAAGTCGTGCCGCTAACTTAGGGCTGCTTCCGGAATCGACCCGAATCGGTCGGTGGAGAACCGCCTCAGTAAACCCAAATTGTTGTGGGAGGGGCGGGGGTCGAACCCAACCTGTGGTTGTTGGCCAAGTCTAAGAAAACTTTAATGGAAATTCAGCGATTTCCACTTGACACGTTAAGGAAAGGGCGTAAGATTCCTCCCAATGGTGGTAAATAGTGGGAGGCGGTGGAACACCGTGTAGCTCCCGTGGAAGTCGCTAGAGCGAATTGGGTAATTTGGCCAAACGCGCGATGCAACCGGATTCCGGCTCCCACGTGGGGTGCTTTTTCAGGTTTTCCTCCTTTCCCAATAGCGAAGTAGGGGCCCGGCGGTTCGGGGCCGGTCTTTATGTTTCGTGGCTCTCACCTAACTCGGCTGGACGACAAGGGGCGTCTCAAGATGCCCGCGGAGTACAAGCGTCTGGCCGACGAGAAGTACGGAAGCAAATTTTACATCACAAGCTGGGATGGGAAGAGTGCCTATCTGTATCCCATCCAGGAGTGGGAGACGATCGAGCGCAAGCTGGTGGGCCTGTCGACGTTCAACTCCCCCAAGCAAAAGTTGCTGAAACTGACCAGCTATTACGGGCAGGAAGTGGAATTCGATGGACAGGGGCGTCTACTGCTGCCGGCGGTATTGCGGGAGGCGGCCGACCTGAAGGGCGAGGTCTCGGTGGCGGGACGCTTGACCTACCTCGAAGTGCAAAATGCCGAAGCGCTTCGCAAAGAGGTGGCGGAACCGCTTACCGATGAGGATGCGAAAACCCTGGACGGTCTGGGTATTTAGTGAGGCAGAGCGATCCATTCAACGTCTCGGAACGGGAGTGAATGGACAACGAGTTTCCAAGCGTGGACAGCGCCCCTGGGCGCGAACATGGCGAGGCGAGCAGAAGGCAGTTTGGCCATGTACCGGTTCTTTTACAGCAAGCGATCGAATTCCTGGCCGTGCGGCGCGGCGGGACCTATATCGATGCGACCCTCGGCCTAGGCGGACACAGTTGGGAAATCGCAAGACGCCTCGGCGCAGCGGGTCGTTTGATTGGCCTCGATAAGGACCCGGCGGCGTTGCAACGGGCCCGCGAACGGTTGATGAGCCCTCCTGCGGAGTTGGCCGCCGATTGGCCCCGGATCGAGGTGGTGCATGCGAGTTTTGCGGAAGTGGCAGAACATGTCGCGTCCGCCAGCGCCGATGGGCTGTTGGCCGACCTGGGCGTCAGCTCGCTGCAGTTGGAGGATGCCGGGCGTGGATTCAGTTTTCAGGCGGAAGGGCCTTTGGACATGCGGATGAACACGCAGTCCGGGCAGACCGCCGAACAAGTGGTAAACCGCTTCGACGAGCGCGAGCTTGCCGACGCGATTTACGAATTCGGTGAGGAAAGGAGGTCGCGGAGAATCGCCAGAGCCATTGTTCGGGCGCGGCCGATTCGCACCACCGCACATCTGGCGGAGGTGGTTTCGGCTGCGGCCCGGCCAATGAACCAGGCTGAGCGGCGCATTCATCCAGCGACGAAAACCTTTCAGGCTCTCCGAATTCTGGTGAACCGTGAACTCGATGACCTGCGTGAGCTACTGAGCCAAGGCGCGGCACCGCGGGTCCTGAAAAAGGGCGGCAGGCTGGTGGTGATCAGCTTCCACTCGCTGGAAGACCGAATTGTGAAAGATGCGTTACGGGAGGCATCCCACAATGGCGTATACCGCGTGTTGACGAAAAAGCCGGTGACCGCCGAAGAGGAAGAGATCGATCGCAATCCGCGGTCGCGCAGCGCGAAGCTGAGGGCGGCGGAGCGGATTTGACCGTTGCAGGAAGAAGCAAGTAAATGGGTTGCAAGAGTTTTCAACATTTTCCGCAGACATATCCACAGCGTTAGCGGAAAAGAGCTGTCGGATTGTGAACAAGAGGTGTTTGCGAATCCGAAGACCATCGTGATTTGGGGCAGGAGCCGGATATAGACCCACTGTAGGGTAGTCCGGCAGGAGAGGGCAAATGGC
Source organism: uncultured Acidobacteriaceae bacterium (assembly GCA_963758255.1). Taxonomy (GTDB): domain Bacteria; phylum Acidobacteriota; class Terriglobia; order Terriglobales; family Acidobacteriaceae; genus DASRAA01. Next base: position 110,227 of record CAVWUX010000001.1, read on the forward strand.
AGCAGGAGTGCTTTATCCCACAATGCAGGACTCAGACAATTGGGGTGAACCGGTATCGGAGACCCGCGGCATGTTCATGGGTACTCCGGAGATTTATTTCGCAAAGCGCATCGACAATTCGCGTGTGGTGCGCATGGTTGACCCGAAGCGCCGCCGCGAGATGAAGTCATTTGGCATCACGCTGGCCGCTCTCTTCCTGCTGGTGATGGTTTACTTGCTGCAACACCTCAGCGCAATCGAGTACGGCTATCGCATCGAGCAGGCGAAGGCGGAACAATCTTCCATTGTCGAAAGCAACCGCGAATTGAAACTGGAGGAAGCCTCGCTGAAAGACCTGGAGCGCATTGACCTGGAGGCCCGCAAACTGGGCATGGTTCCGCCCGTTGCCGGGCAAGTGCAGGTCATCGAAAGCGGCGATGGTGACAGCGCTGTGCCGGTCATGGCGAGGGCCAATCCCAATGGCATCATGGTGGTTTCGATGCAGCAGTAGGCGGCCTGGGAGACAGCGAGACGAATCGTATCCCGGCGACAGTTCAAAGCGGCGGTCCGCCAATATCGGACCGCCCTCTGCATGTTAGTACCACAATGTAGGGGTAGTCTCACAGAGTAAGAATCGCAATTCCGGCCGCGGCCGGCTTGCACGGACGGAGTGAGCAGGAATGCGGGCAAGCGCACCACCGAAGACGCCAGCAAAGAGGCTCTACATACTTGCGGCCGTACTCTTTCTGTGGGTGGTGGCGGTGCTATGCCGCCTGGTTGACCTGCAAATCATCAAGTACCCGTTTTTTCTGAACCTCGCCTCCCGCCAGCACTCACGCCCCATCGATGTGGAGCCGAGGCGGGGCACGATCTACGACCGCAATGGCGCTGAGCTGGCGATGTCCATCGATGTCGACTCGGTGTTCGCCGTGCCTGGCGAGATCTCCGACCCGGACACCACCGCCCAGATCCTGGCCAAGGTGCTGAACCTGGATGCTCAGGAACTCGCCGCCCGGATCCGCTCACAAAAGTACTTTGCCTGGATAAAGCGCAGGCTGGATGGTGACACCAGCGCACGCGTTCGCGACCTGAACCTGCGAGGGATCTATTTCCGCAAGGAACCCAAGCGCTTCTATCCCAAGCGGGACCTGGCAGCCCAGGTCATCGGCTATGTGGGCGTTGACGACGAAGGGCTTGGCGGTCTGGAGTTGGAGTTCGACGACGATTTGCGTGGCATGCCGGGCCGGGAGTTGATCTCCGTCGATGCCCGCCGCAAGTGGTACGGGCGGGTGGAGCGGCAGCCCGATCCCGGACAGAACCTGGTGCTCACGCTCGACGCCACCATCCAGTACATCGCGGAGAAAGAACTCGAGCGCGCGATGGAGGAAACCAAGGCAGAGGCCGGCACGGTGATCGTGCAGAATCCGCGCACCGGGGAGATCCTGGCGCTTGCCAACCGTCCGACCTTCAATCCCAACGTATTTAACCGCGTTCCCAAGGAAGCATTGAAGAACCGCGCCGTCAGCGATGTGTATGAGCCCGGTTCGGTATTCAAGACGGTGACGTATTCGGCGGCGATTGAACAGGGCGTAGTCAAGCCCGAAGACATGGTGGATTGCCAGGGCGGCGCCATCACCATCTTCGGCATGACCATCCACGATGCCCACAGGATGGGCGTGATGACGATTGCCGAGGCCTATGCGCACTCCAGTGACGTTGCGGCCGTCAAGACCGGCATGAAGCTGGGCGACGTTCGCTTCGACGAGTACATCCGCGCCTACGGATTCGGATCGCAAACCGGCATCGAACTCCCGGGCGAGAGCCGGGGACTAAAGAAGCCCGTCAATCGCTGGTCCAAGGTTTCGATTGGCGCCATGTCGATGGGCCAGGAGATCGGAGTTACGGCGGTGCAAACGGTTTCGATGGTTTCGACCATCGCCAATGACGGCGTCTACACCCCGCCGCGCATTGTCGCCGGGGAACTTCCTCCCAACGCGGGGCCAAAGCCGGTGGTGTTTCATGTACCGCAACAGCATCGCGTGATCTCCACGATGACTGCAGCGCAGATGAAAAAGATGATGGAAAGCGTTGTGCTCGACGGTACCGCGCGGCGCGCCGTCCTGGATGGCTACACCGTGGCGGGCAAGACAGGAACGGCGCAGAAAGTCGATCCGGCCACCCATGCCTACTCGAAGACGAAATATGTGGCCTCGTTCGTGGGCTTTGCTCCAGTGAACAACCCGGCCATCACGATCGCTGTGATCCTTGACTCAGCCCAGGGACTCCATCAGGGCGGGCAGGTATCCGCGCCGGTATTCAAGCGGGTTGCACAGCAGGCCCTGGAGTACATGCACGTACCGCATGACATCGAGCCCAAGAACCAGGCCCAGCGGATGACGCTCCTGGCAAAAGCCGGCAAGAATGACGACGACGCTGAGCCGGGCTCCGATCATCTGGGGGCACCGCTGATTCCCGAGGGCGATGATGCCGCGGGACAGCCGGTCGCCAAGGCTGAGCAGCAGGCGCCTGCTGCGGCGATTTCTCCGCAAACTGAGGGCGCGAAACTCGTCGGAACTTCTGTTGGGAATGCTTCGCCGACGCCGTCTTCAGCTGCGGATACCGACCCCTCGGGCGCAGCTTTGAGTCCAAAAGCTCCTGGAGCGCAAGCCTCCGGGAACGGCGCAGTAGTGCTTGCAGTGGACAGCGGCATCGTGGTGCCGTCGTTCATGGGAAAGTCACTGCGCTCAGCGGTAGAAGTGGCGCAGCAGAGCGGGCTCGAAATCAATGTTGTCGGCAGCGGAATAGCGCGCCAGCAATCGCCGCAGCCGGGCAGCCACTTGCTTGTCGGGCAGAAGGTGATGGTTCGATTCAGCCACTAGTCGACGCGGTTGTGCCGTTTTGGAAAACCAGTATCCAGCGCGGTAAACACCCGCGCCCGCCTTCCGCTGCGCAGCTATAATGCGGGTAGAATGAACTTCCTACAGTTGCTTGATGGTGCGGAATTTCTGGACCAACGAGGTGATCCGCCGATTGCCGGGCTGGACTATGACAGCCGGCGGGTGAAGCCCGGGTGGTGCTTCGTAGCCATGCGTGGTGAAAGCACCGACGGCAACCTTTACATCGACGAGGCTATCAGCAACGGGGCAGTGGCGGTGGTGAGCGATTCGGTTGCTCCGCGCGAAGGAATTGCCTGGGCGCTCGTGCCGCACGGCCGTCGGGCGCTGGCCCGCCTCAGCGCGAATTTTTACCGCCACCCGGCTGAGAAGCTGGAGATCACGGGGATCACCGGCACCAACGGCAAGACCACCACAGCGTTCATTCTCAGCCGAATGTTCAGGGCGGCAGGACGCAAGATCGCCCTCGCCGGTACGGTGGAATACCGCATCGGACACGAGACGTTTCCCGCTCCCCGCACGACGCCCGAGGCTCTCGAACTGAACCAACTGTTCTCCAAGGCGGTGAATGTGGGATGCACCGAAGCGGTGCTGGAGGTTTCGTCGCACGCCCTCGAGCAGCAACGGGTGTACGGGATACAGTTCGAGGTGGTGGTGTTCACCAACTTGACGCGCGATCATCTCGATTACCACGGCACCATGGAGAGCTATTTCCAGTCGAAGACCATTCTGTTCAAGGGACTGGGCGTGGAGCCGCCGCGGTTCGCGGTCATTAACATCGAAGACGAGTATGGCCAGCGCCTGCTTCCGCTCTGCAAGCACCTCCACGAAGTGATCACATACGGCATCGACAGCGGCGACTTTCACGCCAAGGACCTGAGAGTCAGAGGTGATGGAGTTGGCTTCCAACTGGTTACGCCGCAGGCCGAGATACCTATTTGGAGCCCGATGCTGGGCCGGGTGAATGTGTACAACCTGGTGGCAGCGGCCGCGGCAGCTTATGCCCGCGACGTGGAAGCCAACGCAATCTCAGAAGCCGCTGACCAGATCGCCCATGTCGCCGGCCGCTTCGAGCGGCTGGACCTGGGCCAACCTTTCACCGTGATCGTCGACTACGCACACACCGACGACGCAATCCGCAACCTCACTGCGGTGGCGCACGATTTTCTGCACCAGCGCGGCGGGCCGGGCCGCGTAATAACGGTTTTCGGATGTGGCGGCGATCGCGACCGCACCAAGCGGCCGCTGATGGGCGAAGCCGCGGGACGCGGCAGCGACTTCGTGGTGCTGACCAGCGACAACCCGCGCAGCGAGGACCCCATCGCCATCATGAATGACGCCTTGCCGGGACTGCAGCGCACCGATGCCCGCTACACGCTGGAGCCGGATCGCCGCAAAGCCATCGAGTTGGCGATCCACGAGGCCGAGCCTGGAGACATCGTTCTCATCGCGGGCAAGGGCCACGAGAAACACCAGGAGACGAGCAAAGGGGTGGTTCCCTTTGACGATGTCGAGGTAGCCCAGAAAGCCCTGCGCAACGCCGGATACGCCGCCGCGCATCCGGTCAAATCATGAAGTTGGGTCTCTCTCGCGCCGCCGAGATCATGCAGGCGAGCGGTGAGTTCGATCCTCAATCCATCGCCGGCGGTTATTCCATCGATTCTCGAACCGTTCAGCCGGGCGATCTGTTCTTCGCGGTCCAGGGCGAACACCACGACGGTCATGACTTCGCAGAAAGCGCATTGTCCAAGGGGGCGATTGCGGCGGTAGTGCGCCGCGACCAACTCTCTCGCTTTGCGGCGAAAACGGCGTTACTGGCCGTGGATGACACCATCGTCGCCCTGCAGCAGCTTGCGGCGGCGGTGCGCCAGCTTTGGGGAAAGCCCGTTGTGGGAGTGACCGGTTCGGCCGGCAAGACGACCACCAAGGAAATCATCGCGCAAGTTCTGGCGACCAGGCACCGGGTGCTGAAATCGCAAGGCAATCTCAATAACCATTTTGGACTGCCGCTGCAACTGTTCAAGCTGGAGCCGGAGCATGAGATTGCTGTCATTGAGCTGGGGATGTCTCACGCGGGGGAGATTGCAGCCCTGGCAAAGTTGGCCCGTCCCAACTGCGGCGTGGTCACAATGGTCGCTCCGGTGCATCTGGAGTTTTTCGATTCCATCGCGGCAATTGCGCGCGCTAAGTACGAGTTGATCGAGTCCTTGCCCGCCGGAGGTATTGCTGTGCTCAATGCCGACGACGCCTATGTATCGCAGTTCGGGCGCGATTTTCACGGCAAGGTGGTGACGTTTGGTCTGCAGAAGCCTGCCGACGTAATGGCCGAGAACATCGAAGCGCTACAGCCCGTGGGTTCGGCGTTCGACCTTGTCAGCAACGGTGAGCGGGTACGGGCCACGCTTCCGCTGCTGGGTGAACACAGCGTCTACAACGCGCTGGCTGGAGTCGCGGTTGGTCTGCAGTACGGTGTCACGCTGCGGGAGGCTGCCCAATCGCTGGCTTCCCTGTCGGCCGGAGACAAGCGCGGACAGCTAATCGATTACGCCGGCGCCACGATCATCAACGATTGCTACAATTCCAACCCGAAGGCCCTCGACAGCATGGTAAGGTCGCTGGCGCAAATGCCGGCGCAGCGTCGCATCGTGGTGGCCGGCGAAATGCTCGAACTGGGACCCAGCGGCGAGGCCATGCACCGCGACTGCGGCCAGTTCATGGGGAACTACGGGGTGGACTTCGTACTCGGTGTGCGTGGACTGGCTCGTTACATCGTGGAAGGCGCGCGACTCCGCCAACGTGGCAGCGGAATTCGTCGCCACCCCTGAAGACGCGGGCGCGTGGTTGCAAGACAACGTGAGGCCCGGTGATCTGGTACTGCTCAAAGCATCGCGCGGGGTTCGTCTGGAGCGCGCTTTGGATGTGTGGATGGGCAAAAGGGCTGATGGCGCACACTGAGGCGTCGGGCGGCACGACACTTTAACGACGGGGAACACTTTGCTTTATTGGCTGCTCTATCAGAAGGGCTTTGTCGTTCTACACATCGGTCCGTTCCGAATCTTCCGCTATTTGACGTTCCGCACTGCCTTCGCCAGTCTCACCGCTCTCTTCATCGGGCTGGTCATCGGCCCCGCCGTCGTACGGCGATTGCGTGACTTCCAGATCGGCCAGTACATTCGCGAAGACGGTCCGCAGGCCCACCAGCGCAAAGCCGGCACTCCGACCATGGGAGGAGTGTTAATCGTGGTCGCCATGGTCGTGCCAACATTGTTGTGGGCCGACCTGAGCAATCGTTTCATCTGGATTGCGGTGGTGGCGACGCTCGCCTACGGCGGCATCGGATTTGCCGATGACTATCTGAAGGTGGTCCACCGCCGCAACCTTGGCTTGACCGGGCGCGCCAAGCTGTTCTACCAGTTCCTGACGGCGCTGGCGATTGGTCTCACGCTCATCGCCTTACAGCACTACGGCTTGTATTCCACGCGCCTGATTGTGCCGTTTTTCAAGCATTTCCGGCCTGATCTCGTGATCGGCAGCCTGCTGCACAGCAGCCTCTGGCCGTTGGCGTTTCTGCCGTTCCTGATTTTCGTCATGATTATCATCGTGGGTTCGAGCAACGCCGTGAACCTCACCGACGGTCTCGACGGCCTGGCGATTGGCTGCACCGTAATCGCGGCCGGCGCCCTGACCGTGCTGACCTACATAAGCGGGCACGCGCTGTTCGCCGATTACCTGGAGATATCCAAGATTCCGCAAGTGTCGGAGCTAACGATCTTCTGCGGGTCCATGGTCGGCGCAGCCATCGGTTTCCTCTGGTATAACGCCCACCCGGCGGAGGTTTTCATGGGCGACGTCGGATCGCTGGCCCTGGGGGGAGCCATCGGCACTGTAGCAGTGCTCATCAAGCAGGAACTCCTGCTGCCGTTCATTGGCGGAGTTTTTGTGATCGAGGCGCTGTCCGTGATCTTGCAAGTGGGGTCGTATAAGCTACGCAAGAAGCGCATCTTCAAGATGGCGCCCATCCACCATCACTTCGAACTGATGGGCTGGAGCGAGTCCAAAGTGATCGTGCGTTTCTGGATTGCGTCGCTGGTGTTTGCACTCTTTGCTCTCACTACGTTGAAGTTGCGCTAGGCGCGCAGCAAACGTGGCACAATGACCCTTCGGATGGAACCTTTCATGGATGTCAAAGGCAAGCGCGTACTGGTGGTCGGGCTGGGCAAGTCGGGAGTCGCCAGCGCCTTGTTTTTGGCCGACCGTGGCGCGCGCGTCGCAGTCTCCGATACCAAATCGCCGGAGGAGTTGCATCACGAGATACCCGTGCTGCTTGACCGCGGCATTGTCGTCGAGGCCGGCTACCACGGGGAGCGTACCTTCAAGGAGCAGGAACTGATTGTAATCAGTCCGGGCGTGCCTGCTGATGTGCCTCAGCTACTGCAGGCGCGGCAGGCCGGCATTCCGGTCATTGGCGAAGTCGAACTGGCCGGGCGCTATCTGAAGGGGCAGATCGTCGCCATCACCGGATCGAACGGCAAGACTACGGTGACCACACTCGCCGGCAAAATCATCGCGGCCGGCGGACGCAAGACCCTCGTCGGCGGTAATATCGGCACTCCCGCCATCAGTTTCGTCGAGAGCGCCACTGACGACACTTGGATTGTGCTCGAGGTCAGCAGCTTTCAGTTGGAAACGATCGAGACCTTTCATCCCAGGATTGCGATTGTGTTGAACGTAACGCCCGATCACCTGGATCGCCACCGTACCTTCGCGAACTACGCCGCAGCCAAGGCACGCATCTTCGAGAACCAGACCGGCGACGACTTCGCAGTGCTCAACGCCGACGACGATGCCTGCGTTGCCATGTCGGACAAGACGCAGGCCGCCGTGTACTGGTTCAGCCGTCAACGCGGGGTCGAGCGCGGTGCGTTTGTGCGCGGCAGACAGCATCGTCTGGCGCGATGCCGACAAGGAGCAGGACATCATGCCAGTCGGGGAAGTTACGTTGAAGGGCGCTCACAACGTCGAGAACGTGCTGGCGGGAGTCTGCGCGGGCATGCTGGCGGGCGTCGATCCCGCTGATACTCGCCGAGCCATTGCTAATTTCAAGGCGGTCGAGCATCGTCTGGAGTACGTTGCTACCATCCGGGGAGTCGAGTACTACAACGATTCCAAGGCCACCAATGTCGATGCCGCCATCAAAGCGCTGGAATCGTTCGACGGCGGCGTTCACCTGATCCTCGGAGGCAAGGACAAGGGCAGCGACTATACCGTTCTCAATCCTTTGCTGGCGAAGCGGGTCAAGCAGGTCTACACCATCGGCGCAGCCGCCGCAAAGATCGAGTCGCAGGTGCGCGCACCCCAAATCGTCAGCGCCGGCACCATCGACAACGCGGTGCGCCGCGCCAGCGAATCCGCCGTGCCGGGAGACATCGTGCTTCTGGCTCCTGCCTGCGCCAGCTTCGATCAGTTCGTCAGCTACGAGCATCGCGGGCGTGTCTTCAAGGACCTGGTCCGGCAGATGGCCGCGCGAGAAGTCGCAACCCGCGGGCGCCAGCCGCGCTGGAGGCAAGGAATAATGGCGAAACGTGTCAGCGTCGACAAGTGGCTGTTCACCGTGATCCTGCTGCTCGTCTTTCTCGGGCTGATCATGGTCTTCAGCGCCTCGGCGGTGATGGCCAAGGAGCGATTCGGGTCGTCATACACATTTCTACTAAGACAGATGGGTTGGGCCGGAGCCGGCATTGCCGCCATGCTGGTGATCATGAACATTGACTACAAACTGTATCGGCGTTCATCCATCGTCTTCACCTTCCTGGGACTCACCTGCCTGCTGCTGGTGGGGGTGTTTTTGTTCCACGATTCCCACAATACCCATCGCTGGATCAAAACCGGACCGCTCTCGTTTCAGCCTTCGGAGTTGGCCAAGCCCGCCATCATCCTCTACCTGGCCTACTTTCTCGAATCGCGGTGGCAACAGATTAGTGACTGGAAGCACGTGCTGCTTCCCGCTGCCGCGCCCAGCGTTCTGTTGGCGGTGCTCATCGTCAAGGAGCCCGACCTCGGCACGGCTATTGCCTGCATGGCCATCACCGCTTCGGTGCTCTACATCGCCGGCATGAAGATGCGCTACCTGGGTTACGGATTGCTGGCGTCGCTGCTCCCACTGTATTTCCTCGTCGTGCGGGTTCCTTTTCGCTGGCACCGCATCATTGCTTTTCTCGATCCATGGAAGGACCCGCAGGGCCATGGGTTCCACATCATCCAGTCCATGATTGCAGTCAGCACGGGAGGGGTGATGGGCGCGGGCCTGATGGAAGGCAAGCAAAAACTCTTCTACTTGCCGGAGCCCCACACCGACTTCATTTACGCCAATATCGCGGAAGAGCTTGGATTGTGGGGGGCAGTGCTGGTTGTCATCCTATTCAGCATCTTCCTGTATCGTGGCGTTCGCACCGCCTTGCGGACCCAGGATCCTTTTGCGCGCTTCCTGGCGACCGGCATCACCGCCATGGTGGTGGTGCAGGCGCTCATCAACATGAGCGTCGTGCTGGGCATGATGCCTACCAAGGGAATTCCGCTGCCGTTCGTCTCTTATGGCGGATCGTCGCTGTTCATCACTCTCGCCAGCGTGGGAGTCCTGCTCAACATCACGCAACAGACGGACTAGCGATGCGCGTCATCATTGCGGGAGGAGGAACAGGCGGGCACGTTATTCCGGCCGTGGCCATCGCGCAGCAGTTGCAGTCTCACTACAACGCCGAAGTGTTATTTATCGGGACCGCTCGCGGTATCGAGAACAGGCTGGTGCCGGCTGCGGGCTTTCACCTCGAGCTGATTACGGTTGGAGCGCTGAACCGGGTTGATCTCATGACGCGGATCAAGACGCTGTTCGATCTACCGCGCGCGGTGGTGCAGTCGGCGCGGATGATCTCGGAATTCCGCCCGGATGTGATGATTGGAGTAGGCGGCTACGCCTCGGGCCCGGCCATGTTGGCCGCGACCTTGATGAGCGTGCCGATGCTGGCCTTCGAGCCCAACGTGATTCCAGGCATCGCCAACCGCCTGGTGGCTCCGATGGTGAGCGCGGCTGCGGTGCACTTCCCGGCGACGCAACGCTACTTCCGCTATGCCGTGGTCACCGGGGTGCCGGTGAGGCGCGAGTTCTTCGATATTCCCCCTCGTTCCGGCGGTGGTCCTCCGACGCTTCTGATCTTTGGCGGAAGCCAGGGCGCACACGCTATCAACGTGGCCCTCATGCAGGCGCTGCCGTCGTTGGCACAGGCGGTCCCCGGGCTCCACGTCATCCATCAGACGGGCGAGAAAGACTATGAAGAGGTGCGCACAGCTGCCGCCGGCGCAGGAATCTCGGTGGAAGTCTCGCCGTTCATCGACGACATGCCCGCAGCCTTTGCGCGCGCCGATCTGCTTCTCTGCCGCTCGGGCGCCAGTACGGTGGCCGAAGTCGCTGCCGCAGGAAAGCCCGCGATTTTTGTCCCGCTACCCACCTCCGCCGGTGACCATCAGCGTCATAATGCAGAGACCCTGGCGGATGCCAATGCCGCGCGCCTGCTGCCGCAGGCCGAGCTGGCTGGCGACCGCTTGGCGCAGGAGGTGGCCTCGTTACTGGGTGACCGTGCTCGCCTGGTGCAGATGGGCGCCGCCGCACGCCAGTTCGCCCATCCCCACGCGGCCGCGGAAATCGCTGCTCTCGCCGCTCGCATTGCTGGCGTCCGCGACGCGCACGCTGTAGCCTAGAGAGTCTCCTCTCGATCATGTTTGCCAAAATTCAGCGTGTGCATTTCGTGGGCATCGGTGGCATCGGCATGAGCGGTATCGCCGAGGTGTTGCTGAATCTCGGCTACAAGGTGTCCGGCTCCGACCTGAAGGCCTCGGCCATTACCCAGCGCCTGGCCGCCATGGGCGCTATTACCTTCGAAGGACATCGCGCCGAGAATCTGGCAGGCGCTGAAGTTGTAGTGACCAGTTCGGCGGTTCCACGCGACAATCCCGAGGTTGCCGCCGCGCACGCAGGCCACATTCCGGTGATTCCGCGGGCCGAAATGCTGGCCGAGTTGATGCGCCTGAAGTACGGAATTGCCGTGGCCGGGATGCACGGCAAGACCACCACAACCTCGATGGTGGCTGTCGTGCTGGCCGCCGGCGGACTCGATCCCACGGTCGTCATAGGCGGACGCGTCGACGCGATGGGCTCGAATGCGCGCGTAGGTAAGTCGGAATACTTCGTCGCCGAAGCCGACGAGAGCGACCGCTCGTTCCTCAAGCTGTGGCCGATTCTTGCCGTGGTCACCAACATCGATCATGAACACATGGACTGCTACCGCGACATGGAAGACGTGGAGCGGACCTTCGTCGAGTTCCTCGACCATGTTCCGTTTTATGGCATGGTGGTCGCTTGCAATGACAATGATGATCTGCGACGCCTGCTACCTGCTGTGCGGCGCAGAGTCGTAACCTACGGCACAGTCGACGGAAGTGACTTCCTGATCACCGATGTGCGCATCGAGACAGGCGTCGAGGGCAGGCTCGCATCCAGCGCTTTTCATGTGTGCTATCACGGCAAAGATCTGGGCGAATTTCATCTGCATGTGCCTGGCGAACACAACGTCCGCAACGCTACCGCTGCCATCGCGGTTGGCTTCGGGCTCGACATACCAATCGACCAGATCCGCGAGGGGCTGGGAAAATTCAATGGCGTGGATCGCCGATTCCAACTGAAGGGCCGCGTCGATGGCATCAGTGTGATCGACGACTACGGCCACCATCCTACGGAGATTCGCGCCACCCTGGCTGCGGCACGCCAATGCGGATTCCGCTGCATCCACGTGATCTTTCAACCGCATCGTTACACGCGTACACAGTTGCTGCTCGATCAATTCGCCACCGCGTTTAAAGATGCCGACTCCGTCACGGTGCTCGACATTTACGCCGCCAGCGAAGCGCCCATACCCGGAGTCACCGGCGAACTGCTTGCCGAACGAATTAAAAAAACTGGAAGTAAGCACGCGGTTTACGCCAGTTCATTCACCAAAGCCGCAGAGTTGGCAGGCAAGCACGCGGAGCCCGGCGATCTCGTGCTGACAATGGGCGCGGGCAACGTAGTTCAACTAAGCCCGATCGTGCTGGAAGCGCTGGAAGCGCACGCTGGTGAACGCCTCAACCGGTAGAAATTGCCGGACGTGGGTTACTTCTCTGGTTCCTCGATTGCTGTCTTGCACTCCCTCTCGCTTCGCTCAAGAGCGTGAAATCGCGCGAATACTGCGCCGTATCGACTACGGCGGCGCGTCAGATGTTTTCAAATGCAGTACATCCCGACAAATCCTGCAAAATGCGTGACCGCGCTGCGGATAAAACCGGATATAGTGAGGCAAATAGCCGGAACTTTCGGCATTTCCACCGTTTTCATGGCGCGGAAAACGACTTCCACATTACCGGAGGAGGATTTCGAGGCGGCAGCCGAATCACGGGCGTCGGCCCGCCAGTTCGATGAGTCTCCGCTCGATGCCCGCATGCTCGACCTCGATGACGAGGGCGAGTCGCCGTTTCTGCGCGGACAAAAGCGCGTGCCGGTGCGCCGCGGAGCACTCCCTCGCAAAGCCATCGGCCGTATCAAACTCCTGTTAGTCGTGCTGCTGGTAGTGGGCGCGGCTGGCTTGGTGGCCGTCACGCTGTATCGCTACGGTGCCCAGTCATGGCGTTTTCGCATCGATTCCAGCGACAACATCGCGGTGCTTGGAAATCAGAACGTGACGCGCGCGCAGGTGCTTGATGTAATGGGCGGTGATATTGACCGCAACATTTTTTTCGTTCCTCTGGCGGAGCGCAAGAAGCAACTCGAAGCCATTCCCTGGGTCGAGTCAGCCGCGGTGATGAGACTTTATCCCAATCGGGTGAGGATCGAACTGCATGAGCGCACCCCGGTGGCGTTCGTGTCCGTCGGTTCGCGGATCGCACTTATCGATGCGCACGGCGTCATCATGGATTTGCCGTCCGGCGGGCAAACAACGTACTCGTTTCCCGTGATCGTGGGCATGAACGACAACGAACCAGTCTCCACCCGTGCGGCGCGCATGAAGATCTACAGCGAGTTGATCCGGGAGCTCGACTCTAGCGGCGCGCATTATTCGCAGAGCTTGAGCGAAGTCGATCTCTCCGACCCGGATGACGTGAAAGCTACAGTCGCTGATCCCAAAGGCGCCGTGCTGGTTCACTTGGGATCGGCAAACTTTCTGCAGCGGTTCCAGGTGTACGAAGCTCACGTGCAAGAGTGGAGATCGCAGTTTGCGCGTCTTGATTCGATCGATCTGCGCTATGAAGGCCAGGTGGTCGTGAACCCCGAGTCGTCTCCCCACATGAGACAAAGCGATGAATCGTCAAGCCCTGCGCCGGCGAACAAGACAGCAGCACCGGAGAAAGCCAAGAAGCACTGATAAACCATGGGAAGTCAAAACGAAAACCTGCTTGCGGTCATTGACATTGGAAGCGCGAAGACGTGCGTCATCGTCGCCGAAGTCAACGAGTACGCTCTGCGCTATCGCGGTCACGGTATCGCGGATTCGCGCGGCATGCGCAAGGGAGTGATCGCCGATCTCGACAAGGCCGTCAGCTCCATCCGGAAGGCGGTCGAGGAGGCAGAGAATGTCGCCCAGGCGCCGGTCGAGCGCGCCCTGGTTGGCGTCGCCGGATCGCACATTCGCGGCGTCAACAGCCACGGCGGCATTTCTCTCGGAGGGCGCACCCGCGAGATCAGCCGCGACGACGTTCGTGCGGCCGTCGAGAAGGCGCGCACCATACCGCTGCCTGAGGACCACGAGCCCCTGCACCTGCTGCCGCAGGAGTTCATCGTCGACGGACAGCCTGGAGTGCACGATCCGGCCGGGTTGATGGGCAAGAAGGTTGAAGTGCGGGTGCACGTCATCACTGCCGGAACCACGGCGACCCAGAACGTAGTGACCGCGGCAAACCGTGCCGGCATTCATGTGGACGATACGGTCTTCGAAGGGCTCGCCTGTGCCGACTCCGTACTGCAGACTGACGAGCGCGAACTCGGCGTCTGTCTCGCCGACATTGGCGCAGGTTCAACCGACCTTATCGTGTATTACGAGGGCGTGGTGATCCACACCGGAGCGGTGCCCATCGGCGGAGACCACTTCACGAACGATGTGGCGGTCGGCTTCCGCACGCCGATTCCCGACGCCGAGAACATCAAGAAGATGTTCGGCTGCGCCATTGTGACCCGCATTCCCGCGGGCAATGAGATCGAGGTGTCGTCAGTGGGCGACCGCCCCTCGCGCCTGGTGCAGCAGCGCATGTTGGGCGAAATTCTGGAACCCCGCGCGCGAGAGTTAATGGAATTGCTCCGCGACCACCTTCGCCAGGCCGGTGTGTATGAGTTGCTCGGAGCGGGTGTGGTGTTCACGGGTGGCGGCGCTCGCCTGAACTCACTGATCGAATCAGCCGAAGACACGCTGCGGCGCCCGGCGCGACTGGGCTATCCCGTGCCCATAGCCAAGCTGCCGTCGAACCTGCTGGAGCCGGAATTCTCCACGGCGATCGGGATGGTGCTATACGGGCACCGCGCCCGGCAGGTACGCACCCACGGCGATCGCGGATTTGGGGCCAGGCTCAAGGCGTTGTTCGCCCGGCAGAACGCATAAGTAGTCTCGAATATCAATTGCGCCCTCAGGGGCGCCAGCGGAGTAGCGATGATCGAAGATTTCAACGACAAGACGCAACCGGCAGCCGACATTCGTATCCATTTCAACGAAGAGACCTTGAACAGTGCCAAGATCAAGGTCATCGGCGTGGGCGGTGGTGGTGGGAACGCCGTCAACCGCATGATTGAGTCGCACCTCGAAGGCATCGAGTTCGTGGTCGCCAACACCGACCTGCAGGCGCTCAAGCTCTCGCACGCGCCGGTGAAGATCCAGCTTGGAGTCAAGCTGACCAACGGCCTCGGCGCGGGCGCCAACCCTGAAGTCGGACGCAAGGCCGCGCTGGAGGACGCCGACAAAATCATCGAAGCGCTCGAAGGCGCCGACATGGTCTTCGTCACCACCGGACTCGGCGGAGGCACCGGCACCGGCGCCGCTCCGATCATCGCCTCGCTCGCCAGCGAAATGGGAGCGCTCACCGTCGCGGTCGTCACCAAGCCCTTCGCCTTCGAAGGCAAGCGCCGCCAGAACCAGGCCGAGCGCGGCCTGCAGGAGCTCATCGACTCGGTGGACACCACCATCGTCATCCCCAACGAGAAGCTGCTCGCGGTTGCCAAGGACGCGGGCTTCTTCGAATCGTTCCGCGTCGCTGACGACATTCTCCGCCAGGCGGTGCAGGGCATCTCTGACATCATCACCATTCCCGGCATCATCAACCGCGACTTTGCCGACGTGAAAACCATCATGGCCGGCATGGGCTACGCGGTGATGGGCACGGCGACCGCGCGCGGCGAAGGACGGGCCACGCTCGCTGCCCAGGCGGCCATCGCCTCGCCGCTGCTCGAAGCCGGAGCCATCGACGGCGCTCGCGGCATCCTGATCAACGTGACCGGATCGTCAGTCGCTGCGCCTGGCGGAAGTAAACGAAGCCTCCACCATCATCCAGAGCGCCGCCCACGAAGACGCCAACATCATCTTCGGCGCCGTGCTCGACGAGAAGATGAAGGACGAGGTCAAGATCACCGTCATCGCAACCGGGTTCAAGGACGCGACGCGCAACCGCGACCACGCCGGAGCCGCCAGCGCTGTGCTCAATGCGCGCGCTGCTGCCAGCGCCACCTTCCAGGTGCCGTCCGTGCGCGAGCCTGAACCCGGGCATCTTTCGCCCGCATCCAACGCCGTCGCGCCCGAGCCGCGCATCTCCGAACGGCCGCGAAATGTGCCCTTCATCCCCGATTCCGTCGACGATCTCGACCTGGAGTCGGAAGTCGTACGTCACGCCGAGCCGGTGGAGGAGGCGAGGACCGCGGCTGCCATGTATTCCCGCGACGCCGAGACCGCTTACGTGTCGCTCGTCCGCGGATCGGGAGAAACGCCGCCGGACGAGCCCCCAGCGATTGATACCGTCAGCAGCAGCGTCAACATCAGCTACGACGCCAACGATCTGGAGATCCCAGCCTTCCTACGCAAGCGGGGCGAGAGCTAACAACCCTATCGAGGGTGCCGGTGTTTCGCTCCTCTGGTTGATTTAGGGGATACCTCCCATTTATTTTTGTGTGTTGGACGCAGTTACAACACGGCATCACTACGAAAAGTCAATTTAGAATCATGTAGATATGAGATGACTCATGTTATCTACAACTACATAACTATATCACCGTCTAACTATGACACCAGTTAAGTAGATCACTTCATTCGCAAGGCACGATGCGCTGAAAGCTACATTTGTCGGCGGTCGAACAGGCGATGTTGTCAAAGAGCGAACTATTCCCGCGATGGCGGGCGCAGGAGCCGAGAGACACCGATCCCTTCCGCCTCACGAACCATGTTCTATCGAAATGGAGCACGACGGGAAAGGGCGTAGGACACAGAGGCGTGTGACAAGTCGAGCGGGGGCCCGAATTGGGAAAGAACATCCACCACAGAGACACAGAGGCACGGAGAAGATCAGGCGAAAGTCAATTCACCACGGAAAACACGGAGCGCACGGAGGAGGGTTGGGCAAACAACATCCACCCCAGAAAGACAGCAGTGGTCGGGTCGTAGCTGCCAGTGAAAGACAAAAGACCCGCCCTTCGACTGCGCTCAGGGCAGGCTCCGGCCAAAATCAGGAAGGCCGGATGGGGCACCCACGTCAGGATGATTTGTTGTTTGCGGAGTCGCGGGGTGGGTCGTCAGCCGCTCGGGCTGAAGCCCTCGGGGAAGAGTGCCGTCCCCGGGGGACTCCGGTCTTTTATCACATGCTTTCCCAGCGTTGAAACGGTGGGCTTTCTTATGTCGTCCCGCTAGGCGTCCGCTAGGCGGGACTGAGTGTCGCGCGCGTTCGGGCTGGGATTAGTGGCCAGTTGTCAGTGAAAGTCAAAAGACCCACCCTTCGACTGCGCTCAGGGCAGGCTCCGGCCAAAATCAGGAAGGCCGGATGGGGTACCCACGTCAGGATGATTTGTTGTTTGCGGAGTCGCGGGGTGGGTCGTCAGCCGCTCGGGCTGAAGCCCTCGGGGAAGAGTGCCGTCCCCGGGGGACTCGGGTCTTTTATCACATGCTTTCCCAGCGTTGAAACGGTGGGCTTTCTTATGTAGTCCCGCTAGGCGGCCGCTAGGCGGGACTGGAGTGTCGCGCGTTCGGGCTGGGATTAGTGGCCAGTTGTCGGTGGCCAGTTGCCAGTGAAAGACAAAAGACCCACCCTTCGACTGCGCTCAGGAGGCAGGCTCCGGCCAAAACCAGGAAGGCCGGATGGGGCACCCCACGTCAGGATGATTTGTTGTTTGCGGAGTCGCCGGCTGGGCCAGCCTGTGGTCTTTCAAGACGTTGCCCATTCGTTTGGGGGAAATTCAAAAGACCCACACAAGCAAAGGCGGCTTGTGTGGGGCACCCGGTGGGGCGTGAACCTGTGGCACAAGGCACTGCTCCCGTATCGGGCGCGATGCTATTGTGGCAGCGAGAACTCGAAGGTCGCCGGGCCACTTCCGTTGACGGTGACGCGGACTTCGTAATTGCCCGGCTCGAGCTTGACGTTGTTGCCGTAGTGGGTGGTCTCCAGACCCTTGCCCGCCACGTGCATGCGCGCCACCGGGAGCGTCATCCACTTCGCCGATTTGGATGAAGTGTCACGATAGGTGATCGACACCTTCGCTTTCTCGACCGGCTTGTCGCCTTCCTTGATGAAGGCCACCAGGTGATGGTTGGGCTGCGCCGGGCTGTTCAGCTCATTGGCTTCGGCGCCGCCATCGCGCACCATCTCGGCCTGGGGACCAGAGAAGGACTCGGCCGGCAAAACTTTAAGGGTGACGGAATACTTGCCCGCCGTAGCTTCCTTACTGATCTCCTGAGCCTGGGCGGAAGGGGGTGAACACAGAATGCCGAGGGCGAAGGTAAACGCCACGGCGGCTGACAGACGGACCAACATTGGCTGTCTCATGGCGACTTTAAGCATAAGCCCGCGACGGCACGAGGTCAAAGAAGAGAGAGATCCTGATGAAACCCTTGCGGAGGAGTCCATGCCCGAGGCGGGGAGCCGGGGAGAGGAGGGAGTGGGGAGTGGCTGTCGCCGCACGGCAGCGCACTCCCTGGATTGATAGCAAAAATCGGCATTAAGGGGGCCAAACCAGAGCTGCTTCACGGCCAAGTTGGCACTAATGTGCTATATAATGTAAAAACTGCCCTGTGGGGACGACTGGCGTTTCTGCGCTATTTCGCGCGCCGGACTACCCTGCTTTCTTGCAACGAAAACACATCTCTCAGGAGGAGAGACCCACGCGGCCAAAATCAGGCCGGATGGGGCCACCCACGTCAGGATGATCTGTTGTTTGCGGAGTCGCGGGGTGGGACGTCAGCCGCTCGGGCTGAAGCCCTCGGGGAAGAGTGCCGTCCCCGGGGGGACTCCGGTCTTTTATCACATGCTTTCCCAGCGTTGAAACGGTGGGCTTTCTTATGTCGTCCCGCTAGGCGGCCGCTAGGCGGGACTGGAGTGTCGCGCGTTCGGGCTGGGATTAGTGGCCAGTTGTCAGTGAAAGTCAAAAGACCCACCCTTCGGCAGCGCTCAGGGCAGGCTCCGGCCAAAACCAGGAAGGCCGGATGGGGCACCTACGTCAGGATGATTTGTTGTTTGCGGAGTCGCGGGGTGGGACGTCAGCCGCTCGGGCTGAAGCCCTCGGGGAGAGTGCCGTCCCCGGGGGACTCCGGTCTTTTATCACATGCTTTCCCAGCGTAGAAACGGTGGGCTTTCTTATATCGTCCCACAATGTGGGACTGGATGGTCGTGGGTTCGGACTGGGATCAGTGGTCAGTTGTCAGTGAAAGTCAAAAGACCCACCCTTCGGCTGCGCTCAGGGCAGGCTCCGGCCAAAGTCAGGCCGGATGGGGCACCCACTTCAAGATTGTTTGTTGATTGGAGCGTCGCCGGGCGGGCCACCCGCCGGTTCGGGCTCGGTTGGTGTGCCCGTTCTCCATGGCCAATCCTTTCGCTGCGCGACAAAGGCAGGGCTGACTTCATTTCTCAAAGCCGAATAGTATTGAGGTGTTTCCCCTTCTACACGAGGTGACAAGATGGGCAACCACGAATGCATTCACTGCGGAAAGGGCCTCGAAGATGGTTGTGACTGCCCCTTCAAGGCGCCGCGAACGATAGATATGAAGGTGGAATTCTCACAGCAGAGTACCGGCACCACTGTCGCCGAAATGAAAAGGGCCATTTCTGAGTACTTTCAAAACGACCGACAAAAGTGCACGTTCAAGATTACGGTGTACCTTGTTCCGTCGGTCGCGTAGACCCGAGTAGGCTGCGCGTCGAAGGCGAGTCCCGGAGCCGAGTACCGGCGAAGGGATGGCAGATGAACACGGGCCTGTGCCCGTCATCACCGCGTTTGCGGATACGATCCGGGTATGTTGTAGCTATGTCGCACACGCATGCGTGGGTCCTGGTGCATTGCGTTTTCAGCACCGAGGGCCGCCTCGATCTAATTCCTGACGTCACGGAGATGTGCAAATACCTCGCCGGGGTCGCGCGCGCGAAGAACATCACGCTGCTGGCGGCGGGAGGAACCGCGAACCATATCCACCTTCTGATGGCGTTGCCAGCGACCGCGACGCTGGCGAAGGTGATGCAGGACCTCAAGGGCAACAGTTCACGCTGGTTGAATCAGCGCGGAACGAAGTTCGCGTGGCAGGAGGGATTTGGCGGGTTCAGCGTGAGCCAGTCGCAAAAGCACGTGGTCGCCAACTACATCGCTCGCCAGGCGGAGCACCACCAGAAATGGACGTTCGAGCAGGAGTTCACAACGCTGCTGCGGAGGTCTGGGGCGAAAATCGATCGGGAGCGGGTGTTTGGGTAGGACATATGGCGTCCCTTTGCCATTAAACCGGCTCCGGGACTCGGGGGTGTGGGGCGGGCCACCCCAGCGCTGAAGCACTGGGCTTAGATATTCCGTCCCTGCCGGGACGGGAGTGTCGTGGGATCGGGGTCGATTGGTGTTCCCGGTCGGCATGGCCCACCCTGTCGCTGCGCGACAAGGGTGGGGCACGCAGGGGTTGGTTGCGGGGGTTTTGTTGTGCGCGCTTCGGAAAAAACCACACAAGCAAAGGCGGCTTGTGTGTGGCACCCGGCGCCACCCCAATAGATGGGGCTCATATGTAGTGGTAAACGTTAGGATATCCGAGATTACCTACTACATGATGTTGTGTACTAATCGAGCAACCAATTTGTTGTGGAATTGTACCCAAAAAAGACTTGCGGAGCAGATGGTGGTGGCGCTACTATTTGAACGTTGCAACCTAGCGCATCCGGGCAGAGTGCAGGGAGTTATCTTGTACTCGGATTGATGGGTTCCGCAGCTTTGACGATCAGTTCCGCCCTGGTCAGTCAGGATTTATTTGCTGACACAGACCACAGGCACCAGTCCTGCTCAGTCACAGGGATTGCGGGGAACACCCATTCTGTGGGTAGGGCCGGTCGTAAGAGACAGCCTGAGGACACGGCGGCGCCTGATGCTGTCGATGGACGTTGGAGAGCGGCGGCAAGTTACAAACGTCAGGGGTCGCGAGGGAGGCGAAAGTCCGTGCATACGAATGCGCTTGACAAAAAACTAGGTGCGATAAGCTAAGGGTTAGTCCTCGCGTGGCGCTGCTTTGGATTGTGATCCAGTTGGGCTTGTTCCAGAGCTCGGCCTCGTGGGATGCGTTGGCAGCGGGCTGGCTATATCGGATTAGAGCAGAAGTCGGCCTGCGTGCGAGCGCATCCGGGCAGAGTGCAGGGAGTTATCTTGTACTCGGCTTGATGGGTTCCGCAGCTTTGACGATCAGTTCCGCCCTGGTCAGTCAGGATTTATTTGCTGACACAGACCACAGGCACCAGTCCTGATTCCAGCGATGCCGTCGCCCGCGCCATTATCCTCTTGCGGGCGACGGAGAAGTTTTATCCAGTGCGGAAAAGACTCCCCACCGCTCGTGCAAAGATAGGTAATGTAAGGCACCTGCTCGCAGCTTGGAAGCAGATTTCAAAACGAAACGTGCGTTCTCATGGTCTGGATCAAGTGACCATTGAGGAATTTCGCGACCAACTTCACACGCAGCTGGATTCGATAAGTAACGAAGTCAAGAGCGGGACTTACAAGTTCACCCCTGCTAGGGGCTGGCTTGCTCCAAAGCCAGGAAAGGACGGAAAACGTCCGATCAAAATTCCCGCAATTCGGGACCGAGTGGTACTTAAGGCAATCGCACTCCTCATCGAGCACCGATTTGACAGATTCAACTTAGGCTGCAGCTTCGGGTACATAAAAAACCGAGGCGTAAAGGATGCCATCAATGAGGTACAGCGGCTCGCGAACGCTGGAAACAAAGTAGTGCTTGAAGCAGACATCCATAAATTCTTCGATGAAGTTGATCGATCAATCCTCTTCCCATCTTTCATCAGCCGGGTAAGACGCCCCAGTCTGAACGCGCTTATAAAGGACGCGCTCGAAATGGAGGTCGGAAATTTAGACGAGTTCTCCGATAAGGAAAGGCAGTTATTCCCAGCCGCAGATTCTGGAATCCCGCAAGGTGGGGTTCTCTCTCCGATGTTGGCGAACTATTATCTTTATGCTTTCGACAAGGCGATGTCGGACGAGGGATTCAACTTGGTGAGGTATGCCGATGACTTTGTGGTCATGTGCAAAGACGAGCAAGAAGCTCACGCGGCATACGCTCTTGCCAAGACGAACCTCAGAGCAGCGGCTTCACCTCAAACTCTATGCCCTTGGTGAGAAGGATTCGAAGACTCGGATCGTGCAATTTGATAAAGGCCTGAAGTTCCTTGGCATTACGTTCAAGGCCGGCAAGATCGCTCCGTCAGAAGCGGTAATCAATAAGTTTAAGCTAAGGATTGACGAGATATTGGGGGCACATCAATCGAAAAGCCTGCTCGCTACGTTGACGAGTGTAAGAAACACAATTGTCGGATGGGGGCAGTGTTACCGGGAGTTCGACGTGGGCCGACTGTACCCCGACTTGGATATTCACATCCGAAAGCGCGCTACCGAGTACCTTCAGCATCATCGCTTCTTGTTGCACGGATCCAATGTGTCACGAAAGCAGATTAGTCTGCTCGGAATTCCCGAGCTTTGTAAATTGATCCCGAAATCGAAGACACCGCTCAAGCCACATCATCCGTAGCATCGCGGAAGCAAGCGAGGTCACGCGGCCATGGCGAATCCTGAACATCAGTGGCCAGTGGCTAGTGGTCAGTTGTCAGTTGAAGTCAAAAGCAGATCCCTCGCTCGCCTGGCGGCGACCGAGGGATGACAAGAGAAAGAGGCTTGAGCGGCACGGCTGAAAGCCGTGCCCTTTCAAAACGAAGAGTGTGTCGACGCGGCGCTTAACCCCTCCAACAAGTGCAAAATCGGCGCTCATCGACGACTCCGAAAAATGGTTTGCGGCGGAGGACCTGAAAATCGGTGACCGATTCCAAGAGGAAATCGAGAAGTCGATTCGAGTGCACGACAAGCTGCTGCTGGTGCTGTCGGGGAACTCGGTGATGAGCCCGTGGGTGGAGCGGGGGGTGCAGGCTGCCTTTGAACGGGAGCACAGAAGCGGGAAGCCGGTGCTGTTTCCCATCCGAGTGGACGAGGCGGTGATGGAGGCGACGAAGGCGTGGGCGGCGGCCGACATCCGGCGGACGCGGTATATCGGAGAGTTTGGCAAGTGGAGAGACCGCGAGTCGTATAAGAAAGCGTTGGAGCGACTGCTGCGGGACTTGAAAGTAGTGGATAGTGGTAGTGGATAGTGGATAGAAAAGTCAAAAGACCCACCCTTCGGCCCCGCTCTGTCGAGAAACCGGCACATGACCTGTAAGGAAATGATTGCAGAAGGGGGCAGCGTGGAGGGTTAGCGGGTAGGGGTCCTTCGACTACGGCGTCGCAAGAGCGGCGACGCCTGCGCTCAGGGTGACACGCCTAGGAGTTCTTCATCCCCCTGGGTGGGACGAAGGTCCATGGACACTCAGGGCAGGCTTCAAGCCAAACCGGCTTGAGTGGGGCACGCGGCTTTCTTTGGAAAAGCAGAATCGCGGGGTGGGCCAACCGCCGGAACGGGAGGAACCAACTCATGGCTCTACGATGCTCCAACCGGAATCGGGATCGAACGCGCTCATTGCGGTCGCGGTTTCGGTGGTGGTCTTCCCCAGGTCCTTCTGGAGCAGCACGCCATCCTGGTTCATCATGAAAGTCATAACCCCGGAGTTGCCGTACTCCGCCGGGTAAGCGACGAAGGCGAAGCCGCCTGTCATCTTCCCATTGACCACATACTCCTTGGCGCCGCCCGGCGCTTGATCGCTCTGGCCGTTCAGCACACGGAAGTAATAGCCGTGGAATGCCGTGTGCCCTTCGGGCTTTGCGGTATATCCTTCGGCGGCTGCGGACGCCGCCAGCGGGCCGAGCGGGCTGGCGGGCTGCCCTTCCGCCGCCTGCCAGTACAAGCCGTTCTGCTTGCCGGGGTCACTGATGAACTTCGCCGCGTATTGTTTTGTGTTATCCCCATCGTGGGGGTGGGAGAAGTACTCAGCCTCAGCGTCCGCCACCGCTCTACAGACCTCAATGATTGCCAGTTCATTCCGGCCAATACGGCGGTTCAGAATCTCATCCTTGCCCGCAGCCGTATCGAAGAACCACTTTCCATCCCGGTCCTTCTTCAGCGGAATCGGAAAGGGAAAATTGTCCACTCCGACCAGCAGGACTTGAGCGCCACCCGGCGCACTGCGCCAGCGGTGCATGACCCCATAGCCTGCCACGAATGCGTTGCGCGCGTTCTTGTCCTGAACGGCGTCGCCGGAGGAGATAAGCTGCTTCGAATCCGGACCGAAGATTGCAATTAGCGCGTTCTGATCGCCTGACTGTGCCGCTGATAGCAGCGCATTGCCCGCATCGTCAGGGGAGGCAAACACGCTGATCGAAGGTTTCTCCGGATTCGCGGCTTTGTTGCAGGCGCCAAAAGGAACAACTAGCGCCAGAATGAGTAACCGGATCGTAAACGCAATTCTGCGATGTTTGAGCGACATTCCATTCTCCAAAACTTCGTCCGTGGACTCTTTGCCAACACCGCTCACTAAAGTTGACTTCGCCTGCGTCAGCACCGTTGGCTTCACCTGCGACCGCCGCCGCGGCTCGCCGAACCACGCGCACTCGCCTGCCGGGATTCCCAGCCACCACCGCCTCCGCCTCCGCCAAAGGCCGAGGATCGGGTGCTTGCGGGCTGTGCTCCATAGCCACGAGCAGCCGCAGAGTTGGCTCCCGAGTAGTTCGAGGTGGGCGCTTGTTTGGGAGTCCCCTGGGTTTGCTGCCAACCACTTCCCGTGTTCTTGTAGACATTTCCGTTGGCCGCCGCATACTGGTTGCCATTGGCGGTCTGGCCCGCGGCTGCGCTATTGCCGTACTTGCCGGTCGCCGCAGCACCTTTACCGCCCGCCGAAGTTTGTACTGTTCCTACCGACCCTTGCGCGGTGGTTTGATGCTGGGTGTAGGCCGTGTTGCCGTTCTTGGAGACTACCGAGCTCCCGTAGTTTCCGTAGGCGTTGGAAGTCTGATGGGTCGCGGCGTAGGCGCCGGTATTAGGGTTGTACGCTTGACCGACCTTCTGGGTGCCGTAAGGAGTCACCGTGGATGCGCCGCGAGCATACGTTCCAGTGGACGGATTGTACGCCCTCCCAGCCTGTGCAGACCCGTACGGACCATAGGCGGTCGCGCTGGAACCATAGTAGCCGCCGTGCCATGCGCTGTTTCCGTAGTAGACATTATTCCTGTATACGACCGTGCTACTGTGCCAATTGCAGTTCCAGTAGCTGTAACTCCATCCGCAACAACTGTTGTTCATCGCTGCGCCCACGGCGATACCAATTCCGAATGCAATTGCGGCGGTGGTCACTACGGCGGCTGTGCTATAACCCGGCGTCGTAACCGGAGCGCCGTAGACAACCGTGGGGTTGTACTGCGGCACGTAGACGACTTGAGGATTGGCAGGCTGAATCACGATGACCTGAGGCGATTCCTGCACTACCGTGATCTGTGAGCCCGACTTCAGATTGCCGGCAGCCTTGGCTTGAGCACGCAGCGTCTGCACCGCTGACATGACGTCAGCGGGCTGCATATGGTACGCCTCACCCAAGGAAGAGGTCCAACTGAGATTCATCGCCAGGTTGTCAAGGACGGAGGGAAACTGGGTGAGCGCCTTTACGCTGGCGTCCCACGGCTGCTGATTAACGGCCTGCATCAAAGCTGTGCCCGTGAGGTTCTTGTTCTGCTGAAGCCAACCGGTGGCGGCAGCAACCTGGTCCGGAAAGGTTGCGGCTCCCAGAATCTGGGCGAGCAGGGAGTCAGGGTACAGGGCGATGGGAGCGACAAGCTGTTCAAGCTGGCCGGGCGTGAGTGCGACGTAGGCTGTGGCCGGTATTTGTCCCGGTTGCGCTTGTTGAGCTTCGCCGGGCGGTGCCTGCTGAGCTTCGCCCGGCTGCACCTGCTCCGGCGTCTTGCTGCAGCCGTCCAATCCAATGACACTGACTAACACGCTGATGCTTAGAAAGACGGAAAGTGCCTGTCTGAAATCTGTCATAGTGCGGCCTCGTTCATCGAGTCGAGCATAGCCCAGCATCGCAAACCGCACAATGGCACAAGCGGCGCGGCTGAAGTCGTGCCTTGATACGAAGCAAAAGCAGATCCCCCGGTCTGGTAGTTCCGCATCCACTCCACATCAGGGTCAAGTTGTACCGGATTTTGCCGCAGGGAGCCCGGTCAACTTGACCGGTGACGCGCCCAAACCTCGCCGTTACGAAGCGAGTTCGATGTGGTAACATTCGCCCCGACTGTGGGAGGCAGATGTCATGCGACAGATGAGATTGCTACGAGCATTCGTCCTTCCGGTGCTTCTGGGCTTTGGCCTGGCGTGGCCGGTGGCGGCGCAAACCCTTAATTCTCAGCAGGAGTTCATACCGGACTCCCCGTCCTATTGGAACGATCCGGCGAATTGGCAACAGCAGTTTGTGCCGGACTCGTTCTGGTTTTGGGACAATTCGAAGCATTGGACTACGAACTACGGACCCGCGTACCGCGATGTCACCGAGATGCCCTCGCAATTGTTGGCGTGCTCGGCACAGTTCGCTATCTGTTTTCACTCAGGTGCGGAGCCATACCCTTGCACACTTTCTCCAGACGGCCGCTCAGCCAATTGCAAGTGCATGGTTTTGAATAAGACCAATTACACGGTGATCACTTCAATTCTGAATTACCCGGTCTACCGTGCGACCATCAAGGCTTGTGGTATGTACGGTACCGAATGCACGGGAACCGACCAAGCACCGGTTTGCAAATTCCTGAATGGTGGAGCTCTGATCCCGGGTGCGGACGTAATCTCCACTTACTCCCCCGAGGTGCGAGAGGACGTCTTGAGGGCCATGAGGCGTCAGAACCCGATTACCGTTTGTTCGAAAGCGCCTTACGCCGCTTGTATGACGGCGCCGTGTCAGCTTAACGCCGACGGCTCTACCGCCAACTGCAAGTGTCCCGTGTTCTATGGCAGGTTTCAACTGGTGGGAAAAGGCGCCCAGTGTTCCCTGGGCGGTGATCTGGTGCCGTCGGCCTCATACATTCCGGCATTGGACCCCAATCCAAACCAGTAAATGATCGTTAGCAACGGTTCGCCTGGGGCCATGTGCCCCAGGTTCACCGTTTTTGGAGATAACCGTTGCGCGCGTGTTCGACGCACTCCGGGTTACTGGAGGGCAGGAGGTTTTTGCGCCATGAGGTCAGCGAAGCGGGGGTCGGTGCGCAGGCTAGCGAACTCGGCGTCGGTGTAGACCTTGTTGATGTTCTTGTAGCCTTCCTCCATGGCCCTGCGCAGGTATTCCAGCGAATGATCGAAGTCGCCGGCCTGGGCATACATTTTCGCCACCATGAACGAGAAGGCGGCGCGGTCTTCTGGAGAACTGGTCTGTGCCATGACCCCCATTTTAGAGACTCGCTGGAAGATCTCCGGATCAAGCTGGTATGCGTTCCGGTATTCCTGGGCCGCCTTGTCAAAGTCATGTTTGCCGAAGTACGCCGCCCCCAGGTTGTAGTGGAAGGTAGGCGAATTCGGACGAACCGCCAGTGCCTTGTTGTAGTACTTGATAGCTTTACCGTACTTCTTGTTAATCTGCTCGATGAACCCCAGATTGTTCAGAGATTCAGGCGAATTCTTGTCGAGCTTCAGAGCTCGCTGGAAGCACTTCTGCGCGTCCCGGGTGCGGCCGAGGAAAAGCAGGGCGATGCCCTCCTTGTTCCAGAGCAGTGCCGTAGGCTGCTTCTCGATGGCTGCATTGTAGTAGTCGATGGAGTCAAGATAGCGCTTCTGCGCGCGCAACTGGTCCCCCTGGTGCTCCAGCTCCTGAGGCGTGCCGGTGGTGAGCGACACCAGTGGCGGGGGCGCAGGTGGAGCTTCAGGCTGCTCCTGTGCTGATGCCGGCCAGCCGATCGCGATTGCCGCCATTAATGAAACACACGCAATCCAGAGAAGCACGTTGCGTGATATCTGGCGCGGAGACATAGTAGTACCCCCGACTCCCGTTCCCAACATATTAGACCTATTCGGGCTGCGGTTTGTTCCCTTTGTCGGGAGCGGTATTCCCACTGTCTTGTTTCTGGTCCTGGTCGTTGCTCTTGCCTCCAAACACCCGGCTGAAGAAGCCCTTCTTCTTTTTCTGTTCACCGGAAGGTGGTGGGCTGGTTTGCCCTGTCGGCGCAGCTCCAGCGGCCGTCGCAACCGGCGCAGACTGCACCGGCCCATTCGTGGTTGCCGGAGGCGGCGCAACTGCAGGCGAGCCCAGGCCAAGGATCTTGGAGAAGAATCCGCGATGGTCGGCAAACGCCTGCTCGCAGGTCTCCTTGGGTTCAGTCCCGGCGATGAACGCTACATAGTAGTCCTGCGGGCAGGCAGGTGTGGCCAGCCGGTTGGTAACTTTGTCCAACTGGACTTCCACGACTCCTGAGGGCGCGGGAAAGCCCTTCATGTCTGAGTACTGCGGGATCTTCTGCGCCCGCTTCATGAACTCCGCCCAGATGGGAGCGGCCGTCGAACCACCTGCCAGCTTGATGTCGGTGTAATCGTCATTGCCCACCCACACCACGGCCAGCAGGTTGCTGGTGTAGCCGGCAAACCAGGCGTCATGCGAGGTGCCGGTCTTGCCTGCGGCGGGAGCAGCGAAGCCGCGAGCCCGCACCGGGTATCCGGTTCCGCTGTCGATGACGGCCTGCATCATGGTCGTCATCACGTAGGCCACGCGTGGATCCAGTACTCCGTTGGAGTCGTTGTGGTAGTCGTTCAGGACTCCGCCACGGGCGTCGCGCACCGATTTGACCATCATCGGCGACTGACGCGAGCCGCCGTTGCTGAAGACGGTGTAGGCTCCCGCCATCTCCAACGGACTGGCATCGTAGGCGCCGAGCGCTATGGCCGGAGTGGCGCGCACGCTGGTGATGCCTGCCGCCTTGGCCAACGCAGCCACGGTGCCGAACCCCACCCCTTCGGCCACCCTGACGGTTGCATTGTTCAGCGATAACGCCAGCGCATAGCGGGCGGTGACTTCACCGTGGAAGGCTTCGTGGTAGTTCCGCGGCTCATAAACCTGGTCGCCGTAGGCGATGCTGACCTGCGAATCGTCAACCAGCGTGGCGGGGGTGAACACGCCGGGTGCGCCGCTGGTATCGATCTTCGGCGCGCCGATTTCGCCTTCGGCAGGAGCACTGGCACTGAAAGACAGCGTTCGCCCCGTCAGAGCTGTGTTGATCGCAGCAGCATACACAAAGGGCTTGAAGATCGATCCTGTGGGACGCTTTGCAATGGCATGATCGAGTTGGCTCATGCCGTAGTTCCGGCCGCCAACCAGGGCCAGAACCTCGCCGGTGTGGGGATCGACCACCACCATGGCGACCTGAGGCATGGGACCGGGATCGACCTTTACTTCGGTGGTGGCGTGACTTCCGGCGCCGACCTTGGTCTTGTGCGTCCGCATCTTCAGGACCTGCTCGTCCACGAGCTTCATGCCTGCATCCACGGCCTGGGCGGCAGCGCGCTGCAAGTCGGGATCGAGCGTGGTGTAGATGCGCATGGCCTGCTCGTTCAGCTCACTGTCGCTGTACTGGTTGGAGAGTTGGTCTTTCACCAGGTCCACGAAATAGGGAGCGTCGCTGGCCTCCACGTTGGGTGGCGCAAGCTTCAGGGGAGTGGCCTTGGCGCGGTCGGCCTGGTCGCGGGTAATCGCGCCCGTCTCGACCATAGAATCCAGCACCAGGTTGCGACGTTCCAGGGCGCGGTCCGGGTGGCGATAGGGCGACAGATAGCTCGGACGCTGAATGATCCCAGCCAGCAGGGCACACTCGGGCAGCGTGAGGTCCTTCATGTCCTTGTCGAAAAATGCGCGCGAGGCCTCGCCGAAGCCGTTGACGCTGAAGGAGCCGCGCTGTCCCATCGGTACCTGGTTGGCGTACATGGCGAAGATGCGCTGCTTGGAAAACTTCTGCTCCAGCTCGATAGCGATCAGCATCTCCGTCAGTTTCCGCTTGACGGTTTTTTCCGGCGACAGGAAAAACCCGCGCGAAAGCTGCATGGTGAGGGTCGATCCGCCTTGAACGCGATGGCCGCGCAGAATATCGGTGGCGGCCGCTTCCATCAGGCGGAAGTAGTTCACCCCGCTGTGCTGGAAGAAACGCCGGTCTTCAATGGCGACCACAGCGTTGACCAGGTTGGTGGGAATCTCGTCGAAGGTGACGATCTGGCGCTTGGTCCGGTCCTGGCCCCCGAAGAGCGAGGTGATCATCTGCGGCTCGAGTTCATAGGCGCTCAGGCTCTGACCGCCGCGTCCCCGCGCTGTGATCGAAGCGACCTTGCCGGCGGAGAAATGGATGGTCACGGCTTCAGGCGAGTGGAAGGACTCCTCACCGGGCATCACCTCGATGCTCGCGCCAGCCAGACGAAAGCTTCCTGTGGAAGAATCGTTGTCCTTGCCCTGCTCGCTATAGCCTGCATGCCGTAAGTAATCGGCAATGTCCTGCGCGGCATAGGCGTCGCCGACTTCCATCGTTCGCGGCCGGGCGTAGATCTTGGCGGTGTTGTTGAACAGCGGCCCGGCCATGCGGCGGTCCACGACCCTCTCGTACTTGACGTAGAAAAACGCGAACCCCGCCATGAACAGGATCCCGGCGATGAGGAACCCGGCAACCATCATCTTCACGATTGGGTCGCCAAGGGTGAAATGGTGTCCGGGAACGGGCTTGCGATGGCCTGCGCGATTAGTCCCTTTCGAGGCCGAGCGAGCACGATTTCCAGCTAATTTGACTTTGATTGCCACGTTTATCGGTACGCAGAGACGCCGCTCTTTGTAAGACGGCAACCAGGGGCTTTCGGTCACCCGGGATGCCGAATTCGAGGGACGCTGCTCAATTCTGAGCCGCCGGCATGGCCAGGCGCTGCGCTCTGGCGCATACTACACCCTACGCCGTGATCCCAGGAAAGGCCGCCACCAGAGCAATACCCTCATTGTAAAACACAGTCCCCAAACCGGTCTCTGGTCGCAGTATTACCTCCGTCGGTGCGTCATTGGTATAGTCAACGGCAGAGCATTTTCTTCGAGGTGCCCATCATGCGGAAGACACTTGTCCCCTGTATCATCGTGATTCTGCTCGCGACCCTAGCTTTGGCGGCCAACAAGGAATCCGGGACTACGACCCTGAAAGACGTGCAACCCGCCGGAACCACCGACAAGAAGCACAAGAAGCAGCAGTTCGACCTGTCTTTCGCGACTGCCAAGAACGAATACACCTGCCGCAGCAATGAGAACCAAAAGGTGAAGGCAACGGACTTTGTGGTCGGAACGACAGTGACGTACAAGATCGATGGCAACAAGGGCCAGGTGAAGAGCACCTCCAGCGGCAAGAACGTGAAGTGTACGCTGGTGCGGGTGGCCGCGCTTCCCGCTGCTCCACAGTAATCGCGATCGGTACGCCCGAAGAAAGAAACGGCGGCAGCACGTCAACAACCGTGCCACCGCCGTCGGGGGAGGGCTGGTTAAACCGCTGTCGGACTTACTGACAACGGCCCGGGGTGTCTCCGTCGGCGAGGTGCTGATCGAAGGCCTTGGGAAACGCCACGCTGATGGTTTGCGGTTTTCCGCCGGGAGTTGCGTGGCAGACAAACACTTTGTGCATGTCGAGCACCCATCCGCCGAGGTACTGGTAGCCGATTCCGACTCCCGCGATAACCGCTCCATCATCAGATACGGCTGAGGGCGAATACAGGGTGGACCACTGCTCCATGGGGGTGCCCTGGTTCTTTACGAAATCGTCCAGGGGAACCGTGCCAAGTTGCGGGGTCCAGAGGAACGGCCCCGTGTACACCCAGTCGAACCACTGGTTGCCGCTGTAGCCGACCATGACACTGCCGTCGGAATTCAGGGCGTAGGGATTGGTCTGGGAAACTCCCGGGAATCCCGGGAAGTATTCCAGGGTGCTGCCCGCCGCCGACTTGCGACGCCAGCCGCTGCCGTCGTAGGGCATCTGGCCGTCGAAGACCTGGCCGGCGATGGTAGAGCCATTGCCGCTCACGGTGAAGGCTTCGGAGACCGGGTCGCCGTTGGCGTCGGTGATCAATTCCGGCCGGCTGTTGTGCCAGACCGTACCGAGCCATCCGCCCCATTCGGCTGCCTGCCAGCCCACGGCGGTGGAACCGTCTGCCGAGATCTGATCAACCCGGCTGTTGGCCCAGGTTCCGTCGGAGTACCGGAAGGACGACTTGAATTCCACCGTGCCGATGTTGGCGTTCGGGTTCCAGCGGAACGCCTTGTAGTCGTTGCAGGTGTTGTAGGTGTAACCAAACACCGATCCATCGTTGCTAACGGCGAAGCTGGAGGTGGTGTCGGTGCCGCAGTATCCAACCGGAGTGACGCGGAGCCAGCCGTTCTTGGCGTCCCAGCGATAGGCGCCCAGATCGCTGTCGGCGTTGACGTCGAGCAGGTTGGTGGAGATGTAGCGGCCGTTGCGTGAAATCGAAACGTTTCCGCCGGTGCTGGCAACATTCATGGAGACCATGCCGGTCTTGGCGGTCCACTGGAAGACCGGTCCGCCGCGGCCGTACAGGTCACCCACGGCGGTTGTCCCGTCGCCGCTGAGACCGTTGACGAAGGCGGCATAGCCCAACTGATGCAGGAGCGGAGCTCCCGGGGTCAGGGCGAAGGTGATGTTGGCGGTCGTGGCCTTGGACGGATTGGCCGTAATCGCCATGTAGGTACAGGGGTCGTAGGTGGACTTGGCTTGCAGCATCCCGGGCCAGAAGCGCTCCGCGCCCGGCAGGAAGTACGTCGGGGGAGTGGAGAAGCCTCCGAAGGCCAGGGCATCGACGTAAACCACATACTTGGCGCCCGGCGTAAGGCCGGTCAGAGTGTAGCTGCCGTCGGGTCCAAGCTCGCCCTGCGTCATCTGGCCGGTGATGGCGGAGGTGGAATCCACAAACGGATCCGCCACGTTGCGGGCGATGACGTTGACGCCGGTCAGCTCGGTCTTGCCGTCCAGATCGTAAACCTTGCCGGTGATGGTTCCGTGGGAACTCGACCATCCCGGACCGGGATACAGATCGGAGAAAGATGCCAGCGTGTCGGTGGTGTGCAGGTTGGCCTGGGCCAGACCGGTTCCGCCGACGTTGGGGTTGGTGTAGGGGTACATCGTCTCCACATCTGCGCTGGTCAGATTGGTGTTGTAGGGCAAGTTGGTGCAGCTTTGCGGGCCAACGTTTTCGCCGGTCCACGAGTTGTAGAAGTAGGCTGCGCCGTTGACCTGGGTGTGAGCCATGCCCAGCGAGTGTCCAAACTCGTGGGTGGCGACACCCTGAAAGTTCATGGCGTTGGCGTCAGCCGGATCGATGGCGCTTCCATTCAGCACCACGAAGCTCTCGGTGATGATGGTGGTGCCGGCAATCGCGAACTGCGGACTGGCGATTCCCAGGACGCCGTCACCGACGCCAAAGAAGTTCTGCATGATGCTACCGTCGGCGTCGAAAACCACGTAGATGCCGCGGCCGTTCGAGGTGCCGATGATGCTGGTGATGTTGCTGGAATCGATGTCGGGCAGGCCAATGAGGGAGAAGTCCCCCACCACGTTGGCGCGCAACGAAGCCGTTTTGATGGCCGACCAGTCTCCGAAACCCTTGGTGACGAGGCCCTTGCCCACGGAGTTGTCGAAGGTAACTGGAACACATTGGCCGGTAGACCAATCGCAGACAACACCCAGGTTGCCCTGGTCGTAATACACCGGCACCGGTGTGGAGGTGTCGTAGTGATAGCCCGTGCGGGTCGCCGGATCGACGATGAGCGGTCCGCCGGCAAAGGCTGCCGCAGTCAACAGAGTGAGCGACGCGAGCAGAAGCGATGAGAAGAAATACCTACTTTTGTTCAAGTTTCATCCTCCCGTTCTCGACCCAGCGGCCGCTGACTGCCTGCTTGACCAGGCTGACGAAAGCGTTGACGTTGACCGGGCCCTGCTGCGTCAGCATGGCGCGCTGCTCCTTGGTCCCCAAGGCAGAGGGATCGACGGATACGTTTTTGAAAAGCCCGACGTTGTTCGACTGGTTGGTGGCGCCAGCCATGGAAACGTTGAACTTGCCCTGTCCCAGGCCCACGGTGGTCTGCAGTCCCGTCCAGGCCGCTTTCTTGTTGAGGAAGAGGATGGTTTCTTCTCCCTTGGTATAGCTGGCCCAGCCGGCGGGCGTAACCATCAGGTTGGTCATGCCGTTGCCCATATCGCGGGGCTTGAGCAGACCGAACTGGCGGAAGGTGTAGTCGCCGCTGACCTGACCGCGGATTGCGTCGGACACGTGCATCGTGACTTCGGTGTAGGGAATTCCTCGATTGTCGATTCCGTCAGTCACGTTGACGACCGTGCCGCGGAGGATCAGTTCAGACTTGGCAACCAGGTCAACGACATTGACCTCGCGCCGTAATGTGGTGGCATTCGCAACCGCGGTCGCGAACAGCATCGCTAAGAGGGTCCAGGCGCACAGGCGCGGACCTCTGAGTTTCGACATGGGTAGTGCTCCTTGTAGCTAACGTGGTTGTCGTGCGGACAGACTGGCGCGCAGCTTGGGTAAAACTGTGGTGCGGGATGCGAATCGGGAAATCGGGAACCTGGATTGCGCCTGCTGTTGCTTTGACTGAATTATTTATACAGCGTTAAACGAACGATGTCAATGCTAAAATAAACAGGTCCGTAGTGCCGAGGCCGAAGGCTTGCCGAGAACTCCTGATCCCGACCTGGAAAACAAAATCGTCGTTGCCGCTATGCGCCTGCTCGACCGCAGTGGCGAAGACGCCATCACCATGCGCGCGGTCGCCCGCGAGGCGGGAACCACGACCCCCACGCTCTATGAACGATTCCGGGACCGCGACGCCCTTCTGCAGCGGGTGGCCCAGCGCGGCACCGAGGAGTTGTTCTTAAGGGTGCAGTCCTTCGGTTCCGTGAAAGAGATTGCCAGCGAATATCTTCGTTTCAGTTGCGCCCATCCCTTGCGCTTCAACTTGAGCGTCGAAGTCTTTAGCGCGCGTTTTGTGACCGGTCAGCCCAGGCCGGTCTTCGACCTGTTGAAGTCACGTCTTTCCAAGGAAACTGGCGTTACCGGTAGTAAATGCGAGGATCTCGCATTGGCGGTCGCGGCCCTGTTTCTTGGCACCGCCCGGGGAATGGTTGCGGTGGGCAGCGACACCCGTCACGGCAACGAACTGCGCCGTGCTGCGATGTCTGCCTTGCAGCTTCTTATGAAGGCATTTTCCCAGGATGTCCGGCAAGCAACGGGTTCGCGCTGAACTGGCGACAGGCGCCATGATGTGAAGTGCCTAGTGCAGCACCTCCGCAAGTTTTCCGCTGGCAATCAACTCCGCAACGCGGGCAAAGTCCTGGGTAAGGATGCGGTCCTGCGAAACTGTCGGTGACACGGCTCGAATCGCCGCGTGGGCCGCCTGTCCGCGCCGGCCCGTCTTCATAGGAGCCCGGAAGTCGAGCGCCTGGGCCA
The DNA here is from genome assembly GCA_963758255.1 of uncultured Acidobacteriaceae bacterium. Classification (GTDB taxonomy): domain Bacteria; phylum Acidobacteriota; class Terriglobia; order Terriglobales; family Acidobacteriaceae; genus DASRAA01. The sequence goes on from CAVWUX010000001.1 coordinate 145,313, forward strand.
CGGCCAGCGCTTCGATGGCCAGCACGTTGCGCGTGTTAGCGACCACTCGCAGCAGCTTGTTCGCCGCCGTCATCCCCATCGACACAAAATCTTCCTTGTTTCCCGACGTGGTGATCGAGTCCACCGAAGCCGGATGTGACCACACCTTGTTCTCGCTGACCAGGGCGGCCGCCGTGACCTGCGGCATCATGAAGCCTGAATTCAGCCCTGCGCCCGGCGCCAGGAACGGAGGCAAGCCTTCGTTCAGCGACGGATTAACCAGCCGTTCCAAACGACGCTCCGAGATGCCCGCCAACGCGGTTAGGGCGATGGCTAGAAAGTCCAGTGCGAAGGCCATAGGCTCGCCGTGAAAATTGCCGCCGGAAATGATGTCACCCGTTGGCGAATCGCCGATCCTGGCGCGCGGTGCGCCCACTCGCTTCTCCTGCGGGAAGACCAGCGGATTATCAACCGCGGAGTTCATCTCGATCTCGAAGACCTCGCGGCAGTGCTCCAGCGTGTCGCGCACCGCTCCATGCACCTGCGGAATGCAGCGCAGCGAATAGGCGTCCTGCACCTTGCCGCAGCCACGATGCGACTCGCGGATCTCGCTGCCCTCCAGCATGCGCCGCAGGTTCCGCGCCACCAGCAATTGTCCACGGTGCGGCCGCGCCTGATGAATACGTTCGTCGAAGGCGACGTCGGTGCCCTTCAGGGCATCCACCGCGAGCGCGCCCAGAACGTCGGCGGTGTCCGCCATGATCGACGCCTGCATCACTGCCAGCAGTCCCACCGCCAGCATGGCCTGGGTGCCGTTGATCAGCGAAATGGTCTCCTTCGCCTCCAGCACCAGCGCCCTGATGCCGGCCTGCTTCAGTGCCTCTGCACCGGTCACCCGCTTGCTTTGGAAGATCGCCTCTCCCTCGCCGATCAGCACCAGTCCCAGGTGCGACAAAGGCGCCAGGTCTCCGCTTGCTCCCACACTGCCTTGTGAAGGAACTACGGGATGGACGCCGCGGTTCAGCATCTCGCACAGAGTGTCGATCACAACGCCGCGAACTCCCGAACATCCCTTTGCCAGCGAATTCGCCCGCAGCAGCATCATGGCGCGGCTGACTTCTTCGCTGAGCGGATCACCCAGCCCCACTGCGTGAGAGCGCAGGAGATTTACTTGCAGCTTGCGAATATCGTCCGGCGGAATACGGACGTCGCTTAACTGCCCCACGCCGGTGGTGACGGCGTAGCCCACGCGATTGTTCTCCACCAGGTCTTCGACCACGGCCCGCGCGCGATCGACCGCCAGGCGGGCCTCCGGCTCCAGCATTACCGGACGCCGCTCAAACACCACCGCGCGGACATCGTCCAGCGTCAGGCTATTTCCGTTAATGTGCAGCAGTTTCATGCGCTCTCAATCTGTCGCCGCGCGCAGCCGCGCAAAAACGACCGCCTCGCTCCAACGCCAGGTCTCATGAATCTCAGCCTCTTCCGGCGGCTTTCAAGAACGGCTCCATGTACTTCTTGGGCAGGTGAATGCGCTTGAAATCGGAGTTGACCACAATGTGGACGCTCTCTCCTTCGGCCAGGGCCTTGCCATCCGCAGCGCGCTCGATGGCATATCCGAAGTGCAGCAGTGACTCGCGCACGTTGATCAGCCGCGTGCGAATTGTGATCAGGTCATCGTAACGCGCGGGAAATTTGAAGCGGCAATGCACATCCGCCACCGCGATGTGGGTATCGTCCTGCTGCTCCATGTCGCGATAGGTGAAGCCCATCTGACGCAGCATTTCTACCCGCCCAACCTCAAACCAAACGATGTAATTGGAGTGGTACACGACTCCCATCTGATCGGTTTCGGCGTAGCGCACGCGCAGTTGAGCTTCATACGTCTGGGCTGGCGATTTGCTTTCCGGCTGCATGAGTACCGTCTTCCAAACTATCACGCAGCCGGGCGGATACGGGCAAGGAAGCGCCGCTCCGCCTTGCTTTGCCCGTCAAGTGCGTAACCCCGCGCTCCCCTACTTTTGATCGCCGCCGGTGGCTGCCGGCGATGCGGAAGCCGGGCCGTTGTGGACCGTCTGTCCCCGCACCGGTTCACCGGAAGCCACCGGAGTTCCGTCGGCCACGTAATCCACGAACTGAGCCGGAAGGGTCTGCGGGAAAGGCCTGCCCCTGGTGTTCTGCAGCCGGTATTCCAAATGCGGTGCCGTGGACGCGCCGCTGTTGCCGCACTCTCCCACGACATCGCCCTGCTTGACCTTATCGCCTGCTTTTACCTTGACGCTGTTTTGCTTCAAGTGCACCAGAAACGAATACTCCCGGTTGCCGTGCGCGATGAGCACTCGGTTGCCGAACGGGAGCACTTGCTCTGACCGGCCGGGCACGTTGTCGGCATAGGTATCGTTGATCATTAGAACGGTCCCGTCCGCGGGAGCCAGCACTGGTTGTCCATAACAATAAAACTGCTCGTTCTTGCTGCCGTCACCGGAAAACGGTCTGCCGTCCTTCAATACCACGAACGTCATGACATATCGGTCCGCATCCCGGCTGGCATTGGGGTTCTGATAAATGAACCTTCCGCCCTGATACACAAACCAGTCGCCGTTGAAGGGAAGTCGCAGCTTGGTCGTGTCCTTGTAATCGACAAAGCGGTTTCCGGGCGGCGGGGGATCAGGTCGAAACTGGAACAGCGTGATCTGCCCCTGCTCGTCCAGCACGATCGCGGTGAAGATTGGGTCTTTGCTCTTGCTGAATTGCGAATACCTCGAGTAGACCGTGCTCGCCGACAGCATGTCAGGGGCGAAGTTCTCCCCGATCATCTTCTCCTCGCGCCCCCATTCGCTGCTGACTTTCTTCGAGACCGCCACCAGTTTGTCACTGGCGCCGTTCTTCTTCATCTGCGGCGCAAACGCCGCATACAATGCGGCCGACTGACCGCTTTCAAAGTATCCAAACAACTGCCGCGCCCGGCTCTTGGCCGCGGTGCTCATCACCGGATAGTTGCCCCCGGTGACTTTGGCAGCCTCCGGTTTGCCTACGGGTGTAAGAGTCTGGGCGAACATCAGGGCCGGGAACAACAACAGCTCTATCAGAAGATGCCGACGAAGCTTCACACTCTACCTCCCTGTCCAATTCGGTTTGCGCTTCTCCAGGAAAGCGCTTACCCCTTCCCGGAAGTCATGCGTCGTGCGTATGCGGGCATTCTCGTCGACAGCCATGGCGATCTGCCGGTCGAGCTCCACATGGGAGAACGTCTTCAACAGCCTCTTGGTGGCCAGTAACGAAGCGGGGCTGTTGGCAGCGAGAGTCTCTGCCAGTTGGCGGGCCTTGGCAAGAAGATTGTCAGGCGGGACAACTTCATTCACCAACCCCACGCGATACGCTTCCTCTGCGTCAATGATGCGGCCGGTCAGCAATAGATCGCGCGCCTGCTTTTCGCCCACCTGCCGCAACAGGAAGGTCGAGACGATGGCGGGTACGAATCCAATGCGAACTTCTGTATAGCCGAACTTTGCCTCGGTCGAAGCCAGCGTGAAATCGCAAAGGGTGGCCAACCCGCAGCCGCCGGCGATGGCCGGCCCATTGACCGCCGCAATCGTGACTTTGGGAAAATCGTAGAGGGCCCGGAACATGTGCGCCATCCTGCCCGAGTCGGCCAGGTTCTCCTCCTCGGTGTGACGGGTGATCTCCCGCAGACTGTCGAGGTCCATGCCCGAACAAAACGCAGTTCCCGCGCCGGTCAGGATCAGGATGTGCGCCGGCGACTTCTGCACTTCGTGAAGCGCATGGTGGATCTCTTCGATCAATTCGTAGCTGATGGCATTGCGTTTGTCGGGCCGGTTCAGGGTAAGCGTGGCTATTGGGCCCTCATAGGCGAGAGCCAACGTCGCGTATTGGTGAGGGTGCTGGGACATCGGTCTTGTCTCAGTGCAACCAACTCTTTTCGTTCCAATCGCCGGCGGCATGCCATCAGCGAATCAGGTTGTTTGCTTCGCTTGGCATTATCACACCTAAACACTTGCGTAACCGACTTCTTTTGGCTCCAGCCGGCGAAAGCCACGCCAGCGCGCCCATTTTGGGAGCAATGTCGGAACCCACAACGCCGCCCGTGTTACATCTTGGGGCCGTTGAAGCGCTCGCCAATCTCGGATGACATGCGAATCAGGTCGGAGATGGGCTTCCTGATCGGCAACGGAGCGTTGCGCTGCTGCAGGGCTTCCAGCACCTTCTCGGTGGGAAGGTTCCCCACCAGCACGTCCTGCGCAAATGGGCAGCCGCCCAGGCCCCCAATGGCAGAGTCGAACCGGCGGCAGCCCACGTCGTAGGCGGCTAGAACCTTGTCTATAGCGACGTCAGAACGGCTGTGCAGATGCACTCCGATCTCGATGTCGCCGTACATCTCTATCACCGGGCCAAGCTGGTCTGAGACTTGTTGTGGCGTTGCCAGCCCAACGGTGTCGGCCAGCGAAATAGCCTGCAAGTCCATGTCGACCAGCAGCCCAACGCCCTCCATCAGTTCCTCTACATTCCACAAGTCACTGTATGGGTTGCCGAAGGCCATGGAGATGTAGGCGATGGTGTCCAAACCGGCCTCGTCGGCTTTCTGCTTCACCTTTTCCAGGATGTCGAGGTTTTCTTCCGGCGTCTGGTTCTGGTTGTTCTTAAGAAACGTCGGCGACAGGGAGTAGGGGAAACCCACCGTCCGGACGGCGTCGGTAGCGATGGCGCGCTCCACGCCGCGCTCGTTCACCACGATAGCGATGATCTCGACATCGTCCGGGGGATCAAGTTCGCTGAGTACGGTCTCCGAGTCGGCCATCTGCGGAACTGCCTTTGGCGAAACGAACGAAACCGCGTCAATGTGTTTGAATCCCGCAGCCACCAGAGCCTTCAGGTATTCGACCTTGGTCAGGCTCGGTATCTGCCCCGGCAGGCCCTGCCAGGCATCACGTGGACATTCGATGAGTTTGATGGTGTCAGTCACGGAAACCAGCGACAATCAGCCAATAGCTATTAGCCACGCCGAATCACCTCGGCTGGCCTTTTCATGTCGAGCCCATTCTATATCCGAGGCTTTCGATTGAGATTTCCCGTGCCAACGCGCGCTGCCGACGGCGAAGCGGGGGTGAGTTTGAGGTGAATCGGAAGCCCTGCAACCGGAAGGCCTCGACAGAGGTAAGGCCCATCCCCTCGCCGGAAACCGGGAAAAAGTGTCAGGCATGTGCCCGGTCCGACTGTGGCCGTTCAAAAAAGTTACAAGTTCGCAAAGCGGGTAGTTGTTAGTCGTCTGCCGAAGCGCCGACGCCGAGGCTTTCGTTCTGAGGGATGGTCGCCGCGGACAGCTCCTGATCTTTGTACTGCAACTGGTAGAGCTTCCAGTAGATGCCGCGATTGGCCAGCAGTTGCTGGTGCGATCCGATCTCGCGCACCTTGCCCTTGTGCATCACGATGATCTTGTTGGCGCGCTGCACGGTGCTCAGGCGATGGGCGATCATGATCGACGTGCGGCCCTCAACCATGCGGGTCAGCGCATCGCGAACGCGGAATTCGGTTTCCGTGTCCACGCTGGAAGTGGCTTCGTCCAGGATGAGGATCTTCGGGTTGTGCGCCAGCGCCCGCGCAAACGAGATGAGCTGCTTCTGGCCGGTCGAAAGCGTGCTGCCGCGCTCGTTCACTTCTTCGCCGAAGCCTCCGGGAAGCGAGCGAATGAAATCGGCAACGTTGACCTGTTCGGCCGCGTTCTCGATGGACGAGTCGGTGATCCAGTGCGATCCCAGCCGGATGTTGTCGGCAACCGTGCCGGAGAACAGGAACGGGTCCTGCAAGACTACGCCATAACGCCGCCGCAACTGCGCCAGGTCCATTTCGCGGATGTCGACGCCGTCAATGCGGATCGCACCCCTCTGCACGTCGTAGAAGCGCAGCAGTAACGAGATGATGGTGGTCTTGCCCGCGCCTGTGTGTCCGACAAAGGCGACCGTGTCTCCGGGGTCGATGGTGAACGAAACTTCGCGCAGCACCCAGTCGAATTCGTCGTCCGCGTAAACCCTGGCTGTCGCGGCATTGAGCTTTTCGCCCTTGCGGGCGGCTTCCTCGGCCGCCTGTGCCATGGTGCGATAGGCGAACCACACGTGGTCGAACTCGATGCGTCCCGGACCGTCGGGAAGCTGCGGAGCGGGCGGCGAGACGATCTCGGCTTCGGTGTCGAGCAGCTTGAAGATGCGCTCGCTCGACGCCATCGCCGATTGCAGGATGTTGTACTTCTCGCTAAGGTCCTGGATAGGACGGAAGAAGCGCTGCGCGTACTGCATGAACGCCACCAGCACGCCGAGGCTCACAGCGTTGCGGATGACCTGACCGCCGCCGAACCACACCACGCTGGCGATGGCGATGGCCGACAAGACTTCCACGACCGGGTAGTAGATGGCGTGAGCCAGGATCGCGTCCTTGTATGCGTCCATGTGGGTGCGATTGATCTTTTCAAAGCGCTCGTAAGATTTCTGTTCGCGGTTGAACAGTTGCAGGACAACGATTCCGGTAACATGCTCCTGCAGGTACGCGTTAATCCTGGCGATGGCGATACGGATGCGGCGGTAGCTTTCGCGCACTGCCTTGCGGAACAGCGTGGTGGCGTAAAAGATGACCGGGAGCACGGCAAACGTGATTAATGCCAGCTTCCAGCTCATGTTGAGCATGATGGCCAGAATACCGGCGAGCACGAAAATGTCTTCGAAGATCGAGACCACGCCCGCGGTGAACATCTCGTTCAGCGCGTCCACGTCGCTGGTCACGCGCGTAACCAGGCGTCCCACGGGGTTCTTGTCGAAGAACGAAATGTGCAGCCGCTGCAGATGGCGAAAGATTTGTGCGCGCAGATCGAACATCACCTTCTGCCCCACCCACTGCATGATGTAGGTCTGGGTGAACTCGAGCAGGAAGCTGACGAGCAGCAGTCCGATGTAGATTGCGGCAATTTGCGCGATTCCCACCAGCGGCTGCGAACTGAGAAAACGATCGAGCAGGGAATGGGATTCAGTATGGTTGGCCAGGTACTTGTCGATAGCGACTTTGGTCAGGTAAGGGCCGAGAACGTCGGCGCCGGCCTTGAGGATGATGGCGACCAGCGCGACGATCACTTGCAGCCGGTAGGGACGCAGATAGCGCAGCAACCGCTTCATCAGCCGGCTGTCGTACGCTTTGCCTAGTACTTCTTCTTCGTGGATGGTGGCCATGTCCCCGAAACGATTGTAACGAAAGTGGAAGCGCGCATTGGCGCAACCTTAATTAGACGATCAATAGCGAAGGCGGGATGGAATATTACGATACGAGGCGCTGAACCCTTCCTGCTAGCCCAGATTACGCAGTACCAGCGCCGAGTTCTTCGATCCGAAAGCGATGCAGTTGCACACCGCATGTTCGATCGCCACCTGGCGCCCGGGTTCGGGGACATAGTCGAGGTCGCATTCCGGATCGGGCTTGTCGAGGTTAATCGTCGGCGGAATTTGCCGATGAATCATGGCCACCAGCGTGGCAGCGATGCCCGCCGCGCCCGAAGCCCCCTGAGGATGGCCGATCTGCGATTTCAGGCTCGACATCGGAGTGGCATCGGCCTTCTCACCCAGCGCCAACTTCAGTCGCCTGCGTCTCGATCCGGTCGTTGAGTTGGGTCGATGTCCCATGCAGGTTGACGTAGTTCACATCTGGCGCGGCGATGCCGGCATCGCCCATCGCCATTTGGATGGCACGCGCAGGTTCTTCACCACACTCCTGCAGGCGAACGCGATGGTAGGCCTCGCAGGTGGAGCCGTATCCCGCGACTTCCGCGAGAATGTTCGCGCCCCGTGCCCGCGCATGTTCGTACTCTTCCAGCACGAACATCCACGCCCCTTCGGCCAGCACGAACCCGTCGCGATCGGCGGAAAACGGACGCGAAGCGCGCTCCGGAGCGTGATTCCACGAGCTGGTCATGATTCGCATCAGGGCGAAGCCCTTCAAAACTCCGGGAGCAATCGGCGCATCGACCCCGCCGACCAGCAACGAAGGGATGAATCCGAACTGGATCTGCCGCAGGGCGTAACCGAAGGCGTCGGTCGACGACGTGCAACCAGTGGTGACAACATGGCTCATCCCGCGCAGACCGAAGCGCATGCTGATCTCGCTCGACATCGTGCCCATGGTGCCGCTGGGGATCGAAAAGATGCTCGCCTGTTTCGCCTTCCCGTTGAAATAGAGGCGGTAGTTCTCCTCGGAGAAGTCTTGCGCGCCTCCGCCCGTGCCCAGCACCACGCCGATCTCGCGCTGTTGCGCTCAGCGAAAGCTTCGCAGCCTCGATCCCGGCCTGTTGAAGTGCTTCGGTGGAGGCTGCAAGGGCCAGCGGCACAGCCCGCGAAAGATGTTTGCGCTCATGCGGGTCAACCCATGCCAGTTCGTCGAATCCCTGAATCTCGCCCGCGATTTGAACCGGCAGGTCGCTGGGATCGAAGCGCGTGATGCGCTTCACCCCGCTGATGCCGGCGAGCGAAGCGCGACAGAAATCTTCCTTGCCAACGCCATTCGGGCTGACCACACCCATGCCCGTGATGACCACGCGCTTCTTCATGAGGTAGATGTTAGACGACTATGTCGATGCAGCGCTTGAGCGAGTGACAAACCGCCAGAACTGCGACCCGACCGGACTGCGCTTTCCGGGGGATAATAGTACAGATACTCCAGGGACAGTTTGTCACTAGGAATTTACATTTCGATTCCATTCTGTCGCACGAAGTGCAGTTTCTGCAATTTCGCGTCCGGCGTATTCACTCGTGTGGTCTTTGATCGATACATCGATCAGATCTGTGCCGAGGTCGCTGCCGCTGACGACATCGCCCGCGCACTGGGAGGCAAACTGGAGCGGCAGGTGGACACAGTCTACCTGGGCGGGGGAACGCCATCAGTGCTTTCGCCCGATCAATTGGAGCGGCCGTTTCAGGCGGTGCGGGATCACTTCGACGTGGAAGCGACTGCGGAGATCACGGTGGAATGTGCGCCAGGGACGATCACCGATCCGGTGCTCGATGGGCTTGTGCGCTGCGGTGTCAATCGCGTCAGCCTCGGCGTGCAGTCGTTTGTCGACCAGGAGTGCTCTTCAGTTGGGCGGCTGCACGCGCGAACGGTCACGCTCGACGACATCGCGCGGCTGCGCGCTCGCGGCATCGGGAACATCGGGATTGACCTGATTGCCGGACTGCCGCATCAGACAGAGGATAGTTGGGACTATTCAATGACCGAGACGCTGGCCACGGGAGTGCCCCACGTCAGTGTTTACATGCTGGAGGTCGATGACGATTCGCGTCTCGGCCGCGAACTGCTCGCCGGAGGTACCCGTTACCATGCGCACTTCGTTCCCGACGAAGACTTGACTGCGGATCTGTACCTCGCAGCCTGCGAAAGGCTGGAACGAGGTGGAGTTCGGCAGTACGAAATATCCAACTTCGCCCGTCCGGTGACGCACGGCATCGGATTGCGCGACTCGCGCCATAACCTGAAGTATTGGAATCGGCAGCCCTATCTTGGTTTCGGTGTCGATGCTCACTCGATGCTGGTGGCTGACGATGCTCTGGCCAAGCAGGGAATCGAGGCGGTGCGCTTCGCCACTCCTGATTCGCTGGAAGGCTATTCGGCGGCGGCGAATGATGCGCAGCCCGTGGCAGCCCGTATCAGGCAGCTTTCGTCATCACGAACGCTGGTCGATTCGCAGGCTGCTCTGGAAGAAACGTTCTTCCTTGGTTTGAGGATGAATCGTGGCATCTCTCTCGCAGACATCGCAAATCGTTTCGGACCCGAGGCCGTAGGTGCTATCGAACCGGTCGTCGACGAACTGATCGAGACCGGTTTATTAGATCGGGCCGGCGAACGAATCCGGCTGACCTCTCGCGGACGATTGCTGTCGAATGAGGTGTTTGCGAGGTTTCTGGGAAATCAGAGAGCAGCAGATCCGTCACTTCGCTCGTGATGGCAGCTCTTGCGATCGCGGCTGTTAGAGTGCGGCTGCGTGCTGATAGACTCACAGCGTAACGCCTTATACGAGCGCACTCATGATCGATCTTCGCAGCGACACCGTCACCAAGCCTTCGCCCGAGATGCGTCGCGCCATGTTTGAGGCCGAGGTTGGCGACGACGTTTACGGCGAGGACCCGACCATCAATCGGCTGGAGCAGCGCGCAGCGGAGATCTTCGGACGCGAGGCTGCGCTGTTCGTGCCCAGTGGAACTATGGGCAACCAGATCGCCGCCAAGCTGCACACTACTCACGGACAGGAAGTGATCTGCGAAGAGCGCGGCCACGTCTTCAACTATGAGATGGCGATGATGGCGCATTTTTCGGGACTGGTGGCGCGCCCCGTCTGGGCCGAAGATGGCATCCTGACCTGGACACACGTGAAATCCAAGCTCCGTCCGAAGAGTTACCACGCCGCGAAGACCGGGCTGGTGTGGCTGGAGAATACGCACAACCTCGCGGGAGGCACGGTCACGCCGCTCGATGTGTTCAACGAAATTTGCGATCAGTCTCATGCTCTGGGGCTGCCGGTGCATCTCGATGGCGCGCGCATCTTCAACGCTGCTGTCGCGCTGGGGATTCCTGTGTCGCAACTCACCGCCAAGGCCGACACCGTGATGTTCTGCCTGTCGAAGGGGTTGGGCGCGCCGGTTGGATCAATGCTGGTAGGCAGCGCCGAGCTGATCGACCGCGGACGCATCTACCGCAAAGCGCTCGGTGGAGGCATGCGCCAGGCGGGCATTCTCGCTGCTGCTGGTCTGATCGCGCTGGAACAGGGCCCGCAGAAGCTGCAGACCGATCACGAGAATGCGAAGTTCCTCGCCGAAGGGCTGGCGAAGATTCCGGGCTTCAAGATCGATCCCGCCAAAGTGCAGACCAACATCGTGATCTGCGATATCACGGGAACGGGAATGAACTCCGGAGAAATATCGTGCTCACTGGCCGGCCGCCAAGTCCTGGCCAACGGCGTCGGACCGGATCTCCTGCGCTTCGTCACGCATCTCGATGTAAGCCGCGAACAATGTGAACAGGCGCTAGAAGTGGTTACGGAGGTGTGTGGAACGAAAGTCGAGCGATAGGAACCGTCCAAGCTACTTGCAATGCAGGTGATCCACCGCCAGTTTGTATACTATCCGTTCTCGTTAGTCGGAGAACTCTCGATGACAAAAATCCGGATTGTCGTGCCTACCTGTTTCTTCCTGACGCTTCTTTTGACGCTGGTTGCATCGGCGCAGGCCCCCGCGGTGCAACCGCAATACCAGCCTGAGTTCTTCAGCTTCCAAGAAGTCATGATTCCCATGCGCGATGGCATTCGCCTGCAAACGGTGATCTTCACGCCAAAGGAAGCGAGCGGGCCGCTGCCAATCATCTTCGTAAGAACGCCTTACGGCGTGCCGGGAAGCGCGAATGCGATTCCCGCTTCCTCCGTTTATGACGAGCCGCTGGTTGCTGAAGGCTACATCTTTGTCTGGCAGAACATTCGCGGCCGCTTCAAGTCCGAAGGCACATTCGTGATGCAGCGTCCACCGCGCGACAAGAACGATCCCAAGTCGATCGACGAAGGCACCGACGCCTATGACACCATCGATTGGCTCATCAAGAACGTGCCCAACAACAATGGCAAAGTTGGCATGCGGGGTACCTCGTATCCGGGATGGCTGGTGACACAGGCGCTGTTGGAACCCCATCCGGCGCTGAAGGCCGCCAGCGAACAGGCCTCGCCGGACGACATGTTCATCAACGACGATTTCCATCATAACGGCGCCTTCCGCTTGAGCTACGGCTTCGAGTACGCGGCGCTGCTGGAGACTTCCAAGGAAAAGAACACCAACTTCGAGTTCGACCAGTACGACACATACTCGTGGTATCTGAGGCTGGGCGCCCTTTCGAACGCCAATCCGCGGTATTTTCACGGCAAGTTGCCGACGTGGGACGACTTCGTCGAGCATCCCAATCACGACTTCTGGAAGCAGCACGCAGTCACGACCTATCTAAAGCACACTACCGTTCCCAACCTCAATGTCGCAGGGTGGTACGACCAGGAGGACTTTGTTGGTCCGACGCGAATTTATGCAGCACTGGAGCAGACTGACACCGGGCACCTAAACTATTTCGTGGCCGGGCCGTGGAACCACGGCGGGTGGTCGGGGGAAACCGGCCGCAAGTTGGGCGAGATGGACTGGGGCAGCGATACTGCGCGCTATTTCCGCGCTCACATCCTGGCGCCATGGTTCGCGCACTGGCTGCATGACAAGCCCCTGGACCAGCCGGAAGCTATCACCTTCCAAACCGGCAGCAACGTCTGGAAGAGCTATGATGAGTGGCCTCCGAAGAAGGGCGTGACCGAAAAGAAGCTCTACTTACACGCCGGCGGAATGCTGTCGTTCGACGCTCCTGGCGATCCCGAGGCATTCGACTCCTACATCTCCGATCCGGCCAACCCCGTGCCTTACCGCAACCGGCCGATTACGCCCACCTATCCCGGTCCCGCTTGGACTACCTGGCTGGTTCAGGATCAGCGCTTCGTTGACCAGCGGCCGGACGTGCTGACTTGGCAGACCGATCCGCTGAAAGAAGATGTCACCGTGACCGGCGACATCGTTGCCGACCTTTTCGCTTCGACCACGGGAAGCGATAGCGACTGGGTGGTGAAACTGATCGACGTTTATCCTGAGGACTACCAGAAAATCACCGAAGACGATGCCGACAAGGGTGCCGGTCCGGTGCTGAACGGGTACGAACTGATGGTGGCTGACGACATCCTGCGCGGGCGCTATCGCAATAGCTTGGAAACGCCCGAGGCGATCACGCCCAGCCAGGTCACCGAGTACAAAATTGACCTGCATCCCAATGACCACGTTTTCCTCAAGGGACACCGCATCATGGTACAGGTGCAGAGTACCTGGTTCCCGCTGTACGATCGCAATCCCCAGAAGTTCGTGGACAACATCTACAAGGCCACCGATGCGGATTACGGGAAGGCAACGCAGAAGATTTACCGCTCCAAGGACGCGCCTTCGAGCATCGTGCTGCCAGTGGTGGTGCGATAATCGGCGTTTCTTCCGCGGTTGCCTGTGTGGGATAATCACTAGTTTCGACTACTCGCTGCGTGCTCTCTAGATGAGTCGCGGATGCGGAGTAGCGGAGGTTCCCGTGGATTTCCAGCTCTCGGATGAACAGCTGCAACTAAAGAAGATGGTGCGCGAATTCGCCGAGCGCGAGATCGCGCCCAACGTCATGAAGTGGGACGAAGCCAGCGAATTTCCGGTCGAAACCGTGAAGGAACTCGGCCGGCTTGGTCTATTGGGCATTGTTTTCCCGGCGGAATACGGCGGCTCGGGCATGGGCTACGTCGAGTATGTCACCGCCATCGAAGAGCTGTCGCGCGTCGATGGGTCGGTTGGGATCATCGTCGCCGCACACACCTCGCTTTGCAGCAATCACATTTTTGTCGCCGGCAACGAAGAGCAGAAGCGCAAGTACATTCCCAAGCTGGCGACGGGCGAGTTCCTCGGAGCATGGGGTTTGACCGAGCCGGGATCGGGTTCCGATGCCGGAGGAGCACGCTGCTCGGCCACTCGCAACGGAAATATGTGGGTGTTGAACGGCACCAAGACCTTTATCACCAATGGGCACTACGCGGATGTGGCCGTGGTCGTCGCCGTCACCGATAGAACGGCGCACACCCACGGACTCTCGGCTTTTGTAGTGGAGAAGGGAACCAAGGGATTTCGTGCTGGGAAGAAAGAGAACAAACTTGGCCTGCGCGCCAGCGATACCTCCGAACTGATCTTCGAGGACTGCGAGATCCCCGCGGAGAACCTGCTGGGAAAAGAGGGCGACGGATTCATCGACGCCATGCGCGTGCTTGATGGCGGCCGCATATCCATTGCTGCGTTGGGACTCGGCATGGCGCAGGGCGCGTACGAAGCGGCGGTGAAGTATGCCAAGCAGCGCAAGCAGTTTGGCAAGGCAATCAGCGAGTTCCAGGCGATTGGATTCAAGCTGGCCGACATGGCGACCGAGATCGATGCCGCGCGTCTGCTGACGCATCGCGCCGCCGCCATGAAGGACGCGGGCATGAAGACGACGCAGGAGTCGTCGATGGCGAAACTTTACACCAGCGAGGTCGCAGTGCGCTGCGCCAATGAATGCGTGCAGATTCACGGCGGCTACGGGTTCATCAAGGATTATCCGGCGGAAAAGTTTTATCGCGACGTGAAGCTGTGCACCATCGGCGAGGGAACCAGCGAGATTCAGCGGCTGGTGATTGCGCGGCAGATACTGAAGGACTAGCGGCGGCGAAAAAGCAGATTCCTCGCGGGCGAAAGCCCGCTCGGAATGACAAAAAGTTAGACAGTCTTAACGCTGGCCTGAAGGCCAGCTCTACCCACATTGACCAACACCGGCCACATCCAGGAACTCGTCACCCGCGTGCGCGATGGCAATCCGCGCGCTCTGGCACGTGCTATCTCTATCGTCGAAGACCGCACTGCCGAGTCCACGGAGCTGCTCAAGGCGCTGTTTCCCTTCAGCGGCAACGCAGTGCTGCTTGGCCTGACAGGTTCGCCCGGCGCAGGCAAGAGCACGCTGGCCGACCAGATCGCGCGCGAGTATCGCAGGCAGGGCAAGACCATCGGCATAGTGGCCGTCGATCCCACCAGCCCGTTCAGCGGGGGCGCGATTCTCGGCGACCGCATACGCATGCAGTCGCACTACGCCGATCCTGGCATCTACATCCGCAGCATGGCCACGCGCGGCTCGCTCGGTGGACTGGCCGGCACGACTGCCGACGTCGCGACAGTGCTCGACGCCAGCGGACGCGACCTGGTCATGATCGAGACCGTTGGCGTGGGCCAGGATGAAGTGGACATCGTGTCCCTGGCTGACGTGACCGTTGTTGTGCTCGTTCCGGGCATGGGCGACGATGTGCAGACGATCAAGGCTGGAATCATGGAGATCGCTGACGTCTTCGTGATCAACAAGTCGGACCGCGAAGGCGCTGAGCGCGTGGAGCGTGAAATTCGTGCCATGCAGTCGCTAGCCATGCGCAAGGACAACTGGACGCCGCCGATTGTAAAAACAGTAGCGAGTGATGGAACTGGCATACCCGAGGTGCTGCAGGCCGTCGAAAGTTACCGCTCATATCTGAGCCAGGGCGATTTGGGGCGCCGCCGGCGCGTCGAAAACTGGCGCAAGCGTATCGCCGAAATGTTGCGAGACGCGCTTTTCGCTCGCGTCGTCAACGATTATTTTGGCGATGGCGAGGTTGACCGCATTGCTGCGGAGGTTGCCGAACACAAACGCGATCCGTATTCTTTGGTGGAAGAGATCGTAGGGGAACTGGGGAAGCGCGCATGACGCAAATCGATCATCTTGGCATTGCGGTGAAGTCGCTGGCAGAAGCCCGGAAGTTCTACGAGAAGCTCGGGCTCGAGGTCATGCCCGAAGAAACCGTCGAGGCCGAAAAGGTGCGTCTGGCGATGGTGCCGGTGGGCGAGAGCCGCATCGAGTTGCTGGAGCCGACGTCGCCCGAATCTGCCATCGCGAAGTTCCTCGAGAAGCGCGGTGAAGGGCTGCACCACGTCGCTCTGCACGTGGCCGACCTCGCCGGTACGGTCGAGCGTCTGAAGGCCGCTGGTACCCGGCTCATCTCCAATGAAATCAAGGTCGGCGCAGGGGGACACCGTTATGTTTTCGTGCATCCCTCCAGTGCCGGCGGCGTGTTGCTCGAATTGGTGGAAGATGCGAGCCACGGCGCCTGACGATGCTTATTGTTGCGATTGACACTTCGGGTCGCAACGGAAGCGTCGCGCTCGGTCGGGGAGATGCGGCCGGCTTCGAGGTGCTCGAACTCGGCGCTCTCGAAGGGGGCACGTATTCGGCTCGACTAATGCCGTGTATCGCCGATTTGCTTTCTCGGGCCCAAACCACCAAATCGCAACTCGACGGGCTGGTGGCTGTCGATGGTCCAGGGTCGTTCACCGGATTGCGGGTGGGACTGTCCACGGCCAAGGCGCTCTGCGAGGTGCTTCAAAAGCCACTGGCAGCGGTTTCGATGCTCGAAGCTCTTGCCGTCACGTACGGTCACGAAGGCGAAGCTGTCACCGCGGTTCTCGACGCCGGCCGCGGAGAGTTGTACGTCGGCGAATATCTGTTGCGCAAACAGGCAGCTCAACTGGTGCGGGAATCTCTGCCGAAGCTGGCCGAATTTCTGGCGCAGCGTGGTTCTCCCGGAGCTCGTGTAGTGACGCCCTCTCCGAAGATTGCCGAGGCGCTTGTTGCCACGGGATGGGACGTAGCGCTGGTGCCGCCACTGCAGGCGGATGCCATCGGACGCATCGGTCTCCGCAAACTTCTTTCGGGCGACATCGCCGACCCAGCCACACTTGACGCGAATTACATTCGTCGCTCGGATGCCGAACTGTACTCGCCGCCGAAGTGCTGACTCCATGCAACTTCGTCGAGCCACTCCCATTGACATTCCGGACATGATCCAACTTGAACGACAGGCTGAGACGGCGGCGCATTGGAGCATCGCACAATACGAGGCACTTTTCGCTGCGAACGCTCAGACTCGGATTGCGCTCGTCGCCGAAGAGTCGGCGGAATCGCCAGTCCTGGGGCTTATCATTGCGCGGTGTCTTCCTGATGAATGGGAGATTGAGAACGTCATTGTGGAGGAGCAGTACCGGCGACGCGGGGTCGGGTCGTTTTTGGTCCGGGGGGCGCTGGCGGAAGCTCGGACGGCTGGCGCGGCTTCGGTTATTCTGGAGGTTCGCGAATCCAACCGGCCAGCCCTGCGACTCTATGAAAGCATTGGATTTAGACTGGATGGGCGCCGGAAAAACTACTATCCAGACCCCGCCGAAGACGCTCTGCTTCTGCGCATTGGGCTGCAGGATTGTGACAAAATATCTTGAAGCCCAAATGCACGTGTGCTAGCGTTTTGGTTTGTCGTACTCCCGGAGGTTCACTGAATGGCAACTCAGGTTCGCGACCAGCTTCTCGCCAGCAACGAAAATTTCCGCAAATTGTTGGAAGAGCACTCGCAGTATTCTCAGCGGCTCGAAGCCCTCATCACCAAGAAGTATCTCAGTGAGGACGAGAAACTTGAGGAAGTGCGATTGAAGAAGCTGAAGCTCCGCCTGAAAGACCAGATGGAATCCCTGGAACAGCAGTTCCGGAACAGCCACCAGGTCGTTTAACTGAGCATTAGGTGGTCTTCACGGCGATAAGAGCCGCTCTCTTAATCGTCACGCCGAAGTCTTATCGATCCATCGCCGACGGCATTCCAAAGTGGGTATCCCAGCGGAACTCCAATAGCTCCATCCCAGTCTCCGGGGTCCGGGCCACTGACACACAACACCGTTCTACCCGAGGTTCTATAATTCATCCAGATACTCATGGTGCGTGACGGCTACTACTACGGACTGGCTTTTGTTACAGTTGGCCTGCTTCTGGGGTGGTTTATCCACCCTGTGTTGGCAGTGTTTCCACTGCTACTGGCCGTCTTTTTTCTATGGTTCTTCCGCGATCCTGAGCGGCAGATAACCTCGGCGGAAAGCGCCATTGTCTCACCCGCCGATGGCAAGGTGACGGACATCTCTGCTACCCGATTGAATGGCGAGTCCCACACTCGTATCAGCATTTTTCTGAACGTGTTCAATGTGCACGTGAACCGCTCGCCGATCGCGGGCGTAATCACCGACGTCAAGTACAAGCGCGGCAAGTTCGGCAACGCCATGGGAGCGATTTCAGCCGAAGAGAACGAGCAGAATGTCGTCACCGTGCATGGTGAGGTTGGGACCGTCGTTTTCAAACAGATCGCAGGATTACTGGCGCGCCGCATCGTGTTCAGCAAAAAGGTCGGGGACCACGTGGCACGAGGCGAGCGGGTGGGGCTGATCAAGTTTGGCTCGCGGGTTGACGTGGTCTTTCCGGTTGGGGCGGAGATCCGGGTCAAAGTCGGCGATCATGTCGCTGGAGGTTCGTCGGTACTCGCAATGGCCCATGTACCCAGCGCAATGCCGGTCTCGCCCAGCACAGCGGAGGCGAGATGAGCGATCATGCGGCGGAGTCCCAGCACGAAGCCTCTCGTCCGCGACCCAGGCACAAGGGCCTGTACATACTGCCATCCTTGTTCACGGCGATCAATATCGCAGCCGGCTACTATGCGATTTCACAAGCAATTCTGGGCACTGCCGGCGATCCATGGCACTTCGATCAGGCGGCCAAGGCCATTGGCTTTGCCATCCTGTTTGACGGACTCGATGGGCGCATCGCCCGACTGACCAACACCGTCAGCGCCTTTGGCCGCGAACTCGATTCGCTGGCCGATGTCATCGCCTTCGGAATAGCACCCGCGATCCTGGCTTGGCTGTGGGGGTTTCGCTCGCTGCCGGTCATGGACGATTCCGACCTTCGCAGCAAGGTCATCCAGTTGGGTGCGATTGCCACCTTCGTATTCCTGATGGCGGGAGCCGCTCGCCTGGCGCGCTTCAACATTCAGACGAACCCACAGCCTTCCAATCCGGGACGCCCCGGCAAGAAGTATTTTGTGGGCATGCCGATCCCGGCGGGCGCAGGCGTGGTGGCGGCGCTGGTCCACCTTGTCGGCGGAAATCCGCTGCAAGTTTGGTGGCTTTCGATTGGCTGGGCAGTTTTCGTTTTCGCCATCGCCTTCCTGATGGTAAGCACCTGGCGGTTCTATAGTTTCAAGGAGCTGAACTTGGGGAAGCCACGGAATTTCCGCTGGATCATCGCTTTCGGGGGAATCATAGCGCTGGGCTGGTTTTTCTCGCGGTACGTGCTGTTCCTGATCGCGCTGGTGTACACCCTGGCCGGTGTGCTGGCGCGGCTGTCTTTTGTCTTACGGCGGCCTACTCTGCCGCCGCCTCCCCCGCAGGACGAGGCCTCTCACGCTTGATGAAGAATGATCCCAAGAGCCCCTCAGGAGCGCATCCCGAGGCCGGAAGCTGGGGTGGACTGTTCCGCGTCGCCATTGTCGGAGCCGCCAGCCTCAAAGGCCGCGAGCTGAAAGATGTTCTCAGCGACCGCAATTTTCCGGCGCATGACATTCGCCTCCTTGACGACGACGAGTCCCTCGGCCAACTGGAGGCGGTGGGTGACGAGCCGACTTTCATTCAGAGTGTCCTGCCCGAGCACATGGACGGAGTTGACTTCACGTTCTTTGCCTCAGAGGAGAACTTTACCCGTAACACCTGGAGCATGGCGAAGAAGGCGGGCAGCGACATTATCGATCTTTCGTATGGACTGGCGGGACAGCCGGGCGTGGAGCTACGTGCCCCCTGGGTAGAACGGGAAATCGGCATCGTACCCCGGCTCGATCTTGCGGGTGCCCCGGTGAGGATCGCGCATCCCGCAGCCATGGTGTTGGCCCTGGTGCTGCTCCGGGCAAGTGCGGCGGCGAAGGTGTCGCGGGCGATTGCCACCGTGTTTGAACCTGCTTCCGAGCGCGGCAAGCGGGGCATGGACGAGCTTCACGAGCAAACCGTGAACCTACTCTCGTTCCAGCAATTGCCCAAGACGGTTTTCGATTCCCAGGTGGCGTTCAACTTGATTGATCGCTACGGCAGCAATTGCGTGCCGTCCCTGGAGGCGATCGAGAAGCGCATCCGTGACGATTTCCGGATCATCGTCCACGGCAAAGCGGCCGTACCTTCCCTGATGCTGATACAGGCGCCGATCTTCCACGGACACGCGTTCTCGCTCTACATTGAGTTGGAGCGGACGCCGAAGGTCGACGAGTTGACCGGGATCCTCTCCGGCGAGCACATCAACGTGTCCCCGGGAGGCGAAGACTCGCCCAGCAACGTCAACGCGGCTGGGCAAGAGAGCATTCAAGTGACGGTTCGGAGGGACTCGGAGCGTGATAACGGATTCTGGATCTGGGCCTCGGCCGACAATCTGCGGGTGGCCGCGGTGGCTGCGGTGGAGTGCGCTGAGTCCCTGATACCTGGACGTCCGCGCGGGACTGTGCAGTGATGACATTTCGCCTCGCTGCTTCGATGGTCGTGCTGGCTTGCCTGGTCGTACTGCTCGGGAGCACCGGCTGCGGCTACCATACCAGTGGCCACGCGGTGCGTTTGCCCGACAACATTCACACGCTCTATGTGCCCATGTTCGACAACACGACCCAGACATTTCGCGTGGAGCAGACCGTGACCGCCGCCGTAGTCCAGGAATTACGCAGCCGGACCAACTACCGCATCGTGACGACGAACGACGGTACCGCCGATGCGACACTCCGAGGGACGGTCAATTACACTGCAAACTCTCCGTTGACCTACGATTCGGTTACCGGGCGCATTTCGTCGTCGTTGATCACCGTAGGGGCCAAGGTCTCGCTCGTTAATAAAGCGGGTAAGACACTGTGGGCGAACCCGAACTACATATACCGCGAACAGTACCAGGTCTCTCGCGATGTCAGTAGTTTCTTTGACGAGTCGAATCCCGCGTTTCTGCGCATCGCCAGAGAGTTCGCAAAGTCGCTGGTGAGCAACATTTTGGAGGCCTATTAGTGCGCAGTTTCGCCGCCTCAGACCGGTTTGTTGCCGACGTGCAGGCCCGCAAACTGGCGCCCGGCTACGTCTTTGTCGGCGACGAGGCGTTCTTTCGCAAGCGCTGCCGCGATGCCGTTCTGCAACAACTGGTTCCAGCCGACGTGCGTGAGCTTAGCGTTTACGACATGGACTTGGGAGAGGTCGAGTTACAACAGGTATTGGACCGGGCACGCACGCCTTCGCTGATGGCACCGTTCCAAGTCTTTTTCATCCGTGGGGTGAAGAGCCTCTACACTCGCGGCAAGCACGCTGACGAGTTCGCCGCCATCAAAGACTATTTCAAGAATCCCAACCCCGACGCGCTGGTGGTGTTCGTGGCCGATCACATCAGCATTCCCGCGGACGTCCGCCGCATGGAGTTGCAGGACAAAGACCGCTACGAGCGCATCCGCGAGACCCTGGGCGAGTATTGCACGGTGCTGGAATTTGCGCGAGTGGACGAAGGCGATGCCGTGAAGTGGGCCATTGAGGCCGCCAATAACGGCGGGGTGAAGCTTGATGCCGACGCCGCGCGTGAACTCGTGGATTCGCTCGGCGGTGACATGATGATGATCGCCAACGAGCTTGAAAAGCTTGTGCTTTTCGTGGGCGACAAGAAACGCATCACTCTCGGCGACGTGGAAACCATGGTGCTAGCTGCCAAGCAGCGGTCGTTCTACGAGCTGACCGACGCGATCTCGGCCCGCGATCGCGGGCGTGCCCTGGCAGTTCTCGATGCCATCCTGAACAGCGGCGATGGCGAAGAGGCCGCCATCGGCCATCTCTACATGCTCTCGCGCACCTTCCGGCAGATGCTGGTGATCTTCGAGCGCAATGTCCGCGACACGCGGGCTTTGTGGCAGGCGCTGTGGCAGGGCTTCCGGCTGCCGCCGTTTGCGGCGGAAGACGTCATCCGGCAGGCCCGGCGCTACAAGTCGAGACGAGAACTGACCAATGCAATTCGGCGCATCGCGCGCGCCGACCTGGCGTTAAGGTCGAATCCCGTCAGCAAACGGATGGTGCTGGAGAATCTCGTACTCGACTTGACAGCCGAGCCGAAAGCCACCGAAGCCGGATGGACGCAGGAAGAATTACCGGTGTGAGCATGGACATCGAAGCGTATCTCCGTCGCATTCAGTACGACGGACCACGCGACCCGTCACCCGCGACCCTGCGCGATCTGCATCGCCAGCACCTGTTCACGGTCCCTTTCGAGAACCTCGATATCCCGTTGGGCAATCCGATCAGGCTTGAGCCGGAACTGTTGTACGACAAGGTTGTCAGGCGCGGCCGGGGCGGCTACTGCTACGAGCTGAACGGCCTGTTTCACGGCCTGCTCACAGCGATGGGGTTCACGGTCCGAATGCTCTCGGCGAGAGTGCGTCGCGATGACGGCGGCTTCGGTCCCGATTTTGATCACATGCTACTTAAGGTCACATTCGAAGATAACTGGCTCGCTGATGTGGGTTTTGGTGAGTCGTTTGTGGATCCGCTGCCGCTCTCGCTTGGAGCGAGTTCGAGTCAGAACGAAAAGCTTTTTGGAGTTGCGAATGAGAACGGAAGCTGGGAACTGTTCAAACAGGACGATGATGGAAGAGTTCCCCTTTACCGTTTCACCGACATCCCACGCCAGCTTTCAGACTTCGAGGTGATGAACGAATACCAACAGACCTCGCCCGATTCAGGATTTACGCGCCGCCGCATCTGCTCTAGGGCGACGCAAGACGGGCGGATGACGCTGGCGGGAATGCGGTTGATCGTTACTCGAAATGGCCAGCGCGAGGAACGGATGCTGCAGGGCGAAGCGGAGCTGCGATCGTGCCTTCGCGAGAAGTTTGGCGTTGAGTTCGAACCGTCGGCGAACTGGCCGAAACTGACGGCCTAGAGCTTCAGCAAACCAGGATGGGTAGAACGAAAGGAGGGACGAAGATCGTCCCCGCCCCACCTTCGAGTTCTGCTCGCGCTATTTCTTCTCGCTGACGTCGACGCTGGCGGTGGTGTTGGCCCAGTCCAATTTCAGCGTGGCAGCACTTGCGCCGGTCTTGTCGAACGAGATGGTGAACTCCTCCGTCGCCGATGCGTGGCTCGAAACCTTCATGTCAACTCGGGCGAGGTCCTGTTTCTCGTCATACGCCGTACCCCACTGGCCGGTCTGTTTGTTGATAATCAGCTTCCACCCGGACTCGTTAGGGATCGTGTACAGCGTATAGCTTCCCGCGGGAACGCTGGCCCCGCCGATCATCAGATCGACATCGGTTTTGAGGATGGTTGCCGCATTGGCGCCGGTGCGCCAGATCTGGCCGTAGGGAACCAAGCCTCCGAAGATCTTGCGGCCGCGCATCGAGGGGCGGCTGTAGTCGATCGTGATGGTCTTGCCGTTATCGAACTTCACCGAGGCGGTTCCGGGCGGGCTTAGCGGCGGCTTCTTTTCCTGGGCAGCGAGCCCGACGGCAACGATTGCGATCATCAAGGCGACGAAATAAGCACGGCTCTTTTGCATTGCACTCTCCTTTTGAAGTCCCATTCTTGCGACGATGGCAGCGACCCTATTATTCACGTTCGCGGCAGACGTTACAATCGAACCTATGAGCGTACTGGATGAGAAGCGTGAAGAGCTGGAACATTACGAATTCCGCATGGGTGTAGCTCGAGGGCGATTGGCGGTTGCGCTCGACTCGTTGACCGATGCGCTCACGATGGTAGGTCAGCACGGCGTCTATTGTCAGAGTGCGAGGCAATTGGGGAAGCCCGCGATGGATATTCAGATTGTGATGAAGGGAATCACGGATGCGAAGGAACTCATCGCTTCGGTGATGGAAGAGATTCGGAAGAAGTCTGAGGAAGAGGTTCGTTAGGCTTTCTTCTCGACCGCCAACCGCTCGCTCAGTGGGGAGACCTGCCGTAGCACTTCGAGCTGGTTGTTGGCGCGAAGAGCGGCAAACTCAGATCGCATCTCGGCCCTGAAAGCCTCGATGGTCTTGACCACCGCGTCGTGCTGGACTTCCATCTGTTTCTGCATGGATTCATGCTGCTTCCGTAGAGGCTCCTGCCGCGACAACATGGCCTTGAGATCGGGAGCGACCATGTCCTGAATCACCTGTCGCAGTCCGGTAACTACGTCGCTCATATGGAAATCCTACAACTCGCACCGTTAGGCCGCAAGTAAACACTCAACCCCTGGCAGAATCCGTGGGAGGGACACGAGAAACTAAACACAGAGGCACTGAAGCACAGAGAATGACCCTAATTTTCCCAGTGTCTCTGTGCCCCTGTGTTTAGCTGGCTCCTAGGTCGTTACATATTTGCCGGTCTCGAGCACGCGCGCTGCAATCTGTTCCTGCAAGCCGATCACGTTCACGGGCTCGAACTTCACCAGGCGACGGACGATAGCGATCTGGGTGCGCATCATGTCGCCTTCGGCCACGGCCGCGATCACTTTCTTTGCCGCAGCTTCCAGCTTCGACATTGCGCCCGCGATGTAGATTTGCGTCATCGCGGTCACGAGAGCGCTCTTCTGCTCGCCATTGGCTTCGACAAACTTCCGCGCGCGCAGCACGCAGGAATCCATGGCAAACGACTCGATCACCATGTCGGCAATCGCGCCCATGATTTCCTGCTGATCGGCGAGCTTCTGCATGTACTTCTGCGAAGCCGCACCGGCGACGAGCATGGAAAGTTTCTTAGCATTGCTAACGATTTTCTGTTCCGCTGCCAGGGTGCCTTCCAGTTCCTCGAATGACGGCCCGGCCATTACCTCGTCCATCGTCTTCTTGATGGCCGGCAGCAACGCAAGCTGTCCGCTCATGGCGCGCTTGAGCAGCCACCCGGTGATGATGAGGCGGTTGATTTCGTTGGTGCCCTCGAAGATGCGGTTGACGCGCGAGTCGCGATAGGCGCGCTCGGCCGGATACTCCTCGACGAAGCCGTAGCCACCGTAGATCTGCACCGTCTCGTCAACGACGAAATCGAGCATCTCGGAGCCCGCAACCTTGATGATGGAGCACTCGACCGCATACTCCTCTATCGCCTTGCGTATGACTTCGCTGCTCTTCTCGCCTTCGGGCATGGCGTTTTCCATCATGCCGACGGTGCGATAGACCATCGACTCACCGGCATAGATGCCAACCGCCATCTGCGCGAGCTTTTCGCGGATGAGGCCGAAGTCAGAGATCGACTTGCCGAACGCCTTGCGCTCTTTGGCGTAAGCGATAGCGTTCTGCAACGAGGTGCGCGCTCCGCCGACGCAGCCCGCGCCCAGCTTGAAGCGGCCCACGTTGAGGATGTTGAACGCGATGATGTGCCCCTTGCCGATATCGCCGAGCACGTTCTCGACCGGCACCTTGCAGTCGTTGAGGATGAGAGGAGCGGTGGACGAGCCGCGGATGCCCATCTTCTTCTCTTCTGCGCCGACGGAGAAGCCGGGGAAGTCTTTCTCGACCAGGAAGGCGGTGAACTTCTCGCCGTCAACCTTGGCGAAGATGGTGAACAGGTCGGCGAAGTGGGCGTTGGTGATCCACATCTTCTCGCCGTTGAGGATGTAGTGCTTGCCGTCGGGCGAGAGGACAGCCTTGGTGCGGCTGTTGAGCGCGTCGGAACCGCTGGTGCTCTCCGAGAGCGCATAGGCGCCGATGATTTCAGCCGAGGCCAGCCGCGGCAGGTATTTTTTCTTCTGTGCTTCGTTGCCGAAGAAGACGAGCGGCAGGGTGCCGATGCCGGCGTGCGCGCCCATCGATACGACGAAGCTGCCGCACTTGGCGATCTGGTCGGCGATGATGGCCGAGGAGATCTTGTCCATCTCGGAGCCGCCATACTCGGCCGGAACGTCAACGTTGGTCAGGCCCATCTCGGCGCCCTTTTTGAGGAGGTCGCGGGTGATCTGCCAGTCCTTGTGCTCGATCTGTTCGACGGCAGGGAGGAGTTCGTTGACCGCAAACTCGTTGGCGAGCTTGGCAATCATCTGCTGGTCTTCGTTGAAGTCTTCAGGAGTGAAGACGTCTTGCAGGTTGTGGTCTTCGAGCAGAAAACTTCCGCCCGTGAGTTTCGTCTTGGGAGCTACCGTTGTTGTGGCCATGGTTCCTCACTCGTCTCGGAATTCGTAAAGTCTTGTTTCGCTTTTCGCTGTTCGCTTTTCGCCAACCCCGCAAGACCAACCTGTCTTAGCGAAGGGCGAAGGGCGAAGAGCGTCCTACTGCAAATTCTCGAAAATGCCCGCTGCACCCATGCCTCCGCCGACGCACATGGTGACCATGCCGTAGCGGGCCTTGCGGCGCTGCAACTCGCGGGCGATGCTGGCGGTCAGCTTGGCGCCGGTGCACCCCAGGGGATGCCCGAGCGCAATCGCTCCACCGTTGGGGTTGACCAGCGCCGGGTCGAGCCCGGCTTCCTGGATCACGGCCAGCGACTGCGCCGCGAACGCCTCGTTCAGTTCGATCACGTCGATGTCGGTCAGCTTCAGTCCCGCCAGCTTCAGGGCTTTTGGAATAGCAAATACCGGGCCCAGTCCCATCTCTTCCGGCTTGTATCCGGCCGTGGCGAAACTGACGTAGCGCAGCAGGGGCTTCAACCCCAACGCCTTGGCGCGCTCGGCGGACATCACAATGGCTGCCGCCGCACCATCGGACATCTGCGACGAGTTGCCTGCGGTGACCGAGCCTTTCATGTGGAAGGCAGGCTTGAGGGCCGCCAGGGCCTCCAGCGAGGTGTCGGCGCGGGGGCCCTCATCCATTTTGAAGATGATCTCCGTGCGCTTGGGCTTGCTGCCGTTCGGAGTGGTGAAGCTGACGGGCACGGGCACGATCTCGTCGTCAAATTTGCCGGCATCGATGGCGGCGATGGCTTTCTTGTGGCTGTCAACGGAGAACTGGTCGGCCTGTTCGCGAGAGATCTTGCATTGCACGGCCAGGCGTTCGGCGGTCAGTCCCATCGACAAGTACGAGTCTGGGTAGTTCGCCACCAGCCAAGGATTCGCCGAAACCTTGTTGCCGCCCATGGGGATCATCGTCATTGACTCGACACCCCCAGCCACCACGACCTCGGCTCCACCGGCCATGATGCGCTCGGCGCCCATGGCAATCGCCTGCAGGCCTGACGAACAGAAGCGATTGATGGTCATGGCCGAGATCTCGACCGGCAGTCCGGCGCGCAGGGAGGCGATGCGGGCGACGTTCATGCCCTGCTCGGCTTCCGGCATAGCGCAACCGAGGATGACGTCTTCGATCTCCTTGGGATCGAGCTGGGGGACCCTCCCAAGGGCGCCTTTGATGGCGAAGGCGGCCAAGTCGTCGGGACGGGTGGCGCGCAGGGTTCCTTTGTAGGCCTTGCCGACCGGGGTGCGGACGGCGGACACGATTACGACTTCACGCATTAGAAGCTCCGTAACTGGTAACTGACAACTGGTAACTAGCAGCTAACCACGTTGCTGAATTCGCATTGCAGCATTTCGCGCGCCACATTGTGAAAAAACGTGATTCACGGTTGTTTAGAATCAATGATTTGGGAGAAAATTGTTCGCATCCAACAGATTCCAAATGGTTTATACGTATCCATCTCCTGCGTAAGGAGTTACGGGACGGATTCTGTACTATTTTCGGTATTCTGCTATTTCGGTAACGTAACCACATGGTTAATCTTCTTGTGCCCCCCGCAGCGCGGGCTCGACGACCCTGCTACCTATCCCTAGAGAACATCTGCCGTCCCTGCCGGGACTCCAATTCTTTAGATGCACCCGACCCAGCGCTGAAGCGCTGGGCTAATCTCTATCGCCCCTCTGGGGGCTAGCATCATCGTGGTCGCGGCTCTCTCGGCAGATCAACGTCTCAGATCGTGTCGGGGATCAGTTCGCCACGAAACCTCTAGTTCCTCAGGGTCTTGCCAGTCTTCAGCGTGTACTGAATGCGCTCCTGCGTCTTCTTTTCGCCGGCGAGCGATTTGAAGGCCTCGCGCTCCAGGTCGAGCAGGTACTGTTCGCTGACCAGAGTGCCAGGGTTGACTTCGCCGCCGCAGAGAACTTCCGCGACCTTGCCGGCGATCTTGACCTCGTGGTCACTGATGAACTCGCCCGAGCGCATGATGTGCACGCCCATCTTTAGCGTCGCCAGGATGCTTTCGCCAGGCGCCGGAATGTCGTTGCGCATGGTGAGCGGACGATAGCCTTCGTGTACTAGTTCGAGCGCACGCTCCTTGGCGTCGCTGAGCACTCGGTCTCTATTCATAGTGATGTTGTCACCGGGCGAAAGGAAGCCGAGATTGCGCGCCTCCATGGCCGAGGTCGAGACTTTGGCCATGGCGACGGTCTCGAATGCCTGCTTCATGGCTTCCATGAGTTCGACACTTTCGCCGCGGCCCTGCGGACGGATGTGCGTGGCCTTGTGGATGGCGCGGATGGTCATCTCTTTGCACCCGCCGCCACCGGGGAGCAGGCCGACGCCGACTTCGACCAGTCCGGCATAAAGTTCGGCGTGAGGCTGGCGGGCAGCGGCGTGCAAAGTGATCTCAGTGCCGCCACCGAGCGTCATGCCAAACGGGGCGACGACGACCGGCTTAGGCGAGAACTTGATGGCCTGGGTCATGTTCTGGAACTGACGGATGGCCATATCGACTTCGTCCCACTCCTGCTCCTGCACCGCCATCAGCAGCATCATGATGTTGGCGCCGACGGAGAAGTTGCCCGCGTCGTTGGTGATGACGAAGGCGTCGAAGTTGTCGCTTCCAGCGCCGCCCTTCATGGTCTGGGTGATCAGGGACACGATGTCGCCGCCCAAGGCGTTCATCTTGGAGTGGAACTCGATGCAGCCGACACCGTCACCAAGATCGATCAGTGAGGCCCCGGCATTCTTTTTGACCACGCCGTTGGCTTTCTTCGCGACCGTGACGGACCAGACACCGGCGGGAACTTCTTCGGGCTTGTAGTCGCCGCTGGCGACGTCAAAGTACTTGCGGCCGCTGGCGGTCTTGGGGTCATCCTTGTACCAACTCGTCTTGCCCGCGGCCAGCAGCTTTTCGACGTTGGCAGCGACGGGCTTGCCTTCCTTCTTCATGCGCTCGACCGTCTGGGCGACGCCGGCGGCGTCCCACAACTCGAAGGGGCCCAGCTCCCAGTTGAAGCCGGTCTTCATGGCGCGATCAATTTCGACGACAGAATCGGCGATCTCGGGAATGCGGTTGGCGGCGTAGGTCCAGAGCTCCGAGATAACCGTCCAGAGGAACTGGGCTGCCTTGTCTTTGGAGGGCGCGATCAGCATTCTCAAGCGCTCGGGCAGATCCTCGACGTTTTTCGCCATTTCGACAGAGGCGAATTTGGCTTTCTGCAGCGGGCGATATTCGAGCGTCTTCCAGTCGATAGCCAGGCGCTGCTCGCCTTCGGGGCCCTTCTGCTTCTTGTAGAAGCCGCCTCTGGTCTTGTCGCCGAGCAATTTGCGATTGAGCATTTCGACGAAGAAGGCTGGCAGCTTGAGATCGCCGCGCTCGTCGTGAATGTTGGTGGTGGCGTTGCGCACGACGTGTCCGAGAACATCGAGGCCGACAAGGTCGGCGAGCCGGAAGGTAGCCATCTTGGGCCAGCCGACGGACGGTGCCGGTGAGCGCATCCACTTCCTCGATAGTGAGGTCCATCTCCTGCATGATGCGCATGACATTCAGCGCGGAGAAGGTGCCGATGCGGTTGGCGATGAAGTTGGGCGTGTCCTTCGCGCGGACGACGCTCTTGCCGAGGTGCAGATCGCAGAAGTCTGCAATGGTCTGCATCAAGGCGGGATCAGAGTCCGCGGTGGGGATGATTTCCAGCAGCCGCATGTAGCGCGGCGGGTTGAAGAAATGCGTGCCGAACCAGCAGCGGCGGAAGTCGTCGGAGAAGCCCTCGGCGATCTTGGCGACGGGCAGTCCGCTGGTGTTGGTGGTGATGATGGTTCCGGGTTTGCGGACGGCGTCAACCTTGCGCAGCAATTCGCGCTTCAGGTCGAGGTCTTCGATGACGGCCTCGATGATCCAGTCAACTTCAGAGAGCTTCTGGAGGTCGTCTTCAAAGTTGCCGAGTGGTGACGAGGCATTCGAGCGATGGCTTGAAGAAGGCAGCGGGCTTGGACTTCATCGCGGCTTCTTTACCGGCGGCGGCAATGCGGTTGCGCGCAGGACCATCGGCGTCGGGGGGAACGATGTCAAACAGGTAAGAGGGAACACCGGCGTTGGCCAGGTGCGCGGAGATGCGGGCGCCCATGGTGCCCGCGCCCAGGACTGCGACCTTATCGATTCGTTTGTGCATGGATGCTCAAGCGCTCCAAAGTTCTTGCCGGCAGAATTCAGCCGGACGGGTGCTTCATTGATTCAGACGCAATGCATGCTACGAAGGTTTACGAACTTCGATTGTGCGATGTGGCCAGCTCAGGATGAACGACTGGGGATGACCGCCGATAAATGCGAAGAAGAGGAAGATGGCTATTCAATTCGGCTCTCCTCTCAATAAAAACGGCCTCAAAATACAATCAGCGCGCGCCGTAAGATGTGGGGTGAGGATGGCAACGGCGCGCGCCGTATTAAGTTGAGATAATAGTACTGAATGAGTCCTCATTCAGTCAATGAAAATCGCAATTTTGTTTTCCTGATTCGGGTTAGGAGATGGCTTTGGCGATGAGGAATGCGGCCCCCGCTGCAAGTCCCCCAATTACAACAGTTTGGAGCGCTGACCGGCGAGGCTTGGAGCCGGTGAAGCGGCCCTTGATATAGCCGAAGACGGCGAGCGCCAGCAATGTAACCACCGCCGACCACACCAGCGCCTCGCGCGAACTGTGGAAAAACAAGTAGGGGGAGAGGGGTATGAAGCCTCCTCCAATGTAGGAGGCGGCAATGGTGGCGGCACTGCGCACGGCCCGTTTTGGATCGGGCTCTTCCAGACCCAATTCAAAGCGCATCATGAAGTCAACCCACTCTTTTGGCTTTTTGGTGAGGGCCTCGACGACCGGTTCGGCCTCTTCGCGAGTGAGGCCGTAGTCGGTGAAGACGTTTTGCACTTCGCGCGCTTCCTCGTCGGGAATCTCCTCCACCTCGCGCTCTTCGCGCTTGCGCTCGCTATCGTAGTGCTCGGCATCGCTGCGGGCAGCGAGATATCCGCCGAGGCCCATGGCGATGGAGCCCGCTGCGATTTCAGCCATTCCTGCCACGACCACGATGCGACTGCTATCCACCGCTCCCGAAATGCCGGCAGCGAGAGCGAAGGGCACGGTCAGTCCGTCGGACATTCCGATGACTACGTCGCGGACCACTTCGCCCGCAGTAAAGTGGCGTTCAATGTGAGGAGTCTGGGGCATGGTCTCCGAGCTCGGGGTGGATTTTCACGTATGCGAGTGCGCGTTCGGCAATTTCGCGCTCACCCTTGTAGCTAAGTTTTAAGGGAGCCTCTTCCAGCGGAAGCCAGAAGGCGTTTTGCACCTCGACCCGCATGGCAGGAGCGATGTTTCCCAGGCGTCCGGAACGGTACAGCAGCAGGTAGAAGCTGACGATCTTGAAGACCTTGGCACGATCGCCCCAGTTGCGGACATAGATGTACTTGATGTCGGCGAGCTTGGCGACCATGTCGGCGCGAACTCCGGTCTCCTCGCGCACCTCGCGCAGGGCGGTTTCTTCGGGCTTCTCGCCGGTATCGATAGAGCCCTTGGGCAGGGCGATGAGCTCGGCGTCGGCGGGGGTTCGTTTCGCTCGTCTGAGTTTGATGTTCTTTCTGGGGCGGTCCATGTGGGGCTCGATCACCGCCAGATACCAGCGGCCACGCATCTTCCGGAGAACCACACCGCCAGCCGAAGTTTCTCGCACCATGGGAGGAATAGAGAGAAAGGGCTAGTTTGGCAGAGTCTGCCGATGGTGACAACTTTCCCGATCCATGGGGTTCATTGGAGGCAGGAGTCAGGATTTGACCGGAGTGTCACCGGGTAGTGGGGATGATACTGTTTTCGCAGGCAAAAATGCCGCATCATCGCATCACGGTAGAGCATCCATGAAGCGGTGACCGATGGTCGGAGTACCGCTGTCGGGTACGAGGTGGGGTCTTGAACAACTTGGATCGCATCGTACGGTCGGTCCGGGCGTTTTCTCGCGAGTTGACACGTTCGCCCAACCAGCTGCTGTCAACACGCCGCTCGACTTTAGGTCTCGCTCTGGGTGGCGGATTCGCCCGTGGCATCGCGCATATCGGCGCACTAAAAGTCCTCGAACAAGAAAATATCCCCATCGACTACGTCGCCGGGACCAGTGTCGGGGCGATCATCGGTGCCGCCTACTGTGGTGGGATGACGGCTGCTGAACTGGAGGCGATGGCGGGCACGCTGCGATTCAGCGACTTTGCCCGCTGGACACTTTCCCGCTACGGATTTTGCAACAGCGATCGCATGGTGCGCCTGTTCGAGCGCATGCTGAAGAAACACACTTTCGAAGAGCTGGCGATTCCGCTGGCGATCACGGCGACTGAGTTTCGCACGGGGCAGGCCGTGGTGTTTACGAGGGGAGCGCTGGTCGATCCGATCCGCGCGAGTTGCGCTTATCCGGGGATGTTCCTGCCGGTCGAAATCGACGGGCGCTCGTACATCGATGGCATGCTGGCGTATGCCGTCCCGACTACGCCGCTGCGGAGCATGGGAGCAGACCGCGTGATCGGCGTGTGTCTCAGTGGACAATGGAGCGATGCCCGGCCTCCACGGCACGTCTTCGAAGTTATCGGTCAGTGCTTCTCCATTGCGCAATCAAAGTTGTCCGAGTCATGGATGAAGGACGCGAATCTGGTGATTGAGCCCGACGTCAGCGGCTTTACTTACGATTGCTTCGAGCGGGCGCAAGAGTTGATTGCGGCCGGAGAAACTGCAATGCGGGCGGCGCTTCCGCAGGTGAGGGCGATGCTGAACCTGCCGCGGTCGCGTACGTCGCAAGCGATCGAACTCGGGCCGCTCGCATCGGCTGCAGCGGCGACACAGACGAGTCCGGCGGCGTAGAGGGGCCTGAGTACGGGAGTCACTTCGAGCGAGAAGTCAAAAGACCCATTTCACTCAACGTCGGCTTAGGCGCTGCGCACGGCGGAGCAGCGGCGTAAGCCACTCGCAGTGCCGCTGCTGCTCCACCCTTCAACGGATGCTTGTCTAGCGTCGTTTCGGGACGAAAGTGCAAAAACCTCCTTGTTTTTCAAAGTGCCTCGGTACACACTTCTAGCTGCTGGAAAAAATCGGGGATCTCCTTGAACTAGATCAGGTCTGACCATGCCTAGAGTTTTCATCTCATACCGGCGAGGCGATACAGCAGGGCAAACGGGGCGGTTGCTTGATGCACTCGAGAGGAGGTTTGGCGCTGACGTCTTTTTTCGAGACATCGAGGGCCTGGAACCCGGTGTGGACTTTCCCGAGGCACTGGCCCGCGCCCTATCACAATGTGACGCGATGCTCGTCATGATCGGTCCGACCTGGACCTCGGCGACAGGAGAGCAAGGCCGCCGACTCGATCAAGAGGGCGATTTCGTGCGCCTCGAGGTAACCACCGCACTTGCGCGGGAGAGCGTGCTGGTGATTCCGGTCCTCGTCGGAGGAGCGACAGTGCCTGCAGAGAAAGAGCTGCCGAACGACCTTCGGGCCCTGCACCGACGCAACGCAATCGAACTCAGCGATACGCGGTGGGACTACGACGTGAAACGGCTGGGCGGTGCGCTCGTAAAGCAGCTAGGCCTTAAAGAGGCGACCCCTCCAGTGGACGAAGCAGGCGGGCGCCGGAAACTCGGTAAGGGGACCATGGCAATTGCGGCCGGAATCGTCGTCCTGGTCGTGGGCGCCCTCTGGCTGCGTTGGTTGCCGGGCAAGAAGTCACCTGAGACGCCAGCCATGGCAGCTTCGCGTCTTGCTATGTTGAAGTTCTCGCTGAAGAGCGACAAGCAGGACAGACCAATTCTAAGTTTCCAGCAGAAACATCCTCACTTCCTGGAGCCTCATAATATCGCCGCGGAGGCAGATGGGCACTACCAGGAAAATGTGGAATGGCCTGCTCCTAACCAGGAATTCGAAGGCGCTGCCGTCCGATCGGTCCAGACGAGTCAGTTTGACAATGATCCGATCTCGAAGACGACGAGAATGTGTTTCGCAAGCAATCCAAAGCCTCCAACCAATGATCCGCCATTTGCGGTGATGATGGTGTGTTCGGAGGGCAACGGGTGCTCTTTCAGTCCCAGTGATTTCGGCTGGGCCACGGAATGCCCCAAGGGAAGCAGCGAGGTCAGACCAGAGTTCAGTTTGGTGCCTAAGATGTGGGCGGAGAGTGCCGGCCAAAGTGAGGTGAAACCGGGCTGGCGAGTTCCGTCCCTGGCGACGCTGAAGCAAATGACGGAAAGCAAACGGGTGGGTTATACACAATTCACGATCCAAGCCAGTAAATTGCCTGGGTTGGAAAGTGCGGATTCATTCCGGTACATGATCACCGCGAATGGTTCTCCGCTGTATGTCGACGGATGGGCTCCGCAAGACATGTTGAAGGAATTCAGCGCATCGAAGGGGCTTGATTTTTCATTCGGCATGGAAAACCTCAGCTTTTCCGGTGGCGACCAGGGCTGCGAAAATATCGGGGTGGTGCTTGAATTTCGTAAGGGCGACCAGCCGATCAAGACAGTGCAGCTCACACGTCGTTATGCCGCTTTGCGAGACGCGATGACGGAAGAGGTGAGGTCCGCAGATGGTCTGGTTTTCACCTGGGCAGGCACATACGTGAAACCTCCGAACGAGGACCGGACTGAGATCTTTGTGGTTTCTACTCCTGACCTTACTGAGGCGTCACGAACCAAGTCTGCAATAGCTCGCGCAAATCTCTCGTACCAGGGAAGGAATGTCGTCGGCGTCCTCCGCCCCCCGCTGAATGAGCCACAGTACGGAGTGGTACTCGGCCTTGTGCAGCCGACTGGACAGATCAAGTTCACGTTCGATCCGCCTACTGCCCAAGCCCTGCTGGCCTGGTCAAAGACAACCAAGGTGTTTCGGCGCGTCCCGTTTATCTACCAGATGAGGCCGGGTAATTCCGGGACAGGCAAACTGAATTCGTGCAGCGAAGTGTCACAAAAGCGGTGAGCGCTGTAGTGGAATGCTTCGTGATCATGGGGGCGGCGGTTCGGCCGGATGGAAGTCCGAGTGGCGCCATGCGCCGAAGAGTAGAAAGCGCACTTGCCTTAGGCCGAGATTCAGACTCTTCGCTTTACCTGGTTACCGGAGGAGAGGGACGGTTTGGACCTCCTGAATCGTCGGTGATGAAATCTCTTTTGCAAGCGGCTGGAGTGCCGGAAGATCGTATCCTCACCGATCCCGAATCGAACGACACGCTCACATCGATCATTCGATGCGCGAACATTCTCAAGGGCCGGAAGCAGGTGGATTCGGTGGTCGTCTGCACCGATCGCTATCACCTACCGAGGTGCAGATGGCTTTTCTGGTTGCTAGGTGTCCCAACGAGCAAGCGTCCTATGCCTGGCGGACTAGGCGCCAACGGAATCTGGCGGTGGGCCTACTACTATGCCAGGGAAATTCTCGCGATTCCATGGGATACGGTGCTTCTGACCGGCCGACGCGTTCTGCAATGAGACCTTAACCACGTCCGGGACTCTTCGGTTAATCTAGAAGTCAACCGCACTCGAGGAGAGTCTTCGATTGAAACGTGCCCCATTGTTCCTTCTGCTTCTTACGCTCAACCTTTCTCCCATTGCCTATGGCCAACAGACGACCGAGAGGCTTCCATTTGACCCGCCGGCGACGATCAGCGGGTACCGCGATGCTGCTGCCGAATTGCAGGCGGAGAAGACGTTTCTCGCGGCTCCCAGCGCGGAGTTGGCGAAGGAGCATCTGCGCATCCTGACCTCGGCGCCGCACGTGGCGGGGTCTCCTGAGGACAAGAAGACCGCCGAGTACGTGCTCCAGAAATACAAGGAAGCGGGGCTGGACGCCTACATCCAGGAATACAAGATCTGGATGAACCTGCCGGCGGAGATCAAAGTGGATGTGGTCGCGCCCGAGGGCGTGGTGATGCACGGGCCGACGCGCGAGCATGTAAGCGATGATCCGTACCAGGATGATCCGCGTGTGGTGACGGCCTACAACGCCTTCTCGCCGTCGGGCGAGGTGACCGCCGATGTCGTCTATGCGAACTATGGGCGTCCCGAGGACTTCAAGAAGCTGAAAGAGATGGGCGTCGAGACAAAAGGAAAGATCGCGATCGTCCGGTATGGGGTGAATTTTCGCGGCGTGAAGCCATTCGTGGCGTCGGAGTACGGCTGCGTGGGCGTGATCATCTACTCCGATCCGTGGGACGACGGCTACTTCAAGGGAGACAAGTATCCCAAGGGGCCGTACCGGCCTGACACGGGCGTGCAGCGCGGCTCGATCCAGTATCTGTTCTATTATCCCGGCGACCCGACCACGCCGGGAATCGCGTCGGTGCCCGATCTGCCGGACAGCCAGCGCATCTCGCCGGACAAGGCGACCGACATGCCGCGAATTCCCACGACGCCTCTGTCGTACGCCGACGCTACGCCGATCCTGGCGAACCTGGGCGGGCCGGATTCGCCGCGGGAGTGGCAGGGGGCGTTGCCGTTCACTTATCACGTTGGTCCGGGGCCGGTGAAGGTCCACATGCTGCTCAAGCAGAACTACCAGTGGACGACGATCTACGACGTGATCGGCATGGTGAAGGGCAGCGAGTTTCCCGAGCAGTGGGTGATCACGGGCAACCATCGCGATGCGTGGGTGTATGGCGCGGTCGATCCCAACAGTGGAACGGCGGCGCAACTCGAAGCGGTGCACGGCGTGGGCGAGCTGCTGAAAACCGGCTGGAAGCCGAAGCGCACGATTGTGTTTGCCAGTTGGGACGCGGAGGAACAGGGATTGATCGGCTCGACCGAATTTGCCGAGCAACATGCCGACGAACTCCGGCAGGCGGTAGCTTACTTCAACATGGATGTCGCCGTAGCCGGGCCTGATTTCGGAGCGTCGGCGGTGCCGAGTTTGAAGCCATACCTGCGCGAGATTTCGAAGGCAGTTCCGAGTCCGAAGGGCGGAAGCGTGTATGAGCAGTGGAAGGCGACCACCGAGAAGCGCCAGAAAGAGCGGTCTGCCGACTCGAATTCGGGCATGGCAGGACGGCAGCCGAATGCGGTGGTCAAGAAAGACGTGAGAGTGGGCGATTTGGGAAGTGGGTCCGACTACACGCCGTTTTTGCAACACTTGGGAGTGCCGTCGGCGGACATCGGCTCGGGCGGGCCGTATGGCGTGTATCACTCGGTGTTCGACAATTTTGCGTGGTTCACCAAGTTTGGCGATCCGACGTTTGCCTATGAGCAGCAGATGGCGCGGGTCTATGGGCTGGATACCATTCGCATGGCCTCGGAAGATGTGCTGCCGTTTAACTATGAAGACTACGGCAAGGAAATCGCTGCTTACGTGAAGGCAGCCGACCAGAAAGCGAAAGACGCCTTTGGCGCAAAATCGCCGTCGTTCGCCGATGCGGAGAAGGCGGCGTTGCGGCTGGAGAAGGCGGGCGCGAAGATGCTGCAAGTTCAGGGCGAGATGAAAGGCGATCCGGTGCGCGTCAACCAGGCATTACGCGATACCGAGCGGGCGTTCCTGATCGACGGGCTGCCCGACCGTCCGTGGTTCAAGCACTCGATTTATGCCCCCGGTAAATACACGGGCTATGCCGCGGTGGTGATTCCGGGTGTCAATGAAGCCATCGACGCAGGCGACATAGCGCTCACGCAACAGCAACTACAAGTGCTGACGGGCGCGATCAATCGCGCCGCCGAGACGCTGGAGAAGGGGATGTAGGCAGTGGCCAGTGGTCAGTAGCCAGTTGAAGCGAGACCGATGAATCGCATGCGAACTGCAGGCATGATCGGCGGGCTTGGGCCCGAGTCCACAATCGATTACTACCGCTCCATCCTTGCGCGCTATCGTGAGAGGCAGCCGGATAACGGGTATCCGCGCATCCTCATCAACAGCCTCGATGTCGACAGGGGCATCGCCATGCTCAACGACGGGCGACTGGATGACCTGGCAGATTACCTTGCCTCCGGCGTTGAGGCGCTGGTGCGTGCAGGCGCGGACTTTGGCTTCATCGCTGCCAACACTCCGCACCTCGTGTTCGACGAACTCCAGCGGCGGTCAGCCATCCCGTTGCTCAGCATCGTGCGCGCCACCGCTGATCGTGCCAAAGCGCTCGGCCTGAAGAAGGTGGGACTGTTTGGAACCGGATTCACCATGCGTGCGAGTTTCTACCCGGAGGAGTTTCAGCGGGCGGGGATTGCCATGGTGATACCGAACCAGGCAGAGCGCGACTTCATCCACAAGAAGTACATTGGTGAGCTGCTGAAGAACCAATTCCTCCCGCAAAGCCAGGAGGAGATCATGAGCATTGCGCATCGCCTGCAAGCCGAAGAAGGAATCGAAGCTCTCGTCTTGGCGGGGACGGAGCTACCTCTGCTGCTGCGCGACGCTGCCAATCAGGGCATCGAGTTTCTCGACACGACCGTGATTCACGTCGAGGTCGTGGTGGATGAGCTGCTGCGGTGAGCTCACGTTCTGCGTACGATCGGGTCGTTGGCGAGCAGGTGATAGACTGCTGCGGGGGATAAGCCATGCTTGACACTGCGACATATCTGCCGAAATTAGCGGAATTCGAAGGCCGGTTTTCTTACATGTATCTCGACACTGTGGGCAAGGTAACCGTGGGAGTCGGGAAGATGCTGCCGGATGCCGCAGCGGCACAGAGACTGGGATTTGTCCGACGTGCCGATGGGACTCCAGCAACGCCGGACGAGATTCAGGCAGAATACGGCGTAGTAAAAAGCCAGGCCATAGGAAGACTGGCTGCGTTTTACAAGCAATTCACTAAGCTCGATCTACCCGATCAGCAGATTGACGGACTCTTGAGTGCGGATGTAGCCCGCTTCAAGGCCAACCTCAGCCAGAGTTTCCCAGACTTCGATTCCTATCCCGACGCAGCTTGCGCGGCATTGTTCGACATGGGCTACAACTTGGGTGTAACCAAACTAACGACGGAGTTTCCCCACTTTTGCAGAGCCGTCAGAAGCAAGGACTGGGCCACGGCCGCCCAGGAATGCCACCGCAACGGAATTAATGATGCGCGCAACGGATGGACCAAAGCGCAGTTCCAGATGGCGGCTGCGGGATAACACCTGCTACGCCGTCGGAATCAGAACAGTGTGCGGACGACGGAAAGCTCACCGCCCGGCGACTTTCGGGTGAGAAGGAAGAGCCTGGTGTTACGGTACGTGCCTTGGGTAAGTGCGTCGAGCGACTGAACCAGCAGGTCTTCCAAACCATCGCCGTTCAGATCGCCGCGGCCCCAAAGAATCAGCCGCTCCTCGAAGCCGGTGCCCTGCACCAGTATCTGATCCGGCCCATCCGCACTTGCGGCGATCGTCTTGTCGAAATCAAGCCAGCGTTTCCCGCCCTTCGCCGCCGATTTGGCTTTCAGCGCCGATTCTTTCGAGACAGTGATGGCAAACTGGGGAGGAAGCAGCGGAACAACGTGCTCGTCCCATTGCAGCGCCTCCACGTAGGACGAGGTCGCCGGCGCGGCGTGCCGTAATTGTTGCAGAATGAGGCAGTCCACCATGGTCATTTTCTGTGCCTGGAAATCTCTATCAGAGGTGGCGGAGGCTTGACCCGCACATTTGCCGTGCGCAACAGGGTCACACTGGGCAAGCATCTGCGCACAATTGTCCATACCAGCGGGATGCGCAATCCCTTCTGCAAAAGGTGCCCTCAGTCGCTGGTCGATCTCCGATGGCGACGACAAGTTCAGCCGCGAGCTGTACTGTATCGGATAGCCCGTTGTGTGCGGCGCCGCGCGCTGCACGGTTTGCGACTCCAGTGGAGCGAGCGGCGCCAAAGCCAGTCCCAAGGTGAGCACCACTCGAAGCATGATGCAGCCAGCTTAACACGCGAAGAATCAGACACCCTTTGCCTGCTTTCTCACCGGCAGGCATTCATGACCAATCACCGTCTGCGTCGGAACCTGTGGAACTGGTGGTCGCCGGATTTGCGGCAACTTAGCCACGTCCAGCGAGTCATGGTGTCGCGGCTGAAGCCGGGACCGCCGAATACAGTGGGGCGCAAGAGCGGCGAGGTCTCCAGTTCGTTTGGGAGGCGTTCCTGTTCCGGCGGAACCTGTTGCCCGATTTCGAATGGCGAAACGGTGACGAACTTCTCGTCTACGAGATCGGCCCTGGCCAGGTTGCCGTAGAGGGTCGGTCCGCCTTCGCAGAGCAGATAGTTCACTCCGTGGTCGGTGCGAAGCTTCCTCGCTGCGTCACGAAGATCGAGTGTTTCGCCTGCACCCGCGGCAATCACGGCGACGTGCGGGTGCGATGTTTGTTTGCCAAGGCGCTCCGCTCCCGCAGGCGAGGTAACAATGGCGACATCGACTGCGTCACCGTCGAAAGCCTTCCAACGCGAGAGATCCGGGTCAACGGCGCGGGTGACGAAGATATTCCGCTGCCGCCCCTTGCCGAGCTTCGCGCGGAGCCGCAACAACTCCGGTTCCACTACCTGAAACACGATGCCGCGACTCTCCGGCCCACGCAGGCGTTGCTCTTCGCGCAGGGTGTTCATCCCCATGAGCACGCCGTCGGCGTAAGCGCGAAGCAGGTCCATCAGCCAGCGGTCGGCCCGCGACTGCGCGATATCGCCGCCCGAAGCGTGCTTGCCCAGCAGACTGACAATCCCGTCGAGCGATTGCACAAAGTTGGTGTAGATCCAGGGACGGTCGGGAGGAGGCTGCGGAAATCCGAAGTTGCCGTACGGCGCAAAGGCCTCGTCCGCGAAGGGACTGGGTTCGGCGTTGTCGAACAATAGTTCGAAAGTGGGGCTGTCCATTGTCAGCTTGATTCTATCGCGGTGCAGGCACGACATTTCCGCCAGTGGACAAGTGTTGCTTGAGACAATTAGTTTGAAAAGACAACAAACACCAGTTCTACGTAACATGATTGCGCAGAGGGGATGTATGCCAGAGACGGGTGGAGTCAACATCGAGATTGCCCACAAACTCAACGAACGCGAAGAGCACAGCGCGCATCACAGCTCACGATGGCTGGAGGCGCTGGAGATTGTCGAAGCGATTCTTCTGGCGATGGTCGCGATTGCCACGGCGTGGAGCGGCTACCAGGCGGCACTGTGGGATGGAAGGCAGGATGAGCGCTACGGGCAGTCGACCCGGCTCCGCGTCGAGGCTGAGGGCATGAAGACGCTCGGCGACCAGGAACGGCTGTATGACGCGATGACTTTTGCTGACTGGCTGAAAGCATACGCCGATGGAGATCACAAGGTCGCCGAACTTTTCCAGCGGCGCTTTCGGCCCGAGTTTCGGGTGGCGTACGACGCCTGGTTGAAGCTCGACCCGATCAACCATCCGAGTGCTCCGCAAGGCCCGCAACTCTTGCATGAATACCACAATGCCCACCTGGAACAAGCGGCCAAACTGGGCGAAGAGGCTTCAGCGGTCTTCGAAGAGGGAACCATCGCCCGGAGCACATCGGACAATTATGTGCGGGTGACGGTGCTGCTGGCGACCGTGTTGCTGTTGACCGCCATCGCTCAACGCTTCAAGACCCATCAGGTCAGGGTCGGACTCGCGGTGGTCGCCATGCTCCTGCTGTGTTTGCCGTTGTGGCGGATACTCCACTTGCCGCGGTTGTGAGGTTGGAGGCTGGCATCATACGGTGAGGGTAAGCCATAGCTCATGAACTTCGTAGTCAGCGACGTTGAAGCCCGCGTTCTAGGCGCGCTGGTGGAGAAAGACATCACGACGCCGGACTATTATCCGCTGTCGCTGAATGCGCTGGTGAATGCCTGCAATCAGAAGAACAACCGCGATCCGGTGATGAACCTGGAGGAAGGCGCGGTCCGCGACGCACTGAACGGGCTGCATGACCATGGGCTGGCAGGCCCGGCCAGCGGCGCCGACAGTCGCGTTACCAAGTACGAGCACCGCTTGCAGGAGACCTTCAACTTTACGCGCGGGGAAACCGCGGTGCTGTGCGTTTTGCTGCTGAGAGGGCCGCAGACTCCAGGCGAGTTGCGCGGACGCACGGAGCGCATGCACCACTTCGAAGACCTGGACGCGGTGCAATTCAGTTTGCAGAAATTGATGCAACGAGAGCCTCCGCTGGTGGCGGTGCTGCCCAGGCAGTCGGGCACCAAGGAGTCTCGCTATGCGCATCTGCTCTCCGGCAAAATCGAGGCAGGTGAGTTGGCGGCGCCACGCGCGGCTTCGCCGTCAAGCTCTTCCGGTGACAACCAGCGTATCAGTCGATTGGAAGAGGCGGTCGCGGCGCTGCAGAATGACGTCGGCGAACTCAAGCAAGAGCTAGCCGAGTTTCGGAAACAGTTTGAGTGAGTCGTGATCCTTGTATCCTACCTAGAAGCCTTCGATCATCCAGACGTTGCTATCGAAGCTGCCGCCCGAGACCGCCAGGCGCTTGCCATCAGAGGAAGGAATTCCCCAGGCCGTGGGGGCCCCGCTCGGCTCCCAGAGTTTTCTCACGGTTCCGTCGAGTGCGACATAGATGAGCGTCGAACGTCTGGAATCGCTGCTCGAGATGAACAGTCCTTTGCCATCGTGTGACCAGTCGAGGCCGTTGAAACCTGCCCAGCCTGGAACCACCAGGTCCCGGATCGGTTTGCCCTCAAGGGAGAAGAAACTGATCTTGCCTTCGTGTGGGTTGAAGCGGCTGACGGCAATGGTTGTGCCATCGGGCGACAGGTCCCAATTCCCATACGGATTAGGATCGAGCGAGAGTATGGCGCGCCCGCGGCCGTGCTCGTCATCGTAGAGGTACAAGTTGCGCTTGGATTGCCCGGCGGGAACCTCGTCGAAGATACACATCTGGGCGGGTGTGCGAGCGCAGCGATGGTCGGACATCCCTGCCCCGGACAGAATCGCCTTGGGAGCTCCGCCCGATACCGGAATGCGCATCAGGGTGGCCTGGCTGACCAGCATGAATGGAGCAGACTGGGAGGAGAGATAGTGAATCCACTTTCCGTCGCCGCTGACACGAGGTCCCCACTTGTACTCAGGGCCGGAGGTGAGAGCTTCCGCGGACTCCTCTTCGAGCCCCTGGCGGAAGACGTTGCTCACGCCGTTGCGGTCGGAGAAGAAGATCACCGAGCGATTGTCGGTGGTCCAAGATGTTGGCAGATCATTGTGCTCGTCGAGGGTGAGACGGTGCATCTCGCGTAGATGCGTGACCTTGGGATCGAGTTCGGCGACGTAAACGTCCGATTGGTAATTGAACTTGAGGAACGTCAGACGGCTGGAGTCAGCAGTCGCGCTGAGCATGGCGAATGAAAATCCGGGCCAGTTGGTCAGTTGGCGAGCGGGCCCAACCGGCTTGCCGGTAGCACCGTCGAGCGGCATCGCCCAGAGGTCGGATTCAGTGGTGACAGGAGCCGGGGCGTTGGGACCGCCTTTGCTGGGTCGCCGAATCAAGGAGTAGATCAGGCGGCCATCCCGCAACCAACGGGCGTCCATCAGAAGCTGGTTCGTGAGGACGACGGTGGTAGTGCCGGTTTCCAGGTCCAGAGTGTGCAGGTCCGGATTCACGTTAGGACGCTGCAGGATGTATGCCAATCTCTTGCCGTCGGGTGACCACGAGACGCGATAGAAACCGCTGTCACCTTCTGCCGCAAGCACCATGCGGGGGTTCTCTCCACGCTCGTTCATCGTCCAGATGTCCGGCCCACCGTTGTAGTCCATGGTGCTGTGGTAGGCGATGAGGGAGCCGTCGGGCGAGATGGAGGAAGCCCAGGCCCCGTCGCGCAACAACTGCCGGTTGCCCATCAGTGAGACCTGCCACACGCTGGATTGGTTGCCTTTCAAAGCGTTGGACACGAACCTGGTGCCGTCAGGGAACCAGGCCACGGGAAACCAACTGTTCCTGCCAGCGGAGGAACCTGGAGGCGCGGTAATGGTCTGGATTTCTCCCGTCGAGATGAGTTTGATGTGAATACCGTTACCGTCGGAATACGCGAGATAACGGCCGTCCGGCGAAATGGCATTGCCATCCACAGCGTTTTCACTGGGATTGGCGGTGAGGCGGAACTGCTTGATGGCGGCCGGGTTAGACATCCCCTGACTTCGCGACCTGACAAAATACCATCCCAGCCCCGCGAAGGCTGCGGCAACGCATGCTGCAGCAACCCAGACCGTCCAGCGCTTTGGTCCAACCACTGGGACTGAAGCCGAGCTTGGGGCCTGTCCGAATTGGAAGGTGCGGTCGCCGGACTCGACCAGGCGCTTGAGGCGCACCAGATCGGTACGCATGTCGGCGGCACTCTGATAGCGAAGATGCGGGTCCTTCTCCAGTGCTTTATCGATGATTTCCTG
Organism: uncultured Acidobacteriaceae bacterium; assembly: GCA_963758255.1. GTDB lineage: Bacteria > Acidobacteriota > Terriglobia > Terriglobales > Acidobacteriaceae > DASRAA01. The sequence continues at coordinate 189,286 of CAVWUX010000001.1, forward strand.
CAGTTTCAGCGGCAGTTGCGAATTCAGCTCGACGGCGGCAGTGGGGTTGCGGTTGAGGACCGCGTCGAAGATTACGCCCTGAGTGTTGCCCTGGAAGGCGACGCGTCCGGTGGCCATTTCGTAGAGCACGGCCCCGAAGGAAAACAGGTCACTGCGACCGTCCAATTCATCACCGCGTACCTGCTCGGGCGACATGTAGGGAACGGTCCCGAGAGCGAGTCCGGAAGTCGTAAATCGCTGAGTGGGCGGGGCGTGGATGCCGATGGTCTCCCCCACCATTCGGCCGCTGCGGAGATGTTTTGCCAAGCCAAAGTCAAGCACCTTGGCAAGGCCGCGGCGGGTCAGGAAGATATTTTCCGGCTTGATGTCGCGATGCAGAATGCCATGCACATGGGCAGCATCGAGGCCGTCGGCAATCTGGATGGCCCAATCGAGCAGGACGGTGAGCTTGACGGGCCCGGCGAAAAGCTGGTCACGAAGGGTCTGTCCTTCCAGTAACTCCATGGCGATGAAGGTGTAACCGCCGGCTTCGTCGATGTCGTAGATGGTGCAGATACTGGGGTGATTCAACGAGGAGGCTGCCCGGGCTTCGCGGCGAAAACGCTCCAGCACCTGGGGATCGTGCGACAGATCGTCGGGCAGAAACTTCAGCGCAACGCGCCGGCCGAGCTTCAGGTCCTCAGCCTCGTAGACCGCACCCATCCCACCGCTACCGAGCCTCTGGAGAATGCGGTAGTGAGAGATGGAACGGCCGATCAGATGGTCGGGGGCATCCACAAGCGAAATATTATGGTGCCTGGGGAGAACTGGTCAATCAGGCTGGATCACGTGCGGGATTGACAGCAATCTCGGGTTGACCGGAAGGGGTCTCGCGCTAGTCGTCGCCTTGAGGAGACCGGTCCAGCGAGTGGGTCGCAGGAACAAAAACAGTTGCAGGGTATTGAAAGCCAGTTACATAATCGGGCCGGCAGGCGTCGAGGAGTACCATCCATGCAACGAACCTGCCCCGGAGGAATCTAATACTGCGGGGATGGACATGAAAGAAAAGATCAAGAAGACAGAAGAAGAATGGCGCAAAGAGTTGACGCCGGAGCAGCATCGGGTGCTCCGCCAGAAGGGAACCGAGATGCCCTTCAGCGGCGAGTACGAGGGGATCACGACTCCCGGGGTGTACAAATGCGCAGCGTGCGGGCAGGAATTGTTTCTGTCGGATTCGAAGTTTGATTCAGGATGCGGCTGGCCGAGCTTTTTCCAGCCGGCATCGGAAGAAACGATCGAAGCCTGCGAAGACAACAGTCTCGGCATGCAACGGGTCGAAGTCACTTGTTCGCGCTGCGATTCGCACCTGGGCCACGTGTTCCCTGACGGCCCGCGCCCGACGGGATTACGCTACTGCATCAACTCGGTGTCGTTGAAGCTGGAGCCGAAATAGCTATACCGCTGTGGGTTCTTCACCGCGGAGGCCGGAGGACGCGGAGAAACGAGGGCAGAACTAACTCTGGTCTCTCCGAGTTTCGGTTGCGACTGAATCTGGGTTGAGAGCCATTTCCTCGGCTAGTCGAGAATCTCAACCAATTCGCTTACGCACAAATTCGATCAGTTCCGGCGTCACGTATTGCGGTGGGTGAATCCGAAATATGGGCCGACCAGCCACGGGCTTGAGGGAAATGTTCGTCCATGCAGCCTCCGTGGTTTGGTCATGCAGGATGACGGCGTCGGCGCGGTCGAGATACTCTCGCGCGGACGCTTTGAAGTCGGGATTGGAAGCGTCGAGGACTGTCAGGTAGAGGTCAGGACGCAGAAAACGCATCACGCTGTTGGATTCGAGAATGGCGTTTTCCGCGCTTCCCAATTCCTTCCGAAGCCTTGGCATCGCTTCGGCCAACATTCCCTGGCGAGTGCGCGCCCACAGAGAGCGCGCCGCGCCGGAAACCAGGAAGCGGGAAGAGTCGCTTTCTCCGCTGCGGTCGAATTCTTCCGCGATCGCCCAGGAGTGGTCGGCGGTGGCGCAGTCGCATGGTTCGCCGTTCGCTGAGCAGATGCCGTGGCCGTACTGGGTAATCTTGACGGCGGTCCAATGCATCTCGGGCAGGGCGGCAATAATGCCGGCGACCACGCTGGTCTTGCCCACGCTGCGGGAGTGTCCACCTACGACGACGACGGCCATGCTTCCTAGCGCCCACCTTTGCGCGTGAGCCGCGACAGTGTGGCCAGTTCTTTGAGGTATTCGCGAACCGGCTTCACGGGAGTTCCCCAGAAGACCACGCCTTTTCCGCGGATGGTCTTGTTGGGCAAGACTCCAGCCTGTCCTCCCAGGATTGCGCCGGCTTCAATGGCGGCATGGTCGCCGATGCCCACCTGTCCGCCCAGCACGCAGTCATCCCCAACACTTGAGCTGCCGGAAATACCCGTCTGAGCGGCGATCACGACGTTGGCGCCAACGTTGCAATTGTGACCAACGTGCACCATGTTGTCGAATTTCGTGCCTGGCCCTATCACGGTTTCATCGAGCGCGCCGCGATCGATGGTGCAGTTGGCGCCGATCTCGACATAATCGCCGATGACCAGGCGGCCGACTTGCGGAAACTTCACGTAGCGGCCGAACTTCTCATCCCGGACAAAGCCGAAGCCGTCGGAGCCGAGCACCGCGCCAGCATGCACGATGACACGGCGACCGATGGTGGTGCCGGAATAGATCACGACTCGCGGATAGATTTCGCAGTCGTCGCCGATGACTACACCCTCGCCGACATAACAACCGGCGGCGATAAAGCATCGTTCACCAACCACGGCGTTGGCTTCGATGACGGCGTGGGCATCGACGCTCGCGCTGGGCGCAACCTTCGCGCGCGGGTCGATGACGGCCGTGGGATGGATCTCCGGAGGGTACGGTCGCTTCGGGTAGAGCAGCTGCGCCGCCGTGGCAAAAGCAAGCCTCGGGTTAGGGTGGATCAGCAGGGGCTTGCTGGTGGTGATCTCCGTATCGGATTCCCTCACGATTACGGCACTGGCTCGCGAACTCATGGCTTCTTCGAGGTGACGTGCGGATTCCACGAACACCAGGTCGCCCGATTCAGCGCCGGTGACGCTGGCAACCCGCGAGATTTCAATCTTTCCGCTGCCAATGAGGCGAGAGGCTGTGAAGTCGGCAAGAGCTTGCAGGGTCTGCGGCATGGGTCTTTTATAGGCGAGCGGCAGTGATTAGTACAGTGGCGGCCCGCCCGGAGGACGGGTTTTCCAGCGGCGATGGACCCACAGCCACTGGTCGGGGTACTTGCGCACATAGTCCTCAAAGATGCGATTGAAGACGGCAGTGTTGGTGACGGCATCGGCCTCGTTGTCGGCGGTGCGGACCAGTTCAACCGCTCGATCAAACTCGACGCGATACTTGCGCAGAACCGGGTCCCAGATGGTGAACGCGGGCACCACGGCCGCATCGGTGTGCAGGGCAACCCGGGCGATGCCAACCGCAGTACACGCGGGGATGCCGAAGAAATCGGCGAAGACGCCCTGCGGGGGCGTCATGTTGGTATCCATCAGGATGCCGACGGTCTCGTTGTTTTCCATGGCCGCGAGTAGGCCGCGAGCGAATCCCTGTTTGCCCATCACCGAGTTGCCATGCAACGTCCGGTAGCGGGTCACCAGATCATCGACGTAGGGATTGTCGAGCGGGCGGACGACGATGCGCATGGGGTGGCCTTGCAGCGAATGGAAGAAAGAGCCAATCTCCCAGCCCCCAAAGTGCCCGGTGAGAAACAGCACGCCCTTGCCGCGCTTCTCGGCGGCGTCGAAATTCTCGAAGCCCTGGTAGACAGCGACTTCCGATACGTTCTCTGGGGTGTAGCGGGGGAACAGGCAAAACTCAGCCAACAGTCGTCCCAGGGATGTGTAGACCCCGCGCAGAATCCGCCGTCGTTCTGAAATTGGCATGTTGGGGAACGCCATTTCCAGGTTGCGGAGTCCCACGCGTCGCAATCGGGGATGCACATGATAGACGATACGGCCAACGACGATCCCAACTGCGCGCGCCAACGGTCGCGGCAAGATTCCAACGAGATGGACCAGAGCGAGCAGCGGCAAATATTGCAGTCGATAGAGCATCCGGGGATTACTGACCGTAGCACCGGGACGGGAAGACGGCAAAATGCAGCTTACGGGGGCGACGGCGTTGCTGCAACAAAAAGCGGTGGCCGCAGCCACCGCCGTGAAAGCTCACTTCCCTAACGGAGGGTGTCTCCGCTACCCGCTGGATCGACTGGCGCCGCGGTAGTGGGCGCTGCGGTTGGAGCTTTGGCAGGTTCGGCCGCCGGCGTTGCGGCCGCCGTTGGTTCGGTGGTCGTCGGGGCCGTTGCCGGATCGGCCGCGGGCGTAGCTGCCGGGGCTGGAGCAGGCGTTACCGCCGGTGCCGCCGCAACTGAGGGTGTTACCCGGTGCGGCGTCGGAGCATATTTCTCGATCGTGGACAGGAAGGCTTGCGCGTCCTGAGGCGGCGGTACCTCGCCATTCAGCAGCGAGTAGAACGTCCAGTCCTTGCCGTAGAAGGCGCGGACGTCGCCATCATCCTGGCGAATGACCGCCCCACTTAGGGAGACGCCGAGAAACAAGCCACGTGAACGCGAGTAGGTCAGGACCTGAGCGCGCATGGTGAGGTCGGTAGCCGCCTGGGTATCGCGTCCCACCGGTCCGGCCGCGGCGGAGGCGTCAGCCCCCAGCTTGAACTTGCTCTGTAACAGGTGCTGCATGCCATCATCGGTGCGGATGATCAACACCAGATCGCTGGCTTGACCGCCTGCCTGGAAACCGAAACTGCCCCCGGTCATGCGGAAGAACGCGGGAGAACTCCATCCCGTGGCGGTGCGGCAGGTGGCCACGCCCTTGCCGTAATTGGCGCCGAAGACAAAGCTGATCTTGAGCATGGAAGGCATGACGGCGATGCATTTCGCACCCGACATGATGCCGTCGGGAATACCGCGATCGGGAGCTTCCATGATTTGAGTGAGGATGGTGGTCGCACTCTGAATGCGCTCCACGTCGGCACTGCGCGCTCCTGACTGGGCCCACGTGGCCGTTGTGAGCAATACCACCAAGGCAATAGAGATTTTTTTCATCGCTCGACTCCAATTTGAATCACGGTGCGTCCGGCCAGTCGACACCGGCTGTGGTCATCTTATGTCGTTTTGGCGCGGATTCAGCCGAATTGAGGCGCGGGTGCCGGTTACTCTCTAGTGTCCTCATCAAGGGTGTGCACGAACGGGTAGGAAGACTCGCCGCGGCTAAATCCGGTGCGGAGGAGGCTGGAAAAAACTTAGGGTTGGAGGAGGAGACCCTCGAGTCCCCCTCCAACCCTATCTCCCAGGTTCTGTGGTAGGTGATTGCAGTATGCGTCTGGGGTAATAGCATTGCAAGTAACGAAAGTACATGGCCAGGTACTTTAGTAACCACTTGGTGTTTCGGGCCCACCGTTTGTTCGAGTCTGCGGTCGCGCACCAACTACTCGGACTGACTGACCCCCAGCAGCGAGTGAGTAAGGGCAAGCACAGAAAGCGAGATGCGGTTGGTGACGCCAGCCTTGCGCATCAACTTCGCGACATGGGCCTTGACGGTACGCTCTTCGATGCCCAAGGCGGCGCCAATCTCACGATTCGATCGCCCGGAAACCAACAGGTGCAGCACCTCACGTTCGCGCTCCGTGAAAACCAGAGGCTCGACTGGAGTCGTTCTACGGGGAACCAGAGTGACCCGTTCGATAAACTTGCTGAGCACCTGCCGGGAAGCCCAGACCGAACCGCTGTGGACAACCCGAATCGCCTGCTTGAACTGGGCAGCAGACGCGGACTCGTCGATGTAGCCCTTGGCGCCGGCGCACAAAGCGCGCAGGGCCATTTCGTCACCGGGAACGTTGCCCGTGGCAATGATGCGGACGGCAGGATCGAGCGCCTTCAGGGCGGCCATGATTTCGTAGGAGGCTGGCCCGGTGCGCGATCCAATCAAAACAACGTCGTAGTTATGGCTGTTGAAAATCGAGGTGGGACTGCAACTCTGAAGTTCGAAATCAGGGTCTCCGTCAAACAGCGTTCGAAAGCCGACAGAGCGAAGCGGATCACGCTCCACCAGGGCGATCCGAATGGGTTGCTTCACGGCCGACTTCATCTGCTGGCCCTCGTTACTGCTCATGGATAGAGTAGAACAAAACGGTGAGAATGCATCCCATCCTAAAGTGCCATTTCACTGCAAGTCCCGGCCCCGCATTGATTTGTTAGGATGCGCAGCAGTGGGACGAGTGTGACGCTTTCGTCGATGCGAGTTCACACGGACCGCGAACCAGGCCGTGGGGAGTACGGGAAAACGCGTGATAGTTCTCGAGCATTCAAGGGTTTTGCCCGCTGGAATGGTAGCGATAGGGTTTGCTATCCTCGCCCGCATGGCAGGTGCCGTGAGCGACGGCGGGGCGCTGGTCGGGGTCATCATTGCGTTTCTGATCATGGTAGCGGCTGGACTTGGCGGGTTTCTCCCGCTGGTGGCGGTTTTCGTGCTGACCCTGCTAGCCACACGCTGGCGGAGTGAACGCAAACGAAGTTTGGGAGTGGCCGAACGCGCCAAGGGCCGGCGGGCATCGCAAGTGCTCGCCAATTTGGGGGCAGCAGCACTGTGTGCTCTTGCGGCGATCGTGTTTCCCCGATACTCAGGCGTTTTGATGGTGGGTGCCATGGCGGTGCTGGCAGAAGCGGCCGCAGACACCGTATCCAGCGAGGCCGGACAGGCCGCGGCGAAGCAAGCTCGCATGATTCTGGATTTTCAACTTGCGCCCATCGGCACCAATGGAGCTGTCAGCCTTGAAGGAACTCTGGCAGGGGGCGTGGCTGCGTGCATTGTGGCCTGGGTCAGCGCGTTCTTTGGTGTCGTGCCCTGGCCATTGACACCGGTGATTGCCGCCGCGGGTATCGCAGGAATGTTCCTCGACAGCCTGCTGGGAGCTACCCTGGAGAATCGCGGCAAGTTAGGCAACGATTCGGTTAATTTCGTGAGCACGGTTTTTGCAGCCGACCTTGGACTGATTGCAGTCTTGGTTTTAGAGGCCGTGAGACTGTAGATTGAAGCGCCCGAACTTTTGCAGTCGAGCAAGCGCCTGGTAAATCCACGATTTGGAGCTGAACTTGACACGAATGAAGCTGACGGTACTCCTCTCATTATGCGCGTTGTTTACAACACCCTTGCTCGGTCAGCAGTATGACGTGCTCATTCGCTCCGGCCGTGTGATCGATGGCAGCGGAAATCCGTGGATCCATGCCGACGTTGGCATCATCGGGGACCGAGTCGCGTTCGTCGGTCAGGCCGGCCCGAACGTGACGGCCAAGCGCACCATCGATGCAACCGGACTCATCGTTGCGCCCGGCTTCATCGACATGCTGGGACAGTCCGAGTTCAACCTACTCGTCGACAAGCAGGCCGTGAGCAAGCTGACGCAGGGCGTGACCACGGAGATCACCGGCGAAGGCCAGTCAATCGCGCCGACCAACGATGCGCTCAATGCCGAGAGTGCTGATGTTCTTGAGCACTATCACATCACGGCAGACTGGCGCTCGCTGGAGGAGTATTTCCAGCGCCTCGCCAAGCAGGGCAGCGGGATCAACCTTGGGACCTACGTTGGTGCGGCGCAGGTCCGCAGACTGGTGATGGGATCGGTTGACCGGGCGCCCACTCCCGCCGAACTGAAGGACATGGAAATCGCGGTGGACGATGCCATGAGCGAAGGTGCTATGGGAGTATCGAGCGCGCTGATCTATGCTCCGGGCTCATATGCCAAGACAGAGGAGTTGATCGCGCTGGCCAAAGTTGCGGCGGCCAAGGGTGGCGTCTATGCCTCGCACATTCGCAACGAAGGCGACAGCGAATTTGAGGCACTGAATGAAGCCTTTCGCATCGGGCGCGAGGCCAATATTCCCGTGCAGATCTTTCACCTGAAGGTCTCGGGCAAGCAGAACTGGGGCAAGATGCCACAAGTTGATCGAAGCCATCGAGCAGGCCCGCGCCGGCGGGATCGATGTCACGGCGAACCAGTATCCCTATATTGCTTCGGCCACTTCGCTGGGCGCGATCATCCCGCCGAAGTATCACGAGGGCGGCCCTGATGCATTTGTCGCGCGGCTGAAGGACCCGGCCACGCGGGCGCAGATCCGCAAAGAATTGGAAGGCCCGAGCGGCTCGTTCGAAAACATGTGGCGCGGCACGGGAGGCCCGACCGGCGTGATGGTGGTGTCGGTGCTGAATCCGGATCTCCGCAAATTCGAGGGCAAAACCGTTGCACAGATCGCCCAGATGGAGAACAAGGACCCGCTGGATGCGGCGCTCGACCTGGTCATAGCTGATCGCGACAACGTCGGGGCGGTGTACTTCAGCATGAGCGAGGACGACGTGAAACTGGCCATGCGCCAGCCTTGGGTGAGCGTTGGCACCGACTATGGCGAGGTGAGCCCGACCGGGCCGCTGGGCGAGTCGAAGTCGCATCCGCGGGCGTATGGCAGCTTCGCCCGCATCCTGGGTAAGTATGTGCGGGAGGAACACAACCTGCGCTTGGAAGACGCGATTCGCAAGTTCACCTCGCTTCCGGCGCAGCAGGTGAAACTGGAGAACCGTGGACTGCTACGCCCTGGCTATTTTGCCGACATAACGATCTTCGATCCGGAAAAAGTAAAAGACGTGGCGACCTTCGAGGACCCGAATCGCACGTCAGTCGGGTTCGAATACGTGTTCGTCAACGGCGTGCTGGCGCTGGAGCACGACAAAGTAACCGGTCAGATGGGAGGCCGTCCGCTGCGCGGTCCCGGATACATGATGCGCGACTACGTTCCCGAGGGACTGCCTCCGAAGGGGAAGCTGCAGGGAGTGGTGACCGACAGTGGCGGTTATCCGCTGCCCCGATCGACGGTGACGCTGACCGATGCATCGGGCAAGGTGCTTGGCACCGCAAATGTCAGGAAAGATGGCCGCTACGAAATTGTGCTGGAGCAGCCGTGTCATGGCTGTTCGCTGAAGGCTGAGCGGATGGGTTTCGTGGCGCAGAGCAGATCCGGTATCGAGTACAACGGGTCGAACTTGCTGTGGTTTGGGTTTGCGTTGAACAGAAGCAATTAGCGGTTGGCAAATAGCTCTTGGCCTTGTTGCTCCGTGCGCTCCGTGTCCTTCGTGGTCAAAACAGGGTAACCGAAGCGCCAAAAGCGAATAGCGAATAGCGCTGACTTTGCCCGCAACAATTCCCTATGGTTTAGCGTCTAATACATCGATACCTCCATGGTCCGCTGGAAGACATTTGCGATAGGCTGGAGTCTGGCGCTGGCGCTTTTGCTATTCGCAGCGCACAAGAACAACATGCCCGAGCAGATCGCATATCGCGACGTTGTTGACCTGACCCACAACCTGAACGACCACTCGCCCAACTGGGAGGGCACCACTGAGTCGCCTTTTCACGCCAAAGAATTGGGCAACATCGAGAAGGACGGCTACTACTCGCGCATTTTCACCACCCAGGAGCACTACGGCACCCACCTCGACGCTCCGGCGCATTTTGCGCGCGGCATGTGGACAGTGGACCAGATCCCCGCCGAGCGGCTGGTGCGCCCGCTGGTGGTGCTGAATGTGCGCGCCAAGGCGAGCGATCATCCCGACTATGAAATCAGCGTGCAGGACATCGCCGACTGGGAGAGCCAGAACGGCGAGATTCCTCCCGGCGCGGTGGTCATGGCCTATACCGGATGGGAAGACCGCTGGAACACACCCAAGTCATTTCGCAACGCCGGCGCCGACGGTGTGCCGCACTTCCCGGGTTTTCCCTCGAGGCCGCGACATTTCTGGTCAAGACGCGCAACGCCGTGGGACTCGGCATCGATACCATGAGCATCGATCCCGGCGCCAGCAAGACCTACCCGGTTCACCAGTTCACCGCCCGAGAGAGCGTCTACCAGTTGGAGAACGTGGCGAATCTGGGATTAGCTCCGCCTGCAGGTGCCACCATCGTGGTCGCCCCAATCAAGCTGGAAGACGGTTCGGGCGGCCCGGTGCGGTTGCTGGCGCTGATGAAATGAGCCAGTGTTTGCATCTCAACTTTCCAGCAGACCTATGCGGGCTCGAAGCCTGGCAACCGCAAGGCCTTTTGGTCAAACGTCACAGTATGTTCGCAGCCGGCCCTCGCCCCTAACTCTGCGATCATCGCATCGGCGAAATCCTCCCGCCCCTCTTTCAGCAAAATCATGGCGGTGAACACTTCCTGCTCGTTCTCAATCACCAGCACGTCGGTTTGCAGCAGGAGCTCAACCGCTGCGGCGATTTCCTGACCGACGAACCCGTAAGCGCGGCCGAGCACCCACACCGTTTCGACCATCGTCACCACCGAGAGGAAGCCGGGCTCTGCGGTCGTGAGTTGGTGGTCGAAAATCTGCGTTGCTCTCCTCGACTGCTGGGGCTCGTCTTGAGCGAGATAACGGACCACGACGTTGGTATCAAGTCCAATCATTTCCGTCGGCCCGTTGCCCGAACGTCAGCGGCCGCGTCTGCAATGGCCTGGTTCATCTCGGCCACCGTGACGGCTGTCCGCTTCCGCTTCAGGAAGCCTCGCAAGGCTGAGGCGGGTCGCTTCGGCAGCAATACAACCGTTCCATCGGGATGCACGAAGAACTTGACCCGGTCCCCCGGCCTCAGCCGCAGGTGCTCGCGAATTGCCTTGGGGATGGTCGCCTGACCTTTCACCGTGATTGCAGATTCCATTAGTCGCTCCCATTACATTATAGCAGAAGTAATACCTACTTCTGCCGCAACGCCGCGTCGCGGCTTGGAAGCCAATGACGAATAACGAGTGACGAATTGCGAGCGACGGAGAGCAAGAGCGAACAGCGACAACGAAAGCGAACAGCGAAGAGCGAGCGAACAGCGAAAGCGGCCGCTCTCTACGTCAAATGCAGCCGGTACAAAATGTAGCTCACGTGCCTCGCGCAACGCGGCCATCCAGCGCCCCCACAGGGTTTTCGGAATCGAGCCCGGACGAGGCGACGTGTAGACCTGGATGCCTCGCTGCTCCATCATGCGCCGGGCGCGATAGAGGTGGTAGGCGTCGCTCACCAGCAGAGCGCTCTTCAGGTCATTGGCTTCCAGAATGACGGCGACGCGCTGGGCTGACTCTTCGGTGTCGCCGGCCTGGGTTTCGGCGATCAGATTCACATCGGGAACGCCGAGCTTGGCCAGGTAGTCGCGACCGACCTGGCCTTCGCTGTATTTCGGGTCCCTGCCTGAGCCGCCGGTGGTAATGATCAGCGGAGCCATTCCCCGCTCGAACAACTCGTAGGCGTGGTCGAGACGTGCCCGATAGACGGGAGACGGGCGTCCGACATACTCCGCCGCGCCGAAAACCACGATGGCATCGACGGGGCGGACCTCATCGACGTTGGCATGGCGCATGATCTGAAATGAGGTTATGAGCAGATACCCCACGGCAGCAACCACACCGAGGGCGAACAGCCAACGATAAGGATGAGCTGGAAGGCTGCCGGGCCCCGTGGCGACTACTCCTGGCCCAGCAGCTCAACGATCTGCTCGGAAGGAATCGCTCCCTGGCGCAGCAGCCGCCAGCCATCTTCGCTGGTGAGATCGACGATGGTGGAAGGCATGTCGCGCGGAGACGCGCCGCCATCCACGATGAGGCGGAGGCAATCGCCCAACTGGTCGCGCACTTCGAAGGCGCTCATACATTCAGAGGCGCCATGCAGGTTCGCCGAGGTGGCTGTGATCGGCGATCCTGCGGCGCGAATGATGGCCAGGGGAACTTCGGCTGCGGGCACACGCAAGGCGACGTTTCCGGTGTTGGCAGTGACCTTGAGGGGAAGCTTGGGGTCGGCCTTCACGATGATGGTGAGCGGTCCCGGCCAGAAACGTCGCGCCAGCAGGTAGAACGTCTCCGGTACGGGCCATGCCAGTTCAGATGCCTGCTCCACCGACTCGATTAGCAGCGAAAGCGGCTTGTGGCGGGAGCGGGACTTGATCTCGTACACGCGATCCACGGCATGGAGGTTCAGCGGATCGGCAGCCAAGCCGTAGAACGTGTCCGTCGGCATGCCCACCACCTCGCCGGAGCGGATCTTCTCGGCGACATACGAAACCAGGGACGCTTCAGGTCGTTCGGCGTTAATCTTGACGATTTCGGGTCGCAACCGTGCCTCTTTACACGTAAGGATGTCAGGAGCGCATCGCAGCTCGTCGCCCCTTGTAAAGTTAAGACAGCAGATTATCACGGCAGAACGGCCTCGCGCTGCACCCGGCAGCGCGGTGTACGATAGACGCCTCTTTTGGGAATTCTATGCCCGACGAGCTCCGAATCGAAGACCGCCTGCGGCGAGTGGAGAGCCGCCAGAATGCACGGGTGAAGCAACTGCGCCGTGCTTTTGGCGAAGCCGCTCCTAACGGTCAGGGAGAGATCGCGATCGAAGGCATGCACCTGGTGGAAGAGGCCATCCGCTCCGGACTGCGGCTTGGCACCGTGTTTTTCAGTGAGTCAGCGAGGGAGCGAGCGCACCGGCTGGTTCCGCAACTTTCGTCGCACACGGAGGCGCTTTTGCTGCCGGACGAGATTTTCTCCAGTGCGGTGCCAACTGAGACTCCACAGGGGGTGTCGGCGCTGGTGAAGGTGAAGGCGTTTCGCATTGAAGACGTGTTTCTTCCAGCACCGGCTCTCGTGATTGTTTGTGCTGGGTTGCAGGATCCGGGAAATCTGGGAACGATTGCGCGCTCGGCGGAAGCGTTCGGAGCGACAGGATTGCTGCTGGCCGAGCGGACCGTTAGTCCGTGGAACTGGAAAGCAGTTCGCGCTTCGGCGGGCTCGATGTTTCGTGTGCCGGTGGTGAAAGTGGAGCTGACGGCCGCCGTTCAAGAGCTAAAGAAGCGTGGCGTGCGCGTGCTCGCGACTTCATCGCACAAGGGAACGCCGATATCGCAATCCGACCTGCGCGGGCCGATAGCGTTGATTGTCGGCAACGAAGGCGCAGGCCTGCCGAAAGATGTGTTGGCGCAAGCCGACGAGATCCTTGTCATTACGCAGTCGGTACACGTCGAATCACTCAACGCGGGGATTGCCGCATCGATCATGCTGTACGAAGCTGCAAGACAGAGAAGTGCATCGTGAGCTTGTTCCAAAACTTTCCGCAACATGACCAAGCAGTCGATAAGTCCCGCCCCCTCGCCGACCGCATGCGCCCGCGTACCCTCGACGAGTTCGTCGGGCAGGAGCACATTCTGGGGCCGGGCAAGCCGCTGCGCATCCAGATCGAGCGCGACGATACCGGCTCGCTCATCTTCTGGGGGCCACCCGGAGTAGGGAAGACCACGCTGGCCAATATCATCGCGCGCATGACCCATGCCGAGTTCGTGCAGTTTTCGGCAGTACTCACCGGCATCAAAGAGATCAAGCAGGTGATGGCCGATGCCGAACGCGCCCGCCAGTACGGCACCCGCACCATCGTGTTCATTGACGAAGTACACCGCTTTAACAAGGCCCAGCAGGACGCATTCCTGCCCTACGTCGAAAAGGGAAGCATCCGGCTGATTGGCGCGACCACCGAGAACCCCTCGTTCGAGGTGATTTCGGCGTTGCTGTCGCGCTCGCGAGTGTATGTGCTGCAGCCGCTGACCGCGGAGCAGATCGTGCTTTTGCTGCGACGTGCTTTGGAAGACTCCGAGCGCGGATTGGGCGACCTGCATCTCGTAGCCGACGAGGGCGCGCTGGAGAAGGTCGCGGCCTACTCCAGTGGGGATGCACGCGCTGCCTACAACGCGTTGGAAGTGGCGTCCACCCTTGCGCTGGCCGAGAAGGTGAAAGGCCGCGAGCCCCGCATCACCGATGCCGTGGTTACGGATGCCCTGCAGAAGCGCGTGCTCATGTACGACAAGGCCGGCGAGGAGCACTACAACCTCATTTCCGCGCTGCACAAGAGCGTGCGCAACAGCGATCCCGATGCGGCGTTGTACTGGCTGGCGCGGATGCTCGAGGCCGGCGAGGACGGGTTGTATATAGCCCGCCGCGTGGTGCGCATGGCGTCGGAAGACATAGGCCTGGCCGATCCCAATGCTTTGAATATCACGCTGGCAGCACGCGATGCGGTCGATTTTCTGGGCATGCCGGAGGGTAACCTCGCGCTCGCGCAAGCGGTCGTTTATCTGGCGGTGGCTCCCAAATCCAACGCGCTCTACACGGCCTACGGCACGGTGCTGGAAGATGTAGAGCGGACAGCACAAGACTCGGTTCCGCTGCATCTGCGGAATGCTCCCACGGGATTGATGAAGGCGGTCGGCTACGGTGCTGGGTACCAGTACGCTCACGATCTGGAATCAAAGGTCGCCGACATGCAGTGCCTGCCCGACAATCTGAAGGGCCGTGTTTATTACCATCCCACCGACGAAGGCATCGAAAAGCGCATCAAGGCGCGGCTGGAAGAGATCAAGCGGCTGAAGACAAATTCACCACAGGAGCCCAAGATCACAGTAAGAAAGAAGTCAGAAAAACAAGAATGAAATGCAAGTATTGCGGCGCACCATAACCGGTGCGGCGAGGATTGTCACTAAGTCCGGCCACGGCTCAAAAGACGGCGCAAAGTACACGCCTTGGAAAGCCAAAAGCGGGATTTCCACCTTCGCACGGACCCGGCGGCCCTCGACAATGCCTTCGTTCTTATCGATGTGGCACCATGCACCCGCTTGCAGTCGGCCACGCACCCCCCGAAAAGTCCCATTGTGGTGAACATCCGCCAGACATAAAATTCGCGCTGAGCAGTGGGTTTCAGATTCTGAAGAAAGTAGGGAGGGAAATGCTGATGAACCCAAACAGGATCGTTCTTCTGGTTGGCGCTTGTCTCTTGCTGACGGTGGGTGTTCATGCGGCTCAGTTGCCATGTGAGAACCCCGGCAAGGAACGGTGGCCGGTAAAGATCACTGTGCCAGACAACGCCAAGCAAAAGACGATGACTCTGGACAGTGCGCTCAAGATTGAACGGCTCGCGGATGTCAAGAAGAACGACAAGCGATATCAGGACGAGCGCATCATGGACCAACCCGTCAAAGAGGACTCGATGGTGACCATCTCCGGATGGCTCTATCTGGTAGCCTTCGAATCCGACGACTGCGACTTTCACATCCAGCTCAGTCCAAAGCCACTAACATCGAGCGCACTGCCTACAAACGCCGACAACTCCATGATCGTGGAGGTCCCGTCCGGCCGGTACGCCAAAACCATCTCCACCGACGTGGAAGGAGTGCGCCAGTGGGTCATCGATAAGTTGCTGGCCGGGAAGCCGCCGACCATGGGCAGCGTCCACGTGATGCAACATCCGGTTTACGTGAAAGTAACGGGCGCACTGTTTTACGACGATGCGCACGTGTACATGGCCGACGGCGGCACCGGGCGCGGCAAGAAGAAACTGCAGTCGAAGACTCTGTGGGAGCTGCATCCGGTGACAAACATGGCTTTTGCTCCTAAGCCCAAGGGGGCCTAGAAGTGAGATACAAAGCGAGATAAGTCCAGCGGGGCGTGGCCCCCTGAGTCACGGATACATATCGTTACGGTGAGGGTGCGCCCTCGGCCGCGTCCTTGACGTGGGCCACTCACAAATCCCTGGCATACTCATGGAGTGACATTCCGAAGAAGTCCGTGGTTACTCCGGAGCGGCGGTACCCACGGCTCTGGTAGAAGCGGATGGCGCGTTGCAGCGGTAGCGTGGTATCGAGTGTGACGCGGTGGCAGCCCTGAGCGCGCAGGTAGTCTTCGATGGCGACGAGCAACTGGCTCGCGATTCCCGATCCTTGCCACTGCGGCAATACCGCCATTCCCCGGAGATGGCCCTCGCCCTGATCGTTGAGCGTTCCGGCAATCGTGCCGGCCACTTGATCACCTGCTGCTGCCACCAGCACATGCATGCCGGCTATGCGGCGTAACATGCCATCGATGTCTGGAACCGTATCGGCATAGGCCGCCGCCGTGTAGAGACCGCGGTAAGGCGCGAATGCCGCTTCTAGGCGAGCTACGATCTGGGCTGCGTCTGCTGCGTCTGCTGCACGAATCAACAGGTCATTCGCTGAATTCGCGCGGGAATCGTCCATGTCAGAAGCATCGTCTCACACCATCGTCGAGGAGTAGACTTAGGCGGCTGTGATTGGTCAGACCCTTGCCCTAGAGGAGATGAGACGAGATGAGGTACATGATCAGCTGGTTCGAGCGGCCGTTCGCCTGCGGAGTACGAAAATGCCCAGAAGTGAATCCTTGAGGTCTTTACTCAGTGGAAGGCCCCCGGCAATTTCAAAATCGAATTGTTCGTGGTGCGTGTGGGTGATTGAGGTGGGCATATGCTGGTGGACTGCGACGACCCGCTGACGGTGCACATGGTTTGCTCGACGTTTGCAAGGGAGGTTCGCAATGGCTTCGAAAAGCGATGTTGCCAGGCAGGCAATCAATAAGACCGTGGAGCAACTCTCCGGCGAAAAGCGCCCTATCTATTTCCCGGGAAAAGTGCTCACGGAAAGCGACCTTCGCGCAGAGCAGGTGTATTTCCTGCGCAAACTGCAACGTCACAACCGGCTGCTGCACGGGTGGGGAGTCGTCGAAGGCCTCGGGCTGACCATCAAGGGTACAGGCACACGCACGTCTGTGGTTCTCGCGTCCGGCTATGCCATCGACCGCCAGGGCAATGAGTTGATCCTTAACACTCCCGTCAGCGTGGCCGTGGACAACATACCTTCTCCCAGCTATGTCGTCCTGGAATACATCGAGCGGCCAACGGACATCGTGTCTGCGGTCGTCGGAGACGAAGGAACACAGGCTTCATTCAGCGCAGAAGGAGTGGCGGTGTCGTTCGCCGTAGTGTTGTCAGATGGCCTTGCACTGGGGCGTTTGCTTCGGAAGGGTTTGGGCTGGAAAATCGATTCCGCCTTCAAACCGCACAGGATCAAGTGAACGTATGATGTCAACCCACTCCGGCAACGGAGCCGGCTGCCCCAGCGGGTCGAAGGACCTCGCCCTCAGCGCTTGAACGCGGCATCCCGTTACCCGTGGCAGTTTGATCGGGCACGCATTTCGGAGCCGGGATACCGTGCCGGAAATTGGTTTCGCAACCTGATCCCCCGCCTTGGCCAATTCATTAGCCAGGACGAGTTTGTTGAAGCAAAACCTACTCGCCGCTGGCCAGCGTACATTCCCGCGTGCTCTGCCATGTTTCCACAGCAGCAGCCAGCGGCTGCTTTCTTTCCTTTGGCCATCAACGGGCATTTGTCGCCCGAGCAGCACGACTTCCCAGCGGCCATCTTCCCGTCTTTCTGACCGCTGGGGCTCCGGATGCCGCCTGAATTACACTGGAACGGCAAAGGAAACCGAAAGCATGAAGCTACCCTTGGTCCTCGCCGCCCTGCTGGCCGCCACCCTCGTGACCGCGCAAGATCAGCCTGTCCCACAAAGTGGGACATCGGCATCGCAAACACCCGTGCAAAAACCCTTGATGGGGCCGATCACGGCCACTTCCGTTTGGCAGATTCCGCCGACCTTTCTGGCGGCTGCGCACAAGGCCTGCGATAGCGCGCCCCAGCCTCCCAGCTTCGCCGAGTGCTTCATCGCCCAAATGTCGAAGTCCGGCGCTCCGCCCGCCGCGGTGGCCTTCACCCGCATGCTTACCAAACAGAACGGTGGAGACGTCGGCATCATGAGCGGCTTCAACAAGGTGGGTCCGGTCGACGTGGCTTTCATCGCCTATCCCTTGCGCGCCAACACCAACTACGGCCTGGTGTTCGTCAATGGCACACCGAAGATCGTCAACGCCGAGAACCTGAAGTTGCTCGATCAGGCAAGCATGCAACAGAGCCCGCAGTTCCAGAACACCAAGGCGCAGTTTCCCAAAGTCAACTTGTGGCCCGGCGACCGCGACGGCACCACTTGGCCGAACTCGTCGACCAATCCTGACGGGAGTCTGTCGTTTACCCTCGGCTACCCGCTGCGCAACGGCTGCCACGCCTGTGCCCACGCCGGCTTCGCCGAATTCAACTGGAAGTTCGGCCCGACCGGCAAGTTCCTGGGCACCGTCTTCATGGGCATGACGCCACCCCCGGTGCAATAGGGGGGCTGTCCGAGAGTGTGGTTTCGGTAGGGGTTGGCCGGTCTGTACCGTCTGAAGGCGTACCCCCTCCCCCCTGTGTTTGCAAAATCCTCATTCTGAAGGACTTGCACGGTCGATTCCGGGTAAAATATTGAGCGCGTGAGACTTGCAGGCAAATTCCTCTTAATAAAGGACTTAGGACGGACTTTGCGAGGGCGGAAAGAGGTGGGGGCGGGAGGAACGGCAGAAGACGGCAAACGCACAGGACCCATCATGGGTCGAAGCTCCTGGTGAGGGAGGGTAGGTGTCGAGCCGGCTCTTCATGGAGAACAGCTTCCATGCCTCACGAGCGAGAGTTTAGAAAGATGCGGAGCGGCTGGCTAGGACGTGGGTCACAGGGCAGAGTGATAAGTCCGCGGAACGCGCATCGTCGATAGCGGAGAAAAATCGAAGGCGAACCCGGATTGCGCGAAGGGCGCCGCTAGGACAGGAACGAGAGAGTGGCAGAGTTGCAGGGATTGCGCAGGAGAAGACTGCGGATTGAGTCGGGCACTCGGCGAGTTCGGTAGCCCGAAGGGCGACACAATCGTAGCTCGGCACGTGAGCGCCGGTTTAGCCCTCGGATGAGAACAGGAGTCCCGCAGGGACGGCACTTAGTAAAACAGTGGTCGCGATCAAACGACGCGCTGGAGCGTTCGAAAAATGGATGAGTTCGCCCTCGAATGTCTGTTAACGGTGATGGTCTCCCTGATTCTGGCTGTAGTTCGGCACCGCGTCGATTTGCGATGAACTCGCGAGAAAGCGCTGTAGCCTTTGCCATTACGGCAACTTGACGTGGGTGCGATGCCATCGGGAAGAGTTGGCCTTGAGCTTCTGCCCGGTTTCGGCGGCGGAGACGACGGGCGGGACCCGACGAGAGCGTGGACGTGATTGCCGGTGCCGCTGATGGCGTAGGCATGGTAGCGGAGGTTCTTCGCAATGCCAGCAGCGTTAGGCCAAAGTTTTGGGGGATCCGAGATTGCGAACATGCGGTCTTTGGTAGAGAAGACGAGGTGATAGAGGATTGCGGTATGAGTGTGGGACATTGTGCCGTCCCGCTGCGCGGTATTCGGTGAGATTCTCTCACGCCCACCCGGCCTGACCCTTCGACTTCGCTCAGGGCAGGCTAAGCCGGGCTACGATTGTTCCGCCCTGCGGGCAGGGGTGGTATTGGAAGAGCAGACTTCGCAGCTCCGACCGAAAAGCCGCACCCGGCAGATTTGGGCCAGCCTCAGGAACCGCTAAAGGGACGTGTTCGTACCGCGACGAAAGCCCCACATCTGCAAACGAAGTCAGATATGGGTACGGGAGATGTGGGCCACCAGCGACATGGTCATCACACGCAATAAGCTTGCCATCGTAACGGCCAGATTTCAGAAAATGGGGATGGATTGATCGATTTGTCGCTCAGAATCGTTCATTCGCTCGATGTCGGCATGAACGAGGCCGTCGATTACAAGCAGCGAGCTTATTTGGAGCAGGGTTCACTCGGTATTTCTCGACTTTCTTCGCACTGCTTCCTCAATCCATCGACCATAGTTCGGTAAGTAGACTGAGGGTGCGCTGCGAACTTGTGGCGCAGGCTCCGACTGGCGCGTGACGTTCATCGTAGGCAACCGTGCTTCACTGACGATATTTGTAGATGTCTGTATCGCAAGGATATACATTACCAGCGCTCGGCAATGCGCTGCGATGATATCAGCATACGTGGTAATGTAGGTCTCCTTCGCTCAAGACCGGATAGCAGAACAACAGCAAGAACCGACACGAAACCAATGAAAAACACGCCTCTCTCATCATGCGCATTCTCCGAGTTCCTGATGTTACCGATGTCATTCTGATTGTGAAGTCCTGAGGCGTGCTGACCACTTCTGCTTCACGAGTTACATACTTGCCTGAATCGCTTAGTAAGGGAACATCGGGCGGATCGGCTTCGTAAGCGATGGCACTGTAGTCTGTGCCCTCTCTGCTGTTGATTTCGTTCACGACAGTTTGCAAACGAAAATCTCGCACTTCTTTTTGTCGTTGTTCACCCGATTTGAGTCCCTTTCTTCTGTGATCTTGTTCATAGCAATTTCCTTGCGATTTGTTCGTCTAGGATGTCGCGGACGGTGAGGGCGACGATGGCGATGTGCTGGCGGCGGAAGAAGCCGTCGATCTCGGTCAAGGCGTCGCTGGAGTAGTCGAAGGCGACGAAGAATCCTTTCTTCCGTTGGGCGCGGATCATGGCGGTCTCGAAGGTGTCGATGTCGGGGCGGCCTACCTTGTCCATTTGCTTGACCTGGATGGGATACCAGTCGTCCATGAAGCCGAGTTCGACGTTGTCGCTTTCCTTGGGGGCAGAACCGACGGGGATAGATGCGGCCGTCGATGCCCATGTCGCCGACCTGGGTCTTGTTGGGGATGCCGCCGAGGGCGATGACGGCCCAGTTCTCGAACTCGAAGGGCGGCATCTTGCGGAGCTTGCTCTTCCGTCCAGGGAAGATCGCGGACGATGAATCCCTCGTCCGATGCGCCAGAGCTTCTCGTCTTCGCGCAGCTTGCAGACATCGCGCAGGCGCTTGGCCATGACGCGGCAGGCGGTCTGGCGAGATGTCGATGCCGATCCATTGGCGGTTCAAGGTTCTGCGCGGCGACAAGCGCCGTACCGCAACCGCAGAAGGCGTCGAGGACGATGTCGTTCTCGTTGTGGTGGCCTTGATAATGCTTCAAGGAGGGCTAACGGCTTTGCGTGGATACCCAAGTCGCTCTGTTTTCGATCCGGCCAGATGAATCGGAGATGTCGTTCCAGACATTTTGAATCAGCACGCCCTGCATCTCGTCGTAGCCCTTGCAGCGTCGGCATCGCCAGTCTTCGGATAGATGACCTCCGGCCTTGGCATCCATCTGCTTCATGTTTTCTTCATCAATTCCCCAGTGCCTTCGTATGCCACCAACTTGCAGGTCGTTCGTTTCGTCAACGGTCTGCCGTTTCACCGTCGAACGCCGGGCTCGGTAATGTCGTCTGTCGCGACAATGTTCCGCGAGTTCTACGTCACTCGTCGATATGTTGAAGTAGATGTATTCGTCGGATCGTACGGCGTGAATTGCGCGATTCGACGTGTAAGTTCGTCGCTCTCCGCGTGTAGAAGAAGATGAATATCGTGAACGTGTCCGAAGCGCTTTCGAATCGGCTGTGCGCCGTTGTGCGCTGTCCAGACGATTTCGTTCTGAAAGTTGTTCTCCCCGAAAATCTGATCGAGCATCACCTTGACGTAGTGCGCTGGCGTGCCAGTCGCAGTGGTAATAGAAGCTGCCGGTCTTTTTGAGCACGCGGGCGAGTTCGACGCAGCGCGGCCGCATGAAGTCAATGTAGGCCTGGGTGCGATTCGTGGCGGTCTTCGAAGGCGCGCTTCTCCTTGGTCTCGCCCCAGAAGACTTCGTAGTTGCGGTTGGAGTTGAACGGCGGGTCGATGTAGATCAGGTCGACGCAGGCGTCGGGCAGCTTCTGCGAGCTGCTCGAGGTTGTCGCCGCAGTAGATGACGCGGGTGTCGAGTAAGGGAGAAGGTTTGCGCTATCAGTCTGTCAGCTTGAATTGAAAAGTCAGATTACAACGGCCGGAGGCCGGAAGAAGCGACATGGCTGCAACTGGTGGACCGACTTTTGTCGCCGCTTGTTGAGCGACGGGGTGGCACATGCGAGCAATATTTCGAACTAGTGCTCCGCTATCCTCCCAAGCCACAGCGACTCCACTGGCCTTGACCAAAATTTCGCGTAACCTGCCACGGGATTTAGAGTCATTATTCGTGTTGCTGCGGTTCGCCAGGTTTGCACCCTCGCCAAAGCCTTTGCTGTTCTGTCAGTTTGCGCCGCGTACGGAAAGCCGCATGTTTACTCTGTTGGTTCCGCTCAGGGCGGCGTAAAATACAAGATGTAGGGTTAGTTACTTGACATCCACAACATGGTGGGCGTACTGTCCATTTCACTTGATTCGGTAGCCGGTGCGCTGACGACAGATTTTCCGAAGCAAACCGGTACCCGAAGCGTCAGGGGTGATCGCTTCGGAGAGCAGTAGAGGGACGAGCGAGGCCGACGGTCGGCTGACCCGAACTCCCCCATGAGGTTGGGCGTAGTAGAAATTCCAGGACACTGAGGCGCGACGCGATGCGCTTCAGTCGTGATCCTTTCCAAGTCCAGGTAGTGCTTTCGGCGCGCCCGCAACGCAGCGTGCCGGGAGCGTTTGTGTTCTGTTCGGACGCAAGCAGCCGCACTCGATTTCAGATTGCGACCTCTGCGACGCGTGCTCACGAAAATGTGCGCATGCGCAGGCAACATTGCGGTGACACCGAACGAGCAGATCCGTATCAGGCAAGGCGATCAAGCACAGACGGGGGATTCAGCCCCGCAAGGAACAGCGAATTTCAGTCAGGAGCGGGAACGATGGCAGAAGCAAACGATAAGGCAACGACGGCAACAGCAACCTCGAGCACCGCTGCACCGGAAACCCCTAATAAGAAGAAGGCGGCAGCCGGACTCACCTTCAAGCGCTATTTCACCAAGGCCGGCGTCTCGCCCTATGACGAGATCGAGTGGGAGCTCCGCCTGGCCCAGATCACCGACGCCAAGGGCGGCGTGATCTTCGAGCAGAAGGACGTCGAGACTCCCAAGGACTGGTCGATGACCGCCACCAACATCGTCGCCAGCAAGTATCTCCATGGCACTCTGGACACACCCGAGCGCGAAACCGGCGTCCGCCAGCTCGTCTCGCGCGTGGCCGAGACCATTCGCGACTGGGGCATCACGGGCGGATACTTCCGCACTGCCGACGACGCGGCCATCTTCCACGACGAGCTCGCTCACCTTCTGCTGCAGCAGAAGGCCGCGTTTAACTCGCCGGTGTGGTTCAACGTGGGATGCGATCGCATCGAGCCCAACTCCGACGCGCAGAACTGGCACTGGAACGCCGCCGAGCAGAAAGTCGAATTCGGCGCGGTCGGCTACAAGAAACCGCAGTGCTCGGCCTGCTTCATCAACTCGGTCCACGACTCGCTCGACAGCATCCTGACGCTGGCCAAGACCGAGGGCATGCTGTTCAAGTGGGGATCCGGCACCGGCAGCAACCTGTCACCGCTGCGCTCGTCGGCCGAGACGCTCTCCGGCGGAGGCACCGCCAGCGGCCCGCTCAGCTTCATGAAGGGCTTCGACGCCTTCGCCGGCGTGATCAAGTCCGGCGGCAAGACCCGCCGCGCCGCCAAGATGGTCATCCTCAACATCGACCATCCCGACATCGTTGACTTCATCGAATGCAAGCAGAAGGAAGAAGCCAAGGCATGGGCGCTGGTCGAACACGGCTACGACGGCTCCGGTCCTGACTCCGAAGCCTACGCGTCGGTGTTCTTCCAGAACGCCAACAACTCCGTACGCGTCACCGACGACTTCATGTACGCCGTGGTACGCGACCGACGACTTCAGCACCAAGGCGGTGAAAGACGGCCATCCCGTCGAGACCTACAAGGCCCGCGACCTGCTGCGCAAGATCTCCGACGCCACCTGGCACTGCGGCGATCCCGGCATGCAGTACGACACCACCACCAATCGCTGGCACACCTCGAAGAACACCGCGCGCATCAACGCCTCGAATCCCTGCAGCGAGTACATGTTCCTCGACGACTCCGCCTGCAACCTGGCGTCGCTCAACCTGATGAAGTTCGCGCCCAACGGAACCTTCGACGTCGAAGCCTACCGCCACGCCTGCGCCATCGTCATCACCGCGCAGGAAATCCTGGTCGACAACAGCGGCTATCCCACCGAAGCCATCTCGCGCAACTCGCACGACTACCGTCCGCTCGGCCTCGGCTACGCCAACCTGGGCGCGCTGCTCATGGCCTCGGGCCTGCCCTACGACTCCGACGCCGGACGCGACTACGCCGCCTGCGTCACCGCCATCATGTGCGGCGAGGCGTATCTGCAGTCGTCGAAGATCGCCGAGCTCTGCCCGCCGCTCGAGCCGGCCACGCCGCTCACGCACACCGTCGAGATCACCGGAGGAGCTTGCCCCGGCTGGTACGTCAACCGCGAGCCATTCCTCGACGTCATTCGCATGCACCGCGCCTCGGTCAACAAGATCAACCAGAAGAACGTGCCCGCCGCGCTCTATGCGGCCAGCGCCGCCACCTGGGACGAAGCCCTCGCAGCACGGCGAGAAGTTCGGCTACCGCAACGCGCAGGTCACCGTGCTCGCGCCCACCGGCACCATCGGCTTCATGATGGACTGCGACACCACCGGCATCGAGCCCGACCTCGCGCTGGTGAAGTACAAGAAGCTGGTCGGCGGCGGCATGATCAAGATCGTGAACAACACCGTGCCCGCCGCGCTGTTCAAGCTCGGCTACTCCAGCGACCAGACCAACGCCATCGTCAGCTACATCGACGCCACCGGAACCATCGAAGGCGCGCCCGCCGTCAAAGACGAGCACCTGGCGGTCTTCGACTGCTCCTTCAAGCCCACCAAGGGCACGCGCACCATTCACTACACCGGACACCTGCGCATGATGGCCGCCGCGCAGCCGTTCATCTCGGGCGCAATCTCCAAGACCATCAACATGCCCGAAGAACGCCACGGTTGACGACATCATGGAAGCCTACATCTCGGCCTGGAAGCTCGGCCTGAAGGCAGTCGCCATCTATCGCGACGGCTCCAAGAAGGCGCAGCCGCTCAGCTCGATGGGCTCGGCCACGCACAAATCGGGCAAACCGGGAGAAGTGGGTGCCCCATCCTTGTCCGGCGCAGCCGGACAGGGTGGGAGCGAAGAGGTTGAGGACCCGTCCGCGGCCCCGCCGCGCGCTGTCCGTCATCGTCTGCCCGACGAGCGCCTCTCCATCACCCACAAGTTCAAGGTCGGCGGCCACGAAGGCTACCTCACCGTCGGCCTCTACAAAGACGGCATGCCCGGCGAGTTGTTCATCACCATGGCCAAGGAAGGCTCCACCGTCAGCGGCCTGATGGACAGCTTCGCCTGCGCCATCTCCATCGCCTTGCAGCACGGCGTGCCGCTCAAGCTGCTGTGCGAGAAGTTCGCGCACACCCGCTTCGAGCCCAGCGGCTGGAGCAACAATCCCGACATCGGCTACGCCAAGTCGATCATGGACTACATCTTCCGCTGGCTGCAGTTGCGCTTCCTCACCGGACAGCAGCAGGCGCTCTTCGACGGCCTCCGTCCCAAGTACGTGGGCGGCATCGCCGCCCGTCACCGGCCCCGATGACGAGAACGGTGGTCACCTGAGCAGGAAGCGTTCTGGGACATCTCGAGCGAAGGCAGCTTCGCCGGTCAGGACCTGCCATCCGACGCATCGACAACTGACGGCTTGGCTCCCCGGCGGCACCGTCACCGGACACATCCACGCCGCCGACGCCCTGAAAGAGCTGATCGACATGGGCGACGCCCCGAGTTGCTCCGTCTGCGGCGCCATCATGACCCGCAACGGAAGCTGCTACCGCTGCATGAGCTGCGGGAGTACCAGCGGGTGCAGTTAGGAATGGTTTGTCATCCCTCGCCCGCCCTCCTCCTCCGGGCAGGCGGGGGATCTGCTCTCTGGATTTCGTTTCCCGAATTGGGAAGGAGGGGATGGATGTACTCCCTCCCCCCATGTTGCAAAATCCTTGTTTTGATGAGGATACGCGGAAACGCGCGCAAAATCGTGAGCGCGTAGGACTTAGAGGCAAAATATTCTGAAATAAGGACTTAGACGGAACTTTTCGGAGTCGGAAGAGGGCATGAGCGGGAAGATGGACAGAAAAGCGAAAGCGAACGTGACCCATCACAGGTCGAACCACCTAGCTGGCGATGGAGGTTAGTCTCCGGCTGCGCCTCTGAGGACCCAGCTCTCCCTCATCGTTCCAGACGAGAGCATAGGCGCATGGAGTGGAGCTGGCTAGGACGTAGGTCACGGTCAAGTGTGATAAGGGCGAACCACACACCGCCCCAGGTTAGCCCAAAAGAAGGGCGAACCTGGGGCACTTGGCGCATCATCTGTACATTGATCGAGTGGAGAGCTGTATCTAGCTGGAAGCGGAGAAGGAAATTGAGCACGTACCGCAACAAGGACTTATTAGTGCTACTTGAGAACCTCGACCTCGGGTCTTCGGTCGCCGAATCGGATACGGTGCTCGAAAGTGCAAGAATTGAAACTTCGGCATTTTCAGACCTCCTCAGTGATCGAGTCGACCTCATCCCCGGGACCAAGGGATCGGGTAAGAGTGCTCTCTTTCGGATCTTCGTTGATTTTTTACCCGATTTTCTCCTCCGCGAGCGAAAGGTCGTAGTGGCACACGGAATACAGGCGCCCGGCGATCCCGTGTTTCACGCATTCCTCAATCGGTTCTCAGCGCTCTCGGAGGAGGAATTCGTGAGTTTTTGGTGTATTTATCTCGTCTCGCTTGCGCACGAACAGTTCATCAAAGGCCGGCGCTACAGTGAGTTTCTAACGGATGCGGGCGCTGAGATTCAGAAGTTCCGCGCTGCGTGTGCCAGTGCAAAAATTCCGGAAATCGAAGCGCGAAAGTCCTTCAAAGGACATCCTAGAATGGTCTTTGCACGTTCTTGCGTCGTGGCGCCCCAAATTGAAATACAGGATTCCAGGTGATTCTGGGGACCTAGAGTTCGATCTTTTCGGATCAAAGGTCGAGCAGCCTCCAGATTCAACTGAAGAGTCGTCGGACCATTCCCTGCCAAAATATGTAAATGACATCAAGGAAAGTCTCGAGGCTGTGTTAAAGGCGTCGCAGTTTTCACTGTGGCTAATGGTGGATCGATTGGACGAAATATTCCCGCGCCGTTCGGATGTCGAGAGAACTGCTCTACGCGGGCTCCTCCGTGCGATGCGATATTTCTCCTCACCCAATATTCGAGTCAAGGTGTTTTTGCGAGACGACATGCTGGAGCAGGTGGTCAGGACGCCGGACGGCTTCACCGCTCTTACTCATGTTACCGTGCGGCAGGCCGATACTCTCCGCTGGACACAAGACCAGATCCTTGCGATGGTGGTAAAGAGGTTCTTCTCTAACAAAGAAGTCTCAGCATACCTCAAGGTCAACCATGAGCAACTAGAGGCTAGTGCCAGCTATCGCACTGCCTGTTTTGACAAGATCTTCCCGCCGTTTGTCTTCCGAGGTCCGAAGCAAAGTCCCACCATTCGCTGGATTTTCAATCGCTGTGCCGACGGGCGCGCTGTTGCTACGCCTCGAGACGTGCTTGACTTGCTAATCCGAGCGAGACAGCGGCAAGTCGATATTTACGCGGCCGATCCAGAAGGGACCTCGGAACACGTCATTGGGGCGCAAGCGATTCAGTATGGGTTCGAAGAACTATCCAAACGTAAGCGCGAAACCTATCTTGAAGCTGAATTCCCTCACCTCTGGAAGGATATTGAGAAGTTCATGGGAGGGAAGACAGACTATGACATGTACGCGCTTCACGACCTCCTCGGTTCCGAATGGAAATCTATCGCCGACCACCTCACAGCAATAGGGTTCTTTTCGAAGGGAAAGAAGGCCGGGGAGGAGGTATTTTCGATTCCTTTTCTATATCGGCATGGGATGAAGCTGACCCAAGGGAAGGCATGAAAGGGCCCACCAAGTCGGATGCCCCGCTCAAGCGAAGCTTGAGCGGGAGGCGGTCGTGACATCAACGGCCGGATTGTACGAACGAAACTCCCCACTCAACGCCAACAAAAGGCACTGAATGAGCACCCGACGAGAAGGGGCGGGGGGCAACTCGCTGCTCGTGCTAGACTTGGTCCTTGTCCTCTGGTTTGCTTTCTCTGTGCGCGTTGAAGAGAGAGG
The DNA here is from genome assembly GCA_963758255.1 of uncultured Acidobacteriaceae bacterium. Lineage (GTDB taxonomy): Bacteria > Acidobacteriota > Terriglobia > Terriglobales > Acidobacteriaceae > DASRAA01. The sequence continues at coordinate 217,253 of CAVWUX010000001.1, forward strand.
CAACAACAAGCGCAAGAACCGCAAAGCTCTGAAGTTCGATCATGAAAGCAACAATCTGCCCATAAGAATTCGCCGGCACAATGTCACCGTAGCCGACTGTGACCAGTGTGGTGGTTGCAAAATACACGCACTTCCAAACGCATCCGATCGACGCCAGTATGTCGCCTCTCTTGAAACACACAAGGGTATGGCCCTCAAGGCCGTTAAACCCTGCGTAAGCAACGAGTGCCGCAATCGCTCCACTCCACACCGTCAGTATAACTGTTCCGGCTATCGCTTTGATTTCAGATAATAGAGGAGGGTTGCGATTCGCTGCTACCATATGAAAGCCGATAGCATAGCTACCGAGAGTGGCGTATGAGAACACAGCCTCTATTGAAAGCAAGATGTTACTCCCGAGCAATGTTACCGCCAAGATGTAGAGGAGCATCCAGTAGACCTTCTCTGAAATTGACTGAACAGTGGCGAGGGGGAAAGCTGGCGCAGGAAACGTTAAGGCAGCTACAAGTATGTAAATACTCGACACGAGTACCAACCTCTCGAATCGGTAGAAGATTGACTGGAACAAATTTAAGACGACACTCAATAGAGTCTTCAGTGTCGACCCGTTAAAACAGCTTTCGACATACCGGCGAAGCCTATAATCCTTAACGCCGAATGGAAAAAAACTCCCTCCATGCTTTTGTAGATTACTGTACCGTTCGTTGGGTGATTGCACGGGATATCGGAGGCGTTCTGTGTAGCCGTTGGCTCCACGGCCCAACCAGCGGATCGCCTGCGCTATCGAGACGATCTTCAGTATCGACACGCCCAGCAAAATTACCGTAACGACAGTGATATATGGCACAAGGTTGCTCGCTGCGCATTGCCCAGCAGCATAAGCGACTTCGCCGATTGCCATGGTCGCGCTTGCTGCCCGCGCAATCATACGGCCTACGCCTTCGATGTTCAACACGGGCGGGCGGGTTCTATAAAAGCGTCTGATTGGCGGGGTGGCCCACTCAAGTCGGGTGCCCCGTTCAAGTCAAAAGAGGGCCTATGAATGGGGCACTCGGCGGTACAATAAGTCGTTCCGAGGTGGGCATTGAAATACTACATCTACATCTCCGACGCCAAGGTGGACATGTTGTTCCCCCAGGTTCCCCATGAGATCAAGAAGAAAACCGCGACTGAATTTGGGGTCGATCTTAAGTTCCTCGTCGCAAAGAGGAAGACTGAGTCCGAGACGGAAGACAATCGAATCGCACGGCTTGAGACCGTGGTGTCTTTTATCCGCGAATATGGCAGTGTGGGGACTGTCGACGAACCGATGGAATATGTTGAAGGAACACTACCAATGCGCTTTGCCCCTGCCCAAGGCGGCTTGTATCTTTCAGGGCGCACCGATACTACCATTGTTGGCCTGGGCGGCTCGTTGACACATCTGATCGGGTATACACCGATCGATCATTCTCCCTCACCCATGTTGAACTCCCTCGCTTATCGTATTCTTCGATACCTCTCCGTAGTAGTGACGGAGAGCGGAGTACAGGCCAGCTCTACCTCAGCTACCCTGGACCAATTGCTTAATTTGGAACGTGCGCTATCATCTGAAGGTGGCATGCCGGTAGAGAAGATTGAATTTTTTGCAAAGCGACTATTGCAGGGGTCGGCTTCGTTCGGAGCAAACGAACACCTTTTATTGGCGACACCGTTGTATTTAGCAAAGGCAGACTAGAAGCAGTCTCATAAATGCCTGAGGAGCATTTTCAGGCAGGCGAGGTGGACGAAGCCGAGGAAGTTCTCGATGTGGTACTCCCAGCGGGTAACCAGGCGCCGAAAGTTGTGCATCCAGGCAAAGAGCCGTTCCACTCTCCAACGTTTCTTGTAGCGCCGCAGTTGTCGTCCATCCTGGGTTTTGCCGCGCCTCCCGCGGTTGGGCGCGATCAGTTCGATGCCGTACTCCGTCTTGAGCCTGTCATCGAGCCCGTCCGAGTCGTAGGCTTTGTCGCCGATGAGTCGGGCGGGCAAGTTGTCGAGGAAACTTCCGGCAAGAACCTCTTCCACAAGCTGGCATTCGGCTGGCGAAGCGCTTTGCACAGATACGGCGAGAGGAAGACTGTTACCAGCGGCGACAGCGACGATCTTCGTGCCCTTGCCGCGACGCGTGGGGCCGACGGCGAGACCCCCTTTTTAGCGCTCGCGAAGGTTGCATCCACGAACGCCTCTTCTAAATTCAATTGGCCGCGCTCATGCAGGTGCCTGGCCAACCGCCGCAGGCACTCTTCCAGCTTCCCGTTCCGCACCCATTGCTGGAATCTACGATGGCAGGTCTGGAACGGGGGATACTTTTCCGGCAACTCCCGCCACTGCGCCCCGGTACCCAGCACCCACAACACACCATGCAGCACAGCGCGGGTATCGTGCCACGGACGGCCGCGCTTGTCGGCTCGGCGCTCCGGTCGCAACACCGCTTCCACCACTTCCCATTGTTCGTCGGTCAGCTCCCAGCGGCCACGCATCGGCGCTTGCGGAGATCCACAGAGCATCTCCAGAATGCCACCAAAACGGCCCTTACCTATTTATGAGACTGGTTCTAGGCTGATAAGATAACCTTGTCGGCTCCCCGCTGGGCGGCGGGTGGCCCGGGTAAGGAACTCTTAACTTCAAGCAATCCTTAGGTCGGGTGCCCCGTTCAAGCGAAGCTTGAGCGGGGTTTTTCGTTGGTGACCGCGACAATCCGGTTGTCTGAACGAGAATACCCACTCAAGGCCAAAAGACGGCATCGAATGGGGAACCTGGCGCACCCGGCCACAATCACCCCGTATCAATAGCTATTGCTGCGAATTTCGCGACGAGTAGTGGTTGGCAACCAATCGCCAGCGCCCTTGCTGCTTTATCCATACCCTGGTAAAGCGAGTGTCGCGGGGAACAGTTTTGCCTTTGTCTTGCCCATTCATTGTTGAGAGGCCAGTCTCCACAGCCGCGTTTCCATAGACGCGCACTTGGACGTCATCGGTGGTTATGGACTGAAATTTCAAGTCACCTGACGTGAAATCTGCAATCACCTGTGGCTTAGTTCTCACCGTCCCACTTGGCCCTACGCCGATAAAATCATCGGCGTAGATGCGTTCCAGCGCCGCCGCATCCGCGTGGATCTGTGCTTGAATGCGTTCGTTATCCAGTTTCCTGATGGCCTGCTCAACGACCCCGCTTTGATCTCTCCTCTCGCCCTGCTCTTGCCCTGACGCGATGGCGGCTGCTAAGAAAATCACGCCGTTATCACGAGTATTTGTCTCATGGAGAGCTACTTTATATGACTCTGCCGGGTGCCGCACCCTTTTTCGCGGGTGTCCCACATATCCCTTGTTTTGGGATATGTGGGGTCTTTGTCGCCGGTGGCCCACAATTGCCTGGCGTGGCCCACTCAAGTCGGGTGCCCCGTTCAAGCGAAGCTTGAGCGGGGGTTTTTGTTGGTAGAGCGACCGTCTCGTTATCGAGACACCTCCCCACTCAGGGCCAAACGACGGCCTTGAATGGGCAACCTGCAAACACCTATGCGTTCTGGTTCTGCAAAACTAGACCTGTACGGTGCCGCCATCAACGAACAACTCGATGCCGGCGATGTAGCTGGCATCGTCCGAAGCGAGGAAAACGGCTGCTTTCGCAACCTCGTCTGGTCTACCAACCCGGCCTAGCGGAACGCTGGACGCTAGCTGCGTATACAAGGCCTTCTTTTCCTGCTCGTTGTGCGCCAGGCCACTGAGCCCCGGCGTGTCTATCGGGCCAGGACTTATCACGTTCACGCGAATCTTTCGATCCTTGAGATCGTGGGTCCATCCGCGCGCAAACGAGCGCACGGCTGCCTTGGTTGCCGAATAAACGCTGAAGTTAGGAGTACCTTGCACAGAGGCAATGGAAGCATTCAGCACGATGGCCCCACCTTCCGGGATCAGAGGGAGCGCTTTTTGCACAGTGAAAAGAACACCCTTCACATTCGTATCGAAGGTTTGCTCGTATTGCTCCTCGGTAATTTGACCGATAGGCGCAAACGAGCCTCCGCCTGCGTTCACAAAGAGGACATCAAGGCGGCCTTTCTCTCGCTGAATCTGCGCATACAGTGCATCCAGTTCGCCCAGCTTGGACGCATCGGCGCGTATCGCTTGTGCCTGTTCGCCCAGAGCTTTGGCAGCAGAAGCAAGTTCCTTTTGACGCCTGCCTGTGATGTAAACGAATGCGCCTTCCTTGATGAACTGTTCCGCCGTAGCGAAGCCAATACCCGAACTGCCGCCTGTCACCAGCGCAACTTTGTCTTGCAGCTTACCTGCCATGCTCCACCCTCCTCCTCGGTTCAACTATGGCACCCATAGCTTGTGAGCGGCCCTGCGACTCCAAAATGGACGCACCGCGAACACGTGGAATCAGCCCTGAAAGAATGCAAGGCTGGTGGCCCACATATCCCGTGGCCCATATCTGCCTTCTTTTGGCAGATGTGGGGCTTTTGCGATCCGCTGCGCCCCTGCCATATGGCAAACGAAAACCACGGCATGGCTCAGCTGCCCATCCCGCCTTCTTTCGGCGGGGTGGGAGTTTTCGTCTACACTGCAACCTTCTGTCGCACCTTTCCACGAACTGTGGTTTTGAGTCTGGCGGTGCGCACCGCCTTCGGGGCAGCATCCCGCAGGCTGAAATGCAGGCGCTTGCCCATGAAGGTTGCGGCGCGTGAGATGGTCTCCAGCGACACCGGCGTATAGCGTGGGTCGAGCAAGCGATCCACGTGGGCGCGGCTGGTGGCCAGCTTACGCGCCAGGGCGCTCTTGGAGATATTCCGCTCCATCATCACCCGCTGCAGGTCGGCGGCAATCACCGCCTTAATCGCCGCCGCCTCCACTTCCTCGCGGATGCCTTCGGCTTCCAGAAAATCGTCGAAGCTGGAACCGGTGTGGTCGAATTTTGCTTTGCGGCTCATGCTAGTCCCTTCTCGTGTTTCTTCTTGTTCCGGACCGCCAACTCCAGGTCGCCGGTCGGTGTCTTCTGGCTCTTCTTGATGAAGCCATGCAGCAACACCATGCGTTCGCGCGCGTCCACGTAAAACAGCACGCGGGCGATGCGGTGATTGTCCAACCCGGTCCTCACTTCATGCACTCCATCCTGCAGCGGGCGGCATAACGGCAGTCCTATCGGCCATCCAAACTCGACCGCCATAACGTCCCTCCCTATCGCCTTCCTATCGGCCTCGGAAAGGTCTTTCAGCCACTCCCGCACCGGCTCACCGCCCGCCTCGGTGCGGAAGAAGAACGCCGGAATCCGTTTGCCTTGCTTCAACTCGCTTGCAGTGGGCGAACTATGAGGCTTCCGGGCGCGGCCTTTCATTGCGTCTACTGTACCATAAGTGGTACATCAAGTGAAATCGGGCTAGAGATGGCGGGGTGGGTATTTTCCATACCTCCACTTGGCAAACCTCCAAGCCGTAGGGCGAAACAAATGTAGCCCAGCGGTGGGTGAGAGTGTGGAGAGTCCCTTCGGGTACGGCGGGTGGCCCATCCCGTCAACTTATTGATAATTAAAAACTTACATGAGAGGGTGGCCCATCCCGCCTTCTTTTGGCGGGGTGGGGATTTCCGTCACGAATCGCTGACGAATGACGCAACTCCGCGCGACCCTCAACTCCCCGGTGGCAGCCGCATTCGCCCGTCGCGTACTGACACGATCACCACCGCATCCTCTTTCGCCTGAAATACCAGAATGTAGGGAGTGCCCGCCAGCACAAACTCGCGCGTGCCCGGCACCAGGCCCCTCTTCCCCAGCAGCGGAAAATCCAGCAGTGCGTCGGTGAGACGTTCGAGCCGCTGCAGCAAGTTCTCCCACGTCTGCGGGCTCGCCGCCATCAGGTAATCGCTGATTTCTTCCAGATCGGCGACCGCCCGCGGAGTCCACCGCAGTTTCATCGCGCGGCGTGCCGCTTGCGCAGCCTGCCGATAACTTCAGCGTGCTCCATGACCTCACCCGCCGCCGCCTGCCGAAGCCCCTCCTCGATCCTCGCCGTCTGCATCTGCCGCACTTCCAGGTAGCGGTCCACCGCCTCATTCAGCAGATAGCTCCGGTCGCGGTCATCCTGCTCGGCGTAGGCGTCCAGTTGCTCCACCTTCTGCTCGTCAATGCGAAAACTTACGGTCTTCGGGCTACTCATAATACAAGTTATGATAACATATGTTATCGTCTTACGATGTATCATGAGCGACCGGGCTTGCCCTTTATCACATTGCAACGTGACCTGGGTCCTATCGGACCTGCTTCGCCACACGTAATTCTTCAAGAGTGAGGCGAGGGATAGGTGTCTCTCGTCTCCTGCGCGCCCAGCGCGCGCACGTATCTGCTTCTTTGAAAATTCTCCAGAAGGAAGAGCGCGGGTCCCGTGAGTGCAACCTCTGGTCCTCCACGGCGGCGTTAAGTCTGTATGACTTGTATGTCTAGTATGGCGATTATCTGTATGTAAAGTATGGAATGTATGTCGCCAAGGTGTATGTAATGTATGTAAAGTATGTCAAAATTCTCCCGCCAAACCCGGGATTTTCGCTCCTTAAGTCACACGGGCTCAAATGGATATCTTTGACAACATCGGAACTTTGATAGCCAGGAACTGTCGCTCCGGTATCCCAGCTATCACCCCTGATCGCATCAGGCTTGTAATAGTGATATAGTTATATATAACTGTAATACACAGTTTGCAGCAAGCTAGCAGCTAGCTGATTCTAAAACACATGTAGATGTGAGTTAGTGTTATATCTACGCATAACACAAGAATTCATGGAGAGCGACCTGATGAACGCCGGCGGGTAGCCCGTTCAGGCGAAGCTTAAGCGAGGGTTTTCGGTGGTAACAGCGACAATCCGGCTGTACGAACAGAAGATCCCCACTCAAGGCCAAAAGAGGGCCTCGAATGGGGCTACCAGCAGATCGCGAGGCTGAAGAAAATAAAACTGCCAGACACCTTGCGCGAGGCGCGACAATGAGGCAAAGTGCTCAAGTTGGCGCCCATGCGGCCCACACGACTACCGGCATGATACGGCCGGGAATGTGCAGAGCACAGGAGGATGTGCACGATGGCGACTCCGCTGTCTCCCAACTTCACCCTTGAAGAAATGACCTTCTCCGTCACGGCGTTGCGCCGGGGACTGGACAACACCCCCAACAGTCAGCAGCTGGCCGAACTGAAGCGCCTCTGCGAAACCCTCCTGGAGCCCGCCCGGGCTTTGCTGGCCCTACCCTTCCACGTGGACTCTGGCTTTCGTTCCCCCGCCCTGAATGCCGCGGTGGGAAGCACTGCCCCGCATTCCGCGCACCTAGACGGCCGCGCCGCTGACATCATCCCAATCGGAGCAGACCTGCGAATGTGCTTCGACAAGCTGCGCCATTCTCCTCTTCTTCCTTTCGACCAGATCATCATCGAGTGCAACTCTTGGCTGCACATGGCCATTTCCCCACAAGGCTCTGCACCACGCCGAGAGAGTCTGATGGCCACGGGTAGCCCCGGTCATTGGTCCTACCAGCGCGTCCCATAGGCTGAATGGCGCGTGGCCCACCCCGACCGCGTCAAGAGGAATCCCGATGAACAGGGCACTCAGGTTCGATTATTGCTCGGTGCCGCAGGCCAAACGAAGACGGCAGCTATTTGCCTTGCTGGAAGCGCTTGTTGACTTCGGCCCAGTTGACCACGTTCCACCATTCTCTCAGGTATTCGGCGCGGCGGTTCTGGTACTTGAGGTAGTAGGCGTGCTCCCAGACGTCGTTGCCGAGCACCGGATAGAAGCCCTGGGTCATGGGGCTATCCTGGTTGGGCGTGCTCATGATGTGGAGCTTGCCGCCTGAATCGCGCACCAGCCAGGCCCATCCGCTGCCGAACTGCTTGACCCCGGCGTCGTTGAATTTTTCCTTGAAGCTGGCGAAGTCGCCAAAGGTGCTCTTGATGGCGTCGGCGATGGCGCCGCTGGGTTCGCCTCCGGCGTTGGGGCCCATGATGGTCCAGAACATGCTGTGGTTGACGTGGCCTCCACCGTGATTGCGGACGGCGGTACGGACGGCCTCGGGCACGTTCTCCAGACCCTTGACGAGTTCCTCGACCGTGAGGCTCTTCAGTTCGGGGGCCTTCTCAATCGCGGCGTTGAGGCTGGTCACATACGCCTGATGGTGTTTGTCGTGGTGCAGATGCATGGTCTGCGTGTCGATAAAGGGTTCCAGAGCAGAGTAGTCGTAGGGCAGAGGTGGAACTTCGAATGCCATTCTGATATTCCTCCCATTAGTCTGTGATGCCGGGGAAACCAAGGTAGTTGCAAAAGGAGCCGGGTAAACGGTTCACCATCCGGCTGAAGACATTATAGTCTTCGACGCGGACGCGGCCATCAGCGGTACTTTTCCGCCTGTGTGCGCTCCTCGGGAGTCATCTGTTCCCACAGCTCTTTGCGGTTCTGCTCAGCCCACTCGCTGGTGGGATCAACCGCCAGCGCCGACCCCATCAACTGGTAGGCCCTGACGCGATCACGGGCGACACAGGTTCCATTGGCGTAGAGCGCCGCCAGACGGTTGCGCGCGGGAGCGTCTTCCTTGGCCGCCTGCGCGCGCAACAGCACCAGGGCCTGCTCGCAACTGCGGGCAACGCCCTTGCCCCTGATGTACATGTCGGCCAGTCGAACCGGGGCCTCAGGATTGCCGCGAGACGTAGACTTCCAGAGCCAGATTGCAGCCGCCGCCGGATCGCTTGCCTGCATCGCCTTGGCCAGCTCCTGCTGTCCGGGCTGAGCCTTGGAGCCTGGCTTGGAGGCAGTTGGCGGCTCCGTCAGGGCCACTTTGGCGGCTGGAGGCTTGGTCGCCGATGCGACAGATTCCGGCTTGGGCTGCGTATCCGCGGGACCTTTCTGTTCTGTGGTCGCAACCTGGTTGTCGGCTTTCGACTGCTGCTGGTCAGCCGTCACTGCGGGCTCACCGGCGGGCGAAGACGCAGCGCTCGCGTTGTCTGAGGCCTTGGTCTGCTCGCTGCTGGCGTCGGTCGCCGCCGATTTCGCCGGAGACTCGGAGGTTGCCGGCGTTTCGGTAACGCGAGTCTCGGCGGGAGCCGCTGGTGCCCGCGCAGTCAACTCCGACAGGCGCTGGCGCAGCGATGCATATTGCGACTGGATAACCTCGATTGGCCCTCGGAAAGCGTGGGTCATCTGGGCGCGGCCCTCGAGGTATCCCAAGCCTCCGAAGATCACCACCAGGGCAGCGACTGACCACCACAGAAGCCGGTGACGCCGCGGAGGAGGAGAACCAGCTTCGGCGAGCACTGTCGACGCTGCGGGCGAAGCGTCGTCAACTCCGAGGAAAGACGGTCGCGCACTCGGTGGCTTAGGCTGCGCCGCCTCCGCCGAGGCGGCGCTTCCCACTTCGAGGAAACGCGAGTGATCGCTGGACGCGCCCCTCGGGGGGTAATACTCCTCGCCCGTGGGATGCGGACCAGCCTCGGGCGGAGGCGGAACATCGTCGTCGAACGACGGGTGGCTGGGCGTGGCCGGCGCCTCGGCGTCGAGCACCGGAACCTCGCTGCGCATCGTGAGCTCGTCGACCGCCTCCTGAGGCGGGTTGTAGCGGAACTGGGCCACGAACTCCTGCAACTCGCGCTCTTCGTCGGGATGCTTCTCGACTGGCGGCTCGAACGGGCTGATGGCCGGAGCGCCCGCCGCTTCCGTGACCGCCTGGAACGTCGGCATTCCGGCGGAGTCGGGTGGCGGCTCTGTCGATTGCGGCGGAGGCGGCCTGCGAATAACGAAGGGCTTGCCGCTGTCGGCGTCGACGCGCGCGGGCGGCTCGATGCGAGGCGTATGTCGCGCGAACTCGCGAATCTCAGGTGGAGCTGGCGAAATCGGCGGCGGAGCTTCCGGCACTCCACCGACGGGTGGCGTCGCAATAAGGGGCTCGGTGTCTACGGCGACCGGCGTGCGCGACTCTTCGGGCGTGACAGCAGGTTCCGCAGTCAGAGCAATTGCTTCAGCGAACCCGGCCTCGACCGGGATCTCCTCGGGTTGCGATGCAGGTATTACATCCTCAGCGACGGAAATGGCAGCTTCAACTGGAGTCTCTGCCGGAAACGGAGCGGGAGCGACGGTTTCAGCCGCGAACACGGGCTCCACTTCCTCGGCAACCGGTGGCTCGGAGACGACCGGAGCTGGCGGAGGTTCGACGTTCTGAACCACGGCACTCGCCGATGACGGTGCTGGATGGGCCGGCTCGCCGCCCGCAACGGAAAGGTGCGAGGGAGCGATCTCGAGCGGCGCGCTGTTAAAGGTCAGCGTGCTTTGGGCATCAGGGACGGTCAGCGGTCGATGGGGGAACGGCGTGCCGCACATTCCGCAGTACCGGTTTTCGCGTGGGTTGTCGTGACCGCAACTGCTGCAGAGCAAGTTGCCTCCTGATGAATGAGACCATCGTAACTCATGAACGAAGCCAGACGAACCTGTCCGTCGCGAAACCGTAGCTCGCGCTCGCGGCGATCGGGATGTCGCGGACGAAGGCGGCGAGCGGGCCGAGGCGGGAGAAGGTATCGTATGCGACAACATCAAACCTATGGCCGAGGAGCGGCCTGCGCCCTACAATGATGGTCGGCTGGCTGCACGGAGACACCTCGAAAGTCCGGCGAAAGTGCCACAGAATTCAGTCCAAAAGCAGGCGAAAGACGGAGAGCGACCACGAAAACCTCGCGATAGCCGCAAGGCCCGACGACCGTGGCCGACCGGCGACGGGGACGAGAGCGTGTGCGATGAGACGCTGGAGACTTTCTGAGGAACTCAGGGAGGGTTGAGCATGGCTGATGCGCGCGAAGTAATGAACATCCGGCAGGCCTCGCAGTATTTGGGGGTATCGCCCGACACTCTCTACAAATATGTCTCCGAAGAGAAGATCCCGGCGTTCAAGCTGGGCAACCGCTGGAAGTTCAAGAAGAGCCTGCTCGACACCTGGATGGAGAACAAGAGCCTCAACAGCGAAGGCTCGCGCCCCCGCAAGCTGACCCGGACGACCAAAGCGGCGGTGAGCTAAGGGCAGTATCCAGTTTCGAGAAAGTGCGGGAAATTCACCGCCTCCGAGAAGAGACATTCGACGCCCTTCGCCAGTTCGCCCATTCGCCGGAATCACCGCCGCATTCGAATCAGTGCACGCCGTACCCGCGTGCATCCAGCGCGCCCCAAAATGAGTCCGTAGGAGGTAGTGATCGTGAACATCTCCGGCCGCGGAGACAACGACATCGGCATCCTCCGAAAGAACCTGGCACTGTGATCGTGACCTCATTTTTGGAAATGGGGTTTCGAAACTTGAAGTTTGAAAATCGAAACGCTTGTCGTGCGTGCGCTATGCTCTCGCTCGAGTGCCTTACATAAGCGACCCGTTTCAAGGCTAAGAAGTGACAATAGTGGCGGGACGGACTTTTCCGTAAGACGCCCCAACTACCCTGATGTTGGCGCGCCAACCGGCGAATGATCGCGCGCAAAATCGGGAGGGACAAACCAACTCGACGGGCTCGTTTGGGATTGGGGCACTAGGGTCGTCACTACTTTACGAAGCGCCCGCCCACAGGAGCGCACGAACTTCTCCGATGCTTGATCAAACCTGGGGAAGCTGACCAGTTGTTGGGACAAGCGTTCGCAGACGGGTAGCGACACGGTAACGACATTTTCTGACCAGGGGCGAGTGGGATCGTAGCAGCACCCTCCCAGGACTCGGCGGTCGAGGCTGGTGAAGATGGGCGCCTGATGCAGCATGCCATACGTATAGTTGATCTGAGAGTACCGGTCTGCCGACAGCGGTGCGCCCTCTGCGCGAACCGCCTCAACGAACTCTTCGCGCGGCGGTCCACCCCGGTCCTCACCCTCGTAGACCAATACGTGCGACATGTAACCACCACGTACCGCGCCGGGCAAGGTTGCTTGGGGCCGCAATCCTCGGACCCCTTCAATCTCTTCGCACAACCACCGCCAGCTTTCTTCGCAGTGCGCGTTGCGATCGTGAAGTCTCGCGAGCGAAGCATGAGCGAGATACATTGCCAAGGTATGGGGCCGATATTTCATTCCCAAACTCATGTCTCCCACATTGAAGGTGCGCGCTGCTTGCCCGTTCTGGATTCGGCCGAAGTGACCCAGAAGAAGCATGCGATCGAAGAGAACGGGGTCGTTGGTAACGGCGACTCCTGCCTCGCCACCGTCGACAGCCTTACCTGCATTAAGACTGTAGCATCCGATCCCGCCAAAAGTGCCTAAGGCTTTCCCCCTATAGACAGCGCCGTGAGCGTGCGAACAGTCTTCGACGACCTCAAGGTTGTGCCGATTGGCGATCTTCATGATGCGGTCCATATCGGCCGGATTCCCCCAGACGTGGACGACCGAAATCGCCTTGGTCCGCTTCGTGATGCGCCGCTCAATGTCGTCGGGATCTGCAGTGAGCGTGCGCGGGTCGATATCGCAAAACACCGGCGTGGCTCCGCACTGCAGAACTGGTGTCGCGGTAGCGTGCCAGGTATAGGACGGTACGATCACTTCGCAACCCGGTCCCACCCCGACCGCAAAATATGCGCTATGAAGTGTCGCCGTGCCGTTGACCATCGCTAAGGCGAAGGCAGAACCGGTCAGTCGACGAAAGGCCGCCTCGAACTTGCGGACGATGCCGGAGCCGTCAGTGATTGTGGTCACGCCGAAGATGGTAAATTGAAGCATTTCCATGAGGTCGCGGGACAGCCGCAATCCGCTCTTTACGCGCATCCAATTGTCAGGGTATTTTCCCGCAACTTCTCGCTGAGCGCCATGTATCGCTAACTTCATATCGGCCATGTGTCTCTACTCCTGTCCTAGCGATGTTCTACCCATGTGGGAAGCCACTGCCACTCATCCGCCATCCCAACGTACGAAGACGTCATTGCCGTTCATTTTATTGTGCGTTGTCCCAGCGCCGTCCCCGGCAAAATGCCGTCGTAGAAAGCGTCAGTGCTGAGAATCGGCAATTGTACTGGTTCTCCACTCAATGCCGAGGCATACATGGCGACTGCCAGCTCAAGTGACTTCCGGGCTTCTCGCGGCCCTACCGGAACAGCCCGCGATGACACCACAGACTCCAAAAACCTCTTCACGTGGGGCGTGTGGCCCCAGTGCCGAGGCCGCATCCACTGCCGTCCGCGTAGCTTGCACACGAGCTTTTGCGCGAGCTCCGCAGAGCGTTTCGGCCCCTTGGGCAAGTCTGGATGATCACGAAGACCGCTCATGTAAAGCGCACGCTGAACCGCGGAACTCTTGCTCTGCACTTTCCAGGTGCAGTATTGAACACCTGGCTCTCCTCGAACGGCGACCTGCGCGTTCTCTCCCAGCACCTCGATGGCGAACCATTCCTCGTGTGCGCATACCGTGCAATCGATGGCAGCAAATGCGCCATTCTCGAACCGAATCCAACCGACCAGCGTGTCTTCACCTTCGGTCGGTTGCAGAAAAGTATTCATTACGGCAGAAACATTGACAGGTGCACCCAGGAATGAGATGAGGGAATCGAGTTGATGAACCGCCTGATTAATCAACACCCCGCCCCCATCGACGGCCCAGGTGCCCCGGCCGCGCGCAGTTGCGTAGTACGCCGGAGTGCGCTGCGCACGAACTCGCAGGGTGGCCATGAATATCCGTCCTAAGGATTCCTGGCGAATCATTTCCCTGACTCGTTCGTGGGTTGGGTCGGTGCGATACTGGTAGACGATGGAGAGTTTGACCTGCGGATGCAGCTCGGCAGCTTGGATTGTTTGATCAGCCTCCGCAAGAGTCCGCGAAATGGGCTTCTCGCAGAGTACGTGCTTCCCGGCGGCCAAGCAGTCGATCACAACGGGTGTATGGATGTGTGGTGGAGTGCACACACTTACGACATCGACGTCGTCCCGGTTCAAAAGATCCCGGTAGTCAGCATAGCTATGCTGGAAACCGTGTTCCCGCTTGGCGGCGGAGGCGCGGCCTTGGTCGATATCGGCAACCGCAATTAGCCTGGCCAGTTCAGGCAGACTGCGATAAGCAAGCGCGTGGTTAGGCAGGATGACGCCTGCACCAATAATTCCGACTCCTAATACAGATGGTTGCATTTTCGGGTGGCTCAAGATGGCGCATGTGCAGGATAGTACCATGACTCGGGGTCAGCCAGGACACTTTTATTCTTGTGTTACTTGGCGAGTCGCTTGGTGACCGTCGTAGAACCGGGCGGTGCTCCTGTGCCGTTTGGATGTGGAGATTTCGCACGGTGTGAAGTTCAGGTCCACAGTCATCAGATTTGAGAACAAATCCGCGTGGTTTCGCGGACTACGGTACCGAAGTCCCAGACCGGGGGAGGGCGAGTCTTTGGCTTCAAGCGCCATCCGCTTGTTCCGTTCGCCGAAAGGACGGGTTACCGGCACGAGCCATCCGTACCCCGCAGCCAATTTGGTCTTCATAAACACATTATAATAAATATTATAATAAGCCCAGTTGGCGGCCCCAAATCGGCCATCCGCCGACGCCCGGTGGCCGGCGCCTTGGCTGCCGACACTATCGCAAAAATCGCGCCCTCTGCGGTTCAAACTACCCGGCGCGGGGCCCGAGGCCATGTAAATTCCGTATTGGGAAAGCACGTGCGAATATTTGGGCTAACTCTTGAAACGGCGATGGATACGCGCCTATTCTGAGGCGGAAAAGCGGCGTTGGTCGCAGAACCAAGGGACACGTCTATGCCCGGAGCCAGTAGCGGCGCGAAGTTGAAAGCATCATGGCGGGCCAAGCTGCACAAGCCGATGCAGCCGAAACTGGTTGCCGTACCCGAGAGAATGGAGAAACGGCTGGGCAAGGGGATGATGCTGATTCCGACGGCGTTGGAAGTCGATGCCATGATACGGAAGATCCCGTACGGCGAAGTCAGCTCGATGGCGCAGATTCGGGAGCGCCTGGCGCGCTGGCACAATGCTGATGTGACGTGTCCGCTGGTGTCGGGGATTTTTCTGCGCATTGCTGCCGAGGCTGCAGAGGAAGATCGCAGGGCCGGGAAGGAGGACGTTACTCCGTACTGGCGGGTGGTGCGCGAAGATGGCCGGCTGAATCCGAAGTTTCCCGGGGGCGTCGAGGAGCAGGCGCGGCGGTTGATGATGGAGGGGCACCGGATCGTGAAAGGCGCTATCCAATCGCACGCGCAAGCCAATCTCGCCGAAAAGATGCGCGCCTAGTCAAAAACTACTATTCACCACGAGGGCGCTTCGCATTAAGCTTGCGAGACTCCTGATGCGAAAACCATCGAAACGAACCCTGTCCATTGTTGCGGTTGTCCTGCTCTGCCTGTGGGGCAGCTTGTTGCTATATATCGGTTGGGCGATGCGGCAACCGCCGGAGAAGTTCGGCAAGGTCATGTCGCACATGCCGGGGCCGACGTTCCTGCTTTTCCCGTTTGAAACCATGTGGACGCAAGCCCGCGCTGGAACGGTGCAGCCGGGGGAGATCGCTCCGGATTTTCGGCTGCCGACGCTCGATCATCAGTCGGAAGTGCAGCTTTCGTCGCTGCGCGGCAAGCCGGTGGTGCTGGTGTTCGGGAGCTACACCTGACCGCCGTTCCGGCGGGAGGTTCCCGCCCTCAACAAGCTGTACGAGCAGTACGGCAGCCAGATGGCGTTTTACGCGGTGTACATCCTGGAAGCGCATCCTAGCGACGTCTGGCAGATGCAAAGCAATATCAAGGACAAGGTGGTTTTCGCCAGTCCCAAGGATGAAGAGGAGCGCGCGTTTGTGGCGGGAGCCTGCGTGCGCAAGCTGGGCATCAAGTTTCCTGCGGTGATCGATGGTTTCGACAATACCACCGAGGTTGCCTACACCGGGTGGCCGGACCGGCTGTACCTGATCGATGCTGAAGGTAAGGTCGCCTACAAGAGCAAGCCGGGGCCGTTTGGATTCCATCCGGCGGAGTTGGAGGCGGCGATCAAGAAGCTGCCGGGGACCAGGGCGGGGCGGTAGGGGAGAAGTTTCGAGGTTCCAGCTTCGAGTAGTTCCGGTCTCACACCTTTTGCCGAACTTCCAAAGTTCAAAACCCGTATCAAAATTGGGAGGGGTGTGTCCGATGAGGGGGTTCACGGCGATCGCGGCGGCTCTTGCTCTGGGAGTTGGGGTAGCGATTCCGGCGCGTTCACAGAGCGACTCTGAGATTGAGGCGAAGAGCATTAGGGCCGCTGACTCGACTGCGTTGACAGCAGCAGAGATTATGGCGCGGGTGGCGGCGAAACAGGACCGCAGCGAACAGGTGCGTAAACAATATGTCTACCGGCAACACATCCATGTGGTAACGCGCAAGACCAACGGCAAGCTGATGCGCGAGGAAACCACCGACTACCACGTGGTTCCGCAGGCGGACAAAACGCAGCGCCAATTGGAAAAGCTGATCGGCAAATACTGGAAGAAAGGTAAGTACGTCGAGTTTTCGGGTGAGCCGGTTCCCGATGCAGACAGCCTGGACGCCGACCTGGTCAAGGGCATGCGTGAAGATTTGATAGAGCCGAAAACGAAGGATGGCTTCGGGCAAAATCAGTTTCCATTTTCCAGCAAGAAGTTGCGAGACTACAGCTTCAAACTGGTAGGGCGAGAGACGTTCCAGGGGCGTGATGCCTACCGCATCGGCTTTGCTCCTGCGGACAAGACCGAGTACGACTGGGCGGGCGAGGCCTACATCGACGCCACCGACTTCGAGCCGATCTACGTGTACACCAAGCTATCGCGCAGATTGCCGTTTGCAGTGCGGACATTATTGGGAACAGATGTGCCGGGCGTGGGTTACAGCCTGCACTATGAGAAACAGCCGGGTGGTGTGTGGTTTCCGAAGTCCTATGGAACCGAGTTCGGCCTGCACGTGCTGTTCTTCCTGAATCGCGAAATCATGGTGTCGCTCGACAACAAGGACTTCCAACAGACACACGTGGAGACGAAGATCACCGCCGGGGTGCCGGGCGAGCGGTGAGATTAGTTGGTTCCATGTTTTTGCATTCGCAAAGGATGGATCACCCCAATTTTCGTCCGTTCGGTGCGCACCTATAATGTCGGCACGATGAATGGCGGATGGGTGCGATACCGTTTGGTCGGGTTCCTGGTTTTGACGCTCGCGACGTTGGGTGAGTCATGGGGGCAGGCGCCGCTGGTGATCCGGACGGGAAAACTCGAGCCGGTGGCGGCGGGCTCGAGCGTGAAGGTAGCCATTAAAGTTACCGGCGGCAGTCCGCCGCTCACATGGAAGTTGCTGGGCGGCAAGCTCCCTCCCGGCCTCAAGCTGAACCCCAAGACAGGCGTGATTGCAGGCAGACCCACAGCCGCGGGCGTGTTTCACTTCGGGGTGCTGGTGACCGATTCGGGAACCCCGGCCATGCAGATCCAACGTGAGTTCACGCTCGTGGTCACGGCGGCATTGAACATTCAATGGAAGCAGCCGCCGGCGGTGCACGGGGAAAGGCTCGAGGGGTCGGTGATTGCGAGCAACCAGACACAGCAGGATGTCACGCTCACGGTGATTGTGATGGCGGTGAACGAGATTGGCCGGGCGACGGCGTTGGGGTATCAGAAGTTAACGTTGGCAGCGGGAGCGGAGCAGGTGGTTCCGTTTGAGGCAAGTCCGGGGCCGGGGAAATACATTGTGCATGCAGATGCAGTGGCAGAGGTTGAGAGCACCAATTCGATTTATCGAGCACGCAAGCAGACGGCGGAGCGGCTGGTGATTCTGGCGACGCAGTAGAGTGCCGAGAATCCTCCAAACCACTCGGCGACATCCGGTGCGTACAATGCATGGGATGGATTACTCGGGCCGGCAAAAGACATTTCAGCAGACATTAATCGACGAAGAGCTAGACGGGTTCATGGTGACGCATCCGGCGAACTTGCGCTACCTGTGTGGGTATACAGGGAGCAATGGGTTGCTGCTGTTCCTGGCGGGGCGAAGAGTGTTCTTCACCGACGGACGCTACACCGAGCAGGCGCGCGAGGAAGTGAAGGGTGCGCGTGTGGTGATCGCCCGAGGGCCGCTGTTGCCGGAGGCGGCGAAGTTCATCGGCAAGTCGAGTTCGGCGGCGATTGGGTTTGAATCGGACTTGACGACGGTGGCGACGGCGGCGCTGATGAAAGAATTGGTGCATCGGCGCATCGAGTGGAATCCGACGGCGGGGCTGATCATGCGGCAGCGCATGATCAAAGATGCCGAGGAACTCAAGCTCATTCGTGCGGCTGTGGAGTTGGGTGCGAAAGTCTATCGGCAAGCGGCGAAGGCAGTTCGCCCGGGAGTGCGCGAGGTGGAGGTCGCGGCCAAGCTGGAGTTTGTGGCACGACAGGCGGGAGCCGATGGGATGTCGTTCGATACCATCGTCGCCGCAGGGAAGCGTGGAGCGCTGCCGCACGGGCGGGCGTCGCTGCAGCCGATCCCAAAGCGTGGGTTCGTGGTGATTGATTCCGGTGTTATACTGCGAGGCTATTGTTCTGACATGACGCGCACCGTGCATGTGGGGCTAGCGAGCCGAGTGGAACGCGGATGGTATGAAGCGGTCCTGGAAGCGCAGTTAGTGGGAATTGCTGTCGTTCGACCGGGGGTTACGGCCGGGGAAGTGGACGATGCGACCCGTTCGGTGTTACGCAAGGCCAAACTGGACCGATACTTCACGCACTCCACCGGACACGGAGTTGGACTGGAGATCCACGAGCCTCCGCGGCTGGGAAAGAAGCAGTCGGAACGGCTAGTGCCGGGCATGGTTATAACGATTGAGCCGGGAGTTTACGTGCCCGGACGGGGTGGCATTCGGATTGAAGACATGGTGGCCGTCACCAGTACCGGTTGCGAGGTGCTGACTCCGGTGACGAAGGAATTAGTTGAAGTTTGAGCATGGCGAGTTGAGATGGTTTCGGGAATTTGCGCTGCCGTGCGCTTGCGGAGTGAAGTCCGCTTGGAATTCAAGTAGAGGGCGCGATCGGCACGCCTGAAGGCGGGCCGTTTCAACGCGCGGAATGCGATGAATCAAAAAGAGATCAAAGAACTGATTGAATTGCTGGTGGAGAAGGACATCGCTGAGTTCGAAATCGAGCGCGGCGATGTGAAGCTGCACATCCGGCGCGGACGCGAAGCCCATGTGCCCCAGGTGGTGCACGTGGCGGCTCCGGCTGCTGCATCGGCGCCTGCGCCGCCTCCCGTGGCTCATCCGCCGGCCGCCGATGCGACGGCCGAAGCTGCGAAGTCAGCGGCTGCTGCTGCGACTGAGGCTGCCGACGAGGCTAACCTGCACATCGTCAAGTCGCCTATCGTGGGGACGTTTTATGAGGCAGCGTCGCCGGGGTCTCCGCCGTTCGTTGGCGTGGGCGACAGCGTGAAAGAGGGGCAGGTGCTGTGCATCATCGAAGCTATGAAGCTGATGAATGAAATTGAGGCCGATGCTTCGGGTGAGATCGTGAAACGGTTTGTCAACAATGGCAGTCCGGTGGAGTACGGGATGCCGCTGTTTGGAATAAGGAAGAGTTGAGGACGATGCTGCGGGGCTGTCGCAGCATCAGGGAAGCGGATTCCTCGCGGGCTGAAGCCCGCGAGGAATGACAAGAAATCAATGGCTTCTACGGCACGGCTGGAGCCGTGCCCGTTCAAAACGGCTTGAGACCTGCATATTCAGGCGGCATGTCAGGCCGTCCGCGCTTCGAGACGATTGGCTGTGAAGTTCGACGCATTGAATTCATGTTCAAGAAGATCCTGATTGCGAACCGCGGTGAGATTGCCCTGCGCGTGATCTGCGCCTGCAAGGAACTGGGCATCAAGGCGGTGGCCATCTACAGCGAGGCCGACCGCAATTCGCTGCATGTGCGCTTTGCCGACGAAGCGATTTGCATCGGGCCTCCGCGGCTGAACGAGAGCTACCTCAATATTCCGGCAGTAATCAGTGCGGCCGAGATTGCCAACGTGGACGCGATCCATCCGGGATACGGGCTACTGAGCGAAAACGCAAACTTTGCCGAGGTCGTGCCAGAGCTGTGCGGATCAAGTTCATCGGGCCTCCGCCGGAAGTTACGCGGCATGATGGGGGAGAAGGAAAAAGCCCGCGCCACCATGAAGAAGGTGGGCGTGCCGATTCTGCCTGGTTCGGACGGAATTATCGCCTCTGCCGAGGAAGCCCAGGAGTGGGCGAGCAGTATCGGGTATCCGGTGATCGTGAAAGCTTCGGCGGGTGGCGGCGGGTCGCGGCATGCGCATCATTCGCAGTGCAGAGGAGTTGCCCAACCTGTTTCATGCGGCGCAGTCGGAGGCGGCAGCCGCCTTCGGCAACGGCGATCTCTACATGGAGAAGTTCATCGAGCGGCCGCGGCATATCGAGTTTCAGGTGCTGGCCGATGAGTACGGCAACGTCATCAGCCTGGGGGAGCGCGAGTGCAGCATCCAGCGGCGGCACCAGAAGCTGGTGGAAGAGGCGCCGTCGGTGGTGGTGACGCAGGAGTTGCGGGAGCGCATTGGCGGCATCCTGGTAAAGTCGCTGTGCGAGATCGGCTACATGAATGCAGGCACGATCGAGTTCCTGATGGACGAGGACCGCAGCCTGCACTTCATTGAGATGAACACGCGCATCCAGGTCGAGCATCCGGTGACGGAGATGACGACGGACGTTGATCTGGTGAAGTCACAGATCCTGATTGCTGCGGGGGCGAAGATCAGTGAGGTCATCAACCATCCTGTGGGGTTCCGGGGGCACG
This sequence comes from uncultured Acidobacteriaceae bacterium, assembly GCA_963758255.1. Lineage (GTDB taxonomy): Bacteria > Acidobacteriota > Terriglobia > Terriglobales > Acidobacteriaceae > DASRAA01. The sequence continues at coordinate 237,982 of CAVWUX010000001.1, forward strand.
CGATCGAGTGCCGCATCAACGCCGAGCATCCCGAGCGGTTCACGCCGTCGGCGGGGAAGATCACGGCGCTGAATCTCCCCGGCGGCACCGGGGTGCGAGTGGATACGGCAGCGTATGCCGAGGGCGTGATTCCGCCGTACTATGATTCGTCTGATCGCCAAGCTAGTGGTGCGCGGCCACGACCGCGAGGAAGCGATCTCGCGCATGGCGCGGGCGCTGGATATGTTCGTAGTGGAAGGCATCTTCACCAGCATTCCGTTGCAAAAGCGGATCATGGCGGACGCGGACTTTCGCGCGGGCAACATTGACACGAAATTCATGGAGCGGTTCCTGGCGCAGAACAGCAATAATAAAGAGACCGCGAAACTGTAGGCAGCCATGCCCAATCCACTCCGCTTGCCCGTGCTGTACGCCATCGTGGATGTGACCTGTTTTGCGCCCCAGCTGCGAACGGTGAATTCCGTCGTGGAATTTGCCCGCGACCTGGCGAGAAGGCGGCGTGACGCTGCTGCAATATCGCAACAAAGAGGGCGAGACGCGCACGATGATGCGCCACGCGCGCGAAATCAGGCGCGTGCTCGAAGGCAAGGCCAAGCTCATCATGAACGACCGTGCCGATATTTGTGTAGCGGCTGGATATGACGGCGTTCATCTGGGGCAGGACGACCTGCCGGCCGAAGCTGCGCGGCTGGTGGTGGGCGGAGCGGATGGTTGGCGTTTCGACGCACAACCTCGAGCAGGTGAAGGAGGCAGACGCGGGCCCGGCGGACTACATCGCGATAGGGCCGGTGTTTCCGACGACGGGCAAGAAGAATCCCGGATGTGGTGGTGGGGCTTGAGGGAGTGCGGGCGGCACGGGCGGCGACCAAGAAGCCGCTGGTGGCGATCGGGGGGATTACGCGGTCGAATGCCAAGTCCGTGATCGAGGCCGGGGCCGATTCCGTGGCGGTGATTTCGGATCTGCTCAGCTCCCCGCGCAGGGCGGCAGAGGAATTTCTGCGGCTGTTAGTGTAGATTCTTGCGAGACACCTTCCTTACCCAAGAGGTCGATTGAGCACCGAAGCCAAGACTGTTTCTGTCGCCGGCGGCGAAACCGGATTCGTAAAAGGACTGGGCCTGACCAGCGCGACCACACTGGTGATGGGCTCGATGATCGGCTCGGGTATTTTCATCGTATCGGCCGAAATTGCGCGTGAGGTGAGCTCGCCCGCGTTGCTGCTTGCGGCGTGGCTGGTGACCGGCTTCATGACCATCACGGGCGCGCTGGCCTACGGCGAGCTGGCGGCGATGATGCCGCACGCGGGCGGTCAGTACGTTTACCTGCGCGAATCGCTGGGTTCGCTGTGGGGATTTCTCTACGGCTGGACGCTCTACCTGGTCATTCAAACGGGGACCATAGCCGCCGTTGGCGTGGCCTTCGGCAAGTTTCTCGGCGTCTTTTTCCCGTCGATCTCCTCCACCAATTGGATTCTGCATCTTTGGAAGGTGCCGCCGATCCCGATTGGGCCGATGGTGCTGGGCAATATGGATGTCGGCCTCAACACCCAGAACCTGGTGGCGGTGCTGGTGGTGGTTTTCCTGTCGGTGTTGAACGTTTTTGGAGTGCGGTTAGGCGCGGCGGTGCAGAACGTGTTCACCTTCGCCAAGACAGCGTCGCTGCTAGGACTGGTGCTGCTGGGTGTGTTCATCGGGCGCAACGCTCAGGCCATCGCCGCGAACTTCGGCGGAAACTTCTGGCACAACGCCGGCCTCGGGGCGCTGCATTCGGTGCAGGTAGGCGTGGGAGGTCCGATCGCGCTGGTCGGTACGCTGACGATCGTCGCGGTCGCACAAGTGGGATCGCTGTTTTCGTCCGACGCGTGGAACAACGTGACATTCACCGCGGGTGAGGTGCGCAATCCGCAGCGCAATCTGCCGCTGGCGCTGGCGATCGGGACGGGAGCAGTCATCTTCTTATATGTGATGGCGAACGTGGTGTATCTGAGCGTGCTGCCGCTGGTTGGGGATGCCGAACGGAAGTACGATATTGGCGCGCGGCATTCAGTATGCGTCGGAAGACCGGGTGGCTACGGCGGTGATGCAGGGGATCTTCGGCGCGGCGGGCGGGCAGATCATGGCAGTGCTGATCCTGATCTCCTGTTTCGGATGCAACAACGGGCTGATACTGGCGGGCGCGCGCGTGTATTACGCCATGGCCAAAGACGGATTGTTCTTCAAGAGCGCGGCCCGGCTTCACCCCAAGTACCACACGCCTGCGCACTCGCTGCTGATGCAATGCGTATGGACGTGCATTCTTTGTATTTCGGGGAGTTATGGTCAACTGCTCGACTACATTATTTTCGCGGTGCTGGTGTTCTACATCCTGACCATTGGCGGATTGTTCGTGCTGCGAGTGAAACGGCCGAATGCGCCGCGTCCCTATCGGGCGATTGGATACCCGGTGCTGCCGGCGATCTATATTCTGATGGCGGTGTTCATTGATATAGTCTTGTTACGCTATAAGCCTCAATACACGTGGCCGGGGTTGATCATCGTGCTGCTGGGGATTCCCGTGTATTTTCTGTGGTCAAAGCGCAACCGGGCCGAGCCACTGCAAGCCTGATCTCGAAGGAGAGACAAAGCCGAATGGCGAATATTCTAAAGTGCAAGCCTCTCGACATGCTGATGAAAGAGGCGTCTCAAGAGGACGAACACAGTTTGAAGCGGGCCCTGGGGCCGCTTAATTTGATTACACTGGGCATCGGCGCGATCATCGGCGCCGGAATTTTCGTCCTCACGGGATCGGCGGCGGCGCAATATGCGGGTCCAGCCATCGTACTCTCGTTCATTCTGGCCGGGCTGGGCTGCGTATTTGCAGGATTGTGCTACTCCGAGTTTGCGTCGCTGATCCCGATTGCAGGCTCGGCTTACACCTACGGTTACGCGACACTGGGCGAAATCTTCGCCTGGATCATCGGCTGGGACCTGATCCTGGAATATGCCTTCGGCGCGGCCACGGTCGCCTCCGGCTGGGCAGGATACTTCGTCAGTTTTCTGCAGGACTTCGGCATTTCCATCCCACCGCAGTTTACGGCGACTCCTTATACTCACGTGGGCCATCACTGGATACCGAACATCCTGGTGCAATACCAGGGACGCTGGGAGCTGTTGACCACGATGGAGCCGCTTTTCAAACAGAACGGCGTGGACGCCTCGACCCTGCCGCAAGTGCAGGGCGTCTTCAACGTGGTGGCATTTCTGGTGATCTGCCTGATCACGTTGATCCTGGTGATTGGCATCCAGGAATCGGCCAATTTCAATTCGGCAATCGTGATCGTCAAAGTAACGATCGTGCTGGTCTTTATCGCCATTGCGGGCGCGTTTGTGCTCAAGCATCCGGAGCTGGCGGCGGCGAATTGGCATCCCTTTGTGCCGCCGAACGAAGGCGAGTTCGGAAAGTATGGCTGGTCGGGAATCGCGCGCGCAGCTGGGGTGATCTTCTTCGCCTACATCGGATTCGACGCAGTGTCCACCGCCGCGCAGGAAGCCAAGAATCCGCAACGCGACATGCCGATCGGCATTCTCGGGTCGCTGGTCATTTGCACGATCCTTTACATCCTGGTGTCGGGATTGCTGACGGGAATGGTGCCTTATGCGGCGTTGAACGTGGCCGATCCAGTGGCGGTCGGTATCGATGCGACTGGAGTTCGCTGGGGATCAATCCTGGTTAAGCTGGGTGCGATTGCCGGTCTGGGCAGCGTGATGCTGGTCATGTTGCTGGGACAGTCGCGTGTGTTTTACTCCATGTCGCGCGACGGGCTGCTGCCGGAGTGGGCAGGAAAAGTCCATCCCCGGTTTCGCACTCCTTATATCTCCTCGATCACCGTGGGACTGTTCGTGGCGGTCTTCGCTTCCGTGATCCCCATCGGCATTCTGGGTGAGTTGGTGAGCATTGGGACGCTGCTGGCTTTCGTGATCGTGTGCGCGGGTGTCTGGATTCTGCGCAAGCGACGGCCGGAACTACATCGTCCATTCCGCACTCCTCTGGTGCCGCTGGTACCGATCCTGGGCATCGCAATTTCATTCGCGCTGATGGCCAGCCTGCCTTTCGATACCTGGATCCGGCTGTTCGTGTGGCTGGCGATTGGGATGGTTATCTACTTTGGATACGGCCAATACCATAGTCACGTGCAGCGCCTGGGCGGCGATGAGGGGAGAAATAACAGCGATTCGCCCTCGTCGAGCTTTGCCAAGAAACGCCCTCTTGCGGGGGCGTTTCGTTTTGCGTTACTGACGTGAGGGATGTCATTGCGCAAGTGCGCTGGCTTCCCGCAGAATGGCTGACGTGAAGATCCCATTCAACCTGAAGCTCGTCTTTCTGGCGCTGCTGGCGCTGATGGTCATCGGCGTGCTGGGATTTCACTTCCTCGAAGGCTGGACCTACTTCGACGCGTTCTACATGGTACTGACTACCGTGACCAGCATCGGTTACGGAGAGATTCACCCGTTGACGCGCGTGGGACGGCTGTTCAACAGCTTCGTAATCATCACCGGAGTCGCTCTGGTGCTGCTGTTCCTCGGAGGGGCCTCGCGCACTTTGCTAGAATTCGAGCTTCGATCGGTATTAGGCAGGAGACGCATGGACCGCGACATCAGCCGGCTATCGGGGCACTTCATCATCTGCGGAGCGGGGCGGGTGGGCCGGAGCGCGGCGCGCGAACTGGCGCGCAAACCTCTTCCTTTTATCGTTGTCGACAGCAACGAGGCCAAGCTCCAACACTATGCTTCCGAAGGCTGGCTCACCATTGTTGGCGACGCCACGGTGGCGAAAACGCTGCAGGAAGCGCAGATTGGGCGGGCCCGCGGATTGGTGGCCGCAACCACCACGGACGCGATCAACATTTACATCATCCTCACCGCCCGAAGCCTGAGTCCAAAGCTGAAGATCATCGCGCGCGCCTCGGAAGAAGATGCTGAGAAGCACTTGCTCACCGCCGGCGCCGACTCGGTGGTCTCGCCGTATGGTTTTGCCGGTTATCGCATTGCGCAAACGTTCATGCGCCCCAATGTGGTGGATTTTTTCGACACCGCCATGAACAAGCAACGGCCGCTGGAGATTGAAGAGATCAATGTGGGGAACGGAGCGCGCGTCGCCGGACAGACGCTGGAAGGGTCGCGCATCCGGCAGGAGATGGGTGTGATCGTGCTCGCCATCAAGGGCGAAAACACCGAGATGCGCTTCAATCCTCCGCCCGACGAGGTGATTCACGCGGGCGATCACTTGATTGTCATGGGCGAGTCCGAAGGGCTGCGGCGGCTGGAAGAATCGGCCTCGGGGCGCGCATGAAGATCACCACTGCAGCCGAGATGCGCGAGATCGATCGCACAAGCACGGAAAAGTTTGGCGTGCCTTCGCTGACTTTGATGGAGAACGCCGGCGGCGCGGTGGCGGAGTTCGTCCTGGAGAATTATCGCGATGCCGAGCGCGTCGCCGTGGTGTGCGGCAAGGGCAACAACGGCGGTGACGGTTTCGTGGTCGCGAGGAAGCTGCATCTTGCGGGACGCGTGGTTGAGGTGCTGCTGCTCGCGTCTCCGGCGGAGTTGAAGGGCGATGCGGCGGCAATGTTCGAGAGGCTTCCGGTGCGTCCCATCGTGGTGCAAACCACTCAGGAATTGCAGGCGGAGTCGGCGCGCAGCCTGGCGAATTGCGACGTGATCGTGGATGCGGTGCTGGGGACGGGATTCAAGCCTCCGGTAAAGGGGCTGTACGCCGATGCAATTGCGGCGATGAACGGCAGCGACAAGCCGGTGGTGGCGGTGGATATTCCGTCGGGCGCGGAGTCGGACGCGATGACGGCGCAGGCGGGCGAGGGTATCGCGCGGGCGGACGGCATCGTGACGTTCACAGCGCCGCGACCCGCACATGTGTTCAGTGAACTGACACGTGGGTCGGTCGTGGTTGCGCCAATCGGATCGCCGGATGCGGCAATCGAATCGAAACTCAAGCTGGAAGTCACGACGGCGCGTGACCTGGCAGCTTTGCTGGCGCCGCGTCCCTTGGACAGCAACAAAGGGATGTACGGCCACGTGCTGATCGTCGGCGGGTCGCTGGGTAAATCGGGCGCGGCGGCGATGGCGGGCATGGCTGCGTTGCGAGCGGGCGCGGGACTGGTGACAGTCGCGACCGCAAAGAGCGCGCTGCCCAACGTTGCGGGATTCGCCGCAGAGTTAATGACTGAGCCACTGGCGGAAACCGACAGCGGTGGCATCAGCGTGGCGTCCGTGAAGAGCGGCAAGCTGCAACAGTTGGCCTCGACCATGACGGTGGTCGCGGTCGGGCCGGGGATTGGGCGGCATCCGGAGACGGTGGAGTTTGTGCGCGAAGTGGTGCGCACTCTGAAGTGTCCGCTGGTGATCGATGCCGACGGGCTGAACGCGTTCGACGGCAGGACGGAGTTGCTCGATGGCAGCAAGCGGGCGCTGGTGCTGACGCCGCATCCCGGTGAGATGGGGAGGTTAGCTGGCATTTCGACCACGGCGGTGCAGGCCGACCGGCTCAACGTTGCGCGCACGTTCGCTCGGGAACATCGCCTGGTGCTGGTGCTTAAGGGCAACCTGACGATCATCGCGCTGCCGGATGGCACGGCGTGGTTGAATCCTACGGGCAATCCGGGCATGGCGACAGGAGGGACCGGCGACATTCTTACCGGTATGACGGCGGGGATCCTGGCGCAGATGCCGAATGATGCGGCACGGGCGGCGGTGGCGGCGGCTTACCTGCACGGACTGGCGGGCAACGTGGCGGCGGAAACCATGGGCGAGCATTCGCTGGTGGCGACGGATTTGCTGATGGGACTGCCGGAGGCCTTTCGTAAAGCGACGCGGTGGGCGGGGAAGAGCGTGGTGCGCATCAGCGGATGAGTTCGCGAGAATACATCACACACTCGGCGGAGGAGACCATCGCGCTGGGGCGCGAGCTGGCGCCGACGCTGAAGGACGCGCGTATGGTCATCCTGCGAGGCGACTCTGGGAGCGGGCAAGACCACGCTGGTCAAAGGCATTGCCGAAGGCCTGCAGGCCGCGTCGCAGGAAGACGTGACCAGTCCGACATTCACGCTCATCCATGAATTTCATGGGCCCGAGGTGAACCTCTACCACGTGGATCTCTATCGCATTGAGACAGAGCGCGAGCTGGCGACCCTCGGCCTCGACGAACTCTTCGCCGAGGCGGGCAACCTGGTCGTGCTGGAGTGGGGCGAGAAGTTTCCGCGGTTGGTGAAAGAGCGCGATGTGGAGATCGCGATTGAAAGGCGGGGCGAGCAGGAGCGAGAGATTGCCGTCTGGCGTGAATAGCCCAGGTCTCTCATGAATCGCGCCGATCAGTCTTTCTACTCCAGCCTCTCCGCCATTTCCAGCAACTTTGCCACGGTGTTCCAGTTTCTGGCCGTCCCGGCGTTTTTCATCGCCTTGGCAAGCGCGGCCGGCAGCTTGGAGCGTCCCATCCCGTCGGGAAAATAGATGTAGAGTTCACGACCAAGCAGGTGCAGTTCCTCGGGGTCTGGCTTGATGCTGAGCACCGCAGTTCGCGCGGCCGGCTCCGGTTCCTGGGCAAGGAAGATAACGGCCAGCTTGTTAGGCTCAATTCCGTTCCGTTTCGCAAACGGATTGCGGGCAATCACATCTCTCAGCTCAGATTCGGTTCGAAGAATGACGTCAGGCCTGAAACTGCACTTTTTCTCGATTGCGCTTTCAATCCGGGCAGCGAGTTTGCTGGTGTCGCGCTCGCTGGTCCGGAAGACGACGTTTCCGCTCTGGATGTAAGTCTGCGGGTTGCGCAGCCCGAGCGACTCGTATAGGGCGCGCAGCGCGTCCATCTTGATTTTGTGGTGGCCTCCAACATTTACGCCACGGAGAAGGGAAATGATTGCGGTCATGGTTACTCCACATAATGCAAGACCGATGAGTCTGTTTGAAAACAGCGCCGTCGGGGCACTAATATCTTCGCTTCAACGTCTTCAATACCTGAAAACGTCTGACGATCGGTCTCCGGCGCACTTCATTCATCAGTTCCCAATAGCACTGTTTTGCAAATTCTTGAGAAACACCGAGAGGGTACGCGTACCCCTGCCTGGGTGGATCACCGTCTTCACGGACATAGCTTTGTTGGAATTCTGGCTTCAGGTACTCGAATATAGCCCACCTAATATTGTTGAGAAACTCTGCGATTGTGCTGCTGTGATATGCAAAGAAGTCAGTTTGGAATTTCTCATAGAAGTCAGCGAGAGCGAGCATCGCGTCTTCGAGCGTGGCTTGGGGATGTATCACGCCCAGTGCCATTCTGAGGTCCTCCGCAACGCCGACATTTCTCAAGAAATTGTGCTTCGCAATATTCCCGCACATCTTGAGGAAAGTCGCCCTTGGAAGCTGTAGTGGCCCTTGTATTGCAATAGACGGCAGCCAGACACTGATGCTGACCACGCACTCCAGCCAAGCAACAAACCGGTCAGTGGCTTCGCGCAGACTCGCTGCGTATTCGACAGCGCCCAAACTCGGGTTTTGGCCGATGTTCCGTAGCGCGCCCAAGTAGGAATCTGCCTTGACAGGACCTTTTCTGTCAGTTCGAGATAGAAAATCGACAAGTACAGTACTGAAAAATCGCTGGTGGGTTATCGATTTGAATTGGATCATTGATTCAGGATCACTACCAATGAGCGATAGCATCTCAAAGTTCACGAGCGAGTCGATGATCTCATCGACGGCTTTCAGAATCACCACTTCTGTTTCTACATCGCTAAGCGTTGCGGCCACGAGTCTATTCTCCAATCCGACACTTTGAACGTAGGTGCACGCTTTACAGCAGCGCTCGCGACACGCACAGCGCCGCCGCCCCGGCAATGCCTGAGTCGGCGCGATACTTGGCTTCGGCAAATGGAATCTCGCTGCAGCGTGCATTGACCGACCAGAAGGGCAACTGGGAAGCGATGCGGTCGAACCAGCGCGCCATCAGCGAACTGAGGCCTCCCCCGACCACAATGATGTCGGGCTCCAGCAGATCGACCACGTTACCAAACCACACGGCGAGAATATCGGCGGTTTCGCGGAGCATCTCGGTGGCCAGCGGGTCACCTTCCTCCCACGCCTGTGCCAAGGTTTCACTCGTCACTTTCTCGACTTTGCCGCCCGCCAGTTCGACGATGCGCTTGCCGCGCGTGGCTTCACGCGCCAACTTTTCCTGTGCGCGCGCAGCAATGGCCCATCCGGCGGCAAAGGTCTCGATGCATCCTGATTTGCCGCAGCGGCAGCGCACACCGCGATAGTCGATGCTCATGTGCCCGCCTTCGCCCGCCGCGCCGGTGCGCCCGAGATAGAGTTGCGCATTATAGGTGATGGCGGTGCCGACGCCAGTCCCGAGCGTGACATAGAACATGCACTTGTATCCCGCTGCCGCCCCCCAGAGGGCTTCGGCGAGCCCGGCAGCGTTAGCGTCATTGTGTACGTGTGTTGGCAGATTGTAGATCTTGCGAATCTCGTCGGCCAGCGGATAGTTGTGCCAGCAGGGAAGATTCGACGGGTTCAGCACCATGCCTGTCTGCGGATCGACGGGGCCAGGCGAAATGAGCCCGATGCCTCCGACCTTGACCTCCGAATGCTCGCGACGAATCGCGTCGATCGCCGCGCGAACGCGGGCCAGCGCTTCGTCCGCCGTGCCGCGGGCGTGCATCGGAGTGCGCGTCTTGTGCAGAATTTCACCCTGCGTGTTGACCAGTCCGGCGGCGACCTTGGTGCCGCCGATGTCCACTCCGATGTAAACCTCCGCCAGTGCGGCCATGCCTGCTCCAGAATTCGTCTGTGATCTTACGATACCTATACACTGTTGCGTCTAAGTCGAATGCGTTGTCACACAGCGTTGTGTCGTGCTTCCTTTCACTCCGACCGTCCGGACGTGTAAGCCATAGATGATGAGGCGCGGCATTGGTGTGCCTGCTCATCGTCGCCCAGGCGACCGAGAAAAACGGGTGCTCTTGGATAGCTGGCGAGCCCGATTTCAGAGGAAAATAATCGGCCGAAATACCGCAGCTTAATTCCTTGCGAATGAGGATTTTACCTGCAAGTTATAGACGGTAAGGAATTTGCTTGAAAATTCCCGCTATCTTCATGAAAACGAGGAATTTTGACCACATGAAACAATGAACAATTGCGCCACACGCTTCGATTATTTGCACGATTTGTGTAGTAATTTGCACACTCTGACGACTGCGGCGTGCCGTCCGGGGAAATTCCCGCCGCTCTAGGTGTAATGCTCTCTCGACGCTTCGACAGCGTCAGCAAAAAAAGGCAGAATGAAAGGCGCCACTGGAGTATGAATGCGGCCATACAATCCGAAATCGCTCTGAGCGCCCCGAAAATCGCCAACGTCAAGGGCGTCGAGGAGTGCACGGCCGTCATCAACGGAATCCGTTGGCGCTACCTGCACGCGGGCAGCGGTCCGGCGCTGCTGCTGGTACACGGCTTTATGGGCTACTCATTCTCGTGGCGGTTCGTGATCAAGGGACTTGCACACCACTACTCGGTGTACGCGGTGGATCTTCCAGGCTGTGGGTTCTCCGAACGAAGCGATAGGCTGCCGGGCACGCTGGCCAGCGATGCGCAGCACCTACTCGATTTCATGGATCACCTCGGCATCGAACAGTTCGATGTGCTGGGCACCTCTCGTGGAGGCGGAGCAGCGATCGCCCTGGCCGGGTTAGCTGCGGAGCGCGGAGTGTTGCATCGCATTCGTCGGTTAGTCTTGTCGGCGCCCATCAATCACTGGTCGCGGATCGGGCTCTTGCGGATCAGGCTACTGCGAACCCGGGTCGGGAAATTCTATGTCGTGCACCTGGCTCGGCGACTGCCTTTCATCCTGAAGGACTTCTTCAAGAGGCTTTACGCCGACCCGGCTTCTATTCCACCTGACAGTCTAGCCGGCTACCAAGCGGGACTGGAGCCTGCCGGCAGCTTCGAGCACATATGGAACATCACGCGCTCGTGGATGGCGGACCTCAAGCGCATAGCTTTGGTGTTGCCATCAGTCGAGACGGTTCCAGCACTGCTCTTGTGGGGAGCCCGAGACGCAGCCGTCGATCCGGCATCGGCGGAGCAGTTGCATCGCCACTGGAAGAACAGCGCAGTGCTGACGATGGATCGTACCGGGCACATGCCGTACGAAGAGGTTCCTGATGAGTTCAACCGAATCGTGCTGGACTTTCTGCTTCACGATATTCCGGCCACGCCGTTGCAGACCGAAGCGGCGATTGCGGTGGCGCAAGCGGCTGCGGAATCCGGGCGCGCGTGATCCTCTTGCCCGATCTATTCGAGGTACTTCGCAACCATTTCACCCAGCACGGCTATTGGACACTCGCTATCACGTTACTGCTGGAAAACGCCGGTATCCCGCTGCCCGGCGAGACCATGCTGCTGTTCGCCAGCTTCCTGGCTTACCAGCATCATGAGCTCAACCTTGGGCTCATCATTCTTGTCGGTACGCTGGCGTGCACGTTCGGTGACAATCTCGGGTACTGGATAGGATTTTGTGGCGGCCGACCGCTGTTGCATCGCTACCAGAGCGTGTTCCGCATATCGGACCAAAAGATCGAGCGGGGCGAAGAGCTGTTCGAGAGATTTGGACCGGCCACGGTATTCTTCGCGCGCTTCGTCTTCGGCATGCGCGTGATTGCCGGACCACTGGCCGGTGTGTTGAGGATGCAGTGGCGGCGTTTTGTTCTGTTCAACTTTCTCGGCGCTGTTGTCTGGGTCACGGTCATCTCGTGCATCGGCTATTCCTTCGGGCTGCATTGGCAACGGCTGGTGGAGATCGTAAGCCGGCTGAACCTCGCGGTGTTCGTCGTGGCAGTAGTGATCGTTGCATACGCGTGGTGGCGATATCGGCTGCAGGGCACGAAGTAACGATTCGCATCCGCCACGCTCCGCCGCTAGTCCGCAACCCCGCCGCTCGACTCCAGTGCCACTTCGGGCTCTCGTACTGGCCACCAGGCTGCGAGGGCAGCGCTGAGGTACATCGCGCCCACAATCCAGAAGCCGAACTTCAGGCCGTTGCGGTGCGCCGCCTCGCCCGCCAGCAACGCAGTGCAGATCTGCAGCGCGCTCGCAAGAAAGAAGAATGTGTTCTGTACGCGTCCCATGAAGTACTTCGGCACCATCTCCATCATCTCGGACGAAATAGCGATGCCGCCCACGCCGCGGCCCGATCCCATGACGAAGTAGATGGGAACGGCGAGGGCAATCCAGCGGATCTCCGGCAACAGGAAGAGCGAGAGCGCGATAATGCACATGGTCGCGGTAACCGAGCGGTTCGCGCCATTGCGCCGGATGAGCCACGAGGCGTAGAGCATGCTAGTGAAGGCGCCGGAGGCCCATCCTGCGTTGATCCACCCGTAGCCGACTGCTCCGGTATGCAGAATGCGTTCGCTCAGCGGAGCGGAGATAACGCCTTGCGTCATCATGGCGGCGATGAATAGCGCCCAAGCCAGCCCCAGAAGCAGGACTCGGCGGTTCGTATGCACGTAGCGAAGACCCTCACCCAACTCGTGGAAGTAGCGTGCTACAGCGGTCACTGGCGCATCCACAGAATCCGGCGCGAGATGAGAAACGGTCACGCGTCCCTTGCGCACGTGATACACGCACGCGATGGAAACAGCATAGGTCGCGCAGTCCACCAGCAATATGCCGCCGAGCCCGATCTTGTTGTACACAAATCCGACCATGGCTCCGGCCAGCACCCATCCGCCCTGCACGGCGGCCAGCATCAGGGAGTTGGAGTCGATGAACTTGTCATCCGGCGTCAGTTCCTGGACCAGCGCATTGATGGTGGGCCAGAACATCCAGAAGCCGATGGAGACGAGGATGGTCATGCCATACAGGTGCCAGACGCGCACCTGATGGGTCAGCGCCAGCACCGCGACGAGCAGGATCACCAGCCCACGGCAGACGTCGAGCCACATCATGAGGTGGCGGCGGTCCTCGCGGTCGATGAGTACTCCGGTAAAGGGCAGCAGGAGCAGCGACGGCAGAGTCTGCAACGCGACCAGCAGGCCGAGCGATACTTCAGAATGCGTAGCCTGCAGGATGTACCAGATCACCGCAGCCGCATTCATGCCGCTGCCGATCATGGAGATGAGGTTGGCCACGACCAGGAGTCTCATTCCACGGTGCTGTAACATCTCGCGCATGCTTCACTTTAACCCGGTTACAGGCTGCGATAACGGTCACATATACTGAGTGAGCAAACATCGCCGCTGAATGCGCGAATTCGCCGCTGAACAGCGGTCGGAGAAGGGAACAATTGGGGCTCAAGCGTCTGTTCAAAAAGGAGAAGCAGGAACACCGCATCATGCGCGAGGCCAAGGAGCGCGCCGGCGTACTGGTTCCCGAATACCACCGCGCCACGCCGGAGTGCCCACACCCGGACCGCTGGAGCATGTACGACTCCATGACCGCAGAGGTCGAGGTGCTGGAATTTCTACGCACGCTGGTGACGACAATCAAGCCGCAGCTTGTCGTGGAGACCGGAACATTCATGGGCGTCAGCACTTTGTGGATCGCTGAAGCCATGCGGATGAACGGCTTCGGACGAATCGTTACATGCGAATACGATCCCAAGGTTTACGAGACTGCCAAGGACAAGTTCGCCGCGTCGGAGTTCGGCGACCTCATCGATTTGCGAAACGAGTCGAGCCTGGAGATGAAGGTGGATGGCACCATCGACCTTTTCTTCAGCGACAGCGATATGCCCATCCGGGAACAGGAGGTGCGGCGGTTCCTGCCGCAGATCTCGCCGTTTGGGTTGATCCTGATGCACGACGCCAGCTCGCACCTCAAGCAGGTGCGGGAGGCCGCCCTGAAGCTGGAACGTGACGGACTCATCTCCGTTGTGTTGTTGCCTACGCCGCGCGGGCTGGTGGTGGCGCAGAAACGCGATGGGCGAAAATAATCGCCGAGCGATTGCGACGGTCGTTGATCTCACTCTGCGCTGTGCGATACCTCATAGCTTCCAGCGGGCAAAAGCGTTAGGATTCCTTGCGAGCAAGGGTCTCGGGCAGCCCCAGGCGCAACCAGCGGGTAGCACGCAGCGAATGTTGGGCGCTGGGGTCGCCCTGCCCGCACGAATCTTCGAGGTGCAACATGCGTCTGGCATATCGTTGGCTATCGGTCCTCACGTACGTCACGTTGTTCTCGCTGTCCGGCTGGTCGCAGAGCACCAGAATTGTGATCCCCGCGGGAACTCCGGAAGACAAAGACCTGGCTGCGATCTCAGCCGAAACCGATTCGCAAAAGCGGATCGCGGCTTACCAGGATTTTCTGACGAAATACGCCGATAACAAGGCTGCCAGCGCGTATGCGGAGTGGCAGCTTTCGCAGTTGTACCTTTCCGCCGGCGACACCGCCAAGGCGATGGAATACGGCAACAAGGCGCTGGAGGCTTATCCCAATAATCTCGACATCATCATGTCGCAGGCCAGTGTCGCTCAGGCGATGAAAGACAATAGCAAGGTGGTCGACTATGCCGTGCAAGGTGCGGCGGCGTTCCACTTAATCGCAAAGCAGCCCAAACCCGCTGACGTCTCCGACTCAGAATGGTCGTCGCAGATCACCACCGAAGAGAATTCGGCACGCAACGGGTATGACTTCCTTGAGACCTCAGCCTACAACGCCATCGCGTCCGAGCAGGATCCCAACAAGCGGATGACGGAAATCGAGAAGTTCACACCGGCGTTCCCGAAATCAAAATTCGACGAGCAGATCAGTCAACTGGCGTTGTACAGCCTGCGTCAGTTGAATCAACCTCAGCGCCTGATCGCCTATGGCGAGAAAACACTGGCGGAGAATCCCGACAGCATTCCCACGTTGTTAATGATGGCGGACGCCTACGCCGGCGATCCGAAAGAGGCGGGCAAAGCGGCAACTTACGCCAACAAAGTGCTGACCCTCGTGGGTCCCAGCCCGTCCAGCGAAGACAAGACCAAGCGGTCCTATGCTGGACTTGCTCATACGACCTTGGGCCGCGCCGAGCTCAACGAAGAGAAACTGGCTGCTGCCGTTGCCGACCTCAAGACCGCTGCAAGCCTGCTACAGGATGTCCCACAGGACCAGCAGCCAGCGTTGTTTTATCTCGGCTATGCGTACGCGAAGCAAAACCACAAGGCGGAGGCAGTGGCAGTGCTGCAGAAAGCCGCCGCAATTAGCGGTCCCTACCAGGCACCGGCGAAAGAAATGTTGGCAAAGGTGAACGCTGCCGGATCACCCAGGAAGAAATAAGACGGACGGCGGGAGCTATTTCTTGAGGAGCGCTTCGGCAAGCAATTGGGCCTTCTTGGCGAGATTGTAGGCCCGCTCGTAATCGCCGTCAGTCGTGGCTTTTCGCGATTGTTGCAGGTACGACTCGATCTGTTTCTTCAGGTTCTTCTCTTCGTCACTGAGCGAACGAGAGAGATTCTTCAGGCTGTTTTCCGTGGAATCCACAATCTGGGCGGTAATTTCCTTCTGCTTGACAATAGCTTCGCTGGGCATGGCGGCAGCGATTGCCATGTCTGGAGCGCCTTCCGAGGTCGCATTGTGGGGAGAACGCAAGCTGGCGACTGTCTGACTATCGTTTGCCGGCGCCGACGGGCTGGCTGTAGCCGCTGGGGTACTGGCTGGGGGTGGCGCCTTCTTGGCTGCGCTTCGGGCCGGCTTCTTGGGTTTCGTCTTAACCGGCGGTAGCTCGACCGGAGTCTGCGCCACCACCGGAGCAGGTTCCTCGGGATTCTCTGGGATCTCATCAGGCAACTCCACCGCCAGGGTGGGCGCAAGGGCGCGGGGAGGTGGCGCAGTCTTCTTCTTGTTGCAGGCTCCGGTAAGCAGCAAGGCTAGAAGGAGAAGCGAAATGACGAAATTGCGCAAGGCAACCACCACGCCGGAATTGGGCTCGCATATTCGGCAATTGCCGAATGGCCAGTGAGTTAAACCAATTGTTTCATCATACTCACGAATGTCAAAATCAGGGACTGGCATCCGACACCAAATAGCCCGCCCAGAGTTGCGCGGAAGACTCAGATGGTTGTCATAACCGCCTTTTTCTCTTGCGCTTGCGCACCCGCGAGCGGCAGGAAGAGGCGGAACGTAGTTCCTAGACCCATCTGGGTTGTGAATTCGAGAGAGCCGCTGTGCATTTGAAGTACGCGGTAACTCATCGCCAAGCCAATCCCGCTGCCCGATTTCTTGGTCGTAAAGTAGAGGTTGAAAATTTTGTCGCGAATTTCGGGAGCAATCCCGCCACCCTGGTCCCGAACCTCAACGGACGCGGCAGCATCGTCGCGGCGAGCAACAATCGTCAGCGTCCCGCCGTCTCCCATGGCCTGCACGCCGTTGAGGACAACATTCAGGACCGCCTGCTTGACGAGGTCGTGATCGGCCTTGACCGGCAAGGCATCGCTTCCAAGTTGAGTCTCGACTTTCACACCCTGGCGTGCGGCCTCGGGTGAAGCCAGCATGGCCACATCGTCCACCAGGCGCCGCAAGTCGAATGACGACAAGCGCAGATCTACAGGTCGATTGAAGTCCACCAGGGTTTCGACTACTCGATCGAGGCGATGAATTTCGCTGCCGATGATGTCCATGTGGCGGTGGGTGTCCGGGTCGGATTGGTGCATCTTTTCGCGAAGCAGTTCCAGATGCACAACGATCGCATTAATCGGGTTCTTCACCTCATGCGCAACGCCTGAGGTGAGGCGTCCAATGGCAGCCAGCCGGCGCGAGAGTTCGATCTCGTTCTCGATGCGGCGAACGGACTCAGCGTCACGCATGGTCAGCAGCGCTCCTATGCGCTCGCCACGCTCGGCGATGAAGTCCAGCGCAATCTGGATGCGGCGCCCATTTTCCAGTTCGATCTCTCGCTGCGGAATGGAGCGATGCAGCGCGAAGGCATCGAGCACGATGCGGCCGAGCATGTTGGCATCCGTAAAAATATCTTCCACAACCTTTCCCAGAATCTCTTCCCGGGGACGGCCTATGAATCGCTGGGCCGACGTGCTCACCAGCACGACATGTGTATCACTGGTAAACAGGACCAATCCGTCCTGCAAAGCACCCATGATCTGATCCAGATTTCCCTTGAGGGTGCTGAAGACTTCCTTGACATCGCGAATCTGGCGACCAAGGCGGTCGATCTTTGTACTGACCAATCCGTATTCGTCGACACGACCGGGATCGGGCTGAGGCTGGGTGTCGGGCACCTCCGCGGTCATTTGATCCAGCCTCCGGCTAATCCCCTCCAGAGGGCGAAGCGCGATGTTGGACACGCCGGCTGCCAGCGCCAGGGTAAGCAGGATGGCAAGTGCAGAAAAAGTCAGCGCACGAGCCAACTGCGGCTGCACAATGTTCTGCAGGAAGACGGTAGAAATTCCTACGCGAATGTTTCCGAATCGCTGACCTTCGCCCCGTTGAATTGGCAGGTAGAAGTCGTAAACGCGAGGCTTCCCGTAAATGACCTGAAGCTGGCGTAAGAAGCTCGCGGAGTAGACGTCGGCATAGTTCTCCCGCCGCTCCAACTGTTTTCCGACGGCTGCGGGGTCGGTGTGCACGATCGCCCGACCATTCACGTCGGCGATGCTCGCGTCGTAGATGGTCCGGGAATAGGCCAGGATGGTCTGCAAGAGGGTGCTGAGCCCCGGATCGTTCTGCAGGCGCGTCTCCAAGGCAGCCTGAACTCGTTGAGGGTCATTCAAGTCCACATCGAGCTGGCGCAGATCAATCTGGGTCGCCTCGCGGGCGCTTTCCTGAATCTCCTTGGCGACGAAGTCTGCCCTCTCATAAGCCTCAAGCGTACTCTGCCGGACATCATGAGATATGTAGACATAACAGAATACGGCCACCAGCGCGAACACCATGCCGCTGATGGCCAACACCAACTTGGTTTTTAGGCGAACCCTTACCATGAAAACGCCCGTGACGAGCGTGGCGATGGGGGCATCATAACAGTATTCGACGTGAGGCAAAAGCTCACTTACGCTGCTTGGGAACCACGGTCGCCGAAGTGCTTGAAGAAGGGCGGGCCCCGAGTGAAAGTGCGTTGGGAACCGTGGACGACGAGGCTCCAGTGGCCGGAATCGAAGTGTCCGTTCGTCATCTGTGCTAAGGTTGCCGAGGCATGATTCCGGCGCTTGCCGTAGGTCGGCAGTTAGCGAGCCGACGACTGCCGTGGTAAGTCTGTGGTGACGGCCCAGAGTCGAGGAGGCGGCTCGCCGATGATGGAAGATGAATCTGAGAAGATGAACCTCGAAACCATTGCCAAGCTCCGCACCCTGGCGCATGACTTGAGCAACGCCGTTGAAACGGTCATGCAGGCCTCGTATCTCATGTCGCAGTCCGAACTGGATGACAACAACCAGAAGTGGCTGACGATGATTGATACGGCGGCCCACGATGCAGCCAAGATCAATCGCGAAATCCGCGAGATTCTGCGGTCCCAGAGCTGAGCGGTCCCTTGCCTGGCGTCTTTCTGCAATTTCTACGGCCACTCGTCGATTTGCAACCCGAATGCGTAGCCTTCGGAGAATCATGCGCTGGAAGTGGCATTTCCAGCCAATGGTTGGCTCGGTAACATCCCAACCGGCAGATTTGTCGGCTCAACCTGCTGCGTGGGTAGTGTGTCCGGTCAATCGCTAAACAACCATTGCCACGACGCAAGGATGCTACTAACGTCAGTAATGTGGAACAACAGAAGGCTGCCCGTTGTCGAGCCGGGCAGCCGAGTTGGTGTCGCAATGAGGAAAGGCGGCAACAAGGGGTTTTGGGGATGCGCGTTCAAGAAATCAGTTTGGCGTCCATGGTGATCTTGGTGTTCAGAACACGCGAGACTGGACATCCCGTTTCCGCGGCCTTGGCAGCTTCCTCAAACTTCGACTTGTCGGCACCGGGTATCTTGACGGTAACGTCGAGGTGCGAGGAAGTAATAGAGAATCCGGCATCCGTCTTGTCTAATGTGACCGTTGCGGTGGTGTCAATGCTTTCGGCCGTCATTCCGGCATTTCCTAGTTGGCCCGAGAGGGCCATGCTGAAGCAACCGGCATGAGCGGCGGCGATAAGCTCCTCGGGGTTGGTGCCAATGCCATTCTCAAAACGCGTGCTGAAGGAGTATTGAGTGTCCTTAAGGACCCCACTGGAAGTGGAAACGGAACCCTTGCCATCTTTCAATCCACCCGACCAATGGGCGCTACCTGTGCGTTGCATTTCGTCCTCCTTTGGAATGAGAAACTGCTGGACTCAAGTTACACGAAGAGCAGGATTCCTGCGCGACCGGAGGCATGGAATCGCCGCAGTCCGCGAAATCTTCTGCCTGACGCCTCCGTAGTAACAGGCGACACAGAGCTCCTCAGGCTCAGTAGAAATCAGAGCAGCTCAGGTAAAAGCCGCACCTCCGGCACGTCAGTTTGCAGCGACTATGCAGGAGGCTCGAACAGTTCGGGCAAACTTGCTCAGCGCTTACCGGATGGCGACACGTATCATCGAAGGGATGGTTGCGAATCACGAACGAGCGGTCCTGAGAATCTAGTTCATGCATGGCGAATTCCCCAGCTAGGCGGATACAAAATTAGCACAAAAGTAATATCAAATTGGGGAGAAAGACGACTTAGTAACCGCCAGGTAGCCTCAAAGTACATGTACTTCAGTTATCATCTCCGACCGAAAATGGCACAAGGGCTTTCCATCGGCGTCTCTATAATGCGACTGAGAGGGGTTAGGCTCTCTGGCGCATATCCTCGCGGGCATTGCGGCGCGTTAGTTTCGCTTCAATTGAAGTGCGACAGCTTGCGCCGCCGCCCTAAAGATCAGTTGTACTTTCTCGGTGGGGACCCTCCCCCTGCCGTCTCGTCGCCCGTCTCACTAACCTCTTTTTTATTTCTGCGGGCAGTAATGATTTCTGGTCGACACAAGCGCGATCGCATCTTGGTCGATCAACAAAACTCGTCAGGAGATATTGAATCATGAAGAAGCTATTCATTGGAGCTCTTGCCAGCCTAATGCTAGCCGGCGCACTGTCCGCGGTTAGCCCCGCGGCCGCAGGCAGGAAAACCAGAGCGATGGTCATCTTTGGCGAAGGATCGTCGCCAATGCCATTCGCAACGATACCGACATCCGACACAAGCGATGGTACATCGCCCGGAAAGTAAACCTCAAATTCTGGTCCACTGTGACCCAGGAGAAAAGTCATGAAAAGATATTCGCTCCTCGCTGTATTGACTCTCGTTGTGTTGACCTTGACAACTGGAGTTGCAGACATGCAACTCGTACGTTCCCAAACAAAAGTTCGATTGCAAAGCAGCGATGGCGGACCGATCCCATGCCGTCCGGGAGTGAACTGCCGTCCGAACACCGAGCTGCGGCAGATGGCCAGCGATGGCGGACCGATCCCATGCCGTCCGGGAGTGAACTGCCGTCCGAACACCGAGCTGCGGCAGATGGCCAGCGATGGCGGACCGATCCCATGCCGTCCGGGAGTGAACTGCCGTCCGAACACCGAGCTGCGGCAGATGGCCAGCGATGGCGGACCGATCCCATGCCGTCCGGGAGTGAACTGCCGTCCGAACACTGAGCTGCGGCAGATGGCCAGCGATGGCGGACCGATCCCGTGCCGTCCGGGAGTGAACTGCCGTCCGAACACCGAGCTGCGGCAGATGGCCAGCGATGGCGGACCGATCCCATGCCGTCCGGGAGTGAACTGCCGTCCGAACACCGAGCTGCGGCAGATGGCCAGCGATGGCGGACCGATCCCATGCCGTCCGGGAGTGAACTGCCGTCCGAACACCGAGCTGCGGCAGATGGCCAGCGATGGCGGACCGATCCCATGCCGTCCGGGAGTGAACTGCCGTCCGAACACCGAGCTGCGGCAGATGGCCAGCGATGGCGGACCGATCCCATGCCGTCCGGGAGTGAACTGCCGTCCGAACACCGAGCTGCGGCAGATGGCCAGCGATGGCGGACCGATCCCATGCCGTCCGGGAGTGAACTGCCGTCCGAACACCGAGCTGCGGCAGATGGCCAGCGATGGCGGACCGATCCCGTGCCGTCCGGGAGTGAACTGCCGTCCGAGCACCGAGCTGCGGCAGATGGCCAGCGATGGCGGACCGATCCCATGCCGTCCGGGAGTGAACTGCCGTCCGAACACCGAGCTGCGGCAGATGGCCAGCGATGGCGGACCGATCCCGTGCCGTCCGGGAGTGAACTGCCGTCCGAACACTGAGCTGCGGCAGATGGCAGAATCGTATTTCCTTCGAGCGCACGGAGCGCTGGTGGCACGATTGTCCTAATCGTGCCAGGAACGACCGCAACGTATGGGCCATCGTTTTGTTTGGGGGTAACGAGTAATTATGGCTTAACCGATAAATTGCAAGCGCTTTAAGCAAAATTCAAGACGATTGACCTTGTTTTGCACGGGTTTCGGCGCTACCATTAAGATCTGTCATGCAACTGCACACGATTGACTACATCTTCTGGTGTGCCAACCCCGTCTTGATGACGGTTATTGCCGCCTTGATGTATCGGCGTCGTTTGCACCGTGAGTTTCCTTTTTTCTTCAACTATGTAGTGTTTCAGGTATTGTCGTTTGCTATTGAGTTTCCGCTGCGTAACTGGACGAACTTCTTTTATGTTTACTGGACTACTACTGCATTGAGTGTTCTGGTGACTTTTGCCGTGCTGTCGGAGATATTCAAAGACGCTTTCCGGCCGTACGAGGCGTTACGCGACCTCAGTGTTATCCTGTTTCGCTGGTGCGCATTAGTGGTTCTCCTGGTCGCTGGAATGTGGGCGATTACGTCCTGGCGCGGCAACGACGTTGACTATATTCCCAATGGGATTTACCTGGTGGAGCGTAGTGTCCGCTTGATGCAGTGTGGATTGGTCTTTTTCATGCTCCTCTTCAACGAATACCTGGGTATCTCAAGAAGGAATCTTGTGTTCGGGATTTCTATTGGGTTTGGATTCTATGCCGCGGTCAACATGCTGGTGATGACAGCGCTCTCGAATTACACCGCGATCAGCCCTGCGCATTTGAGCAGGATCAACAGTTCCGCATATGTCATATCGGCGCTGATCTGGCTGGTGTACACGGCGCTCCCGGCCACGCAGCGTCTTCCTGTGAAGGCCGCCGCGGCATCGCAGAAGTGGGACTATGCGCTGGATGATGCGCGCAATGCGCCTCCGGCCGAAAGCCTCTTGGACAATATGGACCAGACCGTGGAGCGGCTTCTGTATCACCCCCGCGTAGCGGCAAAACTCACCGCCGACAGTCGCCAATAGAACCCGACTTTCGTCGAATGCCTGCCGCGTCTTGCGGCAGTTTTTTTTTGCGGCACCTCGGCATCCAGCGCACAACGACACCGAGTACCACCTCACAAACAACGAGCAGTCTTAATGGATTGTTCTTCTGAGGCGCCGTCACCCTAGACCGGCGTCTTCGTCTTGCGCGGAGGACTAAAGAACGGTAGCTGTCGAACCGTCGCAGTGACTTCATGACGGACGGCTTCTACCGTCATCTCGATCTGAAGTTTAGTGCCCAGTTGCGCGCAACGGGGTTCTACGCTGGCCAGGGCGATCAGTTGCTTGAGTAGCGGAGACCATGTGGTCGACGTTGCCTTGCCCACCTGATCGCGTCCGCGATACACCGGCACGTGAACCCTCGAAGCGGTGGCGGGAGTCTGCGGCGGCAGCCCGGCCGCGTCGCACAGCGCCTCGAATTCGTTCCAGTCGATTTCCAGACCCACAAGCAGGCGCGCGGGTCCGCGCTGTTTCTCCTCAAGCAAGGCCTGCTTGCCGATGAAATTATCTTTGTCGAGATGGACCAGTTTGCTCAGCCCGATCTCCGACGGCGTGTATTTCTGCGACGGAATCAGCGCCTTCTTGCTGCTGATGTAATCCACATCGGCGAGGATGAGGCCTGCCTCAATTCGCGCGACGTCGAGTGCCAGCATCCCGGTGGGATGAATATCGAAGCGCCGTCCTACATCCATTAGAGCGTCCCATACCTTTACTGCATCCTGCCATGGAATCCAGATCTCGTAACCGAGGTCGCCGGTGTAGCCTGTGCGCGAGATATCGACGCTGACGCCCGCGATCTTGCCGCTCGTCTTACGGAAGTACTTCAAGTTCTCGATGTCAGCTTCGGTGACGCTCTTCAACAATTTTCCGGATGTTGGGCCCTGCAGCGCTAGCGCCGCGAGTTGTTCGCTGATGTCCTCTACCTTCACGTCGAACCCGATGGAGTTCTGGCGAAACCAGCGCAGATTGGGATCGGCGGCAGTCCAGCGGTAGCTGTTTTCTTCAAGACGCGTGATGGTGCCGTCGTCGATCACTTTGCCATCTTCGTCGCACCAGCAGCAATAGATGACCTGGTTCACGCCGACCTTGTTGATGTCGCGCGCCAGCACGCGGTTGACGAAGCGGGTGGCGTCGCGTCCGGTGACGAGGTACTTGAACAGAGGTGTGACGTCGATGAGCGCGGCGGCGTTGCGGATGGCGTTGTACTCGTGCTCGTGATGCGTCTCGTAAACGCTGACGGCGTAGAAACCCGACCACTCCCGGAAGTTCAGGCTCTGGCAGAGCGGCAGCGTTCGTTCGTGGACCGCGGTACCGATGGGCACGGTGATTCCTCACATTGTTGGATCAGCGCGGATTATAGCGGCGTGCGCAAGCCTGCGGCAAGGACACAAAGCGAGAATAGTGCGAGCCCACGGCGACGTTGCCATGGTACAGACAAATCCGTCGCGCGCCATTTAGAATGGCGCTGCCTTCATCGCACATCGCATTCTCGTCTCAAGGAACCTATGGCTTCCGAAACATCCGGAAAATATGACGTCATTGTGATTGGCGGCGGCCACAATGGCCTGGTCAACGCCGCGTATCTGGCAAAGGCAGGGAAGAAGGTTCTGGTTCTGGAACGGCGGCACGTGCTCGGAGGGGCGGCCGTCACCGAAGAGATCTTTCCCGGCTTCAAGTTTTCGGTGTGCTCGTACGTGGTCTCATTGTTGCGGCCGGAAATCATTCGCGAACTCGACCTGCCGCGGCACGGGCTCGAAATTCTGCCATTGGACGGAACTTTCACGCCCATGCCCAGCGGCGACTACCTCTGGCGCGTCAACGATCACGGCATGACGCGGCGCGAGATTGCGCGCCACTCCAAGTTCGACGCGGAAGCCTACGAGGAATTCGGCAAGGCGATGCTGCAGATGTGCCGCTTCGTGAAGCCGATCCTTGCCATGGTGCCGCCCGATCCGACCACGCTGAATCCCAAAGACCTGATGAAACTGTTGTTTCTCGGCCGCCGCTTTCAAGACCTGGACGGCGAAGACAAGTACAACCAGGTACAGCTCATGACTATGAGCGCGATCGATTTTCTCGACCAGTGGTTTGAGACCGACGTGCTCAAGGCGACGATGTCGGCCTCTGGAATCATCGGAACGTTTCTCGGTGTACGCTCACCCGGGACCGCCTACGTTCTACTGCATCACTACATGGGCGAGATCGACGGTGCCTTTCGCGCCTGGGGCTTCGCGCGCGGAGGCACCGGCGCGATTTCCAACGCCATTGCCGACGCCGCCCGCGAGGCCAGCGTGGAGATCAAGACCCAGGTGGCAATTGCGCAAATCCTGGTCAAGGACGGCAAGGCGATCGGCGTTGCTACGACCTCTGGCGACGAATATTACGCTCCTATCATCTCGTCGAGCGTCGATCCCAACCTCACCTTCCTGAAGATGATCGACGCCAAGCACTTGCCCGATGACTTCCGCGAAGAGGTGAAGCGCTACAAGTTCCGGGGATCGTCGGGCAAGGTGAACCTCGCGCTCGATGCGCTGCCGAATTTCACTTGCATGCCGGGGGATGGGAAGCATCTCCGCGGTGCGATATCGATCTCCCCCAGCGTGGATTACATGGAGCGTGCCTACGACGACGCGAAATATGGCCGCTACTCCCGACGGCCGTATATCGACATGGTGATTCCGAGTCTGACAGATCCGTCGGTCGCGCCTCCGGGCAAGCACGTGATGTCGTGCTTCGTACAGTACGCGCCCTACAAGCTGAAAGAGGGCACGTGGGACGAAAAGCGCGAAGAGTTTGGCGACAACGTCATCGACACCATCGCCGAATTCGCGCCGAATATCAGGGACATCATCGTCGGCCGCCAGGTGGTCACGCCGCTCGACCTGGAGCGCGAGTGGGGACTGACCGAGGGCAACATCTTCCAGGGCGAGTTGACGCTGGAGCAATTGTTTTTCCTGCGTCCCGTGCCTGGCTACGCGCAATACAAGACGCCGATCAAGAATCTGTGGATGTGCGGATCGGCCACTCACCCCGGCGGCGGCATCATGGGCGCGAATGGCAGGTTGGCGGCTCAGGAAATCCTGAAACATTCGAAGGGAAGCAACTAGGCCATGGCGGAGACTCGGGACGTCGTCATCATCGGCGGAGGACACAACGGATTGATCGCCGCCTTCTATCTCGCCAAGGCTGGATTCAAGCCACTCATTCTCGAACGCAGGCCGCAGGTCGGCGGATGCGCCGTCACCAACGAGTTTCATCCCGGCTTCCGCTGTTCCACGCTGGCGCATGCCACCGGTCCGGTGCGGGCGGAAATTGTTTCGGACATGAAGCTGGAGAGCCATGGGCTGCGGACCTACACGCCCGAAGTGCGTGTGCTGTCGCTGTCACCGTCGAGCCAGCACCTGGCGCTGCACTCCGATGCCGGTAGGACGCAGTTGGAGATCGCGAAGTATTCGACCAAGGAAGCGGCCAACTACGCAGAGTTTCAGAAGGCGCTGGCCAACATCGCGGTGGTCTTCGACCACTTGTTGAAGATGACGCCGCCCGACATCGACGATCCCGCGTCGAGCAATGTCTGGGACCTGCTAAAGACGGGTCGCAAGATTCGCGGCTTGGGCGACAAGGATTTGTATCGCCTGTTGCGCTGGGCGCCGATGGCTGTCGCTGACCTGGTCGCGGAGTGGTTCGAGAACGAGTTGCTGCGCGCAACCATCGCAGCGCAGGGCATCTTCGGCACATTGCTTGGCCCATGGTCGGCGGGATCGAGTGCCGCGCTGCTGATGCGGGCCGCCTCGGACGGCAATCCGGCTGGTGGTGCGGATTATGTCATGGGCGGTACAGGTGCGCTCACCACCGCGATGGCGATCGCGGTGCAAGCCGCGGGCGTTGAAATACGGACGTCGGTTGACGTTGCACAGATCAAGGTGAAAGACAGCAAAGCCGCCGGAGTCGTGCTGAGCAATGGCGACGAGATCGAAGCGGGCGCGGTTGTCTCCAACGCCGACCCGAAGCGTACGCTGCTTGGCATGGTGGACCCGCAGCACCTCGCGCCCAGCTTCCTGCAACGGTTGCAGCACTACCGCATGAACGGAACCGTTGCCAAGGTGAATCTTGCGCTAAGCGGCCTCCCGTCTTTCAAGGGTGTCGATGGCAACGCGACATTGCTGTTGGGCGGTCGCATTCAGGTCTCGCCCGAAGTGGACTACCTGGAACGCGCTTTCGATGCCTCAAAGTACGGCGAATTTTCTCAGCATCCGTATCTGGAAGCCACGATTCCAACACTGCACGATGCCTCGCTCGCGCCCGCCGGTAAGCATGTGATGTCGATCTACATGCAGTACGCGCCGTACAAGTTACGCAATGCCGATTGGGATGCGCAGCGGAACGCGCTCGGCGATGTAGTGGTCAAGACGCTGGCGGAGTACGCGCCTGATTTTCCCAGCAAGATCGAGGCGCGTGAAGTCATCACGCCCAAGGACCTGGAGCAGACCTACGGCCTCACGGGCGGACACATCTTCCACGGGGAGCTGGCGCTCGATCAGCTTTTCACCATGCGTCCGCTGCTGGACTGGGCGCAATATCGCACGCCGATCAAAGGCCTGTATTTATGCGGCTCGGGCACGCACCCAGGCAACGGCTTGACGGGCGGCTCGGGGGCCAACGCGTCGAGGGAGATCATTAGGGATTTGCGAAAGTCTCCATCCCGCGCTTGAGGTCCCCCGCCAACAGCCGGTGAAACAAATGTTCGCCCGCCTCGCGGCGCACTGAGAGCCGCCCCGCTCCATACGCCCGCGAATGTAGCCCGCGCTGCACCGACTCACAGATTCCCACATCTTCATCATTCACGCGCTCACCCACGGCGATACTCTGGCGATTGCGTTCGGCGGCTGCTTCGCTCACGTCCCCGAAGTAGAAATCGAAGATCACCGTGCAGCGGTCCACGCCGTCGGGCAGGACAAGATTGGTGTCCATGTATCCCTTGTAGAGGTTGATCATGAAATTGGGATACTGCCAGAAGTACCACGCGCGTTCGCCCTGCCGGGTCGCCGACGTCGCTGCATCGACTTCAGACGAAACCATCGGACTCGACTGCAGGCAATACCGGTCCTCGTTCTCGATGGTGTACTGCTTGTACTCCAGCACACTGTTCAGTGCCTTGTGCAGGTGCGGCACGTGATATCCGCCGTCTAGGTAGTTGTCGACAAATACTTTCCAATTGCAACCCAGCGAGTAAAACCGTCGCTCGAAGAAATGCAGCCCCGCCAAATTCAAAGGTGCGACCCGGCGCACCAATCCGCCGAGAAAATTCTCGAGCGGCACAGCATCGGAATCTAGGTTCACGAACACGAACTGCTCCCATGCGGCGACTTGAACGGGAACCAGTCCGTTCTGGGCCCGATCGAAGCCGCAGACGCCTTCAAACTCGGGAGCGCCTTTCAATGTCCCGTCGAGTCCATAACTCCAGCCGTGATAAGGACAGCGGAAAATTGAAGCGTCGCCCACGGCTTCGGTGACTACTGCCGCGGCGTGATGGCGGCACACGTTATGGAAGGCGCGTAGCTGGCCGTCAGCCGACCGCACGATGACCAGAGGTTCACCCGCGAGCTGCGTGGTGACGAACTGTCCGGCCCGCTGCAACTGGTCGACCCGTGCCACCACCTGCCAGGTCCCGCCGATCACAGACTGGCGTTCCAGAGCGGCGATGCGCTCATCGACATACCAAGCGGCCGGTATGGTCCAGGCCTCTGCCAGCGGGCTTTGATCGTCGTAGGAATGTAGGATTTCGTGCAGCGACAAATCCATCGGGCCTCCCGAAGATGCTCGCGGGAGGCCATGATAACAGGCGCGTCACTGCCGCGTTAGTCTCTCTGTGGGGTTCCGATCGCGCCCTGCAGCACCATCACGAACTGGTCGATCATCTGCTCCTTCTTTCCGTTGAAGTACGTGGAGCGATGAAACAGTTCGGGATCAACTTCCGCGGTCAGCAGAAAGTCGTGCATGCGTTCAAAAGTGCACTCCAGCATCGACGTAAGAAGCGACCGGTCAACATCCGTGCGTATTTCTCCCCGTTCTACTCCCATCTGAACGAACGCCGCTGCGCCCAGCGGGTCTTCGGTGGCCACAAAGCGCGCAATGCGCTTCTTGAGGCTGAGGTCCGATCCATAGTTGCCAAGCAGGACGATGCGATAGGGAACACGATATTTCTCCAGGAACTGAGGGGCGGCAGACAGGCGGTGGCGCACCACTGCGAAGAAGCCCGCACCCTTGATCTCTGAGGGGACCTCCAGATAGGGCGGCAACGAGCACAGCGCGGACTTGTAGGCCTCGAAGAACAACCCATCTTTGCTGCCGAAGTGCTGGAACACTGATCCTTTGGCAATACCCAGTTGGTTCGCCATGTCGCCCACGCGGGCGGCCTCGTAGCCGTGTTCGGAGAAGTGGCGCATCGCAGCATCGAGAATAAGAGAGCGCTTCTGCTGCGAGCGTTTCACAGTCAACGTACCGGCTGTAGTAGCGCCATCGTTCGGAGAGTAATCAGGCATAGACACTCCAGTAACGTAGTCGGTCGAGCGAAATCCTGATGGTCTTGCTTGGGAAACCCCATTTGCGATGTGCATATCCGCGAAGGCGGTTGGCTCATGCACACTTTCGTGCTTGCGCGAATGATAAACCAAAACTCGATTCATTACGAAATTAACGTCTCCCAATTTTGCGGGCACCGGTGGCGACAGCCTGGAGAGGTCGAGATTCCCCTATCTCAGCCGTCCTCGGCACAAAAAGGTTGACGGCTTGCGTTGCACGTGTTCCCTTGTCGGGATGGATCTTACGGCGCTCGAGATCGAGATTGTACAGGCCACACCGGCTGATGTCGGAGCGGTAGCCCCGTTGTTCGATGCCTATCGGCAGTTCTACAAGAAGCCGTCGAATGAAGAGGCGGCACGCCGTTTTCTGTTTGCACGCCTAAGCAAGGGAGAATCCGTGCTCTTCCTTGCCCAGTGCGACCGGGTTCCTCGGGGATTCGTGCACCTCTACCCCGTGTTTTCCTCCACCAATCTCACCCGCCAGTGGATCCTCAATGACCTGTATGTTGTTCCGGAAGCGCGCAAGCATGGAGTCGCCCACGCGCTGATGAATCGCGCCCGGCAGTTCGCCGACGGTACGCAGGCTGATGGCTTGACTCTGGAAACCGCTACCGACAATCAAACCGCGCAGCGACTCTACGAGCGGCTGGGATGGGAGCGCGACGAACAGTTCTATCGCTACTTCCTGGCGCTCTGAGGCGACGATCGATTGCATAAAACCATCACCCGCTGAGATGAAAGCGAGCGCGACAATCCCGACACCGGAGCCAACCAATGGCGCAGCTCACCCCAAGCGCGTGCTGGGCTTCCGCGATCTGGTGATGTTCTACGTGGTCGCCACTCTGAGCCTGCGCTGGATCCCGGTCGCCGCCAGCGTAGGCCCCGGTTCGATCGTCATTTGGATCGTCGGCCTCTTTTCGATATTCATCCCACTAGCTCTCTGCATCATGGAGCTCTCCTCGCGCTATCCGCAGGAGGGCGGCCTTTACCTTTGGACCAAGCGCGCTTTCGGTGACTTCCCGGCGTTCCTGACCGGATGGATTTACTGGACCAGCAACCTACCCTACTTTCCCGCCGTGCTGTACTTCGCGGCCAGCAACGCGCTCTACATCGGCGGGACCCGTTGGAACGCCCTTCAGCGCAGCCCTGGGTACTTCATTGCATTTTCATTTTTCGGCGTCGGCCTCGCACTCGCTCTCAACGTCGTCGGCCTCAACATCGGCAAATGGCTGAACAATATTGGTTCTCAGGGAACATGGATTCCGGTGGCCATTTTGTGCGCGGTTGCGGTGGTTGCCTGGATGAAATTCGGCTCGGCGACCAGTTTCAACGCGACCAACATGAAGCCAGGGCTCAGCCTCGGCACGCTGGGCGTGTGGGCGACATTGCTCTATGCCTTCAGCGGAGCGGAGGCGGCCTCGTTCATGGGCGACGAGATCAAGGATGCGCGCCGCACCGTTCCCCGTGCACTGATCGTCGCGGGAGTGATCATCACGGCAGGCTACGTGCTCGGTACGATCGCGGTGCTGGTGGCCCTGCCGCAGTCGCAGGTCAACAACATGGAAGGCATCATGCAAGCTATTAGCAGCGCTGCCGCGCGCGTGGGCTGGTACGGCGTCGGGCCTGCAGTGGCTCTGCTGATTTGTCTGGCTAACCTCGGCGGAGTGGGTGCGTATCTGGCAGCGCTGGCGCGCATCCCGTTTGTGGCCGGCATCGACCGTTACCTGCCGCCTGCTTTCGGCCGGGTGCATTCCAAGTGGGGAACCCCGGCAGTGGCGCTGGTCACGCAGGCTGTGTGCTGTATGGTCTTCATCCTGCTTGGGCAGGCAGGAAGCACGGTGCACGGAGCCTACCAGGTCCTGGTCACGATGACCATCATCACCAATTTTGTGCCCTACCTGTTCATGTTTGCCGCGATGATCCGTCTGCAGCGCGAGCCCCTTGAGGCGGGAGTGATCCGCATTCCTGGCGGCAAGCCTGTGGCCACCGCCCTCGCCCTCATCGGCATGGTGACGACCTTTGCCGTCATTGTCGCCTCCGTCGTTCCCGACCCCACCGAGCCTAACAAGCTGCTGGCGGTAGCAAAGATCCTGGTTTTTAGCGTTGTTCTAGTGGGCGGAGGCGTGCTGCTGTACGCGGTGGGGAGAAAGCGTGCCAGAGTCGATTAATTGGCTAGCCTCATACTCCCGCATGCTGCCCATTCACTCTTCATAAATCACGTTATACATTACTATAACACTATAGCACTTTGTTAATACTATTTAGAATCAGTAATCTATTTATGATTCAGCAGGTATCTCATACTGTGATACATAACCATAACACAATATCAGATCAACACTCTCTCGTGACGAGAAGCAACGAGGGTACCGAGAGGGAAAGTCCTGAAGCTGTCGAACGCGCATGACGCAAGCGTCACCTTGGACCAGGAAAATGGTATCTCGTTGCCGTTATGGACTCTTGCGCGCGGAGCCCCCCAAGGAGACATATTCGGTTTTCAAAGAACAATCATGCCGGGGGCAAGAGACACCAATCCCTCCGCCTCACGAGTCATGATTACACAACGAACTTCACGGGAATAGGACGCAGGACACAGAGGCTAGTGATAAGGCAGGGGCGCCCCGGCCAACAAGTGGGCGCGCTGATCTATGCGGTCGATGGAATTTCACTCGCGAATGGCCAAAGAAATCCGCTTATGCCTTGTTCTTTCCTCTCTTCGCCGCCAGCGCCTTGACCATCATTGCCTCCAGCACCTTCTGGTCCACGTCACTCAGCTTCTTGATGTAGAGGCAGCCCTTGCCTGTCGTGTGCTTGCCGAGCTTGGCCAGCAGCGCCTCGGCGCCGCCGAACCCAATCAGCGCCGTATAGCACGCTTGCGGTCTTGCGCGGCGAGAACCCGATGATCGGCATGTCGCCTTCGCGTCCGCTCTCGTGCTTGTAGTGATGGCTGCCGAAACCAACAATCGACGGCCCCCACATCGTCGGCTTCTCGCCCGACGCGCTTTGCATCATCTTCACAAGAGCTTTTGCATCGGCACGCCGGGTCTCACCCGGGATCGTCTCGATAAACTTCGCTACGCTCAACTTGGTCGGCTGCGTTTTGTTTTCCGCCATTCCTGCCTCCTGCAATATTTCGGAAGGCTACCATCACTTGCAGAAGAAGGCGAGAACTGGACATAGACGCGATTTGAAAGGGCACGGCTTCAGCCGTGCCGCTCTGGATCTCTTAAACACTGGGCTTTAGCCCCTGAGGGAACTCGATGTTTGGCATGCGTGCGATTCAGGAAGCCGCTTCTACTTTGAAAAGCGTCAGGCGCTCCGCATCGTGCTCTCGGGCGTATCGCTCTTCGTGCCATTTCCCGGCGCTATAATAACCCTTAAGGCCGGAGAGGTATCCCAAGTCATGAGTGAAAACAACGGCAGCAACGGCAATGGTGCGAATGTCTTGAAACCTCGCGCCGAGTGGATCACCAAGCGTCGCGAAGAGGCCGCGCGCAGCGGCGACATCAACATGTCGCAGATGCACTTTGCGCGCAAGGGCCTGCTCACAGAAGAGATGGTCTTTGTAGCCGAGCGCGAAAAGGTTTCGCCTGAGCTGGTCCGCGACGAAGTGGCGGCCGGACGCATGATCATCCCGGCCAACGTCAACCATCCCGAGCTGGAGCCGATGGCCATCGGCATCGAGTCGCGCTGCAAGATCAACGCCAACATCGGCAACTCGGCCATCACGAGCAACGTTGACGAGGAGCTGCAGAAGCTGCACACCTCGGTGCACTACGGCGCCGACACGGTGATGGACCTCTCCACCGGCGGCGGCATCCACGAGATTCGCGAAGCCATCCTGCGGCACTCGCCGGTACCGATCGGCACGGTACCGATTTACGAGGCGGTCTCGCGCGTCAAGCGAATCGAAGACCTCACCATCGACGTGATGCTCGAAGTCATCGAGGAGCAGGCCGAGCAGGGCGTCGATTACATGACCATCCACGCCGGCGTGCTCATCGAGTACCTGCCGCTGATCACCAAGCGCATCACCGGAATCGTCAGCCGCGGTGGCGCGATCCTGGCGCAATGGATGGCCCACCACCATAAGCAAAACTTCCTCTACGAGCGCTTCGACGACATCACCAAGATCCTTGCCAAGCACGACGTCAGCTACTCTCTCGGCGACGGCCTGCGCCCCGGCTGTATCGCCGACGCCAGCGACGAAGCACAGTTTGCCGAACTCAAGACCCTGGGCGAGCTGACCACCAAAGCCTGGGAGCGCGACGTGCAAGTCATGATCGAAGGCCCCGGCCACGTGCCGCTCGACAAGATCAAGGAGCAGGTCGATAAGGAAGTCGAGATGTGCCACGGCGCGCCGTTCTACACCTTGGGCCCGTTGGTCATCGACATCGCGCCCGGCTACGATCACATCACTTCGGCCATCGGCGCAGCGATGATCGGATGGCACGGCGCCTCAATGCTCTGCTACGTCACGCCTAAAGAGCATCTCGGACTGCCCAACGACAAGGACGTGAAAGACGGCATCATTGCCTACAAGATCGCCGCACATGCGGCCGACGTGGCGCGGCACCGTCCGGGAGCGCAGGACCGCGATGACGCCATCAGCTACGCCCGCTATACGTTCGACTGGGACAAGCAGTTCGAGCTCTCGCTCGATCCCGAGACCGCGCGCAGCATGCACGACGAGACACTGCCCGATGCGTACTACAAAGAAGCGGCGTTCTGCTCGATGTGCGGCCCGAAATTCTGCTCCATGAACTATTCGGCCAAAGTGGACGAGTACAACAAGCAGGTCCACGGGGTGGAGAAGAAGGACTATTCCGAACTGGTCAACAAGCTGGTGGCGATCAAGTAGGAACCAAATGGCAATCGGCAGCTAGCAATGAGGACTGGTTTCATGAGGATACTTACCTGCTGACTCAGCTCAATTGATATCGGCTGCAACTGGGTCATCCGCAAACACGACAGTCCTCATGGCACGAACGGTGCGGATAGGGCTAGATCAAATTAGTTTTTCGTGAACTCGAAGAGCGGCATTGTGCCGCCGGCTGAAGCCGGCTCATGACATCCATAAAGTGCGCGGGAACGCCGAGCTAAAGCTCGGCTCTACCCTAGGCCGAGTAGCTACAGTAATTGTTAAACACCTCTAAGCGGGTCTTTCTTGCGTTACCCGAGTCGCAGGCCAAAGAACATGGCAATATGGTGCCCTCAGAACTCCAGCTTCACCGTGAGCTGACCCGAGCGCGGTCCGCCAATCTGGTAAAGAGGGTTCAAGCCGCTCAGGCCTTGATTCAGCGTCTGCGTGATTTTGCCGAAGTCTGGAGAGCCAAGATAGACATTGTTGTACGGCGTGAACATGGGATGATTGAAAATGTTGAAGTATTCCATGCGCAGGTAGAGGCTCAGCCGCTCCGTGAGAGTGATCCGGCGGCTTAGCGCGACATCGGTCTGGTCGATAGGGAATGCACGGAAATAATTGCGGGGAAGATTTCCTTGCTGCCCGTTCGCGGGAATTGAAAAAGCCGCAGGGTTCAGTCTCTGGCCACCGGGCTGTGTTGGATCATCAACATAGAAAGGCACGCCCGGCACAACATTGGGACGGGTGTAGTACGGACCAAACGCTGGAGAGAATGCCGGTGCCAGCGGATTGTACGGAGGAGCCGAACTGATTCGTAGGATTCCGTCAAGCTGCCAGCCTCTGAGGAGCGCATTGCTCACCCTTCCCCAATGTGGAGTTGGAAACTGGTATGACACAGCCCCGGCGAGTGAGTTGCTGACGTCGAAATCGGATGGCCCATTGTCGGCCGCCACGTCAACGCTGCTGATACTGCCACTGGTGCTGCCACTTGGACCGCACTGGCACTGAATGCCTGATGAGGTATCCGTGGCCTTTGCGAGAGTGTAGGAAACGAGAGCTTGCCAGCCGTTCGCCATGCGGCGCTGAAACTGCAGTTGCATGGCATTGTAATGTGACCAGCCGGCGTTATGGTTCGCGAAGACTAGCGGAAATCCGGAGGACGAGAGCTGGATGTTGTCCTGCCGCAGCAATCGCTGCCCGTAGGCCCCCACATAGGTTGCCGAAATCGACTGGTTGGCTCCCAGTGCCAGCTCGTACGCCGCATTCCATTCGTATGTCAGCGGGAGCGCCAAGTTTGGATCGACGGCGTACATATACGAGGTACTTTGGTTGGGCTGCAAGGTGAATGGCGGAGCCTGGAAAGCGGGGCCGGTGAGGTCGAAAGGTATCGCTCCTGAGGCAAACGCGCTCCTCGCGTAAGGAAACGTAGGAACAACTCCCGCGATACCGCTGCCGAATCCGAGGTCGTAGTACAAACCGAATCCGCCGCGCAGTAGCATGTCGCTCTTCAGTCGATAGGCAGCGCCTATACGAGGCGCGAGGTTTGAAAATGTTGTGTGATAGAGCGGGGTTCCGGCAGGCGCGAGAGCGAAGGGCTGAGAATCGAATATCCCGTTCACCGCGTACAAAGGTTGCGTGCGTTGGTGGACACCGGAGGCGTGTTGATCTCCCAGCGCAGGCCGTAGGTCAGGGTCAGGCGAGGAGATGCCTGCCAGGTGTCCTGTCCGAATATGGAATAGTTGTTGGTTCTGGTGGTGATGGTGGCGTTACCGAGAGTGGAAACGGCATTCGCAACTCCTGCCTGCAGGTTGGAATAATTGCCCGCCACGACTCCCAAACTGTACGCGGGTGCGCCGTTGGTCGGACTCAGACGGCGATAGTCCAACCCGAATTTCAGCTGGTGAGTTCCCACGCTCACGGAAAACGTGTCCACGAGATTGAAGACGGTTTGGACGTTGCTGATGATCGGACCCTGCCGGATTTCGCCGGCCAAGCCTGGCGCCAAAGTCATAGCAAACTGGCTGGTTTTGCTGTTGTAGCCACTGGGGAACATCGCGGCATCCGCCGGCGGCACAGCGCCATAGAAGCTATCCATTACGGCTGAAAGGTTGCTGCTGGCATGACCCCAATTCACGCCCAGGTTATTCACTTTGTTGTCACCGAACGTCATCGCCATCCCCACGGTCACCACGTCGGTATCGGCGGTGAAACGGTCATTTTCTGACCAGTAGCGGCTCCATTGCGCCAGGGGCGCGTGATCGTAACGAACGAAGATTGTCGCTTTCTGATTGAAGGTGTGATCGACGCGCACGTTGAAGCTATCAAAGTTGGTGGGGTCGGAATAGGCCACGGTAAGCGGTGCGGTGACCCCATCGGGATTCACCGGGCCGTCCGGAACCGGCAACCCTTCGAGCAGCGGAACATAGTTCTGCGCAACATTTTGCCGAGCCGCGGCAGTGTAGAAGGTGCCTGTGTCTGTCTGCGGGAGCTGCAAGCGAAGGCCTTCATAGGCGAAGAAGAAGAATGTGCGGTTTCGGATGATCGGGCCGCCGACTGCCACTCCAAAGTCATTTTGCCGGAGCTGCGGTTTGGGCAGGGGAGGCCGATCAAAATAGTTGCGGGCATCGAACACTTCGTTTCGTAAGTAGTCGCTCACGATGCCGTGGAATTCGTTCGTCCCGGATTTGGTGACAACGGAGATCTGGGCCCCTGGGGTACGCCCGTACTCCGGCGCATAGGTCGAAGATTGGACGCGGAACTCCTGCATGGCATCCACGGGCAGCGTGGTGCCTTTGCCGCCGCTGATGTGCAGTCCGGTCAGGGTGCGGCCGACGGCGTGGTTCAGTTCAATAACGGGTATGGCGCCGGAGTATCCACTCACGCCATCCACCATGGCGTAGTTCGCAGTGGGACTCTGACCGTTGAAGCTGAACTGTGCGGGGGCGTACTGGTAAGGGGCGACAACCGCACCCGGTATCAGATACATCAGCGCTTGGAAATTACGGCCGTTAAGCGGAGTGTTCTGCACAAACTGCTGATTTACTGCAGTGCTGACGGCCGGAGATGCATTGATTTCCTGGCCACTCGCGACCAGGGTCACGGACTGCACGACGGAGCCGATTTCCATCACAAAATTTCGGCTGATGGAATCCTGTACGCTAAGGACTAATCCGGCGAGGACAATCTGGCGGTAGCCCTCTTTGTCCACGACCAACCGATACTCTCCCGGACGAAGACTACGGAGAACGTAAACGCCGTCGTCGTTGCTGGATCCTCGTGATCGGGTGGCAGTCTCCAGGTTGACAGCGCTGACCTGTGCTCCGGCGAGCGGCACGCCGTCCTGCGCCGTGATCCTGCCTGAGATGGTCGCAACGTTGCTCTGGGCCAGCACGGAGGAAGGCACGGACAACACGAAAATTGCGACGACTGCCAACCGGTGAGCCATGGCCATGTTCTATTGTGGGCGGGCTAGATTGTATACTGGCAGTGACCGCCGGCACATGCCCGACGGGCTATGGATGATTGGCGTCCCCAAGGTACGCATACATCATGCGCTGGCCACTGGGCTTCTTGCCTCCGCCTGCCGGTTCCACGGTGACAAACACGGAGTCGATTTCGCTTATAAGTTGGGGATTGTCCACCTTCAACGCCCAGCGGCGTTTGGACTTGTCATCCGCATACAGAAAGCCGAGGCTACGGACGGATCCAGTTTTCCCCTCTTCTTGTCCCCACACCTGGAAGGTGTGTTTCGCATCGGCGAGCCTGGTTTCGTTAAGATCGAAGGCGTAAAAAATCAGTGATTTCCCTTCAGTCAGGAAGACCCGCCCGAATGCTTTCCCGGCTTTTCCTGTAGGGTCCGTGTCCCGCACGTCAACCACGTGCAACTGGCGAGCTCCCATCAGATCGCGAACATCCTTGCTTTGGGCCAGCAACTGGCGATCAAGATCAAGGTTCCTGGTGGCAACGCGCAATTGCTCTGAAAGATCATTGACCTGGACTTTCATCGCCACGGTCGCGGCCTGATCTTCGTTACGCTGCTGGCTCAGGCGCGCCAATTCGGCCTTGGCGTCCCCGAGTGACTTCTCCCGCGCCTGGAGGTCCGCAAGTAATTGCTGGTTGTGCTGAGTCTCCTGCTGGGCCTGGGCACGCAATTGATCGGTGGCCTGGGCGTCGCTTTCCGCCGCCTTGACCGCGGCCTGGAGCTGCTCACGCAGAGTCTGCAACTCTTGCTGCTGCTGTCGCGAGTCGGCAGTTGGCTGTTGTTGTTGCGCCAACGTCTCCCTTAGTTCGGCATTCTCACGCCTCAGCTCGTCTATTTGAGCCTGCGACTGGGATGATGACGGCTCCGGCGCAGGGCGGACGACTTTTGGGTAGAGGGCGGCCACGGCCAAGGCGGCCGCCAGCGCAGAGGCGCCTGCAACAGCGGCAAGAAGACCGACATTCCTCCCTGGCCCGTGCAGCGGCTGCTCCGTC
Source organism: uncultured Acidobacteriaceae bacterium (assembly GCA_963758255.1). Taxonomy (GTDB): domain Bacteria; phylum Acidobacteriota; class Terriglobia; order Terriglobales; family Acidobacteriaceae; genus DASRAA01. Next base: position 276,232 of record CAVWUX010000001.1, read on the forward strand.
TGCGGGGAGAATCGAATCCCCTCGCTTCTCGCCCGCTGCAGGAAGCGCTCCCGCGCGCCCTCCGCGGGCCGAACCTTTATTCTTTCGTAAAACTCGCGGATCGGGACTCTGCGTCAGGGGCAGACCATACTCGACGATCCTGCCGAAGTCCTCTTCGGATTGCTGACATTCCGCGCAGGTCGGAGCATGCTCGCGAAATTCCCGGAGCTCCTCCGCCGAAAGGTATCCTCCCGCACAAAGAGCAGAGAGTTCTTCAAAGCGCGAGTGTTCAGCGGATGTCACCAACAACTCCCCTTTGGCCACTACTCCCCTCGTCAATGATCGACCTGAGCTTTTTCAAGCCCCGGTAATAATGATGTCTCACGTTGACCAGTGACTCTCCCGTGTTGGCAGAAATCTCCTGCATAGTCAGACCCTGGTAGGAAGCGAGCTCAATGACTCGCTTCTGGGCGGCATTCAAGCCGGCTAAGCCCTTTTGCATCAAATGCCGGAGTTCGGCTTCCGTGAATCGGCCAAAGCCCGATTGCTTCTTAGCCACGGCGTATTCGACATCCTCCATGCTGGCCAGGTTGTAAAAATTCTTGGCATTCAACTGCCGTCTGCAGTTGATGGCGCGATGGTACGCATACTGGAGCAGCCATACCTTACAAGTGCCCTTGAAGGGGTCGAATTGTGCCGCTGCGCGGAAAATTTCGAAGAAAACGCTCTGCATCACGTCTTCGGCTTCAGCAGCATCACGGACGATCTTCAGTGCGACGCTATAGACGAGTCGATGATATCGGTCGAAAAGTACGGCAAGGGCGTCGCCGTTGCCGGCCTGCAACTCGGCCATCGCTTGCTCGTCACTCAGGTGACGGAGTTCGGCAGCACTGAGGGTGCTCGGCAGTTGCGCTATCGCAGGGGGGTGCTCATGCATTTCCGTGTCGCTGACTTCTCTGGGTGTTCGATTTATGCCGGATAAATAAATATACGTCATGAACACAAGTTGAAAACGGAAACGGACGCGGGCTGTGACGAGCGTCGGTAAATGTTTGACGGACTGGCATTTGCGAGTCCGCCTTTACCGTCCAACCGTGATTGTCGACACATTAGACGAAGAATTTGGGCAACTATTCTGGCTTACTCTGGCACAAACGTCGGTTGCGACGGGCATGTCTCTAGATAGGTAGCGAAGCGCGTCGATGAAGTGTGCAGCCACGGCCCCGTGTCCAGGCAGTTTTATCATTTCTGCTCCCGAACTGAGCGCAGAGCAAGGAGTTACAGATGCATTTGAAGATGCTGAGGATGGTTGTGTTCGCCATCGCTTTGGTCCTTTTGACTGGGGCCAATCCGTGTTTGGCGCAAGCCAAGCCCACGGCGAGCGAAGTCGCGGCCATCGCCGAGGAGGCCTACCTTTACGGCTTCCCGATGATCGTCGGCTACAAGGTCATGTACGAGTACAACATCGACCGCAACTCGGGACAATTCAAGGCGCCATTCAACCAGATTTCGAACGAAGCACGCGTTTATACCTACAAAGACACCGCCATCAGCACGCCCAACAGCGATACGCCGTACTCCGTCGCGCAGCTCGATCTTCGCGCCGAGCCGATCGTGCTGTGCATGCCCGAGATCGAGAAGGCCCGCTACTACGACGTGCAGCTCGTGGACATGTACTCGGATAACTATGGCTACATGGGCAGCCGCACCACCGGCAACGGCGCAGGCTGCTACATGGTGGCCGGACCGAACTGGAAGGGCGAAACGCCCAAGGGAATCGCAAAGGTCTTTCGCAGCGAAACCCAATTCAGCCTGGTGATTTACCGCACGCAGCTTTTCAATCCTGAAGACATGGACAACGTTAAGAAGATCCAGGCTGGTTACAAGGTGCAGCCGCTGTCGGCTTTCCTCGGCAAGCCCGCGCCGCCCGCCGCTCCGGCGATCAACTGGCCGAAGTTCGAACAGGCGGCATTCACGACGGGCTTTGCCGAGTACCTTAACTTTCTGCTGCAATTCTGTCCGCCGACCGGAACCGCCGCGGTGGAGATTCCGCTACGGGAGAAATTCGCCAAACTCGGCATCGGTGTGGCCCGCAAGGCTGAACCCAAGACCGTCAGTCCGGAGTTAAAGGCGGCGATAGGCGACGGTGTCAAGGCGGCGTTTGCCAAGATCGGACAGACCGCCGAATCCGTCGGCTCGACTGTCAACGGCTGGAATATCGGAGCGGCCGCCGGCGAGTCGCGAGTTCTATAACGGCAATTGGGCGCTGCGTGCCGCCGCGGCCAAGCTGGGCATCTACGGTAACAGCGAAGCGGAAGCCGTCTATCCCTTCACGCGAAGCGACGAGAACAGCATCACGCTCGACGGCAGCAAGCACACCTACCTGATGACGTTTCCCGCAGGGCAGTTGCCCCCGGTGAACGCATTCTGGTCGATCACGATGTACGACGGCCGCACTCAGTTGCTGATCGAGAACCCGATCAACCGGTATCTCATCAACTCGCCGATGCTGCCGCAGTTGAAGAAGAACCCCGACGGTTCACTCACGGTCTATATCCAGAAGGACTCGCCCGGCAAGGACCTGGAGTCCAACTGGCTCCCCGCGCCAGACGGCCCGATGTTCATCGTCATGCGCCTCTACTGGCCGAAGACGGAGCCGCCCTCGGTTTACCCGCTTGGGAAAGGGACGTGGGGGCCTCCCGCCATCGTGCCGGTGCGCAACCTGAACGCATTGGACGTGCGGCGATTCGGCGACAAGGCGCTGGAGAACTTCATCCGCACCGACGACCGCTACGGTCACGACGGGTTGTTTCAGGGGCCGCGCGGTTGGGGATATTGGAACTACCTCGAATACCCCAGGCCGATCCAGAACCCAAACCTCTGGCCTGACTGGCAATCCACGTATTTCATCGGACGCCTGGAGATGCCCGCCGGCAGCAGCTTGACGCTGAACTACACCTATCCTCACTCACGTTATTTCCAGTTCGCGCTGTACAAGTGGGAACGCAATACGTTTGTCTCGACCGGCGAGGCGCTCGCTGGGAAAGCCATCGAGCCCGACCCGGGTTCGACCAACCCGTTTGGGTAGGCGCTAATCGGCTCGCCGAGCCACGCAACTTTACGCTCCGCATCGTGGCTGAGGACGCGCCCGCCGATGCCAAGCAACGCGTGCCGAATACGCTCTACGCCGGGAAGGACGGCGGCAAGCTAGAGTTCGTGAACCGTATTTACCTTTCGGACCAGGGCAGCGACGGCACGGGTTGGGGCCCGGCGGATTCGCCCTTCGCGGGACACGGACTGCCAACCTACACCGGCACACTCGCTGACGGCACGAAACTCTCAGCAGAAGAAGTCGTCAAGCAGTTCGGTAGGCCGATTGAAGGCGCCACCAAGCAGCCCATCACCGCCGAGCAGTGGGAGATGCTGTTGCACTCGAAGGACAACGATCCCACCCTCGATCCGGCAACCGCTCCCGCGCGCAAGGATCCCAAGTGGGAGAAATTCTGGACCAATCGCTATAGCCTCGTCGGAATGTTCAAGACGCCGGAAGAGCGGGCCAAAATACCCTACGAAGGGGCCATGGAAGGCGGAGGAGATCCAACCACCCAATACCTGCTGGTCGTGCTGTCGCGCAAGTTCGGTCCGGTGTACGTGATGCGCGGCAAGATGCCGACCTTCCCCAACACTTACGCCGGAGCCAGCGGCAAAGGGCTCGAGGTGATGCCGGAGGCGCAAACGCAGTACTTTTCGCTGGTCAGTTGCGAGGCCGCGCCGTCCGGCCAGATCGTGGACGGCCTGACCGACATGCAGATACCGCTGGACAAAGACGGCAACTACACCATCGTGTACAGCCGCAAGGCAGACCGGCCGAGCAACGCAACGCCCGAGAACGGCGTTGCATGGATCGAATGGAGCCCGCGCGGGGAAGGCATCGACGGGCCGCAGAACCGGCCGGACTTCGGCATGTTAATGCTGCGCATCATGGCCAACAACCCGGACTGGAAGCAGAGCCCCAACTACGTGACCAAGCCCGGAATGGAAGAAGAAGTGATGGGGCCGTATTATCCGCGCGGGGAATACATGGACAAATCCACTTTCGAGGCGATTGGACCGAGAAAGTGACGGCTCCAGGACATATCAGAAGCGACCCAAGTAGGAGATTTGCATGACTAAATCGGGAGTATTCAAGCTTGTCGGACTAATCGTAATTGTTTTGCTGGTGGCCGCGGCCTATCTGCTATGGCCGTTGCTGACCCAGAGGGTAGAGCACCGGGTTGGGGAGATCGGACTCACCGCCAACGAAAGAGCGGCCAACGGCCCGCTTCCGGGTGATGTGACTCTGTACCTGAAGGAACTGGCCTGCCAGCAGAAAATTCAGACGGGTTATTACCAGTCCATCAATGGGGCAGAGGTAGCCGACGCCCAACGCAGCAACATCTTCCCCTGTGCGACATTCACCGGCTCCTTTGACGGCCCCAACCAGGTATTCGCCTATCGGGGCGAAGACGATTACCCGCTGGCGGCGTACCTCAACAACCGCAAGCCAGGCGAAATCTACATCGTAGGTGGCTCCTCACCGCCGAGCACCGGGGTCATGCCGGTCGGACCATTCGTGGCCAAAGCCGACTCGGCCTCGGGTAAACAAATCTGGCGCACGTATCTGTGGAACGGGAACACCTCCGACGCCTGGATCGGCAATACCAATCTCAACATCCTGCCGAATGGCAACATCGTGGAATCGTGGTCCACGCACATCGTTCTTCTCGACGGCGACACCGGCCTCATCCTGAAAGAGAACACACTGCCTAGCGGCGCAGCGGCCCCTCTCGACGCAAATTTCAAACATGTGACCGTGGCGCCGGATGGCACGTTGATCCTGAAAGACCAGACCCGTCCTGCCGGTTGCAAACTCCAGGGCACGCTGGCGATCATGTTTTGCCCACCGGAGTATAAGCAGGCCAATTCGGAACTGGTAGCGGTAAATCCCGACACACTGGAGGTTCTCGACGCGGTTGAATTGCCTCAGCCAGCTTCGGTTCCGCACACCATCACGATGTTCGAAGGCAAGATCGCCATCTACATTGGGGCGAACAGCGGAGGTTTCCGCTACTTCTGGGACCCGAAGACCAAGAAACTCACCCAGGACAAATCGTGGGTCCCGAACGTCTTGCTGGAGGGGCAGACGACTCCCGCCGCGCCCAGCATCATAGGCGATTGGATTGTCTTTCAAACCGACGGTATCTTGACCGAGAAAATTGCCTCCACCATCGTCGCCGTAAACCAGAAGGATGCGTCCAACTTGAAACGTATCTTTCCCTTCGGGCAGCTCAAGCCGGGGCAGATGAGCTTCTGCCTGCCCAAACCCGAAGTTGACCCCGAGAACAACATGGTCTATTCGGCCGATTGGGGTCTGGGCAAAGTGGCGGGGATGAAGCTCGACCAGGCAACTGGGGAGTTGACGCCGGTATTCGTTCTCGACGACGCGACGAGCAGTTTTCAACCTCTGATCGGCCCACCGGACAAGAGGGTGCTGCTGCTCTCCAATGTCAAAAGCAACATATCGAGCTTGCCTTTCAAGGCGATGTTGGCCACTCAGAACTACAAGGAGCAAGTCACCTGGCGGGATGCCTCCACCGGCCGGATTTTGGCGGAGTCCGACTTTTTTGAACCCATGGGTCATCAACAATTTGATTGCTCCGGGCTTTGGTGGCCGTGTGTACTACATGACAGGCAAGGGAATCATTATCTTGCAGGTGGTGCCAAAGGCCTGCGCTGACCGGGCAAAAGTGACAGGCGAATGTCTGCATTTGAAAAAGCTGGGCCCAGAGAAACACAGGACACTCAGTACGTTGCTCTAAGGGGGATGGCGAGCCGATGCTGGAAAAAGCGCAATCACGGCCGGACTTGTTGCTCTTGTTGTCGCTGCTGTTCTTGATCTTGATGTATCCCGTGCTGAATCACGGCGACTTTCGACGAATACTGCTGGGCGCGTCGATGTTTACCTCGATCCTGCTGGCGACCGTCCGGCTGGCGAAGAGAAAGGGTTGGGTGTGGCCGACTGTTCTGCTGATGGCGGTCACCGTCATCGTATCGGTGACGAGTAATTTTGTACCCTATCCGGCGCTGGTCAGCGCCAGATGGGCGCTGCTCACAGCATTTTTCGCCCTCGCGGTTGCGGGCCTGTTCCCCTATCTGAAAAATGCCCGCAGCGTCACCGATGCGCATCTTTATACCGCGATGAGCATTTACCTGATGCTCGGGATGCAATGGTTTGCTCTCTACAGCGCGATTGAGGCCATCTTTCCCGGGGCAATCTTGCACAACAATGCGGCAGCGACGGACCGCCACAGCGAACTGCTGTACTTCAGCCTGGTGACGCTTTCGACGGTCGGTTACGGGGATGTTGTCCCGCTGTACCCGGAGGTGCGCATGCTGGCGGCGCTGGAAGGGACTCACGGGCGTCTTGTACGTCGCAATCACGGTGGCGATGTTGGTCAGCGCCTATAAACAACAAGGTACATCAAGTGATTCTTCGGCCGGCAACTCGAACGCTTCGACTGAGAGGCAATAGGTGTTAATGGCAAGGAGGAGGCCTCCATAGGAAGGAAAACCGAACACTACCTACCGCCCGTGCAGACCATGCGTTTCGGTCGGGTACCGGCAAACTATCGAAGCTCCCGTAGCACCGGGAGAGCACCCGTAGGGCAGCAGAAATTCGATTCCAATTTCATGAGGAGTTTACGATGATCCACAAAGCCTTCCGTATTACAGGTCCGCAAATGGGCCTCACGCAATCAAGCAGCACGGTTTCGCCCTTGCGGTGTCTTTCACAAATCGCAGTCGTGATCGCGCTGCTGGCGACAGTTACTGTGCCAGCCAGTTCGCAAACCGACTGGGATGTGCAGACCTACTTCAAGCAAGTGGGACTCAGCCAGGACCAGATCAATGACATCACCAAGAACGGGAAGGCGGTTGCCGTGAATCTGCCTTCGCGTAGCCCGGCTGAGATTTTTGTTTTCGGAGCGGTATACATCAGCACCACCGCCGAAGCCTATCTTAAGTACTACAGCGACTACAGCCACATGCGGCAACAGCCCGGATATCTGGAAGTGAAGAAATTCAGCAATCCGCCGCAGCTCTCCGACCTGAAGGGCTTCGACCTCGACCCGCAAGACATTCAATCACTACAGAAATGCCAGCCCGGCGATTGTCAGGTGCAACTGCCTGCCAAGGTCATGCAAGACCTGCGTTCGAAAATCAACTGGTCTGCTCCCAATGTGAACGACCAGGTGGATCAATTCATTCAGAAGTATGCACTGCAGCGGCTGCAGGAATATCAGCAGCAGGGCGACAAGATTCTCGGCGCTGTTCTCAACGATAAGGGACAGCCTACGAATGTTGTCGACCAGTTTAAGTACCTGCTCAGCTACAACAAGGTGTTGCCGACGGACGACACTTTCTACAAGTACCTCCTGTCCTATCCAGGCGCGCCGCCGGCAAATACGAACACATGGTTCTACTGGGACAGCGTGAAGTTCGGTTTGAAGCCCACACTCCGCATCGTCCATGTATTCACGATGAAAGGAACCACTGCAACCGAGCCTGCCTTGTCGATTGCCGAGAAGCAGCTCTACTCCAGCCACTACTTCGAAACGGCCCTGGATCTCACGTTCTGTTTCGCTTCCAGTGGAGATCCTAATAAGCCCGGAATATACCTCGTGCAGTTGATGGGCTCCGAGCAGGCGGGACTGACCGGCTTCAAAGGATCCATGGTCCGCAAAGTCGCCGTGAGCAAGTCGGTATCAGGACTGCAGACCTCGCTGATGCAGCTCAAGACGGCGTTGGAAGGCAAATAGGCGAGCGCGCGAGGGGTCACCAAAATCAAGATAGGAGCGAGGAATGACCGAACAGTCACCGCCGCAAATGCTACGAATTCTAGTGGGCGCCGCGTGTGCCGTCGTTGTGATGTGGGGAATCAGGCAGGTTTCACATCTGCTGACGCTGCTGTTGATCGCACTGCTGCTGACGTTTTGCGTGCTTCCGTTTCCGCAGTGGCTTACCCGCCGCTTCCATGTCCCGAAAAACCTGGCGATTGTCGCTACGCTAGTTTTGGTGGTTGTCGGGCACCTGGTCGTATCGCTCATGCTATTGGAGACGAGCGCACGCATCAAGGCCAGGATTCCAGCCTACGAGGCGCAGTCGAAGCTGATTCTCGAGCGCGGGGAAGCGTTCCTGAGCGAACACGGCGTCAATCTTTCCAGCCTGTCGGGCCCGACTAAACCGTCGGATCGCGCAATGGAGCTCGCCCGCAAGTGGCTTCCTGACATGCTCGGGATTTTTTCCGATCGATTGGTGATCTCATTGTTCTCCTTCTTGTTCCTGGTGGAAATGGTGGAGTATGAAGACGCGAAGCGAACGCCACTGTCCCGGTCGCTGGCCTACTATGGCGGCGACGTGCAGGGATTCATCGTCGTAATGGCAAAGACCGGCGCGATTACGTCACTCGCCATTTTTGTACTGCTGCTCATTGTCGGGGTTGATTTTCCCATGCTATGGGCCGCCCTCTATTTTTTCCTGCACTTCATTCCTGACCTGGGAATCCTGGTCTCCGTCGTGCCACCCACGCTTCTTACGCTGCTCACTCTAGGGTGGAAGCAGGCCCTCGTGGTACTGGGAGGCATACTGATTCTTAATTCCCTGGCGGACTACGTGCTCAAGCCAAGGTTCATGGAAGAAGAGCTGGACATATCGTTTCTCCAGGTCATGCTTTCGCTTATGTTTTGGGGCTTCCTGTTAGGAACTTGGGGAGGCATATTGGCTATCCCGCTGAGCCTGGCGCTGCGCAGGTTCGTAATGCGCTACGCGCCGGCCGAGAGCCTTGCGGCTCCGGCATGATCGGCACACAAGCGGCTGTCGGCCAGTAGAGGGTGCGCTTGAGGAGCAGTCTAGACTGCTTTTTGGTTTGCTACCGCCCGAGTTGCCCAAGTGCCGCTCGCAGAGGCGCGTCCGACACCTGAATCAATCCACCGTAGGGTTGAAACATCTCGGCGATGAGCAGAATCGCACCCGCGAGCGCCAGGGCGGAAACCAACAAACTGACCACGACAACGGCGTTCGGCCGAGCAAACATCCCAAAACTGATGAAGAGCGTGGTCAGCCAGAACACCAGCATGCCCAGCAATGGCGTGGGAAGCGGAGTAGTTTTTTGTTCGAACATCAACCAGCGGGTATGGGCGATTTGGGTTGCGAATTCCAACGCCTGCGCCTTCAGGTGCGACTGGTTCTCATTCCCGGGAGACAGTTCCTGAATCTTGCCGTAGAGCGTGTGCTGTTCCTCTTCCTTGGGATCAAACCGGGTTTTCGCCGAAACACTCGTTGCGCTGTCGAGGTTCACCATGCGGGCCACCGAACTGCGTAATTGATCGCGGGCTTCCTGAGCTTCCGGGCCGTAATGGACGAGAGCGCGGTCGAGCAACACCGCATCGGCTGCAAGTTGAGTCATCTCCGTGTTGCCAGTGTCATAGAAGTTCTTGGCCGATGCTATGAGCAGCCCGAGCACCAGCGCGACAGTAGTGGCAACCAACCCCATGGCCAGCCGGACCGCCTCCTTGGATTCCGGTTGGAGGTGCGCCTCGGGCAAAAGCGAATGGATGAACATGCCCAGCAGCGCACCACCGAAGACACATGCGAACACTAGCAAGCTGACGGTCACGGGATTCATGATCGAATTTTGTGCCCTCCGAGATCAGCCGCACTTCGGGTGCATCTCCATTGCCAGGATAATTTGCAACCCCCGTGCCAACGGCAAATACCATTGCTACGGCGCCAGCATCAAGCTGTAGTAGCCGCCCCCGTGGCGATTACCGTCGGTTCCCCACTGCGCCGGGCTGGTTCACGCCAGGATCGCGGCCCACGTTTCCTGCAGCTCCAGGCTGATTGATCCCGGGGTCGCCGGCGACACGCGTCTGGCGAGCCGAGCCTCCAAAGCCACGGTTTCCCATGGCCCCAGGCTGGTTGAAGCCGGGGTCGCGGCCCACGTTTCCCGCGGCTCCGGGTTGGTTGATCCCAGGATCACGACCACGGTTTCCCGCCGCGCCTGGCTGGTTCACGCCACGATCCCTCTGGGCCTGCAGGTTCGGTGTCAAGCTGGACAGCAGCAACACCATTACTACGGCCGCCATCCACCATCGAATGCTGGCCACGCTGCGCTTCGCGTTCATGGCAACCTCCTCCTTATTCGGTTGTTCATCGTGCAGCGGGCCCGCCCGCCGGTTTGCTGTCGGGAACTGCGGGTGAGACCGCTTGCCGCTCCGACGGGATGATACGTGAAACCATCGCCTCCACGAAGTTAGGGAATTCAATCGCCTTAATGTCCGCCGGCGGCTGGAAGGCGAACGTCGCGTCGGTGACTGGCGCGTCGAGCTCCCAATTGGTGAAATTCAGTTGCGTGACAAGCCGGGTGGGGGCCTGCTTGTAAACAATCTCCAGTCGGCGCGGCAGCGCCGGGCCCGAGGCCGGGATCCAGATCCGCAACTCCACGAAAGCGTCGGCGTAGTCGAGCTTCGCGCAACGTACGCCATCAATCGGCTCCCGCGCCACGAGCCCGCCGCGCGTATTGGGGCCTATGAAGGCGTCGTAGGGTGAGCTGTAAACGACATCGCCGATCGGCACCGGCAACCCGAACTGCCGGATGACGTAGTCAAGAGTCTCATCGAGGGTGGCAGGGGCTGGCGTTTGCGCCCATACCCCGTCCGGCTTTTCGCTTAGTGCGAGCATCCGGCCGTCGTAGTAGGCGGTGATCTCAAGCGGAGTTTCACCCTCCCGATGTAGGTCAAAAAAGAGCGCGCTCGGCCGCCGCACCGTGGTCTTCCGGGTGAAGTGAATCGTCCTCTTCTCCCCGCTGGGCGCGATCACTTCGATCCGCTCTTGCGTCTCGAAGCTGAACGCCTTGGAGTTGGCGAGAGTCTCGCTCATTGACCGCATGAGGCGCTCGCCCGCGGCGGCTGCTTCCGGCGTGCCCGGCTTCGGATCCCGCGAGCACGCCGTCATCAAGATCGCGACCGCTACGCACACCAACAGTAGGCGGATACTGTCTGGTCGCAGGGCGCCGCTCACCACCCTGTTGTGCCGTTTGCTTTCGCCGCGCGTCACATGCCGCCAAGTTTCTGGTAGTTGGAATTGGTCGTGGTCACCACAAGCTGCTTGGCAGTGGCGTTGAGGACCGACCGCCCCACGTAGTTGGTGCCATCGGGGAGGCTGGCCATTTGCACCTGCAGCGTCACCGCGTCTTTCGATTGCCCCATGTAGGTGTTGACGCTCAAGCCCACGACCTTTTTGGCTGCCGGGTCGAAGGTGAGGGTCATTTGATCGCCAGGTTGGGCATAATTCTTGAAGACTAGGTTCACCACGTTGCCGGCGGGACTCAATGAGACATTACCGGCCTCTTTAGCCTGCTCAATCTTTTGCGGATTCGGGGGCACGTACATTTTGAGGAGGTCCTGCACCTCTCCCATGTACTCTTTCATCTCCCCTTCCTTCTTCTCAATCATCCTCTGCTTCATTCTGCCACCGCTGGGTTGTTGCGGCGGAGGACCGATCGGAGTCTTTTGAACCTTCCCGTCAGGACCGTACTGGCACAAGTCTTGTGATGGAGGCTTGGGGTCCCCTTTCAGCGTGAGCTGGGTAGTCTCGGTCCACTGGTATTGGTGCAGCTTCTGTTGGTTCTCCTGGATGGACTGCTGCACACCAGCAAGCTTTTGCTGCATTTCACTGTTCTGCGCGATAGCGAGGGAACTAGCGGCGAGGATCAGCGCACCGACCAGCATTGAGCGCTTATCAATCGGAAGAAGGGTGCAGGCGACAAACCGCTTCTCGAACATGTGTGCAAAGTACGGTCTCATAGGTTTCTCCTTGTTGACTGTTAGTTTCCTCTAAACAGAACACTGTGTGAATTCTAGCGATGTTGGCTCCGCTACGGAGTAGGCACCACCGGGTAAAGATACCCGTTCGTGCCGGAAGCTGTGAGAACGTGCAAGTATCTATTCATTGGGGCTCCCCACCTCCGAATAGCCGGTTCGCTAGCGACGCGGCGAGTGTACGTCTCGACCGCAACACATGCAGGCTCGTTCGACCCGCCAACTAGGCGAGCGCCGTCGCTGTCCTCGGGCGCTGCGCGCTCCGGGAAAAGCGAGTTATCTGGCTCCGGGCCCGCGACGACCGACTCCAACACCGTGATAACCAGGACCAACACCACCGCCCACACCAATCGAATCAATGAACAATGCAGTTGCGCCGCCTCCGTCGGGCATTGTTCCCTTGATCACTTGGTAGGTATAAACCAGGTCATCTCCATCAACGGCCGGATGACTGATCTTGACCACGGCGACCGTATTGTCCTCGGTCCCCGGCTCGTACACCGAGAGGATCGCGTTTGGCGGGTCGCTGCTGAAATTGTCAGGGCCTTCAGCCTTTGCCCATTCGGCAAGATATTGCGGCATCTTCATGTGCCCTGCGATACGCTGCGGACGATCGGAGAAGTACAACGTCTGCTGGTTTACCTTCACCAGCCGGAAGGTGCTGGTTGCTGGGTCCACCTTGAGATCTTCCGCGCACTGCACGAACATGAGCTGCGTCGTTTTCGAGGAAGCCTTCGCTGTCGTCTGACCCGAAACGGTGGACACCATCAGTGCAGCGAGCAGGAACGCTGCGAGAGCGTAACTCAGGCAGTTACAGGACGTACTAGATGCTTTCATGGTTCGATTCTCTCTCTAGTTGGGCTATTCGCCTCTGTCCCAGGCTTCAGAAAGGCAATCTCTGCTCGATCCTGAAATGAATGTCCCTGAGCCGTTGACGAGTTGGGAATTCCCTAATCCGGCGGGAATCATGTTGTCGGAGCCTACGGTATCATGCCGCATTCGAACATTTTGTTGACGATGGGAGCCGCGACCTTGTTAAGAAACGCGGTCCGCATTTGCGGATCGCTCTTCAGCATCTGAATCGCATTCTGTTCCTGCTGTGACGGTGGGGTCTTCTTCGCCTTCTCCTGCCACAACTGCTCGCAGGTGGAAGACTGATACTTCTGGATGACCTTGTTGGCGATCATGTCCATCATGGGATACTGCTGCGCGTTGCCGATGCTGACGTACAACAGCGCAACCGCCAGTGCAAACAGGCTGCACCCGGCCGGTATGTTTCTTGAACTGCGGGCCAAACATGTAGGTGAACATGTTGCCCGACAGATTGCCCGTGACTGTGTAGCCGGCGTCGGTGAGTTTCTGCCTTAGCCCGCTTCCCTGGGTGTAGCCCATGAAATCAGCCTTGATGCCGAAGACCGGTCCGAAATTAAAGTCGATCTGCCCGCCCCCGCCGAACACGTTAAAGCTGGTGATCGGGGTCAGATTGGGGTGCACGTTGATCATCGAAAAGCCCAGTGGGATTTCAACCTTGGGAACGTCCTGCGCCCAGCCAGCCAGGCCAAACAACAATATGACCGACAAAAGAAGAATTCTTTTCATTTCCCCTTCTCCGAGAGAGGTGTTACCTGCATGTCAACAAGTGCCCGCCCGGTCAGCGATTTGTGCCATTGTCGGCACGATTTTGAGAAAAATTCTGCGGTGGCTGGCACAGCGACGGATTTCGGCGGGCAATCTCGACAGCGGGCTCAAAACACTGACGTGAGACGCGCACGCCTGCGCAGGTTCGCAAACCCCAATTGGTTTGCATCGCCCTGCGGCCAGTCCATGGGACACACTGTGGGTCCGGTAACCCAGGAGGGGCACTGATTTGATGAGATTGAAGCTGACTTTATTCGTGTACTTACTTGCGTGCTGCCTGTCGCCGCTGATGGCCCAGCAGCGCGGCCAATATATGCCCGGGCAGTATGGGTTGAACGCCGGGATCTTGCCCAGCCCCGGATTCACCTACGTTGACATGAACGTCAATTACGATTCAACGAGACTCAACGGCCCGAACGGCGACGCGACACCCGTAAACGGCTCGTATAACGTGTGGGCCATTGAGAACATCTTCTACTACGTGCCCAGCTTCAAGGTGGCGGGAGGCAACCTCGGCTTCATGGTGGCATTTCCGACGCTTGCGAACGGTGATCTCGCGATACCGACGTTCGGCGCCAATGCAGGCGGGATGGGTCTGGCGGACAATTGGTTGCAGCCGTTCACGATCGGGTGGCACTTGAAGCGCGCGGACATCACGGTTGCCGACGCCCTGTGGATACCCACCGGAGGATACACCCCCGCTTCGTGTTTTCACCTTATACACAAGGGGAGGTCTTTTACAGCAGTAGCACGCAAAGCTGGAACAAGACCACCTACCAGTTCGGAGCAGACATACCCTTCCGCAAGCACTTCGGCTTCAACCCCTATTATGAGCACGACAACAATACGGCTTCCACGCCCGCGCATGTGAACGCGTTTGGGTTGACGACCAACATCTACTTTTGATCCCGCCAGCCGAGCTGAGCAGGCACTCGGTGCACCTGCCACCAGTACTGGACCCGGGTCGCACCACGGTAGCACCTTGAGGCAACGCACAAGTCACTCCCGAGTTGATGTGTCTGGAAGCCGTATGTTTACTGATGATTTTGGTGAACGCGGAAGCAGTCGGGCCTTCAACCTACTTATGCAGAGTCATCCATGCTCATCGCATCCAGCCGTTGGAGACTTACAGTTAACCAACAACTAACAGAAGTCTTGCGCGCAGCGATGTGGCTCACCAAGTCAGCGAGGCTGATTTCTTCCTTGTTCAACTCCGTCATCCCGCCCTGGTTCGCTCTTCGGGCGACGAACCAGCCAAACCTTTGACATGAGCCAGCTCACCAACATACCCACCACGCTGCCGAAGAGCACCTCGGCGACTTTGTGCAACCCTTTGATGATTCCGGTCGTGGTGGAAGCGCCGGCGAGGCCGGCGGCGATGATGATGGCCGCGGTTATGGGCGCCTGGCGCCACATGGTTTTGACGCGCACCAGATAAGTGGAGATCAGCACCGTCACGGCGAGTGCAACCGGGATCATTCGTTCGCTGCCGCTGCCGACCAGGAGGAAGAGGAATCCAACGCCGCAGCCGATCAGCACATTGATGATACGGCTGCGGAAAAGTTTGCGTGCCGTTTCCGGCTCCGGTTCAGAGGCAGCCACCAACGAGGCAATCGCCCAGATGGGATTGGTGTCGTGAATGTGCTTCAGCGTGAACCAGACAATGGTGGTGGCGAGGAACACGTTTACGGCAAAACGGAATCCAAGAAGCTGATCGTAGGAAATGCCGAGGCGCTCAGCGAGCGATTCGGCCTTTTTTGAAACTGATGGCGGCGCCATCATTCGTGCGACTTGGGCGGATTGCCCAGCAGGCGGTACACGGTAGCCGTCTTGGTGGCATTCAGCGCAATGTAGTCTTCGGCGGCGTACTGCAGTCCGATAAAGAATGCCTCTGTGCGGCGCAATGCCTCCGGGTCGAGCTTTGCGCGGTCCTTGAATCGGAACTGGTATGCGAACTCGCCGATGAGCGGACGGTGCTCGCCGCGGGTACGCCAGATCGCCACATTGGCCTTGCAGGTGAGGCCCGAACCGAAGTCGAGCAGGCCGATGTCCTGCAAAACTTCTTCGACGATGGTGTTGCTGACGAGATGGATCTCTTCCTTCGGGTGCTTTCTGACTTTCGCGAGCACCGGCAGCATTTCGATCAAAGCGTCCATGTCGCGGATGTTTTCGTGGCCTAATCCAATGGCCCCGCGGGTAAATTGCACGTTGTGGGAGAAGAGCAGACGGATGCCGCCCAGCTTCTCTTTCAGCGGCAGGGCCTGAACCTTGAACTTGACGCGGTGATCGCCGAGGATGTTCGGCCGGACGTCGGTTTCCGCGCACATTTGCAAATCGGGATGCCTGAACTTGAAAACGATCTCGGGTTCGCCGATGGGAAAGCCGTCCTTGTAGGGGATACGGCGGCGAAGAATGAAGGCATTGTTGTACAGGCGGAAGTCATCCGTATCGATGAACAGCACTTCGCGGATCTTGACCGGCTGCTCGATGAAGCCTTCCGTCGTGTACTTAACGCCGTGCTCTTTTGCGGGCTCCTTAAAGACCTTGCCGAAGTCGAAGAAGCTCTCGCGCGAGTGGAACTTGTTGGGCCGCAAGATGAGCTTGCAGCAGATGTATTCGGGCGAATGGATGGGCATGCCGTCGGCGTACTGGCCTGGCTTGAGTTGGGGAACACGACCAACCCAACTGGGGGTGACGGGCTCGCTCGTTCGCAGTTGTTTGCCCTCCTTGATGCGGCTTGGTGTAGTTGCTGTGGCGGTTGGCATCGTAGCTCCTCAATGGCGGATATTTATTGGTGTGCCAATTCTCTTTCGGTGATTTCTATACGCAGGCTGCGATTCCTGTCGAGTCTCGACGCAGATTGATTCTCACCACGTGGTGAACGGCTTCGCGACGAGATTTGCGTTGAAATATCGCGGATCGCCGGTTACTTCCTGCCCGATCCAGGCCGGAAGTTCGACTGATTGGTGTTCATCCTTGAGTTCAACTTCGGCGCTGATCAGGCCGCGGTTTTCACCCTCGAACTCATCAATTTCCCATACCAGCCCTGTGTGCGGAATACGGTAGCGGGTCTTCTCAATCAGTGGCCGTTCGCAAAGCTGGTCGAGCATTTCGTTGGCGTCCGCCACTGGAATCTCATACTCATATTCAGGCCGACTTGCACCGACGGTGATGCCTTTGATCGTAAGGAAACCCTTGTCGCCCGCTATTCTTACGCGAACCGTCCGCTCTTTGACGGTGCTCAGATATCCCTGGCGATAACGCTTGCCGCTGTCCTGACCTCGCCAGGAATCGTTCTTTACCAGGAACTTGCGCTCGATCTCTTGTGCCATTCGATCTCCTTCCCCTCTTCAAGAGCCTGACTATTGAGGCATCCAGCCTAGCACTCGCTTAATCTCTCGTATGTAACTGGTGTTGGCCTCGGTGATGCCCAACTCTCGAACCAGCTGCAATACGGCCTCTGGATCAACGGATTCAACGGCAACCGTGTCGCGCGGCACACTATTGATCATGATCTGAGCATACTCGGCCGCACATGCCCCGATGCGGAACTGATAGCGCATCTTGCGGACGTTCACGATAGCGATTCCGTCTGATTGCGCCATCATATCGAGGAACTGGTCAAGTTCGTACGCGGCTTTCGGTAAGGACGGCGGCGAAAGATCGAGGCTGGGAAAGACCTGGGTAGCTATGACAGAGCTCTCCAGCGGAAATCCTCCTTTCAGGATGGGTTTCCACTGTTCCAATCCCCGATCGGTTGCGACGAGCACCTTGATGTCCATCAGTGCGCCACGGATTTTGGCATTGCATTTGTCGGTGGCCTTGGAAATGAGGTAAGTCTCTTCGCTTTCCGCCGTTTTCGCCTGAGCCATCAGCCCAAGCCTGTCGTGGACTGAGGCAAGTGTTTCCTCCCATACGCGGAATTCGTAGCGCGGCTTAATTTCATCCACCGTCATTCTCCTAATCGTCGAGTGTCTTTAGCAGCCTAGCAGCGATCTAGCCGTTGAGGTGGGTTTTGGTTCGATTGCTGTTGCTATTGCCCGGTGCCAACGTTTGCAATGTGCACGCCGCCCGCCAAACGGAATTGAATGCTCAACAAAGCCAACTGCTTGCGTTTCAGTGAGTTGAAAAGACAATTAGCGGAAAGAATCGGGATGCGCTCCAATGGATTTGGAGAAACTCCAACGCTTGGTGGGAACCGCATACCCACCGCGAGGTACTAGGCTTTTTTCCCCGAAGGGTCGGTCCGGTTCTGTTTTTCCCGAAGCGTCGCGGGAGTGCGCAAGATGAAGGATTTAAGTCGCAGTCCGCCCATGGATGAGCGATGCAGAAATTGCAGAGGTACACATGGCCGGGAAACGTGCGTGAGCGACGCAATGTCATCGAGCGCAACCTCATCCTCAATACGGGGCCGATTTTCAGGGCGGAAATCCCTGAGCTTCAGGAGAAACCTACCCGTGACACTCACCATCTCGACGAGGTGGAACACCTGCAGAACGTACTGCACGCCGCCAAGTGGAGCATGGGGGAAAAGGCGGCGCGGCGGAAATTTTAGGATTGAAACCGACCACTCTCGATAGCGCGAGACACATGGTCGATTCTGTGTACGGGGAACTGAAGGTGGGACAGAAATGCGCCGGGTTCCGTTTACTTGCAACCAAATGCTTCCAAACGTGGGAGGGGAGGATCTGTAAGTGATTGAAAAATGGTATCTAACTCCGAAATCACGTTCCCTCAGCCCGTGCTTCCACCACCTGGGCTGCCACTGGCAGGGCGAAGTTGAAAGTCGCACCGCGCCCTGAGTTGGGTGCTGCCTATAGACGGCCTCCGTGCGACTCGATGATGGAGCGACTGATTGCCAGCCCCATGCCGGAGCCCTGTTGTTTGGTTGTAAAGAAGGCACTGAAGATCTGGTCGGATTTTTCGGCCGGCAATCCCGCGCCAGTGTCACTCACCGAGATCATCACTCGGCCATCCTCTTGCAGTTGCGACTTGATCGTAAGTATTCCGCCTGTCTCCTTCATCGCCTCAATGGCATTGAGCATGAGGTTCATGAACACCTGCTGCAGTTGCACCCGGTCTGCCGTAATCCTGGGGAGGTTGGCGGCAAGATCCATGCGTATGGAAACTGCATACTGGTTAGCCTCGCCCCGCATTAGCCCAACCATTTCGTGAACAATCTCGTTCACGTCGACCAACTCACGTTTTGGAGGAGACTTCTTGTACAACGATCGCAAACGGTCGATGATGTCACCGGCACGCTTACCGTCCTCCATGATTCTTGCAGTCGCCTCGCACGCCTCTTCCACATCCGGCTGGTCGCGCTTAAGCCAGCGCATGCAGGTGCTAGCGTTTGTAATTGCCGCGGCGATTGGCTGCTTTAGCTCGTGAGAGAGCGAGGCCGCCAATTCACCCATCATGCTCACGCGATTGATGTGAGCAAGGTCCCGAGGCGCAGTGGCAGCAGGTGCTTACTGAGTCAGATCGTAGTGCCGCCGAAGAAAAACTGAATCGTTGGCTGGTGAAGCCTACCGACGGGTTGTTCGCACGATTCAATCGCAGGATCTCGGTGCCCGTCAGCCGGCAGCTCATAAAATGGCCGATCACACCCAACATGGTCAGCCTTTTTACTCTTGCGGTGGGCTTTGTTTCTGGCTTCTTTTTTGCCTGCGGGGGATATTGGAATACAGTGTTCGCCGCGGTTTTGTCGGTCTGGGCCAGCATTCTCGATGGATGCGACGGGGAGGTGGCCCGTCTGAAACTGCAAGAGTCCGACTTCGGCTGCTGGTTGGAGACAATGTGCGACAACCTTTACTACCTGCTCATTTTTTCCGGTATGGCGATCGGGTTGATAAGGAGATCAGGACCGACCTACGTGGTTTGGACCGAGCTGCTTCTCGCCGGGGCAGTTATGAGCTTCCTTGTCACTGGGATGGGCCGGCGTCGGATTGCTGGGGCGCGTCCCGAGCAATATCTCGGGATCTGGCAGGCGCAAGCCGAGAGTCGACGATCGAACCCGATCATGTACATCGGTCGGCATTGTGAGTTCCTCATCCGGCGCTGCTTCTTGCCGTATGCTCTATTGGCCTTTGCTGTGCTTAACATAACCAAGGTGGCCTTTGTCATGTCGGCGATAGGCGTGAACGTGGTCTGGTTGATATCCCTTTACTCGTATTGTGCATTCGCTGTAGCCCCAGCATCACCAACAACTGACTCTGTTAGTCCCGCGTAGGCAAGAGATCTTCGCGACCAAGAGATCTCTTGTATCCTCGACGTGTGGTGGTAGCTGCAAGTTCACTCCAGGTTCGAGAGGCGCGATGGATGCAAACCCCAAGCAGGCGATCAAAACCGGTAGCTTTGCGCCCTGGACTTGGACCCTTTGGCCGCCCGACTCAATACGGGTAGTCGACTGGAACATCGACCGCGGTTTGCGATTGAGTGGCGTCATCGAGTTTCTTGCCGACGCCAAAGCTGACTTGCTGCTTCTGCAGGAGGTCGACATGAACGCCAAACGCACGCACCGTCTCAATGTGGCCAGAGAGATCGCTCAAAAGCTGCAGATGAACTACGTTTTTGGATGCGAGTTCCAGGAATTGACTCAGGGCTCGCGCAACTCTCCAGCGTTTCACGGACAGACCACGCTGTCTCCCTGGCCTCTATCAAATGCACGAGTTCTAAGGTTCCACAGGCAGTCAAATTTCTGGCGACCGCGTTGGTATCTTCCTGACACGGAACCGTTTCAGGAGAGAATCGGCGGGCGCATGGCCTTAGTCGTCGATGTCAACGTGGGAGGACGATGTCTCGTCAGCTATAACATGCACCTCGAGAGTCGGGGAGATGCAAATCTGCGCCAAGCTCAACTGCGGGAATGCCTTCAAGATTCAAAGCCGTACAAACCCAGCACTCCCATCGTGCTTGCTGGCGATATGAATTTGAACGTTGCCCAGTATCAGGTCGCTTCGGAACTCAAACACGAAAGCTTCAAAAGTCCCTTCACAGATCAGCGGACCAGAACCACACCCTCCAAATCCCTGTTTGATCGCGGGAGCATCATCGATTGGATTTTTACACGGGGCCCAATTCGCGCCACGAATCCCAAAGTCCATACTTCGGTTACCGCCTCCGACCACTATCCGCTTTCCGTCACCGTGGATCTCGGATGATTCGAGGGGCTGAGGCCCCTCGATGAGACGCCAAACGCTTGGCGTGAGTCCGATTTGCCCTGATGTGAGGTTCTGCGTTGGAGATACGGGGCCTTCCTACGCGAAGCCCGGTTTGCCTCTTGGACGGACGCGTAAGTCACCTTTTTATTTGCTACCAAATGCTACCAAACGGCAGAGGGGAAAATTCGTAAGTGGTTGAAAAGATGGTAGGCACGAGGAGACTCGAACTCCTGACCTCTACCGTGTCAAGGTAGCGCTCTAACCAACTGAGCTACGCGCCTACTTTGGTCGCTGAGCTGATTCTATCGGGGCGCGGTTGCGGGGGCAAGTTCGGAGGAAAAATCGTCGCGAGGCTACCGTCTCCACCAGCGCTTGCGATCGTAGAAGTCATAAGGCTCGCGCTGCTGTTGGTGCCCGCTAGTCCACGAGAACGCCCCTTTGTACAGCCTGATGGTGGGTTTGTTGCGGCGGCCTCCAAGCACCACACTGACGATGTCGAAACGGCATGCGGGTCGCTTTCCGCCGGGTAGGCGTCGCACGTAACGCTTCGCGACCGACAGAATATGTGCCTTCTTGGCGGAATCGACAGCCATCTCCGGAGGCACTAGGCCGGGTTGCGCGTGGGTCTTCACTTCAACGAAGCAGAGCACGCCACGGTCCCATCCGATCAAGTCAATTTCGCCTCGGTTGTGGGGTGTGCGGAAGTTCTTGGCTACGATGCGATAGCCGTGCTCGCGGAGATAGAAATAGGCTTCCATCTCACCGCGGCGCGCAATGACAAGATGCTCCGGCTCGTTTGCGCCAAAATGACGGGAGGCGGATGCCAGAGAACGGGCGACGAGTCGGGTGAGCCAGCGCATGGCGTGGAAACAGTTAACGCATCCCTAAACTCAAACTGTAGTTGTTCCAACCGCGGCTGCGCGGTGATGGACATCACGTGTCGAAGTACGATGGGCTGCACCGTCTGGAACGAGCTTCCGAGACGCGTGTTGCCAAGCAGGCAGAGCAACCGTCACAATCAATGATGAGGGACCGGCGCAGTCTCGGGTGCGGCGTTAGTTGAGGTTGACGCGAGAGGGGCTGCCAATCGGGGGACCGTGCCATTCGTGGAGAGTGCAATCGCTAAGTGCCATGTTCGCTGGGTGGCCGAATGAAAAACCAGTTCTGGACCGCCCCTAATCAGCTTACGCTGCTGCGGCTGATTTTCATTCCGTTCGTGGTGACCAACGTCCTCGACGGCAACTGGAATTGGGCGCTGGGGCTGCTGGTGCTGGCGGGGTTAAGCGATGCCCTGGATGGATGGCTGGCGCGCGTCCTGAATCAGCGCACCATGCTGGGACAGTACCTCGACCCCATTGCCGACAAGCTGCTGCTGAGCTCGTTGTTTCTCGTGCTATCCATTGCGCGGAAGATTCCGTGGAAATACACAGTCCTGGTGTTGAGCCGTGATGTGTGCATACTCGCCACCGCGATGGCGCTGTACGCGACCGTGGGGTTCCGCGATTTCCGTCCTAGTATTTTCGGCAAGATCAACACCGTTTGCCAGATCGGTGCAATCTTCTTCGTGGTGCTGGCGCAGGTATTCGTCTCGCCGTCCACCGCATTCCTCGAGAAGCTGTTTCTGTATGCAACGTTTGTTTTTACGCTGGTCTCGGGCATTCACTACATCCTGATCACGGGACATCGTCTACGCAGCTCAAACCATAAGTCGCCGGCGGCGTAATGGCTGATCCCGTTCAATTCAAGACTCCGACTGCCGCGCTAGGTCCAGGCAATACGGCCAGCAACCATCGCCTGAAGGTCGTGACTGCCTTCGCGCTGGTGTACGTCTTTTGGGGATCGACCTACCTCGCCATTGGCATTACTTCGGCCGAGGGGATTCCGCCGTTCGTAATGTGCGCGATGCGCTTCCTCATAGCGGGCCCATTGATGCTGGCCGCCTGCGCAGCGTTCGGTCGCAATATCCGCATCTCGCGCCAGGAAGCGGTGCGGCTGGCGGCGATTGGCGGACTGCTGCTAGTCGGCGGCAACGGCGGGCTGGCATGGGCCGAGCAGTACGTGCCCACGGGTTTCGCCGCATTGATTGTGGCAGTGACACCCATCTGGTTTCTGGTGCTGGAGACCTTCATCTTTCGCGGCGACCGCATGTCGCGACGCGGACTGATTGGCGTGGCAATGGGGATCGTCGGGATCGCCATTCTCGTGTGGCCGAAGATCACCCACCGCGACGCGCTGGGAGTGATGCAGTTAGTAGGTTCGATACTCCTACTGTTCTCCTCGATGAGTTGGGCAATCGGTTCGGTATTTTCTCGCAAGTGGCAGATGAAGGTCGACCCGCTGGTGGCGACGGGTTGGGAGATGCTGTTTGCCGGGCTCGGTCATTCCGTGCTGGCATTGCTGACCGGACAGTTGCACCGCGTGTCGTTCAACCAGCGCGGTGTAATGGCGGTACTCTACCTTGTGGTGTTCGGGTCGTGGATTGGCTACACCGCCTACATCTGGCTGTTGAAGCATGTCCCGACGCCGAAGGTCGCGACCTACGCGTACGTGAATCCGATCGTCGCTGTCTTCCTGGGCTGGGTTGTGCTGCGGGAGCGTTTCGATCGCTTCATGCTGGCCGGAACCATCGTGATCGTGGCGGCGGTGGTGCTGGTGACCACCGCAAAAGTACATTTTGGCGAAGCGCTCGAAGCGACGGGAGAAGGCCTACCTGAGTTTGAATCCGAAGTCTGATGCGCGGTCTATTTGCGCTTCCAGCGCACACCGTCTTTGGTGTTCTCCAGGATGATGCCGTTTTCCGCGAGCTGATTGCGAATGGCGTCGGAGCGCGCGAAGTCCCTGCTCTTGCGCGCCTGAGAATGTTCAGCGACCAGCTTTTCGACATCTTCATCGGACAACGAAGCTGCTTTCGCGAGCTCGGCCGCCGCTGGGCTGATCTTGTCTGCTTTGCCTTCGACTTTGGCCCATTCGACCGTCTGCCGAACTTTGGCAGCGTCGTCGTCCTTCAGAACGGCGAAGACTTCTTCGAACTGATCGAGAACCCTTAGCAACTTCGGGACGTCGCCCTGACGGACTTGTCCGTTGTCGGCGGCGGCGTTGGCATCGCGCACCAGATCGAAGATCGCGCCCAGAGCGCGGGCGGTGTTCAGATCGTCTTCCATGGCAGCCCGCATTTCTGTCGCCGCTTTTTCCGCCAATTCCGCGATTGCCGGGCTTGAACCTGCTGGAAATTGCGAAGTCTCCGAGACGGCGTTTGAAATTGCGCAGGCGCTCGACCGAGTTCGCGGCCTGAGTCAATCCGTCGAAGGTGAAGTTGAGCTGCTTGCGGTACGGAACCGACATCAGCAGAAATCGAATCGACGATGGCTTGTGCCCCATCAGCACCAGATCGCGCACGGTGTAAAAGTTGCCCGCGCTCTTGGCCATCTTCTCGCCTTCAACCAGCAAAAAACGCGAGTGGACCCAGACGTTGACGAACGGCTTGCCGGTCAGCGCCTCCGACTGCGCGATCTCATTCTCGTGATGCGGAAAGATCAGGTCCTCGCCCCCGGCATGGATGTCAAAGCTGTCGCCGAGGTACTTCATCGACATCTGGGAGCACTCGATGTGCCAGCCCGGGCGCCCGGGGCCGATCTCGGTGTCCCACGACGCTTCGCCCGGTTTGGGGGCTTTCCAGAGGGCGAAGTCGCGGGCGTTGTCCTTCTCGTATTCGTCCACATCCACGCGGGCGCCGTCGGTCATGCCCTCGAAGTCCTTCTTCGACAGCTTGCCGTACTCGGGAAACTTGGCAATGCGGAAGTAGTAGGAGCCGTCGTCGGTCTGATAGGCGTAGCCTTTGTCGCGCAGCACGGCGATGAAGTGCGCCATCTCCTGAATGTGCTCGGTCGCCTTGGCCAGCAACTCGGGATGCTGAATGTTCAGGGCGTCGGCGTCTTCCAGGAACGCGTCAGTGTACTTCCTGGTGTACTCCTGCACGGTGACGCCATCGCGCGCGGCGTTGCGGATGATCTTGTCCTCGACGTCGGTGATGTTCATGACGTGCTTCAGCTGGTAGCCGCTCTGCTTGAGGAAGCGGCGCAGTACGTCAACCGCGACAAAGGTGCGGAAGTTGCCGATGTGGCCGTAGTCGTAAACCGTCGGCCCGCAAGCGTACATGCGGACCAGGTTGTCTTCGAGCGGACGGAACTCCTCGACTTTGCCGGACAGAGTATTGAAAAGCTGTAGCGCCATGAACCTTCCCTGTAGGAGTGCGGAATCTTCGATTGTAGGGAAGGGCGAGAAAGTGGGTCAAACAGAGGATTGCGGGAGAGGCCGTGGCGCACACTCAGTAGGGAACTCGGCGGCGCGACAATGCGCGGCAGACCTGTGGGCCGTTGATATATAGTTTTGGAACTCAAGGCTGCGCCAGCTTCCAGAATTGTCATTCCTCGCCCGCGCTGGCGGGCGGGGAATCTGCTTTTTGCTGGTACTGACGAGAAGCAGATCCCTCACTTCGTTCGTGATGACCAACGTTGGGACCTAAGACGAGGATGCACATGACAAAACATGCAACGGGAACCTTTGAAGTGAAGCTGGCACCTCAGGCGGAGGACAAAGGCGAGGGTTCAACCCTGGGCAGGATGTCACTCGACAAGCAGTTTCACGGCGATCTGGAAGCGACCAGCAAGGGCGAAATGCTGACGGCCATGACCGAGGTTAAGGGCTCGGCGGGTTACGTTGCGATCGAACGGGTCAGCGGAACGTTGCAAGGCCGCAAAGGCAGCTTTGTATTGCTTCACCGCGGCATCATGAGAGGCGGCGGACAGGACCTATCTCTCACGGTGGTACCGGACTCGGGCTCGCTTGAGTTGGCCGGTCTTGAGGGCAAGATGGCGATCAAGATCGTCGAGGGCAAGCATTCCTACGAGTTCGATTACACGCTGCCAGAATAAGTCACGGCGTCGAGTAGGCGGCCATGCGCCGGTTGCCCGCTAATCGAGGGATTTCGTACTGGTGAGTTCCGGGTACTACCAGCGGAAGTACTGTGCACTTCATTGCTGACGAAAAGGTGTTGGCGTTATCCAGGACGCTGCGGAAAAAGTGGGAAAAGCAGATTCCCCGCGGGCTGAAGCCCACGAGGGATGGCAAGAATAAAGGACTTGTGCGGCGCAGCTAAAGCTGCGCCCCTTCAAAACGTCGCGAAACCCACATTTTTCCGCAAGCTGCTAAGAGTTCTATCGCGATGCGGTTTCACCAACCGGGGCGCATTCTAGTGCTCCCACCGACGCGCGATGCCGGAGAATGTCAACAATGCCAGCGAAGTTATTATGGTTCCTGCCAGCATGTAAAGCGCCTCTCCATACTCCCACACCACGGCGTCAGTAAAAATCGCTGGTACTGGCAATTCTTTGTTGAGAATCGGAATCGTTAAGGAATTTTCTCCGGCAGGCCTTGACTGTATTTCGCAGCGGCTCTCCTGGTGCAGATTAAGAATGGGAGTGAGCAATTCGAACGAGTAGAGTCCTGGCTCGATCGCGTCACCACAGGGAATGGGCACAGGAGGAACATTCTCCGTTCCTGCAGGGACGATCATTATGGGCTTTCCTTCCTCAACGACCGCCGCTGGAGCCATCCTCGTCACATTAGCTTGCAGCATTTTGTTGTCGTTCAGCATGGACACACAGAACCAACCCAGCCCCCAAACCACAATCACAGTCAATGCCGCTCGAAGCGGAGACAATCCGAACTCAAACATGACGCCGTAAGGGCGCCACCACAAAATCGTCCCGAGCTTGCCTAAGAACGAAAAGCGTGAGCTCTCCACCGCCTCCTGCCACATCTTCTCGGCCTCTACCTTCCGAGCCAGATCGTCATCCCCGCGCTCACGCAACACTTGAGCGAGGTGAGCGTAGGGCTGGGCTCTAAATTCGGCAGTCGCCCATTTTTTCTTCCTGACAAACATGAGCCAGAGCACTGCCAGAAGTAGGGCTCCCAAAGAAAGCGAAATCAACAAGAATCGGAATCCTAAGTGAGCATTTGGGGCAAAGAGACTACCCTTCCGCTCTGTCCAATGCAGCGCGAACCGAAACGACTCCCACAGAAGAAAAAGTACTACGACCAGAGTCAGCGTGAAATATCCAACCGCTGTCAATAGGTGCTCGGGTCCCGCAATCCCGGAGCGAATCCATTTCAGCCGATTCTCGAATCCTTGCTGACGCTTCGAGCCGGGAAGAACTTGGATTGTGCGGTAATCGAACTCTTCTAATTTCATGTTGCCAGGTTTCGGCCACACCTCAGCCATCCTGTCACTCAGCATCTTGCACGACGCGCTGCTCAGATCGATCGTGGCTTGGTGGTTCAGCGGGGTCTGCCATCCACTGGCCTCCTTCTCGAAGTCCGCGATATCCTTCTCGCCATCAGAGACGTTCTGCCAGCCCTGGAAATCTGACCGGTAGGGGTTCAAAGCGGCCGCCTGGGGCGGGAAGCGGTAAGGTGACTCAAACGTCGACAGTTTTTCGGAGTCAGCCCCTTCGTACTCACCGATAAGATCATCGCCTACTATCTGGGCGCGACCCGCGCCGGTCAGGTGAAAGGCAGCTTCATATGCGCGATTTCCGTAACGCACGTACGCCTTCAACTCCCACACTGTTTGCGGGCTATTCTGGATTGCGGTGCAAGGGATTTTCAATAGTTCCTGATTGGGAACATTTCCCTTTGGGAGATCCTGCGGGTCGGTCAAAAGGCTGAACGACCCCAGATCTCCCCATACGAAAGCGCAAAATAGCCTGAGATATTCTCGAGCTTTTTCTGCATCGCTCAACGTCAAAGGACTATCACCACGCAGTTGTTTTTCAGAGCCATCCCGTTTTATCACCGTGCGATTCCCACTATTCAGTCTGTATAGTTTCTCCGCCTGTCCGTTCAGAAGTATCGGTTTGTAAGCGACCCCTATTTTCGGCCTTTGGGAGGTTGTGAGAAAGCTGACAATACCTTCTCTTATTTCTCCTTCTTCGCCCATAACAGGCACCAGCACCTCTGTCAGGTAGAAGCAAGGGTAGCAGATCAATTCTTTACTCCGGAGGACTGCGCGCGGTCTTGGCCTGAACTCTTTGAAACCAGCATAGGCAAAATTCAGCGTACCGCCGACCTTAGCGCCAGAGAGATTGCAATCGACTATCCCTCGACATGCTATTATGAGGTTCCCTGCGACGCTCACCCCTTGGCCGTTGAAAATTGTGACCCCTCCCATGAATGTTGCATCCCCTGACAGCACGCCACCAATGACAACGATCCTGTTCGTCTGTACTTCGAGAGTACAGTCGCCCCCGATATGGCAGTTACTCAACCAAATAGTCCCTTCTACTACTAGGGGTCGAGGCGGGCTCTTCTCTTCGACCTGCAGGATCACTATTACGTCTGACATGAGTTGCTTTGTTTGTACCGACCCACGGACAGTTAGATTTGACATTGTGAGATTTCCTAGTATGTTACCTCTCGAAAAATACAAATCGCCCCCCACTGTGGCATTCAATATGGATATCTCTCCTTTACTCCGAAAGTGGTAGGGCATTACAAACTTCACTAGGTCGAGCTTCTCTCCTTCCTTATCCCCGCTCTCGTCCCTTCGATGCTGCCGGAAGTTTTCAGCAGCTTGCTGCAATGTGTTATCGTCAATATCGAGCATTAGGTTTCCTTGGATGCTGGTGGTTTCGAGGCTTAGCGCCTGTCGCGGGCCGTTCCGGCCTTTCTTAATGACTTCACGAGATAGGGGGTCCTCTCCGTCCGTCACCTCAAGCCCAGCAGCCCACAACGATCCCCCAATACGGGCATCCCGCATCTTCAGGCCGCCCTCCAGCACCACGCATGGATTCAATCGAACGTCGCTGCCGACATGCGCGGTGGAAAGATCGAGGGCATAGCGCGGCCCGGGCAACGTTGCCGACGACTCGCCTCGCGGTGCACGCAGAGTGGTGTTTCGGACGATCACATTCGTACCCACCGACGCAGCAAATGCATCCACGATCAACATGCCTGGCCTGTCGCCGAAGGGCTGCGGGGTTAAGCACTCCAGCCGTAACTCGGTGGCAATTCGGCAGTTTCGCAAGCCAATCCGGTTCTTCGGGGGTGGAGGATACACACAGTCGGGATTCACATTTTGCTGGAGCGCGCGCTCCCCGGCCTCGAGTTCTTCTCCGATCTTCTGTGGAGACCGATCTACCTGTTCAAGATCCGTGGATGCGACGGTCGTTTCGATACGCTTGATGATTTCCGCGGTTTCGGGGGCCACAAATCTGCAGTCAAGGAACACCAGTCGCTCGAGCTTGGCGCCATCTGCGCAGAAACCTTCCTGGAACTCACATGCTACAAACTCAAGTGCAGGCAGAGAACCGCCGCCGGCACGGCACCCATCTCGCAGATCGAATCGCCCGGCGAAGACGGCATTGTGGATCTCCCACCTAACGGCGCGTCCCGGGTTACCGCTTGCTTGCGCGGGGATCTCAAGGATGTGTTCGCAGAGGTACGGCGCATCAATGTACGGTTTGTTATTCGGATCAAATTTGCATGGTTTACCGCCATAAACATCTTGTAATAATTTCGTTTCATTTACGTCCGGGACATGAGCCATTGCGAACCTCCTGTCGATCGAAATCGAAGAAACGCGAAATTGTAACGCAGATTTACGGGACTTCGGAGCTAGTATTGTGGGTGGATCAAGACTAATCGGCGGCCCCAATGATGCTGATTCCCCAGATCGTCGGGCGCTCGAAACTTGGCCCGTCGCCGCGGCGACACTTCGTGTCAGAGGGTGGATCGGTGGATATGCTCAACCGTTGGCGCCGAGCATGCGAAAGTCCCCTTCCCAGGCAGAATCTGGCTGGAATGGCGCATCAAGTGGTGGTTTATTGGTCGAAGCCCTCGCCCAGACGATCCAAAGCCGCGTTCGCATCTTTATTGCCGCGGAGGCCGGCGTCTTCGTACCAGTCCACGGCGGTCTGCACGTCTTCACGGACGCCGGAGCCGGTTTCGTAGGCGCGGCCGACGTCGTACATCGCTTCTGTATCGCCGGCGGCGGCGGCCTTCTTGTACCAGTTGAGAGCTTCCTTTTCGTCTTTTGGAACGCCATCGCCGGAGGCGTAGATGCGGCCGAGGCGGTACATGGCAAAACTGTCTCCGGCTTCGGCGGACTTGGTGAACCAGAGGATGGCTTGCTGGATGTCCTCGGGTGCACCCTCGCCCTTCTCGTAAGCTTCGGCAAGTTTCGCCATGGCTTTGGCGTCGCCGGATTGCGCCTGGAGGTAGGTGTCGGCGAGTTTTGGGCTGAGGTCGGCGGGCGGTTGCGCGGTTTGCGGTTGGGATTCGGCAGCTTCAGGCGGCTGGATTTTGCGGTGCTGAGCGGTTTTCGCTGCCGATGTTTGCGCCGTACCAGCTGCTTGGGGATTCGTGCAGGCAGGGCTCAAGAGCAATGGCAGAAGAATTGCCGCTGCCGCAAGACCCGTGCGGATTGGGCAGAATCGTCGAGAATCGGTCTTGGTCGGGTGCAACATCTTCAGGGTTAGGCGGCGGACATCCGCCGATGGCCATCGGTTCTGTCTCCTCTATTTTATTGCGAAGCGGGCGCGGTTTCCAGTGTCCGGCGGTCATGTTTCGTCGCGCCAGTGATTGCCGTCTCAAGCAAAGTCGCCGTCAGTTCCGTCCAGAGATCTCTAAGGAAAATTCAAGTTTCGCTCAAGGACTCTGAGGAGCGATCGGCCGTACTCTCTCTCAAGATCGCATGGGCACCAAAGCCCAATGCGGAGGAGGAGAGAGATGCTGAAGAGAGTCGTTGTATTCGCCTATGGAGTCGCCAGCTATGGCGTCTTCTTTGCCACGTTCCTTTATTCCGTCGGCTTTATTGGAAACCTGGTGGTTCCCAAAACGATGGATTCGCCGAGCCGGATGCCGTTTCTGTATGCACTGGGCATCGACGTGCTGCTGCTTGGAATCTTCGCCGTGCAACACAGCGTGATGGCACGGCCTTGGTTCAAGCGGGCCTGGACAAAGGTGGTCCCTGAACCGGCAGAGCGCAGCACCTACGTACTGTTCTCAAGCCTGGCGTTGATCGCGCTGTTTGCGTTCTGGCAGCCGCTGGGCGGAATGGTGTGGGACATCCAGAATCCGACGGCCCGGATGGTGATGTACCAGCTCTTCGGGCTGGGGTTCGGACTGGTGCTGATCGCCACGTTCCTCATCAACCATTTCGACTTGTTCGGACTGCGGCAGGTGTCGCTGTATCTGGTAGGAAAGCCGTACACGCAACTGACCTTCCGTACGCCGCTGTTCTACAAGTACATTCGGCATCCGCTTTACGTGGGATGGTTCATGGCGTTCTGGTTCACGCCGACGATGACGGGCGCGCACCTGCTGTTTGCTGTCATGACGACGGTGTACATCCTGATGGCGATCCGATGGGAAGAGAGTGACCTGATCGAGTCGCATGGTGAGCAATACATTCAGTATCGCGAGAGTGTGCCGATGTTCATTCCCAACGGTTCCACCATGCGAAGCGTCGGCACTGGAGCGAATCAACCCGCTGCAGAGAAAGCAGCATAGGAGGATAGCGATGTCACAGATCTCGGCTACAGCTCGCGAAAGAATACAGGCGCAGGGGTTTTGTGGCTTGAGCGACGCCACATACGCGCAGATCAATTACCCCTTGCGCCTGTCCCCCGGCATCATGATGGTATGGGTGGCGGTGGGGACGGTGCTGGCCTCGGCCCACATATTGTGGGCCCTGGTGCCGTTCACGGCACTTGCTGCAATTTTGACGGGGCATCCATTTGATGTTCTGTACAACCATGGCCTGCGGTACCTGATGGGTAGGCAAAAACTGCCGCGCTATGGGCTCCGCCGACGCTTCGCTTTTGCAGTGGCGACGACCATGGTGACGTTGGCTGCATGGGCATTCCAAGCAGGCGTGCCCTTGCTCGGCTACATCGTCGGAGGGGCAATCGTGGCCTCTACTTGTTTGCAGGTGCTTACGGGGATCTGCGGCCCGGCCGTCCTGGCAGGCAGGCTGCTCGGAAAGGTCAAGTGTGAGGAACCTGAGCGGTATGTTCGACTCGAACCGAGCGAGCGCGCCGACGATTGCAGGCGAGCGCCAATTCTGAAACGGTCGATCAGAGGATTCCGAATGGTTCGACCGAAATGTGAGGCCGACAATGCAGCGTAATTACTTGACTGGGGCGGCCGAGCGAGCCGCAATGCTAGCTTGCTGCTGTGGATGGCTGGAGTGCGACATGCCCGTCGGGCCAGCCAAGGAAACGGGAGATCTCGTCAACAAAGATTTGCCAGGCGGGCTCGCCGGGGACAACCTCGTGGCTGCGGCTGGGGAGCTCGACGTAGCGGGCACCGCGGATGCGGGAGGCGATAAGGCGTCCCTCGCTGGCGGGAACGACGGCCTCGTCGCGCGAGTGCAAGACGAGAGTGGGGCAGCAGACCATGGGTAACAGGTCGGTGATGTCGATCCTCGGGAACTCGGCCATCATGCGCGCGGCGTTGTCGGGAGATGAAGTGATGCGCTGGAATTCGTTCATCCACTCGGCTTCTTCGGCGCTGGCATCGGGGCGGAAGAGCGTGGTCCAGAGCTGGCGGAAGGCGGGGTTGTCGCGGCCCCAACCAAGGCGGATGAGCGTCAGCATGGCATTGAACTGTTCGGTCATCATGCTGCCGGGAGGAGGCCATCCTCGAGCAAATGACCCAACCAGTATGAGCTTGGTGACCCGCTCGGGATGGCGAGCCGCATAGGCCATGCCGATAGGGCCGCCCTGGCAACTGCCAACCAGTGCGAACTTGTCAAAGCCGACGGATTCGATCAGTTCTTCGAAGTCAGAGAGCGAGCGCTCAAAGGAGAAATCGCCGACATTCCAGTCGGAGAGGCCGCTGCCGCGCTGGTCATAACGAAGCAGAGTGTTGTGGCCCATGATCTGCGAGAACCAGTGCCGGCGATAGGGGTTCTTCCATTCAAAGTCGAGGTGGTTGAGCCAATCGATGGCGCGAACCAAGGGCGGGCCGCTGCCTCCTAGGGTGTAGGCAAGCCGCACGCCGTCGCTGGTGGTGAAGAATTGGATTTCCTGCTCGGATGCGAAGCCACCTTCGGGAGACGGGGCAACCTTCTGCAAGGCGGGACCGTCGGCGACTTGCTGGACTTCGGCAACGAAGCGATAGCCCTGGCGGGGAACGGTTTCGATGAACCTTTGGCCATTGGCACCGTCTTGTAAAGCGCGGCGGAGCTTTGAAATGTTGTAGTCGAGATTGTTGTCTTCGACAACGCTGTCGGGCCAGAGCCGCTGCATCAGTTCATCTTTGCGAAGGAGGCGGCCGTGGTTTTCGACGAGGATGCAGAGGGTGTCAAAGACCTTGGAACGAAGCGGAATCAGCTCGCCGGAGCGAGATAGGCGGCGCTCCGCGACATCAAGGTGAAATGGTTCAAAACGAAAGTGCATGACCTTCACAAACAGTGGGCCAGGGCTAAATACCAAGATTTATGGACGCCTTTTCACCGGACTAAAGTCCGGTGCTTCCATGGCCTGAAATGAACTATCCCCAGTGGGCAGATTATACCGTGAATCCACGGAGAAACCGCGAAGTATGGTGGCAATCCGAGAGCTTGGAAGGCGCCGGTAACAGTAGCATTTCGAGAATTTTGGGGGTTACGGGGCGAGGTGAACCCGACTATAATTTAGAAAGGTTGTTGCTATGCCCAGCCGTGCCTCCAAGCCGCGAATGATTGCCTACTCAGGGTTCCACCCTGCGTGCGATGCCGGCTTGCGCACAGCGTGGTCGCGGCCGATTTCGTCGCGCGCCGGCTCGAAGCTGGCCCCGTGCATGGTGCGTCCCAACCTCTTTTCAGGCGACTAGTTACAGCCAACACCTGCCATAGCGCCTGGCGTTGAGTTCCCCCGATGTAAGACAACAATTCCAGGCAGGCAAGAAATTCGGCACGTCCGCCGTGCCCCAGCCATTTCGCAGGAGACGACCATGAGCACCAATACTCTTACTCCAGTAGCAGGACCGAAGATCAAGACCGCCCTTCCCGGACCAAACGCCAAGCGCATCCTCGAAGGGGACAAGCGCTACATTTCACCGTCGTACACGCGCTCGTATCCCATGGTGGCGAAGCGCGGGCGAGGCGCGATTGTGGAGGACGTGGATGGCAACGAGTTTCTGGATTTCTCGGCCGGCATTGCCGTGACTTCGACTGGACACTGCCATCCGGAGGTTGTCGCCGCCATCCAGAAACAGGCGGGCGAGCTGATCCACATGTCGGGCACTGACTTTTATTACGAGAGCATGGTGACGCTGGCGGAGCGGCTGTCGAAGATTGCTCCGATGAAGGGGCCGCACAAGTTCTACTACGGTAACTCGGGCGCTGAGGCGGTGGAGTGCGCGCTGAAGCTGGCGCGGTATCACACCAAGCGGCAAAACGTGATTGCGTTTCTGGGCGCGTTTCACGGACGCACGATGGGAGCGCTGTCTCTGACGGCGTCGAAGCCGCAGCAGAAGCGGCGGTTTGCGCCGATGCTGCCGAGCGTAACGCACGTGCGCTATCCGGACGTTTATCGCGGCTGTAGCGGCGGTGCGCAGGAGGCAGATGCCTTTGCGCTGGGCTGTGCGCGCTACATCGAGGAGAAGCTGTTCAAGACGATCCTGCCGCCGGAGGAAGTAGCTGCGATCTTCGTGGAGCCGATCCAGGGCGAGGGCGGCTACGTGGTCGCGCCGACGGTGTTCATGCAGGAGCTACGGCGCATCTGCGACCGGCACGGAATCTTGTTGGTGGCGGACGAAGTTCAATCGGGCGCGGGCCGCACGGGCAAGTGGTGGGCGATCGAGCACACTGGCGTGGAGCCCGACATTGTCTGTATCGCGAAGGGAATTGCCAGCGGCATGCCGCTGGGAGTGACCATGACGAAGGCCGAGATCATGG
Source organism: uncultured Acidobacteriaceae bacterium (assembly GCA_963758255.1). Lineage (GTDB taxonomy): Bacteria > Acidobacteriota > Terriglobia > Terriglobales > Acidobacteriaceae > DASRAA01. The sequence goes on from CAVWUX010000001.1 coordinate 310,869, forward strand.
ACTGGGTTCCGGGATCGCATGCCTCAACGTTTGGGGGCAACCCGGTAGCGATTGCAGCGGCACTGGCAACGCTCGACGTTCTGGAGCGCGAGGGCGTGAAGAACGCGGAGGTCGTAGGCAACCACATTATCGAGCGGATTGCGGATTGGCCGCAGAAGCTCGATCTGGTGGGCGATGTGCGTGGCCGAGGCTTGATGATCGGCGTCGAGATCGTTACGGACAAGACGGCACGAACGCAGGGTCCGGCGGAGCGCGATCTCATCGTGGAGAGGGCGTTCGACCGTGGCGTCCTGCTGCTGGGTTGCGGACCGAATACGATTCGGCTGGCGCCCCCGCTTATCGTCAGCAAGGAACAGGCCGACATCGCCATGGATGTGCTGGAAGAGTGCATCAAACTGGTGGCCATCGACCACAAGCACGAGCGTGGGGCGAGCGGGAAGCTGGTTGGAGCGTAACCCGTTGCCAGTTCAAGCCCGCCCTTTCCCAAAGGAACGGAAAGGGTGGGCATCCACGGACCAACGCACCTCAATCGAGCGAATGTTTGTCCTACTCATCGTGGTTCAATGGTTTGCCGTCGGGGCCGACCTGGATTTCGGAGCGTTTTCCGTTGCGGATGACCGTAGCCTCGTAGGCAACCAGCTTGCCGTGTTTGGTGAGCGACTCGACCTTTCCTATCCTACTGTCGCCAGCTTTTGCCAGCAGACCTTGTTTTACGTCTGTTGGTAGCGAATCAAAGGGAAGCTCTTCTTCGATCTCGACGACGTGGCCTTCGCGGTCAAATAGCACGTCTTTGACGTGGCCGTTGACCTTCATTTCAGCTTCGTAGAAGATTGCGCCGTGCTCCGTTTCTTGGTTAAAACCGAGGACGGTTGCACCCTGGCTGATTTGCTGTACCGCTTTCTCGACGGCGGGTGGAAGCTGGGTACGCGAAATCTTCTTTTCGCCGCTTTGAGCGGCGGAAGTTACGGCGATGGTGATTACAGCCACTAGAATGACCCACAATTTGCTTGGCATGGTTCCTCCCGGAATCCTTACAGTAACCTGACATAAGAGTAGCGGAGGAAAGCTGAAGTGCCGCTGAAGCTGGAATCGGCTACCTTTGGATATGCGCTGCATTTCAGTGGGAATTAGCGATACTTAAGGGTTAGATGTGATTCGGTAACTTTTCATGCCTGGCACGATGGCGTAAGATGTTGGAGGCGTCCCCCAGGGAGACAATTCAAAAGTGCCTGAACTTCGCAAAGATCCCATCGTCGGACGGTGGGTCATTATCTCCACTGATCGCTCCAAACGCCCAACCGATTTTGTACGCGACTCGGTCAAGTTCAAGGGGGGCTTCTGTCCGTTCTGTCCCGGGAACGAAAACAAGACGCCACCGGAAGTTCTGGCATATCGGCCGAACGGCGCAGGTCGCGATTCGGAGGGCTGGACGGTGCGGGTGGTGCCCAACAAGTTTCCGGCGCTGGGGATAGAGGGCAGCCTGAACCGGTCTGCGGAAGGCATGTTCGACAACATGAACGGCATCGGCGCTCACGAGGTCATCATTGAGACTCCGGAGCACAACGCGACCCTGGCGACGCTGCCGGAAAAACGGATTGAAGATGTGCTGTGGGCGTTTCGCGACCGTATCCTCGACCTCAAGAAGGACAAGCGCTTCAAGTACATCATGGTGTTTAAGAACCATGGCACGGCTGCCGGGGCGACGCTGGAACATGCCCACGGCCAGTTGATTGCTCTGCCCATCGTACCCAAGCACGTGCTGGAGGAAATCGATGGGGCCAAGCAGTATTTCGCTTATAAGGAGCGCTGCGTCTTCTGCGACATCGTTCGGCAGGAGACCGATGCCGGGGTCCGCGTGGTCAGCGAAAACGAAGGATTTCTCACCCTCGCGCCCTACGCTCCGCGCTTTCCGTTCGAAACCTGGATCCTGCCGAAGAAACATGAGTCGGCATTCGAGAATTCCTCCTCACAGGTCTATGAATCGCTGGCACGAGGCATGAAGAACCTGCTGCAACGGGCTGACCAGGTGCTGGACAATCCTGCCTACAACATGGTGATTCATACCGCTCCGGTGCAGGATGGGCCTATGGAGCACTATCACTGGCACGTGGAATTCATGCCGCGGTTGACCAAGATTGCAGGCTTCGAGTGGGGAACCGGCTTCTATCAGAATCCGACTCCGCCGGAAGAAGCCGCCAAGTATTTGCGCGAAGCCAAGATCAGGACCTAGCAGCTGCGCCCAAGGCGGAATGCTGCATATGAAAACAGCCCGGCCGACTGGTCAGGCTGTTACGATCGATTCCGTGTGGTTAGTCCTGGCGGTCTTGAAATTCTTCGTACCATGCCATCTGGATGGCTTCGAGCTTGCCCTCGTTCGACGCTTTGGGGTCGCCGACGAAGCTGGGCAACTCGATCACATAGCGGTGCAGGTCGGTGAAGCGGACATCGAGCGGGTTCTGGTCGGGAAACTTTTCAGCCAGTTCGATTCCAATATCTTCGGCGTTGTCCCAGTTGAGGTCAGCAGGCATGTCAGTGTCCGGCTCCTTCGGAAACGTAGTTCCGGTTCCAGGCGGGAATTTCGACCACGATCTCGCCCGGCTTTTCGATGACTGACTGGCAGCCCAGGCGCGATTCAAGTTGCAGGTCAGCGGCCATGTCGAGCTTGTCGGCTTCGTCGTCTTCCATCTCGCTGAGGCACTCCTTGCCCTTCTTCACCACCACGTGACAGGTCGTGCACGCGCAGTTGCCGCCGCAGGCGTGCTCCAGGTGGAAGCCAAAGTTCATGGCCACATCGAGGAGCGATTCCGGCTTGCCATGCTCCTGGTAGGGCAATTTGCCGTGCTCGAACTCGAAGGTCTTGTTCTCGGGTAAGAAAGTGACTTTGACCGTGTTCGTGCCGGGGGCGTCGATGGTTGCGGTTCCGGTGGATTGTGATTTTTCGTCGGGCATAAATTCCTTCTTGGTTATCCGGCGGGGCTGAAGCCCCTCAATTCAAGATGCCATGCGGACGTTGGCCTGAAGGCCAGCGCTACCGTTTTCTAACTCTCGATCTCAGCTTTGGCGATCGGATGGGGAGAGGCCGGGCCCTCTCCGACATTCGCCGTTTCCATGTTTTTGCCTTTAAGCGCCGTAGTTACCGCGCTATCCATCATCAGCTCCGCCAAGTGCATGGTCGCCTGATTCAGCGCGTCGATCGCGGTCCGAATCGCCTGATAGTCATCTTGCGGCATGACCGCTTTCAGCGCGGACTCGAGCTTCCCTATATTGTTGCGCTCGAGCGAAGTGAGTTCCTCCCAGGCCGGACCCTTCCGGCCTTTGTCGAGCGCGGCCAGAATCGTGGTCGCTTCGTTGCGCGCCTCGATCACCTGGCGCTGGCGGAAGTCTTCCTCAGCGTAGTCGAACGATTCTAGAATCATGCCCTCGACCTGCTCGTCGGTGAGCCCGTAACTGGGCTGCACTTCGATTTCCGACTCTTTGCCGCTGCGGGCTTCGCGTGCTGAAACGTGCAGGATACCGTTGGCATCGAGCAGGAATTTCACTTCGATCCGCGGCAGACCAGCCGGCATCGGTGGGATGCCTTTCAGATCGAACCGCGCCAGCGAACGGCAATCTTTTGCCAATTCGCGCTCCCCCTGGACCACGTGGATGGCCACGTTGGTCTGTCCCTCAACGCCGGTAGTGAAGTGCTCGGTCGCCGATTCGGGGATGGTGGAATTGCGATGAATGATTTTCACCACGCCGCCACCCAGCGATTCAATTCCCAGCGAAAGAGGAGTGACGTCGAGGAGCAACATCTCTTTGGTGGCTTCGGATCCGCCGGCGAGAATGTTGGCCTGCACCGCCGCACCCAGCGCGACGACTTCATCGGGATTCAGATCGGCATGGGGCGTGCGCTCGAACTGTTCTTCCACCAGCTTTCGAACCAGCGGAATGCGCGTCGAGCCTCCGACCAGCACGGCTTCATCAATCTGTTTGGCAGTAAGGCCGGCGTCCTTCATGGCCTGGCGCACCGGGCCGACAGTGCGTTCAACCACCGGCCGGATGAGCTGCTCGTACTGCTCGCGCGTGATCACGCGCTGGTAGCGCTTGCCGCCGGCAAGTTCGACGTCGAGGGTGGTTTGCTCGTTCGACGACAGCGCAATTTTGGCTTCGATGACCGCCTTGCGAATGGTCTGCACGGCTTCGCCACTGCGACGCACGTCGAGCCCGAGGTCGCCCTGAATATCGTCCAGCGCAATGGCAATAAGCAGGTTATCGATGTCATCGCCGCCGAGATGCGTGTCGCCATTGGTGGCGATGACCTCAAAAATTCCTTCGTGCAGCTTGAGAATCGAGATGTCGAAGGTCCCGCCGCCGAGGTCGTACACCGCGACCGTTGCAGTTTCCTTCTTGTCGAGGCCGTAGGCGAGCGAAGCCGCGGTGGGCTCGTTGACCAGCCGCAAGACTTCGAGTCCGGCGATGCGGCCTGCGTCTTTCGTGGCCTGGCGCTGGGCGTCGTTGAAGTACGCGGGCACGGTGATCACTGCCTTGGTGACCGGCGATCCAAAATAACGCTCGGCGTTGCGCTTGAGCTGGCGCAGAATGAACGCCGAGATTTCCGGAGGGGTGTAGGTCTTGTCGCCCAGCTTGATGCGCAGCACTTCGCCCGGCGCGAGGTCATCGGCAAGACGGAAAGGGAAGAGCTTGAGCTCATCCTGGATGTCTTCGATGCCGCGCCCCATCAGGCGCTTCACGCTGTACACGGCGCGTTCCGGAGTTTCGATGAGGTACTTGCGGGCGGGATTGCCGACGATGATCTGGTCGCGCTCGTCGAGGGCGACGACCGAGGGCACGAGGTTCAACCCGTCTTCCCCGGGAATGACAACGGGACGGTCGTTCTCCATGTACGCCACCAGGGAGTTGGTGGTGCCGAGATCGATGCCGATGATGCGCTCGTTAGCCATTCCTGTGTCGCTAGCTCTCCAGAACCTCGTCGATTTCGCGCAGCAGGTTGCGAATGTACGAGCGGCGATTCAGAACATCCACCATTTTGTCGCGGGCGGCAGTGCGTTCAATCTCGGCGACGTTCTCACCGGCGGCGGTGCGATCGACGAGCGCGTCCCACTGGGCCCAGGCTGCGCTAAGTTCGTTCAGCATTTCGTTCTGCTTCGACGCGAGGTGCTCCTTGGCGTCGTGAAGTTCTTGTACGAGCGCGGGGTCGTCCTCGCCCATCTTCTTGTCCATGCGCAGCTCTTCGAGCTGCATGTTCAGCTCGAAGACTTCTTCGAGAAGGTCGGGCGGCACGACCTGTTTCTTGACTGCGCCAGTCTTGCGCGCCTCTTCCGTCGCCGCCTTCGACTGCTCTTCCAACTGCACTCCCTGCAAGCGGAGCAGGTACTCGGTCCGCGAAATCGGGTCCTTCAGCGTGCGGTAGGCGTCATTGAGCTGTGAAGTCTTCTCCAGGCTCCATTCCTGCTCCGGACCGTCGGCGCGAGCGTTGATGTCGGGATGAAGTTTGCGGCTCAGTGCGTAGAAATCGCGCTCCAGTTGCGCGGTGTCGAGGCTCAATTTGTAAGGCAACCCGAAGAACGCGAAGTAATCCACGGGAACGGGAGGCTGCACCTTGCCGCACTCCTGACAATAGTGAGCGGCGCGCATGGCTCCGCACGACCAGCACTCGGCCGTGACCGGCTTCGCCTGGGTTACGACCAGCATGCCGCTGGACTTGCTTCTTGTATCTTCAGTCAAAGCCATCTCGCTCTTTCATCATTGCCAGACAAGCCACTACTTTCGGAGTTCCGCAGCAACCGGACCTCCGCAACTGCTCTGCGCCTGGAGTGGAATTCGGTCGCGTCGGGGACTAGGAAAACGAGCTTCCGCAGCCGCAGGATTTCTTGGCGTTGGGATTGTGGAACGCAAATCCCTGGTGCATCAGGCTCTCTTCGTAGTCGAGGACCATGCCGTGCAGATAGATGAACGATTTCGGATCGACGAACACACGAACATCCTCGAACATGAACACGCGATCGCGTTCCCGCGGCTGGCTGTCGAAGCGGATGTTGTAACTCAGCCCCGAGCACCCTCCGCCCTGCACGCCCAATCGCAGGCCGCCTTCGGTGGGAGAAATGTTCTCCTTCGCCATGGCCGCACGAATGCGCGCCAACGCCTTCGGCGTCACCTGGATGCCTTTGGCGGGCTGCGCCGGCGCTTGCACCGGGTTTTCAATGTTGACTGTGCTCATCGTACGCTCTCGCGTGCCGCACCCTTCGGCCCGGCACGCCAATCCTCGCCTTCCGTTTACGCCTGCTGTGCGACCGCAGCGGCCGGCTGTTCCTGGCTCGCGTGCTTCTTCTTCCAGTCGCCGATGGCGGCGCGAATCGCGTCTTCCGCCAGCACCGAGCAGTGGATCTTCACCGGCGGCAACGACAGTTCCTTGACGATCTCGGTGTTCTTGATCTGCAAGGCTTCGTCCACGGTCTTGCCCTTCACCCACTCGGTAGCGAGCGAGGAGGAAGCGATCGCGGAGCCGCAGCCGAAGGTCTTGAACTTCGCATCCTCAATAATGTTGGTTGCGGGGTTGACCTTGATCTGCAACTTCATGACGTCGCCGCACTCGGGCGCGCCGACCAGGCCGGTGCCGACTTCGGGGCTGCTCTTGTCGAACGAACCCACGTTGCGGGGGTTGGTGTAGTGATCGAGAACCTTGTCGCTGTATGCCATTTGTTTCTCCTAAATCCTTTTGCATTTCCGGGGCTGAAGCCCCTCATCATTCGTGCCGCCGTAACGCTGACCTGCAGTCCAGCACTACCGGCACTGGTTAATGGATCGGCTCAGCCGCCCACTGTACCTTCGACAAATCGATACCTTCTTTCGCCATTTCGTACAGCGGCGAAAGCTCGCGCAAACGGTTTACGGTTTCGACCACCCTCTGCGCTACGTAATCCACTTCTGCCTCGGTGTTAAAGCGACCAAGACCGAAGCGGATGGAACTGTGCGCCAGATCATCGCCGGCGCCGAGCGCCTTCAATACATAAGATGGCTCCAACGTCGCCGAGGTGCAGGCCGAACCGCTGGAAACGGCGATGTCGTTAATGCCCATCAGCAGCGATTCGCCTTCGACGTAGGCAAAGCTGATGTTCAGGTTGTTGGGCAGGCGGTGCTCCACCGAGCCATTGATGTAAACCTCGTCGAGCTGGCTCATGATGGCGTCTTTCAGGCGGTCGCGAAGGCCCGCCATCTTCTTCGCCTCTTCGGCCATCCCCTCGATTGGCAATTTCGCAGGCTTTGCCGAGTCCGACGATGCCGGGGACGTTCAACGTCCCGGAACGCATGCCGCGCTCGTGGCCGCCGCCGTCAATCTGGGCGACAAGCTGCACGCGGGGGTTCTTGCGGCGCACGTACAGCGCGCCCACACCCTTGGGGCCGTAAAGCTTATGCGCGGTGATCGAGGCCAGATCAACGTTGTCCTGAACCACGTTGAATGGCACCTTGCCGATGGCCTGCACCGCGTCGGTGTGGAACAACACACCACGCTCGTGACAGAGCGCGCCGATTTCGCGGATCGGCTGCAACGCTCCAATCTCGTTGTTGGCGGTCATGATGGAGACCAGAATGGTCTTGTCATCCATGGCACGCTTGAGATCGTCGAGATCGATGCGGCCATCCTTCTGTACGGGAAGGTAGGTCACGCGGAAGCCGTGCTTCTCCAGACGCTTGCAGGTGTCGAGCACAGCCTTGTGCTCGATCGCCTGGGTGATGATGTGGTTGCCCTTTTCCTTGTACATCTCGGCGACACCCTTGATGGCAAGGTTGTTGCTCTCAGTGGCGCCCGAAGTAAAGATGATCTCCTTGGCGGTAGCGCCGATCAGCTTGGCGATGCGCTCGCGCGCCTGCTCGACGGCCTGCTCCGCCACCCACCCGAACTCATGGTTGCGGCTGGCAGCGTTGCCGAAGGTCTCGGTGAAGTAAGGCAGCATCTCTTCCAGCACGCGTGGATCGGTGCGCGTGGTGGCATGGTTGTCCATGTAGATGGGCAGCTTCACATCCTTGTTTTCGTGTACCTCAATGACATTGGTGCTCATAATTGCCGACTTCTCCTAAACTTTCTCGACTTCATTCGACGGCCAGCCTAGCGTTACCAACTCCGCGCCGGAATCATGTTCCGGTTCCGTCATGTCCCAAATCGTTAACTTGTTCAGCACCTCTTCAATGGTGCGGCTCACTTTTCGAAGCGGCTCGCGTACCGTGCAACGGTCACTCTGTTCGCAATCGGCAGTCGCAGCGCTGCACGACGTCATGAACAACGGCCCTTCGATGGTTCGGATCACCTCGTAGGCAGTAATCGTTCGCGGGTCCCGCGAAAGGGTGTAGCCGCCATTGGTGCCGTACTGCGAGGTCAAAAGGCCGTTCTTCGTCAGCTTTTGCAAAATCTTGGCCAAGGCCTCTTGCGGGATGCTGTACATCTCGGCCAGATCCTTGGCGCTGCAGGCTCCCAAGTCGGCGTGCTCGGCGAGATGCCGCATGGCAATCAGCCCGTAGTCCGCTTTCTTGGTCAACTTCAGCAAACCGACTCCCACTCCAGGCACTTAGACGAATTGGCGACTATTTCAGTCGCAATTTGATTTTAAGCCGAGAACGGGTCTGGATGCAAGCCCTTACAGGCAAAGCGCAAGTTTTGCATTGAGCGGTAAGTATCACACCCTAAATGGCTTGCAAGCCGCCGATCAAACAAGTCGGATATTGGCAGTGCATCGCCGCTGAATATACGACCGAAACGGCTCGTATATCTCGCAAATGGAGGAGTTTTGATCCGTTGGGGATGCGCTTGCTCACAATGCAATCGCTTGATTCGGGTCGCGGGGAGGGTTAATGCATTGGCTTGTTCGGCGGAATTCTTCAGTGGTCGGCGACTGCTCCAGTCAGGCTCAGCGAAGAAACCGGACATCCACAGTGCCACGACCGGCAGCGCCGAATGATCGGGGAACTGACATCGCTCAAACGTTCATGCTGCGATGCACACTGCGGGTCTCGGATGCTGGCGAGTTGGCAACTGCGTAAGCCTGCGGCCTACGATTTTCGATTCAGGTCGCCCCGCCCGCGTCTGAGGATAGCGAGATATTTACATTCATTCCGCGGGAAACGCTTGACATCGCTTTGCGCCGGTCTACAATACCGGACAATTCGCAAATGTCCGAGTCTGTCGGGCAACATCACTATGAATTTCATCCAGCCGTCGATTGCATCGCACAGCCACCCCCAGAGCAAGGCTATGGACCAGAAGTGTCTTCATCCTCGTGTCCAGGTCGTTTCTCGCGACGAAGATGCGGAGTTCGTGGAATGCCTCGAGTGCCGCGAGATCTTCGAATCGAGTGAATTCCGCGACATGGACATCGAAGCGAAGATTCCCACCGAAGAAGAATAAACAGAGTTTGTCGAACCAACTCAAGTTTGGGCGAGAGCGCGGAGGTGTGTCTGAGGAGCCGCTATTCGCCATTCGCTCTTCGCTTCCGCCGGACTGCCGCGGCCGCATGAGAGCGGTTTCAGTGTAGCTGTAACCTGCGGCCCGCTCATGGTAGTGCGGCGCTCAGCGCAGCGTCGTCGCGTCTTTCCCTTGAAATTGAGCCGGCTTCAGAGGCTGCTGAAAAAGTAGCTTTCGGCCATGTTTTGAAAGGGCACGGCTTCAGCCGTGCCGTACAAGTCCTTTTATTTTTCTCATTCCTCGCGGGCTTCAGCCCGCGGGGAATCTGCTTTTCGACTTTTTCAGCAGCCTCTTCAGCCGGCGATACCGCTGTGTTGTCACGGTGACACTATTTCCTGATCCGTTCTATCCCAAGCGGAGAGCGGGTTCGGACGATACTTCTGCTGTCGCGAATTCTCCAGCCAGAAAGCGTGGATACGCCGCGGCCGCAATCATCGCGGCATTGTCGGTGGAGAGCTTGCGCGAGGGAAACAGAACCACGACTCCCTCATCGAGCGCGCGGCGCTCGAAAGTGCTTCGCAATTCGCTGTTGGCTGCGACGCCTCCGGTGACCAGCAAAGTCGCCACACCATTTTCAGTTGCTGCGGCCAGCGTCTTACTGACGAGATCATCCACAACGGCACGCTGGAACGAGGCAACGAGATCCAGGGTCTGCTGGTCACAGGCTGGGAGGTAGTCCTGCGGCGTGGGTCTTGCGATGGCCTTCATGAACGTGCGTCGGCCTTGTATGCTTTCAGCCATGCCGTGTACTTCCACGTAGCGGAGCACGGCGGTCTTGATGCCGCTGTAAGAAAAGTCGGTCCGGCGCTCATCGGAGGAGTGCCGGTTTTGCGGATTGCGGTCGCGATGCTTGATCTGCGCGAAGGGGAACTTCACGGCATGGGGATTTCCGTGTTGCGACAGGAAATCGATCACCGGGCCGCCGGGATAGCCGAGTTCCAGCAGTTTGGCAACCTTGTCGAAGGCCTCGCCCGCGGCATCGTCGCGCGTGTGCCCGATGTTGCGGTAGGTCCAGCCGGTGTCTCGGCTTTCGGCAAGATAGAGGTGCGTGTGTCCGCCACTTACGACGAGGGCGAGTACTGGAAACTGCAGATCGTGGTTGCCGTTCTGCCGCTCTTCGAGCAGCACGGCGTGGATATGTCCCTCGAGATGGTTCACGGCAATCAGGGGCTTGTCGGTTGCAAACGCTAGGCCCTTGGCGTAGCTGAGGCCCACCAGCAGCGCTCCGGCAAGGCCGGGACCCTGAGTGACCGCGATGGCGTCGATGGAGTCGTAGGTTTTGCCGGCATCCTCAAGCGCCTTGCGGACCACAGGAACAATGGCGCGCAGATGCTCGCGTGAGGCCAGTTCCGGGACGACGCCTCCGTAGGGCTGATGGGTCGCGATCTGCGAATACACCACGTTGGAGATCAACTCTTCGCCCGAGCGCACCACGGCAGCCGCGGTCTCATCGCAGGAAGATTCAATGCCGAGGATGTAGGCGTTGGGCACAGGTTTCATTGTACGAGGGTGTCCGTGATGTGAATGGCGTTTCTGAAACGTTGCATTCTGGATTCGGGACACGCAATCGCGGCACCTGGGACATTTCCATCCCGGACCACCCTTTATCACAATCACACGGAGACGTGACTCATGTCCTTTCCTCCCATCCATCCTTAACTTGTAATGAAGGTATCGTGAGGGGAGGGACATGTGTCTCTCGCCGGGCCGAGCCCACGCCGCGGCCCAAGTCCGCTCTTTGAAAACTCGGATCAGCATCGGAATGGCCCGACTCAAACGCATGTGAGATAGTAATATAGTTTGGTAGTTATGTATAACAGCAAAATATATTTGTAGAGTTCCATATAACACGCTTATTATAAGCAGTATACAGCATGTGATTTAGTGTATTATCTACGTATCGTGCAAAAATAATAGACGGGCTGAGCTTACATAGCGTCCGGCAGAACCGTAGTACGAAATTGCGGCGGGACACCACGCTCGCACGTGCCAATCACCAGTGACCGGTTCGCTTCCGCTCGGACTGTCGGATGTTGAGTCAGCGAATACAATCTCATCATCCGTGAAAGAGCATGCAATCAATGTGGTTCACGAGCTTCGCCGGCACGGCTTTCAGGCGTACTTCGCCGGAGGCTGCGTGCGCGACATGCTGCTGGGAGTCGAGCCAGCCGACTACGACGTCACTACCAACGCGACTCCGAACGAAGTGATGCGCATCTTTCCGGAAACCTACGCGGTGGGCGCACAGTTTGGCGTGGTGCTGGTGCCGGTTCCGAAGAGCGGCGAGCGAGAAATTGTTTCGCCCGAGCCTCCCCACGCCATCGAAGTAGCCACATTCCGCAGTGATGGCATCTACTCCGACGGCCGTCATCCCGATCGGGTGCAGTATTCCACATCGCCCGAGGAAGACGTGCAGCGGCGCGACTTCACCATCAACGGGTTACTGATGGATCCGATGGAGGGTGATCGCGTGCTTGACTTCGTCGGTGGCCGCGCCGACCTGGAGGCGGGGGTCATCCGCGCGATTGGCGATCCGGAGCGGCGCTTCCAGGAAGACAAGCTGCGAATGTTGCGGGCGGTGCGCTTCGCCGCGCGCTTTGGTTACACCATCGACCAGCCGACACTTGCGGCGATCAGCAAGCTCAGCCCTCAGATTCGCCAGGTGAGCCGGGAGCGGGTGCGCGACGAGTTGACCAAGATGCTGACGGAAGGTCATGCGCGATCAGCGTTTGAATTGCTGGACAGCACCGGCCTGTTGAAGGAGGTACTGCCCGAGATCGATCGTATGCACGGTGTCGAGCAACCACCGCAATATCATCCTGAAGGCGATGTGTGGATCCACACGTTGATGCTGCTGGAACAGTTGCCTGCGAACTGCTCGCGGACGCTGGCGTGGGGAGCGCTGCTGCATGATGTCGGGAAGCCTCCGACGTTTCGCATTGCGCCCGACCGCATCCGCTTTGACGGGCATGTGGAAGTCGGAGTACGCATGGCGCACGAGATCTGCCGCCGGCTGAACTTCTCCAACGACGACACCGAACAGATCGAAGCGTTGGTGGCCAACCACATGCGTTTCACCGATGTCGGACGCATGAAGACCTCAACCCTGAAGCGTTTTGTGCGGCTGCCGAAGTTCGACGAGCACCTGGAGCTTCATCGTATCGACTGCCTGAGCAGCCACGGAGATCTGTCGCTGTATGAGTTTGTGCGGGAGAAGCTGCAGACGACTCCTCCCGAGCAGATCAGGCCGGAGCCTTTGCTTACTGGACAGGACCTGATCGAGTTGGGTTATCCGCCGGGACCGCGATTTAAGGAGATTCTGACGGCCGTGGAAGACGCGCAACTCGAAGGCAGATTGCGGAATAGGGAAGAGGCTGTGGAGTTGGTGGTAAGAGAGTTTCCAATAATTCCGTAGCTATTTGGGGGCCAGGGAGCGTGCCGCTCCTGCGATGCTAAAATCGAAGCTCAAACCATGCAGCACGCGCGCAGTACACTCAAGAAAATCTTTACCGATAACGTTTGCGCCAAAGCTGGCGACGAGGCCCCCTTGCTGGCTTGGCCCGTAGCTTGCGGAGGCGCGGTCGCGGCGAATACTCGGGCCCTCAGCTTCGTGGATGGCGTGCTTGTCGTGGCCGTGCCCGATGCCGTCTGGCGCAATCAGTTGCAGTGCATGAGTGAGCAATACCTGGCGGGACTGAATCAGATCGCGGGGCAAAAGGTGCGGAGTATTTCGTTTGTGGTGGCGCCGCACGTAGTCCGCCCAATTGCATAATCACGAGGACAGTACATCATGGTCTCAGAAAAGGACGTCTCCTACGTCGCCGATCTCGCGCATCTGGAGTTGACCGTCGAGGAACGCGCTCGGATGCTGAAGGACCTGAACTCCATCTTGGGATACATCGAGCGGCTCAATCAGCTTGACACCGCCAACGTTGAACCCATGGCACAGGTGGCCAGCCGTTATGGTGCGCCGAAAGATGCAAGCACGGGCGAGGCGTTTGCCTACGCCATGCGGCCGGACGAGTTGCGTCCCTCGCTGCCACATGAAGAAGCCATGAGCAACGCACCTCAGACCGACGGTACGTTTTTTAAGGTGCCGAAGGTCATTGAGCGCTAGGAGACGGACCGACAGGCGATGAAGATTGAATTGCTGACAGTGGATGCGGCGCGGACGGCCGTACTGGAAAAGCAGGTGACGGCGACGGCCCTCGTCGATGCTTTCTATCAGAAGATCGAGGCGGAAGACCCCGCCATCGGCGCATACCTGACGCTGTGCAAGGACCGCGCTCATCGCCAGGCCGAACGGGTTGACGCTTTGGCCGACAAGGGTGACGCGCTGCCTCCGCTGGCGGGCGTGCCGATTGCGATCAAAGACGTGCTCACGACGAAGGGCGTGCGCTCGACGGCCGGCTCGAAGATTCTGGAGAACTTTGTCGCGCCGTACGACTCGACCGCCGTAGCTCGACTTGAGGCTGCGGGTGCCATCGTGCTGGGCAAGACCAACTGTGACGAGTTTGCCATGGGCTCGTCGAACGAGAATTCGGGGTTCCATCCGGTAAAGAATCCACGCGATCATTCGCGAGTTCCCGGAGGTTCGTCGGGTGGTTCAGCCGCGGTGATTGCGGCCGGAACGGCAGTGGCGTCGTTAGGTTCGGATACTGGCGGCTCGATTCGCCAGCCCGGAGCATTTTGCGGCGTCGTAGGGCTGAAGCCGACCTACGGACGCGTGTCGCGCTACGGCCTGATTGCCTTCGCTTCGTCTCTGGATCACGTCGGGCCGTTCGGCAAGACGGTGAAGGATGTAGCGTTGATCCTGCAGGAGATGGCGGGGCGCGATCCCATGGATTCCACCTCAGCCGACTTGCCGGTGCCGAACTACGCCGAACAAATTGGCCAGCCGGTACAGGGACTGAAGGTTGGCGTTCCCACGGAGTATTTCGGCGAGGGACTCGATCCTGAAGTTCGTGCCGCGGTGGAAGCCGGAATTCAGGAACTGGCGGAGGCGGGTTGCGAAATCGTCACGGTTTCATTGCCCCACACGGAGTATGCGATTCCGGCCTATTACCTGATCGCGACTGCAGAGGCTTCGTCGAACCTGGCGCGCTTCGATGGTGTGCGCTACGGCGTCCGTGCCAAGGAAGCGAAGACGCTGGCCGAAATGTATCGCAAAACGCGCGATACCGGATTTGGGACGGAAGTGAAGCGCCGCATCATGCTCGGAACCTACGCGCTAAGTGCCGGATACTACGACGCGTACTACTTGAAGGCGCAGCGCGTGCGCAGCCTACTGGCGCGGGACTTCGACGAGGCGTTCGCGAGAGTGGATGTCATCGTCACGCCGACGACACCAACGCCGGCATTCAAGCTTGGCGAAAAGGCGGACGACCCACTGGCCATGTATCTGGCAGACATCTACACCGTGACAGCGAACCTGGTTGGAGTGCCGGGAATCACCGTACCGTGCGGAAAGAGTAGAGAGGGACTACCAATCGGACTGCAGGTCCTGGGAAAACATTTCGACGAGGCGACAGTGCTGAGAACGGCCCACGTGGTGGAACACGCACTGGCAGTATCAATGAATGTCGCTTGACGAAGGCGCGGCCCTGCACTTGTCAAGATCTTGGCCGAAACGCGATTAGGGGCAATTGTTCGACCAGTCGGCGACGATCGTTTTCGGAGCCATCATATCGCCAGCCGACCAACCGGCTAAGTACCCAGCACACGATTGGTGCTATGAACCTGTTGCGCTGCTCGTAGCCTCTGAACACTCTCACCGCTTCCCCTTCATCGAGGATGCGATGCGTCGCAACAAAGCGTTGCGAACCGATGACCACCTCCGAGTCCGGCGTCGCCTCGATATTCCGAAGCCAGTCAGAGTTGGGACCGAAACCGCTCATTACCACCACCTCGGGACCATCCTCCCGATACTCAACGACCTCCAAAACGGTCTGATGAGGCAGGCCGGTGCGACGGCCTATATGCGTGAGGAGCAGGAAGCGTTTTCCGAGGAGGCGGCCGCACCCCCACCGGTACAGATACACCGGCGCCCGAAGGAGATACCGCAACACACCCTTCGGTTTGGTCGGTGTCATAATGGCATGCCCTCAGGAATTGCTCGAGCTCATGACGCCTGCGAACCGTTCATGCGGGATCGTAGTAGCATTCACCGGCGCAGGCGTGGCACAGAATCGTGCCATCCTTTCGCACCTCGCGTCGGAAGTTGATGCCTTCGCCACACTCCGCGCACACGATAGGCTCGCCCTTGTAGCCCGGGAGTTCTTCCGGCGGCACTGAAACTTTTACCCACTGCACGGCAAACAGGTCGTCGATTGGCATCTCGCGATAGGCCAGCATCTGCTGCTGGTTCTTACTCTCGACTTCGGGATGCATTTGTCGCGCGAGACTCTTCGAGCTCTCTTTGGCCGCAATGCGAACCGCTTTGCCGGATTCCAGGTCAACGAACGTGGCCGCGACCTTTCCCCAGTCGCGGAACTTCAGGGCGCGTTTGCCGAGGCGGCAACCGGTAACGACGGCGACGGCGTCGGTCATGCAGCGATCAATTTCGACGTAGGTGACGAGTCGCTTGCGATCTTTGCCGCGGGGATCGTGGAGGCCGAGCAGCTCGAGTCCCAGCATGGCCATGCGAACGCCAAGGATTTGTCCGGCGCATAGGTGTCCGTGAGCTTCCTCGGCGTCGCGTAAGAGTTCGTCGAAGGACTTCAAGGTGCGAACAGTTTACGTCATTCTTCCGCGGGAGTATCAGGGGTCAGATCGGCGAACCGCCCGTTGACTTCCACGGTCTGCTTGTCGCCGCCGTGGGGCGTGAATGTGACGCGGGCAGGTTGCCTCTGCCAGAGCGGGGCTTCGCAGATCGAGTCAGGAAATTCGCCCCCGAGTTTTTCGAGCTGCTTCTTGTACAGGGGTTTGCGCACGCTGATCTGCGCCACGATGGCGAAGACGCGTTCGCCGTCGTCGGCAACTCCGCAGTAGGCAGCGTAGTCGCGATACCAGCTCACATCCGAGTAGTAGGGGTCAAAATCGGGTAGCTTGATTTGCGAAATGCGGCCGGTGGTGCGGTCTACCAGCAGCCAGTCTCCGCGCTGCCAGAGCCACCTGGGCTGAGTGGCCGATTCACCAGGCAGCGAATCGTTGACGCGAAAGGCGCGACGGACTACGAACAAGCGGTCGGTTACGTCGTGCGTTGGTCCGGCGGTATATTCCTTGAGCTTGGTGTCCAGGAAGAGTGGACGGACGTTGATGGTGAGCGTCTTTTCTTCCGTCGGAGCCAGGAAGAACTTGACGGGCGTGGGCTTTCCCAGGCTCACGACATGGGGCTTGGAAGCCGCTCCGGCGGAGACAGAAAGAATGAGGATAGCGAGCGTAAGTTTGGGGGAGAGCATCGAGTTCAGCGTAGCTCTGCCTTAGGTGGGCCGCAAGTTACGAAAGTACCCTGCGCAGTTTGGGCTGCCTCAGACATCTAATTCAAGTTGCGATGCAGCTTCTCTCTGCTATGTTTACTTGCAGTCAACTGGCATAGAATTAGCCAGCGTCGAATCCCCCGATGACCGAGTTAACCCACAGTTTTGTTCTACCCGCGTACAACGAGAGCGAGCGGCTTACCACCTCGATTCCCAAGGTGCTGGAGTATGTTCGCGCGCGCGGATTGCGGGCGGAGATCATTGTGGTGAATGACGGCTCGACTGACAACACAGCCGAAGTAGTGCGACGGTTCGCTGCGGTGAATCCCATGATTGTGTTGATCGAGAACCCCGGCAATCGCGGCAAGGGTTACAGCGTGCGCAATGGGATGTTGCACTCGAAGGGCGAACTCGCGCTATTCACTGACGCCGATCTTTCATCGCCCATCACGGAGGCCGACAAGCTGTTCATAGCGTTGGACGACGGCGCGGACGTGGCCATCGGATCGCGCTGGCTCAAGCGCGAACTGCAGACCGAACGTCAACCGATTCTTCGTCAACTGTATGGTCGGCTGTTTAATCTCGGGCTGCGCATCGTTCTTGGACTGGGGTATCACGACACCCAGTGCGGTTTCAAGGCGTTTACGCATAGGGCGATTCAAGTGATCTTCACCCGCCAGCAGGTCGAACGCTGGGGCTTCGATCCCGAGCTGTTGTTTCTTTCCAGAAAGTTCAAGTTGAAGGCGGTCGAGGTTCCGGTGGAGTGGGCCCACGATCACCGCTCGAAAATCAATCCGCTGCGTGACGGGCTGAGAATGGGACTCGACGTGCTAAGCATTCGATGGAATTCCATCATGGGACGTTATGAGCGGCCGTCAATACCGCTGCCGGAAGCGGTCTCGCCGGAGTCGTCAACACCAGTGGGCCTGACGAAGTGAAGTGATCGACGGGGCTTGTGTGCGAACGTCGATGTGAACCGCATTGTGGCCCTAAATTTGCAGCAAACCAAAACCAACAAATTCGACTAAGATTTGCAGCTTTCGCCGCAGTCAGGCATCTTTGACTGGAAGTGTTGTGATCGTAAGATTGATATTTTCGACAAGCCATGGAAAGTACTTTGACAACAACAGGAGCTTCGGCGATCTCGGTTTTGGCGACAGGCGACGTCGGTCCGACGGAGCATTACGGCACCGTCCGGCAGAATTCGTTGCGATGTTGCGCTCCGCTGACGATCGAGGACCACGGCCTGCAAGCCATGCCGGACGCGAGTCCCGCCAAGTGGCATCTGGCGCACACGACCTGGTTCTTTGAGACCTTTCTGCTGACGGAACATCTGCCGGGCTATCGAGCTTTCCATCCAGCTTTTCGCAACCTTTTCAATTCCTACTACAACGCGGTTGGCGAGCGTCCGTTGCGGGCCTTGCGTCACACACTTTCTCGGCCCGCCCTGGATGAAGTGCACGCCTATCGCAGCCATGTGGATGAGGCAATGATCAGGTTGCTGTCCCGCGACCTGGCTCCTGAAGTTCTCGGCCTGGTGACCCTGGGCCTGAACCACGAGCAACAGCATCAGGAGCTGATTCTGACGGACGTGAAGAGCGGTCTGGCTGCGAACCCTCTGCGTCCTGCATACCGCGAATCCCGCGACATTACATGGGAGTCGCGGGGGACTGCACCCACGCTGCGCTGGCACTCATTTCCCGAGGGCGTGTATCCCGTCGGATTCGAAGGAGACGATTTCGCCTTCGATAATGAAAGCCCGCGTCACAACGTGTATCTTGCGCCCTACAGGATGGCGTCGCGACTCGTGACCAATGGCGAGTACATGGAGTTCATGCGCGATAACGGCTATGGAACCGCTTCTCTGTGGCTGTCGGACGGCTGGGACTGCGTGGGCACCAATCAGTGGGGCGCTCCGCTGTACTGGGAGATGCGCGACCGCCAATGGTGGCATTACACCTTGGATGGAATGAGGCCGGTCGAGCCGGATGAGCCGGTGTGCCATGTCAGCTACTACGAAGCCGATGCTTTCGCGCACTGGGCGGGCTCGCGGCTCGCGACTGAATTCGAATGGGAGGTCGCTTCGCGATCATGCAGCGTAGAAGGCAACTTCATGGACAGCGATGCTTTGCATCCTAAGACTGTCGGCGAAAGCGGGTCATTGACGCAAATGTTCGGCGATGTCTGGGAGTGGACTGCGAGCTCATACCTTCCGTATCCGGGATTTCGTGCCGGCTTCCGGCGCAGTCGGCGAGTACAACGGCAAGTTCATGTGCAACCAGATGGTGCTGCGCGGCGGTTCCTGCGCGACTCCGCGGTCGCACATCCGGCCGACCTATCGCAATTTCTTTCCTCCGCATGTGCGCTGGCAGTTCATGGGAATACGGTTGGCCAATGGCGACTAGTAGACAGCTGCAGTTTCTGGCCGGTGGCGCGACCGCAATGACGGTGCGTGAGGGCCTTACCGCTATCCCAAAATGGCTTCCTTCAAAACTGTTCTACGATGAAGTTGGCTCGGCGCTTTTCGAACAGATTACGGAGCTGCCCGAGTACTACCTGACGCGCACCGAGCGTGCGATTTTCGACAGCTATGCGGCGGAAATCGTGCAGGTCGCCGGTCCGTCGCTGACCATGGTCGAGCTTGGCGCCGGTACGGCCGCCAAGACCACTGTCCTGATTGAGGAAATGCTCGTCCGTCAGTCGCGTGCACTGTTTTATCCGATCGATGTTTCCCCCAGCGCGTTGAAGGAGGCAGCGGCCCAACTGGGACGTCAGTTTCCGCAGCTTCGGGTGAATCCGATCGTTGCCGACTATACCGGCGGCGTGGAGGCCCTGAATCGAATTTCGGGGCGCAAGCTGGTGCTCTACATCGGCTCCAGCATCGGCAACTTTGAGCCCGACGAGTCTGTCCGTCTTCTACGCCGCATACGCCGGACATTGCGGGCGGGTGACGCATTGCTGCTGGGCGCCGACTTCGTCAAGAGTCCCAAGATTCTGATCCCAGCCTACGACGACTCGCAGGGAGTTACCGCGTCGTTCAACAAGAACATTCTGGCGCGGTTGAATCGTGAACTTGAAGCCAACTTCGATATCGACACCTTCCGTCACGTCGCCCTGTGGAACCGCCGCTGCTCACGCATGGAGATGCATCTGGAAAGCACGGTTGCGCAACAGGTATTCATCCCGTTGCTCGACCTGGACATCGCTTTCTCAAAAGGCGAGCGCATCCACACGGAAAATAGCTACAAGTACACGACGGAGATGATCGAATCGATCCTGCGCGACAGTGGTTTCAGGTTGGAGCACTCCTGGAGGGACCGCAAAAAGTGGTTCGGTGTGCATCTGGCGCGGGTGTGAACGTCGGGTCTATCTCCTCAGTTCTGCTGCAAATTTGAATGCAATTGGGAAGATTTCCTCAGCCACCGCGTCTCCGGCGATTGACCTTTCCAGCATGAGAGACGACAATCACTTTTCCACGATGCTGGCATATCTCTCAGGCTCCATTGAATATTCGCCCGATCACGGCAAGACCTGGCGGGCGGCGCTGACGCCCTTCCTGCGATCGCTTGGGCACGAAGTGTACGATCCCGCCGAGGATGAGAAGAAGAATCTCACCGAGGTCGAACAGCGGGAATTCCGGGTCTGGAAACACTCCGATCTTCCTCGTTTTCAGCAAGCCATTCGCAAGATCATCGCCTACGATCTCGACTGGATCGAGCATCGCGCGGACTACGTTGTGGCGTATTGGGACGAGTACGTCTCGCGCGGCGCCGGGTCCCAGGCGGAGTTGTCGCTGGCCCACCGCCGCGGCATTCCGGTGTACCTGGTGACCGAATTGCCGCTTGGTACCGTGAGCGGCTGGATCCTGGGTTGTGCGTCCGAAGTGTTTACCAACTTCGACGAACTAAAAGAATTCATGACTGGGCGGTATCCTCGGACTGACGCGAAAACTCCCGCGCTACAAGCGGTGCGATCGGCGGGGATGTCATGAACTGGGCCAAGGGAAATCTCGGCTGGATCGAGGTCGTCTGCGGACCCATGTTCAGCGGAAAAAGCGAAGAGCTGATTCGGCGCTTGCGGCGAGCCGAAATCGCTCGCCAGCGCGTGCAGATTTTCAAGCCGGGCATCGACGATCGATACTCTGCCGATCACATTGTTTCGCACAGCGATCTCAAGATTCGCTCGCTGGCGGTGCGCGATACCGCCGATATCGAAGCGCAGCTTGATCTACGCACTGAAGTCCTCGGCATCGATGAAGCTCAATTTTTGGGCATGGAATTAGTTGACTTCGTCGTTCGGTTGGCTGACATGGGCAAGCGCATCATCATTGCCGGTCTCGACACCGATTACCTTGGGCGGCCGTTTCATCCGATTCCAGAACTGCTGGCGGTAGCGGATGAGATCACGAAGACATTGGCCATTTGTATGCAGTGCGGAAATCCGGCCAAGCACACGCAGCGCCTTGTTGCCAGCGAAGACTTGATCGTGGTGGGCACGTCGGGAATGTACGAGGCCCGCTGCCGCCGCTGTTTCGAACCCAACCTGGCAACGCTGCAGACGCCCGATCCAGCCGTGCGCGCCAAGCCGGCCGAGGCCACGAAATAGACATGTCCTCTTTCCGGTCTCGGTTGATTCCGTGTGTCCTCACTGTGCTGCTACTGGCGAACTCTGCCTGGCCGTGGGGCAATGAAGGTCACATGATGATCAATCGCGTGGCCGCGGAGAAGTTGCCACCTGACGTCCCTGCGTTCCTACGCGATGCGGCTGACCAATTGGCCTACTTAGGCCCGGAGCCAGACCGCTGGCGCGAGAAGTCAGAGCTGGCGCTGAAGTTGTCGCAAGAGCCGGACCACTTCATTGATCTGGAATTGGTGGAAGGCATGACATTGCCTCCCGATCGTTACAGCTTCTATCGGGCGCTGGAGGTCAAGCGGCAGCAGACGCCGGGCCAGCCTGAGAACCTACTGCCGGAAAAAGTTGGTCTCCAGCCCTACATCACGATGGAGGTATTCGGCCGTCTCGTCGTGGCCTTCCGCGAGTACCGTCATGCTTTGCGCGATCATGTCAGTCCGGAGTTCGCCGAGCGCAATGCCATCTTCTACGCTGGCTGGTTAGGACATTACGTTGCCGACGGGTCGAACCCATTGCACACTACGGTGAACTACAACGGGTGGACAGGCGCTAATCCCAGCGGCTACACCACCGAGCACAGCATCCATTGGAAGATGGAAGGTAGCTTTGTGGCCGCGAATCAAAAGGAGTTGAAGTTCGCCGAACTGGTGCCGGACGGCGCACAGAAACTTGGCAACCCTTTCGAGGACTATCTCGCTTACCTGCGGAAATCGAACACCTATGTCGAGAAGGTCTATCAGATCGAGAAGACCGGCGGCTTTGCGGGAGCGGGCACCCCTGAGTCGCGGCAGTTCATCGAGCAGCGCATGGCTGCCGGCGCCACAATGCTGCGGGATCTTTGGTACACGGCATGGCTCGACAGCGCGGTTGATCCGCCACTGTATGTTCCTGCGAAGCCGGCCAGTTTGACCGCACCGGCTTCCAAGCCAGTTCCGGCTAATTCGCCCGCCCCGAACCTGCGTATGGCCCCAAGACTGGGTGAAGCAGCATCCCAAACAGGCGGTTGATGCGATGAATAAAGAACTGACGCCGGAGACCGAGAAGGCTTTGTGGAGCGCGGCTGAAGCTGCCGCCACCCTGGCCTACGCGCCCTATTCGGATTTTCATGTTGGCGCCGCGCTGCTGACCAGCGAGGGCGAAGTTGTAACCGGCTGCAATGTGGAAAACGCCTCTTACGGGCTGACCAACTGCGCCGAGAGGACCGCGATATTTCGAGCCGTTGCGGAAGGGAAGCTGTCTCGCGGCGTAGCCATCGAAGCGATCGCGGTAGTGCATCGCGATCATCGGGGTTGCACTCCCTGTGGTGCATGCCGGCAGGTTCTGTACGAATTCGGCCCGAATGCTCTTGTGCTGTACGAGTACGAGGGCGAGCGCCGGCAGACCAGCGTCAGCGCGCTGCTGCCTGAGAGCTTTCAACTGTAATCGCGGGCCATTTCCGGCCCTCAAACTCGCTAAATTGCTGCTCTAGTTGCCACTGCAGGCGCGCCTTGTCGCTGCCGTTTAGAAAACTCTGACAAGCCGAAGTGGGTGTTGCGGGTGCTTGCAGTCCCGCACATTGTTTCACCGGTGCAAACGTCTTGCCATCGCTCCACAAACTGGCTCCCGAGATGAACGCGTGTTCCAGGCTGGTGCGTGCCATGCGTTTCAACTCGATGTACGACAACTTCTGGTCCTCGACGCCACGCAGATATTCGTGCGTCATGTCAGAGCGCGCAACGCCTTCGTCATCGGTGGCCAGCGCGACCGGCACGCCCGCCCGCATGAAGTCGTGCAGAGGATGGTTCTTGCCGCTCACGCCGAGGATCACGTCGTTGCTGGTGAGACAAATCTCGACCATCACGTTCTTTTTCGCCATCTCATCGAGCAATTGCAGTGGGTCGGTTTCGTTGAGGGCGTCAACGCCGTGCCCGATGCGCTCGGCTCCGGCGATTTCCACCGAATCGCGCACGTGGAAGCGCAGCTCTTCCGGGCGGACGAGGCCCTCAACCAGCTCGCCCGCGTGAAGCGTGATGTGTACGTTGGGGTATTGGTTGCGGGGGTATTGGTTGTGCAGGTACTTCAGCATTTGCATATGGACAGGGAAGTCGCGCAGGGGGATGTAGTAGTCCTCAGGCATGACCAGATTGAGACCGACAAAACCGGAATTCGCCCTCTTGGAGAGTTCGAATCCCAGCAGGATTTGCGCGAACACGGCTTCTTTGGGCTTGCCCCGTCCCACCTGGAACAGGTAGCGCTGCGCGATTTCGCAACCCGGATTGTGTGGATTTGAAGCGCAGCCCAGGCTCTCCTTCCGGTCCTCCTCGGCCTGCTTGACTTGCGCCAGCGACTCGGCGACGATGTCGTCCATCAGGGGCGCGAGCACCGCTTGAAAGGCCTTGAAATTCTCGTCAGCGCTCTGCTTCTCATTCCAGTGAAGCCTCTGGACGGCGTCGCTAAATTTGTCGCCGGTAGGCGTGAACATGAGCTCTTGATACACTTCCCGCTGCGACGAAGCGCGCTTGGCGGTTTCCGCCAGCATCTTGCCTGTGTGGGTCGCATCGGTGACAGCGCCGAACTTGGCGAATGTGTCGAAAAAGTGGTCATGCCCCGATTGCCCTGACAACTGCCAATTGCGCATGGAAAAAGCGTCAACGAT
The DNA here is from genome assembly GCA_963758255.1 of uncultured Acidobacteriaceae bacterium. GTDB lineage: Bacteria > Acidobacteriota > Terriglobia > Terriglobales > Acidobacteriaceae > DASRAA01. The sequence goes on from CAVWUX010000001.1 coordinate 335,011, forward strand.
CCGGCGGTACAGTTCTGGGTTCGCAAGCGCCGCTTTGACCGGCACCGTCTGCACCTCCGACTGGACCGCAACCAATGCCAGTACCTCGTAGCACGTGAGGAACGCGGCAACTGCCATCAGTACAAACCCTGTCGCTCTCCGCCAATGCGTGGAACGGTCCTCAGCTTGATTGCTGTTGTTTGGATTGCGAGTCCGCCAGTCTCTGAAGATGAAAACTGCGAGGCCGTAAAGAAACAGCAGCAATCCCGCTAAGAGTAAAAGATGACCCTTGGCAGGCGGCCATAGCCCCGATCTCTGTGTGCCACAAGGAGGACGACTGAGGTACATGGTCTTAGGGTCGATGCACGCTCCGATCAAGTCCTCACCGTTGGCTTTCCCATACTTCTGGACTGCGGCCCAATCGATTAAGGATTCGGCGTAAATGGCACCTGACAGATGCATGTGCAGGTCGCCCCCTTTGGGCATCTCCAGCAAAAACGCCACCAGCAGGTTGGGGTCACTTTGAATGCTCTCGAAGTAGCGTTCGGTCTGTGCTTCAGAAGACGCACTGGGCCGTTTGGCGGCAAATGCGCTGGACAACGCAACACAAGTCAGCAAGAGGACGCTAACCAAAATTCGTGGGCGGCGGCGGTGCAGCATAGACTGGTCCTTCCGCATGGTCGGGTTAACCAAGCTTTTCAGAATGCGGCATCATAACAGGCACGCCCCCTGATTGTTCAGTTGAGTTTCTGCCGCCGTTTCTCTACCATCCAAGATTCTTGGAATCCACAAGCGGGGACCTCCTTGGACCGACTCAAAGTCCTTTTCACGCGCGAGCAAATCGCAAAGAAAGTAGCCGAGCTCGGCGAACGGATTACCCGCGATTTCGAGGGCGAGTCGGTGGTGCTCATCGGAGTCCTCAAGGGCGCCACCATCTTTTTGGCCGACCTGGCTCGCGAGATTAGGCTCGATGTCAGCTTCGACTTCATCGCCGTTTCCAGTTACGGAAATTCCAAGCAGCAGAGCGGGGAAGTGAAGCTGATGAAAGACGTCGACCACTCCATGGAGGGCAAGAACATCATCCTGGTGGAAGACATCCTTGATACCGGACTGACGCTCACATACCTGAAGAACCTGTTGCTGGCGCATCAGCCCAAGGCGGTGAAGATTGCCGCCCTGCTCGATAAGGTATCGCGCCGAACCCAGCCGATTCACGGCGATTACGTGGGTTTTGAGATTCCCGACGAGTTCGTAGTCGGTTACGGACTCGACTTCGCCGAACGCTACAGAAACCTTCCGGAAGTATGCATTCTGGAAACTGACGACCAGTCGGGGTAGAATCGCACTTGCCTATGTCGGTTAACTCTTCTGTCCTCAGCCAGGATCCTGCCGCACTTCTGCAGGACTGGCATTCCGTTGCTAGCCTCATTGATCACACCTTGCTCACCCCGGGGGCGACTCGCACGCAGGTGATTGCGCTGTGCGCCGAAGCGGTGCGCTACGGCTTCTATTCGGTCATGGTCAACCCATCGTATGTGACGCTGGCAGCCGCACAGGTGCACGGATCACCGGTCAAGGTCGGCACCGTGATCGGGTTCCCGCTGGGTGCAAACCTTACCGTCACCAAGCTGGCGGAAGCCGAAGCCGCTGCGCAAAACGGCGCTCACGATCTCGACATGGTGATTAACGTCGGCGCGCTCAAGTCCGGCGAGCGCGTCCTGGTGCAGACCGAAATGCGCAGCCTGGCGGATTTGGCGCATGCCCACGATGCCATCCTGAAAGTCATCATCGAAACCGCGCTGCTGACTCAGGAAGAAAAAATCCTGGCTTGCGCTCTGGCGGTTGAGTCAGGCGTCGACTTCGTCAAGACTTCAACCGGCTTTGCGGCAACCGGCGCAACCGCTGCCGACGTCGCACTCATGCGCGGAGTTGTGGGTCACGACATCGGAGTGAAGGCGGCGGGGGGCATCCGCACCGCGGCGCAAGTCGCCGAGATGGTCGATGCCGGCGCGAACCGCATCGGGGCCAGCGCAAGCGTCGCCATCGTACGTGAGCTGGGAGCTCCCGCAGACTGATCGCCATGACAATCGAAGCGCGCACGGCCACCGAGCCGCCTCTGACGAGTTCTGTCGCACCACCGACTGACGATGTTTCCGAACCCGCTCAGGAGTTGGCATGGGGCGTCTGACCGGCGTGCTTGGCATCGTCGCCATCCTGCTGTTCGCCTACCTGTTCTCGACCGACCGAAAGGCAATTCGCGGCAAGACGATCGTAGTGGGCCTGACTCTGCAGTTCATTTTTGCCATCCTGATTCTGCGGGTGGGTTACGGCGAGCGCGTGATGACAGTCGCCGGCAATGCAGTCAATCGTTTGCTCAGCTACTCGTTCGTGGGTTCGGAGTTTCTCTTCGGCGGACTGGGCAGCAAGTACTCGAAGTACGGCGTCATCTTCGCCTTCCAGGTTCTGCCCACAATTATCTTCATCGCTGCGTTCTTCGCCATTCTCTACCACTACGGCGTAATGCAGTTCATCATCAAGCAGTTTGCCAAGGTGATGATGCGCTTCATGGGCGCCAGCGGGGTTGAGTCGCTGGACGTGGCGGCCAGCATCTTCATGGGCCAGACCGAGGCGCCTCTCACGATTCGCCCGTTTCTGCCCAGGGTGACCCAATCGGAGCTGATGGTCATCATGACAGCGGGAATGGCGCATGTCTCCGGTGGAATCATGGGGGCGTACATCCTCAGCGGAATCGAGGCGCGGCACCTGCTGGCAGCGGTCATCATGACCGCGCCAGGGACCATCGTGATTGCCAAGATGCTGGTGCCGGAAACCGAGAAGCCACTGACCGCCGGTACCACCAAGCTCGAAGGCCTGGAATTCGAGTCCAAGGACAGCAACGTCCTCGATGCCGCCGCCAAAGGTACAACTGACGGCCTGCATCTCGCGCTCAACGTGGCAGCAATGCTGATTTCCTTCTTGGCGCTGATCGCGTTGATCGACGGCATTCTCGGGGGGACGCACAATTTCCTGGCCGCGCACGGTTTCCCATGGTTTCCCACAACGCTGGAAACCATTTTCGGGGTCATCTTCGCGCCCATCGCGTGGCTCATCGGCGTTCCCTGGCACGATTGTCTTACCATCGGCAACCTGCTCGGGACCCGCATGGTGCTGAACGAACTGGTGGCGTTTACCATGCTGGGCGCGCAAAAGGCTTCGCTCGATCCACGTTCCGTGACTATCGCGACCTTTGCGCTGTGCGGCTTTGCGAACTTCAGCTCCATCGGTATTCAGATCGGCGGACTGAGCGCGCTCGCGCCGAACCGGCGTCACGATCTGGCCAGACTGGGATTTCGCGCCATGATTGCCGGCACCCTGGCGAACCTTATGTCGGCGAGTATTGTGGGAATACTGCTGCGGGCGTGAGAGAGTGGCCAGTGGTAACTGACCACTGATCCCGGCCATCGTCCACTGTGATTTCCTCACACGTCATTGTGACCTCTGCACTATTTCCTGCCGCCACATTCAGCCCATGCTGGAAGGTTGAGGGCCATGTCCTGGCTCAGCCGGGCCCGTGTGCGCTGAAATGCAAGACGTTCGTTGCTCGCCCGTTGCACCGTCATAAGCTGCCACGGCCGTTCCGCGTCGCCTCCTTTTCTCCGCACCCCTGGCGGCCCATCATTCACACGGAGGCCATTATGTCGGTCACGAAACAGGATGCACTCGACTACCACCAAGGATCCCGCCCGGGCAAGGTGGAAGTCGTCTCCACCAAGCCTTGCCTGACGCAACGCGATCTCAGCCTGGCTTACACGCCGGGAGTTGCTGAACCCTGTCTGGAAATCGAGAAGAACCCGCAAGACGCCTACAAATACACCGCCAAGGGCAACCTGGTTGCGGTGGTCTCCAACGGCACCGCGGTCCTGGGCCTCGGCGACATCGGCGCGCTGGCCGGCAAGCCTGTCATGGAAGGAAAGGGTGTACTGTTCAAACGCTTCGCCGACATTGACGTGTTCGATATCGAACTGAACAGCAAGGACCCCGACGAAATTATCCGCACTTGCCAGCTTCTCGAGCCCACATTCGGTGGGATCAACCTCGAAGACATCAAAGCCCCCGAGTGCTTCTACATCGAAGAGAAGCTGAAGAAGACGATGAACATCCCCGTCTTCCACGATGATCAGCACGGGACTGCGATTATCTCCGGGGCCGCCATCGTGAACGCGCTGGAGCTGGTCGGAAAGCGAATTGAAGACATCAAGGTCGTGGTCAACGGCGCCGGAGCCTCCGGCATCGCCTGCGCCGAGCATTATGTTTCGCTGGGCGTCAAGCGCGAGAACGTCACTCTCTGCGACACCAAAGGCGTTATCTACAAGGGCCGCAAGGAAGGCATGAATCCTTACAAGGAGCGCTTCGCTCACGACACTCCGCTGCGCACGCTGGCGGAAGCGGTCAAGGGAGTGGACGTGCTGCTGGGGCTGTCGAAGAAAGGCGCGTTCACGCCGGAAATGATCGCCTCACTGGCGCCGCGTCCGGTGGTTTTCGCGATGGCGAACCCCGATCCTGAGATTACCTACGAAGAAGCGAAGGCGGTTCGCGACGACCTCATCATGGCCACCGGCCGTTCCGATTTCCCCAATCAGGTCAACAATGTTCTGGGGTTCCCGTTCATCTTCCGCGGCGCCCTCGACGTGCATGCCACCACTATCAATGAAGAAATGAAGCTGGCTGCGACCTATGCGCTGGCCGCGCTGGCCAAGGAAGACGTTCCTGACTCGGTGTGCCGCGCCTATGGCGTGGGCCGTTTCAAGTTCGGTCCCGAGTACATCATTCCCAAGCCGTTTGATCCGCGCGTCCTGGTGTGGGAAGCGACAGCGGTTGCCAAGGCGGCAATGGAGTCCGGGGTTGCTCGGAACCCAGTCAACCTCGACGACTATCGCGATCAACTGGAGAAACGGCTGGGCAAAGCTCATGAATTGATCCGCATTATGGTGCACAAGGCGAAGGCGAAGCCCAAGCGCGTGGTGTTCCCGGAAGGCTCGCACGAAAAGATCCTGCGTGCCTGCCACGTGCTGCTGGAGGAGAACATCGCCATTCCCGTGCTGCTGGGGCATGGCGACGAAGTGCGCAAGTCAGCGGCGGAACTGGGTGTCTCCCTGGAAGGCGCCATGGTGGTTGAACCCGAGACCTACGCTCGTCGCCAGGAGTACGTGCAGGAGTTCTATCGGCTGCGGCAACGCCGTGGTGTCACCCTTGCCGCCGCCGACGAGCTCATGAACCATCGCAACATCTTCGGCTCCATGATGGTGAAGAATGGGCGACGCGGACGCGTTGGTCTCCGGCGTAACTCAGAACTATCCCGACACGCTCCGCCCCGCCTTGCAGGTGATCGGGGTCCGCGAGGGCATCCACAAGGTCAGCGGCATCTACCTGCTGATCACCCGCAAGGGCGACCTGTATTTCCTGGCCGACGCCACTGTCAACATCGAGCCGACCGCCGAAGATCTGGCGGAGATCGCTCTGTGTACCGCACAGGAGGCGCGGCGCTTTGACGTTGAACCACGGGTCGCTATGCTGTCGTTCTCGAACTTCGGAAGCACGCGGCACCCGCTATGCGACAAAGTGCGTCGCGCGGTCGAATTGGTTCGATTCGCCGATCCGACGCTGATCATCGACGGAGAAGTGCAGTCGGACCTGGCTGTCAACGCCAAAAAGCTGGAGGAGGTCTTCCCATTTTCGACTTTGAAGGGGGGAGCCAATGTCCTGATCTTCCCCGACCTGCAATCCTGCAACATCGCAGCCAGGATACTGCCGCAACTGGCCGGAGCAGAAGCGCTGGGGCCCATCCTGTCTGGCATGGCGAAGCCGGTACACCTGCTGCAACGCGGCGCAGAGGTCGAGGACGTAGTCAACATCACGACCATTGCCGTCGTCGATGCGCAGGATAGTGCGGAGCCCCTCTCCGAGCGGGCTGCCCATCCGACGGTTGAGGTGCGGTAGCAGGATGTTGCCCGCGAGAGAGATCGTCGTCAACATGTCCGAGGCCGTGGCCTTGGCTACGACCTAAGTTGTAGGGCGCTACGATGGAAGAGGGATAGGTTCGTTTCGCGTCCGATGTCAGAATGCCTAGCAATGGGATGCTTGCTGTTCTGCAGCAGGTGGTTTGTGAGCAGAATCGTTCATCGGAGCTTCACACTTCGTCAGTCGGCGGAACTCTAGGACCCACAGGTCGTTTCGGTAGCGCATCTGGGCAATGCGCTTCGGTTCAGAGTTCCGCTGGTCTTTTCTCCGCCTACTCCTTCCGCACTCCCCCTGTTTTCGACATCGTTGAGGTCTGGGTTGCCTAGCTGCAGCACCTGAAATGCCCCGTCACCGTGGCGTTCACGGTTTGAGCGGTTGTATCGTTCGCCGTGGTGCACGCGTCATAAGAAACCAACTGACAGTTAGGATATTTCTCCGTACATCGGCCCTTGGCGGCCTGTAGGGCGTTGGATTTTGCACTGACACAAGCTTGCGTGGTCTCCTGCTGAGTGGGAGGGTTATTAACGTCTATCCACGCGGCTTGCCCGGTGCCTTCCTGCGTGAATTCCCCGGAACAGCAAGACAACAGAATAACAACCAGTGGCAGACAAAGAAGAAACCCCAAGGGATGCCTGATCATCGGAAAACCTCCTCTGGCTCGGGTATTTGGAGGAACGCGATTCTGGCACACGCCCCTCTGGTGCGCAAGCAGAAACTGCCAAGTACCCAGGCGGAAGCCAATTGGGAACTACCAAGTCCTTGTCACGCAACACAGTGAGTGTAGTCACACCATTTTTGGTTACCATCTGATATTGAATGAGGGGAAGGCGTGTCGCCCTGTGCTTTACAAGACAATCAGCGCCGCTGTCTATGGCATTGACGCCAACCTGATCGAGGTTGAGGTCGATGTCTCCAGCGTCAAGACGGAGTTCGACAAGTTCACGACTGTCGGACTGCCGGACGCAGCCGTCCGCGAGAGTCGCGAACGCATTCGTTCCGCGCTGAAAAACAGCGGCTACGATATTCCCCCCACGATCATCACGATCAATCTTGCGCCCGCCGACATCCGCAAAGAAGGATCGGGCTTCGATCTGCCGATGGCCCTGGGCATTCTCGGCGCTTATGGCGGCCTGAACAACAAGCCCCCGGCGGATGCTCTGTTTGTCGGCGAGCTGTCGCTGGACGGAGGGCTGCGCGGGGTTCGTGGCGCCCTCCCCATCGCGGTCACGGCGCGTGCCAACAAGATTCGCAAGCTGATCGTTCCGGAAGTCAACGCACGGGAAGCGGCGATGGTCGAGGGCGTGTCCGTCTATCCGGTGAAGAGCCTGATGGATGTCGTGCACCTGCTGAACACCGGCAACGGGGTTCAGCCCTTGACCATGGACACTCATGCACTGCTGGAAACATCGCAACAGTTCTCGGTTGATTTCAAAGACGTGCGGGGGCAACAGTCGGCCAAGCGCGCCATCGAAGTCTCGGCTGCGGGCGGCCACAACCTGCTGATGATCGGCCCTCCCGGCTCCGGCAAGACCATGCTCGCCAAGCGCATGCCGACCATCCTGCCGCCGCTGACGTTCGAAGAAGCGCTCGAAACCACTAAGATCCACAGCGTCGCCGGCGTGCTGGACTCGGCCAGCGGACTGGTGGGCACGCGTCCTTTCCGCTCACCTCATCACACGATTTCCGATGCAGGACTGATCGGCGGCGGCATGATTCCCCGGCCCGGGGAAGTTTCCCTGGCGCACAACGGGGTGCTGTTTCTCGATGAGCTGCCGGAGTTTCCTCGAAATGTGCTGGAGGTTATGCGCCAACCCTTGGAGGATGGTAGTGTGACCATCGCCCGGGCTGCGATGTCCCTAAGCTTTCCGGCGCGATTCATGCTGGTGGCGGCAATGAATCCCTGTCCCTGCGGGTATTTCAATGACCGCACCCGCGAATGTCACTGCACTCCCATGATTATTGAGCGCTATGTCTCCAAGATATCGGGCCCGCTGCTGGATCGAATCGACATCCACATCGACGTGCCGGCAGTGAACTACCGGGAGTTGCGGAGCACGACCGTGCCGGAAAGCTCTGCCGACATTCGCTCCCGGATACTGCGGGCCCGTGAGATTCAGCTTGACCGCTTTGCCAGAGGCGGCGAGCGCATCTACTCAAACGCGCAGATGGGCTCACGCGAGATCAGGAAATACTGCGAATTGGGAACCGAGTCCGAGCACCTGCTGGAGCGCGCCATGGCCAAGCAGGGGCTAACAGCCCGTGCTCACGACCGGATCCTCAAGGTGTCGCGGACCATTGCCGATCTGGCGGGAGCCGACTCGATCGAACCCGGCCATCTTGCCGAGGCAATCCAGTACCGGACTTTGGATCGTACTTTTTGGGCCTAGCCAGAATCCGAGCCTTCCTCGGGTCACAAGCTGCCTGTTTTCATTAGTTTTGCGGAGGATAAAGATCCTGGCAGGTGGCCCCGTGCTTGACTTGATCGCCGGTGCCGTGGCCGCGCAACATGTTGAAGAGGCTAGGGTTAAAAACAGTAGCAACATTTCCGAAGTGTCGGCGTCTAAGTGATACGGATGGCGGTTTCCGGTTTTGACAGCGGTTGGGGGACGAATTTTCTTGACTCTGGATGTCCGCGCGGATAACGTACTAGTTTCTGAGTAACGCGTCATTCCTGTAGGTTCCAGTCCAGGCGTCCTGCCCGTAGCGGCCACACATTGAACGCCACCACCAAGGAATCGGGAAGGCAAGACCCCAGCACGATACAGTGCCGGACTGTGTAACTTAGTACAACTTAGGTGACGGTAGGGAAGGCACGGTTCGGGAGAGCGCCAAGACGCGAAAAAATCGAACCGAGATCCCTGCAACGGCATCAAACGAGTGGTTTCCTGCTACTAGACGGTAAATGGTTCTCACCCCTACGGTCCGATGAGCAGGAGCAGCGACCCTGAAGGCGACTTCTTTGCAGGTCATTCATACGACAAGAGGAGAATTACATGCGGTCTCAACTGGTTTTCGAAGCCGTGCACACGTTGCGTAACCGTTACACCCTTTGCCAGCTCGCCTCCAAGGCGACGCGCAAGTTTCACAAGCCCAGCACGCGGATTCAGGACACGACCAACGAAGTGCTGAACCATATCGCTGTGTCTGATCGCCAGGAAGTTATTCAGGAACCGGAGATCGTGGCCGAAGCGCAGCGGCGCGCAGCCTAAGCGCGCCGCGCCTTTGGCGCGTCCTCCGCATTACCTCCAGCCTGCCCTTCTGCTGAATCCCCGTAGGTGACAATGACAATCTCAGAGTTAAAAGAAAAGAACATCACAGAATTGACCAAGATCGCCCGGCAACTCGATCTGCCTGGCGCCAGCGGTCTCCGCAAGCAGGACTTGATCTTCAAGATCCTGCAAGCCCAAAGCGAGAAGGAAGGCCACATCTTCGCCGAGGGTGTTCTCGAGATCCTTCCCGATGGCTACGGGTTCCTCCGCTCTCCTGATTACAACTATCTGCCCGGTCCCGACGACATCTACGTGTCCCCCTCACAGATCCGCAAGTTCGACCTGAAGACCGGCGACACCATCAGCGGCCAGGTGCGTCCTCCGCACGAGGGCGAGAAGTACTTCGCGCTGGTGAAGATCGAAGCCGTGAACTTCGAGTCTCCCGAGGAAGCGCGCAACAAGATCCTGTTCGACAACCTGACGCCGCTGTATCCGCAGGAGCGCATCAAGCTGGAGACGGTGAAGGAAAACATCAGCGCCCGGGTCATGGACCTGCTGACCCCAGTGGGCAAGGGCCAGCGCGGATTGATCGTGGCGCCTCCCCGCACCGGCAAAACCATGCTGTTGCAGAACCTGGCTAACTCGATCACCACGAATCATCCGGAGGTCGTGCTGATCGTGCTGCTGATCGACGAGCGCCCCGAAGAAGTCACCGACATGCAGCGCTCGGTGAAGGGCGAGGTTATCTCATCCACGTTCGACGAGCCGGCTGCGCGCCACGTTCAGGTGGCCGAGATGGTGATCGAAAAGGCGAAGCGCCTGGTTGAGCACAAACGCGACGTGGTCATCCTGCTGGACTCGATTACACGTCTGGCTCGTGCCTACAACACCATCGTTCCGCCATCCGGCAAAGTGCTTTCCGGCGGCGTCGACTCCAACGCCCTGCAGCGGCCGAAGCGCTTCTTCGGCGCGGCCCGCAATATCGAGGAGGGCGGCTCGCTGACCATCTGCGCCACCGCGCTAATCGAAACCGGTTCGCGCATGGACGACGTGATCTTCGAAGAGTTCAAAGGCACGGGCAACATGGAAATCATTCTCGACCGCAAGCTGGTCGATAAGCGTACCTTCCCGGCCATCGATATTCAGCGCTCGGGCACGCGCAAGGAAGAGCTGCTCATTCCGAAAGAGGATCTGGCACGCATTTGGGTATTGCGCAAGGTTTTGAACCCGCTTTCCCCCGTAGAAGCGATGGAGTTGCTCATCGACAAGCTAGGAAAGACCCGCTCCAACGGTGAGTTCCTTTCCAACATGAGTGCTCTCTAAAGCTTATTTCGATCAGAGGTGATTGACGCGGGCGCTGTAAGTTGTCCGCGTTTTCTTGGTGCGCGCTGTCAGACACGCTGCCGGCACGCCTGCCGTCCGGTTGAGGCTGCGCTGCATGCCCGAAAAAAATGCAATGCGGGCTTAGCTGAACTTGACGATGGCTACCACCAGGAAGACAACTTCCGCCGCGACCAGCGAGATCCAGATCTTCTGGCGGAAGCGCGAGCGCGAAATGTCGCGCTTGAACTGCATTTGCGCGGCGATGATCGCGGGGGCAAACTCCGGTATGGCGACCGGCAACTCCGCCATGGCTTCGACGGGAACATAGGGTACATCGACGCCCGGCGCATCAGGCAGGAAAATCTTCGGTGCCTCCAGTAGCGACGACCAATCGAGGATTTGCAACCAGGTGTCGGCCTCGTAGGGGGCAAAGGGCTGCGAAGTCAACTCCAACGGCGGAAGCTTTGTGGGCGCCATACGGTCGCGCAGGTTGCCTAACAGCGAATGCCACCAGGGATGGGCGATTTCGTCGCCCAGCAACTCACCTACATCGATGGGACTTGATTCCAATTGCAGCGGCGGAAGCATTTCCGGCGAAACCACGTCAGCAATGTTAGTGAACACCGTGCGATACCACGGCAATTCCATCAGGTCCCCAACCATCAGTCCCACATCCACCGGCTTCGAGGTCAATTGCAGTGGGGGCAGCCGCTCCGGCGCGACCCGGTCAATGATGTTCAGAACCAGCGACCGCCATAACGGTAGGGTGAGTTCTTCTGGCGGCGAAAAGTCGAGGTCGTACATCCGATTATCTTAATGATAACAGGGTTCGCGATGGCAACGTTGACCCGACCCGGTGCCAGGCTGGCGAGGTCAAGAATCGCGTTTCAGGTGCCGGATACTGGCTTCGCCGGCAACGATTACGTCATTTGCGATGCCGAGAAAGAGCCCGTGTTCGACGATTCCGGCGCGCGCTGCGAGTGCGGCACCGAGACCGGCTGGATCGGCGATTGGACCAAAGTCGCAATCGAAGATCATGTTGCCGGAGTCGGTGACGAACTGCGAGTCGTCAGGGTTTTTACGTATTGAGGCGCGGGCGCCAAGCGATTCCAGGAAGCGCAACTGCGATTGCCAGCCGAAGGGACTGACCTCGACCGGCAGGGTGTGATGGGTTCCCAGACAGGGCGACAGTTTGCTGTCATCCACCACGATGATTTCACGGTCACTGGCCTGGGCCACAATTTTTTCACGGAACAACGCTCCGCCTCCGCCCTTGATTACGTTCAGTTTGGGATCGACTTCGTCGGCGCCGTCGATGGTGAGACCGATCTTCAAAGGTAGAGACGAGTCCATCATTGGAATTCCGAGACGCTCCGCTTCATCTTGCGTGGCCGTGGAGGTAGCAAACCCGGTAATGTTCTTGAGCGCGCCGGTGCGCAGCAACTCGCCAATGCGCCTCGTGGCGAAGATTGCCGTCGAGCCTGTGCCGAGACCGACCACCATGCCGGACTGCACGAATTGCACGGCATATTCGGCAGCTTCTTTTTTGAGCTGGGTCTGGCGATCGCTGGGAAGCGAAGCAGGGGGATTGTTCAAGTGTGTCTCCTGACCTCAGAGATTCTATCGCGGCGGCCTGAGGTTGAAACCAAAAGAACCGGTTTGCTGTCGTGACTCTGGCGAGCCCGGTCGGCGATACAATCATAAGTCTTGCCATGGCCCTTCGGGTCGCGGCCGAGGGTGTTGGGTCGAAGTTCGAAAGGGAGAGAACTAGATGCCTGAGAACCTTGCGGGACAAGTAGCGTTAGTGACCGGCGCCAATGGCGGGCTGGGAACGTTCGTCACTGGAAGTCTGCTGAAAGCGGGCGCGACCGTGGTTGGCATCGCACGCTCTATCGCTGCCGGCGAAGCCCACGATAGCCGCTTCTATCCCGTAAGCGCCGATCTCACGAATCCCGAAGAGGTACAGAATCTGGTTGCTCGCCTGGCGGCACAGTTCAAGAGGATTGACGTTCTTGTGCACGTGATGGGTGGATTTGCCGGAGGCGCAAGCGTCGCCCAAACCGACGACGCGACTTGGCGGAAGATGATGGACCTTAACGTCAACGCCGCTTTTTATGTGTTTCGGGCCGTCGTGCCGGTCATGCGCGAGGCTGGCCACGGGCGAATTATCGCAATAGGAAGCCGGCAAGCGGTGCAGCCGGCAGCGAACGTCGTGGCATACTCAGCTTCGAAGGCCGCGCTGGTTTCGCTGGTGCAAACTGTTGCCATCGAAAACAAGGACAAGGGCATCCGCGCCAACGCGATCCTGCCGGGCACGATGGATACTCCGGCCAACCGCGCCGCCATGCCCAAGGCAAAGTTCGACAAATGGGTCAAACCGGAACACGTTGCTGACTTGGTGGTCCTGCTCGCCGGCGAAGCGGGTGGTGATATCACCGGAGCCGCAATTCCGGTGTACGGTGCCGACCTATAAATTCTCTGCTGTTTCAAGTGGTTATATACTCAACCGGACTCGAGAGTTGGTCAGACCTTTCCAGAGAGTGGGATTCCACAATGCAACCTGATGCACTTACAGGCGCTCCGTTGACGCCTACGATTGTTTTCGAGAACCTACAGGCCTTCCAGCGCACCTTCGCACTCAAGGCGGCGATCGAGCTTGACGTGTTCGGGGCAGTCAGCAAAGGGCCAGCTGACGTGACCACAATCGCTCGCCACGCAAACGCCTCCGAACGAGGCATTCGCATCCTGTGTGACTTTCTCGTCATCCATGGACTGCTCCACAAGATCGACGAGCGCTACCAGCATACGCCGTCCAGCGCGGCGTTTCTCGATCCCAACTCACCGCATTGCCTGGCTTCGATCGTCGGGTTCCTGTCGCTTCCTGCGCTGCGCGAGCCTTATGAAAGACTTGCTGACATAGTTCGCAGCGGCCGAACGGTGCTGCCTGGCGAGGGTACGGTCGAGCCTGAGAATCCGGTGTGGGTGGAATTCGCCCAAAGCATGGCGCCCATGATGGCGCCGCTGGCGGGGCCGCTGGGAGCAATCGTGCTGGAGGGCCGCAGTGGACCAATGCGCGTGCTCGATATTGCCGCCGGCCACGGATTGTTCGGCATCGAAATCGCCAAACAGAATCCGCAGGCGCACGTGACCGGGTTGGACTGGTTGCCGGTGTTGCGGGTCGCTCTCGAAAACGCGCGCCTGGCAGGAGTGCACGACCGCTACGACATGCTCCCGGGCAGCGCATTTGATGTAGATTTCGGCGAGCCTTACGACGCGGTGCTGCTCACCAATTTCCTGCACCACTTCGGCGTCGACACCTGTGTCGGGCTGCTGAAGAAAGTCCGGGCCTCGCTCAAGCCGGGCGGATGTGCAGCGACGCTGGAATTTGTGCCTAACGAAGACCGGGTTTCGCCACCGATGCCGGCAGCTTTCAGCATGACCATGCTGACATCCACGGCAGCCGGCGACGCTTACACCTTCCGGGAATTGGCGGAGATGCACACGCAGGCGGGATTCGCTGGAGTTACGGCGCATCCGGTGCCGATGAGCCCGCATACCATCGTGATGGCGAAGGCGTAGTCGAGTTCCACGTGGAACAACTCTAACCGCTGTGCTGGGGTGGTAATTGTGAAGGTGACTTGTTGAATGCGAGCCTGCAGGCCCCTGTAAGGGCATCAACCGTGGGGATTGCCTGCGGGTTTGGCTTTACTTTTCTTCCGGCCCTTGCCGAGTGGATCGGCGGGCGCATAGTGCAGCTCGGCCGACAGTATCTTTACTAATTGCGAAAGCACCCGGGTCCTGGCCCAGTATTTGTCATTGCCTTCGATCAACGTCCAGGGGGAGCCGGTGGTGCTCGTTTTCACCAGCATGTCTTCGACGGCATCCTCGTAGACGCCCCATTTCTGTCGATTGCGCCAGTCTTCATCGGTCAACTTCCAGGCTTTGTAGCCAATGGCCTTGCGTTCTTCGAAGCGTCGAAGCTGCTCCTCGCGCGAGATGTGGATCCAGAACTTGGCCAGAACGGCGCCGAAATCGTGCAATTGCCGCTCGAAGGAGTTGATTTCTTTGTAGGCCCGCTTCCATTCGTTTTCTGACGCGAAGCCTTCGACGCGCTCGACCAGCACGCGCCCGTACCAGGAGCGATCGAAGATTGCGATTTGTCCCCGTTCGGGCAGCCGCCGCCAGAAGCGGTATAGATAGTGGCGGGTCTTATCTTCCCCTTGCGGCGCGGAAATTGGGTACACCACGTAGCCTCTGGGATCGAGCTTCTCGGTAATTCGCTTGATGGCCCCGCCCTTGCCGGCGGCGTCCCAGCCCTCGAAGACGAGGATGACCGGACGCTTTTGCAGGTAGACCTGGTAGCCGAGTTCGCGAAGCTGGATCTGGCGCCGCGATACTTCGCGCACATACGATTCGCGATCGAGCTTCCGCGTGAGATCAATGGTCTCCAACATTAGAGCCGGTCTCCGCTGAGCGACTCCATGGCCGCTCTCAGTTGCGCGTCCTTCGACGAATCCACCGAAGGAGCCGTCGGAGGCGGAGCCTTGTCGCCAAGGCGCCTTTCCAAGGTGGCGATGATGGTTTCAAAGACTTTCCGGCGGGTGTGCCATTTCGATTTGGCTTCGACGATGGTCCAGGGTGCGAACTCGGACTCGGTCAGCTCCAGCATGTCCTCGTAGGCGGCGAGGTATTGCTGGTATTTCTTGTGGCGCGCCCAGTCGGCGGCGGTGACGCGCCACGCTTCCAGCGGGTCAGACTCAATCAGCTCGAACCGTTTTTCCTGTTCCTTCTTGCTGATGTGCAGGAAGAATTTCAGGATGGCGGTTCCGTCGTCAGCCAGCATGCGCTCGAATTCGGTGATGTCGCGGTAGGCCTGTCTCCAGGACTTCACGGGGATTGCGGCTTGCACACGCTCTTCCAGTACGCGGCCGTACCAGCTGTGATCGAAGATCACCATCTCGCCGCGGTTGGGGACCCTGAGCCAGAAGCGCCACAACCAGGGACGCTGCTGCTCGTAGGTGCGAGGGCTGGTGACGGGATAGAGCTTGAAACCGCGAGGATCGAGCCGCTGGGTGAGTGCGGCGATGGTAGTGCCCTTTCCGGAGGCGTCCCAACCTTCGAAGACCACGATGGAAGGAACGCCGTGGTCCCAACATGCTTTTTCAAGGTCGTAGAGACGAGTCTGCAGCCCCGGGAGGACGCGCTTGAATTCTTTCCGGGAAAGCTTCTTCTTGAGATTGATCTTCTCCAGCATGGCGGAAACAAGATTCTATACGGGGAGAGGCCGATTCGGGCCTGGTTCAGTTACGGGGGGATGGGCGCGCGGGATCAGACATCGTCGATTTGGATGACAGCGCTCATTCGGTGCCGAGCACCGGGAGCGACTTCGACAGCGAAATCGAGCACATTGCTGGATTCAACACAGAGCATGTGGGTCCACTCATCATCGCCCAGATCTGCCATCGCTTTGGCTTTGTCCGTCCAAGGGTTCCAAACGACCGTTGTCAGCGAGTTGTCTTTCGCAAGGCGGAGACGCCGGCTAAGCACAGGGTCTGCTAACTCCAGAGGGCTGCGGGTGTTGAGGTATACTCGGTCGGCTTCACCTGACAGTACAACGTCGCCCTGCTGGACTTTTTCGCGGTAGGCGTCAGTCTTGTCGAGATAGTGAACGCCATCCAAGCCGGCCAGGCGCGCCATGCGCACGCCTCCTACTCGGAGGTAGGCATGCAGCGCCTCTTCAAAACGAAGAGGAGTTGTGCCGATGTTGTGGAGTTCCAGCTCCAAGCTGAGTGCCGGCCCAAAGGTGGCGTGATAGACCAGATGGAAATCGGCTGGCCACCACTGCTTTGTTCCTGCATCGCTGCCGGTGGACATGGTAACGGTGACGGCATCTCCCGAAAGCGCGATGCCGTCAAGCTGCCATGACTTTGTGCGGACAAATCCGTGCGCCGGCGCTTTCGGATCGTTGCTCTTGTCGCCAAACCAGGGGAAGCAGATGGGCACGCCTCCGCGAATGGCGATACCCTCCTGCCAGCGGGATTTCGCGCTGAGGAAGAGCAACTCGTCGGCTCCGCTGGGTTGCCAGGAGGTGACGTGGGCGCCGTGCAAATACATTTCGCCGACGGCGGACGGAGAAGTGATGCGCACCTTGGGCAACCCTCCGTTGCCCTCGACGATGCGGGCGATGCCGTGAATTCCGAATCTACGGTCAAGTTCGGCAGAAGAGAAAGTGTTTTCCATGCGCTTCACCCCATATTAATCCCGTCGGTTCACAGTGCGCGGTTAGCAGGACACTGCCCTCGCTGCATCGGTTTCCCGTCTGATCTAGCATGTTTGATTCAAGTGCCGACCCGTGCAAGCATCCTCTGTTACATGGGGACGTTGCTTGTCGAGCGCCGAATCCCACGCGTCTCCCCGCACATCTACAGAAACATGGGTTTGACTTCCGGGCGAGGCTCGAGCGACGCCAGACAGGGCCAAGATCCGACGTCGCCGTGGTGTGAATCAGTTCGACCTACCGTCAGATGCGCATTAAAGTCATGCGCGCATCGGGTGTCGAGGGGTCAATCTGTGGGATCATGGATGATTGCAGCCGGACCCAATCCCAGTTGTCTGTGTGGCTCCGGACTGGTAACTTCGAGGACATCATGATGAGGAGGCAAAATATGAAAGCGACGCAAGCGCTCCAGGATCTGGGGCAGAGTCTTTGGCTCGATAACATCACGCGCGACCTGCTGAATAACGGCACCCTGAAAACATACATCGACGAACTTTCGGTGACTGGACTGACGTCGAATCCCACGATCTTCGACCAGGCGATCAAGAAGAGCGCTGCCTACGATCGAGCTATACAGGAAGGTTTGAGTAAGGGCCTTTCAGGCGAGAATCTGTTCTTCGATCTGGCGTTGGACGACCTGACGCGCGCTGCGGATCTATTCCGGCCGATCCACAACCAGACCAAAGGTGTGGACGGATGGGTGTCGCTGGAGGTTTCTCCGCTGCTGGCCTACGACACCGACACGACACTGGCGGCTGCTAAGGACCTGCATGCCCGCGCCGCCCGCCCCAATTTGTTTATCAAGATTCCCGGCACGCCGGAGGGTCTCCCGGCGATCGAGGAAGCCATTTTCGCGGGTGTCTCCATCAATGTGACCCTGCTGTTCTCGCGGGAGCACTACCTGGCGGCCGCTGACGCGTATTTGAAGGGCATCGAGCGGCGTATTGCTGCCGGACTTCCGACCAACGTGGGATCGGTGGCATCGGTGTTCATCAGCCGCTGGGACGTTGCGGTGGCGGACAAGGTGCCCGAGGAGTTGCGCGACAAATTGGGAATTGCAATCGCGCAACGGACGTACAAAGCCTATCGCGAGTTGTTGACTACGCCGCGTTGGAAAAAGATCGTCCAGGCAGGCTACAACCCGCAGCGGCTCCTGCTGGCAAGCACGGGAACCAAAGATCCGCGGGCTTCCGACATTCTCTACATTAAGGCCCTGGCCGCGCCCGATACGGTGAATACCATGCCCGAAGCCACGCTAAAAGCATTCGCTGATCACGGCGAGGTCGGAGCGGTGATGCCCGTCGATGGCGGCGACTGCGAGCAGGTACTAAAGCAGTTTACCAAGGCTGGAATCGACATTGACGCCCTCGGCGCCCAGCTTCAGGTCGAAGGAGCGAAATCGTTCTCGAACTCCTGGAATGAACTCATGGGAGTGATCGAATCCAAGAGCGCAGTACTCAAATAGCCTCGACGGGATTGCATCATGGGGATTGCGCCTTCTGGTCTGGCATCGGGAGAAGCGGCGTCACGAGTCGCTTCTCGTTTGCCGGATAGCCTGTAGCAGGTGGAGAGGTGTCTTCCACTCGACCCTGCAGTAAAAAAGCACAAGCAACAGGAGCAAGATGATGGCAGGCAGGTTGAAAGGTTTTACACGCCGTCCCGCATGGAAAGCCCTGGCCGCTCATTACAAACAGGTCCGCGAAATACATCTCCGCAAGATGTTCGCTGACGACCCGACTCGTGGCGAGCGCTTTACCGCCGAGGCCGCCGGCATTCTTCTGGATTACTCCAAGAACCGCATCACTGAAGAGACGCTGAAACTTCTACTGCAACTGGCAGAAGAGTCGGGCCTGCGCGATCGGATCGACGCCATGTTTCGCGGCGAGAAGATCAACGTCTCGGAGAAGCGCGCGGTGTTGCACGTGGCCTTGCGAGCGCCGAAGGGTGAAGTGATCAAGACCGACGGCAAGAATGTGGTTCCTGACGTTCATGCGGTGCTGGACAAGATGTCGGCATTCTGCGATCGCGTTCGAAGCGGCGAGTGGAAAGGACACACCGGCAAGCGCATTCGGAACGTCATCAACATCGGCATCGGCGGCTCCGATCTGGGCCCGGTCATGGCCTACGAAGCGCTGCGGCACTACAGCCAGCGGGAGATGACGTTTCGCTTCGTATCAAACGTCGATGGCACCGATTTCGCGGAGGCGGTTTACGGCCTCGATGCCACGGAGACGCTGTTCATCGTTTCTTCCAAGACTTTTACGACCCTGGAAACCATGACGAACGCCCATACCGCGCGAGACTGGGCGCTGGCGGGGCTGGGAGGGGACGAGTCGTCAATCGCGAAGCACTTCGTCGCGGTTTCGACCAACGCCGCCGAGGTAACGAAGTTTGGGATCGACACCGCCAACATGTTCGAGTTCTGGGATTGGGTTGGCGGCCGCTACTCGATGGATTCAGCCATCGGCCTTTCGACCATGCTGGCCATCGGACCAGACAATTTTCGCGCAATGCTCGACGGCTTCCACCAGATGGACGAGCACTTTCGTACCGCGCCATTTGAGCGCAACCTGCCGGTACTGATGGGCCTGCTGGGAGTCTGGTACAACGACTTTTTTGGCGCGCAGACGGTTGCCGTGTTGCCTTACGAGCAGTATCTGAAGCGCTTTCCAGCCTACCTGCAGCAGCTCACGATGGAGAGCAACGGCAAACACGTGACGCTCAACGGCAAGGAGATCGACTACCAGACGGGGCCCATCTACTGGGGTGAGCCGGGAACCAATGGCCAGCACTCCTTCTATCAGTTGATCCATCAGGGCACGAAGCTGATCCCGTGTGACTTCATCGGTTTCTACAAGACGCTCAATCCGCTGGGCCGCCACCATGACCTGCTAATGGCAAATGTCTTTGCTCAGACCGAGGCGCTGGCGTTCGGCAAGACCGCGGACGAGGTGAAAGCCGAGGGCACGCCCGATTGGCTGGTGCCGCACCGCGTGTTCGAAGGCAACCGTCCGTCGAATACGATCATGGTCGACGAGCTTACCCCGGAAACTCTCGGAAAGCTGGTTGCGCTTTACGAACACATTGTTTTCACCGAGGGCGCAATCTGGAGCATCGACTCATTCGACCAGTGGGGCGTGGAACTGGGAAAGGTGCTGGCGCAGAGAATCATCCCCGAACTGGAAAGCAAGGACGACACTACTCTCGGACACGACAGTTCGACGAACAACCAGATCCGTCGCTACCGCGCGCGCAAATAGCGGTTCGAACGACTTTACATAAGGAGAACGCGATTCATGCAACTCGGAATGGTAGGGCTGGGAAGAATGGGCGCCAACATGGTGCGGCGATTGATGAAGGCTGGTCATAGCTGCACGGTCTTCGACATGTCGCCCAAGTCAGTGGAGGAGTTGGCAAAAGAGGGCGCGGTTGGATCGTCGTCGATCAAGGATTTCGTGAGCAAACTGCAGAAGCCGCGGGCGATCTGGCTGATGATTCCTGCAGCCGTGGTGGATTCGACAATTGCTGAGATCGTGCCGTTTCTGGAAGCCGGGGACATCTTGATCGACGGTGGAAACTCCTATTACATCGACGATATTCGCCGCGCCAAGCAGTTGACCCCGAAAGGCATTAACTATGTGGATGTCGGCACCAGCGGCGGCGTCTGGGGACTGGAGCGCGGTTACTGCATGATGATCGGTGGACCCGACGCCGCGGTGCAGCATCTCGATCCCATTTTCAAGACCATCGCCCCCGGTATTGGCGACATTGCGCGGACTCCGGGCCGCGAGAAGCTTGGAGGCACGGCCGAACAGGGCTATCTGCATTGCGGGCCCAGTGGCGGTGGTCACTTTGTGAAGATGGTGCACAACGGAATCGAGTACGGCATCATGGCGGCCTATGCAGAAGGGCTCAACGTGATACGCTCCGCGAACGTCGGCAAGCAAAAGCACGATACTGATGCCGAGACCACTCCGCTGCGCGATCCCGAACATTACCAGTACGACTTCAACTTGGCCGATGTGGCTGAAGTTTGGCGGCGAGGCAGTGTGATTGCGTCGTGGTTGCTGGACCTGACCGCCTTGGCGCTGATCGAAGATCCCAATCTCACGAAGTTCGGGGGCCGCGTTTCGGATTCAGGCGAAGGCCGCTGGACCATCAAGGCCTCGATCGACGAGGCTGTGCCGACGCCGGTGCTGACCACGGCGCTCTACGAGCGCTTCAGCTCGCGGGGCGAGGGCGACTACGCGAACAAGCTGCTTTCGGCGATGCGTTACCAATTCGGCGGACATCTGGAGAAGCCGGAGAAATAGCCGCAACCCTCTCGCATTTGGAACTGGAGAGTTGATATGACGTTGGAAGTGCTTGCTGATGCCGCGGCGGCCGCGTCGAGAGCCGCCGCGATCATTGCCCAGGATGCTCGAGCGGCAGTCGCGGCCCGTGGGCGATTCATCATGGCGGTCAGCGGAGGCCATACTCCCTGGGTCATGTTGCGCGCGCTCGCGAACGAAGACGTACCCTGGGGCGGAGTGCAGGTCTTCCAGATCGATGAACGCGTGGCTCCGGCCGGCGATCCCGATCGAAATCTCACTCATCTGCATGAGAGCCTGCTCGAACACGCTCCCATAACGCGCGAACAGATTCATGCCATGCCGGTGGAGTTGCCGGACCTGGACGCTGCCGCAAAGCAGTACGCACAGACGCTGCGAAATGTCGCGGGGATTCCGGCCGTGCTCGATCTCGCGCACCTCGGACTAGGTCCCGACGGCCACACGGCGTCGCTGGTGCCCGGAGATCCGGTGCTCAACCTTACCGATTCCGATGTCGGAGTGACCGGCGTCTACATGGGACATCGTCGTATGACGCTGACGTACCCAGCCCTGAATCGATCGCGAAAGATCCTCTGGCTGGCGACTGGAAGTGAAAAGTTGACGATGCTGCCAAGACTGCGCGCGGGCGATACAACGATTCCGGCCGGACGAGTTAGCCGCGAGCAAGCCGTGGTGATCGTGGACCGTGCTGCTGCCGGCGAGCCTGCTAGCTAAGGCGCCTGCTGCTAGATGCACTACTCGACGGGTACAAAGACCACGCAGACTGGCGAGGCCACTTGTAAGGTCTGCGAGGTTGGGGTCAGCTTCCCATTGCTGGGATTGATGCGGAAGAATGTGATGGAATTCGAGTCCTGATTGGCCGCCAGCAGCCATTTTCCGGTCGGGTCGAGCGTGAAGTGGCGAGGAGTCTTGCCGCCGGTCGGCACGCGTTCCACCAACGACAGCGTCCCGTTGTGCGGGTCAACCGCGAACACCGCAATGGTGTCGTCGCCTCGATTCGACACATACAGGAACCTTCCCGGCGGCATCCAACGCGATCTCGGCGGTGGTGTTCTCGCCTTTGAATCCCGCAGGCAGGGTCGAGATGGTCTGCAGTTCCTTGAGCCGTCCGGAGTCGGCGGTGTAGGCAAACACAGTCACGGTCGACGACATTTCGTTGACCAGATAGACGAACTTTCCGGACGGAGCGATCGCGAAGTGACGCGGACCCGACCCTGGACTTACCTTCGCAAACGCGGGGTCGTCCGGCGTCAATGAGCCGTTTTTCGGGTCGAAGCGGTACACCAGCAATTCATCGAGTCCAAGATCGGCCGTAAGAACAAACTGATTGTCATTGCTGGGCAGAATGTCGTGAGCGTGCGGGCCCGCTTGCCGTTCTTTGTTAACGCTGGAACCGGTGTGCTGCACGAACGCAGAGTGCGGCCCGAGCCGTCCATCGCTCTCGATGGGAAACGCCGCGATGTTCCCGCTGGTGTAATTCGCGACCAGTAGATAACGTCCCGTCTTGTCGAGAGACAGATGGGCCGGATCGGCGCCCAATGACGAGACTTGCTGCAACAGGGTGAGGCCGCCGGTAGCGCGGTTGACGGCAAACGCGCTCACGGCGCCGGTGTGGCCGCCCTTGAAATTGTCCGTCTCATTCGCCGCATACAAATACTTGTTGTTCGGATCAACGGCAAGGAAAGAGGGGTTCGCCGTCTCGGCGACCAATCCGATCGCGTCGGTCTTTCCGGTGTCAGGATCGAAACGGTAGACGTAGATGCCCTTGCTGCCCTTGTCGGTATAGGTGCCGATGTACATCCAATACTGAGCGGCGACCGCGTAGGTTGCGGCCGCAGTCAGAAGGACTAGGAAGACAATAATCTTTGTCAATTGCAGGGAAGAGATGCGACGGGCCATTCCTGGATTCTATTGCATCACGGCCGGTCTCGTTCTCCGGCGACCATCTGCCAGCGCGTGCTCGGATCGAACGTTGCTGGTTTGAGCAAAGGGTGTGGACCGCTGCTATTCTGGTTACGGTCATCCTTCGATCAGACCGTAACCCGATATGTCCGATACAGACAATCCAGAAGATCAACCTGCCCTCGAATCTAGCGAAACCTTCGACCACCTCCTGTCGCAGTACGAGCACAGCCACGCACGCCTCGCTGAAGACGGCGGCAAACAGCTTGAAGGCACAGTGATTGCCATCACCGCCGATTCGGTACTGCTTGACATTGGCTTCAAGAGCGAAGGCATCCTTCCGCTGGCTGAGTTCCAAAGCAAAGGCGAAGACGTCAAGCCGGGCGACAAGCTGCTGGTTTCCGTTAAGGGACGCGATCCCGACGGCTACTATGAGCTTTCTCGCACCAGGATTTCGCGGCCCAAAGACTGGCCCGCCTTGGAAAAAGCCTTCACCGAAAAAGCGACGATCATGGGTACCGTCACCGGTGTGATCAAGGGTGGCGTGAGCGTTGACGTTGGAGTGCGCGCGTTCATGCCCGCCTCGCGCAGCGGAACGAGGGACGCCGCGGAGTTAGAAAAGCTCGTGGGTCAGGAGATCCGCTGCCGCATCACCAAGCTCGACGTGACGGAAGAAGACGTTGTGGTCGATCGCCGCGCTCTGGCGGAAGAAGAGGAGCGCGCCGGCAAAGAACGCCGCTACTCCGAGATCAGCGAAGGCGATACGGTGCACGGCACCGTTCGCAGCCTCACTGACTATGGCGCGTTCGTCGATCTGGGCGGAGTGGATGGACTGTTACACGTCAGCGACATCGCCTGGAGCCGCATCAGCAAGCCGGAAGACGTGTTGTCGGTGGGGCAGGACATCGAAGCCAGGGTCCTGAAGGTCGACACCGAAAAGCAGCGCATTTCGCTCGGGATGAAGCAACTGCTGCCGCATCCCTGGGATTCCGTGCCGGACAAGTACAAGACGGGCGATCGCGTGCGCGGCGCTGTCTCCCGTATCGCAGACTTTGGGGCCTTCGTCGAATTGGAACCCGGGGTGGAAGGCCTGGTCCATATCTCGGAGATGTCTTGGGCCAAGAAGGTACGCACGCCCAGCGATCTCGTGAAGCCGGGCGAAGTCGTCGAGGTCGTAATCTTGGGAATTAAGGTGGACGAGCGGCGCATCTCGCTGGGCATCAAGCAGGCGCTGGGGGACCCCTGGGCCGATGTCGCGCAGCGTTTCGCGGTTGGATCGGCAGTCGAAGGGACGGTCACCAGTCTCCCCAAGTTCGGCGCGTTCGTGCAACTCTCCGATGGAGTCGAGGGTATGGTCCACATCAGCGAGATCAGCGCTGAGAAGCGGCTGAATCATCCGCAGGAGGTGCTGAAGGTCGGACAGAGCGTCAAGGCCCAGGTGATCGCCGTCGATACCGAAAAGCGGCTGATCCGGCTGAGCATGAAACAGCTGGTTCCCACCGACCTGGACGAATACCTCGCGGAACACAAAGCGGGCGACCTGGTTACTGGACGTTTGACCGACGTATCGGAAGCGGTGGCGCGGGTAGAGTTGGGGGAGGGCGTATTCGCTAGTTGTCCAATTCCCGCTGGGTTGCCAAAGCAGGAGGCCGGCGGTGAGGCAAAAGCCGACGTGTCAGCGTTGAGTTCCATGCTGATGGCCCGCTGGAAGGGCAGCACAGGCGGGGGTCCATCCAAGCCGGAACCGGTGCGTGCCGGGCAGATTCGCAGTTTCCGAATTGCCAGGCTCGATCCGGAGGCGAAAGCGATCGAATTGGAGTTGGCATAGGCGGCCCAATTTTCTAGATGAGTTTTCGAGGGTTTGCTAGTAAGCTTTATGCCATCCGGCACTGAGCTAGGCACCACCGCATCATTCTGTGACAGGTCAGGAGAGAGTTGGTTCTCGTCAGTCTGGGTGAAACGGTTTTGCTGACGGGTAGTGCTGTTGTCGAAGTTTACGGTGTATTGCGGGTTGAAGTATGTAACAAAGGCGGGACGCATAGTCCAGTCGCACTGAAATACGACAAAATGGCCGGCTAAGGCCTACATGGAGGAACAAATGAAGAATTTGTGGACGATGATTGTCCTTGCTGGGTTGGTGGGGCTGGTTGCGGTGATACCAGCAGCGGCGCAGAACACTTTCAATGGCGATCAGCTCAACGTAAGTTTCACGGCGCCGATGGCGTTTTATGCGGGCGATACCAAAATGCCGGCCGGTTCCTACCACATTACGCAGAGCGTGGGACCTGGCACTCTGGTACTCAAGGCCGATAAGGGCAAGCATGAAGTTGTTCTCCCGTTCGACGCGATCCCGGCCGAAAAAGCGGTCAACAAGATCGAGGTCACCTTCAACAAGTACGGAAAGGACGACTATTTGAACTCGGTCGCGTTTGGGAGCATTTCGGATACGCAGGACAGTTGGATTCTGCAGATCAAGCCCAGCGCGGGCGAGGAGGCTGCCGCCAAGGCCGCAAGCCCAACGAAGCACAAGGTTGCAGCCGCTAACACCAAGAAATAGGGCGAACTTGGGCTATTGTGCTGCGCCCCGTCGCAAGACTTGGGCGTCGGTGGGTGCGGCCTTCTACAGTAGAAGAAGGGGTAGCGTATACGCGCTGCCCTTTCTTGCTTTCAGCCGGAATCCCAAGCTTGCACGGCGACCGCAAGAGTAGCTACTATCCAGTTTTAGCCGACGATTTCAACGCGCGGGTTGAACGATGACCGCATGCGCCCGCGCCCAAAGAGAATCGCATGATACGCCTTATCCGCGAACTGGTTCGTCCCTATCGGGGGATCCTGCTGATCATTCTGCTGGCCATGCTGGTGGAGACGGCGATGAGCCTCGCTACTCCATGGCCCTTGAAGATCATCATCGATAACGTGGTCGGGCACCACAAGATGTCGCCCTGGCTGGCTGACCTGCTCCATCCCTGGATGGACGGCAAGCATCAGATGCATATCGCGGCGCTGGCCGCATTGGCCTTCGTCTTGATCGCGGTTCTCGGCGCGATCGCCACATACATCGACAACTACTACACCGAGAGCGTCGGCCAGTATGTGGCTCATGACCTGCGCATGCGCACCTTTCACCACCTGCAACGGTTGTCGCTGGGCTACTACAACACCCACCAGACCGGCACAATGTTGAGTACCATCACAACCGACATCCAGACGATCCAGGGCTTCGCGTCGTCATCGACGTTGAACATCCTCGTCGACATGCTGACGATTGTCTGCATGCTGGCCTTGATGTTCTGGCTGAACTGGGACTTCACCCTGATCGCCGTCGGAATCACGCCTTTCCTTCTGCTCTTCGTTTCACGCTTCAAGAAAGCGGTGAAGAAGGCAACGCACGAGGTCCGCAAGGACCAATCCGATATCGTCGCTGTCGTGCAGCAGGGCCTGGAATCGATGCAGGCCGTCAAGGCATTCGGACGGCAGGATACCGAGCAGGAGGAACTTCGAGAAGTAAGCCAGGCAACCGTCGGCGCTGCGCTCAAGGCCCGCAGCATTAAGGCGGTTCTATCGCCGGTGGTGACGGTTACGGTAGCGGTCTGCACCGCGGTGGTGCTGTGGCGCGGCGCGTATCTGATATTGGCCGGAATCATGACAGTGGGCGCTCTGACCGTATATCTCTCCTACCTCAACAAGTTCTTCAAGCCCGTCAAAGACCTCGCCACCACAACCAACGCGATCGCACAGGCGGCGGTGGGAGTGGAGCGTATCCGTGCGATTCTCGAAACCGACACCATCATTCCGGAAAAATCGGACGCCATCGACGCACCGCCCGTAGTTGGTGAGATCGTATTCGAGCACGTTGCCTTCGCTTACGACGTGCAAGAATCCCGTGCTGCAGGATGTCAGCTTTACCATCAAGCCCGGCCAACTGGTGGGCATCGTGGGGCCGACCGGTAGCGGCAAGTCAACCGTGGTTAGCCTGATCCCGCGCTTCTACGATCCCACCAAGGGTTCGGTCAAGATCGACGGCCATGACGTTCGTGATTTCAAGCTGAAGTCGCTGCGCGAGCACATTGGCTATGTTCTGCAGGACACGGCATTGTTTCGCGGCACCATCGCCGAGAACATAGCCTTCGGCCGTCCGACCGCGAGTCGCGACGAAATCATCGCGGCGGCGGAACTCGCCAATGCCCACGAGTTCATCTCAAAGATGGCCCAGGGTTACGAAACCATGGTGGGTGAGCGCGGCTCCACATTGTCCGGCGGTCAGCGGCAGCGTATCGGCATCGCCCGCGTGATGGTCCGCAACAACCCGATCCTGTTGCTCGATGAGCCGACCGCGGCCCTCGACAGCGAATCCGAGAAGCTGGTGATCGAGGCCTTGGAACGCTTGATGAAGGGGCGGACCGTCGTCACCATTGCGCATCGCCTGACCACCATTCGCGATGCCGACCAGATTATCGTGATCGCCGGAGGCGTCGTGGCAGAAAGCGGCACGCATGACGAACTGATGGCAAAGAATGCCATTTACGCGCAACTGCACCGCACCCAATTTGAGGAAGCGGCAAAGGCGACGGCCGAGGCCTAAAGGTCTTCTGTGTGCTTGAACGAACTTGACGCCCATACCACTAAAATAGGAATGACATGTCCCGTTCATTAGTTGTACTTCCCGACGATTCCGCGCGCCCGATGCTGGACGCCATCAACCAGGCAACTCGCTCGCTGCGCATCAAGATGTTTGTTTTCTCCGATCCGGCCATTCTCCAGACGGTGATCGCGGCCCACAAGCGCGGCGTCGACGTGAGGGTCATGTTGAATCCGGCTCGTCGCAGCGGTGAGTCGGAGAACGAGGAGAGCCGCAAGCTTCTGAGTTCGTCAGGAGTCAACGTGCTCGACAGCAATCCCGCTTTCGATCTCACTCACGAGAAATCCATGGTGGTCGATGACGCAGGCCGCGTTCGTGATGTCGTTCAACTGGGAGCCCCGAAACCTGACGGAGACGCGCGACTACGCGGTCGTCACCACTGCGCAACACGAAGTGGCGGAGATCATGGAGTGTTTCGACGCCGATTGGAACCGCAAGCCGTTCACCCCCGGCGACCACTCGCACCTGATCTGGTGCGTGGGCAACGGGCGCCAGCGCATCGGGCAGTTCATTGATCAAGCCAAACATACGTTGTGGCTGCAGAATGAGCGCTACCAGGACCCAGTCATTATCGAGCGCTTGGTGAAAGCGCTGAACGTGGAGTCAAAGTCCACGTCATGGCCCGGCCCGCCCACAAGCTCAAGAAGGAAAAGCTGCTCGAAGGCGTCGGCGGGTTGCGCATCCTCGACGACGTCGGCGTAAAGGTTCACAAACTGAAGGGGCTCAAGCTTCACGCCAAGCTGCTGCTGGCGGACAACGTCCGCGGGATCGTGGGCTCCATCAACCTTGCCCCGGGGAGCTTTGACAGCCGAAGGGAATGTGCCATCGAGGTCCGGGACGAAGACGTCGTGGGCCGCCTGCACGAGGTGACTCATGCCGACTGGAAGAACTCGCATCCGTTAGACTTGACGGACGAGGGCTTGATGGCTGAGTTAGAGGACTACGATGACAACGCGGCTGAAGATCTGGCACTTCACGATCACAACGGCAAGCACAAGAAGCATTGACGCATCGATTTATCGATCTCGAAGTGCGTTAGCAGCGCGAGTAAGAAGAAACGTAACGAACTCCAGATCGGTCACCGCTCACCGCATCCCACATAAGTTGTACGTACCTTCTGGAATGGCAATTTCTGACGTGGCATACTTTTCGATAGCAGGTAGTCTGCGTTCTTCGTGCGAAAAACGTAAGTTGTGTGAAGACACTAGGTTCTGTCAGGCGTCATGTTGCGCCGGCAGTGATAATCCTTCAAGTGATAGTCCTTCATGAGAGAGGTCTACAAACCTGGCGATCTAGGGCCTCTCGGCCTGCAATCGCGACCATCCGAAAGAGACAATGAAATGAACTTGCACCGCAAAGTGTATTTTGCACTCCTCGCAGCAATCATCATGACCGTGCTGACAAGCGTGCCCGTCAGCGCACAAGGTCCCGCAGATTCTTCAGCCGCGACTCCTGCGGCATCTGCCGACCCTCTGCCGGCGAATCCGGTTCCACAGCAGGGTGCCTCCGCCACCACGTACGACGGTTGGCGCGGCGCGGTCTCGATCTACGGGTGGTTCCCGGGAATACACGGGACCGTCGGGGCGCTTGGCCACGATGCCAGCATTCACGAATCATTCAGTGACGTCTTCCACGTCCTCAAAGGAGTAATACCGATCGCGGTGGAGCTCAACAAGGGCCGCTTGGTCATGCCCTTTGACTTTTTCTGGGTCAAGCTGGGTATTGACAAGGGAATTCCCCTCAATGACTTCGGTCAAACTTCCGTCAATCATTCACATAACGGAGTCGATCTTTACCCCGAAGTTCGGATACCGGGTATATGACGGCGACCACTTCAAGGTCGACGCGTTGGCCGGTATTCGCTACTGGTATGTGAGCAACGAACTGGCGCTGGTACCGTCCGGGTTCGAGCAATTCGCGCTCAGCCAACTGGGTGGATGGCCTGGGCGGTGCGAGATTCACAGTGCCTCTCTCGCCGAAGGCGGCGGTCATGGTAGGGGGTGATGCCGGCGGCGGTGGAGCGAATCTGGACTACCAGGTGGTTGGCCTGTTCACCTACAACTTCACTCCCAAGCTGGGATTGGGGCTCGGCTGGCGCTACCTGGATGTGGACTATCGCCCGGGCAACCACCAGTTCGTGTACGACGTCGCCCAGAGCGGCGCGCTGGCGGGCATGTACTTCAACTTTGGCGGTAAGCCGCCCGTTCCGCCGAGTGCATCCTGCTCGGCCTCGCCCACAGAAGTCTTCCCGGGCGACCCGGTCAACGCCACCATAGCTACCCAGAACTTCAATCCCAAGCACACCCTGACGTACAAGTGGGGCAGCACGGGAGGCAACGTTTCAGGCACAGGCACTGCCGGAAGCGTCGATACCACCGGGCTCGCGCCGGGCAGCTACACGGTCACCGCGACCGCCACCGACGAGAAGGAAAAGAAGAACAATATGGCTTCGTGCAGCGCCGGATTTACGGTGAAGGCGCGGCCGAACTATCCTCCGACGGCCAGTTGTTCATCCAGCCCCAGCACCATTGCCATCGGGCAAACTGCGACGGTCAACATTACCGCCAGCAGCCCCGAAAGCCGCCCGTTAACATACGCCTGGACTTCCACCGGCGGGCAGTTGAATGGCAGCGGTACCTCCGCCACGTTGACCGCGACCAGTGCGGATGCGGGCAGCACCATCACCGTCACTGCAACCGCCACCGACGATCACAACCTGAGCACCAGTTGCACCGCGGGAGTGAGCGTGCCACCGGTGGAGAAGGCCAAGGAGGTCGAGGACTGGGGCGAGTGCACCTTTGAGAAGAACCCCAAGAAGCCGGGGCGCGTGGACAATGACTGCAAGGATGTCCTCGACAAGCTGGCGCTTCGCATCCAGCAGATGCCGGGCGGCAAAGTGGTGGTGGTGGGCTACAAGGACCAGACGGAGGTCATCAACGCCGAGCAAATCGGGGCGCAGCGTTCGGTCAACATCAAGTACTACTTGACCACCGATGAACTCGGGCCCAAGGTGGACGCCAGTCGCCTGGAAGTGCGTAAGGGCGGCACCAAGGGCAAGGCGGCTCACTTCTACTATGTGCCGCCAGGAGCGACCTTCAGCGAGGAAGAGTCGGTGACCGTGGACGAAACTGTCGTGCAAGGTCAGTCGCGTTCGGCCGCTGCGCCCAAGGCGAAGCACAAGAAGGCGGCGCCGGAGCCCCAAAACTAGCGGCGCTGGAGATGCGGAACCGACCGTCAGCCAGGATCGCCTGCTGGCAATCCTGAGAAGGCGATAACCCTGGGCCATGTGACCCCACATGGCCCAGTTTTTTCGGTGGAGATTGACGGACGAGGCCATCGCCGGCCCGGCAGCACACGAAACAAAGGCTCGCGCGCCTCTCAAGACGAGAGGCGCGCGGGCCTTGGGTATTCATTCGTCCCGCCCGCTTTTGATGCGAGGGAACGGGGATTCGCGCTACGGCAGAATTACCAGCTCGGGCTTGCTGCCGCCGCTCATTCCGTAGGTTGCCCCGGGATAGAATGCTCCGGCATCGTACTTGTAGCAGCCGGGAGTGTTGGCCTTCACCGTCACTTGCTTATTGCCGCCCCCAATGATCGGGTCATCGGGATCGAATGGTGAGTCGGTTCCGAACGAGATCATGAAGCCGGTGTTCTTGTTGGAGGTCATCCAGACTGTGGTTGTACCCGGCTTTGATGCAGAAGAATTGGTTGTTCTTGGCGTTCGGGATGCCAGGCTTGACGTTGGAGGAGTTGCCCGCCTTGGTGACGTCGATGGTGCAGGGGGCCGAAGCCGAACCGCACGTGTTGGCCGCGTCGCACTGCTTGCTGGTTGTGGCTTCGTCGCAGACATACTTGCTCTTCTTCTGTGCTTGCGCGCTGGTGGAAACCATCAAAACGATACAAGGCAACAAGAGCAACAAAATCCAGGTTCCAAACCGCCGTTGAATTCTCATCGTCAACCTCACTTGAAGTTATGGTTCAGTTTCTGAGCGCCGACTGGCGGCCATCGCAAATCTGATCCCGATGGACGCTTCCGCTGCCCAGCATTCGGGGGCTCGGCGGATGAATCACTCGTCCACTCCAGCCTCGTCCTCGCGACTGCGTCCCGCTAACGCGCTTACTGCTAGTTTTCAGCGGTGCCCTTCCAGTCGATAATGTTGCTCAGCCTCCACGCGTTCTGATTCAGGTCGATCTGCAATTCCCCATCCTTGTTGATTGTGAACTGGCACGCCGGATACAAAACGCCCGAGCTTTTGCTCTTGTCCTGGTCGTTCAGGTCCGAACTCGCCGGCGGTCAAGTTGAAGCTCTGGGTCTGAGAATCCGAATACGCCTCACCGAAGGAGATCTTGCGGTTGGTGACGAAGCGGATCTTGCGGCCCGTGGGAGTCTGAATCAGGCGGATGAAGCTCAAGTCATAGCCCAGTGTGCCGGGAATCTGAATGCGGCCTACGGCCTTCATCTTCTCCAACGCGTTGACCAATCCCTGGTTCTGCCCTTTCTGGAAGGCATCGACCAGAATCTGCCGGTCCTCAGGCGTGGAAAATTCGTAGATGATCACCGTAACCCCTACATTGCGTCCCAGTTGTGTACTGGTGCCGTAGGCGGTGGCGTCGATGGTTTCGTACTTCTCCCGGGCAAAACCGGGCAGGCTAATCATCGTCATCAACAACAGGACCACAAGTGTGGACTTCAATACTTTCGATGTTATTTGCATAACTCTCTCTCTGTGTTGGTTGAACTGCATTGGTGCAGCGCACTGCGCGCGGTCATAGCGACCGCGGCACGGTAAGTCTGTGACAAATAAGACAGTAATTGGTAACGGCCCACAATTCAATACAAAACTTTGGGACTGGACGAAGTGGCCTTCAGCGCCAGCTACCGCTGCACGAAGACCACCAGGTGATGGCAGCAGCGCAAGTTATCCGCCGCGCACTCGAAGCGAACTGGTACTGTTTGCTCGCCTGCCGCAGGCTCTGCTAGTATCCGATATGTAGCAACAAATCTATAATCGTACTGTCCGAGGAATCCCGCGCAACGAGCGGGAGAAACTGCCGGAAGTCGCTCGCCTTACCTGGCGCGTGATCCAAATACATTTGACCCGGCGGCTGACGACAGTCGCCAGGGATCGCAAAGAGAGGGAAGTCAACAACTATGAATAAGAACGTGAAATTCAGAAGCACTATGAGTGTCCTCGCCATTCTAGTCGTCCTGGTGTTGATGGCGGTTACCGCCGCCGCGCAAAGCCAGAAGGTTCAGGGCGTCATCAATGGACGCAGCGGTGCCACCATGACCATACAGACACAATCGGGGAACGTGGTGGTCTTGCTTACCGGGAGCACGAATGTAAAGGACGCCGAGGGCCGCCTCGGTCTGCGCAAGAAGCAGATGGGCCTCACTGCGTTGATTCCCGGTTTGCCGGTGCAGGTGCAGGGTTCAATGAATGCACAGAACCAGCTCGTGGCCAGCAGTGTCACTTTCAAATCATCTGACCTGAAAGCCGCGCAGGACGCGCAAGCTGGCTTGCAGCCAACCGTGCAGGCTGTCCAGATGAACAAAGAGCAAATCGAGCAGAGCGAGGCGCAGTTGAAAGAGCAGCAGGCTGCTCTGGCTCAGCAGCAAGCGCAGCTCACTGCGGAACAGCGGAAGATTGAGGCCAACAAGCTGGCGATTGCAGAAGCCAACAAGCGCTTCGGGGAACTGGGCGATTACAACATCATGGACGAAGTCACGGTGTACTTCGGAAATGGCCAGGTCGCCATCGATCCCCAATACAAGCCGCAGTTGCTGAAGTTGTCCCAGAAGGCCCCGACCATCACCGGATATGTCATCCAGGTGAAGGGCTATGCCTCGGCCGTAGGCTCAGCGGCTGTCAACCAGAAGCTCAGCCAGGAACGCGCCGATGCGGTGGCCAGCTTCCTGGAACAGCAGGGAAATATTCCCTTGACCAACATGCTGGCTCCCGGCGCCATGGGGACCGCCCAGCAAGTGGCGCCCGACACCACGGCCGAAGGCCAGGCCGAGAACCGCCGGGTTGTCGTGATGGTTCTGCAGAACAAGGGAATCGCCGGGCAGTAACGCGACTGCTTTCTTAAAGGGCCGGGCTCGCCGGCCCTTTTTTGTTGAGTGCGCTCCCAAGATACGTCCACAGACCTGCCTGGACGCGCCGCGGGGAAATGTCGAATCCGGGGTAGCGAAATTTTGACCTCCCGTTTTCTCACCGTGAGATACGCGTGTAGCATGGTCGTGTAATAATCCCTCCAAGATTACTGTGGCGTGTGCCGGGGGTGCGAACCATGGTGGGGACGGTGGTGCTGGTTATCTTGTTTACGCTGACAGCCCTGAGCGTTGTTTTGTATGCAGCCTATTGCGAGGCCGGAGAGGACTTGCCCTGCAAACGATCTCGACGGCACCGCAGGTCTTCCCATGCCGGAATGGCACCCTCGCCTCATCAGAAAGGCAATTCGTGAATCGTTACGGCTGTGCACGAACACGAATCGGCTTTGAGTCAGGCAGTTAGATACTGCCACGGAGAGTACGCTGTGCAGGCGGTAGCCAATTGACGGCCTTGCCCGCCCAAACATTGCAAAAACAGAAAGAAAGGGACCTAAGATGAAACTCAAATTCGCCATTCTCGCACTTGCACTTTGCTGCATCGCCGGCACGGCCCTGGCCCAGCAAGTCTCGGTCAATTACAACCATAATGCCAGTTTCTCGCAGTACCATACCTACGCCTGGGGCGGAAACAACACCAACCGGATCAAGAACTCGATTCTGGCCCAGGTGGCACAACAGGACATCGATGCCGCCATGCAGGGCAAGGGACTGCAGATGGTGCAGGAGAATCAGAATCCCGACCTCATCATCACCGCCAGCGGCGGCGAGCGCGAGCAGACCTCATGGAACGCCTGGGGCATGCGCGGAATCGGTGGTGGCATGGGCGGAATCAGTCCCGAACAGAATATCGAAGCCACCATGATCGTGAGCCTGTACGACGCCAAGCAACAGATGCTGATTTGGCGGGGCATCGCGCAAAACACGCTGAACAGCAATGGCAACAAGAACCAGCAGATGGTGGAAAAGGCCGTCCAAAAGATGTTCAAGCAGTGGCCGAAGAGCTAGTTCCATAGCGTCGGATCACAAAGGCTCTGAGTTCCTCCCATGGAATCAGAGCCTCGCTAGGGCAGGATTGTTCTTGGATCTACGGCCGGGTTACAGCTCTCGATGCCAAGTAAAATGAGAAATTTCCGCATTCGCAGACAGGGAAACGAATGTCTTTAACACCTCGCCGGGCGCGCTATTGCGCCGTACACTTTTTCCTGGTCGCCATGATTTTCTGTGTGGGCGCCCAAGCTGAAAAGATCCGCGTCCATTACGACAAGTCGATCGACTTTTCGAAATACAAAACCTATGGGTGGGCTCCGCTCGGTGCCGTCGCCCATCCCATGCTGGCGCTGGACATTGTCGGCGCCGTGGAAGGCGAACTCAACGCCCGCGGCCTGAAGAAAGTTCCCTCCAATCCCGATCTCCTCGTACAGATCTACGGGGCGGTCGATGCCGAAGTGAGCATGACCTCGAATAATCCCATCTACAACGCGACCGGCGGCATTCCGCCGTTCGACCCCAGCATGACCTCTCCGGGAAACTCGCTGTATTGGGATGGCTACTACGGAAATTCGACCGTCGTGGTTCATCCCGGCCAGTTGATCGTTGATCTCATCGACGCCAAGGCCAAGAAGCTGGTGTGGCGCGGAGTGGCCTCCGAAGCGATCAGTCCGAATAACCCCGACAAGTTAATGGACGAAGCCAACAGCACGGTCACCAAGTTGTTCAACGATTATCCCGTAAAGAAACAATAGAGCCGGCGCGCCGCAGGTCGCCCCGATCGCCTTGACTGTGTATCAAATTGCCCCCTACTATCCGAAGTGAGCATGTTTTTGTCTTGCCATGGCCTTTCCTCCTGGGGGATGCGACGCATCCTGGTTCTTTCGTTGATGTGTTGTGTCGCGAGTGGCGTTTCTCCCGCCCAACAAACTGCCGGCCCGGCCCCCAAGAACCCGATCGCGAACTTCGTGGACATCGCCGAGAAGTCTGGACTCACCATGAAGAACGTCTTCGGCGGCATCGACTCCAAGAAGTACATCATTGAGACCACCGGAACCGGCGTTGCCATCTTCGATTACGACAACGATGGCTGGCCCGACATCTTTTTCGTGAACGGGACCACGCTCGAAGACATGAAGGCGGGAAAGTCGGGACCGACCAACCATCTCTACCACAACAACCACGACGGAACCTTCACTGACGTCACCGAGAAAGCCGGACTGCTCGACGCCACCGGCTGGGGACAGGGCGTCTGCGTCGGCGACTACGACAACGATGGTTGGGAAGACCTCTACGTTACGTATTACGGCAAGAACCGGCTCTACCACAACGAGCATGGCGCCTTCAAACTGGTCAGCGAGAAAGTGGGCGTTGCCGGTACCGGTAAGGACTGGGGCGCGGGCTGCGCCTTCGTCGACTACGACCGCGACGGCCACCTCGATCTCATTGTCGCGAACTACGTTGACTTTGATGTGACCACTGCGCCCGCCCCGGGAGACAGGCCGTCCTGCATGTGGAAGGGCGCGCCTGTAATGTGCGGGCCGCGCGGACTGCCGCACCACAAGAACATTCTCTATCACAATCGCGGCGACGGAACCTTCGAGGATGTCACCATCAAGGCGCACATCGACCAGACCAACGGCCACTATGGTCTCGGGGTCTCAACCCTCGACTACGACGACGATGGCTGGCCCGACATCTATATCGCCTGTGACAGCACGCCGAGCATTCTGTACCACAACAACCACGACGGCACCTTCACCGACGTCGCCGTAGTTGCCGGTGCCGCCTTCAACGAGGACGGCCGCGAGCAGGGCGGCATGGGCACTACCGTGGGCGACTATGACGGAGATGGTCGCCTCGACATCTTCAAGACCAACTTCTCCGACGACACATCGACGCTCTATCACAACAATCCGGATGGCACCTTCACGGATGCGACAACCAATGCCGGACTGGGGCTCCACACCAAGTATCTCGGATGGGGCACGATGTTTTTCGATTTCGATAATGACAGTTGGCCCGACCTGATGCTGGTGAATGGGCATGTCTATCCTGAAGTCGACAAGTATCACCTGGGCAGCAATTACCAGGAGCCGCGCATTCTATATCGCAACAACGGCAACGCCACTTTCAGCGACGTGTCGGATGCGGCCGGCCACGGCATCACAACCCTGGCCTCCTCGCGCGGGCTGGCCATAGGAGACCTGTGGAACAACGGTCAACTGTCCGCGGTGATCAGCAACATGAATGACAGCCCGAGCCTGCTGAAGAACCAGCAGGAATATTCGAACCACTGGATTGCGTTCAAAACGGTGGGAACGAAATCGAATCGCGATGGCATCGGTGCGCGCATTACGGTGCGGGCAGGGAAGCGACTGCAGGTGAACGAGGTGCGCAGTGGATCGAGTTATTACTCGCAGAGCGACATGCGGGTACATTTCGGGTTAGGTGATACTGCCAAGCTCGATTCCGTCGAAATCCGCTGGCCGAGTGGATTGACCGAGCGCTTTGACAACGCCGCCATCGACCAGATCAACTCACTAAAGGAAGGGTCGGGCGTTGCGGTGAACTCCGTCGCTGCGACCAAACCCTAGTGTCGTGAGTCGTTAATGCGCTGCATAAGTTGGAGGCTTTGTATCAGGGCACGACTTCAGTCGTGCCGAAAAGGGCCTTTGAAAATGTGGGCTTTAGCCCCTGAGAATACTAGAGCTGGTCTCATAAATGTGATTTGAAAGGGCACGGCTTTTAGCCGTGCCGTTCAGTCCCATAAACATTGGGCTTTAGCCCCTGAGGGAAATCGAATTGCCTTTCGCGCTTCATTTATGACACCGCTTCTAGACTAAGACTACCCTTGAGGGCACGGCCTTCGAGAGTCTGTCACACCAACATTTTGGAGAGGAAGATGAGAGACCTGTTGACGCAATTCATAGCGTGTTTACTTGCGGTAAGCATTTCGGTTACT
Source organism: uncultured Acidobacteriaceae bacterium (assembly GCA_963758255.1). Taxonomy (GTDB): domain Bacteria; phylum Acidobacteriota; class Terriglobia; order Terriglobales; family Acidobacteriaceae; genus DASRAA01. The sequence goes on from CAVWUX010000001.1 coordinate 372,756, forward strand.
GCTCCCGGCGTTGCCGTTGCCCAAACCTCCACCGCAAAAGTGGCTCCCGACGCCGGAGAACCCTGGCCCCGCGTGGTCACCGCAAAAGGCGCCACCATTTCGATTTATCAACCGCAGGTCGACACCTGGAGCGGCAATCAACTCAAGGCCTACGCCGCCGTCAAAGTCGTTACCCCGGGGAAGAAGGACACCGACTACGGAGTGATCTGGTTCTCGGCCAGGACCGAGGTGGACAAGGTTAATCGCGTCGTCACCCTGGACAACTTCGACATCACCAAGCAGAGTTTTCCCACGCTGCCCAATAACGGCGCATCGTATGCCAGTGCATTGACCGGCGAGATGCCATGGAACCAGACCATTCCGCTCGATCTTCTGGAGAGCGATCTGGCCATTTCGGCGGACGCGGGAGCGCAGAAGAGATACGAGGTGCAAAACAATCCGCCGCGCATCATTTACAGCACCAAGCCCGCGGTGCTGGCGCTGATCGACGGCAAGCCCGTGCTGGGCCCGGAGCAGGACCATCTACAGAAAGTGATCAACACCCGCGCCCTGATCATCTACGACGCGTCGAAGTACACGTACTACCTGGCGCTGATGGACGGCTGGATGGACGCTCCCACCATCGAAGGGCCATACACCGTGGCAAAGCACGCTCCCACCAAGGACCTCGCGACAAAATCGAGCAGGCGGCCAAGACCAGCGATTCGAATCAGCCGCTGGGCAATCCCGAGCAGTCGCTTCAGGAGGCTTGGGGAGAAGATGAAGTGCCGACGGTGTACGTCAGCACGGTTCCAACCGAATTGTTGCTGACGCAGGGCCAGCCCCAGTGGACGCCCATCCTGGGAACGAATCTGCTGTATGTCTCCAACTCCGGCAACGACATCTTCATGGATAGCAGCAATAACAACTACTACATACTGCTTGCGGGACGCTGGTTCTCGTCGACCTCGCTGCAGGACGGACCTTGGGCCTATGTGTCGGGTACTAGCTTGCCGCCCGATTTCGCCAAGATCCCGGCGACTAACCCGAAAGCGAGTGTACTGGTTTCCGTTCCGGGCACTCCGCAGGCGAAAGAGGCGCTGATTGCGAATGAGATTCCCCAGACAGCGGCAATCTCGCGCACGGGGGCCAAGCTCAATGTGACGTATTCCGGGGCCCCTGATTTTCAGCCCATTCCCGACACGAGCCTGACCTATGCTGTGAACACAGCTACACCCGTGATCTACGTGCCACCGAGCAGCTCATATTACGCCGTGCAGAACGCCGTGTGGTTCACGTCGCCGAGCGCTACAGGACCGTGGGTGGTTGCGACCGCAGTGCCTCCCGCGATCTACAGCATTCCTCCGAGTTCACCTCTGCACTACGTCACCTACGTGCAGACATATGGATCGACGCCGACCGTCGTTTACGTCGGCTACACCCCGGGCTACTACGGCACGATCGTCTCCTCGGATGGCGTCGTGGTTTACGGCACCGGCTACAACTACGTGCCCTACATCGCTCCGACGATGTGGGTTCCTGTTCCGTACACCTACGGAGTGGGTGCGGGATTTGGCTGGAGTACCGTCGCCGGATGGGGACTCGCTTTCGGAGTAGGCATGGCCGTCGGCGCCTATTGCAGCCCGTGGTGGGGCCCGGTCGGCTACTGGGGATGGGGATACTGCGGCGCCGGCGTGGGGATGGGCCGGATACGGCGGCGCTGCCGCTGCTAACGTCTATGGACGCTGGGGCAATACAGCTTACGCGGGAACCCGCGCAGCCTGGGCCAATCCGTACACCGGCAACATCGGTACCGGAGCGCCGGGGAACCTACTACAACCCCGTGACCGGCAATTCCGGATACGCCGCCCACGGCGAAAATTACAACGCCTACACCGGCACTTACCGCACAGGGACAAACGTGAGTGGCTACAATCCCAGCACCGGAAAGTCCTACGCTGGTCAAGGCAGGACCGCCAGCAACGCATACACCGGCAATTATGCGGCCGGAGCACGGGGAGCGACCTACAACCAGAATACGGGTGTCGTGAAGGGCGGAGCGGCCGGTACTGCGGGCAACGCTTACAGTGGCGCGTCGGTCAGCGGAGCCAGAGGCTTTGCCTACAACACCAATACTGGCAACGGCGTCGCCAAGGAAGGCAACAACGTGTACGCCGATCACGACGGCAACGTGTACAAAGCCAGTCCCAGCCAGGGATGGCAGCAACACACCAGCAGTGGTTGGAGTGCTCCCTCGTCGAGCTTCGATCGCTCATCGGCAGACAACTGGGCCTCATCCCGCAGCGAGGGTGCCTCACGCTGGGGCGGCTTCAGCTCCGGAGGATGGGGCGGCGGCAGGGGCGGCGGAGGCTGGGCTGATCGTGGCGGCTTCGGCGGCGGGGGATTCCGCGGCGGTGGCGGATTCCGCAGATAGGAGGGAACCCCTTGCGGTGGCGGTGCTATGAACCCGGTCGCATGAATCGGCGGCACAATGTCGTTAGGGCGTCGGCTCCAGCCCCTCGGGGTTACTTTAGTTTCTCCGCCGCCCGGATTTTGCGTGACTTCCGCTCCCCTTTGGCTTTATCTAGGAAACTGGCAGGTTTCGCCTCTGGGGCGGAACTCGCCGCGCGACGGAAGCTGTCGTTCCAGCGGCAAAGGGTTCGGGTTAGTCCCGTTCACTGGCCTCTAGGTTCTTTGAAATTCCGAATCGCTGCTGTCGGAAGGGGATGTGCAGGAAATTGCATATATAAGTCCTTACGGCTGAAATGGATAGATATAAGCCATTTACAATCAATTGGTTACCGACATTTTTCGCCCAAACCATTGAAAACAAATGAGGCGTGAAAATTAATTTCGATGTTTTTGTGTGCTACATCAGTCGAACACCTACTGCTTCCGCGTGTAGGTGAAATCGTATTCGACCTTCCACGTCTTTCCGCCGTCGGTCGATCCCTGGCTGAACTGCCGGACCTTATCGGGCGAAAGCTTGAAGAACTGCAGGTGCCGCATCAGCTTGGTGCCATTGGGCTGGGTGATATCGTCGGTCCAATAATCCATCACTCCGTCTTTGAGCCCGCCATGGAAGTAGATGGTGCCACCGACGTTGTCGACCCAGAACTGCTCCCATTGCTTGAGGGTGGAGTTGTAGACGTTGTAACTCTTGCCGGCGTATGTACTGTTGGCTGAAGTCCAGTTTTCCCAGATTACGCAGTCGCCCAATTCCTTCTCGATACGGCTGGATCCGGCCGTTCCTCCCGATGCCGCGTCGGTCACGTCCCAGTCGCCGACCCAGAAATCGAATTGCCGGTTCTCGGCGTTGTACACGCAGGGCTTCTGGTTGCGGGTGGCTTTGTCGAGAAGTTCGGCAAAACGAGGGTCGCTTTTCAGCGGCTGTAGCGCGGGATCGGTGTTCATCTTTTCGGGTTGCCCGAAGCCCTGCTTGATGGCCTCGGCGAGGGCTTCGAAGGCTTTGTCTTTTTGCCCCAGGGAACTGTAGGCACATGCGATATCAAACCCCACCAGCGCAAACGGCAGTCCATTCGCCTGGGCCTGCTGAAAGTCGTGGAGGGCTTGCTCATGTTGTCCCAAACCTCGGGCGGACACCCCGAGCCGGTACCAATACCGCGGGTTCTTGGGGCTCGCCTGGGCAAGCTCGCTGTAAAGCTTCTCTGCCGCCGCCCAATCCTTCTGCTGATAGGCAGCATTGGCCGCAGCGGCTTTGTCCTGCTCTTGAGCGACGACCTGCGCGGTGACGCAAGCGATCAACAATGCCGCAAACCAAAGCTTCTTGCCAGCAAGACTCATGAGATTCGCTCCTTGGCCACAAGTTGTAAGGGAGATGCCGCTTGCCGCCCCAATTCCGGCATGTTAGCTGACGTATGGACGGAACGGAAGGGCATAAGTTATCAGCCGTTTACGTCAGAATCGCTACTGATCGCCCTGTTTTGTGGAGTAACCGTCCACTCTGAAAACGAGGCGGGCCGCGGGTCAACCGACTGCCGGCAGCGAGAAGCCGGAGCTGAAGGATTTTGGCCTTTTGTTTTGCTGCGGCGGGTAACAGCGCTTCCGAAAGGGGATGGTCTACTTCTTGCTTTGGTGGGCCTTGGCCGCGTCGAATTGCTGCGTCTTCACAATGCCTTGGCCTTCTTTGACCGTGAGCAGCTGATTTGGCTTCACGTCTTTCATCGTGTCCACCTGGCCGCTGGGCCAGCGGACTTCGAGCAAATCGACCGTTTCGGCTTTGCCGATTCCGAAGTGAATGCGGAGATCGCTCTGCGAGATGTAGCTGCCACCGCTCCGGACTTCGTCAATCTGTTGATGCGGACTGGCTTCCCCTGCAGCCTTGGTCACGCACTTTACGCGCGCTCCGATGGCACTGCGATTGGACTTCACGCCGATGCACTTCACCTTGATCCAGTTGTGGTCGAGCGTCGAGTCGCAGCGCACGAGCTGAGGCATTCCGTTCACGGTGTTAACTACGAAATCGACATCGCCGTCATTGTCGAAGTCGCCGAAGGCGCATCCGCGGGAGGCATTCGGAACGGTAATGCCGGGCCCGGCATTGGCGGTGACCTCATGGAATCGCCCGTTGCGCGTGTTCTTGTAAAGCAGCTTCGTCTGCGGGTACCCAGCTTCGGTGGTCAATTGCTCGACTTCGGGATAGACATGGCCGTTGCAGATAAGAATGTCGGGCCAGCCATCATTGTCGAAATCGAAGAACCCGCAGCCCCATCCCAGATACTTGGTGTGCAAGCCGAGACCGGCCTGGAAGGTAGCGTCTTCAAAACTCCAGTTGCCCTGGTTTCGATAGAGCGAGGGCGTGTCTCCGGCGAAGTTGGTCTTAAGGATGTCGAGATTTCCGTCGAGGTCGTAATCCGCAGCCGAAACGCCCATGCCGGCCTGTGGCTTACCGTCAGCGCTGAGTACGCATCCGGATTCCAGCCCCACGTCAACGAACTTGCCGTTCTTCTGGTTCTTGTAAAGCAAGGACTGGGTGGAATCATTGGCGACGTAGATATCGGGCCAACCACTATTGTCGAAATCTGCCACCAGCACGCCGAGTCCGTAAGTGCCGTTCACTTTCTTGATGCCTGCGGCGTCGGAGACATCGGTAAAGGTGCCGTCACCGTTGTTGTGGTACAGGATGTTCGAGTCACCATTCAAACCGGGAGGCCCACAGGCGACCATGACCGCTTTGTAGAGGCACGGGCCGCTCTCGGGAACGGGCGCAGTCTTAAGATCGAGGTCGATATAGTTGGCGACGAAGAGATCGAGTTTGCCGTCGCGATCGTAATCGACAAAGGCGCAACCGGTTCCCCAACGCGTCCGCTTGCCCGCGACTCCGGACTTCTCACTCACGTCGGTGAAGGTGCCGTCGCCGTTGTTGTGATACAGAACGTTTTTGCCGAAGTAGGTGACAAACAAGTCGTCATTGCCGTCATTGTCGTAGTCGCCGATGCAGACGCCTTGTCCCCACCCAGTGTGCTTGAGTCCGGCCTTCAACGTTACATCGGTGAAGGTGCCGTCGCGATTGTTCTTGAACAAGTGGCTAAATGGCTCTTCGCCGGGCGGAAACCCGTCGAGCCGCCAGCCATTGACCAGGAAAATGTCGAGCCATCCGTCGTTGTCGTAATCGTAGAACGCAACGCCGCAGCCCGTGGTTTCGAGGAGGTACTTGTTCTTGTGCTCACCGCCGAAGGTGGTCTTGGCGTTGAGTCCGGCTTCTTTGGCTACATCGACAAAGGTGACACCGAGATCTTCCGCGGGTTTCCCTGGCGCCGACGATTCTTGCCCATAGGTTGGTAGAGGATGAGCCAGCGAGAGCACGTCTGAAAACGTGAGCACGAGCGCGGAACGGCAAAGAGAGGTAAGAAATTTACGGCGCGACTGTGACAAACGAAAATACCCGCTTTGCTTTGGCTCGTGCACGAAGTGAGTTTCATTTTCCGGTACGGGCGTCATGAATTGCAAGCTGGTGCGAAGCTGCAAGTAGCCCGCGAGTGTGGCATCCTGCATCGCGATGAATTAGACTCGAATCGTTTTTGATTCAATCATGACCAGCCCCAGGAGGCGTGTCCGATGCAAAGAAGGTCGTCCAATCTGGCGATTCTGATACTCATTCTCATCGTGGCTGTTCCCGCGGTCTTTGCGCAGTCCAAGCCGGCCGACGCTGAGGGTCATCCCTGGTGGCAGCATGCGGTGTTCCAGGAGATCTATCCGCGCAGCTACATGGACAGCAACAACGACGGCATTGGCGACCTGAACGGCATCACCTCGAAGATGGAATATCTCAAGTGGCTGGGTGTGGACGCGATCTGGATCGCGCCGTGCTTCCCGTCACCGCAGGTGGACTTTGGATATGACGTGTCGGACTACGAGAACATCGATCCCATGTACGGGACAATGGACGACTTCACGCGGATGGAGAAGCAGGGCAAGGCAAACGGCATCGGGATCATATTTGACTTCGTGGTGAACCACACCTCCGACAAGCACAAATGGTTCATCGAGTCGGAGAAGTCGAAGACCAATCCCTACCACGACTGGTATATCTGGAAAGATCCGAAGGCCGGCGACCAGCCACCCAATAACTGGACTTCTACGTTCGGCGGGTCTGCATGGCAATGGAACCCGAAACTGAATCAGTTCTACTACCACTATTTCTATCCGCAGCAGCCGGATCTGAACTGGCGAAACCCAAAGGTGGAGGCCGCGATGTTCGACGTCACGCGCTTCTGGTACAAGCGAGGGGTGGTCGGTTTCCGGCTCGATGCGGTCGATACGATGTTCGAGGATCCGAACCTCACCGACAATCCCCTCAAGGGCGAGAAGAACGCCTACGGAGACCAAGAGCAGGAAACCAAGTACAACACCAAGCTGCCAGAGGTGTATCAAGCCCTGGCCGGCCTGCGCACCGTCGCGAACGAGTACAACGCAGTGCTGATCGGAGAAACGTGGACGAACGATATCGCGGAACTGAAGCAGTATTACGGCAAGAACCATGAAGTTCTCCAGATGCCAATGGACCTGATGATGTTGAACTTGAAGCCGCTTTCGGCGGATGTGTTCCGCAATCACATTGCTTCGGTGATCGGTTCTGGTGAGTGGCCGGTATGGGTGATGAGCAACCACGACAGAATGCGCGCCTACTCAAGGTTTGCCGACGGCAAGCACAATGACGATATCGCGAAGGTCCTGGCAGGAATGTATCTCACACTGCGCGGCACCCCGATCATGTACTACGGCGAAGAGATCGGCATGGCGAACAACGATCCGACGCGCAAAGAGGACGTTAAGGACCCCATCGGCAGGTTGGGCTGGCCTGAAGAGAAGGGCCGCGATGGTGAACGCACTCCGATGCAGTGGAATGACACTCCGAATGCCGGATTCACAAAGGGCATTCCGTGGCTGCCAATTCCAATGACGTACCAGACCCATAATGTGGAGAGCGAGAAGAAAGATCCGAACTCGATCCTGAATTTCTATAAGAACCTGCTGGCGCTGCGTCACACGAATCCAGCATTGCTGGACGGCGACTACATCGCCCTCAACCCGGACGATGCCAACGTCTTTTCCTACTTGCGCAGCTACAAAGGACAGGCCGTATTGGTTGTGCTCAACATGTCGGAGAATCCGCAGAAGATCAGTTTCGATCTTTCAAAACAAGGATTCAACACAGGCGAAGCCAAGACCCTGCTCAGCACGATCAACGGCGGCGCAACGCAGAAGCTCTCGGACATTTCTCTGCCGCCATACAAGGTCTACATTGGCGAAGTGACCAAATAACGGTCGAAATCAAGAACGGGTCCTTGATTCAGACCGCAATTGTTTTTTGGAGATGATGAAGTGTTAAGGCGACTTACGGGGCTGGCCCTTGCTTTGCTGCTAGCGACTCTGCTGCATGCAGCGAGCGGCCCTGAGGTCCCGGCGCCGGCGACAGGCTGGGCTGGTGGTCAAACTGCCGCTGAGACGAAGTCCGTAAGTGCTCAAGACCTTAAGGGGAGGACGATCGATCCGTTTGACGTGGCAGCCGGGAAGCCAGTCATCTTTGTTTTTGTGCGTACCGACTGTCCGATTTCGAATCGCTACGCTCCGACCATCGAGGCGCTCAGCAAGAAATATTCCGGCGCCGCGGTGATGATGCTGGTCTATCCCGACAATTCCGAAACGCCTCAAGATATTGAAAAGCACTTGCACGAGTATGGCTACAAGATCGCGGCCTTGCGCGATCCCCAGCACGCTCTCGTCAAACTCGGCAAGGTGGACATCACGCCCGAGGTTGCGGTCTTCAATAGCCAGCGGGAGTTGATTTATCACGGTCGGATCGACAACTGGTACAAGGAGTTTGGCCGCGCACGCAGCGCTCCCACCACCCACGAACTCGATGATGCGATACAGGCTGCGCTCAATAGCAGCCATCCGGCGCCCGCCTCTGTGGGCGGGGTCGGTTGCTACATCTCCGACTTGCAATGAAACGGCACCTTGTCATCCCGTTACCGAAGATCGTCGTGCTGGCGTGCGCGATGTTCGCGGTGGGCGGATGTGGATCATGGCTGTGGGCTGCAGGGCCGGCCCCGTCACTTGCAAAGGTTACGTTCGACCGGGACATTGCCCCGATCGTGTACCACTACTGTGCCAACTGTCACCGTCCGGGCGAAGCCGGTCCGTTTCCGCTACTCACCTACGAGGACGTCAGGAAGCATGGCCACCAGATCGTGGCGGTGACCCAGACCCGCTTCATGCCACCGTGGCTGCCCGAGCCTGGAGAGCTGAAGTTTGCCGACGAACGGCGGCTGTCTGACAAGCAGATTGCGACCATCAAGGCTTGGGTCGACCAAGGGATGCTGGAAGGCAAGGCTTCCGACCTTCCGCCGAAGCCGACGTTCGTCGAAGGATGGCAACTGGGGAAGCCCGATCTGATCTTGAAGGCAACAAAGCCGTACATGCTTTCCGCGACGGGCAGCGATCAGTATTGGAACTTCATCCTGCCGGTGCCAATTAATGAGACGCGATGGGTGCGGGCGTTTGAGATTCGACCAGGCGACAAACGGCTGGTGCATCACGCCAACATGCTGGTTGATCGTTACGAGTCGGCGCGCCGCCTGGAAAAAGTCAGGGGCAGCGGTTTCGGAGGTATGGAAATCAGGATCGACTCAGAGACGTTCGATCCCGACAGTCACTTTTTGTTTTGGAAGCCGGGGACGGTGGTTGCGAATGAGCCCGACGGGATGGCGTTGCGTTTGGACAAGGGCACTGATCTGGTGCTGAACACGCATCTGCAGCCTTCCGGCAAGGCGGAACCGATACAGCCCAGCGTAGGGCTGTATTTCACGGACAAGCCGGCAACTTTGCATCCCATGCTGCTGCAACTGCAGAACGATGCCGCACTCGACATCCCAGCGGGTGCGAAGAACTTTGTGGTGACGGACGAATTCACCCTGCCGATCGATGTGGATCTGCTGGGAATATATCCGCATGCACACTATCTGGGCAAGGACCTCCGGGCGACTGCTCGGCTGCCCGATGGCACGACCGAGACGCTGATTCATATTAAGCAATGGGACCTGAATTGGCAGGCCGTTTATCGCTATGCGGAGCCTGTGTTTCTGCCGAAGAACACGACGATCACGATGCGCTACGTGTATGACAATTCCGAAGACAACATAGCCAATCCCAACTACCCTCCAGCGCGGGTGCTGGGAGGGAACCGGTCAACCGATGAGATGGCGCATCTTTGGCTGCAGGTGCTTCCACGGAAGGATCCCGCGCGGCCGGGCGATCCCCGCATGGTCTTGCAGGAGGCGTGGGCACGCCACGAAGTAGAGAAAGCTCCCGGCGCCTTTGAGGCGCACTACAATCTCGCGGAAATGCTGCAGGCACGGGGCGCCCTCGATGAGGCCATCGAGCAATTTGAAGCGGCAGTCGCGATTCGTCCCAAAGACGCCGTCGTGAACAACGCCCTCGGCGGAGCGCTGCTGGCGAAGGGGGACGTCAACCGAGCTATACAGCTTTTCAACGTAGCGCTGGCGTCGCAGCCCGACTATTTTGATGCCCACTACAACCTTGGAAACGCACTGGCGTCGCAAGGAAATTTCAGCGGAGCGACTGAGCAGTTCGCCGAAGCGGTTCGGCTCAATCCGGGCGATGCGAATGCCCAGGCAAACCTTGGAACTGCGCTGGCGCAGCTTGGGCGTCTGCAGGAGGCACGAACGCACTACGAGGCGGCCCTTCGCATCGATCCCACCAATCAGCTGGCACGTCGAGAACCTGCAACAACTTGAGCAGATAACGAAAGGATCGCCTCACTGAGCGGCAATTCGGCTAAAAGGTCGACAGCCCTATTGATTTCCTTCCTGCTTGACGCGCAGTTGTTCTGAAAGCTTCAGTTCCTGCTCAGCTTCGTCAGCCTTGCCAATGTCGCGATACGCCTGCCCGAGAAGATGGTGAGTGATGGGATTGTTAGGATCCATGTTCACGGCGCGCTGCAGGGTACGAATCGCCAGTACGGGTTCACCTTTCTTTTGAAGCACTTTGCCCATCAGTATGTAGGGCCCGGTCGAGGTTGCGTCCAGCCAAATCGAACGCTGTAGCAGGCGCTCAGCTTCATCGTATTTCTGCACACGGGAATAAGCATCGGCCAATTTGTAAAGTGCTGGAGCATAGGCTGGATTGATCGCCAGTTCTTGTTGGAAGTCGCTGATCGCCTCAGGAATCTTCGACATGAACAAGTGAATTTCGCCCAATAGCTGGTGCGCCAGGGGCAGCTTGGGATCCGCAGCAATAGCCTTTTGCGCGTAGTCTTCCGCAATCGGGGTAAACTCCTGGCGAAACAACATGCGAGCCGTGATCAGATAGCTGGCCCCGGAGTCGGGGGAGACGCCGAACATCTTCGCGAAGGCCTTGCGCGCCTGGGGATAGTCCTTGGCTTGGATGTAACTCACACCGAGAATGTATGCGGCGTCGACATTGGCCTGCGGGTACCACTCCTGAACTTTTTCGAGATAGGGAATTGCCTCGGAGGGACGACCAGACAGGTAGTACGACAGTCCGAGCAGTTGTACCGCCTCCTTGTCATTTGGGTCATCAACAAGCGCCTGCTTGAGAGAGTCCGCGGCTTTCAGATAGTCGCCCTTCTTGTAATACGCGACACCGAGCTCATGCGACAAACCGGCTGGCTTCGGGGTCCGGGTCGCCATATTCTGCAACTGGGCGATGGCCTCGTCGTACTTGCCCTGTTGGGAGAGTTTGCGGGCTTCGGCGAATTCAGAATCCGTAGTGCCGGTTTTCGCAGCCTGCGGAGTTGATGGCAATGCGGATGGCGCTGGCGTCTGCGCCTGCAACAGGCTGCCGAGGAGAATGAGAAACAACAGTAATCGCGTGAAGTACGGCATGGGTACGCCTTAGGCTTGCCTCTACCCGAATTAGAGCACACTAGCAAAAGCGAGAGCCATGCGCTCCGGGTCGACGGCAACTGAGAGCGATAGGTTGAAAATCGGGGTACCCCCCTACCCCCCTACCCACCGCAGTGCAGAATCAACGACTTATGAATAAATTCCCTGCAAAGTCTAAGAAACAAATGAGTTATATGTAAAGTCTTATAAACACGGAGGTTAGTTCGCTTTTTTGAGGGATTTTGGTGCCAAAACTCGCCTGGGTTGAGCTATTTAGCTGTAAAGTCTTAGAAACAAATGAGTTATATGTAAAGTCTTACAAACAAAGAAGTTAGTTCGCCATTTGAGGGTCTATTGCGCCAAAAACCCGGCTGTCTTGCGCGATTCTCTGCAAAGTCTTAGAAACAAAAGAGTTATACGTAAAGTCTTGTTATCAAAGAACTTAGCTGGCGGATCGCTGCGCTCTGCAGGAGCCTCGTCCCGGCCTGTGCCGGGCCAGCCAGATTTCAGAAATACTCCATCGGCTATGGCAGGCCAACAGAAATCGGCAGGCAAATGTGACAAAAGTAACCAATTTTCTCCAAAGTGGGACGGATGGCAGGACGACTGCAAAAAATACCGGTCAAACGCTTCCGAGGTCGGGGCTGACCAGATTAGCTTTTGGTGTGGTCGAAGAGCGGCGTTGTGTCGCCGGCTGAAGATTGCTGCTGGAAAAAGTCGAAAAGCAGATTCCCCGCGGCCTGAAGGCCGCGAGGAATGACAAAAATAAACAGCTTGAACGCTGGCCTTAAGGCCAGCTCTACCCAACACCGCGGCGGACGCAGTAATAGCTAATCCGATCTAATGTAATTGCGCAGCTTGCGCCACCCCCACGTACTTGTCCGCGCCGCCGTAATAGAACAGGTAGCGGCGACCGCGTCGTACCATGCCCTCGACGAATACGACGTTTGGGACCTGGCCCACCTTCTCCCATTCTTTCTCGGGCACAAAGATCGGCTGGTCGCTGCGGTACAGGACTTTGCGGGGATCCTTGCGGTCGAAAATCGCGACCGCGGTGCGGTACACCAGCTTGTCATCGGCGCCGTTGTAGATCAGCACAATACCCTCAGCCGTCAGGATCGGCGGCGGGCCGGGCTCGACGACACGGGAGTCGAACAGCCCCGGTCGGCGCGGCAGGACGGGGGTTTTGGTCGCTTCCGTCCAGTGGACGAGATCGGTCGAGTAGGCCAGGCCCATCTGGTCATTCTTGTCGGGAGTGGTGCCCAGAAAGTACATCCAGTACTTGCCGTCAATCTTCTCCGGTACAATCGCGCCGGACTTGGTCCAACCTGTATTCCAGTTGCCCTTGTAGGCGGGAAGGATGACTCCCTTGCGTTCCCAATGGATGAGGTCACGCGAGGTTGCCAGACAGAGCTGAGCGTCCTTGGTGTTGTAACCGGTGTACGTGAGGTAGTAGGTGTCGCCGAACGTCACCAGCCGCGGATCTTCGACACCTCCGCCTTTTTCGTATTCTGCTTCCGGCGACAGCACCGGCTCGGGACGGCGCTTGAAGTGAATGCCGTCGGCGCTCTCGGCATAGCCGAGCCGGGAGGTTCCCTGTTTGTCCTGGGCACGGTAGAGCATGACAAACTTGCCTTCATGCATCACCACGGCGGGATTGAAGACACCCGCCGATTCCCAGCCATCGCCCTGCGGGGAAAGGACAGGTGTTTGGGAAACTCGGCTCCAGGCTCCGAACGGGACTTTGCCGCCGACGGCAAAGAGCAAACTGCACGAAACCAGCGAGATGAGCAGGGGTGCGCAGTAGATTCTGCGGGGAATGTTTTGGCGAATGTTCATGCGTTGCGAATTGTAGCCCTGCGCTCCGGCTGTATGGTAAGGGAATCGACTCCTTGAACCAAGTGCGGTCAAGGAATTAGCCTCAGTTGTATCGTGTCGCGTTCATCCCTAGCCGGCCTCGGTCCCCGGGCGCTGCCGATTTGGGTGCCGGTCGCACTCGTTGCTCTAGCCCTCACTGCGCCCGTCCCGGCGCAGAACGCTGCGGCGATGAAAGCCTACGAGAGCGGAGTGGCAGCCTTTCGCTCAGGCGATGTTGCGGCGGCGCAGGCCGATTTGGAGCGCGCCGTAAAGCTCAGTCCCGGAAATGCCGAGATACAGTTGGCCCTCGGTCAGGTGCTCCTTCAGCGGGGCGACGTGGACGCCGCCGTTGCGCACCTGCGGACCGCTGTGCATTTGAAGCCCAATGTTGCTGCCACCCATCTCGCCCTGGGGCAGGCGCTGTCGGCCACCGGCCTGCATGGACGAGGCGATCGTACAGTTGCGCGAGGCCGCCAGGCTGGCTCCAAAGGATGCTGAACCCCATCGTGCTTTGGCCCGTGCGTTGAGCGCGGAACATAAAACACCCGAGGCGGTGGCAGAGCTGAAGGAAGCGGTGGCGCTGGCTCCGGGGAGTGCCGAGGCGCATGATGAATTGGGCTCTCTTCTCGCGCAAAGCGGGCAGACAAGAGAGGCCGAACAGCAGTTTCAAGCAGCGCTAGAAATCGATCCTGAGTACCAACCGGCGCATTTTCACCTCGGCGTCGCGCGCTTGAGTGGCGGCGATATGGCAGGCGCGCAGAAGGAGCTAATCAGGGCGACGGAGTTGAATCCGAAAGATGGCCGCGCATACTACTACCTGGGTGACGCCCAGCAGACAGCCGGCGACAAAGATGCGGCTCTGCGTTCTTACCAACAGGCTGCGACATTGCTGCCTGAATCGGTGGACGTCCAAACCAAGCTCGGATTACTGCTGCAGCGCACCACCGACGTTGAAGGAGCCGCGTCCGCCTTCCGGAAGGTAATTCAGATCACGCCCAACGACGCGGATGCGCACAATAACCTCGGCCTGGTACTGATGCAGCGGGGAGAAGGCGAGGCCGCCATCAAGGAGTTTCAGGAGGCGATCAGGTTGCGTCCCGAGGATTCCGGATTTCGTGGCAATCTCGGGATCGCCTACCTGCAACTGTCCAACTTTGACGCTGCCGAGGAACAGTTACGGCAGGCTCTTAAGTTGACCCCGGGGAATGCCTCGCTGCATTACGATCTCGCACTGGCTCTGAAGCTGAAGGACAATTTGCCGGCGGCAATTGCGGAGATGCACAAGGCAATCGAACTTGATCCAAAGTTGGTGGACCCCTATTACACGCTGGGCATCACGCTCTGGCAGCAGGGAGAGTTTCCGGCAGCGGTCGAACAGTTGCGAAAGGCGATTGAGCTCAAGCCGGACTACGCTGAGGCGTATTACACGCTGGGTTCGGTGCTGAAACAGATGAACCAACTGCCTGAGGCCGCACAGGCGCTACGGGAGGCGGTTCGGCTGCAGCCCCAGTTTGCCGGCGCGCATACCACGCTGGCCGCCGTACTGCGACAGATGGGCGATGCAGCAGGCGCAGAAGCGGAAGCGCAGCTCGGAGAAACGCTGGTCAAACAAAAGATCGGACTGCAAGGGGCGACGTTCGCCACCAATTCAGGCAAGCGCATGCTCGATGCCGGCGATCTCGATGGCGCAATTTCCCAATTTCGCAACGCAATAAGACTGTCGCCCACGTTCGCTCAACCTCATTTCGAATTGGGCGTCGCCTTATCTCGGAAGGGCGACAAGGCAGGTGCCGCGGAGGAGTTCAAGAAGGCTGCGGAACTTGATCCCAAGCTCAAGCCGACTCCGTAAGCGATATTACTGTTCGTGTACCCCGGTCAGGGCCAAATTTTCAGCCAAATCGATTTTGTTAAGGTGAAGAATAATTTTCCCGCTAGATTGCGGCTGCTACTACAATCCGGTTATTGACACGAAGTTGACAACCCCCTTGACATCAGTGATTTCAAGCGATAGGGTTACAAACGTTCACGTCGGGGTGAGGTGGACTTGGGGTAAATCTTCACCCAAAAGCTTGGATCATTACATTGGATCGCACTGTTAGCAACGAAACCGCTGCCTCGCGCGAATCAGGTGCTGTGAGGTTTCTTGTCTTATTTCATGAATGCTCTTCTCTTCTCCACGTCAACGGTGGCAACGGTTTCCAGCAACAAGATGCAGAGGATTCGCGAGCTGAAAGGCTATCAAGCTGCGCAGCCCGAATTCCACTGCGGAGGGTGAAATGACTAAACGGTGGGTGTTGTGTCTAGCAGCATGCATGATTCTGGCGCTGGCTTCGACCGCTGCATACGGTCAGGCGGTGTTCGGAAACATAGTGGGTACCGCAACCGATCCGCAGGGTGCGGCTGTCGCCGGTGCCACGGTGACTGTGACCAGTACAACTAAGGACACCTCGGTTACAGCCACGACTAACGAGTCTGGCAACTACTCGGTCACGCACTTGATTCCGGACATCTACAAGGTCAAGTTTGAATCGGCCGGATTCAAGGTGTTCGAGCAGGGGAACGTTCCGGTATCTGCCGACGGCACACAGCGTGTGGACTGCCAGTTCACGGTCGGCTCGACGACTGAGACCCTGGAAGTAACGGGCGAGCCGCCGCAACTGCAGACCGACAAGTCCGACATCGCGATCCAGTTCAACCACACCTACGTGCAGGACCTGCCGACACTGAACCGCAACTTTACGCAGTTCGAGCTGATGTCTCCGGGCACGCAGAAGCTGACCGGCTGGAGCCACGCGAACACCGAGAACCCGCAGGGCGCCCAGCAGATTTTCGTCAACGGGCAGCATTTCAGCGGAACCAACTATCAGTTGGACGGCACCGATAACCAGGACCCGATTCTGGGTATTATCGTGATCAATCCCAACCTGGACGCGGTTACCGAAGCGAAGATCGCGTTGCAGCAGTATGACGCGGAAATGGGCAAGGCGGTCGCCGGTTACGTTACGGCGCAGACCAAGTCCGGCAGCAATGACTTCCACGGCAGCGCTTTCTGGTTCCGTCGTTCCGATGCCAATCAGGCACGCGATCCGTTTACCCAGTACGCGCCGGACGCAGTTACCGGGCGCTACATCCCGTCGGGCAGGTGGCAGCAGTTCGGCGGTTCGCTCGGCGGACCAATCATCAAGAACAAACTGTTCTTCTTTGGTGATTACCAGGGAACGCGCCAGTCTGTGGGTACCACGGTGCAGGCCACCATACCCACGTCTTTGGTGCAGTCCACTTGCAGCCAGACCACTGGGATGTGCAACCTGAGCGAGTATCTGGGACAGACCGGCGGCGGTGGCGGCGGAGTAGGAAACTATCAGCAAGGGCAGGTGTTTGATCCCAATACTCCTGGCGCTGGTTTGGACGGTAGCGGTCGCCTTCCGTTTACTGGTAACTTGATTCCTAACAGCATGATTTCGCCCCAGGCCCGGGCGTTGCTGGCGAAGTTCCCCCAGCCGACCCAGGGTGGGGTGCTCAATAACTTCATCGGGGGCGGATCGGGTCCGTTCAGCCAAAATGCGTTCGACACGCGTATTGACTGGGTGGCGACACAGTCCCTGAACGTCTTCGGTCGTTACAGTCAGAGCTACTTCACGGTTTCAGGCGCCCCGGCCCTGGGAGATGCGGGCGGCCAGGGTTTCGGATCAGGTGGCTTGGCTGGCGGCTCGACAATACACAATTACAGCATATCAATCGGCGCGACCAAGACATTGAGTCAGACGTGGCTGGCCGATCTCCGCTTCGGATGGTTCAAGTACAATCCCACGACCCACAAGTATTTCCAAGGCACTGCTCCGATGAATACCCTCAACATCCCTGGATACAACATCACCGACCAGGGACCTGAACAGGCAGCGTTTACGTCAGGGTGGCCACGGTTTATCGGCGACGGAACACTCAGCGGTGGCCAGAACAATAGCTGGGGTGAGGGCTTGAACGTTGGCCGTTGCAACTGTCCCTTGATAGAGGACGAGAGCCAGTTCCAGGGCGTTGTTAACTTGACGAAGATCTGGGGCAATCACACGTTTAAGTTCGGCGGCGATATTCGGAGCGCCAGCAACCTGAGGGTACCCAGCGATGCGAACCGCACCGGTGAGCTGACGTTCAGCCACTTGAATACTTCGGGCGGCGATCCGACCAACGTACCGGGCGGGACCTACACCGGCATTGGCGGTCTGGATGTGGCCACCTTCCTGCTGGGTAATGTGACCCAACTCCAGCGTTTCGTGAGCAGCAGCCTTACTGCTTCGGAGCACCAGTGGCGGTTCTTCTTCTATGGACAGGACGCTTGGCGCATCACTCCGAAATTGACTATGAATTACGGACTGCGCTGGGAAATTTACATGCCTGAGTCCGTCAACGCAAAAGGCAACGGCGGATTCGCTAACCCGGTGCAGGGCATCATCCGGGTCGCCGGTTATGGTCCCTACAATCTCAGCGGCAATATTGACAACAACTATCATGCGTTCGCGCCGCGTTTCGGTTTGGCTTACTCGCTGAACGAGAAGACTGTAGTGCGCATGGGTTTCGGCGTGAGCTATGACATCGGAGTGTTTGGCTCGAACTTCGGACACGCAGTGACGCAAAACTTGCCGGTTCTGGCCAACCAGACCGTGAACGCGTCAACCTTCAATTCGGCCGCCTCCAACAACTACGTCGCGGCGTACAACCTGAGTCAACTCCCGCCCTCGCTGGCGCCCGTGACTATTCCAGCTGACGGCGCGTTACCCTTGGGTGGCCCAGAAGGTAACGTTCAGCCCCGAATGCGGCCCACAAAGCAGGTACTGCCTGCGGTAGGTGCCTGGAACGTTTCTATGCAGCGGCAATTGACAAACAGCATGACCTTGGATATTGCTTACGTTGGTGTCGCCGGCCGACACGGATTTGCTGGGGATGGTTCAGCGTACAACCTCAACCCCATCAATATCCAAGGCTGGGCACAGACGCAGGCGGGGCTGGTCTCACAGGATCAGCGCCGGTTCTACTTCAACAAGTTCAGCTACCCGGGTTTCGTCGATCCGAATACTGGACAGACGTTGATGTGCTGCGGTGGCAACATCATGGGCAACTACTTCGGCAACAGCGCCAACAGCTACTACAACGCCTTGCAGGTGAAGGTGCAAAACCAGATGTCGCATGGCCTGCAGTTCATCGCTCACTACACCTGGTCGAGAGCCTTGAACTACACCAACCAGTTTGCTGGCTACTACGCAGTCAACCCACGGGTTGATTACGGTCCGGACGGGCAGAACCGAAACCAGGTGTTCGTGCTGAACCTGGTCTACCAGTTGCCGTTCGGCAAGGGTAAGAAGTTCGGCGGCGATGCCGGCAAACTCGAAAATGCCTTCATCGGTGGATGGCAGTTTAGCTCCACGAGTAATTACAGCAACGGTCTGCCGTTCACTCCCAACTACAATGAGTGCAACTCGGATGAAGACGTCGGCGTCTGCATGCCGAATAAAGGCAACCTGGCAAATTGGTCGATGGGCGGCGGTTCATTTAATCCGAAAACTCACAGCGTAACCTTCTTCACTCCTCAACCCTTGGGTAACGCGTGGCTACGGCCAACCGCGGGTACGCTGGGGGACGTCGGACCAATGTACTTGACCGGGCCGCGGTCTTTCACCACCGACGCGACGATCATGAAGAACTTTGGCTTGACCGAACGATTCAACCTTCAATTCCGCATGGACATGTTCAACCTGTTTAACCACCCGGTTCTGGGCTATAACGCCAACCAGGGCAATACCTGCATCGACTGCATCGACAGCAGCGGTCAGGTGTTTAACAACGCTGGAGTCGTGACGAATCTCGATGCCAACGTCAACATGCGAGCATTGCAGTTCGCCCTGCGCCTGTCGTTCTAGTTCGGCTGGGGAAGTTTAGTTGCTCGGGGGGCAAACGTACTCCCCGAGCGTATTTGGAAACTGGCAAAGTTGAACCTTATACACCCCCTGTTGCCCACCAACAGGGGCTTTTTTCTGCCTCCTTGGGCTGCAAGGTGTGGGGACGGCACGGATTATGGCTGGGATAACCATGAGAATAGAATGAACAGGATCTGGTGTTGATTCCGTGAAGCGCACGGATGCTTTTCAGTCGGGGAGACGGCGGTGAAATCGCACGATGCATAGTAAGCAGACAACTCTCTGGTTCCTGGGGACCCTAATCCTTGTCGTTCTCGGATTTGCGTTTGTGATAACGCTGCCGTTTGTGTATCCAATCGCGGCAGCGATTGTCCTCGCTGTGGTTTTCTATCCGGTGCATCAACGAATCCTGGATTGGACAAAGGGCAAGAGCGGTAGAGCTTCGCTTCTTTCGACTCTGGCACTGCTCTTTCTGTTCGGCGTACCGTTGTTTGTCATCATCATGCTCGCCGCAAATGAGGCTGTAACCGCGGCGCAGTATCTCACCCGCAGGAGCGCCGAGCAGGGTGGATTCACCTTGTTCTTGACGACCATTGCGCAGCGTGGATTGAATTTCATTGGACGCTGGGTCGACGTATCAAAGTACGATATCCAAGGGGCCGTGAGTTCCCACGTACAACAGGCCAGCGTCTGGGTCCTGGGCTCAGGAGCGCAGATCCTCAGCAATTTCGCGCGGCTGATAGCCAAATCCCTGATCGCGCTCGTGGTAGTCTTTTTTCTCTTCAGGGACGGCCGCGACTGGATTCACCGGGCGGAAGAGGTAATTCCCCTGTCTCCCGAACAGGCGCGAAAGTTGGTCAGCAACATATCTGACACCATCGTCGCCAACGTATATGGCATTCTTTCGGTAGGCCTGGCGCAAGGCGTCTTAACGGGCATCGCCCTGGCCATCGTGAGCGCGCAATCTCCGCTCCTGCTGGGCCTCTGCGCCGCGTTCGCTTCCATTATTCCGGTCGTCGGCGCCGCCCTGGTATGGGTTCCCGCCGGACTCTACCTGCTCTTCACCGGGTCGATGTGGAAGGGCGTGTTTGTTCTGGCCTGGGGGGCGTTGGTAATCAGCACGGCCGACAACATCATCAGACCGTGGGTGGTGAGCGGAAAGGTCGAACTTCATCCGCTGGTGCTGCTGTTTTTCATTCTCGGAGGGGTCCAGGCTTTCGGATTTATCGGCTTGTTCCTGGGACCGGTCATCGCCTCTGTACTAGCGGTGTTGTTCGGGATGATTCGTGAGGAACTCGCTCAAGTGTATGGACAGTCCGGATCGACCATCGTTGATGGTTCAGCAGGAGTCTAATGGAGCTGAGTTACCATCCGGGAGAGAAACCAGCGTTTCACTCCGAATCGACCGTCAGGCCAGGATGCGGGTTGTTGGGACGGAAGTGGAGCGATCGTTAGCGCCAAAGCGCCTCCTGTGGTGCCGATCCCGCTGCAACAAATGATGCACGCACGTTGCTTGTCAGGTCCGGATCCGCATGGAATCGACTGTCGAAACTTGTTGACATAGACTCGCTGATACGCAATCCTGCTTTTGCAATGACCAACACCCGAGCGACCGCAAGACTCACTGCTGCTCATGGAAGCCTGGCAGAAAAACTGAAGCATCTCAGCCCCAGGCGTCAGGAGATCATCCGCCCGGTGCTCGAGAATCCGCGTCCGTTCGTGCTGCTCAGTGTGCGCGCCCTGGCCGGCCGGTTGGGTACGGATCCAGCCACGACCGTCCGGATTGTTCAGGGATTGGGCTTCGAAACGTACAAGGATTTTCAGCGGCACCTGCACGATCTGTCCGTCGCGTACGCAACCTCGCTGGATACAATGAAAGCTGCCGAGCGAGAGGGAAAGGGGCCGGCATCTCTGGTCCGCGCGGCGCTGCAGCGCGACATGCAGAATCTTCAGGCACTCAGCAACAGCCTCGACGCAACCAAGATCTGCAACCTGGCAAGACGGTTGTATGATTCGCCTAAGACAGTTTTGCTTGGCGGAGACGCCGCGACTTCACTGGTCCACCATCTGGAATATCACCTCACAATGATTGGTTTGCCGGTGCTATCCGCCACCACTGCCGGCCGGGTCAGTCACGTGGTCCGTAATGTCGGACGCAAGGACCTGACAATTGGCATCAGCTTTCGGCGGGGACTGCGGCAGACTGTTGAGGGCCTACAAACCGCCAGGCGCAATGGTTCCTATACGGTTGCCATTACTGATACATTTGTTTCACCGCTGGCGCGTGCCGCTGACGAGTGCTTCATCGCCTCGGTGGAGACACCCTCGTTCGGCGCTTCGTACGTGGCCCCGATGGCTTTGCTGGATGCAATTGTGGCCGCCGTCGGAAATCTCAAGCGGAAGAGCATCATGTCACTGATCAAACAGGCAGACGAGGAACAACGCCGCGGCTTCCGCTGGTATCGGGCCGAATTCTAAACACAGCGCGCTGCAACCTCAGACAGTCGCGGTTATCGACGATCCATGACAATTGATGCTCTCACAATACGTCCCTGCCACACTATCGAAGAGTTCGAGCGGATGGTCGAGCTGGAGATTCAGGTGTGGGCATTTCGCGAGCGAGACGTTGTGCCCTCGCAGATGTACGTAGTGGCGTCCAAGATTGGAGGTCAGGTGCTAGGCGCATTCGTCGGGGAACAGATGGTGGGGTTCGTTCTTGCCTACCCCGGCATTCGCGACGGAATGCCTTATCTCCATTCGCACATGGTTGCTGTGCTTCCAGAGTTTCGCGATTTCGGGATTGGGCGACGCTTGAAGCTGGCGCAGCGTGAGGACGCATTAGCAAGAAACATTCCTGCAATTGAATGGACGTTCGATCCCCTGCAGACAAGAAATGCGTACTTCAACATCTGCCGACTTGGAGTCATTGCACGACGCTACCTCGTCGATGTCTACGGTTCCACCAGCAGTCCGCTTCACGCCGGGTTGCCTACCGACCGACTGGTCGCGGAGTGGCATCTGGAATCCCAGAGGGTAATTGAGGTCCTGGCGGGCAGGAAAGCCGCGTCTAGTCAGGGCACCGAGCATGTCCACGTTCCGGCGGAGAATGCATCGCCTGAGAGCCTGGTCGAGATGCAGGAGCAGGTGCGCCGGCGGTTCCATGAGCTGTTCGCAGCAGGTTTTGTCGTTACCTGGTTTGAGCGGGAGGAGGGAGGCGGCGGGTCCTATGTACTGGCGAAGCCCTGAAGATGGGGGATCTTGGCTTTCCTAGTGCGCCCGCCTGCGGTCCAGTCGTGAGTCGTCGTCAAGTGGCAAGTAGAACTCGCCCTGAGTGCGCTCACCGATGTCTTTCAACGCTGCGACCGCGTACTCCTGGAAATGCGGCGACTGACGATGGGCTTCCAATGCCGCGTCATTGCGATACTGCTCGTAAATGAAGAAGAGTCGCGGATCGGTGCGATGCCGATGCACAATGTACATGAGGCATCCCGGTTCCTGGCGCGAGGCCGCCTGCAACTGGATGAAGATCTCCGCGACTTCGGATTCATGCCCCGGATTAGCCATCCAGGTTACGGCCAGTACGATCATGGCAATCTCCGATTGCGGTTAGGATTCGCCACTTACCGCGTCAAGCGCGCGAGAAAATTGTTCGACAAACACTGTCTGCTCGCGGTCAGGGCCGGTGGAAACTATGCCAACCTTGGCACCCGTTTCTTTCTCCACAAAATCAAGGTAGCTCTTCGCCTTGGCAGGCAGTCGATCATAGTTGTCGATGCCATAAGTTTCGCAATGCCAACCCGGCAGCTTGGTGTAGACGGGTTCGATATTGTCGTAGCCCGACGCCTGTGCGGGAATCTCCTGCGTCTCCTTGCCGTTGATCCTGTATCCGACGCAGACAGGGATCTCCGCCAAATCGTCGAGCACGTCGAGCTTGGTGACGACCAGCCAGTCCGTGCCGTTAATCATGTTGGAGTAGCGAAGCAAGGGCAGATCCAGCCAACCCGTACGACGCGGGCGTCCGGTGACCGCCCCGAATTCATTGCCCTTCTTGCGCAGCGCTTCACCAACTTCATCGTTCAATTCAGTGGGAAAGGGACCTCCGCCCACTCGCGTGCAATAGGCCTTGGTCACGCCGGCTACCATCGTGATCGCGTTCGGCGGGACCCCGGTTCCAGTCGCGGCTCCACCAGACGTCGCGCTGGATGAAGTAACGAAGGGGTAGGTGCCGTGGTCGATGTCGAGCATCGTGCCTTGGGCGCCCTCAAACATTACCGAATCACCGTCGGCAATCGCGCGGTTGAGCAGCAACGCCGTGTCGGTCACGAAAGGCGCAACGCGGTCGGCGACTTCGGCGTAGTCGGTATACATCTTGTCAGGGTCGATCGGCTCGCTGTTGAACAGCGCATGCGCGATTGTGTTCTTTTCCCGACAGGCATTTTCAATATGCTTCTTCAGCAGCGCTTTATCGAGAAGGTCCTGAACGCGCAAACCGCTTCGCGCCATCTTGTCTTCGTATGTTGGACCGATTCCACGGGACGTAGTTCCTATCTTTACACGCCCGGGAGCGTTCTCGGCAGCCAGTTCAATCATGCGGTGGTAGGGCAAGATAACGTGGGCGCGGTTGCTGACGAAAAGGTTTCCATCAATCTTGACGCCATTGGCCCGTAACGCATCCACTTCCTTCATGAAGGCGAAGGGATCGAGCACGACACCGTTGCCAATCACGCCGCGGCAACCCTCGCGCAGCACTCCACACGGGATGAGCTGCAGAATGAATTTCTTTCCCTTGATCGTGACGGTGTGCCCGGCGTTGTGCCCACCGGAATAGCGCGCCACGACCTTGAATCGCTCGGAGAGTACATCGACAATCTTGCCCTTGCCTTCGTCGCCCCATTGCGCGCCGACGATGACGGCGGTCTTGCCAGTTTTCAACTTGCTGCTCCGCTCTTCGGTCGCAAGCGGCGGCATTTGCCGATGCTGAGCGACCGCTCAGATTCGCACACAACTCGCCAATGACTTGCGAAAAGGGGTTACTAGGCTCAGGGATATTCGCGTACAGACGGGCCGTGCAACCCTTGATTTTACAGGCCTGCTCTGGCAGGCGCAAATGTAGCGCGCAGCGGGTCGCGTCTTGCCGGGTGCCGTACACTAGTCCCTTATGCCGGAGCTACCCGAGGTTGAAACGATTGCCCGTGGGCTGCACAAGCGGGTTGCTGACGACACGATCGAATCCGTGTGGTTAGGCGAAAAGCCCGAGCCGTTGAAGTCTCCGGCAAATGAAATCGTGGAGGTGCTGGAGGGTTCCCGCATCTTGCAGGTGCGACGAGTCGGCAAGCATATTGTGTTTGACCTGGAGAGGGCTGGCAAGGGAAAGCGTAAGGCACTCCAATGCGGCCAATGGATTGTTCACCTGGGGATGACCGGGCGAATGCAGGTCACTGCTCCCGAAGCGGAACTCGCCAAACACACGCATGCGGTCGTAAAGTTGGCCTCCGGTAGGGAACTGCGCTTTGTCGATCCACGCCGTTTCGGGCGATTGGCGGTTGTGCGCATGGATTCGCGACAATCCGCGGCGGGATTTGCCGCTCCCGGCGAGGAGCCGCTGGAGTCGGAATTGCAGCGGTTCATTTCGTTGTTCCGGGGCAGGAAGACTCCCATAAAGAGCGCGCTGCTCAACCAGAGGTTGCTGAGCGGAGTCGGAAACATCTATGCTGACGAGTCGCTGTTCCGCGCGGGCATACGACCCCGGCGTCGGGCATGCTCACTGACTCGAGAACAATTGGGGAAATTGCACGCGGCGGTGCAGGAAGTGCTGCGCGAAGCCATCGTCCTGGGCGGGTCGTCGGTGAGCGACTATGTCAACGCCGATGGCGAAGAGGGGTTTTTTCAGTTGCAGCACAGGGTGTACGGTAGGGAAGGCGAACCGTGCCTGGTGTGCGGCACGCCCATCAAGCGTGTGGTCATTGCCGGGCGGAGCAGTCATTACTGCCCCCGTTGTCAAAGATGAGAAGCACGAGTTCGGGCGAAGTGGGAGCGATCCAGTAGTCAAGAATCGGAGAGGAGCTATGCCGCGACTATGAGCGACTTTTCCATCGGAGTAGATCTGGGAGGCACGAACCTCCGCATCGCCGCCGTCGATAGCGATGGCAAGCTTTTGGAGAAGCTGACGCTGGGCGCCGAGGTTAAGCGCGGACGGGACTTCATAATCATCGAGATGTGCAATGCGATTCAGACGCTGCGGACGAAATATCATGGCTCGGGTGAGCTTGTGGGAATCGGCATCGGTGTGCCGGGCTTCATTGATATGGCGGCGGGGATGGTTATGGAGTCACCGAACCTGCCCGACTGGACGAGCTTTCCAGTGCGCGACGAGATCGAGAAGCGGCTGGCGACCAAGGTCATTCTCGAGAACGACGCCAATTCCGCCGCGATGGGCGAGAAATGGCTGGGGGCGGCCCGCGAATATGACCATATGGCGATGTACACGCTGGGGACGGGCGTAGGCGGCGGCCTGGTATTCAACGGGCGATTGTGGCACGGCATGACCGGCATGGCCGGCGAACTCGGACACTTCAACATCTACGCCGACGGACATCCCTGCGGATGCGGAAGCCGGGGTTGCCTGGAGCAATACGCCTCGGCTACCGCGATCGTGCGCATGGCGCGTGAAGCGATTGCGAGAGGCGAGTCAACTGAGCTGGAGCGGCTCTCTCATGACCCGGTGCAGTTCACTTCGCGGTCGATCTACAACCTGGCATTGCAAGGCGAGGCAGCGGCGAAGCACATCTTCGAGAACGTCGGACGGGCACTGGGAATTGGTGTGGGTGCGATGGTCAATTCGCTCAATCTGCCCATCTACGTGATTGGCGGCGGAGTCGCCAGTTCATGGGACGCATTTGCTCCGGCCATGTTTGAGGAAATGAAGTACCGATCCGTGATCTATTCTCTGACATCTCCTGATGCGGTTGGTCACGACAAGGGAACGATCGTCACGCGGGCACTGCTGGGAAGCGATGCCGGCCTTTATGGAGCCGCCCGTCTGCCTTTACTTGGGGATTTCGCACAGACCGAGACCGCGCGACAGTGATCGCAACCACGTATCGACGAGCGCGCTCTAGGACCGGTGTCTCTTTGCTTTCTCGCGGGACGGGCGCTGCGGCGCCTGGCGGGACTCCGAGGGTTGATGGGTGGCTCGTGATGCGGACTTCAGGCGTGCCACCTCTTGAACTGTCAGATGGCGGAACTTTCCCGGTTCGATGTCGAGTTCCAACGGGCCATAACGCACCCGCCTGATCTTCTCGACGTCATGCCCGATCTGCTTGAACATGCGCCGGATTTGCCGATTGCGGCCTTCGATCAGCGTGATTTCGTACCAGGGGTTGGCGGCGTCGCGAACCAGTTTGATTCGTGCCGGAGCGGTCCTCACCGCCTTGGAGCGCCGCGGTGCGGCGTTGGCTTTGAGTTGGCCCTCGCGAGTCTTCAGAGGCGTACGGTCTGCCGGCAGAAATATTCCGCCGCGAAGCTTCTCAATCTCGGAGTCTGCGGGCTTGCCGCTGACCTTGACTACATAGGTCTTGGGTACGTGCGACGAGGCGTGCGTAAGCTTTTGCGCCAGGGCGCCATCGTTCGTCAGCAGTAAGAGGCCTTCGCTCAGGTAGTCGAGGCGTCCAACCGGATAGATACGAGATCCAATGCCACGTACGATATCCATTACCGTCGGACGGCCTTCAGGGTCCGTAACTGTGGTTACGTGTCCCTTCGGTTTGTTGAGCAGGACGTAGACGTGACGTTCGGCGCCGGCCAGCGGTTGGCCGTTAATCTTGATGCTGTCGACCTCAGGATTCGCCTTGGTGCCCAGCTCTGTTACCGTCCGGCCATTTACCGACACCAAGCCCGAGGAGATCAATTCCTCGGCCTTACGACGCGAGGCGACACCGGCAGCGGCTATGATCTTCTGCAATCGTTCGGAAGGCATGAAGCTCTATCTTACAGTGACGGCAGCACCACTGATTTGAGAATCAGTCCGGGATCCGAGCGAAGCACCTGTGGGTGATGGCTGACTGCTTCAGTTCACTTGGAGCAGCCACCCGCTGCCCCCTCTCACCACAACTTTGCCGGGGGACTTGAGTACGATTTGACCGGGAGTTCCTCCGCCAATTCCGCTCACGAAGGTCAGGCCTTTGATGTCATAGACACCACAGGCATCGGTGGAAAACACCCAAAACGCCTGCCCCGAAGTATTGCTGCTTGTGGCCGGGCAGCCGCGCGCCGGGTTGGGCATTGGGACCGCCAGCACGGCACCCGGCTCGGGGACTCTTCCAACCACTTGTCCATTTTGCGACTTCACGATTCGCTGGCCCGTGAAAACAGCCTGCCCTCCTACCTGCACGAGGTTCAAATCCCAAGCATCGGTTCCGAACCCGCTGTTGGCGTTTACAGCTTGCCGAGCCTTAGCGACGGCCTGCATTGCGGCTAAGGCACGTAGCCCTACGCTGACGGGGACAAGTTGTTTGTCGAAGTCGATTCTATCGAACTGAACGGAGATTCTTGCCCGGTGCCCGGAGGATGCCGGGGTAGCAGAAATGACGCGGCCCTGCACTTTCGATCCCCGCTTGATCTTCCGTCCATCCGGTAACGGGACATCCTGCATCAACTTGGCCGCAATCTCATCCCCCGGCTTGCTTTTGTCCGAGGCCAGATTGTCGTCGAGCATCACCGGCAACAGTGTGCCTGCGGGGATTTGTTGGCCCCATAGGGTCGTCGTTACGAAAAATATTGCAGTCAGTGCGATGACAGTTCGCATAAGAGGGAATCCATGGCTGAGTGGTGCAGAGTCCGACCTTATGATGTTACTTCGGAACGACAAAGCCGGGCTACCGCGGCAATGTGAATAGTCAATGAATCACCCAGTTGGTTTCAACGGCAGGGCGCCATCGAATTAATCCGATTTCGGGCCGTCGTCATCCGCATTCGACCCGTCGTCGACTGATTCTGCGGCGGAATGGGCGGCAGGGCTTTCCGGCTGGGCCATTTGCAAGTCCGCGGCGTCATTCGCTGTTTCTTCGGGGAACTGCGGTTCGGCAGAAGTTGCAGTCTGCTCGGTCGCAGGCGGAAACAGCTCCGTTTGGGGGTCGCCGAGCTTCTCGAACTCCTCCATGCTGGGTAATTCCGCGACGTTGTTGAGCCCGAAGCGAAGCAGGAACTCTTTGGTCGTCTTGTACAGGATTGGCCGTCCGATAACTTGCTTGCGACCTGCTGTCGTGATCAACTTACGGTCGAGCAGAGTGGCGATCACTCCAGACGAGTCGACTCCGCGAATCTCGCTGATTTCAGGCACGGTGACGGGTTGCTTGTACGCGATGACCGCCAGCGTTTCCAGTGCCTGCAGCGAAAGTCGGATCGGGGGTTTCAAGCTCTTGGCGAAAGTCACGACCACGTCGTGATGTTCGGGCTTAGTGCCCATGCGGTAACCGCCGGCGATCTGACGTATCTCCATTCCCCGGTCGCCGTCGGAATACTCGGCCATCAGGCCCTCGAGAGTTCGGCCAATGTAGTCTTTGACGCGCTTCAAGTCGTCCTTGTCGCGCTCGCTCTTCTGTTCTCGCGTGAGATCTTCCGGGGAGATCAGTTGACCGTCGAAGTAGTCCGGCCTGGACTCGGCTTCGACCGCCGACACGGGAACAGCTTCCATCTCGCCTTCTTCAGAAGCGTTATCTTCGACAGTCGCATCTTCACGGGATACGGTCTCATTCAACGCGAGACGTGCGTCTTCTTCGGAGCGTAATTCGGCAAGCGTCGCTTCCTTCAGCAAAGCAGCGAGCTGATTGAGGGTGACCGGTTCTTCGGTCGCGTAGATAAGGGCTTCAACTTTGGCTTTAACGCTCATCGGTGGTTTGTTGGATATCGCAGGCGTTCAACCTAACGCCAGTCGTCCTTCACTGGCGGATTTTCCGCCGTTAGAGTGTCGAAGTTTGTGTACTTCTTCAACACAACCTCACCAAACACATTGTCTTGTCTTGCCAGTACCGCCTGCAAGCGTATCAGCTCGAGGATCGCGAGAAACGCACAGACCAGCGCCGCGCGCGACCGCAGGCTGCGCAGAAGGTGCTTCAGCCGAATCGGCTTGTCTTCAAGCGACAATCGCCGGCGCACGTAGTCGATCATCTGGGAGACAGTGACATTGTCCTCTTCCACCTCAAAGGCCGGTTTGTTTCGCGCGCGGCTGAGGATCTGCTGAAACGTTCTGACCAGGTCCACGACGTCGGCAGCCAACTCCGGCTCAGCGCCTTCTGCATCCCGGAATTCCTTGAGCGCAGGGTTCGTCCATACCGCCTCTTCGATGTGCTGCTTCTGAAGCAACATCTGCGCGGCGGTCCTGTAGCGTTCGTGTTCGAGCAGCCGGTTGACCAACTCCATGCGTGGGTCTTCGAGCAGCCCGGTCGCATCGGGATCGCGGGGCAGCAGCATCTTCGACTTGATGTGAATGAGCAGCGAAGCTGTGTAAATGAACTCGGCAGCAACATCGACGTCGAGCTGTTTCATGCTCTCGACGTACTTCAAATACTGGGCGGTGATTTTCGCAATTGGGATGTCGTAGATGTCGATGTCCTGTTTGCGGATAAGGTCGAGCAGCAGATCGAGGGGGCCATCGTAAACCTCGCCTACGGACACCGAAAACGACGACTCGTTGGCGTCTTGCTTGCGCGCCGTGGCATGCGGCGACGCTGCTGTCGCGGCAGTGGGGTTTACGGATTGTGGCTCATCTGTCATCTATTGGTCTTCGCAATCCTGCTTCGGCGGCTCGTAGTCGAATGACAAGTTGGCGGCGGCACGCACTTCATTCATCGTGAACTCAGCAGCCGCGCGCGCTTTGGCTGAGCCTTCCTCAAGTATGTCCCAGGCCAGCTTCGGTTCGGCCTCGTATTTTGCCCGACGCTCTTGAATCGGTGCAAGTACCTCCCAGAGACTGTCCGCCGCCCATCCCTTGCACTCGATGCAACCGATTCCTGCCGTCCGGCAGCCGTCGTAGACCTTCGCCATGGTGTCAGTGCTGCTGAAGATCTTATGCAAGTCGCCAACCGGGCAAACATCCGGATTTCCCGGATCGGTGCGGCGTACGCGAGCGGGGTCGGTGACCATGGTTTTCAGCTTCGCGCGTAGGGACGCTTCCGGCTCACTCAACAAGATCGTGTTGCCGTATGACTTCGACATCTTTCGGCCATCGGTGCCGGGCAGCTTGGCGGCGGGCGTGAGCAGTGGCTTCGGTTCAGGGAAGACGAAAATCCGCTGCGGATTGCGACTTCCCGAACTGACCTTGCGGGGATAGAACTGGTTGAAGCGTCTCGCTACTTCGCGCGTTAACTCCACGTGCGGGACCTGGTCCTCGCCGACGGGCACAAAATCCGCCTGATACATCAGGATGTCAGCCGACTGCAACAGCGGATAGCCCAGAAAACCGTAGGTGCTGAGGTCCTTGTCCTTGATGTTTTCGCGCTGCTCTTTGTAGCTCGGAACCCGTTCCAGCCATCCCAGAGGGGTAATCATACTGAAGAGTAAGTGCAGTTCGGCGTGCTGCGGCACGTGCGACTGGATGAACAACGTGCTGCGCTCAGGATCGAGACCCGAGGCGAGATAGTCGATCATGACCTCAAGTGAGTTCTGCTTGATGTCTCGCGTGTCAGCGTAATCCGTGGTCAGCGCGTGCCAGTCGGCGATGAAAAAGAAGCAGTCATAGTCATCCTGCAAGTTGACCCAGTTGCGCAGAGCGCCAACATAGTTGCCGAGATGGAGCTTTCCAGTGGGCCGCATGCCGCTGAGAATGCGGCCCTTCTTTTCTTGTTTGGGATCCGGCATCAGAGTCTCAAAAGTACGTTCAGTAGCGCACCAAAGAACAGAAGAAACGGATTGATCAGCATGCTGATAACTGGAAGTCCGATCATGGGCAGAACAAACATCACGATAACCAGCCCAATGTACCCGATCCGGTCATACACGCGGAGTGTGTCGTACGACAGAAAGTGTCGAATTACGTGACTGCCATCCAGCGGTGGCAGAGGGATCAGATTGAAGACTCCCAGAACCACGTTGATCAGGATTGCCGCCTCGAACAGCTTAGCCAAAGGCGCGGAAACGTCTGCTCCGCGGAAGAGGCGGTCGAACCCGCTGGTCGAACCGTGAAGAATAAACGCCAGGGCGACGACCGATACCAGTGCCGTCAGGAAATTGCTCACCGGACCAGCTACCGCAGTAAGTACGTCGTCGCGCACCTGGTTGCGAAAATTCCGAGTATCTACGGGAGTAGGTTTCGCCCAGCCGAAGGGCGGGAAACCGAGCAGGATCAGCATGGCCGGCATCAGGATCGTGCCGAACGGATCAATATGCACGATGGGGTTGAGAGACACACGGCCCAGCATTTTGGCGGTGGGATCTCCCAGTCGATTGGCCATCCAGGCGTGCGCCGACTCGTGCACGCTGATTGCAAACAGAAGCACAACGATCTGAAAGAAAGCATCAACAACGTCAAAGTGCCCAAACATAATGACTTGCTCTCGATACTACCATGCGATGAGCACGACTCACCCCAGCTGCGGCGCGCAAGCCGCACCGAACAATGCAGTTAGCGCCAGGAAGCCTGGATCAGATGAAATTACTCAGCGGGCCTTGGCCTCGGAGGATGGGGAGGCTACCGGTACGACGCGGGGCTGGTTGAGCGGACCCGAAATCGCATAAGAAACGCCACCACCGGTGCGCTCCAGACGGACATCGAGGGTGCGGTCTAAGTTCGCACTGCCATTCACCTCGTAGGTTCCCGCGGCAGTTTGCAACCTGCAGCCCTCGCAACTGAGGCTGCCGTCTCGCAGTAAAAGCTGGCCGCCCAGGGTTGAGAACGAGAGCGGAGCGTTTTGTTCCTCCAGCTCCACGTGACGGAGCGTGCCCCCGGCCCATCGAAAGCTGGCGGACCCGCTCGCGGATTCGCGCAGCGCGGCTGCAGTGATACCCGCCATCCCAAGCGTGTATTGTCCGTCCACTGTTCCGGTCGCCCAGGGATCGTGCATCAAAGCTGCGACCTGAGCCATGGCCAACCTGGTTACGGTGCCGGAACCGAAGAACTTCGGGGGTGTCACCGTAAAATCGGCGTCCCAATTGCCGGCATGATGTCCCCCCAGTCCGTCAGCACGCATGTCCTTGAGGCTGAGCGCCCCGGAATTCATTACGATCGTGGTAGCAAAATTTGAGGCGACGAGATTCCCAATGAGAACCGGCCAGCCGACAAGCTTCCGCGGGCCTGCAATTTCATGAGCGCGTTTTCGTCCCGCTGTCCGATGGCCAGCAGGTGGTACCAGGGACGGCTCTGGTAGGCCGGATTCAGAAGTTGATTCAGGCGAGCCAGGGTGATCTCGGGCGAGTGCAGGTCGAAACGCAAGACGCACGTGCTGGCAGAAGCGCACTTCAGTGGGAAGCTGGCAGCCCCGTTGAGCGTGGGTCCGTCTTTGAATTCGGCCGAAAAGGAGCCAACGGTTACTCCCTCGTCGGCGAGGGTTGCGGTTGCCGAGGAGAGGTAGAGCGGTTCGCTGACTCCCTGTAACTCGGCGGTGGCATCGCGTAACTGCAGCCTCCCCGACGGCGCGGGGGGAGCGAAGCCGGTCCAGGCGCCGGCGATCTCCAGGTTGAGTTGGGCCGGGCCAGCCAAGCCAATGGCCGGAACGCCGATACCCATAGCCTTTGCGATGCTCATGAGACGAGCCATTTCAGCGCCACCGTCGAGTGTGATGCGATAGTGCGCCAAGTCGAAGTAGCCGCTCGCAGTCGCCGGAGATACTGCTCCGAGGGGCATGGGGAAGGGTTTAACCACAACACGCAGAGTGGCGATCGGGCCGCCCGTTCGCGGCGGATTGACGATTTTTCGCAGACGCGTTCCGCCTGCCTTCCCAACGGCTTCTGGGATGCTGAAGTCCACTTCACCCAGTGGAAGGTCCTGTTTCAGCACTTTCGACTGCAAGGCGAAGTGCGTGGTGCGGCCCCCACCCGCCCACACGGGGGCGGCGCCCTGGTCTCTGCGGACGGTCAGGACAACGTCAGCACTGCCGGTGGCTGTCAAGTCCTCCGGAAGGTCTTTCTTGGTGTGGCGTGCCAGTGCGACGACTCGGTCCATAGGAATTTGTTCTGCCGAAATCCCGAGTTCGTACATAGGCTGCTTCCAGCCCAGCATGTTTCCTCGCACCGTAACCATGCCCGGACGGACCGGCGATTGGCACTGGATGTCGCGAATCGAGTCGTTCGGCGACGAATAGGTGGCTGTGCAATGGGCGCTCAGAGATAGCGCTTCACCCAGGGCGATGTCATACCGACGGAAGTCATCCACCCGCGCATCGATCGTCACCGCCAGGGATGCAGGAGTTCCTGCAAGTGTGGCGGCCGAAGTAACGCCGCCTCGCCAGCCTCGATCGCGTCCGTAGATGAGAGCGGTAATCTGGCCCAGTTGACCTTTAGTGAAGCCGATCTTCAGATTGACGGGCGTATCTCGGAGACTGGATACTTTTTGAAATCGGCCTTCCATCCGAAGCGTGCCGGTGTCGCTCAGGGGAATATCCGAGCGCATGGGACGGGCTTCGAGCCTGATACCCCATTCATTCTCGGACTCGAGCCACAGCGCAAAGTCGGCGTCGGAGAACGCAAACGCCTTCTTCACCAGACCGGACTTGAAGTTGATCCGTCCTGCTGTTGCCTCGACATAAGGAAACCGAGGCCGCGACTCCGGACTGGTCTTCGACGTTGGTGCAGACGGGACTTGGGACGTGCGTTCCACCAACTCTTCGAGATTCCAGTGTCCGTCCGCGCGACGCACCAGGTTCAGGCTGGGGTTGTCCAGTTCCAGGGTGCCGATCTCCAACCGGCCCCGCCAGAGGGAACTCAAACGCAGATAGGCTGTGACGGACTCGGCGCGGAGCATCGGCTCAGCGCCGTAGCTGGGATCGTCTGCCACAACAAATGCCGACAGCACCATTCCCGGGCGCGGCAGAAGCTTCAGCTCGATGCCTGATACAGCGACCTGACGGCCAAGGGCGCTGCCAATCGCCACGGCAACCCGATTGCGGTAGCGATTGACGTTAATCAACGGCGGCAAGAACAGGGCGAGCACGATAATGCCCAGCCCAATCGAAATCCACAACGCCCGCCGTGACACGCGGCCCGGCATCAGCGCACCACGTGGAACATCCGAGACCAGCGCGTCTGGTCGAAGAAATGGAAGACTATGGTGACGAGGAACTGCAGCCGTTCGGCCAAGCTGGTGCGCGTGTACTCGTCGCGAGGCTGTTGGAACGACCAGTAGATGAACATGGGCCGTCCAATCACATTTTCATACGGAACGAAGCCCCAATAGCGGCTGTCGAGGCTGACATCGCGGTTGTCGCCCATGGCGAAAATGCTGTTGGGGGGCACAACGAGTTCGCCATCCTGTATGTGAGAGGGCAATTCAGCCCGCCATTCCGGAGTCACACCGTCATAGTCGGTGGGTGGGACGGTCGGGAAGTTGTCGCGGTATGCGTTGTAGGTGCCGTTGCGAATCACGAATGGAGGGTCGAGCTTTTCCCCGTTGCGATAGACCACTCCGTCTTGCAGCTTGATATGGTCGCCAGGAACTCCCACCACCCGCTTTACCACGTAGAGTCCGGGTTCTGCTGGAGAGATAAAGACAAAGACGTCGTCATGGCGCGGATGACGATAGGGAATCAGCGGGCCGATCCAGTTCGACTTAGGAGCCAGCATCATGCGGTCCACAAAAACGTGGTCACCGATTAGCAGGGTGTTCTCCATTGAACTCGAGGGGATGACAAAGGCCTGCAACGTAAAAGTGATGATGAACAACCCGGTTACCAGCACCACTGCTATGGAAGCAATAAACTCCGAGGTTGTTTCTTTGGGCTTCTTGGGTTTGCCAGCGCTTTCCACCGGATCCAGAACGGCCTTGCTATGTTTCTTGGTGACAGCCAATTGCCCTACCCTTTCCCAATGACTGAATCGCACTTCGCTACAGGCTAGTGTGGTATCCGAAACATGCGTTTCCAGCGCAGGCCTTTGACTGACTGGATGGCACTATATGCCAAAGTCGAAAGTTTACCAGACGCTGCCTCTTCCCCGGCGTTGGCCGGCACCGGATCCATCGACCAGTAGATCAGCAATGGGCGGCCGACGACGTTCTCTGCGGGAACCAGTCCCCAATAGCGCGAGTCGTAACTGTCGTCGCGGTTGTCCCCAAGCACAAAGTAAGTACCCTCCGGGATGATCAGCTGCCCGTCCTCGACCAACTTCTGGGCTTGGATGAACCACTTGGATGCGATCTTGTCCGCAAAGAATCCGCCATTAGGAAAGTTGTCTCGGAACTTGTCGTGCTGTCCCCAGCTAAAGGTTGCGTAGTCGTCGTCCTGTCTCACGCCATTCACATAGACGTGCTTGTTAATCAGTCGGATGTGGTCGCCGGGGATGCCGATGACCCGCTTGACAAAGTGCTGCTGCGGATTCACTGGATAGCGAAATACGATGATGTCCTGACGTTCGATTTGGCGGTACGGAAGCAGCCATCCCCAGTCGCTGTCGCCTGCGTAGTGGGCTTTGTCAACCAGCAGGTAGTCGCCGACAAGCAAAGTCTTCTCCATCGACTCGGAGGGAATCTGGAAAGCCTGCACCACAAAAGTGATTACGAAGACCGCGATCACGACCGTCGTAGCCAGCGACTGCACTGAGTTCATGCCGCTCGAATCGCGACGTGCTCTTGGTGCATCTCCGGGCCGTGGCCCGGAGTCTGCAGCCTGCGATGTAACTTCGGGTTCGATGTGAACTTCACTCATGACTGCTCAGATGGCTCAGCGGTCGGACTCTCGGCGTCTGCCGTCAAACTCACTTGTAGTGATTGTAGATACTCCCACGCCTGCCGTGCAGCCCCCTGCTCGGCACGCTTCTTGGTCTTGCCCTCGGCGCGGCTCACAAACGCTTCTCCACCCCCAGTGGGTGCTGGAATATGCACTTCCATGGTGAATACTTTGCGGTGCTCAGGGCCCTGTTCCTTGACCAGCAGGTAGCGGGGCAGAGGGCGTCCGGCAGCATGCACAATCTCCTGCAATGCCGACTTGTAGTCCGTGACCGGCAGGGTGCTGCTGCCCTGTTTCTGCAATTCCTCAAGTGCGGGCTGAAGGATGGCCTCCACAATGAACTGGTGCGCCTTTTCAAGTCCGGCATCCAGGAATAGCGCTGCAATCAGCGCCTCCAGCGCGTTCACCAGCAATGCGCTTTTGGTGCGGCCACCGCTTCTTTCCTCGCCTTTGCCAAAGCGCAGGTATTTGCCAATTTCCAACCGCCGTGCCGGACGAATCAAGGAACGCGCACTGACGATGTGCGCTCGCAGCTTGGACAAGTCACCTTCGGAGTATTCTGGAAACCGCGAAAACAATTCCTGACTCACCACGAAAGATAGAACGGCATCACCGAGGAACTCCAGTTGCTCGTTATCACCCGGCGTCTCGGTGGCGGACCCAGCCGGTGCCTGCGACTCAGCTTCACGTGCGAAGGAAGAGTGTGTCAGCGCCTGGTCGAGCATGGCGCGGCGCTGGAAGCGATGTCCTAGAACATCTTCCAGCGCCGTTCGATCGATTGTTTCCGGTTTCATTACTGTGATTGCCCGGGCCCTCAAATTCAGTGCGGGGTGGTAGGAGGCGGTGGAGTTGTTGGGGCCTTGGTTGCCGGCGGGGCAGCCGATGCGTTCTTTTCCGCCAGGAGCTTCTGCAGGCGGTCCTGCTGCTGCTTGGCCAGGTTCTTTTCGGCGCTCCCCTCTTGTGCATACTGTACCGCCTTGTTCGCCGATTCCAACGCAGCCTGGTAGTCCTTCTCGTTGTCCTGTGCGACCGACAAACGCAGATAGACTACGGCGTCTGGCTGATCTTTCATAAGGTCAGCGGCTTTTTGGAAGTTCTGCACGGCGCTCGGGTAGTCCTTCTTGTTCATCGCGATGACTCCGAGAGTGTCATATGCAATGGAGCGCAAGTTGGCCTTGGCCGCCAAGACACGGTCTGGCGGAACACTAGGCGGGACTTGCAATCCGGTGTCGATGTCGGCAAGGGCCGTCTGGGCATACTTGGTGGCCTCGGCATAACGGGTGTCGCGATCCAGATCGGTTTCACGCGTATCCATGACCAAGGCTGAAGCCACAGCCACCAACGGAACCGGGTCCGTGGGGTTTAGTTCGATTGCTTTGCGTCCAACGGCAACAACCTTCGCCGAATTGTTCTGTTGCTGGTATAAGTTCATGGCACGAACATAAAGCAATTCTCTAAGTTCGCTGGCGGGAAATTTCTGCGCAAATTCGTCCGCGGCCGCCTCAGCCTGCGCGGGATCGGTCTTCGATGCCGCCAGGTTGTAGGCATCATATTCTTCTTTTGATTTCGCCTGAGGCTGGTGTTGGGCGGTCGACGCAGAAGTTGCGGCAGCCTGTGTTTCCTGGGCAGGCGTGGACGTCTTACCGGAATCGGTTTGGGCCAACGCCATGCTTGCAACCATAAGAACCGCCAGCAGCGTCAAAGTTAGTTTCATGACTTGTCCTTTCGGAG
Source organism: uncultured Acidobacteriaceae bacterium (assembly GCA_963758255.1). Taxonomy (GTDB): domain Bacteria; phylum Acidobacteriota; class Terriglobia; order Terriglobales; family Acidobacteriaceae; genus DASRAA01. The sequence continues at coordinate 410,490 of CAVWUX010000001.1, forward strand.
GTGTGGGCCGGAGGCCATCCCCGTCTTTCTACTATCTTATTGCGATTTTGGTTGTTGCGAAGGCTGCGGCGGCTCATACGGCGATTGGATTCCTCGTTCGGCAGCGCTGCGAGTATCCGGCGAACTGTCGCCTGCGCCGAGAGCGGCTTTGTACTGCTCCACTGCAGCTTCGCGATCATCCTGCAAATCGAGAATACGTCCAAGGTAAATGTGCGACCAGGCGATGATGCGCGGATTCTTCGACGTATTCGCTGCCTTCACGAAACCGTCCTTGGCATCCTGCATGTTGCCACTCAGCGTAGCCACGCTTGCAAGCACAAAGTAACACCGCGCTGGGTCTTCGTTTGCCGCCAAAGCCTCCTGCGCCAACTGGGCGGCACCCGAGGGGTTCCCGCTCGCCAGAGCTCGCTCAGCCTGGTCAATCTTCTGTTCCGTCTTTTGATTGCCCGCGAGCATGACGTCAGGCGTGGCGCGCGACGCGAACTGAATTTCGCTGGCTTGCTTCTTGATCTTGTCGACGTCGATGTCATGCAGCCAGTTGGGAAATGAGTCCTTAAGTCCCGTATTCTCTTTCTCAAAAACCTTGAGTTGATCGTAGAAGTAGTCAGTAAGGACGAAACCCTCAGCCTCATCCCGATTCACCATCGCAATGCGGTCTTTCTCGGGAAGTTTGGGATCGCTTGGGGTGCGGGCTTCGATGGCGCGAATCAGACTCTCGATCACCAGTAAACCCATGTCTTGCTTGTACTCGGTCGCCATGGGCGCTTTCTGGACCGTGGCCAGTATGGGCTTCAACCGTGCCAGAGAGGTAGCCCGCCTGGCGACCAGGGGATCCAGTACAAAGTGAAGGTAAGTATGCCGCAGGTCGTCCATGTGAATCTTGTTGTTCGCGGGCGATACCACGATATAGAAAATGTCCTGCTGGTAGTTCCGCGAGTTGACTTCTCCAGGGGCGGCCATCGGGTCCAGGTAAACGGTATAGGAGCGCCCGGCATAACCCGCGAGTGGCATACGGAGGTAGGTATCGGTCGAGCTGATCATCTGCGCAACTGGATCGTGATACTGGTTGATCAGTGCCGCATATTGCGATTGGTGCTTCAGCCAGATGGAATGCAATTTCGCAGCCGCTGCGTACTGCTTCAATACCGGAACAAAACCCAACAGGTAGCTCGCATCCGGGGGCAAGTCCGCTTCCTTGGTCTTCGGCGCGAAATCGGGAGGATCACCGAGATTGAGCGCGAGGGATACGTATTGCGCCAGTTGACTACCGCTACCCTCCTGGCGGTGGTCCGAATAGAAATTGCACATTTCCTTGGCGGCAGCCGCGGCTTCCGGTGACTTGCTGGCTGCGACCAGATCGGCCCGAACCTCAGTTCGGATTGGGGAGGATGACGCGAGTTCCTGATCATAGCCGCAGACATTGATGGCTGCCAGCACGCTGAAGATCGTTTCACTCACGTCAATCGTTGCTTTTGACTGCGCTGCAGAGGCACAGCTGAACGAAGCCACCAGCAGTGCAACCAGAGCATTACGACATGCACGACTCAGAAGAGCCTCCGGGAGCGAATTGGGCAGGGACACAGACCTTTAAGTTTACGAGGGGAGAATCTCACAAGCAAATCACCCGCTACGACCCGGAACGGGCGCCGGGAAGGCGGACGGGGCAAATCAGCGTTCTATCCCTTAACCTGGATCTTCGAGAACGCGAGGATGGCGCGTCCTGCGGTCGGACGTCCGAAACTGGTGGCGGGGCGGAAGGTAGCGAAGATCAGGGTGTTCTTCAACTCCGCCAGCACCGCGCTGCCGTTGTCTCCACCCGAAAGAATGCGGTAATCCTGCACCCGGCCGTCCGCTCCGACATAGGCCTCCACGATCAGAGGTTCCAGATGGCCTAACCCCATAGCAAGCTGGAAGGGTGTGGACTCTAATTGCGGAGGAGTATAGAAAGTCGTCGGGACGTCATTTGGACCGGTAATCTGCCCGGGCATCAGGAAACTGATCAGCAGGCCAAAGATGATGATGGTTGTAACCAGCCCGCCCGTGGCCGGGACCATAATGGCGTTAAACACGTTTTCCCAATGGACACTGAGCATCTCCCAGCGCGATCGCTTCGAGTTGGCAATTTCCTGAGAGACAGCGACACGCACCCGCAGCGCCAGATCGACGGGAGCGGGCTTGCGACCTAGTGCGCCGACCATTCGCTGCGTCCGCTGCAATGAGATGTATTGGGCCGAGCAGTCTCCGCAGCTCTCCAAGTGACGCTGCATCGCAGACATCTCGCCGCGGGTGACGGCGGAGTCCAGGTACGACGACATGAGCCGCTTGGAGTCCGAGCAGTTCATGGAGCAACCTCGAACTTCTGATCGTTTAGAGTAATGTCGTTGCTGCGTTTCTTTTCGTGGACCTCTGAAAGGCTCAGTCCGAATGCCGGCAAGCGTCGCTGCAGCTTCTTCCTTAGCAAGTCTCGTCCGCGAACCAAGCGGGATTTGACTGTGCCCAGGGAGATCCCCATGATCTCGGCGATCTGTTCATACGAAAGGTCCTCGATATCGCGCAGAATCATGGTTGTGCGGTACGGCTCAGCAAGGGATTTCAACTCCCTTTCCACGCACTCCTGCAGTTCCTTGTCGTATAGGTTGTCGAGGGGAGATTTTGTGTCGTCCACCAGCATGTGCTTTAGCGCAAGAGCGGAATGATCATCGTCACTGCGGGAGCCACACTCAATCGAGGTCTCGTGCCCTTTGTGGCGAAACCACCAGCGCCGCTGGTTGGACGCCTCGTGCAAAGCAATGCGGTAGATCCAGGTCTTCAGGCTTGAGTCGGCATTGAATCCCCTGATCCCGCGAAAGACCTTTATGAATACTTCCTGGGTGGTGTCGGCCGCGTCGGAAGGATTGTCGAGCACGCGGTACACCAGGCTGTAAACCGGCTGGCTGTATTGCGCGATGAGCCAGGAATAAGCGTCTTCCGATCCGGCCTTCAACTCGGCCACGATCGCGGCTTCTTCCGTGCGGACTCCAATCGCACTCGCGAGGTCACTCAACGTTGCTGCTCCCGCCATACTACTCACGGCGTTATCCTCATCATAGTTCTCTTCGGGGCCGCAAACAACCTTCGCATCCGACTTCGGCGCCGATGCGCTTCTCCATCGCCTCATGTTACGGCCGCGTCGACGCGGACGCTTCCTTACTCCCTAAGGCTTAATGACATAGACTCCGCCCGAGGCGGAAATGTTCCCGAATCTTGCGCGGTATCGTGCGGACAACGCCGAGCACTACCTGGGTCCACGATGGCGATCGGGAATGCTACTTACCTGTTCTCAGATGTGGCATTCAAGATGATGTTGAGTGGCTGGATCTGGGCTGGTTTCTGATAGCGGTTCACAAGAAAGCGCTTGCCATCTGGACTCACGTCATACGTGAACAAGTCCGTGGAAGATACATTCGAACGTCCGTGGGTTGAGAATAACGAGGTCGGATTGCCGGTAGCGAGGCTTCCTTCGGCGGTGACCGAAGTGGCCTGCACCGTTCCCTTCTGATCAAGGTAGAAGATTTCCTTGCCGTCAGCGCGCCATCGCGGCTCCTTGCCCCCGCCTCTGGATACTTGCAGTTTGCCTCCAGTGGCGGGAAACGGGGAAATGTAGACCTCCCAATTCCCTGACTCGTCGGCCTCATACGCAACCCACTTGCCATCGGGTGAGATTTGACCGTTGTGCTTGCTGCCGCTGCCCGGAAAGACCTCCGAAATTTTCCCGTCTCTGACCGAAACCAGCACGAGCCTCGACCCGCCATCGAAATCCAGGGTGCTAAGAACCTGGGTGTCGTCCAGGCTCCAGGAATTCGGGAGAAGCTCGAAGGCGTCGGGCAGACTTTGGAGCACATGACGGTCCTGTTCGAACCCGTTGGCGTTCTTCAAATGAAGGAAGTCCGCACCCGCGGCCGATCGGTAGGCGATTGTTTTTCCATCTCGTGACCAAACGCCGGTAGTTTCCTCGGAGGGATCGAAGGTGAAGCGCGCCGAAGTGCCGCGCTGAACATCGAAAGTCCAAACATCGATGTTCTTCCCCTTCGGGTCAGCAATATCAACCGTTAGCCGACCGCCATCTGGGGACAAGCTGGGGTTGGACAGAATGCCTGTCTCTCCAGTGGTTCCTAGTACCGCTCCCGAGCGGTCTACCCAGGTGAGACGCGAGAGTGGCGATCCGCTACCGAGATGAAATACCAGAGTACCATTCTCGGCAACGGTGAACGCAGCCCAATAGGTCGATGGATTTCGCCCCACCTGATCGACGACGCGACGAGGTCGCCCACCCAGCTTTCCATTGGCCACGTCGACCGGAACGGCTTCCAGGACAAACTTGTCGTCCACGTAAAAGAGCTGGCCCTGAGAATACCCGGGGCTGGAGCGCGCCGGCATCAGGAGCTTCTTCTCCTTCGCCGAAAGTGAAGCCAGGTAGATCCCGGTCGTGTTGTCATCGGGGCGATCGTTGAAGTCGCCAAGCCAGAAAAGAAAGTGGTCGCCATCAGGGAGAAATACTGGCCATCGATGGGAGGACTCGGTTGGCGTATAGATCTTGCTGGTGAGTGGTGCTGCATCGGTTCCGTCGGCATCTACCCGCCACAGCGGACCACCTGCGTCGGGCGTATAAATGATTACGTTCTTCTTCCCCCAACTGCCCCCGCGTGGAGCGACAACGCTGGCCAGTATCTGCGGTGTTCCACCCGATACCGGGATCTTCTTCAGCTTATTGCCCGCAAAAAATGCAATATAGGCATTGTCCGGGGACCAGAATGGATACACAGCACCTTCGGTACCCAGGAGGCGGACGGCAACGGGCGAACCGACCCGCTGCACAAACAGGAAGCCCTCTCCTGTATCTTCGTCGGGTAATACAAAGGCCAGCATGCTGCCATCCCGCGAGAGAGCTAAATGACTGACCTCACCCGGCACTTGGATACTGAACTCCATGCGCTCGGCAGCGGCCGTCGGACGGGATGCTAGGTAAGCAATTACCGCTAATGCCACGACGAAAGCACTTGCCAGCGCCCATAGCAATCTCTTGTCACGGCGTGTGGGACGCATCGACGGTAAAACGGCTGTGGCATCTGAACCCGACAAAGCTCCCAAGGCGAATGTAAGGTCTCGCGCCGACTGGAAACGGTCGTCTGGGTTCTTTTCAATGCAATGGCGAACGATGCGATCCAAACCGGGGGGAATCTTGGCGTCGGGACTGATTTCCGGCGGCTCCGACTTGAGGATCGCGGTCATCGTCTCGACCGATGAATCACCGGTGAACGCTCGCTTGCCGACCAACATTTCGTAGAGCACAGTGCCGAAGCTGAAAATATCTGAGCGATGGTCGGCGACTTCGCCGCGCACTTGCTCTGGCGACATATAGCCGACGGTTCCCATGACCACGCCCGGCTGGGTTACTCCAGACAATCTGGTGACAGTTTCCTGGCAGGTGTCCGAGCCGGCCGCTTCCATTTTGGCGAGTCCAAAGTCGAGGAGCTTGGTATGACCGTCCTTGGTAAGGAAAATGTTTTCGGGCTTAAGGTCCCGATGAACGACTCCGCGCTCGTGGGCGGCGGCCAGTCCGTGAGCGATTTGAGAACCTATCTGCACGGCCCTGCGCACGGATAGCGGGCTTTTGTCGAGCCGCTCGCGAAGAGTCTCACCCTCTAGCAGTTCCGTTACCAGGTAAGGAGCGCCGTCATGTGTCCCCACATCAAAGATGGCAAGGATATTGGGATGGCTGAGCGCCGCAATACTGCGCGCTTCCTGCTCAAAACGGCGCAGGCGACCGTCGTCAGAAGTCGAGAAACTGATGACCTTGATGGCTACCGAACGGTTGAGCCGGCTATCGTGCGCGCGGTACACTTCGCCCATACCGCCCCCGCCGAGGGGCGCCAGGATTTCATACGGGCCGAGCTTTTCGCCAGCAGACAGTCCCATAACTTGATCGACGCGGAGAGAGTTCGCGGCATTATAACTTGCGCCGCCTGGCTGGAGTAGGCAGCAAGCGCCCGGATTGACTAAGCCGCACCGCCTGCGAGAGAATGAGCGTGGCGCTAGAGTTCCGGGCGCCGTCCCTTCGCAAAGTGGGCCTGTGGCGCAGCTGGGAGCGCGCTTCCATGGCATGGAAGAGGTCGTCGGTTCGATCCCGACCAGGTCCACCATTAAATCAACAACTTACAAGAACCTCCTTTCTCCGATTGGTAGCATTTGGTAGCAAATTCTCAAAAAGTTTAGCCGGCTTGCATTGATTCCGGCTTCTTTTTGAGTTCTGCGTGAATCGCGTTGATCGTTGCCTGAACGCTCTCCGGGATCTCCTGTACACGTCCGTGGTCGTTGCGGCACGCGAATGCCGAAGCAGTCCCTGAACGTCCTTGACCGTGCCCTTCTTTTGCGCCAGCGTGGCAATCGTGGGTCTTGGTCAGCTTGGGCAGCCCAAGGTCTCGTGCCAGCTTTGTAACACCGTTTCGATAATTGCCGGTGTCCAGCATCATTGGCGGTTCGACGTCTGTAGGGGGCCTGCGGACCAGAAGAGAAAAGACGTGATTGAAGAATAAAGTTGATCTCGCAAGCGAACACGACGCGCAACAATCGAATCACGCCGGTTTCCCCACGGATAGTCTTACTCCACCGTAAGCGAGCAGCACGAGGTAATTTGAGGCTAGTCCAACAGGAGTCTGAAGATTGCCCGCTCTAGAAAATCAGGGGATATTCTTGAGTGAAAGTCGGCACTCAGTTCTATGATTTTCGCTGCGTACCACACCCCGCCGGCGACAAGCATGACTCGGAGCCGACTTGAAAGATCTTTCGCAACCTGTGGCCCTCTTACTGGTACGCCTTCAGCGCCGAAACCTGGTCGTCGTGGACGTCGAACACGGTGTAGAGGCGCGTTACTTGCAAAAGGTTGCGGACGTTCTTGTTGAGGTTCATTAACTTGAGCTCGCCACCCTGGTTGCGCAGTGTGGTGTAGCTCATCATGAGTTCCCCGATACCTGAGCTGTCGATATGCACAACGCCACCCAAGTTCAGCAAGATCTTGATATAGCCGTCGCGCACCAGTTGCTGCACGACCTCGCGCAGTTTGCCGGTGCCTTCACCGAGGCGAAGCTGCCCGCTGACGTCGATGATCGCGATGCCCTCCACCAGCCGAGTGCTGGCTTGGATCGTCATGTGCTGCCTCCACCGGCAGTTCGGCCAAACCGCCCCAGTTCGTCCCTCACATTCTGGGCTGCTGACCGCAATAAAGCAACCGTTGAGGCGAACTGGCGGATACGTTCAGCTCTAAATGCGACGAGCGGCCCGAAGGCCGCTCGCACCTTGATACCGACTCAACAAAGGTCCCGGGTGGAACTAGTTGGCTGCGGCCGAGGTCCGAACCATGAAATGCTGTTCGGGAGCCGGCAGGCCAGCCGTGGAGAACGAATCGCGAATCGTCCGGTTGGTGTCGAAATAAACCTGCCAGTAGTCCTTGTTGTTGCAGTATGGACGTACGGCAAGCACCGGCCCGGCGAGCGTGAAGGTCAGGATCTCCACGTCGGGCGCCGGGTTGGTGAGCACGTTGGGGATTTTCGCCAGGTTTGCTTTCAACAGTGCGATGGCCTGATGCACGTCAACCGTATGGTCAAGCTGCGCTTGCAGGTCCACCCTTCGGTACGGATTGGTGGTGAAATTCTGGATGATGTCGCCGAAGATCTTGCCGTTGCCGACAATGTTGCGGATGTTGTCCAGGGTGTTGATTGAAGTGACGAACAGGCCAATCTCTTCGACTGTGCCCATCACGCCGCCGACCACCACGAAGTCGCCTACTTTGAAGGGCTGCAAGATGACGAGGAAGACGCCGGCAGCAAAATTGGCCAGCAAGCCGCTCCAGGCCAGGCCAATGGCAACGCCGCCAGCGGCAATCAAGGCCGCAAGGCTGGTCGTCTCCACCCCAAAGAAGTTCAGGATGGCGATCACCAGAACGATATTCAGCAGAGCGGCGACCGCGTTCTGAATATAGCGGATGACTGTTGGGTCGATCTTCTGCTTGGTCATGCCCCGGCCGATAATGCGCAGCGCGAGACCGATCAGCCACCGACCAATGATCCATATGGCGATGGCTTCGAGTACCCGGATTCCCAGAGCTACGGCCAAGGTCCAGCCCTTGTCCATAAGGGAATTCATTCTTGACGTATCCATTAGAGGCTCCTATTTGCGGAACGGAGTAACTTCACGCAGCCGGGGGGAAGCTGCAGAACTGCATCATACTACCTTCCACTTTGTGTGAGAATGTGCAGCAGCAGTGAGCGCAGACAGCGATGCCCCACAGACACCTGACATTAACCAGACTTTCATCACCCAGGCGCCGGCAGAATTATTCGACCTCGACCGGCGTTGCGGGTCGTGTGGGGATGAGCCGTCCGATGCGGCGGATTTGTGCTCCCACTGCGCGCAGCTTCTCTTCGATCCGCTCGTATCCGCGATCGATGTGATAGACGCGGTCGATGATGGTTTCGCCGTCGGCGACAAGAGCTGCGATAACCAGCGAGGCGGAAGCCCGGAGGTCGCTGGCCTGAACCGCGGCTCCACTGAGTGGAGTCTTTCCCCGCACCACGGCCCGACGTCCCTTCGATCCTGATGTTGGCACCCATGCGCACCAGTTCTTGCGCGTGCAGGTAGCGGTTCTCGAAGATATTTTCCGTGATCGTGCTGGCGCCCTTCCGCCTGCGTCGCCAGCGCCATGTACTGTGCCTGCATGTCGGTGGGAAAGCCCGGGTATTCCTCGGTGACGACGTCGGCGGCCTTGAGTGGACTGCTGCTCACGACTCGCACCGAATCGCCGCTGACCGTGGTACTGCACGCCACACTCCTCGAGCTTGCTCAGCAGCGCGGCAAGATGCTGGGGATCGCAGCCCGCAACGGTCAGGTCGCCTCCGGCAAGCGCAGCCGCGATGATGAAGGTGCCCGCCTCGATCCGGTCGGGAATGATGCGATGGCGAGCACCGTGCAGCCTCTCGACACCCAGTACGCGAATGGTGTGCGTTCCTGCTCCTTCGATTCGGGCCCCCATCTTGGTGAGCAGGGCGGCAAGGTCAACGACTTCGGGTTCGCGCGCGCAATTTTCGAGAACCGTCTCACCTTCCGCCAGGGTAGCGGCCATAAGCAAGTCTTCGGTGCCCGTGACTGTAATCTTCTCGAACGCGATTCGCGCACCCTTGAGCCGCTCCGCCCGGGCCTCGATATAACCGTGCTCCTGCGTAATCGCGGCGCCAAGTTTTTCCAGACCCTTGAGATGGAGATCGATGGGACGCGCGCCGATAGCGCAACCACCGGGCAACGAGACATGCGCATGTTTCATGCGGGCGACCAGAGGCCCCAACACCAGGGTGGACGCCCGCATCGTCTTCACCAGTTCGTAAGAAGCTGCTGCATTCACGAGGTTGCGGCACGAGATGGTGGTGCGGTGCTGGGCGCGTCCATAGCCAAGTTCAACTTCAGCACCCATGGCGGCCAACAGGTTGCGCTCGGTCACGATGTCGCGGACCTGCGGAATGTTCTCCAGAATCACCGTTTCTTCGGTGAGCAGAGCCGCAGCCATCGCGGGCAGGGCGGCATTCTTGGCGCCGCTGATGCGAACGGTGCCGACGAGCGGATTGCCGCCGCGGATTACCAGCTTATCCATGAATGCGATCCTGAGTTCGCTAGCGCCAAGAGCCGAACGAAACGCGACTGTAACATTCTACGAGAACAGGGCGCTGCTATCGTCTCTTGTCCTGGTGCTCGACCCAGTCGTCGTCATGCCAGCACCCGAATCGATGGAAATGGCATTGTTTCGTGCGCCGAAATCCGTCTGAGAATAGCAGAGTAAGCCTACAAAGCCTCGACGACCGCGTCGTGCACCAACGGCCTGACCTTCTTAATAGCTTGCGAGCAGCGGTCAGGCCAGGTGCGATTGGTGAGCAGGGTTATGCTGAGCCGGCGGTCGGGATCGATCCATAGCGAGGTTCCAGTGTAGCCGAGGTGGCCGAAGGACCGCGGCGAGAAATGGGCGCCAGAAGAAGATGGCTGCGAGGGAGTGTCCCAGCCGAGGGCGCGGGAGGTGCCCAGCGGTGTGGCTTCGCAGCGCGTGAAAAGTTCGACGCTGGTGGGCTGGAAAATGGGCGAGCCGCCGTGCAACATGCACTCGGCGAAGCGGGCGACATCGGTTGCGGGGGCGAACAGACCTGCGTGTCCGGCAACGCCGTCCATGGCCCAGGCATTCTCATCGTTGACTTCGCCCTGGATCACGCGATGGCGAAAGGTGCGGTCGTCTTCGGTGGGGGGAATCGAGTTTTTCCAGCTCAGCGGTGGACTGAAGCAGGTTCGCGTCATCCCCAGAGGCGCGAAGACTTCGCGCTTGGAGAAGACATCGAGCGGTTCTCCCGCCAGCCGCGTAAGAATTTCGCCCAGCAAGAATGAATCCGATGTCGCTGTAGTCGGACTTCGAGCCGGGAGGAGTTGCCAAGCGGGGTCGCCAAGGCAGCTCGAATGAGATCGTCGCGAGTCTTCGCCGTCTCAAAGAGCTTCACGTAGGCAGGCAGGCCGCTGGAGTGGGCCAATAGCATCCTGATGGTTACGGCTTCGCGCTCGGCTAGTTGCTCGGGGGGCGCCAGCGAAATGAACTCAGGGAGGGAACTGGCCACTCGGGCGATTCCAGGTCCAGGAGCCCGCGCTCGTAGAGGAGCATGGCGACGGCAGTGGTCGAGACAACCTTAGTCACCGAGGCCAAGTCGAACACAGTGTCTGCGCGTACCTCCGGCGATGTCGGGTCATAGGTGAAGTGACCGAATCCTTGAGAGGCGATCAGGGCTCCTCGATAAGTCACCGCCAGCGCCCCGCCGGGGAACGCTCTCTGCGCGATAGATTCGCGAATCAGCGCGAAGACGCGCGCGAATCGCGAGTCCTGCTCGCTGAATGCCGGCGGAAGAACGTCATCAGGCTGGGATCTTTGGTTCAAACTCCTCCTCGTCTCCATGTCGCTAGAGATGGCAACATATAATAGCTTGCCTTCGCGGTGCCGATCGCATGCCCGTCTGAAGCGATGTCGAATCTTGTCCGTGAATGCAGAAAGGATTCCAGCCACTTGAGCCGCCGCTATCGTTGGCCCGCCGCCGCTCTCATACTTTTGTTTCCGCTTGGGATGCCGGCTCAGACAGCCACCGCACCGCAAGCTCCCCCTCCTTTGGTTATGGACGTAGTGTCCTACCAGGAACGATTTGCTCCGGTCGATGCCATTGTGACGAAAGCAGTCGAGCAGGGCGCCGCGCCGGGAGCGGTGGTTCTTATTGGGCATCGAGGCAAGGTGATCTACCGCAAGGCATTCGGTTACCGCTCGCTCGAGCCCACCGTCGAACCGATGACGGTGGACACGGTCTTCGATATGGCGTCGTTGACCAAGGTGATGGCTACCGCCGGAAGCATCATGCGCATGGTGCAACTGGGCGAGATCAAGCTTAACGATCCGGTGGCGCGCTACATTCCGGAGTTCGGGCAGAACGGAAAGCAGGAAGTCACGATCCGGCAGTTGCTTACGCACTACTCGGGATTGCGCCCCGATCTCGACTTGAAACCGGAGTGGATGGGGCGGACGGAGGCATTCCGCCTTGCCAACGCCGAGAAGCTGATCAATCCTCCTGGATCGACCTTTGTCTATAGCGACATCAACTTCATTGTGCTGGGCGAACTGGTGCAAAGGGTAACGGGCCTGACGCTGAACCGCTACGCCGAGTCGTTTATCTTCGAGCCGCTGGGCATGTTGACGACCCGGTTCCTACCGCCGCAGTCATGGTTTCTGCGCATCGCACCCACCCAAAAGGACGAACGCACGGGCCTGATGTTGCGCGGACTGGTACACGATCCCACCGCACGCCAGATGGGCGGAGTGGCCGGTCACGCGGGGCTGTTCTCCACCGCCGACGACACCGCGAAGTTCGCGCAAGCAATCTTGAACGGCGGAGCACCGGTCTGGTCGCGCCTGATCGTGGAGAAGATGACCACGCCGCAGCAACCACCGAACCTCACGGATGTGCGCGGCTTGGGATGGGACATCGATTCGCCATTTTCGTCGAATCGCGGCGAACTGCTGCCGGTCGGTTCGTTCGGTCATACGGGATTCACCGGCACTTCGCTGTGGATCGATCCCGTCACCGATACCTACATCGTGATACTGACCAACGCGGTGCACGTGAAGCATGGAAACGTAGTCACGTTGCGTTCGGAGGTGGCGACAGCAACCGCGGCGGCACTCGAGCTGAACGTTCCGGAAACCCAACGGGTGCGACTGGCGCGCATTACCGGATACAACGAAGTCCTGGCTGCCAGTCGGCGCATCACCGTGCGCAACGGTGAGGTGTTGACCGGCATCGACCAACTGGAAGAGCACAACTTTGACGCGCTCAACGTGCGCGGGCGTTGCTAAGCCGCGGGTGGGGCTGGTGACCAACCAGACAGGCGTGGATGGTCAGGGCCGTCGCACCATCGATGTGCTGGCGCACGTTCCCCAGGTGCAACTGGCAGCGATCTTCAGCCCCGAGCACGGACCACAAGGCACCGCCGATACGACCGACGTTGCCAATTCGAAGGACGCTGCGACCGGCGTGCCAATTTACAGCGTCTATGGCGACACGGACGACAAGCGACGCCCAAGTCCTGAGCAGCTTCGTAACTTGGATGTGCTGGTGTTCGACCTGCAGGACGCCGGAGCGCGTTTCTACACCTACGAAACAACCCTGGGATACTTCCTGGAAGCTGCGGCGAAAGCAGGCAAGCCAATCGTCGTGCTGGACCGGCCCAATCCCCTGAATGGAGCCTACGTGGAGGGGCCTGTGTCCGACGCCGGGTCGGAGAGTTTTGTTAACTACCACAATGTGGCACTCCGACATGGTATGACGATGGGCGAGTTGGCGAAGTTGTTCAACGCCGAGCGCCGTATCAACGCCAATCTCACGGTGGTTCCGATGAAGGGCTGGGTGCGCGGTGACTGGTTCGACTCAACCGGGTTGGAGTGGATCAACCCGTCGCCCAATCTTCGGAGTCTGGAGGAAGCAACGTTGTACTCGGGCGTCGCCCTGATCGAAGGGACCAATGTCTCGGTGGGCCGGGGAACGGACTCGCCGTTTCAAGTGATCGGAGCGCCGTGGATCAAGGCAAGGCAACTTGCGGCGTATCTCAATGCCCGGCTCATCGCAGGAGTTCGCTTCGTGCCCACGGCGTTCACTCCAACGTCGAGTACCAATTCCGGCCAGCGCTGCGGCGGAGTGCAGATTGTCGTCATCAACCGCGAGACGCTCGATGCGCCGGAATTGGGCATCGAACTCGCGGCAGCCTTGCACAAGCTCTATCCGCAGGAGTTTGATCTGTCGAAGATGAATGCGCTGTTGGCAAATCGGGTGGCGTTCCAGGGCCTGCAGGCCGGGGAAGACCCTCGTCGCATCGCGGAAGACTGGCGTGACGGGCTGGATCGATTCATGCAGGTGAGGGCGAAATATCTGATCTATTGAGTTCGGACCTGCGGCAGCGACGGAGAACTACTACTGCTGCCGCAACTTGGATCCCTCCAGCGTCAGGTCGCGTTCCAATATCATTTCGACCGACGCGCCGGGATCCAACTGAATTTCGGGCCCGCGAGTAAGGAGGACAGTCGCGAGCCCCAGTGCGCTGCCGGACGCGGCTCCGATCCCTGCGCCTTTCCCAGATCCTGAGATCGCTCCGATGCCTGCGCCCGCAGCAGTCGTCTTTGCGATCGTGGCGGCATCTTTGCCCTTGCTGCCCTGGCCCTGGATCGTGCCTTCCGACCCTTTGGTGTCCACGTTTTGAGAACCGGGAACGCCCTCGACTGTGGCTGGCAACAGCACGGTGTATCCGTTGGGGAAGATCATGGAGGTAAAGCTGAGCTGCAACTCCGCTCGGCCCTTGATGCGCCCCGGTCGCACGACTCGCCGTACCACGCCTTGAACGTAGGATCCGGCGGGAATCACGATTCGGTTATTCTGCGTCACTGGAAATGCCGTCTGAGCGTAGACCGGGTCGCCTTCTTTGGCGGTCTTGGTGGTGATGCCCTGGGTGAGCGTCAGCGGAACCTTGGTGCCGGAGGGGACGCTGTATTCCTGAGAAGGATCGACGTTGGATTGCTGCTGGGTTATCGGAACTCGTGGCGCGAGTTGCGGCTGGTCTTGCGCCGGTGAGATGAAGGCGAGGCTCAGAAAGATCGCGAACAAGAACAACGTGTACCGCATGGTTCTCCGTGAAGCGGTATTTGGATCGTCCACTGACTCTCTCAAACGCCAAAATCGCAGCAAAGTCGCGGTGCCGGGCATTCCAGATCGATGATGTCAGGCGGCAATTCCCTGGGAATCTCCCAGCTATCCGAGCGCAGAGACCTATTTCAGGTTGTACAGCACGTTGACATGGGCCGTCACTGTAATCTTCTGAGCCCCAAACTCTTCCGTAGGCGCAGGCGCGGCTTCGCCTGCCTTCATGGCCATGGGAGCCGCCATCATCATCGGCCTTGGTCGCGGCTGCTCGTAAGTGTCCACTGAAGCGTACGAAAGTTCCCCCAAGGTGCGGCCGCTGCTGCGTGCGACGGCGCCGGCTTCGTCGTGGGCCCGGCGCAGTGCGTCTTCGACCGCCTTGATCTTCGCTGCATCCATATCGTCAAGCATGTAGCTCACTGACTGGTTGCCGGTTACATCCATGTCGGCGAGACCCTGAGCGATCGGTCCGATCTTGGAGAAATCCTTGACCTTGATGGAGATGTTGGTGTCGACGCGGTACCCCACCAGCTTGCGTTTGGGGTTCTTGTAGTCGTAGACCGGCTGGACTGAGAACATCCCCACCTGCGCCTGCTTGGGATCGAGTCCGTTGTTGCGCAATAGCTGGCGTACCTGTTCAGCAGCCTTAGTAGCGCGTGCGTTGGCGGCCTGCAGGTTGTCTTCCTGGGCGGAGATGTTGAACTGCACCACGGCAGTGTCGGGCTCGGATTCGTATTTGCCGTCGGCGCCGACCCAGACGGTATTCGGAATCGGGCTGGTTGCGCGCTCCTGTCCCAGCAGCACGCCCGGCGCTGCAAAGGCGCATACCACCGCCAAGAACGAGACGATACGGGAAATCCTCTGCATACGCTTCATACTACCTTTCGGACGAGACGAAACAGGATATGTCAACGTCCAACATTGTACGCAAGCGTCCTTCGTAGTCGGCACCCAGGCTGTGAATCGTTTTGTGTTGAAACCCGACGCGACCAGGAGCGCCGGCCGGGCCAGCTTGCTATTACAAACTCGTTTCAATTTGGGAATACTCCCAGAATCAAGATCGACAGCCACGAATTGACGGAATATTGCGCTCGGTTTCACCAAGGAGCGGAGCGATAATAGAGTCAGGTTGCGAGCAGGCCGGCGTGCCGACGCCGGCAAAGAGGGAGCGCGCTATGCGCAAATGGGTTGTGCCACTTGTCGTACTCGGAGCGGGCGGGGCCGGAGCGTTCTTTGCCACGGACAAGGGCAAAGAGACATTACGTCGCTGGCTGGCCAAGTTTGAGGAAGCGCCGGGACCCTGGGGAGACTGGAATGAGAGCGCCCAGTTGGAGTTGGAGCGCATTCAGGCCGCGCTGAATCAGATAGCACAGTCGCTGGAACCACAGGGCGAGCCGGGCCACTAGCAAGTCCCTGTGATTGCTGAACGATCTCCCGCCGCGACTAGGCGGGGGGCGATCCGCCGACTTCGTTGATTTTTCCCGCCATACGGACGTCCCGCTGGGTGACTCCGCCGGAATCGTGGGACACCAGCGTCAGCGTGACCTTGTTGTAGTTGATGAGGATGTCGGGATGATGATTCGCTGCTTCACTTGCATCGGCAACCTTGTCGACGAACTTCATGGCCTCGACAAAATTGTCGAATTGGAACACCCGCTGAATCGCGCCCCCCGTATCGGCCCATCCGGGCAGTCGTTGCAGCGCAAGGTCAATCTCAGAAGCGGTTAGGACTTTGCTCACGCAGTTTCTCCTCTTCACTCGGGGAAATCGAGTGTATTGCGAAGGCCGGCGATGGGGTCAAGCCTACCGGGGACGGCGATGAAGACCTCACTTCGCATTTTCCAATGCTCTCAAATCACTTCTTCCTCGACGAGCTCTGGGCATCGATTTCATCGCGCAGTCTCTCCCATAGGTCTTCGGAGATGGACAGGAACGTTTCTACCACCTCGGGATCGAACTGACGACCGGCGTACTTCTGAATTTCGCGGCGTGCGGCAGGAATGGATTGAGCCGCGCGGTAAGGTCGGTCAGAGGTAATGGCGTCGAATGTGTCAGCGACGGCAAATATCCTTGCTCCCAGGGGAATCTGATCCGCCTTCAAGCCCCGGGGATATCCGCTGCCGTCATATCGTTCCTGGTGGGAATACACGATGTTGGCGGCTTCATGCAGAAAGGGAATCTTGCGCAGCATCTGATAGCCCAGAAGGGCGTGCTCACGCATCAACATCTGCTCTTCCGGGGTGAGACGGCCGGGTTTGCGCAGGATAGCATCGGGGATGGCCATCTTTCCCACGTCATGCAGAAAAGCCCCGCGGGCGATGACGCGCACACGGTCATGCGGCAGTTCCATGGCTCGCGCAATCGCGATGGTGAAGGCAGTGACCCGCTTGGAGTGGCCCTCGGTTTCAGCGTCCTTCAAATCAAGCGCGTCACCGAGCGCTTCCAGGGTAATGTCATACGAACGCTCGAGTTCGGACATTGCCCTTTCCAACTCGGACATGGCACGTTGCAGCAGCTCCGTGCGGGCTGAAACGAGATCTTCCAGCTT
The DNA here is from genome assembly GCA_963758255.1 of uncultured Acidobacteriaceae bacterium. Taxonomy (GTDB): domain Bacteria; phylum Acidobacteriota; class Terriglobia; order Terriglobales; family Acidobacteriaceae; genus DASRAA01. The sequence goes on from CAVWUX010000001.1 coordinate 427,320, forward strand.
GCTCTGGTAGGCGAGGTTCTCCAGCTTCAGGCGCCGATTCTCCAGTGCCCGTCGCACCGTGGCGATCAGCTGGTCGCGCTCAAATGGCTTGAGCAGATAGTCGTAGGCTCCGCTGCGAATGGCAGCCAGGGCAACCGAAATATCGTGAACAGCGGTGACCATGATCACCGGCATTTGTGGACTGAGCCGCCTCACCCGCGCCAGCACACCGAAACCATCCATGCCTTCCATGGCCAGGTCGGAGAGCAGCAGGGCATAGCCGTCGTCCGCTTGCAGAGCGGCAATTACCTGCTGCCCGGTGGTGACGGTGCGGCACTCGTAACCGGCGTGAGTCAGCATCGAGGAGACGATCTCCAAGATGGACTCGTCATCATCGACGACGAGGATGCGCTCCGTGGCTGTGGTTTGGTCCGAATTCATTCCCTTGGGCAAGACTCACCAGCTTGCAAGATTGTAATCACAATTGCCTGGTTTGCCGCAGGTTTCGTGGCAAGTGGCGTTACATGCATCCAACTACTAGTGCTCATATAGTAAATAGGCTATTCGTGGTATGAGGATTGAACGAAGATAGGATCGTGCTCATCCGGTTGTGATACCACTGCGGTTGACTGCCGCCTGTTGCAACGCATCCTGCAAATCGGCGAGCTGCTGCTCCCCTGTGAGATAGCTGGTCACCATCATGCGGAGTACGCTGTTTCCGCGAACCCGAGTCTCTGAAATCCAACGTCGGCCGTCGGATGTGATGTAGTCCACAAGTTCCAGATGGCGCCTGGTTAGCTCTCCACCGGAGCCGGAATTCGTCAGCTTGAAATTGAGGATCGGAACGGCCAGTGGAGCTGTCATCTCGAAATAGCCACTCGCACCGATCCATTCCGCGAGCCCGGCGGCGAGTGTCATCTGGCGGTCGATGTGCTGCTCGAATCCCTGCCGTCCGTGTACTTTCAGAGTTAGCCACAGTTTTAGCGAGTTCATGCGGCGCGTCCATTGGGTGCTGACCTTGAAGTTGTCGATAGGCAGGTTGGGTGCGGACTTCGGCATGTACGGCGTGCTGACCCCGAAAGCTTGCTGCAAGATCTGCGGATGCCGGGTCAGGATGACACCTGCAGCGAAAGGCATCGCCAACCACTTGTGCGGGTCGATGGTGACCGAATCGCATTGCTCGATACCTTGCAGCAGCCGGCGGTGCGTATCGCTGAACGCGGCGGATGCGCCGTACGCTCCATCCAGATGCAGCCACAACCCTTCGCGCCGGCATAGGCTCGCTATCGCCGCGATGTCGTCGATTGCGCCAGAGTTGGTAGTTCCGGCGGTCGCAACAACGCAGAAAGGCTTGCGCCCGGCCGTGCGATCGGCACGAATGGATTTCTGCAATGCGTCGAGGTCCATCTCGATGCGGTCTGTCACCGGAATGCGGTGGAGCGCCTTGCGTCCGAGTCCCAGCAACCCGACCGATTTGTCGAGCGAGTGGTGCGCCTCTTCTGAGGCGTAGACAACGGGGTGTGCGCCGATGGAGGCGACGCCGTCTTCAATCGCAGAAGGGAAGTGATGCGCCAGCGCCAGAGCGAGGCCGCTGAAGTTGGCTTCGTTGCCGCCGCTGGTGAAAGTGCCATCGAAGGGCAGCTGCCAGCCGAAGCGCTCGCCGATCCAGCGTACGGTCTGCGCTTCGATCTTCGACGCCAACTGCGAACGAGCCATGGTAGCCAGTTGCGGGTTGAGAGCCGCGACCAGGGCTTCAGCCAGTACAGCCACGTATGCAGGTGTAGGATTCATCAACCCAAAGTAGTTGGCGGCCGAAATGTGGAAACCCTTGTCGATTAATTCATCGGCGGTGGCACGCAGAAAGCCTGCCAGTTCGTCACCGAGTTCGGCGCGGTCAGTATCGACGTCGAGTTCGCCGAGCAATCCAGTCTCGGGCATTGCGTCGCGAAGCGGTTGGAACGAGCGACGCTCGAGCGGCAACTGCACGGGACGGTCCGGCAGCGACTCGAAATAACGGTCGATGATGTCGATCAGCTCGTAGCCGAGCCGGCGGCGGGTGGTTGAGTTGAGAGCAAAATTCAGGGAAGACACTCAGAAATTGTACGGGAAGCGCAAGCGATTGCCGTGCCCGCTCCTACTTCGCGCGCGAAGACGGAAGTTCCGGCCCCGGTTGCGACTGCTCACTCCGTCGAGACTCGACGGAACAGGAGGCGCTCCGTCAAGTCTGCACGCCCAGCTTGGGCAGCAGCCATTGTGTCAGAACGATGTAGCCGAGTATGAATAATACGATCCAAGCCCAGTCCGGCAAAATTCACTCCTTAGCAGCGACCCGATTGGTAAGCGCTGCGGACTTCCACTACTAGGTTACACGCCTGAATTGCCACGCTGTCAATCCCATTCAAAGCGTTACTTCATTTCTTCTTCAGCAACTCATTCACTTCACTATCGAAAATATCGACATCGGTCGCGCCTAGATGCTTGGCATAGATACGGCCTTCGCGATCGATGATGAAGTTGACGGGCAACCCGAGAACCCCGCCGTAGCTCTCAGCGAGCTTGTCGTCACCTACGGCCACGGGATAGTTCAGCTTGTACTCCCGATAGAACTCGCTCACCGGCTTGGCATCGTCGTCCATGGAAATGCCGATCACCTGGAAACCCTCGGGACCGTACTTGTTCTGCATTTCCACGAAATGCGGAATCTCGGTGCGACAGGGCGCGCACCACGTGGCCCAGAAATCCAGCAAGACGACCTTGCCCTTGAACTCTGACAAAGAGAGTTTCTTGCCGTCGATATCGGTGACGTTGAAGTCAGGGGCGAGGTTGCCGCTAGCTGTGGCCTTCGGTTGCTGGGCTTTTCGGCGGCCTGCAACGTAGAGGCCGAGCAGGCAAAGGGCTACGATTCCGTAGATCAGGATGCGCTTAGAAGACATAGTGTTCAGTGCCACCGGACTGAAGTCCGGTTTGTTTCATTGATGGAGCGTTGACGCCGGGCTTAAAGCCCGGCTCTCCCTTACTCTCCCTTGGCGACGGGATAGCCCTTGTCGACCCAGTCGGTACCGAAGTTGTCAGCGATGTAGAGGACCTTCACATTCGTGAATCCGAGGGAGTGCAGCTCCTGGTAGGCGGGGTGAACATTGGGGCAATGGCTCCACGGGCAGCAGCCGCAATAAATGACGATGGGAGTGTTATGCGGCAAGGTCTTCACCCGCTCCCGCAATTGCTGTTTTCCGGCCTCGCTGGAATTCGCTCCCATGTACTCGGAACCGGGTATGTGCGCCTGGGCGTAGAGCGAATGCGGCCCCACACCAAACAAGAGCGGCTTCTTGGCGTTGTCAGATTGCAACGACTTGGCGAGCTCCGAGGGAGTAACGAGTTGCGCGCGGGGAATAATGTCGTCGCCGGGGGCGGTCTGGAAGCCAAATACGACTACCGGACCGGTTCCATCGTATAAGACGGGCGCCTGCGCGGCGGCGGTTAAAGCAAACGCCAAAATCGCGAGACAGACTGAAAGGTAAAGATAACAGCGATATAAACAGTTCATGATTATCCTTTGTTCCATTAGATCAGATTGTGGCGGCGCCTTCGTCCGAATCTTCGAGAGCTTCCTCTTCTTCACGCTTCAATGGGCGCAGCAAAGGGAAGAGAATAACGTCGCGGATGGAGCGTGAATCCGTGAGCAACATAGTAAGCCGGTCGATGCCAACGCCTTCGCCCGCGGTGGGGGGCAATCCGTAGGCGAGGGCGCGAATATAGTCCTCGTCCATTAGATGCGCTTCCTCGTCGCCACGCTCCCTTTCGTTGAGCTGGCCTTCGAAGCGGCGGCGCTGCTCCTCGGGATCGTTCAACTCGCTGAAGGCGTTGCCGATCTCGAGGCCGCCGACGAAAATCTCGAAGCGCTCGACCCAGTCGGCGTTCTCTTCCGGCTCGCGCTTGTTTTTGGAAAGCGGCGAAATGGCGAGCGGGAAGTCATAGATGAACGTCGGCTGGATCAGGTGCGGCTCAGCGACGAATTCAAAAATCTCGGCAATAGTTTTGCCATTGGGCGCCGTCGGGTCATAAGGAATATGCGAGTTGGCGGCGTTGTAGTGGCGGACCATGGCGGACAATCCGTCGGCGGTCGAGAAGTCGGCCATCGCGGGCTTGTCTCCAGCGTTCTCAGGCCAGTACTTGATGATGCTCTCACGCATCGATAGCCGTTCGAACTTGCCGAAGTCGATCTCGTGTCCGTTGAAGTGGGCGATGGTGGTGCCGTTCACGTCGCGGGCGACCTGCGCCAGCATCTGCTCGGTGAAGTCCATCATGTCCCGGTAATCGGAGTAGGCCATGTAGAACTCGAGCATGGTGAACTCGGGATTGTGCTGGGTCGAAATGCCTTCGTTGCGGAAGTTGCGATTGATCTCGTAGACGCGATCCATGCCGCCGACCACCAGGCGCTTCAGATAAAGTTCCGGCGCGATGCGCAGGAAGAGGTCGAGGTCGAGCGCGTTGTGATGGGTGGTGAACGGCTTGGCGACTGCGCCTCCGGCGATGGAGTGCATCATCGGGGTCTCGACTTCCACGAAACCGCTCGCGTCGAGGAATCGGCGCAGCGACTGCACGACTTTCGCGCGCTTGATGAAGACCTCACGCACCTCGGGGTTCATGGTGAGATCGACATAGCGGCGGCGGTAGCGGGTCTCGACGTCCTGCAGTCCGTGCCACTTCTCCGGAAGCGGGAGCAGGTCTTTCACCAGGAAGGTGATTTCTTCGACGTGCACGGTGAGCTCGCCGGTGCGCGTGCGGAAGAGATAGCCCTTCACGCCGATGTAGTCGCCGAGGTCGAGCAACTTGTAGAGCTGGAAGCCTTTTTCGCCGACGAAGTCGAGCTTGACATAAATCTGCAGGCGCTTGCCGCCTTGCTGTAAATGGGCGAATCCGGCCTTTCCTTGCAGGCGAATCGACATGATGCGTCCGGCAACGCTGACGTCGATGCGCGGCTCGGCCAGTTCTTCGGCGGTCTTGGACGAGTACTCGTCGAGAATCTGCGGGAGGGTGTGAGTGGATTCGTAGCGATAGGGATAAGCGAGCTGCCCCAGCGCCTCGATCTGCTTCAGCTTTTCCTTGCGGAGTTCGTAGATTTTCTGGTCGAGTGCCAAGGCGCGTTCGTCCTCGAACGAGTGAATCTTCGATTATAGATGGCGGGACGAGGGGCGCTCTTCGCTCTTCGCCTTTCGCTCTTCGCCTTTCGCTCTTTCGCCTTTCGCTCTTCGTGGTTGACCTCGTTGGCGGTGGATTCAATATTTTCGAAAAGGCGGGCCCTCGGCCGATTGTGAGGAACTGCGGGACCGGTGTACCCCCTCCCCCTGCCTCTTTGTGTTTTCAATCATTTGTGAGAGGGTTTCGCTCAAGCTTTGCGGAAACAAAGGATTTAGTGCTACATCATAGATTTCACTGGGGTTAGACGTGCGGTTTTGGGCGCGGCGGGGCCGGGAATCGGACTCGGCGCGGAGGGTGGCGGCGGACAGATCCATGGCCCAAAGCATGAGCAGGGCGGCCTCGGGGTCGACGCGCTCGGTAGCGAGAAGGCGGTTGATCTCGGCCTTGTTCCATGCAAGATCGCGAGAGGTCTCGGGGACGCGGAGGCGGAGGATGAGGGAGCGGCGACGGGCGCGGGCCATGTTGTGGAGGCGCGCCTGGGCGTCGAGGTGGTGGCGGCAGCAGGAGCGGCAGCGGACGGCGGGCTGCTGACAGCGGCGTCCGTTGGGGAGGACGTGGCGGCAAGTGGGGATGATCAGGGCACACGAATTCATAGAGACCTCCGCAGGGGCCAAGGTTCAGGGTAGGTTCAAGCGCGGGGGAACTCGAGGGGAGAAGAGCGGGGCGACGTTACGAAAGTAACCAGAATTTCCCGGAATGGGAAGAAGGCAGTCGCCAGTCCCCGGCCACGATTGTTTCGCGCTGCGGGCTGGAGTGTGGAGGGTTGTAAGTGAGTCGCGCAGCTGAAGGGTTGGCAAAAAAGCCCCACATATCCCAAACCCAGGGATATGTGGGCCACCGGCCATGGCCCTCTGTTGTTCGGAAATCGGCGAGCGAAGATTTCTTTGCCGTCTTGATCGTCTTCTGTGCCACAAGGTTGCGGCAGTAGCCACTATGACAGTTCGTTTCTCATGGACCCGGATAGCTGTTCAGCGGGCTGATAGGGAAGTTCGAAGGTGAACACAGTGCCCTTCCCCACCTGGCTCACCACTCCGATGGACCCGCCGTGCGCTTCGATGATAACCTTCGCGATCGCCAATCCCATGCCCGTGCCATGCGCCGCAAACTGCTGGTTCCGTCCACGATAGAACTTTTCAAAGATCAGCGGCTGCTCGAAGCTGTCGATGCCCGGTCCCTGGTCCGCCACACTGACGGCGAGGCGGTCGCCGCGCCTTTCTGCGGTGACTCGTACCAGAGTCCCTTCGGGTGAGTACTTCGCCGCATTCTCTAGTAGGTGAGTGATGACCTCACGGATGAGGTCGGCATCCATGTTCACCGGCGGAAGCGATTCCGCAACGTTGATCTCGACGTGGTGCTTTTGCAGCAAGTGACGCGTTGCCTCCAGTGCAGGGTCAAGCGCGTCGCGGATCGCATGTGGCTGACGATTCAGCTTGAACATGCCGGAGTCGAGCCGGGCCATCTCAGCCGCTTCGCCGACCAGGCGATTTAAGCGATCGGTTTCCTCGTCGATTACGGTCAACAACTCGGTGCGCGCCGCATCGTCCATTTGCGGCGTCGAGAGCAGACTGGTGACGCTTGCCTTGATGCCGGTGAGCGGCGTGCGGAACTCGTGGGCCACCGAGTCCAACAGAGCCGAACGTAGCTTCTCGCTTTCCTGAGAGGCGCGATGAAGGGTCAGTTGTTCCAGGGCGCGAGCCCGTTCAATCGAAAGGCCCGTGAGGCTGCCGATGGCTTCCAGCGACTCTCGCGACAGGCTTCCACCAGCGATGGCAAGGGCCCCGACCGTCTTGACTCCCACGCGGAGGGGAACATAACTGTCTGTACCGTCCTGGCGGATGAGGTCGCCTCGCACGGCCACGCTTCGCAAGGCCTCCGCCTCGAAAGCAACCTCAGGGCCCGACCGATAGACAGACGCGCGATCATTCACCATCAAGGCACAGCCGGAAACACCGAAGGTCCCGGCGATGGTGCTGGGCAGCATGTTCAGCAGAGACGCCAGGTCTTCCGTAGTGAGCATCTGCTGGCTGAGCGCGTATAGCCTCTCGACTTCGTGCCGCCTCTGCTTGGCGGACTCGGCCTCTCTGCGGGCGCGTTCTGACAAATTCCCGGCCACCAGCGCCGTTACCAGGAAGGCCAACAGCGCAATCCAGTTCCGCACTTCGCTGATCGTGAAGGTGAACAGTGGCGGCAGAAAGAAGAAGTTGAATGCTGTTGTCGCCGCGACGGCAAGCGCCACCGCGTACCGCAGTCCCCAATACGCCGAAACCAGCAGCACGGCGATCAGGAAGAGCATCGCCATCGCGGTTGGGTTCAAGTCAAAATAGCGGCCGGCCGCCACCAAGAAGGCCAATCCCGCCGACATTCCAACATAGCGAAATACTGTGGAGCGAACGGTGGCGGACACGCCAGCATTTTACGCTGAGCGTGACAATTCCCTGAGCAGCAATCAGAATACTGGCAATGCAGAAGACACCTGAGCAGTGGCTGGATGAGGTTGAGCCGGCGAAGTCGCAGGGAATTCTCAAGCTGTTTCTCGGCTATGCTCCCGGCGTCGGCAAAACCTACTCCATGCTGAGCGAGGCGATTCGCCGTGCCAGCCGAGGCGAAGAGGTCGTAGCCGCGGTGGTCGAAAGCCACGGGCGCAAAGCCACCGCCGAACTCGCCTCCAAGCTCGAAGCCATTCCCCGCCGCAAACTGGAATACAAGGGCACCACCTTCGAGGAGATGGATGTTGATGCTGTGATTGCCCGCAAGCCGGCAGTTGCGGTGGTGGACGAACTGGCCCACACCAACATCGAAGGCAGCAAGCACCTCAAACGCTACGAAGACGTGATGGAGTTGCTGGCGAACAACATCGACGTGCTCTCCACCATGAACGTGCAGCACGTGGAAAGCCTGGGCCCCACCATACTTCAGATCACCGGTGTGCAGGTTCGCGAGACGGTTCCCGACTGGGTGATGCAGCGTGTCGACGAGATCGTGCTGGCCGATGTGACGCCCCAGGCCCTGCAAAAACGCATGATGCGCGGCGATGTCTATCCCGTGGAGCGGGCCGGCCGCGCCTTGGCGCATTTTTTTCGGCCTGGCAACCTGATCGCCCTGCGCGAACTGGCGCTCCGGCAGGTGACGCAGGTTGTCGATCGCAGCCTCGACGCGTTTCTTGAGAAGGAAAACATCACCGAACCGTCGGCGGTCCGCGAGCGCATACTGGTGTGTATCAGTTCCAACCCGGCGGCACAATACCTGATTGCGCGTGGTTCGCGCATGGCCCAGGGCATGCAGGGCGAATTGTTTGTCTGCTATATCGACACAGGCCGGCAGTTCGGCCCGAGTGACAGCAAGACGCTCTCGGAGAATATTCGTTTCGCGGAAAATCTTGGGGCGCGCGTTGCCAAGATTAAGGGCAAGACCGTGGCCGAAGCTGCAGCGCAATTCGTGCGCGAGCATCACATCACGCAAGTCATCTTCGGACGCTCTGCGCGTACAGGCTTGCAGCGCTACCTCTATATGCAAGCCATCCTGCGCTTTCTCGAGAGCGCTCCAAACGTCGATGTCCACATCGTGACCCAGGAGCAGCGCTGATGACCGAGCATGCCCACATCCTGGTAGTGGATGACGAGCCCCAGATCACTCGCGTGTTGCGTACCACTCTGGTGGCCCAAGGCTATGAAATCCGCGTGGCTAATGACGGCGAAATGGCGCTCGAAATCATGAAAGACTGGGCACCAAATCTCATCATCACCGACCTCAGCATGCCGCGCGTGAACGGAGTCGATCTTTGCCGGCGCGTGCGCGCGGTGTCGCAGGTCCCGATTCTTGTCTTGTCGGTGCGCGACCAGGAAAAGCAAAAGATCGAGGCACTCGATGCCGGTGCCGACGACTACATCACCAAGCCATTCAGCATGAATGAGCTTCTGGCGCGAGTGCGCGCCAACCTGCGCCGGGCGCCCAAGGCGGAGGAAGAGGCTGCGGACGTGGTCGAAGTAGGCGACTTCCGCATCGATCTTGCTACTCGTACGGTGTTCGTCGCGGGCCGCGAACTTAAGCTCACTCCCAAGGAATTCGACCTGCTCCTGTACTTGTCGCAACATCCCAACCGGGTTGTGCCGCATCGCACTCTGTTGGCCGCAGTTTGGGGGGCCAACAGTACCGAGCAGCCCGAGTACCTGCGGGTGTTCATCGGACAATTACGCAAGAAGGTGGAGTCCGACCCGGCCGAACCGCGCTATATTCTGACCGAGCGCTGGGTGGGCTACCGCTTCGAACCCGGCAACGGATCTTTATAAACTCCTTATCTTCCCCTTAGCCGCGCATTAGCTCCCGACAACTCAAATGTCAGTAGGGCAAAGTTGCCAGGAGCGGATATGTACCCCTTCTTGATCCTCAGCTCACTTTCGGTTGGGTTCAATCTCTTTTTGCTGGTTGGGCTGCATCGTGAGACTCGGCGGCACCGCCGGACGGTGGGGCTCACCGGCTCCAAGAACTCACGCGACGCCGGAACCATTCACCTCATGCAGACAGCTAGCGGAGCAACGTCCAGGCGGAACAAGGATTTGTTCCATGCATGACATTGCACTTCTTATAGCCACTGTAGGTTTCTTCGTTCTCTCCATCGCATACGTGCGATTTTGCGATCGTGTGAAGTGAGGCAAGACTAAATGCACACTCAGGCCATCATCATGCTTATCGTCACTGCCCTAACCATGGGGTATCTGTTCTACGCCCTGCTTCGCCCGGAAAAATTCTGATATGACCTTCAATGGCTGGTTACAAATTGCGTTCTTCCTGCTCGCGATCCTGCTGGTAACGAAGCCGCTCGGCGCCTTCATGGCGCGGGTGTTCAATCGCGAGCGCACCTTCCTGGATCCCGTCCTTCGTCCCATCGAGCGATTGATCTACCGCCTGACGTTCGTCGACGAAAGTCACGAGATGCGCTGGACCGAGTACGCCGCTGCCATGCTTCTCTTCAGCCTCGTCCCCATGATGCTGCTTTACCTGATTCAGCGCCTGCAATACTTCCTGCCGTTCAATCCGCAGAAGCTGGTTGCGATTCCCCCCGATTTGGCCTTTAACACTGCAGCGTCGTTCACTACCAACACCAACTGGCAGAACTACGCCGGCGAAGTGGTGATGAGCTACTTCACCCAGATGGCCGGACTTGCTTATCACAACTTCATTTCGGCGGCGGTGGGCATCGCGCTGGCAATCGCCTTCATTCGCGGCATCGCGCGGCGCCAGATGGAAACCATCGGGAACTTCTGGGTCGACATGACCCGTGCAACGTTGTGGGTGTTGTTGCCAATCTGCATGGTCGCCGCACTCATACTCGTTTCGCAGGGCGTGGTGCAAAACCTCCGCCCGTATGACAAGGCGACGCTGCTGGAGCCACAGCAGGTGCCGCATCTTGGCGCAGACGGGAAACCCGCCATTGGCCCGGGCGGTCGACCATTGTTCGACACGATCACCGAGCAGACCATAGCCCAGGGGCCGGTTGCGTCGCAGGAAGCCATCAAGCAGTTCGGCACCAACGGTGGCGGTTTCTTCAACGCCAACAGCGCACACCCGTTTGAGAATCCCACGCCGCTCTCTAACTTCATCGAGATGTTTGGAATCTTCGCGATCTCGGCGGGACTTACCTATACCCTCGGCCGCATGACCGGTTCTCAGCGCCATGGTTGGGCAGTGTGGGCCGCGATGGCGGTTCTCTTTCTCTGCGGAGTGACTGTCGCCTTCTGGGCCGAAGCGCGCGGCAATCCACTGCTCGCAGGCGTCGATCAGCACGCATCGGCGATGCAGCCGGGTGGAAACATGGAAGGCAAGGAAGCCCGCTTTGGCATCGCCAACACGGCGATCTTTGCGACTGCGACGACCGATGCAAGCTGCGGAGCCATCATCGGCTGGCATGACTCCTTCACCCCGCTTGGTGGCATGGTTCCACTCGTCAACATGATGTTGAGCGAGGTCATCTTCGGCGGTGTCGGCGCCGGTATGTACGGCATGTTGATCTACATTGTCCTCACAGTATTTATCGCGGGACTGATGGTAGGCCGAACGCCGGAATATCTAGGCAAGAAGATCGAAGCTTACGACGTAAAGATGGCGATGTTGGTGGCGCTCATTTTCCCGCTGGTGATTCTCACCTACGCCGCCATCTCTTCCATCGCCAGCTTCGGAGTGTCCAGTATTGCGAATGCCGGCCCGCACGGCCTCAGTGAAATTCTTTACTCGTTCACCTCGCAGGCCGCCAACAACGGTTCGGCCTTCGCCGGACTCAACGGCAACACGCCCTGGTACAACCTTACCGGCGCTACCACCATGCTCCTGGGACGCTTCTTCATGATCATCCCGATGCTGGCAATTGCCGGAAACCTCGCCCAGAAGAAGTACGTGCCGCCATCGCTGGGCACGTTTCCTGTGACCTCACCCCTGTTCACTGTGCTTTTGATGGGCGTCATCATCATCGTCGGCGCGCTGACCTTCTTCCCGGCCTTGAGCCTGGGGCCGATTCTCGAGCACCTGCTGATGGGTGCTGGAAAGACTTTCTGAGGTTCAGGCATGGCAAGCAAGAAGGCTATATGGGAATGGAAGATTGTGCGGGGCGCACTTCTCGACTCCGTGCTCAAGTTGAATCCACGCAAAATGATGGGTAACCCCGTCATGTTCGTGGTCGAGATCGGCAGCGTGATCACGACCGTGTTGTTGTTACGCGGCGGCGCTGACTTCAAGTTCAACCTGCAGATCACGCTCTGGCTGTGGTTCACGGTGCTGTTTGCCAACTTTGCCGAGGCCATGGCGGAAGGACGGGGCAAGGCACAGGCCGAGACTCTGCGCAAGGCCCGCTCTGAAACCCTTGCTAACCGCCTGCTCAAGGATGGCGCCATCGAGCAAGTCAGTAGTGCCAAGCTCCGTGCCGGCGATGTCGTGTTGGTCTCCGCCGGAGAATTCATCCCCTCGGACGGAACCATCATCGACGGCGTTGCTTCCGTCGATGAATCGGCCATTACTGGCGAATCGGCACCCGTAATTCGCGAATCCGGTGGCGACCGATCGGCCGTGACCGGCGGCACTCGCGTTCTCTCCGATCACATCAAGGTCGAGATCACATCGAACCCTGGCGAGACGTTCCTCGACCGAATGATCGCACTGGTCGAAGGCGCCGAGCGCCAGAAGACCCCGAACGAGATTGCTCTCAACATTCTTCTGTCCGGATTGACCATCATCTTTTTGTTGGCAGTGGTGACCTTGCAGCCCTTCGCCATGTACTCCGGATCGCCGCAAACGGTCTTCGTACTGGTGTCGCTGCTGGTCTGCCTGATTCCAACGACGATTGGCGGACTGCTCTCCGCCATCGGTATTGCCGGTATGGATCGGCTTATCCAGCACAACGTACTGGCGATGTCAGGTCGCGCGGTTGAAGCTGCGGGCGACGTCAACACCTTGCTCCTCGACAAGACTGGAACCATCACCTTCGGCAATCGTCAGGCTTCGCGCTTTATTCCTGCGCCGAATGTTACCGAGTCGGAACTGGCCGACGCCGCTCAGTTGTCGTCGCTGGCGGATGAAACCCCCGAAGGCCGCTCCATCGTCGTGCTGGCAAAAGAGAAGTACGGCCTGCGCGGCCGCGAGCTCGGCTCTCACGAAGCGCAATTCATTCCGTTCTCCGCTCAGACCCGCATGTCCGGAGTGGATATGAATGGCTTTCAGATCCGCAAGGGTTCGGCCGAAGCCATCGCAGCCTATCTCGCGACGAACAACATCCACTTTCCCGGCCAGGTGCAAGATAGCGTCGCGGAAATATCACGCTCGGGCGGCACGCCGCTGGTTGTCGCGGAAAGATCCCGTGGCGCGATGGGAGTTATCGAACTGAAGGACGTGGTAAAGGGCGGAATGCGCGAGCGCTTCGATCAGCTTCGTGCTATGGGCATCCGCACCGTTATGATCACCGGCGACAATCCGCTTACCGCCGCTGCCATCGCTCGCGAGGCCGGCGTAGATGATTTCCTGGCGCAGGCCACACCCCGCGACAAGATGGACCTGATCAAGCGCGAGCAGGCCGACGGCAAACTCGTTGCCATGACCGGCGACGGCACCAACGACGCCCCTGCGTTGGCGCAGGCTGACGTTGGCGTCGCGATGAACTCGGGCACGCAGGCCGCGAAAGAAGCGGGCAACATGGTCGATCTCGATTCCAACCCCACGAAGCTCATCGAGGTCGTGGAGATCGGCAAGCAGCTCCTGATGACGCGTGGCTCCCTGACTACATTTTCCATCGCCAACGACGTGGCCAAATACTTCGCCATCATTCCGGCGATGTTTGCGGGAACGTTTCCCGTGCTCAACGCGCTGAACATCATGCACCTCAGGACGCCGCAATCCGCGGTACTCTCGGCTGTGATCTTCAACGCCATCATCATCATTGCGTTGATTCCGTTGGCCCTCCACGGCGTGAGATATCGCCCCATGGGAGCTGCGGCTTTGTTGCGCCGCAACCTCTGGATCTACGGCTTTGGCGGCATCATCATTCCATTTATTGGTATCAAGCTCATCGACTTACTGATCACCCGCATGCGGCTGGCGTAGGAGACTGACGTGAAGAAGAACCTGATCATTTCCGTGTTAATGACGATCGTGACTACCATTCTGTTGGGAGTCGTCTATCCGCTGGTGGTCACCGGCATCGCGCAAGTAGTCTTTCCGCACAAGGCCAACGGTCAGCTCATCACGGAGAACAGCAAGCTCGTCGGCTCCAGCATTATTGGACAGCCGTTTTCCGGGCCCTCATATTTCCACTCCCGCCCCTCCGCGGCCGGCACTGGATACGACGCCGCGAGTTCCGGTGGAACGAATCTGGGCCCGACGAATCAAGCACTGATCACGCGAGTTGACCGCGACGCGAAGGCATTGCAGGCCGAAAATCCTGGCGTTCCCGTGCCGGTCGATCTGGTCACAACTTCGGCCTCGGGACTCGATCCGCACATCTCAATCGCCGCTGCTCAATTCCAAGCTCCTCGCGTGGCGCGCGCGCGTAGAATCTCGCCGGAACGAATGCATGAACTGGTGGCGGCACATACCGAGGGCCGGCAGTTCGGCTTCCTCGGAGAGCCACGGGTTAATGTGCTCGAGCTGAATCTCGCGCTCGACAGGATTGCACCTCGCCAAGACCACTGAAGGAGCACAAGAGATCGGTACGTAACTGCCCAAAGCAATCGCACCGTAATCCGAAGTCGTGCCCTGATATGAAGTGGTCGACAAGCAAAATACGCCGATCCGCGGCTGACGCGTTCATTTGGCTGTCAAGCGCGGTCTGACGCCGACGCCTAACAGCGCGTCGCGGCTCTGCCGCTAAGAATTGTGACGCGTGTCATTGAATCTGGCTTGCGGAGGCGATATAGTTGCGCTTCTTCTTAACGCCGCTCTCGTGTGGAGCGATAATAAGGGCAGCTCATCATGCCGCAGAATTACGTGCCGATTTTCATCTTTGCGCTGGTCGCCTTCCTGGTAGCCGCCGGAACCTTGGCGATCTTCCACCTGATCCGCCCCCGAAAGCCCAGTGCCACCAAACTGATGCCGTACGAGTGCGGCATCACGCCGTTTGATGACGCGCGGGGGCGTTACACGATCCGCTTCTACATCGTCGCTATCCTGTTTGTGGTGTTCGACGTGGAGACGATTTTCCTGTTTCCGTGGGCAGTGCAGTTCAAGCTGCTCGGCCTTTTTGGATTGCTGGAGATGGGCGTGTTCCTCGGAATCCTGATCGTGGGGTACATCTGGATCTGGAAAAAGGGAGCGCTGGAGTGGGTGTAGAGTCGCTCCATCGGCTAACGCGAGAGTATTAAAATATGGCAATGGCAGACGAACCGGCAACGAAAGCTGATGTCCAGGAAGTTCGCATCGGGCTGCAGGAGGTTCGCACTGAGCTCCTGGAGCGGATCGAGAAGGTTGAGACCACGCTTCCGCGTGAGTTCAGGAAATGGGCGGTATCGTTTGAGAGCCGCTTTTGCGCCAATGAGGTCCTCATTGGCGGCTTCAATGAGCGGCTAATTTCGCTGGAGGAAGGCGTTACCGACATCGAAGGCCGCAAGGACGCCTGATGGCGAGTAATACATTTACAACAATGCCACGGCTCGCCTCGGCGGGCTTTTTGCTTACTGGGCGAGGGAAATCTGCCGCGTTGTGACCCTAGTCACAGTCTGCCGTGACCCTCGCACGTCATAGTCAGTGGTTGAAGCTGCTACAACTTAAAGGTTGCCCCAGTCGGCCTGACTGGCGCTTGTAGAGAGGCATTGAATGCCCGAAGAGAGTAAGGGACCCGATTCCGTCTCACCTCAGCCAGAAGGCGCCAAGGTGCCCGCGGAGTCTGTCACTCCCCAGAAACCTGAAGTTCAGCCGGCGGCCCCCCAGGCTGCTGCGGCCGAGGTGAAGACGCCCCCGCCAGCCGCTGCGCCGGTTGCATCCAGCGAAACGAAACCCGCCGCCGAACCGGCCGAGAAGCCCGCGGCCAAGCCGGCCAGTCCCGCTGCTGCTGCAAAGCCTGCCACTCCTGCTGCGGCCAAGCCCGCCGCTCCGGCCAAACCTGCGGGGCCGGTTCCCGAGCCGTGGGAGTCGGAGCTGATAACCGGGCTTCGCCAACAATATGGGTCGGGAATCGTCGAGGCGAGTCGCTACCTGGGTCAGAAATATGTGATCGTGGACAGCTCACTCCTGCCGGAAATCCTGCTGCGCATGCGCGACTCCGAGGGTTTCGACTACTGCGTTGACATCACTGCGGTGCACTATCCCAAGCGCGAGCAGCAGTTCGACATCGTGTATGTCCTCTACTCGTTCCTGCACAACGAGCGCATCCGGGTAAAGACCCGCATCAAGGACGGTGACCACCTTCCCTCGTCAGTATCCATCTGGGAGACGGCCAACTGGCTGGAGCGGGAAGTCTTCGACATGTTCGGCATCGTCTTCGATGGGCATCCCGGGCTGAAGCGCATTCTGCTGCCTGATGAATGGAAGGGGCACCCCCTGCGCAAGGATTACGACATCCTGCTCCAGGACAAAGAGTGGGTGCAGATCAACCTGGGAATCGAGAGCGGACAATGAGCCAGCCCATCGACACCTCCTATCTCGACCTGGATACGAAAGACGAAACCTTTCTCGACTCAACCGAACTCGTACTCAACATGGGGCCGCAGCATCCCTCCACGCATGGAGTGTTGCGGGTCATCCTGAAGCTCGACGGCGAGAAGGTGCTGGGTACCGAGTGCATCATCGGCTACCTGCATCGCGGGGTGGAGAAGATCGGCGAGAACCGCACGTATGCCATGTTCAATCCCTACGTCGATCGCATGGATTACGTGGCCGCGGTCTCGAACGGGCTGGGCTACTGCGAGACGATGGAGAAGCTGCTGAACGTGGAAGCGCCGCCGCGGGCGCAGTACATCCGCGTAATTCTTACTGAGCTTTGCCGAATCTCCAGCCACCAGGTGTGGCTGGGTACGCACGCGCTCGACATCGGCGCACTGACGCCGCTGTTTTACGCCTTCCGCGATCGCGAAGAGATCCTGAAGATTTTCGAGAAGTATTGCGGCGCCAGGCTGACGACTCACGCCTTCCGCATCGGCGGCTGCATTTATGAGACCTACGAGGGTTTCGAGGAGGACGTGAAGAAGTTCTGCACGTTCTTCCTGCCCAAGCTCGACGAGTACGAAGAGCTGCTGACCACCAACCGCATCTGGGTGACGCGCACCAAGGGCGTGGGAATTCTTAATCCGGAAGATTGCATCGCGCTGGGCGTGACCGGGCCGGTGCTGCGCGCCAGCGGCGTGAAGTGGGACCTGCGCAAGGCACAGCCGTACGAGGGATATCAGAATTTCGACTTCGAAATCCCCACCGGGCTGAACGGCGACACGTATGACCGTTACCTGGTGCGGGTGGCGGAGATGCGGCAGTCGGTGCGCATTCTGCAACAGGCGGTCGAGGCGATTCCATCCGGGCCGATCATGGCGAAGGTTCCGAAGGTCATCAAGCCGCCGGTGGGCGAGGTGTACCACTCGATCGAAGCGCCCAAGGGCGAGTTGGGATACTTCATCGTGAGCGATGGATCGACGCAGCCGTATCGCGTGCGGGTGCGTCCTCCGTCGTTTGTGAATTTGCAGGCCCTCGACAAGATGGTGCGCGGCTTGCTGGTTGCCGACGTGGTCGCGGTCATCGGCACGCTGGACATCGTGCTGGGAGAGGTGGATCGGTAAGACAGTGATTTGAAAGGGCACGGCTTCAGCCGTGCCGCAAGACAGCAAGAATGAGTCGGGCTTTAGCCCCTGAGGGACTGAGTCGTGAAACCCGAGCGTGAGCACGCTACGAACAACGCGCAAACATATTTTGTGAGTGCCGCGACTTGGCAGCGCCGCGCTTTGTTCACAAACTCGCAATGGGCGGAGCTTTTTCTCGAAACTTTGCAATCGTATCGCGAAAGAGCTTACCTACTGCATGAATACGTGCTCATGCCCGATCACTTTCACTTGTTAATGACGCCAACGGTGACGCTTGAACGAGCAGTCCAGTTCGTAAAAGGTGGATTTTCGTATCGTGCAAAGAAGGAACTGGGCAGCTCAATGGAAATCTGGCAACGCGGATTTTCGGACCATCGCATCCGCGATTGCCAAGACCTAGAGATTCATGTTGGTTATATTTACCGGAACCCAGTGGGCAGACGATTGGTGGAAAGGGCAGTGGATCACCCACATTGCTCTGCATATCCTGGAAGCATTAAAGACGAGATCCCTCAGTGGTAAAGCCACTGTGTAAAGAAGTCGTTAGCGGCACGGCTAAAGTCGTGCCCTTTCAAAGAAGTTACTAAGTCACCAAAATGTTAGATGCGATCAAGACCTATTTGAATTCGGCCGTGACGCCCGGTGAAGCTGGTAGTCAGTTCTGGGCCACCATTTACATTTTGGTCATCACCATAGGCGTTTCGCTGTCGGTCATCGCGATGAACTGGCTGGAGCGCAAGATCCTGGCGCACATGCAGATTCGCCTCGGCCCCATGCGCGTGGGCCCGCACGGACTGATGCAGCCCTTCGCTGACGCGCTGAAGCTGCTGATCAAGGAAGACATCATTCCGGCCAACGCCGACAAGCTGGTGTTCTGGAGCGCGCCAGTTGTGGTTACGATGACGGCCTTTACTACGTTCCTGGTCGTGCCGTTCGGGCGCACCCATGCCGTGACCGACATGAACATCGGCATTCTGTTCATGCTGGGGATCTCGTCGCTGGGGGTGCTGGGCATCATCATGGCGGGATGGTCGTCGAACTCGCACTATCCGCTGATGGGCTCGCTACGTTCGAGCGCGCAGATGGTGTCGTATGAAGTGGCGATGGGCCTGGCGATTGTGTGCGCGGTGCTGATGACCAGTTTGCAAACCGGCACGGGCACGCTGAGCATGATCGGAATCGTCGAGGCGCAGCAGGCTCAGGGTACCTGGTTCGTCTTCAAGTTCTTCCCGCTGGGATTCATCGCGTTCATCGTGTTTGCGATCGCGATGATCGCCGAAACCAATCGTGCGCCGTTCGATCTGCCGGAAGCCGAGTCGGAGCTGGTCGCGGGATTTCACACCGAGTACAGCGGATTTCGGTGGTCGCTGTTCTTCCTGGCGGAATACACGGCAATGCTGGCGGTTTCATCGATCGCGGTGACGCTCTGGCTGGGCGGATGGCTGCGGCCATTCCCGAATGCCTTGAGTGGGCCGACGTGGGATCTGGCGTTCTCGCTGATTCCGGGGCTGGCGGTACTGGCGATGGCGGCGGGGACTTTCCTGGGAACGATTCGCATGCCGAAGATCGTGCAGATGCGCGCGCAGGCAATTGGCTTGGGCGTATTTGCCGCGCTGATCGCGCTCGTGGGTTTGGTGATGCTGCTGCCGGGCGTGCGCGAGCGGGTGCAGGACATCTTCTGGTTTGTCGCCAAAGTTGCATGTTTTATGTACTTGTACATCTGGTATCGCGGCACGTTTCCGCGCTACCGCTTTGACCAGCTTATGAAAGTGGGCTGGAAGGTGCTGCTGCCCATCGGGCTGGGCGTGCTGATTGCGACGGCTCTGGTGGGTATGCGCCAGGAGTTGTGGGCAGCCATCGTGGGGGTGATGCAGTGAGTATGACTCCGCTGCTGCGTAAGGTTTTTCTGGTCGACCTGATCAAGGGGCTGTCGGTCACGTTCCACAACCAGTCGGAGAAGGAGCGGATTACCGAGCAGTATCCGCTGGAGCGGCCGGTGGTGTTCGAGCGCTATCGCGGGCAGCCGCGGCTCAACGTGAATCCGGATACCGGCGAGTCGCTGTGCATCGTGTGTAACTTGTGCGCGCTGGCGTGTCCGGAGCAGTTGATCGTGGTGAAGGGCGAGCGCAATCCGGTGACCAAGCGCAAGGAAGTGGTTTCGTGGACCTACGACCTGAGCCGCTGCATGTTCTGCGGGCTGTGCGAAGAGGCGTGCTCGACCGATGCGCTGGAGCTGACGCAGGATTACGAGATGGCGCTGTACAGCCGCGACGGCATGGTGCTGGACCAGGCAGCGCTGGAGCGCGGGCAGGAGCCGGTGAGGTACGCGAAGTAGTTTTGAAAGGACACGGCTTTAAGCCGTGTCAAAACATGTAGGAAGGAACCGGGCTTTAGACCCTGGGGGAATTTCGAGTGAAACCCGCGCGCGAACACGCGACCGACAACAGGCAGACCTATTTCGTGACTGCCTCGACTTGGCAACGTCGCGCTCTCTTCAGCACGCCTCGATGGGCGGAGCTGTTCCTGGAAACGCTGAAGTCGTACCGCGGACAGGCCTATCTTTTGCACGAATACGTAGTCATGCCCGATCACTTTCATGTCCTGATGACACCCGCGGTGACGCTCGAACGTGCCATTCAGTTTGTAAAAGGGGGATTCTCATTTCGCGCCAAACGAGAGTTACAGAGCGCAATGGAAATTTGGCAGCGCGGATTTTCTGATCACCGAATCCGGGATTGGGATGATTTCATGATTCACGTTGACTACGTCTATAGAAACCCGGTGGGACGAAGACTGGTCGAGTATGCCGCGGATTATCCGTATTGCTCGGCGTTTCCTGAAAGCTTAAAAGACGAAGTACCTCAGTGGCTAAAGCCACCACGAGAAGAGGACGCTAACGGCACGGCTGAAGCCGTGCCCTTTCAAAGCAAGGTTTTGCTAACTGCGAAAAGCGAATAGCGAAATATGAATCCTGTTGCCACTCCAATTTTCTTTTACGGGCTGTCGATTGCGGCGATCGTGTTTGCCATTGCGGTGATCACGCGCAAGAACGCCGTGCACGCCGCGCTGTCGCTGATCGGGACGCTGGTTTCGCTGGCCGGACTGTACCTGATGCTGTACGCCCCGTTCGTCGCCGGCGTGCAGATCGTGCTCTATGCCGGCGGCATCATGGTGCTGTTCCTGTTCGTCATCATGCTGGTGAACCTGGACCAGAACATCCGCGAGATTCAGTTCAACAAGCAGTGGATGGTGGGATTGATTGCCGCGCTGGCGCTGGGCGGGTTGTTGTTATTTGTCATCCGCACGGGTCGCGAGATCTTTCCGATCACGCTCACCGCAACACTGCCCGAAGCTTCTAACACGCAGATGGTCGGACTGGCGCTCTACGGGCAGTACATGTTGCCGTTTGAGATTGCATCGCTGTTGCTGCTGGTGGCGATCGTGGGCGCCGTGGTCATGGCGAAGAAGAGGATCTGAAAGACAGTGGCCAGTGGCTAGTGGTCAGTTTTGAGAGTCAAAGCCGGGTTGGTAGCGAAGGACAGAAGCGATGAAGAAGAAGACAAACGACGCTGACCGGGAAGTTATCCATGGCTGAAATCACGACATTGCACTACCTGGTGGTCGCGGCGGCGCTGCTGATTATCGGCACCATCGGCGTGCTGACCCGGCGCAACGTGGTCATCATCCTGATGTCGATTGAGCTGATCTTGAACGCCGTGAACCTGAATCTGGTGGCGTTCTCGCGGCTGTACGGGTTGCACGGGCAGATATTCGCGATCTTCGTCATCACCGATGCCGCGGCCGAAGCCGCGGTCGGGCTGGGCATCATCATCGCCTTCTTCCGCAACAAGGAGACGGTGAACGTGGACGAGGCGGATTTGTTGAAGTGGTAAGGAAGCAATAGGCAATAAGCAATAAGCAATAAGGCAACCCGAATGTTCTTGGAAAGATGCGGCTTCGATCGGACGCTGGCGATTGTGTGGAACAAGCTCCGGAAGACTTATTGCTTATTGCTTATTGCTGAGAGCTAAACATGTATTTTCTAAACCACATCTGGTTGATTCCGCTGTTTCCCGCTGTCGGTGCGGCTTGCATGTTCTTCTTCGGACGCAAGCTGACCAAGTCGGCGGTGAGCGGCATTTGCGTGGGCATGGTGGTGCTGGCCTTCGCCTGGGCATGCCTCGCGGTTTGGCAATACACCGGGTATTCGGCCGCCAACCCCGGCAAACCGTTCGAGAAGGTCATGTTCACATGGCTGGGCACGGGCGACAGTTCGCTGAGTTACGTCACGCATGGCGGACAAACAGCGCAGTTCAAGGCCGATGCCGGATTCCTGCTCGATCCGCTGTCGAGCATCTGGCTGCTGTTCGTGACCGGCGTGGGCATGCTGATCCACATCTACTCGATCGGCTACATGGGACACGAGGGCGGCTACTACCGCTTCTTCGGCTACCTCAACCTGTTCATGTTTTCCATGCTGACGCTCGTCCTGGCCAACAACTATGCGCTGATGTTCGTGGGCTGGGAAGGCGTGGGCTTGTGCTCGTACCTGCTGATCGGTTTCTACTTCCTGCGGCACTCGGCCTCGACCGCAGCCAACAAGGCATTCATCGTCAATCGCGTGGGCGACGCCGGCTTCCTGCTGGGCATGTTCATGATCGCCTGGCAGTTCGGCTCGGTGCAGTACACGTCGGTGAACGAGATTGCGCACAGCGGGAAGTTCCTGATCGGCGATCCGGTGATCACGGCGGCATGCCTGCTGCTGTTTGTGGGAGCATGCGGCAAGTCGGCGCAGTTCCCGTTGTACGTCTGGCTGCCGGACGCGATGGAAGGCCCGACGCCGGTGTCGGCGCTCATCCACGCGGCCACCATGGTGACGGCGGGCGTGTACATGGTGGCGCGCTCGAACGCGCTGTTTGTGCTGGCGCCGCACGCCATGAAGACCGTGGCCGTCATTGGCGCGCTGACCGCGATTTTCGCGGCGACCATCGGCCTGGTGCAGAACGACATCAAGCGCGTGCTGGCCTACTCGACGGTTTCGCAGCTGGGCTACATGTTTCTGGCGCTGGGCGTGGGTGCGTTCGCTGCGGGCGTCTTCCACGTGTTCACGCATGCGTTCTTCAAGGCGCTGCTATTCCTCGGGTCGGGCTCGGTGATCCACGCCATGAGCGGGCAGCAGGACATGCAGCACATGGGCGGCCTGCACGGCAAGATCAAGACCACGTTCGGCACCATGCTGGTGGCGACGCTGGCGATTGCCGGCATTCCCGGGTTCGCGGGCTTCTTCTCGAAGGACGCCATTCTCTGGGAGACCTGGTCGCGCGAAGCCGGCGCCTATCGCTACCTGTGGTATATCGCGTTCTTCACCGCGCTGTTGACGTCGTTCTACATGTTCCGGCTGATTTACCTGACGTTCTTCGGCAAGCCGCGCATGACCCACGAGGTGGAGCACCACATCCATGAGTCGCCGAAATCGATGACGGTGCCGCTGGTGATTCTCGCGCTATGTTCCGTCGGCGCCGGCTATCTCGGAATGCCGCATAGCCTGGGCGGAACCAATCAGTTCGAGAAGTTTCTGGAGCCGGTGTTCGCGCAGGAAGCTGGCGTTCTGGAAACTGAAGGGCACGCCCATCAGGTGGCCGCAGGCGAGAAGCAGGTCGAGCACACCAACTCGCTGGAATACGTGTTGATGTTCGCCTCGGTGGGCGCGGCGGTTCTGGGCTGGTGGCTGGCGCAGCGGGCCTACAAGAATGCCGACAAGGGATACAAAGAGCCGATCAACGAAATCTCGCCGCGGTTCTACAAGACGCTCTTCCGCAAATACTACGTGGACGAGATTTACGACTGGCTATTTACCGGTCGAGCGAAAGTCGGCGATGTGAGGCTGGGTGTGCTGGGGCTGGGTGAAGCTTCGTACGAGTTTGACGCGGGAGTCATTGATGGCACTGTGAATGGCGCGGGCTGGATTACCAGGTTTTCCGGCCGCGTCTCCGCCTGGTGGGACAAGTGGATCGTCGACGGGGTCGGCGTAAACGGGCCGGCAATTCTGGCACGGATGTTGTCATATCCGGTGCGGTTGTTGGAGTGGGGACTGGTGCAGTGGTACGCGCTGGTGATGGTGGCCGGATTGGTATGTTTCGTTTTCTATTACGTGGTGAAGTGGTGACAAGCAATGTATAACCACATACTTTCGATTGTGTTATTCACGCCGCTGGTGGGCGCGATTCTCCTGATGCTCATACCCAAGGAGAACAAAGACGCGATTCGCTGGATCGCCAACATCTTCGGCGTCCTCGGCTTCGTCGTCTCCCTGCCGCTGATCCCGTGGTTCTGGGCGCTGAAAGAGCGCAGCGGTTTCCAGTTCGTGGAGGGCTCGCCCAACAATTGGATTCCCTCCATCGGCGCCGGATACGTGTTGGGCATCGACGGCATCTCGTTCCTGCTGATCATGCTGACGACGCTGCTGGGGGCGATCTCGATCCTCTCATCGTGGGAGGCCATCCAGGAGCGCGCGAAAGAGTATTACGCCTGGTTTCTGCTTCTGCAGACCGGCATGCTCGGCGTCTTCATGGCCAACGATTTCTTCCTGTTCTTCGTGTTCTGGGAGGCCATGCTGGTGCCGATGTACCTGCTGATCGGCATCTGGGGCGGACCGCGCAAGCTCTATGCGGCCATCAAGTTCTTCCTGTATACACTGTTCGGTTCGGTGCTGATGCTGCTGGGCATCATCTTCCTCTACTTCCACCATCACACCCTGACCGGCGTGTACACGTTCTCGATCACCGAGTTGTATGCGACCGCGCCGAAGATTGCCGGACCGGCGGCGGTGTGGTTGTTCTTCGCGTTCTTCCTGGGCTTCGCGATCAAGGTGCCCATGTTCCCGTTCCATACCTGGCTGCCCGACGCGCATGTGGAAGCGCCGACGGCGGGCTCGGTGATTCTGGCCGGTGTCCTGCTGAAGATGGGGACATACGGTTTCCTGCGCTTCTCGCTGCCGTTCTTCCCGGCAGTCGCGATGACGCCCTGGGTACGCCAGCTTATGGTGACGCTGTCAATCATCGGCATCATCTATGGCGCGCTGGTTTCACTCGTCCAAAAGGACATGAAGAAGCTGGTGGCGTATTCCTCGGTGAGCCACCTGGGCTTCTGCACACTCGGTATCTTCGCTTGCAGCCCGCTGGGAATCAGCGGCTCGGTGATCCAGCAGATCAACCACGGCATCTCCACCGGCGCGCTGTTCTTGATCGTGGGCATTCTGTATGAGCGGCGGCACACGCGCGAGATCAGCGAATACGGCGGCATTTCGACCATCATGCCGGTTTACGCCACCATCACGCTGATTATCTTCATGTCGTCGCTGGGCTTGCCGCTTCTGAACGGCTTCGTCGGCGAGTTCACCATCCTGCAAGGCGCCTTCATGGAGAACAAGTGGTGGGCGGCATGGGCGGCGCCCGGGGTGATTCTGGCGGCAGCGTACTTGCTGTGGCTCTATCAGCGGGTATTCTTCGGGCCGAACAACAATCCCAAGAACGCGAAGCTGCATGACTTGTCAGCGACGCGAGTTGGCGACGTTTGTCCCGCTCGTGGTGCTGGCCTTCGCGATAGGCCTCTATCCCAAGCCGCTGTTCCAGATATTGGCCACGCCAGTGAACAACCTGGTCGCGACGGTGCGTCCGGACTATCCCGGATTGACCAAGCCTGTGGTGGCGGGTGAGCCTGCGAAAACAACGCAGCCGGACGCGGCCACCCCGCTACCTGAGCCATCGAAGGCGCCTGAAGTAAAGTCGCCCACGACGAGCGGAAGCGCACGGGACACCGGGGTGACGAAGAAGACTGTCGCGCGGACTGAAGTCCGCGCGGAAATTCAAAGAAGCGGGCTTGACGGCACGGCTGAAGCCGTGCCCCTTCAAAAATGAGTGAAACTGTGAGCATCGCGATCAGTCAATACTTTTCGAGCGCCGACTACCTGCTGGCGCTGCCCATGGTGCTGCTGGCGCTGTTCGCGCTCGGCATCCTGCTGATCGACCTGATCCTGCCCAAGGAATGGAAGCCGGTGAACGCCTTCGTCGCGCTGGCCGGGATTGCGTTTTCGGCGGCAGCGGTGGGTAAGTTGCAAATGGCGTATCGCGTTGGAGAGCGGCGCGGCCTCGACGTAGCTGGATTCAGCGGCTTCATGGGAACGTTGCTGGTCGATCGTTTCGCGATCTACTTCTTCTACCTGTTCCTGATCGGCGCGGCGATCGCCATCCTCATGTCGATCCACTACCTCGAGGTGGAGCGGGAAAATCACGGCGAATTCTATGCGCTGATTCTGTTCTCGGTTGTCGGCATGATGTGCATGGCGGCCGGCTACGACATCGTGCTGCTGTTCATTGGCCTGGAGTTGATGGCCATCTCGACCTACGTGTTAGTCGGTTTTCTGCGGCGCGATAAGCGCTCCAACGAAGCCGCGCTGAAGTATCTGCTGCTGGGAGCGTTTTCGTCGGGACTGTTCGCCTACGGCCTTTCGCTGTTTTATGGCGTTACCGGCAGCACCAACCTGGGAGTGATCGCGCAGAAGCTGCAAGAAGTGATGGCGACGCGCCCACACGATCCCGTCGTCGCCTTCGCGTTGCTGACCACCACCGTCGGCGTGCTCTTCAAGATTGCCGCAGTGCCGTTCCACCAGTGGGCGCCCGACGCCTACGAAGGCGCACCAACCAGCGTGACCGGCTTCATGTCGGTCGCTGTGAAAGTCGGCAGGATGGGCGTTGTTGCTCAGGATCTTCCTCTTCGGCCTCGGCCCGCTGCGCTCGATGTATGTGCCGCTGCTGGTTTTCGTCGCGATCGTGACCATGACGGTCGGAAACCTGGCCGCCATTTCGCAGAACAACCTGAAGCGGCTGCTGGCGTACTCGTCGATCGCCCACGTGGGCTACATGCTGCTCGGACTGGTGGCCAGCGACGGGGTGAACAACTCCACCGGGATCATGGCCATCATGATCTACCTGCTGGTGTACACGTTCATGAACCTGGGCGCGTTCGCCGTTATAACCTCGCTGCGGCGGCGCAGCATCATTGGCGACGAGATCGACGACATTGCCGGACTCTACTTCAAGGCCCCGACCGAAACCATGCTGATGCTGCTGTTCCTGCTGTCGCTGGCAGGCATTCCTCCGCTGGCCGGCTTCTGGGGCAAGTACTTCATCTTCCTCAGCCTGATCCAAACCGGGCATTACGTCTTGGCGTCGCTGGCCGTGCTGTATTCCGTGATCGCGCTTTATTACTACATGCGTATCGCCAGTGCCATGCTCATCAAGCCGGCGGTTAGCACTGAGCCGGTAAGCGTCGGACCCGCGATGGGCCTCGCGCTGCTGGTCACCGCCGTGGGCACGGTCGGCATCGGCATCTTCCCGAACTTCTTCATCAATGCGGTGAACTGGTCGCTGGGGTTGATGAACGGATCGCACGTCGCGATGCTCACGCATTAGATCAACAGTCAGAGAATGAAGAGGGGCGGGCTCAATCCGCCCCAATTCTTTTTTGTATAATCATGAAGTTCGCTACCCACCTTGAAGGAGAACCCGTTGCAGCAGGCAGAGATCGGCATCATCGGCGGGAGTGGTCTGTACTCCATGCCCGGCCTGACCGATGTTCATGAAGTGTCGCTGGTGACGCCGTTTGGATCGCCTTCCGATCCCTACGTCCTGGGCACGCTGAGCGGTCGCAAGGTCGCCTTTCTCGCGCGGCATGGCCGTGGGCACCGCCTGATGCCGACCGAGTTGCCCTATCGGGCCAATATCCACGGCTTCAAACAACTCGGGGTTGAGCGCATCCTGTCTCTGTCGGCCGTCGGATCGCTTAAGGAAGAGCACAAGCCGCTCGATTTCGTGATTCCCGATCAGTTCGTCGATCGCACACGACATCGTGTCGATACGTTTTTCGGCGATGGGCTGGTGGCGCACATCGGATTTGGCGAGCCCATCTGCGACGAAGCGGCCGAGGTGGTAGCGAGAGCCTGCGAGCGCGTGGGAGTGAACGTCAAGTCGGGCGGCAAGTATCTCTGCATGGAAGGTCCGCAGTTCTCCACCAAAGCCGAGTCGAATCTCTATCGCAGTTGGGGGATGGACGTCATCGGCATGACCAACCTTACCGAGGCCAAGCTGGCGCGCGAGGCCGAACTCTGCTATGTGACCGTCGCGATGGTGACCGACTACGACTGCTGGCATCCGGATCACGATCACGTGACCGTAGACCAGATCATTGGTGTGCTGGTAAAGAACGCCGAGAACGCCAGCAATGTGGTGCGGGAAGCGGTCGCCGCCATGCCGAAGGCGCGGGTCTGCGCCTGTGGTGCGGCCTTGAAACACGCCATCATCACCCAAAAGAGCGCAGTCCCCGCTGCGACGCTGGAACGTCTCAAACTCATCGTGGGACGGTACTTCGAGAATGAAAAGAAATCAGGAGCCTGAGCTTGTCCATCGTTGTGGTTGGTTCGGTTGCATTCGATAGCCTGAAAACCCCGTATGGTGTGCGCGAAAAAGTTCTCGGCGGCGCCGCCACTTATTTTTCTCTGTCTGCCAGCTACTTCACCGACGTGCGTGTGGTCGGCGTCGTGGGTGAGGACTTCACCGCCGACCATGAAGCCGTGATGAACAAGCGCGGCGTCGATACGCGCGGCATCCAGCATGCGGACGGCAAGACGTTTCTTCTGGGCGGGCGAGTACGGCGAGAACGTGAACGAAGCCCAGACCCTGCAGACCGACCTGAATGTTTTCGCCAGCTTTCAGCCGCAGATTCCGCCGGAATATCACAACTCGGATTTCCTGTTTCTTGCGAATATCGATCCGGTGCTGCAGGCGCAGGTTCGTGATGCCATGCCCGAACGTCAAGCTCGTCGGTGGCGACACCATGAACTACTGGATCAAAGACCACCGTCAAAACCTGGGAGAGATGCTGAAGCGGGTGGATGTCCTGCTGATCAACGATACCGAAGCCAAGATGCTGGCGGGCGACAGCAGCCTGCCGCGCGCCGCCCGCAAAGTGCTGGAGCTGGGCCCGAAGGCGCTGGTCATCAAGCACGGCGAATACGGCGCCACCATCTTCTTTCGCGATGGCGAGTTTGCCGGCGGACATCATCCGTTCCGCGCTCCGGCGCTGCCGCTGGATGAAGTACGCGACCCCACCGGTGCGGGCGACAGCTTTGCCGGCGGTTTCATGGGATATATCGCGTCTCAGGGCGAGGTTACCCGCGACGTACTGAAGCATGCAATGTTCTACGGCAGCGTGATGGGATCGTTTTCGGTGGAGCAGTTTGGCACCGAGCGCCTGCAATCGCTCACGCGAGACGAAATCGACGAGCGCTTCATCGTGTTTCGCGAACTCACTCACCTGAGCTAGGATGCGCAGGATCGATCGCCAGCGTCAGTCAGCTTGCGGTTGCGGCCGTCGTCGATCTTCCGGAAGGCCACTGGCAATCGATTCGCGAACCGCCGCCATCAGATCCTCGCGGCTCGTGAACCGCGACGGCTCAATCGGCGGATGAAAAATTACCGTAGCCTTCCCCTTGCGCATCGACCAGGTTCCTTTCGGCCAGCACTCTGAGGTCCCGAGAATGGTCACCGGAATGACCGGAACGTTGGCCTCCATCGCCAAATGGAACGGCCCTTTCTTGAAGGGCAGCAGGCGTCCGTCCGGAGATCGCGTGCCTTCGGGAAAGATGACCATATTCAGGCCGCGACGAAGGACCTCGGCTGCCGCATGCACGCTCTCAATTGCCGCTTCGCGATTGCTGCGATCGACGGGCACCATTTCTGCTATTTTCAGCACCTTGCCAAAAATCGGTAGCCGGAAGACCTCTTTCTTGACTAGCACCGAGCAGCGGCCGGGAATCAGGGGAACGAATACCGGAGGATCCAGGTTGGATACATGGTTCGACATGAAAATGTAACTGCGAGACGGCTGCAGATTCTCCAGGCCGTGGACTTCGATCTTCACCCCTGCCAGGCGCACACCGGTGATGGCGAGTTTCATGCCGATTCGATACAAAGGCAGGATGTTGCCGGTCAGGAATACGTGGAGCAACATCACTGGTCCCACGATCAGCAGCGACAGTCCCCAGAAGGTCAGCATGAACAACATGCGGATCACTGTCCACCGCCGTTCTCGTCGTCACCGTGAATCCAGGCCACCCGATGGGCTCGTTGTTCAGGGGTCACAGCAGCGACGTCCTGGAGGATGTGCACCTGCTCCTGGCGCGAGCTGAGCTTGAGTTTGACGGTATGCTGCCCACGTTCGGTTCACCAGAGTAAGCTGCACCGTGGTGCCTGCTTTCATCCGCGCGATCTGGTCGTCGATGGATGCAGTCGCCGGGTGCGCCATTCAACTCGACCACCCGGTCGCCGATGCTTACGCCGGCGCGCTGCGCTTCGCTGTTGGCATCGACGGAAGACACCTCGGGTTGACCACCCAGGTTTGTGCTCGTTGTAAATCCCGCCGTAGAAGTGCTGACCGTGGTCTCCGCCACCTGCAGTCCAACGAACCCGAACAATTCGTTGTAGGGCAGCTCCAGTACGCCAGCCACGTAGTTTTGAAAAAACTCCGCAAAGCTTTGTCCGGTGATTGTCTCCGCAGCCTGCTGCACCCCATCTGAGTCGGGGAAGTACAGGCCTTTTTTGGCGTAGTTGTCGTTCATCCATTGGAACAAATCGCGCAGCGACTTTTTGCCCTGAGTGAGTTGCCGTATCCGCAGGTCAAGTAGTATCCCGAGTACCTCACCCTTGTTGTAGTAGCTGATGCTGCGCTGGGGCGAGCGGTAAAATGCGTCGCCTTCGAACCATGCGTCGAGGCTCGACTCCTCCGCCGATTGCCAGTGGTGCGCCGGACGCGACTGCAATAGGTCGATCTCGCTTCCCATCCGGTCGATGTATTGCCGGTCGCTGTACAGGCCTGCCCGCGCCATCAGTATGTCGCCGACGGTGCTGGTCACGCCTTCGCTGAACCAAAGTGCGCGAGTATCCATGGCCCGCTGGTAGTCGACCGGTTCGAGCGACTGGGGCCGGATGCGCTTGACGTTCCAGAGGTGAAAGAATTCGTGCGCACTGAGGCTGGCTACCGGGGTGACACTGTTTCGCAGTCGCTGGGCACTTACGTCGATTGCTGTTCCGTAGGCGTGCTCCATGCCGCCTCCGCCATAGCCTTGCGGAAAGTGGTACAGAAATGTGTACTCGTCGAAGGGACGGTCCCCCATCCAGTCGACCGCCGCATGCGTGATCTTGCGAATGACCTCCTGCAGCTTTCCGGCATCGTAGTCATGCGGATCGGCATGTACCACAATGTGGTAAGTGGCTCCATCCTGTCGGAAATCATACTTCTGGAAGATGCCCACCTCGGCCGGGCTGTCCACCAACTCGTTGTATCCGTGGGCGATGCCGACTACCTGCTCCACCTTGCCCGGCAGAGCCTCTCCCAGGATGTGAACATCACGCAGCCCCCAGGTGGCGGGAACGTCCAG
The DNA here is from genome assembly GCA_963758255.1 of uncultured Acidobacteriaceae bacterium. Taxonomy (GTDB): domain Bacteria; phylum Acidobacteriota; class Terriglobia; order Terriglobales; family Acidobacteriaceae; genus DASRAA01. Next base: position 458,247 of record CAVWUX010000001.1, read on the forward strand.
CAACCGCAGGCTCAGGTCCTGCGCCTGGGTCGCCGGTGAATACATCAGCACCATGGCCCAGTTAAAGAAGCCATGATCGGCGCCGAGTTGCGCGCCAAATGGTCCGCCGACGTCGAGGTGAATATCGTAGTTAACTACGACACATTGCCCCGGAGAAGCGATCTCCCACTCGCTGGTCTTGCTGTTGACGACGGAGACCGGCCTGCCCGAGGCGTCCATCGCACGGACGTTCTCCACGTTGGCTGCGAAGTCGCGCACCTGGTAGAGCGCGTTCCATACCGGCATGTTGAGTGTGATGGCGCCGGAAGTCTGGGGAAATCGGATGCTGACGTGCGCGAGATGTTGCGCATTGTCGGCGAGCGACACAAAGTACTCGGTCGCTTGCGGTTGTGGGCTGGCGGGTGTCGCACAGGTGACGGCCGTGGCTCCCCACACTTGCCCCACCCCGGCGAGCGCAACAATAACGACCAAACGCAGGATAGCCAGGGCAGCTTTGCGAGGGCGTATCACGCGTGGGTCGAAACCTCTTGCAGCGAGTTCAGTTTTGCCGGAAGCTTCTCATAGATGCCTCCGAAGCCGCCGTTGGAGAGGATGGCAACGACGTCGCCTTCGCGTAACTCCGGCGCAATTGCTTCCACAATGTCATCCGCCGAGTTCAGCAGGCGGGCGGGTTTTCCGCCGGCGATCAGTGCGGCAACGACTTTGTTCGCGTCAAGCCGTTCCGCTTCTGGAATTGCATCCGATTTGAACACGCCGGCCAGCACGATTTGGTCTGCATGCGCCAGGCTCTGCGTCAGCTCATCTTCAAACACCTTGCGACGCAACGTATTGGAGCGCGGTTCAAGCACGGCCCACAGCCGCCTTCCGCGGTAGCGCGTCCGCAGAGCCTTCAGCGTCCCGGTGATTGCCGTGGGGTGGTGGGCAAAGTCGTCGATGATGGTCACACCGTGAATTTCTGCCCTTACCTCGAGCCGCCGCTTGACGCTGCGGAAGCTGCCGTATCGACTTGGCGATCACTTCCACCGGGATGCCGTAGTTGGCCGCCATCGCGGCCGCGGCCGTGGCATTCAGAATGTTGTACTCGCCCGCCAGTTGCGATTCGAACTCCGCCCATCGCTTACCTTCGCGCCACACCGTCCAACGCGTGCGGCTGCCGCTGTAGTCCGCATCGGAAATCCGCCACTCCGAGCGCTCCCCAAAGCCATACCGCTCCACTCGGCAGAAGGCCCGGCTGACACATTCATCGACGTTGGGATGACCGTCCCAGGCTATGAGCACTCCCCGCCGCGGCACCAGGTTGACCAGTCGCTTGAAGGCGGTCTTCACCTCGTCGAGGTCCTTATAGATGTCAGCATGATCAAACTCGACTGAAGTGAGAATTACTGCATCCGGAAAGTAGTGCAGGAATTTCGGTCCCTTGTCGAAGAACGCCGTGTCGTACTCATCGCCTTCCAGGATGAACTCGCGCCCGTCTCCCAGCGCGAATGAACTGCCAAAGTTTTCCGGAATTCCGCCGATGAGGAAACTGGGGGCACGCAAGGCTTCCGTAAACGTCCACGCCAACAGGGAGGACGTGGTCGTTTTGCCGTGCGTGCCCGCCACTACCAACCGTTCCCGGCCGATCAGAAACTCATCGTGCAGCACTTGCGCCATGGATTGACATGCCAGCCGCTGGTCGAGCACGTATTCGAGTTCGACATTACCTCGCGAGATGGCGTTTCCGACAATCACCAGGTCCGGCACAGGTTCAAGGTTCTTCTCGCTGAACGGTTGCGCAACTGGAATCCCCAGCGAGGCCAGAAAATCCGACATTGGCGGATACGCGGCAACATCGGAACCGGTTACCCGATGACCACGCTGCTTCAGCATCCCAGCCAGCGAGGCCATGGCCGTGCCGCATACGCCGATCAGATGGATGTGTTTCTGCTTCATGCCCGGGAGACCGGCACCTTGGAGCGTTCGCTGGTTACAGAAGCCGCAAGCTGTACTGCGACCGTTGCGCCGGCGGTGAATCTTGTCATTACGCCGAGGGGCAAGGTGATATTTCCGCGGCTCACGTGTCCGGACTTCAGTCCGAAGGCCACTGGAATGCCAAGGTCGCCCAGGACGCGCTAGCACTACGTCTTGCAGCGTGAAGTCCTGCGGGTCGCGCGGGCCGCAATTCAGCATTTCTCCGAAGATCACCCCGCGAACGCCCTCGAACTTTCCCGCCAGCTTCAACTGCATCAGCATGCGATCGATACGGAACGCCGGCTCGCCCAGGTCCTCAACGAACAGAATGGTGCCACGCGTCTCGACCTCGTAGGACGTTCCCAGCGACGCGCACAGTAGCGACAAGCAACCTCCGTAGAGCATTCCTTCCGCGCTTCCCGGAACGATTGTTTGAACCTCGTCGCCGCCAAACTCCTTCTGATACGCTTCGCCCGATGTCATCGCAGCTTGCCACGACTCTTCGTCCACGCCGTCGGGACGTACGTCGATGTTGAGCATCGGTCCGTGAAACGTCACCAAACCCGCCGCGTCGCACAAGTAGGTCAACAGCGTTGTCACGTCACTGCAGCCGCAAAAAATCTTCGGATTTGACCGCACCAGCTCGAGGTCGATCTCCGGCAACAGGTAGTTGCAGCCGTATCCGCCGCGAGCGCAGATGATCGCCTTTACCTCGGGGCGGGCGAACATCTGGTGGAACTCATCCAGGCGCCGCGCGGTGTTGCCGGCGAAGTACAGATCGCGGTCGAGAATCGACGGCAGATAGAAGGGCTTATATCCCCGGCGGAGCAGCCAGGCACACCCGGCCTCCAAGGCTTCGGGCCCAATTATCCCCGATGGTGCGATGACCCCAACCGTGTCGCCCGGCCGCAGGGCCGCAGGTCGCAGGCGCTCAGATTGGGTGGAGGGCGTCATTCGGAAGGACTATCTTAAACGAAAAAATCGCCACGACAGAGTATCGTCGCTGGCCCATGCAGCAGCACTTCGTCACTCAGTTCCACGGTCTGCATGCCGCCGGGAGCATGCACCCGCACCGGCGACTTAACCTTGCCGGCATGAATCGAGGCCGCGGCGGCAGCCGACGAACCAGTTCCCGAGGACATGGTCTCGCCCACGCCGCGCTCGCAAAAACGCACCTCGATCTCGTGGTCGTTGAGCACTCTGACCAACTCGACGTTGGTTCCGTGCGGAAACGTCGGGATGCATCGCAATCTGTGCCGCCCAAGTTTGCCAGCCAGGCACGAAACTCAGGCACGAAGATCACGTAGTGCGGGTTCCCCATTGAGACCGGAATGCCACGAACGTTTCTGTCTCCCAACTCGACGGCCATCCCTTCGCCAATTTCAGGCTTGCCCATCGCCGTGCGGAACTCAAATTCAAGGCCGTCGCGACTGATCAGATCGCAGGACTTCAGTCCCGCTCCCGTCCTGATGACAGCAGACGTGCGATCGTGCTCCGCGCAGTACCAGGCCGCCACACAGCGGGTTCCGTTGCCGGAGATCTCCGCTTCCGAGCCGTCGGCATTAAGCAGGCGAATGGCAACGTCGGCATCGGAGGCGGGCAGTACCCATTCGACCCCGTCGGCCCCAACCCCATTGCGGCGATCGCAGATCCTTTGACTGAAGGCAGCAATGTCCGTGGGAGCGTGTTCGATCCCGACAATCAAAAAGTCATTTCCGCAGGCTGTAGCTTTGACAAATGGGATGGATGCCATGTTGGTAGACGAATCCACAGTCACTGCGCGGATTGTAGCAAAGCGGCCATGACCGCACGCTTGTGACGTGCTGCACTCGGCGAGACCAAAGCTCAACTATCGCGACGACGGCGGTTCGATCTCACCGTCCTGCCGATTGGGACGGTAAATGTTGCATTTGGCCTGACCGGGCACCGTGATCGACAACAGCTCCGTTAACTCTTTCCGATGCTCCTGCGCTGCCATCCACACCGGGTCGCCCTTGAACGCGATGATGACATCGGCATGGCGCGCCGGGTCGAGCAAGGCCCACTCCCAATCAGGATGGCTCACTTCGCTGACCACATGCCGCAGAGGTATTCCGGCTTGTTGCAGCGCACCAACATGTTCTCCCTGATACATCAGCAGAGTGGCCGATGGCGGCAGTCCCGCCAGAAACCTGGTCAGCGCCTCTTCCAACGCCAGGCGGGTGCGGGAATTGGCTTGCGCCTCTTTTAGCGTGATGGGAGTCCCAACATAGATCGACAGGTAGATGGCCGCCACCAGCAGCGCCAGGAAACTCCAGACGATCACCTTCTTTCTGGAGTTGCTGAGTTGTTCCGCCAGAAACACCGCCAGCAGGGCGGGAAAGACTGCGAAGACAGGCAATAGTTGAAGTCCATATCGCACGTTGTAGTAGGAGAAGGGCCACCATGTCGGAATGAAGATGGGCACGCTGCCATACGCGACCGACAGCGCATAGAACAGGAGCGGCACCCAGAGCAGCAGCCATGTGCAGTACTCACGGAATCGCCAGAGGGCAACCGCCGTCCCGAGCAGTGTGAGCAGAAACAATACGTCGCCCCAATGTCCGGGGCCCACATTGAGCTTCGCCGCTTTCAGGACGTAAAGCCCGGCGGTTACCACGTGGTCTTGTCCGGGGTAGGGCGCAGCACCACTTGCGGTAGTCCGCTGCGCGATGGCTTTCGCCGAGTACGGGCCGTTTGCCCAGTCCATGGCGCGCCCGGAGACGCGATGGTTATACGCCAGCCAGAACACCGGAACCAGGGCATTGAGCAACAGAAACTCTGCCAGCGATTTGCTCATGGAGCGCCGGCGTGCCTTATCGGAGGTCGTCCGCCACCAACGGGCAAATGTCCAAAGCACGATGACACCTGCGATTGCGCCGAAAAACCAGCCGTCGTATCGCGTCGCCGCTCCACCGGCCAGGACAATGCCGCAATTCTCCAGCGCATGTTCTGCTTTTTGCCCCGTCGAAGCTGCGCCCGGCCCGGTCTGTAGCGCGCGCAGCCATTCATCCAGGTACACAATGGCCCAGATAAAGAACGCCAGGTAAAGCGGCTCATTCATCGCCGTGGTCTGCATGTACAGCAGATTGGGATTGAGCGCATAAATGGAAGCAGCCACGTAACCCGCAACCTGTGGGGCGCGGGCGCTGACCAGCCGGAAGATTCCAAGCGCGCCGGCCACATAGGCCACCATGCAGGGGATGGAGCCGGCAACCCCGCTCATCCATAGCGCCTTGTTCCAGACAAACGGCAGCATGAGGATGTGAGGCAGCGGCAGCCAGACTGTGCCTAGCTGGAAGAACGACGAGAGCCAGGAGCGGTTATCGAGCACGCGGCGCGCGATGTTGATATGCGCGACCGCATCGCCATACAGCAGGATCTGTTGATGGGCGTAGTACCAAAGCAGGGCCGCGATCGATACCCCGCCAAGCGCCAGGCTGAACCACGCTTCATGGCGTTGCCGGGCATAGCTCTGCTCCAACGCCTGGCGTTCCAAGGCCGTCCTGTCTGCAGATGGATTGCTCAAGAAATCAGTCTACGACATGAGAGGTTGGGAAAAGGATGCGGGCATGACGTTGCCCGCAGCCGCTTCCGGCGCTATTTCTTCTCGATAATGCGGGCCGTGAGGACGGCGCCGTCACGGTTGTCGTGCAGTTTTATGGGAAGGATCAATACGTTCCACATCCATCGGGCACTCTTCGTGGGCAGGTGCGCGGTTTCCCGGAAATCCACGACGGTCGATGTAGGTTTCACGGGTATCCACCACGGTGCGAACGATCTCGCGCCACTCGTCGGCCAGCTCGGGATAATGCTCGAACAGGTTTTTGCCGGCAAACCAGGCGCGTTTCTTGCCTTTCATGGCGGCGAAATAGTCGTTGACGAACTGCCAGTTGCCATCGCGGTCGATGATTTCGAGCACGATGTCGTCGCCCATCGCCATCGAGATACGCGAATAGTAAAAGTCACGCGCATCGACCACGACGGGACGGCCACGTTTCTTGGCCTCAAAGGAGCGCAGCGCGTCGAGCAGATCGTCCACCGAGCTATGTCCCTTGAGCAGGTGCATGTCGGCGATGCCCCCGAATCTGCGATCGAGGGTGGCTGACAGCACAATGATGGGAACTTGCGGACGCTCCCGGCGAAGTGCTTCGGCAACCGCGGTTCCGAATTTCCCCGCGCCGAGATGATAGTCGAGCACTGCGATATCGATCTCGTGCAACTTGGCCTGGGCCTGCTCGATGCAATTGGTCGGGATTACCCGGTAACCGTTCTGGCGAAGTATCGCCGAACGCAAGACGAGATTCTCCTCCCGGTCGTCGAGCAGCAGGACGCGGATCGGCGGTGCCGAAACGATCTGCGGACCCATCGGAGCTTTCGCGCCGGAGTGTGGAGTCTCTTCACTCATGGTTCAGCAGTTTGAAACCGCTCTCCTTTGACAGCCGACGTAAGGGATGCGCATACAGCTAATGAGTTACAAGACTGCCGAACAACTCGTTCGCTTAGTCTTTGTCGTTTTCCGGCTCCGGGTGCAATTGCTTCTGTGCAAGGCTGCGAACCGTCTTCGCCAACTCGGGGAGTTTGCTGAATGCGTTGACGGCGCGCAACCATTGCTTGTGCTCGAAGGCCGGCGAGCCGCTGACCATGCTTCCCGCCGGAATGTCCCCGTGAGTTCCGCTTTGTGCGGTGATGACCACGCCGTCACCGACGTTGCAATGTCCGGCGACGCCAGCTTGTCCGGCGATAATGACGTTCTTGCCCACCACCGTCGAGCCCGCCAGCCCGGCCTGCGCGCACACCAACGTGTGTTCGCTGACGGCGGAGCCGTGTCCTACCTGCGCCAGGTTATCGACCTTCACGCCGCGTCCAATACGGGTTTCGCCGACGCTGGCGCGATCGATGCACGCATTGGCTTGAATCTCGACATCACTCTCGATGACCGCGGGCCCGGACTGCGTAATTTTCACCCAGTGATCTCCATCACGGGCGAATCCAAACCCATCGGAGCCGACAATCGCGCCGTTTTGAAGGACCACGTTGTCGCCCAACTCGCAGTCCTCCCGCACGATGGAGTGGGCGTGCGCAAAGAAGTTGTTGCCGATCTTCGCTCCGCGATAGATAACGACGTGCGGCAGAAGCACGGCGTCACTGCCGATCGTCACCCCATCGTCGATCACCACATAAGCGCCGACATGGGCGTTTGCGCCGATTATGGCGGTGGGCGCGACTACCGCAGTGGGATGGATCCCTGGGGCGTACCGAGGCGACTGGTAAAACAGGTCGATGGCTCGGGCAAAACTCAGATAGGGGTTCGCACTTCGCAACAAAGCGCACGCGACGGCAGGGAAGTCCTCCGAGACGATGATGGCCGAGGCGGTTGTCCTCTTGGCGGCGGCCGCATATTTTGGATTGGCGACAAAGGTGATCTGTCCGGCCTTTGCCTCCTCAATCCCCGACACCCCCGAAATTTCAGTTTCGGGATCGCCGTTTTCGAGGGTGGCGCCCAGCCTGGTAGCGATTTCGCCAAGTTTCATGATCGTCAGTCGGGGCCGCTCGTACTGCCCGTTGCTAGTGGCCAGTGAACTCGGGTTTGCGTTCCCGAATGTGAGCCTGCGCCGCTTCGCATCCGAGAGATGGCCTCAATTGAACATCCGCACCTGAAGGGTATCGTCGGGATGGCGTCTACGTCGCTGCGATTTCTTCTCACCGATTACCGCAAGCACGGTCATCTCGGCCAGAGCGGCCCGCGGCACGAAAATACGCTGGGTATTGGACCGTGTATCAGGCGGGATGATGGAGAATCCCTCGCTTCCATCCTGAACCAGGTCGTTGGTCATCATGCCCTCAATGATCTCATTGTCGCGGAAGCGAAGTCGGACCCACAGACCTTCGGTCCGAGGTCGGGAGGTGAATGTCTTGCGAACCAGAGACTCGGAGTCGCCGAGCTCGCGTACAAAATACACACCCTTCACCTCGCGCAGGTCGATGGCCACCACATTACCCGCGGTGTTCAGTATCTCGATCTTGCCCTCCGAGATGAACGCCGCCGACACGTAGCCGCTGACCGTGTCGCGGTCCATCTTTCGGACAATGACCTTTTTGTGCGTAGTTGCCATGGCGAACCGAACGCCGTAAATGCGTGTGCCTGCACCGATTGTCGCACTTTTGAGGAAAAAGCGCTCCCGATAAGCTACTCTGTAGCCAAATCGTAAACCTTGTGTTATTGTCGCTATGCAGCAAACCCTGTGCATAGCAGCTGTAAGTGTTGGCATAAGAGTAAGTTGCACGTGCCGCCACAGCCCAAAAGCGGCGGTCGCGGTGGCCGTGTAGCCGTCAGGCAAGCCCGCTGTAGCTCCTGATGAACTCGGCTATCACGCTTAGAGTCATACATTTAGATGGCAGACTACATCTATAGCATGGAATCCCGGCTCACCCCGGATCAGCAGCGCGGTGTGAACCTGGTTCAGGAAATTGCCCGCCACGCGGGCTTGAATCTCTACCTCACTGGCGGTACCATCCGCGATCTCATCACCGGACTCCCCATCCGCGACATCGACCTCAGCCTTCAGGGAAATCCCCTTAAGTTACAGAAAGAATTGGAGAAAGCTGGGATTACCGTGCAGGGCGTCGAGGAGGATCTGAAAACTCTGCACCTGCTCCTGCCGGGCAATGTCCGTGCTGAGATAAATCTCACCCGCTCTGAGACTTACGATAAGCCAGGTAAGCCCCCCACCATCGCTCCGGCGACCATCAACGAAGACCTGCGGCGGCGCGACTTTACCGTTAACGCCATGGCTCTGTCGCTGAATCCCGGCTCGCGCGGGCTCTTGCTCGACCCCTTCAACGGGATCGCCGACATCGAAGCCAAGGTGCTGCGGGTGTTGCACAACTACGCGTTTCTGGAAGATCCGATTCGACTCATCCGGGCGACGCGACTGAGCGCACGCTTTCATTGGCCCCTCGAGGAGCGTACGCAGGCGCGCTACGACTCCGCTAAAGAAAACAATTACATCGAGTACGTCGGGAAGCGTTCTATTGGTGCCGAGCTGGAACAGTTGGCCCATGAAGATGACCCGCTCAACATCATGCGGGCCCTCGAGAAGGAGGGCTGGCTAAAGATCCTCCATCCCCACTGGACCGTGGCCAAGGCCGAAGCCAGCGACCTGGGACATGCCATCAAATTGCGTCAAGCCCTTAACGACCTGGGCTATGCGGTCGAGTCCGGACCCATGGCCATGTACTTCCTCACCAAGAAGATGAGCGACAAGGACATCTCCGAGATCCAAAAGATGATTCCCCGCCGCGACTTCGTGGACAAATGGAAGCACCTCGAACACGACGCTCATGCTCTGGCGAAAAAGCTGACGGGAAAAGAGGCCGCTACCAACTCAGGTGCATGGAAGATCCTGAGCGCAACCCCGCCGGAGAACATCCTGTTTCTTAGCCTCACGACAAAACAACACGCGGTTGACGCCAAGCTCAAGAACTTTCTGGGTAAGTGGCGCCAAGTCAGGGAGAAGCTACCGTTTCCCGAGATGGCGGAGATGCGGATTACAGCCCAACTTCCCGAGTACCAGAGCATACTGGACGAGGCCTTCCTGCTGCTGCTGGACGGCAAGCTACGCTCCCACACCGAGACTGTTAACTTCCTGAAGCCGTACGAACCACCGCCCCCTCCGCCCCCTCCGGCGCCGAAACGTGGACGAGGCAAGGCTGCCGCCGCTGCTGCTGAAGCCGCCGCAAGTGCTGCCGCGGTTGCGGTAGCTGCCCCAGCCAAGCGGGGACGCAAGCCCAAGGGCGCGGCTCCCGTAGCGCAAACAAGTGAAGTTGCGGCGCCGGTGACGCCGCCGGAAACGGGCAAGCCTGTAGCCAAGGCGAAGACGGCGGTTTCGCCTAAGCCCGCGCCAGAGGCGAAGAAGACGGCTCCAGCGAAAGCTCCGACCAAGGCGGCGAAGCCGGCAACGAAAGCCGCCCCAGCCAAGGCGAAGCCCGCGCCCAAGAAAGCTCCAGCGAAGAAGCCCGCGCCCAAGAAAGCTCCAGCGAAGAAGCCCGCGCCCAAAAAAGCTCCGGCGAAGAAGCCCGCACCCAAGAAGCCCGTGACCCAAAAACCAGCAGCCAAGAAGGTGGTCGCGAAGAAGGCTCCCAAGAAGAAGCGCTAGCGGCGACGGTCCCGGCTGTCAGTTGTCAGCCGCTTCAAACCTGAGAATTAGGGATTCCTCGGAAGAATTTGCGCAAGGCGACATTCGTACTCGAAATCCGCGGTTGTTTTTCCGCTATCTTTCCTCTGTGTCTCTGTGCCCCTGTGGTGAAAATCAACCCGCCCACTATAATCGTGGGTTGTCTCAACAAGCATGAAGCCATAAGCGGCATGCTCCCCCGAGGAGAAATCAACCGTTGGCCTATAGCGACCTGAGGGATTGGATCTCCGCGCTCGACAAGGCGGGAGAGCTCAAGCGGATCAAGGCGGAAGTCGATCCCCTCCTGGAAATCACCGAGATCACCGATCGCGTGTCGAAGTGGGGACCGCGGGGAAAGCACGGCCCCGGCGGCCCGGCGTTGCTGTTTGAGAATGTGAAGGGACACCCTGGGGCCACGGTGCTCATCAACCAGTTCGGGTCGGAACGCCGCATGAAGCTGGCGCTGGAGGTCGATTCGCTCGACGAAATCTCGGCCCGCATCAAGATGTTCATGGAAGTGAAGTCCCCTCAGGGGTTGCTCGACAAAATCAAGATGCTGCCCCTGCTGGCGGAAGTCGGGAAATTCTTTCCCAAAGAAGTGCCCACCGGACCGTGCAAGGAAGTCATCAAGAAGGCGGACTTCTCACTGCTCGACTTTCCTATCCTGCAATGCTGGCCCAAGGATGGCGGACGCTTTATCACGCTGCCGTCGGTGATTACCCGCGACCCGAAAACCGGCAAGCGCAATGTGGGCACGTATCGTTTGCATGTGTACGACGAGCGCACCACCGGGATGCACTGGCAACGGCAGAAGCAGGGAGCCGAACACTACCGCGAGCAAATGCGGCGTAAGGCGGCAGAGGGAGCGGCGCATCCACTGACCGCGGCGCTCGACATGATGGCGCGCTCCGGCGGCGGCTCGCGCGTAGCGGAGGGAATTCAGGTCGCCGGGCGCATGGACGTTGCCGTCGCCATCGGTACCGATCCGGCGATGATGTTCTCGTCGATCGTACCTGCACCGCCGGATGTCGAGGAGTTCATCATCGCGGGCTTCCTGCGGCAAAAGCCGGTTGAACTAGTGAAGTGTGAGACCGTAGATCTCGAAGTCCCCGCCACTTCTGAGATCGTGCTCGAAGGCTATGTCGAACTGGACGAACTGAAGATGGAAGGCCCCTTCGGCGATCACACCGGCTTCTACACCATGGAAGACCTCTACCCGGTCTTTCACGTCACCTGCATCACCCACCGCAAAGATCCGATCTATTCGACCACCATCGTGGGCAAGCCTCCGATGGAAGACGCCTGGATGGGCAAGGCCGTCGAGCGTATCTTCCTCCCGCTGATGCGGCTGACCATCCCCGAAATCGTGGACGTGAACCTGCCGATTGAAGGCATATTTCATAACCTGATGATCGTCTCCATCAAGAAGTCGTACCCCGGTCAGGCGCGCAAGGTGATGAACGGCATCTGGGCGCTGGGACAGGCGATGTCCACCAAGTGCATTCTCGTAGTCGATGAAGACGTGAACGTGCAGGACCTCGGCGAGGTCACGCTGAAGGTGCTGAACAACATCGATCCCGAGCGCGATATCCAGTTCACGCTCGGGCCCGGTGGATTCGCTCGATCATGCCTCGCGGCTGCCGGATTACGGCTCCAAAATGGGTGTGGATGCCACGCGCAAATGGCCGAGCGAGGGATTCACCCGCCCATGGCCGGACGAAATCACGATGGACGCCGAGACCAAACGGCGGATGACGGAACGGTGGAAGGAATTTGGAATCGAGTGAAACGGTTACTGGTAGCTGGTGACCGGCGAAAATCGAAAAGCTGTCACCAGTTACCAGCAACCAGTCACCAATTCCAAAATCGCATTTGAGGTATTTGCCATGATGAATCGCCCCGAACGCAACGAATACGCCAATTATTACGCCGATTATGTAGCGCACGTACCCGACGGTCCAATCGAAGAATTCCTGCTGAAGCAGTGGGACGAACTGGTGGCGTTCCTGCAAAGTGTTCCTGAAGACGATGCCAGCAAAGCACCAGCGGAGGGCAAGTGGAGCGTCAAACAAGTGCTTGGTCACCTCTGCGACACCGAGCGCATCTTGTCTTACCGGATGCTGCGTTTCGCCCGCGGCGACCAGAAGGAACTACACGGCTATGAACAGGACGACTACGTGGCCGCCGGGGACTTCAACACCCGTGTACGTCACGATCTCATGGTTGAGTTCAAGAACATCCGCGGCGCGACCATCGCCCTGGTGGGCTCGATCTCGCCGGAAGACGAGGTGCGGACCGGCGTGGCCAATGGCAACCCGGTGTCGGTGCGGGCCCTGGCTTACATCATTGCCGGGCACGCACAGCGGCACCTGAACCTCATGAAAGAACGGCTCGAGTCTCGGGCGTAGAGCGAGCGCGGCACCCGTACCCACGGTGCGCGCCGGATTGTTATACTGTTTTCCTGTATGGGAATCGTCAAAAACATTGCCGCGATCGCCAAAGGCATGAGCGTCACCTTCAGTGAGATGTTCAAGCCGACGGAAGTGGAGAACTATCCTGACGGACCGGGCCCCAACCGGGGAGCCATGTTCCAGGAGCGCTTTCGCGGCATGCACGTGTTGCAGCGTGACGAGAACGGCCTGGAAAAGTGCGTGGCGTGTTTCCTGTGCGCGGCGGCGTGTCCCTCGAATTGCATCTACATTGAAGCCGCGGACAACACTGAGACCAACCGTGTCAGCGGCGCTGAGCGTTACGCCAAGGTTTACAACATCGACTACAACCGCTGTATCTTCTGCGGCTACTGCGTTGAGGCTTGTCCGACGGACGCAATCACCCATGGACACGGCTTCGAGCTGGCCACCTTCAACGCCAGCAGTCTGGTGTATCGCAAGGAGCAGTTGTTGGCGGGAGTTCCGGCACACATGGGCGCAAATGCGATCTACAACATCGAAGGCACGGGAAGGCTGATGCCCAAGCCAGCGCAATTCAGCTCAGGGGCCGATGTTCCGCCGGGCACGTAAAGCAAGAGATCAAAGAGTCAGGAACAAGAGGCCGCGCAGAGTTCGCGGCCTTTGCATTTCGGCACCCGCATTGCGCAAGCTACCTGCATTGGACGCCGTTGGCTGAACACGACTACCAAGCCCACTAACGGAACTGCGATACTTGGAAGGCAACTGCAATCTAGGGGAACATGAGCGACTACCTCAAAGCCGTGCAAGAACGCGTCGTCATCTTCGACGGCGCCATGGGAACGAACATCCAGTTCCGCAATCCCACTGTGGACGATTTCTGGGGCAAGGAGGGTTATAACGACATCCTCGTTCAGAGCCGCCCCGATCTTATCAAAGACATTCACTCGGCGTTCTTTGAGGTCGGCTGCGACGTAGTTGAAACCAATACTTTCAACTCTACCCGCATCGTGATGGCGGAATATGACATGCAGGACCAGGTGCACGAGATCAACCTGGCCGCCGCCATGCTCGCCCGCGAGGTCGCCAGCAGTTATTCGACCAACGGGCGCAAGCGCTTTGTCGCCGGATCGATGGGCCCCACGACCAAGCTCCCTTCGCTCGGACACATCGGCTTTGATGCCATGGCCGCCGCCTACACCGAGCAGACTCTTGCCTTGATCGAAGGCGGCGTGGATGTTCTCCTGCTCGAGACTTGTCAGGACATCTTGCAGGCCAAGGCCGGGCTGGTCGGCATCTTCGACGCGCTGAAGAAATCGGGGAAGAGCATCCCCGTGCAGGTACAGGTCACCCTCGAAGCAACCGGAACCATGCTGCTGGGAACGGAGATCGCCGCGGCGCTAACCACGCTGGAGATGTTCGACGTTGCCGTGATTGGCATGAACTGCGCCACCGGCCCGAAGGAGATGAATGACGGCGTGCGCTACCTCGGGTTGAATTCGCCGAGGCCGGTCTCGGTGCTGCCCAACGCCGGGCTGCCGCAGAACGAAGGCGGCCATGCAGTTTACAAGTTGCAGCCGCAGGAGCTCGCTGATTTTCACAAGCAGTTCATCACCGAGTACGGCGTGCGCATTGTCGGCGGCTGTTGCGGCACCGAGCCACGGCACCTCAAGGCCGTCGTGGAGGCGTGCGCAAATCTGGAGCCGGTGCGCCACGAAGTGAAAGCGATCGGCGCGGCGGCCAGCGCGTACTCCATGGTTCCCCTCGACCTCGATCCCAAGCCACTGGTGATTGCCGAGGAGATGAACACCACCACGCGTGTCGAGCACTTCAAGAACATGGTGCGCACGCAGAACTACGACGCCATCCTGACACTGGCCAAGAAACTGGTCAACGAGGGCTCGCACATGCTCGACCTGTGCTGCGCCATCGTGGGTGAAGACGAGAAGGGCTACATCAGCGCCATTCTGGAGAAGATCGCCACGCGCGTTCCAGCGCCGATCCTCGTCGATTCGACCGAGGCCGACGTGGTCGAGGAAGCGCTGAAACGCATTCCCGGCAAGGCGATCATCAACTCCATCAATCTCGAAGATGGCGAGAAGCGCACCTCGAAAGTTCTGCCGATGGCCAAGCGCTACGGCGCAGCGGTGATCGCGCTCACCATCGACGAAGACGGCATGGCGTTGACTGCCGAGAAGAAGCTGGCCATCGCCAAGCGCATTTACGACCTGGCTGTCGAACAAGTACGGCATTCGTCCCGTCGATCTCATCTTCGACGCGCTCACCCTGCCGATTTCTACCGGTCAGGAAGACTACCGCACCGCCGGCATGGAGACGCTGAAGGCGGTGAAGGCGATCAAGACCGAGCTGCCGCTGGCCAAAACCGTCCTTGGCGTCAGCAATATTTCGTTCGGACTGAACGCCTATCCGCGGCGCGTCCTCAACAGCGTCTTCCTGCACGAGGCGGTCGACAACGGACTCGACATGGCCATCGTGAACTACAGCAAGATTTATCCGCTGTACAAGATTCCCGAGGCTGAAGTCGATCTGGCGCGCAAGCTCATTTTTCAGGACCGCTCCAACGGCGATCCGCTGCAGATCTACATGAAGCACTTCGAGGGATCGCAGCGTAAAGAAGAGACCACGACCGCGCACGTCGACACGCTCTCGATCGAAGACAAGCTGAAGTGGGTCATCATCAACGGCGAAAAGTCGATTGGCGATGGCGCCAACAAGAAGCGCTCGACGAATTACTGGAAGACGCGCTGACCACGTACACGCCGCTCGACATCATCAACAACGTGCTGCTCGACGGCATGAGGACGGTCGGCGACCTGTTCGGTGCGCGCAAAATGCAACTGCCTTCGGTGCTCGATTCGGCCGGCGTGATGAAAGCCGCGGTTGCCTACCTTGAGCCCAAGATGGAGAAGAAAGCGGGCAGCCAGAAGGCAACCATCGTGCTCGCTACGGTGAAGGGCGACGTCCACGACATCGGCAAGAACCTGGTGGACATCATCCTCACCAACAACGGTTACCGCGTGGTGAACCTCGGCATCAAGCAGCCTTCGGACGCGATCATCAACGCCGCCATTGCCGAGAAGGCTGACGCCATCGGTCTCAGCGGGTTGCTGGTGAAGTCGACGCTCGAAATGAAGTACGTGGTGCAGGACTTGCACCACCAGAAGCTGGAGTTCCCGGTGATCTGCGGCGGAGCTGCGCTCACTCGCAAGTACGTCGAAGACGATCTGCGGCGCGAGTACAACGGCCTCGGCGCGGTCTTCTATGCCGATGACGCGTTCGCGGGCCTGCACATCATGGAGGACCTCGCTTCGCCTAATGGCGCTCGCGAGCGGCGCATCGAAGAAGGCAAGCTGGTCAAGGAATTCGCCAAGACTGCTGTGGCGGGAAACGTTGGCGAAGCTCCGACCAAGCCGAACATTGAGATTGCGGCGGCGCCGAATATTCCGCAGCCGCCGTTCTGGGGCACGCGCGTGCTCAAGCCGGCGGATTTCGATTTGCGTGAGGTGTTCCAGTACATCAACGAAACCGCGCTGTTCAAGAACCAGTGGCAGCTCAAGACGGCGTCACAGGAAGACTATGCCCGCCTGGTTGAGACCAAGTACCGGCCGATCCTGAAGGACCTGGAAGAAGAGGCCATCGCCGGCGGATGGTTGGAGCCGAAAGTCGTCTACGGCTATTTTGGAGCGCAGGGCGAAGGCAACGACGTCATCGTCTACAACCTGCCCGAAGGCTGGAAGCAGGGCGATCCAGTTCCCGCGGAGGCGCTTCGCTTTACCTTCCCGCGCCAGAAAGAGGGACGAGGACTGTGCATCTCGGACTTCTTCCTGAAGAAGGCCAGCGGGCAGATGGACGTGCTCGGCATGACCTGCGTTACCGTCGGCGCGAAGGCCTCGCATGAGACTCAGAAGCTCTTCGAAGCGCGGCGAGTACACCAAGTATCTCTACCTGCATGGCCTCAGCGTGGAAACCGCCGAAGCGCTGGCGGAGTTCAACCACAAGAAGATGCGCGAGGAACTTGGGTTCGGCGCTGACGACGCGCCGCACATCCGCGATCTGTTTCATCAGAAGTATCGGGGCTCACGCTACTCGTTCGGCTATCCGGCGTGTCCGAACCTCGAAGATCAGACCAAACTGTTCGCGCTGCTGCATCCCGACGAAACCATCGGCGTGCACCTGACGACCGGCTTCCTGCTCGACCCGGAGCAGAGCACCTCTGCGATCGTCGTGCACCATCCGGCAGCGAAGTACTTCGTGGCATAAGAAGCGTGCCTACTGGATAGCGACGTGCTCCAGGATCGCATTCGGCAGCCGCTGTCATCCGATTGCCGTTGTGCGACGTAGGGGTCAGAGTGTGTTTGTCCTTGTTGGCTACATATCTCCCGACCAGAAAGCCCAACGTCGATCCCACAAACACATCGGAAGGGAAGTGCTGCCCGCCCGTAACGCGTGTGGTGGAGACCGTAGTCGCCAAGCCATACATCAGCAGTTGCACCGGCAGCTTGGGATACTCGTGGGCTATGACTGACGCAATGGTCCAGCTCAAGGCTGCATGTCCGGAAGGAAACGAACCGCTGCTGAAGTTGCCGGCAAAGAACTTCCCGTCGGCGTTATCCGTGTAAGGCCGCTGCCTGGCGAAGATCAGCTTCATCGATCCGTAAAGCAGGGCGCTGTCAATGGAGGCTTCGGCGGCCAGCACGCCGGTGCGCTTCGCATGTTCATCGTGAGTGAGTAACCCGGTGAGGTAGATGCCGCCTGCGGTCGCCGCAGTACCGTAGGTACAGGCATCAGATATGTTGACGCCCGTCTGGTGCCAACTGACGGGCACCTGATGCGCGACCGATTCGTCGTTAGCGATCAATACGCCGGTCGCGCCCATGATCGCCGAGTCCCACACCAGTGTCTTGTTCCGGAAAGGGGTACCAGCGCTGAAGCCAAGACCTTCGGTCTCAAAGGGAGCCTTGAGGATGTTCCATTCATCGTGGCCAACCGTCTTGACGGCAGTCGTCACGCCGTGCCCGAATGAGCCGTGTTGAGCCTGCTTGGTGGCGCTGGGGTCATCTGGAATCGGAGACGCTGTCGGCGATTGTGCCGGGCGCGACGGTGCCGGGCTCTGCTGGCCAACCGCGGCGGCAGCGATCATCATGATGAATATGGCAGTACGGGCCGTGCTCCCCAAGCCTCCGAGCAACGGGTCCTCGTTCCGACCTCGCTACCCGAAGCTGCAAGATGCCGCAATTCCATCATATGCCCCCACAAGTAACTCCCGGTGTTAACACCAGCTACACTGGTTCCACTCGCCGCCGGTCTGGGAAATTCAAGCCTGTCGGAAGCCAGAATTCCATTGCACGGCGTTCGACATTGTGCGGTCTAACCGTGCGCTTGTGACGTATGCCGCAGACTGACCGGTTGTCGATCCGCAAAACTAAAAGTGGAGGATCGCCCGTGTTCCCGATTGTCGCTGCCCGCCCTCTGGCGCGAGGCATAAAACTGTTTGAAATCAAGGCGCCGCGAATCGCAAAGAAGCAGAAGCCCGGCCAGTTCGTCATTGTCCGGCTTGACGATGCCGGCGAACGTATCCCACTCACGATCGCTGACGCAAATCCCGAGGCCGGAACCGTCACCATCGTCGTGCAAGCCATTGGCAAGACCACCATGCTGCTCAGCATGCTGGAGGCCGGCGACTCCATCCTCGACATCGTTGGGCCGCTCGGCAAGCCCTCCGAGATCGAGAAGTTCGGCACCGCCGTGGTGGTCAGCGGCAGCGTGGGGACGGCTATGGCCTATCCCACGGCGCGCGAGTTGAAGCGCGCAGGCAACAAAGTCATCTCCATCGTGGGAGCGCGCAGCAAGGACCTGCTGGTGCTGGAAGATGCGGTGCGCGAAGTCAGCGACGAGACCTACGTGCTGACCGACGATGGCACCGCCGGCGAGAAGGGCTTGGTCACGAAAAAGCTGCAGGAACTGGTCGACGCTGGCACGGTGGACTACGTGTTGGCGGTTGGTCCGGTGCCGATGATGCGCGCCTGCGCCAATGTCACCGCACCCAAGAAGATCAAGACCATCGTCAGCCTCAACTCCATCATGGTGGACGGCACCGGCATGTGCGGCGGCTGCAGGGTGTTGGTCAACAACCGCAGCCAGTTCGCTTGCGTCGATGGCCCCGAGTTTGAAGCCAGCGAGGTGAACTTCGACGTCCTGACGCAACGCAACAACATGTATCGCGAGCAGGAGAGGCTGAGCATCGAGCGCCTGCAGGCCGATCCCGAAGCTGAACTGAAGAAGCTGCGCGAGAGCAACGCACAGCACGCCTGCGCGCTCGAAGCCACGCTGGCGGAGGTTGCGAAATGACAGACAAGCCCGTGAGTCACAATCCGCTGCCCAACAAGGAACGCGTCAAGCTGCCGCGCCAGCGAGTACCTGAGCAAGAGGCGCAGGTGCGCGCCCACAATTTTCAGGAAGTCAACCTGGGCTTTCCTCCCGAGCAGGCCCGCCAGGAATCGCTGCGTTGCATCGAGTGTCCCAAGCCGGGTTGCATCGAGAAGTGCCCGGTGTCGGTGAACGTACGGGCGGTGATCGACCTCATATTGGCGGGTGATTACCTCGGCGCAGCCTCGAAGGTGCGCGAGGACAACGCGCTGCCCGCCATTACCGGCCGCGTGTGTCCGGTTGAAGATCAATGTGAGTCGGGCTGCGTCCTGGGCAAGAAAGGCGAGCCCGTTGGAATCGCCTATCTGGAGCGTTTCGTCGCGGATTGGGAGCGCGAGACAGGTCAGTTCGGATCGCCGGTGTCAGCGCCTGCAACCGGCAGGAAAGTTGGCCTGGTCGGAAGCGGCCCGGCCAGCCTGGCGTGCGCCGGAGACCTCATCCAGATGGGACACCAAGTACACGTCTTCGAGGCGCTGCACGAACTCGGTGGGGTGCTGGTGTATGGCATTCCTGAATTTCGTCTGCCGAAGGAAATTGTTCGCCACGAGATCGACGTGCTGCGCCGCCGCGGCGTGGTCTTCGAAACCAATGTGGTGGTTGGTAAGACCGTCACCATCGACGAACTGATGCACGAAGAAGGCTTCGACGCCGTCTTCATCGCAACGGGCGCGGGCCTGCCGCGCTTCCTCAACGTTCCGGGCGAGCACTTCAACGGCGTTTACTCAGCCAACGAGTTCCTCACCCGCGTGAACCTGATGCGCGCCTATCGGTTCCCTGAGTACGACGAGCCACTCTATCCGTGCAAAGACCGCGATGTCATGGTCGTGGGCGGCGGCAACACCGCCATGGATGCGGTGCGCAGCGCGCTGCGCCTGGGTGCGAAGAGCGCCAGTATCTACTATCGCCGCACCGAGAAGGAGATGCCCGCCCGTGTGGAAGAAGTGCATCACGCCAAGGACGAAGGCGTTCACTTCGAGATGCTGGTGAACCCGGTCGAGTTCTTCGGCGACGAAAAGGGAAATCTCACCTCCGTAAAGTGCATTCGCCAGGAACTGGGCGAGCCGGATGAGTCTGGACGCCGCAGCCCGGTGCCGATCAAGGGCTCGGAGTTTGTGGTTCCGTGCCAGGTGGCGATCATTGCCGCCGGAACGTCCGCGAACCCCTTGATCCAGTCGACGACTCCGGGATTGGCGGTCACAAAGCGCGGCTACATCTCCGCGAACGATGACACCTTGGCGACGTCGAAGCGCGGCGTATTCGCCGGCGGCGACATCGTGACGGGCGGCGCGACCGTCATCCTCGCCATGGGCGCTGGACGCAAGGCCGCGAAGTCGATCAATGAGTATCTGAAGAGTTTAAGCGAAGCCCCAGCCGAGACAGCAAGCGCTGCGTTCAACTAAGAATTCGAAATCAAAGGCAGTTGAATGCGGCTGTGGGTAGGTATTCGCAGCCGCGCAATTTTGTTACGTGAAACCCATCGCCGGCGAATTTGGACCGACTAACCCTCACGCGGCCGCAGACCGACGCCTCCGACCGAACAGGCTCACGGCTAGCAACACTCCCGCAACACCAAGACCCAGTGCGATACTTCGGATGGAAGGTTTACATCGCTCGGTCTGCTTTCGCGCTCCCTTGATATGTTCCGGTCGGACGCCCACGCCAATCGCTCGCGCGGTCAGTCGGGGAAGCCCCGGGATCCCGAAGACTGCCTTAAGTTGCCACGGCGCCTTCGCCGGACCGGGATCTTGAAATACCCGTTGAAACAGACTGTGTGCAAAGACCTGCATTTGCTGGGTCACGATCGTAGGGAACTCTCGTCGCCGCTGAACCAGTGCCAGAGTCGATTCGGTGACCCTTCGTTCGCGAAGCGGATCAGCCAGCAAGTTAGCTGTGGCCACCGCGTCTTGAATCGCGAGATTGATTCCTACTCCGCCAGCCGGCGACATGGCGTGTGCCGCGTCGCCTATGCACAGCAATCCGGGCCGATACCACTGTCGCAAACGGTTAATCTGGACCGACAGCAGCTTGATTTGCTCCCAATCTTTCAGTTCCTCAACCCGATCGCCGAGGTAAGGCGCGATGCGCAGAACGATCTCGCGAAACAACTCCAATCCGTCGCTTTTCATTTCTTCGAACGAACCTTTACGAATCAGCAGCCCGGCCTGAAAGTAGTCGCCCCGATTAATGAGTACTAGCGCTCGCCCGTAGTTGATGTTCCCCAGCAACTGTTCCGGGTCACTCGCGCGGCGGCCGATGCGGAACCACAGAACATCGATCGGCACTCCGCGTTCCATCACTTCCAGTTGAGCAGCCTGGCGAATCGCTGAGTGCCGCCCATCGCAGCCAATCACTAAATCGGCATGGACTTCAATTGGCCCATCAGGCGTCTGCACCTGCACCCCTCTGACTTTCTCTGAGTCAGCAACCAAGTCCAACCGCTTCGTGCTGCATGCGAAGTTGGAATTCAGGGTACGTGCGCGCATGTCCAGCGAGGAAATCAAGGAAGTCCCACTGCGGCATAAGCGCAACGAATTTGCAATGCGTTGGAAGGTGGCTAAAGTCTGCGGCGCGGAAAGAATAGCCACCAAAAACTCCCGTGACGGATCGCAACTCCTGATGTGGCACCCGCAGGAACTGCTCCAACAGGCCGAGCTCGTAGATGACCTCTAGCGTAGACGGATGGACGGTGTCGCCGCGGAAATCGCGGAAGAAATCCGCGTGCTTTTCGAGAACCGTGACTTCTACGCCAGACCGGGCCAGCAGGAAGCCTAGCATCACGCCGGCCGGGCCTCCGCCAACGATGCAGCAGGAAGTTTTGTGTGTTTGATCTGCCATCGCAAGACGTTACCACGGAGGCAGGCCCACTGAGAACGGGTTGCGGTCGAGTCAAAAGGCGGACCTCTTCACTGCCACAGCGCCGACGATCCGCCCACCCATTCCAGATCGCGATTGTGATCGACGCCCATCATCATGCCGCGTCCCATGCGAATCAGCGGCAGCACGGGCGTCAACTCGCCGTTGTCCGGCCACACATACATGATGCGGGTTTCCATCTGCGTCATGCCATAGGGAGTGGCAATCACCGGCTCGAAACGCATGCGCTCCTGAACGATGTAGTTGTGACGTTCCCCGGCGGGGATGGCGTCGATGTCGGCTTCTGTGGGCGCGAATTTGATGCCGGCTCCCGCGAACGAGTACAGCGGCTTCAGTAAGTAGTTTTCGTTGTCCTCGGGAATCGTCGGGTTCTCGTCGAGGAACCAGGTTTCCGGCACGCAGGGATGGTTCAGGTAAGGAATGGAAAACTTGCTGATGCGGAAATACCAGTTGGGATGTCCGGCCCACTCCACGTCAAGTTCCTCGCGTAAATCAAAAGGCAGCGAGATGCCCTTGCGCTCGAGTTCATCCACAATGCAGCGGTTGTAAATCCGGCGCACCTCGATCTCGCGGCCATCCTTCATGTAGAACAGTTTCCGGCCGCGCTTCTTGAGCGACAGAATATCGACGATTGCGATCCCCAATTCCTTCTGTGTAATGAGAAAGTCAGGCAATGTCTTCTGGTGCTCGGGGTCGATCTCCATCAGGATGACGGATTCGGGATTGTGCCCGCCCAAGATCAACTCGCGCATCAATTGAAGATAGGACTCGTGGTTGAATCCGCTGAGGTAGATGCCGAGATCCGGACGCAAGCCAAAGCTGTCGATATACTGCTGCCCCGACACCGCCTGGTATCCGTACAGCGACGGAAACGCCTGTAGCTCGACAAGCTTGGGCTCCAGCCCACCTCTGCCGTCGCGAATCAGGCCGAAGTCGACCTGCACAAACATGGGCCGCTTCGCTTCATTGGGAACGTTGTACTCCGGCGGGACAGTCTTGTCGGAGACGCGCAGGTACCTGGGGTCGGTCAGCAATTGCATGACCAGCTCGCGACCGTACTGCGCCATCTGGTCGAGCAGCTCCTTCTGCACGAACACGGGTGTCTCGGAAACGCGAAAGCCTATGGGCGCGCCACAGGTTTTGGCCAGCGAGTCCAGAAAGTTCTGGTACTTCTGGGGGTTGTAGTTTCGGTTGAATTCCTCGCGCAGAGCGGGGATCATGCTTATGCCTCGATCAGGAAGTGGCCTTTTTCCATGATCTGCCGGCCATCAACCCAGATGTCGAATCGAGTTCCGACCACGTCGATGTGAGTGCTGGAGTACCACTGCGCTCCAGTGTGATGTCCGTAGGGATTGCCGAAAGCGATGTGCAGCCCGGGAAACTTCTCGTCCTGCAGAATGTTCCCAATCACGCGCTTCACATCGATATTGGTGCCAATCGCGAACTCGCCCACCAGGTCGCTGTTCTCGTCGGTATGGGTATAGGCCCAGAACTCCCGTTCCAGCTCCTTGTTCTCGCTGAAGACCTCGGTGATGCGGTTCTTCTTCATGTGGATGGTCAGCGGCTGCCGTTGCAGGTCAGGATATTTCTCGCATAAATAATCGCCCACCACGCCATCGACAACGTACGTCCCGTTCACTTCTCCGGGAGTGGTAAAGATTTCGCCGCCGGGAAGGTTGCCCCACTTGTCGGGACTGATGATGCCGCTGGTCTTGATCCACTTGTAATTGGGGTTGAGATCGGCGACCAGGTCGCTGCCCGCCGGGTTCTACGGCATGGATCTGCCGGGCTTGCGTCACGATGTCCATGACCTTCTTGCTGAGCGCGTCAACGCGATTGAAGTCGGCCCGCATGCCTTCCAGCATGATCTTGTGATTGATGTTGACCATGTGGGCGTGCCGCATGCGACGCCGGTTGACGATATCGGTCATCTCCATTCGCGATTTCAGCTCGTTACGCTGAACGTTGACCGCGAAAATGCTGACCTGGCTGGTCTCCATGTCTTCGGCAATCTCCGGCGGCAGGCCAGTCAGAGGGCGTTCCGCCAGGTCCTCCAGCACGAAAGCCTTGAAAGGCGAACCGACTTTGACCAACTCATTGGCGATGCTGGCAGCGATGTCCCGGCAGGCCAGGTCGGTGATGACCGTGACCTTTTCGTCGGGCTGAATCCGCAGGCAGGTTTGCACGGCGTTGCGGGCCCCCGGCGTAAGCTCGGGGTCGAATGGAGTGGTGGTCAGATCGGTCAACAATGGTGGTGTCAAGCAACTCCCTTTCTAGTAGTGCCAGGGAACTGGCGAATTTCTCAGCGGTGCGCAGGCGCGGCGTCGAACACGCCCACCCGCGTCTCTTCAACGATAAAGTCCACAACTTTCTTCAGGTCTCCCGTCTCCCGGAAGACCCTGAGTTGGCGATCGGCGCCGGTGCCCATCTTGAGCATTTCTCGGACGTAATTGATCTCCTCACGCGAACCCAGCTCATCCACTTCATCGTCGATCAGGTCAAGATACTCCAGCATCAGATCGCGCATGGGAGCTTCTTCTTCCTTGCCGAAGTCGATCAGTTTGCCATCGAGTCCATAGCGGCAGGCGCGAAACTTGTTCTCGCTGATCAGGGCCCTGCCGTAGATGCGGTAGCTCTTGTTGGCGGCGTGCAGCTTCCACAGCATGGCCGCAGTGGCCTGGATCAGCGCCGCGATCGCGATGGTCTCGTCCAGGCGCATGGGGAGATCGCACACGCGCACCTCGATGGTCTCGAAGAATGGATGCGGGCGGATGTCCCACCAGATTTTCTTGCCGTTGTCGATGCAGTTCGTCTTGACCAGCAGGTTGATAAACGTTTCGTAATCGGCCCAGTTAGCGAAGACGTCAGGAATACCGGTGCGGGGAAAGCGTTCGAACACTTTGCAGCGGTACGACTTGAACCCCGTATCCATGCCCAGCCAGAACGGCGAGTTGGTGGAGAGCGCCAAAATGTGCGGCAGAAAATACCGCATCGAATTCATGATGTGGATCGCGGTATTGCGGTCCTCGATGCCCACGTGCACGTGCAGTCCGAACACCAGGTTGGCGCGGGCGACCAGTTGCATGTCCTCCACCACCTGGCGATAGCGCTCATCCGGATAAATCTCCTGCACCTTCCAATCGGCGAAGGGATGGGTGCTGGCGGCCCCGAGCAGCAATCCGTTCTGGTCGGCCAGCGTGATCATCTCGCGTCGCAGGTTCCTCATGTCCTCGCGGGCTTCCTTGATGTCGCGGCAAACCTTCGTGCCCACCTCAACCACCGCCTGATGCATCTCGGGCTTCACGTGCTCAGCGATCTTGAGCTTGGCCTTGTCGAGGATCTCCATCTGAATGTGCGAGCGAAGATCTCGCGTCTCGGGATCAATCGTCTGGTATTCCTCTTCGATGCCGATACTGAGGCTGGGCCGCTTCATCTACATCACCCCTTGGTAGCGCTCTTTGGAGCCTTGACGGCTCTGGCTGCCTTCGGTGCCGCTGCCGCCTCTCCCTGCGACGACGAGCCGCCCAGGAAGGCGTTCCAGCGGTATTCCGACACTTGGCCGGTATGCTCTTTTGCCTTGCGAACCGCCAGTTCCGCAACGGCGTCCACGATCCAATGGAAGTTGTCCTCACCCACGGAATGAATGTCCGCGTCCGGCGCGGGATTCATGAAATCGATGGCGTACGGAATCCCGTCCTCACAGGCGAACTCCACGGTGTTTAGATCGTAACCCAAGGCGCGGCAGAGTGTCAGGGCATCGCGCTCCACCCGTTCCAGCAGCTTGGGGTCGACCGGTGGCGGATTCTTCACATAACGCTCGTGGAAAGGCGCCGAAGGGTCGTATTGCATGATGTGTACCTTTTCCTGCCCGACCGCATAGCAACGGAAGTATTCCTTGAATTTCACTCCCCGCTGCAACGTCATGCAGAGATCGCGGCTCTGGTCGTAGGCGTGAAAGAACTCCTCCGGCGAATTGACCTTGTAAACGTCCTTCCAGCCGCCGCCATCGAAGGGCTTGAGAAACGCTGGGAACCCGACATAGCTGAAGATGCTGTCCCAGGGAAGCGGGAACTGCAGATTGCGCATGGAGCGGTCGGTCGTTCCGGCCGGATGCTGCTTGTGCGGCAGCAGCACGGTCTTGGGGATGGCCACGCCCAGCTTTTCGCCCAGCGCGAAATTGAAGAATTTATCGTCGGCGCTCCACCAGAACGGATTGTTGATGATGGTGGCGCCCGAAAGGGCCGCGTTCTTGAGGTAGCCGCGGTAGAACGGGATATCGTGCGAAATGCGGTCAATAATCACATGGTAGGGAGACGGTTCCGCCATGCGGACCTCTCCAATGGAGGCGAGCTCCGCCTGCACGCCAGGCTCGTTCATGAAATTGATCTTATCGACCAGGGCGGGCGGAAACGTGGTTTCCATCCCGAAAATGACTCCGATTTTCTTCACGACTGCTCCTTTGACGACGACACACCGGCACCGTTGCTTCCCCTTCAAGTGTTATGTGGAAGTGCCGTGGGAACTAGCGAGGAACGTACCCAGCAATATCTATCATTTTAGGTGAAAACAGACATATTTGCTCACCAAAATCGGGTTTCGGAAGATCAGATCTTTCGATCTTCCGCCTGGCACGCGCGTCTCACAGATACATCCGCGCCATCGGCTTCCACCACGGCCAGTCGTGATAGCTGTGGTCGCCCCACACGTGCAGCTCGTGGCGGATGCCCCGCGCCCGCAGAATGGCCGCGAACCGCTCGTTGCGCTCCCAGCACATGTCCCATTCGCCCGTACTCAGCACCGTTCGTATGTGGTTGTATTTCCAGCCATCGGTGCAATTGGCCAGGTAGTCGAGTGGGCTGTTGAAATACACGTCGTCGCTCCACCAGCCATCCATGAAGTTCCTGATGTCGTACGATCCTCCCATCGAAATGCTGGCGTTCACCATCTCCGGATGGCGGAACGCGAAGTTCACCGCGTGATACGCGCCGAAGCTGCATCCGTGCACTGCGGTGTAGGGCGTCCAGTTCTTGTTCCACATCAACGGGAACACATCGTTGATGAGGTAGCGCTCGTACTGCAGATGCCGCTGCACCCGCCAGTACGGGTGCGCCCGCCGGTTGTACCAGCTCTCGGAATCGACGCTGTCCACGCAGTAAATCTGCAGCTCGCCGTTGTGGATTTTGTCGCCCAAGGCCTCGATCATCTTGTTGTCTTCGTACTCGTAGTAACGCCCTTGGGATGTAGGGAAGACCAGAATCTTGCGGCCGCCATGGCCGAAGCAGAGCAACTCCATGTCCCGTTGCAGGTCGTTGGACCACCACTTGTGATATTCGCGATGCACGATTTGCGCCCCTGAGGTGAAATGATTTGCTGGATCGAAACCCGAATTGCTACTCTAAGGAACCACTTCGCGTAGCCAGCAGGAGCAAAGAAGCACGGATCTGCTTACCGGGTGGCGCGTGGCACTCCAATATTACAAGAATGTCGACCGAACCCGTCATCACCCAAGATGCGCATATCCCGGCCTCTGCCATGAACCAGCCTTCCGCGCCCAGCAGCCTGCAATCGCGGCTGTACAAGCATGAACAGTTTGCCTCGCGCCTGGTCGATGAAAAACACGACTTCATCGTATACGTTCCGCAGGCCTTCAACGACGACCCGACCCGGTTCTTTCCCGTGCTCTACCTCCACGACGGCCAAAACCTCTTCGACCCGGAGACCTCCTTCATCAAGGGCAACTACTGGCGCGTAGGTGAGACCGCGGACGCGTTGATTGGCTCGGGCGAGGTCGAGCCGTTGGTGATTGTTGGCATTTACAACACCGGCGTGAAGCGGATCGATGAGTACACCCCTGTCGAAGACAAGCGGCTGGGCGGTGGCCGGGCCGATGCCTACGGTCAGATGCTCGTGGAAGAGCTCAAGCCCTTTGTGGCCCACCAGTACCGGACCCTGGCGGGCGCGGAAAATGCTGGCATGGGCGGCTCTTCGCTGGGCGGCCTGGTTTCGCTGTATCTGGGCATGCGCTATCCCGGCATCTTTGGAAACCTGGCCATCCTGTCGCCCTCGGTGTGGTGGCATAACCGGGCCATCTTGCGGACGGTCGAGCAATTGCGCCACCAGACTGGCCAGAAGATCTGGCTCGACATGGGAACCAAGGAAGGCCGACGGGCCCTCGCCGACGTTCGCGCGTTGAAGCGCGTGCTCCTCCGGAAGGGTTGGAAGAAGGGTGTCGACTTCGAGTACCGCGAGATCGACGGTGGCAAGCACACTGAATACGCCTGGGCCGAGCGCGTCGGGCCGATGCTGAAGTTCCTGTTTCCACGGCGAGGATAATTGCGGGAAGTTCTCTCGTGTATGGCCGCAATGGGTCGTTGGCGGCTGGCCGATTCATGCCTATGTGCGGGTTTCGCGGCAAACATCTCAACCGTTTGATACAAACTCGTGATATTGTGCCAGCAGCAAAACAGCGCCATTTGGTCGCGGACCTATGCGACTTTCCAGGAGAACGTCATGAATCAAGCAGGTAAAGGAACTGGGGAACAGGCACCGACTACACCCGAACGCACCAAGCCCACCGGCGAGCAGCAACCAACTCCTGCAGGCGGCACCAAACCGGGTGGGGAACAGGCACCGACTACCCCGACAGCGGTACCAAACCCGGCGGGGAGCAGTGATCTCGTCCGTATCTCTCGGACAGAACCCGTAGAGCAATGAGATCGACGACGTCATGGTGAATGTTTAGGTGCGGAGTGCGTCGGGCCGTTAAAGCTTCTCCTTCCACTGCGTGAATAACGCCACGGCCCGCCACCCGCGCCTCCGATTCTCTTGCAGTTAGTCACTTCTGGACCGCGTACTCGACGTGAACCTCTGGGGTCGCGACCGCGACCGTGCCGTACAGCGGTCACCTGCCCTTGAATTTTTCCACCAGAAGTTTTGCCTCGTCGTCGGTAACACCTTTCATTTCGAGCCGGAGCTTCACGGTATTGAACAGTGTTACGTCCGAACGCACCGGCTTGGACCGGTCCATGATTCCATCGATCTCGGCTTGAATGTCTTGCAGAGGGGTTCCCTCTGTTTTTGCCAGTACCTGGATCAGTTCCACTCCGCAAGAAGCTACCGCCGCGAGGAACAGTTCACCCGGCGTGACTTCCTCGCCGGGGCATCCATTGTGCTCCGGCCCATCGATCACGAAATGGTGGTTTCGAACGCTGCACAGCACGCGGCCAAAAATGTCGGTGGAAGCCGCCCGTGCTTCGTATCGTCGGATATCCGAATCTGCCATAACTCACTCCTATAAGCATGAAAGTCTAGTCTTCCGAATACCGGCCACACCAGCAAGACTTTTGCGTCCCCTCCCCGATGCCACGTCGGGCCCGATAGTCGCCCCCGGCTTTGGCCCCAGCCCGAGAATACGCGACCCCTTATCACGCACCTCTGTGTCCTGCATCCTATCCCCTCGCACTCCAGTCCGATAAAACATGTTTCGTGAGGCTAAGGGATTGGTGTCCCTGCGCCCGTCCGCGTGTCTGTGGCGGGATGTATCACTCTTTGAAAACAGAAGACGTCCGGCCCTCCGTTCCCGAATCGGGACAACACTACACCAGAGCCGGCAAAACGGCCGCGCTAAGTCCAATGGCATGACATGGATACGTATAACTCATCTTGAATCAGTGGGTTTGCGGTAATTTTTGTCTAACCGATTGATTCTAAACAGTCGTGAAAATTGTTTTTGTGGCCAAGTCGCCGCCGGATTGCAACGGGCGTGCAGTGAGTTGCGCATGTGTTCTGAGGGCCGCGGGAGGCGGGCGCCCTGAGGTTGAGCCAGGGTTTGGCGAAGAAGGGGGAACATCTCCTGTGCCTACAAATCCTCTTCCACCCGGGCCGCTGAATCGGCTAGATTCTCAACCAGACAAAACAAGCAGCCCGCAGCGCAGTCGGCCTTACCTTCAGGCACCCAGCGTGCTGCATCGGGAGGACCCATGAAACTGGATTGGTTGGTGAAAGTCTTGCTGGTGGCGATTGCCATTCTTCTGGGCGTCATCGTGTTTCGCCCGGTGGTGCAACCGCCGCCCGTGATGGCCCAGGACGCCTCGCCCTACCCATTTCACATCGAGCAGGGAATGGTGTCGCTGCGCAAACCGGACGGAAACACGACCTGGGGCAAAGTCGTGGTAGACATGCGCAACGGTGATGTTTGGGGATTCCCCATGCAGGCGCAGAACACGCCCTACCCCGTCTACGGGCCCAGCGACACCCCAAAGGTTTCGCATCCCTTGTACCTGGGCAAGATGGCATTTAGCGAAGCGACGCGGTAATCTGTGCCGTGTCCGAAACTAGAACGCGAGCTATGGTTTCATTGCTATAGGCCGGATTAGGTAGAGGTCGATGCAGCGAGCACGGGCGTCTCTGATTGCCGCGGTACTGATGGTGCCTTTCTGGTGCGCCAGTTCTTGCCTCGCGGCCGGGGCCCAGGCTGCCACGGCCAAGAGTGCCGACGTCACCATCAACGGAAACCAGCCGTGGATCGACACCGGCATGGATGTGAACGCCGGCGACAAGTTGCACATCACCGCCAAGGGAACCGTTGACTTCAAGGACAAGCCCGGCGTTGGTCCTGAGGGTGCGCAGCGCGGCTGGGCGGACACTCTCCGCGCGCTCAGCGTTTCCAGCGCGGGACGCGGCGCGCTGGTAGGCCAGATCGGCAACGATCGGGCTGCAACGCCATTCCTCGTTGGAGCCGACGGCACCATCACGGCGACCACGACTGGGCGCCTGTATCTGGGCGTGAACCAGGACCAGTTCTCCAAGCCCGATTGGCGGCCAGTTCGAGGTACACATCGATCGCACGGCGGGCAGCCCGCCCGCTGCCAATTCGACCAGCTACGACTTCAAGCCGCTGTTCGCGATTCTTGGCCAGAAGCTGCCCTACCGTGTGACCGATCAGGCGGCTCCGGGAGGTAACGAAGGCGATCTGGTGAATTTTGTGCTGGTCGGCGACGAGAAGCAGGTCACCAACGCCTTCAAGACCGCCGGATGGGTGTTGCCCGACAAGACCAACCAGGATGCCGTCGTCAGCGCGATCATTGCGACCCTGCAGAAGCAGGCCTACGTTACCGTTCCCATGAGCACGCTCTATCTCTTCGGCCGCGGACAGGATTTCGGCTACGCTCGCGCCGAGGCCGTGAAGGTCATCGGAGAACGCGACCACTTCCGCATCTGGCAGACCCCGTTCAAGGGGCCCAAGGGCGAAACCCTGTGGGCGGGAGCCGGTACTCACGACATCGGTATCGAAAAGGACCAGCGCAAGGAAAACGCCATCACCCACAAGATCGATTCCAATGTCGATGGCGAACGCGACTTCATCGCCCAAACCCTGCAGCAGGTCGGACTGGTGGAAGCCACTGGTTATATGGACCGTCCTAAGCAGGTGAAGAGCACAAAGACAGCCACTGGTGGCGAGATCAAGACCGACGGCCGCACCCTGGTGATTGTGCTGAAACCGTAACCAAAAAAGCCGGACCCCAGTCGGGAATCCGGCCTCCTGCTGCAGACGAAGCGATGGACGTTAGTACGTGGGCAATGCTGATCCTGCATCGCCGAACTTGTAGGATCCCAACATCTTCAGGTAATTCCCGCGTAGGAATGCTGTGGGGTTCTCGATATTCACCATGCTCATGCTGCCGCGCATCTGGGTGATGGACTGGTACTCGTGCTCCTCCATCCAGCGCTCCATGCCCGCCAGCACTACGCCGATGTGCTCGATTCCGTACTTCAGCAGCGCCGAGGTCAGCATGGCCACGTGAGCGCCCGCCATCATCGACTTGAGCACGTCCGTCGAGTCGTGTACCCCGCCCGTGATGGCAATGTAGGTCTCGACCTGGTGATACAGGATCGCTGCCCAGTGCAGCCGCAGGCGCAACTCGTGCGGACTGCTGAGCACCAGGTTCGGAGTGACTTCCAGCTCCTCGAGATCGAAGTCAGGCTGATAAAAGCGGTTGAAGATGACGACCCCATCGGCCCCAGCCTGCGACAACCGCCTGGCGAAGTTCGCGATCGAAGTGAAGTAGGGCCCGAGCTTCACCGACACCGGGATCTTCACCGCCTTGCGGACGGCGCGAACCAGCTCGCAATAGCCGTTCTCCAGCTTCTCCGAAGTCAGCGAGGGATCGGCGGGAACGTCGAAGATATTAAGTTCCAGCGCGTCCGCTCCCGCTTCTTCCATATATTCCGCATAGCGCGTCCAGCCGCCGCGGGAATTGCCGTTCAAGCTGGCAATGATCGGCACGTCGACGGCTTTCTTCGCCTTCTGGAGCAAGTCCAGATAGCGATCGGGACCGATCTGGTACTTGGGCATGTCGGGCAGATAGGTCGTGGATTCAGCATAGCTGTTGGTGCCGTATTCCATGGCGGCGTCAAGGTTCTCGCTCTGCGCCTCAATCTGCTCCTCGAACAGCGAATACATGACGATGGCCGAAGCGCCCGCATCGCGCAGCCGGGCGAAGTTTTCGAGCTTTTCGGTCAGCGGCGAGGCTGAGACAACCACAGGATTCTTCAGCTTCAGCCCAAGATAGTTGGTAGTCAGATCAATCATCGGTTTCTCTCCTCGCTACTTCTCGAAGCTCATTGCGGCCATGTGCTGGTACAGCTTCCAGCGTTCGTTAACGTTGTCCTGCGCCTCGTGGAGCAATATCTTCGCTTCGTCGGGGTCGCTGTTGACCAGCATGGTGTACCGCGTCTCGTTGTAGATGTACTTCTCCAGCGGAATGCTTGGCGCCCGCGAATCAAGCTGGAAGGGGTTCTTGCCTTCCTTGACCAGCGCGGGATTGTACCGGAACAGTGGCCAGTGTCCGGAAAGCACTGCGTTCTTCTGCTGCTCGATGCCGTACACCATGTCGTATCCGTGGGCGATGCAGTGGCTGTAGGCAATAATCAGCGACGGCCCGTTGTGCGCCTCTGCCTCGGCAAACGCCTTCATGGTCTGCCCGTCGTTGCCGCCCATCGCGATGTGAGCTACGTACGCGCGTCCGTAGTTCATCGCCATCATTGCGATGTCCTTTTTGGGGGTGCGTTTGCCGCCGGCAGCAAATTTCGCTACGGCTCCCAACGGCGTCGACTTCGACATCTGCCCGCCAGTATTGGAATAGACCTCGGTATCCAGCAGCAAGATGTTGACGTTAGCATCGGAAGCCAGCACGTGATCGAGCCCGCCGTAGCCGATGTCATAACCCCATCCGTCGCCGCCGATGATCCAGACGCTCTTTTTGACCAACTCGTCGGCCACGGCCAGCAGGTCGCGGGCCGCGGGTGACTTGTCGCCGGCCAGCTTCTCCTTTAGCGCCTTCACCCGTTCGCGCTGGGCGAAGATGCCCGGCTCGGTTGACTGGTCGGCACCCAACAGGCCCGCAGCCAGTTCTTCTCCGATCGCGGATGCCATGCGTTGCGCCAGCTCTTCCGCGTATTCCTTCTGCTTGTCGACTGCCAGGCGCATGCCCATGCCGAACTCGGCGTTGTCTTCGAACAGCGAGTTCGACCATGCTGGACCGCGGCCTTCCTTGTTCACGCTGTAGGGAGTCGTCGGCAGGTTGCCGCCGTAGATCGAAGAGCAACCGGTCGCGTTCGCGATGATGGCACGGTCGCCGAACATCTGCGTCATTACCTTGATGTACGGGGTCTCGCCACAACCCGAGCAGGCGCCGGAGAACTCGAACAGCGGCTCCAGCAACTGCGCGTCTTTGACTTGCGTGTGCGAGATCTTCTCCCGCGACAACTCAGGAATCGACAGGAAGTAGTTCCAATACTCGTTGTACTTCTCACGTAGCGGAGGCTGGGGCTCCATGTTGATGGCGCGGTGCTTGACTTCGCTCTTGCTCTTCGCTGGGCAGACCGCGACACACAGTCCGCAGCCAGTGCAGTCTTCCGGAGCCACCTGCAGCGTGTACTTCAGGTCGGACAACTCCCGCCATTTGGGGACCGCCGTCTGGAAACCGTCGGGAGCGTGATTGATCGCCGCCGCGTCGTAAACCTTGGCGCGGATCACGGCGTGCGGGCAAACCATCACGCATTTGCCGCACTGGATGCAAAGCTGCTCGTCCCATACCGGAATTTCGAGAGCGATGTTGCGCTTCTCCCACTGCGTGGTGGCGGTGGGGAAGGTGCCGTCAATGGGCATGGCGCTGACTGGGATCAGGTCGCCATCACCGGCGATCATCAGGCTTTCGACGTTACGCACAAACTCCGGCGCATTCGACGGAACCGCCGGACGCAGCTCGAACTTCGACGTAATCGTGTCGGGCACCTTCACTTCGTGCAGGTTTTCCAGCGAGGCATCGACAGCTGCAAAGTTCTTGCGAACCACAGACTCTCCGCGCTTGCCGTAGGTCTTCTCGATCGAGTGCTTGATGCTGGCGATCGCCTCTTCCCGCGGCAGAACGCCGCTGATGGCGAAGAAGCAAGTCTGCATGACCGTGTTGATGCGTCCGCCCATGCCCGCCGCCCGCGCAACTTCCACCGCATCGATGACGTAAAACTTAAGCTTCTTGTCAACGATGGCTTTCTGGGCGGACCGCGGCAGGTTGTCCCAGACTTCATCGGGTCCGAACGGGCTGTTCAACAGGAAGACCGAACCCGGATCGGCGGCCCTGAGCACGTCGAGCCGTTCCATGAAGCTGAACTGATGGCAGCCCACGAAGTTCGCCGACGAGATCAGATACGTGGAGTGAATCGGCTTCTTGCTGAAGCGCAGGTGCGAAGTGGTTACCGATCCCGACTTCTTCGAGTCGTACACGAAGTAACCTTGCACGTTGAGGTCGGTGTCTTCGCCGATGATCTTGATGGTGTTCTTGTTGGCGCCGACCGTGCCGTCCGCGCCCAGTCCGAAGAACATGGCCCGCACCGTGTCCGGCGACTCGGTCGAGAACGCCGCATCGTATTTCAGGCTGGTATGGGTCACATCGTCGACGATGCCGATGGTGAAGTGGTTTTGCGGGGCCGGTTTGGTCAGCTCATCGTAGATCGCGGCCACCATGGCGGGAGTGAACTCCTTCGACGACAACCCGTAGCGCCCACCAACCACCTTGGGGAACGCCGCCAACTGGCACTTGCCGGATGTGATGCCTTCGGTCAGGGCGGTGACAATGTCCTGATAGAGAGGCTCGCCAATCGCGCCCGGCTCCTTGGTGCGATCCAGAACAGCGATGCTCTTCACCGTCTTCGGCAGCGCCTGCAGGAAATGCTCGACCGAGAACGGACGCACCAGCCGGACCTTCAGCACGCCGACTTTCTTGCCCTGTGCAGTCAGATAGTCCACTGTCTCGTGTACCGCCTCCGCTCCCGAACCCATGATGATGATCACGTGCTCGGCATCGGGCGCGCCGACATACTCAAACAGCCGATACTGGCGGCCCACGATCTTCGCAAACTTGTCCATCACGTTCTGCACGATGGTCGGACAAGCCAGGTAGTAGGGATTCACCGCCTCGCGGCCTTGGAAGTACACATCGGGGTTTTGTGCCGATCCACGCAGTACCGGATGGTCCGGCGACAAAGCGCGTTCGCGATGGGCGCGCACCAGGTCGTCGTCGATCATGGCGCGCATGTCGTCGAGGCTGAGTTCTTCAATCTTCGAAACCTCGTGCGACGTGCGGAATCCGTCGAAGAAGTGCAGGAAGGGTATCCGCGATTCCAGCGTCGACGCGTGCGCAATCAGTGCCAGGTCCATGGCCTCCTGCACCGAGTTCGATGACAGCAACGCGAAGCCCGTCTGACGGGTCGCCATGACGTCCTGGTGATCGCCGAAGATCGACAGCGCCTGTGCCGCCACCGAGCGGGCCGCCACGTGGATCACGGCCGGCGTAAGTTCGCCCGCGATCTTGTACATGTTGGGGATCATCAGCAGCAGGCCTTGCGATGACGTGAACGTCGTCCCCAATGCGCCCGCCTGCAGCGCTCCGTGCAGGGCGCCGGCCGCTCCGCCTTCGCTTTGCATCTCGATGACCTTGGGAACCGTGCCCCAGATGTTCTTCTCTCCCACCGACGACCATGCGTCGGAGGACTCTCCCATGGGAGATGAGGGCGTAATCGGGTAGATGGCCGCAATTTCGCTCACGTGATAGGCGACGTACGCGACTGCTTCATTGCCATCAAGCGTAACTTTGTTTCTAGACATCTTGCCTCCAGCAGTAGCCTCATCTTCGGGTGAGGTCCGCAGCGAATCGGCGCTTCCTGCCGCTTGGTTCGATTCGGTCGGGCGTGCGGCGGCAGGTGGAGCCGGATAGTCAGTAGTTTTCATTCTTTGTTCCCCAGATCGGGCTTCGCGCGCGGTCTGTTGTGTGGTTAGAGAACCGATACTATTCAAGATATCGGTCGGATGCCCAGCTAGCTGTGACCGGGGTACTAACAACCCTGTGACGGGCGTCACATACAGGTGTTTGGCCGCCGTGGGCTTTCACCCCCTCGCGGGTTTGACACCCCGGTTTCATCCCTTTTACGCTTCGTTGTCGTTTTGGAGGCGCCGTTATGAAGCTCGTATTCATTTTGGTTCTTATCTGCATGGTTTTGCTCTCTGCCGCCTGGGCCTTCGCGCAGTCGACCCAAACCCATTCCGGGGTGACGACGACCTTCTCAACGCTGCCCAACGGAGTCGAACTCACCATGGGCAAGACCATGCTGCGCATCACGGCGTTGAGTGGTGACGTGATCCGCTTCCGCTATGCGCCTACAGGGGTGTTTGGCCCAGACGAGTCGTTTGCCGTGGTGAAGGACACCGGCCTCGTGGCTTCCGACGTCAAAGTGACCGACAAAGGCGCCGAGGTCGTGCTGCAAACGAGCGAGCTCAGCGTGGTGGTGAACAAATCATCGCTCGCAGTGGCAATTTACGACTTGGCCGGTCGGCTGATTCTGGCAGACCGCTCCGACATGCCGTTCACGTTCACCCCCGAAGGTTTTCAGGCCTGGAAGCAGATGCCCGAGGACGAGCACTATTACGGGCTGGGTGACAAGGCGGTTTCCGAGGACCGGCGCGAGCACGGCTTCAGCATGTGGAACACCGATGCCGTGATGTGGGAGGAGTCAACCGACCCGCTCTACAAGAGCATTCCGTTTTTCATGGGAGTGCGCCAGGGCAACGCCTATGGCATTTTCTTCGACAACACCTATCGGACGAACTTCCAGTTCGGCAAATTCAACGATGATTTCTATTCCTTCGGCGCGCCGGGCGGAGAACTGAATTACTACTTCATCAACGGCCCGCGGCCGAAGCGAGTGGTGGGTACTTTCGCGGCACTGACCGGACGCACTCCTCTGCCACCGCTGTTTACGCTGGGTTACCAGCAGTGCCGGTGGAGCTACCCGACCGAGGCCCGTGTGCTTGAGGTGACCAGCGGCTTCCGCAAGCGCAACATTCCCGCCGACGTGATCTATCTGGACATTGACTACCAGGACCGCAACCGGCCCTTCACCGTGAACCGCCAGAGCTTTCCGACCTTCGAGCAGATGATCAAAGATCTCGGCCAAACAGGATGGAAGGTTGTTGCCATTACCGATCTTCATATCGCGGCCGTGCCCGGCTACAAGCCCTACGATGAAGGCGTCAAGGGCGGCTATTTCGTCAAGAACCCAGACGGCTCGAACTTCGTCGGGCCGGTATGGCCGGGACCAAGCGTGTTTCCCGACTTCACCCGCGCTGAGGTCCGCAAATGGTGGGGCACGCTCTACACCGATTTCGTGAACATGGGTATTCGCGGATTCTGGAACGACATGAACGAGCCGTCGGTCTTCTTCCGCGCCGACAAGACCATGCCGCTCGATGTGGTCAGCTCGGTCGAAGGCCGCAAGACCGACCAGCGCGAGATTCATAACGTGTTTGGGCTGGAGAATGTGCGCGCCACCTACGAAGGCTTGCTGGCCCTCAAGCCGGACCTTCGTCCTTTCGTGCTGACGCGCGCAGCCTATGCCGGGGCGCAGCGCTACGCCGCTACCTGGACGGGCGACAACCAGGCCACGTGGAACCACATGCGCCTGTCGCTGCCAACCGTCACTGGCCTCGGGGTGTCGGGCTATCCATTCGTGGGCGTCGATGTAGGTGGATTTTCAGGCTCTCCCACGCCCGAGTTGCTGACCCGCTGGACGGCCCTGGGGACCTTTCTCCCTATCGACCGCAACCACGCGGCCAAGGGAACGCGCGACCGCGAGCCCTGGGTCGATGGCCCCGAGCACGAGGCCATCCGCAAGAAGTTCATCGAAGAGCGCTATCGCCTGCTGCCTTACATCTACACCAGCATGGAAGAGACCTCACGCACGGGAGTTCCGCTGATGCGGCTCATGGTGCTCGATTTTCCTGACGATCCCCGGATGACCACCCGCGAAGCCGAAGGGCAGTACATGTTCGGCAATAGCCTGCTGATCGCTCCCAAGATCAAGGAGTTTGTGGATGGCTACGACATGCTGGTGCCGGAGGGCACATGGTTTGACTACTGGACGGGGCAGCCGATTGTTCTGAAGGACCAGGGCAATCCGGACATGAAAGGCAAGCTGCACCTCAACCCCAAGCTCGATGAGATACCGGTCTTCGTGCGCGCGGGATCGATCATTCCCCGTCAGCCACTGGTACAGAACACCAGCGAGAAACCCAATGGTCCGCTGGAACTGCGCGTCTATCCCGGCCCGAACTGCGAAGGAAGCGTCTACTCCGACGACGGAACCAGCTTCGCGTACAAGCGCGGCGACTACTACCGAGGTCAACTCAGTTGCGAGTCATCGGGCAATTCGCTCAAGGTCACAATCGCTGCCGCAGAAGGGAAGTACACTCCGTGGTGGACATCCTACAATGTGGTAGTAGTTAACGCGCCCAAGTCGCCAAGCTCCGTTACACTCGGCGGCCAGCCGGTGACCGGATTCCATTACGATGCGAACGCGAAGAGCATCGCAATTACTGTGCCCTTTTCACAGCAACCGAACGAGGTTGTGATTCAGTACTAGATCGGGCTTCCAACTTGGCGTTTGAGCTGCACCTCAGCGCGGCGACCAACGCCTTACACCGTTTCCAGTTCTTCTTCGAGTAGCTGCTTGTTGTAGAGCTCGGTGTAGTAGCCATTGCGGTCGATGAGCTCGTCGTGGGTGCCGTATTCGACGATCTGCCCGTCGTGGAGCACGGCGATGCGATCGGCATTGCGCACGGTGGACACGCGGTGCGAGATGAAGATCGTGGTGCGACCGCGCATGATCTCGCGCAGGTGATTGAGGATGCGGTCTTCGGTATGGGTGTCAACGCTCGACAGGGCGTCATCGAGCACCAGGATGCGGGGATTGCGGATCAAGGCGCGGGCGATGGCGGTACGCTGCTTCTGTCCACCGGAAAGGGTGAGGCCGCGCTCGCCAACCAGCGTGTTGTATCCCTCGGGAAAACCCTCGATGTCATCGGCGATGCTGGCGGCCTCGGCTACGCGACGTACCTCGGCGTCGGTTGCGTCCTGGGCGCCGAATGCGATGTTCTCGCGAATGCTGTCGCTGAATAGAAATGTTTCCTGCGGGCACGAAGCCGATGTTCTTGCGCAGCACCTCGAGCGGGAATTCGCGGATCGGCCGGCCGTCGATGAAGACCGAACCCGGCGCAGCGTCGTAGATACGCGGAATGAGTGAGACCAGCGTGGACTTGCCCGAGCCCGTGGGTCCCACAATGGCCAGGCTGGTACCGGCGGGGACTTTCAGGCTTATGTTTCGCAGAACGTCTTCGTCGCCGTGCATGCGTCCCGAGCCGCGCTCGGCCGCCTGCAACGTCTGGCCATAGTGGAAACTCAGGTTGCGGAACTCGATTTCTCCAACGATAGCGGTGGGGGCACCGGTTGCGGGCACGCCGTCATCGGTGATCTCCCGCGGCTCGGCGAGGATGGACTCGATGCGTACGGTCGAGGCAGTGCCGCGCTGAAAGATGTTGATCACCCATCCCAGCGAAATGATCGGCCAGGTCAACTGCACCATGTAGGTATTGAAGGCCACGAAGCTGCCGACGGTGATGCGATGATGGATGACTTCGTTGCCGCCGACCCAGAGCACGATGACGATGGCCACGCCGAGTAGCGTGGTGAGGGTTGGCCAGAGCATTCCCATCAAGCGAACCAGCCTGAGGCTGCGCGCGATGTATTCCTGGTTAGCGCGCTCGAATAGATCAATCTCGGCCTCTTCCTGCACGTAGGCACGGATGAGGCGCGCGCCGGAAAAGTTCTCCTGGGCACGCGCGGAGATGTCGGAAAACATGGCCTGAATACGTTCGAAGCGCTCGTGGATCTTGCGCCCGAAATACTGCACCACGATGCTGACGAGAGGCAATGGAGCGAAGGCGAAGATGGTCAGCCTGGGGCTGATGCTGAGCATGAACGCGAGCGCGCCCGCGGTGAACACCACCGTGTTGGCGGTGTACATGATTCCCGGACCCACCAGCATGCGGACGGCATTCAAGTCATTGGTCATGCGGGCCATGATGTCGCCGGTGCGGGTGCGCTGGTAGTAGCTGTAGGAAAGCCGTTCCAGGTGGGCGAACAGGTCATTGCGGAGGTCGAATTCGATCTCGCGCGAAACGCCGATCAGGATCCATCGGGTCAGGAACTGGAAGACCGCCTTGGTGGCTGCCACCGCCAGCAGCAGGCCGGCATAGAACGGCAGGCTGTGGCGCATCACCCCGTTGTTCAGGTCGTCAAGAGCACGGCGGATCACCAGAGGAAACAAGATCCAGACGCTGTTGTTGAGGAGCACGCAAAGAGCACCGACCCAAAAGGTAGCTCGGTATTTGCGAAGATACGGGAACAGCGGTCGCAGGTTCTTGAACATGTCCTAGCTGAAAGCCGTCAGACCTGAATCATTGGCCGAAACGAATTAGATGATCGGCCCGCGGAACCGATTCCTCAGCGGTTTCCACTATGTCGGCACCCGCAG
This sequence comes from uncultured Acidobacteriaceae bacterium, assembly GCA_963758255.1. Lineage (GTDB taxonomy): Bacteria > Acidobacteriota > Terriglobia > Terriglobales > Acidobacteriaceae > DASRAA01. The sequence goes on from CAVWUX010000001.1 coordinate 499,045, forward strand.
GAGCAGGTATCCACCTGCCAGGGCAAAGATCACATCCGGGGCCCAGGCCGCCAGGACCGCGGGCAACTGGTTGGCGTTACCCATGGCTTCGAACAATCCGGCCGTGACCCAGTAGACGATGGCGATCGTGAGTGCGATCGCGACTCCGGCCAGTGCTCCGCCGCGACGGCCCTGGGCCGAGAAAGGAATCGCCAGCACCGCCATGACCAGGGTGATGAGGGGGAAGGCAAATTTCTTCTGCAACTGCACCTTCAGGCGGACGGTGTCGAAACCGCTCTGCTGCAAGTCGTGAATGTAGTTGCGCAGCTCCTCGTAGTCCATCTCCGAGGACTGCCGCACTTCCTTCTTGAAGTAGCTCGGATCTTCCGCAAGTTCCTTAAAGGTGGCCACATCAAAGGTGCGGTATTCCTGAATGGAGTTGCCGTTGAGTGAACGCACCCAGCCGTTCTCAAAAATCCATTTCTTGATGTTGGGCTCCCAGTGGGCGCCGTCGGCGTGGATCCGCCGTGTCAGTTGGAAGCTGGTTGGGTCGAATTCGAAAACGGTAATCCCGCCAAAGCGGTTCACGTCGGGATCGAACACCTGGTAGTAGTAGATCTCGTTGCTCTCGCCGAAGATCCATTTGCGGTCTGCCTGCAGATAGGTTTGCGGCGGTTTGCCCTTGATCTGGTTGCGCAAGATCTCCTGCTGCTTGTTGGTGTGCGGTATGTAGGCCTGATCGAAGAGGAACAGGCCGACGGCGAACATTCCGGACAGAATGATCACCGGCAGAGTGGCGCGGTAAATACTGAAGCCCGTAGCTTTCATGGCCGTCAGCTCGCTGTACTTCTGCATTAGTCCAAAGGTAATCAATACTGCCAGCAAGACCGACATGGGGGCCATCAGGTAGATCAGCGAGGGGCTGAGGTTGAGCAGATACTCGGCCAGCAGGATGAACGAAACCTTGTTGCGGACGATGTCGGTCAGCAACTCGAAGAAGGTGAACACCAGGGCAAGCATGAGAAACGTCGCCATGATCATCGCCAGGTACTTGGCGAAGTCGCGCAGGATCATGTTGTCGAGGATGAGCGGAAACCTGGCGCTGAATCGTTTCTTATGCTGGTGGGTGGCGTGGCCCCAACGGCTTTCCCGGACGCCGGGCAGGCGCTCGCCCAGCGAGAAGATCCAGTTGCCCACCGTGTCCCATGCCCGGTTGATAAAGCTGAAGTCGAGCGGCATGCGATCGACCCGCCAAAGCAGCAGTAGCCCGCAGGCCAGGAAGAAGAAGTTGCCGGTCCATACTCCCAGCCAGGGCGGCACCTTGCCCTGGCGCGCCAGAGACACTCCCACGAGCGAGAAGAAGTAGTAGACGAATACCAGCACGATCGTTAGGACAAAGCCCGCGCTGCGGCCACCTCTGCGGGCGGACAAGCCGAGCGGAATTCCGACCAACGCCAGCACCAGGCAGGCTGCGGGAAGCGCCAGGCGGCGATGAAACTCGATTTCGTAATAGCGGGCCTTCAGGAAATCGTAGGACGAAGAAGGCGGGTCGGCCTGCGCGATTGCGGTGCCGGCCTTGCGTTCGCGACTGGCGTTCTGCAAAAGATCGTGAAGGCTCAGCTCCGCCACCGGCAGCAAATCCCGCGGGCTGCGGTCCGTTGCCGCCGGCAACTCGATGGGAATATCGGTACTCTCGAAGGTCGTAATGGAGTACTGGTCTTGTGCCTTTGGGATCAACTCCTGCTCCGATCCGTCCTCGAGATGGAGCCGGACCTTGTCAGGAGATCCAGTCAGCAAGGCGCCACGCTCCGCCAGAGTGATCTTGGGAGACGCAGGGTCGCTGATGTCGGCCAGGAAAACACCACGCCACAACGACTGGCCTTTTGACGGAACCGCATCCTGCACGTACAGGACACTGTTTTTGAATTCCTCGTAGAAGACGCGGGGCTGAATCTCGAAGGAGGCCTGCGAGCTCTTCAAGCGGTCCTGCAAGCCGCTGAGTGCGGCAGCCGACCTGGGCGCCAGATCGATGCTATTGATCATGGCCAGGCCCCACGCTCCGATGGCGAAAATCGAGATGACCCGCACAAACATCCCCACCCCTATGCCGCTGGCGCGAAGGGCGGTCACTTCGCTATCGGCGGCGAGCCGGCTCAATCCGATGAGGATTCCGACCAACACACCCATGGGTAGGGTGATGGTGAAGGCAGTGGGGAGCGTGAAGAGAAATATTTCCGCGACACTCGGAAAGGGAGCGCTGTTGCGCACCACCAGTTCGAGCAAACGCCCGAGGTCCCGCATGAAGACGACGAACGTGAACAGCAACACTCCCAGCAAGGCGTGGGAGCTCACTTCCTTCAGGATGTAGCGGGTGAGGATGCGCACAAATTGTTAGTGTAATGGAAGTTCGAGGGGCGCGTAACTCCTGGGTGATGACCCTTGATGACCCTGTAAGTGGCTGATTGCGCAACGCCTTTGCGTGTAGGTACACGGCCGCACTTGAGTTCTCCCACCATCGTGGGACGCCGCACCACTTTTGCGAGTTCAATCCACGTGAATCCCCTGTTACACTTAGTCGGCAAAATCAGGAAGCGATGAGCGAAGACGGCCCGAAAATCCGGTTGGTGCTTCTGTGGCACATGCACCAGCCTTTCTACAAAGACATGGTCACCGGCGAGTATCGCCTTCCCTGGGTGCGGCTGCACGCCCTGAAGGACTACTACGGGATGGTGAAGCTGGCCGAGGAGTTTCCCGGCGTCCAGCAGAATTTCAATCTGGTTCCATCGCTGGTGACGCAGATCCTCGACTACGTCACCGGGGACGCACACGATCCCTTTCTCGACCTGGTCTCTAAGCCAGCCGCCGAGCTCACCGCCTCCGAGCGCACTTTCGCCCTGCAGTACCTCTTCCAGGCCAACCCGGTCAACATGATTGGTCGCTACCCACGGTATCGTGAGTTGCTGGAACGCTACCGCGCGACGATCGATCGGACAGAGGGAGTGGAGTCGTACTTCGCGACCCGCGACTATGCCGACCTGCAGGTCCTGTCGCAACTGGCGTGGTTCGACGAGTTCTTCCTGGACGATCCAGAGATCGCTGCCCTGATCAAGAAGGGCGAAGACTTCGGCCGCGACGAACAATTGCTCATCCTGGCAAAGCAGAGGGAGATCCTCGCCAAGGTGGTACCGGCCTACGCTGAGGCGTCGCAGCGTGGACTCGTGGAGTTGTCCACGACGCCTTACTACCACCCCATCCTGCCGCTGGTCTGCGATACCAACGCCGGGGGGGAGTCCACGCCTGGGTTGTCGCTTCCAGCTCGCCGCTTCCGGCGGCCCGATGACGCTAAGCTGCAGATGCAGCGCGCCATCGAATCACACCAGAAGATCTTTGGCGCGCGTCCGCTGGGCTTGTGGCCATCGGAGGGAAGCGTCTCCGAAGAAGTGGTCGCCCTGGCGCACAAGCAGGGTATTCAGTGGATGGCGACCGACGAAGGCGTACTGGGGCGCACCATCGGTTACAACTTCGCGCGCGACGGCGGCGGACTCTTGCACGGCGACAGTGCCGAGCAACTGTACAACATCCATCGCTATGAGAAGGGCGACACGCGGATGAACATGATTTTCCGCGATCACACGCTCTCCGACTTGATCGGATTTGTGTATTCGGGAATGCCGCCGCAGGATGCCGCCAACCACCTGCTACACAGCATCAGGGAATCGGCGCGGCCGGTCCTCGATCGCGGCCGGGATGCGGTGGTGTCGATCATTCTCGATGGCGAAAATGCGTGGGAATACTACCCGAAGTCCGGGCGCGAGTTCCTGCGCCGCTTCTACGACGGCTTGCAGCGCGATCCCATGATCGAAGCCGTGACCGTAAGCGAGGCCATTGCGCGCCACAAGGAATCGAACTTCGGACGCCTCAGCCGCCTGGTGCCGGGCTCGTGGATCAACGCTAATTTCAACGTGTGGATTGGGGCTCCCGAAGATAACAAGGCCTGGGACCTCCTGTCGGAGGCGCGGGACTATTATGACCGCCATGCCGACCGCGTGTCGGCGACGCAGCGCAAGCTGGCGATGGAAGAATTGCTGATCGCCGAGGGTAGCGATTGGAACTGGTGGTATGGTCCGGAGCATCACTCGGCCAACGATCGCGACTTCGACGAACTCTATCGCAAGCATTTGTCGAACGTGTACTCCGCCCTGGAAGGCGTACCCCCGGAGGAATTGACCGTTCCTATCGCCAGCGGAGTCGTGCGTCCCAGCCATGGTCCGCAGACGGCTTATGTGAGAGCCAGGGTTGACGGCGTGGTCAGCGGCTACTTCGAGTGGATGGGCGCCGCGAGCTACACCTCTGATCAACGCACCAGCGCCATGCATGGCAAGCAATTCCTGCTGGATGCCGTGTATGCTGGGCTCGATGCGGATTCGGTTTCCGGACGCTTGGATTTTCACAAAGAGCTGCCGGACGGACCTTATCAGATCGTCGTCAACATTGAGGTCAGTCTCGATGGCAATGACCGCAATTCTCCAGTTAGTTCCTATCGCCTGGCGGTCGATGCCCAGGGCCAGAACCTGCTGAAATGGGTCCTGAGCAATGGCGATGAACGGCACAAGCTGGCCAGCTTTGCTGCCAACAACGGAGGCAGCGGCACCGGGGGAGTCGAAGTCGCCATCGAAGATATCTTCGAGATGCGGGTGCCGTTTGACCTGATTGGCGCCCAGCAGGGCAGCCACATCCGATTGCGCTTTGCGCTCTGGCGCGACCAGTTGCCGGCCGACTCGCTGCCGGTGGAAGGATGGATCGATCTCCACGCACTCCCCGAAGTGGAACTGGAGAGCAACCTGCGCATCTACGTGCCGCGATAGGACGCGTCTCTAGACGCATCGGTCAGCTACGTGCGCGTGCTCTTCGGCCAGTAGATGGGCCAGTTCTTTTCTTTTGCGACTGCTTCCAGGTCGGGATTCGGGTTGATGCAAAACGGGTATTTCGCGATCTCTAGCATGGCATAATCGTGCACCGAATTGCCGAAGACCCCGTGTACCGGCTTGCCGATCACTTCGCGAATCGCTACCGCCTTGAGTTCGTCGGTTGGTACGCGCAGGAGCCGGTCGGTGGCGCAGCCATTCTCGGCGTGAACGCTGGCGGCCAGCACATGATCGCGGGCGAAACCGAAACGCGGCGCCGCAGCTTCCACCACCCAATTATTCGTCGAGGACACCGCCCACAGATCGCAGCCCTGCTCGGCCAGCCGGTGCGTGAGCTCCTGTAATTCGGGAAAGATGCGGGGAGCCACGACCTCGTCAAAAAACGCTTCCGCAGCGGCATGCAGTCGATCGAGGGGGAGGCCGCGATGCATGGTCACCATTTCGCCGCACATAGGCTCCTCGCCGAGCTCCCCGAGTTCGTAGAGCCGGTAGCGGGCGCGCATGGCGTCGGCAACTTCAGGGCCGACCAGGCCGCGTTCCATCTCCCAATAAAAGAAGTCGCGGCCCGCATCGCCACTCCACAACGTGCCGTCGCAGTCGAACACGGCGATCTCTGGTTTCAGCGTCAGTACGGATTCAATGAACTCTGCTGCCGGATCGCTCATGTCGGACGAAATCAGAACGTGGTATCGGCGGCAACGGTTTCTGTGCGCAAGAGCCGCTGGTAGTCTTCCGGCGTGTCGATGTTCTCGACGATCCGTGCGTCCGCGACGCGTAGATAGAAGACGTGCTGCTGATGCTGGTGTTCGAGTTCGCGGGCAACTGCGTTCGCGGGAGCACGCAAAAACTTTTCGATCAGGTCACGGCCGACCAGGATGGGATGTCCGTGGACCACCGTCCCCTCGCGCAAGACCTCCGGCACCACTGCCCACACATCGGTGTCAGCGGTGAGATATGCCTCGCGCAATTCACGAACCGTCGCCGGCAGCACGGGAGGCCGGTCGACGGGAACCAGAAACGCTGCGTCGCGACCACGATTGAGCACCTCGCGCAAACCGATCTGAAGCGAGCTGAACTGACCCCTCTGCGGGGCAGGGTTGACGACGACGAAGGCCCCATGGGAATCTGCGATGGGCTGCAGTTCGGCGACATTCTTGCCCGCGACCACGATCACCTGGTCCGTGTGCTGCTGCAGCAGGTCGATGATTGCGCCGAGGAATGTGTTCACGGCGGGCGCACCCTGTGCCACTGGCGGCCAGGGGAGCAGCGCCTTGTCGCGGCCCATACGGGTCGATTCGCCAGCGGCGAGGATGACTCCACAGATGCTGGCTGCTTGGGGCATGGCTTGAAGATACCAAAGGGGAGGGAGGCCTGTCAGTTTATTCGAGGCTTCCAGCCGACGCTACTTGTTGTCAGTCGTCTTGTGTAAGGCGTCCTGGGAATCTTCTGAGCGCGATTCCCTGGCTGCGTAATCGTAGGCCTTGGTGGGTACATTCGGCAGTGCGTGACGGCGCACAGCGATCATTTCGGCGACGATGGCAACCGCTATTTCTTCCGGCGTGACTGCGCCAATCTCGAGCCCGACCGGGGCGTGGATGCCGGCAAACTTCTCTGCCTCCATGCCCTCATTTTCCAGCTCTTTGTATATCGCGATGGTTTTTCGCCGCGATCCGATCATGCCGAGATAGCGGGCGTTTGCGTTGACGGCCCAGCGCAGCACGCGCATGTCGTCGCGATGTCCGCGAGTGACGATGACGATGTAGGCAGCTTCGGGCAATTGCAGGCGCTCGGCGACGAGATCGAAATCTCCGGCGATGACTTCACGGGCATCGGGAAAGCGCTCTCGATTGGCATAGCTCTCGCGATCATCGACTACGACAATGTCGAAGCCCGCAATCTTCGCCACCTTGTACAAGTTGAAGGCCACGTGTCCGGCGCCGAATATGTAGAGCAGTGCGGGCGGGAGCACCGGCTCGATGAAGATTTCCAGCGTGCCGCCGCAAACCAGCCCGGTATCGTATTTGGGATTGTTGTTCAGGTTAAATGTCAGCGAGCGCGGCTTCTCTTCTTCCATGACCTCGCGCGCCGCCTGCCAGACTTCGGCCTCGACGCATCCGCCGCCGATGGTGCCTACGATCGATCCATCATCGCGCACCAGCATCTTCGCCGTCTGGAACGACGGAATCGAGCCGCGGACGTTGGTGATGGTCGCGACCGCGCCGCGGCGTCCTTCACGGCGGAGTTGCACGATTTGCTCGTAGATGTCCATCGTTGCGGCCTTCTGCAATTATTAGGGGTGAGAGCGGCGAAGTCAAAGCGGGAGAGGTTGTGGTCGCCGCTGGCGCTCGCGCGGAGAGGTTCTTTTAGAATCTCGTGGGCTAGTCGCGTCCCAGCGGCAAGTCAGAGCAACATCCAAGAAAGAGGTGCAGCGTGAAGGCAATGCGATTGACAGATTCGGACACGGCGCCACTGCTTGTCGAAGAGGAAACTCCCCGACCGCAGCCTGGTCCGGACGAAGTACTGGTCCGCGTTGTTGCGGCGGGAGTGACGCCGACGGAACTGAAGTGGTATCCCACGACTCATCGCAAGGATGGTGGGAAGCGCAGCCGCGCCGTGCCAGGACACGAGTTCTCTGGCGTCATCGCGGGGCTTGGCAAGAATGTTGAGGGCGTCAGCGTGGATCAGGAAGTCTATGGTATGAACGACTGGTTCGGCGATGGAGCGACGGCGGAATACTGCGTCACCCTGCCGTTATCGGTTGCGCCAAAACCGCTGAGCTTAAGTCATGCCGAAGCTGCTTCCGTTCCCATCGGAGCGCTGACCGCGTGGCAGGGGCTGTTCGACCGTGGGAAGTTGCAGGCCGGAGAACGCGTACTCGTGCACGGCGGTGCCGGCGCAGTGGGCTTGTTCGCCATACAACTGGCCCACTGGCGTGGCGCGTACGTCATTGCGACTGCTTCGTCCCGCAATCTTGAGTTCGTGTCGCAGTTAGGCGCCGCGCAGGTTGTCGACTATCAGGCGGTTCGCTTCGAAGACAAGGTTCAGGACGTGGACCTCGTATTCGATACCGTCGGCGGCGACACGCTGAAGCGATCATGGGGCGTACTCAAGCCGGGCGGGCGGATGATTACTATCGCGGCGGATGGTGAGGACACAACTGAGGATAGGGTCAAACAGGCGTTCTTCATTGTCGAGCCGAATCAGAAGCAACTGATCGAAATCGCGGGACTGCTGGACGCAGGCCGCCTGAGGGCGGTCGTGGACGTAGTAGTGCCGTTCGCACAGGCACCCGCGGCCTACGCGGGAAAGGTTGCGCGCAGACAAGGTCGCGGGAAGCTGGTCGTCGCCGTCTTGGACGAGGCGAATGCGACGCCGAAGATTTAGCGGTGTTTCGCGTCCTTGCGAAGCCGGCGTGAAAGAACGTAGAGTCATGAGTTCCTGGCATTGATTTGTCGCAATAGAGGGAGTGCGCCATGAAAGCAGTTCGCATTCATGAGTTCGGTGGTCCGGAAGTCCTCAAGTACGAAGATGCGCCTGATCCCGAATTGCGCAAAGACCATGTGCTGATTCGCATTCGTGCCTGTGCGCTCAACCATCTTGATCTGTGGGTGCGCAAAGGACTCCCGGGCGTCAAGCTGCCGCACATCCTGGGCAGCGATATCGCGGGCGAGGTGGCGGAGTGCGGCGAGTACATCACCGACCTCGAATCCTGGTACCCGCGTCCTGTTGTCGCCGATGCTGTTCTGCGGACACTGCGAACTATGCAACAGCGGAAGGCAGAACTTCTGTCCGCAATTTGCCGTGCTGGGAAATAACGCCGAAGGAGGGAACTGCGAACTGATCGCGGTTCCAAGAGTGAACGTCATCCCGATTCCTGATGCGCTCGGCTTCGTCGAGGCGGCTTCGGTACCGCTGGTCTTCCTGACGGCCTGGCACATGCTGGTCGGCAACGCGAAATTACGCGCGGGTCAGACGGTGCTGGTGATGGGCGCCGGTTCCGGCGTAGGGTCCGCCGCTATCCAGATCTGCAAGATGCTCGGGGCTGTGGTCATCACCACCGCGGGCGATGAACGCAAGCTGGCCAAGGCGCGAGAACTCGGAGCCGACTTCACCATCGACCACTACAAGCAGAAGATCTCCGACGAAGTAAAGCGCATCACCAATCGCCGCGGCGTGGACATCGTCTTTGAACATGTAGGCACGGCCACGTGGGCAGAGTGCATCAAGTCGCTGAAATACGGGGGAACGCTGGTGACCTGCGGCGCGACCACGGGTTACGACGCCAGCCTCGACCTGCGGGTGCTGTTTGCGCGCCAGCTATCCTTTCACGGCAGCTACATGGGCGGAGAGGCCGAACTGGATGAGGTACTCAAGCACGTATTCTCCGGCAAGCTGAAGCCGGTAGTCGATCGCACGTTTCCTCTCAGTGAAACCCGCGCCGCACATGAGTATCTGGCTAGTGGAGGACAGTTCGGGAAGGTGGTTGTGACGCCGTAATTCGCGCAAGTTCAGATGAACGAATCGCCTAGTCCGGTCACAATCCGTCTGGCGGCGATGGATGACCTGGTAGTCCTTCAGGCACTGGTCGCTGAGTCGGTGTGGTTTCTGCAGGCCAACGACTACTCCGACGAACAGCGCGAGGCCGCGATTCGTCTGGTGTACGGCGTGGACACGCAGCTGATCCACGACGGCACCTATTTTGCCGTGGACCAGGACAGCCGGATTGTGGCTTGCGGCGGCTGGAGCCGTCGGCGAACGCTGTTTGGCGGCGATCAGCATCGTCCCACCCGCGAGCCCGATTTGCTCGATCCCAAGACTGACGCGGCACGCATACGTGCTTTCTTCGTCAGGCCGGGCTGGGAGCGTCGCGGCATAGGCAGCGCGCTGGTCCGTGCCTGCGAGCGGGCCGCGTTGACCGAGGGATTTCGGCAGATTGAAATGGCCTCCACCTTGACAGGCGTGGCGTTATATTCCGCGCACGGTTATCGCGAAGCGGAGCGAATCGAAGTTCCTCTTGAGCACGGCCTGACTCTGCCCGTGATCCGAATGGTGAAGGCGTTCACCTGCGCGTAACTGAGCTCGGTTCTGTAACCACGATGCATCCTTGCTGGTCTGCGGGGCGTCAAACAAAGTGGGTATAATAAGCGAATGAATTCCGGTACGCGTATCCCCAAATTCGAGAACCCGGAGACAGGAGCCGAGCGCTACGGCAACCTGGGCGGCTCGGAAGAAGAACGTGCTAAGACACTGCGCGCCACCTTCGGCGAGCAGCAGCACGAAGGCGTGATCCTCGCCTCGCTCGACAACGTCGTGAACTGGGTGCGGAAAAACTCCATCTGGCCCATGACGTTTGGCTTGGCCTGCTGCGCCATCGAGATGATGTCGATGGGTGCCTCGCGATTCGACATTGCGCGCTTCGGCGCCGAAGTGTTTCGTCCCTCGCCTCGGCAGTCGGACCTGATGATCATTGCCGGCCGGGTTTCGCAGAAGATGGCGCCGGTGATCCGCGAACTCTACGAGCAGATGCCCGAGCCCAAGTGGGTCATCTCCATGGGCGCATGCGCGACCTCGGGTGGCGTCTTCAATAACTACGCGCTGGTGCAAGGCGTGAACCAGTGGATTCCCGTGGACGTATACGTTCCGGGATGCCCTCCGCGCCCCGAGCAGCTTATTTACGCCATCATGGTGCTGCAGGAAAAAATCAAGAACGACAAAGGCTCGTTCAAGCGCGCCCTGAACCTCGGCTAGATTAGGATGCTTTCGTGCTTGCGCCCGCCTTGGCGGGCGTTTTTGCTGACCGCGAAACTCACCAGCGGCAACGTAGTATCGTGATGGTCCGCAATCCACTGAGATGGGTGGCAGTTGTTCGGGCCGTGCGTTGAATCTCCGCAGCACGGATTCCATCCAATGGTCTGATCGCGTCGCGAATCAGAGATCATGCGGCGCACAATCGCGAGTAGTCTGTTCGAGAGCCCTTCCCGATGAAAATTGGAATCACGTGTTATCCCACCTATGGTGGCAGCGGCATTGTCGCCACCGAACTTGGGCTGGAACTGGCCCAGCGCGGACACGAAGTGCATTTCATCTCGTACTCTCAGCCCATCCGGCTGACCGAGACACAGCCCAACATTCACTATCACGAAGTGGAAGTCTCGCGCTATCCGCTGTTCGAATATCCTCCCTACGATCTCGCTCTGGCCACCCGTATGGCCGAAGTCGCAGAGATCTACGATCTCGACCTGCTGCATGTGCATTACGCGATCCCGCACTCGGTGAGCGCGATGCTGGCGCGGCAGATGCTCGCGTGTGACCACAAACGCGCGAGCCGCAAGCTGCCGTACGTGACCACGCTCCACGGGACCGACATCACCCTTGTCGGAGCTGATCCGTCGTACCTGCCCATTACTCGATTTTCCATTGATCAAAGTGATGGAGTCACTTCGGTCTCGCAGTATCTCGCCAGGCGAACCGTGGAAGTGTTTGAGATCGCCACCCCGATCAAGGTGATCCCGAACTTCGTGAACTGCGATATGTACCATCGCACGCCTGAAATCATGCGGCACCGGTCGGAATGGGCGAAGCCCGAGGAGAAGATCCTGGTGCACTTGTCGAATTTCCGTCCGGTGAAGCGCATTCCGGATGTCATCGAGATCTTTGATCGTGTCCAGAAGCAGATGCCGGCACGTCTGATCATGATCGGCGATGGTCCCGAGCGTTCACGCGCCGAGTGGCTGGCCGTCGAGAAGGGAATCCACGGCAAGATCGATTTCCTCGGGAAGCAGGACGGTATCTACGACAAGCTGCCGCTTGCCGATGTGCTGCTGTTGCCCAGCCAGCTCGAGTCTTTCGGTCTGGTGGCGCTGGAAGCCATGGCGTGCCAGGTGGTGCCCATCGCCACCGACGCCGGCGGCGTGCCCGAGGTGATCCAGCACGCTAAAACCGGATTTCTTGCTCCCGTTGGGGATGTCGAAGCAATGGCAAGGTACGCCGTCGAACTGCTGTCTGACCAGGAGAGGCTGGAAGACATGGGCGTCAGCGCGCGCGCTAGTGCGCAGGCGCGATTTTGCTCCACCAAGATCATTCCGATGTACGAGGACTATTACCTCGAAGTGCTGGAGCGGGCCTCGTAAAGAGCCCCGGCCACCGAACCGCCCATCTCCTCGGCCAGCAATACCGGGAGCACGAGGCGCACCAGCGTCCCGCGGCCGGGCTGGCTTTCGATGGTGATCTCAGCCGCGTCTCCATACACAACCTGCAGACGCTCCGAGACGTTGACCATGCCGATCCCCGTGCCTGACGAGCTGCTGGTCCCCGATTCCGGCATGCCGACTCCGTCATCCTCGACCTCGATCACGATCCGGCTATCGGCGGACCGGCTACGAATGTGAATGCTGCCGCCTTCGACCTTGTCGGTGAGACCGTGTTTGATCGAGTTCTCCACCAACGGCTGCAGGATCATGCTGGGCACCAGATGATCCAGTGAAGCCGGTTCGAGTTCCTTGACCACCTTGAGTTTGTCCCGCCCGAAGCGCACGACTTCGATGTCGAGATAGTCGTCGAGAAACTCGACCTCCTCGCGCAATAGAACGAATGCGTCCCCCTTGCGCAGGAGCCTTCGCAGGATGTTGCTGAGCTTGACGATCATCTCGCGCGCCGAATCGGGATCGCGGCGCACCAGCGATGACACCGAATTCAAAGTGTTGAACAGAAAGTGAGGATTAATCTGGCTTTGCAAGGCTTCCATGCGCGTCTGCAGCAGCAACCGTTCCTGCTGCTCGAGCTTCATTTCGATGCGCACGTTGTTTAAGACCTTGAGCGCGATGGCGACCGCCATGACGGTCCCGGCATAGATCGCGAGCTCCACCAGCCAGTTTTCGCTGTCGAGCGCGAAGATGCGGCGCGGAAACGCGCGATGCAACTGGATGCGCACGAACTCAAGGGCCAGGATCAACAGGAAGAAGGAAGTCTGCCAGTCGATCAACGACTTGCGAATGCTGCGGCGAATCCAATGATAAATACTCAGGTCGAACAGCGGAGAAAACGACCAGACCGCCTCGCGCTCCGGCGCAAGGTGACGCAGCAGACCGGCCAGCCCGCCCGCCAGCACGTTCATGGGGAGAGCCAGCCATTCGCCGAGCAGCAGTGCCGGCAGCGAAACCAGGATTCCGCCCGATATTCCGGCCAGCCGTCCGCCGATCACGCCCATCAGGATGGCGCCCTCGAACGAGATGTCGGCAGCGTAGAAGTTACGTACCCAGCCGCGCACCAGGACGCCGAGCGCTATCGGGATTCCGATGATCAGGACGATTTCGATCTTCTCACCCAGGTTGCGCTCTTCACGAAACAACAGCACACGGAAGCGGCGGGCGCGCACCAGCACGCTGCTGATCGCCGCGGCCACGCCGAGGCGGATCAGGACGGTGACGAGAATGAGACGATTATCCAAAGCGATCCTGCAAAGCGCGACGCGCTGGTGTTCCTATCCTATCGTGCTGGCGGCTTCCAGGAGGGCCTGTTCCGCGCCGGCGGCGTCGGGTGCTCCGCCCTGGGCCATGTCGCGATTGCCTCCGCCACGAGTTCCCAGCCGCTGTAGGGTCTCCTTCATCAGTGCGCCCATGTCGTTCGGCAGGCCCGGGGTTTGCGCGAAGACCAGCGATGGCTGGGCGCCTCCGCATCCCAACAAACACCGCTACTTTGTCCTGCCGGATCAGTCTTCTGCGCCAGCATCTTGATGAAATCGAGGTTGCGGTCGGGGAAGAACTCGGACGACCAGCTTCTGCTCGCTGCCGCTGGGACGTTCCTCTGCCGCCCGCAACAAGTTCGCAGCCTGCAACTCGGCGACTTCCTCCAGCAGCCGGTGCTGCGCCTTTTGCGCGGCCTTTGACTTCGTCCGAGCGCCTTGCGGGCCTGCTGAGGGAGCCTCCGCAGATCTGGGCGGAAAACAGCGCCGCGGCGTCTCGGTCAGCGTCTGAAAATCACGGCGGGCGGTGGCTCACGGCGCGCAGGCCGCAGACGAACTCCACGCGCACGCCCTGCTTCACCTTTTCCGTTTTGCGCAACAGGATCGCAGCCAATCTGTCCGGTGCTCTGCACGTGCGTTCCGCCGCAGGCATTCAGGTCGAAGTCGCGGATGTCGATGAGCCGCAGCTTCTCGCGCACCGCCGGAGGAATCTTGCGCACGCCCATGGTGCGCGCCTCGTCAGGGCTGGCATAGCGAATCTCAACTGGGCGATTCTCGAAGATGACTTCGTTCGATAGTCGCTCGGCTGCCTCCAATTGCGCAGCGCTGATTTTTTCGGCCGTCAGGTCGATGGTGCAGGTTTCCTCGCCCATGTGAAAGGACACCGTAGCGAAGCCGAACAAGCTTCTCGAAGGCCGCCGAAAGAACATGCTGCCCCGTGTGTTGCTGCATATGATCGCGACGCCGGACGGCATCGACTTCGCCGCGAACCGGGACGCCAGGTTTTAACCAGCCCGGGGGGCACTCGACGAGGTGCAGCACGTCGCCCGTGCCTTCCTGCTCCACGACGTCGAGCACCCGAACGCGGGAGCCGTTCGCGATGCCGAAAATCTCTCCTGTGTCGAAGTTCTGGCCGCCGCTGGTGGGATAGAAAGCCGATCGATCCAGGGAGACGACCCCTTGCTCGCCGCGATCTTCGACGGCGGTCACCGTGGCTTCGAACTCGAGCAGCGACGGGTTGTCGTAGTACAGGCGGTCCATGGAAATTAGTGTCCTTGCCCTTAGTCTAATCGGACGGCAGAGCGAGCCTGGATGCGTATCCCAGAATCGGGAAAATTCGCGCGTGGGGTACCCCCTCCCCCCTCCCCCCTCGAATCTTTAGAATCAGTTACTTGCATATGAAATATGGCGCAAAATCTAGAGCGCGTAGGAGTTATACGTAAAATCCTCTGGAATAAGGACTTAGCGGTATGTTCGAGAGCTTGGAGGTATGCTGCGCGGCGGGAAGTTGGCAAGAGCGGCCGTTGCTTTGGTGTCTGCATGCGGTCTCGATGGCGGGAGACACGAATCTCCCCGTCCTCTTCACGGGGATCATACGTAGAGGACAAGGGGCGGCGATAGGACGCAGGTCACGTAGCGAGGTGATAAGGCAGTGGATGGTGGTTAGGGGATAGTGGATAGAGAGAGTGCGAAGATTCCAGTCAACCTTCGTTCAAGATGACGGCGAGAAGAAACAGCAGATCCCTCGGTCGCTGCGCGACCTCGTGATGACAACCTTGAGGCATTAACAGATTGCCTCAGGGCCAGCGGATGGTGAGGGCGTAGATTTCCTGGGAGCCGATATCGCGAGTGAAGATAGGGTGAACCATCGGGCCCGACAGCAATGTAAGTGTAGACGTCGGTTGCTCGGCGCAGATTTTTCAAGCTAGCGACCTCTTCCACTTTGCGATCTTTCAACCGAATGCGCATGGTTTTAGGATCTGGTCCCCCGGTGGTGTAGTACACATACTGTCCATCTAAAGAAACATTCCAGTCGACAAACAAACCGGAGAACAACTTGGTTCCCTCACCAGTCCTGATATCGACCAGCAGGAGTGAGTCTTCGTTGCCTGCAACCAGCGTATGTGAGTCTACCCAGAAGCCCCAACCTACTCCCGGGGCCGCGGGAATGACGGATCTCCTCCCGTTCTCCAAGTCAAGCAATACCATGTGATTCGAATTTTTTTCGACCGTACTCTTTCCGGGAAGCTGCTCCTCGAAGACAAGTACTTTTCCGTCTGGTGACCACTTCGGCGCATCTGAAGCCCCTTCGGTTGGTATTTCTCGATGGTTCGACCCGTCAGCGTTAATGACAAATAATTTACCCTTATCTCCGTAAGCCACCTTTGTCCCGTCCGGCGAAATAGATGGGTACACCGCTTCCATCGGTGGATAGATGAGCTGCCTCTTATCGGTCCCATTAGCCCTGATCCGCCAGAGTGTGCGATCTGGATATGAAGCGTAGGCCATCCATTGTCCATCTCGTGAAAAACTGACGCTCATGGGGGATATGCCGGGCAACATTGGAAGGAATTGCTTAGATTTCTCATCGTAGCGGACTAGTTCTCCGCGCTGTTTTGCACCGATTGCGAACAAACGTTGTCCATCGCGATCTGGTGAAAGGCTTCCGTACTTGAGCGGACCATGCGTAAGTTGTATCGGCCTCCGATTCCTAGCAAGCAGCCCATTGGAATCCGGAAGCAACCAAATGTCGGTTCCAAAACGCGAGAAGAGCCATTTCCCGTCGGAAGACCAGTAAGAGCATCGGACTGGGTTAGACTCAGTGCCTCTCGCGATTTCGTGGTATCCCGATCCGTCAGGTGCGACTTCTGCAAGCGAAAGAGCACCCTGTTGAGCGAGGTAGCTCAACGCGACAATTCGTTTGCCATCAGGCGAAACTCTCGGGCACCAGACTGTGCCAGGAGTTGTGACCAACTTGCGAGGATTCGAGCCGTCTTTGTCAGCTACATAAATGTCCGCACCTTTGACGAATATCACCCGCCCATCCGGAAAGAAGCTGCCATCCTGTCCTTCAAGTGTGCCCAGGCGTCGTGGTTCTCCGCTGGGAAGCGGAACCTTCCAGATAGGGTAAATAGAACCCCCTCCACGAGATGTGTCAAACACCAGTAATGAGGATCCGTCGGGTGCAATCCCCTCTATCTGCGGGTCCTCCAGTCTCGTCGAGATTATGTTCGTTTCACCTCCGGCAACCGACACCTGCGCCATTTTCTTGCTACCGGCCGAACCTTCATTGACATAGATTCGGGTACCGTCGTTGACAACCGATCCCCAATTCTTAGGTTCGCCATCGTCGGTGAGTTGAGTAATAGCCTCGACCACTGGAACGGCGGGCGGGACTCTCCACCAAACGAATACCGCTGCCGCAATCGCGATGGCGGCCACTGCTCCCGCGATCCAGACCCATCTTTTTGCCCAGGCCTGCTCCTTGACTGCGGCAACGCCTGCGCTGCCCGAATCTGACAGGGCTTCCAGCGCAAACGCCAGATCGGTTGCGTGCTGAATGCGTTGCTGCCGGGTTCTTCGACAGGCAGCGGTTCACGTATCGTTGCAGTCCTGGCGGGAGACTCGGCGCCAGTTGCGAAACCGCCGGAGGGTCTTCGTTCAGGATCGCGCTCATGGTTTCCGCAGACGTCGCCTTGCGAAAGGCAGGCTTCCCGGTCAGCATCTCGTAGAGAACCGCGCCGGCCGCGAAGATGTCGCTGCGCGCGTCGGCGGATTGTCCGCGTACTTGCTCTGGAGACATGTAGCCCACGGTGCCCAGCACATGGCCAGGGTCGGTCTGCTGCTGAAAGCTCGCAGTGGGACCGTCGGAACTTGCGGACTTTGCCGGATTGAGCTTGGCTAAGCCGAAGTCGAGGATTTTGACGCGCCCGTCTTTCGTTACAAAGATGTTCTCGGGCTTGAGGTCGCGGTGAACAATTCCGGCATCATGAGCGGCAGCCAGCCCGCGGGCAATGTCGCCGCCGACATCGATGGCCTCACCAAGCGCAGCGGGCCTTTGCGCAGACGCTCGCGCAGTGTCTCACCGTGGAGCAATTCGGTGACGATGTAAGGGGAGCCGTTGTATTGGCCGACGTGAAAAATTGAAACGATATTGGGATGGCTCAGAGCGGCGGTGGCTTGGGCTTCCTGCTCAAAGCGATGGAGACGCTCGGGGTCGCGCGACCAATACTCGGGGAGGACCTTGATGGCGACTTCGCGCTTCAGGGTAGCGTCACGGGCGCGATAGACCTCGCCCATTCCACCTGCGCCGAGTGGGCCGAGAATCTCGTAACCATCCAGTCGCGTACCTGGGGTCAGTGTCATTGGTGAGGCGGATTATAACCTGAGAAGGTTGTCAGTTAGCAGTTGTCAGTAACAAGACCAAAAAAAATCCCCGCTCAAGGTTCGCTTGAGCGGGGCACCGATTCTTTCAATCTCACCCATTCGCCAAGGGAAGGCGAAAGCATGAGGTACCCGGCAATCCCACCCTTTCGCAAAGAACGCGAAAGGATGGGCCACCCGGCACGCGCCTGGAACCCTGTTTAGTCAGTGCCACTGCCGTATTCGACGGACTGGGGCCAGGCGTCGTTTGTAGCCTGCCATGTCTTGTCGGGGTTGTACAGTTCCATCTTCTTCACGATTTCCAGCGAGTCCGGTCCCAGGTCTTTCTGGTATACGACTCCGTCATAGTTCACGATGAAGGTCTTGACACCGGTAACGCGATACTCGACGGGGACAGCGACGAGGGCGAAGCCGCCGATCATGACGTTCTCGATGACATAGTTGATCGCGCCGTTCGGTGCGGCGGACCCTTGCCCCTTCAGGATTTTGAAGTAGTAGCCGTGGAAGCCTTCCTTTTTGGAGCTATAGCCCTCTTCGATCGCTTTGGCCACCGGCTCACCTATCGGGCCAGCCGATTTGCCGTCAGAGTCTCTCCAGTACAGCCCATCCTGCTTACCCGGCGTGCTGATGATCTTCTGCGCGTATTGGTTAATGCCATCGTGGGCGGTTTCGGAATACTCCAGTTGGGCCGAGACATAGCCGCGGCAAACCGTGATGGCGTCGAGTTCGTTGGCGCCGATACGGCGGTAAAGAATGTCCTGTTTGCCTTGCTTGGTATCGAAATACCACTTGCCGTTCACCTTGACAATCGGAACCGGAGACGGCCATAGATTGTCGCCAACGACGACCGTGGCGCGATTGGGATTCGACTTGCTGATTTCCACATCCAGTTTCGCGGCAGCGTCCTTGGCGAATTGCTCGGCGTGGTTCTTGTCTTGCACGGTGTCATCGGAGGCAACGATATCTTTGCCCTCGGGACCGAGAATCGCCAGCAATTCGGGAACGTTAAAATCGCTCGCGGCCTTGACGAGTGCGTCGGCGGCAGCCTGGGGCGTGTCGAAGGCCCGTGCGCCTGCGGGAGGTGTTTTCGGCGACGACTTGGGCTGAGTTGCAGGTGTTGCCGGCTTAGCTTCCGGTTGAGTTTGCGCCACTGCGAGCGCAGAACTGAAGCAGCACAGCGCAACCAGCATCAGGACGAGAGTCGTATTGCGTTTTTTGCATTCGGATGTTTTTGATTTCATAATGGCCTCGCTCATGATGATGTCCGTTGCCTAACGGCGACGGCCCCCTCCTCCTCCGCGTGAGCCACCCATGCTGGAGGAGCCTCGCGATTGGCTGGCACGGGCCCCGCCGCCGCTCGTGCCGCTGCCACCAAAGGCGCTTCTGTTGGTCGAGCTGGGAGAACTGGGAACGCGCTGGTTGCCGACGCGGTTGCCGCCTCCGCTGCTGCCTCCGCTGCGATTACCGGCATTGCTGCGGTCCATGGTCCCTGCGCTAGCGCCGCCGCGGTTGCCGGCGTTGGCTCCGCCGCGATTGGCATCCATCGTTCCCGCGCTGGGCCCACTACGATTTCCGGCATTGGCACCGCCACGATTGGCGGCGTCACGAGTGCCTGCGCCGCCCTGCTGCCGCGCCTGGTTCTGGCGGGCATTGTTCTGGCGCGATTGCATAGAGTCGCCGCGAGCGGTGCCGCCGTACTTGTTGGCGGTGGAACGGTCGGAATAAGGCGCGCCGCCGCGATGCTGGGGATTGTGCTGCCAGTTGCTATTGCCACTGTTGACGCGGTTGCCGCCGTTGACGCGATTACTGTTGTTGACGAAGTTATTGTTGTTGTTGATGGTGATGTTGTTGTTGCCGCCGTGCCATCCGCAGTTATAGCCCCAACCGCCACCCCACATCGCACCCATGGCTACACCCACGCCGAACGAGATGGCCATGCCAGCCGCGTAATATCCCGGCGGCGGGTACGCGATGGGCGGATACGCATAAACCGGAGGGCCATAAACAACGGTAGGGTTGTAGCTCGGAACATAAACAACCTGGGGGTTGGCCTGCTGAACGATAATTACCGGCTGGCTATCAACCGTTTGGGTCTCGACCTTCACCTGCTCGGACGATTTCAGGTTACCGGCGTCTTTCGCTTTTTTGCGCATGCGTTGAACCGCATCCATCACATCGTTTTGCTGCGCGAGAAACGCATTACCGAGGTCGGTCGTCCACTTGATGTTCTCCGACAGGAGTTTCACGACATCGGGCAAGGCGGCCAATCCCTGGATGCTGGGGTCCCAATTCTGTTTCTTGACCGCTTCGGCCAGTGCCTTCTCGTCCTTCCCCTTGTTCTGGGCCAGCCATTGCTGCAACTGAATGACTTCCAGCGGGTAGGTCGAGGCTACAAGCACCTGGCTGAGCAGAGGGTCGGGGTAAAGCGCGACTGGAGCTACCAGGGAATCGAGCTGATCGGCCGGCAGCGTGGCGGCCTGAGCGTCGGCCGGAGCGTTTTGCAGCGGCGGACGCGCCCATGCCGGACTTCCACAGGCAAGCGCAGCGATGCAGAAGAGGGCGGTACATTCACGGAGAAATGTGAGCAAAACAGTTTGCCTACTCATATCGGAATCCTTGGGCGTCAAATCAAAATCATGTCGACGCCGTAACCACGAGTCGCACCGACGATTCGCAACGCGAGCGCTGCTGGTGTGACCTTTCGTACCTGTCGTTTATGCCACATAAGTATATGCCACGCGAGGAGTCCGATACTCGGGGGAGCGAAAGAGTCTGAACCCCCGGGGTCGCCATGCTACTCTAAATAAGTAGCTGCGACCCGCCCTGTTAGCGAATTTCCGCAGTCCCAGACAAACCATGATTTCAGTCAGTGCAGTTTCCATGCGCTACGGCGCAAAAGTGTTGTTCGAAGACGTGTCCACCGCGTTTACTCCCGGGAAACGTTACGGCCTTACTGGCCCCAACGGCTCCGGCAAGTCCACGTTCATGAAGCTGTTGACCGGAGAACTCGACCCCCAGAAGGGAAGCGTGGTCCGCCCTAGGAAGTTCGGTGTCTTGAACCAGGACCAGTTCGCCTTTGATGCGTTTCGAGTGATCGACACGGTCATGATGGGCAACAAGCGTCTGTGGGAGGCGCTGCAAGAGCGCGATCTCATCTACGCCAAGCCTGAGTTCACCGACGAAGACGGCATGCGCCTGGGCGAGTTGGAAGGCATCGTGGGCGAGGAAGATGGCTACTCCGCCGAGGCCGACGCGGCGATTTTGCTGCAAGGGTCTCGACATTGACGACGAACTGCACGAGCGCCAGATGAGCGAGCTGCAGGGCGGACAGAAAGTCCGCGTGCTGCTGGCGCAGGCCTTGTTCGGGCATCCGCAGGCTCTGCTGCTGGACGAGCCCACGAACCACCTCGATCTCGACTCGATCCACTGGTTGCAGGGCTTTCTGAACAACTACGACGGCGTTCTGATTGTGATCTCGCACGACCGCCACTTCCTGAACAGCGTCTGCACGCATATCGCCGACATCGATTACGAGACCATCATCACCTACACGGGTACTTACGACGAGATGGTGCTGGCCAAGACCCAGATTCGCTCGCAGATCGAGAGCCAGAACGCCCAGCGCGAGAAGAAGATCGCACAGTTGAACGAATTCATCGCGCGCTTCTCGGCGGGTACGCGATCGAGCCAGGTGCAGTCGCGGCGCAAGGAAGTGGAGCGCCTGGCGGTAGGTGAACTGGCGCGATCGAACATTCAGCGTCCCTTCCTCAAGTTCGAACAGAAGCGGCCTTCCGGCAAGCACGTCCTCGAACTGCACGGCGTGACCAAGTCGTACGGCGACAACGACGTGCTTCGCGGATTCACCGCGAACGTCAATCGCGGTGAAAAGATCGCGCTCATGGGCCGCAACGGAGCGGGAAAGACCACGCTGCTGAATGCGATTCTGGCGAACTCTCCGACGACGCCGGAAGCGGAGTTACGCAAGACCAGCGGTTACGACGGACCGCTGATCGATAACGGCAAGGTTATCTGGGGCCACGAGGCTTCAGTCGGCTACTTCGCGCAAGACCACAAAGCGCTGATCCAACCGGGCATGACGGTGTCCGACTGGCTGCACCAGTGGGAACCCGGCGCCGCCTACGAAGAGATTCGCGGGCTGCTCGGGCAGATGCTGTTTCAGAAGGAAGACGGCAACAAGAAGACTGACGTGCTCTCCGGCGGAGAAGCGGCGCGCCTGCTGTTCTGCAAGCTCATGCTGCAGAAGCCGAACGTGCTGATTTTCGACGAGCCGACCAACCACCTCGACCTGGAGTCGATCAACGCCCTGAACATCGCGCTACAGCGCTTCCAGGGAACGGTGCTGCTGGTCTCACACGATCATGACCTGATCGACGAAGTCGCCACCCGCATCTGGCACTTCGAGCACGACCACAGCATCACCGACTTCAAGGACAGCTACGAGGAATACCAGGCGGCAGTGGCGGCGTAGCCCGGGTCGCATCATCCGGAATCGGCCCTTCGACTGCGGGGCCTTTTTCGTTCCTGGGCCGGTTGACGCCCGTAACGTAACGCATTACATTATGCTCAGTGATCCGCACGATACGCCATAAGGGATTGAAGCGGCTGTACGAGGAAAATGACGCCCGAGGCGTGATTGCTGAACACGCTGACAAACTTCGGGACATTCTGGCGCGGTTGGATGTTGCTGTGGTTCCGGAGGATATGGACTTGCCGGGTTTTCGCCTCCATCCGCTGAAGGGCGACCTGAAGAGCTTCTGGGCGGTAACGGTTCGCGCCAACTGGCGAGTGATGTTCCGTTTTGTGGATGGCGATGTTAAGGATGTAGATTACTGCGACTATCACTGACAGGAGATGCTCCGATGCCGATGAAGAATCCACCCCACCCAGGCGGCGTTGTATTGCGGCAGTGCATTGAGCCGCTCGGTCTGAGCATTACCGAGGCCGCGGCGGCTCTCGGTGTCACGAGAACGACGCTGTCGGAACTCGTGAATGGGAAGCGCGGAGTATCCCCTGAGATGGCCGTGCGGCTGTCGAAGGTGTTTGGCGGCAGCGCCGCCAGTTGGTTAACCCAGCAGGCCCATTACGAACTTGCTCAGATCGACGCGGGAGCAATCAAACTCAAGCGCTTGGAATGCGCTTAGCATCCGTCCCCATTCCAAACAAGAGAAAGGCGCCGCCTCTCTGCGAGTCGAGGAGTGCTAGAGCAATTTCAGTGTTGCTGTGTCTCTCATGCGAAACAATGCCCGGTGCAGTACGCACTCCAGTCCGCGCTGCGCGGGACGACATAAGAAAGCCCAGCGTTTCAACGCTGGGAAACCGTGAGTGTGAAACCTCGAGTCCCCCGGGGACGATACCCACTGGATACAGCAACTCCGGAACCGCGTTAGTCCCCCGCGGCCATCTCGGGTTCGGGGAATATTCCCGGCGCCGGAGGTACTTCCAAGTCAGGCATCGGGCGTCCTGCAAACAGTAGCCTGCACGGCTTAGCCAGCCAACTCGCGATTTTCGCGGATCGGGCCATGCGCGCGCTGTCGGTGGTAATTCCGGTGTCCGCGTACATCTGGCGGTAAATCTTCGAAATCAGGACAAACGCGGCTCGTGCCTTTACCGACTTCAGGAAACTCGACCGTCTCCAGATCGAGTCGAAACTATAGAACTTGTCCCAGACGGCCTGCGTCCGTTGCCGCACTTCGTCGGCGGACATAGTGGGATGCAGCCCAAAATACTTGGGTCGCGACTCTTGCGGGATCAGCCAGCGGCGGGTTAGCGGAATGCCATTCACCTGCGCCGTAGTGACATCAACGGTCTTCTCCCACTTGGCGAAATCGACAGTACCGGGAAACGGCGTCAGGATCACGAACTGTGCAAATGTTAGGTCGGCGGCCTCAGCCAGCGCCGCAGTGGCATCGAATGTTTCGGGCTTGTCGCTGGGCAGCCCAAAGATGAACGAACCCAAAACGTGAATGCCGTGACTGCGGAAGTTCTTCAGCCGGTCGATCAGCGCCTGTCCGGAGAGATTGAAGTCTTTGTAAACGTCTTTCAGGCCGTCGGGAGTGACCGCTTCCACGCCCACCAGCGCTCCCAGAATGTGCGCCGCCTTCATGGCGTCGAGAAATTCGTCATCCTCTGCAGCTTCCATCGTGATCTGGGTGTAGAAGACCGTGTCTTTGGGCAGTCGCGCCAGGCGCGACATCAACTCAAAACGCTCCGCCCGGATGTTCTGCAGTTGATACAGATGCGCCTTGTTCTTCTGGCGGCCCGCCAGCTCGAGATCGGTCAACGTGACAGGATAGAAATTGTCGTCAGCCAGTGCGATGAAGCGGAAGCCGAGCCGACGCAACTCCACAATCTCTTCAACCACGGCATCGGCCGGTCTCTGACGCGGCTTTTGTCCATCGGTACGCCACACCGAGCAGAACGAGCAATGCTTGGGACAGCCGCGCACTGTCTGTACCGACGCCCACATATAACTCTTGCGCGGAATCAAATCCCAGCGCGCGGCGGAGAACTGGTCGGCATCAATACGACCGCCCTCATAGATCGTTTTCGGCGAGCCGCTCAGGCAGTCTGCCAACGCAGTTGCCCAGACCACATCGCCATCGCCTTTTACCACGGCATGAGCGCCACCGAGTTGCAGCGCTTCTTCAGGATAAAGTGTGGCGTGAATTCCACCATAAACGACGTACGCCCCGCGCGCCCGCGCGTCCCTGCCGACTTCATAGCCGCGAAGCGCGTTGCCCGTATGGACTCCAATGCCGACGATATCGCCGGGCTGGATCGTTGCAGGATCGAGTAGGGCGAGGGTTTCATCCACCAGAATGGGATCGCCGTAGGACTTGGGCGTGGCGCCGGCTAATACGTACAGCCAGCGAGGAGTAATGACAGCGGTTCCGAACGAGACATGGCTGGGGTTGATCAGATGAACATTCACGCGCGTGTAGCTCCCTTCGAGGGTGCCCGGGGCGGGTCAGCCAGTCGCGCGCTGAGGTCGCAGAGGACGCTCTTCAGATAAAGATGGAGTCACACTAGGAACGCGTCACGTAGCAGAATTCCCACACATCGCAGTTCGGAGTGCAACTCCGTTAGCTGTCAGTGTCTCACATCAATCGGATTCGTGCCTGAGCAATATTGCTCACTTTTGGTGATGGTCGGGTTGGAGGTTTGGAACCAGCCTCTTAGAGCATGCCAAGGACGCAGATCGCCAGTAGGGGAGGGCGTGTGCAGACAGAGATGTTTACAGGTCTGGTCTTAATTCACGCCTGCGCCGTCGTCCGCAGACGACTCCGCAAGTGTCCTCTGCAAATAGACCACGTGTCCGTCTTCCATCATCGACAGCTCGGTATACAGGCGGCGCAGTGGCCCGTCTTCCGTCTGCTCCACCAGCTTGCAGTAAAAATCGTGAGCGCTGGTCTCCGCCGCTAACGCAATCTGCAGCGCTCGTTCGCGGGCGCTGTTCTGTCCGTCCGGCCCGGCGGCGAACAGGTCTGCGTCTTCCAGACGGGGTACCTCAATCATCTCCTGCAGATCTTCTTCGGTCAGGTCGCAACGGGCGCTGCCAAAGCGCTCCCGGTAGCGTTCCTGCAGGATCGCGCTGTGCCGCTTCTCTTCCACTGCCATGTCCCAGAAGACGCTGGCAATCTCCAGGGAATCCGCATCGTGAAACTCGGTAAACATTTCGGCAAACCGATGGTAGATTTCCGCATTCCGGTCTTCGATAAAGATGGCGAGATGAAGTGCTTCTCGAGGGTCGAGGGAAACGAACGCCCTTGGCATGTTGAACTCCCGGATTCAGTGATTAATTCGATATCTTACCTGCCTCCGAGCGGCAGGCAAGAAGCCTCAGGCCATTTATTGCCGAACCGGTTTCATTTCGGAACGGATCGCTCCGCCTTCACCTCTGGTACTGGCTGGGTGCCAGAGCTGCCATTCTTCTTCGCCCGCTCGGCCTCAATGCGTGCGATAGTGCGCTTAAGCCAATGCTTCACGTTCTCCCGTAACTCTTCTTCTGACTGCGGGGGCTGAGCAATGGTATCTCCCTGTCTATTCAACGGGACGTGATGGCAGGGAACGTCTTCGTTGCGGTATTCCTCAGGCACGAAATCATAGAGCAGGCACTCGTGGCAGGCATGGGGACGGGTCGGATCGCCATGGTTGGGGCAAGTCAGGGAATCCTGAAAGATGGAAGCGGGCCCCCAAGGCGTGCTATACCAATTTCCATAGCCCCCTTGTTCGATGAAATTGAGCTCGTAACGTAAGACTTCCAGAACGTCGCGCTTATCTTCAGACATGTCCGCCCTCCCAGGAAGCCTCGGCTCTTGATTCCGCTTCCTCGCTGCCTACGATTCTGGGCGATCAGGAACAGTCAGGCTGTGACATGGCTCACGTTGCGGTGTGATTTCCGCCCGTATCTGGCACACAGGCGGCGACTTCCCGAAATTTGACGAAATCCCGAAGGAAGCCACTTACCCCGTTCCTGTCAGTCGGAATGGATTGCCGGAGAGTCTCCGTAAACTCACCCCTTCGCCGATTTCAAGAAAATTGAAAAAAATGCAAACCAATTCAATCTGTGGCCCACAAAAACCAAGGGTTGTAGGACAATAGGACTCTGAACGATCACAAATTCCCTTGGGAGCAGTGGCACTCGTGGAAAACCGTGGCAGCAATCCATCGTCGTTGGAACTTCGTCCCGTAGATCGCCTCACACTTGCGTTGGTTGGGATGGCAGTGATCTTCGCGTCACTGGGTCTTGGCGAAGCCGTTTACCGGCTCTTGTTCTTCGATTTCGATGGCGCCACCGATCGGCTTCCCATCGAAATGATGTTCGGGCTGGCCTTCGCCTGGATCGTCATGAAGCTGACCAAGAAGATTTACCAGCATCACCTGTTGACCTCGGCGAAGATCAACCAGGTCTGGGACCGGAACTACAAGATCCGTCACGCGGTGGCAGCGATTCCGCCGGTGCCGTATCCCAGCCACCAGCAGGCCATCCGCGTGATTCGCGAAGAGGTCGATCGCATCGAATGGGCGCTGGCCGACATTCGGCCTCAGTAACGGCGCACTGGCGCGTTATTGCAAGCTGACGCCCGCTTACGCAACCTCGCGATCTTCCACCGGTTCCGGGAAGGCGACGATCTCTTTGGTATCGCGCAGAGAGCGAAGTTTGTTCACGCCCCTTCCGATCAGGGCGGACACGGTGAAGAGCTGACCGGCGGTTACGCCGGGCACCACTCGATGATTTCCCACCGCCGCTAGCGCCATACTCGCGATGCAGCCGCACTGCGAACAGTCAGGAGTGCCGCCAAACTGGCAGGGCGTGATCCGCGTCTTCAAGTCCGCCGACACGGTGAGCGTGGTGCGGGCAAAGATGCAGTCCTCGGGCGACGCCGGCGGAACCCGAAACTCTTCGATCATGGCCTTCTGCATGTCGAGCAGCGGATAGTCAACCCGCAGTCGCAGCAGCTCCTCGATGATCCGTCTACGCTGATCGCTGGTCAGAATTTCCGGTGCCACGTCTCCTTGCTGCGGAGTGAAGAGGCTGAACCAGATTCGTTTCGTCTCCCGACGGTCGCTCCAGAAGCGAACGAAGTCCTCGATGTAGCCCCGTCGATGCATCATCTGCCCGGTCACCGTGCAGTGGATCGTGACCTTGCTTCCCGCGATGCTCTTCAAGATGCGCTCATAAGTAGCGGGCTTGCGCCGCACATCATGTTCGGGCTGCAGCCCATCGACCGACACCACGATATTCAGGAGCGGCAAAGCGTTCCAGTGCGCCGGAATCGGACGGAAGGCGCTGGTCACCAGTTGCACATGAATGCCGCGCCGGTCCAACTCGGGCAGCAGTTCTTCGAGTTCGCGAAAGCGCACCAACGGGTCGCCTCCCACGAGCGACACATGCAGTGGCCGGTGCTCCTCGACCAGTCGCAGCACGCCTTGCACCAGGGCACTGCCTTTGTAGTCCGCAAGCTGACGAAGCGTGACCCCCGGTAAACCTAAGTGACCTTCTTCGTAGGCGTAGCACCCCGGGCAGCGCAGCGGACACTCGCGCGTCAGCTCGATTGATATCGACGGAACTCGACCGGATAGAATACTGCCCCATGCTTGCAATACTTCGGAAGTTTTCACGATTTCTCCTGGCGGTAGCTGGTTAGACGGAAGCAGTGTGATTTAGATGCTCTGCGCGAGTAATAAGATGTTCAATCCGCTAACAGAACGGGGCGGGGGTGTGCTTTGACCTCGGGAGAAACCAAGCGGTGTGAACTGCTGAGGACGAAGCGTAGTGACGCCACTCAATGGGCGGCATTCATCCCCAGCGCCTTCAGGTAGCCCTCGTTGATCCGGCACTTGCTGAATGAGATGTTTTCGAGCAACTGCGCAAACGCGGCGTTGATATGCTCCTGTGGCGGACGCTTTGCAAGGTGCTTCTCCACCTCGCCGGTGCCGCCCGGAAGCTTCGCGTAGTCGACGATCTCATCCCAGTAAACTGGCCTGCCGAACGACACCACCGACCTTGGGCTGTCCATCTTCTTGTAGGGCCAGAACGCCCAGCCGATCTGGTTCTTGTCGAGCAACTCGCGAAATTGTGCGATCCACTCGTCCGTGTTCTCGCCCGACTCGCTCATCCAGATGGGCACGTGGTACTTGTCGCGAAAATCGACGTACTGCTGGATTTCCGCTTGCTCCGGCTTCATCCAGTATTTGTGAAACGTGTACATGACGTTGGAATCAAACGGAGGCGCGAAGACCGCAAAGTTCGTGTCCCACTGCGCCCCGCCGAGAATGACGATGTGGTTTTTGTCCACCTCGCGGATGCCGGCCACGATGCGACGATAGAGCGGCTCCAACTGGCTGTTGTACTTCTTGAGTTCGGGAAAGTGGGGAATCGGCTCGTTCAGCAGATCGTACCCCAGCACCGTTTCCGAGTTGCGATAATGTGCGGCGATGCGCTTCCAGACGTCGATTGCGTGCTGCTGCTCCTGCGGGCTGTCATACAGCCACGGATACCCCCAGCTATCGTCGATGTTGGCGCCGGTCTGTCCGCCGGGTGCGGCGTGCATGTCGATCACCACATACAACCCCGCCTCGCGCGACCACTCGATCACACGGTCCAGCAACGCGAACCCCTGGGCGTCGTCGCTCTCAAAATACTTGTAGTGGATGGGCACGCGAATCGAATTGAAGCCCGCCCGTTTGAGAAACTGGATGTCGTCGCGGGTGATGTAGCGGTCGAGGTAGGCGTTCCAAAACTTCGCCGATTCCTCCGGCCCCAGCAGTTCGTTGGTCAGCGCCTCAATCTCCCGCGCCGACTGCGGGCCACCCTCGAAGTGAAACATGTAGCCTTCGCGCACCAGCCAGTTGCCGAGGTTGGTGCCGCGCAACATGAGCGGATGGCCTGTTCCATCAATTAACTGCGTGCCGGCGGTGTGGACGAAACCGGATTGAGCGACCGCCGCCGAGGAAAGCCAGACCAGCAGACTCAACGCGAGGGCGCAACGCATATTCGGATTAAGACGGCAGCTTGAAGAATTCATGGCATTCGATCCATGATCATTCTAGGCGCTGTCTCAAAAAGCGCTGGGTGCACCGTCCTTTCGTTTGCGTGTTGGCGAAGGTTGGAAAGAATAGGACCAACAACGAACAACCGGCGACTGACAACTGCCTTTTGGTGGAAGCACCACGCTTTAGCATGGCGAATTTGGTGGGAGCACCCGCCTTTAGGCGGGTGACTCAGCCCACAAGAATGACTCGGGGCTTCA
The DNA here is from genome assembly GCA_963758255.1 of uncultured Acidobacteriaceae bacterium. Lineage (GTDB taxonomy): Bacteria > Acidobacteriota > Terriglobia > Terriglobales > Acidobacteriaceae > DASRAA01. Next base: position 528,567 of record CAVWUX010000001.1, read on the forward strand.
GCCCCGGCCGTGTGACCTATAGTAACGGCTCCGGAGCCCGCTCCCTCCCGCCGTCATCCGCCCGCAGCGCCTTGATCACGTTCTCCACCTGCGCTTCGAACTTCTGCGCATCCTGCTCCCAACCCGTAAAGTCCGCCGCCAGCCGCGACCGCACCGGCTTGGCCTTGCCACTCGTCCACTCCCCGCTCAGCAGATACCCGTCCAGGTTCAGCGGAATCACCGCCAGCACCTTCCGCTCGCGTTCTTTCATCAGTTCGCGTTCTTTGGCAAACGCGCGATCAATCTCATCGTCCACCCACCAGCTCGTCAGCGAGTGCCGCGAGCAGCACAGCAGAACCTTGTCCCACAGCCGAATCCCGCGGTCCACCTGTTCGTAGATGTCATCGCCCGGCAGCATCTGCTTCTCATCCAGCCAGCACCGGACGCCGCGCCCCTGCAGCGCATCATGCAGCCTCCGCGCAAAGAGCTTGTCCTCGTGCGCATAGCTGGTACACCACTCAATGTTGTAATAACCGTGTCATCCTGAGCGGGGGCGCCTTGCCGCCGGAGACGAAGGACCTGCTGTAACTTTTGCCCTGATAACATGACTACGTGACAGACGAAGAGCTTCGAGATCTCTTGAACGACATCGAATCTGACAGAGTCGAGCGCAAAGCTTCAGCCGCCGATTCAGACAAGATTGCCGAGGCCATCTGTGCGTTCGCCAACGACATGCCCAATAGGCAGCAACCCGGTGTAGTCTTCGTTGGCGCGAAAGATGATGGAACCTGCGCAGGGTTGCAGATTACGGACCAACTCTTGCAAAATTTAGGAGGAATTAGATCAGACGGAAATGTCGCGCCATTCCCAACCATGACGGTTGAAAAGCGTGTTATCAACGGCTGCGAGATGGCGGTCGTAGTCGTGCAACCGTCGTTTTCACCCCCAGTTCGCTTCAGAGGTCGCGTGTGTATTCGTGTCGGTCCTCGTCGGGCCATCGCAACTGTCGACGAGGAAAGGCGACTAAGTGAGAAGCGACGGTCGCGGGATCTGCCGTTCGACATTACGCCTGTACATTCTGCTTCGCTGGACGATCTAGATCTTGACCTTTTCTCCAAATTGTATCTCCCGGCTGCTCTTGCGCCAGATGTCTTGGCCCAAAACAACAGGACTGTGGAGCAGCAACTTTCATCTTTGAGGCTCGCGACAGTCGCCGGTGCAGAACCACAAAGGCCGACTGTACTTGGGTTGATCGCAGTCGGCAAGGACGTCACAGGCTACATCCCCGGCGCATACATCCAGTTCCGACGGATCGACGGTACCGAACTTACCGATGCGATTAAGGATCAGAAGGAAATCAGCGGGCCTCTCCCTGAAATGCTTAGAGGCCTTGATGACGTATTACAAGCGCACATCTCGGTGGCGACAGACATAACCTCGGCATCGACAGAACTGCGTCATCCGGACTATCCTCTGGTCGCATTGCAGCAAATATCCCGGAATGCGATCATGCACCGGAATTATGAATCGACTAATGCGCCTGTCAGAATTACGTGGTTCAGCGACCGGATCGAAATCCAAAACCCCGGCGGTCCAGTTTGGCCAAGTAACACGAGACAACTTTGGAACAGCTGGAATTACAGACTATCGCAGTCCTCACTTGGCTGAAGCAATGAAGAATCTCGGCTATGTCCAGCGTTTTGGAGTCGGGATCGCCCTTGCGAGAAAAGAACTCGCTGCCAACAGCAATCCAGATTTAGAGTATGAGGTTGAGGACGCGCATGTGCTCGCAATTTTGAGGAGACGACCTTGAGCGTAAACATACTCGCATTCTTTAACAACAAAGGAGGGGTCGGGAAAACCTCAATCGTGTACCACCTCGCGTGGATGTACGCGGACCTTGGTATCAACGTGGTAGCTGTGGATCTCGATCCTCAGGCAAATTTGACGGCTGCGTTTCTGTCCGAAGACAAATTACTTCAGCTTTGGCCCGACGGGGATCATCCCGATACGATTTTCGGTTGTATTCAACCGTTAATTCGTGGTGTCGGCGACGTGAATCAACCCAACTTGGAGCGAATTACGCGGAGACTCGTTCTGCTGCCCGGAGACTTAGCGCTGTCTAACTTTGAGGATCAATTATCTGAGGTCTGGCCAAAGTGTTTAGACGGCGACGAGCGTGCCTTTCGCGTTACTTCGGCCTTTTGGCGAATCATGCAGAATGCGGCCCAACTACACGAGGCAAAACTTGTCCTAGTCGACTTGGGTCCAAACCTTGGGGCCATAAACCGTGCGGCACTAATATCATGTGATTACGTAGTGGTTCCGCTCTCGCCGGACTTATTCTCGTTGCAGGGCCTCAGAAATCTTGGCCCGAGGCTTCGGACATGGCGAGGTGACTGGAAGAAGCGTCTCGAGGCGAATCGAGCAGTCGATCTCAAATTACCAAGCGGAAGCATGAAACCGATTGGTTACCTGATTCAACAGCATTCTGTGCGATTGGATCGCCCGGTGCAGGCTTACGACAGGTGGATAGCTCAAATACCGTCCACTTACAGACGTGCGGTACTGGATTTACCGCAGACCGGCCCTCTGTCGTTCGAATCGGACCCCGAGTGTCTAGCTCTTCTAAAACATTACCGGAGCCTAATGCCAATGGCGCAGCAGGCTAGAAAGCCGATGTTTCATCTGCGACCCGCTGATGGGGCGCTAGGTTCACACTTCCAAGCAGCCCAGTCTGCTAGGAAGGACTTTGCCAAGCTGGCAGAAACTATTGCTCGCAGGATCGACGTTAACGTCCCGAACAGTCAATCGGTGCTGCAGTTTTGAGATGAGGCTGGCTGGTGGCCCACATATCCCGTGGCCCATATTTGCCTGCCGTTGGCAAATGTGGGGCTTTTGCTCTGCCCCGTCGGACCCAAAACTTCCCACTGAACACCTGCCCGTGACCGGCGTCACCGACGCGGACACCAAGCTCATTGGCGGGCGACCCATTCCAGCGAGCGTGAGCGAGTTTGAGTGGGGTTTTTCGCCGCGCTCATCCATCGAGTTTGCACCCACGACACTCCCGTCCCGGCAGGGACGAAATATCTAAGCCCAGTGCTTCAGCACTGGGGCAGCCCACCCCAAACCCCCGAGTCCCGGAGCCGGTTTACCGGCAAAGGGACGTCATATGTCCTACCCAAACACCCGCTCCTGATCGATTTTCGGAGCTGGGCTGAGGTTTGAGGGCGTTTTTCTTTGCTCACGCCGCTAACACCCGAGCCCGCAGGGCGGCATTTGTTTTAGCCGTGGGCGTCAGCCCGCGGACAAATGTCGAGCAGAACCCTCCTTCCTCTCTGCCGAAGTTGAGCCGTCTTGCTGGCGTACGCCAGCCCTGGCGAAATCCTGAGCGAGTCCGAAGGGCGAGCCGAAGGAACCGCGCGCGCAGGCCGCAGGCCGAAGCACACAGAAAAATTCCTCTCGCCACGCCACCAATACAACCCATGCGGCCTTTCGCTGATTGTAATTGCTAGTCGCTTCTACTTCCCATTTCGGGAATTTCGGTTACCAAGGTTTTTTCTCCACCACGATTTTTCTTCACCTCTTTCCCCAACCCCGTTATCCCTGAACTAGCCTTCGCCCTCACCGGGCGAGCGCCATTTTGTTCTTTGTAAACATATGCGAGCTATCCCCCTTTGTTTCTAAGACTTTGCCTGTAAGCCCATTTGTTTGCCAGAACTTACAGCCAGTCGTGCAATAAACCCTTTATTTTCAGGATGGGGCAAGGGGGTCACAGCCCTGATGCCTAAGCTACTTATTGCTTATTGCTTATGCTAATCGCCGAGGAAAAACTATGACTCAACCCTTATCCTGTCACCACGTCAAAGAAGACGGAACCTACTGCGGCTCTCCCTCTCTCCGGGACCGCAAATACTGCTATTACCACCTCCTGCAGCGCGGACGCCGTCTGCGTCGCGCCCGCGCCCTTCGCGATAACCTGCCCTATCGCCTCGAAATCCAGTCCCTCGACAACGTTTACGCCGTGCGCGCCGCCCTCACCGACATCGCTCAGGCTCTGGCTGCCGGCCAACTCGACCCACGCACCGCCGGCAAGCTGCTCTATGCCATCCAGCAGGTCAGCGCCACCAACCGACGCATCGAAAAGATGGAAGCGGAAGCAGCGAAAAACCAACCCTCTGCCGACGACAACTCCCGTATCCAGGAATTTCCCGAGTTTGAGAAACAATTCGGTCTCCCGCCGGGCGCCGATCTCGATGCCGAGACCGAAGCGGTCCTGCGCAAGGCCGATGAGGAATCGGAACTCCGCCGTGCCGAATCCATGCCCGAGCCTCCTCCCGGCGTGCGCCCCGGCTCTCCCGCCTTCCGTGTTTACCGCGAGGAGGCCTATCAGGTAATGCGCTTGCAACTGCTCGACCTGCGAGCAGAGCTCCGTAACTATCGCGCGAAGGAGCGTCAGCAATTCGAAGCCATGAAAAAAGAGGTGATGTCAGCGACCCCTGCGCCCGAGCCTCGCGCCGACACCGCCTAGAAGATTCCGGAAATGGCAAGAGAGGCTTCACCACGGAGGCACGGAGGACACGTAGAAGGAATGAGAAAATCCTCACCCCGCCAAAACAAGGCGGAATGGGCCACGCGGCGACTAGAAGAGACCCCCCGGTGCCCGCCAATCTCAGTGGGGCATATTATTGGGGTGATTGACCGGGCAAGCACATTGTGTTGTAAACCCAGATGGCGCGGTGTAGGATTCTCCTGCCCTGACGGATCCAACCACGTCAGCGGTATGAAAGAGGTGTGTATGAAGCGCTGGATTATTTACCTTGCATGGGCCTGGGAGATCTTGATCGGAGTTTTGCTGATTACCCCGGGGGGCGTCTGGTGCATTGCCTGCGGCCTGGCCGTGGAAAGCCCCGGCTACATTGGAAGACCGGCCACAATGGTTTTGGGAGTGCTGGCGATTGTGCTCGGCGCCTACGGGATTGCGACTGCTGGAGGGTTAAGGGCTGGCGCCGCCGCCGGCAGATAGACCAAAAACCGCGCCACCTGGCGCGGTTCAACTATCCACTGGCCACCAACCACTAGCAACTTCTTCTCACTCCCGCCCCTTTTTCTTGATCTCGATGCTCAGACGCTTGATCTTCTGGTTCAGGGTTGAAAGCGGGATGCGGAAGCGGTCGGCGGCTTCGGTCTGGTTCCAGCCGCTTTTTTCCAGCATGTCGGTGATGATGCGGCGTTCGCAGTCTTCCATGATCTCGAACAGCGAGGCGTCGGGGCGATGCTCCAGCATGGCCAGCTTGCTGCCGCGGCCTACCATTTCGTCAGGCAGCAGATCGACGGTGAGAGTCGGTCCGTTGGCCAGCACCACCGCGCGTTCAATCACGTTCTCCAGTTCCCGCACATTGCCCGGCCAGTCGTAATCCATCAGCGGACGCATGGCTTCGGGCGAAATATATAACTGCGGCTTCCCGTTCTCGTCGGCAAACTTCTGCGCGAAGTGCTGGACGAGCAGCGGAATATCGTTCTTGCGCTGCCGCAGCGGTGGCAAGTCAATGGTGATCACGTTCAAGCGGTAGAAGAGGTCTTCGCGGAACTTGCCTTCCTTCACCTGCTGCTTCAAGTCAACATTGGTGGCGGCGATGATGCGCACGTCCACCTGGATTTCATTGACCCCGCCCAGGTGCATGAACTTGCGGTCCTGCAGGACGCGCAGGATTTTCGCCTGCGTGTCCAGACCCATGGTGCCGATCTCGTCGAGGAACAGCGTTCCCCGATCGGCCATTTCGAACAGGCCCTTCTTGCTGGCGATGGCGCTGGTGAAGGCGCCCTTCACGTGCCCGAACAGAGTGGACTCCAGCAGATCGGCCGGCATCGAACCGGTGTTGACCGGTACGAACGCGTAGTCCTTGCGGGTGGAGTTCATGTGGACCGCTTTCGCGATCAGCTCTTTGCCGGTCCCGCTTTCACCCTGCAACAGCACGGTCGAGCGGCTGGGAGCGACCTGCGCAACCAGATCGAAGATGCGCAGCATGGGATCGCTCTTGCCGACAATGTGCTCGAAGTTGTAGCGCTGCTTGAGGGCGCGCTTGAGCTGGATGACCTCAGCTTCGGCGCGACGGCGGCCCACGGCTGCGTCTACGTCAGCCAGCAGCTTCTCGTTGTCCCAGGGCTTCTGAATGAAGTTCGTTGCCCCGGACTGCATGGCGTTCACAGCGTTTTCGACCGTGCCGTAGGCGGTGATCATGATGACCGGCAGCTCCGAGTCGCGCTCGCGGATGTCCTGCAGGATTTCGATGCCGTTGCGGTCGGGCATGGCAAAGTCGAGCAAGACCAGATCGTAGGGACGGTCGGCCAGGCGTGCCAGTCCCTCGGTACCGTCGCTGGCGGTTTCCACTTCGTAGCCTTCCAGTTCCAGCAGAGTCTGCAACGACTCGCGAATGGCTGCCTCGTCGTCGATGATGAGCACCGAACCCAGAGAACCTGTCGCTTGGCGCCCCACGGAGGCTGAGGTCATGGTGGCTTCAGGCATTGACGGCCTTCCTGATCATGGGAAATTCCATGATGAACGTGGTGCCCCGGCCCGGTGAACTGTCTACGTGGATCTTGCCGGCATGCTCCTGGATGATGCCGTAGGTCACCGATAGCCCCAGTCCGGTGCCGCCGCTATGGCCGGTCTTCGCCTTGTTCTTGGTGGTAAAGAACGGATCGTAGATGCGATGGATATGTTCCTGAGCGATGCCGCTTCCTGTATCCGCAACCGAAACCTGCACGTTGTGTCCGTTGCCGGTGGTGATGGTCAGCGTGCCCCCGGCGGGCATGGCGTCTTTCGCATTGAGGAACAGATTGAGGAAGACCTGTTGCAGCTTTCCGGTGTTGCCAAGAATCGGCGGCAACTGCGGGTGCAACTCCGGAACCACCTTGATGCGCGCGGTCTTGAACTGGTGCTCAAGCAGAGTGAGCGTGTCGTGGATCACGCGATTCAGGTCCACATTGTTGAACTCGGAGCTGGAGGTGCGCGAGAAATTCAGCAGGCTGTTGACGATCTCGGAGGCGCGGAAGGTCTGTTTGGTGATCTTCTCCAGCAGCTCGGCCTTCTTCGGTTCGCTGCTGACCTGCTTCGACAGCATCTGCGCGTACGACGAGATCACCGCCAGCGGAGTGTTGACCTCGTGGGCCACGCCCGCTGCCAGCAGTCCGATCGAGGAGAGCTTTTCGGCCTGGGTGAGTTGCGACTCCAGTTCGATTCGCTCGGTGATGTCGTCCACGATAATCAGGCGGCCGATGACGCTGAAATCCTTGCTGACCAGGGGCGCGATCGCGATGTTGGTGACGCGAGTATCGCCCGCGGTGGTGCCCAGCCGGAACTTGTAGAGGTTGTGGATCCCCGTGCTCTGCCGAACCCGATAGTACTCCTCGAGAAATGCAGGAGGGAAGACGTCGCGCAGCGAATGGCTCAGCGCTTCCGAGCGCGGCAGCGCATACATCACTTCCATCTGCGAATTCCACGACTCGATGCGGTCTTCCAGATCGACGGCCAGCACGCCTACGCTGATCGACTCGACGATGTTCTCGTTGAACTCCTTCAAGCGCTCGTACTGCGCGGCCTTGCGCTCCAGCGACTTGTAGAGGCGCGCATTCTGCAGCGCGATCCCGATATAGCCGGCCAGGGTTTCCAGCAACTGCACGTCTTCGCTCGACAGGAAATCGCCTTCCACCGTCTTACCCAGTCCCAGCACGGCAATCATGCGGTTCATCACCGTGCAGGGAATGTAGTAGTTCAGGTCGAGCTTGCGAATGGCTTCACGGGCTGCCGCAGTCTCGCGCACCCTTTGGCCAGTGTTGTCGACGAACCAGTGGCCTGCCTCCCACTCGGGACGCTCAACGTGCAGAAAATCGAGGTCGAGATCGCCGGTGTTTGCGATGCCGAACGACTTGGCGAGCGCGAACTGCTCGGGGCGTTCGGGGTCCGAGAGGAAGACGGCCATGCGGTCGACGAGCAGCGTGCGCGACAGCCGGTCGATAATCGACGTGAGCATGTTATCGAGGTCGGTTTCCGAGTTGAGGTCGCGGCCAAACTCGATCAGGGTCTTCCGGTAGTCATAGCGTTTCTTGTAGAAAAATTTGTCGAGGTAGTCCTGCACCCAATTCTTGAACGGCTCAAAAAGCAGCGCGGTCACCGCGATTGCGATCACCAGCCCCACCGGTCCAGCGCTGGGGAAGCTCTTGTGGAAGAGCTCTGAGACCACACCGACAGCGGCGAAATAGGCCGCCAGAATCGCGCCCGCTGCGATGGTGTAGGCCATGCCCCGCTTGAAGATCAGGTCAACGTCCATCAGCCGGTAGCGGAAGATCGCGTATCCGAACGTCAGCGGCAGGAACACCAGCGACAGCACCGACACCTGCATGCCCAGCGTTGGCACGCCACCGCGCAGATAGGGAATTACATAAAAGAGCAGTAAATGGGACGACCGCGAGGATGGTGCCGCGCGTTACCCACTTCATCTGCTGTCGCAGTATGGGCGACGCCGCGTAACGATAGCTGTGCCAGAGCACGAAAGTTGCCGCGATGAAGTAGCCGGCCAGATAAACCATCTGCAGCCGGTCGAGGTTGAAGCGCAGGGTTTCACTCGGCTGTAGCAGCCACACGGCGATGATCTGGGCAGCGAGGATGAGCGCACCCGGCAGATAGACCGCGGGGATCAGCCAGCGGCGCCCGGTCAGCAGGGCCTTCCGCTCGGGGAAGGTCATCGAAAAGTGCAGGAACAACGCCGGCTGCAACAGCCACGCCACCACATTCGACCAGTAGATGATCCAGTCGAAATCGTTCAGCTTGCCGGTGTAGTGGAAGGAATAAAAAATGAACGACACCAGGCAGAACACGTAGAAGTGAGTGCTCTTGGGCGCAGTCCAGCGTCGCAACAAAACGTACAAACCAATCCCGAGGTAAAACAGCGCGATAAGCCGCAGGCCGATGTATAGCGTCCGATCGGCGGGAGCAAGAATCAGCGGAGTCTCGACCGGGATGCCCTGGCGCATGAGCGAATACGTGGTCTTGGACCAGATTCCGGTGCGATAGAGCTGCTGCTCGAGGCTGGCCACGCTGCCGATCTTGCGGCCGTCCGCGGCAATCAGCAGGTCGCCTGTCTTCACGCCGGCTTTTTCGCCCGGGCCGTTGGCGTCCACCCGCTGGGCCCGCATGTGGTCGCCATCTTCCACCCACCAGACGCCGTCGTACGGAGTGGAATACTCGCGGTCTTTTTGGAAGTTGATCCCGGCAAAAACGATGGCAGCTACGCTGATCAGCGCTAGCAGAACGGTAAAAAATCGCGACTGCAGGTCTCTGGCCATCGGGCTGGGTGGCAAGGCTTCACGCGGCTCGCGTCTGATCGAACTCACGAGCCCCTGATTTGTGTGCAACTTCGATGCCAAGCTGGATGCCATCCCCAAAACCCGTAACCTGCTACATATGAACGGCTTCCGAAATTATAAATCAACTAAAACATGGAAGATATGTTTTTTGGAATATTCGTGTGAAAATCCGAATCCGCGGAAGTTACTAAAGTGGCAGTACTTACTGGCCTCACCGTGATTCGCCGTTTTATCCCAGTGACGAAAACTATCGCACCGGTCGCAGGTTGGTGCAGGCGCGACAACAGTATGGCGCCCCTGGAGTGTGAGAACCTGGGCATCGCACCGTGTATCGTATCCAGAAATGACTAACGCCACGCTAGCAGCTTCAGGCTTGAGCCTCGCGTCAGCCGCCTCCTGGGGAGGCGGAGACTTTGTCGGCGGACTGGCTGCCAAACGGGCCAATGTATTTCGCATCGTGGCTGTGGCGCACGCATGCGGGCTGGTTGCCATGCTGACCATGGCTCTGCTCGCCCGGGAACCCGTCCCGCCACGCCTTGACCTGATGTGGGGAGCTTTTGCGGGGGTCGCCGGAGCCTTTGGCATCGCCGCACTGTATAAGGCGCTCGCAGTCGGGCGTATGGGCGTCGTCGCACCCGTCGCCGCAGTGGTCACCGGAGTATTGCCAGTGCTGGTGGGCATCCGCGCTGAGGGAATGCCAGATCGCATTCAGTTGTTCGGGTTCGCGCTGGCGTTGGTGAGCATTTGGCTGGTGGCGCGTCCCAGCGAATATGTCGATTCACACCGTGGCCTCGGACTGGCGGTGCTGGCCGGCGTAATGTTCGGACTGTTTCTCGTCGCCGGTAAACAGGCTGGACTCCACGGAGTGTTCTGGCCGATGGTGGCCGCCCGTGTAGCTTCGACGGCATTAATGTGCGTTATCGTCGTCGGGACACCGCGGGACCAGCGTCCGCTGAAAGGTGTGTTGTGGGCCATGGTGCTGTCTGGGTTACTGGACTCCGCCGGCAACGCGCTGTTCATCGCGGCAACCCGGCATGGCCGCCTCGATGTCGCGGCCGTGCTCTCGTCGCTCTATCCCGCAAGCACAGTGATCCTGGCGCGGGTGCTGCTCAAGGAGAAGATCTCGAAATTGCAGGGCGCTGGAATCGTGGGTGCGCTGGCGTCGGTCGCGCTGATCTCCGCGCGATGACGCAGTAGACACTACTGCAGTTGATCGTCAACGCTGTGACGGCCGTGACTGAAGCGCGCAAAGGTCCTGCGGTGGAGAAGCTATTCTCTCCAGATCACGAGCCAGAGCGCCATTATGCAAGCACCCCAAAGCAGTGCCGACACTGAAGCCGCAAGCACGAAGCCGCGGAATGCAGTTAGGTCTTCCTGGTCGTGTCGAGGAGTTTCACTCGGCCTTATTGGCAAGACGTTGGAACTCTGCTCGAGTCGCCCGATCTTGGAAGCGTAGCGCATGAAGGGTAATCCTCCACAAGCTGCGAGGAGTTTCTGAGGAAGGACAGCAGGCCAGTCCCCGTAGATGCATTCTAAATTTCTCCGCAGCGAAGCGGGAGAAGACTAGCTGCAAATTGCAACGGTGTGAATAGCACTTACAGGACATTTTTCTGCTACATCAGTGGCAGCAAGGGTAGCACCGTGAGTTGAAACTCAGCCCCCGGAAAAGTCGAAAAGCAGATTCGGACATGGAACTTCGTTCCACCCAGAAAACATGAAAATAGCGAGTGTCCGTAAGTTGTTGATTCTACGCATAGCGCTCGCTATTTTTAGGGCAATTCTCGCGGGCTGAACTTCACCCCACGAAGGGCAAGCGCGACGCTTCGCGGGGACCCCGGTTCGCCCGCGAGCAATGATAAAAGTAGAAGGCTCAGCGGCACCCTTCGGCTACGCTCTGTGGAAAAACCGGCACACGACCTGCAAGGAAATGATTGCAGAGGGGGGCAGCGTGGAGGGATAGGGGGTAGGGGTCCTTCGACTCCGGCGTCGCAAGAGCGGCGACGCCTACGCTCAGGATGACACGCCTAACAGTTTTTCATCCCATTGGGTAGGACGAAGGCCCATGCACACTCACGGCAGGCTTTGAAGGCGTGCGCTGATACAAAGCCGTCGCAAATCGAGTTCTTTAGCAACCTCTAAGCCCGCCAATTTGTCTGCAGTACACGCCTGAAGGCGTGCTCCACCCGCGCTCGGTCTACGTTAACCGTGAAACAGCTCTAAAACATGCTGTGCCAGATCGTTCCCTGGAAAACGAAAAGGGCCGCAGCAGGTTTGCTTCGGCCCTTCGATCCAAAGGAGGTTTGTGGTAGACGCGTTTATCCCTTCATCTTGCGGCGGATGAGGCCGGCCAGACCCAGAACGCCGGTACCCAGCAATGCAAGGCTCGCCGGCTCAGGAGTAGGAACGAGCTCTCCGCTGGAGAGAAAGCCCTTGACCGTGGTGCCGCTGCCCAGCGTCGAGATGCTGGGTGATCCCTGAAGCTTAACGGTGAAGTCAATCGTTCCGCTCAGGCCGAAGGCAGGAATAGTCGAGGTGGAGTTCCCGAAGGTGCCTTCAAACGATGGCGCCCCGCTGGTGCCGCCGAACGCGTTCGTCAGGTCCACTTGGGTAAGCAAAGTGCCATAGCCAGCGCCGGAGAAGTCCGCATATAACCACATGGGGAAGGACATTCCGACGGCATAATCACTCGGGCCGCCCGTCAGAGTCTGAGGGCTTCCTGCCATCCACAGCTGGTAGGTGCCGACTATTCCCGCTGGATCCAGCAGCGCGTGGCCGGAAATGCAATTGCTATGTGTCCCGCAAGTTCCAGTGAACGCGAAGATGACCTGCGGGCTGCTGCCCGTGCCGGTAAAGACGACGCTTCCAGGCGAGCTGGAAGACAAGGTGATTTGGACCGCGTTGGCCCACGCGCCAGTGGCGGTGACGGTGATCAACGCAAGGAGAGCTACAGCCAATGCCAGTTTTTTCATTCTCTTCTCTTTCCCGAGCGGTATTCCGGCGGTCCGGATCGCTCCTTTGGATGCGGGTTTAGTTACCCCAAACGAAACCTGAGGACACAACAGGGTGCCGGGGGTACAAATCCCCTTGCTTTGTTAGTAAGCAAGTAACGGGCCAAAGTTTACTTCGATAATCCAACTAGTTACCATTTGCCATGTGCAAACTTTTGCAACAAATGGGAGTGCAGTTGCCCACACTCCTCGGTTCGATGACACTTTCCGGGATCACATTTTGGAAGGGAGCACAACGCGACAGCGGCACTCGCACAACTGAGTGCATGGCAAATTGAGCAATAGGGGCATCGGCGCGTAGATGACCTGTAAGATTACCGCTGGTTACTCTCTGCCAAGGATGTCAATTGCCGATGATTCGGCTTGGGCGAGACTCCTCGTTGCTCTTCGGGCTGGGATCGTTTCGCCATGCGCTGGAAAGCCATGCACTAAAATGAACTGGAATCGAGGCAACAGCCGTGCCCACCTATCAGGAAATCGTTGAACTGGAACAGAAGTACCTTCTGAACGCCTACGCCCGCTATCCGGTGGCCCTTGTCCGGGGCAAGGGCGTTTACCTGTATGACGTTGAAGGCAGGCGCTACCTGGACTTCCTCTCCGGGTTGGGGGTCAACGCTTTGGGTCACGCCCACCCACGCATCGTGAAGGTCATTCGCGAGCAGGCGGCGAAGGTCATCCACCTGTCGAACCTCTACTACAACGAATATCAGGGACAACTGGCTGAGAAGCTCTGCCGGAAGTCAGGGCTGGATCGCGCCTTTTTCACCAACAGCGGCACCGAGGCCATCGAGGGCGTCTTGAAACTGGCTCGTGCCGCGGGGCACGCGACCGCCGGGCCCGAGAAGATGATCGTGGTCGCGCTCGACAACTCGTTCCATGGGCGCACCATGGGGGCGCTGGCACTTACCGGCCAGCCCAAATACCGCAAGGGATTCGACCCCATGCTGGAAGGCGTGCGCTTCGTGCCGCGCAATGACATCGAGGCCTTGCGCACGGCGGTTGACGAGCAGGTCTGCGGCATTGTGCTGGAGCCGATCCAGGGCGAAGGCGGCATTCAGATTTCGTCGCCGGAGTTTCTGCGCGCCTGCCGCGAGTTGGCCGACCAGTATCAGGCGGCGCTCATCTTCGACGAGATCCAGTGCGGCATGGGGCGGACCGGGGAGCTCTTCGCTTTCCAGCACTTCGAGGTCACCCCCGACGTGGTCTGCATCGCCAAGCCGATGGCCGCGGGATTTCCCATGGGTGCATTTCTCGCCAGCGACCGCTTTGCCCAGCACATCACCCCCGGCAAGCACGGCACTACCTTCGGCGGAGGCCCGTTGGCCTGCCGCATCGCGCTGGAGTACCTTGCCATCCTCGAAGAAGAGAATCTGCTGGAACAGGTGCGGCGCGTGGGAGCTTACTTCACCGCCAAGCTGCAGGAACTAGTAACGAAGTACGAGATCGCCACCGAAGTGCGCGGCGTGGGCGCGATTCAGGCACTGCAACTCAATATTTCGGGGAAGCCAGTGCTTGACGGCGCACTCGCCGACGGCCTGCTGTTCAACGTCACCCAGGACAACGTGCTGCGCTTCCTTCCGCCGTTCTTGCTGGAGGAGAAGCACGTGGACGCTGCGGTGCGGATCCTGAAGCGCCAATTGGCGAGTGCGCAGAAGCAGCACAGGGCCGCTTCGAAAGCGGCGAAGAGCGCGGCCAAGACAGCGACAGCCTAGCCCCGATTCGCTCGCTGGTGCATGCCACTTCGGTAACGCCAGTCTTGGCTCCTATTGCGGCGGCTGCCAGGGCTCGTCGGCCGACGGTCCGTAGATCTGCGGCACCTTTGCTCCAGCCAACCGCGAGTAGATGGTGAATTGCCCGCGATGGTGGATGTGGTCGAGAAGTAAGGTCAGCAACGCGGCTGATAGCGGCATCTTCCTGGCGAAGAAATCTGTCGGCTGCTGGAAGTCTTCCTCCGACATGCGTTCCAGTGCGGCGTCGGTCTCGGCCGCGATGACCTCAAGCTTTGCGATTCCCTCGGCCATGGTGGGCGGTGGCGATGCCCAGACGAAGTTGTTCATGTCGAATGCGCCGGTGCGGGCGTAAGACAGGTTGATGCCTTCTTCGTTGATAAATGTATTCACCGTCTCAATGGCGCTGCGGATAATCGGCGACGGCTTCAGGTCCTTCTTGTCTTCGGGGTAAAAGCGCAGGAGTTTCAGGGTTTTGGGAAACTCGGCTTTGCGGAGGGCGATAAATTCGGCTTTGGTCATGGCGTTACATTTATAGAGCGGCAGGTCGCGGGGCGCAAGCAGGGATGCGAATTCCCGGTTAAATGCCTGGTGCGCGGAGGCCTCGCTGAGCAAGGCGAGAGTTTTTTGACGTGGCAAATCTATTTGCCATAAACCACGCCAGACGCCATATGAATTACGCAGCAAAGTGTCCAGTCCATAACTGGGCGTGCCTGGCGCTAGCTCGCCACCCGTTCGGCGATCCACTGCGCGCACTCGCGTGTGCCGAGGGTGCCGCCCACGTCGGAGGTAGTCTTTTTTTCTTGCACGGCGTCGAGCACCGCGGCTTCGATCTTCTTCGCTTCCGCATTCAGCCCCAGATGCGCAAGCATCATCGCGCCGGTCAGGATCGCGCCCATGGGATTGGCGACGTTCTTGCCCGCCAGCGGCGGGGCCGAGCCGTGTACCGGCTCGAACATCGACGTGCGTCCGGGATGGATGTTGCCGCTGGCAGCCATGCCCAGCCCGCCTTGCAGCGCCGCCGCGAGGTCGGTGAGGATGTCGCCGAACATGTTGTTGGTCACGATCACGTCGAGCGAGGCGGGTTCGCGCACCATCTGCAGACAGAGGGCGTCGACGTACATGTGCTGAGTTGCGACGTCCGCAAATTCTTGCGCAATCTCTCGGAACACTCGCTGCCACAGGCCCCCCGCATAGGTCATGACGTTCGACTTGTCGGCCATGAGCACCTTCTTGCGGCCATGGGCGCGGGCGTACTCGAAGGCGAAGCGGACGATGCGTTCCACGCCTTTGCGGGTGTTGACGTCCTCCTGGGTGGCGATCTCGTCGGGCGTGCCGAACTTGAAGTTGCCGCCCATGCCGGCGTACACGCCTTCGGTGTTCTCGCGGATCACGGTGAAGTTGACATCGTCGGGCGTGGCGTTCTTCAGCGGACAGAGCGAGGCGTCGAGCAGCTTTACCGGGCGCACGTTGGCGTAGAGGTCCATCTGGAAGCGCATGCCCAGCAGAATTTCTTTGGCGTGAATGTTCGAGGCCACGCGCGGATCGCCCAGCGCTCCGACAAAGATGGCGTCAAAGTCGCCCGCCAGCATTTCGAAACCGTCAGGTGGAATGGTGGTGCCGTCGATGAGGTAGCGGTCGGCACCCCAGTCGAAGGTGGTGAACTCCAGGGGCGCGCCCGAAGCGCGCAGCACGTCGAGAGCGCTGGGGATGACTTCCTTGCCGACTCCGTCACCGGGGACGACGGCGATGCGTTTGTTATTGGCCACGGGGAATGACGATAACGAAACCGAGGGGAAGTGGCAAATGGAAATAAGCAATAAGTGATTAGCAATAAGCACGCGACCCTTGGTGATTTGCCATGACCAGCGCCGTTTAGGTGCGAGGTATGTCCGTTTCATGGAGCCGAGACAAAAGCAGATCCCGCGGTCGCCGCGGCGACGGGATGACAATCCAATCCGATGACGACTCTCGGGCAGCAACCTTTCTTCCTCGTTATAATCAAAGGTTCTGTATGACGGTGATGACCCTGCAAGACAAGCTGACGGCCACTGGCGCGACTCTCGGTAGCTACCGCGGAACCGACACGCCCACTTCGTTCGGCGACCCGGCTGGCGAGTTCACGGCGCTGCTGGAACGCTGCGGACTGTTCGACATGAGTTGGCAGGCCAAGCTGGTGCTGACCGGCGAGGACCGCGTTCGCTGGCTGAACGGCATGGTGACCAACAACATCCGCGACCTGGCGGTTGGGCACGGTGTATACAACTTCGTGCTGACGGCGCAGGGCCGTATCGTGGGCGACCTGGTGGCCTACAATCGCGGCGACTTCGTGCTGGTGACCTCGGATCGCGCCCAGGCAGCGGCGATCGCGGAAATGTTCGATCGCTACATCATCATGGACGATGTCGAGGTAGCTGACATAAGCGACAAGCTGTCGGCGGTAGGACTCGCGGGCCCGCTTGCGGCGCGGGTTCTGCAGGATGCCGGGATCGATGTTTCGCAACTCGATCCGGGCCAAGTCGTCGATCTGGTTTGGCGCGACATTGGCGTATCGGTTGCGCGCAATACCCATCCCAATATGGACGGCTACGAAATCTGGTTTGCGGCGGAACAGGCTGACCGTGTCTGGGATATTCTGACTGCCGCGGGCGCGACGCCTGCGGGCAGTGAGGCATTCGAGTTGTACCGCATCGCGCGTGGGGTTCCGCGTTATGGTCTCGACCTGAGCCAGCGCGATCTGCCGCAGGAGACCGAACAGAAGCACGCACTGAACTTCACCAAGGGTTGTTACATCGGGCAGGAAATCGTGGAGCGCATTCGCGCCCGCGCCATCCTGCATCGCACGTTTACCGGTTTTTTGGTCGAGGGCGAGCCGCCGCAAGCGGGAACGAAGGTGCAGTCCGGCGGCAAGAACATCGGCGAGATCACCAGCGCGGCGCGAGTGCCATTCCCCAACGGCGAACGCACGGTGGCGTTGGGGTATCTGCGGCGCGAATTTGAAGCACCCGGCACTGCCGTGCAAATCGGCGAGCAGAAAGCCACGGTGCAATCTATTCCGTTCCAGTTTTGAGCAAAGGACCTATGGCAGACAAAGAGAAGAAGGCTGAGTTTGTGGTGAACGATCGACGCCTGTTCAGCAGCGACGGAGAGTTGCGCCAGGACGTAGTCGAAGCCGAGGAGCGCCGCGAAGAGCGCGAGCAGGAAGAGCGCGAAGCCGCACAGCGCGTCAACGAAGAGCGCGCCGCGCAACGTGAACCCGCGCCAACCGCCACGGCTACGGAACCTCCGGCCCCGCCAGACGAGGTGCACGAAGCGCCCTCCGCCGCCGAGCAGCAGGCCTCGGCCGACGCCTACCAGGAAACCACGCGCGAGGTCGATGCGCAGATCCGCCGCGAGCTTGGCAAGCAGGGGCAGGCGCATCGCGCTAAAGACTTCGAGATGGACTTCGAAAAGTTCGCGGCATCGCTCTACATGAGCGCGCTGATGCAGCTTGGGCTGGCCGCTCCCCAGGGCGGAAAGCCGCAGGTGGACCTGATGGGCGCGCGCCAGACCATCGACATCCTTGGCATTCTGAAGGACAAGACCAAGGGGAACCTCACGCCGGCGGAGGACAACATGTTACAGAACGTGCTCTACGAGCTGCGCATGGCCTACCTCGAAGTCACCAATCTCATCGCGAATCCGCCCGAGGGTCGAGTGCCCGCTCCGTTCGAGAAACGATGAAAGCTACGCTCACCGTGCTGGGCAGCGGCACCTCGATGGGCGTGCCCACGATTGGCTGCACCTGCGCGGTGTGCACCTCGAACGATCCGCACGACCGGCGCCTGCGCCCCTCCATCATGGTGCAGTGGGACGGCCACACCGTGCTGATCGACACCTCGCCCGACTTTCGAGCGCAAGCCATTCGCGAACACATCAATCGCGTCGATGCCGTGCTCTACACGCATGGCCACGCCGACCATATTCTGGGGCTGGACGATGTGCGCCCGCTCAGCTTTCCGCGGGTCACCGGCGGAGGCAAGATTCCGCTCTACGCGACCGAGAACACGGCAAAAGTGTTGCGCAATGTTTTTCGCTACATTTTCGACGGCGACTACAAGTATGGCGGCCTGGCACAGGTCGAAATTCGCAATGTCGATGGGCCGATCGAGTTGTTCGGCGCCAGGTTCACGCCGTTGGTGGTCAACCACGGCGACTATCCCATCGAGGCGTACCGCTTCGGTTCGGCGGCCTATCTGACCGACTTCAGCACGGTGCCGGACGAAACCATGGCGCAACTGGAAGGCCTCGACATCCTGTTCCTTGACGCGCTGCGGCACCATCCGCATCCTACGCACTCGACGATCGAGAATTCTATGCGGATTGTGGAGCGACTCAAGCCGAAGCGCACCTTTTTCACTCACATGTCGCACGACATGCCGCACGAGGAGACCAACGCCTCACTGCCGGAAAACGTGCGCCTCTCCTATGACGGGCTCAAGCTCGAATTCGAACTTTAGGGTACCGACCAACCATGCAAGTTTTCCGCGAGCTTGAAGAAGTACCGGCGCAACTGGGCCCGACCGTGGTGAGCGTCGGTAATTTCGACGGCGTGCACGTGGCCCACCGGGCGGTGGTGCGGCACATGGTAGAGCGCGCTCATGCGATCGGAGGCAAGGCGGTCGTGGTGACGTTCGAGCCGCACCCGTTGCGCATTCTGCGTCCTGATGTGGCGCCCAAGCTCCTGACGCCGCTCGAAGTGAAATTGCAATTGCTGGAGCAGACTGGCGTGGATGCCGCGCTGGTGCTGCCGTTCTCGCGTGACCTGTCGCTGATGACGGCCCACAATTTCGCCCGGCTAGTTTTGGTGGACGCGCTGCATGCGCGCGAGGTGCACGAAGGCTACAACTTCCACTTCGGCCACAAGGCGCAAGGCAACGTGCAGAAGCTTACTGAGTTCGGGCGGGAGATGGGCTTCGACGTCCACACCTATTCCGAACAACTGCTGCGCGGCCACCACGTGTCGAGCAGCGAAATTCGTCAACTGATCACGGCGGGTCGCGTGGACCGCGCGCGCGCGTTGCTGGGCCGCCCATTCAGCATATTGTCGAATCCGGGACGCGGACGCGGCTACGGCACCCGCTACACGGTTCCGACGGTGAACCTTGCTCGCTACGATGAACTGGTTCCGGCCAACGGCGTGTACATCACGCGGGTGCGCATCAATGGCGAGTGCTTCGATGCGGTGACCAACGTGGGCGTGCGTCCGACGTTTGGCCCCGACTCGTTCGCCATCGAGAGCCACCTGCTGAACTTCCACGAAATCGAGTTGCTGGCACAGACGGAAGTGGAATTGTTTTTTCTCAAGCGCCTTCGCGAAGAGCGGAAGTTCGAGTCGGTGGACGCGCTGCGCGAGCAGATCGGCAAGGACGTGGCGCGAGCGCAGAGATTCTTTCGGCTGGTGAAGAGTAGCTGAGGAAACTTTCTCCGCGGTACCAAAATCGGCCGAGAAGAGCACCTTAGTTAGATATTGCGCTGGCGGAACCAAGCGTTGATTGTTACGCTCGCAGAACGCCTGAGTGAGAGGAGCTTCCCGGTGATGACGACATTCGGGGACGCATTGCAGGGCGGCAAACCGATAATCGGGACCCTGCTGACAGTCGCATCGCCAGAAGTCGCTGAAGCGCTGGCCCTGCTAGGCTTCGACTGGATCTTTATCGACCTGGAGCATGGGAGTCTGTCGATCAAGGATGCCCAGATGGCGATACAGGCTGTGGCCAATCGCAGCCTTACTCTGGTGCGTGTGCCTGACGGAACGCCCGAAAACATCAAGCGAGTTCTCGACATAGGGTGCAGCGGGATTATCGTGCCGCTTGTCAGCTCGGAGTCCTATGCGCGCAGGATTGTTGCCCTTGCGAAGTATCCTCCGCTGGGTGAGCGAGGTGTCGGACTCGGCAGAGCTCAGGGGTATGGCCTGCGTTTCGCCGAGTATCTCGCGTCAGCTAATGCGCAAACGGCGGTGATCGTTCAAATCGAACATCGCGACGCGATCCCCAACATTGACCAGATTCTGGCGGTGCCGGGAATCGATGCACTTTTCGTCGGCCCGTATGATCTTTCCAACAGCATGGGTCTTGTAGGTCAGGTCAGTCATCCTGATGTCGTGGCAGCAATCGACCAAGTTCGAGCAGCATGTGCCAAAGCGAATTCAACCATGGGAATCTATTGCAGTAACGCTGACCAGGCTCGAAATGAAATTAAGGCAGGCGCAAGAATGGTCGCGGTCGGGACAGACATACTGCACATGGCCAACTCAGCACGGGAAACGCTGGAAGCATTACGAGGCGTGTGATGGCTTCGATACCGTAGAGAGAGCCACGAATGCTGGGCGGCTGGATATGCTCCCTTGCCGGGTTTGCGAATGAGTAGGGAGTCCGTCTCAGCGATCATCGATTCATCGAAATTACCGCGGACCGGTTAGACGATTCGTCGGCCCTGCAGGAATCCCACTCAGGCCAAGGCGGCTTGAGTGGGACCCGGCAGACGAGCCTGCGCTGCGATTTCTTATGCTGCGCTTGCCTGCGATTCAAGCTTGCGGTCAAGAAACTGCACGATAGCATCGGCAATTTCCCGGGAGTGAGTTTCGAGCGCGAAGTGGCCGGTATCGTAGAAGCGCACTTCCGCGGTGGGAATATCGCGCTTGAAGGCTTCGGCGCCGGCGGGTAGAAAGAACGGGTCATGCTTTCCCCATGTCGCTAGCAGCGGCGGACGCTGAGTGCGAAAATACTGCTGAAATTTGGGGTAGAGTGCGACATTGCTGGCGTAATCCAGGAACAGGTCGAGCTGTATTTCGTCATTTCCCGGGCGGGCCAGCAACGCTGAATCGAGTGTGTATGCCTCCGGAGCTATCAGCGACTCATCCTGCACGCCGTGGAGATATTGCCACTTGGTTGCCTCGGGCGCGAGAAATGCGCGCAGGGCGGCGCGATTCTCGTCGTTGGGCTGGTTCCAGTATTTCTGGATCGGGTTCCAGCCCTGGCTGAGGCCCTCCTCGTAGGCGTTGCCGTTCTGCGAGATGATGGCGAGAATGCGCTCGGGATGCGCAACCGCCAGGCGAAATCCGACCGGCGCGCCGTAATCGAACACGTAAATCGCATAGCGCTCGAGTCCGATTGACTGGGTAAATTGGTCGATGACTTGCGCCAGATGTTCGAAGGTGTAGGCGAACTGCGCGCGTTCGGGCGCGTCCGAGAAGCCGAAGCCGGGCAGGTCCGGGGCGATGACGTGGTAGCGCTTCGCCAGCACCGGAATGAGGTCACGGAACATGTGCGACGAGGTGGGAAAACCGTGCAACAGCAAGATAGTGGGTGCGTTGGCGGGGCCGGCTTCGCGGTAGAAGATGGCGGAGCCGTTTACGAGGGTGCGGTGATAGCTGATCATATCGAATCTCCTCAGGAAATTTGGAAACGGCGAGCTTGAAAACGCGCCGTTCGTGTGCTTTCATAGGGTCAGATGTGCTAACCGATAAAAAGTTACGTTATCGGTGTTATTATTTGAGGAATCCCAGCCATGAGTCGATCCAGATCGAAGGCGAGTTCCGATTGGAAAGACGGCTTCATCTTCGTGGGAAACGATTTGGCCTTGGACTTTCTCAACACGCGGCCTGTGCAGAACGGCGAACCACTGGAACTGCTGCCCGACTTCCATGCACTGCTACGCTGGTTTCAGACGGCAGATTTGTTGACCGCCCGGGAAGCAGCGAGCCTGCGCGAGCAGTGGGAAGAGTCGCCCGAGCCCGGCGGACTTTGCAAGGGGTTCTGGAATTACGGGAAGCATTGCGGAAAGAAGTTGTTGCCTGGGAGCGCGGGGGGGCGCTTCGCCGGGGTATGGCTGACAGGTTGAATCGGATCATGGAACGGCACCCGATGCGCACGAAGCTGAACGCAAAGCCGGGGCTCAGCGACAACGGAGCTGTGGTTTGAAGCACATCAGCCCGATGACCTGCTGGCTCCATTGGCGCACGCGGCGGCGATGTTGTTTGTAAACGTGGATCGCGCTCGCGTCCGCAAATGCGGAAATTGCGTGCTGCATTTTCGCGATACCAGCAAAAAGGGAACCCGCCGCTGGTGCAGCATGCAGCTCTGCGGCAATCGCTTGAAAGTCGCCGCCTATGCCGCGCGTAAGCGGCTGAGCGCAGGTGATGAACTTGCACCCACTCCCAATACGTCCGCAGCCTCTAACTCCGCAAAGGTCAAACCAGTGGGAGATTAGGGGGCTGTGCCAGGCCTCATTTCGTCGCTTCCTCTTTCTTGTACGCCTCGCTCAACGTGCCCTTCTGCTCGGCGAGCTTGAGCAGCGTTGGATAGAACTGCACAAACGTCGTGTCTACTGCGGCGTGCTGTTCGTGGCAGCTATAGCAATCCATCTCGTGTGGGAACGGCGTAGTGGGCTTGGTCTCGTCGAAGCCATAGAAGGCCCATCCGCCGGGGACGCGTTTGTCCTTGAGGTGGACCTCGCGTCCCATGACATCGCCATCCTGGAAGTGCCCCGACTTGTTGATGGACGCTTTGCTGCCGGCGCCACGCACTTCGAGCACCAGCATGGTCTGGTCGGGCCAGGTGCCGGTCTCGAGAAACGCCTTATAGGCCGACGGGTTCACGAACACGTTATCGAACATGTCATGTCCGGCCATGCCCGTTACCCGCGGAGCGTAGCTCATGTTGAGGCCGCTGGTCAGGTAAATCCACTCGCGGTAGTTGGCAGGAAACTCCAGCTTGCCGTCGGCAGTAAATACAGGCTTGTCAGACGACGAAGCAGCCTGGGCCTGGGTGTTGCGGAGGGCGCTGCCGAACGTCATGGTCAGCGCAATTGCCAGTACGAAAAGAAGACGAAACTTCATTTTGTGTGTTCTCTCTCCACCGGGATGCTTTCCATCCGGAATGGTGTGAGTCTAAGGTAATCAGATGCGGGCGTCTTGAATAAAATCAACCTCGTTCGCGAGGGGCGGAATGGCACAGTCTGCGCAAATTGCGGCCCAGGAAGAGCGGCTGACAGGCGGGAAATTCTATGGCAGCGTGCTGGACAAGCAGCGTGTCGGCGGAGCCATCTTCACCGAGTTGAATCATTCCCAGCCCCGCAAGCTCCCGGCGCATTCCCATGAGCTACCATTCTTCTGCCTGGTTCTGGGTGGCGACTATGCGGAGAAATATGGCCATCGCGACATGCAGTTCCGGCCCTTCACATTTTCGTTTCGGCCGGCAGGAGTCCCGCACCAAGACGAGATCGGCCCTCGAGGCGCGCGCATGTTCGGCATCGAGGTCGAGCGCGGCTGGCAGCGCAGTCTGCGGGACTGCTCCGGCAATCTCGGGATCGCCTACGACTTTGAGGGTGGAGAACTGTTGTGGCTCGCACTCAAGCTCTATTGCGAGATGCGCACGCCGCTCGATGCGCGCGATCTCCAGGTCGAGAGCTTGCTTTCAGAGCTACTGGGGCTGGTGGCGTGCAAGCCCGAACGCTGCACCGTGCCTCCATTCTGGCTGCGGCGCGTCATCGACAAGCTGAGCACCGAATTCCGCGATCGGATCACGATGGACGAGCTGGCGCGCGAGGCGGGCGTGCATCCCGTACATCTGTCGCGGGTGTTTCGGCGCATCACCGGCAAAGGCATTGGCGAATATGTGCACAGGCTGCGCATCCGCGAAGCCTGTGAGCGCATGCTGAATCCGGAGCACTCGCTGGCTGACATCAGTTGCGAGCTCGGCTTCGCCGACCAGAGCCACTTCACGCGGGCCTTTCACGCCATCACCGGCACCAGCCCGGGCGCCTTTCGCGCGCGAGTCCTGGATCACTAGATCAAATTAGTTTTTGGTGTACTCGAAGAGCGGCATTGTGCCGCCGGCTGAAGCCGGCTCATGACATTCATAAAGGGCGCGGGAACGCCGAGCTAAAGCTCGGCTCTACTCTAGGCCGAGTAGCTACAGTAATTGTTAAACACTCTAGCCTATTTCTTCCGCTCCTCTGAGCCCCCGCCCATCTTGGTCCAGTGTTGCCCGTCGTCGATTGAGTATTCGGACCACCACTCGATGGAATCGGAGCTTCGCCACTCGTTGATGGTGCGGAACAAAACCTTTTTACCCTTGATCTCCGCCTTGTTCTGATATTCCCAGTGGTTGCCGTCGGCGCTGATGACGACGTCGCTGGTATGAGGCCGACCGCCGGTCGGCGACAGTCCGTAAAAGTGAAACGTCGAATTGTCGGGATCGAAGGCGTACACGGACAGCTCGCGGCTCGGCTTGCCGTCCTCCAGCAGCGACTGATCGCAGATCATGAACACATGGTCCGGCGACCATCCGCAGTTGCTGACGCCCGTGACCGTCAACGCCTTGCTGTAGTCGGTGTCGAGCATCTTGCCTTCAAGCGGCCACGTGCCTCCAATCCAGCGGTTGAGCACGTCGGCGGTGGCTTTGTCAGCCGCGAACAGTGGCAGGGCACAGCAGATGATGAGCGTGGCAAGAGCTGATTTCATGGTTTCTCCCGGAATGAAGTGCGGCCGGACGTATGCGTCGAAGCGCAACGAGCATAACGGTGCAGTGGCACCAATGCCAAGTCCCGCGGGACGAACTGTGCGAAATCACATCCGTGTCGATGGGTATTCATTACAATGTCGCTATGGACTCATTCATCATTGCAGGCAGGCAGTTTCGCTCGCGCCTCATTGTGGGCACGGGGAAGTACAAGTCAGGACAGGAGACGGCACGCGCCATCGAGGCTTCGGGCGCCGAGATGGTCACCGTCGCGGTGCGCCGCGTCAATCTTGATCGCAGCAAAGAGTCGCTGCTCGACTTCATCGATCCCAAGAAGTATTTCCTCCTCCCCAACACTGCCGGTTGTTACACCGCTGACGAAGCCATCCGCACCGCGCGCCTGGGCCGCGAAGTCGGACTCTCCGACTGGGTGAAGATCGAGGTCATCGGCGACCAGCAAACGCTGTTCCCCGACGTGCAGGCCACCATCGAGGCCACTCGTATTCTGGTGAAGGAAGGCTTTACTGTTTTGCCGTATACCTCTGATGACATTGTGGTTGCCAAGCGACTGATCGACGCCGGAGCCAGCGCCGTCATGCCGCTGGGCGCGCCCATCGGCAGCGGACTCGGCATCCAGAACAAGCCCAGCATGAGCATTCTGCGCGAGATAATTACCGACGTCCCGCTGATCGTTGATGCAGGTGTGGGCACCGCGTCGGATGCGACCATCGCCATGGAGCTGGGCATGGACGGCGTGCTCATGAATACTGGTATCGCCGCTGCGCAGGACCCGGTGCTCATGGCCGAAGCCATGAAGAGCGCCGTCATCGCCGGCCGCCAAGCGTTTCTGGCAGGCCGCATGGCGAAGAAGCTGTACGCCACGGCCAGCTCTCCGCTGGAAGGGGTGGTGCGGTAGGAGCGGTTTCGAGTTTCGAGTCGGGCGCCCCCCAATCTTGTCTAGGGTAGCCACACACACTTACTTCCGAAGACTTGACGACTGCTGCCCTACGATCTCGAAGCAGTTCACCAGCAGATCCAAAACTTCGCGGCTGATTTCGAGCGACGCTGTTGCTGCTGGCGAAGGCACGTTGCACACATGAATCATCCTGCGAGAGTGGACGAAGTGGAAGTCGTCGAGCAGGTTGCCGTTGCGATCGACTGCTTGCGCGCGCACGCCTGAGCCGCCCGGAGCCAGATCGTCTTCCCTGAGTTCCGGAACCATCTGCTGCAGCGCGCGGGTGAACGCCGGCTTCAGCCAGGCACGATACTGTTCGGCTGCTCCCATCTTCCAGTACTTGCTTGCCATCTTCCAGAAGCCCGGCCATTGCAGCATCTCGACAGTTTCGGTGAGGTCAACGTCGCTGGCGAGGTAGCCTTCGCGGCGGAATGCGAGCAGGGCGTTGGGCCCGGCTTCGACACTGCCGTCGATGTGCCGCGTGAAATGCACGCCGAGGAACGGGAAGCGCGGATCGGGAACGGGATAAATCGGGTTCTTCACCAGGTGGCGGCGCTCGGGCTTGACTTCGTAGTACTCGCCGCGGAAAGGAATGATCTCGAGGTCGGTCTTGCAGCCAGCCATGCGAGTGATCGTGTCGCTATACAGCCCGGCGCAGTTGATGACGTAGCTGGCGCGAAACATTCCGGCTGTAGTTTCGACAATATTCGCGTCGCCATCGTCGCGTAGGCCAATGACCTTGGCGTGAAAGACGATCTCGCCGCCCGCGCGTTCGATCAACTCGGCGTACTTGTTGGCGACATTTTTGTAGTCCACGATTCCGGTGGAGGGGACGTGCAGGGCCCAGATACCGTCGGCGTAGGGTTCGAGTTCGCGGAACTCATCGCGATCGAGCAGGTGCAGCCCGGGAACACCGTTGGCGATGCCGCGTTCGTGCAACTGCGCGAGGCGCGGGACTTCGTCGGCGGAGGTGGCCACCACTAGTTTGCCGCATTCCTCGAAGGGGATGCCGTGTTCGGCGCAGAAGCGCTTCATGGAGGCGCATCCGGCGACGCAGTTGCGCGCCTTCAGCGAACCTGTCTTGTAGTAGAGGCCGGAATGGATGACTCCGCTGTTGTGTCCGGTCTGGTGGGCGGCGACGCGGTCTTCTTTCTCGACCACCAGCAGGCGCTTGCCGGGAAAGCGGCGAGTATATTCGAGCGCGGTGGCCAGCCCGACAATGCCTGCGCCGATAATGAGGAGGTCTGCGTGGCGATCAGCCATAGAGGAGTGCCTGGTGGAACGGATCATTATAAGGAGGGTGGGGCGCGGGGGATGTGATTATGGGCACAGCCGCGGGGGAGTGCGGGGAGTAAGATTCTTTTGGACGCAATTGAGGCGCGATTGATGAGGGTACTGGTGACCGGCGGAGCGGGGTTCCTGGGGTCGCATTTGTGCGATGCGATGCTGGGGGAAGGGCACTCGGTGGTTTGCGCCGACAACCTGCTGACCGGGCGCATGTTGAACCTCGAACATCTGCTGGATGAGGCACGATTCGAGTTTGTGGAGCAGGATGTGTGCCGCGCGTTCGATACGGGGAAGGTAGATTACGTCTTTCATTTCGCTTCTCCTGCCAGCCCGATCGATTACCTTGAGCACGGCATCGAAACCCTGCAAGCGGGATCGGCAGGGACAATCAACTGCCTAGAGCTGGCGGAAAAGTACAATGCGCGTTTCCTGCTGGCGTCAACTTCGGAGTGCTACGGCGATCCGCTGGAGCATCCGCAGAAAGAGAGCTACTGGGGACACGTGAACCCAGTGGGGCCGCGGTCGGTGTACGACGAGGCCAAGCGGTTTGCAGAGGCGGCGACCATGGCTTATAACCGTTATCGCCGGGTGGACACCCGCATCGTGCGCATCTTTAATACCTACGGCCCGCGGCTGCAGATGAACGACGGACGCGTGATCTCAAACTTCATGAAGCAGGCGCTGCGCGGAGAACCGCTCACGGTTTATGGCGATGGCTCGCAGACGCGCAGCTTCTGCTATGTGAGCGATGAGATTGCGGGGATTCTTGCGCTGGCGAAGTCAGACGAGCACGAACCGGTAAACATCGGCAATCCCAATGAGTTCACCATACTGGAATGCGCGAAGGTTGTGCTCGCGGTAACGGGGTCGGCAAGCCACGTATATTTCGAACCGTTGCCTCAAGATGATCCCAAACAGCGGCGCCCGGACCTTAGCAAGGCGCGGGAATTGTTGGGGTGGGAACCGGGGATCGACCTGAGGGCCGGACTGCAGTTGTCACTGGAGTATTTTCGGGCGGCGGTGCATGGAGAATCGTAACCCCACCCTTGTCCCAAAGAAAGGAAGAGGATGGGGCACTTATCGGATACTCTCGTACAATTCGTTTGTTTGACGAACCCTGTTTGCTTATGAATGTGCACTCCGAGTTCGAGGAATTGCGCCGCGACAGCGAATCGTGGTGGTACACCACGAGGCGTAAACTGCTGCGCGAGGCGGCGATGCAGGCGGTCCATGGCAAGCGCGAAGCGCGTGTGCTTGATCTCGGCTGCACGGCGCAACTGCGCTTCGACGAACCGGCGCTGTATCGCGTGTGTAACGTGCAGAGTTCCATGCGAGCGCTGGCTTTCCGCCAGATGGCGGGCGACGAGAACCTGATCGCTTCGCGCGCGGAAGAACTTGCGTTCGTTTCGAATTCGTTTGACGGTATCGTCGCAGGCGACGTGCTGCAATCGGTAGCCGACGACGTGAGCGTGCTGCGCGAAATGCGGCGGGTGCTGAAAGAAGGCGGATTGTTGTGTCTGACGGCGCCGGCGTATTCGTTCTTGTGGGGCGAGGACGACGAGGCGCGCGGACACCAGCGGCGTTACACCGTTAGCGAATTGCGGCGCAAGCTGACGACGTGCGGGTTCCAGGTACATCGCGCGTCGTACTTTGTGGCCAGCGCATTCCTGCCGCTCGCGGTCGGAAGGGCCGCCAAGGACATATTTCATAAGTCCATCACGCACCATCGGCATTACCCCCGCCCCTCGCGGATGGCCAACGCCGCCATGGCTGCATTGCTCGATGGCGAACGCCACCTGATGCACTACATCAACCTGCCGTTCGGGACGCGGGTTGTGTGCTGGGCGCTGAAGCCCGCACTGGTGGCCGAGACCGTGACCGTTCCGGCATGGGAGCGCAAGTGGGCGCCGCATCCGCTGGCGCAGGGCAGCAGTTAGACCGGTAGGCGATGCAGGTCTTATGCAAGGCTCCCAGGCTAGCGCCCAAACGACGGGCGCGAACCTGCGGTACCCACGTGAGACGGTAGAATCAAACTGTGGCTGTGCTTCGCGGCATTTTCCGTAACACCGGCACCACTCTCGAGATGATCAAGTGGGAGCACTCGGTGCTCACGCTCCCCTTTGGACTGACCGGCGCGGTGTTGGCAGCGCGCGGCCTTCCGAACCTGCACACGTGCATTTGGATCATTGTTGCGCTGGTGGCGGCGCGCTCGGCAGCCATGGCGTTCAATCGGCTGGTCGATGCCGACATTGACGCCGAAAATCCGCGCACAAAGATCCGTGCGCTTCCCGCAGGGAAGCTGTCGAAGCAATTTGTGCTGGGATTCGTGATCATTACCGCGGCGATTTTGGTCTTTGCCGCGTCGCAGTTGAACCCGCTGGCGTTCGACCTATCGCCGGTAGCGCTGGCGACTGTGTTCTTCTATTCGTTCACCAAGCGCTTCACCCGCTGGGCGCACGTCATGCTGGGTTTGGCGATGGGGATTGCTCCAGCGGCGGCTTGGATTGCGGTGCGCGGCTCGTTCGACCCGCGGATTCTGTTGCTGACGGGCGCAGTGTTGTTTTGGGGAGCGGGCTTCGACATCCTATACAGCTGCCAGGATTACGAGTTCGATGATAGCTTTGGGGTGTATTCGATTCCTCGCGCCTTCGGAATTCGCAACTCGCTGATGATCGCGCGCGCGTTTCACGTGATCACAGTAGGATTATTGGCGGGAATGGTGGTGGCGTTTGGATTGGGCAAGATCGCGATGGCGGGCGTGGCGGTCGTCGCGTTGTTGCTGATCTATGAACACTCGCTGGTCAAGCACGATGACCTAAGCCGGGTGAACGCCGCGTTCTTCACCATGAACGGTTTTATCTCGATGGGGTTTCTGGTGTTTATCGCGGCAGACCTGATGCTGGGACGGCGCTAGTCAACCGCCCCAGATAGCCAAGCTCATTTGGCTGGCAGGTAGCTCAAGTCCGGTCGGAATTGAATGATCGAAGCGGTCTCGCTGTTCACCGATTCATCAATCCAGTCGACGATAGAGTCTGCTTGCGACTGCCCGTAGGCATCCTTCAGCATGTCGCGAAAGGGCTTGGTGTCGGGCTTGTCTTCAAAGTCCGTCCAGCTCTTGTGCGGAATTACCAGGACGTAGGTGCCGGTGTCGCCGCCGCTGGCGAGCGAGTACCAGATGTAGTCCACCGGCCACTTGGTCTTTTGCGCCGCCTCGGTGACGCGCGCAATGGCGCTCTGAAATTCCGAGCCCTTGCCATATTTCACATGGAAGGTAACGACTTCCGCGAACTTGTCGGTCGGAGTCGACTGTCCGGGGTTACTGACCTTGGGCAGGAGAGCGTAATAGCGGGCGGTGACCGACTCGACATAGGCGCCGATGGCCTTGTTGTACTCCTCAAGGTCGGACTGCTCGGGCACTGAAGGCTTGTCGAAGTCGGCCCAATGCTGGTTGAGACGTCCGACAATGTAGGTGCCGGTGTCGTCGCCGGTCAGGGTTTCCCACACATAGAGCGCTTGCGAGTCGTTCTGCTGCTTGTGCCACGCGGCCTTTTGCTTGCGACCTTCTTCGTATTGGTTCACCATTCCGTTCTTGGGCTTTTGGAACTCCAACGCTGCAAGGACGGTGGGAGTTGATTGGGCGGCAACCGCCAGGGTCGCGAGTAGCGTGAAAATCGAAACGGACAACACAGTTCTTGTTCTCATTGGTTCTCCTTTGTGGTTGCGGAAGCTAAGAGGCGACTTGAGCCAGTCCCCTGGATACATAGCAACTGATGGGCAGGAGAGCAGGACGGGCCCAACGATGGAGGAAGGTCGTCTTATGGCGGATAATACAGCATTTAGGCACAGCGTCAAGTAACTTGGCGAAGTGACGTGGGTTCGGTGGCCCACGTGAGGGTGAGACAGGGAACCGCCGGTCGCGCTGATTTCGCGGAGTGGGTGCGTTATTATTGAACGAATGGCCACCGCAGAGCAGACACGCGCTGGAAGGAAGCAGCATCCGCTTTCAAACCGATGACGCGAGGCTTAAGCCCATCGCTGACAAGGTCATGGCGCAGGAGCGGCTGTCAGAAGATGACGCGCTCGCTCTGTATCGCTCGGGCGACATTCTGGCGATCGGGTGGCTGGCGAACCACGTGCGCGAGCGCATGCACGGCGACATCGCCTACTTCAACGTCAACCGGCACATCAACTACACCAACGTCTGCGTGGCGGCGTGCCGGCTGTGTGCCTTCGGCCGCAAGAAAGACACGCCCGGCGCTTACACCATGGCGCTGCAGGAAGTATGGGACACCGCGGCAACCGGCTACACCGAGGCGGTGACGGAGTTTCATATCGTCGGCGGATTGCATGCCGACCTGCCGTTCTCGTATTACCCCGATATGATTGCCGGGCTGAAGCAGCGCTTCCCGCAGGTGCATCTCAAGGGCTTCACCATGGTGGAGATTTCCTTCTTCGCCAAGATCGGTAAGATGACGCCGCGCGAAGTGCTGCTGCGGCTGAAAGAGGCGGGGCTCGATTCGATGCCGGGTGGCGGCGCGGAGATTTTCTCCGACCGGGTGCGGCACATCATCTGCGACCACAAGATTGACGGCGACGACTGGCTGGCCATCGCGCGCACCGCGCATGAAGTAGGGCTGAAGTCGAACGCGACCATGCTCTACGGCCACATCGAGAACGACGAAGACCGCGTCGATCACCTGATGAAGCTGCGCGCCCTGCAGGACGATACGCACGGCTTCCAGACGTTCATTCCGCTGGCGTTTCATCCTGACAACACCCCGCTGCAGCACTTGCCGAAGACCACAGGCATGCTCGACCTGAAGCAGATTGCGGTGTCGCGGCTGGTGCTCGACAACTTCCCGCACATCAAGTCGTACTGGCAGATGATGACTCCGAAGATCGCGCAGATTTCGCTACGCTTCGGCGCGGACGACATCGACGGCACCGTGGTGGAAGAGAAGATCTATCACGATGCCGGCGCGACCACGCCTCAGGGCCTCTCGCGCCAGGACCTGATTCGGCTGATCACCGAGGCAGGACGAGTGCCGTTCGAGCGGGACACGTTGTACCGTCCGGTTACGCGGACGGAGACCACCGTGACCGTGGCGGTGTAGATCGCTTACTTCTGTTCCGGCTTCAACTTCTTGCCGCCGGGCATCGGCGGCCAGCCGAGCGAGGCTCCCTGGAACATTGGAACGGCTTTTTCGTAGCGCTTGCCCTTGTCATCGTGCACCGCGAAGCGGCGTGGATGGTCCGCTGGGCCAGCCCACAATGACACGCAAGAATACGCTCCGTCGCTGCGCAGGATGTAGAACGTCATGTCCATGTACTGTAACTTGTGCATGTCGCCGTTGTAGTTGCGCACGATACGCTTGAGCGCGTCCATGCCAGCCCCTTCGGGCGACATGCCGTGGCGCATGTTTTCGACGATGGTGTGCGCGCCGCAGATCTTGATGTTCTCCTCGCCATTGCCGGTGGCGCCCGCCGCTCCTACATCCTGGTCGCAATAGCACCCGGCCCCGATGATGGGTGAGTCGCCGGCGCGCCCCGGGATCTTCCATGCGAGCCCGCTGGTGGTGGTCGCGCTCGACATCTCTCCTTTTCCGTTGACCGACGAACAATTGATTGTGCCCGTAGGCGGTTTGAGCACGCGCTCGATGGCGGCCATGCGGCGCTCGGGTTCGATGCCGATTCGCGCCGCCAGCTTCTCCATTCGCTCGATGAACTGTTGCTGCAGTTCGGTGATGTCGCCGCCGGTGTCGGGAAACTTGAAGTTCGGGCTGGCCAGTCCGGGGCCCCACCAGTCGTCGGTGGACATGGTTTCGCGCCACAGTTGCCAGGTCTTGCGCGAGGGCTCAGTGAGCAGGTTCTCCTTGGGGAAGCCCATCAGCAAGCCGAACTTCGACGCGCCTTCGCCGACCAGCATCACGTGGCCGGTGTGCTCCATTACGGTTTTCGCCAGCAGCGAAACATTCTTGATGTCGTGCACGCCGGCGACTGCGCCCGCCATGCGCGTGGGCCCGTGCATGCAGCAGGAATCGAGCTCGACCACGCACTCTTCGTTGGGCAGGCCGCCGAGACCGACGCTGTCGTCGTTGGGATCGTCCTCCGGGCCGGTGATGACCTGCATGACGGCGTCGAGCGTGTCGCCGCCGCCGGCCAGCACTGCGTAGCCGCGGTCGAGATAGTCATAGCCGTTGGCGGCGCAGATGATCACGGGTGCCTTGGGCTTTGGACCGGGCGCAGGCGGTTTGTAGCCTGGGGCCTGTTGCGCCTGCAAGTCGAGGGCGAGGGAAGTGGATCCGATGGCGGTGGTGGCAAGAAAATCGCGGCGAGTGAATTTCATGGAGTCTCCGAAATTGAAACGAAAGGCAGGATAGCACGGACGTATGCTCCCACCCTGTCGCCGAAGGAGGGCGACAAGGGTAGGGCACCCTCGCGGCAAACCTAGCGTACGGCGGGAAACAGCGGATCGGTAGTCAACAGATGCCGGAGGTATTCGTCTTTCCACGAGGGATTGATACGGTCGAGCAGTAGACATTCCGCCGCGCCGAAGGAGTAGAATGCTTCGCGCTTCGACTGGGTGATGTCGATGTGCTTGAGTTCATCGAGGGTGCGCGAGCGGGCGGTCAGAGCATAGGTGCTGAAGGGCGTGTAGTCCGGCAGCTCGGCAAACTCGGCGGAGGGCTGGTAATCCGCGGCGGCTTCGGCTGCCTTGATCTGGGTATAACGCGCGACCCCTTCCTGCCAGACCTGGAAGCTGAAGTACTTGCGATCGCCGGGGAGGAATTGCTCCAGGAATCGCTTGCGCTCCTTCAGGTACTGTTTGCTGAGCGGCGCAAACTTCTGCTGGTCCGCCTCGCTCACTGTTTTCAGCAGCAGGTCGCGAAGATACTCGAACGACTGGGCGATTTCGGGGACCTCGTAGGGAAACGGATAGTCGAGCATCCACTTGCCGGTGGCGTCGCCTTTGCTCAGTCCGAGGTCGGCGATGGCCTTCAGGTACTCCGATTGCGCCCATTGCAACTGGTGAAAATGCTCGTGCATGACGGTGATGAGCCAGGGGGTGCTGGTCTGGCTCGAAGTGGCCTTCGGTTCGCCAATCACAATGACGGGAGGAAAGCCGAACGCGGGAAAGGTCGCCTGCAGGTTGGCAGCGAACTGCCGCGGCCGGGCGTAAATGTCGTCACCAACCTTTTGAAAATCACTTGGCGGAGTGGGGAAGTGCGTCAGATATTCAGTGTCGGAAGTCACCAGCAACAGAGGTGCGGGTATCTTGCTCCAGCCCGGCCAGACCTTGTCTTCGATCTGTGGCGCCAGACGATAGAACTCGCTGATGCGAACGGCGTCGTTGGCGGGTAGCGGCTTCGGCGCCTGAGCGAACAACGTCGTCGTGATTGCCAGCAGGGACAGGAGGAATCGCATTGCGGTGATGGACGGACGATCGGAGTAACGGGTTAGCGGCGAAGCCCGCCGACTGAGCTTGTGTTCCAGGCTCAGCCGAGCGGGCGCCGCAGTTAGCTTCTCATACCGCCACTTTGGCGGGCGTGCTCTGGTCGGCGCGGAAGCGAAGCTGGGCTGCAATCCGGCCGATCTTGTCGAACTGTTCGTCGTCGCCGATGTAGACAATCTCCAATCCATGACGGATGGCGTGGCCGACGATGGCGTCTCCGAGATCGGCGAGCTCGGTGTTGGGCTTGCCGCACATGACGCAGTCGGGGGTGATGTGGTAGTCCATGTGGCCGCAGTGATAACACTTCACGCCCGGCGCGCTGAAGGTCGATGCCAGCAACAGCGTCTGCACCTCTCCGGCTTCGAGGGAGCGCAGGACGCGGCGTAATCCGATAGCGCCACGACCATTGCGATGCGCCTCGCCGATCACCTCGGTGATCAGCGATTGCTTGCGCTCGTTGTCGTGCTGCTGCAGGAGTTCAAGCGCCAACTGACGCACTTGTTCGGGCGTGGCCGCCTTCGCGTCGATGCGGAAGTGCCCCACCAGACATTGCCGGGAGTAGGTGTGAAGGTGGGGAAGGAACTCAGACCACACATCATCGTGGCAGCCGATCAGCAGCTTCTCGCAGCCGCCGTGCTCCACGTGCTCGGTGACGGCGTCGGAGACGACTTTGAAGTGCTGCATGGCCTCGTTCATCACGCGGCGCTGGTTGTGGCCGGCGTCATATCCGCTCCAGCCGTCGCTACGGCCGCGCCGGGTGAGTTCGTTGATGAAGTCCAGCTTCTCGACGATCACGCCGCAGGCGATCTCGAAGACGCGTGCCTTGCTGCGATCGACCAGCACCACGCAGGCATGCTGCATGGCATCGAAGACCGCGGCCAGCGGCTTCAGGTGAAAGCGCCGGGTGAGAATCAGGTTGCTTTTGGGCAGGCTGGGCGGCAAGTCGAATTCGCGCCAGAAGCCCTGAGCGCAGCAGGCAAAGACGGCCTTGCCGTGACGGCCGTTGCTGCGCAAAATGTCCGTCATCTCGAGGATGTGTTGCAGGTCGGGACGGGCAGCTTTGTGGGCGCTACGGCTCCCCTCCGCCTCGCGGAGGGCGGTGTTGATCAGGTCCTTGATGAGGATGCTGTCGTCGCGGTGCGACCGATTGGACGGCGTCGTGGGCTGATAGTAGAACGTAACAGCGCAGCCCTCCGGCGAGTTGAAATTGGCGAGTTCACGGATGTCATCGCGAGTGATCATTCCGGTTCTCCTGGGCAAGTCTAGGTCTTGGTTGGACGTTCGGAGGGACCGCCCGATAGCAGTCCCTTCAGGTGCTGGGCATGTACTCCACGTGCTTGCTATTGAATAGCGCCTTGATGGGCAAGGCGCGTTGCAGGTGTTGGCGTGCCTTGCGGACGGAAGCGCTAACCTCCTCCAGGGTGTGGTTGGTAATCGTGGCAATCTCCTCCTGAGTAAATCCTTCGACCGCATGCAGGATGAAAACTTCGCGGTCGCTACGCCTGGCGTCGCGCAGCGCGAGTTGCACCAGGGCGATCAATTCCTGACGGGCGGCCAGTTCCTCGGGATTGCCGGCGTGTCCGTCGGCAATGGTGTCCTCTTCCAGCAGGTGGTCGTCGGGCTGGTGGAACTGCAGCCGGGCCTCATCGCTGGCCTGCACATTTTGCGCACGGTGACTGCGCTCGAGAGGCACGTCGCCGTCATGGCCGTCGCTGGCGGAGATGCGATCGATGGCGTCACCGGCCAGCCGGTAGAGCCAGGGTTCAATCTTGATGCGCTCGGGCTTTTCCAGATCCTCGCCCAACGCGGTGGCGATGGCTTCGGCCACTACGTCTTCGGGTGCGACCTGGTCGTCCCGAAGCTCTCCCAGACTCTCGCGATAGGCGATCTGGCGCTGGACGAAACGCTCCAGGCGCGGCAGATTGGCGTCAATGTAGCCGGCAATGTCGACGGACGACACGGTTTCCGGCCAGATGGCCGCTAGTGTGCTCTCGAACGGAACAGTCTCGGTCCCCCTGTAACCGGCGGCACGACGGCGGACCCACTTGTGCTTGCTGCGCAGGGTTTGCTTGTGGTGCTTCAGTTGTTCGATCAGGGCGTCGAAGGCGGCCCTGATCGCTGCAATCGCAGTCGGCCGCTTCTCCTGGGCGGCCATCTGTCCGGAAGGCAAACGCAGGTTTAGCGATACGACGAAGCCCTCCCGCGCCGAGTTTTCTTCGACGCTGCCTCTGATATGCACCAGTTGCGGACGAAACACCTGCAGGTGCTTCTTCAGTTTGTCCAGTTGATGTTGGGTTTGCTTTTCGAGGTCGGCGGTCTTGGAAATCTTATAACTGAAATGAATATTCATGAAGGGCTCTCCGGGAGGAACTGTTCCAACCGCTAGCTACCTTGCGCTAAGATGAGTTTACTCCCGTTGGCAACTAGTCAAGCAGAAATCGAAAGGCAAGGTACGTCAATAGTGCAGAGAGGGGACAAGACCGATTGCGAACCAGGGATGACTCCTGGCCATGAATGTTGCGCAACGAACAGGCCCTGTTGCGGGAGGGCCTGTGATTGTCCTGATGTATTACGTCGCTAGGGTATGCGGACTTTTGCGTCCGGGCTCTTGCTGACGTGAATGCTCTCGATGAAGCGCACCTTGCGGTTTTGCAGCTTCATCACCAGCGACGAGGTGCGCACGCCGTCGCCGAAGAAGCGCACGCCCTGGAGCAGCGGACCATCGGTGACGCCGGTGGCGGCGAAGACGATGTTTTGGCCCGGCGCCAGCTCATCGGCGGTGTAGATGCGCTTGGGGTCCTTGATGCCCATGTCGGGCATGCGCTCGGCCTGCTCCGGGGTGTAGCCGGTAAGGCGTCCAACCATGTAGCCGTTCAAGCAGCGAATGGCCGCGGCGGTGATGACTCCCTCGGGAGCGCCACCGATCCCCATCACAGCATGAACGCCCGAGCCCAACATGCCGGCGGCGATTCCGGGTGACAGGTCGCCGTCGGATATGAGCCGAATACGAGCGCCCGCCTTGCGAATGTCCTCGATCAACTTCTCGTGACGTGACCGCTCCAGAATGATGATGACCAGGTCTTCGACTTTGCGGCCCAGCACTTTCGCGATGACCTTGAGATTGTGGCCGACCGGCGCTTCAAGATCGACAACGCCCTTGCACGACGGCCCTACGACGATCTTTTCCATGTAGCAGTCGGGGGCATGCAGAAGCCCGTTTCGTTCCGACGCGGCGAGCACGGTGATGGCTCCCGGGGAGCCGGTGGCGCACAGGTTGGTGCCTTCGAGCGGGTCGACGGCGATGTCGACTTCGGGGTAGGAGCCTCCGTCGCGTTTGCCCACTTTTTCGCCGATGTACAGCATCGGCGCCTCGTCGCGCTCGCCCTCACCGATGACGATAGTACCGTCCATGGGGACCGAGTCCATGACGCCACGCATGGCTTCGGTTGCCATTCTGTCAGCCAATTCACGCTTGCCTTGGCCCATGGTTTTGGCCGAAGCGATGGCGGCTTCCTCGACCACGCGCAGAAACTCCAAAGCCAGGTCGGCCTCGAAATTGGATCGCGGGGCGTAGTGATTGGTGTCGGTTACTGGTTTGGATTCAACTTTGAACTTGGCAGGCATGGGGTCTCCGTCGAAGTGGCGATCGTTGGGGCGGGAAGCGGCACGCATGAATTTAAGTAAAAGAGCTGGTCGAGCGGCTACGCTCGTCGGTCCGGCCCAAACTCACAAGGATACACAAATATCGGCAGGGGAGCGCGAGCGAAATCTTGCCGATCGGTCGAGCCCACGCGCACCGAAGCGGTATGAGCGCTTCCCGGTTACGCACGAACGCTGAGGAAACTCTGAATAAGCCCAGCTTTTGAGTCAGGGCGTCAGAAACTTTTCGATTCCAACCGTCAGATTCAGTATCCTGGGGCCCGCCATCACCTTGGCGGCGGAGAAGACATGCTTCCCATGGCCTACACCGCCGCCAGACGCAGCAAGTTCTTGCGAACCGTAAACAGGTTCAGCAGAGCGCAGGTGGCAAACAGCCGGTTGGCGTTCTTCTGCAGTCCTCGATAGCGCACCTTCACGAAGCCGAACTTCAGTTTCAAGATCTGAAAGACATGCTCAGCCTTGCTGCGCACCCGCGACTTGTTGCGGTTCTTCACCCGCTCCACCTCGTCGATGCGTTCTTTATAGCGATAGCGCCGATGGGTACGGTCCTGCGCCCGCAGGGCGGATTCATCGCTCTGTCCGCGATACGCCTGGCCGCCCCACACCCGCGTTTCCTCGCCATGCAGCAACTCCGGCAACACCGTCGCATCGGCCACGTTGGCCGCCGTCACCACCCCCGACTGGGGCACTCCGGAAGTTTGCCCGAAACCGGCTTCGGGGCCATCACTCCCCTAGTTGAACGACCATACTGACCGCGGCGTGGGAGGTCGCCAGTATGGCACGTCGAAAGACCTTGAAGCGCTTCAAGGTTAAAACAATACTTCGCCTGCCCGATTTGGAGCAGTCGAAGGTTGCGGGGCTTCACTCACTCGCGTCGGCCAGTTCGCAAGAGTCATACGGTCATGCCATCGACGAGTTCATCGGCTGGTATTGTTCCGAACCGCGATTGGCCTTCAACCGATCTGTCGTCCTCCGGTATGCCATTTGGCGGGCGGAGAACTCGAACAGATTCAGTTTTCTGCTTGGCCACGCGCCTCATGCATGACAACCTCGGACTGGAACCAGAAGGCACCTGCAGGGGTGGTGGCCCACAACAGGACTTCTGACCCGCGTCGATAAGCTGTTGTGAACACCAACTCGCAACTTGCTAGGAGTCGAGTGGCTCCAGATCAACCGAGACTTTAAGGGTATGGGACCCACCCCCGAGGATCAGTCCACGGAGAGGACTTACATCGCTGTAGTCGCGGCCCCAGGCAAGAGTCACATGTTCGTCTGAAGGAACGAGATTATTAGTGGGATCTAAGTCGAGCCATCCGGCCCCAGGCACATAAGCTGACACCCACGCGTGGGATGCGTCAGCGCCTACCAGCCTGGGTTTGCCGGGAGGAGGGTAAGTCCGCAGGTATCCGCTGACGTAACGGGCAGCTAGACCCAAAGAGCGGAGGCAAGCGATTTGCAAGTGTGCAAAATCCTGACATACGCCTCGTCGTTTCTTAAACACTTCTTCCGCAGGCGTTCGCACGTTGGTCCCTTTCGAATCGAAGCGAAAGTCTTTGTGAATACGCTCCGTCAGATCTAGAAGCGACTCGGCAATGGGCCGCCGTGGCGTGAACGACTGGCGCGCGTAAGCGGCGAACTCCGGTCGTACCCGGACACGCGGCGAATCAAACCCAAACTGGTAGGCTTCCAGCCCCTCGGGACTTTGATCGTCGGGGAGCGAGTTTACCGCCTCTTCCCAAGGAAGCGCGTGTTGCCGCGAGTTTCTCGAATTTACCCCAACGTTTACTTCGCTTCGTGCTTCTACGACTAATTCCTTGTGCGGCTCCTGGATCGTGAAGAAACAGAGAAGATTCCCAAAATAATCCAGCCGTTCGGTACAGATGGCCGGAGTAGGCTGAATTGTCAGCGCACTAAAGGAAGGATGGTGGTGTGCCAACGATCGCGGCTTAAGGCATGCCACGTGATTACCGACCGAGACCGGGTACTTGTATCGGTATGTTGTTCGGTGAAGGATTCTGTAAATCATTGACCTATGCTGATTGGAAAGGTGCGAGCGTGGCTGAAGTACCTGCTTGACAAGTTGTTCGACCAGGAAGGCAGCAGTCGCTCAAGATTTCTAAGGAACTGCTCGAGGCGGACAAGTTCGACGGAGCCATTGGTCGCAGCCGTAGCGCCGGGCAGCGGATAGTGCAAAGCTGCAAGATCGAAATTGCGCAATAAGGTCAATGCTTCATCCATTGCCTGCGCGTCCTCCGGCACGTGGCGGGGAAGTTTTTGATACAGGTCCGCGAGGTGGCTGATCTGGAAAACTAAGGAGCGGGGATTCATCTCATCTGACATCAGGACATCCATAACAGCCAACGGCTGTAGCGTAGTGTAGTACCGGGTCCGATAGGCCATTGAACTATCTGCGACCTCTAGCAGGCATTCCAACAGCGGCCAATCCTCTTCACCCAGCGGCATAGTGATCTCGCGCAGTTGCCGCGTGAGATAGATTGCGCGCTCAAGCCGTCGGCCCATGCTCAAGAAGAGCCAACCTAGACCGCGGCTGATGTTTTCGCGCTCCATGCCGGAAAATGCCGAAAGCAGTTCCAGACAGTGGGTAAGCATCTCCGGCGCTTCGAGGAATCGTGGGCCAGGTTCGACCTTTACGGACTCGCGTATCTGGCCAATTAGAGACATCATGTCTCCCGACAGCCTTTCGCGCACGCTGTCGCCGACCCGGGATACCTCCGCCAAAGTTGAAACCAGGCTATCAGGCCGCTTCACATCGGTGATCACCGACATCATTTCCCGTTCCAAGTCGAACAAGGTCGGCCGCCTGATCTTTGGCTTAGGTAGCTTGCTGTGCCGCGACTCCAGGCAAGCGTGCAGGCGCAACAGCCACGAAAGCTCCGAATCCTCTGCGCGACCTACCCGAGAGAGCATCGACCGCAGAATCCGGGCGATGTTTTCCGCCCGTTCGACATAGCGGCCCAGCCAATAGACATTGTCGGCTACGCTGCTGGGCACTACTCGCGAAGCCCTACGCAACTCGATAGGCTCATGACGCGGACGCAACATGCTGAACGTATCAATCGGACCGTCCCACAGAACCCATGCATCCTTGCTGTGTCCACCGCGCTGCATCGAGACCACCCGGCCCTCGGCCTCGGCAACTCTTACCAATCCTCCCGGAATCGCAACGAACCCAGTGCCGGTATTGAGTACGTATGTACGAAGTACCAGGCTGCGAGAGTCGAGGCCTCCTTTCACCCACACCGGCGCGGTGGACAAGGCGATCTGCTCCTGCGCCACATACTCGTGCGGACGAGCCCGTAGTTGATCGGCGAACTTATTCTTTTCCGCCTGCGGGAGGTCGGCTCCAAAAACCGGCTCCATGCCGCGTGATGGGAATGCTGGTTTCACCACCACGGAATCGAGATGGTCGAGAACCCAATCCAGCGCGTATTGCTGTCCGCACCACCACGTCGCGACGGAGGGAAGCTTCAGTTCCTCGCCGAGCAGATGACGAGCCAGGCCGGGAAGGAAAGGTATTACCGCCGCCGTCTCAATCAGACCGCTGCCCAGAGCGTTCGCGACCTTAACATTTCCCGCAACGATGGCGTCCACCAAGCCGGGTACACCTAAAAGCGAATCGCCGCGCAACTCCAGCGGATCGCAAAAGCTGTCATCTACCCGGCGGAGGATAACGTCGACTTGCTCCAGGCCGTCCACGGTCTTTAGGAACACGCGCCTATCACGTACCGTCAGGTCGGTTCCGCCAACCAGGGTGAATCCAAGGTAGCGTGCGATATACGAATGTTCGAAGTAGGTCTCATTGAACGGGCCAGGACTAAGCAACACGATGCGCGGGTTATCGTTCGACGAAAGACTTTTCAGAGCCTCGCGTTGTGCGCGAAAGAATGGGGCGAGACGCAATACGTTCGAAGTCCGAAACACCTCCGGCAAAACGTCAGAGACGATCGTGCGGTTCTCGAGGGCATAACCACTACCTGAAGGTGCTTGCGTGCGATCGGCGAGGACCCACCATTGTCCGTCTTGCGAGCGAGCCAGGTCGACAGCCAGCATGTGCAGATAGCTGTGGGCAGGCACGGGCACGCCCACGAGCGGGCGAAGGAATGCAGGGTTGGCATAGAGCAAGGCTGCGGGAAATCGGCCATGCGCTACCAGATCTTGCGAGCCGTAGAGGTCCTGGAGCAGCAAGTTGAGCAACTGGGCGCGCTGAAGAATTCCCGCCTCAATGAAGCGCCACTCGTCTGCCGGAATCAGTAACGGAACGATGTCGATCTTCCAGGCTCGATCTACGCCGAGGGGATCGCTGTAAATGTTGTAGGTGATGCCATTTTCGCGAATGCGGCGCTCAGCGCGTGACCAGCGTCGTTCCAGCTCCTCTGGGCCAATCGCGCGAAGCGAGTCCATCAGGTGTTCCCAGTGCGGCCGAGGTGTCACGCCATCGGACGACGACTCATCGTAGGAGGTTCCGTAACGGAGTAGTGGTTGATCGAGGTCCCAGGTCATCGGCGTGGCTCCGCAT
This sequence comes from uncultured Acidobacteriaceae bacterium, assembly GCA_963758255.1. Taxonomy (GTDB): domain Bacteria; phylum Acidobacteriota; class Terriglobia; order Terriglobales; family Acidobacteriaceae; genus DASRAA01. The sequence continues at coordinate 571,041 of CAVWUX010000001.1, forward strand.
CGGCCGTAGCTGGTGCCTGCGCCAGCGTTGGCCACCGTAGGTCCAGGGTCATGGGGAACAGAGGATTCGTTTCCTGGACGGGCAGTGACACCGAGGCGGGCTGCAAATCAAGCTTCTGAAAGCGTTCCTTGCGCCGGGCCTCTGCCTCGCCGGCATTCAGCGGTCGTTTCGAGTAGAGACCGCCAGTGGGAGACGTGACGTGATAGGCGCATCTCCCGATCGAACGCTGCTGCCACGTGTCGATGATGTCGAAGATGAGCGGAGCGTGTACCGGAACAGTCGGGTGTAACTCCTCCGATAAGCGGCGGGCGCGATAGCGAACGCCTGCTATTGCTTCTCCAATCACATTGGTGGCGTGGAGCGGGACCTTTCGTCCGTTGCAGGTGACGACGAAGCGGGATTCCGTCGTGACTCCTGAGACTTTTACCTGCAGGCGTTCCAGCGATGAGTCGACGCTGCGAAACGTGCGGCCAGAAATCGTCTCTTCCGCCAGCACATTCCAAGGTTCAAGAGCGCGACGAAATTCGAGTTCAATTCCGTCCGCGGCGATTGAGCCGATCTTCGGGAAGCGAAACTCGAAGTGCGAAGCGAACCACTTCTCCTCAATCTGGTAGCCGGATTGGCGCAAGTGAATGAGCACGTCGGAAAAGTCGCGCTTCACGACGTCTGGCAGCATGAAGCGGTCGTGCAGCGATGCGCCCCAGCGTATCAGGCTACCTTGGAAGGGCTGTTTCCAAAAGCTTGCCACAAACGCGCGGACCAGCAGCATCTCGGCCAGGCCCATCCGCACATGTGGCGCCATTTCGAAGGCACGCAACTCGAGCAGGCCGAGGCGCAGCCCACGGCCTGGAGGCGGATAAAGCTTGTCGATGCAGAACTCCGCGCGATGCGAATTTCCGGTAACATCGACGAGCAGGTTGCGAAACAACCCATCCAGAACGGACGGAGGGCAATCGCCTGTGGACAGTTGGCTAAATGCGACCTCGAGCTCATAGAGAGTGTCCAGTCGAGCCTCATCGACACGGGGATGCTGGCTTGTGGGACCGACGTACATTCCGGAAAACAGGTACGACAGCGAGGGATGGTTCTGCCAGAACGTAACCATGCTGCGTAGCAGGTCCGGGCGGCGCAGAAGCGGACTATCCGAAACCGTCGCTCCACCGATCACGATATGGCTACCGCCGCCGGTCGCGATGTGGCTACCGTTGTAGTCAAACTTTTCAGCGGTCAGCCGGTTCCGGCGCGCCTCCTCGAACAGCAACATGTTGATTTGCTCAAGTTCGCCCCATTTTCCGGTCGGCGGCAGGTTTACTTCCAGAACCCCTGGGTCGGGTGTAATGGTGAACGATTGCAATCGCGGATCAGCCGGCGGGGCGTAGCCCTCCAGCCACACCGGTTTGTGCAAGTACGAGCACGTGTCTTCGACCGCCGCCAGCAGTTCGAGATAGTCCGCGAGCACTCGCGTATAGGGAAGGAACACGTGCAGGCGGCCATCTCTCGCCTCAACGCACAGCGCGGGCCGAATTAGTTCTGCCGCGTCGTCCGGCGAACTCGACAGCGGAGGGAGGGTGTCGGACGCGGGCTCTTGATCGAATAAGTCCGTTCGATGTATCTGACGTTGTGGGAGTTCGACGAGGTCAGCAGAAGCCTCGTAAGTATATTTCACATCATCGGGTGCTACCCAGGGTATCGATTCGGTAGGTATGCGGTAGCCCATGGGCGAATCTCCGGGAGACAGTCGCAGCAGGCGTCCAGGACAGGTGAACCACAACTGAGTTGACCAGAACAATTCCCCTGAATCCTTCTGCCGGCGACGGAGCGGCAGGATGTAACCCTCCGGGACGGAGGTTTTGCTTTCAGGGCTAAAGGCTGGCAAGATATTCCCGCAACTCACTTGCAGTCGGCGGCCCAGAGCTTCCGCAAACCTAAGCGCATCGCTCGAGCCCAATCCATGGTTCTGATCTTCGTGAGCGATGAAGTCGATGTTCTCCCACACCGGTACGCCATCTCGCCGCCAATAGCAGCCGAGTGCCCAACGCGGCAACGACTCGCCGGGATACCATTTTCCCTGTCCATAGTGGAGCAGCGCGCCAGCAGTCATCTTTTCGCGCAAGCAGCGAATGAGACCCATACCTCGACTCCGCTTTTCCGGACCCAGCGCTTCGATATTCCACTGCGGGCTTTCAGGTTCATCGATGCCAACGAAGGTCGGCTCCCCGCCCATGGTCAGACGTGCATCATGCTGCTCAAGGTCTGCGTCGATCTGGTGTGCGACCTGCCGAAGCTCCGCCCAATCGTCCTCGCTGAAAGGATGGCTCGTCCGTGGAACATCATTCAAACGCCGAACCGATATGGAATTGCTGAATTCCACCGTGGTCGGTTCGACGGTGCCACCTATGGGTGCAGCCTGGGAGGCAGTGGGAGTACAGACGAGGGGAATGTGACCCTCGCCGGCAAACAGGCCCGAGGTCGCATCCATTGCAATCCATCCGGCGCCCGGTAAAAACGCTTCTACCCAGGCATGCAGGTCCGCAGAGTCGTTTCGCGGCGCGATCGAATCTCCCGGGTCGTCCGAAGCCAACTGGATGAGATAACCGGAGACAAATCGCGCCGCTATTCCTAGTTGGCGAAGGACCTGGACAAACAACCATGCCGAGTCGCGACAGGAACCCGAGCGCAATTCCAGAGTCTGCTCACAGCTCTGTACGCCTGGCTCCAAGCGGGTGACGTAGTCGACTTCGTCGCGCACACGCCGATTCAGGTCGACCAGGAAGTTGATAGTCCCACGTTTCTCACGCGAAATACTGGCCAGAAATGACCGCAGGCGCGGGCCGGCCGCTTCGGTCGAGCGATACGGCTCAAGATCTTTGGCTAGCTGTGGCGAATATTGGAATGGATAATCTTCGAATCCCGGCTCCAGGAAGAAGCTGAACGGATTGATGGGAGCGAGGTCGGCAACCAGTTGCACCTGGACTGCAAACTCACTCGTCTTCTGCAGGATTAGGACGCGCGCCGCATAGTTGGAGTGAGGATCCAGCTGCCAGTTAAGGATGTGCTCGGAGGGAGTCAGTGTTAGCGAATAGCTGAGAATCGGCGTACGAGAATGCGGAGCGGGGCGCAGCTGTATGACCTGCGGACCGAGCGAGACTGGCTTATCGTACCGGTACTCCGTGCGGTGATCTAGGACAACCTGTAATCCCATCTACCCTCATGCATCCCACGACTAACGCGGATCGAGGAACGATCCGCTGCCCCTGGCTGGGCACCAACTGACCCAGAGTTTTCCCAGCCGGCACGGATACAAATCGACCCATAGCCCAACCGCGACAATGGAATCAATGGCCACGACTGGCGATTCCGTCACCAATTCGTCTGCGCCTACCCACCAGATTGCATCTAAACGTTTGTCGCGATGATACACCGCCGCTTCGCCGTCTTGGACTCTCGCGCTGATTTCGCGGGCAAGAAAACTCAAATAACGAAGTGCTGGTTTTGCTTATATCTCCAGACACGTTCGGTATTGGATATGCGAGTTCAGACACGACCTCTATGCTGATCCGCCTCGGATATGACATCCATTTTCAGCTCGCCGCAAGTGTTCCCAAGATTGCCCATCTGAATGTCCACCCGTCACGCACTCTCGACCTTGTGGAGCCCGACCAGTTGCGCATCGAACCCGCGGTTGAAATCGAGCAATATCAGGGACAGCTTCGGCAATTGTAGCGTCGCGCTTCCTGCTTCCGCCGGGCAGGGTCAGACTGCACAATTGCTTTCCGATCGAGGATTCGGGCGAACCCGAACTGCAAAACCCTCGGGCTGAAGAGGTCCCGGTCGATAGTCTGCCTGCCGAGACGCTGCGCTACCTGCTTGCCAGCCGTTACTGTGAGGTCGACGCATGTCCTCCAAGAAGGCTTCACGAAGCCGCTTTGCGGCGGACGCTTTCGCGTGTCGTAGGCGGCAGTTTGGAGTGATCTGGTCTGTGTTGGCTCACAGAGTCCTTTTCTGGGAAATCTGCCGCTGACAATTCACGGAGATTACACTCCCGTGCTGGAGGCATTCGACGGGTTTCTCGCTGGGCGAGTCCCTGGCGACAAGTGTGGTCGAATGCAATGTAACCTCGAGCAGCTGCGACAGTAGGTGGAGTTGTCGCCCCGCGGCAGGTCTATGCGGCGGCAGCGATATCGATCATTTGGCCGTGCCGGGGGTGGCAGTTATCAGCCCTCTTGTTCCTCGTGCCGCGACGCGAATCCCGAAGGCTGAGCCGGGACGGCGTTTACCGTCTCATCATGGCAGCAGTTATGCGGGGCGGCGCAAAATCGCTTCCCCAGTGGGATCGGATCTAAGGTCCGATGGTTGGAAAGGTCAAATACTGTGTGAGCCGATTTCTGACCTGCCCCGGTATATTGATTCTCCAACCTTCAGCAAGCTCCCTAATTGCGTCGCACGAAAAGCGATACGACTGGAGGGGACGTGGAGCGCTTGTCGCGATGGAACACATTCGACGATTTCGCTCAACCGTGGCTCGAACGCATAAGGCCACCCCGATTCCCACGTGTGCATGAAAACGTCCCCAACTAATCGAGGACACCCTGCCGTTTCAGAACCGAAGAAGAAATTACATGAGGCCGTGGCGGCAATGAGGGTGGGCAACTCTGGACCATGCGAGCCCCAAGTTATCGATCAGGCGCATCACAAGCCGCAAGCGGCCAAAGTTGAGGCCTTCTCCGAGAAGCGTTCCTTGACAGTTACTGCGTGTGTTCGCGGTCGTGCTCCGATCAGTTTTTGGCGAAGGCTTCAGCAGGATCCCGCCAGCAGCGTTTCCAGAATGCTTCATCCGACAAGTGTCCTGCTCTCCACTGCTGGAGATTGGCCAAAGTGGCGGCAAGCATACCCCCATCCTGGGAATCGAAAATCACCACAACTCCGGCCAGTTCTGCGGCGTCGGAGGGAGCGCCCGTGTCAGCCTTGCGAAAGACGGACTTTGCCAGGTTCCACTTGGGTTCGGAATCGAACCGGTCCTGGTCGAGGGGCTGCACCCAGATGATCTTAACTTTCTTGCCGTCCAACGGCTCCCACTTACCGGGGAATGCAGCGACCTCTTCTTTCGTTTGCCGAACTACGTCTTTTTCGCCTTGATCGCTTCGCATGACCGCGAGGCTCACGGTGGCGGCTCCGGGTAGGTCCACGTAGTCCCGTCGTAACCATCCACGGGATATACCGGAGATCTTTATATGCACCCAGCCCTCCATAGCATCGAGGACCTCGAACTCGTCTTCGGCGGAAGCTTGGAACAACACCTCTGCTCCTTCTAACGGCTGCGCCACAACCGGCGTGTTCGATCGTTTTACGACAGCCAGGTTCGTTGGACGGGCCTGGTTATGAAGGATCTGTTCCAGGTTTTGCGCTTCCTGTGTGAGTGCCTGAATCTTCTTAGCCGAAGCCGGGTCTGTGCTTCTGCTCGATACGGATTTTGGAGAGGATGGCGCCGTGGTCAAACGTGGGGTATTGAAGGCGGATACAGCCGCTGTAGTGGATGGGCTATCGGGAAGCGCTGCAGGCGCTGGGCGGGACGTTGGCGCGGCGTCTGAGGTTGTGCCCACCGATTTCGGGTTCAAGCGGTTATCCAGGGCGTCAAGCAAATCGGACTCCAGGCGACCACTCGACTTCAGTACTCGATAACCGGAATTTGCACCAGAAGGGCCGGCGTACCAGGCGGTGATCTTCACATCCACGTGCACCAAAGACTCGGTCGGGGTGGTCGACCTAATTTGAACGTTGTACTGGTAGTAGCCGCGCTGGTACCTATCGAGAGAATGACCACTGGGGTCGGCAAAGCCCTCAAGAACAGGCAGCTTTCCTCCGGAGTAAGACTGGATCTCATGCAGCGCCTTCTGCACATCTGTTTTGGATGCGTGGAATGTCCGTTCCACCGGCGGGCTCTGAGCTGAGGCGCCGGCCGCGAACAACAACCAGCAACTGAGACTGGCGACGAGGCATACGAACGCACGCGCGGTTCGCTTTGCAGTGGGGCTCACGGAAGGGGCTCCAATTGGCTGTGGTGGATCCAGCCGTGATGCCCATCCTCAGTTTCCACTCCATACCAGTAGGGAGTGAGAACGACGATCAGAACTTCGGCCTGCGGTGGTAGCGACAAAATCGTCGTTGAACTCTGGAACGGAGCTGACTTCAGCGGCGCTCCTGAATCCTTAACCCGCAATTCCACCTGATGCCGCAGGGCGCGGACTTCCTCCTGCAGTTCTGCGACGCTCAAGACGGGAGCGGGAGAGTCGCTGGCCGGCCCCGGGTGCGGCAGAGGCGACGGCGGTGACGCCGCAGCCAACGCCGTGGCTTGGGGTTGTTGGGACGCAGTCGAAGAGGGCGCTTCCGCGGACTGTTGCCGGCTGGCTTGAATGTTTCTTAGATGGGCTTGAATGGCGCCATATTCACTCGCCTCGACGTTGCCTTCCGACGGATGCTTAACGTTGCGAGCGTCGACGAAGATAGCGTCGATTCGCAAAGTCACAACGCCAGGACTGTCATCTTGCACCACGTAACGGACACTGATCGTGCCGATGTCTTCACTGTCCTTGAAAAATTGTGGAGACAAAATCTTCTCGGCGGTTTTATAGTAGGCCTTCCCTGGTCCCGTCCAACCTCCAAATACGCGAGCCGAATTTGCGCTGTGGGCTCCATAGAGAATTCTTTCTTTGTCGTACGAGTAAGTTCCGTGGATGATTTGATCTTGTGTCACCTCCTGCACGGCCTTGAGAACGTCGGCTACCGGGACTTCCAATGGAACTACAAGCGTTTTTGGCCCGTCGCTCCGGGTCTTGGTAAAAGGCCATGCCGAGGCTGCAACCGTTATCAGCCAGACGAGAAACAACCTCAGATAAAGTGCACGCACACATGACCGGTACGTTTTCTTCGCGTTGGCAGCGTGGATGGGCATGGGTAGCAATGGACTGGAGGAGCCTACGTGGAGAGCATACATATCTCGAAGCAAGCCGAGTTGTCAAGCAGCCAATAAAACGGCGGCCAGTAGTGCGACTAGCATGATTGGGCCTGCCGATTGTCAATGTTATGTCTCCAAATTGTAAAAAATCCAAAAAAACTTATTGCAAGATTGTGCCTGCAAGTTTAGGATTCCAGCCCATTCGGGGTGCCCGGCTTTTTCCGCCGGGAGAAAAAGCCAGTTTCGGCAGCGAGGTTAATCGCGATGCAGATCAGCCTTACGACGGCTTCGGATGGTAAGCGTTCCTCTTTTGGTGCTGCATGCGCAAGTCTGACAAGCGCGTTTGCCCTCCTGATTTTCCTGTTGGTGTTTTTTGGAAATCCCACACCTGGACGGGCCATTCCCGCCTTCGCGCGTAAATACGGGCTGCCTTGCTCGGCGTGCCACGAAGCATGGCCGATGCTGAATACGTTCGGGCAGACGTTCAAGGACAATGGCTATCAACTGATGAACGATCGCGATTCGCCGATATGGCAGAATCCGTCTTACTGGCCGTCGACCTTGCGCGTCACACCCAACTGGAATCTTGAGAGCACGAACAAGGTCGCGATCGACCAGCCTGACGGGAGCACCGTCGAAAAGAATCTCACTACGAACGGCTTCGATCTCAGCGGCATGGATTTTCTAACGGGTGGCACCTTGTACAAGAACATCTCCTTCCTGCTGGTGCCCTCGATGGATAACACCGGCGCGTGGGGCCTGGAGAGCGCGAACGCCAGAATCGACAACATCGGGGGCAGCCCGTGGTTCAACGTCAAGTTCGGCAAATTCGAACTGGACAACATCATCTCTGAGAAGCGGATCTTAACGCTGTCGAACAACGGCGGATATTACCAGCTTTACCACTTCATCCCGGCGGGTGACAGCAACTTCTTCGGCCAGATGGGCGACAACCAATTGGGCATGGAATTAATGGGGCATTCACTCAATGATCGAACGCGCTATTCCGTAGCCTTGCTCAGCTCCAATGATGGTGCCCCCAACCTGCCGTCAAAGAATGCGTACAGCACCTTCATCACCGCGAGCCGAGCCTTCGACGCCGGCTACGAAGGTGGAGTTGACCGTGTCGGCGGTTATCTCTTCATCGGCAACGGGCCGACCTACAGCCTGACGTCATTTGGGGATCCGCTTACGATGGCGGGCAACAAGCCCTTCAATCGTGAAGGAGCGTTTGCGCTCATCTACGTGAAGAAGCTCGACTTCTCACTGTTCTACCAGCACGGCTGGGATAGCGCGTACTTTGGAACCAGTACGCCCGCCAATGAGCCACTTCCGCCGGGAGCGAAGGCACCGTCGTGGAACGGCGGCTTTGTCGAGATGCACTACGTGTTCAATCCGCAAATGATATTCATTCAACGTGATGAGTTCGTGCGGATGGCCCAACAGGCATATCCCGACGTGCCCGGTAATACCGGCAATACCAATGCCTACACTTTTGGCTTCCGCTATTACCCGTTCATGTTCAGCCGAGCCGGTATGGCCTATCATGCCGAGTATTCGCTGGTGCAAGGTAAGGGTATTTCTCCTCTGAGCTTCACACAGTTAAACAGCAGCAGCGTCTTCCTGGGCATTGACTTTGATTTCTGAGGAGTATCCGATGCGCACACAAATTCTGAAATCGCATGTGGTATGGAGCGTACGTGGCGGTGCTGCTCCTCGGAACCGCCAGTCGAGCACAGCAAACAGAGTACAGCGAAAATCAGCGTCTGAACATGGAGAGCCATGTCGGCAACATGACGGGGTATGCAACCGCCGGCGCGCCAAGGTACAAGAGGTTCTGTATCGGATGCCACGGAGAGCTTGGCGACGGCGAGGGCGAGAATGCTCAATGGATCGATCCCAAGCCGCGCAACTTCACGATCGCCATCTTTCGCTGCCGCTCGACACCCACCGGAACGCTGCCGACCGACACGGATCTGTACGATACCATCGAGCGCGGGATGCTGGACTCCAACATGCCGCATTGGCTACCCCTGACGAATGAAGACCGGGTCGACCTCGTGGCTTATGTGAAGCATTTCTCGCCGCGGTTTGTGACGGAGAAGCCTGGCACGCCCATTGTCATACCGCCGAAACCGCCGGTAACGGCCGCGAGAATTCAGGAAGGCCGCGTAATCTTCCAGAAGATGGAGTGCTGGAAATGTCACGGCGTTACTGGCCGCGGCAACGGACCTTCCGCCTCTACCTTGACCAACGATGATGGCCGTCCGACTACGCCCTTTAATTTTCATGATTCGCAGCGGTTCAAGTGCGGCTCAACTGACGCCGCGATGTACCAGGACTTCATGACCGGTCTGGATGGCTCACCGATGCCGTCGTTCGCCGACAATTTGAAGCCCGACGAGGCGTGGGCCCTGGTAATGTACCTCCGCACCTTGCAACCCGACAACACCATTGAGAAGCAAATCGCCAGACAGCTGGGGCTGACGCCGATCAATCCCTACGCAAAGCCGCCGGACACTTCCGAGCCGCCGGCTCCGAGCAATCCTTCGTCTCCGCAGGCGCAGACAACAGCGCCTGCCAATCCGCCAAGCATTACGCTGAAGACCAGCCATGCTGGAAATCAATAACCGGGTGTAACAGGGAGATCAATCGATGAAAGTTCAGCTGAAAGTTGCGGGAATGCTAGCCGCGTTGCTCGCGATTGCCACCGTCGTTCTCATACATGCGCCTAAGGTAAAAGCCGCGGCGACCGGCAAAATTACCGGAACCGTAAAGCTTGACGGCACCCCTCCGCACATGAAGGGTATCGACATGTCGAAGGACCCGTACTGCGTGAAGCAACACGAGAACAATCCGGCTCATTTGGAGCTCGTGGTTGTTGGTAAAGACGGCGGACTGGCGAACGTCGTTCTCTATATCTCACAAGGCTTGACAGGTAGTGAGGCAAGCCAGAAACCTGCCAACGTTCCGGTCTTTGACCAGAAAGGATGCATATATACGCCGCACGTTATAGCGATGGATGTTGGCCAGCAATATAAGGTGGTCACCAGCGACCAGACCGCGCATAACATCCATCCCGAGCCGGATCCAATGACGGGGAACATCCCTTGGAACCGGTCGCAGCCGCCCGGAGCCCCGCCGATCGTCCAGAGTTGGAAGGCGGAGGAGGTGGCGATCCCCGTGAAGTGCAATATCCATCCCTGGATGCACGGCTACTTTGTCGTGGTCAAAGGACCCTACGCCGTAACGAACGATAGTGGTTCGTACACCCTCGAAAACATACCTCCTGGCAGCTATACGGTAACCGCCTGGCAGGAAACCTACGGAACCCAAACGCAGAAGGTGACGGTGGCAGCCGGCCAACCTGCAGCCGCAAACTTTACCTACAAGGCGAAATAGGGGTTTGTATTACGGGCCACGTCCCAGGACGAAGCAACATCGTCGGCATCCGAGCTCAGCGGAGAGTAAGTCTTCGATGAGAGAGTGAGACGCGTATGGCGAAATTCTTTGCGGTCACGATCTTCGTAATTGCAATTGCCTCTGCGATTCCCATCGTGCTTCACATCTGGGAGCCTCCGGTTGACATCTCGACCCACGGCCCGCTGATTGATGAGCAGATGTCGGAGACAATGGTGGAAGCGGGTATTTGTTTTCTGGCCGCACAACTCGTTCTGGGGTTTTTCATCTGGAGATTCTCCAACCGTCCCAAGGGCGAAAGGATCAAGATATTTCCAGGAGGAGCGCGCGCGCTGGTCATTGCGGCGTTTATCGTAGTTGGCATCGAGGTCATGGCGCTGGGGATTTTTGGAACCAAGGCGTGGGCCAGCATCTACTTCACGCCGGCCTCCGCAAACGCCATGCCCGTGCAAGTCCAAGCCGGCCAGTTCGCATTTTATTTCCGGTATCCCGGACCAGATGGGAAGTTCGGTCCGATTCATCCCGAGCTGATCAATGAGGCCACGGCAAACTTCTTTGGCCTCGATATGACACACGATCAAGACTCCATGGACGACATTGTGACCGCCGAGCTGGCCATTCCGGTGAACCGGGAGATCCATCTCCTTATGCACTCCAAGGATGTGGGTCATTCTTTCTTCGTGCGGGAGCTTCGCATTCAACAGGATTTCGTTCCTGGCCTCGATCTGTCCGTCCACTTCACACCAACCAAGATCGGGAGATACGAAATTGTCTGTACGCAGCTCTGCGGCCTGGGTCACTACAACATGAAGGCGTATCTCGAAGTCAAGTCGCAGGAGGACTTCGACGCGTGGCTTAAGCAGCAGGCGGCATTGCAGTAGGTTGTCGAGCTGCTCCCGGCAACCGGGGGTACTGAAAGGGTCATTCCATGCACGATATGTCGGGCCAGGCAGTCCATCACCATGCTCCGCCGACGGGGTTCATCCGCAAGTACATCTTCAGCCTCGATCACAAGGTGATCGGCGAACAGTATTACACCCTCGCGTTGGTGGCGGTTTATATCGGGCTGGTGTTGTCCTGGATCATGAGGATTCACCTGGCATGGCCGGCCTATGCCATCCCCGGAGTCCGCTTCCTGTCCAAGACCGGGGCCCCCGGCGGCATACTCACGCCCGAATACTATCTGCAACTGATGACCATGCATGGCACCATCATGGTCTTTTTTGTTCTGACTACCGCTCCCTTCGCGGGGTTCGGCAACTTCTTTCTGCCTATCCAGGTGGGTGCCGAGGACATGCCGTTTCCGCGCATCAATATGATGTCGTTCTGGGTCACCTTCGTCGCGTTTATCGTGGCTGTATCGGCATTCTTCGTGCCTCAGGGACCGCCTTTATCAGGGTGGACGGCATATGCCCCCTTGAGCGCCCTTGGCCAGATTGCGGGGCCGGGGCAAGGCACCGGTCAAATCCTCTGGGCGGTTTCGATTGCCATCTTCTGCGTGGGACAGTTGCTCGGCTCGTTGAATTTCATCTCTACCACTCTCGATATGCGCTGCAAGGGAATGAGCCTGATGCGCCTGCCGCTATCGGTGTGGGCATGGTTCATCACTTCGTGCATCGGCTTGACGGCATTCGCCGTCCTAATGCCAGCTTGCATTCTGCTGATCCTGGACCATGTTGCCGGTACCAGCTTCTTCGTACCCTCGGGCCTGGTTGTCAATGACCAGTTGCAGACCCATTCCGGCGGATCGACCTTGTTGTGGCAGCACCTGTTTTGGTTCTTCGGACATCCGGAAGTTTATATCGCGATCGTGCCCGCTATGGGAGTCGTCTCTCATGTGTTGATCACCAACTATGCGCCGGCCTCTGCTCAGCGCCCGGGTGATCATTTACTCGATGGTGTCGATCGCGTTTCTCAGCTATATGGTTTACGGACATCACATGTTCGTAAGCGGCATGAACCCGTTCTCGTCGATCGCATTCTCCTTCCCCACACTAGCGATCACGATTCCCGCCACTATCATTGTGTTGATCTGGATTGGGAGTCTTTACGGTTCGAAGCTGCGTATCAACACCGCCTCCCTCTTTGCCCTGGGCTTTATTTCGATGTTCGTCAGCGGCGGCATCAGCGGATTTTTCCTGGCACAGCCTTCGCTTGACGTCATGCTGCATGCGACCTACTTCGTCGTCGGGCACTTCCACCTGGTGATGGCGGTGGCAGCGCTATTCGGAATCTTCGCCGGAACCTACTTCTGGTTCCCCAAGGTGACCGGCCGAATGATGAATGAGACACTGGGCAAGATCCACTTCTGGTTTACGTTTGTCGGCTCGTACTGCATCTTCATGCCATTTCATTATCTGGGTATGGCGGGCAATGTGCGCCGCTATGAGACTTTCGTCGACGACTTCATGGCGCCGTTGATGCCGGTGCACAAGTTCATCACGATTGCTGCTCTCATAACAGGCGCCGCGCAACTCGTCTTTCTGTATAACCTGATCCACAGCCGCTTCTGGGGCAAGCGTGCGCCGCAGAATCCCTGGGAGGGGACATCTCTCGAGTGGTCAATTCCATCGCCGCCGCCGTTCGATAATTTTGGCGGCAAGATTCCGGTCGTCTATCACGACCCGTACCAGTACGGGGTTGAGGGGGCGGCCAGCGATTACGTGATGCAGGACTCGCCCGAGGAGATCAACTCGGTGCATGACGAGAAGTGACCGCCAGGAAATCGGGAACTAGAAGGGTGTAGCAGTTATGGCAACAACCGTCCACGAACCACCGAAAATAAAGTCTCGTCCCACTCTGTCGCACGATGGCGGATGGCGCGGTCTGACCCCTTCGACCGGCGACTTGATCGCCGTCGAGGACAGCTCGCCAGCTTCCAGAACCGGCATTTGGGTGGCGCTGGCGGCGATCACCATGACCTTCGCCGCAATTACCAGTGCGATGGTTGTACGCCAGGGCGCTTCGATGGACTGGCGGCATTTTTCATTGCCACCGGTACTTTATCTCGATACGGTAATCTTGCTGGCAAGCAGTGTCACGCTCGAACTAGCCCGCAAACGTGCAGCGGCCTTCGCCCGGATGGGAGTCCAGCCGGGACGCTCGCTTCCTCTGCTGTGGCTGTGGGTGACGCTCGGACTCGGATTGTTATTCGTCGCCGGACAATATACCGCCTGGCTGCAACTCAAAGCGGAGGGCTGGTATCTGGCTACGAATCCCAGCAGCTCATTCTTTTACCTGTTTACCGCCATGCACGGTGTGCACGTGCTCGGGGGCCTGGCAGGCTTGACGTTGGTGATCTGGCGGTTCAGCAAGCCAGCTTCGACCCTGCGCTTGAGCACGCTCAGCACGGTTTCATACTACTGGCATTTCATGGATGGGCTGTGGATTTACCTGCTGGTCCTACTGTGGGCGCGAATTTGACATCCCGCCGGGAGGAGGCTCTGTGAGCCAATCGGACATGACGATGGGAACGCATCCCGCTGTGCTGGAGAGGTCCTCACCATTCGCAATTCCGACGAAGAAGCTGGCGATGTGGTTGTTCATCATCGCCGATGGTGCGACGTTCGCGGGATGCCTCGTCGCGTACGGGTTTCTCCGAAATGGCTCGCCAAACTGGCCTACGCCGTTCAAGTTCTCCCCCACGGTGTTGAATGCGATGGTGATGACATTCATCCTCATCACCAGCAGCCTGACGATGTTGCTCGGCGTAAGATCCGCGAAAATGGGGAACAAGCGGGCGGCCGTCCGCTGGATCATGATCACCGCCGCCGGTGGCCTGCTGTTCGCCCTGCTGCATCTCCGGGAGTGGTTCGGGTTGATTCACGAAGGTGTGGGACTATCGCACAATCCCTGGGGAGAACCGTTGTTTGGCGCGGCTTTCTTCACGATTACGGGTCTACATCTTTTGCACGTTACTGGCGGGGTCATTGCTTTATTGATCGTCGGTGCCCGTTACGGCGGAGGCCATCTTGACGCCGACGATGTGGAGATCACCGGTCTTTACTGGCACTTTGTCGACCTGGTCTGGATGTTTGTCGTGCCGTTCGTCTATTTGCTGAATGTTGCAAAGTAATCCCATTCTAAAGGGTGAGCTATGAGCCTCGCGAAGGTACAAAGCGGCGGAGCCGGCGTATACTCAGGTAGTCTTGCGAAAATCGTGATCATTTACGGCTGCATCGTCTTGCTTGCGGCGCTGCAGTTCGTAGTTGCATACCTGCACGTGGATGGGCGGACGACATTTTTCCGCATGTTTATCATCGCCATCATAGAAGCTGGCCTGGCTGTGACGTTTTTCATGCATATGGGATCGGAAGACCGTAAGTTTGCCTTCAGTGTCGCTGTCCTGGTTATTTTCGTGCTGTTTGCGATGCAAGCTGGGTGGACAGACAGCTTCCGGATGGGGCGCGGAGTTCCGGGATCGAGCTATAGTTCGGGGCCAACTCAATGAGAAGCAATGGCGTTGCCGCAAAGAGTCGGTCATATCTGGCGATGGCTTTGTTGACCGCGGTAATACTTGCGGCTCCCCATGTGGCTTTCGCTCAGAGCTGTTCGCTGTGCTATACCCAGGCTGCTGCCTCGACTCAACGGTTCATTCAGGCGTTGCGGAGTGGAATCCTTATTCTCATCGTTCCTCCCATGTGCCTGTCTATTGTAGTCATCCTGGTAGCCTACAAACGGCGCAATCAGTTCTACCAGCACTAATGAAGTCGCGGTAGAGCGCGGTAACATCCTGGGAAGTTTGCATGAGGCGGTATCTCTAAGTCGTTTACGGCGAGAGTGCCTCATCGCAGGAGGTATTGCTTGGAGACTGCCATCGGAGTGTTTTCTTCTCGCGAGCGTGCGGAACAAGCTGTGCAGGAACTGTTGGACCAGAAGGTCCCGCGGGAGGCGATCGTATTTCTGACCCGATCAGAAACCGAAGCCACGTCGGTCGGCAAAGAGCTGGCCGTAACGGTCGGCGGACTTATGGGCTTTGCAACGGGCATGTCAACAGGGGTCAGCATAGCCATGCTCCTGCTGGTTCCAGAGATTGGACAAGTGTTTGCCCTGGGTTTCGGCGCGGCCGCACTCCTCGGCCTTGCAGGCGCTGGAGCGGGCTCGGCAATTGGAAAATCCGTTGGGCGCGCGAGCACCGATGCGCAACCTACTCCCGAGGAGGAGATCTCCGAAGAGGTCACCTTCTTTCGCGAAGTGCTGGCGGAGGGTCGTAGTCTGGTGGTTGTACGCACTGAATCACACCAGACTGCGACTGTAGCCAACGGAATCCTCAATCGCCTCGGTATAGTGATAAAGGAACGCTCCGGTTTGGGAGAGCTGGTAAAGACCTACACCACGATTCGCAACCAAGGCGGACAGCTCAAACTCGTTCGGATCAGCAAGCGAGTTCACGATCTGCTTCAAAGGACGAAGCTCCATGCTGTGTTCGATATACAGCCCGACGAGGCTACCGCCATACAGTCGTTTCAGGCAACTGCTGCTTTGCCGCCGGAAACTGCACGTTAATAGCGGGGAATAAGTCGCAGACAAGATTATGGTGTAACGCAGACTCAATCAATTTAGACAAATAAAATGTGCAGTTGATCTTCGGGCAGCTGGTCTGGTAACCGAGAGAGAATGGCGACCGCTAACGCAATTATCGGCACACACTCAAGACATTATTCTAGGTCTAAGCTTTGGGACTACTGTGCACTTACCAAGCCCGAAGTAAATCTGCTCATTTTGATGACGACATCGGCGGGTTATTATCTGGCGTCCCAAGGACCTTTCAAGATCGGCGGCCTGGTAAACACCTTAGTGGGAACGCTGCTGGTAGCCAGCGGGACTGCGACTCTGAATCAGTGGATGGAGCGGGTTTGGGACGGCAAGATGCACCGGACTGCCTCTCGTCCGCTCCCTTCGGGGAGACTGAGTGCCCGCGAGGCATTTTGGTTCGGAGTACTGCTTAGTGTCGCGGGGGGCTTATATCTTGCTGTCGCCGTCAACGGGTTGTCGGCCATTCTCGCCATTTCGACGTTGGCGACGTATCTTTTGGTGTATACGCCGCTGAAACGGAAGACCCCGCTATGCACGATGTTGGGCGCTTTCCCGGGCGCCATGCCGACTCTGATCGGGTGGGCCGGAGCCTCGGCGAGCCTCGACCGGCGTGCCTGGTTTCTCTTCGCAGTTCTGTTCCTTTGGCAGTTCCCACATTTCCTGGCGATTGCCTTGATGTATCGCGAAGACTACGACCGCGCGGGTTACCGGATGTTGCCTGGCTTCGATTTGGACTCCCGCTTCACTCGCGCGGAGATGGTCGGCTTCACAGTGGTCCTGGTGATTATTACGACGATGCCCTTGGTCGACCGCGGCGGACTCCTTTATACGGCTGGGATGCTCTCGGCGGGCGCCTTCATGCTTTATCACGTGACTAAACTGGCAAGATCCGCTTCTAGAAAGTTGGCCAGCCGCGTGGTTCATGCCTCCGTGATCTATCTGCCCATCGTGCTCGGTTTGATGATCGCTTTCAAAGCATGAAGGTCAATTTCTAGTTCCGAACCACAAGGTTCGAGAGCTGAGAACCCGGAATGTAAGACTTCGCAGGACACAACGTAGATGTTCTTCCGGCCATCTGTCCGCAACGGATTTTATCGCTTTCGTTCGGTAGTTCTCGTTGCAATTACGGTCTGTATCCAAACACTGATGCTGGGAGCTGCCCCGGTTTCTTCACAAAGTCCCCCGCCAGTCCCTGCAAATCGCGCCGACCGCCTCGGCAGGTTAAAGCTCAGCAAATTCTACGACACTCCTAGTCCCTTACCCGCGGGCAAGCCAGGGGAACTGATTCGCTCCCAGCCTTCCGAGGCGTATTCCCTGGCAGCGGATTTGACAGCAGTCCGGATTCTCTATCATTCACGCTCAGCCAGCGGCGGGGATGTAGCGACGTCTGGCGTGGTTTTGGTGCCCGACAAAGCGCCGCCCAAAGGCGGCTGGCCGGTCATTGCATGGGCGCACGGCTTCAGCGCCGCAGCCCGCCCGTGCGCTCCGTCGCTGTTGAGAAATTTGTATTACGGGCCGTTGCTTTCGATGTACGTCAATCTTGGATATGCCGTGGTTGCGTCCGACTACACCGGCCTGGGAACTGACTTCCGAAGTGCCGTGATGGATGTGCCGTCCAATGCAATGGATGTGATCTACTCGATCCCTGCGGCGCACGCAGCTGTACTTCACCTTGGTCCAAAATGGGTTGCCATAGGTACCTCCCTCGGAGCCAATGTCGCAATTGGCGTGGCGGAGATGGAAGGGGGAACTCACGATCCCAACTATCTTGGCAGCATAGCTATTTCCGGAGTCGCCGATTTGAAGGCCTCATACGAACCGCCGCTAAAAGAGCAGACCTTCCGCATGTTGGCGTTCCTGGCTTACGGGATAAAGACCGTCTATCCGGACTTCGACCTACGCGACATGCTCACGGAGAAGGCCATGCCTGCGTATAACAAGATAACTGAGAGCTGCGGCAGCTTGAGCGATAGTTCCCAGTATCCCGTAAATGAAATGCTGAAGCAGAATTGGAGAAATAACAAGTTTATCGAGGAATTTTTCAATAGGAACATGCTCGGCCAAAAGCCCGCATACGGGCCGCTCTTGGTGATCGGCGACGACAAGGATCCTGCAGTGCCGCCGTCGACGACGGCGCAGGTTGTTACTCGCATGTGCAAGAGGGGCGAACCTGTTCAATTCGACGAATTTTCCGACTCGCAACCTGGATTGGTTCTAGGAGACTCCGTCAGAGATCAGATGGCCTGGATCCAAGCACGCTTTGCCGGTCGACCTGCTTCGAACAATTGCCGCTAAGAAGACGCCGGGCGTCCGAAGAACGGAGATGAAGCAGACCATGCCGGTTGCCTCCCGCCCCAGGATGTTGTATTCACGAGGTGTCTGCCACCGGTAAGCCGTGGGCTTAGTTCGCCGTGCACGAGGGTCCATTCGAATTGAGTCACGACTCCCGAAGGTACCTTCTAATTGCAACCATCAGCCACCTTCTTCAGCTTCGACACCGTAAGCGTGGGAGGCTGTTGCGACAGGACATTATCTTTCGAGGGATCGGGCGGCGTCTCGGAAACGGTTCCCGTCGCCTTTACCATCCTGGCGTTATAGCGTTTGAACAAAGCGGAATCGCCTATCAGCAGATAAAGAGTATCGCTGGACGTGCCCAGCGTATAGTGGCCATCGTAGCCGGTCAGGCAGCCCACTACCGTTTTCGGCGCGCCGCCGGTCGGAGCAGTTTGCTTCGGCGACGAACCTGCCTGGCTTTGCGCCGACACCGTCATCGCCGCCCCCAGGGCAAATATCGTTAGCATCAACAAGATTTTCGTTCCAGCAAGCAATCTCATCGTGTGATCCCCCCGTATCCTCGCAATTGCGGGGAGAATGGCCACCTCGCAATCACCGCCGACTTTCGCAGACAGCGAGAACGAGGGTGTCATCCGGAATTTCCTTCTTAGCCTCGAAAACGGCAGCTGGTGTACACCCATTCTCCCCGCTCGCGAAATTGTAAAGCACAGTATTCCCTCGATTCCACAAGAGCGGCGCCTGTGCATACCATGGATTGCCGAGGGCGGGCCGGGCCTTGGCGTAGTCTCCTGTGGGTTCCTCCAGTTGCTGGCCAACGTTCCGGCCGCCGACCGATCCGGCGTAAAGGCGACCTACGTGAGCGAAATGCAGGAAACGCGAATCAACTTTCGTATCCTGCTCGCCGCCCTGCGGCGCTTCTACGATCATCTGATCTCGTCGAAGATTTACGAGCCGCCTAACCCACTGCTCCATGCTGAAATGGGGCGGGTCACTCAAGAACTCCGAACTCAATAACGCCAAGCTGGGAACAATCGGAGCATCGACCATCCCGTTCGTTGGTCTGAGTTCGAACGAAGAAAGGCGTCTGGGTGACCCATGCGCAGTGGGTAGCGCAGACCCTCCAGGGTATCGTTAGGCGTATCCCCCCTCCCCCATGTGTAAAATACTCGTTTTCAATAGGATAGACGGAATTCCGCGCAAATTCCTGCAAACAGGGGAGTTATATCCAAAGTCCTGAGCCGTAAGGGGTTGCATGACTAGTCCCGGACCGGATGCGGCTCGCGGAGGGAGACTGCGGCCTGCTGCAAGTCAAATAGTCTGGCACTGGCGCGCTGGAGTGGGACGCGATTGGCGGCGAGGGCACTGAGAACTTCGCCGAGCGCCAACTGGATATCGGCGAGAGATTTCATGGGCGGGAGGCGGGGGCCAAGGACGTCGGCGCGGCGGATGACGCCGGCGGCGTATTGGGTGCGCTTATGATCGCGCTGATGGAAGTAACAGAGCTTTTTTCCGCGAAGTGCGGGGGAGCCGCAGGGGACGCCATCTTCCTTCGGATGGTCACAGGTACGGTAGGACATAGAGCCTCCTAAAAACGGGCTAAGCCCTTCGCTAATTGCTATTCGCATTTCGCGAAGAGTCAGTTGATGCAGGCTGTCGGTATTCCGGCAGCAAAGTCGAACAATGCCCGAGTGGAGAAGGTAACCTCCACGTGGTTACCTTGCGCCTATTCAGTTGGGGGTGTCAAGAGAAAAGTGGGGAAAGTGTGAGGAGCGTTCCCGAAATGGGAAATTGGCGGTGGTGGAGGGCTCACCACGAAGGACACGGAGCGCACGGAGAATCGTATTGGTCTTCGTTCGGTCTACACGGAGGAAAGGCCCCGCCCTACGCCGCGCTTCGCGCGTCGTAGAACGGGGCACCCAGGTTAGATTGTGCGTTGGGCGGGGCACCCGGCAAAAGACCCGACCCAAGCTGCGCTTAACCGAACCACCCGCCAATCATCTGCATCCCAAAGCACTACGAAACGAAGGATGCACACAGTATGAGAACCCACCCAAACCACGCAGCATTTTTTTAATGTCGTGCTGATATTCGTATGAATATCTCTCTTCGTCGCCGCCGACAAAAATGCCTAGGAATCCGAACCACAAGAGCAGTTCAGTAACCCGCGGCAGGTCCTCTTTCCTGAATGGCATTGTTCACAAGACTCTCTCGAACTTGGGCCTCTGACATGATGGCTTTGCAGCCGATGAATGCATACGGAATGTCGCTATATTGAGGGCTAATATCTTTCATCTCTAGCCCGATGTCTGCAAGCGCGTCCTCTGAGCAGGACCGTTCTGCGAAGAGAATATCCTCTTCCAGCACCTTTTCTCGCCCACGATTGATCGCTGTATCAACGCACTCCCTAACAAATCGCAACAGTTCGCGAGGCCGCCTCAACGTGCGACCCAGAATGTAAAAGAAGGAATCTTCGCCGTGAACGTGTGAGTCGAATAGCCGAGGCCACATGTCTCCGAATTGACCAGTTAGTCAGTGCTGGCCATGATCCGACGCCGTAAAATCTCTTTGAAGATCTCTGGGTCGTTCCAGTCGAGCAAAACCGCAGTTTCTTCCGCGATCGGCTGGGGTTGTACACGAGGTGCTGATAAATGTCGTTGCGCAAGAACACAAGCGCGAAACATTCTACATTCCGATTTTCAAACTGTCGCTGCAATTTCGTGTCGCCTCCAGAAGGCCTTTCAATAGCAGTATATCTTCCGGCTCAGGCGCGTTAATCGGCCAACCCTTATCGATATTGTCGAAGAGCAGCCAGATGTCTTCCTTCCTGGTCAAAGCAAGATACTCACTCAAGGCCTCGCTGAGCGCGTGAATATTCTTGGTGTAAACTAGCGATGTAACTTGCGCGCTGTTCGAAATCACCAGCATCTCCTCACGCCGAAGAGCGATCTCATCCACGAGTGCGAGGAGTTTTTCCGAAAAATCCCCTTGTTCCACAGTTAGGTCTTGGCCATATAGGTCTTGGAGTTTGACAAATGCAGATCGAATATCATGTCGACTGTAAGAATATCTCTCTTCGTCACACAAAATCTTACGCGCAATCTCCATCAGTAATAAATAGTTCCAAGAAAGCGGTTAAGACATGCTGCTGTATGCCTAGTGGTAAACCGTTTCTAACACGGCCTCTCTCAGTTTGACAAATTGATGGCCTTCGGGCTTTAGGTCAAGCACAAGATGAGCCTTGCTCGGCTTGTATGTTGACCTGATGCTGTAAAAGATTGCTGTCTTGCCCGCTCCCTTGCGTCCAACAATCAGCCTGGCTCGACCGCGCTTTGCTTCGTTGTATTGACCGGTGGGCACGAAATAGGACTTGAGCCCTTTGATTTCGTTTTCAGCGGCCAGATCCCCGATGTTGAGCTTCTCGAGGAGCCTGAGGGGCATTGCCGTCGGAATAAACCGGGACTCTTGCAACGTTTCAACCACGTGCTTGATCAGGGGGATAATGAGTTCCGGGACTTTGGCGGGCAACTCGTACGTCCGCACTACATCCCTGTAGTCGATCAGTTGCTTTCTGGTCTCCTTCTTGGATCATCACCACGTGCTTTCCGCTTGCCATTGCCAACCCGGCGACGAAGTACATCGCGATTGTGAACCACTGCTTCGGTACGACCTTCGCTGAGAAGCGGGACGAGTACGCCAAGTGATGAAAAGACCTGTTTGGTCGCTTCGTGCAACGAGAGGCGGGGGACTTCTTGGGTCAAACGCCGGAAAAAACAGACCAGATTTCTTGAGCGCGGACATTAGGAGAATGAGACCTTCAGTCTGCGTATGCGTTTTCACGACGTATAACGGCTGCTCTCGATTTATGCTGGGCAGTTGCATGATTACCGGTAGGGGATTCGACGCCGCCAGAAGCTTTTGTACTAATTCCGAGGAGTTCTGATAATCCAGATACCCGATAGTGTCTAGAATCCCCAGCTCGTCAAAAGCTCGTTGGTCAACGCGAGTATGACGTATCACGAATCGGAAGAACTGGTAATCCGATGCCGACGGCATATCCGATTTCGAAAAGCAAATTGAAGTTCAGTGTTGTGACGTCCGCCACAATCAACTTCGCAAAACGAATCGCTTTACAGACTTGGCAGAAGATGATTTGGCCGGTCGTTGCTAAATCGCGCCAAGAACGCCAATCGTTCGAGCCACCCCGGCAGCTTCAGTTCCTGGATGGCCGATTCGATTGTGTTGGCGATCATGACCGGTTTGGAAGGATAAAGGAAAAGTCCGTCGAACTGCGCGAGGTTCTTAAAGTCTTGGTCGCAAGCGCCGCCCGCATATTCGCAATGTGTCGGAGGGACAGCTACGACCGGAAGAAACGCTGGAGACGTTGACATTATGTGCCTTGCCTTGTTCCCGCATTATTGGTCGCGACGGACTGCGTCGCCTGACAAGAGCTAGGGTCAGCGGGCGCCCTGCCTTTCTGCCGCTTTCGCAGAAGGTGGGGGGATTTGTTGAGGAACCGCTGCCCCCCCGCTGTGCTAACGATGCCAACGGACCAGTTATCGGGTGTCTAGTTTCGAGTTTCAAGTAAAAACCGAAAGGCCCGGATTGCTCCGGGCCACCCTTTTAGCTGGATTTTGTCGGCGAGTCCGTGACCTGCATCACATGGCGATTTGCTGTACCGGCTCGTGGTCATGATGACGCCAGATCCCACCCTTTCCAAAAAGATGGGAAAGGATGGGGCACCCACACCCTCAATTCTCGGAGTGAGGAAAGCAGGTTCCTCGACTCCGGCGGCAAGGTCGCCTGTGCTCGGGGTGACCTACTACGAGATTCAGGAGTATCGCGTTGTGCCGGATTTTTCGGGAAGAAAGCCGCTACTGGGCAAAGAAGCGGTTAACGGCAAGTAGAGCCCAGGAGTTTTCATAGCACTGGCTTCATTTACAGATGATGTTGATCTGTGGTGAGCGATCCGCAAGCTGATTGCGGTTGAGTGCTGGTCTGGTTCGTTTCGCGAGCCTGGCCGGGAACCTGAAACGTTTTCGACCAGGACAGCGAGAGAGCCGCGCCAGCGTCCCTCCTTTCTGTTCTGGCACTACGCAGAAAGAAAAGGAGGAAAAGATGGTGAAGCAACGATTTCGGGTGCTGTTCCGACGTTGGTTCTTCACAGTAATGAAGTTCTGCGGACCAATCCTGTTGTACGAGCTGTTTGTGTTGGTCTTTAACAAGCAGTGTAAAAGATCGGCATAGGAGGGCTACCGATTCGGCATGTGTAAGACGATTCTGCTGCCCAATGTTAGCAGGCTGGGACGAGCGCCCGCGCAGACGGGAAGAACTACATGCTGGCGTCGATGAAATACAGCGACGACGTCTTGATCGAGCTAACCGGAACCCGCGAAGGATTACCGATTGGGTAGCGTGTCATTTAGAATTTGTTATTGGCTTCGATCACTACAACCTGCCCGGAAATCGAAGTCCGGGAGAGCGTTCGCACTTCGACCGCGCGCTTCTACCATCCGGAATTGGATGTGCTACGCTTCTTCGCCTTCCTCATGGTGTTTATGCACCACGCGTTTCCGCACGATTCGACATTTTGGACCAAGCTAGGATTGCCGTCGTTTCTGGCCCACGTTTTGGCAGGAATCGGAGCGACCGGGGCTTTTGGCGTTAGCGTTTTCTTTGTGCTTAGCTCGTATCTGATCACCGAATTGCTGCTGCGCGAAAAGGACCTCATGGGAACGCTGGACATCCGGTCGTTCTATATCCGGCGCATCCTGCGCATCTGGCCGTTGTACTTCGCGTTTCTTGCGTTGGCGGTTGTCTTGCAATGGATCGTGCCCGGCCAGCACGTGACGTGGCGGGCCGGCATGTGGTTTTCATTGCTGGCGGGCAACTGGTTCATCGTCTTCCACGGATTCCCGTCATCGGTCATCTTTCCATTGTGGAGTGTGTCCATCGAGGAGCAGTTCTACATCACCTGGCCCGCGGTGGTCCGCAAGGTGAGCGAGACCGGGATGCTGATATTTGCGGGCCTGCTGCTGGTGGTGGCGACGGTCGCCCGCATTTACCTTGGCATGCATCACACCCTGGAAGGCGACGTGTGGTGCAACACCTTCGTACAACTCGATCCCATTGCTGCGGGAATTCTGATGGCAGTTCTTCTGAAAGGCGAGATCCCGAGCCTGTCGCGGTTCGCCCGTTCCGCAATGATATTGGCGGGCATTACTGCGCTTGCCTTTGGGAGCCTGTATTTCGGGATCAAGAACGACCCGCTGACGACTGCGCGCATCGTCCTCGGCTATCCTGCGGTGGCCCTGGGAGGCGCGCTACTGCTACTTGGGGTGTTGAGACCTCATGCGGGCAGTGGCAACCGTGCGCTCATCTATCTGGGACGCATCTCTTATGGCCTTTACGTCTTCCACGTGCTGGGACTGCTGATTTCCGACCGTACGATCCACGATCAGACCGCAAGCCTGTTCCGGTATTCGCTGCGCGTGGGAGTGGCGCTGGCAGTTACGATCGCAATGGCTGCCGTTTCGTACCGATGGCTGGAAACGCCATTTCTGAGTCTGAAGCAGCGCTTCGCGCACGTACTCTCGCGGCCGGGCGGATAAATCACGCATCGCGAATAGAGTTATTTCAGGAAGCCCAGAAGGCTGGCTAGTACTTGCGCATGTGGATTTCGGTGCCATTCCGCTCGAAACGTACCTCATCCATCAATTGATTGATCAGGAAGATTCCCCGCCCATGGTTGGAATAGACGTTCTCGCCATGCAGGGGATCGGGAACTTCCACCGGATCGAAACCGGTTCCGGGATCGCGCACGATAATGAGAAGTCCGTGCTCCTCATCACAGGCGACGCAACATTGAACTTTCTTGGTGGGATCGTTCTTGCAGCCGTGGAGAATGGCGTTGGCCAGCGCCTCGCGGAGGGCCGTTTCAATCTCAAATTCCTTGCCGGAAGCACAGTCCATGCGGCGGGCCATTTCCATGATGCCCTCGACCACAGGACTGACGGCGGTCGCGTCGGCGTTGAGTGTAACCTCGATGCGTATCATCAGTTTGTCGCGATCAAACTCAATCGGCGCAAAGCGGCCAGAAGGCATGGCGTCATCCCCATTTGACATCGCCTGCGTTACTCTGACAGGAATGATTCTGCTGGTCAAGCAAGAAACCTAAAAATGGTGTATGTATGGCACCTTAGTATTACAAGATGGGAAAATCAGACGCCGAAGTTATCGGGATTTTGTCCGTCCCGGCGAGTGCCACCTGGGATTTTTCGAGGACGGGCGAGAGTGCGGGAATACGTTAAGCTGAGTGCAGTTTTGCGGCACAAGGGGCGCGAATCTGTTGACACGGGTCCTTCTGGCGGAAGGACTTATTGACGGAACCGATGCGAAGAATTTTGCTGCTCGTGATGATTGCTGTCCTTGCTGCTCACGGGTTGAGTGCAGAAGAGGTTACAGTTGCGGCCGCGGCAGACCTTAATTACGCGTTAACCGACTTGGCGAAACAATTTGGGGATCGTTCGGGAGCAAAGGTGACGCTATCGTTCGGCTCGTCTGGCAATCTCTATTCCCAGATTCAGAGCGGCGCGCCCTTCGACCTCTTTTTCTCCGCGGACGAAGAGTACCCGAAGAAACTAGCCAGTGCGGGACTTGTTGACCCCGCTTCGTTGCGAATCTATGCGCTTGGACATCTGGTGCTGTGGGTGCCCAAAACATCGCCGCTTGATCCGGAGAAACTGCAGATGGAGCTACTCGCCGAGCCCACGGTGAAACGCATCGCCATTGCCAATCCGCAGCACGCGCCCTACGGGCGTGCGGCCATCGCGGCGCTGGATCATTACGGGTTGAAGTCGAGGGTCGCAGAAAGATTGGTGCTCGGCGAAAACGTCAGTCAGGCCGCCCAGTTTGTGCAGTCCGGCAATGCTCAAGCCGGACTGATCGCACTTTCGCTCGCAGAGTCCCCGGCAATGAAATCAGCAGGCAAGTACTGGGTGCTACCATCGGGGACATACCCGGAGTTGAAGCAGGCTGCCGTGGTCATTTCTTCTTCGAAGCACAAAACAGCGGCGCAAGCGTTTCTCGATTTCGTCCTTTCGCCCGAGGGCGCAGCCATACTACGAAAATACGGTCTGACACCCCCGGCAACCCCATGATCCTGCAAGCACTCGCTCTCACCTTGCGCCTGGCAGTGCTGGTCTCCGTGCTGCTGCTGGCGATCGGGTTGCCGCTGGGCTACTGGCTGGCATCGTCGCGCTGGCGCTGGAAATTTGTAGTCGAAGCGATCGTTTCGCTTCCGATCGTCTTGCCGCCCACGGTGCTCGGGTTCTATGTGCTGGTCGCGATCGGACCACTGAGTCCACTGGGGCGCTGGTACCACGCCATCACTGGAGGCAGTCTCGCGTTCACGTTTCGGGGACTGGTTGTGGGCTCGGTGCTCTACAGCCTGCCCTTTGCGGTGCATCCCATTGCATCGGCCTTCGCATCGGTGGACCGCAAGTTGCTCGACGCGTCAGCCATCCTAGGTGCCTCGCGCTGGCGCACGTTCTGGACAATCGTATTCCCGCTGGGGCTGCCGGGTGTGCTGACTGGCTTTGTCTTGAGCTTTGCGCATACCCTGGGTGAGTTTGGCGTGGTGCTGATGATCGGCGGCAACATTCCGGGCGCGACCCAGACCGTATCGATCCTGATCTACGACCAGGTACAGGCGCTGAACTATGACGTGGCAAATCGTACCGCTCTGCTGCTGCTGGTCCTTTGCTTTGCCTTGCTGACAGCGCTCTACGGGTTGCGTCGCAACGGCAAGTGGGGCGCGTGGGGATGGCAGTGAGCGGCGGTGAAATAGCGCATCCCGCGGAAGCACTAAGCGTTCGCTGTGCGAAAGCGCCTGCGAAGAACGGCCAACGGTGAAGACCCCTTTGACCTGGACGTGCAGTTTGCGCTGGCTTCCGGCTTCACCATTTTGTTTGGGGCCTCGGGCGCGGGCAAGACGACTGTGCTCGACTGCATAGCCGGGCTGCAGGAACCTGAATCGGGCCGCATCGCAGCCGACAATCAAACTCTGTTCGACTCGAAGAACAGAATCAATCTGCCCGCGCGCAAACGCCGGATTGGCTACCTGTTCCAGTCGCTGGCCCTTTTCCCGCACATGACCGTCCGACAGAACATTGAATACGGGCTGACTGCGCTCGATCGGCCCGAACGCGACGGCCGGACCAGCGAAATCGCGGAATCGTTCGGAATATCCGGGCTGTTGGCGAGGCGCCCGGCGGACATGTCCGGCGGAGAACGGCAGCGAGTTGCGCTGGCGCGCGCGCTGGTTACGCGTCCTCGCGCGTTGCTGCTGGATGAGCCGCTGACCGCGCTGGACGCGGTCACCAAGGCCCGCATTCTCGATGACCTGCGACAGTGGAACGGTCGCCACGCCGTTCCGATTCTTTATGTCACCCACCAGCGCGAGGAGGTCCACGCATTGGGTGATCGGGTGATGGTGCTGGACGCGGGCAGGTTGATCGCCGACGGGACTCCGCACGAAGTGCTGAGCCGTCCGCAGTTTGAGTCGGTGGCGCAACTGGCCGGTTTCGAGAACATCGTGGATTGCGAGGTGGTTGCGTCGCATGCCGAGCAGGGAACGATGACGTGTCGCATAGCAGGAACGAGCGTCTCGCTGGAGGTCCCGCTTTCCAGGGTAGACACTGGAAAACCGATTCGAGTGGGAATTCGTGCCGGCGACATCCTCGTGGCCACCTCGCTACCTCGCGACTTGAGCGCCAGAAACGTCATTGCCGGATCCATCGTCTCCCTTCGCCGGCAGGACGTCACTGTGATCGCGGAGGTCAATTGCGGCGCCACGTTCACGGTCTATCTCACTCCAGGCGCTGGTCGCTCTCTTGGCCTGGAAGTTGGAAAACGACTCTGGCTGGTGGTGAAAACCTACTCCTGCCACATCCTGCAATAGCCGCAAACCAGGAGTATCAATAGCGAGGTTCATCCCTCACGTCGGGGTGTGATGAGGCTCACTGCGTTGTGGTGCACAGGGTTCATACTGGAATTGTTTGAGGCTGCTCCGAGCCGGGCATGGGAAGGTACCCATCCCGTAGGCGAAACCGATCTGGTGAGTCAAGTTGTATTGGGCCCCGGCTCCAACGGCTAGCACGTTTCAAGCGGAGGTGTGAGGCAATGCCAACCGTCGTCGATCCGGAAGCGAAAGACCAAACGAGTAATCCCCCGACGCCCAAATATCAAGAGCGCGAACTATTCGCCGCCGAAGTTGAAATGGAGAAGAAATCCTCCAACTTCGGGCCACTCCTGATGGTCCTGGTGTTAGTGCTGGCCGTGGGCGGAACCATTTTCTACTTCATCAAGACTTCCCGCGAGGTCTTGACGGTCCCGGTCGCCACCGACTCGATCAACCAGATCTTGAAGGCGCAGGGTGGCGGCACGGTCCATTTCAGCGTCGGAACCATTGTGGCGAGCGTAAACGAAAAGCCGATGGATCCGCACTACAAGTTGCTGGCCAAGGCCGGCATCCTGACGATCAAGCCGAAGAGCTGGAACTCCATTTACTCGACCTTGACGCCCGCCGGCGAGAAGGTACTGGATGAAATCAAGGGCGTGGATAAGGTGAAAAACCCCGATGGCACCACTACGTATGTGGTTCCGCTCTCCGAGCGCAAGCTCGTCGCCATCGACCAGATCACAATGATCAAGCCGCACCTGGCGCGCGTGAACTATACCTGGAAGTGGGAAGCAAACCGGCTTGGCCATGAGTTCGACGCTTCCGGCGATGCGGTACACAGCTTCAATACCTGGGACCGCGGAACGCTGATCAAGGACTACGGAGTTGA
Organism: uncultured Acidobacteriaceae bacterium; assembly: GCA_963758255.1. GTDB lineage: Bacteria > Acidobacteriota > Terriglobia > Terriglobales > Acidobacteriaceae > DASRAA01. Next base: position 600,090 of record CAVWUX010000001.1, read on the forward strand.
CTTCTACAGCGCCGCGCCCACCAAGGCCAGCGTGGTTCTGGTCGAAACCAAAGACAGCACTTGGAAGCCGTACGTCGACTAAGAACGAAGTACCGCCAGTTGCACTCACAGCTTCGCGATAGGGAGGGGTCCCAACTCCTCCCTATTGCCATTTTTAGCTGACGTGTGATGTCGCAGCGGCATGGATTCTTGTGCCCGATTGGCAGGCTTGCGCGCGACTGACAGCATAGCTCAATTGCTGTAACTTAGAATCTAAAGACACATATCCACGCTGTGGATTCACGAATGGGATTCCTGCAAACTGACAGCGCCGCTGCCGCTAAGAACTACTGTATCCGCTGCATATCGTGCGGCGAGGTGCAGGCTGCGCCTGCGGTCGACTTCCGTTGCACGAGTTGTGGCGACCTGCTGGAAGTGGAATTCACCAACTGGTCGGCAGAGCGAGCTCCTGGTCCCGAGCAGTTAAAGTCCGTGTGGCGCGAACGCAGGACGTCGAATCAATCTCTCGATACGAGTGGAGTCTGGCGATTTCGCGATGTGCTTCCCGAACTCGACGACTGGTCGTCCGCGATTACGTTGCGGGAAGGGAACACTCCAATCTATGAACTGCCGCGGTGTGCCCGTTCCGCCGGTGTAGTTCGCCTGCGGGCGAAACATCAGGGGATGAACCCGACCGGCTCATTCAAAGACACGGGCATGACCGTGGCCATCTCTTTTGCCCGCCAGAACAAGTTCACATGGGTTGCTTGCGCTTCCACCGGAAACACCTCGGCCTCGATGGCGGCCTACGCTGCGCGCGGAGGCATGCGCAGTCTGGTGGTGATTCCGGATGGCAAGATCGCCTGGGGCAAGCTCTCACAGTCGCTCGACTATGGGGCGTTGACCTGCCAGCTCCGAACGGACTTCGACGGGTGCGTGCGGGTGCTGAACGAAATCATCCGGCGTTATCCGATCTACCTGTTGAACTCCGTGAATCCTTATCGGCTGGAGGGCCAGAAGACAGCCGCGATCGAGTTGCTCGAACAACTGGATTGGCAAGTGCCCGATCACGTCATCGTCCCCGGTGGCAATCTCGGCAACAATTCAGCGCTTGGCAAGGCGTTTCTGGAGATGAAGCGGCTCGGTGTGGTTCCAGTCCGTGCCCAAGATCTCTGTGATCCAGGCGGAAGGCGCGAACCCGCTGTATCGCACCGTACATGAGAAGTCTGGTAAGGAACTCGTGCCGGTCGAAGCAGACACGCTTGCGACCGCGATTCGCATCGGTAATCCCGCATCGTGGAAGAAGTCGCTCCGAGTACTCGAGGCCACCGATGGTTGTGTGGAGCAGGTGAGCGAAGCCGAAATCGCAGTGGCCAAAGCAGAGATCGGAGCCGATGGCGTGGGCTGCGAGCCAGCCTCCGCCGTCACACTGGCCGGACTCAAGAAGCTGGTGAAGAGCGGTTTCGTACAGTCTGGCGAGTCGGTCGTGCTGGTGCTGACTGGGCACGTGCTGAAAGATCCCGAGTACACCATCAAGTTTCATCGTGGCGATCTGTCGGTCCCCCGAATGGAGGACGAAGAGTTTCGTGCGCTGACCACGCAGCAAAGGAAAGCGCCAATCGTTCTGGATGCTAACGCTGACGCCGTCTTGCGAGCGCTTGAGGTGGAGGACAAGCGAGATGGCTGAGCACGGCGATCCTCCTACGATGCCCTTTCGCATGTTCCTTCCCGCGACCTCGGCGAACCTTGGGCCGGCATTTGACGCGGCGGCCTTGGCGTTTGATTTCGGACTTAAGGTGGAAGCCAAACCGGCAACCGAATTCACCATCGATGCCCATGGCCGCAACGCGGACTTGTGCGGCAAGATGCCGGGAAACCTCGTCGTCGACACCTACACCCGGTTGCTGGAACGGGAGGGGAAGCACGTCGCGCCGCTCGCCATCCGCCTCGATAACGACATTCCGCTGGGAATGGGATGCGGTTCGTCGGCCGCAGCTGTGCTGGCCAGCGTGGCCATGGCAGCGATCTTTGGCGGCCTCGATTGGGACGGCGAACGCATTGTTTCCGAGGCGTCCGCGGTTGAAGGCCACCCCGATAACGTGGCCGCCTGCTGGCACGGTGGCGTCGTTCTGGCGCGGACCGCGTCGGTTGTACGCAAGGAGGACGTTCCAACCATCCGTGTCCTTCCCATTCCGGTGGCTGTGGATTGGCCGCTGCTGGTCGCGATCCCGGAGAATCCGTTGGCAACCTCAGAAGCCCGCCGCGTGTTGCCGCGCCTTTACAGTCGCGTCGACCTGATTCACAACGTGCAGAGCGCCATGCTGCTGGTTCTCGCCTTCAGCCAGGGACGAGGAGAATGGCTGAGCGAGGCATTGAGCGATCGCGTGCATCACCCCTATCGCGCCCAGCTGTGCCCCTTGCTTCCGGCCTTGACCGCGCTTTCGGGTGCAGAGGGAGTGAACGGGGTCGCGCTCAGCGGCGCCGGACCTTCGGTGCTGATGTTCCTCGATGAAAACGTTGACCGCGACGAGGTCGGCGCGAAGGTGGCCGCGCATTTGGTGCGACAAGAGCTGAAGGCCGAACTCCGCTTTACCGCGATCAGTGCGATCGGTGCGAAGGACACATTCCCGGTTTCAGCAGCGGCGACTCGGTAATCGCCCGGGCCGGTTCACGTTCACCAACTCGACGGCAGCGACTCGCCCAGTTCGGTCGTGAGCGCCCATTCGACCGCTCGCTGCTGATCGCGCGTCAGCTTTATGCCCCTGGATGTCAAATAGAAAACGTCGTGGGCCATCTCGCCCTCGGTGTCGATTAGCGCGACCTCGATGCTGCAATTTTCTGCCGCGAGTGTGGCGCTGATGGTGTGCAGCAATCCCGGGCGGTCCTGGGTGATGACCTCAAGCAGAGTGCTGGTGGGAGAGCACTCGTCGTCGTAGCGCAGCCGCGTCTCGATCCTGAGCTTGGGCAGCTTGGTGTCGGCGCGCAGGCGGGGTTCGAGCAGGCGATCGAGAGGCGAATCGCCAATGAGTATGTCGACGATCGACTTCTTGAACCGCTCCCGTTCCGGAGGATTCAGCTCCAGCGTGCGAAAACGGTCCTTGAAGTAGAAGCTGTCAACGATCGCGCCAGCGCGGTTGGAAAACGCGCTTGCCTTGGTGATGTCCATGCCCCAGCCGTAGAGGATGCCCGTGAGCGTCGAGAATAGTCCTTCACGGTCTTCAGTCACCACCGTAAGCTCTTGCTGATCGCGTGTGCTGCGCAATCCGAGTTGCACGGGTAGGTCGCGCAGATGACTCGCCATTTCAAAGTGCGTGATCACCTGTTCGGGGGAATGCGACATCAGATAGCGCTGCGGCAATCCATCGAGAAACTTCAGAAGCTGGGAGCGGCCCTTCGGCAGCAGGGCGGCGATGCGTTCGACCTGGTCAGTACACATCTCCGCGTGAAAGCGCTTCTCGTCAACGCTGCGGGTGAAGTAATTGGCGGTGGCGATGTAGAGCTGCCAGAGGTTTTCCGCCTTCCACGGCGTCAGCGCTTCGGGATTGACTGCCTTGATGTCGGCAAGCGTCAGCAACGTAAGCATCTTCAGCCGCTCCGGGGTTTCCACCTTGCCGGCCAGTTCCCGAATGGTCTCCGGGTCGTAGATATCGCGCCGGCGCATGGTGGACGACATCTCCAGGTGCGAGGCAATCAGAAAGCCAACCGTCTGGGCATCCTCTTTGCTCAGTCCAAGCCGGTCGAGAGCCGGCAACGCCAGTTGCAGGCTTCCGTAGATGTGGTCGTCGCCTGCCAGCCCCTTACCGATGTCATGAAAGAGCAGGGCCAGGAACAGCAACTCCGGGCGCTCCAACTCAGAGAACAGCTCTGCGAAAGGCTGCAGCCACTCGATTCCGTTGTCGCGCAGGCGATGCAACACGTCGATCGCAAGGAAGGTGTGTTCGTCCACCGTATAACGGTGGTAGAGATCGCGAAGGACCAGCGAATCGATAGCTTCGAACTCCGGGACCGCCAGCGACAGCAGCTTGAGCGAATGCATGCAGCGAAGCGCTTCGGCGGCGTCTTGCTGCAGCAGCAACTCGCGCAGATGGCTCCATAGTCTTGCGTCCTGGGGTATGGTGTCGCGAAGCGCCCGCCTGGCATTGTTAAGGCGGCGCTCGGTTTCCATGGCCAGTCTCAGCCCGTGCCGCGCCATGAAGACAAACAGGCGCAATACCGTCTCCGGGTCGCGCGCGCCCGCCGATTGCTGAATGTAGACCCGACGGTCCACCACCGAGAATTCGTCGTTCGACGCGCGCGAGCGCCAACGACGGAACGAACGCACAAGATTCGACCGATTGGCGGAAGTCTGGTCCAACAACTGGGTGGTGTTGCGAAAGATCGCCTTGGCGTTGCGGAAATAGAGTCTCATCCACTCAGCCGAAGAAAGCTGCCCCATGCCGCTTCCGATACCACGTAGCGCCAGGTCGTCCTGGGCCTCCCACGAAATAATGTTCTCGTCGCGATTGCTGCGGTAATGCAGGTAGCAGCGCGCCGACGCCAGGAACTCCCTCGCCTCCAGCACATCGTCTTCGCCTGAGTTCTGCTGAAGGTGCAGCGACTCGGGCCACGCGCGATTGGCTTCCAGAGCGGAAATCAGCGCGATCCAGCGGGTGACGTGGAAGTCGCGTAGTCCACCCGGCCCGTCCTTCAGGTTCGGCTCCAGATGGAAAATCGTCTTGCCGTATTTGTGATGCCGAGTCTTGGTGACCTCGGTCAGGCGCTGGACAAGAATGCCCGACTCTCGCGCCACCAACTGCGGCAGACTCTTGTCGTGCAGCCGCGCAAACAATCGTTCGTCACCCACCAGGAAACGGCAGTCGAGCAACGAGATCGTGAACTCAACGTTGTCCTGGTCGAAGCGGCCGCAATCGTCAATGGTGCGGACCGTGGGACTTACGCGCAGTCCGGTGTCCCAAAGCTCCTGACAGATGCTGCGCACCGGGTCCTTCGCGCGCGCGCGCAAGGCTTCACTTTCACAGAGAAAGAGCAGATCGATGTCGGATTGCGGATAGAGTGCCCGTCGTCCATAACCGCCCATCGCCGCCAGGGAGAATCCTGCGTTGGAGCGCAGCGCGGGCTGCTGCTCCCACAGATGGAGAAGCAACTTGTCCACGATACTTGTGCGGTCTTCGGTGCAGGAGCGGCCTGAGCCGTTGGCCTCGAAATCTCGGCGGACGCGGTCGGACTCCTCTTTGTAAAAGCTGCGCAACGCGGGATCGAAGGTTGGAGTGGACATTGTTCTTCAAGGGTTGCGGCGACGAGAGAAGTTATAGGAGAACTTCAGCCTCGCCCTAGCCCACGGCTATTGCAAGGATCTTTCGACACAACTGATGAAGAACCCCCGGTTGCTGAACTCATGGACGATCGAGTGCGACGGAATCAAAAACCACCCCTGACACGCCAAACTCAAAACTATGAAAGCCCGGAAAATACCAACGCGCCGGCTGCGTTGGCTGAGTGTTTCTGGTGGTGAATCTAGAAATACAGACTTTTCCGCAGGATGGGAAATTCAAACTATTTATGCCGGGTATTTGTTCCCATTATCTGTAGCGCAAAACTGCAACAATGCTGCGAAAGCATTGCCACGCAATACCTTTGGAGGGCTAGACGCCGGCATGGCGGGGCAATCTCGCCAGGCGCTCGCAGGCGTTCGCCAGATCGACATCCGTCTTCGCGAAACAGAATCGCAACAGATGATCTCCCCGGCCGCCCTGAAAGAAAGCATCCCCGGGAACGCTGGCGACTCCGGTAAGCCTTAACAGATTCATGGCCTTCTCGACGCTGCCATCACCGGGCACCACCGAGGCATCGGCCAGCACGTAGTACGCTCCGGCGGGAACGCTCGGCTCCAGTCCCGCCACACGCAGCGCAGCGCAGATCATCTCGCGCTTGAGTTGATACTCCTGGATCAACTCGGCGTAGAAGGAATCCGGCAATTGCTCCAGACCTGCAGCGGCGCCATGCTGAAACGCCGAGGGCGCGCAGACATAGGTGAGGTCATGGAAGTAGCTGATCGAAGGGATCCATTGTGCCGATGCCTGCAGGAATCCCACACGCCATCCCGTAATGCTGAACACCTTCGAGAAGCCTGAAATGGTTATCGTTCGTGTCGGCGATTCCGGGCAGCGATGCAGGACTGATGTGGCGCTCACCGTCGTACACGAAGTGTTCGTAGATCTCATCAGTGAACAGAAACAAATCGTGATAGCGGGTGATCGCGGCGATTTGCTCAAGTTCTGCCAGCGAAAACACCTTGCCTGAAGGGTTCGCCGGAGTGTTCACAACGATGCCTCGAGTTTTCGAGGTGATTGCCGCAGCCAACCGGTCTGCTACCAACAGATAGTCAGGCGGATCGAGCGACACCAGCACCGGCTTGCAGTACTGCCCCACCAGTGTCGCGTAGTGATATCCGTAGTAGGGCTCGAACAACAACACTTCATCGCCGGGATTCAACAGCGCGCGACAGGCCGAATCGAAACCGCCCGTCACCCCCGAAGTCACCAGAATCTCCGACTCCGGATCGGCAATAATTCCATTCTGTCGTTGAAGCTTCTTTGCAATCGCGTTACGCAGCGGCGCGATGCCATCGGCGCGCGTGTACTGGTTGTATCCGGCCTCAATCGCATCTTCAGCAGCAAGCCTCACCACGGCCGGAACTTCGGTGTCGCAGACGCCCTGCGCCAGGTTGACACCGCCTACCTTCTCGCATTCCACCGACATGGTGCGAATCGTGGATTGCACAATGCGGCGTGCGACTTCACTCAGTCCCAACATGTAGCGAACTCCCGGTTGACGGTCCCTTATCCGCTGATGTGAAAGCGGCTCTTCAGTGTGCCACAGGGCGGGAACCTGGGGCACGCCGGAGGCCCCAACAAAGTTGCGCACACTTCCAGACTTGGATCGGATCACAACCTGTTGCATCTTCTACGTCCCGGACTCGGGCATTAACTGCTACATAAGTGTCTGTTTTCCAATGATTTACAAGTGCTCAAGTGACTTGCAACAGAATTGTGCGCTTGTCACAACTGAGTGTGACTTTGGTCGTTGCCCTCCAGCGGGAAAGGGATAGAATAGAAATGGAATTGAAAATGATTTTCAACTTCATATTCGGACGCAAGCAGCAATGCAATCCTAATACCAGCGCGCTGGCCGATCTGCGGGTCGGCGAACGCGCCATCCTGCGGGAATTGGCGCTGGATCATCCCATCGCCGAGCACTTGATGAATCTCGGTTTCGTGCCAGGCCTGGAAGTCACGGTCGAACGCAGCGGTCCGGGAGGTGATCCCCGGGTCTATCGGGTCGAAGGGACGGAAGTAGCAATGCGCCGCGAGCTTTCACGGCACATCCACGTGTCCCTGGTCGGCGCGCCTGCCTTCGGTGATTAGGTCAAGGGAGCCGAAGCAATGACGTGCCATCCAGTGGCGCGCCCCCAGGACGAGACGGCCGGTACCTCGTATCGAACCGTCGCGGTTGTAGGCCCTCCAAATTCCGGCAAGACCACACTCTTCAATCGGCTCACGGGACTGCGCCAAAAAGTCGGCAATTTCCCCGGCGTAACCGTCGAACATCATACCGGCTACCTTCGCGATGCCGAAGGCGAAGAAGTCGCGTTGATCGATCTGCCCGGCATCTACAGCCTCAATGCCAAGTCAGAAGACGAGAAAGTGGCGATCGATGTGTTGCAAGGCAACATGCCCGGCATGTCTCGTCCCGATGCGGTCATCGTCGTCCTGAATTCCACCAACCTTCACAGCCATCTGGTGCTGGCGGTGCGCGTCATCGCGCTTGGGCTGCCGACACTGGTGCTGCTCAACATGGCGGACGAGCTGCACAAGCAAGACGGTGGAGTTGACGCCCTCTCCCTTGCTCGTCAGTTGGGAACTCCGGTTGCTCTCGTCAGCGCCACCACGGGCGCCGGACTCGAAGCGGTAAGAAATTTTCTGTCCTCGAATTCGCCGGTTCTGGAGCCGATGGAACTCCCCGTGGTTGGCAGCACCCGCAGCGTGCGCGAGTGGGCCGTTCGGGTCGGCGAGAACGCCAACTACCGTCGTCCGGCGACGCCGGTTTGGACACGGAGACTCGATAATGTGTTCCTGCATCGCACCTGGGGACCTTTGATTTTTGCGCTGGTCGTGATTGGGGTCTTCCAGACGATCTTCGCAGTCGGGCAGCCGTTGTCCAATCTCTTGCAGAAGTTTCTCGATGTCACCGGCTCGCAAATCGCAACCTCGCTTCCGGACGGCATGTTCAGCTCGCTCCTGATCAACGGCGTGTGGAAGGGAACGGGTTCAGTTCTGGTTTTCCTGCCGCAGATCTTGCTGCTGTTTCTGGTCATCGGAATTCTGGAAGACTCCGGCTACCTGGCGCGGGCCGCGGTCATCGCCGATCGCACCATGTCGCGCGTGGGATTGAACGGCAAGAGTTTCATCCCGCTGCTGTCCGCATACGCCTGTGCTGTGCCCGCGATAATGGCCACGCGCACCATCGAGAGCAAGCGCGATCGAATCGCGACCATCCTGATTGCTCCGTTCATGACGTGTTCGGCTCGACTGCCGGTGTACACCATGGTGATCGCTGCGTTCCTGCCGGGACGGCCGCTCCTGGGGCCCTTTCTCGGGACCCGTGCAGTCGCGATGCTGAGCCTGTATGTGCTCGGATTTCTGATGGCGGTCGTTACGGCGCGCTTGCTGAAGTCCACCATATTGAAGAGCAAGGACGCGCCCTTCATCCTGGAGATGCCGCCCTATCGCTGGCCCAAGGTTTCGTCGCTGCTGCTGCGACTGGTCGATCGCGGCAAGGCCTTCCTGTATCGCGCCGGAACGGTGATCATGCTGGTTTCGCTGTTGCTGTGGGCGGCGACCAACTTCCCCATGCACAATGGTCAACCTCCCGCAATCCAAGACAGCGTCGTGGCGTCGTTAGGACACGCCATCGAGCCTGTGATCCGGCCGCTGGGGTTCGACTGGAAGATCGGCGTCGGACTGGTGACCTCGCTGGCCGCGCGGGAAGTGATCATCTCGACGCTGGGTACGCTGAACGGAATCGATACGGAGTCGCATTCCTTCGATCTGCAGAATGCTCTGCGCCACGAGTTGACACTTCCGGGCGCGATCGCGCTGTTGGTGTTCTTTGCGTTCGCCATGCAATGCATGTCAACGATTGCCGTGGTGCGCCGCGAGACCAATGGCTGGAAGTGGCCCGCGATTCAGTTCGCCTACATGACGGTAGTCGCGTACGTGGCAGCCTGGGCGGCGTACAACATCGCGGGACGCTTTGTCCACTGACGAGGTTTTGGACCAGTCTCGGGGAGTACAATCGTCCAAGTTGGGACTTGAGTATGGCTACCCTTCACACCTCGCTCACAGATTATCTGCGAACCGGCTACCGCCCGGACTGCGACTACGTTGATGGGGAAGTGCAGGAGCGCAACTTGGGAGAGTTCGATCATGCCGCGGTGCAGGCTTTTCTGACAAGCTGGTTTTTCCAGCATCGCCACGAGTGGTCGCTGCAGGTCTTGCCGGAAATTCGCATCCGGGTGGCGGAAGGACGGGTGAGAATCGCTGACGTGTGTCTGGTTTCACGCAGTCAACCGGTAGAACAAGTGTTGACCCGACCGCCGCTGGCGGTGATTGAGATACTTTCGCCGGAAGATCGCATTTCGCGATACAACGAACGTCTGACTGATTACCGCCGGATGGGAATCCAAAATGTCTGGGTAATCGATCCATCAACGCGGGTGAGTTATGACTGCAGCACGGCTGCGTGGTTGCCGGTAGAGGAATTCCGCGTAGCTGGAACGCCTGTGTTCCTGCGTCTGGCGGATTTGTGGAGCGAGTTAGAAGCGAATCGGTAAAGGCCCTGCCGGAGTTCGCTAACCCAGCAGCCCCTCGACGAAATTGGGAAGTATTTCGCCCGACTTCCCCAACAACACTTCATCGAAGTAGGCTTCGTTCAAAGGCGCTTCGGGACCAACGTAGATTGTGCGTGCGCCATTGCGTCGCGCCATCCGCACGAAACTGGCAGCCGGTTCGACAACGCCGGAAGTGCCCACGGTGAGCAGCACCGTCGCGCCATCCAATTGCTGAAGGATGAGGCCCATGTGAAACGGCACTTCGCCGAACCAGCAGATGTGAGGACGCACCAACGCGCCACACTCCCGACAACTGGGCAGCTCCTCTTTCGTTCGATAGGGGTTCTGATCGTCGAACGGTACTGTTCCGCACAGCGGTCGCGAGCAGCGCGATTGCATCAGGCGGCCATGCATGTGGACCACGCGCTGTGATCCCGCCTGCTCGTGCAGCGAATCGACATTCTGAGTACACAGGAAAAATCGATCCCCAAGCACTCCCTCCAATTCCGCCAACGCGAAATGTGAAGGATTCGGCCCGACCGTTGCGTGCTTCTGTCGCCGCTCAGAGTAGAACTGCCACACCATGCACAGGATCGGCGGCGAAAGCCTCCGGGGTTGCGACATCCTCCACCCGGTGGCCGCGCCAGAGCCCGTCAACGCCTCGAAACGTCGGCAGCCCACTTTCGGCGCTGACTCCCGCGCCGGTGAGCACAAATAAGCGATCGGCCGCCGACAACTTCTCCATTACGACCTCAGTTCCCGCGTTTTCCTAACCTAATCCGTTTCGATATACTAAGTGGTTTGATTGCCACCCGTGTCCAATTCCGGAACAAGTGGACGCATCGGTCCGCCCGGTGGGGAATCTAAGACAATGACATTCTAAAAGCGCGCGCCGATGTCAGATGAGTCGACCCGCCGCCTCGGAGTTTGCCATCCTTGTCCACTGTACTGATGAATGTTGACAGCGAAAAGCAGGAGCGGGTCATGGACTCGTTCCGCCGCTGGGGTTACCTGCAAGCCGATCTGGATCCGTTGGGGCACTTCGCCCCTCTGGCGCATCCCGAACTCGATCTGTCTGGCGAAGAAGCCGATGCCGCGCGCCGCATTTACTGTGGCAGCATCGGTGTCGAGTTCATGCACATTCCCGACCCTGAGTGCCGTCTCTGGATTCAGGAACGAATGGAATCGGAGCAGTCGCTTCCGGTCAACCGCGAGCGTGTGCTCGATGAACTGGTTCGCGCCGACGTTTTCGAACAGACCATCCACTCCCGCTACATCGGTACCAAGCGCTATTCGCTGGAAGGCAACGCCGCCCTGATTCCGCTGCTTGACGAAATTCTGGATTCAGCTTCGAAATATGGCGCAGAGCAGGCGGTACTCGCGATGAGTCACCGTGGACGCCTGAACGTCATCATCAACATTGTGAGCCGGCCTGCAGCCGAAATCTTCGCCGGATTCGAAGATGTCGATCCCCGCAGCGTCTTGGGCGGTGGTGACGTGAAATATCACATCGGCGCGACCGGGATCTTCACAGGCGCCAGCGGCGGAAAGCTGCGGATTCACCTGGTGTCGAACCCCAGCCACCTCGAGGCCGTCGATCCGGTAGCGCTAGGACGCGCGCGCGCCAAGCAGACGCGCATCGGTCGCGACGGCAAAACGAAGGTGCTACCGCTCCTCATGCACGGCGACTCGGCCTTCGCGGGGCAGGGAATCACCGCCGAGACTTTGAACCTGGCCCATCTGCGCGGCTACTCCGTGGGAGGCACGGTACACGTCATCGTCAACAACCTCATCGGCTTCACCACCAACCCAAGCGACGCCTATTCCAGCCGGTTTTCTTCCGACATGGCCAAGCGGCTGCCGATCCCCATCTTCCACGTGAACGGAGAGGACCCCGATGCCGTGGTTCGCGTGGGACGCATGGCCCTGGAGTACCGCTACGATTTCGGGACCGACGTGGTGGTGGACCTGATCGGATACAGGAAGCATGGCCACTCCGAAGTGGACGACCCTACGATCACCCAGCCAATTCTCTACCGCAAGATCAAAGACCGTCCTCTGCTGTATCTCTCCTACGCGGACAGGGTAGGCATCGATCCACAGCCCTTTGTCGATCGCTTCCAGTCCGAGCTTGATGTGGCTCAAAAGGCCGGCAAGAGCATGTCCAAGAAGCCGGTCATGCGGCAATTGCCGAGTTACTGGGCTCCGTATCACGGCGGGCGATACAACCCCGCCGATGAAGTTGACACCGGGCTTCCGGCGACCGAGTTGCAACGCATCACTGACGGGCTCACGACCTATCCCGCAGACTTCCACATCCATCCCAAGGTGCAGAAGTTGCTGGAACAGCGCCACGAGATGGGATACGGTAAGCGCCCGCTGGACTACGGTATGGCCGAGGCCCTGGCCTTCGGCTCCCTGGCGATACAAGGCACTCCGGTTCGCCTGAGTGGACAAGACAGCCGTCGCGGAACTTTTAATCAGCGGCATTCCGTCCTGATCGACATCGTTGACGAGAAGGAATACGTGCCGCTGTGCCACCTTGCTCCCCACCAGGCGCGAGTTGAAATTTACAACTCCGAATTGTCCGAAGCCGCGGTGATGGGATTTGAATATGGTTTCTCTCGCGACTTTCCCGAAGCCTTGGTGATGTGGGAGGCGCAGTTCGGTGACTTCGCCAACGGCGCGCAGATCATCATCGACCAGTTCGTGGCCGCCGGAGAACACAAGTGGAATTTACTCAGCGGACTGGTCCTGCTATTGCCCCATGGACATGAAGGTCAGGGGCCGGAGCACTCCAGCGCACGTATCGAGCGCTACTTGCAACTCTGCGCGCGCGACAACATGCAGGTCTGCCAGCCCTCCACGGCAGCGCAGTACTTTCACATGCTGCGGCGTCAGGCGATGCGCAAGTGGCGTACGCCGCTGATCATATTCACGCCCAAAAGCATGTTGCGCCATCCCGAAGCGTTGTCGCCGTTGTCGGACCTGGAAATTCCGCGTTTCCAGCCAGTTCTCGCCGATGAATCTGCGCTCGATGCCGGCCGCGTACTGATTTGCACCGGCAAGATCGGCCACGAGCTGCGCATGGAACGCCGCAAGCAAGATCGGCAAGATCCAGCCATCATCCTGCTGGAGCAGATGTACCCATTTCCGGAGGCCCAGTTGAGCGAGGTCTTCGAGCGATACTCGCAGGCGACCGAGTTCATCTGGGTGCAGGAGGAACCCGCCAACATGGGCGCGCTGTCATTTGTTGCTCCCCGGTTGAAGCGGCTGTTGGGATCGAAGCTGCGGAGTATCAAGCGCGCCGCCAATGCCACCCCTGCTACAGGCTCGGCCAAGGCCCATGAACTTGAGCAAAAGACCCTGATTTCGCTGGCCCTCGGCAAGCCCAGTTAGTACTTGGCCTTTCCCCATACACGGCATTTTGTTACGGCTTCAGAGGTCGCTGAAAAAGTCGCTTTCGGCCATGTTTGAAAGGGCACGGCTTCAGCCGTGCCGTAGAAGTCCTTTATTTTTGTCATTCCGCGCGGACTTTAGTCCGCGCGGCGCACTTGATTGCGACTTTTTTCAGCAGCCTCTCCAGGCATACGCCAAGGCGATCAAACCAACCGCGAAGCGGCGGCAATGCAGCTAGCCAGGGGCGCAAGCCCTGGTCCAGTGAGAAAATGTACCGAGCCGCGCAGCGGCGAGCGTAGTTTCCTAACGGCCTCGTAACTGGCAGTCGCCCATTGCCCGCCGCTCTCCGCACCTGAAAACCAGCAACCTGCACCAGAATCTATGAAATTACGGATAGTGGTGCCGCTTCGCCTCCGCAAAAGTATAACCACTACGCCTGAACGGATTGTAACTGGCTGAAAATAAAAGGAGAAAGAGTGGTCACGCCCGTGCTCTACAGTAGCCGGATGGTTGGCCCACGCTGTGGGTTACACCCAGCTATTCTTCATCAATCAGCGAAGCGGAGAGCCACTTATGAAACAGATTTCACTAAGATTAGTCTCGCTGCTCGGTATCCTGCTCCTGAGTTCGGTCTGGCTATTTGGCCAGGCGGAATCGGGCGCGATCTCGGGCACCGTCACCGATTCCAGTAATGCGGTCGTCAGCGGAGCCAAGGTTACCGTGGTATCACCCAACACGGGCCTTACTCGCAGCGTGACCACCAGCAATGCTGGAGAATATAGCATCACCAACCTCCAGCCCCAGACCTACAACCTGACGATTGAGCACCCTGGGTTTCAGAAATACGCTCGCCAGGTCCAGGTTCTGGTTGGATCCAGAAACGATGTGTCGGCGAAGCTGAACGTCACTGGAGTTTCAACCACGGTGGAAGTCTCGGCTTCGGGTGAGACGGCTGCCGTTAACACCGAAAGCCAGACGCTCTCGACCGTGGTTACCAGCAGCCAGCTTGCTGATCTGCCGACCTTGACCCGCAACCCGTATGACCTGGTTGCCACCTCGGGCAACGTCAGCAACGGCGATTCCGGCCAGGATGGCCGCGGCGTTGGCTATTCCATCAACGGGCAGCGTTCCGCCTCTACCGATATCCTGCTGGACGGTGGCGAAAACGTTGATCTGTTTACCGCTTCCGTCGGTCAGAGTGTTCCTCTGGACTCCGTGCAGGAGTTCCGGATTGTGACCTCGGACTACTCGGCGGAATACGGACGCGCCAGCGGCGGCGTGGTCAATGTGACCACCAAGTCCGGCACCAATCAGTTCCACGGAGGCGTTTTCGAATTCAACCGCGTTGCTGCGCTGGCTTCCAATACCTACGACAACAACGCCCAGCGGGCCGCAGCCTATGCCGACGGTACTTGCACGACCGGACAGAGCTGCGCGATTGGCGCAAAGCCGGGTTTCACCCGCAATCAGTTCGGCTACTCGATCGGCGGGCCGATCGTGAAGAACAAGCTGTTCTTCTTCAGCGCCACGGAGTGGACGAGAGTGCGCAGCAGCTCCAACGTCACGCAGGTCATCCTTGATCCAGCGTTCGTGGCCCTGCCTAGCGTCAGTCCGGCGACCAAGTCGTTCTTCTCGGCCTATGGGTCGAATCTCCGTCCCGGCCTGTCGGTACTGAACACGATTCCGTTCGGCGCCAGCGGTTCCACCACCCTGCCTGCCAGCGATCCCTTTGCCCAGACGGTGCAGTACTCAGTGCCTAACGATCAGGGATCGGGTCCGCCGCAGAACACCTATTCCACCGTTGCCCGCGTGGACTACAACATCAGCGACAAGACCACGCTGTATGGCCGTTATGCTCTGTACAGTGAGGCCGACCTTGCGGGCTATGTAAATAACAGCCCCTACGCCGGCTACGACACCGGGCAAACCAATTACAACCAGAACGTCACCATCAACCTGACCCACGTATTCAGCTAACACTTTCGTGTCGTCAACCAAGCTCATCTACAACCGCCTGAATAACCTGCAGCCCCTCGGTACGAATCCGGTTGGGCCGACGCTTTATGCTTCGTCGGTCAACGTTCCGCAATTCGGCCCGAACCTGGCGCAATTCACATTTCCGGGATACTCGCAAACCACACCCGGTAACGCGATTCCGTTCGGCGGTCCTCAGAACCTCTACCAGATCTATGAGGACGTGTCTTGGAGCAAGGGCAAGCACACCTTTAAGTTTGGTGGACTCTATATCCAGACTCGCGACAATCGCCAGTTCGGCGCGTATGAAAACGCGGTGGAAGCCTTCACTAACGTAAGCGGAGCCAGCATTGCCACCGTCGCCGACAGTCTGATCAGCGGCAACATCAAGCAGTACCAGGGCGCCATCTATCCTCAGGGCGAGTATCCCTGCTTCCGCAGCATTGCTACGGGCGCGACCATCCAGACCCCGGAATGTACTCTGCAGTTGCCGGTGGGTCCGCCTTCCTTTAGCCGCAATAACCGTTACAATGACGGCGCTTTCTACGCGCAGGATGCATGGAAGGTTACTCCCCGGTTGACTTTGAACCTTGGAATTCGCTGGGAGTACTACGGCGTGCAGCACAACGCCGACCCTTCTTTGGATTCCAACTTCTACTTGGGGCCGGGCTCGAACATATCGGAGCAGACTCGCACCGGCACGGTGCAGATCGCCAACCAGAGTCCGGTGGGCGGACTGTGGGCCCCGAGCAAGAACAACTGGGCGCCGCGCGTCGGCTTTGCCTGGGACGTCTTCGGAAATGGCACGTTGAGTCTCCGCGGCGGCTACGGCATTGCCTACGAGCGCAACTTCGGCAACGTGACCTTCAACGTCATTCAGAACCCGCCGAACTACGCCGTGATCAGCCTGCTCGCTGGTTCCGACATCCCGTCGATGCCGATTTACACCAACAATGCCGGTCCGCTGGCTGGCTCGGGCATCACCAAGGCATTTCCTGGCCCCAGCTTGCGTGCGGTTGATCCGAACATCAAGCAGGCTTACGCCAACTTCTGGTCGTTTGCCACGGACTACCAGGTCATGAAGAACTCGGTTCTGTCGCTCGAGTACACCGGATCGCACGGCGTTCACGAGTACAGCATTGCCAACCTTAACAAGACGTACACCGGGTCAACCTACCTTGGCGACTCCCGGGCCTCCAACCGCATGAACCAGCAGTACACCAACATAAACTGGCGTGGTTCGGACGGTTTCAACCTGTATGACGCGGTGAACGTCCGCTTCTCCAGCAACAACCTGTTCAACAAGGGGCTGTACATCAACGCGAACTACACCTGGTCGCATGCCATCGACGACAACTCGTCCACCTTCGCCGAGGGCGGCAACGGCAACGGCCAGTTGGGTTACACCGATCCGTACGATCCCGCGCTTGACAAGGGCGCTTCGGAGTACGACATCCGTCATCGCTTCGTGTTCAGCGGAACCTGGAACCTGCCTTGGGGTGCGAACTCCAGCAACGGCTTCGTGCGGCAGGCATTGGGTGGATGGCAGCTTTCGCCGATCTACGCCGTTCGCTCGGGCAGCCCGTTCACCATCTACGACTGCACCAACGGTGTATCCAACTGCCCGCGTTGGGTACCTAGCGCGCCTGTCGCCGTCCAAGGCAACATGTACGCCGGTAGGCACCGACGTCTTCAACTACTTGACACTGCCCCTGGATTCTTCAGGGAATGTTGCGGGCCTTGGCGACTCGCTGGAAGTACCTAACCAGATGGTGTTCTGCGGAGCCAGCAGCAACAACACCAGCGTACACACCTGCAGCGGTGCGGCGGTTCCGAATCGCAACTCATGGTACGGGCCCACGAACTGGACCTTTAACATTGTGTTCGCGAAGACGTTCAAGCTCACCGAGCGCTTCAATCTCCAGTTCCGGAGCGAGTTCTACAACCTGTTTAACCACAGCAACTACTACGTCACCACTGCGAACGCCTTCGTGGATTCCTTTACCACGATTCAGGCGCAGAAGGGCGTAACGCCTCCCGGCTCCACGGCGCCAAACGAGCACCGTGATATCCAGTTCGGCCTGAAGCTGAACTTCTAAGCCGGGTATTTGAGTTGTTGTACTCGGGGAGCCTTCGGGCTCCCCATTTTTTTGTCCCGGCAGGCCTCGAAGGACTTTTTTGGTTTCGTATCAGGGCACGACTTCAGTCGTGCCGCACGACGTTGAAAATACGCACGACGTTGAAAATACGGTGGGGCTTTACAGACCGCTGAAAAAGTCGCTTTTCAACTTGTTTTGAAGGGGCGCAGCTTTAGCTGCGCCGCACAAGCCCCTTATTTTTGTCATCACGTCTACTCGGCCTTCGTAAGGGGCCGTCGTTGTTATGAAATCAAGGAGGCTCTAGCCTCCGAGGGATCTGCTTTTTCGACCTTTTCAGCAACCTCTTTAGCCCTGAGGTTCCTTCCCAGCAGAGAAAAATGAGGTTTTCAGCATCCTCTTCAGCCGCCGAGGGACATTGAAACCGCCCCGGCCCCACGTTGACTTGTGGTCCAATTGGTATCCTTGAACCCATCCCTCCCACTTTGGGAAAAATAGGTTACGTTCGTCACATTGGCCTGCCGATTTTTCTTGGCCCAGCCCAGCCGATGGAGTATTTCAGATTCTGGCTGGCCGGCATAGGCGCGGACGAGGCTCCTGCACAGCGCAGAGAGCTGCCAGCTAAGTTCTTTGATAAAGACTTTGCGTATAACTAGTTTGTTTCCAGGACTTTGCAGAGAATCGCGCAAAACAGGCAAGTTTTGCCGCCAAAAGTTCCCTAAAAAGGCTACCTAACTTCAGTGTTTGTAAGACTTTACGTATAACTCATTTGTTTGTAGGACTTTGCAGGGAATTTATTCATAAGTCGTTGATTCTGCAAGGTGAGTGGGCAGGGGGTAGGGGGTGCCCTGATATTCAGCCTACCGCTCTCAGTTGCAATCGACCCGGAGCGCATGGCTCCCGCTTTTGCTGTCTTGATTGAAACCCCGCTATGCCCTGACGGGGAATCGGTTACACCTTTCGTCTGTGAAAGTGCTCTAGATTTTCTCCAGCACGGCCTTCAGGAACTTCCAGAAGCTCTGCACCGTTGAGATCTGCACCCGCTCGTTGGGGCTGTGCGGGTCAACGATCGTCGGCCCGAACGACACCATCTCCATTCCCGGATATTTCTCGCCGATCACTCCGCACTCCAGTCCGGCATGCATGGCGATTAGCTTTGCCGGGCTTCCGAAGAGCTGTTCGTGGACCGCCTGCAGCTTCTTGACGATTTCGCTCGTGGGTTCGGGCTTCCATCCGGGGTAGCTGCCGGAGTGTTCCACGTCGAATCCGGCCATGCGGAAGACGGTGGCGACCATCTGCGCGACTGCGTGCTTGCTGGCTTCGATGGCGCTGCGCTGGCTGGTGATGATCTCCGCGATATCGCCGTTCAACGAAACAACAGCCAGGTTCGTCGAGTTCTGTACCAATCCGGGGACATCCGGGCTCATCGCCACTACACCGTGTGGAACCGTCACCAGAAGATCGATAATGCGCTTCGCGTCCGCCGCATCCAGGACTTTCTCGGGACGCGGTGCCTTCTCTGCCGTGATCTGAAGTTCCGGATCAAATCCTCCCAGGTCGGCCTTCCATTCCGCTTCGCAAGTCGACAGCAGCAGACGGAGTTCGTTCTCACGTGCCGTATCGAGCGCCACGATCGCAGCCGCCTCGCGAGGGATTGCGTTTTGTGCGCTGCCTCCGTTGACGGAGGCGATCTCGGCTGCAAGGTTGCCCATCACGCGCTGTAAGGTGGCGCCTAGGATTCGCAGAGCATTCCCCCGGCCCTGGTGAATGTCCACTCCGGAATGTCCGCCCTTGAGCCCGAATACCTTGATGCGCCAGGCGGTGTTGCCTGTAGTCGGAGAAAATGCAACCTTGCGGCGCCCAGTCGTCTTGACTCCGCCGGAGCAACCGATGCACAGAGTGCCGGTTTCTTCGTTGTCGAGATTGAGGAAGTACTTCGACTTCAGCAGACCGCCGGGAAACTCCGCAGCGCCGGTGAGGCCTGTTTCTTCATCGATGGTGAAGACGAATTCCAGTGGGCCGTGCGCGATATCGTTGCTTTCCATCACTGCCAGCGCGGCGGACACGCCCACGCCGTTGTCGGAACCCAGGGTGGTGCCCTCGGCCTTTATCCAGTCTCCATCGCGAATGACCTTGATGGCATCAGTGTCGAAGTTGAAGGCCGTGCCCTCGTTCTTTTCACACACCATGTCAAGATGACCCTGCAGCAGAGCCATCGGTGCGGACTCGCGTCCGGGGCGCGCGGGTTTTCGGACGACGAGGTTTCCGGCGTCGTCTTGGTTGGTTTCGAGACCCAGCTTGGCGGCCTGCGCGAGGACGTAGTTCCGCGCTGCTGCCTCTTTAGTTGAGGGGCGCGGAGTTGCGGCCAGGACGTCAAAGTGTTTCCAGAGTACTTGTGGTTCTAAATCGACGAGTGCAGGTGTCATGAGATTCTCCAGGTGAATGATTGCAATGCCATCGTACCGCGCGCCGCCACCGTTGGCGAGTTTCGTGGGCTGAAGTAGATCGATCCGGGAGGAGGGTTTGCCGTTCCAGGCACGCGGCCAGAGATCGCCGAGTTGGCGTGACGTCGCGGACAGAGGCTAGGGAACCGGCCCGACGCGTTCCAGCAGAATGGCCACGTCGTCTTCGTAGTCGACCTTCCATCCGGAGTTGTGGATCAGCAGATACGCCAGCGGTTCGTTCTTCTTGCTGTGGAGCACGTAGCGAATGTGATACTTGTCCAGCACTTCCAGACTCCCAACCCCGCTCTTGGCGGTCAGGTAGTCCTGGAACACTCCCTGCATATTCGAAGATGTCAACGCGCGAATCCACGAAGACGGGAATGTGGCGTGCGTTCCAAATCAGGTACCCGCCCCAGAGGTAGTCATTGAAGACTCGTCCGTCGGGATGGAATTTCTCCAGATACGAGAGTGCCTTGGCGGGATAGGACGTGCGAGTGCCTTCTTGCAATTGGGCTTGGGTAGGGAAGATCGCGACCGCGAGAACGGCGAGGCCTGCCAAAAGGACGGCGTTCAAGACCGGCTTGTCGGCTTTCGCTCGATAAGGCGCAAGAAAACTCAATTCCCGCGCGAGGAAAGGTGTGACCACGATTGCCGCCAGAAACAGGAAGCGGGAATAGGTCATGGCGGCGTAGAAGGCGATGAGGACGAACATGACCTCCCACAACTGCCAACGAATTCGGCGGACCAGGGCAAGCACAATGGTCGCGGCCAGCATCGCGAATACGAACTTGCCGCGCAGCGAATGGAAGTCCAGACTCCGCCATTCCGAGACGTGGGCAATGTTCATCGTCTGCTGAAATGCCAGGTTAAAGGGGTAGAGCACCAGTCGGTATCCCCAAGGATTGGCAAAGAGCGCTGCCAGGCTGAGCGCACACGTCCATCCCAGGTTCTTTCTCTCGCGGCGTGTCCACGGATGAGCTTCGATTCTTCCCCAGTAACCATGCACGAGTCCGCATGCGCAATACACAAGAAGAAACACGATACCAATCAGCCACGAACCGTGGGTGTTGACCCAAAGCAGGAAGAGGGGCGGGAGGAGCCAGGTTCTGTTGATCCCAACACTGAATTTCATCAGGACCGCCAGTTCGATCACCAGGAAGAGCCAGCCGAACAACAAGGTCCGGGGTGCGAGGGAAACCGTTGCCAGCCACGCTGCGATCCACGATGCCAGAAATGCCGCCTTGACGTTCCCGGATACCGAGCGTGCAAGAGCGAACACGCCCAGGATGATCGCTTCCGCCAGCAACAGGACGACAAGGTACAGCCCGCGAAATCCCAGCCATTTCCAGGCAAAATAGAAAGGCAACTCCCCCAGCCATTCGTGGTTGATCCAGGGCGCTCCCGCCACCGTGAAAGAGTAAAAGTCCTGCCTGACCATCGCGCCGGTCCGAAGCAAGTACTCGGCATTGCGAAGATGCCACCAGATATCGGGATCAGCGATTGAGCGGTTGGCAAACAGATACACAAACGCCGCCAGCACTCCTCCCAGCAGTGCAGCAAAGTCCGGTATTTCGGGCCATGGCTTGTGGTTACGGGGGACGAACACTTGCGCGGTGCCGCTGTTGTTCGCGGACGGTTCGATCACAGGAGTCAGGACCGGCATCCTCAGACCTACCTCAGCGCAGCACAGTGTTTGAGCGTGGGTGAGAGCGGGTTGGCCCCTGGCTCCTGCGTGAGTTCCGCCGCCTCAGCCAGGGAGTACTGCTTGGGAATCAAGGTAGCCGCTGTACATGCCAGCAATACCAGGGGAAAAATCCAGACCAGCACGAACGGCAACGCCCATAGCGACGCCGCGGTCCGTGGACTAAGCAATTGCATGGCCGTCAGCAGGGAAGTGGCGCCCCACTGGGCGAAAAGCCACCCCAGCATCAAGCCGCGAAGGACCGACAAGAACGCTGCCGGGTGCGCGGAGGCTCGAAACACAACCCACAATACGGCTGGCGCCAGCAGGACTGTGTTGTAGACCTGAAAGGGAAGCAGTGCGCCAAAGACCGCGACGGAGAAGCCGATTGCCAGCTGCGGATCGGCGTTTCTCCGCTTCCAACTTACGGCCAGCACCCCGAGCAGAAGCAAAACGCCGGCAATTTCCGGGAAATACCGGCCAGGCAGCAGGTGGACCAAAGGCTTGGCGCCCGCATAGCCCGCATAGGCATGAATGGTTGACAGCCAATGCGGAAACCATCCCGGGCACATCCATTGCGAAACCCCCAGCAACGCGCCCTCCGTAATGGTCAGCGAAATCAGAAATCGTTTGCTTCTCCGCAAATC
This sequence comes from uncultured Acidobacteriaceae bacterium, assembly GCA_963758255.1. Lineage (GTDB taxonomy): Bacteria > Acidobacteriota > Terriglobia > Terriglobales > Acidobacteriaceae > DASRAA01. Next base: position 622,199 of record CAVWUX010000001.1, read on the forward strand.
CAACAACGCCCAGACCAGCAGCGGAAGCAACACAGCAATCGCCAGTTGGGGCTTGGCCGTGGCCATTGCCCCCAATACTCCCGCCAGGGTGAGGCGTCCCCTGCGAATGGCCGCAACCATGGCTGCCAGCAGTGCCGCAATCAACAGTGACGGCTGCCGCAGGTGCAGTCCCCACGCGACCGGCGGCGCCGCCAGGACGAAAATGATGCACAGGAGCCTGGTCGGCAGCCGCGTGCGCGACGGCATCCACACCACCGTCGCCAGCGCCGTAGCCCCAAGGGAAAGCACGATGACCAGGGTTTGTGCGTGTGAAAATGACAGGCAGGCAAAGGGCGCAAACAGCAACGCCGCAAACAGCGGATAGGCGAAGCGCTGCTCATTCAGCTTCGATGCGCGCTCGATTGGGCCATCGCCATACATGACCCGTTGAATCTGGCGGGTTACGCCGGGGTTGTACGGGTCCTGGTGCTCGAACAGCACCACCCGGCTCCCATACCAGACCGGGTAGAGATCGGGCCCAGTACTGGATTGTGACGGCAACGATGGGAGAAGCAGGAATGCGTAGCAATAAGAAGTGAGAAGGCAAGCGAGCACGACCACTGCCAAGCGCGTGGGATGCCGGACCAATCGATCCGCGTCTGCTGACTGCGTTCGGCGCAAGAATGCGGAGTTGCCAACCATGCGGTTTACGCCTCGATTTCCTCCGCTGCATACCGCTCCCGGCAGCTACTCATCGGACTGACAAGCCAGCCGAGCGAGCTCTTGTGGCAATCGAACCGGCTGAGGAGCACGATGCGCAGGCCGGACCCAGGTTCGAGTCCCGGCCCGCTCTCCGTGCTGGTTGTGTTGATGTGGCGACACGATCCACCACCCACCATCCCGGCGGGCTAGGCGGTCTTCTTGCGCCGCCAGACCACGACACTCAGGACTACGACAAAGAGAATGCCGGAAAATACGCGAATCACCGTTACGCTGTCCATTGCGTCTCCTTCCTTCGAGAGAATTGTCTTACCGCCCGACTATTCAATGAATAGCCGTAATTTCCAGATGGCGTGCGCCAAGGCTGCTGCCAGGACCACGCTCACTACGATCTTCATGACACTTGCGACTTCCATGTCGGCTACTTCCCTACTAGCACGCCCAGGTTGCGGGAGATGGTCAGGGCGGCTGGGCCCAGTAGAACAATGAACATGCTGGGGAAAATGAACAAGACCAGCGGAAACATCAATTTGACCGTGGTTTTAGCCGCCATCTCCTGGGCCTGCTGGCTTCGCTTCTTGCGCAGATCGTCAGCAAACGTACTGAGCGCCCTTGAGATCGGAGTACCGAAGCGGTCGGATTGAGCCAGCATGGTCGCAAATCCTCGTACGGTTTCTAACTGGGTTCTATCGGCCATGTCCCGCCAGGCATTAATCCTGGGCTTGCCGGCCCGCTGCTCCAGGTTGATCAGCGTGAACTCCTCGGCAATCACCGGATGACTGGCTCCCAGCTCCTGTCCGGTCCGCAGCAGCGCCTGGTCCAAGCCCAGGCCCGCATCCACGCAGACCACCATCAGGTCCAGCGCATCGGGCAGGCCCAGCCGAAATTGCTCCCGCCGCCGCTTCGTCTTGGCCGTCAGCCACAAATCCGGGCCCAGATACGCCCCGGCAGCCATCAGCACGACGACCAGAAAGCTCAACTGCCGGAAGAACGTCCACAGCACCAGCACCGCGACCGGGCCCAGCAGCCGGACGGCAAAGTAAGCGTCGATACTGTTTTGGGTGCGCAGTCCGGCGGCCCGAAACCGCATTTGCAACTTGTCATTCACGGTCATGCCCAAGCGTCCAAAGACGTTGTGCAGGAAACGGAGACTGACATCCGCGACGCTTCGCCCGGTCCCAGCCGGACGCTGCCGCGACTCGGGAAGCAGCCGGGTGATGCCATACAGCCGTTTGACCGCTGGAGCCGTCCGAGTCATGTACCAAACCGCGAGCAGGGCTGTGGCGAAGAAGACGCTCAACTGGACGCTCAGAAGATAAATCGGCTTCATGACTTCACACTCTGATCTTCACGATCTTGCGAATGAGCAACGCGCCCACTGCGATCATCCCAATTCCTGTGTAGGTCAGCTTCCGTCCCACCGGGTCCTCGATCAGGACACGGGTGTAGCCGGGGTTGGCCAGGGTGATGAGCCCGTACATGACGACCGGCAGCAGGCACAGAATGGCCCCGGTCAGCCGGCCCTGGGCGGTGTGGGTGCGCACGTCTCCCTGGATGCGCAGCCGATCGCGCAGCACTGCAGCGGTCCTTTCCAGTATCTCCACCAGGTTTCCCCCGGTCTCCTTTTGCACCAGCATGGCCGTGATCACAACCTGCAAGTCGGTGGAGGGCACCCTGCGCCCTAACTGCAGCAGAGCGTCACGATTGGGCAGTCCCAGCACCTGTTGCTGGTGGACGCGGGCGAACTCGGAGCGCAGCGGCTCCATGCCTTCTTCGGCGACGATCTCGATGGCCGCGCTGACCGAGTGGCCGGCGCGCAGCGAACGCGACATCAGATCGAGAGCGTCGGGCAGGTTTTGATTGAACTGGTTCATGCGTCGATTGCGTTTCCAGTGCAGACCTAGCAGTGGGAAGAATGTCGCTACGAGGCCCGCCACGAGCGCGGGCAGCAAGTCAGTAATCCAATACCGCGCAATAGCAAAGCTCATTGCACCCAGCGCAACCGAGCTGACCAGTACGGTACTCACGCTCCAGGAACTTTCCGCCTGGGCCAGTAGCAGCGCCAGCCGGTGGGCGGCGCTGGCCCGCTGCAGCATGCGATCGAGCCAGGCGAATTCACTGAGGGCGGTGTTCTTCAGGAACTGCTGCGGGTCGCTGCCCGCAACGGCCGTCCGGGCTCGCCGTTGCACTGCGGCCACCCGGACCTGGACGGTGCGGTCCGCATTGGTCGGACGGGTCAACAGCATCACCACGGCGAAGGTCACAGCCGCTAGCCCTACGAATACCAGCACGGTGAATGCCACGGCAGCCCTCCTAGACTTCCATCGATACGTCGAGCAGGCTGGTGGGCAACGGAATTCCGGCGTTCTGCAACTTTTCGGCAAATTTGGGCACGATCCCGGTGGAATAGAACCGGCCCAGAACTTTTCCCTCCGGTCCCAGACCCAGCTTTTCGAAGAGAAAGACATCCTGCAGGCTGACGATATCGCCGTTGGTGCCGGTCACCTCGGTCACGTGGGTGACGCGGCGGGTGCCGTCACTCATGCGCGAGACCTGCACGATGATATGAATGGCCGAAGCGATCTGGTTGCGCAAGGCTTTTTCCGGCAGGCTCAGGTTGGCCATCAGCGCCATGGTTTCAATGCGCGCCAGAGCGTCCCTGGGATTGTTGGCGTGGATGGTGGTTACCGAACCATCGTGGCCGGTGTTCATGGCCTGCAACATGTCCAGCGCCTCGCCGCCGCGCACCTCGCCAATCACAATGCGGTCGGGCCGCATTCGCAGCGCGTTAATGACCAGCTCCCGCTGATGTACCGCGCCCTTGCCTTCGACGTTGGGCGGCCGGCATTCCAGGCGCACCACATGTTTCTGCTTCAACTGAAGCTCCGCCGAATCCTCGATGGTGACAATCCTCTCCCGTTCGGAGATGAATCCCGAGAGCACGTTCAGCAACGTAGTCTTGCCCGCGCCCGTGCCTCCCGACACCACGATGTTCAGCCGAGCCTGGACCGCCTTTTGCAGGACCTCCAGCATCTCCGGCGTCATCGCTCCTTTGTTGACCAGGTCCTGCCCGGTCAGAGGAGTCGAACCAAAGCGCCGGATGGACACGATGGGTCCGTCCACCGCCAGGGGCGGAACGATCACGTTGACGCGCGAGCCGTCGGGCAACCGCGCGTCAACCATCGGCGAGGACTCATCCACCCTGCGTCCCACGCCCGAGACGATCTTCTCCACGATGTGCATGAGATGGACGTTGTCCTTGAAAACCACCGCAGTCTCTTCCAGCACTCCATGCCGTTCCACGTACACGGTCTTGCAGGTATTCACCAGAATGTCGCTGACGGTGGGATCCTGCAGCAATGGCTCCAACGGACCCAGGCCGAAGACCTCGTCCAGCACTTCGCGGGCGAGCCCATCGCGTTCGATGGCGCTCAGCGGTAGTCCAGGTTGACCCAGCAGTTGATGGATCACTGTCAGCAACTGCTGCCGCGCCAATCCATCGGGAGTGTGCATCAGCTTTTCCAGGTCCAGCTTGCTGATCAGCTCGCGATGCACTGCCGATTTCAGATCGCCGTCGCGGCTCGCCGGGTTCTCGTAGCTGCCGGGGTCAGGCACCGTGGGGTAACGCGGCAAGGTGATAATGGAGTCTGCCATACAGCTTTCAGTCCTGCTTCCTCAGGTCGCCCATTCCACTAGCTCCAGAATGCAAACCTGCGTCTTGTCGGCACCGGCGCGATGGTCGATGGGGCCAGCTCCGCGGCCCACTTCCTGATCCGGCTGCCAAATTCCGATCGTTGCTCGGGCGAAATCGGCTGCCCAGTGTCCAACGCTCGGGCCAGGCCTTCCGCCTCCACCGGCAAGGACAGCGCGACCGGGTGATCGATGGCCTTTTCGATTTGGGCAATCGTTACCGAGCGGCCCGAGCCGTACTGGTTGATCACTACTTTCAGTTTCTCCGATGGCAGTCGCAACTCCCGCAAGCGTTCGAGATAGCGCGCCAGGTCGCGCAGCGCCGGAACATCGGGTGTAGCAACCAGGCACAACTCATCACAACCCGTGGCCGTGACCAGGTTGAGTTCCTCCGGCCCAGCCTGGCAGTCGAGCAGAACGAACCTATAGATCCCGGCTACAAACCGAATCGCCGTCCCCAGGGCGGCAGCCTCGATCCCGGAGTGCTGGCTCAGACCATCGGGAGACGCGAGCACATCCACACCGCTGGAATGATGGGCGACATAGCTCTGCAGCAGCATCAGGTCGAGCCGGGACATGTTTTGCAGCAGCTCGTAGAAGTTGAGCCGGTGTTCATCCATTCCAAATAACAGGGCTACATGTCCTAGACAGGGATGCTGGTCCACAATCAGGGTCTTCTGGCCCTGCCGTGCCAGAAAGCTGGCCAGATGTACCGCGATGGTGGTCGCTCCCGCGCCTCCCCGTACACCCATGAAGGCCAAGACGCGCCCGGCGGGCTGGATGGAGCGCTGCGCCGTCGCCGCCCAGCGGTCTTTCAGCTTTCGCAAAAGCTCCGTCAACGGCTCCAGACGGAGGGGCTTGGTGATGTATTCCGTGCAGCCCGCCCGCATGGCCTGCAGAATCAGGTCGGGGTTCTCCTCGGCTGACACCGCAATCAAGGTCGCGTGAGTCATCGACTGAACATGTATTCTGGCCGCCGTCTGGACCGCCAGCTCTCTGTCCTTGTCGAAATCAATCATGCAGAGCAGCGCCTCGGTGGCGGTGAACAGATCTTCCAGCTTTCCGTTGTGCAGCGCGTCCGGGTAATCACCGAACGCCGCGATCGAACTGACGTGGGCTTGCCTCGCCGCCTGGCTGGCCCGGTCTGCATCGCCGGCGTCCAGACCGACCGACACCAGACGGAGTGCCACACCGTCGGAATCCTGAATTGCCGTGCCCACGTCGCACTCCCTCACGGTTTTCCATCGGCAGTTGATTTCGGCTCCATTACGTTCTTTCGGGAATGCAGTGCCGAGTCGAAGTTGGGACGCGAGAGGAACGGTAGCGGCCACTCCGGCAGCGGCGGAGGCTGGGTGTCGGGAGCACTGAGCGGATCGACCACGGTTGGGGTCACGATCACGATCAGCTCGGTGACCGAATGGTTCAGGTTCTTGGAGCGAAACAACTGGCCCAGAATCGGAATACTGCTGATGCCGGGTATTTTGCTGAGAGAGTCAGTGATGCGATTGTCCAGCAGTCCGGAGATGGCAAAACTCTGGCCGTTCTTCAGCTCGATTTCTGTGTCCGCTTTGCGCGTCGAAATGGCCGGAATGGTGTAGCCGGAAATCTTTACGGCGTTGGTGTAATCCAGAGCGCTAACTTCAGGATTCACCCGCAGCCGGATTGACCCATCGGGATGGACGTAGGGAGTGAAGTCCAACTGCACACCATAAGGACGGAACTGGATGGTCACCGAGGTGAACCCGCCGTTAGAACCTTGAATGACCGGGAAGGGAAATTCCCCGCCCGCCAGAAACTTGGCCGCCCGTCCGCTGACCGTGGTGAGATTGGGCTCGGCCAGCACCTGCAGGATGCCGTTGTCCTGTAGCGCCCGCAAGGTGACCCCCAGGTTCAGGTCAGCATTGAAGTAGAAAATGTTCAGCGCGTCCTGGATCAGGGTCTGGGTGCTGCTCGCGCCAACCTGGGGAAAGGATGGGGGTGCGAAGCCGCCGGTAGTCACTGCTCCTGCATTCTTCCCTACACTGAAGAAATTGAAACCGAGCTGGTCGAACTTGCTGCGGTCCACCTCGGCGATGCGCACCTTGAGCTCCACTTGCGGGATATGGCGCGGATCGATGACCAGCGAGTTCACGACATCCTTCGAGTAGGTTGTGGCCAGCCGGACCGCTTCGTCAGCTGCCGCATCGCTGCCCACCACGCCGGAAAGACACACTCGCCCCTGCACCGCCTTGACCTCCACGTGGTCACCGGGCAGTGCCTGATTCAAGCTCTCCTCGAGATCGGAAACATCCAGGTCGGCCAGGATCGTGTAGAGCTGGGAATGTCCACTCTCGTTCCACAGCACCACGCTGCTGGTTCCAGCCTGCTTCGCCGTCAGCACGATCTGGTTGGGGCTGGAAGTCAGTGAATCCAGTACCGCGGGGTTGGCCACGTACACGCGACGCAGCCGCGCGGGCGTGTCAATCATCACCGAGCGGCCGACAATGACGTGCAGCGTCAGGGGGCCGTCCTTGGACAGGTGCGGTTCCAGCTGCGGGTTCGGCGCCGCCGCTCCACCATGACCGTCGGATTTCAGCACCCGCTGCTGCAAGGAGGTGTTCGCCGTTGGAGGCGGTGGAGTGGAAACTGGAGCGGGTGCGGAAGCTGGATTGACGGCCACCGGGGCAAGGGAAGTCTGGCCCCGGACGGCGATGCCCGTGACCGCCATCGCCAGTATGGTTGCAATCACGAAATCGACAAACCCGCCTCGGCCTCGCATGTTAGTTCTCAAATTCGCTGGTCGCCCGCTTGTCGCCCAGAATGGTTTCGACTACATAGGTTGATCTCTTCGCTGCGGGCGCCGATACGGCAGCGCTGTTCGCCGGCACGCGACTCCGCGCTTCCCCGGACAACTCGGCGACATTAACGGGACGGGGACTGACTTGACCGCGGTCGGCGCCGTTGCGCAGCGCCAGCTGAATCGAGCCCTGGGTGCTGGCCAGCGCCAGCTTCTGCGCGTCCTCGGGCCTCAGCAGGAGGGTCACTACCCCCACGGTTTCCGCTTTTCCACCCGGTTCCGGCTCCAACTTCTGGCCGGCGGTCAGCACTTCCACATCCTGCAGTACGATCTGGGTCTCCGGCTGCGGGACGGCCTCGCCACGCAAGGTGGACAGGACATCGACATGCGAGCCCGGAAACAGGAATCCGGCCACTCCCACAATCTCATCCGACCGCACGGAAATAGCGCGCATGCCTTCCGGAATCTTGGCCGTCAGTCCGATGCCTGAACCTGGCGACGCCAGGTACGCCTGCAGAATGGGCTGCCCGGCGGCGATCGGGTAGATCACGGCCCGGCCTACCAGGTCCTCGATGCGGTTGAAACTGCCTTCCAGTATCAGCTTGGACGGCCATTCGATCAGGTTCAGATTTTCCGCATTCAACACTTCGCCGGGCTGTAGCAGGCGTGTTGCCGCCACGTATTTCTGCATGGTTTGCGGTCCCGCCGTCCCATTCCTGAACGTGATCTTGCGATTGAGGAAGAAGGTCACCGCTCCCGACAGCAGCAAAGCGGCCAGCAGCGCGATGGTGAGTCGCCGGCGATCCATCTCACCGCTCCTGCGCGGCAAGGGGCTGCGTAATAGCCGCGCCCAACCCGTTTATGGCTGCATTCGCTACTGACACCTGGAGCCCATTCCCCAATTGCGCAATCGTTTGCCCCGGCGGTCCTGCAGGAGGACTGAGCCAAGCCCTGCCACAGGGCCTTTCCGGCGCGCTTGCCGAGCGCGGCGACTTCATCTTGACAATTCCGGTTGTGCGGCGATGACGACTATCCACCACCGCACAACCGGCAACGCTGCCAACGACTGAGCGCTGCTAGCCCAACGCGCTGTTCAGCTGGGTAGCAACGCCGTCAAACGCGTTGACGATGCCCGTGCCAACCGTCTTCATTCCAGCCACGGCGGCAAGTGCGATCAAGGCGGCGATCAGGGCGTATTCGATCAGGTCCTGACCGGACTCGTCCTGTCGCAGGTTTTTGAGAACTTCCAACATGTTTTGACCTCCATTCCATGGATTGGGTGACCACAGTGGTTGTAATCGGCGGCGGGGTGGAAATCTTGAAGCACCCGCAAGATGGCAGCGTCCCGAGCCAGTCCACCCGGCGCTGATTTCAGCACGGGAACCGCTTGCGCTCTCGCCAGGCGCATGCCGAAATTCCAGCCCTAATCCTCCACGGCAGGGTTGCCGATAAGTTGCAGAGGAGTCTTCCTCAACGGGCCGATTGCGTGGAGATGCAATACCAGTCGCGAGACGTCGGGCACCGGCCCCCTTCGAGCCGCGGTTCGGCCGCGGGCGTCCGGGGCACAACTCTGGCTGAGTTTGCCCTGGTATTACCCATATTCGTGCTGCTGTTGTTTGCCGTGGCTGATTTCGCCCGGCTGTTCTACATCGAGATGACTTTGCAGAATGCGGTACGCGAGGCCGGCCGGTACGCCATCACGGGAAACCACCAGCCTGATCCCAACCACGTCGGACAGAATCTCTCGCGCGTGCAGTCGATTCGCCAGGTTGCGCAGCAGGCGGCCATGGGGCTGGATGTCTCCAACCTGCAGATCGTCAGTGCGAACGGGGGCAACGGCAGCGCCGGTGGTCCGGGAGACACGGTGACCATATCCCTGACCACCGACCTCCGGCTCTTGACGCCGATCATCGCGCAGTTCTTCACCAACGGTGTTTACAGATTCACGGTCAGCGTAAGTTTCAAGAATGAGCCGTTTCCGCCCGGCAATACCGCCGGGATGAGGCACAGACAATGGCAGAGAACCGCCTAGGTATCTCGGGCCGAAACCATCGCCGCAGGAACGATTCCGGCCAGGCCATCCTGGAATGTGCCCTGTCGGCGACCATACTGCTTATCCTCATCTTTGGCCTGATCGATCTAAGCCGTGCCATCTTCATCGCCCAGATCCTGGCCAATCTGTCGGGGCAGGGCTCCAGCATGGCGTCTCGGGGAACCACCCTGGCGAACACCGCCACCGCAGTGGTGGCCTCTTCCGCTCCATTGGACCTTAACAGCCATGGCCGCGTGATCGTGTCGGCGGTGTTCAACAGCAACAACGTCCTAAAGCTCACGGGGCAGTCCTCCCTGGGAGGAATCGCCGCGTCCAGCCACGTGGGGAACGTGATCGGGGGCACCGCCACGGTCCCCGCTTCCGCCGCGCCCCAACCCAACCAGACGATGTATGTCACCGAGGTCTTTTACAGCTTCCAGGCAATTACCCCCATCGGTAATTTCCTGTCCAACACCTTTCTGCCGTCGCAACTCTACGACGCGGCCTACTTCTGACGGGGAGCATGAGGAATGAAACCCATCCTTAATGACCGGACTCGCCGCGGCGACTGCGGACAGATCATCATTCTGCTCGCGATCTTCCTTACTGTGCTGTTGATGTTTCTGGCGTTGTCGATTGATGTGGGATTCGCCTACGTCACCCGGGCCAAGCTGTCCAGGGCGGTGGATGCGGCATGCCTGACGGCGATGAAGAACCTCTCTCAGGGTCAGGCCACGGCCCGTACCTTGGCACAGAATTCGTTCAACGCCAACTATCCCACGTCAGGTCTCGATGCCAATGCCCCAGCATTGACCATCAATTTCACGACGGATGCATACGGGCAGACTATGGTCACGGTGAGCGCCACCGCCAACGTTAGGACGTTCTTCATGCGCCTCGTGCCCAAGTACACGACCTTGACGGTCAGCAACAGCGCCCAGGCAACGCGCGGGAAACTGGTCATGACGCTGGTGCTGGACCGCTCGGGTTCGATGACACTCAATGGGGGTTCGACGGCCCTTCCTCCCGCCGTCACCACGTTCGTCAATTACTTCGACAATACCAACGATGAGGTCGCAATGGTGAGCTACGCCTCCCATGCCAGGGTCGACGTCGCCATCAACTACAACTTCAAGACTCCCATCGCCAACGCCGTCAATGCCATGCCCTTCGGCGGTGGCACCTTCGGTCCCGGCGGCCTGACGCTGGCCAAGGCCCAGAACGACAGCGTCGCCATCCAGCCCGGGCAGAACGTGGTCAGGGTCGTGGTGTATTTCACCGATGGGCTCGTCAATGAAATCCAGGACACGTTCAACTGTCCGGCCGCCAAGCTCATCAACTACGGAGGCTACGATACCGGCAGTTCGGTGGACTTTTTCGATCCCACAAATGGAACCAACTGGGGAGGCGTCAACGGTAACGGCTATCCACCGTACAACAGCACGCCGAACTACTGCACCGGCGTAACCAAGTTCACGTCCGCCATCGACGGCACCCAAAAATCGTTTACCCGCACCAACGTTACGGCCGATGCAAATTTTCGCGCGCTGCAGACTGCGGCTGCGATGCGAACCGAAAATCCCGGCATGTACATCTACGCCATCGGTCTCGGCTCCAACATTGACCAAACCTTCTTGAAGAAGATCGCCAACGATCCCGGCAGTCCGACCTATGACCCAACCCAACCAGTTGGAATGGCGGTATTTGCCACCAACTGTCCTTCGGCGCAATGCAGCTCGCAACTGCAGCAGGTGTTTCAGACCATCGCCGCAAGAATTCTTCTACGTCTGGCACGGTGATTTCGCTTTTACCCTGGCGTAATCCTGTTTGCTACACTCGCTAGGTGACCCGAATCCGACGCAACGCCTGGGTTCTTGCCTGCACCTCAGGCGTTTTGCAGGTCCTGATCTTTCCTAAGCCCGCCCTTTATCTGCTCAGTTGGTTTGCCCTCGCACCTCTCATCTACGCCATCCTGCAGTGCCGCGAGCAAGACGCCCTTCTTACCTTCGTTGAAGACGGCAAATGGTACGCGCCCGCGACGGCATGGCAGGGCTTTCTGCTCGGCTACTTTAGCGGCGTGATCTGGTATCTCGGCAGTTGCTACTGGGTTTACCACACCATGCACTTGTACGGAGGCCTGGGGGCGGTGACTTCGGTCGTCATTTTGATTTTGTTTGCGCTCTATCTTGGCCTCTACCACGGACTCTTCGGTCTGCTGGTCGCGCTGATCGCCCGCCGCCGCAATGGCTACAGCCTGCGCGCGCTGGTATTCGCTCCGTTTGCTTGGGTCGCCGTCGAACTAGCCCGCACTTACATCACGGGATTCCCTTGGGACCTGCTCGGCACCACGCAGATCGACAACATACCGTTGTCGCGCCTTGCAACCGTCACCGGCGTGTACGGAATTTCGTTCGAGATCGCGCTGGTCAATACTGCGTTGGCCGCGGCGTTTCTTGTGCCCCGCGCGCGCCGCGACGTATTGCTGGCGGCATCGCTCGCGGCGGCCCTGGTGCTGCATGCGGGCAAGTATCTGCCCGCTCCTGCCTCGGTCGGCGATCGCGGAGTCACGCTGGTGCAGTCCAACATTCCTATTCTCGACTCCGATGACTGGACGCTTGACTACCTGGAGCAGACGCTGAGTGAACTGCGCGCGCTGAGTGTGAGTCCGTCACGATCGCAATCCGGCACTCCCGGCCTGATCATCTGGCCGGAATCGCCTGCGCCGTTCTTCGTGACAGACTTGCACTTGCGCGCGACACTGGGCGAGCTGGCGCGTGAGACGGATTCCTACATCATCTCTGGATCGATGGGCATCGAGCACGCGGGCGATCGCAACCAGGCGCCCGACATCTTCAACTCCGCCTCGCTGATCGCTCCCAGCGGCGCGTGGGTGGCGCGTTACGACAAGATTCATCTGGTACCTTTCGGTGAGTTCATCCCGTTCGAGAATCTCATCAGCTTTGCCAAGCCGCTTACCCGCGAGATCGGTACCTTCGGTCGCGGCCGTAGTCGCATGCCCCTCGAAGCAGGCAACACGAAAATTGGGACCTTCATCTGTTACGAGTCCGTCTTCCCTGACGAGGTTCGTCAGTTTGTGCGCAACGGAGCGGAAGTGTTCGTCAATATCTCGAACGACGGATGGTATGGTGATTCGTCCGCGCCGTTACAGCACCTCAATATGGCCCGCATGCGCTCCGTCGAAAACCAACGCTGGCTGCTGCGAGATACCAACACTGGAATTACGGCGGTGATTGACCCCTATGGCCGCGTGGTCGGGGAAGCCCCGCGCAACCAGCGCACTTCGCTGCAGGCCGCATACGCGCTGGTAGGGAGCACCACGTTTTACACTCGCCATGGCGACTGGTTCCCGATTGTTTGTGCGATAATCACGTTGGCCGGTGTGGTGTTGCGCTTCCGCGAACCTGCGGAAAAGCTGCAGCCCGCGCCGGTTTAGAGAGAGCCCTACATAAGATGGTCGAAGAATTAGAGCACGAATTTTTCGCACTGCGCGCCAAGGTCCACGACCTTCAGGAGTATCTTTGACGCGCCCAGTCTGCGCGAAAAACTGAACGAGATCGAAAAACAGGCCGCCGATCCCACGCTCTGGTCCAATCCCGAAAAATCGCAACAGGTCATGCGCGAGAAGAAGCGGCTGGAAACCGCGCTCGCGACCGAGTCGGAGCTCGTAAGTCGCTCTGCTGACATTGCCGCGTACTTCGAGCTCGCGCAGGAGGGGGAAGACGTTTCATCCGACTTGCGCCGTGAGATCGACGCGCTACGCGCAATGGTCGATAAACTGGAAATCGCGACGCTGCTCTCAGGGCCAAACGATGACCGGAACGCTATCGTGACCATCCATCCCGGCGCTGGCGGCACCGAATCGCAGGACTGGGCCGAGATGCTCATGCGCATGTACCTGCGCTGGGCCGAGCGTGAGGGCTTCTCCACGCAGATGTACGAATACCAACCGGGCGAAGAAGCAGGCATCAAGTCGGCAACATTCGGCGTCAATGGCGATTACGCCTTTGGGCTGCTGACCAGCGAAATCGGCGTGCATCGCCTGGTGCGCATCTCGCCCTTCGACCAGGCCAAGCGGCGGCATACATCATTTGCCAGCGTGTATGTCTCGCCGGAGATCGACGAGAGCATCGAGATCGACATCAAGCCCGACGACATTCGTATCGACACCTATCGTTCCGGCGGCAAGGGCGGACAGCACGTCAACACCACCGACTCGGCGGTGCGCATTACGCACATTCCCACTGGGATCGTGGCGGCCTGTCAGAACGAGCGCTCACAGCACAAGAACAAAGACAAGGCGATGAGCATCCTGCGCTCGCGTCTCTATGAGTTCGAACTGGAGAAGAAGAAGGCGGCCACCAAGCACATCGAAGATTCCAAGCTCGACATCGACTTCGGCTCGCAGATTCGTTCCTACGTGCTGCAGCCGTACCGCATGGTGAAGGACCTGCGGACGCGCGTAGAAATCGGAGATGTCGATCGCGTGCTAGACGGCGATCTCGACGAACTAATCCGGGCTTATCTGCTGGCGCGCCGCAACGAACAGCGGTAATCGTTATGCGGGATACCATTCAAATCGCTCTCGATGGGTTGGTAGGAAAGACAATTTGGAAATGCACTCGAGCTGGAGACATGGCGTGCTTTCAATTTGGTTCTCGAAGATCAAGGACAGGTAGTAGGGGACTTGTGGAGGTGGGGAGTATGCGCTTCACCTGCAACGTCCCTGGCGAATTGTGGAAGACGACCAGATCGTGATGGCGGCTCTCGATGTCTATCGTCCCCAAAAACGTAACGAAGATGTCGACTCGGAGATTGATTGGGATCATGAAAGTAACCTGCTTGAACAGCGCTCCGAGGAGTTCTTTCAGAACGGCAACGCGAGTATGTTTCCTGAGCTTGAGATGGCAGCTGGAGCGGCCCGCATTCTGCTAGAGCAGGGGTTTCAGCTAGAGATTTTTCCCGCCTCCTCCCGTAATGAGGAGCAGTGGAGACTGTTTCAGCCAATGTCAAGCGAAGGACGTACGACAACGGACGGAACCCATCTTGGGGTGGCTGGAGGCCACACGCGGACTGAGTAGCTGTCGCATTCGACCGTTTTAGGTGAGCGTAACGGAGGGCGTCTACGGACAACCGACTTCTTCTGCAAAATCATCGCGGATAGGCTTCCAGCGATGCGGGTCGCCTGCTCGACGCGACCTTAGTTCACTCCGGAATCAAGAAGGCTCCGGGTATCCCGCGATCCAGCGTTGCCAGCACTCCTCCATTCGCCTTCGCAAGTTGAACCAGATGACCGTCGGTGACTTGCTTAGGAAAATGCACCCAACCGGGCAAGCGCGACGCATCCTGGTCGTCGGCGACAAAGTTGAAAAGCTCTTCGTCTTCGCTTTTCATCCCCATCAGGAGAGCACCTGCGGTTGATACGGTAAATCCGTATGCTTTCGTGTTCGCAAGAACTCGCACGAAGCCCAGCTCCGAGATGGCGCAAGTGAGCAGCTTGAGGCTTCCATCGGACCGTGAAGCGCGGAGCCATGCGGTGACTTGAGCGTGAAACTGGTGCTCAACAACTCCCAGTGCCACGAGCGCATTCACATCCAGCAGGAATCTCATGGGAAATCAGAAAGCATTTCTTCCACTTCTTTGCTGGTCAACACGGGTGCGCCTGGGCCCAAGGTCACGGCAGGGAGTCCGGAGACGGGATCGATTATGATTTTAGCCTTCGTGCGGGCGCGCTTCTTCTGCGGCATCAGGACAATTCGGTCGCCCTCGACTTTGACATCTAGAGGATCGCCCGCCTGCAGTCCGAGCTTGCGCCGAATGGCGCTAGGCAACGCCACATGTCCCTTGGTTGAAACCTTGGTCACCATGGTAAGACAATCTTACCACCCGTTTCCCGCAGTTCAGATTTCTCCGTATCGGTTAAGATGTGCCCATGAGCGACAACTGCCTCTTCTGCAAAATCATCGCGGGCAAAGTTTCCGCAACGAAGGTCTACGAAGACGAAAAGGTGTTTGTCTTCGAAGACATCAATCCGAAGGCGCCGACGCATGTGCTGATCGTACCCAAGCGGCATATTGCTGGACTGAAAGAAGCCACCCCGGAGGACGCCGAGATTATCGGGTACTGCCAACTCGTTGCCGCGAAACTCGGGCGCGAGCGCGGTATCGAGGACGGGTATCGCACGGTGTACAACGTAGGCCCCGGGTCGGGACAGTCAGTGTTCCATTTGCACCTGCATCTACTCGGAGGTCGCAAGCTCACGTGGCCGCCGGGATAGGGACCTGGCATGGACATTGTCTCCGATTCTGGTTGAACCATGATGGCGTTGACGATCGCGGCGACGCAGACCATCTTCATGCCCGTAGCTCGGCAGTTCTCAGCCGTTCCAGGGCCTCCCCCAGCAGCGCTACGGATGCTCCGAGCAGAACGACGTCTTTGACGAGGAACTGCCCCGTCCCGCCGAGTGCGGGGAAACCGTGACCGAGAATGATGGCTCCGGGCGTACTGAAGAGGAAGCTGATGGTCACCAGGAACGTGAGGACAGCGCCGAGGGAACCGGCGAGCGATGCTCTGGACGACCAAATCCCAACGAACAATAGCACCGCGATAACCAGTTCGGTGATCCCGATAATGTTGGAGACAGTCTGTAGGCTCCACAGCGAATACATCCAGCTCATGAACGGGCTGTGAGACACCAACGGCTGGATGCCCTGTGCCTCCTCCGGCGTGAACTTCGCCAGGCCGATGAACAGCAGGCAAAGCACCAGTCCAACTCGGGCCGTCTGGAGGCCAACGCGGAGGACGCGCGCGGAATCCATGGACCAGGCCTGCTCAATCGCACTTACGGAAGTCGACATGTCTTGCTCCACTCAGTGATTTGCCTACAAGCACTGAGATGGGCAAGCCACGGGAAAGTTACACTAGCCAATTCGGGATCGACCGAATCTCCGGCTTTGCGACCGAGAGTAAACTCAAATGTCTCGTTATGAATAAGCTCTGATGAACAGGGAGGACCCATGGGCAAAGGTTCCAGGAAGAAGCACGCGCACGATGCAGACAAGCCATCGCAGCAATCTGCCGCCAAGCCGGATGGCGGAAGTGCGAAGATGGGCCGGAAAGAATACGAGAAAGAGATATTCAAGCTGCAAACCGAGCTGGTCAAGTTGCAGGAGTGGGCGAAAGCGACCGGAGCGCGGGTCGTCATTCTCTTTGAGGGGCGCGATGCCGCGGGCAAAGGGGGAACCATCAAGCGCATCGTCGAGCGGGTGAGTCCGCGTGTTTTTCGCTTGGTGGCGCTGCCCGCGCCCACGGAGCGCGAGAAGAGCCAGATTTACCTGCAGCGCTATATTGCGCATCTTCCCGCCGGCGGCGAGATCGTCATCTTTGATCGCAGTTGGTATAACCGCGCCGGCGTGGAGCACGTGATGGG
This sequence comes from uncultured Acidobacteriaceae bacterium, assembly GCA_963758255.1. Classification (GTDB taxonomy): domain Bacteria; phylum Acidobacteriota; class Terriglobia; order Terriglobales; family Acidobacteriaceae; genus DASRAA01. The sequence goes on from CAVWUX010000001.1 coordinate 638,843, forward strand.
TTTCTGCACCAAGCAGGAATACGTCAAGTTCCTGAAGGCGTGCCCGGCGTTCGAAACCTCGATTGTGAATGATGGCATCATTCTGCTGAAGTACTGGATGGAGGTCAGCGAAAGGGAGCAGCACAAGCGGTTCCAGGCCCGCATCAAAGACACCTCGAAGCGCTGGAAATTGAGCCCCATGGATCTGGAGTCTCACCGGCGCTGGTACGACTACTCGCGGGCGCGTGACGCCATGCTGGCGGCGACCGACATTCCGCAGGCGCCCTGGTACATCGTGCCCTCTGACGACAAGAAGCGGGCGCGACTCAACTGCATTGCCGATATCCTCAGCCGCATTCCGTACGAGGAAATTCCTTACAAGCCGCCGAAACTGCCGCCGCGCCAGAAGCCGCATGGCTACGAAGAGCCAAGGCTGAGGCATCAGGAAGTGGCGCAGCGCTGGTGAAGACGGCGCTGACTCCGCCGAAGCCGTGATGGAAGTTTTCGGATTCCAGAATTTTTGGTTTCAGAATTCGCCGCTGGTTTGCCACACTGTGGGCCCATGACGCCACATCCGCTTCTTGGGTGCCAAAGCGCGCTATCGCGGCTGGGGACCGACGTTGCCACTGGTCACGTTGTAGCTGGAGTCGGCCACGTTGCCATTGGGATGCATGGTGCAGTGGTAGGTGATCCTGCCCTGCCTGCCGCTGCCGTCACGATAGTTGGCGTCGCCGTCGACCATCACGAATGAACCCGCTTGCTTCCGGCTGGGTGCGCCGTTAAAGGTCAGGGTTCCCCCAAACTGCGGCACCAGCTTGCTGCGGATGGCGTTCTGGCAGTTGGGAATCAGGTTGTTGCTCCATTGACCATCGCCGCTGCCAAGGGGCGGCCACTGATTGTTGCCACCGCTGCCCCAGTTTCCACCACCCGATCCTCCAGAGAACATCTGAGAGTCGACCATGGCACCTTCTCGATAGCTGAAGGTGCGCACGGTTCCGGTTTGGGAGCGTGCAATGATCTGAAGGGTTTTGTCGGCACCCACGGCGGGATCGCCTCCCATGTTTGCATTGTTCACCTTGAAGTTGGGGCCATTGACTAAGCGGCGTACGTTTCCCGTGACGTCCTGACGGCGGCTGCCGGAGCCGTAACTGGCGCTTTGCACAGACCATTGTCCGGAAGGGCTTTGACTGTTGCCGCCGCCGCTGCCGCCGCCATTCCAGTTATCGTTCCACCAGCCGCCGTTGTAGTTGCCTCCGTTGTTGTTTCCGCCGTTCCACAGGATGTCGCCGGTATAGCCTTCCATGCCGCGCTGGTTGTCTTCGATGCGGATAACGGCAATGCCATTGTTGGAGTTGGGATTCTTGAGCAGGTACTGTCTGCCGTGTCCGTCGATGCCCTGGAAGCGGAAATTGTTGGGATTGCGGGGCAGGGGTTGGTTGCAGTTGAGGCGCACCCACTGCGCCTGCATGCCACTTCTGGTTTGCAGATAGCCTTGATTGTTGCGAATTTGTACGTCGGCAACGCCATCCACGCGCACTTCGAAGGTACACTTGCCGCTGCCGCCGCCTCCGGTGATGTTGGCGGTGATGGTGCTCTGGGACCAACCCGAGGCGGCGAACAGAAGTGAGGCGGCCAAGATCACCAGTTGCAACAGACCGTTAGTCGATCGTACTTCGCTCATTGCGTGGACCTCCGTCCTGAGAGATCGGCTCCTGCCCGGATAGAGGATAACAGCCCCCGCCGAGATCGGGGACTGTCGTGTCAGCCGGCAAATCCGGAACAGGGGCGCAGTTACGAGTCTTCTGGTGAGTTGGCTACGGAGAGCTATGACCGGAGCACTTCAGCACTCCGAGGTAGGCGCTCCAGGGACCGACGGCATCGCGATATTGATAAGCCATGATGCGCGAGATCTGGTGCAGGTGGGTGAGGTCATGCGCCGCCCAGGTTGCCAGAAGCTGAGAGAGAGTGACGACACCAAGAGCAGGATGGGTGCCGCGTTTCTCCAGATCGGCGGGCTGCAATTTCCACGCGCGAAGTTCGATCAGATTTTCCGACCGCAAAAGGGCGAACTCATCCAAAAGCTGCGATAACGACTTGCCTTCAACGATTCGGGCGTGCCCCGTGCGATCGAAAGGATCAAACGCCCGAGACTCGCCGGATTGCAGAATGATTCGGGCGCGCGGTATCCAGTCTGTGCGTTCCCCGTAAATTAGATGGCCGACGACATCGAAGGGGCTCCAGGTGTTCTCGCCTTCGTTGCGTTGGGTCCAGGTTTCGGGAAGGTCGCGCAGGAGCGAGTTGAGAGTGGCGGGGGTGCGGAACAGAAGCGCGAGGGTATCGGACAGGTCGTGATCCATACAAGGGCTTGGATGGCGCTGGTAGTGCGAAGGATGCGGTGTCACACGCATCCCAAATTCGGCGATGCGCGGGGCGTCCGGTGGAATTATTGCTGAGGGTCGAACTCGGCGAGAGTGCGGAGGCACAGGTTGGCGTCCATGCGGACGTCTTGCTGCAGCCAGCCGAGATGTCCGGCGCCGTAGATCACGAGAATGCGGTCGGTGGGTTTCTGGATGAGCCTGACTAGATTGCCGTAGATGCGGATGTTGCGGGTGTACCAAGCGCCGATGAGATCGGGGCCGGCGAAGTCTCCGGGCTCGCCGTAGGGGGCCATTTGGATGTAAAAGTTGACGTCGGCGGCGATGTGCTCAGGTGAGTTCATGTAGCGCAGCGATTGCAGCACGGTGTGGGACTTCACGTAGTCGTTTTGCGCGGCGACGATCTGCCCGGTGCTGGACTGGAGCTTGTCGAGTTCAGCGGAGCGGCCGGTGGCTTTGGCGTAGTCGATGACGCGCTGAAAGGGAAAGTCGCCTTCGACATCGATGGGGTAGAGCTGCGCATGGCCGAGCTGCTTGCCAAGGCGGAAGCCGATCTGCTCGATTTCGTTCTGCGAGAGTTCGTGCTTGCCGGCGAGGTAATCCTTGTAAGTGGCAGGGAGGCGCTGGCTGTCGGGATCGGCTTCAATGGCAATCTTTGTGGGCGCGAATTTGGCGAGCACGTTGGCGAGTTGGGCGAGTTCCTGCTGGCGACTGGGGGTGCGGACGTCGTCGACCTGCATGTTGTAAATGTCGCGGCCGGGATTGGACATGTGATAGGTGCCGAGAATGAGCACCTGCGGCTTGTTGGCGCAGGCGTCCTGGGCGAAGCAGGAGACCGCAAAGGCGAGGAGCGCGGTAAGGGCAGCAAACATCGAGCGCAGAGACATGGATTCGAACCTCGTGAGTATGACGCAGCGAGAGATACGAAATGGGATGGACGGTAGTTCCGCGGTCTCGCGCTCAGGACGCAGGTATGTATGGAGCTTTGGGATTCCTGCGAAGGCAGATGATCTCTCGGGGCGAAAATCGGCGCATTCGACAAGTCCGGGCGATGTGTTGGCAAACAAAACCGGCCGCTTGCGCGACCGGTATCTATAGAGGGGTTGATTGCCCGAACGGTCCGATCTTTCAGAACATTTTTGAACTAGGTGACAACCGGCTGCTCACGGGTTCTGCAATTGATGACGCGTCATGTTGCCCATGATTTGACCCAACATTCTCGTCCGCAAAAAGCGCGGCAGCGTGGTCAAGGAGTACGTCAACAACTTGCTGAATGCACCCGGTATCACCGTGCCCCGGCGGCCCAGGGCATTCAGGGATTGTGTCGCGACCGTCGCCGGTGATTCCGCCATCCCCATGCGCATGTCAGCCCGCTGCGCAAAGCCGCTTTTGACCGGACCGGGCGCGGAGACCAGAATATCGATCCCCAGCGGCGCCCATTCCAGTCGCAATGCTTCAGCCAGCGACTGGACATACGCCTTCGTCGCGGCATAGTGGGCTGCGGTAGGAACCCCTTGCCAGGCTAGCAGCGATCCCATGAGGATAACCCCGCCATGTCCTCGCTTCGCCAGGCGTTCACCAAAATGAATGCACTGCTCCAGAACCGCATGGCAGTTCACTTCCAGCATGTTGCGTTCTGTCTTCCAATCGGCTTGCAACAAAGGCCCTGAAGTCCCAAAGCCTGCAGCCGCAACCAGCAGTCCGACATCCAAGTCCGCGGTCGCGTTCCAAAGCCGCTTTCGGCCTTCCGCTTCGCCGAGATCGATGGCTGCGACCCTGGTACAAACCTTGTGATTGGCTTCCAACGTGGCCGCCAGCTCGCGCAGCCGATCCTCCCGACGAGCCACCAGCACGAGGTTAAGACCCATCGCTGCGAGTTGTGCAGCGAACTCCTTGCCGATTCCGTCTGAGGCCCCGGTAACTACCGCCCACGGCCCGTAATGGTTGACGAACTTGCTTGTGTTCATTGTGCTTCCCCTTTTGTGTGTTGGGATTCCGAGTCGCAGAACGCCCGAGTAAGCCAGCTTCGTCCGCCCTCCAGAATCTGTCGTTGGGTAGTCTTGTCGGTGTGCGAGCGCGCCGCCATGATGCAGCCCGCCATCGCGGGGAACAGAACCAGGAACGCGGCCCGCCGTTCGGACTCGGTATTTCCGGGCATTAGAGGGGAGAGCCGCGCTGCGTAGGCATCCAGCGCGCGGCTAACTACGGATTTGACCCGTGGATCCATGCGCGCCAGTTCCGTGCCCAAGGCGGCCACAGCGCATCCGTTTCCGGGATGTGTCATGTGCTGCTCGCTCAAGTAGAACTCGATGACGGACCGCAGCGCCTCGGAACGGGATAGCCCCTGCGTCGAAGCAAGCAGTTGCGAGGAAACTTCCTCGAAGGCGAACTGTAGCGCTTCGCCCACGAGCTCGTCCTTGGCGGTGAAATGTTTGTAGAACCCACCGTGGGTGAGGCCTGCTGCCTTCATCACGTCAGCAACGCCCACGGTCTCCAGTCCACCAGCGCGGAAACGCTCGGCGGCCGTGCGGAGAATTCGCTCGCGGGTCTGTTGACGGTGGGCGGGTTTGTAACGCATGTCGATAAGATTATAGTTATCATCCAATGGATGCAAAAAATCACGCACGCTACCTACTTCAACCCAGGTTCGCCCTGGACGACGATTGCCTGGAATTGCGTGGTGCAAAACAAATCCGGCCACTTGCGTGGCCGGATCTTCGCTACTGGCTCGTTGCTGTTAGTCGCCGAAGACGGGCTCGTTGACTTCCTTCATCGGAGCCGCGGGGGCGATGCCGCCGATGCTGCCGAGAGGAACGAAGCCACCCTTGTCCTCGGGAGCCTTCTCACCCAGCACGTGCTCCTTGTAGAGCGCCAGCATGCGGGCATTTTCGGCTTCCTGCTTGATCTTCTCGTCGCGGGCCTTGAACTTCTCCTGGCGCGCGTTCTTGGCGATGCCGAGATCGTCGAGCGTGTGGTTGGCTTCGGCGTTCACGTGCTCCTGCACCAGCTTGAGGGTGTGATCGGTCGTCGCCAGGCTGACCTTCTTGTTGCCGGCGAAGATCTCGTGACGGCCGTGCTCCTCGTACCACTTGGTCAGGGTCGCGGTCATGTGCATCTTCTCGACGATGTTGCGCCAGCCCACGCCGGTGTTGTAGGCGCAGAAGCTGATCTCGCCTTCCTGCGTGGCGTAAGGAATGATGCACTGCTCGGTGCGGCGGAAGTCGTAGTTGAACAGGTCCTGGAACCACATTCCCGCGATGAACAGGAAGTTCCAGCGATCGCGACGGCGCTTCTCGATGTCGGTTTCGGTGCGGTCTCCGCTGACCTTGCCGTAATCTGTGCCGGTCGCGCCGAAGGTCTTGTCGAACTTCTTCAGCAGATCCACGAACTTGAAGTGCTTCGGGGACTTGAAGGGGTCGTAGTTCTTCAGCAGCGCGAGCGTCATGCCGGCGATCGACATCCACTTGCCGCGGGCTGCGTCGTTCACCTTGGCGATGTCTTTCGCGATGGTGTCGCCGTTGAGGAACGCGGTGACGGGAACCGCTTCCTTGGTTTCCTTGTCGATCATGACGGCCATGCCGACGCCGCAGTTGGGGTGGCAGCCGCAGCTCAGTGCGCCCCAGTCTTTGTCGGGCCCGTGAACCAGGTCGGCCCAATCGGAGAAGGTGCTCATGAACGAGATGGGGAACCAGTCGCGGGTGGGCTCGCCCAGTCCGGTCTGGTTCTTCACGTCATGCGCCAGATGCGACAGCGTGTAGCGCTGCGCGTGACGGCGCTCGTCGGTGATGGCCTCGTCGCGGCCGGTAAACGAAACCGGCTGGAACGAGAGGAAGGAAATGCGCTTGGGATTGTCGAGCGCGAACTGGATGATGCGTCCGACCTGCTCGTTGTTGAGGTCGTTGACGATGGTGACCACCGGAACGATATCGACGCCGGCGTTGTGCAGGTTCTCGATGGCCTGCAACTTCACGTCGAACAGGTTGCCGACGAGGCGGTGCGAGTTGGCAGCGTTGCCGATGCCGTCGAACTGCAGGTAGGCGTAACGCAAGCCCGCTTCAAACGCCTGCTTGGCGAACTCGGGGCTCTTGGCGAACTCGATGCCGTTGGTCGCGGCCTGCACGCTGTTGTAGCCGACCTTGCGTGCGTAGGCGACCGCGTCGAGGAAGTAGGGCGACAGCGTGGGCTCGCCGCCGGAGAACTGTACCGACATCTGGCGCCGCGGCTTGATGGTGATGGCGTTGTCCAACATGGTCTTGATTTCGTCCCACGTCAATTCGTGGACGAAGCCGACCTGGTTGGCATCCATGAAGCAGGGATCGCACATCATGTTGCAGCGGTTGGTGAGATCGATGGTCAGCACCGATCCGCGGCCGTGCAGCACGGTGCTGCTGCCGTGGTGGTGGAGCTTCTCGTCGTTGTGGGCGCGGATGTCGCGGCCGGGGAAGACTTCTTCGAGGTGCTTGAAGAAAGCGGTATCCATGGCCATCACGTCTTCGAAGTGGCCGTGGATGGGGCAGTCCTTCACCATGAGGATCTTGCCGTCGCGCTCGATGATCTGGGCCTTGATCTCGCCGGCCTTCTCGTTCATCAGGACTTCGAGCGGCAGCTTGCCATCGATGATCTGCTGGCGGATTTCAGGCACGCACTTGGGGCAGAGCGAATCGGTGGTGCGTGGCCAGCCGAGCGGCGGCTTGGACTTCTGATACGACTTCAGCAGCGGCTTATCAGACCACTTGGGCGTAAAGGAAGGGTTCTGATTGATGCTGTTGACTCGGTCGAATACGGCCCATGCGCCTTTGGCTGCGACGGTGACCGCTTTTTCAACGTACTTAATAGGTTTATGCATTTACGCCTCGCGAATCATTTGGTGGCGGCCCGTCCGATATCGACAGGCAAGGTGCCACACCTTACGACAATTACAGACTACGGGGCGGGGGTGATGCGGCCAACGAAGATAGAGCCAATGGGAGGAAAAGGCACTTTAGCGGAGAAATGGGACATCGAACGGTAGGAGCGTTGCAGGGCTATGTTATTGAAAAGCAAAGGAAGTTTTGAATCTCTGGTTTCGAGTTTCGAGTCTAAACTCCACTCAGCAAAACCCGGTTGAGGAGAGCCCCGGCGGATCGTCGCACCCTATCGCCAAAGAACAGCGATATAAAGTGGGGCACTCAGGATTGTGCATTCGAGTTACGGGAGTTTCGCTGTCAGAATGCCGAAGTGCTTGTCGTCATTCGGTTTGAGTACGGTTACTCCCATTCTGAATGCAAGCGATGATGCCTTTGGACATTTGTGAATACGTGTTCAGCAGCTCGCCGGTTTCAGCGTGGTAGACGGCGAGAAAGACGCGACCGTCAGGGGTTTCGTCTTTGGTAGTTTCGCGCCCATACTCAACGATCACGCGATAGGCGCTGGTAAACAAACCGTAGGCCTGGGCGCGTTCGAAGGGCGGTTGCAGCTTGAGGCTGCGAAGCAGAACGCCCGTCTGCGCATAGATGTCCACACGCGCCGGGTCGCCGGAACGCAACACGTAAAGGTTTTGATCGTCGCCTAACCGCACGTGGCCGAGTTCGAGGACCCTGGACTCCCGGTTTTGGGACGAAGATGAGTCGAACAGCCGCCTGACGACTGCGCCATCGGAGTTGAAGATCACAGTAATGGGTTTCTGCGGCCTGCCAGTATGTTCTTCTAGAAGACCTGTTGCCAGGAAATTCCCGTCGGGTAATGCCAGAAGCCCATTGGGAAGAAAGTGAGCGGCGAGCCTGGTTTTGCGGCGGAATTGGCCGTCCTTGTCGAAAGTGAGCAAGTAGGTCGAGGGCGTACCGGTCGTCACCTCGACTAGTTCGAACACGCTGCCGCCGGGATCGACGGCGTACGCGAAAACGTACCAGTCGAGGTCCTTGAACTCCGAAGGCGGAACGTCGAAGGTGACTGGCGACTGCGAGGCGCTGACTCGAACTACCGGAACCTTGAGGGGGTCGCCTGGGGTGTTTTGGCGGATGTAGACTGCGCCGGAATCGTCGCAGGAATAGCCGGACGCAATCGCTGAAATCTTGACTCCCGTGGGCTTTGCACCGGAATCGAAGGTCAGCGGGATCACTCTGGTGTTCCAGTGAAACGCGCTGATATCGGGTAGAGTTTTCTTCTTATCGGCTTGCTGGGCCGGGAGTGAAAAAACGGACAAGACCAGAACGTAGAGGCTGAGAATTCGGACCTTGTAACTTCTGCGCATAAGTCATCTCCTCATGTGGTCCGCGACACTCGAGCGAGCGATCGCTAGATGCTCTGCCAGAGGCAGAGTTCGTTGCCGTCGGGGTCGTGGAAGAGCGAGAGGATGCCGCCGACTTCCTGTTTGGCGGGCGTTGCCTTGACGCCTTTCGAAGCGAGATAGGCGACCGCGGCCTGAACATCTTTGACCCCGAGACTGAGGCGCGCATTGCCGGGGCCCGCGATGGTCTGGCCCTCGTGCGCGGGGACTAGCTCAAAGAGCACGCCGTCCACGTCAAAGCGGGCGACGTAATCGCGCGACTTGAGCGGAAATCCGAGCACGTCGCGATAGAAGGTAACGGCCTTCTCCATATCGCGGACGTGGTAGTAGACGGCGTCAAAGGAGAACTTGAAGGCGGAGTCTGGCATGCAAGGAACCTCCGTTTGGAACCAGATTAGCGCGAATGCAGAGAGTTGGGTAGGACGGTGGTCACATGAGAGACGTGCATGGATCCCAGGCTGTCGCGCTAAACTATGGTCCACACATTCACGATGCCTACTTACGCCATCGGTGATATTCACGGCAATCTGGCCGCACTCGACGATCTGCTATCGTGGGTTGCGCCTTTACTGAATCCGGACGACACCCTCGTATTTCTTGGTGATTACATTGACCGCGGACCGGATTCGAAAGGATGTGTGGAGCGAATCGTCCGTCTCCAAGAATCTCTGCCATGTCACGTGGTTGGAATTCTTGGCAACCACGAGCAGTGGATGCTGCGAACACTGGATGATCCGACGCGCCACTCGTGGCTGGTGGGGATGGAGGCGCTGGAAACCATCAGAAGTTACTCGGAAGAAGCGGCAACGACCCTCACCGATGCGATGGGAGAACTGGGAATTCGATTGTTTACCGACAAAGTGGCGCTTCCATACGAGGCATTCTTTGACGCAATACCGCTGGAGCACCGCAGTTTCTTCCGCGAGCTGAAGCCGTACTATCGCGCGCCTGACGTGGTCTGCGTTCATGGAGGGTTGTCGCTCGACGGTGTACTCGATCCGTTGGACGATAACGTACACGTGTGGGGGCCGCTGGGTTTTCCTGAGAACTACGAAGGAAAGGTTCCCGTGGTTTACGGCCATCGGGACAATGGCGTCGTGGACGCCGCCGGGTCTGTTCGGCCCTGCGTGGGTAAGAACCGAACTTACGGCATCGACACCATTTCGCACGGAGTGCTGACCGCGATGCGTTTTCCCGACAAGAGGGTATTTCAGAGCCGGTGCTAGACGGCAGAAAAATGCGCCTCTCGCAGGCCGCGAGAGGCGCAGTTCGTTCCAGCCGCATCAGGAGGTCTAACTCAGCTTGCCGCTCGCAGCGAGCTTGGCGTACCACTTGCCGGATTCCTTCACCGTGCGCTTCAGGGTGCGGAAGTCCACGAACACAAATCCGAAGCGCTGCGAGTAGCCTTCCGACCACTCGTAGTTATCCATCAAACTCCAGGCATGATAAGCGCGAATAGGCACGCCCGACTTGTGGGCCTTGGCCACGCTGCCGATGTAGCCGCGGAAGAAAGCGATGCGGCGGTCATCGGGCACCACGCCTTTCTCATCAGGAACGTCGCCGTAGGAGCAGCCGTTCTCCGTAATCTCGATGGCCTTGGGTTTGTAGATGCCGTTGACTTTGGTGAGCAGATTGTAGAAACCGTCGGGCCAGACCTCCCAGCCAAACTCAGTTTTTGGTCCGTCGGCGCCCTGCTGCGTTTCCACCTTTGCCGGAGGGTTCCAATCGGCCGCGTAACAGATGGCGCGATCGTAGTAGTTGATGGCCAGGTAATCGAGCGGAACCTTGATGATTTCCATGTCGCCGGGGCGGACATCCATGGTCTGCAGCAGTTCGTCGGATGCGAGTGCCTTGGGGTATTCACCTTTGAGCGCAGGATCGAGAAACCAGAAGTTTCGGTAGGCCTCGTAGCGCTCGGTGGCGGCTTTGTCGGCCTCGGAGTTGGAGCGCGGAATGCAATCAGCCATGGTAATGGCTGAGCTGGCCTCCGCCTTAGGCGTGGCGGCCTTGATGGCGCGGAAGGCGTGGCCCTGCGCGAGGCTGACGACGTGGGTGGACTTCATGAAATCCTTCCAGTCGGAGCGGCCTGGCGCGTGAATGCCAGTTCCGTATCCCAGCCAGGTGAAGATGTTCGGTTCGTTGAAAATGCACCACGCGTTGACGCGGTCGCCGAGCGCTTTGACGAGGATGTTGGCGTAGTCGGCGAAGTATCCAGCCGTGTCGCGATTGGGCCAGCCGCCCTTGTCTTCCAGCGCCTGCGGCATGTCCCAGTGGTACATCGTGACCAGCGGGCGAATGTTGGCTTGGTGCAATTCGTCGAGCACGCGCTTGTAGTAATCGAGTCCCTTGGGATTGGCCGGACCGGTGCCGTTGGCCTGAATGCGCGGCCAACTGATGGAGAAGCGATAGCTGCCCAGATTCAGCGACTTCGAAAGCGCGATGTCTTCCTTGTAGAGGTGGTAGGAATCGCAAGCCACGTCGCCGGTGGCGGCACCCTTGATCTTGCCGACGGTGTGGGCGTAGTGGTCCCAGACGGACTCGACCTTTGCCATCGGCCTTCCACGCGCCTTCCACCTGGTAGGCGGCGGTGGCGGAGCCCCACAGGAAATCTTTCGGGAACTGGTACGGCTCCGGCGGAACACCGGGAGCAAAGGGCAGATAGTCAGGCTGGTACTTGCCATCCTGATCGAAGGGAAGAGCTGTTCCGTGGAGATTCGTTTTGGCGAGAAGCGTGGCGGCAAAACCGCCAGCAGTGATTCCGAAGAATTTTCTGCGATCCATGCCGACTCCTAGAAGGGCCAACGTCGCCGAGTTTTGCAGTACAGCTTATGGAATAGGAAAAACCCTGGGAAGGCAAGTCCAAAGTGATGATAAGTCCTTTAGGTAATCGATTTTTCTAAGCGCTATAGGATTCGGGTCAGGAAGGCGTCCGGAAGCGGGCGGGTGCGGTCGACGCTTTCGACAGCCCGCGATCACCAAACGAATGCGCAGATCTGCCTTTGGCCGACGATTGGAATAAGGGCCGCCTGCGCGAGGCGGCCCGGGGGAACGACGAAGTAATCTAGCCGAGCAGCTTCTTACGGAACGTGCCGGCAAGCCCGAGAACACCGCTGCCGAGCATCAGGAGGCTGGAGGGTTCCGGAACCGCCGCGGCCCGGGCGTTAAATTTGAACGTGGCATCCATGGACTCTGTGATTGTGCCCAGAGCGCCAGAAATGTTCGCCCCGTTCTCGATGGACAGAGTGTAGGAATTGCCGGCCAGTAACAGCCACTTTAAGGTACCCGAGGTATTGAGATCCAAAATGTTGAAGTCGGTCAAGGTCACATAGAAGCCATTGAGCCCAAAGCCACCCAGGTCGCCGCCACCTGTGATGTCATAGCTCAGGCCAAACCAAATGTTCTGGTTGGGCACGAAGGTATAACTGAAGTCGACACCCTGGCCGGCGTCGGCAGAGCCGTTGGAGATGTTTCTGGTTCTCCATCCAATGTTGTTGAACTTGATGGTGCCCGATTTGGGGTTATTCCAATTTGCGCCCACGCTTCCCCTTGTTTCCACTCCTCGGTTGGGGCGGATGCAGGTGGCGAGCGCGTCAGCTGATGCCATCAAGAGAGTGGGAGTTCCCGTCCACGAATCGGTACCGGTATCAGTAACCGGGCCGCATCCAGCATCGGAACTCACCGTCATGTCCAGGTTGGCGCTGGTAGGGTTGATCAGGCCCGCAAAGCTGAGGGCACTGAGGGAAAAAACTAGAAGGGTCAGAATCAGCAGACGTTTGGCGGTCATTGGCGCTCCTCATTGATAATTATTGTTCTTTGGAACCGGGTTGTTCGGCCTACAACTCACTATTGGTCCCAACGACAGGGAGTATATTCGAAGTCACCTCAGTAACCTAAGGATTTTTTCTATTTCTGACAATAATTCGAGAGATATCCTACTCGGCGTGCCAAACAGGGAATATTGCAAGTCCATATAAGACAAAAGTGGGATGACGCCGCCCCCATCGGGCTTGGCTGAACTGATGCCAGCAGCAGAGACTGCATAGGCGAGCAGATTACTGTTGCGGCGGACCCGACATTCCAGGAGGCATCATGCCGCCCATGTCGAATTTGCGAAAGTCCGGTGGAATCTGGAACAGGCTGGCGTCAGGCTCGCCTTCCTGGATGTTGGACAGAAGCAGGGTCGAATTCTGGGAAACGGCCTTAATGGGGAAGTAAAGCTTCTGGTCGATCCAGATATTGGCCACCTTGCCCCGTTTGTCGGTCAGCTCCCAATGATCACAGGCACGGCCATTGACCTCTTCAACACCGATCTTCTTACACGTGACATCCGGCTGATTGGCGCAAGGGTTCTCCGGATCGTAGGGCTTCAGGTCTTGAGCGAAGTTTCCGGGGCCGCGTCCGGGCGTCTGTCCGGCTTTGTGTTCCATGTACATGTGTTGCTGGGGCATCAGGATATCAGTGGTCCTGGTGGCGAAGTCGGTGATAATGGCAGTTTCGTGTCCGCCGGTTTCCACGTTCATGCGCATGTGACCGCTGGCGACGTAGATCTTGCCTTCCATGTCGCGGGCCCCACCATCGCCGTGAGTCGAACTCACCTGCATATCGGCGGAAAAGGGAGTCAGATGAGGGGCTTGAGCTGAGGCCAGTTGGATCAGCAGCAAGACTTCCAGAGCCGGAAGCGCGGTACGCAGAAAAGCCTTCATGATGATTCTCCTTCGCGGAACAATTGCGTGGTCCGCGGCACGGAGCACGCATCCCGTATGGACATCAGTCAGTTTACGACAGGGCAGCGGGAGAGTGTGAGCGTCGCCGTAGCTGGAGCACTTCCACCTCTGGTGATGCCGGGCAGCGCCGCCGCAGGGCCTGTTAGCAAACTCCGATAGCGCCTTTTGTGGTCGTTCAAACTATGCCTGACAGCGCTCGCTGCAGCCGCGCCACGGCGATGTGTGGTTCCCCCAGCCTCGGAAGCGTTGCCTGCGGCTCCAGTCGGTATGCTTGCCGTCGTCCTGCCATCCGTGCCACTTTGGGAAAAATAGGTACTTTCGTCACATTGACCTGCCGATTTCTGTTGGCTCCGCCACAGTTGGTGCAGTATTTCTGATTCTGGCTGGCCCGGTATGGCCCAAGCGAGGCTCCTGCAAAGCGCAGAGACCTGCCAGCTAAGTTCTTTGATAACATGACTTTACGTATAACACGTTTGTTTACAAGACTTTGCAGAGAATCGTGCAAAACAGGCAAGTTTTGCCGCCAAAAGTCCCTAAAATAGCGACCTAACTTATGTGTTTGTAAGACTTTACATATAACTCATTTGTTTCTATGACTTTACAGCGAAGTGGCTCAATCTAAGCGAGTTTTGGCAGCCAAAATCCCCCAAAAAGCTAAGTAACTTACTTGTTTATAAGACTTTACGTATAACTCATTTGTTTGTAGGACTTTGCAGGGAATTTATTCATAAGTCACTGATTCTGCACGGTGAGGGATAGGGGGTGGGTAGGGGGGTACCCAGATTTTTCAGCGAACCCTGTCTCAGTTGCCAATCGACCGGGAGCGCATGGCTCTCGCTTTTGCTGTCTTGATTGAAACCGCCCCCTGAGGGGAATCCGGTTACACCTTCTGTGAAGGTGCTCTAGTCGTTCAGTTTTGGCAAACCGGCTACCTTGGGTTGCAGTTTGAGGGCGATCTGCTTCATCAGTGCGGTTTCGGCTTTGATCGCTTTCGTGAGGATTTCAGTTTGGTGCTGCGCCAACGGCCAATTGCCCGACTCGACGGCTTCGGTGATGGCGGGAAGCTCAAGATGCGCGTAGGTATAGCGGGCGCTGTAGAGGATGTGCTTGAACCACGAGCGTCCGGGGATGCCTTCGGGAAGAATAAAGTTGGCTTCGCCCTGCATGAGTAGCTGGTTGATCGAGGCCTCCGTGGCGGTGTCGAGTTTTCCTGAAGCGACAGCCGGGTTGAGCAGGGCCATGGTGTGGGCGGCTGCGGCTGAGAGTTCCTTTGCCGCCTGGTGCGCCGATGCGAGATTCAGTTTCGAGGCATCGTATCGCTTGTTCTTTTCCAGTTCGGTAATGAACTGATTGACGGTGTCGCCATAGAACTGGAAGTCAAGAGGAAGCACATCGGCTTGCGCCAGGCGAAGAGCGGTAACTCCCCAGAGCTGCGACATGGCGGCGTGGTACTTGTAGCCGGGATCGCCGAAGTGGTTCATCCAGAAAATAGTCGTCGTACATGGAGTGATACACGCCGTAGGGGCCGTCGAACTCGAGCGTGATGACGGGCCGGCCGAGGAAATTGAGGAACACGGTGTGGTCGGAGCCGCTGCCGATGCGGGTGTTGACAACGTTCTCGTCGTTGACCGCCTGCGCGTCGTGTTCTTCCTTGCGCTCGGCGGCGGTCGATTTGAGCCAAGCGTCGTGGAGCGAACCGCCGCTGGGGTCTTGAATGGAATTGCTGGTTTCCACCAGCATGGGCGCAAGCGAACCGGAGGCGCCGCCGTGGAAGTTTGGGCCCGCCGCCGAGGAGTCCACGTTCAAGTAGGCGACCAGCTTGGTGCGCAAGTCGTCAGCGAATTGCTCGCCCCACTCGGTGGAGCCGGTGAGGCCGACCTCTTCACCGTCCCAGCTAGCAAAGATCAGGGTACGGCGCGGTCGCTTGCCCTCTTTCAGCATGGCTCCGAAGGCGCCGGTCATCTCCATCATGGAGGCGGTGCCGCTCGAGGGATCGACGCCTCCGTATTCCCAGGCGTCGTGATGATTGCCGAGCAGGACCCACTCGTCGGGGAAATCGTTGCCCTTGATGCGCCCTTCCACGACGTAATAGGGCTGAGTGGAGTTGTCCATTTCAACCTTGAGGTGCGCGGTCACGGAGCCGTCCAGGCGATATTTGATTGGCAACCCGCCTTGCCAGTCTTTGGGAGCTACGGGGCCGTCCATGTTTTCCAGCAGCGGTTTGGCGTCGTGCCAGGAGAGGGGCAGAGCGATGATGTGGGGCAGCGAGACGGCTTCGCTCTCCGGAATGCGTTTGGCGCCAGGAAGCGAAGCCCATCCGGGCGTGAGAGGATCGCCCGGAACCATGAAGTCGTAGGTGATGGCGCCGCGTTGGATGTGCGACTCCGGGCCCCACGGGCCGTCGGGGAAGACCTTGCCTTTCTTGTAGCCGTCTTCGGCGGGGTCGGAATAGATCAGGATCGCGGCTGCGCCCATTCGTTGTGCGGTGAGCGCCTTGAAACCGCGGTAGCTATACGGATTCGAGTAGCGCACCAGCACGATCTTGCCTTTCACGTCGATGCCGTGCCGGCGTAGCACTTCGTAATCTTCCGGATTTCCGCTGTGCGCATACACGACCGGGGCCGTGACTTCACCGCTGGTGGAGAAGCCGATCCAGGCGGAAGACACGTCGGGGTTAGCGGTATCGGGATCGACCTCGTACGGCTGCTCGCGCAGTACTGCCCGATACTTTTTCGGAGCCGTCATCTCCAACGTGGTCGAAACAGGGCGAGTTCCCAGCACGTCGTACCGGCGGATGACAACATCTTCCAGGCCTTGTTTCTTCCACTCTTCGGCGATGTATTGGGCGACTTCGTAGTCGTTTCTGGTGCCGGCAGGATGAGGCTTGGAAGTAAAGTAACGGTGATAGTCGCGAATTCGCTCGCTGGAAATAGCTGCTTTGAACTGAGTTTCGAGCTTGAACTCGTCCATGGCGTGTGCGGGAGAAAATCCAGTGATGTGGGTGGAAGGCGGCGGATTCTGGGCCGCGAGAATTAGGCAGAGTGCCGCACTGGGAAGAAAGATAAGGGCCTTACGCAGCCGGATCGAGGTGATACATGGTCCGAGGTTTCGCATAGGTCGAAGGGAACTATACTGGATGATTGGTTTGCGATTGGAATATATTCCTTGCTACCAGTCTCGTAAAGTACTGCCTGCGACGATCAGAAGGAGAAGCTCAACATGGGCGCAACTGGAATGTGGATGCGCAAACTCGATGTCTCGACCGGCAGCGACCCGATGGTCCTGGTGGTGGTCGAAGGCACGGACCGTCGCAGTCTGGTGCTGGACCATTTTCCGTTCACGGTCGGGCGCCGAACCGACCGCGACCTGGTACTGACCGATCCGCGGGTGTCGCGCGAACATGCTGTGTTCATGCGCGAGAACGACGGAATCTATATCGAGGACCAGAATAGCCGGCAAGGCACCTTCGTCAACAGCGAGCGGATAACGCGCCAGAAACTGGTGCGCAATGACCGTCTGGAATTTGGGGTGCTGGGCGCATCATTCGTGCTGTTTAACCCTGACCGCTCGGTGTCGAGCGTAGCGCAACAGTTCATCAACCAGTTTTCGTCATGGAAGCCCAGCAGTGGAGCGGGTTCGGACTTCGAGATGCTGAATGTGTTTCTCGAGGCGGCACGCAAGCTGAACAGCACCGGCGTGCTTGACGATGTCCTTCAGACCCTGCTGGAAGCTTCGTTGCGTTTGACCAAGGCGGAACGGGGTTTCGTCTTCCTGCGTGACCCGATCGGCGAACTGAAGATGGCGGCAGGACGCGACAAGAGCGGGCAGGTGATCGAAGATGACAGCACGATCTCGAAATCGGTGCTGCGCGATGCCGCAAATAGCGCGTCGGAGTTTCTGGTGACCGACACTTCCGACAGCGAGAAACTTTCGGGCCGGGAGAGTGTCGTAGCACAGAACCTGAAAAGCGTGATCTGCATTCCACTGCGAAAGACCAACATCCAGGAGAAGACCGTCGAGGAGTCGAAGAGCGGAGGGGCGGAGCTACTTGGCATTCTTTATCTCGACTCCCACTTCCTTTCGGGAAAACTCTCGTCGGTGAGCCAGGACATTCTGCGCACCATCGCCAACGGGGCGGCGACGCTGGTGGAAAATGCCGCACTGGTGCAGGCGGAAGACGCCGCGCGGCGGGCGCAGCAGGAGATGGCGATTGCAGCGGAAATCCAGCAGGGGCTGATGAGAGTGACGATTCCCGATGTGCCGTATGCCAAGGTGCAGGCCAAGAGTTATCCGTGCAAAGACATCGGCGGAGATTTTTTCGACCTGGTACACACGGAGAAGGGCCTGTCGCTGGTGGTGGCAGACGTATCGGGAAAAGGAGTCTCAGCGGCGGTCGTGGCTTCGACCCTACAGGGCATGCTGTACACCCACCTGGCGGAGGATTCGTCGCTGCCGAAGATGATGGGATCGGTGAATAGGTTTCTGTACGAGAAACTCGGCGGGCAGAAATACGCAACGCTAGTCATAGCACGCTTGTACCCGGATGGTGAACTCGAGCTCATGGTCTGCGGGCATGTGCCGCCCATTCTTATTTCCGGCAATACCGCGACCAGGTTAACGGAGGGCAACTTGCCGGTGGGATTAATGCGAGACGCGGAATACACCGCAGTCAGTCTTCGGTTGCAACCGGGTGACCGGTTGGTGGTGGTGACCGACGGCGTAACCGAAGCTGAGGACGTGGTAAGCGAAGCGGAGGACGTGGTAATCAAACTGTTCGGCAGCGAACGGCTCGACCAGTGTTGCCATGGAGGCATAGCTGGCATCGAAAGCGCAGTGAACGAATTTCGCGGCAACACTCCGCTCAGTGACGATTTCACATTGACGGAGATGACTTACAGGGGATAGCGAGGATTTCTCCCATGATCGGTCTTGCGCAGCAGGCGTTTCCGCGAAATGGGGTTTTGGGGGCTATTCCGGGTGCAACTTTTGGGGTAGATTTCGTGCAGAAGTGCTTGGTTCCTCAGCCAGCGATGTGATCTAATGCAGAGGTTACAAACCCATTAACGGTATTTTACCCCGGAGTCATGCGAGTGCGACTGCTTCAGGAGATCTTGTTTTCTGGCCAAACGATCGTGAGCGGACAGCCGCGTTCCGGGTTGTGCTGGTCAGCGGTCATGTTCTGCATGGCGACGCTGCTTCTCAACGCCCCATCGTTTGCCGCCGTACGCAGCACCCAAAAGCAGACTACCCAGCACAAGGCAACCAAGTCTTCCTCCGCCCGCTCCCGACATCGCTTGAACCTTACGAAATGGAACCCCATGTTTCGGGGTTCCCATGATCTTTTGGTGGAGCAGAACGCCGAGCTTGACCGTCAGGAACTGCCCCGCATGAACAATGAGTACGAACTATTGCAGTCGGAGTTGGCCAACGACCTGGTACCGGTCAGCGAAACGGATGCATTGAAGATTGCGGAAGACCTGACAGAAAGCCGTCGCTATTGCCGTCCGTGGACGCGCGATTTCCTGCAGGACCTGAGCCAAGCCTTCTATGAAGTGTTCCACACACCTTTGCAGGTCAATTCCCTGGTTCGCACGGCCGATCAGCAACGGGTACTGCGACGCCATAACCGCTTTGCGGCGCCCGCAGACGGCGATACGGCTTCCACGCACTTGGCGGGCGTTACGGTGGATCTGTCGCGCCGCGGACTGAGCAAGACCCAATACCAATGGATCCGCGCCTATCTGCTGCCGCTGCAGCAGAAGGGATTGGTAGATCCAATCGAGGAACGGCAGCCGGTGTTGCACGTGGTGGTGTTCGAAAAGTACTCCGGCAAGAATCCGGAGGCGCCGAGCAATTCGGAAGCAAGCGAGCCCACCGAAGCCGACTTCCCAGGATTTGTGGGCAGCCAGCCGTAAATTCACGGATCAGGATTCAAGGAAGGCGCGACGGCCACCGGCCCTCGCGCCGTTTTCGGCTGCACTGGGACAATTCAGCTCAAGGCCATGACCAGCAGCTTGCGCTCGGTCATGTCTTCGATGGAGTAGCGCAAACCTTCGCGGCCCAGGCCCGAATCCTTGATTCCGCCGTAAGGCATCTGGTCAACCCGGAAGCTGGGTACGTCGCCGACGATTACGCCGCCAACCTCAAGCTCCTCAAACGCCGTTTGTATGAGTCCGGCGTCGCGGGTGATAACTCCAGCTTGCAAGCCGTAACTGGAGTTGTTGACCTGGCGGACGGCTTCGTGGAAATCGTCGTAGGGCTCCAGGGTAACGACGGGTGCGAAGATCTCAGCGCAGTTCACACGCATTTCGGGAGTGGTATTGGTTAGGACGGCAGGCTCGACAAAAGCACCTTTGCGCTTGCCTCCACACATTAACTTGGCGCCGCCCTGTACGGCTTCGTCGATCCACTGGGTGGCGCGAACGGCGTCCTGCTCTCGAATCAGCGGAGGTATGTCGGTGTCGTCGTGCATGGGATCGCCGAGCTTGAGTTTGCGCACGCCCTCGACCAGGAGCTGACAGAAACGGTCGAAGACAGAGTGTTCCACCAGGATGCGCTGCACGGAGATGCAAGTTTGTCCGCCATTGGAGAAGCCACCTGCCACGCAACGCTTTGCGGCGTAAGCGAGATCGGCGTCGTTGTGGACGATGACGGCGGCATTTCCGCCCAGCTCGAGAGTGACCCGCTTCTTGCCAGCCTTACTTTTCAGGGACCAGCCCACGGCAGCGCTCCCGGTGAAGGTCAGCAGCTTGACACGGTCGTCAGTTACGAGCAGCGCGGCATCGTCGTTCGAGAGCGGCATCACCGCCAGTGCGCCTTCCGGCCATCCGGCATCGTGCACGACTTCAGCCAGCATGAGTGCGGTAACCGGCGTCTGTGGCGCTGGCTTGAGGATCAGCGGGCATCCGGCGGCGATGGCGGGCGCAACCTTGTGGGCGACGAGATTCAGCGGGAAGTTGAAGGGGGTAATTCCGAAGACAGGGCCGAGAGGGAAGCGGCGCACGAGTCCCCAGCGGCCTGCGGTGGCCTCCAGGGTGTCGAGTGGAATGTACTCGCCATAGATGCGAGTGGCTTCTTCGGCAGCAACTTCAAAGGTGTAGATGCCGCGGTCAACTTCGATGCGCGCGGTCTTGATCGGCTTGCCGGCTTCCTGGCAGATGGTGCGGGCAAACTCCTCGCGGCGATGCCTGATGCCCTCGGCGATCTTGCGAAGGATGCCGGCGCGCTGGAAGGACGTCATCCTTCGGGTGATGGGAAAGGCTTGTACCGCAGACTGGATGGCGGTTTCGACATCGGTGCGCGAAGCCTCATAGACGACCGCTACAACGCTGTGATCGAAAGGTGAAGTTACTACAACTTCGCGGCCACTAGTGCTCCAGTTGCCGTTGAGGTAGTAGCCAAAGCTCCGAGTGGGAGTGGTCGCGGTATGGCTCATGCGGACCTCCGGGTGCGACTGGTGATCACACTACTGTGGAGATTACGAAATCGGGCGGGTGGATTCAACCGCAAGCGGATGGAAAGTGTCCGGCTCTCAACTCACACCGGTGGTCTTACCTGGACCTGCGCGGTCGCAGGGGCGATCGCGCCAACCGCAAGGGACGTTTTCCTCAGCCGAGTGGAATAGAATCGCCGTCAGCATGGCAGCCGCGCACCGCACCATTTTCCATGTCGACATGGATGCCTTCTTCGTTTCGGTGGAGGAATTGTTCGATCCATCGTTGAAGGGGAAGCCAGTGGTGGTGGGTGGACAGGCCAACGAGCGCGGCGTGGTGTCGGCTGCGTCTTATGCCGCACGCAAGTTCGGAGTGCATTCCGCCATGCCGTTGCGGACTGCAGCGAAACTGTGCCCGCAGGCGATTTTTGTCGATGGACACCCGGAGCGGTATCGTGAATATTCGGGCAAAGTGTTCGAGGTGCTGAACCGATTTTCGCCGAAATTAGAGATGGTCTCCATCGACGAGGCCTATGTTGACATGACAGGCACTGAGCGCCTGCACGGGCCGCCGCTGCGCGCGGCGCACGCGTTGCACGAGACGATGAAGGTAGCGACAAACCTGAATTGCTCGATCGGCATTGGCACGTCGCGGCTGATTGCCAAAGTCTGCTCCGACCAGGCGAAGCCGAACGGAGTTTTGTTCGTGCTGCCCGGCGGCGAGGTCGCGTTTCTCGCGCCGCTTGAGGTGCGGAAGATTCCCGGCGTCGGAAAGGTGATGGAAGGGCGGTTACAGGAGCAGGGCATCCGAAAAGTGGGCGACCTGGCCGCTCGCGAGGAGAACTGGCTCAAGCAGAATTTCGGCGCGTTGGGTCTGGCACTTGCCGGCAAGTCGCGCGGCCTCGATGCCGGGGCGTGGTTCGATAGCGACATCGGAGTCGATGAAGGCCCGCGGTCAGTCAGCCACGAACATACCTTCAACAGCGACACTGCCGAGGCACAGGTGCTGGAGGCGATGCTGGCGCGGCTTTCAGAGATGGTGTGTCGCCGCCTGCGGGAGCAGAATCTGCACGCGCGAACATTGCAACTAAAGCTGCGCTATTCGGACTTCACGACGATCACGCGGGCGCGCACACTAGAACATCCGACTGCGGTGGATTCGGAGGTTTTCGCTGCTATTCGGGAGCTGTTTCGAGCTAGTTGGAACAAGGGGGCAGTGCGGTTGCTGGGAGTGCATGCAGCACACTTCGACGAGGAAAGCGAACAACTCAGCCTGGAGGGACGGACCCCGCACGACAAGTGGAACCAGGCGCTGTCAGCGGCCGACCGTTTGCGCGAAAAGTTTGGCGAAAACGCGGTGTCGCTGGCCACAGGCATGAAAGCGCGATTTCGCGAACGCACCCACGAGAATCCCGCAGCACTACCGGGCAAGAAGAAGAGGGAATAGTCCTTACTTGGTTGGCGCCAGTTTAGGTGGGAGATATTTCTTGTTGATCCGAGCGACCACGACGTAGTTGGGATCGACGATTTCGTTGACGCGTATCTCTCCCGCCACCGACATCAATTCGTACAGGTCAAACGGCGAGAGTCCGTAATCGTCGTGGATCCACTTAATTAGCTCGGTGTAGGCGATGCGGGTAGCGTCTTCCAGTGGGCGGTAGATTCCGGTCGCCATCAGGTAGTCGTCATTCTCGAAGCGCGGCCAGGCAATCTTTTTGCCTTTGATGAGGTCCACTTGTATGCGGACATGCATGGGCACTTCGATGGCACTGCCCGCGACCTCTCCATCCCCCATAGCCGCGTGGCCGTCACCCAGGTAGAGCAAGGCCCCCATCACGTTGACAGGAAGGTACAGAGTGTTGCCGACACTCGCCTCGGGGGAGTCCATGTTGCCGCCGAACTCGGCCGGCACAAGTGAACTGCGCGCTTCACCATCGTCCGGAGCAACACCGACGCACCCCAGGAACGGGTGCAAGGGAATCTTGGTAGTGAAGTCGGAATCGGTGGCTTTAAAGGTTGCCGTGTTGGTTTCCTTGTCGATTGGGTAGAACCAAATCCGCTCAGGCAAATCATGATTGAGCATCGGGGTGTAGGTGCTGCCGCTGAGAGCGCCGAATCCCGGAGAAAAAGCCCCGATCCCCTGGTCGCTAGCGATCGTAAGGTCGAGAAATCTCAACACAAGGGTATCGCCGGGCCGGGCACCCTCGATGTAGAACGGTCCGGTCAAAGGGTTGTCGATCTTCACCATGCTGAGGGTGTCGCCGGGTTTCTTGAGGGCCCCGCCGAAACAGTCGAGGGTGTTGGTATCGAGGGTGTCGCCGGGGCGCAATGCGGCTACGGGATCGGCCGGCCCAAAAACGCTCTTAACGTTTTCCGTGGTGGCCCGGTAGGTAATGACTCTGCTCTCGGAAGACTGGATGTCGGGTGGAGCCGGCGGCAGCCGTTGCATCTGCCCGATCGCCATGGGTGACAGGCCTGCCGCACAGAATGCGATTCCGGCCAAGAGTAAGCGCATAGCGGGAGGAGTTTAACATCCGGGACGTACGAAAGAAATACAAGTGGCGGTTGGTGATACGATTACCGACGGCGATGGTTAGCCGTTACAGGATGGCGTGATAACGGCTTGCAGGCTCAACCAGTGGGAAGCAGCCAACTCCAACGTGTCCGGGCCGTCATTCGCGGCGCCGTGCAGGGCGTCGGCTTCCGCCCGTTTATTTACCGCCTGGCCGAAGAGATGAACCTGAAGGGCTGGGTGATCAACAATACCCAGGGCGTGTTCATCGAGGCCGAGGCGACGCCTGAGATCCTGCAGCGCTTTCTGCTGCGGATCGAGCGGGAGAAGCCGGCAATCTCTTTTATCCAGAGCTTTGAGCACAGCTTTCTGGACCCGGTGCCCTACGACAACTTTGAAATCCGGGAAAGTGCCGACGGCGCCAAGACCGCGCTGATCCTGCCTGATATTGCCACCTGCGGCGAGTGCCAACGGGAGATATTCGATTCCGGCAACCGCCGCTACCGCTATCCGTTCACCAACTGCACCAACTGCGGGCCCCGGTTCTCCATTGTCGAAGCGTTGCCCTACGATCGTCCGCGCACCTCGATGCGAATCTTCGAGATGTGTCCGGAATGTTCGGAGGAATACCATAATCCGCGTGACCGCCGCTTTCACGCTCAACCTAACGCCTGCCCGAACTGTGGTCCGCATCTGGAGCTATGGGATGCGGCTGGCGCGGTTGTTGGTCACGGAGACGACGCCTTGCTGCGGGCGGCGGTTGCCATACGAACGGGAATGATTGTCGCCGTGAAAGGGCTGGGCGGGTTTCACCTCATGGTGGATGCATCCCGCGAGGTGACGGTTTGCGAACTACGTCAGCGCAAGCGCCGCGAGGAAAAACCCTTTGCGCTGATGTTTCCTTCGTTGCAGGAAGTAGTCGAGCACGCCATCGTGGATGCGATGGAAGAACGTTTGCTGCGATCGCCGGAAGCGCCGATTGTGCTGGTGCGTCGCGCCGCTCGTGGTGATCTGGCGGCGTCGATCGCGCCGGGGAATCCCTACCTCGGGGTCATGCTGCCCTATACACCGCTGCATCATTTGCTGATGGAGGAGTTGCGAATCCCGGTGGTGGCCACCAGCGGCAACGTCTCTGACGAGCCGATTTGTACTCACGAGCAGGAGGCGATCCTGCGGCTGCAGGGCATCGCCGATCTCTTTCTGGTGCACAACCGCCCCATCGTGCGGCATGTGGATGACTCCGTGGTGCGGGTCATGGCGGGAAGGGAACTTGTGCTGCGCCGTGCCCGCGGCTTCGCGCCTTTGCCGGTGCTGGTGGACAACGCCGCTCCCGATGTGATCGCCGTCGGTGCGCACCAGAAGAACGCGGTGGCCGCCTCGGTTGGCAACCAGGTTTTTATCAGCCAGCACGTCGGCGATCTGGAGACGGTCCCAGCCTACGGAGCTTTTGAACAGGTGCTCGCGGATTTCGTCGACTTATACGAATTGCAGCCGAAAACGATCGCCTGCGACCTGCATCCCGATTATTTTTCGACGCAGTACGCGCGCAAACAGGATGGCGTGGATGTGGTGGCGGTGCAGCACCATTACGCGCACGCGCTGGCGTGCATGGCGGAGAACCAAATTAAAGCTCCCGTGTTGGGTATTTCGTGGGACGGCAGCGGATATGGCCCCGACGAGACGGTGTGGGGTGGCGAGTTTCTGCGCATCACGCAGACGGGGTTCGAGCGAATAGCACATTTACGCACGTTTCGATTGCCGGGCAGCGAAAAGGCTGTGAAAGAACCCCGACGGGTAGCGCTGTCGATTCTGCACGAAACCTACGGCGCTGATTTGAACGGATGCGGCCAGCTCGCGGTCCTCGGGGAGTTTACTCAGACAGAGCGCCGCTGGTTGGATGGGATGCTGGAGCGCGGACTGCGCAGCCCGCGTACCTCGAGCGCCGGTCGGCTGTTCGACGCGGTGGCTTCGATCATCGGGCTACGCCAGGTCTGCCGGTTTGAAGGACAAGCCGCCATGGAGCTGGAATTTCTGACGGACAACGTCGAAACAAAAGCCTCCTACGAATTCGAACTGAACGACAGTGCTGACGGCCAGGGCATAGACTGGGCTGAGATGGTGCGTGCCATCGTGCGCGATGTGCATGCTGAAGTTGCCGCCGGTGTCATTGCTGCCAAGTTTCACAACACGCTGGTGGAGATGATGGTCCGGGTCGCCCAGGTTTGCGGGGAGCAGAAGGTTGTTCTCAGCGGAGGATGTTTCCAGAACCGGTATCTCACGGAGCGTGCAGTCGTGCGATTACGTGAAAAGGGCTTCCGCCCATACTGGCACCAGCGAGTTCCTCCGAACGATGGAGGCATCGCTCTGGGGCAGGTCGCGGCAGTCTCGCGAATGGAATCTTATTTGACGAAGGAAGAAGGGGCAGTCCCATGTGCCTTGCAATCCCGGGAAAGATCCTGAGTGTCCGGGGCGAGGATTTTGCTCGCACGGCGCGCGTCAGCTTTGGTGGAATCGTGAAGGAGATCAGCCTGGCATACGTTCCCGAGGCGTGCGAAGGCGAGTATGTCATTGTGCATGTCGGCTTTGCCATCAGCGTGGTCGATGAGGCCGAGGCGTTGCTGACGTTCGAGTATCTGAAACAGATGGGCGAACTGGAGGAACTCGATCCCAAGGCAGGTGAAGCATGAAGTACCTAGAGGAGTATCGCGACCCCGTCGCGGCGCAACAGTATGCCGACGCCATTAGGCGAACCGTGACGCGCCCGTGGAAGTTGATGGAAATCTGTGGCGGACAGACCCACTCGATCGTGAAGTACGGGATCGACGAACTACTTCCAAGAGAGGTCGAGTTGCTCCATGGACCGGGGTGTCCGGTCTGCGTTACCCCGCTTGAGTTGATCGACAAGGCGTTGCAGATTGCGGCCCAACCCAACGTCATCTTCTGCTCGTTCGGAGACATGCTGCGAGTGCCTGGCTCCGGGGCTGACCTATTCAGCGTAAAGGCTGCCGGCGGCGATGTACGCGTTGTGTACTCGCCAACCGATGCGGTTCAGATTGCGGTCCAGAATCCTGACAAACAAGTCGTCTTCTTCGCGGTGGGATTCGAAACGACCGCGCCGGCGAATGCGATGTCGGTCTTCCAAGCGAAACAGTTGGGACTCAAGAACTACTCCGTGCTGGTCTCGCATGTGCTGGTTCCTCCGGCGATGGAGGTGATTCTCGGCTCTCCCGACAACCACGTACAGGGATTCCTCGCCGCCGGCCACGTTTGCACAGTGATGGGTTACGAGGAGTACGAGCCCATTGCGAAGAAGTACAAGGTTCCTATTGTCGTAACTGGTTTCGAGCCCCTCGACCTGTTGCAGGGCATCTACATGTGCGTGTCGCAACTGGAGGCGGGACGCTACGAAGTCGAGAACCAGTACGCGCGCTCGGTCCGCAAGGAAGGCAACGTTCCTGCGCAGCAACTGGTGGCAAAGGTATTTCAGGTGGTGCATCGGAAGTGGCGCGGCATTGGGGAGATTGCCCAGAGCGGGCTGGGCCTGGCGCCCGAATTCGCGGAATTTGACGCCGAAACACGATTTGGCGTGTCGGGATACACGGCGGAGGAAGATCCGGAGTGCATTAGTGGCCTGGTGATGCAGGGAGCAAAGAAGCCGGAAGAATGCACGGCGTACGGCAAACGTTGCACGCCCGATCATCCGCTGGGCGCGCCGATGGTTTCGTCCGAGGGAGCATGCGCAGCCTACTACCGTTACCGCCGCCTGCGCAACGAAGACCTGGTGAACGTGGGGAACCAGAACCGTGGCTGAGGTTAAGAGTTTTCAGCTGCAGTGCGCTGTGCCGCTCCACGATAGAGAACGCGTGCAACTGGCACACGGCGGCGGCGGACGCCGCATGCACGAGTTGCTGGAAGACTTGCTGCTGCCCAGCTTCAAGAACGATCTGCTGCTGGAACGGCATGACGGGGCCACGCTGAACATCGCCGGGGCACGGCTGGCATTCACCACAGATTCGTATGTGGTCAAGCCGCTATTCTTTCCCGGGGGCGACATCGGAACGCTGGCGATCAACGGAACGGTCAACGATCTGGCCATGTGCGGCGCACGTCCGCTGTACCTTAGTTCGGCATTCATCCTGGAAGAGGGCTTCCCTATGGAGTCGTTGCGGCGGGTAGTGGAATCGATGCGGATCACGGCCGCCGAGGCCAATGTGCAACTGGTTACCGGAGACACCAAGGTCGTGGACAAGGGCAAGGGTGACGGCATCTTCGTCAACACAGCGGGGATCGGCGTCGTTGAGCACAACCTTACCATTGCGCCCTCGTCTGTGCGGCCGGGTGACGCGGTCCTGCTCAGCGGAGATCTTGGACGTCACGGCATCGCGATCATGGCCATGCGCGAAGGGCTGTCGTTTGAAAGCACGATCGAATCCGACTGCGCGCGGCTGTGGGAGCCGGTTGCGGCCTTGTTGGAGGCGGGGGTTGAGATCCATTGCCTGCGCGATTTGACGCGCGGCGGATTGAGCAGCGGATTAATCGAGATCGCCCAAGCGACGCAGGTGCGTATCTCGATCGATGAGATGCTGATCCCGGTTCGCGAGGACGTGGCCGGCGCATGTGAAATTCTGGGTCTCGATCCGCTTTACCTCGCCAACGAAGGTCGCTTCGTCGCCATCGTGCCGGAACACGAAGTAGCACGCGCGCTGGACGCGTTGAGTCGGCATGCGGTGAGCAATGGAGCGGTGCGAATCGGCCAGGTGCTGGAGAAACCGGCTGGAATGGTCACCATGAAGAGCAGGCTGGGGACGGAACGAGTACTTGACATGCTGAGTGGCGAACAGTTGCCGCGCATTTGTTGAAAACAAGCCCAGGTCACGGCGGAAACGCGTAGCCCGGATTTCGTTTCATCCAATATCACCTCAGGGCGTGAGTTGCTTCACATTATTTCCTTATGAAGCCGGCAAGGATATTGAGAGGCGCAACGTTGAGCGGGAGCCGCGACAGTGGGCTTCTCAATGAGGTCAGGAGGGTTGTTTGTCCAGGGTGCTGATCATCGGATACGGAAGTCCGCTGCGCGGTGACGACAACATCGGCTGCCACGTTGCGCGAATGCTGGAGGAGCAGTACCAGGATGACTGCGATGTGCGAGTGATTGGCAAGCATCAATTGGCACCGGAGCTGGCCGAAGACGTTGCCGCCAGCGAGTTTGTGCTCTTCATCGATGCGGCTGCGGGCTCTCCCGCGGGTGAAATCCAGCAGAAGGCGGCCAAGTCACGGCCGGGGCCCCTGAGTTTCGCGCATCATCTGGATCCCGCACTGTTGCTCGCAGCGGCATTAGAGTTGTACGGTAACGCGCCACAGGCGGAAGTGCTGACTATCGTGGGTGCCGATTTCGAGTTGGGCGATGGACTGTCTCCGGCGGTAGCACAGCGGTTGCCGGAGTTGTTCGCAAAAGCTTGTGCGATAGTTGAGCTCCATCGTCACCGGGCGGTCAGGGAAGGCATGCATTGAACGACGTTGTGACCGTCGAAGAAACCGACCGTGCTGTTCGCAAAGCAAAAGGCACATCGCGAGGACGTGCCAGTCACCTGAAAAGCGGGTCCTAACTACGCGCCAACCAACTTCTCCAGTACAGCCTTGTTGCGGATGGTAAGCGTCGATCCCTTCAGGATTGCAATCTGACGCTTGCGGAAATCAGCCAGCACGCGAGTGACGGTTTCGCGCGAGGTGCCGATAATTTGGGCGATCTCCTCGTGGGTCAGCGCCAGCTTCACTTTCGGCTCAGACTTATCTGCACTGGTGGCGGTCCATTCCAGCAACAGACGGGCCAACCGCTCGGGCGCCGAATGCGACAATCCCAAGCTGCGGATTTGCTGATAGGCGGTCTGGCAGTCCTTGCTGAGGTGCTGCGCTGCCTTCAGGCAGGCATCTCCGTGGGTCTGCAGAAACTTGAGAAAATCGTCGCGCTTGATGAAGTTGAGCTGGCACGGCTGACCGGTTTCGGCAGTGATCTCGTAAGCAGTGCCTGAGACCGTAGCGTGCATGCCCAGCACTTCGCCAGGTTGAGCAATCTTGAGGATTAGCGTCTTGCCCTCGGCAGATGTGGTGGACAGCTTAACCCGGCCTTTACACAGCATGTAGATTCCGCGCGGCGATTGACCTTCTACGAAAAGAATGGCGCCGGCTGGATAAGAAGCGGTGTACTTGATACGGTCGAAAGCTTCGAGGGCCGCTTTGGGAAGAGAACAGAAGAAACTATCGCTGCGCAGCTTGCAGATTACGCAATTTTCCACCAACTCAAAACCGTAAGGTGACCCCACTTGTACCTCCGTCACGATTACTTAACATGCTAACACCGCTGGCAACAAAGTCATACATTCGCGCAGGACCGGAGAGTGCGGAGGAAACCAAATCCGCTGTCGTGATGTATATCACACGAATCCGTATCCTGCGTCACAGACCCTTGCCCGCGGCGCGACAGAAAATTCCGCCCACAACGGCTCAATACAAAGGCGGGAGGCGTACCGGTCTAATCACCGCAACTTGTTGGGCCCGGCCGAGGCGGTTCCGCCCTGGCCGGGAGTCCGGAATTCTGGTTCCGGTTTGCATCAGGCAACAGACAGTTTGCGGACAACGACCACTCTCCTCTACCCCAAGCGCTTCCCGCCCCTGGTCAAAAGAACGGTTTGCGAGGCCCAGAGCAGGCAGCTGTTGTGGCAGCAAATAGCTCAATTCGGGAGGTCGAATTGAATATGACGAACAGACCCCGGGGCCAGCCTGTCGAGGCTTATGACAAACTACGTTTGTGTAACTGCACTGTTTATTAGCTGTAGCCGAACTGCATTTACTTTGATATCGTTTCGTCGCCAAGCCTGGCGGAGCATGATCGCCCGCCAGAAGAAAGGGGAGCCCCATGGCAGAATCCGATAGGCGCTACGAAGGTACCAGAACCGAGTGGGACAGGATCGCGGCCACTCAGCAATTCAAGGACCTGATGGCGACCAAGAAGATCTTTATCATTCCCGCATTCATCTTCTTCGTCGTGTATTACTTTTTGCTGCCAGTGCTGGTGGGGTACGCGCCGGCTTTCATGGACACAAGAGTCATTGGCACAGTGAACATCGCCTATCTCTTCGCCCTGTCGCAGTTTTTCATGGCCTGGATCATCGCTGGACTCTACGTCAAAGCTGCGAATGATTTCGACCGCTTGTCGAAGGACATCATCGAGAAGGCCAACGACGCCCAAGGAGGCAAGTAAGCCATGTCAACTTCGCTAATCATGTTCCTGGCGTTTATTGCGGTCACCTTGGGTATTACCTACTGGGCGTCGAAACGGTCGTCTGGATCGAGTGCGTACTTCGCGGCCGGGCGGCAGATCAAAGGCTGGCAAAACGGAGTCGCCGTAGCGGGCGATTACATGAGCGCCGCCTCGTTCCTGGGAATCGCCGGCTTGATCGCATTCTTTGGCTATGACGGGTTCATGTACTCTGTCGGCTGGCTGGTGGCCTATCTGACGGTGTTGCTGGTGGTGGCAGAGCCATTGCGCAACGCCGGCAAGTACACCATGGCGGACGTGCTCGCGTATCGGTTGAAACAGAGGCCGGTTCGCGCGATGGCCTCTATCAGTACGCTGACGGTCAGCACCTTCTACATGATCGCCCAGATGGTGGGAGCAGGCGCACTGGTTGCGCTGCTTCTGAAGGACTCCGGGATCACGTACCACACCGCGGTGATCGGCGTTGGCATACTGATGATCGTTTACGTGGTGTTTGGCGGGATGCTGGCGACTACATGGGTGCAGATCGTGAAAGCGATTCTACTCATGGGTGGAACCGTCATTCTGAGCATTCTGGTGCTGGCGCACTTCGGTTTCAGCTTCGGCGCCTTTTTCGATGCGGTCAGCCATGTGACGTCTCACGATGCCAAGGGCCAAGAGGTGGTCAGAGACTTTCTCACTCCGGGGCTGCGCTTCAAGCCTCCCTACGGTGCGCTCGACCTGATTTCGCTGGGCGTAGCGCTGATCTTCGGGACGGCCGGCCTTCCGCACATCCTGGTCCGGTTCTACACGGTACCCGACGCCAAGACAGCCCGCCACAGCGTGGTATGGGCCATGGTGCTGATTGGCGCCTTCTACATCATGACCACCTTCCTGGGATTCGGGGCGGCGACCATCGTCGGACCGGACTACATCAAGGGTCACGGTGGGACGAACATGAGCGCTCCGCTGCTGGCACAAGCGCTGGCAGGGGACATCTTCTTCGCCTTCATCTCGGCGATCGCTTTCGCGACGATCCTGGCGGTGGTGGCCGGTCTGACCATCAGCGCTTCTACGTCATTTGCCCATGACTTCTGGACGAACGTAATCCACAAGGGAGTGGAGCGGAAGCCTGGCGAGGAAGTCAGGGTTGCACGGGTGGCTGCATTTGTGGTTGGCTTCGTCGCCATCGCGGTCGCAATTCTGCTGGGACCTACAGCCAACGTGGCCTTCCTGGTCGCACTGGCGTTTGCGGTGGCAGCGTCTGCCAACCTGCCGGTGATCGTGCTGTCGATCTTCTGGCGTCGTTTCAATACAGCGGGGGCAGTTGCAGGTCTGGCGATTGGCTTGCTGGCGTCGCTCGGCCTGATCATCGTTAGCCCCAGCTTTATGGCTATTGACCCGCCCACGGTAGCGGCATCGGCGCGCCACCTGATTCAGGCGAAAGCCTGGTTCCCGTTGGAGAATCCGGGCATTCTGAGCGTTCCGCTGGGCTTTGCGGGGGCAATTATCGGAACTCTGCTCACCAAGGAGCCGGAAGCCGAGGCGAAGTTCAACGAGTTGCTGGTGCGCTCCAACACCGGGTTGGGCGCGGAAAGGGCCAGCGCTCACTAACCCTTGACGAATAGAGGGGACTCGCGGAAGTCAGGGCAAGAGGTAATTACGGCTGCTCGATTTTGCGACGGCAGCGCCGGTAACGGTCCCAACGGGATTTCAGGTTCCGGACGTGCCGCCAAACATGATACGTGTTATTCGACGACGCTACCGCAGCGCCGGCTCGGGTCCCTTTCATTCCCGGTTGTTCGCACCTTATTTGTTGGCGAAGCTGCAAGGAGTTTTCATATGAGCACCGCGACGAAATCATCCGATTCAATTGATACCGCGAAGACAGTCCCCTCAGACGAGTATCCGGCGCCGACGGTCGTCAAAGACCAGGCAATGTTGCCTGACTGGGCCTCCGAGCGGGCCAAATTCCAAAAAGATCCGGACAAATTCTGGGGGGAAGTTGCCGAGCAGTTCGTGTGGATGAAGCCCTGGGACAAAGTTTTCGACTGGGATGGGATTCATCACAAATGGTTCCTCGGGGCGCGTACCAACATCACGGTCAACGCGCTGGATCGCCATGCCAAAGGCCCGAACAGCAATCGAGTGGCGTTTATCTGGCTGGGTGAGGATGGCAGTGAGCGCATCGTTACTTACGGACAGCTTTTCCGCGACGTTTGTCGCTTCGCTAACGGCCTGAAGTCGCTCGGTGTCAAGAAGGGTGACCGGGTCGTGATTTACATGCCCCTCACGATCGAGGGGGCGATTGCCATGTTGGCGTGCGCTCGCATTGGCGCGATCCATTCCGTAGTTTATGCCGGTCTCGGGCACACCTCACTGCGCGACCGTATTGAGGACGCACAAGCCAAAGTTGTCATCGTCGGCGATCAGGGATTCCGGCGTGGCAAACCCGTGCCTCTGAAGCCGATTGTGGACGAAGCCCTCGACGGAGTGGAAATCGTCCAGAAAGTGGTCGTGTTTACGCGTGATCCTTCGGCCTTTAACCCGGCCAGCAAGCTCGAAGTGGACTTCCGCGAACTGATGAAATTCCCGGCCGACTGCCCCGCGGAAGAGATGGACGCCGAAGATCCGCTGTTCATCCTCTACACCTCGGGAACTACGGGGAAGCCTAAAGGAGTCGTACACGTGCACGGCGGTTACATGGTCGGTACGACGTATTACCTGTCGTCGTTTTTTGATGTGGGACACCGCGACGTCTTCTGGTGTACCTCGGACATCGGCTGGATCGTCGGGCATTCCTACATCGTATATGCGCCCCTTTGCGCGGGTGTTACCACCTTGTTCCGCGAAGGCGCGATTGACTATCCCGATCCATCCATCGCGTGGCAGATCGTCGAACGCTTCGGCGTTACCAAGATGTTCACCGCTCCGACGGCGCTGCGCATGTTCATGCGTTATGGCGAGAAACATCCTCAGGCGCACGACATCAGCAGCCTGCGGGTTATTGCATGCGCTGGAGAGCCGCTCAATCCCGAGGCCTGGCGCTGGGCCCAGACCTATCTGGCCGGCGACGGCAAGTGGGGCTACGTGGTGGACAATTGGTGGCAGACCGAACTCGGCGGCCCGGCGCTGGGAACTCCGCCGACACTGCCGATGCGGCCCGGAAAGGCGGGCCTGGCGCTGCCGGGATGGGGCGCCGATGTGGTGGATATTGATGGCAAGCCGGTGGCTCCCGGAGTGAGCGGAAGGTTGGTTCTGACGCGTCCTGCGCCCATGATGATGCGGACGGTATGGGGCAACCCAGGCCGCTTTGAGAAAGACTGGCTCGAGATCCCGAACACGTACATCACCGGCGATCTTGCGGTGAAGGACAAGGATGGATACATCAGCGTGATCGGTCGCGCCGATGATGTGCTGAACGTGGCCGGCCATCGTATCGGTACAGCGGAAATCGAGAGCGCTCTGGTTTCGCATCCGGCGATCGCCGAAGCTGCGGCGATCGGAATTCCCGATGCACTCAAGGGCGAGGCCATCGTCGCTTTTGTCCAGTTGCGAGCCGGTCACGTCGCTTCCGACACGTTACTGGCCGGATTGATTGAACATGTGCGCCGCGAGATGGGACCTATCGCAACTCCATCGGCAATTAAGTTCGTGCCCGCGCTGCCGAAGACCCGTTCCGGCAAGATCATGCGCCGCCTGTTGAAAGCGCAGGAAACCGGGGCAGAAATCGGCGATCTTTCCACTCTCGAGCAGTGAATCGTTTCACCTCGGTCCGGCCCCCTACTTTGGCGGGCCGGACACCATCAGCAAGTAAAGAACACTTGCAGTAAAGTATTAGTCGCAAGAATTACAGCTCTCATCCGGAGGCAATGCCGATGTCGCCACAACAGACAGCACCGAATCAGAATATTGAGTCCACGCTAACCGAAAGCCGGAGTTTTCCTCCCCCGCCGGAATTCAGCCGGAATGCGATCATCAGCAGCGCGGCGGATTATGAGAAGCTTCGCGCTCGCGCCTCCGCCGATCCGGAGGGGTTTTGGGCCGACATTGCCCGGGAGTTGCATTGGTTCAAGCCGTGGGACAAGGTGCTGGAGTGGAACGTGCCGTGGGCGAAGTGGTTTCTCGGCGGCAAGATCAATCTCTCGTATAACTGCCTGGACCGCCACGTAGCCACCTGGCGCAAGAACAAGGCGGCCATCATTTGGGAGAGCGAACCGGGCGAAGTACGGAGCCTGACCTACCAGCAATTGCTGACGGAAGTGCAGAAGTTCGCCAACGTGCTTAAGTCGCTGGGCATCAAGACCGGTGATCGAGTTGCGATTTACATGGGGATGTGTCCTGAGTTGCCGATTGCCATGCTGGCGTGTGCGCGCATTGGAGCGGTGCATTCGGTGATCTTTGGAGGGTTCTCGGCCAACGCGCTGGTCGATCGCATTACCGACCAGGAAGCCGTCGCAGTGATAACGCAGGATTCATCGTACCGCCGTGGCGGGGAGGTGAAGCTGAAGGCGGCGGTGGACGAAGCCATCGACCGGTGTCCAAGCGTGAAGCACGTCGTGGTGTACAAGCGTACAGGCTGCGAGGTCAACTGGGCAGACGGACGCGACTACTGGTGGCACGAGTTGATGGCCAACGCCACCGACAACTGCCCTGCCGAGGAACTCGACT
This sequence comes from uncultured Acidobacteriaceae bacterium, assembly GCA_963758255.1. Classification (GTDB taxonomy): domain Bacteria; phylum Acidobacteriota; class Terriglobia; order Terriglobales; family Acidobacteriaceae; genus DASRAA01. The sequence goes on from CAVWUX010000001.1 coordinate 674,056, forward strand.
CCGAACATCCGCTCTACATCCTCTATACGTCGGGGACAACAGGCAAACCGAAGGGCATTGTGCACACCACGGGAGGGTATTCGGTCGGAACCTACATCACCACCAAGTGGGTCTTCGATTTGAAGGACGATGACACCTTCTGGTGCACCGCCGACATTGGCTGGGTGACGGGACACAGCTATATCGTGTATGGACCGTTGCAAAATGGCGCAACGGTTCTGATGTACGAAGGCGCTCCCAACTGGCCGGCCTTCGATCGCTTCTGGGCGATCGTCGAGAAGCACAAGGTCAACATTCTGTACACCGCGCCGACGGCGATCCGCACCTTCATCAAGTGGGGCGATGAGTGGCCCAGGAAACACGATCTCACCAGCTTGCGCTTGCTGGGCACGGTGGGCGAGCCTATCAACCCTGAGGCGTGGATGTGGTACCGCGAGGTAATCGGCGGGAACCGCTGCCCAATCGTCGATACCTGGTGGCAAACCGAGACAGGCTGCATCTTGATCTCGCCGGTACCGGGTGCGGTGGCGACGACTCCAGGTTCGGCAACCAAGCCGCTTCCGGGTATCGAGGCCGAGGTGGTCACGCGCACTGGTGAGCGTGTTCCCCTGGGATCGGGAGGCTTCCTGGTGATCAAGCGGCCGTGGCCGTCGATGTTGCGCACCGTCTATGGCGATCCTGACCGCTACGTGCGTCAGTATTGGTCTGACATTCCGGGCATGTATTTCACTGGTGATGGTGCCCGCGAGGACAAGAACGGCAACTTCTGGATCATGGGGCGCGTTGACGATGTGCTCAATGTTTCCGGGCATCGCCTCAGCACTATGGAAATCGAGTCGGCCCTGGTAGCGCATGACAAGGTGGCGGAAGCGGCGGTTGTTGGGCGTCCTGACGAGATGAAAGGGCAGGCGGTGGCAGCCTTCGTCACCCTGGAGATGGGGCATGCGCCTTCACCGGAGCTCAAAGAAGAGCTGCGGCAGTGGGTGGCCAAAGAGATTGGGGCGATGGCGAAGCCGGACGACATTCGCTTTACCGATCAGTTGCCGAAGACGCGATCCGGCAAGATCATGCGGCGGCTTTTGCGCGAACTGGCTTCCAGCGGTGACGTGAAGGGCGACACAACCACGTTGGAAGATTTCGCCGTCATTTCGAAGCTCAAGGAAGACGAAACGTAAGACAACGTATTCCAGGTTGCAACCGGGAGCGGGGCGCGCCATGCGTCCCGTTTTTCCATGCCGGCAACGGGGGCGCGAGTGATTGGCTGGGAGCCCTACAGAGCGAAGTCCTGGCCCGCGCTCACGTTTGCTGGTGCGGATCTTCGGTTCCGGCGGAAGGCGGCCCAAGCTCGGACTCAGGAGCTGGGGACTCCCCTGCAATCGGGGGCAAGGGCTCGATCAATTCAACCGGAGCCGGAGTGATGAAGTCCACAGCGTCAACCGGGAACGTCGCCGCATGTCGCCGATACCAGGTGACGGCACTGGCGCGCTGCCAGAGACGGGTGAGCAACTGCATCAAGATGATGAACTCCAGCAGGAGGAAGGTCACCGGAGTTGCGGTTGGCGGCAGCTTGGTCCAGAGGAACAGTCCGGCTGCTAGAGTGACCCAAGCCACGCCGCTGATGCACAGGTAGACGCGAAACAGCGTTGCCACGTTTCGCCGGCTGATGCCGAACGCCTTCCAGAGATTGGACCACATCCTGCGCTCGTCCTGGGTGACAGCCCGGACTTGCGCGATGTCGAGCCACAGGCGGACGAACAGAAGCAGCAGCGTGATTACGATGGCTCCCGCTAGGAAAATGTAGAAGCCAGTCTGGGCCGCAACAGCACGGTCGCCAATCCGATCCGATATCTTGTCCATGCCCCATAGCGCAAAGGCGAGGATGCCGAAGGGGATCAACGAAAACAGGGTCAGGCGCACGAATCGCCAGAAAAAAGCGCCGGAAGCGCCGAAGAATTCTCCGGTCTTCAGCTTGCGATCCTCGCGGTACACCGTCAGGATGCCGCCGGTAACGAACAGCATGAACAGGAAGAACAGCAACGCGGCGTGCAATGACGAGCCGTGCGAACCAAATAAGTTCGACTCCGGAACGCGGACCAGCTCGAGGAACATTCCGAAATCGAAGCCGTTGGTAAGTGGGCGCCCGGCGAGACTGTGACCGAGTACTTCCTGCAGTCGCTGCTGCGTAGGCGCAGTGCCGATCACACCCAGAACGAAGTTGACCGCAAATACCCACCACAGAACACGCTGATGACGCCATACCAGGCTCGCTCCAGCAGCGACGACTCCCTTGCTTTCGTCAACCATCGTCATCTCTCCTAAGTGAGCCAACTCAGCATCTGTCCGACGAACTGAGTTACAAAAAGCCAGTAAGTGGCGATCTTCTGGACTGCTCCGCGCTGCTCTTCGGTTGCCACGCTGTTGTTGAGGTAGTTGCGATCCATCGTCACCTGGTGATCAGGGTCGATCTCTACCGAGAGCACCTTGGCCTTCTTCCGGTAGACGTAGCGCTTCCATCGGTCTTGGCCGTCCCATTTCTCGCGGATGGTTTCACCGTCGTCGAACTTGATCTCAGCCACAACCGGAAAGACGAAGTCACCGAGACGCTGCAGCAGAACCGTGGTCTCGTAAAGGGTCCCGCCCTTCTTCTCGTCGGGCGCGTCTTTGATGGCCCAATCCACGCGGGTCGAGTCAGCGCGCCGGACTCGATAGTCCAGCACTTGAGTGCCGTAAACCGCCTGCTGCCAGTACCAGCTGAGATCCTGTCCGGCGACCTCGTTCACTGTGCGCAGGAAGTCCTCCTGCGTAGGATGGGTGAAGCGGTACTTCATGAAGTAGACGTGTAGCGCCTTTTGCAGGGTCTCCTGTCCGACGACCGCTTCCAGCGTCAGCAGCATGGTCGCGGTTTTGCCGTAGGTGATGCCCCCATACGAACCCATGCTCATGTCCTGATAGCTGATTCGCGACAGCGGATCGGTTTCGGCCACCCCGAGATACGACATACGTTGCTGTGCGGCATCGCCCATTTGCGCGCCCAGCCAGTTCAGGATGCTGGTGTTCTTGCCGTACAGGCTATCGACAACTTTTACCTCGGTGTAACTGTTGATGCCCTCGTCAAGCCACGCGTTTTCGAACTCGTTGGTGGCCACCATGGCATACCAATATTGGTGTCCGAACTCGTGCTCGGTCACGACTTCGGGCAGCAACTTCTGGCCCCTTGGAGACCACCAGAATGTACCGCCGGTTATGAAGGTCGGGTACTCCATTCCTCCTGCCTCGAGCGCGCCATGGGGAGGATCGACGACGGTGATTTGAGCATAGGGATAGGGGCCGTACCACTCGTCGAAGCGCCTCATCGAGCCCTGCATGACATCGAGGTAGCGCGGCCACGAGCTCTTGTGGCTCTGATAGGTCAGAAGGCGGATCTTCACCGGACCGACGCTGCCGTCGAAGGTGCTCTCCTTGACGACAAAGTGTGGGTCGGCGGTCCAGGCAAAGTCGTGGACGTCCTCAGCGTGGAATCCGACTGTCTTGGTGCCATTGCCGTTGTCGGTATCGCCCGTCTGCACCCCGGTAGCGCCGATGATGTAGTCCTTGGGCAGGGTGATCTTCACGTCGTAGGTCCCGAAGTCGGCGAAGAACTCCGTCATGGCGTGAAACTGATGGCAGTTCCATGCGCCATTCCACCAAACGCCAACTTTGGGGAACCACTGGGCTGCTAGAAGGAAAGTGCGTTTGTAGCCGGTGCGGGCGATAACTTCGGGGAACGTTGCGCGAAACTTGATCTTGAAGGTAACGTCCTGCCCCGGTTCGACAGGCCGAGGCAAAGCAACGTCCATCACTGTCTTGTCGTCTGGATTGCCGTCGTCGGGCGAGATGAATTTGATTTGCTTGGTCAGATCGCCCATGCCGACCACTTCCAGCGAGATCACGTCGCTCGAACCATTGCGCTTGGGGTCCCAGCCATTACCGAACGTGCTGGTACGGAAGCTGCCGTCGCGATGGGCTTCGTGGACCCAGGTGGAATTCGGCTGAAAGGCGTTCAGGTAGAGATGAAACGGAAAGTGGTCGAGCGCTTGCCCGGTGAGATTGCGATAGGTCAGCGTTTCGGTGGCATCGACCGTGTGCTTCTCGGGATCGTACTTGGCGTCAATCTGATAGGCCACAACGCGCTGCGAAAGTGGGCCGGTGACTTTCGGGGCGAAGGGACTTTGCGCCTGTACCGTGGCCGCGAAAGCCAGGACGGTGGCAGCTGCGCAGGAAACCAATTTGCCCAGCAATGCGAATCTCCTCGCGAAGTGTGGGGGGTTCTCTACCATACAGTTTCTGACCTTACTGGCGAAAAGGGTTGTGGTTCGCCATTTTTGCTTCTTCACGACTGTTTAGAATCAATGAATTGGGCGGAAATTGCTCGCAAGTGGTTGAACCCATTTGAGTTATAGCTATCCATCTCCAGCGTAAGGACTTAGAGCCACAGATTTCGAGACGAAGGTGTCGGCTCGACTTCCGGCATGGCTTAAAAGTGTGTGTTCCACGTGGAACTTTTTGGACAACTTTTTTCTTGTCCCGTAGGCCCGATCTGGCTGCGAATCCTTGCAACCGCGTACTACTCCTTATCGCTCTTCAGTGGTTCGCTGAGTCCAAGCGCAACGTCAATCAGCGCCGGGTCCACCAGCCTGTTTTTGTTGATCGCCTCGGTGAGCGGCACGGACACGATATCATTCCCGCGCAACGCGACCATGCAGCCGAACTCTCCCCGGTGCACCATATCGATGGCCCCGGCGCCGTACCGCGACGCCAGTACGCGATCGAAGGCGCTGGGCGAACCACCGCGCTGGATGTGTCCCAGCACTACGTAGCGGGTTTCCAGCCCAGTGCGGCGTTCGACCTCGCGCGCCAGGATCTGCCCTACACCGCCAAGGCGAACGTGGCCAAACTCGTCTTTTCCCATCTCGGTGACCACGGGAGCGCCTTGGGAAGGATCGATGTCGCTGGCGAATTTGGCGCCTTCGGCGACCACGATAATGCTGAAGTAGCGGCCGCGCGCGTGGCGCAGCCGAATGCGCTCTGCAACCTCTTCGACATCGAAGGGACGCTCGGGAATGAGGATGACGTCGGCGCCGCCCGCGATACCGCTGTACATGGCGATCCAGCCGGCGTCGCGGCCCATGACCTCCACCACCATGACGCGCTGATGCGCTTCAGCAGTGGTGTGGAGGCGGTCAATGGCCTCCATGGCGGTGTTGACGGCAGTGTCAAAGCCGAAACAGAAGTCGGTTCCGCTCAGGTCGTTGTCGATAGTCTTGGGAACGCCCACGACCTTGATGCCTTGCTCGAACAACTTTTGGGCAACGCTGTTGGTGTCGTCACCGCCAATGGCGATCAATGCATCGAGGTTGTTGTGTTTCAAGGTCTCCATGCAACGCGCCAAACCACCTTCGCGCTTGGATGGATTCGTCCGTGACGTGCGCAGGATGGTGCCGCCACGCGGCAGTATGCCGGAGATGGCGTCGTAGTCCAGGACCATCGTCTTGTTCTCAACGACGCCCCGCCAGCCTTCCATGAAGCCTACAAATTCATCGTCGTAATGGAGAACCCCTTTGCGCACAATTGCCCGTATGACTGCGTTCAGGCCAGGACAGTCGCCTCCGCCCGTCAAAATGCCGATTCTCATCGCTCGAGCATCCCTCACTTGAAGTTACTGTAAAAGATGGTAACGTATGAGCGCGAGTTCTGGTGGTCGTCGCACACTTTCTGACGCGTTTGAGGTTGATTCCAGGGCTACCCGGCCGACAAATACCATGACTGATCCGAAGAAATTTGCATCGTATGACGAGTTCTTCGAGTTCTACCTGCAACAACACAGCGACCCTCGCAACCGTATTCTGCATGCCGTTGGGACGACGCTTGGCGTCGTGGTCGTAGCGGGCGCGCTGTATCTGGGGCATCCCTGGTATGCCTTGCTGTTCTTTCCCATCGGTTACGGGTTTGCCTGGACCGGTCACTTTCTCCTGGAGAAGAACAAGCCTGCCACCTTCGGCCATCCCTTCTGGTCATTCATCAGTGACTTCCGCATGATCGGCCTCATGCTTACCGGGCGTCTGGGGTCACGGATAAGTCAGCGACCCTAGATTCGCAATCCCCATATGCGCCGGCGCCTGCTACACTCGGCGCAAGACCATGCGAGTTCTGGGTGTAGATTGCGGCGGAGAATACACCGGCTACGGTGTCGTCGAGCAGGACGAGCAAGGCACGCTGCAACATGTTTGCAGCGGCGCGATCCGGCTGCTTCCGCGAGAGGCGCTGGAGCTCCGGCTGATGAAGATCTGCCAGGGTTTGAGCGATGTCATCGCCGGCTATTCCCCCGAAGTAGTCACGATCGAGGACGTTTTCTACGCCGTGAATGTAAAGTCGGCGCTCAAGCTCGGGCACGTTCGCGGTGTGGCCATGTTGACCGCGGCCCAGGCGGGACTGTCCGTAATTGCTTACTCACCTCTATCCATCAAATCTGCAGTTGTGGGCTACGGCCGCGCGGAGAAGTCGCAGGTGCAGTTGATGGTGGCGCGCCTGTTGCGGCTTCCCGAGCCTCCGGAGCCGACAGATGTCGCCGATGCCCTCGCGATTGCAATCTGCCACCTCCACACGGCATCGACTTTGCAGCGTCAACATGCCGCTGCGAAGTGAGTTCGGCAGCGCCGTCACGAGGAACGGAGCCATTCGTTTCGGGATAGGGAGTGAGGAGGCCTGCTGTCGACAGCTATCTTGCGCCGAATGGAAGAATCGCGCCAACCTGCGAACCACTCTGGTGTCATTCAAGGATTTGGCACGGTGCACGAACACAGTTTCGCCGAGTTGCTGGACTCTACTCGGATTCCTATGCTTGAAGCAAGGCATTTCTGAAGAAATTCTCCACTATGGTGGGGACCCTTTTGGGGAAACCACATCATCTGGAGCAATTGTCTAACTGGCTTCGCATGGAGGGCTTGGCTACTCTTGTACGCTTTGCCCGTATGGGGCTCGGCCGCTAGTCCGCACAGTAGTTGGCGACAAATCGCCTTCTCACAAGTAACCGCCTTGGATTCGCGGCTGTCGCGTGCCCACTGCCATTGGGAGTGGGAGGCGCTACTTGTCTGCATTCGGTTAGAATCATTCGCGAGAATGCAAATTCGGGCCGTCCGGTACTTCGTCAACATGGTCGTTTTCTGCGCGTTGGGTGCTTCAGCTCAAACCGTGCACCAACCCGTTGCCGTGGCGCCGCCGACCGGATCCTATGTTGCATTCAAATTCGACTGGGACGAAGGCCGTCCGTGGCTGCGATATTCGATCACAGTTGATGACGCGGGGAAGACCCACTTCGAGGGTGTAGGAAATCCCGTCGAAAGCGGTGACGGCGACGCCTTCTCGCAGGACTTCACCATGACGGACACCAGCCGGCAGAAGATCTTCGAGTTGGCCAAGAAGCTGAATTATTTTCAAGGAAACTTCGAGGCCAAGCAAAAGAACATCGCCAAGACTGGGCAGAAGACCCTGGAATACCACGGACGGGCCGCCGGCGATGGGGAGAGCGGAGAGCACTCCAGCTCGTACAACTATTCGCCAAATTCAGACGTGCAGGAACTGACCCGGCTCTTTCAGGCGATTGCCACGACGGTGGACTACGGCCGCCAACTGGCCTTCAAGTATCGCTTCGACAAGCTCGGCGTGGACGCTCAGTTGCGATCCCTGCAAGACATGCAGGCAGCCCACTATGTCGAGGAATTGCAGGCGATTGAGCCCATATTGCAGAAGATCGGGGACGATCCGAACATGATGCACATCAATCGAATGATCGCCAAACAATTGCTGAGGAGCATGAGAAGCGGTGGGCCGAGCCCGGCCCCGACGCCGGCCCAGCAGTAATCCCGCAAGTCAAGACTCTCCCGTGGAAGTAGAATCTGCGCTTTCGAAATGGGATGGCGCTTTGCCGGACGCACCGATTTTCGGCAACTTAGCATCAAACGGGTGTTTAATGAAGGTGGAGAACGAGGGATACGTGTCCCGGATGCGCTAAAGGCTGAGACTGTGAAGAACATCCGCAAAAGGGCTCAAAGGGGGAACGATATGGCAAACCGCAGGAACCTCTCGGTGGCTGCCTTGGTTGTGATGCTGCTGGCGGCTGTGTCCGCGCAGGCGACATCGCATGTCAGGATCGTTCGCTTGAGCTACGAAGATGGATCCGTGCAGATGGATCGAACCGGGGGCCAAGGACTGGAGCGAGCCATCCTGAATTCGCCGATTGTGGAAGGCACCCGTATTGTGACCGGGACTGACGGTCTCGCGGAAGTCGAGTTTGAGAACAACAGCACGGTGCGCTTGGGCGAAGCCACGGACGTGAAGTTCCGCCAGTTGCTGATCAATGACGCCGGAGAGTTGGTCAATGAAGTCGAATTGGTTCGCGGCACCATGTACTTCGACACCGAGTCCGGCAAGAACAATATCTATCGCGTTATCGCCGCCGGCAGCGCGTTTGTAGTGCAGCGGAATTCTCAGGCACGATTCATGATGAGCGGAGACCAGGTGCAGGTTGCCGTCCTCAACGGAGAAATCCGGCTGCGAGATAACGCAGAGGGCGTCAAGATCAAGAAGAAAGACACTCTGACGGTCGACGCGACGAATCCTGCGGGGTTCATCCTCGCCAAAGGGATCGATAGCAATCCGCTCGACAGATGGAACAACGAGCGCGCCGCGTACCAGAGCGCTTATGCCTACAACAATACAGGGTACGGGGCGTTCGGCGGTCCGAAGTTAGCAGGATATGGTTTTCAGGACCTCGCGTACTACGGCGGCTTCATGATGGTTCCTGGCTACGGAATGGTGTGGCAGCCGTACGGCGCCTCGAGTTGGATGGGATGGAATCCCTATGTTGCCGGAGCGTGGGCGTATGCGCCAGGAGTGGGCTATTCGTGGGCTTCGGCGTATGCCTGGGGCTGGTTGCCCTATCACTACGGGTCGTGGGCGTATTCGTCAGGAATCGGCTGGTTCTGGGTGCCGGGCAACTCGTTTCAGCACGGCGGAACTATTACCAATTGGCAGGCGACAACGCCAGTCATCAAGGGACCTCCCGGATATACAGCGCCGACGGCTCCGCCAGCGCCGGTTATGGGTCATCGGCCGCCGATTATGGTAGGACGAATTGGCCAAGCGCCGGCTTACATTCCGGGCGGACCTGTTCCACCGAACTTCCGAAGCGTGATCGATCGGTCGAGCATGGTCGGGATGACATCGCCAATGACGGGCGGAACGCGTTACGGAAATTCGGCAGCTCCAGCGCGAGGCTCCAGAGCAATCAGGACGAGCGGTTCTGACGCAGCCCCTGCCAACGCGAGGACGTTCGCGGCTCCGGGAACAGCGACTTCGGGTGCTGGTGTCGAACGTGAAAACGTTGCGCGTAGTCACAACCAATCCGGCCACGTGTTCGCCGCTCCGGCTCCTGCGTGGTCGTCGCCGGGCTTCAGCTCGCCGGCGGCGCCGAGCGTTGGACGAAGCATAGGGCCTGTGCAAGGCGCAGGGGCTCCCATGCAACGGTCCCCTGCACCGATACACAGCTCTGGAGGCATGGGCCGTGCGGCCAGTTCCGGCGGGGCTGCTCACGGCGCTGCCAGTGCCAATCCCAAGTAGGCTTCGTGGCAATCACAAGAGGGGCGGCTTTGCGGCCACCCTTTGTTTTGCATCGAAGGAGCTGGGATCAATACACGGCGATTCCGGCGTAGCCCACGACCATGTCACGGTCTCCTGATACGTCGCCCGAAGTTGCGTAGCGAATGAGTTCTGCCTTGGTCGCTCCCATCCTGCGGGCGGCAGTAAGCATGATGGTCGCAGGGCCATAGCCGCACATGCTGATGTGTCCCTCGCGCACCGTGTCGTATAGGCCGCGTGGATCGAGCGCCAAAACCTGATCGATGGCGCGGCGGTCTTTGACTCTCGTGACGCCGTCGCTTTCGTAGTGATTCATGTCGCTGGACGCGATCACCAGGGCCGTTTCCGACGAATCGGACAGCAGTTCTCCGATCACGCCTCCAAGCGCGCTCAGAGCTTCGAAGTTGCCGGTACCGACGACGATGGGGACGAACTGAAAGCCGGGGCGCAGCACCTGCAGGAATGGAAGCTGCACTTCCAGGGCGTGTTCGAAACGGTGGGCCTCGTGGTCCTCACTGAGCAAGGGAGTGGCGGCTTTCAGGGCTTCCGCTAGCTCAGCGTCAACGGGTGCGTCGCCGAGCGGAGTATGCCACGCCCCATGGCTCATGATGGCCAGCGGCTCGCCCTTCCCGGTGTGGTTGGGGCAGAGAATTACACACCGCCACGGCAGCTCCAGCCTGCGATAGACCGCCCCCGCAACCGCTCCGGAGTACATGTAACCAGCGTGGGGGACGATGCACCCGACCGCGGGTATCTTCGTTTCGGTTTCGACCGGCTCTTGTTTTGCTGTGGCGCGGGGAGTAGTGAAAGTCTCCACTTCGGTGCGCAGGTGCTGCGCGTTTGCTGGATAGAATCGGCCCGCAACGGCTGGCTGGCGAATAGCGGTGGTCATGGTGATCGCTCCTTCGCATGCCCTGGTTCTCGGTTCGGACTATGGCATCCCAATCAAATTTTACGCCTGTTGCAGGGTCCGGAATAACTGAGCCATCTTTTCAAGCGAGAGGGCCTCAGTACGGATGTCCGTCCTTATGCCATCCGCCTTCAGGGCTTCACGTATAGCCTTGTCGTTGTAGCGTCCCTTCAGGTTGTTTACCAGCGTCTTGCGTTTCTGCCCGAAGGCCAATTTCAACATCTCGAGAAAGGGGCCGGCCTCAACCTGTAACTCCTCCGCGCGCGGAGCCATGGTTAGCCGCAGCACACTGGAATGCACTTTGGGCGGAGGATCAAAAGCTGTGGGTGGAAGCGTGAACAGATTGTCAACGCGGGCAAACAGCTGGGCAGTAGCGGAAAGTAATCCGTAGTCGCGCGAACTCGGCGCCGCGGAAATACGGTCGGCCACTTCGCGCTGCACCATGATGACGGCGCGGCCGATGTTCTGGTGCTCTTCGAGAATGCGCAGGACGATGTCGGAGGTCGCGTAGTAAGGCAGGTTGCCGATGATGTCGACGGTTTCGGGCTGCGTGGGGCGCAGGTCGTGTAGCGGACCAGGACGGCGTCCGACCATGGAAATCCACTCCACGGTGACGAAGTCGGATTCGAGAATTTCGACATTGCTCAACGTCGCGTAACGCATTCGCATTTGAGCTGCGAGTACGCGATCAAGCTCGATGCCAATGACCTTCCTGGCGCGCTTGACCAGGATGTCGGTGAGCACGCCTTGACCCGGCCCGATCTCCACAACGGTGCGATTTGAGACATCACCCAGGGCATCGACGATCCGCCGCGCAGCAGAGTGGTCGATCAGGAAGTTCTGTCCCAACTTCGGCTTGCGTTTTTCGTTCTTGTTCACATGTTTTTCATGGGACACGGACTTGGCCACGTTGACCCTCTTTCGATTCGGCGATTAGACTCAACTGTTTGCTCGTCGCAATATCATAAACGCGCTGGCTGCATTGCGCTGTTCGGTTGTTGTCCGAGGGAAGTTCGACCGAGCTTGGAGGTTTCATGCATATCGCCTTTGCGGCATCCGAATGCGTCCCCTTTTCGAAAACCGGCGGGCTCGCAGATGTGGTGGGATCGCTGCCGCAGGAGTTGGCGCAACTTGGCCACAAAGTTACGGTGTACCTGCCCCGCTATCGGCTGACGAAACTGGACAACCCGCGCCAGGTAATCCGCAGCATCACGGTTCCATTCGATGACCGCTATCGTTTCTGTTCCGTGCTGGACGGCGGCGTGCGCAACGGCGTGCAGTTCTACTTCATCGACTACCCGCCCTTCTTCGACCGCGATGCCTTATACGGAACGCCCCTGGGCGATTACCACGACAACGCCGAGCGGTTCGCGCTATTCTGCCGCGCCGTGCTGGAGGCGACCAAGACCTTGGGGAAGCCAGACCTGTTCCATTGCCATGACTGGCAGACCGCGCTGATTCCGATTCTGTTGAAGACGCTGTACCGCGAAGACCCTGCCTTCGCGCAGACACCGTGCGTCTTCACGATTCACAACCTCGGATACCAAGGGCTGTTTCCACCGGAAGTTCTGCCGCTCTTAATGCTGCCGTGGGACCTGTTCACCATGGGGAGGCTGGAGTTCTACGGCAAGGTCAACTTCCTGAAGGGTGCGATCAGCGATTCCGACTATCTCACCACGGTGAGCAAAAAGTACGCCCAGGAGATACAGACGGCCGAATATGGTTTCGGTCTGGAGGGTGTGCTCAGGGCGCGAGCCAGCACGCTTACAGGCATTCTCAACGGTGTCGATTATTCGGAATGGAATCCCGCGGCCGATCCGATGATCACCGCCAATTATTCGGCTGACGATCTTTCCGGCAAGGTCAAGTGCAAGCAAGACCTGCTCAAGGAATTTGGATTGGCCGTCGATACGCAGTTGCCGGTGGTGGGAATCGTTTCGCGGTTCGCAGGGCAGAAGGGTTTTGACCTGATTCAGCAGGTAGCTGACCGGATGGCGAGGGAAGACATGATCGTGATTGCACTCGGCACCGGCGATCGCGAGTACGAGGACATGTTCCGGCGCCTCAACAAACAATATCCGCAGAAGTTTGCGGTGAAGATCGAGTTCAACAACCGCTTGGCGCACAAGATTGAGGCGGGTGCTGACATGTTCCTCATGCCGTCACGGTACGAGCCGGCCGGATTGAACCAGCTCTTCAGTCTCAAGTACGGGACCGTACCCGTTGTGCGCGCCACCGGAGGACTCGATGACACCATCGAGCAGTTTGATCCCGCCACCGGCAAGGGGACAGGATTCAAGTTCAAGGAGTACAGTGGAGAGACGCTACTCGATACCGTGAAGACGGGAATTCTGGCCTACCGCGACACCGAGAAGTGGCAAAGCCTGATGCGCAACGGCATGGCACAGGATTATTCATGGGCCTCTTCGGCGCGCGAATACGTGAAGGTGTACGAGCGGGTCAAGCAGGGAAGAGCGTTACCAATCGCTCCGTAGAAATTTCATTACCGCGCCGACAGCTTCGTCACTTGCTGAAGTGTCTGTAACCAATTCAAGCGGGAGACCTGCCTGGTGCCCAAGATAAAGTTCCAACTCGCCTTCTTTTGCTCCGCACTACTACTGCTGATTGTTTCCTGTTCGTCGGAAAAGAAGGCCGCACCGGAAACTGCGCCTCAGCCGGCGACTAAGCCGGTTGTCAAGGAAGCGCAATACGATACAGGCCGCACGGCGTTCCAGCGCATGTATCTCTCCGCGCGTCTGTGGGCGGCGGATGCGAAACCATTTCGCGTGCAGTCACAGTTCACTGCCGATGCGCCGACCGCCGAAGGCAAGGCGGGTCTGTGGCGGGCGTCGTTCGCTTCTCCGTCGAAACGAATGATGAAACTTTTCGTGTGGTCAGGACTGGTCGGCCCGGATGCGCCTGAGCAGGGAATTAGCTTCTCGGCCGAGGACAGTTGGAGCGCGAGCAACAACTCGACCGTGCCCTTTGACATCGCCTTTCTCAAAGTTGACAGCGATAAGGCCTACGAGGTCGCGCAGAAGAACGGCGGCGAAAAGCTGACCAGGAACGATCCCAAGCAGCCGGTGATTTTTGTGCTTTCCTGGGATGCGTCCAAGAATCAACTGGTTTGGGAGGTCGCGTATGGCGAAAATCCCAGAGACGCGAAGCTCCGCATCGCCGTGGACGCGACTAGCGGGGCCTTTCTCCAGGTTGTAAAGTAGTCCATCTCAGTTGCCGGGAGTCCGGATGTCCGGGCTTCTGACGGAGGAACTGAACCAGGGTCAGGGGCGATCCAGTGAATGGCCTGGCGAACGACGCAATCGAGGCGGCTGCCTACTTCCCAAAAGCTTTTTCAGGGCTCCATCCCGCCCAAATGGGAATGCCTTTGGGATCTCGTAATACCATCGTGTTGTTTCCGAAGGTGACTTCCCGGGCCAGGATTTCGTCGTTGTTGTCGGGCGCTCTTGAACCCACAACCTCAACCTGGTCGCCGACCTTGATCCAGCAATCCAGTTCCTTGAGAAACTCGGCGGGGGCTAGGTGGACGATCACGGTCTGCTCACTGGACTTCACGACCAGGTGAATTCCTTCCCACGCTCCCGGCGTTACCCGGATTTCTGTGACCGTACCGGTGACTTTGACTTCGTTCGCTAGATCATATTTGGGACCGGTCTTGCCGGGCCCTTGCGACCAAGCCATGGGGAGCAGCAAAGCGGCAGAAAATACGAGGACCAGTATTCCGGACCACGACTTGGAGTTCACGATGAATACCTCCTTCGGGCCAATAAGGACATTCCCGGCTCCGCAGAAGACAAGGTCAAGAACCGCAGAACCAAGGATGATCTCAGGTTCCCGGGCGAGCTCTGCGAAGCTGGGCGGCAGCTTTGCAGCTCCAGGCAATCGCAAACTCTTTCACTCCAATGTGTAAGATAGCACTGGACTTACCAGACCGCAGTGAGCGCGATCACGGGCCGTAGTGACAATCGCCCTGAGCAAACCAGTATTCCGGCATCCCGCGGCAAGACAAACGGGGTGACCCCGGCTCACACTACCTGAGGATTGCGAAATGGCCCTTTCGTGTGCATAATTCTGCAGCGCCGGATTAATGCCGACCAAGGACGCTCAAGTGCTCGCGTCACGCCTTCCACCTCGATTTCTGACCAGACTCCGAGCTACCGGGTTGCAGTACGAGAACCCTCGCTTTGAGCGGGTGCTGGCGGTATCTCGGGTTTTTCTGGGCGGGACCTCGCTAATCGTCGCTCTGACTCACCCGTTAGCCCCGGAACCTTACAACCAGTTGTTGATCTTCCTACTGCTGGTCTACTGCGTACAAAGCCTGGGATTTCTGATCTGGCTGCTCATGAATCCCGACCCGGGAGCATCGTTTGTGAAGGTCATGCAGGTGAGCGACGTTGTCTGGCCAATTACGTTGTGTTTGTTTGCCGATCCACCAAACACCCTCGCGTTTGTGTTCTTCCTGTTCGCGCTCATGACAACTGCGTTCCGTTTTGGACTCTATGAAACGGTGCTGACGTCAGCAGTTAGCGCTCTCTTGCTGGTGTTCCAGGAAACCGTGGTTGCGTTTGGACCGTCGGGACTGAACCGCTTGCTGTACACGCCGTTGGACTGGTCACTGCTGGTGCTGCGGTGCGGGTTTCTCCTGATGGCTGGTTTCTTGCTGGGTTATCTTGCCGAACGTGAAAAGGAAGTGCGAGCCGAAATCGCCCTGACCAATCACCTGCTTTCGAAGGCGCGCGTTGGGAACCGTCTCAGCGACGCACTCATCGACATCTCGGGGGAGTTAGCGCGGGTGTTCCTGGGAGATCGCGTTTACGAAGTGGTAACGCAGGCCGGTTCTGGGCGCTTCTATCGCTGGGAGGTACGGCCGCTTCCTCAGCCGGTCCACGAGGTTCGAGAGCTCCGGCCCTCTGAATGCAGTTCAGCCCTGATGGCGGAATATCCGCATACTTTTTTCATGGAACAGGGGAAGCACGGGAGCTTGAGGATCGACGCCATCGACGACGAAGGCAGGCGTCTCAATTCATTGGAAATAAGCGACTTGCCGATGCCGGTGGATGGAGCAAAGTCGGTGCTCGCCGTCAAACTTGAGGTAGGCCGCGAATGGACTGGTCGATTTGTGCTGATTAACGGCCGCCTGGGCTGGAACCGGGACCGCGAGTTGCGCTTCGCCCAGAATGTGCTCGCGCAAGTTGCTCCGGCACTGTATTCGATCTACCTTTTTCGACGCCTGCGTGCCCGTGCAGGGGCAATGGAGCGTGCCAGAGTGGCGCGTGAGCTCCACGATACGGCCATCCAATCGCTGATCAGCATAGAAATGCAGGTGGATGTCTTGCGGCGGAGAGCCAACGGTCATTCCCAGTCCGCTGAGCTTGGCCACATCCAAAAGTTGCTGCAGGAAGAAGTGCTGAACATGCGCGAACTGATGCAGAGTATGAGGCCTGTCGAGATTGGACCTCATCAATTCCTTGACTTTCTTGCCCAACTCGTAGAACGTTTTCGCAGCGATACCGGCGTCAACGCGCGGTTCGTCTCCGAACTGGAGGAAGTTACACTGCCGGCGGCTGCCTGCAGGGAATTGGCCAGAGTCGTGCAGGAAGGCCTGGTGAACGTCAGGAAGCACAGCGGAGCGCAGTCGGTGTATGTTCGGTTCGGAGCCCAGAATGGATTGTGGAAGCTGGTGATCGACGACGACGGCCGCGGATTTCCGTTTCCAGGGCGGTTGACATTGACGGAGTTAGACGAGCTTCACCGGGGTCCAACGGTGATCAAGGAGCGGGTTCGAGCCATCGGTGGGGACTTGGTGATTGAGTCGAGTCCCGGCCACGGTTCACGATTGGAAATTACGGTTCCTCAGAAAGGGTATGAATTCTATGGATAGCAAGGTCGCTACAGTGCGCATCGTCATAGCGGATGATCACACGATCTTTCGCGATGGACTCCGTCGTTTGTTGGAGGCCGAACCGGAATTGGAAGTAGTAGGGGAAGCCGCTGACGGCAGCGAAGCTGTGTCCCAGACGCGGGAACTCGAACCCGACGTTCTGCTGCTGGATCTCAACATGCCGCGGTCGCCAGGCATGGAAGCCATGCGGGAACTCTCTTCTGCCGGAGACGGCAAGAATACCAAGATCATCGTGCTTACTGCGGCGATTGAACGTATTCAAATCGTACAGGCGCTGCAACTGGGAGCCCGTGGAGTGGTGATGAAAGAGGCCGCCACGCAGTTGTTGATGAAAGCTATTCGTACGGTCATGGCAGGTGAATACTGGATCGGCCGTGAAGCGGTCGGCGACATCGTCGAGTTCATGCGGCTGAATGCTTCGGGCGACAGGCCCCAGAAGAATTTCGGCCTTACCAAGCGGGAGATGGACATCCTGACGACCATTGTGGCGGGATTGAGCAACAAGGAAATCGCCCGCAGGTTCTCTCTGAGCGAAGATACAGTAAAGCACCATCTGACGAATATCTTCGACAAGGTGGGAGTGGGAAGCAGGTTGGAATTGGCGCTGTTTGCCATCAATAACCGCCTGACAGACGCACAAAGCTGACCCCTCTTGTCTTCCGCCTTCGCCGACTGCGCTGGAAGCCGGGATTTGCTGGGCTTAACGGGCAGAAGGTGAACCTGCGCTGGTTGTGTATCGTCGGCAGTGCCGCGTGGGCAGGACTTCCATTCGTCGCGACACCAGAGACAAGTTGGAGAAAGCGGGGTTTATTAGGTCAACGACCGTCTTAGGAGCCGTCATGAAAGCGAAGCTTGCAGTTCTCGGCCTCATGACAATAGCAGCGATGTTGGCCGCCGTGTCGGGTTGTAGCAAGGCGCCGGCGCGCACCGACGCGCAGGTCGCGGCCGAAGTTCAGAGCAAGATCAGCAGTGATTCGACTATCAGTGGCCAGGAGATTGGGGTGCAAGCCGCCAACGGCGTTGTCACCCTTACTGGCAACGTTGGCAGCGAAATCGAACGGGCTGCAGCAGCTAGTGATGCGGCTACCGTCGTGGGTGTGAGGACGGTAGTCAACGACTTGGTGGTGCAACAGGCGCAATCGACTCCGCCTCCGGCCGTGGAGCGTCGCGCGGCAACCGCTGCAACTGCTCAGACTGCAAAGAGTGCGTCCAAGCGACAGAGGGGAAGTCCTATTGCTGATGCTGGTGACGGCTCAGCAGGTGCTCCCGCAGCGGGCGGCGCCAGCAGTAGCCTGCAGCAGGCACCTCCACCGGCACCGATGCCTGAGCCGACAGTGGCGAAGGCTCCGCCTCCGCCTCCTCCGCCTAAGAAAATCACCATCCCGGCGGGGACACAATTGACAGTGCGGCTGAATGACTCGCTGGACACCGAACGCAACCAGGTGGGCGATTCCTTTCATGCCACGCTGGGCGCCCCGATCGTCATCGACGATGAAACCGTGATTCCTTCGGGCGCCGATGTCGTAGGCCACGTTGTCGACGTCAAAAGCGCCGGACGCTTTGCGGGCAACTCGCTGCTGACGCTCGAACTCACCTCACTTTCGGTGAACGGAAGAACGTACAACATCCAAACCAGCCATTGGTCGCGCGAGGGCAAAGGCGAAGGTAAGAACACAGCGGTCAAGGCAGGCGGCGGTGCCGCGATCGGCGCCATTATCGGTGGGATCGCTGGGGGAGGCAAAGGCGCGGCCATCGGTTCCGTAGCCGGTGCGGGAGCCGGAACCGGCGCGGCCGCGACCAAGAAGGGCGAGCAGATCAAGCTTGCTCCCGAATCGACGCTTAGTTTTCTGTTGATCAACACCGTTACGGTAACGCAGCAGACCTCGAACAACCGGGCCGCCGGCCGTACTCCCATTCAGTAACCCGCAAGCTACGTAACTCGCAACGGCGGAAATAGGCTGCGCTTGTCGCATCGAGCGAGTGAGGTCGGCGCTCAGAGCGACGAGCGCTTGGATCGTCTACTTCTGGCGTCGCACTTCCTTCGCCTACCCAAGACAACGTACTCTAATAGAACTTGGACCTCATCCTCGAATGCGCGCTCTTCGTTGCAGGACTGATATTCGGCAGCTTCCTCAACGTGTGCATCAGCCGGATTCCGCACGATTGGTCGATTGTCTCGCCGCCGTCGTTCTGCCGACACTGCCGGGCATCGATTCGCTGGCGCGACAACGTTCCCGTGCTCAGTTGGATTATCCTGCGCGGCCGTTGCCGCGACTGTGGTCTGCCCATTTCTCTCCGTTATCCTGCGGTGGAATTGTTCACGGCAGCCCTCTTTGTGGCCTGCTTCGCGTCTTTCGGACTTACTTGGTTGACCCTGAAATCTTCCATATTCTGTTTTCTCATCGTTGGCCTGATCTTCATGGACGCCGAGACTGGGCTGCTGCCGCATGAATTCACTTATTCAGGGATAGGCATCGGACTGGCAACGGCATGGCTTGCTCCCATCGACTCGTCAGGCACGGCATTCCTGCTAAGCGCATTCGGTCTGCGTGGCGTTCCGGTTGGTCCGCAATTGTCAGTGCTTGATGCTGTGCTTGGCGCAGCGTTTGGAGCAGGGTTCTTCTATTTGACGTGGGCGCTGTATTACCTGGCGCGAAGGCGCGATGGTATGGGGTTTGGAGACATAGCCCTGATCGCCATGGTGGGAGCATTTCTCGGGCTCAAGTTGACAATGCTGGTGGTCTTCCTGGCCCCGATTATGGCAACCATTTTTGCCTTCGCTATGCTCACCCTGGGTCGCGGGGAACACCGTGGACCAGACGCGCCGGGAGCTTCCGTCACCTCTGTCGCCAAGACTTTTCTCTCCCGCGAAGTGCCGTTCGGAATCTTCCTGGGCGCAAGTTCGCTCATCGCATTGTTCCTTGGCAAGCAGATCTGGAGCTGGTATTTCGGGTTGTTTCGCTGATCGATCAGCCGAACCTAGGCGTGCCCGTTCAACCGTTCGGTCACCTGCTTCAGATGGTGACGTCCATGAACCTGGTGAAAGCGTCGCCAGGCTTGCGCGGTGAGGGGGCCGAGCACGGGATGGTTAAGCACCCGGCTGCGAGCGCCGAATCGCTTTTCGGAATCTGTAAGTGTCGCATCCATCGCAACCAGCGCGTCGTGAAAGCGGCGCAGCGGATCATCGCCCAGGCTGTCGCGGGGGGTTGTATGTTTGGGCGATTCGATGCCGGACGGGAACCGTCCAATTCCCAATACATAGAGCGAACGCATGCGTTGCCGGAGGTCGGGCTTGCCGCCCTGGGGCTGACCGGCCTCCATCGTGCGCAAGAGCCCTTTGGTGGTCGAAGTGTAGGACAGCACGAGATGCTCAAGTATCTGCAGAGAATTCCACTTGCCCTGGGGCGCGCGTAACCAGGCGTCGGGGGGGACCCCACGGGTTGCGCGTTCGGTTTCGCGGCGGACGAATTCCAATTCTGGAGACACAGCAACTCACCCCGTTTTGCGGGCAGTTCGCAATCGATCTGGATTGATCAGAATATATGGAGCCGCAGGCATTTGTTCAAGTGTCTTCTTGCGTGGCGAGACGGGAGCTGAGGAACTCAGATCCGCCAGGAGTAGGCGGTTCTCAGCGGATGCCCGCCTCCCTCCGGGCTGCTTACCTGAGTGAATCATTTATAGTTCGATTCTGTTGCTCTAAGTGCAAGACAGGAAAAATGACTCAGACGAGCGAGACGAGTAGCAAGGCTCCGACCCTGCTTCGTGAATTGGGCGTGAGTCAGGCGAGCGCGATTGTGGTCGGAACCATCATCGGCAGCGGCATATTTCTGGTTCCGGCCGAGATGATGCAGGCGGTTGGCTCCGCGCAATTGGTTTATCTGGCTTGGATTGTCGGCGGCGTCTTGTCGATGGCGGGAGCGATCACCTATGCCGAACTGGGCGCGATGAAGCCCCAGGCTGGAGGCGAGTACGTTTACATTCGTGACGCCTATGGACCGCTGCCCGGCTTTCTGTATGCGTGGACATGGTTTGCGATTGCCAAGCCAGCATCGATAGCAACCATCGCCACGGGGATCGTGCGGATTCTCGGAACGTTCCCGGTGCTCGCATTCCTTAACCACGCGGCGGTGCGCATGCCGTTCGTCATCAGCTATGGACAACTGGTTGCCATCGCTGCCGCCGCTCTTATCACATGGCTGAACTACATCGGCGTGAAGCGGGCGGGGGAATTTCAGTTGTACTTCACCATTCTCAAGGTGGTGATGATCGTCAGTGTCGGCCTGATCGGATTTACCGCAGCGAGTGGAACGTGGCGAAACTTCAACACGCACTTTACCGGCGCGACCGGAGGCGTTGCGGGTTTCATGGCAGCCCTGGTAGCAGCATTGTGGGCCTACGACGGTTGGAACGACCTGAACATGGTCAGCGGCGAGATCCGCAATCCTGAGCGCAGCATACCCATAGCGCTGATTGCGGGTGTCGGAATCGTGGCAGTTCTCTACATGCTGACGAATGCCGCGGTGCAGTATGTTCTGCCGGCAGCCAGCATCGCGGCCTCACCGCGTCCTGCGTCAGATGCTACCGCCGTCGCCGTGGGACTGTGGGGCGCAGCGGTGGTTTCCGCCGGAATGGCGCTTTCCATGCTGGTCACCCTGAACGGAACCATCATGAGCGGAGCGCGTGTGCCGTTCGCAATGGCGCGCGACGGTTATTTTTTTCGTGCGATGGCAGAGGTCCACCCTCGGTTCCATACGCCTTCCGTCGCACTGATCGTGCAATTGCTGCTGTCGGTGTTCCTGCTGCTGTTTGCCGGGAGTTTCAAGCAATTGTTCTCCCTGGCAATCTTTGCGGAGTGGCTTTTCTACATGATCGCCGCCAGCACCGTGTTCGTACTGCGCTGGAAGGAGCCCAATGCGCCACGCCCGTACCGCACATGGGGGTATCCGTTGGTGCCCGCGCTGTTTGTGCTGGTGGCGGCGGTGCTGCTTTATTACACCTTCACCGAAAATCTGCGGAATTCCGCTTGGGGATGCGCGGTGATCCTGGCGGGGATACCGGTCTTTGCGTGCTTTGCGCGGAAGCGAGGCGCAGCGGCGTAGTAGAGTGGGGGTTTTGGGGAGGATTGACCATATACCCATACAGGTGGTATGGATATACATATGAAGACGACGCTCAATATCGACGATACGGTCATGAACCAGCTCAAGCGAGAAGCGACGCGACAGCAGCGAACCATGTCTGAGCTGGTGGAGACGGCGTTGCGTAGTTTGTTTCGGGAACAGAAGCAGAAGAAGGCGACGGACCTGCCAGCTCTGCCGGTGTTTCACAGCGGCGGGGCCCTGGTGGATGTGGCCGACCGGGACGTGCTGTACCATGCGATGGAAGGCAGATAGGCCGTGATGGTCGTCGATACCAATGTGCTGATTTATGCAGCCGATGCGGACTCGCCCTGGCACGGGGCATCACGCGACTGGCTGGAGGGGCAGCGACGCAAGCCGGATGCGTGGTTCACGACGTGGCCCGTAGTGTACGAATTTCTCCGAGTGACGACCCATCCGCGGGTGATGAGACGGCCGTGGAGCGTGAAGCAGGCGTGGAGCTTCGTTGCGAGCCTGCTGCAGTCGCCCGGAATCGGTGTGCTTACCGCCACACCTCGGCACGCCGCGGTAGCGGCAGAGGTGTTCGCGGAACTGCCGCACCTGGCAGGTAACCTGTTGCATGACACGCACACCGCCATCCTGATGAGGGAGCATGGCATCCGTCAGATTTGCACCCGCGACACGGACTTCCACCGGTTTCCGTTTGTCGAAGTGGTGGACCCGGTGACGGTATAGGGACGGTGCGGGGTTGAAGTGAGCCATTCGCCGAGAGACGGCGCGGAACTGTCTCAAGTATCTAGTGCAACTTCCACCACAGTACAAACGCAGTGAGCGCGGCGGCTGTGAGCCAAAACGAAGGGCGTGTTAAGACGTAGGGAAAGACTCCGATTCCAATCGCCCTGTCGGATCCGGCAGAGATGATTTCGCGAAGTACGAATGCAATGTAGGCCAGAAGCGTCAGCAGGAAGCTCCAAAGGAGCGCACTGGCAGTTACAATTTGGTGCTCCATGGCAGGACCCTCGGCGCAATTCTAGCAGTGGGTCCGAGTCCGAGCTTTCCGTCCACGCGAACAGGATACTCTTGCAGTCCTAGTCGTGGGCACTGCTGCCGGCTTGGGAGGCGGCAGTGGTCAAGCGTGCCCTGAATCTTGCGGGCTTCTTTGACCGCGCGGTTACGCGCTGCGCGCAGCGTCAAGAACTGCTTGGCTTCCACGTACAGACGCTTGCGCTCGCCGGAATCGAATGCCGCCTTCCTTACGATGCGGAAGATGGCCTTCGGGCGGAAGTAGTACTCGTCATAGAAGCGGTGCACCATCTCCATGACGTAATCGCGAGGCAGCCCCGGATACTCGATCATGGCAACCTGGTGACCGCCCTCGTCCACCATCTGCGCGCCTTCGCTCAGAATGAAGCCGTTGGCCTTGGCGTAGTCATAAAGCTCGGTGCCGGGGTAGGCATGCGCGACCGAAACCTGGATGGTTTCGCAGTCGAGTTCCTTGGCGAAGTCGATGGTGCGGCGAATGGTTTCTTTGGTTTCTCCCGGCAGTCCCAGGATGAAGTCGCCGTGGACGAGGAGCCCAAGCTTCTTGCAGTCCTTGGTGAACTGGCGCGCGCGCTCGACGGTCGCGCCCTTCTTTACATTTTTCAGGATCTGCGGATCGCCGGACTCATAGCCGACGATGAGCAAACGGCATCCCGCCTCTTTCATCGCCTTCAGGGTTTCGTAATCGGTGGTGACGCGCGAGGTACACGACCACGTCATCTTCAGGGGCTTCAACTTCTCGCACAGCTCGATGGTGCGCGCCTTCTGAATGTTGAAAGTGTCGTCGTCAAAGAAGAACTCCTTCACCCAGGGCCAGTACTCCATGGCCTTCTTCATCTCGGCGGCAACGGCGTCAGTCGAACGCTTGCGCCAAGGGTGTCCGCTGAGGGTCTGCGGCCACAGGCAAAACGTGCACTGCGCCGGACAGCCACGAGTCGTGTAGAGCGCGACGAACGGGTACAGCAGGAACGGAACGTTATACCGGCGGGGATCGATGTCCCGCTTGTAAACGTCCACCACATCGGGCAGGGCGTCGAGGTCCGAGACGGCAGGCCGATCGGGATTGTGAATCACGGTGCCGTTGGGGCCACGATACGATGCGCCGAGGATTTCGCTGAGCGGCTTGCCGTTGGCGTATTCCACTGTGGCGTAGTCGAACTCGCGGCGCACGATGAAATCGATTGCCTCGCCGTCCGCGAGCGATTTCTCGGGAAGCGTGGTGACGTGCGGGCCGACGAAGCAGACCTTGAGATTCGGGTTAGCCTCTTTCATCCGCGCTGCAAGCTTGATGTCGCCGGGGAAGCCGGGAGTGCTGGTAAACAGGACGAGGAAATCGAAGTCCTTGCCAATTTCGATAGTTTCTTCCGCACTCACATGGTGCGGGGGAGCATCGAGCATGCGCGAGCCTTCCAGCATGCCGGCCGGATAAGCCAGCCAGACCGGATACCAGTAGGACTCGATCTCGCGGGTCGCAGGCCAGCGCGAACTGGCTCCGCCGTCATAGTTCTCAAACGAGGGTGGGTTCAGGAACAACGTTTTCAAAGGCATAGTGGTGAATTTTATTTTAACATCGGTTGCCTGCCGTCCGCCATGCGGAAGCTCTTGAAAATGTTTCAGTTACGGTGCCTTTTTGGGGCGCAGCGAATGGCGAATTATGGGGACGGAATGGCCCAATTCTCCAGTTCTCCGGTAAGCCGGAGCAGTTGGAGCTCGGCGCGGGTCAACTCAAACTCCGCATCAAGATAAGCAGCATACTTGTCGTCAACCTCAAGCTGGGCGATTTGGTCGTCGCGGGTATTAGCAGCTCCAGTCTGAATTCGGGCTTGCACGCCCTCCAGGTCGCCTTGTGAAACCTGCCACTCCAGCTTGGCGACGTCTGTCGCTGCCTGCAACTGCCGCGTTGACCGCTGCAACTTGAGCGCGTTCTCGCTGACCTGGTTTCTGGTGAGGTCGGCTTGCTTGCGGGCCAGGATGGTATCGGCGTCGGCTTGCGCCGCCCTGGCTTTCTGGACCGGGTTGAAGAACGGGAACTTGATGTTCAGACCTGCGGCCAGGTTGTTGGCGTTGTAATTGAGGAAGTACTGATCGTAGTTGTTGAATCTTGCCAGGTAGGCGTATTGCGCTGCCAAGTCGGCATAAGGCAGAGTGGCGCGATGTTCGCCCTTGGCTCGGGCTGCGGCGGCCTCGACTTTCTGGTCGGCCAGTTTGACCAGCGGACTGTTGGCGGCTGCCTTGGCTGCGAGGTCGTCGTCCTGAGAAACCAGCGGCAGTTGCGGCATCGACTCCGGAACGGGCTGAATATCGGTAGGCGCGAGCCCCGTCAACTTTGCGAGGTGTTCGCGTAACACATCGGCCTGTCCCTGAGCCTCCGCGATTCGCAGACGAATTCGAGCCGCGGCGAGCTGGCTCTTGGTGAGGTCAAGCTTGCTGTCCACGCCTTCCTTCAGCCGTTCTTCGGTGATGAATTGTGCCTTATCGGCCGCAGCCTGCGCTTCCGATAAAGTACTGAGTTTGCCGGTCACGTTTACCAGTTGGGCGTAGGACAATGCGGTATCGAGGATCACCTCGGCGCGCTTGTCCTGAACGTCGAATGAAGTCGCTTTCCAGTCGATCTTGGCCGCCTTGAGGAACTGCTTCAGCGAGAGATTGAACAGCGACTGTTGCGAGGTGAAATTGGCCACTGCCGGCGCAGAGCCCTCCAGGGTAAGAGGAAATCCGTACGAATATCCCAGCCCCGAGCCAACGGTCAGTTGCGGCAGCCAATGATTGCGTACCTCCTGATAGGCCTTCTGGGAGCGCCACTGATTCACGGTGGCGATACCCATCACGCCGCTGTGTTGCAGCGCGAGATCGACGGCCGTGCGGAAGCGAAGCGGCTCGGCTGCAGGCGCGCCGTCAGCCCACAAGGTGCCTGGTGACGAGAGCAAAGCGCCTGCGAGAACGATCGTTTTCACCACGCGGCGAACGCGGTTCGTCCCGCAACACCGAAGTGTCTTAAGCGTGCGCCGTTGGTGCGAGTGAAATGTCATGCAGGCAACCGTTACTGCAACCGGCTCAAAGCCTTGCCGGCTGGTGCAAAACCCGACGCCAGCGCCAATGACGCCTTGTACTCCGCCACCGCGCCGGACTTGTCGCCCATCTTTTCGTAGATCTGCCCCAGCAGATAATGGGCGCGAAATGCTGGAGCATCTTCCACCATGGCATTGGAAGCCAGATACTGCTTCAGATATTGCACGGCGTTGGGAAAGTTCTGTCCCGACTGAAAGAGCTCACTCGCCGCGTTGTAATAGATCTCGGCACTCTTGTTGGGTTGAGCGATCGCCTGGGATATCGCGTTCTGCATGTCTTCCATCCGCGATCGGCGGCGATAGAAGGATGCCAGGTTCATCCAGTACTGCGCTGGATTCTTCGCCACCTTGACGGCTTGACGCAATTCGCTTTCGGCGTCGGAGTAGCGCTTCTCCTTCTCTGCGATGATCGCCAGGATCCAATGCGAGGTGGCCTGATTGTACTTGGCGACCTGCGTGGCCTGATCGCGCGCCTTGTCCACCCCACCGCCCATGATCGAAGGCGCCTCCGTGTAGTACTCGGCCAGGTCGGCGTGGGCCTGCACATTGGCGGGATCCAGCTTCACCGCGGTCTCGAACTCGCTCTTCGTTTTGCGCGCCAAGGAGGCCGCCGAGAACGGGTTGGAAGCCGCCGCCTTCTCGCCGTATTCACGGCCAAGCCACAGGTGATATATCGCGTTGTCCGGACTGAGAGCGGCGGCGCGCTCGCCATTCTTCACCGCGTTGTCCCATTGTTCGATCGCGTAATAGGCGCGAGACAGCAGATTCAAGGACGCCGCATCGTTCTTATTCGACAGCGCGCGGATCACTTCGTCGACACTGCCGGACGCCAACATTTGCTCGACCGACGGGTCGGCAGCCACAGCTCTCACGGCACAGATGAGGGCCAGCAACACGAACGTCGCCTTGCGCACGGGAGATTTCATCAGGTGGGGTTCTTTACCGGCATTCCATCGCGGAGCGGTTGCATGTTGACGGCACCCAGCGCCAGCACCGCGTCGTCGGGAATCCCACCGGCAATTTCCACCCGCGTCAGGTTCGAGACCGAGGTCTGCACATTGCGACGCTTAAGCTCGCCATTGACCACCTGGAACACGTACTTGCCCTCGGCGTCCTGCCGGACAGCCTCTCGCGGTACCGTCAACGCATTGTCGTGGCGCGCCTGGATCACGGCCACACTCACATTGGTATTAGGCAGCAGCTTGAGGTCGGCATTGTCGAGTATGCAGGTGACTTCGCCTACCATGCGAGTTCCGCGTTGGACGACATTGGTGGGCAACTGCTCGACCGTGCCTTTCCAGACGCGACCGGGAAGTGCATCCCATGCGACTTCGACGGGCTGGCCTTTCTGCAGGCGGCCGATCTCCGGCTCATCGACAAACGCGCGCACGCGAATGCGGTGCAGATCGGCGACCTGTACCAGAAGATCCCCGGCGGAAACGAATGTGTCTTGGTGCACCGGCAGGTTATAGACCATGCCAGTGTGAGGCGATGAGACATTCAGATTGCGCAGCAGGTCGGTGGACGCCGCCAGAGCGGCCCTGGCTTCGGCGAGTTGGGCCTCCGCGTGGCCGATTTCGGACTTCGAGAAGCGGTCATGTAGCTTCTGCTCCAGCGTGTGCAGGTTTGCCTCGGCCACATGCAGTTGCGCCTGCGCTGCATCGACCTCGCCTTGCGACGCTGCGCCACTCTGCAGCAAGCGCTGCATTGCCTTAAGATTCTTCTGCGCCGCATCGCGATCAGCCTGCGCCTTTACCAAAGCGTTGCGAGTGGTAAGCACTTCCTCTTGCGTGCCCCCTGCGGACACCGCCAGGAGCTCGGATTCGGCTCCCTTAACCTGCGCCTGGGCGCGTGCCAGTTGGGCCCTTGCATCGGAATCGTCCAACTGGAGAAGCAACTGCCCCGGTTTCACCCAGTCTCCCTGGAGGACCAGAACCCTCTTTACAGTTGTGGAGGTGGGGGCATGCGCTTCGAAATTGTCGATGGGTTCGATCCTGCCGTTGGTGGCAATGCTGGAAGTGATGGTTTCGCGGTAAGCGACAGCGGTGCGAACTTGAACCTGTGCGCGACGAAAGGCCAGCCACAATGCGAGGATCACCAACGCCAGAATGACGCCGATGAGGAAGATCCAGCGAGGTCTCCATTTGACACGGATTTGGCCGCTATCGATTGACTCTGCCATCGGTGTCCAAAGTCAACAGTATAGCCTAGCCGACACCGTTCACTTGATGTGGCGGTAACAACAAGTCGGTCACGGCTGAACTAATTCTTCCGGACGGAAACATGGTTGCTGAGAATTCTTACATTCGCGATCGATGGTCATGCACCAGTTCACCATCCTGCCGGCATGTCTCCGACTACAATAGCCGCATGGCAAAGAGCAAGCGCTATACGCCGGAACACGCTGAATCGGGCCTCGATGCGAAGCTTCCTGAGATCGAAACCTGGCCAAACCAGTTCCCCAGCTATGAGATTGTGATCGACGTCCCGGAGTTTACGTCGGTCTGTCCCAAGACTGGACTGCCCGATTTTGGCGTCCTGTGGATTCGCTATATGCCCGACAGAGAATGCCTGGAGCTGAAGTCGCTGAAGGAGTACCTTACCTCGTATCGCAACCTTGGGATCTTTCAGGAGAACATCGTCAATCGCGTCTTGGAGGACGTCGTGCGCGCCAGCAAGCCGAAATGGGCTGAGGTCAAGGGCGAGTTCCGGCCTCGCGGCGGGATCGGAACGGTCGTGATTGCACGTTACCCTCGATCCGGCGAGGGGGCATAGTCCCATCGATGCCCACGTGTTATCCTCCGCCCACCGATGACTGACCAGGCGAACGCCCGCTTTACGCTACTGCTCCTGACGGCGCTGAATTTCTTCAACTACGTCGATCGAAACGTGCTGTTCGCGGTCCAGCCGCTGATCCAGCAAGAGTTCAAGATTGACGATGCGAAGATGGGATTTCTGACGACGGCGTTTTTCATCTGCTACATGGTTGCGGCGCCGCCGATCGCCATGCTGTCTGAGAATCCGCGCAAACTGGTACTGGGGACGCTGCGAATCACCCGGCGGGCCGTGCCACTGCCTCGCAGTTGGACCGGTGCTGTGCTCCAACTAGCGCGTCGGACTAAGCCGTTCTCACGCAGATGGATCATGGCGTCCGGCGCCGTAGTGTGGAGCCTGGCGACGCTACTCTCGGCAGTGACGCACAATTATGATGAGCTTTTGCTTCGCCACATAATCGTCGGGATCGGTGAGGCGACGTTTGTGGTTATCTCGCCGGCGTTCCTGTCAGACCTGTTCCCGGAATCCATTCGCGGGCGAGTCATGGGTTTCTTCTATTTGTCGCTGCCCGTGGGCTCCGCAGTGGGATACGCCATGGGTGGACCGTTGGGACATCATTTTGGATGGCGTGTCCCGTTCCTGGTGGGGGCGGTCCCGGGATTGCTGTTGGCGCTGGGACTGTTCTTTGTCCGCGAACCAAAACGTGGCGCTAGTGACCACCTGCCGAATACCACGGAACGCGGAACCATACTTGGACTATTTCGCAACAAAGCGTACTGGACGGTCAGCCTGGGCATGGCAATGATGACCTTCGCCGTGGGCGGCATGCAGGTGTGGATGCCGACGTTTCTGACACGCGTGCGTGGTGTGCCCCTGGACCGGGCGAATCTCATATTTGGCGGGATGACGGTAATCAGCGGTACGGTCGCGACACTTTTCGGCGGCTGGCTGGGTGACCGGCTGCTCAGACGGACGCACGCGGCGTATCAACTTGTCTCGGCGGTCGGAATGCTGCTATCGATTCCCGCCGTTGTTGGCGCGATCTATCTGACTGGCTCGGCGATGTACGGGGCAATTCTCGTAGGCGAGTTCCTCATCCTGCTCAACACAGCGCCCCTGAACGCCGCGCTGGTGAATTCGGTGGCGGCGCCGATTCGCGCTACCGCCGTTGCGGTGAACTTGTTCACCATTCACCTTCTTGGCGATGCATTCTCGCCGACGCTAATCGGTTACATCTCCGACAGGACGAATTTGCAGATGGGAATGGTGGCCATGATCGTGGCGGTCGCGCTGTCGGGCGCTCATCCTGGTGTACGGCATGCGGTTCGCTCCTCATTTGCCTCCCGAACGGCGCCAGGGCATGGTGGCGGAGGGCGCCTCCGCTTGATGTGGTCCGGCTTCCTGCAGCATCCCGTCGCCTGGTGCGCCAGTGTCTCACTCGGCGCTATCTGGTTCTCGCGTCTGGTAGCCGTCGCCCTCAACATGCACAGGATTGCAGAGATCACCCGGCCCGAATTTGACGTGGCTCCGGTGGATGCTTCCGGCGGCGTGCCTCGCGTCAGCATTGTTGTTCCCGCGCGCAACGAGGCCGCGCACATCGAGGCGGCGTTGACTTCACTGCTTCAACTCGACTATCCGCACTACGAAGTGATTGCGGTCGATGACCGCTCCGACGACGGAACTGGCGCAATTCTCGATCGGCTGGCGTCGGAATGGCACAGGCAGGGAGAACAGGGAGAAGCAGAGCTTCACCGGCTCAAGGTGCTGCACGTGACTGAGTTGCCGCGGGGGTGGCTGGGCAAGACACATGCCATGTGGAAGGCGGGGGAACAAGCAGCGGGCGAGTGGATTCTGTTTACGGACGCGGACGTGGTGTTCCGAACCGATGCATTGCGCAGAGCAATCGTGTATGCAGAGCGCGAAAGTGCGGACCACGTGGTTCTGTTCCCGACCATGGTGATGGAATCGCCGGGCGAGCGCATGATGATCGCTTTCTTTCAGTCCCAGTTTGTCTTCGCGCGCTTGCCGTGGAAGGTTTCCAATCCCAAATCGCAAGACGCGATCGGAGTAGGCGCCTTCAATCTGATTCGACGGGAAGCTTACGAGCAGATGGGCACCTATCAGCGAATGCGTCTGGATGTGCTGGACGACATGCGTCTTGGCGAAGTAGTGAAGCAGGATGGATTTCGCCAGCGGGTCGTGTTTGGCCGCAACTTGCTGCGATTGCGCTGGGTTGTCGGGGCGCTGGGCATGGTACGCAACCTGAGCAAGAACGGTTTCGCGATCCTGCGATTCAACATTTGGTTCGCCGCATTAGCGCTGTGTGGAATCCTCCTGGTCAATGTCGGGCCATTTGTCGGGCTTGGCATGGCCCCTGGATGGTCTCGATCAGGCTTTCTGGTCGCGCTGGCAACGCTTGTGATGATTTACGTGGGGATGTCCTGGCACAGCGATATATCACCGCTGTACGTGCTGCTGCATCCTATCGGAGCGCTCGTCTTTTGCTACGCGATCGCTCGTTCAGCAGTCATGACGCTCGCTCAAGGTGGGGTTGTCTGGCGCGATACGTTGTATCCTCTCGCCGAGTTGAAGGAGTTCCTGCGCGAAGAACCGAGGACGACATGGTTGTAGCAGGAAGCGGATCTCGTTGGATGGCCGGGGGCAAGTGGCAAGAAACATGAGAACGCCCTCCCGCGTCAGGCGAGAGGGCGTCTGACGTTCTCGTGATGCCTTCGGCAAGCTATTGTCGATTACTTGGCGAAGGACTTGATGGCGTTGGCTTCGTCTTCCTGCACATCAAAGACCGTGTAGAGCTTGGTGATCTGCAACAGGTCGTGCACCTTCTTGGTCAGGTGCAGCAACTTGAGTTCGCCACCCTGGCGCTGCACAGAAGTAAACGCACTAACCAGTTCGCCGATACCCGAGCTGTCGATGTAGCTGACGTCGCCCAGATTCAGCAGAATTTGCTTAGCGCCCTTGCCGAGGATGTCCTTGATGGTATCGCGCAATACCACGCTGCCTTCACCCAAAGTGATTCGCCCGCTCAAGTCAACGATGGTGACCCCATCCACTTGCCGGGTGCTTGCTTTCATGCTCACGTGGAAGCCTCCTGGCGGTCCAGGTCGGTGCCTGGGATCCGCTTGATCAAAGTAATTTCAGTGCCTGGTTCCAGTTTACGGAACCGTACTTCGTCCATAAACGTCCGGATCAAGAATATCCCGCGACCGGACTGTTTCATCAGATTCTCCGGCGCGAGAGGATCGGGTACCTCGTCGGGATCGAGCCCCTTGCCTTCGTCCCCGATGGTAATGATTAACTCCCCGCCATTCTGTTCAAACGATAAGTTTACTCGTTTGTCGGGATCGTAGGCGTTGCCGTGCAATACCGCGTTGATCATGGCCTCGCGGACAGCCATGGTCAGCCCGCCGCGAGCATCCTCATCGAAGCCGGCCTGAGCGGCGATCTGGTCGGCCATCTCTTCCGCCTTGTTCACGCTTTCCAGCGTGGACTCCATCCGGTACGAAACCTTCGATTGCGCGGTCATGAATTGGTTCGTCCCAACGGGCCGGGTTGTAACCGAGCCTGCGGAACTGAATCCTCAGGATTCTGCAGTTTGCCCTGTCCGGCGGACAATTGTCAACGTAAGTATCAGCGGACCGTCAACTTCCGCGGCTCACGCCGGAATTGCCAGTAGAAGCCGGCAGCAAAGAATAGCAACACGAGCGCGATGAGGGAGTCCAAGGCGACGATTCCATCTATTACGCGTCTCAGGTATTTCATGACGTCAGGCTCGCTTGCCGGAAGAGCGGCCACCTGCTAAATTTAGAACGAACGTTCGAATGAAAGTAGTAATGGCCGCAACTCCGGATCTCGTCCCATGACCACGCTGCCCACTCAAGTCCAGCAACGCCCTCCCGAACAGGATACCCGCTTCGACCGCCGCTTTTCCGAAATCCTCGACTTCGCCGCCGAGATTTTTGCCGAAAAGGGATATGAAGGCGCATCCATGCGCGACCTGTCGCGCCTCAGCGGCATGTCGCTGGCGGGCCTCTACTATTATTTCGACTCCAAGGAAAAACTGCTCTATCTCATCCAGAAGCACACCTTTACCACAATTATCGAGCGCCTTCGCGAGCGGCTGGCGGCGAGTACCGACCCCGAAACGCGCATCCGGATCTTCGTGCACAATCACGTGGACTACGCGGTCAGCAACCAGAAGGCCATGAAGGTGCTGTCGCACGAAGACGATGTGCTGAAGAACGAGTACGGCGCGGAATTGGCGGCCATCAAGCGCGACTACTACAGGATTTGCGTGGAACTGGTGGACCAACTGGCCAAGAGCGAGCGACTGCGTAGATGGCGACCAGGGAGCGCCGGAAATGTCCCAACTCGCACCGCGGTCCTGTGCTTTGTTCGGGATGATGAACTGGCTTTACACCTGGTACAAACCGCGAGTCGATCCCAGCGCCGAATCGATAGCGCGGCAAATGAGTGACATTTTCTTGCAGGGTGTGCGCGGCCCGGTCCGGCGGCCTCCGCAACCCCGCAACGCAGCCGTAGCCAAGCCCGCCGGGGCGCTGGTGAAGAAGCCCGCAAAGGAGCGGCTCTGACGACATGATGACCACAGTCAGCAAACCCGCTTTCAACCGCATCCTCGTTGAGGTTGCAGCTCCCGTCGCTCGCATCACGCTTAACCATCCGCCGCTGAACGTCATCGACCTGGAGATGATGGGCGAGTTGCTGGCCGCTCTGGAGCAGATCGAAGCCATGCCGGAAATCAGCGCCATCGTTTTCGCGGGTTCGGAGCGGGCGTTTTCCAGCGGCGTGGACATCCCGGCGCACGCTCCGGAAAGCGTTCGCAACCTGTTAACAGCTTTTCATGGCGTGATTCGGGCGGTCGTCGCCTCGAAAAAGCTGACCATCGCCGCGGTGCGTCGTCACTGCCTGGGTGGCGCGGCGGAGTTGGCGCTGCTGTGCGATATGGTTTATGCCTCGCCCGATTCTGTGTGGGGGTTCCCGGAGATCAAGCTCGCCTGCTTTCCGCCGGTAGCCGCTGCGGCATTGGCTTCGATTGTGGGACAGAAGCTGGCGGCGGAGATGATCTTCACCGGGCGGACCATCACAGGCCAGGAAGCCCTGAATGCCGGCTTGGTCAATGGATTGGCCGACGATCCCGAGACGTTGGTTGCTGAGTGCATCTCGCGAGTGGCGCAACTGAGTCCGGCGGCATTGGCGCTGGCGAAGAAGGCGTTCTATGCGTGGGACGCGGTCCACTTCGACAAGGGTCTGGCCCGCTCGGAGCAGGTCTACCTCGGCGAGCTGATCAATACAACCGACGCACAAGAGGGCATCAAAGCGCACATTGAGCGCCGCAGGCCGCAGTGGACAGGGAAGTAATTACCGTTCTGACAAGCAGGAGTTCGATGGAATACGAAATTTCGGCCGCTGAAGTGAAGTCGATGCGTGATGCCGGGCAGGATTTCACCTTGCTGGATGTCCGTGAGCGTTGGGAGTTTGATGCGGCATCCATCGCCGGCAGCAAACACATCCCGATGGGTGACGTTCCGGCGCGCTTCAACCAGGAGCTCGATCCCGAAGCGCACATCGTGGTGGTGTGCCATCACGGTGTTCGTTCGATGAACGTGACCGCATGGTTGCGGCAGCAGGGTTTCGAGAAGGTGCAGTCGTTGCGCGGAGGAATTGATCGCTGGTCGCGGGAAATCGATGCGTCGGTTCCGCTCTACTAAAGGGAGCAGTTGCACATGAAGAAAGAACTTATCGAGCTGCGCGTCAATGGGCGCACTCACGAACTGGCGG
This sequence comes from uncultured Acidobacteriaceae bacterium, assembly GCA_963758255.1. Classification (GTDB taxonomy): domain Bacteria; phylum Acidobacteriota; class Terriglobia; order Terriglobales; family Acidobacteriaceae; genus DASRAA01. The sequence continues at coordinate 708,358 of CAVWUX010000001.1, forward strand.
TCGAACCCAGCAGGCTCTTGCTGGATGTCTTGCGCGAGGACCTGGACCTGACCGGATCGAAGCGCGGTTGCGACGATTCCTCTTGTGGGGCCTGCACGGTACAGATCGACGGCGTGCCCATGCTTGCCTGCACCATGCTGGCGGCCAGCTATCAGGGCTGCGAGATCACGACGGTGGAAGGCATTTCGGAAGGCGGCGGTCTGGCCGCGTTGCAGAAAGCGTTCGGCGATTTTGGCGGCTCGCAGTGCGGCTACTGCACTCCGGGGTTCATGATGACCGTGCGCTGGTTGCTGGCGAACAATCCTGATCCCAGTGAAGCGGAAATCCGCGACGCCTTGAGCAGCAACTTGTGCCGCTGCACGGGATACACGCAGATGTATCAGGCGATTCGTGCTGTCATCGAGGCCGGGCAGAAGGACGCCGAGCCGGAACTAGCGGGAGCGAAGCGGTAATGAGCGAATTTTCCGTAATCGGCAAGTCAATCGCCATGGTCGATGCCGCGGGCAAGACCACAGGTGCGGGCAAGTACACCGACGACCTCAGCCTGCCGGGCATGTTGGTGGGCAAGATTCTTCATTCACCCTATCCCCACGCCCTCATCAAGCGCATCGATGCCAGCCGGGCTCGCGCGCTGGAGGGCGTAGTCGCAGTGGTCACGGGTGAAGATGCCCCCAATCAGTACGGAATTCTTCCGGTTGGGCACGACGAGACGGCGCTCGCTGTGGGCAAAGTCCGCTACATCGGTGACAACGTTGCCTGCGTCGCAGCTGTGAGTGAAGAAATAGCCGAACGCGCCCTGGAGTTGATCGACGTCGAGTACGAGCCATTGCCGGCGTACTTCGATCCAGAGGAGCTCGATGAAAGCCGAGCGCGAGCTGATCCACGAAAACCGGCCCAACAATATCGAAAAGGACTATCACCACGTCTTTGGCGATCCGGAGAAGGGTTTTGCTGAGGCGGATTACGTCGCCGAGGCGCGCTACATCGCGAATGAAGTGACGCACGCTGCGATGGAGCCGCATAGCACTCTGGCCAGCTTCGAGATCGATCCGCACACCGGCAAGCAGGGACGTCTGACTGTGTGGTCGTCCACGCAGGTGCCGTACTACTTGCAACACAAGCTTTCGCTGGTGCTCGAGTTGCCGATGTCGCAGATCCGCGTGATCAAGCCGCTGGTTGGAGGCGGCTTCGGCGGCAAGAGCGAGATCATTCCGCTGGAGATCATTGCGGCGGTTGCAGCGCGTGCCGCCAAAGCTCCGGTCAAGGTCACCTACACTCGCGAAGAAGTGTTCTGGGCGCATCGCGGGCGTCCGCGTACCATCATCGACCTCAAGACCGGCGTGAAGAAGGACGGGCGCGTGACCTCGGTCGCCTGCAAAGTCATCCAGGACGGCGGCGCTTACTGCTCGTACGGCGTGGTGACGATTCTCTATTCAGGCGCACTGCTTGGCGCGCTCTACGACATTCCGAACATTCGCTATGACGGCTACCGCGTGCTGACCAACAAGCCTGCATGTGGCGCCATGCGGGGACACGGCACGGTGAACGTGCGCTTCGCATTCGAGTCGCAGATGGATGAGATCGCGGCCACGCTGAATCTCGATCCGGCGGAGGTGCGCCGCGTCAATCTGCTCAAGCCGCCGACGGTTACGGTCAATGGATTGCGAGTGCTGAGTTACGGCCTGCCGGAATGTATCGACCAGGTGATCACGCGATCCGGCTGGAACCAGCGTTGGGGCAAGCTGCCCAGAGGCCGCGGGTTGGGCATGGCGTGCAGCCACTACGTCAGCGGAGCGGCCAACAGCATCATTCGTTCCGATATGCCCCACTCGACGGTGAACATCAAGATCGATCGTGACGGTGGCGTCGTGGTGTACACCGGTGCATCGGAAATTGGGCAGGGCTCCGACACCATGACGGCGCAAGTCGTTGCTGAAGTGCTCGGATGCAGTCTGTCGCGGGTGAAGGTGATTGCCGCTGACACGGATCTCACGCCTATCGATATCGGTTCGTATTCCAGCCGGGTGACGTTCATGGCCGGCAACGCCGCTCTGCGGGCCGCCGAGGACGTGAGGAAGAATATCGTGACCGCCGCAGCACGGCGCATGAACTGCGCACCCGAAGACGTTGTGTTGCGGGATGACCGCGTGTGGAAACGTGGCGCTGTACTGCAAGGCGTCGGCGCTGTTTCGTCCGAAACGGAAGCGGCGCGCGGTCACGTGGATGGGCAGATCCTGCGCGGCTCGGTGCTGCAGACCCGCAAGGAAGAATCCGCCAAGGACCACATGAGCTTCGAAGAAGCCGTGGTCGCGGCCATCGATTTTCATGGAGGACTGACTGGCACCGGATCGTATGCCCCTCCGGTGGAGGCGCGAGGCGGCAAGCACAAAGGCGCAGGCGTGGGTCCATCGCCCGCGTATTCCTACTCCGCGCAAGTGGCTGAAGTGAGCGTCGATGAGGAGACGGGCGAAGTCACGGTCCACAAGATTTGGGCAGCCCACGATTGCGGTCGCGCACTGAACCCGGTCGCCGTAGAGGGTCAGGTGATCGGTTCGGTTTGGATGGGACTTGGGCAGGCGTTGCAGGAAGAAATGGTGTGGAAAGACGGGCTGCTCATGAATCCCGGCTTGCTGGAGTATCGCAGTCCGTCGTCGGTCGAGTCTCCTGAAATCGAATGTGTGATCGTAGAGAGTATCGATCCGGAAGGGCCCTTTGGAGCCAAGGAAGCCGGCGAAGGCTCGCTGGCGGCAACGATCCCAGCGATTTCGAATGCCATCTACGACGCTGTGGGAGTGCGCTTGCGTGAGGCTCCTTTTACTCCCGAACGTGTCTTGTCTGCGTTGCGCGCCCAGCGGGAAATGAAGCGATCGAAATGACGGAAGGAGTTGATCCAACTCAGCCGAAGAAATTCCGTGAGCATGGAGGCTCGCTCTGGTTCCGCGGCCGAGGTCCGCAACGACATCCCGACGATCCAGCGAGAAAGGCTGTGACGGCGGGAGGTGCGGAGTGAGTCTGCCCAGTTTCCAGTTACTGCGGCCCAAGACCCTCGACGACACTGTCGCATTGCTATCGAGGCACGGGGATGAAGTCAAGGTCATCGCCGGCGGGACCGACTTGCTGCCCTCGATGAAACAGAAGTTGTTCACGCCGCCTTATGTTCTCGATCTACGAGGCATTGCGGAATTGCGCGGCATTCAGGAGGCGGCTGACGGCGGCATCAGCATAGGTGCGCTGACTGCGCTGGCTGCGATTGAGCACTCGCCGCTCATCCGGCGTGACTACCAAGTGTTGTACGAAGCCGTGAAGACGGTCGCATCTCCTGTATTGCGAAACATGGGCACGCTGGGCGGCAATATCTGTCTCGACACCCGCTGCCTCTGGTACAACCAGTCGTTGTTGTGGCGCAAGAGCTGCGGCTTCTGCCTAAAAAAAGACGGCGACCTCTGCCATGTCGCACCCGGCGGAAAGACCTGCTGGGCGGCCTTCTCGGGCGATACTCCTCCAGCGCTGTTGTGTCTTGGTGCGGAGATCGAGATCGCCGGTCCCGATGGAGTGCGGCGCGTCCCGCTCGCCGATTTCTACGTCAACGACGGCATCGTGCGGTTGCGTCTCTCGCCCCAGGAAGTCGTCACACGAGTCTATCTGCCCGAAGCATCGAAGGGATGGCGTGGCAGCTACCAAAAGCTTCGAGTCCGCGGCAGCATCGACTATCCACTGGCCGGAGTGGCCGTAGCTCTTAAGCTGCACGACGGCCGAGTGGAGGACGCGCGGGTGGCCATTACAGCCGTCAATCCAGCCCCACATCTCCTGAAGGATGCCGATGCGCACCTGATTGGCGCCGAAGTCGGTGAAGAACTGGCGGAGAGAATTGGAGAACTGGCTTCGCGTACGGCCAAACCGCTCACCACTTCTGCGCTGACGCCGGAGTATCGACGCGAGATGGTAAAGGTCTTCGCCAAGCGTGCTCTGCTGCAAGCGGCGGCCGATTAGCATGATCACCGACTGCCACGTTCACATCGCGCCCATGCATCTCTTCAAGCCCGAAGCGCTGGCGCTGATGAAGAATTCGCGCAAAGACTTCGAGCAGGTCGAACGTTTCTGCCAGTCGCCCGCAGCGTTTCTCAAACACCTGGACGCGATTGGCATCGATCGGGCGGTGCTGATCAACTACGTGGCGCCCGAGGTGATCGGCTTCACGCCCGCGGTCAACGAGTTCGTCGCCAACTACGTCAAGGAAGATCCGAAGCGACTGATTCCGTGCGGCAGCGTGCATCCGCGCCACACCAAGAACGTGCTGGCCGACATGGAGCAGATCGTGCGGCTCGGCATCCGCCTGATCAAGATCCATCCGCCCCACCAGTTGCTGTATCCCAACGACTATCTGAACGGCGTCAAGGAGCTGGAGATCATCTACCGCGCTGCGGAGGCCAACGGCATTCCGATCATGGTCCACACCGGCACTTCGATCTTTCCTGGCGCGCGCAACAAGTACGGCGATCCGATGTACGTTGACGATGTCGCGGTCGATTTTCCCAACCTCAAAATCCTGCTGGCGCACGGCGGACGTCCGCTGTGGATGGACAGCGCATTCTTCCTGGTTCGGCGTCATCGTAATGTGTATCTCGACATAAGCGGGATTCCGCCGAAGGCGCTTCTGAAATACTTTCCGCGACTCGAAGAAATCGCGCACAAGACGCTTTTCGGAACCGACTGGCCAGGGCCGGGGGTTCCGGAGATCGCGAGCAATCTTGCGGAGTTCCGGAAGCTGCCGCTGACGGAAGCGGCGAAGCACCAAATTCTTTCGCAGACGGCCTTGGAAATCTGGCCGGCGTGATTCCTTCGCGGTAGAACTGTATTGGTAAACTAATACGCAATAACACACATTTTATGTGCGGTTATTTAGAATCATCGACTTATGGGAAATCTGTTCGCAACCCATTGATTCTTAAACATGTTATACGTATCCATTTGTGCCCGTAGGACTTAGGGGCGAAAATGGGTTGTTTTCGTGCCTGTTTTTGTCATACAAGCAATACAAGTATGAGTCGCAAACGTCATACAAGTAATACAAGTATGAGTTACGGATGTCATACAAATATGATTTATATGACATCTCCGCCAGCCGATCCGGGATTGTCAAAGAGCGCTGTGACCGCGCGACGGGCGCGACCGGGCCAGAGACACTAAGCCCCTGACCATCCTACCTATCCGTTGTAGCCGGAGGAGACGGGTTGAGGCCAGAGAAAACTTGCGGGTCAAGAAACGAAAGTAACCAGCGGGCGAAACGTTCGTAACCACCTATTTTGGTTTGGTACCAGGGGCGGCGATGCCGGCGGCGGACTGTATGGCGCGCCAGAGGGCGGCGTGTCCGGTCTGAGACTTGGCGGAGAAGGGGAGGATGCGGTCGGCTTCGAGGCCGAGTTCGGCGGCAAGCGTGGCGAGCGCCTTGCGGAGCTGGTTGTTAGATATCCGGTCGGCCTTGGTGGCGATAACGAGGAAGGGGCGGTCGTGGTGACGCAACCACTCGTGAAGCTGAATATCCGACTGTTGCGGCGGAATCGAAATGTCTACCAGCGACACGCACAGCACCAGCGATTCGCGCGATTCGAGGTAAGGGTCGATGAAGCTCGACCACTGCGAACTCAGCTTTTTCGGCACACGCGCGTATCCGTAGCCGGGAAGATCGACAAACAGAAACTCCGGATGAGGTTTGCCGGGGCGGCGCAGCTCAAAAAAGTTGATGGTCTGGGTGCGTCCCGGGGTGTTGCTGGTCTTCGCAATCTTGTCAGCTACCAGCGAATTGATCAGGCTCGACTTGCCGACGTTGGAACGCCCCAGGAAGGCGATCTCGGGCGCGCTCGGGGCAGGGAACTGCTTCGGGTCGGCGGCGACGTGACGAATGCGCGACCTCAGGACCTTCATGCTGGTCAATAAACTATGGCGGGCTACGCGATAGGAAAGCAAAGGCTGGCATGCCCGCCAAGCAGACATGGAAAGTAGGGACCGCATGTGTTCCCGACTTTCGCAAAAGAAGTGAAAGGATGGGGCACCCAGTGCAATGGAAGAAAGGGCCCGCGTCATGACGCGGCCCCGAGACGGGGCACCACACAAGCGCGCCTGACTACTGGTGTGCCGCAGGCGCTTCGGCTGCTGGAGGCAGCGCGCCCAAGCCAGGCGCCTCATCCGGCACGTCGGGCAGCGGACGCTCCAGGGCGACCGCGAGCACATCGTCCATGGTCTTCACGAAGTGCATCTTCATGGCGGCGCGAAGGTTCTCAGGAACCTCGGCAAGGTCCTTCTCGTTGTCGGCTGGAAGAATGATCTCGAGAATGCCCGCACGGTGAGCTGCCAGAAGCTTCTCTTTCAAACCGCCGATGGCCAGTACCTTGCCGCGCAGAGTGATTTCGCCGGTCATGGCAATATCGCGCCGCACCGGAATCCGGCTCAACGCGCTGGCGATTGCCGTCGCCATCGTAATGCCGGCCGACGGACCGTCCTTGGGGATAGCGCCTTCGGGCACATGCACGTGGATATCGAGATTGCGGTAGAAGTCACGCGGCAGTCCCAGGCGATGCGCGCGTGAGCGCACGTAGGACATGGCCGCCTGTGCCGACTCCTGCATGACGTCGCCAAGTTTGCCGGTCAGCGTCAGCTTGCCCTTGCCGTCAACGGTGGCGACTTCGGTGGTGAGGATCGATCCGCCGACTTCCGTCCATGCCAGTCCGGTGACCAGACCGACTTCGCTGCGTTCGTGGGCTTCGGTGTCGCGGAACTTGAGGACGCCGAGATACTCGGAAACATTTTCGGCCGTCAGGTTGACCGAATACTTGTCGCCTTCTTTGACGACTTTGCGCGCGACCTTGCGGCAGATGTTGCCGATCTCGCGTTCCAGGTTACGTACGCCGGCTTCGCGGGTGTAGTTGCGGATCGCAGTGGTCAGCGCTTCGTCGGTGAAGACAATGTTCGCTTCCGTAAGGCCGGTCTGCTCGCGCTGCTTGCGGACGAGATACTGTTTGGCGATCTCCACTTTTTCCGGCTCGGTGTAGCCATGCAGCCGCAGTACTTCCATGCGGTCCTGCAACGCCGGAGGAATGGTGTGCAACACGTTTGCGGTGGCGATGAAGAACACCTGTGACAGGTCGTATTCGACGTCGAGGTAGTGATCGACGAACATGAAGTTCTGTTCGGGATCGAGGACTTCGAGCAGGGCCGCCGACGGGTCGCCGCGGAAGTCCATCGACATCTTGTCGACTTCGTCGAGCATGAAGACCGGGTTCTTGGTGCCGGCCTTCTTCATCATCTGGATGATCTGGCCCGGCAGCGCGCCGATATAAGTGCGGCGATGCCCGCGAACTTCCGCTTCGTCGCGAACGCCACCCAGAGACATGCGGACGAACTTGCGTCCGGTGGCTTTGGCAATGCTCATGCCGAGCGAGGTCTTGCCCACACCCGGAGGCCCGACAAAGCACAGAATCGAGCCCCTGGGGTTCTTCACCAGTTGGCGCACCGCAAGGAATTCGAGGATGCGCTCCTTGATCTTCTCCAGGCCGTAGTGATCTTCGTTGAGCACCTTCTCGGCGACATCGATGTTGCGGATCTCCTTGGAGCGCTTCTTCCACGGCACCGCCAGCAGCCAGTCGAGGTAGTTGCGCGACACGGTCGATTCCGCCGACATCGGCGGCATGGCTTCGAGCTTCTTCAGTTCCTGGATGGCCTTCTCGTGAGTTTCGCGCGGCATGCCGGCGGCGTCGATCTTCTTCTTCAGCTCATCGAACTCGCTCTTTTCGCCGCGACCCAGTTCCTTCTGGATGGCCTTGATCTTTTCGTTGAGGTAATACTCTTTCTGCGCGCGCTCCATCTGGCGCTTGACGCGTGACTGGATAGTGCGGTCCATGTTGAGCTTCTCGATCTCAACGTCGAGCACATCGGCGATGCGGCTCAGGCGCTCGGCGGGGTCGAAGATCTCCAGCAACTCCTGCTTCTCTTCAATTGCCAGTTGCAGGTTAGCGGCGATGGTGTCGGTCAGCTTCGATGGATCGTCGTTGCGGACAGCGGCGATCATGGTCTCGTAATTGAGCGACTGGCAGAGCTTCACGTACTGCTCGAAGAGTCCGGTGACGCGCTGCATGGCAGCTTCGACTTGCGGCGTCAGATCAGTGCCGTATTTGGCGGTGCGGACGGTGGCCTCGAAGTAGCCGTCGGTGTCCACCACCTGCAGGATCTTGCCGCGCTCCAGCCCTTCCACGAGGACCTTGATGTTGCCGTCCGGCAGCTTGAGGCTCTGCACGATGTTGACGATGGTGCCCACCTGATAGATCTCGTTGGGCTTGGGCTCATCAATGCTGGCGTCATGCTGGGTCGCGAGAAAAATCTTCTTGTCGCCGGCCAAAGCTTCTTCGAGGGCGTGCACGCTCGACTCCCGGCCCACGACGAACGGCGTCATCATGAACGGAAAGATGACCACGTCGCGTATCGGCATCATGGGGAGTTTCTTGGTCTCGAATTTCTCTCGCTGCGTCACTGAAACCGCCTTGTTGTTCAGAGCGCCACCGCTCCTGAACGAAAATTAACCGCTGGTCAGGCCGCGTCGTCCGGCGTCCGCGTGCAGGATGCCGTACGGCAGGCTAACTCGTGACTAGGATAACATGCGCTGAAACGGGTCTTTAACCACGAAACCGCGCCTGTTTGCGAGCTTGGCCTTGCGTCAAAGAGCCCTGAAACGACCGAAGGCGCGACCAAGTCGCGCCACATTCAGTCTTGTTTGCAAGTGCGAAGGCTATCCCGCCTTTTCCATGATGGGGAGGTTGATGTTGCGGTTTTCCACCATGTCCTTGGTGACTTCGAATTCCTTCACTCGCTTCTGGCTGGGCAAGTTGTACATGAGGTCGAGCATCAACTCTTCGAGGATCATGCGTAGACCGCGCGCGCCCACCCGGCGCTGCATGGCTTCACGAGAGATGCAGCGCAGCGCTTCGTCGGTGAAGTGCAGTTTCACGTTCTCGAATTCGAAGAGCCGCTGGTACTGCTTGACGATGGCATTTTTCGGCTTGGACAGAATTTCAATGAGCGCGTCTTCGTCGAGGTCGTTCAACACGCCCACCACGGGGAGACGGCCAACGAATTCCGGAATCAACCCAAACTTGATGAGGTCTTGCGGCTCGGCCTGCGCCAGCAATTCCGTATCACGCTTGTTGCATTCGGTGAAGGCTGCTTCTTTGGCTTCATCGGTGCGAAAACCCATGGAGCGCTTGCCCATGCGCCGGGCGATGGTGCGCTCGAGTCCGACGAAAGCTCCTCCACAAATGAACAGAATGTTGGTGGTATCGACCGGCGTGAACTCCTGGTGTGGGTGTTTGCGTCCGCCCTGCGGGGGCACGTTGGCGACAGTGCCTTCCAGGATCTTCAGCAGCGCTTGCTGCACTCCTTCACCCGAAACGTCGCGAGTGATGGAGGGGTTCTCGTCCTTGCGTCCAATCTTGTCGATCTCGTCGATGTAGATGATGCCGGTCTGGGCGCGGGCGACGTCGCCGTCTGCGGCTTGCAGTAGCTTCAGGATGATGTTCTCGACATCCTCGCCGACATAGCCCGCTTCCGTGAGGGTGGTGGCATCCACGATGGCGAAGGGGACGTCCAGCATCTTCGCCAGCGTCTGCGCCAGCAGCGTCTTGCCCGTGCCGGTTGGGCCGATCAGCAGAATGTTCGATTTTGCGAGTTCCACTTCGCCGCCGCGCTGGCGGTTCATGTAGACGCGCTTGTAGTGGTTGTAGACGGCAACCGCGAGCTTCTTCTTGGTCCGATGCTGGCCGATGACGTATTCGTCGAGGAACGTCTTGACCTCGGAGGGTTTGGGAAGCTGGTGCGGCGTGACCGTGGCCTCGGTCTCGGAGCGATCGTCTTCGAGGATCGAGTTGCATACCGCGACGCATTCATCGCAGATATAAGCGCGTGGATAATCGGTGGGAGACGAAATGAGTTTTGCCACGGCGTCTTGCGACTTGTGGCAGAACGAGCAACGGAGGACTTCGTCGCTTCCAGTTCTGGTTCTCACGGTAACTGACTCCTTTGCACTACACGCCCCCCAGTCAGGACTCGGTGTTCCCGAACTGTATTTTCCGGCCGCGTGAACCCGGCAGGAGCCGTGCCGCTCCTGTGAGAACCAACCATCGTGTCAGACGTCGCGATTGGCGCTCTCGCGATTTCTTGCCCCGCGTATGCCCCTATTGAAGCACAACTGTAATGTTCGTGCGTGCCTACCACCCAAAATCCAATACAACTTTTGAACCAGATTGGTAATTCTTTCGCACACGTTCATGACGAACCAGTGCCGGTTCGCGGGTCCCGCTTACTTGTGCTTGTAAATAATGTCGTCGATGATTCCGTACTCCTTGCCCTGCTCGGCATTCATGATGAAGTCACGCTCGACATCGCGCTCGACCTTTTCCAGTCGCTGTCCGGTGTGCTTGGCCAGAATCTGATTGGTGATTTCGCGCATGCGCAGAATCTCGCGGGCATGGATGTCGATATCCGTCGCCTGCCCCGAGAGGCCCGACATCAGCGGCTGGTGGATCAGGATGCGCGAGTTGGGCAGCGCAAAGCGCTTCTTCGGCGCGCCACCCGCCAGCAGCGTCGCAGCCATACTAGCCGCCTGGCCGATGCAGATCGTGGTGACGTCGGGACGGATGAACTGCATGGTGTCATAAATCGCCATCCCGGCAGTAATGGAACCGCCGGGAGAGTTGACGTAAAGCGAGATGTCCTTCTCCGGGTCTTCCGCTTCCAGAAACAGCATCTGCGCGATGATCAGGTTCGCGACATTGTCATCGATAGGAGTGCCAAGAAAGATGATGTTGTCCCGCAACAGGCGGGAATAAATGTCGTACGCCCGCTCGCCCCGGCTGGTTTGCTCGATCACCATGGGTACAAGCATCGAGTGCGGCTCCTTCCGTGATAGCTGCCCACACTTCTTCCTTGCGGTCGAGGTGCGGAGGTGGAATGCAGTCCGCCCTATGCGGACCTGCGGTAAAGATGGTTCAAGGTCTTTATCGTTGCGGATGCGATGCCGAATTCTATCCAGCCCCCCATCCTCCGTCAAACGCGCGCGAAGCTGCTCGATGGGCTGCTTCGACTGCTGCGCCAGCCCTGCTAATTCCCGATCCAGTTCGTCGTCGCTGACTTCGATGTTTTCCTGGTCCGCGATCTGTTCCAGGATCAGCGACGCCTTTACCTCGCGCAGCGCGCCTTCGCGCTGGCCGGCGCGCAAACGATCGAAGTCCATGCGCTTCATGTCCTCGGTCTTCATGCCCTGAGCGGCGAGAGCACGTAGCCCGCGCTCCAGGCGAATATCAATCTGCTGATCGACCATGGCCTCCGGCACCGGAAAGTCGTTGCGTTCGACCAGTTCGGCGACGATCTTGTCTTTGCCCTGGTGCTCGGCCTCGTGTTCCTTTTCGGCCTTCATGTTCTCGCGCAACCGATTGCGGAGGTCGTCGTAGGTAGTGAACTCTGCCGACAACTCCTTGGCGAACTCGTCGTTCGGCTCGGGAACACTGCGCGTCTTGATGGCCTTGACATCCACCTCGTAAGTCATCGTCTTGCCCGCCAGGCGCTTGTCTCCGAAGTCATCGGCATACCTGACATCGAACGAGCGGTGTTCGCCGGCCTTGGCGCCGCGCAGATTTTCACTGAACTCAGGAATGGTGTTCTCGCCGCCGATCTCGACCATGACTTCCTCGACTTCGACTGGCTTCGAATCGGCGTCCTGCTCGCTGTCTTTCGGAACGCCGCGGAAGCCGACGACAGCAAAGTCGCCGTCAGCCAGTCCCGCGGTCTTCTTCCACCGCGTTGTAGGTTGCATGCTGCAAGCGCAGGTTGTTCAGCGCTCGCTCCACATCTTCGTCGCTGACCGCGGTGTCGATGGTTTCCGGCTTGATGTCGTCGTAGGCGGCGACCTTGAAGTCCGGCAGAATCTCAAACTCGGCGGTGAACTTTAGCGGCTCTCCGTCGTGCAAGTGGAGGTCGGTGACTCGCGGCTGCGATACCGGCACCAGGTTCTGCTTCTTGGCTTCTTCGCGGAAGTAGCGCGGCACCAGTGCCTCCACGATCTCGCTCTTGATTTCGTCGGCGAAACGCTGGCGGATAACCGTGGGCGGCACCTTGCCCTTGCGGAAACCGGGTATACGCGCCAATTTCGCGTAGCGGCTCACGAGCTTGTCGCGCTCGTCCTTGACAACTTCGGCGGGGACCTCGATGGTGAACTCGCGCTTGCAGGGATTGATGGGTTCAGCGGGCGTGGTTTCTGTAGTGCTGGTTTCAGTCGTCAAAGGAATGCCTTCAGAGAAAAAGTTGGGTTAGGAGCCGACGACAAGACCGTCAGAACAAATTCGTCTCCCGACCGCGAGGGGCTCCAACAGCGCAGCTTCGCTCGATTCAATCAGGGTAAGCCGCACCACTCTGTAGTGTATGAGAGGTAGGATGGACGGTCAAACGACGAGACGTTCCAATGGCGTGATTCGATGAGCCTAGCGCGCCTGTAACGCCTCCAGCATGGAGTCGTAGGCTGGCTTCTTCTTGTAGTTCGCGTCGAAGGGCAGCGCCCATCCCTGTTTGCCCTTGCTGTATCCGGGTATCCAGGAATACTTGTCCGTGAATCCCCAGGTCTGCAAGACCCGGCAGGTGGGAGTTTGCAGGCAAATCTGCGTGATCTTGCCATAGAGGGCACCCTGCGCTGCCAAGTTGGCAGGGCTGTCGGAGTCCAGGGCAACGTCGAGTTCAGTGATGTGAATCTCCAGTCCGAGATCGCTGAAGCGTTTCAGGTTGGCGGCGAAAGAGCTCAGCGTCTTGGCATCGCTGAATGCGAGATTGACGTGCATCTGGAAGCCGATGCCATCGAGCGGCACGCCACGTGAGCGAAAATCCTTTGCCATGGCGTAAATCGCCTCGGATTTGGCATTGACCGCTTCGGCGTCGTAGTCGTTGTAGAAAAGCTTGGCGGCGGGATCAGCGGTGCGCGCCCAGCGGAACGCCTGCTCGATGTAGCCCGTACCTTTTCCGGCAAAGCCAATCCCCGGGGCGTCGTACCAAATGGTGCTGCGCATGGTTCCGTCGTCGTTGAAGGCCTCGTTGACAACATCCCATGCCCAGACCTTTCCTTTGTAGCGTCCAGCCACGGTGGCAATATGATTCTGCAGGATCGCGCTTAGGTCCGAAGGGCCGTAGCCGTGTTTCGCGACTCCCTCTTCCACCCACCCCGCAACCTGCTGGTGCCACACCAAGCAGTGCCCTCGAACCAGCATGTTGTGTCGTTGCGCAAACGATACGAGTTGGTCCGCGGGAGCAAACTCGTATGCCGCTGAGTCGCGCCCCGGACGAGGGTGGATCGGCCCGAATTTCATCTGATTTTCAGGCTCGAGCTGGCGAAACTCGCCGGAAAGCGTGGAGGCGTAGGCTGCTTCCTGAAGATGGCTGGGGTCGGCGGCAGCTCCGATGATGATCTGCCTCGCGCTGCCAGCACCCCGTAGTGTCGTTCCTACCGCCGGAGGCGCGGCTGTTTCGCTCGGGGCCACTTGTCCGTTGCCAAATCCGGCTGTGGCCCCCAGAAGCGCAAGAATAAGGCAGACCCCGCCCATCCTTCCAGTAGTCTCGGCAACTCTGCGCACATTCGAAGAACGATTTGAAAGCGACATGAAATCTACAGGCAAGATACACGATCCGACATGTTGGGAGCGATTCGAAAAGTCCATCAGGAGCGGATAACCACAGCAATCATGGACTCTCAAACAGATCGTCGGGCTCGGAGAGGGCCACGCCAGGCGTATATGGTTTTTAGTAGATTTCAATTTGGTTGGCCTGCCACGAAGTATTTGCGTGGTTTAGGGCATTAATTTAGTATTAATTGGATTTTCCTCCAGATAATCTGCCGTAAAATTTGCAAACCACTTGGTTTGCTGCGGAGACTCGCGCATGTTGCGCATTATTTGGCAATTTCGCGCCAAACCCAATAGGTCCGACGATTTCCGTCGGGTCTACAGCTGGAAGGGCCAGTGGGCCAAGCTGTTCGGAAGGTCTCCGGAATACCAGGGAACGATTCTGCTACAGGATATTTCCGATTCACTGTTATTCATCGTGATCGACCGCTGGGCATCGAAGGACTCCTTCACCCGCTTTCGGGAGAAGTTCGGTGTGGAGTATGAACGACTCGATGAGCAGTGCAACGACTTGACGGACGAAGAGACGCTCATTGGGCTTTTCTTCGACGAAGTCGTGTAGAGAACGACGGTCAGACGCCTGTGCCGGCTGAACTCGAATGTTTACTGCTCGATTCGGCGGCTCAACCGAGGCCATCGATTCGTACCCACCCGTACAATACCCACTATGCCCTCCGCCTTGGTGCTTCTTAACCAAGAAATCGTCGATTGCAAGTTGTGTCATAGGCTAGTTGAGTATCGGGAGCAGATTGGCCGCGAAAAGCGGCGTGCTTTTCGGGACCATGAATATTGGGCGCGTCCCGTGCCGGGATTCGGCGATGCCAAGGCCCGAGTTTTGATACTGGGACTGGCGCCCGGCGCGCACGGCTCCAACCGCACCGGCAGACCATTCACCGGTGATGCGTCGGGGAAGTTCATGTATCCCATCCTGCATAGAGTGGGCTTCGCCTCTCAGCCCAATGCCGACCATCGCCGGGACGGACTCAGGCTGATCGACTGTTACATCACCGCCGCTGTCCGTTGCGCCCCTCCCGACAACAAGCCGCTCCCCAGTGAACTGGCGAATTGTGCCGGCTATCTGGATCGTGAGATCGCAATCCTGAGGAACGTAAAGGTGGCAGTCGCGCTGGGCAAGATCGCTTTCGACGCATACCTCGCGCATCTGAAGCGCACCGGAGTGCTAAACAAAAGGACGGGCTTCGTGTTCGGACATGCCCGGCGATACACGATACCGAATGGTGTGACCTTGCTGGCGTCATACCACCCTTCGAACCAGAACACAGCAACCGGAAAGCTCACGCCTGCCATGTTTGAGGGTGTATTTCGACTGGCGCAGCGGATTGCCGGCGGCGCTCGCTAGACACTCTTTACCCGTCAGGAACGTCTGCAAAGTTTTTCGCGCGCAAGCTGCGAGTTCGTCTTGCCACGACGCAAGATTCCCGCCATAATTGATTGTGCACCCCTACAAGCTCCACTTGGATCGCGCTGCGCTGACAGTGCAGGGGGCTCCTCATTTTCCGGAGCGACCCAGATCCGTCTCGCGGCTGCACAAATCCCAACTGAAGAAGAGGAAGCAATGGCGGCCAAGTACATCTTTGTGACCGGCGGGGTGGTGTCTTCTCTTGGCAAGGGACTGGCGGCAGCATCGATCGGCTGTCTGATGGAGAGCCGGGGGCTGAAAGTCGCCTTGCAGAAGTTCGACCCGTATCTCAACGTCGATCCGGGAACCATGTCGCCCTTCCAGCACGGCGAAGTCTTTGTGACCGACGACGGCGCCGAAACCGATCTCGACCTGGGGCACTACGAGCGCTTCACCCATTGTCGCCTCAGCCGCGACAACAACTGGACCACCGGCCGCATTTACGAAACCATCATCGCCAAGGAGCGCCGCGGCGATTACCTCGGCAAGACCGTGCAGGTCATTCCGCACGTCACCAACGAAATCAAAAGCGCGATGAAGAAGGTCGCACAGGATGTTGACTTGGTGATCGTCGAGATTGGCGGCACAGTTGGTGACATCGAGTCGTTGCCTTTCATCGAGGCTATTCGCCAGATGCGTCAGGAAATGGGCCGCGAGAGCACTCTGTTCGTGCATGTCACTCTGGTGCCGTACATCGCCGCCGCCGGGGAACTGAAGACCAAGCCGACGCAGCACTCGGTCAAGGAACTGCTCAGCGTCGGCATTCAGCCTGACATCCTGCTCTGCCGCACCGATCGCTACCTGTCGCACGACATCAAGTCGAAGATCGCGCTTTTCTGCAATGTCGAAGAAGAGGCGGTCATCACCGCCAAGGACGTGGCCTCAATTTACGAAGTGCCCCTGGTTTTCGCGCACGAAAAAGTCGACGAGCTGGCCCTTCGTTACTTGCGCATCCAGGCGCCGGAACCCAGCCTCGAAAAGTGGAAGGACCTGGTCCATCGCGTTTACAACCCGAAGGACGAAGTCACCATCGGTATCGTCGGCAAGTACGTGGAATACGAAGACTCTTACAAATCGCTGAAGGAAGCCTTGGTCCATGGCGCGGTGGCCCACAACCTGAAACTGAACGTCGATTGGATTGAAGCCGAAGGCCTCGAGTCCAAGGACCAGACCGTACAGGCGCAACTGGAGGAGGTTGACGGCATCCTGGTTCCCGGCGGATTCGGCAAGCGGGGGATCGAAGGCATGCTGAAAGGCATCCAGCACGCCCGCGAAAATAAGGTGCCGTATTTTGGCATCTGCCTGGGCATGCAGACTGCCTGCATCGAGTTCGCTCGCAACGTATGTGGACTGGAACAAGCCAACTCCAGCGAGTTCGATCCGGCGACCCCGCACCGCGTCATCTATAAGCTTCGGGAGTTGCGCGGAGTCGAGGAACTAGGCGGAACCATGCGGTTGGGAGCGTGGGCCTGCCGCCTGGAGAGCGGGTCTCTGGCACAAAAGGCCTATGGGCAGACCGAGATCAGCGAACGTCACCGCCACCGCTACGAATTCAATCGGGAATACGAAAGCATCTTGACTGCCGGCGGCCTGCGCATCTCCGGATCGACCCCGGACGGGACGTATGTGGAAATCGTCGAGATTCCCAGCCATCCCTTCTTTGTCGGATGCCAGTTCCATCCTGAATTCAAGTCGAAGCCGCTCGAACCGCATCCGCTGTTCGCAGCTTTCATCACAGCCAGTTATGAAAACCGCATGTCCCGCCGCCAAAAGCGGGAGTCAAGCACTGTGGAACAGTTTCTGCGGCCAGAAAAAGTGAAACAGTAGGGCAAATTCTGTCCGCCGGAATGAAGACCTTAGTGCCATCCCCGCGTTCATCGCCTCTGGCGCAAGAATATTCACGTGATTTCTATTGACAACGGATCAGGTAACCCGTAACGTGGGTACCTCACGGGTAGGGTTTTTCCTCTAAAACTGTCGCAGCCAACGTATAGGTTGCACCGTTGCAACTGAGAGGCACATTTGTGCAAAGGCATTTTCGATAGCTGTTTTTTATGGAGGACGGTAAATGGTACGCAAGCTGATCTCGATGTTGTCACTCGTCATTCTGGCTGGGGCGCTGACCGGTGTCAGTTACGCCAACGCCATTCAAATCACCCTTGGGCAAAACACGACTGGCACAGCCACCGCCGGAAATACCGGCGCCAGTTTTAGTGGCGTCTCTGGCTACGCGTATCAGGGCACGAACGCCGGTACGTATTGGTTGAGTGACGCGACCCTCACCGGAACCAACTGCAACTGGGTTTGCACGCTCGCCGCAAACTCCGAAACGCTGACGGTAACAATCGGAGCCGACACTTTAGTCGGCACTCTCTCGCTGGACACCGAAGCATTGGGCGCCTACCTCCAGGGATCGCTCTATGTCTGGAGTTCGACGCAGGGCTTCATTGACACGGGCTATGCAGTGGGCCAAACCGTTGGTGCTGACCTCGTCGTCATCGGCGGGCACGTATCGAGCGGCCAGATTGAGACGGACGCCGTTCCGGAGCCAGGTTCGATTGCTCTGATGGGTTCGGGCTTGATCGCAATGGCCGGATTCCTGCGTCGCCGCTTCTAGCCTTACCAGTTCTTGAGCTGTCTGCATCAAGTGGCGCGGTACCCTCCAGCCGCTACTGTTTCGATCCCCGGCGTCCAAAAGATGCCGGGGATTTTCTTGGCTTGAACCTCGGATCACCGAGGGGCCCAACGCCGGTGCCTCTTGGGAGCCCGACGGATCTGGATGTCCGCCGTGGGTTTGGCGCAGGCCTCTGCGTACAATAGGCAAGGGGCAAGTCATACGGACCCATGCCATCGGTTCCCATCGCGAGGGCGCACGTGCCTAGCAAGTTTTCCATCGGCGGAATAAACGTCGGCGGCGGGAATGTTGTTCCTGATTGCCGGGCCGTGTGTGATTGAGAGCGAAACCCACGCATTGAAGATGGCAGAGGCCATCGCCTCCATAGCGCGCGACAAAAAGGTGCCGTTCATCTTTAAGGCTTCCTACGACAAGGCGAATCGGACTTCGATCCGCAGCTTTCGTGGTCCGGGGCTGGATGAAGGACTGCGAATCCTCCATAAGGTGGGCCGCAGCGTTGGGGCTCCGGTGTTGACGGACGTACATGAACCCCGCGATGTTCCCCGTGTGGCCGAGGCCGTGGATGTCCTGCAAATTCCGGCGTTTCTGTGCCGCCAGACGGACCTCCTGGTAGCGGCTGCGAAGAGCGGTCGGGCTGTAAACATCAAGAAGGGGCAATTCGTGTCGCCGTGGGACATGCGGCATGCTGTGGCGAAAGTCCGCGAGGCCGGGGGCGAGCGGGTCTTCCTGACCGAGCGTGGCGCTTCGTTCGGCTACAACAATCTCGTAGTGGACATGCGGTCGCTGGCGATCATGCGGGAATTCGCTCCTGTCGTGTTCGACGCCACACATTCTGTTCAGTTGCCCTCTGCCGGGACCTCGAACGGGCAAGACGGCGGTCAGCAGAGTGGAGGCCAGCCTGAGTTCATTCCTCTTCTCGCGCGAGCGGCCGTCGCAGCAGGCGTGGACGGTGTATTCCTGGAAGTCCACGACAATCCTTCGCAGGCAAAGTCCGACGGTGCCAATGCCCTTGACTTGAAGTTGCTACCAGACGTGCTCGACCAGTTGATTGCCGTCCACGCTGCGCTGAAATGATTTTCCCTACCGTTGCCGCTATCTAAATATCTGATTGGAATAAAAAGTGGTTAGCGATACCGCGAGTTAGCGTAATGCCGGTAAAATTCGCTGCAATTTTGTGCCGTTCACTGGCTGAATTGCGCGTTTAGGGCATAAAATGTAGGGAGTCTGCCGGCTTAGTTGATATCCTTAGCAAAGGCTCAACCGGGCTATCGCACCGCTGTGTCCAGCCGAATTGCTCTGAGTCGCAGACCTCGCATTTGATAGGAGCTTCACATTGTCCAACAAGCGTTATCTCTTTACGTCTGAGTCGGTGACAGAAGGTCACCCAGACAAGATCGCCGACCAAATTTCCGACGCCATTCTTGACGCCTGCCTGAAAGAAGACACCTACAGCCGCGTTGCCTGCGAAACTCTGACCGCGACCGGCCTGGTAGTCATCGCTGGCGAGATTACCACCAAAGCGTATGTCGATTTTCAAAGCCTGGTCCGCGGCGTCGTCGCGTCCATTGGCTACGACAACGCGCTTTATGGTTTCGACTCCAACACCTGCGCGGTGATTTCCAGCATCAACAAGCAGTCGGGCGACATCGCCATGGGCGTTGACACCGGCGGCGCCGGCGACCAGGGCATGATGTTCGGCTACGCCAGCAACGAAAATGCCGACCTGATGCCGACCCCGATCTCGTTGGCGCACAAGTTGACGATGCGCCTCACCGAAGTCCGCAAGAACGGTACCCTTCCTTATCTCCGTCCCGATGGCAAATCTCAAGTCACAGTTGAATACGACGAAAACCACAAGCCGATCCGCATTGACGCGGTGGTGATCTCGTCGCAGCATGCTGAGACGATTACGACCGATGAGCTGCGCTCCGACATTCTGAAGCACGTTATTCAGGCTGCGCTTCCGGCGGACATGCTCGACGCCGACACCAAGTACCACATCAACCCGACTGGGCGGTTCGTCATCGGTGGTCCCATGGGCGATACCGGACTGACCGGACGCAAGATCATCGTCGACACTTATGGCGGCATGGGACGTCACGGCGGCGGCGCCTTCAGCGGCAAGGACCCGACCAAGGTGGACCGTTCGGCCTGCTACATGGCGCGCTACATCGCCAAGAACATGGTAGCTGCTGGATTGGCCGACCGCTGCGAGGTGCAACTTGCCTACGCCATCGGCGTGGCCGAACCGGTCAGCGTGCTCGTCGATACCTTTGGCACCGCGAAGATCGACGAAGCCAAGATTGCCGACCTGGTGCGCGCCAACTTCAAGCTGACCCCGAAGGGCATCATCGAGTCGCTTAATTTGCGGCGTCCGATCTACCGCAAGACTGCGGCCTACGGCCACTTTGGACGCAACGACGTTGACTTCACCTGGGAGCGGACCGACAAGGCCGCTGCACTGAGCGAGCAGGCGGGGTTGACCGAAGCTGCCGATCAGAAGACCGCGAAGGTCTCGAAGTAACTTTGAATTTGGGGCGGCTGCAACAGCGGACCGCCCCTTCGCACTTTCTTGCCATCGCGATTGCCACCGGCAACTGCGCATGCGCCGAATCTTCAACGGAATCCTTCAGAAACGGGAGCATATGTCGACGACAACCACCAGCACAGCGGGCGATATCGCCAACCTCGAACTCGCGGATATGGGCAAGAAACGCATTGACTGGGCCAACCAGTCGATGAAGGTGTTGCAGATCATCCGCAAAGAATTCATCAAGAACCAGCCGCTTGCCGGCATACGGATTTCGGCCTGCCTTCACGTCACCGCCGAGACCGCAAACCTGGCGATCACGCTGCGCGATGGGGGTGCGGATGTCGTTCTTTGCGCTTCCAACCCTCTATCTACTCAGGACGACGTGGCGGCCTGCCTCGTCCGCGATTACAACATTCCGGTTTACGCCATCAAGGGCGAGGACAACGACACCTATTACTCGCACATCATGGCGGCGCTCGACCACAAGACCGCATGTCACCATGGACGACGGCGCGGACCTGGTGACGATTGCACTCACCAAGCGCAAGGAAGTCCTCGAAGGCGTGATTGCCGGTACCGAAGAGACGACGACCGGCGTCATCCGTCTGCGCGCGATGGCGAAGGAAGGCGTACTGAAGTACCCGATCATTGCCGTCAACGACGCCGACACCAAGCACCTGTTCGACAACCGCTACGGAACCGGCCAGTCGACCATCGACGGCATCGTTCGGGCCACCAACTTCCTTTTGGCGGGTGCGAAGTTCGTTGTTGCGGGCTATGGCTGGTGCGGTCGCGGACTGGCGAGCCGTGCACGCGGACTGGGAGCCGAAGTCATCGTAACGGAAATCGATCCGACGAAGGCGATCGAGGCGGTGATGGATGGCTACCGCGTAATGAGCATGGACGACGCCGCCAAGATCGGTGATGTCTTCTGCACCGTTACTGGTAACAAGAGTGTGCTTGCGCAAAGAGCACTTTGAAGCGATGAAGGACGGAGCGATCATCTCCAACTCTGGCCACTTCAATGTCGAGATCGACATTCCGGCGCTGGACAAGATGTCGTCCTCGAAACGCACCACGCGAGCATTTGTCGAAGAGTACTCGCTGAAGGACGGCCGCAAGATCAATCTGCTGGGCGAAGGCCGCCTGATCAACCTGGCGTCAGCCGAAGGCCATCCGCCATCGGTGATGGACATGAGCTTTGCCGATCAGGCACTTTCGGTCGAGTACCTGGTGAAAAACCACGCTACGCTCGAGAAGAAGGTATTCCCGGTCCCTGAGGAACTGGATAAGCGCGTGGCCAAGCTGAAGCTGGAGTCGATGGGCATCAAGATCGATCGCCTGACTCTGGAACAGGAAGAATACCTGGCAAGCTGGTCGGAAGGAACATAGACGAGTCGTCAGCGAATATTGTTGGAGTTGTGAGCAGGGCGGCAGCGATGCCGCCCTTCGCTGTGCTGCGGCTGCAAGACCATCGCCTGAAGGCGACAGTCACAGTACAACAATCGTGATTCCACGATTACCTTTGCCCAAGTCGCGATCTTCCTTCAATTCGGGCAATTGCTTAAGTAGCGCCCACGCATGCTCGTCAGCTTTGCGCCAGTTCTCGCCAAAAATGCAGGCGCGAATGTCGCGGCGATCTGCCATCTGCCGCAACATTGCTTGCAGCGCAATTCGCAAATCTCCGCCAACTCCACTTGAGCCATATCCGTGGATGATCTTCACGACCTTCACTCCACTCTGTCGGACAACGCTCAGTTCTGTATTGAGGCGGGCGCGGGCTTGCTCTACGCTGGGCATCCCATCTTCGAGATTTATTGTCTTGAGGAGCTTTGACATTCGCGACCTACGAAACACCTTATCATCGGCAACTAGGCGACTCGCCTCGGTGACATCGCGCGAGGCTGTGTAAACCTCCGGAAAAAACAGGGCGGGCATGACCCGCGATGGAAGAGTCTCTACTCGTCGCAACGCGTAACCTTCGCGGCGACCAGAGACAGATTCACATGTTGCGAAACATAGAATCTTTTGGTGGGAGGCCGGTGCGCGCGAGTGCTGGGGAGTCAATGAAGTAGATTTTCGACGCAAGTCAAAATCCGGGTTTCGCCATCAAGGGACGGCTTCCGGACATCTGCTCCATCGCCATATAGCCTGTAGGTGGTGATCCATTTGTGCCACTTCTGGCGCAGGCTGGTTACCCTATGGGTGGTGCATTTCGTTGACACCTTCATAAGTCACTGATAATATGGTGCCAAAGCGGGAATTTATCTGTAAGGCCACACACTTTTTGTTGGCATGGGTGATGACTTCGGTGGTACTTTAGTAACTTCAGAACAGGATGCGGTTGGATGTATTGTTATGGTTGGACCTCCTGGTTATGACCACTGAATCTCATCCTGATTTGCGAAACGCGGTGCGGTTTCCTTTGCACCTACCGGTGACGTTGAAGACGTCAACGGAGGAGCACACAGCGCAGACCATTGATATCTCGGCGGGCGGAATTCTGTTTCGCACCGAGACAAAAGTTGAAGTAGGCGCAGCAGTCGAGTTCACCGTCGCCATGCCTGGAGACGTTTTGGGATCGGACCGCGATGTGCTGGTGAAGTGCAAGGGTCGCGTGGTTCGATGTTCTGAAGAGTCCTCCGGAAGGAGCGTAGCTGTTGTCATCGACGAGTACAAGTTCGAGCGTCCCTGATCGGCTCGGGACGCCGGTTCACCGTCAAGATGGGGATCGTTCCTCGCTTCGATCCAATACTCCCGGATACCCCAGCCCGACAGAAACAAACCACACACTGGTGCGAATCATCCTTGCCGACTCGGAAGCGATTTTTCGCGTTGGCATGGGAAAGATCTTCGCCCTGGAGAAGGACTTGGAGGTAGTCGCTCAGACCGAAACGTTGCAACAGACCCTCGCTGCCGTATCCGATACGCCTGCGGACATTATTCTTTTCGAAGCGGGACTGTCGCCCAATCCTTCCGATGCGATTTCAGAGATAATTCGAAGGGCGGAGCCCGGCACCAAGGTCATTGTCGTGGCCCACCGCGCCGCCGAAGGGGAAACCGTCGATTACCTGCGCCGCGGTGTGCGCGGTATTCTGACCCGCTCGGTATCGCCCGATTTGCTGGTTCGCTGCGTAAGAAAGGTCGCTGCCGGAGAGACTTGGCTCGACAACCAGGGAGTTAACTGGGTTATTGAAGCCTATCGCTCACAGGCCGAGCTGGGAAGTACTCCCAAACAGCAGCTCCGTCTCAGTGAAAAGGAAATGCAAATCATTGGCGGTGTTACCCAGGGTCTGAAGAACAAGGACATCGCCATCGAAGTAGGTACCACCGAGCAAGTCGTGAAAAACTACCTGCGAAAGATCTACGACAAGCTTGGCGTCTCCGACCGTCTGGAATTGGCGCTGTACAGCATGCATCGCCGCCTGCTCGATGGCTATATTCCGCCCGTGGGTCGCGAGGTCGCGTCGTTGCAAGTGCCGGCCGACACTGCGGTCAATCCGCACCCGGCTAGTGCAGGCCCGGCAGCGTCGTCGAATGGTGCCGCGAAGAATAATGTGGCTGGCAAGAAGATAGAGAAGCCCCTGCCGGATATTCGCGGGGCTGAATGATGCAAGCGTTGATCATGTGTGGCCGGACTAACACTTGCTGACACATTCTTCGTTGTCTCTGTTCCGTCGAATACGATAACTTGTATCAGTCGTGCCCCTGAAACAAACGAAGAATCCGATGCAGCCGATACTGATTGCGGCGACGGAATAATCCGGCATTGGGCCCGTCGCGACTGCCGATTTGCCGCGGAGAGAAGGGCATTGGCCGGCTCCGCGCTACAATGGTCAGTCCTGTCCAGTTGCGCTGCGCAATGCGCACGTACGGAGAGGCTGCACTTATCTACTGAACTCCTGTGAGGCGATATGAAGGGTGATGCCAAAGTTATTGAGTTTCTGAACCAGGTACTGAAAGCGGAGCTGACCGCCATCAACCAGTACTTCCTGCATGCCGAAATGTGCGAGAACTGGGGCTACGAGCGGCTGGCCAAGATGATCCGCAAGGAATCGATCGAAGAAATGATGCATGCCGAAAAGCTGATGGAGCGCATTCTTTATCTCGACGGCACTCCCAATATGAGCGACTACTTCAAGATCAACATTGGCCAGACTGTCGAACAGCAGTACAAAAACGACCTGCAACTGGAATATGACGCGGTCAAACGCCTCAACGACGGCATTCAACTTTGCCTGGCCGCCAACGATGGGGGCTCGCGGGAGCTGGCGGAAAAAATCCTCTCCGACGAAGAGCATCACATTGACTGGCTGGAGGCGCAACTGCATGCCATCGGCGAGATGGGCTACCAGAACTATCTGGCGCAGCAGTTGAAAGAAGAAGAGTAGTAGCCCCTGCCCTGAGTTCCCGGCGCGCCGGCGATTCGGGGGCGCGCCATAAGCTACAATTGAACTGCGTTAGTTCTGCAGGGCTGCCCTGTCCTGCGCGTCCCGAACGGAGAGATGGCCGAGTGGCTGAAGGCGCACGCTTGGAAAGCGTGTGTACTCGAAAGGGTACCCAGGGTTCGAATCCCTGTCTCTCCGCCATTTTTTCAACAACTTACACGTTGAAAAGGTCAGCAAAGGGCAGATAACGGCATCGAATCACTGAACAGCCGTCCTAACTACTGCACTGTTGGCGGCCCGCATCCCCTCCGCCATCGAGCTTCCGTACTTCGTGGTCATGGCGATGTTGGCGTGCCGCATCAGGTCCTGCTGGATCCCGAGCGGCGTACCGTTTCCATCTATCCACGTCCGGTGAGTTTCTCGGACCTGGCATCCGACATCACCGACGGAGACCACTTGCCACCGCCGAAATCCCCGACCGGCGTCCCATTCATCACGATCGGGAACATCGCGAAGCAAACTCGCAAGATCGACTTTGCCGACACGTTTGCCGTGCCGCAGGCCTACTACAATGCTCTGAAGCCAAACAAGAAGCCAAAGAAGGGCGACGTGCTTTACACAGTTACGGGATCGTTCGGGATTCCCGTGATCGTGAACGAGAATGTCGGGTTTTGCTTCCAACGGGACATCGGAATGATTCGCCCGAACTCTGAGATGAATAGCAAGTGGCTTTACTACCTGCTTTTGTCCCCACAAGTATTCAAACAGGCAAACGATGGTGCGACGGGTACCGCACAAAAGACAGTTTCCCTAAAACTACTGCGTAGTTTCGAGGTGCCGAAGGAGGGCCCCAAACAGCAGCAGACAGAGGTGGCGAAACTGGATGCCCTGTCAGCCGAAACCCAACACCTCGAATCGATCTATAAGCAAAAGCTCGAAGCGCTGGAAGCACTGAAAAAACGTTGCTCCACCAGGCTTTCACGGGCAATCTGTAAGAGCTCCATGAACGAAGCTGCGACCAGAGCCGAGCACATCGATCCCGCGCTGAAAGCCGCTGCGGCGGGCATGTCTGACATTCGCACTATAATGTCAGACATGGCTCGACCGCATCACAATTCGCCTTCCAGAGACCCTTGGGCAGCGCCTGCGCCTGCGCCACCGCTCGCGGCTCAAAGGCCAGCCCGAGTCGGAACTCGTCCGCGAAGCCCTGGAAACCTATCTTGGCCAGCCCACCGAGGTGCGGCCAGCCTACGAACTCGCCGAAGAAGCGGGATTGATTGGCTGTATCGGGCGCGGCCCAAAATCTCCGCCAACCGACCTCAGCTCCAGTCCCCGCCACTTCCAAGGTTTCGGGAAATCCAGACACGATGACTGGGCACAAGAACGCCCGAGACAATTTCCCCGGCTGCGTCGGGGCGAACCGTAGCTGACGATGCTGTCCAGACCCTGAACCGCTGCGCCAGTAGGCATGTTGGCGAGTTCATTCACTGCCGGGGCTGGCAGCTTCGCCGTAAGCCAGTATTCCCATTGGGCACCCAGAACGGCCAAGTTCGTTTTTCGAGGGAGAAGATCCTCGGATATTTTGCCAGCACTGGCGCGTGAGCGCCTGGGGCGATGTTTCCAAATTCTCGACTTGTTCGTGCGTGATCGAGGCTATTTCCATGTCACGAATACTCCAATCGATACGCCAAACATAACTACCGTTGCAGCCCATCCCATGACCCGCAAGTGCACTGGTATTGTGAACTTGTCCATTACCTTAGTGCTTACCGCCATGTGCATGATGACCGCTATCAGGGGCGCGGCCAGAATGCCGTTTAGAACCGCGGCCCAGAACAGAGCTCGTATCGGGTCGATGTGGAGGAAATTGAGGCAAACGCCGGCCAGTGTGGCCGCTGCGATCGTCACGTAGAATCCGGGGGCCTGTTCGGGCTTCTTCTCTAAACTGACCGGCCACTTCAAGGATTCACCCATGGCGTAGGCGGCCGAACCCGCCAGAACTGGTATCGCGAGCAGGCCGCTACCGATGATTCCGCACACGAAGAGTCCCGCGGCCCAGCGCCCGGCCAGAGGCGCCAATGCCTGTGCGGCTTGCGCCGCCGTGGCGACATCCGTCTGGCCTTGAGCATGCAGAGTAGCTGCACTCGTAAGGATGATAAAGAATGCGACGAGATTGGACAGCGCCATGCCGACATATGTGTCCATCCGGATGCGTCCCAACTGAGCGGGCGCTTGCCGCGGCGCGCGTTTGAGCGCTTTCTCCCCGCGATTGTTCTTGACCTCTTCGACTTCTTGCGAGGCTTGCCAGAAGAACAAGTACGGGCTGATCGTGGTTCCCAACACGGCGATCAATCCCGCCAGGTAGTCCTTGCTCCACGACCAGTGCGGGAGAAGCGTCGCATGCAGAACCTCATGCCACGATATCCGCGCGAAGAAGGCGGTGGCGATGTAGGCAAAAAACGAAACCGTTAGCCATTTCAAATACTTCACATAGCTTGAATAAGGTATGAAGACCTGCAACAGCAATGAACCTGTCCCGAAAAGCAGCGTATATATCCATGTCCTCGCCGGCACTAGCAGCTGGGCAGCAGCACCCATAGCGCCGATATCAGCCCCGAGATTGTAGATATTGGCGGTAAGCACTAGAACGACTGCGCCATGAAGCAGCCATCTCGGATAATGCCGCCTGAGGTTAGCAGAGATGCCGCAGCCTGTGACGCGTCCCAAACGCGCGCTGATCTCCTGGATCGCAGCCATTAACGGATACGATAGGAGCATTGTCCAGAGCATCCCATAGCCAAACTGGGCTCCTACCTGGGAATAAGTGGCGATTCCGCTGGGATCGTCATCGGAGGCGCCAGTAATGAGTCCCGGCCCAAATACTGCTAGAGCGCGGCGAATCCTAGCGCTAAAGCCATGGGCTAACTTTTTCTTGTTCTTGTTTATAGGAGCCTTGGCCGAGCCGCGGTGAGATGCCCTTAAAGAGCCTGCCCCTTTTGCAAGATTGCTGTGATTGGCCGACATATGTTCAGGCATCCGTTGACGTGCCGCTCGGATTCACGCTGACTCCGACTGAAGACAATCGCAAACCGAGGAGGGCAGGGGCTCGTGGCCCGCGCCCTCTTCCTGGCAAATACATGGCGAGTCACTTAGCCTAATCGCCGCTTGCGGTCGTTGGCCGGTACGCCGGAACAAAGTGTCCCCGCAGGCTGTCTCCGAACTCGTGTGCCTTTCCGGTAATTTTCGCCCGCGTTTCCTCTCCGTTCGCCGGGGCAACGAGAAGTCCGACTCCTACCCCAATTCCTACACCCACCGCGAACCTGAGCACGTTCCAAGCGGCGCTATTGTCATCGTGGCGGAGAGCTCTTGTTGCTTTGTCGAAGTTGTCGGTAGCAGCTTCATACTTGTCGTGCGCCAAGTCACGGAGATCGTCAACCCCTTCCGAGACTCGCTCCCGAACGCTCTTTCTGGCGCGATCGGATTGATCCAGTATGAAAAGGCCGGCTCCGAGCGCGAGTTTGAGAATTTCCTTCATCTTCATAGTTCCCTCCGTCAAGTATGCAAAAACTCGCAAATAAGTGAAGGCGGTGCGTCTATACAGCCGTCCGCCGTCCACTCACCAGGTTGAATATCAGGGTAATGAGGGCCAATAGCAGGAGAATGTGGATAAAGCCCCCTAAAGTGTAGGAGCTCACTACTCCCACTAGCCACAGAACCAGAAGGATCACGAATATCGTCCAAAGCATTTCAGATCTCCTTTTCGCTTTACTTCTGCGCTACCGCGGTGCCGATTATGCTTGGGAAAGCAAATCTAACTACCGTAGCTCGTTTCTATACACACGGTAGCAATCTGGAACCGCGCTCCGCCATCGGGTCAATCCCGTAGCTCGCGCCAATAAAGTGCTTGCTTCTATTTCGACCAGGCGTATCGTCGCATCCTTTGTCCCGCATCGTTTGGACGCCCACGAGTGGATGTTCGTTGAAGACCGCGCCAGCCTGGATCTTGCAAATCCTTGCAGATGTGCCGGGATAGTGGACTCTCTCCGGCATGGCTTGATGCCGTGTCTAAGGAGATTGCCTGATGTCTTTTCGCGCGGCATCATGGTCTCTTTAGAGTGCTGTCGAAATGCCATTCGTGGAGGTGGTGCTGGTTCCGAGTTGGCGACAACGGGTCAGGAGACGGGCCTGTGCTGCTGAACTGGGACTCAGCTATCCACAGTGTGGTAGAGTTTCTCCTCTCACTCGGGCACGCAGTTTATGTGGACGCTCTCGCCAAAGTCATACAAAACGGCATTCGCAATTGTGCTCGCAATCCTGGTGGGCATAGGGATCACCTCGTACCTCATGTCCGATCGCTTCGCAACCAGCGAGGAGTCGGTCATACACACCCACGAAGTGATTTCCGAGCTGAAAAGCTTGTCCGGCAATCTCACCCGGGCGCAAGACGCCCGCAGGGGTTTTGTCATTACCGGAGATCGAACGCTGCTCATTGACTACGACGAAGCAATTCAAGAGCTGCCGAAGTACCTTAAGCGCCTTCAGGCCTTGATGGCTGACAATTCCACGCAACAGCAACGGCTCGCTCAGCTCCAGCCGTTGATTGCTGAGAAATTGGCAAACTGGAATGCCTCCATCCAACTTTACCAACAAGATCCATCCGCAGTGGAACAGCAGAAAGAGTTCACGCGGCAAGGCAGCCTTCAGAGTGACAAAATGCGGACGCTTTTCGACGCGATGGAACTGGAAGAGAACCAGCTTCTTCGCGACCGTTCCCGCGTCTCAGTCGCCAGACAGAGCAAGGCCAGGATGATCCTGGTGCTGGCCTTCTTGTTAGCGTCCATGATGTTAGTGTCCTTGTTCTTACTGATGAGTTCCGAAGTCACACGAAGAACGTGGGCCGAGCTGCAGGCCCGGGACAACGAAGAGAAATACCGATTGCTGGTCAATGGTATCCAGGACCACGCTGTAATCAGAGTGGACCTGGAGGGACGGATCACGACCTGGAACATGGGTGCGGAGCGTCTGTTTGGGTTCCGCTCTTTGGATATCTTGGGAGAACCCTTTCACCGGCTTTTCAACAGCTGCGAATCGGATACGCCGCAGCGACACTTGCGCACCGCCCTTGAACAAGGCCATGTGACAGATGAGTGCGAGCAGGTCCGAAATGACGGGACCCACTTTTGGGCAACTGCCGATGTCACACTCTTGCGAAATGAACAGGGTCAACCGCGTGGTTATGCGGTCATCACACGTGATATTACGGAGCGGAGGCAACAACGCCAGGAAATCGAGCAGCGGGAAGCCCAACTCAACGCCTTTTTCTCCAACTCCCCTGTGGGGCTTGCGATCATCGACAAAGACCTTCTCTTCCAGCGCATCAATGGCCCCTTTGCCCAACTCAATGGGTTGGATTCCCACGAGCAGGTTGGGAAACCGTTGCGAGACGTCATTGCCCACCTCTCCGCGCAGACTGAACCGCTCCTTCGTAGGGTCGCCAGCACCGGTGAACCGCTGCTAACACAGGAAATCAACGGGCCCATACCTTCCGCCCCCGGGATGACGGGATGGTGGCTGAAGTCGCTATTCCCGATTGCCAAAGAAGACGGTGTGGTGACCCAAATGGGGATCGTTGTCCAGGACATCACTGGACTGAAACGGGCGGAGACCCTGGTGCGGCGCCTGAGTGGACGCCTCCTCCAAGTCAGGGACGATGAGAGAAGGCGCTTGGCGCGTGACCTTCACGACTCCCTTGGGCAGACACTGACCGCGATAAAGATGAACCTGTCTTACCTCGGAAGGGACACCTCCAATCTGGATGAGCGAGGACGTAACGCGGTGGCGGAGAGCAAGGAACTGGTTGACAGTTCCTTGAAAGAGGTCCGCACGCTCTCCCATCTACTGCATCCTCCGATGCTTGACGATGTGGGTCTGTTGGCCGCGATTCGCTGGTTCGCCAATGGATTTTCTCAGCGAAGCTCGATTCAAGTTGACCTTGTCTTGCCCGCTGAGTTGCCGAGACTCTCAACCGAACGGGAGACTGCAATCTTTCGAGTTGTGCAGGAGAGCCTGACCAATGTGCACCGTCATTCCGGTAGTACCACAGCGACATTGCGCCTCGAGAGGGAAGGTGATCTGCTTCACATGTACGTGATTGACCAGGGCCGTGGCATACCACCTGAGAAGTTGTCGTTTCGACAGGAAACCGCGACAATTGGGGTTGGGCTGCTAGGCATGCGCGAGCGGTTGCGCCAGCTTCGAGGCCAACTGGACATCGACTCCAGCAGTCAGGGGACAACTATTCACGCCATAGTTCCATTGAGTGAGGTTTCATGAACGCATTGCGGATACTAATTGCCGATGATCATGATGTCGTTCGGAAAGGCCTGAAAATGCTCATCGTAGAGCACCCGGGATGGGAAGTCTGCGGAGAGGCCCGCTCTGGGCGTGAGGCCGTGGACAAATGTACACAATTGCATCCTGACGTTATCGTAATTGATGTCAGCATGCCCGACCTGAATGGTCTGGAGGCGACTCGACAGATTCGCAAGGCATGCCCTAGGACCGAAGTACTGGTGATCACTCACCATGATTCCGACGAGATGGCGGCGGAGGTGATGGATGCGGGAGCGCGTGGTTATGTTCTTAAGTCCGACTCAGACACCGACCTGGTTCGTGCGGTGGAAGCGCTGAGTCACCACAAACCGTTCTTCACCTCCCGTGTTACCGAGATGTTTCTCGCCAATCGTGGAAGCCGGGTGACCGACCCTGCCGAGATGATGCGCAATCGCCTGACTCCGCGGGAACGCGAAATCCTCCAGCTTCTCGCCGAAGGCAAGACCGCGAAGGAGGTGGCCACGATTCTGGGAATCGCTGTTAAAACATCCGATACACACCGCACCAACATAATGCGAAAGCTCGACGTCCACTCAGTTGCCGAATTAGTGCGTTATGCCATTCGGAACAAGGTCGTGGAACCCTGAATTGCAAAATACGTAGATAACCGTATTGGCATTGGCGCAATGATGGGTTCCAATGAAGTGGACTGGCCGGGCTCATGTCACTTACTCGGGTTTTACTTGCTGACGATCACTCCTTCGTACGGCGTGGTTTGCGAAATATTCTGGAAGCCACCCATCACTACGAGGTATGCGGTGAGGCTGCCAACGGTTCTGAAGCGCTGGAACTGGCACGCCGGCTCACCCCTGACATAGTGATCCTCGATATTTCGATGCCTCCGCCCAACGGCCTGGAGGTAGCAGCGCAACTCCGCCACTTACTTCCCGACACCAGAATATTGCTGGTCACGATGCATGACTCTGTAGAAATGCTACGCGCGGCAGCATCGACTGGCGCATCCGGGTTTCTGCTGAAATCGGATGCAGAGGAGCTCCTGATGGTCGCGTTGGAACGACTTGAACAGGGACAACCATTTGTAAGTCCGGCCTTTGATCCAGAACTAACCAAGCAGCTATTTCAATAAGCAATCGTCAGAGACCCCGTTCCGTCAATTTGAACCCGGTCCACGATTACCACTTCTTACGGGATTTCCGTTCCCCAGATACGGCCACCACCCGATGTTAGTAACAATCCACTCAACTTAGTATTGGCTGAGTGCCTTATGGCCCATTGCCTTGGCGTTCACCAAGGCCGGTGCCGGAAGCGACGGTCAAGCTCGCTTTCGGGGAACAGGAGACGAAATGTCGAAGCGAATTTTAGCCTTACAAATCGCACTCTGCAGTGCAATTTTGTTGGCGACGGTAAACTTAGCGTGGGCCGACGACCGCCAGGATGAAGTAGACCGCGTCAATGCCTCAGCCAAGGTCCTGAACGAAATCATGGCGGCCCCGGACAAAGGAATCCCGCAGGAAATCATGAATGACGCAGTTTGCGTTGCCGTTGTCCCGTCGCTGGTGAAGGGTGGCTTCATATTTGGCGCTGAGTACGGCAGGGGCGTGGCGTCATGTCGCACTTCGAGCGGGTGGAGCGCGCCCGCCCCATTCATGGTCGCCGGCGGAAGCTGGGGACTGCAGATCGGGGGGGAAGCGGTCGACCTGGTCATGCTGGTCATGAATCACGACGGAATGGAAAAGCTTTTGTCCAGCAAATTCAAGTTGGGCGCTGACGCGTCGGTAGCTGCGGGTCCCGTGGGGCGTCATGCAGAGGGCGAGACAGACTGGAAGATGAAGGCCCAAGTCTTGACATACTCCCGCGCTCGCGGAGTATTCGCCGGCGTGACTTTGAATGGAGCGGTCATCCAGCAGGATGACGACTCCACCCGAGCCTTTTACGGTCACCAGACGTCGTTTCGCACCATCTTGCAGGGAAAAGTCGCGGCCCCCAGCGGATCCGAACCTTTTCTCTCGGCAGTGAGGAAGTTCTCGGCCAACGCCGAGGCAGCCAAGCTGAATGAAAGCAAGGCCAACAACGGGCAACAATAGCTCATATGGGCTGGGGCGAGCGAGGCCGACGTTAACTAGCGTGAGTCAGCCGATCGCCCCACCCTTACCAGTCAACTACGACATCGGTCCTGCGGAAAGGCGAACGATGTCGGTGGAGAAAATCGACTGGGAGACCCGTTGTGACAGAAGGAGTACAGATATGCTTTGGACAATTTTTGTGATTCTACTGCTGTTGTGGCTGTTGGGCGTTGTCACCTCCTACACGTTGGGCGGCTTTATCCACATTCTCTTGGTCTTGGCGTTAGTGGTGATGCTGATTCGCATTATCCAAGGACGCAGTCCTGTCGTCTAGAAGCCCAATAACGTTGGTGATCTATGCGTTGCCGTTATCATCCATTGCGCGGGCTGGTATTGCTGCTCCTCCTGCTCGCCCCCAGCATGATGTCGGGTTATTCCATACTCACCCACGAGCAGATTGTCGATCTGGCTTGGTCAGACCGAATCGAGCCTCTTTTGCGTCGTCGATTCCCTGACGCGACGGAGGATGAACTGGTCAAGGCACACGCATACGCTTATGGCGGATGCGTGATCCAGGATCTCGGCTATTATCCATTCGGTAGCAAGGACTTCAGCAACCTGGTTCATTATGTAAGAAGCGGCGATTTCGTGTTGGCCTTGTTGCAAGACGCCGATGACATCGACGAATACGCATTCGCGCTGGGAGCGCTCGCGCACTATGTGTCGGATACCGAAGGTCATCCTGCGGTAAATCGCTCGGTTGCATTGGAATATCCGAAATTGAGAGCGAAGTTCGGCGACGAAGTCACGTATGACGAAAATCATACGGCGCACATAAGAACCGAGTTCGGCTTCGACGTGGTCCAAGTCGCCAAGAACCGCTATACCTCTGACTCATATCACAACTTCATCGGCTTTGAAGTCTCGAAGCCTTTGTTGGAGCAGGCCTTTCGCGAGACGTATGGAATCGATCTAGGCGATGTGTTTGCAAGTGTCCCGCTTGCGATCGGGACCTATCGGCATTCCGTGAGCACCATCATCCCTGAAATGACTCGGGTCGCGCTGGTTACGAAGCGCGCAGACCTGGTGCGAGAGAATCCCGATTTCAGCAAGAAGAAGTTTCTATACCGGCTTTCTCGCTCCGAATATGAACGTGAATGGGGCAACGTGTATCAGAAGCCGGGATTTGGAGCTCGGTTTCTTGCATTCGTCATTCGCCTCCTGCCAAAGATCGGTCCGCTGAAGGCCGTGGATTACACCCTGCCTTCGAGTACTACTGAAGATCTCTATATAAAAAGCGTCAACAACACGGTCGATTCGTACAAAGCCAAATTGGCTCTACTCCAGGATGGTCAAGCGCTCTCCCTGCCCAATCTCGACTTCGATACTGGCGAACCTACGAAGCCTGGCGAATACGAATTGGCTGATAAGACTTACGCCAAACTTCTCGGCAAGTTGGCGGAGCGTCACTTTGACCTGGTCACTCCCGCGCTGCGAGACAACATCCTGGCCTTCTATTCGAGTCCCCGCGCCGTCCAACCTGACAACACCACGCCGGACCGACGTCGTAAAGTGATTTCGGAAGTGGCAGACTTGAAGAGTAGCAGCCCATCTGGACAATAGCTGAATCGAGAGACCGAACCGCGAATCGAGCACTGCGTTTGAACGACGGCAAAAGGCGCGATCGGAGTTTGGTAACAGGCCCTGCGGCGGGCTGCGCTGCAAACACCAGAGGTGGAAGTGCCCCTAGAGCATTTTCCAAGATTGGTATCCGGTCGGAGAACGGGAGTGCCGCCGGGCTAAAACCATTCTCAATGGCACGCGAGATGAGACGGCGTCCCGCGTTTCGATTTCTTACTGATTTCTCTGCGTTTTCGGAAGGGTCTCAGACGGGTACTGAAGGCAACCCAGACCAAATAGTCTGGTGCGAATGGGCTCGCCCCGACGGCTCAGACTTCTCGGGCCTGGCTGGTGGTTTTGCGCCGTACCGGTTTTAGATCTCCAGCGCGATGAGAGTTCTGCCATTCCTGCGGCACGCGGGAGGTGTTCGCACGCGCAGCCGTCTTGTCTCGGTTGGGGGATGGAACCGTCCAGCGGGTTGACCGAACGGATGGAACGCCACATTGGCAAAGGCTAGTCCGAGGCCCGCCACGCAGGTGGTTGCCTGTCAGTGGCAGGATCTCGGTCTGGCCGGGTTTCAGAAGCAGAGGCCCTAAAGTCTCATCGTGAGTTGCCTGGCCGGTTGGTTAGCCGAGAGTTCCGGTGCGAGGGAGCGGCCGGTCGCTCTTGGCAAAGTCCGCGCTTGCTTCACTCGTCGAGGAAATGTCTTGCGCACCCGTGTGCTCAAGGATCTCCTTGGCCCGCTTCGTCCACTCCGAACTGTCGCAATGGACGGAGATCAGGATGCCGCCGTCTCGCACGCGGCCTTCGTAGCGTTTCGCCTCGTATTCCGGAATGCCCATCCCGACCAAGGCGCCAGTCAGGCCCCCGACCGCACTTCCTACACCGGCGCCGGCCAAGGAAGCCAGGATTGGCCCAGCGGCGATGAACGGTCCGAGGCCAGGAATGGCCACGAGTCCAATTCCAATCAGCCAGCCCAGCACGCCTCCCAGCACCAATCCCGTTCCGGCGCCGGCCGCGGCGCCTTCTGGTGCCTTCGTCTCTTTCTTATGAGCGAAGTCTTTCGATCCCACATTTTCCGGAAACAACACCGATACATCGGTGTTCCGGAAGCCTGCGGCTTTCAAGGCCTCGACCCCGTTTTCCACGTCAGTGTACGTGGGGTAGATGCCGAATACGGACGTATTTTTACCTGCCATGAGAATTCTCCTTCAATCAGTGTGTTTGCCACGGTTGAACATCTATTTCTGGTCCGGGACGACAGTCAGGTCGTTGATGACCTTCCCGTTGCCAGCCACTTCGTCCGCTATGGCCTCGATTGCCCGCTTCTCATCCTCACTACGGACCGGCCCTTTCAGAGTGACCGTGCCATCCTGCGAAATGATCTTCGCGTTGTGCGCGTAGGTCGAAAGGGACTTGTCCTTCATGATCGCCTGCCGGATGTGCTGGGTCAGTTCGCGGTCCGTCGCGGTCTCTTTCTGCTGCTGGGCCGTGGTCGAATTCGCGTTGCGATCTTGCTCATTCATCTTTGTGTTGTCGCCAGCGGGCGCCTGGGTACTGTCGCTGGTGGTAGGTGGCTGTTGGGATGTCGGCTGTTGTGCGAAGGCTCCCAGTGAGGCCCAAAATAGTAGGCCCGTCAATACCACAGTGTGGAACGTAATTCGCTTGAGTGTTTTCATTGTCATATCTCCTTGTCAATTAGGTTTGAGAATCGCACCAGCCAACTTCCAGTCAGCGAGTCCGTGAAGCGTTGCTCAGGAGCAACTGCATACTGAAAGCGCGCAAATCAGACGAACTTTGCATCCGCTGAGTTGAATCGCCGTAGCTTCGCGGGACGTCTCAACGTTGCGGGAATTCAGGCCCGCTACACACGTCCCAGTAGCAAAAGAACGACAAGGATCAGCACGATGAGACCGACGCCCCCGCTCGGGTAATAACCCCAACTTCGGCTGTAAGGCCAGGTGGGCAATACACCCAGCAGCGCCAAGAACAGGATGATAATCAGAATTGTGATCATGGTATTCGCTCCTTTTGGTTATGAGAGTTCGTTGTACCTCTCGTTTGAATTCTTCAACATGGTGGATTTAGTTCACCGCGCCTCGACTGAGACGCATGGTTCACCCACGCGTAGAACCATTCTTGGAAAAACGGGACTTGGCCGCGGCTTAACTGTTGCATCAGCCGTTTGCCCACTTTGGGGAAATCTTCTCGGTCAACGATGATATCGATATGCTTTTGCAATTGGCTGGGAATCCGAGGCCCATCGACGATCAGCACCACTGGGGTCGTGGGCATTCGAAGCTCGATGAGCGCTCCAATCCCAGACCCGCAATTCGTAACAAATTGTGAATCAATGCAGATTACGTCCACGCGATCGGACTTCATTGCTTCAGCGGCCTGTTGTTCTTCGAACGCGCTGATCACTTCGACTCCTGCGTCAGCCAGGTCGTTCCGCCGCCTGTTGGATCTGGCGGCATCGTTGTCAACCAGCAAAACCTGTGTGCCCATCACGCCTCCGCTAGGCTGTGTACAGCCTTGTACTCGCACTTTACGGTGAGACCGCCCGCAGGTACATACGGCGCATTCCTTAGCGCTTTGACACTATTTCCCTTAGTGCCGATGGCGGGTTGTTGGGATTGTCGTACTCTGCTCGCGAAGTGCTATCACCAACTGGCGGGGTCAGACGCCGGCGGGATTTTCATCCCCGCCGGCGTCTGCCGTGGTGGGCGGGACATCAAGGTGAGGTTCAGGCGGAACAACTAACTGCAGAAACCAATGCAGCTGACGGGGTTCACGATAGTGACTTTCGCGCGTGCCAACAATCGGGTGATTGCCTTAAATCCGGCAACTACGTGGCCTACCGCTGTCCCAAGAGCCAATCGCACCCCGGCGGTCCCTTCACTGGCCGGCACGATGACCTTTCGCCTTGTGTTCCTTCATCACCGTTCTCGCCGCCACTTCTTTCGCACGCTTGCCGTACCGGCCTGACTTTTCTGCGCTTTCCTTGATGTGTTCGTATTGCCGCTGTTCCTTGCTTCCTACTCCCTTAAGATGCTTCTTACCAGGCATGACGTCTCTCCTCCTCTTCGATCGGAATTTAATTCATCGGAATGGGGCCGGTCGCCGCATTTGCGCTCTGCAACACCGACCCCCACCGCTAATGCCGAGCATACTTCGCCCTGTCTGACCGCGCACTCAGCGTTTAACCGTAGTCTGTACTTGTTTTTCCCCGTAACCGCGAGCGTCGCAGGGTGTCTCGCAATCAAACCCAGCGGGCGATTCTCGGCGTTCAACGAGGGCCACTCATTGCGCCTGAGGATTATTCCCCCATGCGCTAAGAGAAACACCGGATATCAGGGACCGACCAAGACTCATAGAGTAAGAGCCAGCAAGACCGCTCTACACTTTGAAAAAGGAGTGAACGATGAACTCAGATCAGCTTGAAGGCAAGTGGCAACAACTTAAGGGATCCGTGAAGGAAAAGTGGGGAAAACTGACCGACGATGACCTCGACGTGATCGCCGGCAAGCGCGACCAGTTGGCCGGAAAGATCCAGGAAAGATATGGGATCACGAAGGAAGAAGCTGCGAAGCAGATCCGGGAGTGGGACGAAGCTTCGACTCGCGACACGGGCGCTACCCCCGTTCGCCGGGCCGGCTAAACTGCCTCGGGGCAGGCGCTTAGTTAGTAGCGTACGCTGATTGAATGAAGCCGCCCACCATGCGGTGGGCGGTGCCCCACAATTGGCTCCAATGATTTTGCTCGGCTACATCAGGCGCCTACCCGTTCTGCAGCGATAACAATCCGAACGCCGAATGCGGTGAACTCCTCCCGGTTGGAGGGGAGGATCCAGACCTTCCGACACTGTTTGTCCTTGTCACTTGCCTTCGCGGTCACGCGGTCAAATGCAGTCACGTAACGCTTCAAAGGGCTGCAATCAGCATCAAACGGTTGCCACCAGCTTTAGCTAATTGCGTTAAGAGTTGGACTATTCAGCATTCGAATCCCTGTCTCGCAACTTACAGCCCCACTCGTTTTAAGCCTACTTCTTTCCCAACGCCGCAACGCTACAGCAGCCACTGCATGAAGCTTGAGCCGACGTTGGTGAACTCAAAAGCGTGCAGACCGAAGTGGGTGGCGAGCTCCTTGCACGCCAGGATGCCGCGCACGCTGTTGCCCTGGGCGTCGAGTTGGGGGGAGTACACGCTGACGCCGAACTGCCGGTTCACTACGCCGAAGATGCCGCCGCTGACGCCACTCTTCGCCGGGAGTCCCACTTCGTAAGCCCACGCGCCCGCGTAGTCGTAGAGTCCACAGGTGAACATCACGGTGAGCACATACTTGATGAACTGAAATTCGAAGACGCGCTTTCCCGTTACCGGGTGCCGGCCCATGTTGGCCAGTGTGGCGGCCATCATGGCCACATCCTGGCAGTTCACCAGCAGGGAGCACTGCGCGAAATACTGGTGTAGCGACTGGTCAACCTGTTCGTCGATGATGTCGAAGTT
Organism: uncultured Acidobacteriaceae bacterium; assembly: GCA_963758255.1. Taxonomy (GTDB): domain Bacteria; phylum Acidobacteriota; class Terriglobia; order Terriglobales; family Acidobacteriaceae; genus DASRAA01. The sequence goes on from CAVWUX010000001.1 coordinate 747,582, forward strand.
TCGCATCAGATACGCGATGGCGCGATTGCGATTTCCGGTCTGCGACTCGGATTGCATCACGTCCCAATCGATCCGCAGGTTCCTACCCGCTGCCTCGCTCATCTGGTCGACGAAGGCTTGCACCCCCGACTCGACCGGCGATTTCTTGATCAGCGAAGCCACCGCAATCGCACCCGCGTTGATCATCGGGTTAAATGGCCGGGTCGTCTTGGGATCGAGCTCGATGGAGTTGAACGCGTCGCCACTGGGCTCGACTCCCACATGCTTCAGCGTTCTTTCCAGGCCATGACGTTCCAGCGCCATCTGGAACGCAAACGGCTTGCACATGGATTGGATGGTGAACTCCTTGTCCCACTCGCCGGCGCGGAACACGGAGCCGTCCACGGTCGCCACGCAAATGCCGAAGTCGCGTGGATCGGCTTTGCCTAGCTCCGGTATGTAAGTCGCGACCTTGCCGTGATCGACATCCCGGTATTTCTCGTAGATCGCATCAACAATGTCCTGGATCTCCGAGGCGTGGGCAGGAATCGCACCGTCCGGAAGAGAATTGCTGCTTGGTCTCCCGGCGTTCCCTTCGCTCTGCATGACTGGCAACTCTCCTTGTTGAGTTTGGAAGCCGAGCAGCGTGCGCCTGCGGGACGTGGGAGGCGCATAACCACAGCTGTTCTGAGTGTTTGCAGTGTAAAGGCAGGGAAGTGCTGGAAACCAATCGATTCTTTCAATCGGTCTAACAACATTCTTGAATCGTGGGACGTGCCGCGAACGACCAAGCCGGGTAGCCGCCAATCTCTATCACAACCGACCGCGCCGCTCCCTCATTGCCGCCACCGGCACCGCACGTTGATCACGCTGAAAAGCTTACACGCTTCAGGATTCCCGCCTGGTACTCGCCGACCGCTGCGGCGCCTTGCGCTTCCGGCGTGTGGTGGCTAAACTGGGCAACTGCGCGAGTTTTTTGCGCTGGCTTGAACGGGCATCAAACATCACCATTATTGGAGGAATCCTATGGCTGCACAATCCATCGACCAGTTGAAGAGTTCCTTCCGCGGGGAGCTTATTCAGTCCGCGGATGCCGCTTACGACTCCGCGCGCAAAGTTTACAACGGCATGATCGACAAACGCCCGCGCCTCATCGCCAAGTGTGTGGACGTCGCCGACGTTATGGCTGCTGTCAATTTCGGTCGCGAAAATAACTTGTTGACCGCCATTCGAGGTGGCGGCCATAACGGGGCCGGTCTCGGCATCTGCGACGACGGTCTGGTCATCGACCTTTCGCGGATGAAGGGAATTCGCGTCAACCCCGCCGCCAAGACCGTCCGGGTTGAGGGAGGATGCGTCTGGGGCGACGTCGATCACGCCACCCACGCCTTCGGCATGGCCACGCCTTGCGGCTTCATCTCCACCACCGGGGTGGCCGGACTCACCCTGGGCGGCGGCATCGGCTATCTCACCCGCCAGTACGGCCTGACCATCGACAGTCTGCTCTCCGCGGACGTGGTATTGGCCGATGGCAGCTTCGTCACTGCCGACAGCAAAGAGAACTCCGACCTGTTTTGGGCCATCCGCGGCGGCGGCGGAAACTTCGGGGTCGTCACCTCGTTCGAATTCCGTCTCCATCCCGTTGATATGGTGAACTTCGGTCCAACTTTCTGGCCGCTGGATCAGGCCGCCGATGTCCTCCGGGCCTATCGCGACTTCATCACCAAGGCTCCCGAGGACGTAAATGGATTTTTCGCATTTCTGGTCGTGCCACCCGCCCCGATGTTCCCCGAGCATCTGCACATGAAGAAGGTTTGCGCCATCGTATGGTGTTGCACCGCCTCTGCCGAGAAGACGGAAGCAGCCACCAAGCCGATGCGGTCCGTCGGCACGCCGCTGTTGGACCACATCGCTCCCGCGCCATTTCCAGTCGTGCAAAGCTTTTTTGACCCGCTGTTCGTGCCCGGACTGCAATGGTACTGGCGCGCCGACAACTTCACCGAATTGAGTGATGAAGCCATCGCCCGTCACGTCGAACACGGCTCGGCGGTCCCGACCATGCTCTCCACCATGCACCTCTACCCCCTCAACGGAGCCGCGCAGCGCGTGGGCAAGACCGATACTGCCTACCACTTCCGCGAGGCGCTGTTCGCAGAGGTCATCGTCGGCGTGGACCCCGACCCGGCCAACGCCGAAACCATCACCGCCTGGTGCAAGAACTATTGGGAGGCGTTGCATCCTTATTCTGCCGGTGGCGCCTACGTGAACTTCATGATGGACGAAGGCCAGGACCGGGTCCAGGCCACCTATCGCGATAACTACAAGCGCCTGGCCAGCATCAAGAAGAAGTACGATCCCAAGAACTTCTTCCGGGTCAACCAGAACATTCAACCCGCCGGCTAAGGCACCCCTGGCAGCGACCTTCAAGGAACGGCTCGGCTGCGGGACACCCTCTGGATAGGGCGGCGCTTCAGGCGCCGCCTCCCGCACCGCCCTCTATTGAGTTTGTCACCACGAGGTCGTCGTGCCGACCGAGCTTGTCATCAAGCGAAGCGAGGGACCTGCTTTTCGCTGCACGATAAAGTGAGAGTTATTGTGTTTTCCGATTGACTTTTGATAGGGCTGGCATCATACTCTCCCCCTCCACTTCGCGGATTGGATCCGCCATGGACCCCTTGCAGCTGGTCCAGCTTCCCGCTTTAATGTCACGCAGCCAGGGACGACCTGAGATTGCAGTGGCGCTAATCGATGGTCCAATCGTTCTCGATCATCCTGACCTCTCTCAATCGAAGATCAAGCATGTCGTTGCCGGTATTGGCGGCATTTGCTCGCGCCTGCAAAGCACCGCATGCACGCACGGAACCTTCGTAGCGGGCATCTTGGTGGCGCGCCGCGATTCCTCCGCTCCGGCTATCTGTCCCGGCTGCACCCTGCTCTTGCGTCCGATTTTTCCAGAAAACACAAACGGGAACGGCGACATGCCCAGCGCAACTCCCGACGAGCTCGCGTCAGCCATTGCGGATGCCATCGCCGCCGGCGCCATGGTGATCAATCTGAGCGCTGCCCTCTCACGACCATCATCGCGAGGCGAACGCCAGCTAGAACAGGCATTGGATTACGCCGCCCGGCGCGGGGTCCTGGTGGTCGCTGCGGCCGGCAACCAGGGCACGGTCGGCAGTTCGGCCATCACTCGTCATCCCTGGGTGATCGCCGTTATTGGTTGCGATCTTGAGGGCAAGCCCACGACTCAGTCGAATCTGGCAGGGTCCATCGGCAGATGGGGATTGGCCGCTCCTGGAGAAAACATAACCAGCCTCGGGACCGATGGAAAGCTTCAGACTTCTGGCGGAACCAGCGTGGCAGCGCCGTTTGTGACGGGTGCAATTGCTCTGCTCTGGTCGGAGTTTCCAGGTGCTAGCGCCGCTCAGATTAGGCAGGCCGTTACTCAGGCTGGCACGCGTTCGCGGAGAACCATCGCGCCACCCGTGCTCGACGCATGGGCAGCGTATGAAGCAATGAAGATCAATTGACCGTGGAGTCAAACGAGTGAAGAGACAAAGCACTGCACCATCTGAGACGACCGAACAACCAACTCATCGAGTGCGCCTTCCTGGATTTCTGATTGAAGACGAAACTGGCCTGGGAGACCTGATCAAGAAAGCAACCTATGCCATGGGGATCAAACCCTGCGGCGGGTGCGAGAAACGTGCGGCGGCGCTGAACCGCTGGATGACCTTCTCTCGTTAATGTCTGCAATAGACGCCAGTACTGAAGGAGGACTACATGGAGCAATCTCATACTGAAGTTCAAGAGCCAGTAATAACCACTCCCACAGAGGCTAGGAGTCAGCCAACTGAACTCGTCTCGCCCGTTCGTCCGGCGGCTGCCGCCATTGCTCCTCAGGCCTGCGCGACCTGCGGAACTATGCCGGCCTCCAATGGCGCAGACGCAACCTCACCATCCTGGGTCTACGCCCTCGGCAACATCGAGGCGCGCTTCCCCAGCGTTTCGGTGGAGAGGGAGTTCGCCCAGGCCACAGGGCGGGAAAAAACTTCGGGACACACTGACCGACAAGCGCTGCACACCGTACTATCCAAGCCCGAGAATCGCTACCTGGTGCGGCAGTGCTGCTTTGTCATGACCGTAGAAGGGCTGGAGACTTACATCCTGATGCCGCGCGATCCGGCCGACTTTTCTCTCTTGATCGAGGCCATGCGTCCCAACCCGACCCCCATGGATCTCGACGTGGTGATCGGCATGAAAGGTCCCATCGCTCCACCCCAGGCTTGCAACGGCTTGATGGTTCCCATCGTGGTCTTCGACCAGATTTATTCGTTCGACCGCGATGCGCTGATCAAGGCGATCCCCAAACCGGAAAAGACTTCCGCCAAGGAATTTGGGCCCGCGGCGGAGGAACTATTCGACCGCATCATGCAGTTGACCGACAATGCTGGTTCCACCGACGAGCATCGCGCCTTGAACTACTTGGCCGTGCGTTACCAGGCAATTTACGCGAGAGCTGCCGAAGAATTTGCCCGGAACTCTTCGCTCACCGGAGTCGACGTTCAGGATTCTCCTCTCAGCGGCGTGCGCAACGTGTTGGACGTGATCTTCTCCTACACCAATCGCAACACCGATGTGGTGGACAAGTGCTTTGTGCGCGTGGACGTGACCGACGAGTTTCCGTTTCTGGTCACCAAGCTTTCTCCGTACTACGACCGGTGAACCCACAAACCTAAACCCAATTCGGTGAAAGGATTTCTTGAAATGAATACGAAGAACACCGTGCCAGGCTTCACCGCCGAGGCGTCGCTATCGGATGTCAGCAACCGTTACCGAGCCACTACTGGGCCTCGGGTCCAAGGTCTACCTGTTCAGCCCGCTGGTGATGTTGTTGTCGACCCTTATGGTGAGCACACTCCTCATCTTCAACACCCTTTCGTTTCTGATGTTTTCCACCCGAATCGGCCGGTCTTTTGCCTAACGACACGGTGTGTGGATGTCGCGCCACCGGGCCAAAAGCCTCGCTTGTTCTGTTACCGGGTACTGGGTTTTTGGAACCCGACCTCGCAGCGTTGTGAGGCAATTTGATGGTCGATCAGGGCCGCCGTTCCTCGTCACCAAGCTTTCTCCGTACTACAACCGGTGAACTGAAGTGAAACACGCTAGTGGGTTGCGAGCGACAAACATGATCAAAGAAGGAATGAGGTGAATATGCGACTACCTGGGTTCTCTGCAGACGTCGTGCTCCGCCAAACAAATACACAGACCCATGTTGGCGGGGCTTCCAAAGGCCAGGCCAATCTCGGAGTCATGCCACAACTCCGCATCGGGGGGATCGGCATCAACAATTGCTTTTCCTGGTGCTTCCTGAACGGCGGAACACCATTGCAGTGTTTCTTTCGTTGCGGCCCCGGGCAGCTCAATACTGGACAGTTCAGCACATTTGGGCGGCTGGCATAACTAACCAGTCTCGGCTCTGGGCATCGTCTCGATCGCGTCCGCGATGCCCGGAAGCCGGGGGAGGCCTGAGAAACTGGGTGGTTTCGTAGAGGCAAACAACAATGTTTCTAGGGTCGGTAAGTCAATCTGCTGAAAAGAGGTATGAAATGAACACCATGAATATGCCTGGATTTACTGCCGAGCAATCGCTCCGTGCAGTGCGTGGACGCCATCACGGCGGCGGGCGGGTCGCTTCGCGGCTGGGCGCCGTCATCCCCGCGATTCCCAGATGCGCAAATTGCGATGCTCTCCTCGATCATTGCGAGACGCACGGCTGGCGACCACGTGCCGCCTGCAATGCCTGCGCATCCGGTCACTGTGATTCGAGCGAGGAAAATCCCGGTGGCCGCTGCTGGTTGGATCCGATCAGCGGTAGGAGGATTTGCGATTTGTAAGGCTTCAGATCCTGGATACAGCTGGCCTTCGGCTTTTAGGCGGAGCTGGCCTTCGGGTTTAGGTAGAGCTGGCCTTTAGGCCAGCGTCTCGGCCGCCTTCTCTTACCCGCTCGCGGACTCTAGTCGCGAGCGATTCGCTCTCCTCGCGCCATCCTGAGCGAAGCGACCGCAGGGAGCGCAGTCGAAAGACCTGCTGTTGCCTTTGACCTTAAGATGTCGCCGTACTACGGCCGTTGAGGAGTTCGAAACTGAGAGACGAAAAGGGGCTGATCGAAAATGAAAATACCAGGATTTACCGCAGAGGTGGTCTTGGATCCGTCGATCAATATTAGGCCCGGTGCCCCAGGTTCGCGCCCTTCTTTGGCGCTAACCTGGGAGTCTGGCAACTGGCAACTGACTACTGGCAACTGGTTACCCACCCCCCACCTTCGTAACTTGACCAGCCTCTAAATCACAGACTCTCCCCCTCCCCGCTCCCTACCCTCAAAACTGGAGAACTATGCCCGGGCAGTCGCCAACTGCCGTTTTTGTTTTTCCGGCATCGGCGCGACCCCAGGCATGGTTCCACAAATTTGAATCGCGCGAGCCGGCACAAACGTTTCGGTTCCTGGTCTTGGCTTTAGCTTATTGCTTATTGCTTATGCTTATCGCTAATCACCAGTTACCAGTTACCCGCTCGCGCCAAGGGGAGACCTAATGAACGAATACAAAACCTGCACCCACACCTACGACAGCGGACGCACTTGCGCATCCGCTGCCGCCAAAGGCCGCGAATACTGCGGCTACCACCTCCGTTACCGCGGACGTCTCATGCGCATGGCGCAGTTCCGTGCCCGCCACCAGCGCTTCGACATCATCCTGCCGCCGCTCGACAGCCTGTGTTCCATCCAGTCGGCGCTCAGCCAGGTTGCCGAAGCTCTCGCCGCCGACATGATCGATCCCCGCCGTGCTATGGGCCTTCTCAAAGCTCTCCGCTTCGCCAAAGAGAATCTCAAGGACGGCCTCAAGGACGACAACGCCCACTGGCACGACACTCCCTATCTCACCGAAGACGCCGCCGCCTATGACAGCTTCGAATCCGAGTACGGCCTGCCCGACAACCTCGACATCGACACTCCACCCGAAGTCGCCTTTCCTGACAGTGTCATCCTGAGCGAGGAGCGGAGCGACGAGTCGAAGTCGAGGTGTTTTGCCGGCGTCCAAGCCGGCAGCCGAGACCCTGAGCGAGCGCAGCGAGCCGAAGGGGACCCCTTTGTCTCGGCAAAAGGCATCGGGAGTATCACGCACCTCACTCCGCCTTTCGTAACCAGGGATCCTCTTTTTCCCGAGATCCCGCCGCCGTACGTCCGGGACTACACCGCCGAAGCTGAGGCCGCTTTCTGCGAGGTCACTCCCCAGGACATGGAACTGGACGAAATCCTGAAGACCCAGGGCTACAAGGCGTTCGAACGCCCTGCCCGCGAGCATCAGCGCAATCAAGATCGCCGCAAGGTGCACAAGCTGTTCCGCGCCAACTACGAACGCTACGCCGCTGAAGCCAAAACGAAGAACATCCAACGCGCCGCCGAAAAGCTGCTCGCCGAGAGACTCGCCGCCGAGAAAGCCGCAGCCGCGCAGGCTCAGCCCGACCAATCAGAAATGAAAAAGCCACCCTTGTCCGCCGCCGCAGATGCCGCGCAATCCGGCGCAAAGGAGGCCCAAAAGACCGCCTAAGTCCTTGTGGCAGACATGGATAGCTATAACCACCAATTAACTCAATGACATGCGAACAATTTCCGCCTAACGTAATGAAAACAAAGGGAGCGTGCAACGCAAATTTTGGCAAATGATGAGGATCAGCCCTCATTCAGGGATTCGTTTGTCCCCGAACATACTCAGGCGCTATGATCGTGAGTTTGGTTAGCAGTCCCCAAGATTCTTATGCGCCATACTCGTATCGTTTCTGACGCCGAGCCTCTGCTGTTTAGGCCCGCGGAGGCTGCATGCTGAGAACGTTCTTCATCAAGCTTTCTGAGAACCAATCCATCCGCCATTTCGCCGAGAACTCAGCCCTCGGGCTGCGCTTCTCCAGCCGCTTTGTCGCCGGAACCCAGCTTGCTGACGTCATCCGCGTGACCGAGAGGGTCAACCAGTCGGGGGCGAGCGTTACCATCGACAACCTGGGGGAGAACGTCACCAATCCCGACGAAGCCAAGCAGAGCGCCGAGCTCTATCACCAGATGCTCGACGAAATTTCGTCGCGCAAGTTGAACGCCAACATCAGCCTCAAGCTCACCCACATGGGGCTCGACGTGAGCGAAGACCTGGCGTTTACGCTGGTGACGGACTTGATCAGCCACGCGGTGCAGATCAACAGCTTCTTGCGCGTCGATATGGAAGGCTCGCCTTACACCCAACGCACGCTCGACTTCGTCCGCCAGATGCATCGCCAGCCCGGCCACGCGGGCAAGATCGGCACCGTGATTCAGACCTACCTGTATCGCAGCGAAGACGACGTGAACCAGCTGCTGTCCGAGCGCATTCGCATCAGGCTGTGCAAGGGCGCGTACAAGGAGCCGCCGGAGATTGCCTTCCCCAAAAAAGCCGATGTGGACGCCAACTACATCAAGCTGGCGAAGACGTTGCTGAAGAGCGGGGTCTATCACGGGCTGGCCACGCACGACGAGAAAATCATCGAGGAGATGAAGCAGTTCGCGCGCTCCGAGAATATTCCATCCACCGCCTACGAATTCCAGATGCTGCACGGGGTGCGCCGCGACCTGCAGCAGAAGCTGGTGCGCGAGGGCTACGGACTGCGGGTGTACATTCCGTTCGGGACAGAGTGGTATCCGTACTTCATGCGGCGGTTGGCAGAGCGCCCGGCCAACGTGTTCTTCATCGCCCGGAACATGTTTCGGCAGTGAGGTCACGCTGCGAATCGTGCTTGCCCCCGGCTTCATCCAATCGGCACGGGGTGGAGGAATTCGGCACATATCGAAACGCTCTGAGGGACTTTACTTCCTTGGTGGAGCCCGCTCACGAAGACGCCACCATCGATTTGGCGGAGGCAGCGCTGGCGATTGCGCGCACGGAGTATCCGAACCTTGATGTGCGTTACTATGTGGGACGCCTGGAAGGTCTGGCCGATCGCGTACGCGGATGCATGCGCAGCAATCCCACGGCGCGCGAGGTGATCGCGTTGCTGAATCGCGTGCTGTTCGACGAAGACGGGCTGCGCGGCAATCGCGAAGACTACTACGATCCCCGCAATTCCTTCCTGAACGATGTGCTGGATCGCAAGTTGGGCATACCGATCACGCTGTCGGTGATTTACATGGACGTGGCCCGCCGCATCGGTTTTCCCATCGCAGGGACCGGTATGCCGGGGCATTTCCTGCTCAAGCACTACGACGTGATGTGTGGAGAAATCATTGTCGATCCGTTCAATCGGGGACGCACTGTGGGCACGCGGGAGTGCCAGCAGCGGCTGAACGAGATCTATTCCGGGGAGATCGAGTTGCAGCCCGAATTCCTGCAGCCGGTGACGCACCGCGAGATTCTGACCCGGATGTTGAATAACCTGCGGCAAATCTATTTCACGCAACGTAACTTTCCCAAGGGACTGGTGGTTCTCGATTTGCTGCTGGCGATTCCTCCGCGGAGTCCCGAGTTAGTGCGCGAACGAGGACTGGTTCGCCTCAACCTCGAGCAGTTTCTTGGTGCGGCCCAGGACCTGGGTGGCTATCTGCAACTTCAGCCGGAAGCGCCCGACGCCGACGACGTGCGCGAGACTCTGGATATGCTGCGGCAATTCCTGGCAAGGCTGAATTGACGCTGTTTGCTGCCGCGATTCGCCGTTCGCTGAACATCGTTGGGAGAATCGGGAGAATTGATGCACTCTGATCACAAGGGCGACATGGTCAACCGGCCTGGGTTCCAATATCGGTTTTGTGGTCGCAACTTGCAAGGAACTTCCCGTGGGGGATGTTTTCGGGTTGACGAAAGTGAGTAACCAAGCGTATTAACAGCTTTTAGTGCTTGCGTTTCAACAGCAAAGCTGAGTACGATAGAGACGTCCTCCAATCGCCGCACTTCCCGTGCAGGCGTTCCTCGCGCCGAGGTTCCGGGCGCCAGACGGACGTAACTGATTCGATTTCATTAGACGATTCCAATAGCAGACACGCCCAGTTCGCGGCCAGGATTGTGAGTACACGGCCAGGTAGCGTGGTTTGCAAATGTGGGAGTCCCGCAACCTGCGGGAAAACGAACATAACTAAGAGAGCAACATGAATCAAGGATCCAATCCTCCCTCGGGCGGTCAGCCCGGAGGGAAGGGACGTAGACGGCGGCGCGGCCGCCGGGGACCTGCTGCGCACGGAGCAGCACCACAACATGGACGCGGTCCCGGCCAAGGCCAGGGTTCTGCACAAGGGCAAGGGCAGGGCCATGGTCAGAGTCAAGGTCCGGGCCGGAACCAGAATGGCCGCCGATTTGGCAAGAAGCGTCCGCCCGGACGAAAGTCCGGTGGGCGTCCGGGGCAGCGCGAGCCGATCGGCGGAGGTATCTACTCCGCCCCCATGGACCACAGCTATCGGGCCGCACAGGGCAACAACGACGGCAATACCCACAGCCCAGGCCACGGCCGCGGCAACCAGTCGTTCGGCAAGCAGTTTCTGCCGGCAGAACCGGAACCGCTTCCGGTGTCGAGCGACGCTCCCGCTCGGATCTATGCGTTTGTGGATGACCTGTTCTTCCTCGCCAAGATCCAGGAGACAGCACGCAAGATGAACGTCAAGGTCGAATTCGTCAAGACCGATAAGGACGTCTACGAGCGCATGGGGCAGAACGGCAACGACAAGCCGACACTGATCATCGTTGACTTGAACAACGTCTCCGCCAAGCCGCTTACGGTGATCCCCAAGCTCAAGAGCAAGCTGAAGAAAGATACCAACATCATCGGCTTTGTCTCGCACGTGCAGGGAGAGCTGAAGATGAAGGCGACGGAAGCCGGCTGCGACATGGTGCTGCCGCGTTCCGCGTTTTCACAGAACCTCGCGCAACTATTGCGCCGCCACGCGGTTCAAGACGAAGAGTTGCCCGAACACAATCAGCCGAACTAGGGTTTTGAGACAATTGTCGCGGCACAGCAAAGGGTGGAGCGTTGTTCAAGCCGCTCCTGTTGTGGCTGCCGTCGCGGCTTTCCTCTTGTTGCTTACGTCGGCGCGGAGTGCGCCCGTCTCGCCGCAAGCCAGCCACAAACCGACATTCTACAAAGATGTTTTGCCGATTCTGCAAGAGCACTGCCAGGTGTGCCATCGCCCGGGAGCAATCGCCCCCATGCCATTCGTGACCTATGAGGACACGAAGCTCTGGGCGGCGTCGATTCGAATGTCGGTTGAGTCGCGGTCCATGCCGCCATGGTTTGCGGATCCACGCTACGGCAAGTTCTCCAACGATCCATCGCTCACGTCGCAGCAAATCAAGCTAATTTCAGATTGGGTGGACGGCGGCGCACCCGCGGGCTCGCCGAAAGACGCGCCGCCTCCCAAGCAATGGGCGGGGGGATGGAACATTCCCGAGCCGGACAAAATCGTGCAAATGCCCGTACCAGTGAAGGTTCCTGCGCACGGCGACGTGGAATACACGTACGAAATCGTGCCCACCGGATTTACCGAAGACAGGTGGGCGCAGTTCACGCAAATTCGACCGTCGAGTCCGCAGTATGTCCATCATTGCGTGGTGTATGTTCGGCCGCCGGATTCCACATGGCTGCGGGCAGCGCCCGTCGGGGTGCCGTTTACGGCGTCGAGCTTCACTGATCCCAAACTGCGCGCCGAGGCGCACGAGACTACCACCGACATGCTACTGGTGTACGCTCCGGGCAGCGAGCCTGATCGCTGGCCCGATGGAGTCGCGAAATTCATTCCCGCCGGTTCGGATCTGGTGTTTCAGATGCACTACACCGCCAACGGGACCGCGGGCACCGACCAGACTAGTGTCGGGATAGTGTTCGCTAAGGAGAAGCCGAAGCAGAGAGTGCTGACGTTACAGCTCACCAACCACACGTTCATCATTCCTCCGCGCACCGACGATTATCGCGTCGACGTCTGGGGCACCATGCCCAACGACGCCACGCTGCTCAGCTTTTTTCCGCACATGCATCTGCGCGGCAAGGCCTTCGAATACAACATCGTTCACCCCGACGGCACGGTCGAAACGTTGCTGCGCGTAAATCACTATCACTTTCACTGGCAGCTCAGCTATCGCTTGGCCGAGCCGCGCTTCCTCAAGGCCGGCACCAAGCTGCAGGCGGTGGCATGGTTCGACAACTCCGAGGACAACCCGCACAACCCCGATCCCAACGTGGAAGTACGTTGGGGCGGGCAGACCTACGAAGAGATGATGGTGGGATTCTTCGACGTGGCCGTGCCGGCAAATGTCGATAAGGAGCAGTTCTTCGTGCGCAAGCAGGCAGAGCGGTGATCTACAGCAACTCTCCCGCAGCCAGCCGTCGGACCAGCTCTTTGTCGGCGTCGAGGAAGTCGAGAGTGGGAAGGTCAACGCGTTTGACCCAGCGGACTTCGCGAAAGATCCGGTTTTGCAATTCATTGTGGTAGCGATCGACGGCATAGAATCGCAAGTTAACCGAGTTGCCATTCTGATAGGTATGCAGGATTCGGGCAGTCTCATCGCCGATTTCTGCCACGATGCCGAGTTCTTCTTCGAGTTCGCGACGCAGCGCCTGCGGAGGGGTTTCACCGGCTTCGATTTTGCCTCCGGGAAATTCCCACTTGAGAGCGAGTGCCTGGTGCTCGGTGCGTTGGCAACACAGGATTTCGTCACCGCGCACGATCAAGGCGGCCACCACTTGCTTGATCAAGATGGGATCCCCGTGTTCGAGGGTCCGGCGGGATGGGAAGCTATCACGCGTTTGCCTCCAGATATCGTCCAACCAGTTTGGCGCAGTGCTCGACCAGCTGGCGATCAGATTCGGTGAAAGCGGCCGCCAGATGGCTGTCGATATCGAGTTCTCCAACCACCTCGCCCTTGACGAACACAGGGGCCACGATCTCGGACTTGGTTTCGATGGAACAGGCGAGGTAGCGCGGGTCGGAGTTCACGTCATCCACCACCACGGTTTGCGCGGAAGAGACGGCTGCGCCGCAGATCCCCTGGTGCAAAGGAATGCGCTTGTGGGGCGTCTCGGCGCCCACGTAAGGGCCGAGAACGAGCATAGGTTCTGGGCCGGCTTCGCCCCGGTCGAGCATGTAGAAGCCGACCCAGTTGTAATGCTTCACGACCTCCTGCAGGCGCTCGACGATCATGGTCATCAGTTGTTCTGCGCTCTCGGCTGCATTCGCCAGTCCAGTCAGTTCATCTGCGAGCGTCTGGTAGTTCGTGGGCATGAGGCTCATTTAATCACAGGTCGCCGAGTTGCCGGATTCCCGCTGGCTTGGGGAATCGGCCGGGATGCAGCGCCCAAGCGACCGCGCGCAGTCCGCCGATCAAGCTGGTCGCTGGAGTGTTGAGCAATTCGTCGCTGATGCAAAACACTCGCCTTTCGCGCACTGCCGGCAGGTCGCTCCAATGGCGTTGTTCGATGATCTTCTCCAGCGGAACGCGATCACCCGCGCCGCACCATGCCACCAAAAAAACGTCCGGCTGCGTGTTTGCCACCTCTTCAGCAGACAGCGTCTTCCCCGGTTCACCGATGACGGCTCCGCCTGCTGCCTCGATTAACTCGGCCACCCAGGGCTGCGAAGCGATGATCGGCTTGCCCCACTCTTCGCAGAAAACGCGTGGCTGCCGTTCTTCGGAAATGCTACAGATGCGCACTTCCTCGATCGCGGCCTGCATGCCGGAGACGACCTGTTCGCCGCGCTCCGGCACTCCCATGATGCCGGCAATGGCGACGATGTCGGCATAGATGTCACCCAGCGTACGAGGTGCCAGACCCAGGAAACGTATCCCGACCTTTAGGATTTCTGCCACTGCTTCCAATTGATAGGGCACGGACGCGAGCACGAGATCTGGCTTGGCGGCGGAGATTTGTTCTGCTTGGGCGTTCCACGAATCGGAGACAATCAGACGCGAGCCGTCGGCTGCTTCCGGACACACATCAGCGCAATATCTGGTGCAGGCTACAACGCGATCCAGAAGCCCGATGTCCCGTAGGGTCAAGGTCGCGCTGGGCTGCAGACAAACCACGCGTTGAGGAGTGAAGTTCGAGGCCATGCTGGGCTCGATTATACGAAGGAGCGCAGCTGCTTTGTGGTGGCCGACGAATGCGGTACCCTGCTCTAGTGAGAGCATGGAATGTATTCGCCGCAACTGCTCGATCATTTCGAACATCCCCGCAACGCAGGCGACCTTGCCATCGCTGACGCGCGCGTGCGGGTGGAGAACCCTGCATGCGGCGATATTTTGGAGTTAGTTATCAGAGTGATTGGCGGACGCATCGCTGAAGTCCGCTTTAGAGCCAAGGGATGTGTGCCGGCGATGGCTTGTGGTTCGCTGATTACAGAAATGGTGGCCGGAAGGACGATTCAAGACGCCAGAGCGATCGGCAAGGAGTCGGTCATAAAGGAAGTCGGCGGGTTGCCCTCGGCCTCGGGGCACGCGGCGCAATTGGCCGTCGATGCGCTAAGGGCAGTGCTGAAGCAGGTCGGCTGAACATTTAGTCCGAGTTCTTGGTCATCCTGCGAGAGCAGTGTTACGCTGCGGAGATGGTCGCCCGGATTCGTCGGAAAACCACACGTTGGATGGTTGAAAATCTGCTGTGGGATACGGGTGGCGCCGAGCGCGTGGGATTTTGGCGAGGAACGTGGGCGGCACGCAAACTCCTGGTTGCGCTGGCGGCAGCGGCGTTGCTAACGTGGCGGGAATGGATCGAACATCATCCTCCGGAAATAGCGATCATTGCCTTGATCCATTTCATATTCGTTTTAGCTACGATTGCCATTCTTGTTTATGCCTGGCAATGGTTCAGCGGCCGCGACAAGAAGTCGCCGAACAGACAAACGAAACCTCCAGACAGCGACTGAGGGGCCTATTTATCACAGTGAGAAGCGTGCCTGGTCACAGAATTTCGATGCGCGATCGCCTACAATCCCGGTTGATTGTTGCAAGAGTCAGCCGCATCTGCCGGAAAGGCGCATGATGAAACTCAAAGCATTTCTCGGATTTCTTCTATTGATTGCGTCTTGCGTCACCTTCGCACAAGAAGCGCCGCAGGGGCCCATCGTGCTGAAGGGAACCACCATGGGGGCCGTAAAGTTCCCTCACTCTGTCCATCTCCGGGTCGCCGGCAAATGCGAAATCTGCCATCATGCGTCCAAGCCGCAGAAGGCGATCGAATCACCGCAGCAAGCTTGCACGGATTGTCACACCAATCCGCCTACTCCTCCGGTGAAGACCGGTCTGCAGGCGGCATTTCACAATCCCACGGCCACCGCCGGGCTTTGTATTACCTGCCACAAAACTGAGAACAGCCACGGAAAGGCAGCGCCGGTAAAGTGCGCCGACTGCCACAGGAAAGAGAATTCCTAGAAGGTTTTGGAAGGGCCTCATCCGGCTCCTTCGCGAATCGACCATGTCAGTGCCGCTCCAGCGCCGTCCGGGCGTTGCGCACCATCTCCGTATAGAACTCGTCTAATCCGTTGAACATGATCTGTATCCCGATGCAAACCACAATGAACGCGGTCAGCCGCACCAGGATACTGGTTCCGCTCGGGCCGAGCAGCCGTTCCAGCCCATCGGAGTATCGATAGCAGAGGTAAATGGTGACGCCGATCAGCACGATCCCAATGGTTGACACCAGCGCGCTCTGGATGAGTTGCATGTGGCTTTCTTCGTGCACATTGCTACCCAGCGTGAGTGCGACCGCAATCGATCCCGGGCCTACGGTCAGGGGCATGGTTAGCGGATAGAAAGCCTGCGACAGGATGGTCTCACTGCTAGGGCGCGCCGGCACCTGGCGGTCCGAGAGATTGGTTTGCTGGTTGAGGATGCGCCAGCCTGCAATCATCACGACCAGACCTCCGCCCAATTGCACCGCCCCCAGGCTGACGCCGAAAAAGTCGAGAACGTAGGAGCCGATGAACAGGGAGGCCATCAGCAGGACGATGCCGTTCACCGCGACACGCATGGCGACAGTGCGACGGACGCCCACGTCGTAGTTCTCCAGCATGCCGGCAAAGATCGGCGCCATTCCGAACGGATTTACGATCGGGAGCAAGGCGGCATAAACCAGCAGAATGCTGCGGATTACGGCGTGCATGGGTCTCAACAGCATAGCCGAAATATCTCGCGGCTGCCGAATGACTTGGCGGCCGTTGACCCAGACCGCATTTGCGGGTTCAATGGGAGACCGGGGGAGAGAGCCGCTATCGATGGCACAAAAGACCGGAATCCCAGCTCGCACCTACGGCGCCTTGGAGATGCAGCTCCGGGAATCGCTCATTACCCGTACGCTGCTGTTGCCGATCCAGGAATTCATCCACATCCAGGGCATCAGCAGCATCTTGCTGCTGGCGGCGGCCATCATCGCGCTGGTCTGGGCGAACTCGCCCTGGCACGATTCCTACCATCATGTCTGGGAGATGGAGCTCTCCCTGTCGAAGATTCAGCTCCCGGTACACGCCTGGATTAACGATGCCCTGATGGCGATCTTCTTCTTCCTCGTGGGCATGGAGATCAAGCAGGAGATCGTGCACGGCGAATTGTCGGACATCCGCAAGGCCGCGCTGCCCATTTTCGGGGCTCTTGGCGGCATGGTTCTACCCGCACTGCTGTTCGTGGGCCTGAACCACGGCGGTCCCGGCCAGCATGGGTGGGGAGTCCCCATGGCTACCGACATCGCCTTCTCCCTGGGCGTGCTCGGCATGGTGAAGGGGATTCCATCGGAGCTGAAAGTCTTTCTGCTGACGCTGGCCATCGCCGACGATATCGGTGCGATCATCGTCATCGCTTTTTTCTACACTGACGCTCTGCATTTTCAGTCGTTGTTCGTGGGACTCTTTTTCCTGCTGGTGATGGTGGCTTTGCGCCGTATTGGTATCTCCCGGACCATCATATTTGTGGTCTTGGGGATGGCGTTCTGGGTCGCGATTCTGCAATCGGGAATCCACGCCACCATCGCCGGGGTGATCCTTGGTTTTATGGTTCCTACGACTCCACGGCTCTCGCTCGAGCAATTCCAGGAAATCGGCATCGACATGATTCATCGTTTCCGGGCCGCCCGCTCGGAGGGCGACCTGGCCATGGCGAACCGTTTGCTCGGGAGTTTCGAGCAGTTGTTGAATGCCACCGAAGCGGACTCGGAGCGCATTACGCGCAAGCTGAACGACTGGGTCTCGTTTCTCGTGCTACCGCTGTTCGCCCTGTCAAATGCCGGTGTGACGTTTTCAGGTGATGCCTTTCACGAACTTCTGTTCAGCCGAATCGCCTGGGGCGTTTTGGTCGGGCTCGTCGTTGGCAAGCCGATTGGGATCGTAGGCTTCTCCAAACTGGCGGTGAGATTGGGGTTGGCGCGGCTCCCTAACGGCGTGACCTGGCTGCAGATGGCTGCGGTCGGGACCCTGGCGGGAATCGGGTTCACGGTTTCCATCTTCATCAGCTCGCTTGCGTTCGGCGATCCCGACCACTTGATTGAAGCCAAGACCGCGGTGCTCGTTGCGTCGCTGGTGGCCGGAGTGGCGGGATTCTTCGCCCTCCGCCATGAGGCGAACCACGAAAGCGCTACAGAGTCCACCGCGATCAACTAAGGTGATATTTTCCCTGCAAATCGCTCGATCGACTGATAATCTAATACTTGTGGGAAGAGATGCCCGGAAGGTGTTGAGCCCCCCCGCGATGACCGGACGTCCTCCCAGTCTGGCTTAATTCAATAGAGGAGAAGTTTATGCGTTCTCGATTAGCAGCAGTCATGCTTGCCACGATGGTGGTGATCGGTCTGGCGGGCTGCAGTAAGAAAGAGGAAGCCACCCAGCCGCCCCCCGCATCGACCGAACAGGCGGCCCAACCGGCGCCTCAACAAGAAACTGCAGCAGCGCCTGCTACCCAAGGCGCACCGGCACAGCAGGAAGCGGCTCCCGCGTCAAGCGCGGCGGCCCCAGTGGCAGTAGCTCCGGTCGCCGAGGCGGCTCCGCCACCTCCTCCGCCCAAGCCTATCGTTATTCCTGCTGGCAGGACCGTGACCGTCCGCATGGGCAGCACCGTTTCGTCTAAGAATGCCTCGGCGGGGCAGACCTTCACCGGAACTTTGATCAACGGAATCTCCGCCAATGGCAAGGTTGTGATTCCCGCCGGCTCGGGAGTAACCGGGACTGTGACGGAAGCCAAGTCAGCCGGTAAGTTCAAGGGCGAAGGCATCATCGCCATCAGGCTCGTGTCCGTCAACATCAAAGGCGTGACGCACGATATCAGCACGGATGAATATGTGGTCACGCAGAAGGGTAAGGGCAAGCGCTCGGCGGTTGCCATCGGCGGTGGCGCAGGCGCAGGCGCTCTCATCGGCGGACTCGCCGGCGGGGGCAAAGGCGCTGGTATCGGCGCGCTGGTTGGCGCCGGTGCCGGCACGGTAGGGGCCGCCTTCACCGGAAACAAGGAGCTCGACATTCCGGCAGAGTCGGCCGTCAGTTTCAAGATGACAGCACCGATTACGCTTCAGCCGTAACTGTTTGTTGTCTGGCCCTGGGATCGGGCTCAGCGCGCAAGACCAAGGGAGGCTTTCGGGCCTCCCTGTTTGTTGCGGTCATGGGGCTGATTGCGTCGTCGTGATGAAAAGAACGCAACAGCATGTACCGCGATAATCAAAATCGGTCCAAAGCAGTGTTACTACTTCCGATGATCTCTTCGACCCAAGAACTGGTTACAGGGCAGTCGTTACCAATTATCAATCACCAGTTACCTCTTCTCCCCGCATGAACTCCATCACTTCCTGCGGTGCCGTTGACATCCACACCGGAGCGAACGACATGCGGTGGAGCGGAGTCGGGCCTTTCTCGCGCAGTGCTTTCAGATGCACCGGAGCGCTGTAACCCTTGTTCGACGCCAGCCCGTAGCCGGGGTAGACAGCGTCGAACTCGCGCATCATGGCATCGCGTTCCACCTTGGCGATGATCGATGCCGCCGCAATCGAGGCCGACAGCGCGTCGCCATGGATGATCGGAGTCTGCGCGCAATCGCAGCCCAGGCACATGGCATCCACGAGAAGATGATCGGGCCGCAGCGAAAGCTTGCTTACCGCGTCCTCCATCGCTCGCTTCGACGCCCAGTAGATGTTGATCTGGTCGATGATGGCGACATCCACCGCCGCCACCGCCCATGCCAGCGCGTTCTCACGGATGCGCGGGGCCAGCTTCTCTCGCGTCTCCCGATCCAGCAGCTTTGAATCCCGCAGTCCGCGAATTCGATACTCTGGATCGAGAATCACCGCCGCCGCCACCACCGGCCCGAAGAGCGATCCCCGCCCCACCTCGTCTGTGCCCGCAACCAATTTGGCGCCTGCCGCCCAAGCCTGCTTCTCGTATTTCAGGGTGCATTTGAGCTTCTTCAGCAGGCGCAGTTTGAGCGTGGCGGCAGAGACCTCAGCCGCACCGAGTCCACGAAGATTGCCTTGCGAGTTTTGAGGGAAACGCTTCAAGGGTTGACGCCCGGAACTCGATCATCGAAATTGTACGTCAGCCGCGGGCACGAGCTTCTTGTGCAAAAAACGAAAAGACACAGAATTGATTCCTCTGTGCCTCCGCGTCTCAGTGGTGAATTGGTTTGCTACTGGATCGAGACGAGCTGTTCCTTCGCGGTGTAATGCGAATCGACATAGTCTTCGAGTATCTTGATGAACTCGGCCACGATGTGATCGCCTTTGAGGGTCGTCATCAGCCGACCATCGACATACACCGGCGCCTTCGGCTCCTCGAACGTTCCCGGTAACGAGATACCGATATTCGAGTGCTTCGACTCGCCTGGTCCGTTGACCACGCAGCCCATCACCGCAACCTTCATCTCCTCCACGCCCGAGTAGCGGGTTTTCCACGCCGGCATCTGCTCGCGCAGGTAGCTCTGTATCTGCTCCGCCATTTCCTGGAAAAACGTGCTCGTGGTGCGTCCGCATCCCGGACAAGCCGTCACCTGCGGCGTGAAACTGCGAATCCCCATTGACTGCAGGATCTGCTGGCCGACCGTGACTTCTTCGGTGCGGTCCCCATTCGGGGCCGGCGTCAGCGAAACACGAATCGTGTCGCCTATGCCTTCTTGTAGCACCACCGCAAGTGCGGCAGAACTGCCTACGATGCCCTTGGCGCCCATGCCGGCTTCGGTCAATCCCAGGTGCAACGGATACTCGCAGCGCCGGGCCAACTCGCGATACACGTCGATGAGGTCCTGCACGCCGCTGACTTTCGCGCTAAGAATAATCTGGTCTTTCCGCAGACCGTAGCTCACCGCAAGTTCCGCCGAACGGAGAGCGCTCTGCACCATGGCTTCCATGGTCACGTCGCGAGCGTCTTTGGGCTCGTCGAGCTTGGAGTTCTCGTCCATGAGGCGGGTCAGAAGCGAGGAATCTAGCGAGCCCCAGTTCACGCCGATGCGTACGGGCTTGTCGTTCTCGATCGCAACTTCGATCATGGTGCGGAAGTTGTCGTCGTCTTTCTTGCCAATCGACACGTTGCCCGGGTTGATGCGGTACTTCGCCAGCGCCCGGGCGCACTCCGGATACTTCTTCAGCAGAATGTGCCCGTTGTAGTGGAAGTCACCTATGATCGGTACGCGAACGCCCAGCCGGTCGAGGCCGTCCACGATGGGAGCTACAGCTGCTGCGGCTGCGTCGTTGTTCACCGTGACGCGCACGAGTTCCGATCCGGCGCGCGCCAGCGCCGCTACCTGGCGGATTGTGCCTTCGATGTCAGCGGTGTCGGTATTGGTCATCGACTGCACCACAACTGGTGCATCGCTGCCGACGCGCACACCACCGATCGTGGCCGTGTAAGTCTTTCTGCGTTGTATCTGAGCCATACAGGTAGTCTTCAGTTTAACATGCAGCGGTGCGCTCTCTTGGTCGTGCAAGTGGCCTTAACTCGGCTTCGGATTCGCTGCAGCATGGAACTACCGGCCCTCTCGCCACTTCCGCCTCAACTCGCTAAGTACATGAAAGTGCTCATGCTTGATCTGTTTGCAGAGTGGACCATGATTGACTCCCAGACGGGGAACCAGCCGACGCTCACAAATGGAACTCGCGCCCCACATTTCGGGAATAATCGATGAGGGAATTCGCTCCCTAAGCAAGTCATTCAGCGTCCATGTAGTTGGCGTAGAATAGGCATACGTGGGAAACAAAGCAGGCTTGTTCGGGTTCGTACTAGCACAGGAAGCCCGAGACCATACAAGTACGCTACTTGCGCCGCGGATGGCTGCAAAGAAGGTGTTCGATATGCGTTCTACATTGCGAAATATCGGCATGTGCGCCGTCGCAGTCGCGCTCATGTTGTCGGTTCCGGCGTGGGCTCAGGGCTATCCTACTCAGAGTTCCGGGTCTTCGACACAGGCTTCGAGCACGCCCGAGCCGGCGCAAGATGCTCCCGCTCCGTCGAATACCAAGCCCGACAAGAATGCTCCCAGCAACGAAACGCTGAGCGCCATCGATTCCATCGGCAATCGCAATGTTGGCTGCGGACGCGGGGCAGGGAACTGGTACTCGCTCGACAAGCAAGTCGCCATGGGCCGTCAGTACGCGCAGCAGATCGAGCACTCGGCCAAGCTGGTGACCGATCCGGTGGTCACCGAATATGTGAATCGCGTCGGCCAGAACCTGGTGCGCAACTCCGATTCCAAGGTGCCGTTCACCATCAAGGTGATCGACACCGATGAGATCAACGCATTCGCGTTGCCCGGAGGCTTTTTCTACGTCAATTCGGGCCTGATTCTTGCGGCTGACAACGAGGCCGAGCTGGCCGGAGTGATGGCGCACGAGATCGCCCACGTCGCCGCCTGTCACGTCGCCCGCGAACAGACTCGCAGCAACATCGTCAACCTGGCCAGCATTCCGCTGATCTTTGTGCCTGGCGGCTGGGCCGTTTACGAGGCCACGCAGGTCGCCATGGGTATCGGCGTGCCGCTGACCTTCATGAAGTTCTCGCGTAACTTCGAGACTGAGGCCGACTTCCTGGGCATGGAATATATGTACAAGACGGGCTACGATCCCCAGTCCTTCATCTCGTTCTTTGAGAAGATCGAGGCACAGGAAAAGAAGAAGCCCGGCGCTATTGCAAAAGCTTTCTCCTCGCACCCCATGACTCCCGACCGCGTGGCGCATGCGCAGCAGGAGATGGCTACCGTCCTGCCTCCCCGCGACGAATATGTGGTCAATACCTCCGAGTTCGACCAGGTGAAAGCGCGTCTCGCCTCTCTGGAGAACAAGCACAAGGTCCAGAATGACAAGAGCAACGCCGACCGTCCGACCCTGCGTCGCAGCACAGCCGATAACCCGACGAACAACGGCACCGGCACGCAAAACGACGACGACCGTCCAACCCTGAAGCGCAACGACGGCTCCAGCTCGTAATGGTTTTCAGTTCGCAGACTACGACGGCTCCCGATTGCGGGAGCCTTTCTTCATGGCTGGCGTAGCCGAGTCCGGTAGCTGATCTCGTCGGAGGCTATGGTTACCGGCGCAGTAGTAGGCTGCCCGCGCCGCAAAAGAAAACGGGGCGCAAGTTGCGCCCCATCGAACTTCGCATCGCCGTCGTTACGGTAGTCTTTGCGCCAGCCCGGGCAACGCCTTCATGATGTCGTTGTAAATCACCACCACCGCAAACAGCACTAGGAAGACAAACGCCGTCTGGTAAATCCTTTCCTTGATCCGAATGCTGATGTCCCTGCGCAGGATTCCTTCGATGAATCAGCATCAGGATCATGCCACCATCGAGAATTGGTATCGGGAGCAGGTTGAAGATGCCGAGGTTCAGACTGATGCCGGCCATCAACTGCAGGAGCGGCGTCCATCCCGGCTCACGCGCAGCCTCGCCCGAGACTCGTGCGATGCCGATCGGTCCTTCCATCTGCTTGATCGAAGCCTCATGCCGGACCATCTTGCGGCACCAGGTCCACGATCAGGAGTGAATACTTCTTGTTCTGCTCGATCGACCGGTCCAGCGCACTCCCGAACGGCAGCCTGCTCACCGTTACCGGCTCCGACTGGAAACCCAGCCGGTAGCGTTTACTCCCGTTGTCTTCCGTCATCATCGGCGAAGCTGTGAACTTCACTTCCTGCCCGTTGCGGAGGGCGGTGATCTCCACCGACCGGTCGCCGTTTTCCTGCAGGTAACGAATGACCCCCATCAGCGAGCGGACCTGCACACCGTTGAGTGCGACGATCTGGTCGCCCACCTGCATACCCGACTTGGCTGCCGGCATCTTTGGTTCCATTTGCGTCACGATGATCGGTTCGTCCGGAATCCATCCGATCGTACGCATCTGCTCCGGGTCGGCCCAATTCGCGGAAGGAGGGATCTCTTTCTCGAGGATCTGGTTGCCGCGTTGCACCGCCAGGTCGAGAGGCTGGTTGCTTTGGATCGCGCTCTTGAGGACTACGTCCTCCCACAGCGGGTTCTGCCACCCGTCGATGCGCACGATGCGGTCGCCCGCTTTGATGCCCGCCTTCTCTGCCGGGGAATTCTCCATCACCCAGCCGATCACCGCCGGCTGATCAAGGTAAACCGGATGTTCGTAGTGCACCATGTTCACGCCCGTCAGCAGGCCTACAGCTAACAGGATGTTCATCGCCGGCCCGGCCACCGCGATTACGAAGCGCTGCCAGCGCGGGTGCGTCACGAACTCGTCCGGCGCACCGGTATGCGATTCCAGCGGGTTTTCGCCCGCCATCTTGACGTAACCGCCCAGCGGCAATGCGCTAATCCGGTAGTCGGTTTCCCCTTTGCGGAAGCCCACCAGGCGCTTGCCAAATCCGATGGAAAAAACGTCAACTCGTACGCCGAAAAGCTTGGCGGCAGCGAAATGACCGAACTCGTGTACCAGGATCATGATCCCCAGCACCACGGCCATGGAAGCTACCGCAATCAGAAACGATTCCATAAACCTCTTTTATCTGGAAACTACTTTAATTTGCCTGCAGGATTCGATTTAGCGGCGCCCGCTACCTGCTCCGATACCCGAATGTGTTTCCGGGCCCGGCGCCGCGCGTCGGCGTCCCAGTCCAACACCTGTTCTATAGATTCGGGTTTGTGGGCCGGCGTTTCACGAACTACCGCCTCTATTGTAGCCGGAATGTCCTCGAATCCGAGAGTGCCATCCAGAAAGGCCGCCACCGCCACTTCGTCGGCCGCATTCAGGGCGATGGTCTTTGCTCCTCCCGCTTCGACTGCCTCGTAGGCCAAACGTAAGCAGGGAAATTTGTCCAGGTCGGGAGGACTGAAGTCCAGTTGCCGCAACTCCGCCACCGGAAATCGCAAATCCGACTGAATCCGCTCGGGATACGTCAGGGCATACAGAATCGGAAGCTGCATATCGGTCACCGAGAGTTGCGCCAGCAAGCTTCCATCGACAAATTCGACCATGGAATGAATTGTGCTCTGAGGGTGCACCAGCACGCTCACCTGACTGGCCGGCATGTCGAACAGGCGGCAGGCCTCGATCACCTCAAAACCCTTGTTCATGAGCGTCGCCGAGTCGATGGTGATGCGCTTTCCCATCTTCCACGTGGGATGGTTCAGCGCCTGCTCTACCGTGATGTGCGCAAACTGCCGACGCGGAGTGTGCAGGAACGGTCCGCCTGACGCCGTCAGCCAGATGCGCTGCACCTCGCTCCGCCGCCCACCCCGCAGACACTGATGGATGGCGTTGTGCTCGCTGTCGATGGGAAGCAGCGGTTTGCCCTGCTTGTGCGCCTCCGCCACGATCAGGTCACCGGCAGTAACCAGGCACTCCTTGTTCGCGACCCCAACCGTCTTGCCCGCCTTTACGGCTTCGTACGTGGCTTCCAGCCCGGCTACACCCACGATGGCGCTAACCACGAAATCGGCCTCGGGATGAGTGGCGACTTTCACCGCTCCCGGCGAGCCGTAGATGATTTCGCCGGCGTGTCCCATTCCGACTTTCTTTAGCTTGTCGTGCAGACGGTCCGCCGATTCCTCCGACGCCATCGAAACGATCTTGGGACGCCAGCGCCGCGCTTGCTCAAACGCGAGTTCGACGTTGCTGCCGGCCGCGAGGCTCACCACAGAGAAACGATCAGGATAGGCTTCGACGATTTTGAGAGTGCTCTTGCCGATGGATCCGGTCGAGCCGAGGATGGCGATTTTGCGCATGAGGGGCCTTGATTATGGTAGCGCAACGAACGCGCTTATACGTTGGCGAAATACGCAACAAAACCGCAAAGATAAAAGATCAATCCGACCGGCAGGGCAAAGAGCAGGGCATCGATACGGTCCAGCACGCCGCCGTGGCCGGGCAATAGGGTCCCTGAGTCCTTGACGCCCGCGCCGCGCTTCAAAGCGGACTCGACGAGATCGCCGAGCTGAGCGGAGACGTTGACACAGGCAGCAAACAATATCACGAACCACAGCGGTGCACGGTTCCCATTCGGGTCCGATGCAGGGTATTGGGTTATGGCGCGTGTTGTATCGAGAAGATGCAAGCTACGAAGTCCGTCCGCGATCGACGCAATGTAATGCATCAACACCACGCCTACGACCACAGCACTGAGCACTGAAGCAATGGCGCCTTCCCATGATTTGCCGGGACTGACGCGAGGGGCGAGCTTGTGTTTGCCAATCGCACGGCCAACATAGTAGGCGGCGATATCGCCGCACCAGACGAGCAGCATCAGGCAGAGCAAGTAGAGTGGCCCGTTAACAGGAATGCGCAGGAACGGCAGGAGTGCCAGCGTCCAGCCAACGTAGGGGATCAGCATATAAGATGAGGCCGCATCAGGCAGAGCCCGTGAGAGTGGCTCACGACGCAGGCCAAGTAGCAAGAGAAACAGTGGCCCACCGAATATGACCAAGGGTGTTCCAACCCAAAATATCCGGAACATTCCTGTGCGCATTATCCAGTGGGAGTTTGGTTGGCCGGGTTGCCCCATCATCCATAGGCCAATGAAGAGGATGACTGCAAATGTCAGGGTCAACAGAAAGCAACTCGCGCCCTCGAACGGCCTGAACCCCTGCGCTTTCACAATTCCGAAGTACTCAAGCGCTGCCAACACAGCGACCCCGAACACCAGCACCGTGAACAGCCATAGCGGCGCCTTGAACAGGGCCAGAATTACGAGAGGAATGAGAACTGCGGCCGTCAGGACACGCTTCACGAGGAGTGTCCGTCGCCGACCAGCCCGCCAAAGCGGCGCTCGCGCTTCTGAAAGGCCTCGATGGCCTCGAGCAGTTCGCTGCCGCGAAAGTCCGGCCACAGCGTATCCGTGACGAAAATCTCAGCGTAGGCCGCCTGCCATAGCAGAAAATTACTCAGCCGCATCTCCCCGCTGGTGCGAATCAGCAGATCGAGTTCCGGCAACCCCTTGGTGTAGAGATGCCGGGCGATGCCGCGCTCATCGACTCGCAGATGATCGACGCCGCCGTTACGCG
This sequence comes from uncultured Acidobacteriaceae bacterium, assembly GCA_963758255.1. Taxonomy (GTDB): domain Bacteria; phylum Acidobacteriota; class Terriglobia; order Terriglobales; family Acidobacteriaceae; genus DASRAA01. The sequence goes on from CAVWUX010000001.1 coordinate 774,034, forward strand.
AGGCTTCTTTGACGATCGCATTGAAGCAATCCACGAGTTCCATGCGAGAGCTGTAATTCAGCGCCAGCGTCAACACCATGCCGGTGTTGTTCTCGGTCGATTCGCGCGCCCAGGCCATCCGTTCCTGCACTTCCTGCGGCAGTTCATGCTGGCGGCCAATGTACTGGAGCTTGATATTGTTCTCCATCATGGTCGGCAGCTCCATCATGAGGTAGCGCCGCAGCAGGTTCATCAGGTAGGTGACTTCACTCTTGGGTCGCTTCCAGTTTTCCGCCGAAAACGAATAGAGGGTGAGTGCCGGTAGGCCGATGCGCGCTGCCGTTTCGATGGTGGAGCGCACCGCTGCCACGCCCGAGCGGTGCCCGGCGATGCGCGGCAGGTGGCGGCGTTTGGCCCATCGGCCGTTGCCGTCCATGATAATAGCGATGTGGTGGGGTAACCGCGCCGGATCGAGGCGGGAGTAAATCTCAGCCTCTTTGCGGTTCAGCCCGGCCGGCACTTGAGCGCGCAAGGCTTTACCTCTTCCAAACTATTGAAAGTAGCACACGTAGAAGAGGTGCGCAACGGTAGCCTTCATCGAAGCGTAGGAGGCGGTCCGAGCGTCAATTGCAGCCGATGTCCGGATCTGCGAATCTCATGAATATGTCCATCTCTGCATTGTTGGAAAGATTCAAGCAGCACGCCAAGCCGTCCGATATCCACGATACCGAAACCATCCGCAAGATTGTCAGCGCCCTCGACGCCATGGAGCCGCAGCGAGCTCGCTATATTGCAGCCTTCGCCTACGTTTTGAGCCGCGTGGCCAGGGCTGACATGAACGTCAGCGAAGCCGAAACCAGGAAAATGGAGCAGTTGATCGTGGGGCTGAGCGGGCTGCAGGAAGACCAGGCGATATTGGTGGTGCAGATTGCCAAAACTCAGGCGACCCTGTTCGGCGGCACCGAGAACTTCCTGGTAACTGACGAATTCAACAAATTGGCCACGCAAGAACAGAAACTCTCGCTGCTGAATTGCCTGTTTGCGGTGGCCGCGGCAGACGAGAATATCTCCGGCGTTGAGGACCGTGAAATTCGCTTGATTGCGAATGAACTGCAGCTTACTCACTCGGATTTCATCAACGCGCGACTGGCCTATCGCCAATATCTAAGCCTGCTGAAAGAGGCTGACTGAAGAGAGAGGTTGCTCAGCAGGAGGGGGCTGCGTGACCCGCCCCAATCTGCTTAGCGCCCCCACTTGTCTTCCGATGAGGCGGGCCTCATTTCCGTTCGAGGTTCCTGATGTAGAACCCCAGTCCCACCAGAGTGAAGGCGATCAGCACGAGCGATAAACCAAGCCCAACACGCCGGAACTTCCATTCCTCCATCGCCTTTTCACCGGCTGCATATGTCTGCCGCGTTACCGCCAGTCCAGCATCGGTGTCGCGTTTCAATTCGCTGTCACTAAAGGCATGCACGGTGACGCGCGCTTTCAGCAGCGCATCCCGCGCCTGGGACTGTTGCAGCAGTGGCTGGCTGACCTCCATGCCGTGGCGTTCGGCGCGCCCCAGGATATCGTCGGAGGCCAGAATCGCCGAATGCAGGTTCTCCAGTTGGTCATGCATCGCCTTGGCTTTTACGAACCCGGCATCGCCGTCGCTATGACACTGGATGCACACGGCCTTGGGACCTGTCCCGACCATGTCATCGGTAGGATGTTTGATCAGGTGATTGCTGTGGCAGGTGACGCAACCGGGGAACCCCAAGGCCGCGAACGCATCTTTGTGCGGGCTGGTTTCGAACAGTTGCGCCTGGAAGACATGACAGTTCGAGCAGACAGTGGTCACATTGGCCACACCTGGGGGAGTCGCCCCGTGATTGCCATGGCACGTCGTACACGTAGGCGCGCTCAGATCGCCGCGGACCACCATGGCCTCGTGGTGGACACTCTGCTCGTAATTTGCAAACTGGTCCGTCTTGATGCCGTAGGGCTTCATGTAATCGGCGTCGGCATGGCAATGCGAGCAGGTGGTTGCGATGTTGGTGGGATGCACGCTCGAGCGCGGGTCCGACGGCGCCCGCAAGTCGTGTACGCCATGGCAGTCTGTACACACCGCGACTTTGCTGTCGCCCTTCGCCCACTTGATGCCGTGAACGCTGGTCTTGTATTGCTGAAACTGATCGACACGCAGACCGGGGTTGTATTTCTTCATCCGCTCGGCGTCAGAGTGGCACGAGGCGCAAAGCTCGGGGATCTGCTTGCGCTCGATCTTGCCCTTCCAGCCGGCGGCGCGGCTCATGGCCCTTTCAGGATCGTCGCTGCTCGGGTCGCCACCGTGGCACGCCGCGCAAGTGAGTCCCTTCTGCGCGTGGATGTTCTGGCTGTAAATCTCCACGCTGACGCCCAGTGGCTCAGGCAGGTTCGAGTGGCAGTCGAGACAGGAATCCTTGGTCTGTGCCGATGCCATCAATCCAGCACAAAACAAGCCGGCAACCGCTGCCAGGACGAGGTGGCGGCTGCACACCCGCAACTTGCGATCATTAGTCATGCCGCCTCACTTTGCCACCCAGCCATACACCGTCATCGCGACCATGTAGCCGAGAAAGACGCACGCCAAGCCGGGAATCCAGCGTCGAGTGTTAAAAGGCTTTTCGCGGTCCAGGAACGGTAATAGCAGAGCCACGGCTCCGACGGCTCCGAACGCCAGGATTCCTAGCATTTCCCCATCCATCCCGAGGAGCTTTGCGGGAATCAACTTCAACGTCTGGAACATGAACAGGAAGTACCACTCAGGCTTGATGCCAGCGGGGGCCGAACCAAACGGATCGGCTTTTACACCGAGGTTCCAGGGAAACAGGGCGGCGAGAGCACCGAGAAGTCCCAGTGCCACGTACCACGCCATCAACTCGCGCAGCGCAAAGTTTGGAAAGAAGCGGATCTCGCGCTTTGCTTGCGGATTCGCCTGCCACTCCGCTTCCACCTTCGGAGGGACGCTCATGCCGAAGTACTGAATCAGCCCGAGGTGTATGGCGATCAGCAATGTTGCAATTGCCGGCAGGATGGCGACGTGAAATCCGAACAGTCGCGTCACGGTGCCGCCGGTGATGTCTTCGCCGCCCCGCAGGAACACCAGAATGGGATGCCCGATAATCGGTATCTGCGCCGGTATCTCAGTGCCGACCTTGGTCGCGAAATATGACAGCGTGTTCCAGGGCAGAAGGTAGCCAGTAAAACCGAAAGCCAGCATCAGGAACAGCAGCAGCACTCCGCTCACCCACGTCAATTCCCGGGGCTTTCGGTAGGCCTTCAGGAACAGCACGCTGAACAGGTGAGCAAACGCCATGAAGACCAGCAGGTTCGCCGACCAGGAATGCACTGAGCGGATCAGCCACCCGAACTGCACCTGGGTCATGATGAACTGGACGCTCTCGAACGCATCGTCGGCCCCGGGGCGGTAATACAACAGCAGCAGTGCGCCGGTGAGGACCTGCACTCCGAAGAGAAACAGCGTCATGCCGCCGAGAAAGTACCAGTACGAATAGCGGTGTATGGGTACTTTCTTCTTCTGCGCCAGTGCCTTGAAATCGTCCAGATGGAATCGTTCGTCAAGCCATGCGCGAACGCCTCCGGCTACGCTCGCCATCAGGCCTCCTGCTTTCGCCGCACGAAGATCTGGTCGCCACGAACTTGCACCTCAAAGAGTTCCAGGGGCCTCGGCGGCGGACCGGAAATATTCCGGCCGTTCAGGTCGTACAGCCCGTTGTGGCACGCGCACCAGACCTCGCGCAGGTCGGGACGGTACTGCACCGTGCATCCCAGGTGAGTGCAAGTCGCCGACATCGCACGATACTCGCCTGGCGCTGTCTCAATCAGCAAGCCGGGACGGGTCCCGAAGCGAAACGTCTTGGCGGTGTTGGGTTTGAGCTCCGACACCCGGGCCGCAACCACGGCGTTGCCTCCCAGATCGGGCACCTTGGGCGGGACCAGGTAGCGCAGAACCGGGTACAGAAACGACGCCGCCGAAGCCAGCAGGCCCGTTCCCAGCAGAATGTTGATAACACGGCGACGCGGCATGTCCGCAGGAGCGGACGGAGGCGCGGCGCTTGCATCGGGTACTGAGGACATCGAAAAGCCTCCCGCTATTTGCCCGCTCGCGCATGTACTTCACAGAGCGGTAGCAGCAACTTCGAACGATCGTTCACCTCAATTGAACGTGGCGGGAAGGTAACATTCGCGGTTGACCGTGGACAGTGACGCAAGTCACCTGCACCTGTGACAGTGTCGGTACAAAAAAACGCCGAGGCAAAAGCCTCAGCGTTTTCCGGTCGGTTTCGGTTCACGCGGTCTTCCCGGATTCCACACCGCCGCCGGAGTGCGGACGTTGTGCCGGGATCTCGCCACGCAGTAAGGCCCAGAAACCTTGCGCTACCGGTCACCGCTGAGCAGCAGCGCAATTCCTTGCGAAATCAGGCGACACGCCGCGGATGCGAGACCAGGTCGCGAATCTGCGCCAGCACGCTGGTACGCTGCATGTCATCGAGCTGTTTCGTAAATCCCGCCATCTCTGCAATGAACGGGTCCGACATCAACTCGTCAATCTCGTTTTGCCGAGCAGGAGCGCATGCCCGCAGCAGTTCGGGCACGGAAACCGTCAGCGCGTCAGCCAGTCGCGATAGTGACGAAAGTGTCGGCGTCGCCTTCTCGTTTTCAATCTTCGAGACGTAGGTGCGGGGCACGCCCATGCGTAACGCCAGTTGGCGCTGGCTCAGGCCATGACCCAGCCGCAGATTGCGGATGGCCTGCGCCACCTGCACCTCCGAGCGGCTCGCACTCACCGGCTCCATCACCGGCAACGGTTGCGCGAGGATTGGCTCCGGTTCGTCCTCATCCAGGGACGTACGGCATTTGCGGCAAAGGTTATTGACAGTTCTGAACTGGACGAGATGACAGTGGTCGCATCTCACCACTTCCCGGTCTTCTACGGGTGCGAGAGTCGTTGCCATTCAGGTTTTGGGAGTGCCAGAGCAGGGCACAGTTTCCCCACGGATCAATTCAACAGCCCCCTGATCCATCGAAACTATCCGTACTTTGCGGCATAGCTTTGATAGAGTCAAGGGGGCAGATGGACGAAACCCGAAATATCTGTGCAAATTCGATGCGCCCAGCCCAAGCGCGCAGGCAATAACCCGATAATTACAGGAGAAAACCGCAATGACGCGCGACGATGCGTGGTGTTTACTAACTGAGTTCACCCTCTCAGAAAGTCTGCGCAAACATGCACTTTCTGTGGAAGCGTGCGTTCGCGCCTACGCCAGCAGGTTCGGCGAGGACGAAGAGCTCTGGGGCATCGTCGGTCTCATCCACGACTTCGATTACGAGAAATATCCCTCTGCTGAAGATCATCCGTTCAAAGGCAGCGAGATTCTGAAGGAGCGCGGCTTCTCGGAAGAAGTTCGCCGCGCGATTTTGTCGCACGCCAATTACAGCGGGGTTCCGCGAGAATCGAAGCTGGAGAAGACTCTGTTCGCCTGCGACGAACTCGCCGGATTCATCACCGCTACCGCCCTGGTCAAACCCAACAAGTCGCTCGCGGAGGTGGATGCTCGTTCCGTGAGGAAGCGCATGAAGGACAAAGCCTTTGCTCGCTCAGTCAGCCGGGAGGACATCATCAACGGCGCCGCCGACCTAGGCGTTGATCTCGAAGAGCACATCGCGTTCTGCATCGAGGCCATGAAAACGATTGCGCCAGAACTCGGCCTGGCGGGGAAAGACGCGGGCTAGAACTTGTCAGGCCATCGTTGTGCGCTATGAAAGACACGCAGGACTTCGACGACTTTCTTCCGCACACGATATGGAATAATGTACGGTGGCAGAATCAGCTCACGCGTGCCGGCCACACGTCCCGGACGCCCCATGGCGGGGTGTTCGGTCAAGTGGTCGATACCGGTCACTAGCCTGACAACGAATCGGCGAGCCGCTGCTGGATTCTCGTATGCGATGTACGTGGCGGCTGCATCCAAGTCTACTAGGGCCGCCCTCAGGCACTTACCGCGCACGTTTGGTCCACTTCGCAATTGTCCGGGACGCTTCTTCGTCGGTTGCAAAGTCCCCGGCGTCAGCCTGTACGACCGCTTTCTTCGTTTCCTCGATCTGCCATTCGTTCAGAGTTACGAATTCACGAATCGCTTCGGCGGCCAGGAACGACCGGCTGCGCTCGGTGGCCTTCGACAGCTTGTCCAGTTTCTTCTTGAGCTTGGAATCTAGCCGCAGGGTGAGAATATCGGTGTCTGACATACATTGTATGTTACTCGATTACAGACGAATACAAACACAAACTCTTGGCGGGATAAACCAAGGCCCTTTGTGTCTCATTAGCTTCGTGGCATGCCTTTCACCCGCGTACTAACTTCTTCACGTGTTCCACCACCTCACCCACCGCGACATCTTCTCGTGTGCTTCCCGCCCGCGTCACGACCTCCACGATCCCATCGCCCAGTTTCTTGCCGACGTTGATGCGATAAGGAACTCCTACCAGGTCTGCGTCTTTGAACTTCACTCCGGGCCGCTCATCGCGATCGTCCAGCAGCACGTCGATCCCGGCCGCCTCCAGCGCCTTGGCGATACCCTCAGCGCCAGTGTTGATCTTCTCGTCGGTAGTGTTGGTGGGCGTGACGACGACCTCAAACGGAGCAATGTTGGCTGGCATCCAGAATCCGTTCTCGTCGTTGTTCTGCTCGATACACGCGGTGAGAATTCGCTCCAGCCCAATACCGTAGCTACCCATGATCGGCGTCACTTCTTTGCCGTGCTCATCGAGCACACGCGCACCCATCGACTCCGAGTACTTGTATCCCAGCTTGAAGATGTGCCCGACCTCCACCGCCTTGCCGATCTTCAACGGATGCCCACAGTCTGGGCATCCCTCAGCTTCCACCGCCGTGCGCAGGTCGGCCCACATTGACGGCTGAAATGTCTCCTCCGGCGTGATGTTCTTGACGTGGTACTCCTCTTTGTTCGCACCCGCGATCAGGTTCTTGCGTCCGCGCAGCGCTTCATCCACGATCAGGAGCGGCTTCATCCCATCCAATGCGTCCCGGGCCCACTCTACATGCAACGGCCCCAGGTACCCCGCCGGAGAGTCAAATAGCTGCTGGATCTCTTCTTCGTGCATTGGACGGTATTCTTTGCCGCCAATGGCCGCCGAGAACTTTGCCTCGTTCAGCATGTGGTCACCGCGCATCAACACCACCACTGCGCGCGTCTTCACCTCGCCCGTCTTGGGATCGGCCGCCTCGCTCGCCATGTAGGCCAGCGTCTTGATCTTGTTCTTCGGAGACACCCCCAGGAAGCGAGCCACATCTTCAATCGTCTTCTGTCCCGGAGTGTGGACCAGCTCCGGCTTGCCATCGCCCGACGGCACCAGGTCCTCCACCGCTTCCAACTTCGAGGTGGCTTTTTCGAGATTTGCCGCATATCCGCAATCCGGGCAGCTCACCACCAGGTCTTCACCTGCGTCGGTGTACACCATGAACTCCTGCGAGCCCGAGCCACCCATTGCTCCTGAATCAGCATGCACCACCACATACTTCAGCCCACAGCGATCGAAAATGCGGCAATACACGTCATGGTGCTTCTGGTAGCTCACGTCCAGCCCCGCCGCATCAATGTCGAACGAGTAGGAATCTTTCATCGTGAACTGTCGCACCCGCAGCAACCCTGATTTCGGCCGCGGCTCATCGCGAAATTTCTGCTGGATCTGGTACCAGATCTGCGGCAACTGCTTGTAACTGCGCAGCTCCTTGCGCGCGATCTCGGTCATGACCTCTTCTTCGGTCATGCCCAGGCAGAGGTCGCGTCCGCCGCGATCTTTGAGGCGGAACATGTTGTCGCCCATCACCTGCCAGCGCCCGCTGGCTTCCCAAATCTCGCGCGGATGCAGCGCCGGCAGGTAAAACTCCTGGCCAATGGTGTCCATTTCTTCGCGCACCACATCGGCGATCTTCAGCATCGAACGATGCCCGAGAAACAGGAACGAATAGATCCCGGCCGCGAGCTGCCGGATGTAGCCGGAGCGGACCAGGAACTTGTGGCTGGCGACCTCGGCATCCGCCGGGGCCTCACGAAGCGTAGGAATAAAGAGCTTGGACCAACGATGCATAGGTTTTCAAGTGGCTTCCGTTGAGAGATGGAGAATTCATTATTCTACCGGATTCGCGCCGGACCACTGCGCACTGGTCCTCCGCCCGCGGGAATCGGGATCACTACCGAGGGACAGTGAGCACGGAGAACTCTGATTCACAGCCCTCCGTGTCCTCCGTGCCTCTGTGGTGAGTGGATTTCGACAAAGCGATGCTGAAGATGCGGCTTGCATCGCTCCTGCCCCACGATGCATCATCACACGATACGCGGAGGAATCCGGCCATGTATCACTACGACCCAGCCACCGCCCTCGAAGAGCTGAACGACGATGCTGTTCTGCCCAACCCCGTGCACCTGCGCGACATGATGCTGCGCGCCCATCTCGATGCCGACCATTCGCTGGAATACAATCGCCTTTTCGTCGACTATCAGAAGCGCTTCGGGGAGTTGCTGAAGATCGGCAAAGAACTGCTTGAAGCACTAGGTGCAGCGAAGAAGTAGAACTTTCCGCCGCTGGCCGGTGTCTTAAGGAGAGACAAGATGAAGTCCTTGGTCGTCGCAACCCTGATCATCACGCTGGCAACCGTGTCCTTTGCCGCCGATGGCAAGCCCGTTAGCTACAAGAGCGGCACAGAAACGGTTAACGCCATGCTTTACACCCCACCGGGCAAAGGGCCTTTCCCGGCACTGGTTGTGATCCACGAGTGGTGGGGACTGAACGACTGGGTGAAAGAAGAGGCCTCCAAGCTCGCCGACCAGGGATACGTCGCGCTTGCCATCGATCTCTATCGTGGCAAGGTGGCCACCACTCCCGAAGAGGCGCACGAAATCATGCGTGGAGTTCCTGAAGACCGCGCCAGTCGCGATCTGCTCGCGGCCACCACCTATCTGGGCTCACTCCACGATGTCGATCCCAAGCGCATCGGCTCCATTGGATGGTGCATGGGTGGCGGCTATTCGCTCAATCTCGCGATCAACGATCCCAAGCTAAAAGCCGCGGTCATCAACTACGGCCACCTGGCTTCCGACGACGCCACACTGAAGAAGATCAATGCCGCCATCCTCGGCATCTTTGGCGGGCAAGATCGCGGCATACCGCCCGCCGACGTGAAGAAATTCGAATCGCAATTGAAGGCGCTCGGTAAGACCGTTGACATTCACATCTTCCCCGACGCCGGACACGCCTTCGAGAACCCCAATAACAAGCAGGGCTACCGCGCCGACGACGCTGCCCAGGCCTGGAAGCTCACCACCGATTTTCTGGCGAAATACCTGAAACAATAAGTGGGTCGATATTGCAATGTTGCGAACCTATAGGCGCGTGCTTTGGATGATTGTCTGGCTGGTGATCGCGTCCGCTCTGTGGGCGCTCGACATCGAGGTCACCTACGAGCGCAACGTACGTCGCGGCATCCCCGCGGATTTCCGGCTGCAAAACCCTCATCGCGCCGTGCAGTGGCGGATCTAGAGATTACACCCGCTCCAGCACCACCGCGATCCCCTGGCCAACGCCGATACACATGGTGCAAAGAGCGTAGCGCCCTTTGGTGCGCTGCAACTGGTACACCGCCGTGGTGATCAACCGTCCGCCGCTGGCCCCCAGCGGATGCCCCAGCGCTATCGCTCCCCCATTGGGATTGACCTTCGGCGAATCATCCGGCACTCCCAACTCCCGTAACACCGCCAGTCCCTGCGACGCAAACGCTTCGTTCAACTCGATCACGTCCGTGTCCGCAACTGCCAGGCCTGCTCGCTGCAATGCCTTGCGTGAGGCCGGAACCGGCCCGATCCCCATGATGCGCGGCGCCACTCCCGCCACTGCCGTCGTGACCACGCGCGCTTTCGGCGTGAGTCCGTACTTCTTCGCCGCCGTCTCCGACGCCAGCAACAGCCCGCACGCTCCATCATTGATCCCCGACGCATTTCCCGCCGTAATCGTTCCATTCGGCCTGACAATCGGCTTCAGCGCAGCCAGCGCCTCCATCGTCGTCTCCGGCCGGGGATGCTCGTCCTTCTCTACCACCGCGGCGGGACCCTTGCGCTGCGGAGTCGTAACCGCGACAATCTCTTCCGCCATCGCCCCGCTCTTGATCGCCGCCGCCGCCCGCTGCTGGCTGCGATACGCGAATGCGTCCTGATCAGCTCGCGAAATGTGAAACTCTTCCGCCACGTTCTCGCCGGTCTCCGCCATCGAATCCACGCCGTAGCGCTCTTTCATCGCCGGATTGATGAAGCGCCACCCCAGCGTGGTGTCTTCCAGCTTTGTCCCGCGTGCAAACGGCGCATCCGCTTTGGCCATGACGTAGGGCGAGCGCGACATGCTCTCTACTCCGCCCGCAATCACCAACTCCGCCTCGCCGCAGCGGATCGCGCGTGCTGCTATCGCCACCGCTTCCATGCTCGAGCCGCACAGCCGGTTGACGGTCGCTCCTGGAACCTCTTGCGGCAATCCCGCCAGCAGCAGGGCCATGCGCGCCACATTGCGGTTGTCCTCGCCCGCCTGGTTGGCACAGCCGAAGAAGACGTCGTCCACCGCCGCCCAATTCACTGCGGTGTTGCGCTCCATCAGCGCCTTGATGGGGATGGCAGCTAAGTCATCGGTGCGAATGGAAGACAGCGCACCGCCATAGCGGCCGAAGGGAGTGCGCAGTGCATCGCAAATGAAGGCATCAGACATGGGAGTTCCGAGACGTGAACCTAGCCGGGCGCAACATCACGCGCCCGCTTGATGCGTCGAACCACCCATCATAGCGTGAACGATCAGAAGTTAAACTTAACGAGAGGGGCCGGGGAGTCCGCGATCGCAATCCTCTCACGACATCATCCGCTCGACCTCTTTATTCTTCACCTTGCTGTACAGTGAACTCCGCGAAATCCCCAGCCGTTCCGCTGCGCGATCAATCGAGCCTCTCTCTTCCGCCAGTACCAGTCCGATGTAGCGCAGCTCCAGCTCTCGTATGGTGAGGTTCGTATCCATGTCCGTCGCCGGTTTCGTCGGAGTCCTGTCGGGATACTGCAGTTCCAGATCACGCACCGTAAGCGGGCTGTGTCCTGCGATCTGGGCCGCGCGCTCCAGCACGTTGTGCATCTCCCGGATATTTCCCGGCCAGGGATAGCCCACCATCAAGTTCATGGCCGCCTCATCCAACTCGGTCTCGCCGCGGCCCCGCTCCATAGCGATGCGTCGCAAGATCTCGCGCGCCAGCAGTGGAATGTCTTCCGGGCGCTCGCGCAAAGGCGGCACCCGCATCGGGATAATGGTGATACGGAAGAACAGGTCTTCGCGGAAGCGCTGCTGCCGCACCAGCTCCTTCAGGTCTCGATGCGTGGCCGAGATCAGCCGGATGTCCACGGTGCGGTCGTGCACATCGCCCATCCGACGGAATTGGTGCGTCTCCAACACCTTGAGCAGCTTGGGCTGTACCATCAAGTCGATGTCGCCGATCTCGTCGAGGAACACCGTTCCCCGGTCGGCCACTTCCAGCAAACCGGGCTTGGCGTGCACCGCCCCGGTGAAGGCTCCCCTCTCATGCCCGAACAACTCGGTCTCCAGGAATTCCCGTTCCAGCCCGGCGCAGTTCAGGTCCATGAAGACCTCCTGTGCGCGCGGGCTGTTTTCGTGGATCCACTTCGCCAGCACTCCCTTACCCGACCCCGTCTCCCCCTGAATCAGGATGGGGCTGTCGCTGCTCACCACTCGCCGTGCCAGCTCCTGCAATTTGCGGATCGTCGCACTGGTTCCCAGGAAAGGATCCAGCCGCTCCCGCTTTGCCTTCGATTGGTTTACCAGGGAGTGTTGGCGGTACCTCTTATTTTCCAGCGCTCGTAACAGCAGCGTGTGCAATGCCGGCAACTCGACCGGCTTGGTGAGGAATTGCTCCGCGCCTTGCTTGATCGCACGCACCGCCATCTCGATCGAACCTTGCCCTGTCAGCACGATCACCGTCAGGTCCGGATCGATGCTCCTGAAGTGCTCCAGCAACTCCAGCCCGTCGCCATCGGGCAGCGAGAAGTCCACGATCACGGCATCCGGACTGGCGCCGCGGAACTTTTCCTCCGCCCTTTGCACGCTTTCCGCCTCGATCACCTGCATCCCCTGCGACTCGAGGAAATTGCGGATGCCGAAGCGGATTACCGGATCGTCATCGACCAGAAGAATTCTGTTTCGGGCCACCGTCTCCCTCGCTCAGTCCAGTTCGAAACTCTGATCCCGATTCACCAGCTATGGGCAGGAAGATCGTCGCCTGTGCTCCGCCGGATGTCCCGTTCGACAGTCGGGTCGCGCCCCCAAGGTCCTCCACAATCTTCTTTGCGATCGCCAAGCCCAGCCCGGTTCCTCCCGGACGCAGCGTAAAGAATGGGGTGAACAGTTTTTCCAGGTGCTCGGGAGGAAATCCCGGACCCTGATCGCGTACGTCGCAGCGGATCAACTTCCTCCCGTCGACCGTGGCTGGCGACAACCTGAGCCTCACCGTCCCGGCCTGTGGTGAGTGTTGGACTGCGTTTTCCACCAGGTTTTCCAGCGCCCGCACCAGCCGTGCCGGATTGGCTGTGACCTCAGCGTCTTCCGCCACATCCAGCGCGAATGCCACACTCATCTTGGACGCCAGGCTCTGGCACCCGCCGACGGCGTTCCGCACCACCGCTGCCATCGAAACTGGCCCTGATTCGCCCAAGGTGGGATTGCTGTAGTCCAGCAGGTCACGCATCAGCGTGTGCATGCGTGCGATCCCCAGTCTCAGGTTGTCGATGTAGTCGTCTTGGGATACGTCTTTCTTGATGCGCGCTTCAAAGGCATCGAGCGTGGCTGACAAGCCGAAGATGGCGTTTTTCGCCTGGTGGGCTGCTCCCGCCAGCAATGTCCCCGTCGCGGCCATCACCTCTCGCTCCCGCAACGACTGGCGCGTCCTGACTGCCTCGGTGATATCGCGAATGACCAGCACCAGCCTTCTTGGTATCACGCCGAGGTACGCCAATGCCGATAGTCGCAGTGACCAACTCCTGCCGGTGCCGGGGTCGCGCACCTCCCGCTCCAGCCAGCCGCCTTGCTTGTGGTGCTCGCGCAAGATCTGCCGGCAAGCCACCCATGGCTCGTCTGGCGGGAGCACATACAGTGAACTGAGCCCGTGTGCCCTCGCGGGCTGGGCGAGCGCCGCTGCGGCATGATTGCCATGAATGATCCTGCCATCCTCATGCAGTATGAGGATGGCATCGTCAAGCAGGTCCAACGTCAGCGTCAGGTCGGGGAGGAGTGGATCGCTGCCCGCCAGCACTCGCCTGCGCTGTAACGGACTCAATCCCGCCGGCCCAATTCCATCCACAATTCCGCTATAGGAGGTGGCGCTCCACCGCGTCTCCTGTCCATCGCAACTTGCAGCACACAGATACTTCTTCGCATGACTGGGGGCAAATTGTTCCACGTTTTTGCACCTCAACCCGAGATTCGAATCTAAAGCTCTGGATCGGCGCGACGGCTTTTCGTCCCGCAAGGGAGACAAGTTCTCCGCGCCGGGTATTCTCTACCTCGATGTTTCCAATCCGGGACAGACTGGGGTGCCGCCGTGCGTCGCACGTGTAGGAGGGTGAAGCGGCGCAAACCGTTCAGGCGCTAAATCTGGGAGTGAAACCTGTCTACCACGGGCGGTCGCCGCAAATCCCTTTGCCAAGACTCAGCAGTACGAGCGGCCGCTAGCGTGCTGGACCGTAGTGCGACTATTCTCTTGCCTGGCTGCGAAAAACTCTGTGACCGCGGTCACACCTATGACGGACAAGCGGCGACAAACAAAAAGGACCCGGATTACGGGTCCAAGACTTGCATTTCCTGCGGGATTGCTCGTATGCCGATAGCGACGTCAACGGAGCCGCCGCGCCTCATCCTGTTTGGGGACTCTACATCATCCCCTTAACTTCCTTCCCGGCAATTGTCGCTAGCGCCTTTGCTGATGTTTCTGTTCTGAACTTCTCTTGTCACGCGGTTGCTTTCGTTCCCCGCCGTTCATCATTCTCCCAACTCTAATCGCTTTCCTCCCGCCAGTTGCCAGCAGATTTCCCAGACGAATCGCGGATTGTGCTTCAGATATCGCGGTCCCAGCCGCCGTGGCTCCTGATGCAGGCGATGCAACCATTGCAACCCGCACTGCTTCATCCAGGTGGGAGCGTCGGGCCGCAGTCCGGCATGCAGATCGAACGCCGCTCCCACGCCAACCATCAGCTTGACGTCGAGCCGCGCGAGATATTCCGACATAAACCGCTCTTGCTTTGGAGTGCTCACCCCCACCCAGAAGATGTCTGGCTTCTGCTGCGCAACGACTCTAATCAGTTCATTTTCCTGTTCGAGGTCGAGCGGCCCGAAAGGAGGCGTGTATGTTCCCACAACATGCAGTCCCGGCATCCGTGCTTGTAGTCGCGCCTTCAGCTTCTCCGCAACCCCTGGGGCTCCACCGTAGAGGAAGTGCCGGTATCCTCGACGCAGCGACCGCTCGCACATCGCCATCATGTAGTCGGGCCCGTACACCCTTTGCATCTTTCCATAACCTTGCAGCCGGCCCACCCACACCGTTGGCATGCCGTCAGGCACGCACAGATACGCCCGGTTCAGGATCGCGCGCAACCCGTGGTCGCGGCGCGACTCCATCACGCCGTGTACTCCGGTTACGCACACGTAACCCTTGCCGCCGTCTGCCAGCAGCCACTCCGACCTCCGGACCGCCTCCGTCATATCGACGGCGTGAATACCTACGCCAAGCACATTGGCCCGAGGCAGTCTGCCCGGGTCTCGCTCAGGCATTGACCAACTCGGGCCTGAGCTGTCCTGTCCGCTCCAGCTCGTTCTCGATCCAGTGATAGGTAATCTTCAGGCCGTCCGCCAGCCGGGTCCGGGGTTCCCACCCCAACACCGTTCGCAGGCGCGAGTTGTCGCTATTCCGTCCGCGCACTCCTTGCGGTTTATCCAGGGCGTGGACTTTGCGCAGCCGCTTGTCTGCTATTTTGCAAATCAGGTCCACCAACTGGTCAACGCTGACTAGTTCCTCGGTACCAAGGTTGAGCGGAGCATGATAGTCGCTGGCCATCAGCCTAGTGAGGCCCTCGATGCAGTCGTCGATCCACATGTATGAACGGGTCTGTTGTCCGTCGCCCCACACTTCGATCTCACCACCGTCGGGCGTAAGCGCCACTTTGCGCGAAATCGCCGCCGGGGCCTTTTCCTTGCCGCCGTCGTAGGTTCCCAGCGGACCGTACACGTTATGAAAGCGCACGATGCGCGTCTCGAATCCGTAGTCGTGACGATAGTAGCGGCATAGCTGCTCGGTGAAGAGCTTCTCCCATCCATAGCCGGCTTCAGGATCGGCGGGATGGGCATCTTCTTCGCGCAACGCGATGACTCGCGCGTTGTCCTGCTTGAAGCCGGCATACACGCATGCCGACGACGAGAACAGGAACCGGCGTATGCCATTTATGCGGCTGGCCTCCAGCATGTGCGCGTTGATCAGGATGTTGTTGCGCGCGATGTCCGCGAGGCTGGTGGTAATGTAGCCGATCCCGCCCATGTCGGCGGCCAGGTTATACACCTGATCGACCTGCCGCGTCGCCAGCAACGCGTTATGCCAGTGCCGCAGATCGAGCAGTTCGAATTCATTCGCTTCCGTTTCTTCGTACTCCGGCGGTTTGATGTCCACGCCGCGAACCCAGTGTCCGTCGGCTTTAAGTCGGTTGACCAGATGGTGTCCGATGAATCCACCGGCGCCGGTAACAAGAATGCGGGTCTTCGTTTTCATGGATGAATGACCTCCAGCTCAAAAATGGGTATGAAACACAACCTGAAGCTGTCTGGGAAATGAGTTTTGCAAAGGGGCGCAGCCTCACAGGGTACGGAAGAAGGGCTCGGAGAAAAATCTTCTTGCCCAAAACTATTGTGAGGCACAAAATTACGGGGCACTGCTTGTGAAAGGAGAAACACGATGACAGAAAAAGAGCTTTCTCGACGTCGGGTAATGCAATTAGGACTCGGGGTCGCTGCAACCGCGGGATTGGTTTCCGCTGGCGGCGTCACTCTGGCCCATGCCTCCGACGTGGGCGTCCTCAGTTCTGAGCCCGGTGTTGCTAAGGGCCCTTCGCCCACGCAAACATCCATCACCAACGCTTACCTGTTTCTGAACCAGATGATGGATGCCTATGCCCAGGGCTCTACGATCCGTTTGTGCCAGAGTTACAGCGATCAGATCGCAGGCGGCACCTTCTACAGCACCGCGTTCATTTACGACAACGCGCTGTTGTCGCTGGCCTATCTTGCCCGCAGCAAATCAGGAGACCTCGATCGCGCCCGCATTATCGGAGACGCGCTCCTCTATGCCCAGAAGAACGATCCGGCGGCTGACGGCCGCTTCCGGCAGGCCTATTTTGCCGGAGTGCCCGACAGCAACGGGGTGTACGTTACTACCGGACTCTCCTTCTTCCAGGGCAGTGCGGTAGGCGACGTAGCCTGGCCGGGTATTGCGCTCGCACAACTGTACCGCCGGACCAAAATTCAGAAGTACCTCGACGGCGCTCTGTGGGCGGCAAACTTCATTGAGACCACCACACGCGACAACGTGAATGTTCCACCCGGCGGCTACTACTTCGGCAACGGCCAGTCCAACAAATCCACCGAACACAACATCGACGTGTATGCCCTGTACATGATGCTGGCCGAACTGAGCGGTGACCCCTCCTGGCTCGATGGCGCCCAGCATGCTCTGCAATTCGTACAGGCTATGTGGGACGCTCCTTCCGGCCACTTCTGGACAGGTACTTCCGATCCCACCAACATCTTCTACAACAACAGCCCTGAGGATTGTCAGACGTGGTCGTACCTGGCGTTACAGGATCCCAATTACGCCGTCTCCATCGATTGGGTAAAAACCAACCTCCTGACCACTGATACGACCTTCGCCTACAACAACGGCTGGGGCTCGTATGGCGGGTTGCGATTGCGCGTCACCGGCATGACGTTCGCCAGCCTCAGCAAGCTGGGCACGGTTCTGGGCGATGGGTCAGTCGATGCCGACGCCGTCTGGCTGGAAGGTACCGGCCATCTGATTGGCGCGCTATTCCTTCGCAATCTGCCGCCTGGCCAGGACATTCCGAGCTTCCATGGGGACAAGGACCTGGCCAACTCCCTCATCGAGAGTTGTCAGGTCGCCCAGAATAGCCTCGGTGCGGGCCAGACCGTCAACGCACAGCCGCTCCCGGTTGGGCAGGGACTGACAGCCTCCACCAGCATCCTCAATACCGGCTTCGGCTTCAACTACTTCCCGTACTTTCACATCGGAGCCACCGCCTGGTACGTCATGGGTGCTCAGGCCAGAAACCCTATGCAGATCTTTAGATAACGCGCTGACCGATCACCCCCCTTATCGCGAGGGCCCTTCGGGGCCCTTGCGTTGTTCAGGCGTGCGCTCACGTCACGCCACCGCTCCCTTGCTTGACAACTCCGCCTCCCAAGCAGCCGAAACGGAACCGTAGAAATTCACCAACGCATCGTAGCCTTTCTCGGCGGTGTAGTGATGCAAGTATCTCCTCCTCGCCGCCGCCCCCATCTCATTCATGCTCACAGGGTGCGACCACGCCCACGCTACTTTCTCGATCAGCTCATCGGTATTGTGCGGATCGAACAGCAACCCCGTCCGCCCCTCATGTACGAGTTCGGGAATGGCGCCCAGCCTCGAGCCGACCGTCGCAACCCCGCACGCCGCCGCTTCCAACACCGTCATGCCGAAGGTTTCGTAACCAACGCTCGGAAACACCAGGAACCGCGCCTCTTTCACTCGCGCCAGCACTGCTGCCGCGGGCAAAGCGCCCGTGAAGGTCACGTTCTTCGTCGCATTTCGTTCCGTCTCACTGCGTAGCGGACCGTCTCCGATAATCACTAGCGGTATCCCCGGCAGGTTGCTCCACGCTCTCAGCAATTGCCGCACGCCTTTCTCCTCGCACAGCCTGCCCACAAACAAAGCGTAGTCGCTGCTCGCATTTCGCGCACCCGGATCGTCTAACAGGAAATTCGGCCGTATCTCGATTTTCTGCCGCCGAACCAGATTGCCCGCGACATGCTCCGCGCTGAAAAAGCTGGGCGCCGAATAGGCATCAACCGCATGGTTCCAGGTTCCCATCGCCCGATGTGTGCCAAGCATTAATCCCGCTGCAGCCGTCTGCGACTGCGAATTGCGATAGCATCCCAGAGCCACTGCTTTTCCCAGCCGGCCGTCACAATCCTCGCAGATCGCGCCATTGCGGAACATCGTCCCGGCCGGACATCGTAACCGAAAGTTGTGCAGCGTTTGCACCACCGGTACGCTTTCGGCCTTGCATGCGTAGTAGGCCGCCGGACTGATCAAGGGCACCAGGTTATGGCAGTGCGCCACCGCGGGGAGCTCTTTCCGAATCAGCCGTCGCAACTCGCCGTAGGCCCGCTGGTTCCACGTCGCGCTGAACAGAAGGGAAGCCTTGCCCAGCGCGCCATATCCGCGAATCGCTGCGTTGTCCCGCGTATACTCTGTCACGCGGTGTCCGTTCTGTCGCAGCAGTGCGATTTCGGCACGCACCACTGCATCCTCGCCACCCGCCTGCTGATAGCGGTTATGGATTACAAGCACGCCAGGTTTGCGCACGTCTGCAATGCCTCCGCATCTCGCATCCACAGCGTCTTCTCCCCGCGCTGTTGTCGTACCCCAAGCTCCCGCCTTGCATTGCCGCTGACAATCTTGCGCAGCACCCGCTTCGCCCGGAACCCCTGCCGCAGAATTTCCATCTGCAGCTCCGACCGCTCGCACGTTCCAAACCTGCGTTGCACCTCCCGCCGCTCGAAGGCACGCCGCTCCGCCTGTTGCAGGCTGACATTGCTCTCATGCCACCGAAACGCCGCGATGAACTGCGGAACGTAATGAAACGTGAATCCCGCCGCTGCCAGTCGCACGAAATACTCGAAGTCCATGCACACCCGGTAGTCGCAATCCAGCAGATACCCCTGCTCGATCACCCGCCTGCGGAAGAACGTTGCCGTCGACGGAATGTAGCAGCCGAAATAGAAGAGGATGTCGGGATCGAACTCGTGCTCTACCTTCGACCGCTCGATCGCGCCTTCGCCATCGACGAACACGCAGTCCCCGTGGAAAACGTCGGCTTCCGGATGCTCGGCTGCGGCCTGGGCGATGGCTTTCAACCCGCCGGGCAGGTAGTAGTCGTCCGCATTCAGCCAACCCACCAGTTCGCCGTGCGCCCGCAAGAAGCCGCGGTTGATAGCATCGGACTGGCCGCAATCGCTCTCCCACTGCCAGCGAACTTCGTCATGCCGGCGCAGGATCTCCAGCGTGTTGTCACGGGACAGCGAGTCTTGCACGATATGTTCCACTGGAACCCCATCCTGCAGAGACACGCTCAGGATGGCGTCTTCCAGAAACTGACCGCTGTTGAGCGACGGAGTGATTACCGAAATGGTTGGAGTTTGCATTGAGTTGTACCTGTCATCGCCACCGCCAGAACGAAGGCGATCAATGTCGTGGACTGTACCGAGGAGTACGGCCAAGGTGTGAATCCAAGCGACACGATTAACTGCGCCGCCAGATAGACGAGAGCTGTGCTCAGCCAAGCTTGCTTGTCGGTCAACAGGCTTTGAATCGGCGGAGCATTGGCTTTGCCATAGGGCTCACCCCAGCGCCGTCCCAGCCATCGAAATACCGCAGCGTGAAACCACACGTAACAAACCAGCCCCATCAGCCCGTACTTCAGCCACACGTGCAGCGGCGCGTTGTGCACCATCACGGACTCCTCTTTCCACTCCTCGATCCGCAATGTCGGATACGACCGCCCCAGCCCAATTCCGAGCAACGGTCGTTGCTGCACCTGCTCCCACGCATCAAGAATTTCGCCGACGTGATCGGGATTGCCCTGGCTGAACTCCGACTCGTCCGTGGTAAAGTCCATGCTCCGCATGCGCTGGTAGAACTTCGGCCCCAACATCGCGGCCACCGCCACCAAAGCACCGGCGGCCAGCAGCAGCTTGCGCCCGCGTCCCTGCTTTTGCACCATCAGCAAAAGCAGGATTGCCGTGCCCAGCTCCGCCCAAAATGTCCGGCGAAAGCAGAGCAGTACCAGCAAGCACGTTGCTGCGCCCAGCCCCAGCCACAGCAGCACCCGCCATCGGCCCCGTGCGGCATCGCTCATCGACAGCGCCAGCACCGCTGTGAACACGAAGGCTGACAGCGTCGGTCCATCGAACACCGGAATCCGCACGCCCATGATCACGTCTCCGCCGCCCTTCAGGAACGACGCGTAGATCAGCCCCAGTCGCACTGCCATGTATCCCGCAAACAGATACATGGCCGAGCGCGCCTCGTCCTGCGTCTGCACCCACATCGCAAATACGCCGTACGTCCCCACGCCCAATGCCAGCGCTCGCCAGTCGAAAAACAGGTTCGTCCCCCCTTGCAGCGCCCCGTAGGCCATCGCGATTGCGATTGCGGCCACAAACCCCAGGGCGGGCGCCACCACTGTGCGCGAAACCTGCACCCGCAGCTTGCGCGAACTTGCCCACGCTACGCCATGTGCTGCAATTATCACGAGCAACAGAACATCCACCATCCGCAACGGCCCCGTCGTCGCCCGATACAGAACCGACTTGCTCTCCGGATCTCCCAGTCCCTGCACATACTCCGGCAGCAGGATCAGCGAGAACAGCGGAAGCAGGATCATTGCCTGGCACAGCCGCCGCCCAAGCTTCCTTCCCTCAGTCCTGTTGAGCCCTCCGTGTAATAGATCTTCTCCGGAGACGATCGCTGGATAAACGGCGCTGCTCATGACAAACGCTGCTCCACGAATGCTGTCTTTCCGGCCATTGGACTTGGTGGATGCAAACGCATGGCCACTTCATGAAAGTCGAACTCCCAGGCCCGCGCTCGCGCCCCGGCTCCCAGTTTCTTCAGCAGCACATGATCGCGACTTAGCTCGAACAAAGCGTCGCTCATCGCACCGATGACCTCATTCTTGCTTCGCCCCGATGTCTGCACCACTCGCCCGCAACGCTGATTCACGATGACCGCCGGCCCACCGCAATCGACGCACACGACGGGCAACCCGTGGGCCAGTGCCTCCAGCACCACCATCCCACCCGAGTCACGCAAGCTCGGAAACAACATAACGTCGTGCTGGTAGTAATGCTCGTGCAATTGATCGTGAGGCATCCACGGCACCCATCGCATGTATTCCGCCACGCCAAGCTCTGCTGCCAGTCGCGTCAGCATTCCCTGCGCCGGGCCGTCTCCCACGATCGTGAACCGCGCCGGCACGCCGCGATCGCGCAGCCGTCGCAGCGCCTGGATGGCCAGGTCGAGGCCCTTCCATTCCAGCAGCCGCCCGACGTAGAGTAGTCGTAGTTCAGTTCCAGGCGGCAGGGCTTTCTGTCGTGTCCAACCCAGGTACTCCCGGCTAAGGCCGATGCCCAGTTGTACCGTGCATTTTTCGCGATATGCCGCTGGAACCAGCCGCAAAGACTCCGGGGTCGCCAGGAATATCCTCTCGGCCCTGCGAAAGCTGAATCGCATGATCGGGTCGGCATGTATCGCGCTGTTTGCGATCTCGCGCACAGATTCCCGCCACTTCGCCGCCCGCGTCATGTCCAAGCGCAGCCTTCCTGGCACGCTCTCGCCTCCTGATACCGGTCCCAGAAAGAACGGCAGTCCCAGCAGGCCCATGAAGCTGGGCGCGCGCATGCTGACAAAAGTCACGTGATGCACACAGTCGATCCTGGTTTCTTTGATCAGCCTCTTGGCCGTGTAATACGCGCCCCACTGCCACAGCGCGTAGTACAAATGGACGCCCCGCGCACGGCGCTTCCATTTCCGCGCCCATCGCGGCAGGTCGTAATAGGCAAAGTGCAGCCGTGGCCTTTGGCCGCGGCCCAGTTCCATCTCGATCGCGTGTCGGTTGGCCGCGCGCGTGATTACCCACACGTCGTGCCCTGCGTCTGCCAATTCCGTGGCCCATAGCCAGCCAACCTCCGGCTCTGAACCCTTCCCCGGCTCACACGCGTATGCCGACAGCAGAATCCGCGACATCACTCCACGCTCCTTGTCGCCAATGACGACGCCCCGTACAGCTTCATCCGCCGTAGCAGCCGCGCCGCCATGTACTCCAGCGTGCATCGAGTGGCCTGCTCCAGCTTCCGTTCCCGCGACCAGCCACTGTCGAGAACCACGCATCGTTTGCACGATCCACTGTTGCTGCGCTCGCCCGTCTCCTCTGCTAGCAAAAAGCTAATCTCGTCTGGCATCAACCATTCCGCTTCTGCTGCCGCTCTCTTTCGGATCACCAGCGTCGATCGCACCTTCGCCAGCCAAGACTTCGCCGCGCTCCTCAGGCGGACGCGTGTCGCGTCCTCTCCGCAGATCGTGGTTCGCCGAAATGCCGGCCGCAGGTTCTTTTCCAGGGCCGCCGCCAATTCCTCTCGTTGTTGTTCCGTTCCTCCGCACACCGCAACGCTCAATCCGGTGGGGCTCGCAGCGCGCTCCAACCGGAGCCGCCACTCCCGGGCCTGTTGCTGCACCCGTTTCCACCAGCCTTCCACCGGCTGCGACTGCCGCAACTCAGACAGCAGCGCCGGAAGATGCGACTGAATCCACACCGTCTCCCGCCTTACTATTGCCGCCACCAGTTCTCTTGCGGTCTCTTCCGACCAGAGCCGCCGGATGCGTTCATCGCATTCCTCAGGACACCCCAGATACAGCGATGTAATCCGCTGCCTCTGCGCGTTCGAGATGCGCTGCTTCAAGACCTTCTTGATCAAGTAATAGAGAAACTCGTCTGCGATTGCGGGTACCAAGAACGACCTGAAGACCTGCCGCTTGCCGACCACCGCCTCCGCCTCCAGCCACAGTCGACCCTCTCGCCGATAGTCGGTCGTGCAATCGGGATGCACGTATGCCACTGCACCCCCAGCTTGCTTGGCCACAACGAAGTAGCACGCTCCGGTTTCGTGCCGCATCGCTTGAACCAGTGATCCGCCGCACCGTCTTGCGACGTCCTGCAGGAGAGGCGCAATTCGTCCGGCGTCTTTCGGCAGGACCATGAAATCCACGTCCGAAGGGATTACATCTGGATACCCTTGGAAGCCGTTCAACAGGCAATAGGGGATCTGGGACACACTGAGCTGCTCGAGGAATGCCGCCAGTAATTCCGACCGCACGTGGGCGACGTCGCTTGCATCCCTTGCCGCCAGAGCTCCGCTCGAATCGGCCTGCTGCTCGCTGGCCTCCGCCGGCAGGGGAAAGGCGGCTGTCATGCCGCTTTCCCCTTGCGTAGCCCCAGCGCCCTGCTCACAAAATATGCGCGTTCGTGATTCTGTTTACGAAGGCACCGCAGATACGAGCGGATCAGATACGCGGTCTCCAACTGGCGAATTTGTCTTGGTGGAACCCCTGTTCCAGTCGCATCCTCCCGGACTTCCGCCGCATGTAGCCGCGGCCGCCCGCCGAACAGGAAGTCCTGCATGTGCAGAAAGTGAAACGCGTCCTGCAATGGCAGACCGTTTCGCCGCGCATCTTCCCAGTCCAGCAGTGCGCAATCCCCGTCGGCCGCCCGCTTGATATTCCACGGAGAAAAGTCACCATGCTCCCAGCATGCGGGCAGTGGCGTCCGGTCGCGCAGTTCTTCAATCGCCGCGGCCACGTCGTCGATCTCGGGCGCATTGTCTTTCACCAAGCCAAATTCTCGCGAGCATTCATCCGCATGCTCTTCCAGCGTCGTGGTCTCGCCCGGCAACACCAGCCCACGCAACAGCCGCCGGAATTCCGGCGTAAGTGTTCGCCCTCCCGGACATCCCTCCACGAAAGTCTGTGTCGAAATACCTCGCGCCCGGTCCACGAACAGCAATCGTGGCGAAAACGGATACCGTTCCTTCGCGAGCGTCTCCAGCACCTCCGCCTCGTGCAGCACCGCTGCTTCGGCCTCATCTGTTAGCGGCACCTTGACCACAGCTCTGCATTTGCCCGAGGCTCGATCGACCAGGTGCACCGCCGCCTTTCGTCTCGGGCCGGGCGTGCCCAGGTAGATCACGGGAATTGGCTCATCGCCCCATCGCCATCCCAGGGATGCCCAGTCCGCCCCGCGGGTCCCCTCGACCTCAAGGACCGACGCGCCGGGGACCTCCGCCAGCCGGCCCAACTGACTGGCGGCGCGCACCGCCGTCCATGCCACCCGCGACCACAGTCGGTACGGAGCCCAGCTAGCCAGCACGTCTCTGATTTCCGCGCTTGCCGCCGGCAGCAGCCAGCGCGCCATCTCACCACCCGGCACTGCAGTGTAGGTGACCGTTTCGCACGTGTCACCTCCGTTGTGCATCTGCCGGAATACCCGATTTGCAATCTCCGTGACCGCCATCATGCGATTTCGTACTCTTTTCTGCATTGCTCCAGGTGGAGCTCGATGATGTGGTCAAGTACATCCTCCACCACGACCGACAACGGCCGCGACGCATCGACCACAACCACCTTCTGCATTGTTTGCAGAAGTGTCGCGTATCCCTTCCGCTGCTGTTCCGACTCTGCCGGTGCTACCTCGCGCTTCCGCTCTTGCAGCGCGCTTACCGGGGCGTCCAGCACCACATATTGATCGGGCTGAGGGACAAGCTGCGCGACCAGCTCCGCCACGCGCTTGCACGAGGCCGGCAGTCGGTATCGCTTGGGATCGACGAGGCAATCGGGAAAATAGCGGTCAAGCAGGACCAGGTTTCCCTGCGCAAGCTGCGGACGAACCTTGATGACATAGGCCAAACAGTTCGCCGCCAGCAAGTACGCCAGCTTGAACACCGAAATCATCGCTCCACGCGCCCGCTGACCGTGGGGATCACAATTCGCCCCCGTCCCTTTTCTCTTAAGCCACAGCGCAGGGCGCAGATGGTAGGTCTCGCATCCCACGAACCCCGCCGCCCTGCCGCTCGCCAGCCCGGCGATCACCGACGACTTTCCCGCTCCATCCGGTCCCAGCAGGACGACCCACAACCCGCGCCGCTTGCGTTGCGGTTTCCCGCTCGTCGGAGACCCCGCCCTTTCGCGAAGCGAGCGGGTGGGAACGAAGCACCGAAGCGAGCCTGTGCCGTCCTCAGTAATGGCCATAAATCACCATCCCCACTGCCATCTGCAGCGCCGCCGACACGCCTTTATTCGTCCAGTCCTTCGCCCCACTCAACGGCACGAACACGATGTCGCCATCCTGCAGCGTCGGGTCCGGCGCCTTGTTGTCGAGTATCTTGTTCAGCGCAAGTTGCGTCTCGGTTCGGCCGCTTGCAGTATTGCGGAACAGAATCCCATTCGATTTGGCCGTGCGATTCAGGCCTTGCGCCTGCGCCAACGCCTGCAGCACGGTCATGGAGTCCCTGCCTTCGATCGCATATCCGCCCGGTTTGCCCACATCGCCGATCACGTACACCACTCCCGCCCGCAGCACAACGACTCGGTCACCAGGTTGCAGCTCGACATCATTCTCCAGCGCGTCGTTATGCCCTCCCGCAAGGTTGACGGTGAGCGTGTCCCACGGTGGAGCGCTGTGTGTAACGTTGACCGACTTTGAGGCGTAGGGCGTCAGGCCTCCTGCCATCGAAATCAAGTCCAGCACTCCATGCTTGCCCGTCAGCGGATAGATGCCCGGTTGCTTCACCTCGCCCATCACGTTCACGCCCTGGGTCGCATATTCCAGCACCAGCACGGTGACGTGGGGGTTCTTCAGGATGTCCCGGTCGCGCAGAAATCGCTCCACCGCCACCGCCGCCTGCTCCGCCGTCAGGCCCTGCACTCGAAGCGCCCCACCCAGAGGCATGGAGATGTCCCCACGACTGTCGACGCGAAACTTGCCTGACAACTCCGGCGTGTCAAACGTCGTGATCTCCAGCAAGTCGCCGGCATCCAGTCGCATCGCCGCTGCTCGCGCCTGCGGCGGCGAAACCACCGCCGGACTGCCCGGTAACGTACTCTCCTGCGTAGTATTCATGGCCTGCGGACTCACCTGCGCGAACAGCCCTCCACCCATCACTGCACACGTTACGAACAGTAACCCGCAGGCGACGACCAACGGCCGGTATTGAGCCCGCCAACTAGGCCATGAATTTCGGACCATAGCTACCCTCGTCGCGCACTCTGCTCGGCCCGTAGGCGTAGTAATAGTGGTTTTCGTAACGCTGATCGACGCCGTTCACCACGACCCCCGCAATCTTCGCGTTGGCCCGCAGGAGCAGGTCGCGCGTCCTGCACAGCGCCTGGCGCGTGGTCCCTGACGCCATTGCCACCAGCACCACCGAATCCGCTTGCGCTGCCAGCACGACAGCATCCGTCACCATTGCCACCGGAGGCGTGTCGATCACTACGTGGTCATACAGGTTGCGCCAGCGCCGCAGCGCCGCTGTCATCGCCTCCGACGCTAGCGCCTCTGCGGGATAAGGCACGACCGATCCCGAGCTCACGACCGACAGATGAGGAATGTTCTCCACTGCCACCACCGCATCATCCGGTGTGCAGCGTCCGGTCAGAACGTCGCCCAGCCCCGGCTCCCTGCTGATTCCCAGGGTGTAGTGCAGCGAAGAGCGCCGCAAGTCCGCATCGACCAGCAGTACCTTGGTCCCCTGCTGCGCCATGGCCGTCGCGCAGTTCACCGCCGTCATGGTTTTGCCCTCCGACGCCGAGGCGCTGGTGATCACCAGCACCTTGGCGTTGCCGCCCTCTCCCAGCAGCAGCGAACTGCGCAACGTCCGGTACGATTCCGCGGCCTTCGAATACGGCTGCTGCTGCGTGATCACATTCCACTCGTTCGGGCTCGCAACCACGTGCGGCCATGGCAGCCCCGCGCGCGCTTCTCCCATCCACGGAATCGTCGCCAGCGTCGGTATTGCGCAGATCGCCTCCGCCTCCTCTCCGGAACGAATCGTGGTGTCCATCGCCTCCAGTACAACCGTGCTCAGGGTTCCCAGCAAGACGCCCGCACCCAGCCCCATTCCCAGCACCAGCGGGACCCGCGGCTCCACCGGTTCCGAGGGCACCTGCGCCACGTCCACTACTCCGATGTTGGCGGAGGCCAGTCCCGCGGAAATCCCCGCCTCTTTCAGCTTCCGTTGCAGCGTCTCGTACAGATCGCGCGTGTTCTCCACTTCATGTTTCAGAATCGCGTACTGCGCCGCCCCGTGATTCAGGTCGTAGGCTTTCTGCTTCTGCTCCTCGAAGGCGACGCGCAGCATCTTCTCGGAATTCGCCGCTGCCAGGTAATCGTTCTTGTAGCGCTCGCTCAGTTTGGTCAACTGCACGTCGATCGCGCGATCGACCTGCGTCACCTGATTGGCCACCTCCGCCACTTTGGGATAGCCATTGCCGAACTTGGTGCTGAGCTGCGTGTACTGCAGCCGCAACTCCGCCTCCTGAGCGCGCAACAACTGCAACGTCGGGTCCGGAGCTGAGGAGGCCAACAGCTCCGGATCACCCGAAGTTGCGATGCGGTACCGCGCTTCCTTCACCACCCGGTCCGACTCCGCCGCCGTCAGTTGTTCATCCAACTGCTTGAGCTTGTCGGTGACGATGTTGCTGGTTTCGTCCGTGCCAATCAGCCCGGTGGTCCGCTGCAGTTCCGCCAACTTTTCCTGCGATTCGCTGGCTCGGTTCTTCAGGTCGTCCATCTGCGTCGAGAGCCAGTTGGAAACCTGCGTCGCCGAGTCATAACTGGTGCGAATTTTCCTCTCCGTGTAGGAGTTGATGATGGCGTTCACCACCTGCGCCGACAGCTCCGCGTTTCTTGTCTTGAATCGCACCGCAACAATGTCAGTCTTGGGAACGATGCTGACGTTCAGGTTGCGCCGAAAGCGCCCTAGAAGCTGATCTCTTACCTCCGGAGGCAGCGATTCCACCAGCACGTTGTCGCGCTGTGTCCAGCGCCCGGCGAAATCGCTGCGCCGGGACATCTGCAACTGTCGCATCACCTCCAGCGCGATAGTGTTGCTTGCCAGCACTTGCGCCGCGCTCTGCAGTTGCGTGTTTGCGTCCGCCGGGCTGAAGACCTTGGCTGCCATCTCGTCCAGCCCCAGCGAATTCGACCCCGCCGGGCGCACCTCGATCTGCGCCCCGGCTTCGAATTGTGGTGCCTTCACCAGCAAGTAACCCCCAGCGAGCAACATGCACGCCGCGATCCAACCGGCGATCAACCACCGGTACTGGCGGAACATGCGTCGCACTTCCGCCACTAGTACCTCGTCGAATTGGGTGCCCACCGCTAACGGCAGTGCTGATCGCCCGCTATGCCGGACGATCAGTTGCCCGCTGGGGAGTTCCGGGGGAGTATTCATTGCGAACTTTGAGGTGTCCTGCCAATCGCGCCGGCTTCGGCGCATCCGCGCTCGTTTCCTCTGCCGCGGCCGCGATGCGCGCCACCGTGTAGCCCATTGCTGTCGGGATTCCGAGAGGCGCCGCTACAGGCCGCTTCATCGCCGGTGAGGCGCGTCCCACACTGTGGTACATAAACCCTGCAGCCGCCATCTCTTCCGGCGCGAACAGGTTCCGCCCATCGAAGATGACCGGCATCTTCATTGCGGAATGAAGCTTCTGCAGGTCGAGTGTGGCGAACTGCCGCCATGCCGTCAGAATCAGCAGGACATCGCTGCCACGCGCCGCCTCGTAGGGATTGTTTGTATAAGTGATTTGTGTGCTCGGCAGCACTTCCCGCGCCCTTGCCATTGCCGCCGGATCATGCGCGCACACCAGCGCGCCTAGTCGAACCAACTCACGCACGATTGCGACCGCCGGAGACTCGCGCACGTCATCGGTGTCTTCCTTGAACGCCAGGCCCAACACGCCGATCCGTTTTCCAGCTAGCGTTCCCAGTGTCCTAAGCAGCTTCTCTACGAACCGAGTTCGCTGTTCCTCGTTCACGCGTGCCACTTCCCGTAACAGCGGAATATTCGCTCCGCAGCGTCGCGCCACCGCTTCGAATGCCGCAACATCTTTGGGGAAGCACGATCCCCCGTAGCCGATTCCCGCGCGCAGGAACTCGCTGCCGATGCGCGGGTCAGATCCCATCCCTGCGCAAACCTCATCGATGCTGGCGCCTACTGTCTCCGCCACCCGGGCCACCACATTGATGTAGGAAATCTTCGTTGCCAGAAACGCATTGGAGGCGTGTTTGATTAACTCCGCGCTTTTTGCGCTCGTCAGCAGCAGAAGCGCCCGGTGCTGGGTCCGCGCCGGGCACGGCACCGCGTCCTCCCGCCGGTAATACGAGCCGCTCGAGAGTGGGCGGTAGACTTCCCGCAGCATGAAGCGGCTGTACTCGTCGTCAGCGCCGATCACGATCCGGTCGGGATAAAGAAAATCGGTGACCGCGCTGCCTTCGCGCAGAAACTCTGGGTTCGACGCCACCGAGAACCATCCTGCGTGCGCGCCGCCGCGCAACAACATGTCGTGCAGTCCTTCGCAGGCGCACACCGGTACCGTGCTCTTTTCCACGACCAATGTGGAGCGGTGGATCGCCGGCGCGATCTCCTTTGCTACTGCCTCGATCTGCGAGAGATCGGCCTCGCCGCTTCCGCCCTGTGGCGTGCCTACCGCCAGAAACACCACGTCCGATGCCGTGACCGCCGCTCGGGGAAACGACGAAAACCGCAGCCGCTTGCCGTTGTGCCGCTGCAGCAATTCCGGCACCAGGGATTCGTAGATCGGGACCTCGCCGCGCGTCAGGGCCGCGACCTTCTCCTTGTCCGAATCCACCGCGATCACCTGGTGTCCCATCTCGGCAAGACACACGGAGGTAACCAGCCCGACATAACCCGAACCTATGACAGTAATCAGCATGATTTCAAGGTTGCAAAATGATCCGAATGGAACGGAATAGACGACTTGCCCATGAGTTGGCGTTGTCATCCTGAGCGCAGCGACCGCAGGGAGCGGAGTCGAAGGACCCCTATTTCTGCAACGCAGTTCGCGCGGCCCGACCGGGCATGCTTAGCGATCTACCCTTTCACACTCCTCGAAATGCGAACACCAGCGTGTGCAGCAAAATCGCCACATCCATCAGGAAGTTGCAGTGCCGCACGTAATACAAGTCATACGAGATGTTCTCGTGGATCAGCGACGAGCGATCGGCGCTGAGCTGCCAGAGTCCTGTCAGGCCTGGCTTGACCGCCAGTCGCCGCCGATGAATTGGTTCATACTGCTGCACGATGAACGGCATCTCCGGGCGCGGCCCCACCAGTGACATCTCTCCCCGTAGCACGTTGACCAATTGCGGCAGCTCATCGATGCACGTGTGCCGCAGGAAGCGTCCCACCGGTGTAATTCGCGGGTCGCGGGCGCTCTTCGGCGAATAGGCGTAGCACTCACTGTCGCTGTACATCGAGCGAAACTTGTACATGTCGAAGAGCACGCCATTGCGACCCACTCGCTGCTGCCTGAAGAAGGGCTGCCCTGGAGAAGTAAGCTTCACAGCCACCGCGGCTGCCGCCAACACTGGAGTCAGCAGCAGCAGCAACGCTGAGGACGCGGCCACATCAAGCGCCCGTTTGGCAGCCTGATACAACAATCGTCGGCCCGGCGCAGCCTTCCGCGCCAGCAGCACGCCATCCAGTTCCACGCATTCCATCGCATCGCCATGCATGAGGAAGGCTTCTGGAATCACGTACGTACTGATCCCCAAGGCCTCGGCCTGAGACGTTAGCTCGGCCGTTTGGTCCGCAGACATCTCCGGTGCCGCGATGATCAGCACACTCGCTCCCATCTTTCGCAGCATCTTTGGTGTGACCGGCCCGGGCAGCACCCCGGCCATACGCCTGCGCTGGTACGACGATTCGTAGATGATCGGTTCCGTGACCGTCTCATCATGCTCGACGAATGCCACCGGATCGATGCCAAACTTGGGCGACCGCACCAGCGTGGAAAAGATGCTCCGTCCCATCGTGCCTGTTCCCAGGATCACCGCCTTACGCGTGATGGCTCCCCAGCCCCGCATGAGCCGGATTGCCGATTGCACCTGCCACTTCTCCAGCGCCAGCATCAGTGGAACCATCACCATTGCCAGCCCGATGGCTGTATGTGGAATCGATTTTGTGACCGCCAGAAGGATCGGTGCCGCCATCAGCCCTCCGGCGAAGGTGACCCGCAGCAACCGTTCCGTCTCACGCACAGCCAGCAGGCTGAGGCACGGCCGGTAGTCGCCATGCTTGTCCAGCAGCAGCACTATCAATAGACCGAAGCCCACCGCAGCTACCAGTACCGAATCGTTGGCGTAGTGCGCTTGTGGCCGATCGCGCCACGCTGCGTGTATCCAATAGGCCGACCATACTGCCGCAACCACCGCCATGAAATCCAGCAGACGCTCCAGCACGCCGATTGCAACTTCCACGCGGTGCACGTTGTCGGCCGCCGCGGCTGTCTGGCCGTCCGATGGCACGGGGAAGGGAATGACCGAGCTCAGCGGGGTCGCGCCGGGATACTGTGTGGAACTCATATGCGAGAAAGGTGGCGCTCGACCGCCGGGCGGAAATCACTCCCGGCGGTCGAGGTTGGTGTGATGGATGGTTGGTGTGGGGTTGGCTCGGCTAAAACTTGTCGCACTTGGCGAGTCGAAACATTTGTCGATTCGCTGTGGTCACATCACCGCCTCGACATCGACTCCGTCGAGGTCCACGGATACCGCCTGCATGATCTGTTCCAGGCTGACTACCAGGCGGGCTGCGTTCTTCTTGTAAGAGAGGATACCTTCCCATCCCTCGAATGGCCCGTGCTTCACCCGCACTCGCTGCCCTACACGCAGGAACGCATGCGGCTCGACCTCGTGAGGTCGCGCCGCGACTTCGTGCAGCATCGCGATTTCTTCCTGGCTCAGCGGGGACGGCTTTCCCGCAACCGACACGATGTTCACGACGCCCGCAGTCTGCAACACCCGCACTCGCTCCTCATCGCTTACATGAACAAAAACATAACCGGGGAACAGCGGCGACGTCACGCGCTTAACCCTGTCGCTCCACCTTGACGATCGCACATACGTCGGCAGCAGGAACGCAACATCCTTGGCTTCCAGTTGGCGGGCCACGGTGTTCTCATGCCGCGCCTTGGTGTACGCCGCCAACCAACATCGTTGCGTTCCTGCCGCCATTACGTTGCCAGGAGGCCCCTCCTGCAAATGCGGCTCCGCCACTCCCAGTCCCATGTCTCTGGATCCGCCTTAATTCCTTGCAGATGGCGCGCGGACAGTCGGCGCCCGTCGATGGTCACTTAGTAGCCATAAGTTGCATCGCTTAAGTGCCAGATTGATACAAGCACGTTGGTGACCAGACTGCATGAAGCGTTGCAAACCCCTTAACTGGCTTAACTTAGGCGATTGCTTCCCGTTTCGACACAGTCCGGCTCACCGTCCAATTTCTAGAGACGAAACAGCAACTTGTCCAAAATCTGGACGATTTGCGTTCCTGATTCTGCGCTACTCAGCCCGAAGTCCGGCTCTTCGATGCTCTTGCCCTGACGCCATCGCGGGTTTGTGATACAACTCTGCTGATATGAACCGCGCATACACACGCTCGCTCCTACTCGCCGCTGCCCTCGGCGCACTAACTGCGGCCGCATTCGCCCAGTCCGACAAGCCCGTCAAGAAGCAGGCTGTCGAACTCAAGGACGCCAAGGGCAACAGCGTCGGCACCGCCACCATCAAGCCGTCGGGCAAGGGAGTAGAAGTCAAGCTCGACGTGAGGGATTTGCCGCCCGGAGAACACGCGCTGCACTTCCATCAGAACGCCAAGTGCGATCCGCCCGACTTCAAGTCTGCGGGCGGCCATTTCAATCCCGACAAGAAAGCAGCATGGCTTGCTCAATCCCAAAGGCCATCATGCCGGGGACATGCCCAACTTCACGGTGAAGCCAGACGGCACGTCGAAAGCGACGGTCAAGGATCCCGACGTCGTGCTGGGCACAGGCAGCGAGGCCAACTCGCTCTTCGCCAACGGAGGCACGTCGCTGATGATTCACGCCAAGGCCGACGACATGAAGACCGATCCGTCGGGCAACGCCGGGGACCGTATCGCCTGTGGTGTGATCACGAAGTAGCAGCGAGCATCATCAGCGCTGCGTCCCAAGCATCGCGAATGCGAAGACGCAGGTCCGCGCCTCACCCGGTCAAAGGAGATTGATGAAGGTTCTGGTAACCGGCGGAGCCGGCTACATCGGCAGCGTCGTCGCGGATCACCTTTTGCGCGCTGGACACGCTGTCACCGTGCTCGACAACCTCATCATGGGATGGCGCGAGGCCGTGCCCGCTGGAGCGGAGTTCGTTCACGCCGACACTGGCGATGAAGTCGCGCTTGACCAGCTCTTCGCCAGCCGCGGCTTCGACGCCGTCATGCACTTCGCCGCCCTGATCGAGGCCGGTGAATCGGTTAAAGTCCCCGAACAGTATTTCGAGAACAACGATTCCCGCACACTGACTCTGCTGCGCGTCATGCTCAAGCACGGCGTTTCGCGCTTCGTATTTTCCTCGACGGCCGCAGTGTACGGCGAGCCG
This sequence comes from uncultured Acidobacteriaceae bacterium, assembly GCA_963758255.1. GTDB lineage: Bacteria > Acidobacteriota > Terriglobia > Terriglobales > Acidobacteriaceae > DASRAA01. Next base: position 807,688 of record CAVWUX010000001.1, read on the forward strand.
CAGAGCGTTCCCATCGTCGAGGACCATCCGCTATTTCCGACTAATGCATACGGCGAGTCCAAGCTCATCGTCGAACGGATGCTCGGATGGTTTCACCGCGCGCACGGATTTCGCTACGCGAGCCTGCGCTACTTCAACGCCGCCGGAGCGACGCCCGCGCGCGGCGAGGCGCATCGCAGCGAGAGCCATCTCGTTCCGCTGATCCTGCAAGTGCCGCTCGGACAGCGCGAAGCCTTCTCGATTTTCGGCGCCGACTATCCCACCAAAGACGGCACCTGTATCCGCGACTTCATCCACGTGGACGACCTGGCCGTGGCTCATCTTCTGGCCTTGCAGAGTCTAGAGACTCTTGACTCGTTGGTTTGCAACCTGGGCAGCGGAGAGGGCTTCAGCGTGCGCGAAATCGTCGAAATCGCGCGCAAAGTCACTGGGCACGCCATCCCGGTACTCGAGTGTCCGCGTCGCGCCGGAGATCCTGCCGTCCTCATTGCCAGCTCTGAAAAAGCCCGTTGCCTTCTGGAGTGGACGCCCCAATATTCGGATATCGAGAGCATCGTCCGTAGCGCCTGGCAGTGGCACCAATCGCATCCTCACGGCTACCGCAAGGCCTGACCTCCGCCCTTGGAAGATGTTTCACCGTTACGTTAGACTTCGACACATGAAGCCAGCTCTTCTCGCACTTTTCCTTTGCCTCCCCATCCTTGCGGCGGCCCAAGCCGATTCGGGTGCCGAACTGCGCGTTTCCGGAACCGAATACGTGCGCATCTGCGGACCTACGGCGCTGGGGCAGACCAATCAATACGCAGGCGTCTGCAACGTGTGGCTCACTGGAGTGATGGATGGCCTGCAGGCCTACAACGCCAATCTGAAGGTGCTCCCGCTCTTCGATGCGCCCAACATCACCGTCGGACAGGTGTCCAAGCTGGTGATCAACTACGTCACCAGCCATCCGCAGCAGGCGCAGTTGCCGACCGCGGCACTGGTCCTGGGCGCATTGGTGGAGAACCACCCGCGCAAAGAGGCAGCCGTCCCGCCGAAGCCGTGAAATTGGGCGTGTCAATATCAGGAAGGTACCCATGGGTTGATTTCATCACGGCGGGCACGGAAGAAGGGAAAACAAAAGCAACCGCGGATCTCTGCGGATGAACGCGGATCGAGTCAAGCGGACCCACAATTGCCAAGGCAATTGTGGGTCCTGCGACACCCGGTGGTCTAGGGCACGGACAGGCTGAAGACGGTGCCAAAATTGTGGCCCCCGCCTGCATAGGTTGTGCCGTAGAACTTCCCATCGGTGGCCTGCACCAGCCCCGCCATGGGGCTGGAGCCGTCTGTAAAGGAGAAACTGTACAGTGTCGTCAGAGTGCCGCCTGGGGTGATCTGAAAGATCGTTCCTCTGGTGTGGGCTCCGCCCCCGTTGGTTGTCCCGTAGAAGTTCCCGTCGGTGGCCTGCACCAGCCCCGCCACGGGGTTGGAGCCGTCCGTTGAAGTGAAGCCGTGCAGCGTCGTCACCGTGCCCCCTGGGGTGATCTTGAAGACCGTCCCCCATTCGTGGATCCCGCCCGCGGAGGTTGTCCCGTAGAAATTTCCATCCGTGCCTTGGACGAGGCCGGCGTCCGGGTTGGCGCCGTCTGTCAAATTGAAGCTGTGCAAAGACGTGAATGCACCAATCGGGGTGATCATGAAGACGGATCCCCTGTGGTAGATTCCGCCCCCGTCGGTTGTGCCGTAGAAATTGCCGTCGGCAGCTTGAACCAGCCCAGTGCGGGGGAAGATTCCGTCTGAGCAGCCGCTCTTCGTGCAGAAGTTGTACAGAGTGGTCAGCCCGCCACTCGGGGTGATCTTAAAGACCGTGCCCCTATCGCGGGTCCCGCCTCCGTAGGTTGTCCCGTAGAAGTCCCCATCGTTACCCTCGACCAGCCCTGCCACAGGATTGGCGCCGTCGGCCGAGTCGAAGCTATACAGCGTCGTGAGTACGCCAGCAGGGGTGATCACAAAGACCGTCCCATCGTTGTTGGCGCCGCCATAGGCCGTTGTCCCATAGAAGTTCCCATCGCTGCCCTTGACCAGCCCCGCCTGGGGTAAGAGGCCGTCTGCGCAATTGACTTGCGAGCAAAAGCTGTACAGCGTAGTCAGGGCGCCCGCCGGCGTGATCTTGAAGACCGTTCCCGCGCTGTGGCCCCCACCATCGGCGGTCGTACCGTAGAAGTTCCCATCGGCGGCCTGAACCAGCCCCGCATAGGGGTGGGCGCCGGACGCCGAAGTGAAGTGGTGCAATACGGTGTAAGACTGCATCGGCCCTACGCAGTTGCCGAGCAGGCAAGAGACTTGCATGGTATAGGTAGCGGTGGCGGCGTTTCCGAGGACATAGAGGAATGCCATGTCGGTGCCAGCTTGAGGCGGAACGAAATCGAACTGGATTGTTCCTGTAGTATGGGGTAGCCTATGCGAGTGCATCCAGTTTGGAATGGCTGCCGTCGGGCGCGTACAGCCTCATGCACAGGTTTTGGGAGGCTTGCCTGTAAGCGTGGCGGACGCGCGGTAATTGCCGGTGGTAACGCCGTCAAAAGTGAAGGCATCGGTGTCTGTCAGAGGGAGATGTTACCGGGGCCTGCTGTCCCGAGTGTAGTTGTTGTGCGTTTGGGGGAAATGGATACAGGCGTTCAAGAGAGACTCCGTAGTTGAGCGTGGCGCTGGTAGAAGCCTCAGTCACGACCATGGTGTACGTCCCGGTTGCGGTCAGCTTCTGGTCGATCACGACGGAGTATTGGTAGTTTGGATACCCAATACTGCTGCATGCAGAGAAGACCTTCACAAAAGCGGGATCGTAGAGCGCCAGGCAAATGTTGGTAGGGGCGGCTCCGTTTATGGCTACAGCAAGGTGAAAGGTCTGTGCGTTGACTCCGTTGAACACAAAGGAATCGACATCCGCAGGGGAATATAGGGTGCAGTTTGGGACCGGCCAAGACATCGCCCGTGGCGATGGGGTAGTTCGAATAAGGCTCAACCGGACAATCCCCGGTTCCAGCCAGCGCGATAGAGGGGACAAGCAGAATCCCAAGAAGCAGAGTGGCGAAGAGCAGCGGAAAGTTGGTTGGTACACGCATGACGTTCCTCCTCTGTGCGCCGGACGTCCGGCCTTATTCAACAAGTTCCGACGGGCTTTCCCGTATATGACAAAAAGGACTCCAGCTCACAACAATTCGACCCTCCGGAGGGAAACGAGAACAATTGCTAACTATTCATTCCAGAGCCTGAGTGTTAGCCGCCAACGGGGGAGCAATATATCCCGTAAAGAAATAGTTTGTCGGTGACATGGGTCACGCATGTATGTTTTTGGAGGCACAATATGTCTTTCGGTAGAAGCTCCAGCCAACCCACGATTCAACTAGGACCGTAGTGTGCCACCTATCGAAAACCAGGCAGAGCGTAACATGAAGTCAAGCAGTTTCGGCCGCGGTCCAGCGTAGTTGATATGAAATTGGTATGAAATCACGCCTAGCAACGGTAGAAAGTCGTCCCTGGTTGGCTAATAGACTGGGTTTTGTGGTACCAGCCTCGATGTTAGAAAGACCATTCCTTTCGGGGAGCTCACGACTTTCTGCGACTTGGTGCACGACGGCCTCCGACAGTACGAATAACATCGCACCATCGTGCTATGTCACGGCAGTACTGCCGCGTCAGTGATTTTGGATAGGGAGGAATTCGGCTTTGCAGCCGACAAGGCAGCGCACTCTTTGGAAGTCCTCTTCTTCTTCGGCGCTGAAGACATGCGGTGTCTTGTCGTGGCGAAAGAACTCGTTATGAAAGCCCCGAAAGTAATCGTCGGCTTCGGCCGAGAGCAAGTGAAAATTCTTGTCAAACTCATACCAGATAAAACATCCGGGCCGTTCTCTGCATTCGAGCGTCGAAAAACGAATCTTGCCATTTTCGACGATTGGCTGCTGGCCCTCGTTATAGGACGCCAAAGCGATATTCAGATCGCTGCGATGAAACACGAGACGAATTCTTTCATGTGCGACTCCCAGACCGTGTAGTTGAATTTCAGGACGCGCAGCTTCAATGGAAGCGCCAGATGCGTGGTCAGGATCGAGTGCCAGCAACGTGGCTTCGTGATACCCATTACTGATGCCCCCGGCTAGGATTTCTTCATGTCCGTCGCCGTCAAGGTCGGCCAGCGTAATGAAGTCAATGCGCCCGGAGTGCCAATACTCGGACAATGTTTTACCATCGGCACTTACAATGGCGATTTGGTGGGGATACCAGGGAACGTGGTGGCTTGAAACGACAATTCGAGAAGGCGCCCCGGGCACCGCTTTCAGCACCTTGAGATTATCGGTTTCAAATGTCGCCGGATCACCGTGAAGCTCCGGCAACTCTCTTCCCGGTGTCCAACGCCATGTTTCTTTGCCTCGATCCGTGTAACAAATGAGGGTTGTCGAACGGGAAATATAGGTGGAAGGTCCCACTGGCTGATAGAGGAATAACACGTCAGAGTGCCCTTTACCGTTCAAGTCACCGATCCACAGACGAGGCGCCAGACCATTCGCGTAATATTGGGGAGAAAAGCCGCCAGGAAAGGTCTTGTGCCAAAGCTCCTCACCCTTCGCATTTTTGATGACAAGGGTCGATGCATCCAGACGTCCCGAGAATGGCCGTTTGTCGCTTCCCAATAAGCCCGTCAGAACGAAGGCGACGATGGCGAGGGCCACTACCGTGCCCACGATCGTTATTCTCACAAAAGGACGCCGTCCCGAAACATGCGAGACCGTGGCGCGCGCTTTGCCGTTGCGAGGTTCCGCCACGATCCACCGCTTCTCTCTCGTGCCATTTGGATCGGGAACGGAGCGGTTGGGAAGAGTAATGACAATGGGATCGCTCGCGCCTTCGCAGTTGTAATAGCATTCCAGCGCTCTCCGCAGCCGGTTCATCTCGGTCGCCACATCTGCGGAGCGCTTGGTCTTGGTCTCAGTGGGCCAGAGTTCCTTGATCACGCAGTCAGGCTTCAATGTGGTTTGGGAATCCATGCGGTCGAACAGAACGTCCAGCAACTTAGCGAGTTGGCCCTTGCCGGCGAAGGTCCCGCTGTGGAGGATTCGGTCGATCTGTTCCCCGATGGCGGCGCGATCCATGGGTAAGTGACCTCCGGGTACGTGAGTACCCGAGTTGGCATCACATCACGAAGGTGGATGGAGTTGCAGCCAATTATTGCATAAGAGAGGGCCCGTTCGGCCAGTCATTTGGTAGCACACAAGTGCCGCGTCATATCTGTAGAAACTAGCAGTGGAAACGGCGCCCTCCCGGGCGCGAAGCTGTAGTGACCTAGCTCAAGAATCTAGCGCGCTGTTCTGAAGTGGGGACGAGGCAGCTTGCTGCTCCTGACAATAAGCGGCGGCGGTTGCGGGCGATGAGGCGATATCCCCAGTTGCGCAGCGGGGCGGGAATCAGTGCGCCAAACGCGGCGAGGGCAGACGACACTCCTCCGAGATAGTTGGCTGCGCGCAGCACGGCGCTGGACTCGACGGCAGCTTCGTTGCCGGAGATCCAGAGCATGGATTCGACGGCTTCGAGGTGAAAGCGGCGGCGCAGTTCCTTGCCCAGCGCAGAGTCGCGGGGAACGAACAGCAGGTCGTGACGGCGCTCGTGACGCAGGATGAATTGGACGGAGCGGGCGCAGAACCCACAGGAGCCGTCGTAGACCAGCAGGGGCGCGGTTGCATTGGCGGGATTAGCAGCGGCAATTGGCATTTTGGGCATCGCAAGTATATAGATTCACCACCGAGGCACGGAGGACGCGGAGTTCATAAGACAAGAAACCGCTTTACTCTGTGCCCTCTGCGCCTCCGTGGTAAGCCTTTTCGCTAACCTTTATAGCCCGCGGCGCGCAGGGCGTTGCCGAAGTGTGCCAGGAAGTCTTGCACGTGGTCTGAAGTTGCCAACGGGCCCATCAGCCCGATGCGGAAGACTTTGCCCATGAGCGGGCCGAAGCCTCCGGCGATCTCGATGCCGTGGTCTTTGAGCAGTGTGGCACGGACTTTGGCGTCGTCAACGCCTGCAGGAACCAGCGGCGTGTTGAGGTTCCAGATTCGATACTCGGCGGGGACGAGCATCTCGAGGCCCATGGCTCCGATACCTTTGACGAACTCGAGGTGCGCCTGGCGATGGCGTTCGCAACGGTTTTCGAGACCTTCTTCCTCGATCAGGCTGAGTCCCTCGTGCAGAGCGTAGAAGAGCGTTGCCGAGGCGGTGTGATGGTAGCGGTGCGAGACGAACAAGTAATCGCCAATCAGCTTGATGTCGAAGTACCAGGAGCGATTGGTGGACTTGCGTGCCTGCAGCCACTCGACCGCGCGCGGCGAGACGGTGATGGGCGACAGTCCCGGAGGACAGCTCAGACCTTTTTGCGTGCAACTGTAAGCGATGTCGATGCCGGTCTTGTCCACGTTGACGGGCATGGCGCCGAGCGAGGTGACGCAGTCGGCGATGACGAGAGCACCGGCTTCATGCGCCGCGCGGCAGATGGTTTCGCCGCGCTGAAAGACGCCGGTGGAGGTTTCGGCGGTCACATACATGACGACCTTGGGCTTCTCGCGGTGGATGAACTCGGCGGCTTCGGTGTGGCCGAAGGATCCACCCCAAGGCTTCTCGAAGCGAGCGACGTCGGCGCCGTGGCGGCGGGCCATGTCGGTCATGCGGTCGCAGAAGAAGCCGTTGGCAAAGACGGCGACCTTCATGCCGGGTTCGACGAAGTTGCTGATGGCGGCTTCCATGCCTCCACTGCCGGTGGCGGAGATGACGAACGTCCATTCGTTCTCGGTGCCGAAGACGTGGCGCAGCATGCGCTGGTTGCTCTGGCTGATTTCGAAGAAGTAGGGATCGAGGTGTCCGACGATGGGTTGCGCCATGGCCTGGTACACCCGGGGATGCACCTGGGTGGGACCGGGGCCGAACAATAGCCGTATTTGGGGGATGGATGGTGATTTCTTCGCTGACGGCAGTGTGGTTTTGCTGGGTAAGAGGCATGACGACTCCCTTATAATGTCGGTACAAGTATAGCTACAGGGTTGGGTTCGGGCACGGGCAGGCGATACCTGCCGATGTGACGAACGAAATGGGGCGCGGGTAGGTCTACGGCAGCGCGGTGAGGTTCGCCTGTTCGCGAGCGAGATAGCTGTCGAACTGGTAGGTGCGCCCTTCGGGAGATGGGAATGATGATGCGTCAACTGCTGCTGGTGGTTGCGGCGGCAGGGTTGGTGACCAGCGCCGGATACCTGGTCCTGGTAGTGATCGCCAGTGTCCGCTTTCGCCGCAGCCAGCGGCGCTCGTCGGATGGTGAAACTGCCTATCCGCCGGTGACCTTGTTGAAACCGCTGTGTGGCCTGGAGCCCGGCCTGGAAGCGAACCTGACCAGCTTCTTTGAGCAACAGTATCCAAGTTTTGAAATTGTCTTTGGAGCGCGGCGGGACGATGATCCAGCGCTGAACGTCGCTCGGCGCATCAGCGGCAGGTATCCTTCGGTGCCGGTGAAGATCGTGGCTACGGGTGAGCCGCTTTATCCCAATGCAAAGGTGTGCTCGCTGGTGAAGATGTACGCGCGGGCGACCCACGATTACCTCATCATCAGCGACAGTGACGTACACGTGGCGCCCAACTACATTGCGGACGTGGTGCGTCCGCTGCTGGATCCCCGCAACGGCATGGTGACATGCTTGTATCGCGGCGTGTCCACGGGAGGATTGTGGTCGAAGCTCGAAGCATTGGGTATGAGCGTGGAGATGACTTCGGGCGCGATTGTGGCGAACCTGCTGGAAGGCATGAAATTTGCGCTGGGGCCAACGATGGCGGTGCGACGCGATGCGCTGGATGCGGTAGGCGGATTCGAGCCGCTGGCGGATTACTGCGCTGACGACTACGTGTTGGGCCGACAGATAGCCGAAAGCGGACGGCAGGTGGTGATGTCGCACCACGTCATCGACCACGTGGTGATCAACCGCAGCTTCGCCACCTCGATGCGGCATCAGATTCGCTGGATGAAGAGCACGCGCTTTTCACGGCGCGCGGGACATGTTGGGACCGGGCTGACCTTCGCCACGCCGTTCGGTTTGCTCGGACTGTTGGCGGCAGGTGCGCTGCAACATTGGACGCTGGGCATCGTTATGTTCGCAGCGGCGTACCTCAACCGTGTAATGATGGCGATTTCGGCAGGGTGGGGCGTAGTGCGCGATCGGAACGCACTGCGCCTAGCGTGGCTCTATCCGTTGCGCGGTTTGATGGAGTTTGGCTTCTGGTGCGCCAGTTATTTCGGCTGCATGATCGAATGGCGCGGCGACTGGTACCGGCTGGAAGAAGGAGGACGCATGGTGCTGGCGCGACCAGGAGCAGCGACCGTGGCGCGAACTTTGGCAGATGCTGAGTCCGCCATTCCTACGGCCACTGTGGATCGGTAGGCCCGTCTTTCTGCTGTAAGGTCTAGGTGAACGTCCCGAGTGAGAACCCATTAACAATGAAGCTGCTTTCCTCCCGATCTTTTTCTGTCACAACCTTGCTGGTGGTGTTGGCGGTGATTCCCGCGGTCACGGTTGCCCAAACCGAGAAGCTGGCGGTGCCACACGCGGTGTCACACAGCGATCCCTTGCATGTGTTCAGTCAATCGGTGCAGGCATTGACGGCGACGGTGACCAAATCGGTGGTGCAAATTGTCGCCACTGGCTACGGCTTCACCTCCGAAAAAACGCCGACCGATACCGCGTTGTTCGAACCGCAGGAGGCGATTGGGTCGGGCGTGATTCTGTCCTCAGACGGATATATTGTGACCAACGCGCACGTGGTGCAGGGGGCGCGCAGAATTCGCGTGCGGCTGCCGGGTTTGGAGGAGGCCGGTCCGGACGACTCGAAGCCGCATGGCCCGGTGACTGCCAAGCTAGTGGGACTCGATCGTCAGTCCGACCTGGCAGTGCTCAAGATCGACCTGACCAACCTGCCGCATCTGGAGTTGGCCGATTCGGACCAGCTCAAGCAGGGACAGGTAGTGTTTGCCTTCGGCAGTCCGCAGGGATTGGAGAACTCCGTCACCATGGGCGTGATCAGCGCCACGGCTCGCCAGGTGAGTGAAGACAATCCCACAACCTACGTGCAGACCGATGCGCCCATCAATCCCGGCAACAGTGGAGGTCCGCTGGTGGACGTGGATGGCCAGGTGGTGGGAATCGATACCTTTATTCTTTCCGAGTCCGGCGGCAGCGAAGGACTGGGGTTCGCCATTCCCAGCAATGTGGTGCGCAACATTTACGAGCAGCTCAAAACCGAAGGGCACGTACACCGCGGACAGATTGGGGTGTATCTCCGCACCGTGACGCCTGATCTGGCCGAGGGATTGAAGCTGCCGCGCAGCCACGGAGTGCTGCTGGAGGACGTGACGCCCGGTTCGTCCGCCGACAAGGCAGGATTGAAAGTGGGGGACCTGGTGACGGACATCGGCGGCAAGCCGGTGGGAGATGTGAAGCAGTTTGCCACGCAGCTCTTCACATACAAGATTGGAGAGGTTGCACCCATCGGAATCGTGCGCGACGGCAAGGAAGTTACGGTCAACGTAACCGTGGCCGAGCGGCCCGACGATCCGCAGCGCTTTGCCGACATGGTGACCGGTCCCGGCAACGTAGTAGGCCGGCTGGGCATTGTCGGTATCACCATTAATGACGATCTGAGGAAGCTGTTGCCGGACCTGCGAATTCCTTCGGGAGTGATTGTGGCTGCGCGCACCCCGGCCAGCTCGCTTCTGGGTGAAGGGCCGGAACCTGGCGACGTTATCCACTCGGTCAACACTGTTTCCGTGACTGACATCGCAGGGTTGAAGAAGGCGCTGGAAACGATTGGTTCCGGCGATGCCATTGTGTTGCAAATTGAGCGTGACGGGGCGTTGAGTTACCTGGTGATGGAGTCGGAGTAGCTACACGTCCAGGATCCCACACGTGCCGGGGGCGTCGGCCTGCGCGTCCCGAGGACCTTTGGGGCCGCCTTCGCGCATCTTGGCGCTGATCTCCTCGATGATCACTTCCACAACCGCGGTTGTGTGTCAGGTGGGACGACGGCGCCGGCGTGTAGTCGCGCCCAGCGATGCGCCCCGGAAAATAGCGCTGGGTCATGGCCTCGAACATCACGCGCTTTTTCTCTTCGTCCTCGAAGATGCGGCCGCGACCGAAGCACATCACGCAGCGGTAATTGGCGGAGTGATACTTGGCGTCGCGCGAATACACCAGGCCGTCGAGCTGGGTGACGGTGACACACACCGGAATGCCCTGGGCGAGTTCCGCAAGCATGCGGCTCGACATGCCGCCGTGCAGATAGATGCGGTCGGGGTGCTCGCCTGAATAGTGATAGAGCGTGGGGATGACGTAGGGGCGGCCATCGTGTTCGAAGCCGATGTGGGCGACCTGGCCCTGCGCAAGAAATTCCTGCGCGCGCTGCGGGACCGCCCGCTCGGGATGCTGACGGACAGCGGTTGTCCAAGTGCTTTCCTGCTCACCCATGAAGACTCTCCAGTCACACTAGAATGGCTGAAATTGCGGCGGAAGGGAAGGGCGGGTCTTGATCACCGGGCAGCGAGTTCGTGCTGGACGGGGCGCTGCTCCAGGTTGAGGCGCTGCTCGGCGACGCGCAGGAACCATTGATCCATCACGACATGGTGGCAGAACGAGCGACGGCGGAGAAGTTGGCGGCCGGCCAATTCCTTGATGGCGTGCGGCAGCAGATTCGAAAGCGTATCGAGCCGGCTGCGCTCGCGTTGCAGGCGGGAATTCAGAAGCTCGGAGTAGGGCGCAAGATTCTTGGCGCTGTAATTGCCTTCGGCAGACAGAATGGCGTGCGCGGCGATCAATCCCGATTCGACCGCGGGACGAATGCCTTCGCCGCTTTCGGGATACGCCAGGCCGGCGGCGTCGCCGATGAGCAGAACGCCGTCGTCGATGCCCTTGCGATGCGTGTGTCCAAACAAGCCGTAGGCGTGTCCAGCGATGCCGCAGTTTGGCGTTTCGACGCCGCGAGCCTCATGCAGGTAGCCGGCGAAGTCTTTTACGTGACGTGAAATCTCGTGCGAGTCAGTGCGGCCGAGTCCCACATTGAGGTAGTTGTCTTTGCGAAAGACCCAGCCGTAGCCCCGCATATCGCGGCAGAAGAACAACTCGGGGACTTCGCCCGCGACCTTCGACTGCGCGGCTGTCGCGGCGTCCATCTCGAACTCAATTTCCTGCGCCACTACCGGAGCCGGTGAACCCTTGTTGCCGAGATAACGCCCGACGGGACAGAAGTGGCCGCCCGCGCCGACGAGCATGCGCGTGTGGATATCGCCGTTGATGAGCCAGCCGCCATCGCTACGCTCAATGGATGTGAGGCCAACGCCTTCGAGCAGACGCGCTCCACTTCGCCGCAACAGATATTCGTCGAACTCGCAGCGGCGAATGCCGTAGCTGACGATGCGGTTGCTGCGAATGTCAACCTGCGGCCCGCCGATGGCGCTGAGACGAAAGCCGGTGATGGGCTGCAGCACTCGACCGGGGGCGTAGTGTTCGGGTACGATTTCCAACTCATCGAGCACCAGCGGCGTGATCCATCCCCCGCAAAGCTTGTCGCGAGGAAAGGTGGCGCGGTCGAGGATCAGCACGTCGAGGCCGGAGTCGCGCAGAGCCCAGGCACAGGAGGACCCGGCGGGACCGCCTCCGACGATGACTACATCGCACGAGTCCATAGTTCGTCGTCCGTCTCCTCGCGGACCGGGACATACAGATGTTCGCGCGTCCACGGGATGGACTGGCAGCGGCTTCCGGCGAACAAGACCTGGAACAACTGCAGATTTCCAGCGCGGAACGAGGCGATCGATCCGGCGAGGTACAGCCGCCACATGCGGGCGAAGTCCATGCCGTACTTGCGCACGACGGCATCGAAGGAAGCCTCAAAGCGGGCCAGCCAGTGTTCGAGGGTCCGGGCGTAATGCTGACGAAGATTCTCGATGTCGAGCACGGAGAAGTTATGCGGTTCGAGGACCTCCATCGATTCCCGCAACGAGGGCGCGTAGGCGCCGGGGAAGATGCGCTTCCTGATCCAGACGCTGAAGGCCTGAGGGCGATTGCGGCCGATGAAATGCAGAAAGCCGCGGCCGGTGTCGCCGATGGCGCGATGAATCACGCGTCCCAACTCCGGATAGTTCTCCCGGCCTACGTGCTCCAGCATGCCGACCGAGACGAACACGTCGAATCTGGCCGCTGGCATTGCGGTAGTCGTCCTCGACAAACTCGACTCTGCGAGGCGACACCCGCCTCTTTGGCCCACTCGCGGGCCCACACGATCTGTTCATGCGAGATATTGAAGGCCTTGACGCGGACGCCGTAGTGTTGCGCCATGTAGATGGCCAGTGCACCCCAGCCGCATCCGACTTCGAGCACGGTTTCGCCGGGGCGGAGGCAGAGTTTTCGGCACACCAGGTCGAGTTTGGCGTCCTGTGCCTCTTCGAGCGAGGTGTCCGGCGTGGGGAAATAGGCGCAGGTGTACACCATTTGCTCGTCGAGCCAGAGCCGGTAGAAATCGTTAGAGAGGTCGTAGTGATGATGGATGTTGCGTGCCGATCCGCGCTTGGAGTTGGCTTGCGCCCAGTCCAGCCACTTCGACAGCAGCCGCCAGGACCAGTTGCGGACGCGCGGAGACGACCGGCATACGCATTCCAGGCTGCGGACCAGGTCGCCGTCCATCTCGATCTTGCCGGAGGAGTAGGCGTCGCCAAAAGCCATTTCTGGACTCAAGACCATCGACAGTAAGGTGGAGCGGTCCGGGATACGAACCGTACCGACAAGGGGAGCGTCGGTGTCGGGGATGTCTTCCGCGTCGCGCAAAACCAAAGCGACCGGAATAGGACCAAGCAGAGTGCGTAACGCAGTTAGCAGTCTTCGATCTAAAGGGGAAGTCGCAGTTGGTTTCACAGCTTCCTCCAGTTTTCGACATAATAGCCGCGCAAATGCCAGTTGCGCCAGATGTAAAAGAAAGGGAAAGTAGCTGGACGTGCCGACGGGACTCAGCCGTCAGTTTGATTTTGCCATGTTCTGGGGCTCGATGTCTCGCAAAGGTCTTACGGCCAGGCAGAATCGGGCGGTCTTCCGCATTTGGGAACGTCGCCCGAGAGGCAGTTTTAGCGGCGCAGGCGTCTTCGACTACGCAGCGCTGGTCGCCGTCGTGATTGTTTCTAGGCCGTGCGCATTGGGCCCGGTTTCGCGGTGGCGCAGTAACAAGGCGAAGAACAGTGCCAGGAAGCCGAGGATGGAGAAGATCCACATCCCCAGGGCATAGCCGTGGAAGTTCTCCGGCCCGGCGTGGCCGAGGTCGTTGGCCTTGCCAATGGCGAGATTAAAGATGAAGAAGCCGATCTGCTGCAGCAGACTCATCAGGGCATAGGCGGTGCCCAGGCGATGTTCGTTGACGATGTAGGCCACCGAGGGCCACATCACCGCGGGAATCAGCGAGAAGGCGATGCCCATCAGCGACACCGGCACAATGAGCGAAACGCTGCTGTAGGCGATCAGCAGGTAGACCGGCATCATGAGAAACGATCCAGCGACCATCAGAGTGGCGCGCTTGCCGATCTTGTCGGCCAGTAGTCCGAACAACGGCGTGGCGATCATGGCGGAAAAGGGAAGAATGCTGTTGAAGAATCCAGCGCGCCCTTGCGCCGCTGCGAACGCTGCTGTCGAACTTGCGGCGGCGCCCATCTGCGAAAGAAGCTTGCTGGTGAACAGGTCGATGGCAAAGGTACGGAAAGGGAAGATGCCGGAGTAAAACGTGAAGCACAACGCCACCACGTACCAGTAAGAAGCGTTGAACTTCAGCCCCTCACGGAAGCTCAGTTTGTCAGGTTCAGCTGACCTACCCAGAGAGTAGCGACTTTCGGCATAGCTCTCCAGTGCCCAATACACCACGGCGCCAATGACAGCCGTGGAACCGACAACCGCCGCCAGAACCAAGGGGCGGTGCCAGCTCGGCAGTGAATTCACGCCGTTGGGGAAGAAAGCGAACTTGGCCCACGTCGGTGAGTTGTCGGCGGCAATCGAAGCCATGCGCGCGATGGTCAGATTGATGCCGAAGGCGAAGCTCAGCTCTTTGCCCTTGAACCAACGGGCGAGCGCGGTAGTAACTGCGACAATCTGGGACTCGGCTCCAAGGCCGACCAGGGAGCGGCCAGCCACCATCATGTAAAAGTTGGCCCGGAACGCAGTCAGAATCGCACCTAGAAGAATCAGGATCGAAAACAGGAGCAGCGATTTCTTGATGCCGAAGCGATCGATAAGGATTCCACCGATCAATAAGGTCGCCAGTGCCGCTACGCTGTAGCTGGCGTTGAGCCACCCGAACATGGAGGCGGAGAAGCCGAGCTGATCGAGGAAGATGCGTTCCAGCGGATTGATGCTGTCATAAATGTAGTAATTGCCGAACATGGCCACGCTGACAAAGATCAGAACCAGCCAGCGATACAACCGGCTTGGTCGGGGAAGGCTTTGCATCAGCGTTGCACTGTCAGACATTCGGAATCCTCATTGCCCTTCTCGTTCGTCGTGTTGCTGGTTTGGCGGCACTGCGTTTCTTGCGTTGATACAGGGAAGGGAAACGATATCAGAAGGGGAGGGAGGGGAGCGACCGGCAAGTCCTCGCCGGGGGATTGTGGACACCGGCGCAGCGCCCCGCAAATTTACTTGATTCTTATGTAACTATATGATATTATTAAACTTAGTGAAGGACTGCGTCAAGATCGGCACGGTTATCTTGTTGCTGTTAAGCGTGTTAACCGTGATGGTTGTGCCGTGGGTGAATCTTGAACCCACAGTCACGCGGGCGGCGAACCTGGCAAGTCTGCTGTTCGCGTTGGCGGCAATGGCTGGGACTGCGCTGATCACGCGCGTGAGCCGACCGATGGGATTTGCCGCAGCCGACTTAGAACGCGATTGCCCTAGACTACCTGCGCCGGATCTCGTTAGTTTGAATTGTACTCGTCGTTGTTAGCGAGTCACCCTTCTGCGTTCGCTTCCTTAGGTTGACGTGGGTCGTCCGGCCCAACGGCATTGATGTTCCCATTGCCCACTTGCTGCCCATGCCACTGAAAGGAGAACTCGTGCTGGATCTCGAAAACATGTCCGAAACAACCCAAAGCAGGGTTGCAGACTTCATGGCGGAAGTGTCGCGCACAGCTTCCCGTGCGCTGCTTCTTGACTACGATGGGACCCTTGCGCCGTTCACCCCAGATCGACACCGAGCAGTCCCTTATCCTGAAATCCCGGCCTTGATCGAGCAGATTCGAAACACTACGAATACCCGTTTGGTAATCGTGACGGGGCGTCGCGCCCTTGAAGTTTCCAAGCTGCTGGGGCTGAAGAAAGTCGAAATCTGGGGATGCCACGGACTGTCGCGCCTTCGTGCGGACGGCACCTATGAAATGCCGATACTGGACGACGATGCCGTGGGCAAAATCGCGGAGGCCAACGAATTGCTCCGTCTAGCTGGACTCTTCGATCTGCTGGAGTTCAAGCCGGCGGCCACCGCGATCCACTGGCGGGGCATGGAGGGCGAGGCGAACAAGGTGGCCCGCAAGGTGGAGAAAGTATGGTCGAAGTTGCACGGGCGCCAGGGCCTCGAACTGCTGAAGTTCGACGGCGGCATGGAGATCCGGGTCGCCGGGGCCAACAAGGGGAGTGCCATTCGCACCATCCTGGGTGAACTGGGGGGAAATTCAGCCGTCGCCTATCTGGGGGACGACCACACCGACGAAAATGCATTTGAGGCCCTGCGCGGGCACGGACTAAGCGTACTCGTCCGCGCGGAATATCGTCCGACCCTTGCCGATGTCTGGATCCAGCCACCCGAGGGAGTCATCTCCTTCCTGGCAGATTGGGCCAGAGCTTGCGGAGGTGCATCATGACAACGCCCAAGAACCGCATTGTGGTTGTCTCTAATCGTCTGCCGGTGACGATCGTGCAGGACCCGAATGGTCTTCGCATCAAGCCGAGTTCTGGAGGGCTGGTGACGGCGCTGCGGCCGTTGCTCAACGATTGCGCGGGCACATGGATCGGCTGGACCGGCACCGACGCTTCGCCCGAGGTCGAGCGGGTGCTGGAGGAATATTCCCGGCAGAGTAATTTCGCGCTCAAACCGCTGTTCATGACGCGCGAGGAACGGTGGCGGTTCTATTGCGGATTTTCCAATGAAGTGCTGTGGCCCCTGTTTCACGACCTGCAATCGCGATGCAACTTCGATCCAACGTATTGGGACACGCATCTGGACGTGAATCGACGGTTCGCGGAAATGGCGGCCGGTGAAGCGCGTCCCGGGGACCTGATCTGGGTGCACGACTATCACTTGATGTCGGTTGCTACCGGGCTTCGAGAACTTGGAGTCGGTGAGCGCCTGGCCTATTTTCACCATATTCCGTTTCCCGCTCCAGACATCTTCGAGAAACTGCCGTGGCGCGAGGAGATCCTGACGGGGCTGCTGGACTTCGACGTGGTCGGTTTCCAGACGCTTCGCGACCGCCGGAATTTCGTGGCGTGCCTGCGTCACTTCGTCAAAGCGGCCGAGATCAAGCATCACGGCGAGCATCTGCTGGTGGAGGAGCCCGGCCGTAATACGTTTGTCGGAGCCTTTCCGATCAGCATCGATTTCGAAGAGTTTGCGCAAGGCGCAGCCGGCGAAGACATCGGAACCAGGGCCGGCGAAATCAAGCGCAGCATGGGCGATTGCCGCATCATACTGGGCGTCGATCGCCTGGACTACACCAAGGGCATACCGGAACGGCTGGGGGCATTTCGCCATCTGCTCGAATCTCACCCCGAGCTGCGCAAGAAAGTGGCGCTGCTGCAAGTGGTAGTGCCGAGCCGGGAAGATATTCCCGGGTACAGCGAACTGAAAGCGCAGATCCAGCGCACGGTGAGTGAGATCAACGGTCACTACGGCGAACCGGGCTGGATGCCGATTCACTACGTCCATCGCTCGCTCGATCGGCCTGAACTGCTGGCGTACTACCGGGCGGCCGACGTCGCCGTGATCACTCCGTTGAAGGATGGGATGAACCTGGTGTCCAAGGAGTATTGTGCGGCTCGAGTGAATCACGACGGGGTGCTGATCCTCAGCGAGTTCGCCGGTTCAGCATTTCAATTGCATCACGGCGCACTTCTGGTGAATCCGTATCACACCCGCGCGGTGGCGGAAGCCATCCGATTGGCGTGTGAAATGCCGTTGCCCGAGCAGCGCAAGCGAATGCGCAAGATGCGAAGCCGCATCAGCCGGGAAGATATTTATTGGTGGCGCGACTCATTCTGCCGCTGCGGTGAAGCGATTCTCCAGCTCTTGCCGGCGGAGGGGGTGCAAACCGGCGATGGCCCGCCTGCGCGCTTCCGCCCCAACCGCGCGGAGACGCTGGCCACAAGCCTTCAGCCTGAAGCTCGGGTGCTTGGCCCGATTGTGGGTGGAGGGGTGTAGGCCGCTACAACGCGCTTGTCCACCATCACGCCTAATTGCTGATTGTCGCCGGGGTTCCGCGGCGCCAATCGATGTTCCACAGCATCGATTTCCTCGCCCAGTGGACGTCTGAATTGGTGAACACGAGCGAGAATGTGCTGACTCCGGCACGGCGAAGCCGCGGCACGTTGATCACCGCTGAACAAACCGCTGGCAAACACGAATCAATTAGTTGTTGTCGCACTGAAGGCAATTGGAGCAAAATCAGATCGGTACCCATCTTGAAGGAGGTCTGTATGTGCCGCTTTACGTGTCGCTTGCTGTTTAGTGTTGTTCTCCTTACTTGCCTTTTCGTCGCCAGCACCGCCTTTGCGCAGGGTACGGGACTGAACGGAAATACTACATGCAATTACGACAAGACCAAGCAGATCGCGGTTGAGTTTGTGCGAATGCCCATCGAAGGAAAGAAGAAATTGTTGGGCAATGAGATTCCGTTCGGCCAGCCGTGGGCGCCGGGAGGCAAACCCATGACGATGTTCACCAACACGCCGGTCACAATTGCCGGCACAAACTTGCCGATTGGAGCTTACACCCTGTTCGTGATTCCTGAACAGAAGAAGTGGACCCTGGTTATCTCCAAGAGCACCGACATGAGCGGGAAATATGACCCGCAAGACGACCTCGCCAGAATTCCCATGAAAACGGGCAAACTGTCCAGTGCGGTGACGGAATTTACCGCCTATTTCGCCCACGTGGCACCCACTCAATGCAACCTGCGCTTTGACCTCCAGAAGACCCGTGGGTGGACGGTGATCAACGAACAGAAGTGATGGAGATCGAAGGCGGCTGCTCGGACACTGCTTGAACAGGGCGTTTTCCCGAGACGGCTATAGATTACCGGTGTGTCCGGCAATCAGCGCCCGGACTCGGAACGAGCCCACAAACAAGTCGAAGAGTGTTTCTCCCAGGTTAGCGCCGGAGGCCGGCGGTAACCTGGGGACAGGGCGAACCTCCCTTTGCTAGGGTTTCGTCCGATAGATGATGGTCTCGGCACCGCTCTGGTTGATCTTGAAGTCCGAGGGCACGGCGAAGAGTGATGGGTCGGGCTCCGAGCGTTGGATGTTGGTCAACTTGAAGGTCTGCTCACCCATTCTTGGATCGTTGCGCTTGCTCAGGACAATCGTCTTGAGTTCGGGGGAGGTCCACACCTCGGTGACAATGCTGATGGGACGGTCGTTGCCGATCCTGCCTTCCGGAATGGTTCGCGTTGTTCGGACTCCAGTGACCTGTACCCCCTCCATTACTTGCGAGCCAAGATTTTCGGTGCTGACTTCGCCAGCGTCTTCGACTTGAACAGTTTTCCGCCACACCATGGGGGGAGGAGGCGGGAGGTCGGGAGGCGCGCCGCCACCAGTGTGGACGAAAAACGTGTTGGTGGCTGCGCCAGCCGCCGCGACATTGACGCCGCCTGGTGGCATGGGATTTTTCCATGCGGTCTTGTCGGTCAAATTCAGGGTGTAGCTGGCTCCCGCCACGGGGTCCTGGAGGAAGACCAGGTGTGGCGCATCGGAGGCGGACAGATTGCCGAGCGACGGCAAGGGAGCATCCTGCCGGGTGCGGCCCTGGGAGTCGCGCGCCGTCGATCCGGTACTGCTTTGTACGATGTGCGTGCCATCGGCCAAGGTCTGCACGGATTCGTTGGTGATCGTGGCAGAGTACGGTGCTCCTTTTACGACCGCTCCCGGGCCACCTGCTGCGCCGAAGGCGATTGCGCCGGCATGGAGGGGGGCTTCGAAGGTGACATCGGGCCCTCCCTGAGCTAGCGCGCAGCAGGACGCTGCCAATACGAAGACAAGGGTGTGTTTCATGGTTGGGTGGTTCTCCTTTTCAAGCTATGTATCTTCAATCTTGGATCACTGTTGCAGACGGACGCCTTGCACCGATCCGTCGGCTGAAAAACTCAGGTTCGCGATGTAGGCGAGTCCCTCAGGCACCGCGCCAGGAGGGAACATCGCCTCAGCTGGGATTGCGATCTGGATGGCGGGCTGAGCCAGGGCCAAATTCGAGTGCGACACCGCCCGGTGGGCGGCAACGTGCCGCCGTTGGGCTGGCATAGGCACCGTTTTCGTAATCTCGGGAACGGTGGCCGGGGCAACCGCCGCCACTTGAGGTGGAAGAGGAACCGGCTCGGCGGAGCGCGTCAGCAAAGCAAACATCACCATTGCGGCTACGGCTGCTGCGGCCGCAGCCGCAGCGACGGGCACCCAGCGGGGAAACTTTCGATCATCCGTTGACTTCGCCGGCGTTCGCGTCGATCGAGCGTAGTAGGCTGCGAATCCGCGACTTACTTCCCCGTATGCGTCGACGCGGCGACGACATTCGGCGCAACCCTGAACGTGCCGCTCGACATCGGCGGATTCGTTCTCCGCGAGTTCGCCATCCATCCAGGCAACCAGACGTCCTGAAGAGTCACACATTGCATTTCTCCGCTAATTTCTTGATCGCGCGCTCCACTGTGTCAGCCACCGTGGAGGTTGGAATCCCCAACACTTCGCCGATTTCGCGATATCGCAGCCCTTCCGCGCGCAACATGAGGCACTCCCGCTCCTGCGTGGCCAACGAGTGGATCGCCTTGTGCAGCCGGCGAAGCTTCTCGTTTGCCAGCACCGCCTGCTCCGGCGTCGCCTCGCGCGATGCCGCTTCGAAGGCGGGGTCGAGGGGTTCTCCCAGACGCCGAGCGTAAGTCTGCTGACAATTCCGGGCCTGGTTATGGGCGACGCGAAACAGCCAACCACGAATGTTTGCCTGCGACCGGTCGGCGGCCAGGTGCTTGTGCAGACTGAGAAACGCGTCTTGAACCACATCCTGCGCTTCCTCCGTCGTGAGTCCGAGACCGGCCAGATATCGCAGCAAAGGTTTGCGCAGTTCGCGATACAGGGTAGTGGCCTCGCACGAATCCGTCGCGAAGCGCGCGAGCGGCAGGTTCAACGGAAATGGGTCGCCACTCATAGAGTCTTTGACGTCGCGCCTCTAGTTATAGAACAAGCGAGGGAGCGATTTTTACGGGCGAATGCGAATCGTTGTCTGGATCTTGCGCGGGAGAGCTGCGAGCGTGCGCGAATCCCAAGTCTGCCCGCCGCTTCGATTTCGTCAACCGGCGCCGTAATGGCAATTGCGTTCGTCGGCTCCATAGGGTCAAATATCCCTGCCGATGAAAGGGAGAAGCTTATGTCCTTGCGGGCGAATTGTTTTGTGGACATGCCGTTCGGCCAGAAGCCGGATTTGACCAGCGGCGTGACTGTGGATTTCGACCAGATCTATGAAGCCGGCATCAAGCCGGCGATCGTGGAAGCCGGGCTGGAGCCGGTGCGAGGCGACCAGGAACGCACCGGTGGGATCATTCACATCCCCATGTTCGGACGGCTGCTGCTCTCGGACTTTGTTGTCGCCGACCTGACACTCTCTAACCCCAACGTCTTTTACGAGCTCGGCATTCGACATACCGCGCGGCCGTACACCACGGTCCCGATTTTCGCCGCGATCCATCCCATTCCGTTCGATGTGGCGCTGGTGCGGGCAATTCCTTACACCCTGGAGAACGGTAAGCTGACGGACGAAGGCGCAGCCAAGCTCAAGGCCGCTCTGGGCAGCAGGTTGGGCGAGGCCATCCGAGGGGCGGCATCGCAAGACAGCCCCATCTACCAGCTCATTCCGGGCTTCCCCAGGATTGACCTGCCGCACGAAGTCACGGAGATCTTTCAGGATCAGGTACAACACTCGGAGGAATTCCGGAAACAGTTGGCCGACGCGCGCGCGAAGGGGGCGGATCCGGAACGGGCCGAGGCTTTGCGGGCCATTCGCGACGGCCTCGGCGACTTACACGCCACCCAGAGAGCGGCGCTGGTGGACCTGATGCTGTCGTTTCGCGACGTGAGTGCGTGGGACGATGTGGTGCGCCTGACCGAAGAGTTCCCAGACGGGCTAAAGTCAAACGTGATGGTGCGGCAGCAGCGGGCGCTGGCGCTGAATCGGCGCAATCAGCCTGGCGATCGCGACGAGGCGCAGCGCATCCTGGAGGCGCTGGTGAAGGAGAAGGGCGCAGACCCGGAGACGCTCGGCATTCTCGGGCGCGTCCACAAGGACCGGTACGCTGAACTGAATAAGGCGGGCGACCTGATGGCTTCGGCCGCGCTCGACGAGGCCATCGAGGCCTATACCAAGGGCTTCGAGAGCGATCCCCGGGATTACTACCCGGGAGTGAATGCCATCAACCTGCTGGTTCAGAAGGGCGATGCCGATGCGCTGAAGGAGGCGGACCGGCTGGTTCCGCTGGTAACCTTCGCGGTGGTGCGCCGCGGCGGCTCGTCTTCGAGCGATTACTGGGACCTGGCGACCGTGCTGGAGTTGAGCGCCATTGGTGGCGACTGGGCAATGGCCAGTCGGGTCCTGCCGAAAGTGCTCGCCACCGGTAAGGCGTCGTGGATGATACAGACGACGATGAACAACCTGAAACTCTTGAAGTCGGTCCGCGAGCAGGGTGGGCCGGCGCTGCCGCAGCTCGACCAGATAATTGGGCACATGCAGAAACGCTATCAGCAGTTGCTGGGTGAAGAGGCGGAGAAGCCGAAGGCGTAAAAGTAGGGTTCCGCAGTAACGCCACTTTCACCGAAATAAGTTTGAAATTTCTCTTCCCAAGCATGGCAGCTGGGTCTATAGTGCTGCATCAAAGCAGGCAAGCTGCGCCGAGCGTTGGGGAACCCTAGATCTGTGTCATTCATGACAGGCTTGGTTTGAGGCCATCGGCGTCGTGTCGAAGCGGGCACTTCGATACGCGAGCCATATGGCCTGAATGGCTTTGATCTTTGCTGTCTGAACACAACCTCCCCAGCAGTGCATCGGACGCAGAACTCTGGGGGAGGCGGACATGATTGCGCGAGCTGCTCATCAAACTGCTAACGTCGCACTTCTTCTTTCTCTCGCCGTGGCTTTATGCGTACTGGCCGGTGGGGCTTGGGCGCAGTCCGACTCACTCGACCAGGCGCATGTGGTTCCACACGTCCGCCCGGATGCCAGTAAGTCAGCGGGATCCATTGCCGACCCTACACTGAACCCTCGCACGAAGCCAGTGCGCGTGGACGTGGACTTGGTGCTGGTGCCGGTGACGGTCACCGATGCTTACAACCAGCCAGTCATCGATCTTCCCAGGCAGAACTTCACCTTGTATGAAGGCGGCGTCGCCCAGCCCATCCGATATTTCTCCAACGAAGATGCCCCGATCTCGGTGGGACTGATCCTGGATTGCAGCGGCAGCATGCGCAACAAAATCGAATACGAGCAAGAAGCGTTGGCAGAGTTCTTCAAGTACGCGAATCCGCAAGACGACTATTTCGCCATCGCCGTTTCCAGCCATCCCGAAGTGATTGCGACTTCGGAGCAGTCGATCGAGACAATCCAGGCGAAACTGGGGGAGACCGAGCCGCGAGGAGGCACGGCCCTCTATGACGCGGTGTACCTGGGGATTTCGCGGATGCGCTCAGCCCAACATCAACGGAAGGCACTGGTGATCATCACCGATGGAGGCGATAACCGCAGCCGTTACAACTTGAAGGAGACCCGGAAAATGGTGCAGGAGGCCGACGTGCTCACTTACGGCATCGGCATCTTCGACGACGTGCCGATGAACATGTTCAAGACCTTCGAAGAACGTTGGGGGCGCAAGTGGCTGAGCCAAATCACGGATCCCACCGGCGGGCGGGCCATCGCGGCTGACGACCGCAAGCAGATTCCCCAGATCGCCGCAATCATCAGCCGGGAACTGCGCAATCAATATGTGCTGGGATACCGCCCGAGCGATCGCACTCGCGATGGCAAATGGCGCAAAGTGCAGGTGATGCTGACGCACTCGGCTGCGCCGCTCTATCTCCATTTCAAGCAGGGGTATGTCGCGCCGCAGGAGTAGAGGGCGACTCTACCCTACTCTCGTTCGGAGTGCCCAGATTTACCAGAATTGCTTTTCACGGTTCCTTGTTTTGCCCTTATTTCTCTTCCTGAGTGCTGGCTGTTCCCTACGACCCCACGTATCTCGCATACAAACTTCTCGCGATGGCGGTGTCGGTGGTGCCTTTGATGATGGCGCGGCCGTCGGGGAAGAGGGTCATCTCGTACGGGTCGTGCCAGAACTTCAACACGAACTCGTTGTGCTTCACGTTACCGTGGGGCGAGAGCCGGGGGGCGATCTCGTCGAAGTCGATAGGGCGCTGGCGCTCGTGGATTTGGACCGAGTTGCGGCCGCAGAGCGAGATAGGTGGACGGCCTACACCCGCGAGGTGCACAAAGTCGCGCTGGTGGCAGGCGCGGCATCCTTCTCGCGGGCGCGCCGTCGATACTTCGGCATGCTCGTTGGTCCATACGTCGTACGACCAGAGTGTGCGGCGGGTTTTGTCGCGGGCGCCGACGATGAGCTTCATCGCCTCTGTGGCCGCGACAGATGCCACCAGGTTCACGGCTGAATTCAGGATGCCCGAGGTGTCGCAGGTTTCGACCGTTCCTTTGGGGGAATCAGGAAAGATACAGGCGAGGCAGGCGGTTTCTTCGGGCAGCACCGTCATGGTTACGGCGTAGCTGCCGACGCCGGCAGCATAAATCCAAGGCAGTCTTTCGCTCACAGCGTAGTCGTTGATAAGGTAGCGGGTCTCGAAGTTGTCGGTGCCGTCGAGGATGAGATGCACGTTTCCCATCAGATCAGCGGCATTGTCGGGCACCAGATCGGCGGCGTAAGGCTCGACCACGATTTCAGAGTTGAAGCCACGAATCTTGCGGGCTGCAGCGATGGCCTTGGGCAAGGATTCGGCGGCGTCGGACTCGTCGAACAGCACCTGCCGCTGCAGGTTGCTGGGCTCGACGTAGTCGCGGTCGATGATGCGCAGGTAGCCAACCCCAGCGCGGGCCAGCAGGGAAGCGAGGGCCGAACCGGTGGCTCCACAGCCGACGATGGCGATGCGTGCAGCTGCAAGTTTTTGCTGGCCTTCGGGTCCGACCGGTGGAAAGAGGGTTTGGCGGGAGTACCGCTCGGTAAATTCCAACTGCGCTACCTGCTCTCTCGATGCTTCCTTGTTTATTATAGGAACGCCACTCGATAGGTAACAATCGGAGTTTCGTCTTGAGACTTGCACCGGGACCGTCGACAGTGGGACGGGAGACATGGGCCGGTAGCGGGTGCGGGCCAGGCGCGGCAGCTTCGAACGCAGCGGCTTGGAACTGGCGGGTCCACAAAAGGTTACGAGTTTGAGGAAGCCAACCACGCCATGCATCTTCGGGATCGGCCTTCTAGGCGCCGCGTTGACGCTTGGCCTCCCGCTGGCGTGGCCGCAAAACCCTTCTCCAGCCGTCATCCCTCCAAATGAGACGGTTAACACTCAGACGCATCCCGCTCCTGAGCTGAACGGCGCCGCCAAGTACCAGGGCGAGATGGTCCGGGACATCAAGTTTCACGGCATTGCCGGGACGAACGCCGAAATGTTGCGCAGCCTGCTGCTGGTGCATAAGGGTGAGCCACTGGACCGTGACTCGCTGCGCGAGTCGATCAAAGTGCTGTACTCGACGGGAAGGTTTTCCACCCTGAACGTGGAAGCTGAGCCCGCCGCCCCCAGCGGCATCACCCTAACGTTCGTCGCCACCGAAAACTATTTCAACGGCGACGTCAACATCGAAGGCTTGAACAAGAAGACACCTCCCAAGCCACACCAATTAGTCAACACCAGCAAGCTCGATCTCGGAGAGTTGTTCTCGGAAGACAACGTAAATCAGGCGGAGGAGCGCATGAAAAAGGTGATGGGCGACAACGGATACTACCGGCCGGTCATCACCTACGAACTGAAGCCGCACGAAGATACCCGGCAAATGGACATGAACTTCCACATTGTGCCGGGAGAACTGGCGCGGGTGGGTGCGGTAAAGATTGAGGGAGACACCGGCATTCCGCCGGAAGAAATCCAGCAGATCACGAAGCTGAAGCCCGGTTCAAAAGTGAAGAACGACAACCTGACGCGTGCCCTCGATCGGCTGCGGAAGCACTATCAGAAGAACCAGCATTTGGAAGCGCAGGTGTCACTCACTCATCGGGATTATCACGCCGCCAGCAATACGCTGGACTATACGTTCGAGGTGGACGAGGGCTCCAAGGTCGTGATCAGCACCGAGGGCGCAAAAGTCAGCAACGGAGAGTTGAAGAAGCTGGTACCGGTCTACCAGGAAAACGCGGTAGATGACGACCTGCTCAACGAGGGTCGCCGCAACCTGCGCAACTATCTCCAGACGAAGGGGTACTTCGATGCCACGGTGGAAGTCGAGCGTCGGCCTGTGGCCGACGAGGACCGGGTCAATATCGTCTACAAAATCGATGAGGGGGAACGGCACGAGCTGGGGGCCATCAAGATCGTCGGCAATAAGTATTTCGATGGGGACACGATTCGTGAACGTCTTTCCATTCAGCCAAGGACCTGGATACTGACCAATGGGCGCTTCAGCCAGCGCATGCTGTCCGACGATGTGGCCGCGATTCGCAGACTGTATCAGGCCAACGGATTTCCGGACGTGAAAATCGATGCCGAACTGGACGACAACTACGAGTCGCAGAAAGGCGAACTGGCGGTCGTCTTCCGGATCACCGAAGGCCCGCAAACCCTGGTGAAAAACCTGACGATCGAAGGCAACAACAGCTTCAGCACAGAAGAACTCGCTCCGATCTTGAGCAGCGTTCCGGGACAGCCGTTCAGTGATGCTGACATCATGAGCGATCGCGACGCGCTGACCTACTTCTATTACAACCGCGGATTTCCGGACGTGCAGTTTGAGTCGTCGGTCAAGCCGGTGGAAGGCGAGCCCTACCGCATGGACTTGACCTATACGATTGCGGAGGGACAGCGGGTCAACGTGGACAGGTTGATTGTTACCGGACTGGAGAACACGCGCCCGTACATCCTGAACCGGCAGATCCGGATTCGTTCCGGCGATCCGCTGAGCCAGGCGGCCATGGTGGAATCGCAGCGCCGCCTTTACAACCTGGGCCTCTTCAACCAGGTGGACATGGCGGTGCAGAATCCAGAGGGCATCGAACCGCAAAAGAATGTCCTGTTCAACCTAGTCGAGGCGCCGCGCTGGACCTTCCGCTATGGAGGCGGCGTCGAGTTTGCGACTGGCAATACACCAGCAATCAACAATCCCCAGGGCAAGTCGAGCGTGAGTCCGAATGCTGTGCTGGAAATCACGCGGCTGAACATGTTCGGTCGCGACCAGACGCTGAGCCTGCGGGCGCGCGTTGGCTTGCTCACCCGCCGTGGGCTGATCAGCTACGATGCGCCGCGGCTGTTCAAGCGCGAGAACTGGCGTTTTACGCTGAGCGCTTTTTACGACAACACGGTCAACGTAAATACTTTTACGTCGGAGCGACTGGAAGGCTCGATCGGCGCCCAGCAGCGCTATAGCCGGGCTACGACCTTTCTCTATCGGTTGAGTTATCAACGCGTGAAGGTCGATCCAGCCAGTCTGGTCATCGATCCGAATCTCATTCCGCTCTACGCACGCCCCGTCACGATTGCGATGCCCAGCATGACCTGGGTCCGTGACCGGCGCGACAACCCGGTGGACACCCACAAGGGCAGCTACAACCTCCTCGATCTCGGGCTGGCGACGAGCGCGCTGGGCTCGGAATCGAACTTCGGCAAGATCCTGTTCCAGAACTCCACCTACTACACGTTTCACAAGACGTGGGTGTTTGCGCGCAATACCCAGATCGGCATCGAGCATCCCTATGGAACCAACTATTACCCGGGTGGATCGGCCACCGCCATTCCGCTACCGGAGTTGTTCTTTGCCGGAGGCGGCAATTCATTGCGGGGATTCGCCATCAATCAGGCAGGCCCGCGCGACCTTCAGACCGGCTATCCAATCGGCGGGCAGGGCCTGTTCGTCAACAATTTTGAGATCCGGACGCCCCCGGTGCTGCTGCCTTATGTCGCCGACAACCTGAGCTTTGTCTTCTTTCACGATATGGGCAACGTGTTCGCGACGGCCAACCAGATCCTGGGTGGAATGGTGCGCTTCCAGCAGCCTTCAATAGCGGAATGTGCTCCGTCCAGTAGCACGGTAGGTTGCAATTTCAGCTATAACCCGCAGGCGGTGGGCATCGGCATTCGCTACAAGACACCGGTTGGGCCGGTGCGTGGAGACATTAGCTACAACTTCAGTCCCACGCACTATCCCGTCCGCGACCAGGAAACAGTGCAGACGTTGCGGCACGTCAACTACTTCTTCAGCATTGGACAAACATTCTGATGAGACGACTTCTACATATCACGATTTGCATCCTGCTATTGGCGCCGGTGGCGGCCTTCGCCGGCGAGATCATCGACGGCGTGATCGCTACGGTGAATCGCAAACCGGTGTTGCAAAGCGACTGGGACGACGCCGTCCGCTTTGAAGCGTTCATGCGGCAAGAACCGCTCGCCAGCGTGACTGAAGAAGACAGGGCCGAGGCCTTGCGGCGGCTGATCGACCGTCGATTGCTGGAACTCCAGATGACCGAACCAAATTACCTGGCGCCGTCGCGCGAAGAAGTCCGAGCCAACCTGTCCAAGTTGAGGGAGCGAATCCCTGCCGCCAGAGACGAGCAAGGGTGGGAGAAATTGATCGCCGCGTACGGTTTCTCGCAGCGTGAAATCGAGGCGAATCTGCGGCGCGAAATGCAGATGATGAATTTCGTCGAAGTGCGTCTGCGGCCCAACGTGCATGTGCAGCCCGAGGAGGTCGAAGCGTACTACCACTCGCAGTTGCTGCCTGATATGGAGAAGGCCGGGGTCAAAGTTGTGACCCTGAATGAGGTTGAACCAAAAATCCACGAACTGCTAGTGCAGAAGCACATGGACCAATTACTGGAGGCTTGGCTGCACAACCTTCGGCAACAAGCGCAGATTCAGAGCTTGATGCCGCTGCCGGCGCTCACGCCATCGTCCGAACCTGAGGTGTCCGGCGGAAAGTAGAATGAGCCGACACAAACGACATTACGGCGATTGTGGCGCCTCCCGCTGTGGTTCTGGGCGGTGATGGCGGGACTGTTTGCGCTGCTGGTCATTGCCATCGGCTGGTTTCTGAGCGGCCCGACATTCGAGGGGATTGTGCGTGGCCGGGTTGTCGCCGAGCTCGAAAAGGCAACTGGCGGTACGGTCGAATTGCAATCCCTGCAATGGAATCTGTCCAAGCTGGAGATCGAGGCCAAGGGGCTCACCATTCACGGGCTCGAGCCGGCGGGCGATGTTCCTCTGGCGCACGCGGACCGCCTCTACATACGATTGCACGTAGTTTCGTTGCTCAACACCAACATCGATTTGAGACAGCTCACGCTGGAGCAGCCGGTTTTGCATGTCATCGTCAAGCCCGACGGCTCGAACAATGTGCCTGAGCCAAGGCGGAGTGGGAGGCGACCCGATCCAGCAGCTGTTCGACTTGGCCATCGGCAGGACGGAAGTGCGCAACGGGAATGTTGCTGCTGAACGACGAGAAGCTGCCGCTGGACTTCAAGGCCAACGATGTGGGCCTGGCGATGGAGTATCGAGCGCCTGCTGCGTGCAGTACGACGGTGCGCTGCATGTCGGCAAGATGGACGTGCAGATTCCAAGACTATGCGCGACATTCCCGCCAGCGCTGACGCCGGGTTCACTTTATGGCGGAACCGGGCCGAAGTGAAGTCGTCTGAGGTTGACATCGCAGCAGTCGTCCATCGAGCTGAGCGGAGCTGGTTGACGATTTCAATCATCCTCGCGTGCAACTGACGTATGGCGGCACGATTGATCTGGCGCAGGCGGGCGAGATTGTCCGCGTTTACAAGTTGCGCGGAGGCCGGCTGGACATCAACGGTACCGGCAGCTTCGAGCCAGGAACAATCTTCACAGCAACGTGAAAAGTTCGCGTTCCGCGGCGTCAACTACCAGGACGGAGGGCTTGCCCTGCGCTGATGCGAGTGCGACCGCCAACTTTTCCCTCGACCGGGATCATGTCCGGCCTCAATAAGATCGACGCGAAGCTGCTGGGCGGGACGGTGACCGGCGATGCGGAGATCAGGACACTACTCTCCAGCGCTGGCGGAACATCAGAGTGCGCAGATAGAAGCGACAAACCGCCAAAGGCAGGGAAGCCGTTCCGCCGCAATAACGGCCCCGGCCAGGACATCGGACAAGTCGCTACGCAATGGCATTGGCGGCGCACTTCCAGTGCAGCAGGGGAACGGCAAGCTTAAGATGCGCGGCGTTTCGTTGCCCGGAGGTTGTGCAAATGCTGTCGAGTAAATCGCTTCCGCTGGACAAGCTGAATGCCACGGCCGCTCTGAATGGGACGGTAGGCCTTGCGTGGCGGGAGTCGATTGCGAGGGCCATCGTCGACGTGGCTCTCGATGCCACGGCGCCATCGCAGAGTGAGCCGAATCAGATGCCGATGAGTGGTGCGCTACGGGCTCGTTATGATGCGCACTCGGGGATGCTTGACATTGCGGGACTCAACCTGGCGACGCCGCAGACCGAGGCGAACGCCTCCGGCGAATTGGGATCGCGCGAAGCCCGCCTGAAGATCGCCGTCACGAGCAGCGGCCTGTCGGAGTTTCAGCCATTGCTGAGTGCCATGGGGCAATCGGCGTTGCCCGTGGAACTCAATGGGAGAGCTAGTTTCAATGGCACACTGAGTGGCAAACTCGCCCATCCCGACATAGCCGGGCGGCTGCTGGCAACCGATTTCAGCTACATCTACACGCCGGCGGCGACCTCTGCCGCCACACCGCAGGCGGCAAGCTCGAGCGTCGTGCAATCGCTGCTCCACCTTGGCGACACTCAACCGAAGCCCCCGCCGCCAGCGCAGACGCGCAACATCCACATCGATTCGTTTGCCGGTGATGTGCAGTACGGCGGGACGGCGGTTGCGTTACACAACGGTGTGATCGAGGAGGGTGGAGCGCATCTGAATGTGGACGGTTCAGCGCAACTGGA
This sequence comes from uncultured Acidobacteriaceae bacterium, assembly GCA_963758255.1. Lineage (GTDB taxonomy): Bacteria > Acidobacteriota > Terriglobia > Terriglobales > Acidobacteriaceae > DASRAA01. The sequence continues at coordinate 838,194 of CAVWUX010000001.1, forward strand.
GGATGGTAGTTTCACCGCCAACTCTCCGTTCGAGGTACGCGCCTCGATCCACAATGCTAGCGCCGCTGACTTGCAGCGAACCGTGGGCACCGAATATCCCGTGTCGGGCGTGGTCAACCTCAACCTGCAAGCCTCTGGTACGAAGACCGACATGCACGGACGCGGACGGTTTTCGTTCACCGATGGCGAGGCCTACGGGCATCCCCTCAAGACGTTCAATGCTGACATCGTTCTGGCCAATCATGAGGCCGAGTTCGAGAACATTCGCCTCGAGGCCCTGGGCGGGACGATGGTAGGAACGGTGGCCTACAACCTCAATACCCGTCAGCTGCGATCGGACCTGCACGGCGACAAGATCGATCTGGAGAAAATCAACGAACTGCAGACGGTTCCACTGCAAGAGCGAGGCACTGCCAGCTTCACACTCAAGACGTCGGGCACGCTTGAGCAGCCGGTGGTAGACGCCCACGTCGAACTGGCCAGCCTCGTGTTTAACGACGAGGCTGCCGGTGGGTTGGTGCTGGATGCGGTCAGTCACGGAAATAAGCTGCAAGTGACGGCGCGTTCGAAATTCCCAAAGGGCTCGCTGGCGCTCGATGGCACTGTAGAACTCGGGGGTGACATGGAAAGCGATCTGCGCCTGGAGTTCACGCAGATCGACATTGATCCGTTGCTGCGCGTCGAACTCAAGGGGAGGATTACCAACCACTCTTCCCTGGCCGGACGTGCCAGCATCAAAGGCCCGCTGCGCAAACCGCGTGCGCTCAAGGGAGAGATGAAGGTTGATGCCTTCAGTGTTGAGGTGGAGAAGATACCCATCCACAGCGACGGACCTATCGAGTTGACGTTGGCCGACGAAGTGGTGAGCCTGAACCGACTAACGGTGGCAGCCGAGGACACAAACCTCAGCGTCGGCGGTACGGTGGATTTCAAAAGGGCGCGCCCGCTGGATGTCTACGCCAAGGGTCACCTCAATGTGGCTCTGCTGCACGTGCTGGATGAAGAGGTCACCTCCTATGGCTCGACGGATGTCGACGTGACGGTGCGGGGAACCATGGCCAAACCCGTCATGAACGGGCGGGTGGTGATTGCGCACGCCGGGTTTTCCCTGATCGACCTGCCGGCTGCGTTGGGAGAACTCAACGGCACGCTCGTGTTCAACCAGGATCGTCTGGAAGTGGAACACTTGGCGGGACGCGTGGGTGGAGGACAAGTAAACTTCTCCGGCTACATGACCTACGGCAACACGGTTGGCTTTGACCTGACCACAAACGGCACCGACATTCGCTTCCGGTACGGCGGCGTAAGCGTGACCGCCGACCAGAATCTGCGTCTCAACGGCACCCTGCGGGGCGCGACCCTGAGCGGCGAAATCACGGTCACGCGCTTCGCGCAGATTCCCTCGATGGACATTGCAGGAGCCTTCGTCAGTCAACCCGTGGAAGTGCCAAACCCGAAATCGCCACTGAACAACCTGCGGCTCGATGTCCGCATCGTCTCAGCGCCGGAGCTGACGGTGCAGACCTCGCTGGCGAAGCTGTCGGGCGATGTCGACTTGCGCCTGCGGGGCACGGGAACGCGGCCGGTACTGCTGGGCCGTATCAACATCGCGGAAGGCGACATCAAGCTCAACGGCACCAAGTATCACCTCGACCGCGGCGACGTTACCTTTGCCAATCCCATTCGCATCGATCCCATCCTCGACGTGGAAGCGACCACGCGAGTGCGTGATTTCGATATCACCATCGGTTTGCACGGCACGTTGGAGAAGCTGACCACCACGTACCGCTCCGATCCTCCGCTCTCGAGTGACGACATCATCGCCCTGCTAGCCTTCGGCCGCACCCAGGAGGAGAGCTACGCTGCCGGCGGTACCAGTACCTCCAGCCTGGGGGAGGGCGCGGGCGGAGTGGTGCTGGGACAGGTCATCAACCAAGCGGTGAGCAACCGGGTGTCGAAGCTTTTCGGGGTCAGCTCGATTCGCATCAACCCATCCGTGGGCGGCGCGGACAATAACCCGAGCGCGCGCCTGACCATCGAGCAGCAGGTTTCCAAAGACGTTACCCTGACTTACATCACCAACCTGACGCAGTCGGCACAGCAGGTCATTCAGTTTGAATACAACATCAATACCGAATACACAGTGCAGGGAATTCGCGATGAGAACGGTGTGGTGAGCTTTGACCTGCTGATCCGGAAGCGGAAGAAGTAGCGCCGTCCTGCGCGAAAAGCATTTAGGCGGGTCCATGGGCCTGATGGGTCACACCAGCAATCCGGAGCAACTCGCCGAGCGCCGCGTTCGCATGGTGGAGGAGCAACTGCGAGCGCGGGGGATTCGCGACGAGCGAGTGCTGGCGGCCATGGGGAAGGTACCGCGCGAGAACTTCATCGCTCCCGAATATGTGCGGGAGGCCTACGCCGACAACCCCATCCCGATTGGAAGCGGGCAAACCGTCTCGCAACCGTATATGGTTGCCGCGATGGTCGAGGCCCTGGAGGTGCAGCCCGTCGACCGGGTGCTGGAAGTGGGAACGGGTACCGGCTACGAGGCGGCGGTGCTGGGAGAGCTTGCAGCCGAGGTATGGACCATCGAGCGTCATGCGGATCTGGCGGACAAGGCCCGGCAAATCCTATTGACACTAGGCTACGGTAATGTACATGTGGTCTACGGGGACGGTAGCGTGGGCCTGCCGCAGCAGGCTCCGTTCAACCGAATCCTAGTGGCCGCGGGCGCGCCCAAAGCGCCTCCCAGCCTGATTGCGCAACTGGCTGAAGGGGGCAAGATGGCGGTACCGGTGGGCAACCGCCTCGAACAGCAGTTGGAGGTCGTGAGCAAGGTCGGAGGCGAAGTGGTTGCGGCCCGGCGGTTGTTGTGCTGCTTCGTGCCGCTGGTTGGGGCCGAAGGATGGGAGCGGTAGTTGATCAGTGCAGCAGCAGTACCGTCGCCGCCGTCACTACTCCCGCCACGGCGAAGACGATCCCCATCATCCAGTACAATCTTCGCCCGGTGAGCAGCGTGATCGAGGTGACGACCAGCGAAATTTCCAGAAACACTTCGGCGAGGTCGAAGCGGTTGGCACGCCTCGTTTCGTGGCGCAACTCCTCTTCCAGCATGCGCGCCTCCGTCTGGATTTCCTTCTGCTCGCCGCGATATTTCTCGATGTCGCCCTCGAAGCGCTTATGTACCTGCCCGGCCTTTTCGTTCTCGCCTTCCAGAGCAGTGAGCACGTCGTTCAGGGCCTCAAGGTTGTTGCGCCGCAGGTTCTTCGCCTGGTAGTAAGCCCATTCATCGGTGGTCTTGTTCTGCAGCAGGATTTCTTCCGTATGGGCGCGGTGGCCCAGCAACGAGACGGTTGCCACCAGCACTGCCACCACCGCCATCGTAAGACTTACTGGCGCTAGGCTTTGGTGCGCCTTTGCGTGCTCCGCGTGTTCGTGAAGCTGGTGGAATTCGTGGCCAGCGGACATAGGTTCTCCCGGGATCGGTGGTGCTTATTAAGTGAGTGAATGAGCAGCATACTACCAGCAACCCAAAAGGTTTAAGTCTCGACAAAATATCAGATTAGATATAATCTAAATTGTTGATGGACGCCGAGGCGATAAAACGGGCACTGGAGGGCAGCGGGTTGCGGTGCACTCCGCAGCGCTACGCCGTTATGGCGTTCCTGATGGAACACAACAGCCATCCCACGGCTGCGGAAATCTTCGAAGCCGTGAATCGCGTGGACCCGCGCTCTTCCAGGGCCACAACCTATAACAATTTGCGGGATCTGGTGCAGGCGGGTTTGGTGCGTGAAGTGGCCGTCGAGGGCCGCGCCGCGCGATTCGACGCCAAATGCGTGCGGCATCACCACTTTATCTGCGACCGCTGCGGCAACGTTGAAGATATTGATTGGTACAACGTGCCCAAGCCTGCTTCACGCGCCCTGGGGAAGCGGGTCCTTCGCGAATGCGAACTTATCTTCCGGGGGCTGTGCGCGAGGTGCGCTCCGCGGCAGGCTTCCCGGCCCGCGACCTAGGCGTGCGGATACCGGAGAACTGGTGCGCATCGGCGGGCGCGGCCCGCGCTGGTTGCGCGTAGGGAAAAACAATACGGGTTCGCAGTGCGCCAAGCTGTTTAACGGATTCGAAGGAAGGCAAACATCACCTAATGGACAACAAACTCATGGACAATCAACTCACCACCAAAGCGGGGGCGACCGTCCCCCAGAATCAGGAGCAAGCAATGGCAACAGAAGCAAAGTGCCCGGTAGCGCACGGCGTTCAGAAGGCACCGACGAACGAGACCTGGTGGCCGAACCAGCTCAACGTAAACATCCTCCACCAGCACTCCCCGTTGTCCAACCCTATGGACAAGGAGTTCAACTACGCCGAGGAATTCAAGAGTCTCGACCTCGATGCGGTGATTAAAGACCTCCATGCACTCATGACGGATTCGCAGGAGTGGTGGCCAGCCGACTTCGGCCACTATGGGCCACTTTTCATTCGTATGGCGTGGCACAGCGCCGGCACGTACCGCATCGGCGACGGCCGCGGCGGGGCAGGCGCCGGCGAACAGCGCTTTGCGCCCCTCAATAGCTGGCCCGACAACGTGAACCTCGATAAGGCGCGCCGGCTGCTCTGGCCCATCAAGCAGAAGTACGGCAAGAAGATCTCCTGGGCCGACCTCATGGTCCTGGCCGGCAACGTCGCGTTGGAGTCCATGGGCTTCAAGACCTTCGGATTCGGCGGCGGGCGCGAAGACGTCTGGGAGCCCGGTGAAGACATTTATTGGGGCTCTGAAGGCAAGTGGCTGGCCGACGAGCGTTACAGCGGCGATCGTGACCTCCAAAATCCCCTCGCCGCGGTCCAGATGGGCCTGATTTACGTCAATCCCGAAGGACCCAACGGCTATCCCGACCCCATCGCCGCGGCACGCGACATCCGCGAGACCTTTGCCCGCATGGCGATGAATGACGAAGAGACGGTGGCGCTGATTGCCGGTGGGCACACCTTCGGCAAGACCCACGGTGCTGCCGACCCGCTCAAGTATGTCGGCCCCGAACCCGAGGCCGCCCCCATCGAGGCGCAAGGCCTCGGCTGGAAAAACACTTATGGCACCGGCAGTGGGGATGACACCATCGGCAGCGGCCTGGAAGTCATTTGGACCACGACACCGACGAAGTGGAGCAACAACTTCTTCGAGAACCTGTTCAAGTATGAGTGGGAGCTGACCAAGAGCCCGGCCGGCGCGAACCAGTGGGTGGCCAAGAATGGCAACGGAGCGGGCACCATTCCGGACGCGCACGATCCGTCGAAGAAGCACACCCCGACGATGTTGACCACGGACCTTTCCTTGCGCTTCGACCCCGCCTACGAAAAGATTTCGCGGCGCTTCTATGAGCATCCGGAAGAGTTAGCGGACGCATTCGCCAAGGCCTGGTTTAAGCTGACGCACCGCGACATGGGGCCGATCTCGCGCTACCTTGGCCCGCTCGTCCCCAAGGAGCCGCAGATCTGGCAAGACCCGGTTCCCTCTCTCGATCACGTATTGATCGACGACAAGGACATTGCCGCTTTGAAGGCCAGGATACTCGCGTCCGGATTGTCGATTTCGCAACTGGTCACGACTGCCTGGGCGTCGGCGGCGACCTTCCGCGGCTCCGACAAGCGCGGCGGGGCCAACGGGGCGCGCATTCGCCTCTCGCCGCAGAAGGACTGGGAAGTGAACCAGCCGGCCGAACTGGCGAAGGTGCTCCAGAGACTGGAGGCAATCCAGACGGACTTCAACAGCTCTGGCGGGAAGAAGAAAGTCTCGCTGGCTGACCTGATCGTTCTGGGCGGCTGCGTAGCTGTCGAGGAAGCTGCGAAGAAAGCCGGGCACGACGTGAAGGTTCCCTTTGCGCCGGGGCGCACGGATGCTTCGCAGGAGCAGACCGATGTGGACGCGTTCGCCGTACTGGAGCCGAAGGCGGACGGGTTCCGCAACTACAGCCGCAACGGACACGGAAGTTCGGCGGAGGAGATGCTCGTGGACAAGGCGCAGTTGCTGAAGCTGACGGCCCCCGAGCTGACAGCTCTCGTCGGCGGTATGCGCGTCCTGAACGCCAATTTCGGGCACTCCAAGCACGGCGTCTTCACCAAACGACCCGAGGCGCTGACGAATGATTTCTTCGTCAACCTGCTCGACATGGACACGAAGTGGCAGCCCTCGGCTACGTCCGAGGGTGTGTATGAGGGACGCGATTGCAAGACGGGCGAACTTAAGTGGACTGGCACCCGTGTCGATCTCATCTTCGGTTCGCACTCCCAGCTCCGCGCACTCGCGGAAGTCTACGCATCTGACGACGCGAAGGAGTCGTTTGTGAAGGACTTCGCGGCCGCATGGGGCAAGGTGATGAACAATGATCGCTACGACCTGGCCGTGGCGAAAGAGAAAGCGGTAAAGAAGGCGGCGAAGAAGATCGCGACGAAGGCCTAGATCGACCTTCAAGAAAGGGAAGGGCGCATCGGAAGATGCGCCCTTTTCGGTTACATGGCGACATCGTTGATGTGGGTCGCGATCCACCACTCGTTGCCGAAGGCGTCCCGCACCGCGCCACTGCGATCGCCATAGGGATGGTCCGTCGGCTCCGCAATCGACGTGCCCCCCGCCGCCAACGCCCGGCGATACACCGCGTCGCAATCCGGCACGTAGAGGTAGTACATGCCCGGCATCGGCTGATACGGACCGTGTGCATCGCCCAGCTCCAGGTGCGAATCGCCGATCTTTAGCGTCGCGTGTTGGACCACCCCCTCGGGCGATGTATGACGTCCCAGTTCCAGGGCGCCGAAAGCACGCTTCAGGAAGTTGATCACCGGCTCAGAGCGCAGCGGATGCAACACGGGTTGGATGTCGGGCGCGCCCTCCCACTTGTAGTTCCCCTCCGAGCGGGTGGCGATGTACCAGTGATTGCCGGCTGCGTCCCGCACGCTGGCCGAACGTTCTCCGTAGGACTGGTCGGTTGGCTTGTCGAGTGACGTGCCTCCGGCCGCAAGCGCGCGCTCGTACGTGGCATCGCAATCCTTGATATACAGATGGAAGCCCATCACTTTGGGCTTGCCGCTCCACTTCAGCCCTTGGCCGCCGCCGCCCATCATAAGCATGGAGTCGCCCACCCGCACTTCAGCGTGCATTCCGCCCGCCGACCCCGTGGTGCGGAAAATTTCTTCTCCACCGAAGGCCTGTTTGACGAAGTCAAGCAAGCCGACCGCATCTTGCGCGACGAGATACGGCGTGATCGTGCGATAGCCTTTCGGAATCGGATCGACCGCCGGCTTCGGCTGCCCGGCTTGTTCGGCCTGCAGGCGACGGTGCATCTCTTCGACCGACATTTCTTCCGTCAACATGGAAATGCCCCATGAATAACCGAAGGGATCGACCACGGTGCCCTCGCGGTGCCCGTAGAACTGGTCTCGAACCGGGATGATCACCTTGGCGCCGGCAGCAACGGCCCGCTCCACGAACGCGTCAACATCCGGAACCGTGAGCTGAATGCTTACCGGAGATTGACCGAGCGTCTCCGCGCTGAAGCGCCCGCCCTCCGGCCACTCGTCAGCCAGCATGATGAGCGAATCACCGATCATGATCGCGGCGTGCGGAATGCTTCCTTCGAGCTCGAAGCGCATGGTCTCCCTGGCGCCGAAAGCGGCCTTGTAGAAGTCGATTGCCTTGGCTGTGTTTTTGAACGCTATTCTGGGCGCCGCGTATGTGCGGACCGCCGCCGCTGCTTCTGTTGTAGTTGCCATACTTGTACTCCTCTCCAAGTCTGTTTTGAGCCTTTCCATGAAAGCGGTGCGGGGAAGATCGCGCAGTTCACCCGCGACGCGAACCAGCGGCGCAATTTCGGGATCAACCGCCGCAACCGGCTTATCGGGTCCTGCGAGCAGTTGCGTGATCGCCAGGTCCAGTTGTTCGAACAGAGAGCGCTTAGCCATTGGCACCCTCCATGCTCGCGCGTAGCTTCTCCAGGGCGCGGAACTGAAGCTGCTTGACCGCGCCTTCGCTGCGCTTCATTTCCTGTGCGATCTCGCGGATGTTCTTCTGTTCCACAAACCGCGACACAATAACGCGCCGTTGGTCCACGGGCAATCCGTCAACAAGTTGAAAGAGCGCCGCTCGTCGCTCGATGTCGCCCATGTTGTGGTCACTTAATTCGTCGCCCGGCGGATCGCCAGCTTCTCGCACCCGTAGTCGCCAGCGGTCGGCCATCGCATTGGCCGCAATCCGAATGAGCCAAGCCGCAAACGGAGCTCCACGCCACTCGAAACGCTGCAAGTTGGCCAGCGCCTGGTGAAACACCTCCGAGGTGAGATCCTCGGCCTCTTCGCGGCTGGCGGTCACGCCGCGCCACGTAGGCGTACACCATGTGAAAGTTGCGCGTGTAGAGCTCGGCAAAGTGCGCAGGATCGCGCTGGGCGGCCTCCACCAGAAGCCGCTCGTCCGCCTCGTTGTTCAGCGCCTTCACCCAGCTCTCCGCATATCGCGCTCACTAAGATAAACCGTTGGGAGGCGCCAAAGGTTACGGAAGAAAAAAATGATTGTCGCCCAAGGTCCGCGACATTCATTGGAGTCTGACGGAATGGCGGGAGCATCCGATGCCGCTCGAACCCAGATGCTCCCCTAAACATCACTGTTGCGTTAGAAGTGAAAGCCAATCTCCGCGGTGATGGTGCGCGGCGAGACATAGTGCGTTCCGCTGAACGTTGAAAGGAAGTTATAGAGTGCGTACTCGTTTGTAAGGTTGATGACCGTCACTTGCGCGCTCCATTTGTATTTATCGCCGTTGAACAGGTTGTTGGTGCCGATGGCAAGATCGAACAGGTTTCGGGGCGCAATACGCTGCGGATTGTGGTCGTCGTTCTGGGTCCCCGGGGCAGGGATCTGCAGAAGATTCGATCCATACTGCGAAACCGGGCATGGAGAGGGTAGAGGAGCGAATGGCGATGACTTCACGCTTCCACAAAAGAGCCCAGCCTGGAATTGCTGGTCGGCAGTGAGGCCGCTGAGATCGACAGCGGGCTGGCCATTGAGCAGTCGTCGATTGCGGACAGTCGTTGAAGTCGTTGATGCCATAACAGGGCACGGCGCCCGCCACCAGTCCGCTGTCGTAGCGCCAATTGAAACTGATCCATGGCGCCCGCTTCCAGGGGAGTTGATAGTGCAGGGACGTCGTTTGGTTGAAGACCTCGTCATGATCGATGCGGAAGGGATAACCGCCGCTCTCCGGGGTAGTCGCCCAGGCCGCCAACTTGTGGCGGAAAGAAGCGGGCGGCCACGCTCGACATCACTACCAGCGCGGTGAAGCCATGGAAGTTCGGTACATTCGCGCGCAAGACCCACCCGGGGATCTTGGAGTTGTTCCACTGCACCGGGAAGGTGATGGGCGTATTGCCCAGCACGCTGAAGTCGTAGGGGTTGTGGGTGTACTTCCAGATGTACTCGCCCGAGATCACAAGATACTTTCCAAACGCCTGCTGCAAGCCGGCGTGAAATTCGTTGCGGCCTCCGGGAGCGAGCGGCGCGGGAATGCACGGAACCAGGGCGGCGATCACCGGATAGTTGCACCCCGTACTGGAGAGCACCAGGTTCTCGTTGAAAGGGGTCTCCATGGTGCGCGCATAAGACACGCGAAGCACGGTATTCGTCTTCTGGATGTTGTAGGAAATTCCCACACGTGGTTCGGCTTGCCGCGTGACCGTGAGTCCGTTGTACAGATCGCCGCGAATTCCAAGGTTGAAGGTCCAGTTCTTCACGGACATGGTGTCCTGGACGTACATGGAGAGCTCTTTGACATCGGTGTGGCCAACGAACGGGTATAACGTGCTGTGCGGACTGGCGCATCCCGATGACGGCGATGGAAACGGCCGGGTCAGGTCGTAGCAGCTCAATAGGGTTGTGAAGTCCGGATTCGGCAGATATCCGGCGGCAGCGCATTGCGAGGGATCGTTGAATCCCGCGACCGGCTGGCCGCTTGCGTTGACGCATGGCGAATTGAGTGTCGGATCGACGATCCCCAGTTGGTCGTGCTCATTCAAAAATGTCTGGTTGTACGTGATCCCGGCTTTTACGTTGTGGATCCCCCTCGTGTAGCGTCAGGTTGGAAAGCGATGCCGGCATTGGTCAGGTTGCGTTGCTGCGCGACCGTCTCCTGCTGGATGGGGCCGTAATCCGCAAACGGATTGTTGCTCGGGTAATAGTTGTACTGGTCGCGCCGAACATAACCCGAAAGCGTGAACAGTGAATTAGGGCTGAGAGTGTGGGTCCATGACGGCGCGATATTGAAGGTAACGATCTTGGAACGCTGGTCGGTCGGACCCACCGGGTTGCCATCCGGACCTAGGACGCCGATATTCAGATTGTCGTAGGAGTTCGGGGTCTGGAACCAGGAGCGGGTAAAGCCCAGGTTCAGGTGGAGCGCGTCATCGGGGGAGAACACGTAGTCGAAGCGATCGAATACGTTTTCTTCATTTCCCTTGGCGTGCATCACCACGAACTCCGGCGGATCGAGGAAGCGGCCCGAGTTGAGCCCGTTGGCTGCGATGAAATTTCCCCAGTTCTTTCCGCCGTACGAGAAGTTGAAGTCGAGGTTCGAGGTGCCGAACGAGCCGTAAGAGGCGGTGATGCCACCATGCGGCGTCGTCGATCCAAGCCCCGAGCGGGTAGTTACATCGATCACCAGGCTGGTCTTGTCGCCGTATTCGGCCGGCGGCGCGCCCGCGATGACCTCCATCGACTGCACCGCGTCGAGCGGAATCTGGTTGGAGAAGACCTTGCTCTGCTGGTCGGTGATGGGCTGGCCGTCCAGTGAAAAAGAGTTCGATGCGTGATCGCCCAATCCGTGAAACAAGCCGTTGGAGTCGGCAGCGACCCCCGGCGTCGCCAGCGTGACCAGCGAACTGAGTGCTGACGAAGTGCTCTCCAGAGGAAGCGTGTCAAACGCCTTGCGATCGACATCGGTGTGAAAGGTGGGATTGTTCTCCAGCAGGTCTCCGGCTTCGCTTTCCACGGTGATGGTCTGCGAGGACGCTCCAATCTGCAGCTTAATGTTCAACGAAACCGGGAGGGAGGAGCGGACCTCGGCATCCTGAGCGTAGCTAGCGAAGCCCTTGGCGGTGACCGTAAGGTGATACGGATTCTGCGGGACGTTGGGAAAGCTGAACCTGCCGGCATTGTCGGTCGTGGCTGTTCGGCTGTATTGGCTGACCGGATTCTGGATTACGACGGTCGCGCCTGGAATGACGGCTCCGGTCGTGTCTGTGACTGCGCCGGTGATGCTGCCCGCGTTGCCGGTGGATTGCGAAAAGCCTGGGGTCGTCAGCAAAAGCAACGTCGCCAGGATGGAGAGATGATACAGTCGGCGATTCGCGCGCTGCTTCCTCATCCCGCAAGTTGCGGCGAATTCTGCCGGGGGAGATGGTCGACCGCAATTATGAAAAGTGAAACTGGCAAACATCCGAACCTCCAAGAGCTGTCGCCGTCTTAGCCGCACCGCTCATAGCAAGCGTCACGGGAAGAGGCTTTCCAAAAAACGACTGACTGTCCGGCCGGGCCAAATTGCGCGAGCCAAACGTCAGGTGGAAATCAGCGTCGATTAGAGGTTTTGCGGAGGAGGACGAATGTACGAGCAGGTTACATAAAGACGGGACCGGAGTTGCGGATCCAACACTACGAGCCGTGCCGCTTTGCAGACTGGAACCGGTGCAGCGCCGCCTGAGGCGATCAATACAGCGCTATGCGCGACTACGCACAAGCTGCAGTGCGAAGCCGGAGCCGGTTTTCCTGCCACGGCGTCGTGAGCGTGCACGGCCTGCACGAAGCCGAAGCAGGCTATGACCAGCACGAAACACAGCGCCATCCATTTCTGGAGCGGCGAGCGCTCAAGCTGTTGCAATGGCTTCATACGGTTACGACTGACATTACTATATCGAAGTTAGACGCACTGCGCGAAGCTCGGGAAGCACCAATGCAGCAGATTTCTGCCCGACGCCCCCTCAATCGGCGTCCGGCACTGCTTCCTTGACCCCGGGTTTCTGCTGAAAATGCTGCAGGATAGCGCTGGCCTGGGGCCGGCTGACAACCGATGCCAGGGCCGCGGCGTCGGCCTGCTTTACGGCCTCCAAACTGCCGAAGTGCTGCAATAGGCGGCGCGTGGTCTGCGCACCGATGCCGGGTACTTCGAGCAACTCCGTTTTGTGGTCGCGCATCTCGCGGCGTTTGCGGTGGAAAGTCACCGCAAAGCGGTGGGCCTCGTCGCGCACCAGTTGCACCAGGTGCAGCACCGGAGAGTGGCGATCGAGCACGATCGGGTCGTCTTCCTGGCCGTACACGTAAATGATCTCTTCGCGCTTGGCGATCGAAGCTAGCGGTTGGTTGACGATGGTCAGTGCCTCCAGCGCCTCGGCGGCGGCATGCAGTTGGCCGATACCGCCGTCGATGAGGATGAGGCTAGGCAGTGCCTTGTCTTCCGCCTGCAGACGGGCGTAGCGACGCGTCACCACCTCGCGCATCGAGGCAAAGTCGTCCACGCCGACTACCGATTTGATGATGAACTTGCGGTAGTCCGACTTCTTCATCCTGCCGTCTTCCCACACCACCATGGATGCGACGGTCTCGGCGCCCTGAATGTGCGAGATGTCGAAACACTCGATGCGGCGGGGCAACTCGGGTAGACCAAGCGCATCCTGCAGAGCTTCCTGGATTACTTTTGCGGCGGGCTTCATCACCCGGAAGCGCTGGTCGTAGGCCTGCTTGGCGTTCTGCCCGACCAGATCGACCAGCGAGCGCTTGTCGCCCCGCTGCGGCACGTGGATCTGCACCCTGCGTTCGTGACCCTCGGAGAGCACTTCCTCCAGCATGGCGCGATCTTCAAAATCGACGGGCACATAGACGTTGTGCGGAATATATTGCTGGTCGAGATACACCTGCTTCAGTAGCGCAGAAAAGAACTCGCCGGGAATGAATCCATCTTCGCCGACGATAGCGTGCATGTCTTCCCAGAAGAACTCGCGTTTGTCCATGATCTTGCCACCGCGCATGTGGAACAGATTCACGGCCAGCATCTGGTTCTCATAGTGATAGCCGAAGACGTCGGCATCGTCGCCATCAACGGCGTGCATGCGCTGTTTCTGGTCCAGCAACTCGATGGTAGAGATCAGGTCGCGGTACTTGGCGGCCAATTCGTACTGCTCACGCTCGGCGGCGGCGTTCATGCGCGCGTGCAGAGAGCGCGACAAGTCCGCGCCGCGCCCCTCCAGAAACAGCTTCACGTCGTGCACCGCCTCGGAGTAGCGATCAGAAGTGGTCAGTCCCTCGACGCAAGGTCCCAGACAACGCCCGATGTAGTACTGCAGGCACGGCCGCGGATGGTAGCGATTCAAGTCGATCTTGCAGGAGGGAATCAGAAAGTGGCGGTGAATCAAATCGACGATCCGATAGGCGAGGCTGGTAGGGAAGTAGGGCCCGAAGTACAGCGAGCCGTCCTTGCGCAGGCGGCGCGTGGCATACACCCGCGGATAACGCTCACCCATCGTCAGCTTGATGTAGGGGTACGATTTGTCGTCGCGCAGAAGAATGTTGTAGCGCGGCTTCTTCTGCTTGATCAGGTTGTTCTCAAGCGCGAGCGCTTCCTTCTCGTTGTCGACCACGATGTAGTCGAGATCGACGGCCTCGCGCAGCAGCGATCCGGTCTTGGCATTTTCTGCCGCGCCTTCGAGAAAATACGAGCGCACCCGCGAACGCAAGTTGTTGGCCTTGCCGACGTAGATGATGTGGCCTTCGGCGTCCTTGTAGAGGTACACGCCGGGAGAGGTCGGTAAAGTGCGGATTTTCTGGTGCAAGTCCATGTGGCAGGTGGCGAATTCGAGAACACCAGCATCAGCGATACCTTAAGCCGGCGTTAAGACCCTGTAAAAATTTTACTACCCGCGTCAGGATTATCCGGCGCATTTTGACATGCCCGAACACGTGGTTCACAAGTAGTTGAAAACAGTAGGATCACTTTCTACCGATAGGGCAGATCCGAGTGGCAGCCAGCTTGCTCTTTAATCTTGCGTTGAACCCTTTGTCGCAGGAGTGTATGGAATGAGCAGGATACCTATTTTTGCAGTGCTGATAGCAGGCAGCCTGCTAACCAATATCGGTTGCGCAACCAAGAAGTATGTCCGCAATCAAATTACGCCCATCAACGACAAGATTGGCGAACTCGATGAGTTAACCGCCAAGAACAGCGGCGATATCAAGAACGTCGACGGCAAGGCCCAGGAGGGCATCCAGGCCGCCAATCAGGCTGATCAGAAAGCGGTCGCCGCGGGAGAATCAGCCGACCAGGCCAACCAGAAGGCCGGACACGTCGCCAGCGGTTTGAACGGACTGGCAGGAACGGTCGAAAACCTCGACAACTACAAGCCCGCTGCCAATACGACCATTCAATTCGGTTTCAATAGGGCGACGCTGACCAAGGCCGACCAGCAAATACTGGATGAGTTCGCGCAACAGATCGCTGGGCAGAAGCACTACATCATCCAAGTGCAAGGTTATACCGACGGTGTTGGCTCGGTCGAATACAACAACCAGTTGAGCCGGCGCCGCGCTGATGCTGTGATCCAGTACCTGGCGGCGAAGCATAGCATTCCGCCGTACCGGATCTATCTGATCGGCTTGGGCGAGAACAATCCGGTTGCGCAGAACACCAGCGCCGCAGGGCGCGCGAAGAACCGCCGCGTCGATGTTCAACTGATGACGAATTCGCTGGAATCGACTTCGGCCCAAGCTACGGCGCCGGGCCAGCAACAACAGTCCACTGATCGCCAGTAAACTAATCCGGTTGCCTCCTGAACTCGATGGATGAGCAACATCCATCAGCCCCCAAGGCCGTCCGTTCTCCGGACGGCCTTTTTTCTTGACTGGCTCGGTTCCGAAGGATTCTGGTGCCCGCCAAAACATGCCCGGAATTTCGTGCCATCCACAGAGTTACTTTCGTAACCTCCCAGGTCACGAAAATCGGTTGACGTCACAGCCAAACCGGAGCCCTGCCCGTCATCATTGCACTAGCGTCAACGTCAAGGAGGGCGAATGCAAGAGCCGGTCTTGGAGGCCGAGTCAACCTCGGTGGGGAAGTTTCTCGAAAATCACCCCGATTTCTACAAGTTGTTGCTGGATGATTTGTACGATGCCGTCTACTTCGTCGATCCCAACCGCAACATTCTGTACTGGAACCATGCGGCCGAGGCGCTGACCGGCTATGCCGCCGCCGAGGTTGTCGGGAAGCGTTGCAGTGACGACGTGCTCTGTCACGTCGATGAGTCAGGACGAAGCCTCTGCCACAACGAGTGTCCTCTGTCGCGCAGCATGCTTTTCGGGGTCCGCAGTAAAGCGGACGCCTACCTTCGACACCGCGACGGGCACCGCGTCCCGGTTAGTGTCCGGGTGGTTCCGATCCTCGACGAGAACAACGTAGCGGTGGGCGCGATCGAGGTCTTCAGCGACATTGCACGGCGCAAGCAGTTGGAGCGGCGGAACGTCGAGCTGAAGAAGATGGCCTACGTTGACCCTCTCACCCGATTGGTGAATCGCCGCTTTCTTGACTCCAGGATTCGCCAGTCTCTGGATGAACTGGCGGTGTTCGGTAGAACTTTCGGAGTGTTGCTGTTCGATCTCGACAAGTTCAAGCAAGTCAACGATACTCTCGGACACCAAGGCGGAGATATCGTCCTCGAGCATGTAGCGCGGACTCTAAGCACCAGCCTGCGGGCCGGTGACACCCTGGGACGATGGGGCGGGGAAGAGTTTCTGGCCATCCTGCCCGACGCCGATGTGGACAATACCCTGAGAATGGCGGAGCGGTGCAGGAATCTCGTACGGAGCTCTTCGGTGGCGGTGGCGGGTACGCTGGTCCTTCCGACCATCTCCGTCGGGGCAACCCTTCTTGCCAAGAATGATAACGAAGACTCGATTTTTCAACGAGTGGATCAGGCGCTCTACCAAAGCAAGACCGAAGGCCGCGACCGAACAACGTTCTGTCTGCGCTAATGAGCCGGGGTCCCCGGCCCGCAAAGAGGCACGACACAACCTCGCATCGGGCTTATTCCCTTGCGAGTCATCCGCTCGCCTCTCGGGTTGCAATAGAATATGCGTGTGCGGTTTCGAGTACTGATCCTCGTGGTTGTGTCTTTGTGTCTGGGGAGTCTTGCCGTAGCGCAGAGCAATGAACAGGAAGGTCCGCTCACCCGCGTGCCTGTGGACCGCTCGGCTCCAGCGCCCAAGGACAATCGCAAGGCCCCGCCCCGTTCCGATACTCTGGCTCCGGACGAGAGCTCCAGTAAACAGACCGAGATCGATGTCTCCCCGCCGCCGGGAGATGAGAAGCATTCCGGCGCCGATTTGTCGGACAGTGAGTTGAACGAGTTCCATCCCTGGGATCCCCACAAGGCCATGAAGTGCATCGAAGTGGGTGACTTCTACTTCAAGCAGGGCAACTACCGTGCTGCCATCAGTCGTTACCAGGAGGCGCTGGAGTGGAAGCCGAATGATGCCGAAGCAACCTACAAACTCGGCGAGGTGCAGGAGAAGGCCGGCGACGTCCCCGCCGCACTCGAGAACTATCAGGCCTACCTCAAGATCCTGCCCAACGGCCCTTATGCCGAAAAGGCGCAGAAGGGGATCGATCGTCTGAAGACCAAACGGGGAACCACCTCCGCGCAGTCGGCTCCCAAGCCAAGTTGAGCAATGCGCGGGCACTCCTATATGGTGAGTGCATCGCGTGAAGAAGACCCCCTCATCGCACTCAACGAAGTTCCTCGCTCGCCGTCGTAGCCTGACTCCGCTCACTGCGATTCCTTTTGTGCTGCTGTCAGTGTTCGCCGTGCAGTCACTTTGGTTTGTCCAGACGCAGTCGCTCACCTACGACGAGCCAGCTCACATCATTGCCGGCGTTGACGCCTGGCGGCACGGGCGCTTCGAACTCTGGAACGACCATCCCCCGCTCGGGCGGTTGTGGCTCACTCTTCCCATGGCGACGCACGCCGACACCCGCTTTGATTGGCAACAGTTGCCCACCGGCTATCGCGTCATGGCGATGCAGCCCGGCCCGGAATGGATTGCGTTGCATACGCGTCCTATGAACACGCTGCTCGGGATCGCGCTCGGCGTTGCGTTGTGGTTCGTGACGCGACGGTTGTTCTCCGAGGGGGCGGCCAACGTCGCGTTGGCGCTGTTCGCATTCACGCCATCGCTGATCGCGCACTACTCCGTCGCTACCACCGACGGCATCGGCACGCTATTCATTTTTCTGACTGCATTCCAACTAGTGCGATGGCGGCACCGTCCGAACTGGTCGCAGACTGCGCTCATGGGACTCGCGCTCGGCGGATTGCTGTTAGCCAAGTTCTACGCGCCTCCACTGGTGCTGTTAGCGTTGATCATGATGCTCTTTCTCAAGCCCGATGGCCTTGCGCATCGCCCCGCACAATGGAACTGGAAACCCACTTTCGCTGCGCTGGTGCTGGCGCTGGTTACGCTTTGGGCGGGATACTCTTTCCACGTCTCACACCTGAAAGTCGGCGACGGACTAGTCACCGCGACCTTCCCCAATCGCGGCTTGAAAACGTGGGCGACAAGATCGCATGTGCACGTCAACACGATCGTTCCCGCGGGTGAGTTTTTCGAAGGCCTGCGCGAGGTCGCCTTCAGCAACAAGCACGGGCGTCCGGCATGGTTCTTCGGCAAGATCTATCCCACTGGTGGCATCAAAGCCTACTACCCCGCGGCGATTGTGCTGAAATGGCCGTCAGTCCTGCTGGCGCTCCTTCTCGCCAGCTTGCTGATAGGCGTGCGCAGGGTCTGCCGAAGTACCAGCGACTTGTTGGCGATGTGCGCGTTCGCGCTGGTATTCCTGTTCTTCGCCATCCAGTCGAAATACGATATTGGCGAACGCCATATTCTGCCGCTGTATCCCTTTGCCCTGCTGATCGCCGGCTCGATCTGGGAGCACGTGAAAGCACGACGCGCGGCCATGATCGTGCTTCTGCTGCTGCTCGGACTCAATGCCGCCGATGCCTTGCGCTGCGCGCCTGACTACCTCACCTACTTCAATGTGCTGGTGAAGCCCACCAACAGTTGGCGCTATCTGACCGACAGCAACCTCGACTGGGGACAGGGACTCATCGCGCTGCGCGACTACGAGCAGAAACATCCCGACGAAACACTGCATCTGGCATATTTCGGCTCGGTCGATCCGCCGCTGTATGGCGTGCGCGCCGTGGGGCTGACGCCGGAAGAACGTGTGACTGGAACGGTCGTCGTCGGAGCCAGTGCGCTCTCGGGACAGGTTCTGCCCGATCCCAACAGCTATCGCTGGCTGCTCTCCTATCCGCCAAAAGAGTCTATCGACCGTTCGATGCTGGTGTACGAAATCAAATGAGGATCTTTCGATTGGCGACTGCCCACCAAATGCTGTCTCACCCCATCCTGATGTTGTTCTCGCCGATCATCTGGAAGACCGATAGCATGTGCGTGATGCCAAGCAACTGGCGAACGGATTGGCCCACGTTCATCAGATCGACGACACAACCCGACGACTTGCCATGAACATACAGCCGAGCCAGTGTGCCGAGTCCCGAGCTATCCATGTGCGTGACCTGAGCGAAGTCCAGCACAACTCTGGTGTGGCCGAGCATCAACTGCTTGACTTCGAGATACAAGCGGTCGCTCTGGCCCGTTACTAATCTGCCGCTACACCGGGCCAGAGGGAATATCCCGGTGCCGCTCAACCAAAATTTCCAGACGATGCGTTCGTGCATGTTCAGGCATGATGCTCCTGCCGGGTCTACGTGGATTGAATTCGCTGTCCGGCGATTGTCGCATGTTCGGAGTACGGAATCACCTGTCTTGTTTCGGCTAGGCGTCTACCTCCGGTGTGCCGCTAACTAGGGATAGGCGCCTCAAATCGAGGTACCGGCTCCGTTTACGTTTAGGTGCATCGTGAGTCATACTTTGAAGCCTCGCATTGAGGCAGAAAGGGCACATCACCTTGCGTTATCCAAGAGCCATCTTCTTTGTTTTGACGTTGAGCAGCCTGCTCGCTGCCGCCCAGGACGGCATTGTGTGCCGTCAGGAGTACAAGACTTCGAACAATTGCTATCGCCTCTATAGACCAACCGGCCGCGCCCGAGGGCTCGTCGTGATGCTCCCGTACTATGGCTCCGACGCAAACGAGTTTTCATCTGCCTCGCTGCCGGGGCTGCTGGCAAAGAACAACATAGCCACGATGGTAGTTAGCGCCAGCGGCTACCTTGTGGACGACGACGTCATGACACTCAAGGCATTGATTGCCGAAATGGTTCAGGAACTGAACATTCCCGCTGGAGGTTTGGTGGTGGGAGGCATTTCTGCCGGAGGAACAGGGGCAGTCAGATACGCCGAATATTGCATTTCTGCTCACTGCGATGCGCGTTTCACGCCTGTCGCTATCTTCTCCGTGGATGCGCCTTTGGATTTTGAAAGCTGGTGGAACCGAATGACACTAAACCTGCGGCGCGGCAACCCGAAATCCGCCTTGGAAGAATCGCAGGCGATTCTGGAGGCATTGAGTTGGGCTATGGGTGGTTCGCCCCAGCAGGCCCGCCAAGCCTATCGCAGCCGATCTCCATTCCTGGTCGCGGAAAAGGATGGTGGCAACGCCGTCTTGCTCAAGAACATGCCCATTCGACTCTATACCGAGCCCGATGTTGTGTGGATGATCGAGAACCTGGGGTTCGACTACTACACCATCAATGCTGTTGACCAGGCTGCCTTAGTCCTGCAACTCCGAACGCTCGGCAACACCAACGCAACCCTGATTACAACAACAGGGAAGGGCTTCAGGCCGCCAGGGAAACGCAATCCGCATTCTTGGTCAATCGTAGATGAGCCGGACCTCGCCGACTGGATCGTCAGGTCTCTTCAGCCTTGACCAGTCTAATTAGCGGTGACCGTAGCAGCTCCCAGCGAGCTACTTCTTCTTCTCTGTCTTCACCAGGATGGAGTGGCCGACTGGCACGATGGCCCCTCGCGAAGGATCGGCGGCGTGTGCGCGGTTCATGACTTCGGTGCGCACGTAACTGACGAACTCCGACATCTGCCTCTGCATTTCTTCCATGCGCTCGCGCATCTGCAGGATGATGGCGATCCCCGAGATATTTACCCCTAGATCACGCGCCAGCGAGAGGATGAGCTCCAGTCGCTCCAGGTCTTCGTCGGTGTAAAGGCGGGTGTTGCCCTCGGTGCGCGACGGCTTCAGCAAACCCTCGCGCTCATATAGGCGCAGAGTCTGCGGATGGATGCCGTACATTTCGGCAACCGAGCTGATCATGTACGCGCCCTGTTTTTTACGCTTGCCCATACCCCTCCCGCGTCATCGCATACACCAGGTGCGGCAACCCGTAGTGCGTGACCTGCCGCTCCAACTTCATTCTGTTGCGCTCCGCCACCCGCCGCGACGGCATGTTCTGCGGCCGAATCAGCGAGATGACTTTGCTGGCGCCGAAGCGTGTGAAACGCCAGCCCCATGCAGGCTCGCGCGGCCTCGGTGGCGTAGCCGTGTCCCCATTGATCACGACGGAAGTGATAGCCCACTTCGAGCTGCGTCTCGCCCTCGACTTCCTGCTTGATCACGCCGCAGTCGCCGATGAGATCGACGCCATCCTTCAGGGTCACGGCGAAGAGCCCGTAGCCATGCTCGCGGTAGCGCCGCAAATTGCGACTGATCCACTGCACCGCGTCGTTACGGTTGAAGGTCTTCGGGTAGTACTGCATGGCGACGTTATCGCCAATGATGGCGAAGATCGCGTCCACGTCGCTGGCGCGAAATCGCCGCAACCGCAGCCGCTCCGTCTCGAGCACCAAATCATGGATCGCGTTTTGCGCTTCTACCGTCATCGTGCCCCTGACGCCAGTTACCAGTTACCCAAGCCAATTGCTAGTCGTTCACTACAGCTCACTACTAACTGCTAACCTTCTTCCACAACTCTTCTCGCGGGTCTTCCGGATTCAATTTCGCCAGCTCCCGCAAGATTTCCTTCGACTTTTCGTCGCGCAAGGCCGGCACCACGACTTTTACCTCCACGATCTCGTCACCACGCGCGCCCTCCTTCACTGCCGAGGGCACGCCCTTTTCCCGCAGGCGCAGCTTCTGTCCCGACTGCGTCCCCGGAGGGATCTTCAACTGCGCTCGGCCGTCGATAGTGGGCACTTCGACTTTGCTTCCCAGCGCAGCCTCGCTCACCGTGACCGGTATGGAAACGTAAATGTCATCGCCCTGGCGCTTGAACAGCGGATGTTCGCCCACCCGCACCACGATATAGAGATCGCCGGCAGGGGCCCCCATGGTCCCGGCGTTGCCGCGTCCCGCCAGGCGGATGCGCTGGCCATCGCGCGTGCCCGGCTTGATCCGCACCTTGAGCGTTTCGTTACGTTCCACGCGTCCCGCGCTGTGGCAGACGTCGCAGTAGGTGCGGTGATGTCCGCTGCCGCCGCAACGAGGGCAGGGAATGTTGAATTTCATGCTGCCGCTTTTTTGCGTGACCTGGCCCTTGCCCTTGCACGCTGGGCACGGCTCCGAGCTTTCGAAGTAGCCGCGGCCATGGCAATGGGAGCAACTCTCCAGATGCGGCACGCTGAGCTGCAACTCTGCGCCTTGAATGGCCTGCCAGAAGCCGACGTTCAACTGATATTCGAGATCGCTGCCCGGCTCCGGCTCGAATTCCTGCTGGGCGCGTCCACCGCCGAACATGGACGAGAAGATGTCGCGGAATCCGCCTCCACCGGCACGGCGTCCCGCTGCCCCTGCGCCCTCGGCGAAATCAGTGAAGTCGAAGCCGCCGAAGTCGAACGGGACTCCCTGACCACCGGCTTGCGATCCGTTCTCGGAGGGCCGGCCACCGCCGCGCGCATAGGCCTCCGCCGTCGCGGGATCGATATTGTCGGAGTAGAAGCCGATCTGATCGTAGATCTTGCGCTTCTTGGCATCGCTGAGAACGTCGTTGGCCTCGGAGAGCGCCTTGAACTTCTCCTCCGCGGACTTGTCCCCCGGATTCACGTCAGGGTGATACTTGCGCGCAAGCTTGCGAAACGCCTTGCGGATCTCCTCCGCCGAGGCCGTCTTCTTCACCCCAAGAATCGCGTAATAGTCTTTTTTGTCCGTCGTGGCCATTCGTTACTCTACGTAGCGAGTCCCTCCGTGCGGGAGGGACTGCTCTTACTGCAACTCTAACACCGGGTGGAAGGACCGGCCTTCAGGCGGGTGTAGAAGTTCCCGAATGCGAAATGGGGCTTTAGAGGTTGCTGAAAAACTCGATTTGCGACGGCTTTGAATCAGGGCACGACTTCAGTCGTGCCGATAAGCCTGCTATTTTTGTCATTCCTCGCGGCCTTCAGGCCGCGGGGAATCTGCTTTTGGACTTTTTCAGCAGCCTCTTTAGCCCCCGGTCTGAATGCTAGCCGCCTTCAGTTAACCCTTCCCGTCCCCTCAGTCTCCGCCGGCACGACAACGTTCGGCACAAATCCCTCTTCGTCCTCAAACACCGGAATCGCCTTGGCGTATCCAAAGACGCCTTCCGTCATCAGATACCACCGCTCATCCTGCGGATTAAAGTTCAACACGTACGATTGTCCATTCAATTCGAAATGCACCTCTGTCCCTCACCCTCTGTTCCACCAATTCCATTTCACCGTTGTTATACCGAGCGACGAGCCAAGCGAGGGGTCGAGGGACCCCTCGCCTGCGACAATGCCTATCTCGATCCGCCATAGGGATCTGTTCGTCGCGCCCTCGCTCAGGATGACAACCTCTTGTGACAAGGGGCGCTCGACGCGCCCCACACCGCAAGACCAGTTACCAGCTACCAGTCACCAGTCACCAGTCACTTTTTATCTTCCACGTCCACGTACTCGGCGTCGATGACACCCTCGTCCTTCTTCTGGTCAGTCGTGCTGCCCGTAGCGCCGTCGCCACCCGGAGCCGGCTCGCCCGTCGGAGGCGCCGCCTGCGCCTTGTACATGGCCTCGGCCAGTTTGTGCGAAGCCGCGGTCAACCGCTCGCGCGCCCCATCCATCGCCTTCGGATCGGTTCCCTCGAGCGCCTTCTTGGCATCAGCCAGCGCATTCTCCACCGCGCCACGCTCTTCACCAGAGATCTTGTCGCCATGCTCGCGCAGCATCTTTTCGATCTGATACACCATGCCGTCGAGCTGGTTGCGCGACTCGATCTCCGCGCGCCGCTCTTTGTCTTCCGACGCATGCGCCTCAGCTTCCTTCGCCATGCGCTCCACTTCCTCTTTGCTCAGCCCCGAAGACGACGTGATCGTGATCTTCTGGTCCTTGCCCGTGGCCATATCTTTCGCGGTCACGTTGAGGATGCCGTTGGCGTCGATATCGAACGTCACTTCGATCTTCGGCACCCCGCGCGGAGCCATCGGCAGTCCCGTCAGGTGGAACTTGCCCAGCGTGCGGTTATCGCGCGCCATCGGCCGTTCGCCCTGCAGCACATGCACCTCGACCGAATCCTGGTTGTCGGCCGCCGTCGAAAACGTCTCCGTCTTCTTCGTCGGAATCGTGGTGTTCCGCTGAATCATCGGCGTCGCCACTCCGCCCAGCGTCTCAATCGACAGCGTCAGCGGAGTCACGTCCAGCAGCAGCAGGTCTTTCACCTCGCCGCCCAGCACGCCACCCTGAATCGCCGCGCCGATCGCGACCACTTCGTCTGGATTCACACCCTTGTGCGGCTCCTTGCCGAACAGTTTCTTCACCAGCGCCTGAATTGCCGGCATGCGCGTCTGTCCGCCCACCAGCACCACTTCGTCGATCTTGTCGGGCGTCACGCCCGCGTCCTTCATCGCCCGTTCGCACGGCCCGATGGAGCGGTCAATCAGGTCGCGTACCATCTCTTCCAGCTTTGAGCGCGTGAGCGTCTTCACCAGGTGCTTCGGCCCCGCGGCATCCGCCGTAATGAACGGCAGATTAATCTCGGTCTGCATCGTGGTCGAGAGTTCGATCTTGGCGCGCTCGGCCGCATCACGCAGACGCTGCAGCGCCATCTCGTTGCCCTTCGCCCGCAGGTCCAGACCTTCGTCCTTCTGGAACTCGGCAATCAGCCAGTCCACAATCCGCTGGTCGATGTTGTCGCCGCCCAGGTGCGTGTCGCCGTTGGTCGACTTCACTTCGATCACGCCCTCGCCCACTTCGAGAATCGAAATGTCGAACGTGCCGCCGCCGAAGTCATACACGGCAATGGTCTCGTCTTTCTTCTTGTCGAGCCCATAGGCCAGCGCGGCCGCCGTTGGCTCGTTGATAATGCGTTTCACGTCGAGCCCGGCAATCTGTCCCGCGTCCTTGGTCGCCTGCCGCTGCGCGTCATTGAAGTACGCCGGAACCGTAATCACGGCTTCCGTAACTTTCTCTCCGAGATAGTCTTCCGCAGCCTTCTTCAGCTTCTGCAGAATCAGCGCCGACACCTGCGGCGGGGTGTACTCCTGTCCCTGCGCCACTACCGCTACGTGATCGCCCGACTGCACCACCTTGAACGGCACCATCTTCATTTCTTCATTGACTTCGTCATAACGACGGCCCATGAAGCGCTTGATGGAGAAAATGGTGTTCTCCGGATTGGTGATTGCCTGGCGCTTGGCGACCTGGCCCACCAGCCGCTCGCCATTCTTGGTGAATCCGACGACCGACGGCGTCGTCCGCCCGCCTTCTTCGTTGGGGATAACTTTGGGCTCGCCGCCTTCCATCACGGCCACGACGCTGTTGGTCGTACCCAAGTCAATTCCGATAATCTTTCCCATTGTTGCCCGCCTCCTAAACTTGATAAGTGCGATCTTGTTACACGCGTAACTAACTGAATAATAATAGCTTAGCTTAATAGCATCGCTTTATAACGCTTTCACTATAGAACCTGAGTCTGTTACTGTCAAGTTTTTAGATGAGGGGACGGGGCCGACAGGTGCAGGAAATCGCCATTGCAATCTGCGCCGGATCTAGGATCTGAGATTGACTCGGCACGATACTTGAGGATTGAAACTACCTGATCCGTTATCCCGACCGAAGCCGCCCCTGCGTGCGACCTCAGCCGTTACTCAGTCCGGAGTTGTCGTAGTTTGAGATAGACGGGTTCGATGTCGCTAACGCACCAGGCGGGAGATCGAATTCGCCCGTCTACCGCGCGGCGCACTGGGAGAGGCTTGCTGTTCGCGCAGTTATCGATTTTTATCAGGGCTTGTCGTCGAGTTCCCGTCGACATTCTTGGCTTGCTGGTCTCGATGCTTGAACGGGATGACCAATTTCATTTCACCACCACTTTTCCAGCCATCCGAGACTTTCCTGTGACCTGTAACGGCACAGCAGCCGTCGAGCTCCCGGTCGGTATCCGCACGATGACGACGTCTCCGCGCACGCGCGCATTTCCAGTGCAGGGTGCATACGTCCCGTCGGTACAACCGAATTGCTGCTGCCAGTTCGTAGTGTAGAGAAAATAGTAATATCCGTTAGCCGGGCGTGTTGAGATCGTGCCAATCGCAATCACATCGTAAAAGTTCGTACCGAGGGAGAGGCTGCTGTCCGAATACGTGTAGGCAATTCGATAGGGCCGGTGTCCGGCACAGCTGTTGCGGTTCACCAACGTGTCGTCGATGTAGCAACTGGTGTCCAGCGCGAGTATCTGATTGTCCCAAAAGTGTACGGGCTTTGCCGGGACTGAGGTCATCTGCCGCATTTGGTAAGTTGTTGTAAACACCGGCGCAGTGTCTTGTGTACCAACTACACTCAACAGGTTGTTGTTCCAAGACAAGTGCTGGTCGTCCAGCGGACATAGAATCGTCTCAGGAGGGCAACTGATCCCCGCCACTCCAGGATCGAGAATCGCTGCGTTAGGGCTGACCGCCATATTCGCGTAGTTCCGCATGAACCATGTGTCAGGGCCAAGCGAGTTTTGAACAATAATCTTGTTGACCCAGTGGGTGTATCCCATCACCTCGTGGCCGCCGCTGTCGTCAGTGGTTGAAAAGAGGATGTTCAGCCCCGAAACCTGCCACAAGCTGGGTGAGAATACCGGACACTTTGGAGATGACGGACAAGGCTGCGCCATCTCGATGTCCAAGGTCGTCAGATTCCCGCCGGCCTGGAGACCGTGCACGAGGAACGGAAACGGCGCACCAATGCCACCGTAACTGGAGGTGTTTGTGCCCGTGCTTCCCCACTTGCCGCCCACCGTTCCGGTGTAGGTGTTCATCCACCTGCAACCTGACGTTGTGTTCCAAACGGCAACGTACCTGCCCGTATCCTGTCCTCCGGAATTGGACAAGGCCACGGCGAAGGTTGTGTCATCGTCACTCACATACACGTCCGACACCCAAGTCGCATTGAAGGGATGCCCCAGACAGCTGCCAGCCGTGGCGAGGTTGGCGATCTGCGTCACTCCCCCATTTCCCACTGTAGGCGCGGTAGTAGTGGAGCTGAAATTGTAGGCGTACAGGATCGGGTCGCCTGTGCTGATGTCCACCGAGTACCATTTGTAAGGGGTGTTCTTAGAAAACGTCCCGTTCCTTACATTGATCCAGTAGGAACCACCATACAACTTGGAGAAGGTGAAGTTTACCGGGTCAAAACTGTAAGGTTCGGGCCCCGCGCTGCACTCCACCACCATGAAGCGGGTCATCGAGGCGTCAAAGGCATTCTCACTGGCGGTCCCGGTGCTGCCCATGTGAAAGCATTGATTAGCGGACCAGCCTGAATTGGCGTCGGTTACGCGCAGGTACTCGACTCCCTTGCCCGGATTCAGTGCAGTTTCAGCCAGGACTGTCCCCGCGTAGCTGCCATGCGTGCCATTGTGCAGGGATGCCTTGTTGTGTGCCGAACATTCGGACCCACTACCCAAACAAGGGACCGGCAGACTTACCGGAACGAACGACGTAGTCTGGTTCAAGCCGGTCAGCGTCTGTGCGGCTGCGCTGATCGTGCAGAAAACAAGAGCAAGTAACAACAGAAGTTTCATCGCTGTACTGCCACCGGAGCTCACTGACAGACACTCCCGTCCTTGTTTGTGCAGTGCAGCTTGTGATCGGCTCCAACGCATATCGCCCAATCCAGGCCAGTCGCTACCGGACAAGTGTTCGTTGGTTGGTACTGTCCGCTCAAGGTGGTGGGACCTGATCCTCCGGTGTAGTTCCCCTGCACCTGGAGACCGTTGGCGCCATCGCCGGTTACGCCTTGGATATTCGGTCCTGCCGGGCCTTGTGAACCGGTTGCGCCTGTCGGCCCTTGCGGACCGGTCAAGCCGATGGAGCCCTGCGGCCCTTGGGAGCCGGTCTGGCCATTTGTACCGGACGCAGCCAGCAATTGCCAGGTGCTCGGCGAAATGTCGGGCTTCGCATTGACGTTGGTGGACAGCGCGATGTAGGACGATCCGTTATACGCCACTGCGTCAATCGCCTTGTAGCTGGCGCCGCTGTTCCAAGTCCCGCGCCAGTTGGTCGATCCACCCGACGGCCCCTGCGGCCCTTGCAGCCCCTGCGGCCCTGGTGGACCGTCGGCCCCTGGGGGGCCCGAAAGTCCATTCGGTCCTTGCGGCCCTTGCGCTCCCGGAGCGCCCGGAATCGCGATCTCCAGCTCCGGCTGATGGCTCGTGTAGGTGGCTTCCTTGCTATCGAATTGATACGACGCTCCCGTCGTCGTCGTCATCAGCGCTACGCCGTTATTTGGGATCGTGCCGTTCACCCAGTTCTGCACCAGCGGCGTAATGTCAACCAGCACAAAATTCTGATAGTTGGAACTGCCCAGCGACACCGGGTGACCACCGGTGGCCGATACTCCCAGCGCCGGCTTGTTGCTCCAGGTCAGGCTGGTTTCCGACCATGCAGTGTTGATCTGATACACATCAAACGTGCCTGCTACTCGCATTCGAAGGGTAGTTCATATATATGCGCAGTACCGCCTTCTGCACCGTGGCGCCGGAAGGAATGCCGCTGAGATTGAAGCGAATGTAGCTGTACACGTTCGGCTGCAAAGCCAGGACTTGACTGTAGGCGTAATTGGTCGAGGGCGTACTGCTGGCGACGTAAGCGTCAGCCGCAGCCGGTGCCTGAGCAAAGGCGATAACGGGACACAGCAATGAAACCACTAAGAGGGAAACGCGGGATAGGCAACGCATTGAATCTCCTACGACTTAGCAGGGATCTACTCAGAGCCCGCAGACATCAAACCTGCTCAAAGTTCCAAGCTGAAAGTCACTCATGACGCAGGATCTAGCCGGCACTCACGATTAATCAGTTGGCTTCTGTAGCGGAGTTCGAATTTGAATCCTAAGCGCTCAATCGGCCGCGCTCCACACGGGGAACGCAAATTTGTAAACTAAGGTAACCTTCAGCTTGTTACTGTCCAGCGATACATGTCGCCTTCTGGTGAAGTGGGCGGGAGCCGAGGCCGTATCGCAGTGCACTTATAACACTTGTTATAATGGCATCATGAAGACAAAACTGCGCATGATCGGGAGCGGCTACGGAGTGCTGCTGCCGAAGAAGGTCATCGACGACCTCCGGCTGTCGGTCGGAGACGAGCTGGAGCTGACGGTCAACGAGGGTGGCATCGAGCTGTCGCCGTTCGATCCCGAGTTTGCCGAACAGGTGGAGGCCTTCCGCCGGACGGAGGGGCGGCACCGCAACAGCTATCGGGGGTTGCGCAAATGACGTCGGCAAAGTCGGCACAACGGCTGTCGATGGCTGGGGTCATCGCGATTCACCAGCAACTGGAGGCGCGCTACGGCGGCCACTCGCGCAAGGTCGACATGGCGACGCTGGAGATCGCGCTGTTGCGGGCGGTGAAGTTTGCCGGCGACGGCAAGCGCGACATGCACGCCCGGCTGGCCGCGGGATACGCCTGGGCGCTGCTGAAGAACCGTCCGTTTGCCGAGGGCAACACGCGGCTGGCGCTGGCGGCGATGGTGACCTACCTGGAGATGAACCGCCACACGTGGAAGTGTAGCGAGGTGGAAGAGACCGCCATGCTGCTGCACGCCGCCGCCGGAAAGATGAAGGAAGCCGAGTGGGAAGCGTGGGTGGTGGGGAAGGTGGGGAAGATTCCGTGAGAACGCGTTAGGGCGACGGAACCGCCAAGTCGCGACAGATTTTTCGGGCCAGATAATCATTGATCTCGGTGTGGCGGGGTACGGCCGAGGTTTTGCCCGCGGCACGATTCACCTAGATGGAATGGTTGGCCCCTTCGAGTAACAACTCACAACCGTGCTGCTCAAGCTGATGAACCAGGAGCCGCCGCTTCACGCACCGACCTTGAGGGTTTCGCGGATCACGTCCTGTCCGGTGATCGCTTCCTCAGCCAGCGTGCGATTGGCCTCGAGGACGAGCGAAACGGCTTCCTGCAAGTTGGAGCGGGCTTCGTCCAGGGTGGCGCCTTGGGTATTCGCGCCGGGAAGCTCTTCCACAAATGCGATGTAGCCCTCAGGGACTCGGCGGAAAACGGCGGTGAGCTGGAGATCCATGGCAGTATGATACGCGGTTCCTTTCGTTTCTGCGCTCCGGTCGCCGCGGCAGTTCTTCAGCGTATGTCATCCCTCGATAATCCAGCGCCTCGGGCGCAGAATAAGAAAGCCCAGCGTTTCAACGCTGGGAATGCGATGGGAACGTCCCGAGTCCCGCCAGGCGGGACGGCATAACATCCGCACTGGAAATGGAATCAAGACAATTCGACGCTTCTAGCCAAACACATACCGCTCGTCGTAATCGATCTCCGCCTTCTTCAGAATCGATATCAATTCGCTCTCAAAGCTCCGTTTCGCGTGGTGCCGCTCCTGCCCGTTGATATACGCCATCACGGCCCCTTTATTCGGGGGACTCACGCTGAATGCCGCATATCCCTCTTGCCAGGAAAATCCACGGCTGTGTTGGCCCAACCATCGCGAACTGTTGCCCTTCAAGTCCTGCATGGCCTTCGCCAAGGCCATGGACGCGGGCAGAGCGATCAACAAATGGACGTGGTTGCGGGTTCCTCCGGCAAGGATGAGCGGAATCTTCTTCTCCCGTGCGACGCCGCCGAGATATCGTCCGAGTGTCGCCGGATCGGGAATCGTTTCCACGCGGTTCTTCGTACTGAAGATGCAATGCAGCAGGTTGGAGGTCATGGCATGTGGCATGCCGACACTCTATCGGTTTCGAATATGGGAGTCCGTGACGTTAGGCACAAGAGCGTGTGCCGTCCCAGGGGGACTCGGGGCCTAATCCAGCTTTCCCAGCGTTGAAACGCTGGGCTCTCTTATTACGTCCCGCGTAGCGGGACTGCGTTGTGGGAGCTCGGCTGGCCGCGGGATACGCCTGGGCGCTGCTGAAGAACCGTCCGTTTGCCGAGGGCAACACACGGCTGGCGCTGGCGGCGATGCTGACCTGCCTGGAGATGAACCGCCTCGCGTGGAAGTGCAGCGAGGTGGAAGAGACCGCCATGCTGCTGCACGCCGCCGCCGGAAAAATGAAGGAAGCCGAGTGGGAAGCGTGGGTGGTGGGGAAGGAGGGGTAGGAATCAGCCACCTGCGAAAACCTAGACTCCGCAGTAGCCTGCCTTATTCATGCCGTGCGACACCGCAGCGTCAATTCGGGACACCCGGCGCGGCTTTTCGGCGTGGGTGTTTCGAAAAGACGCCGGGCGCCAGTGACGTGTGTCGAGCCCAGTCGAGCATGATCTTTACATTGGTTTGCGCTGTAGCGTCTTTCCACTCGACTGCGATACTGCTTCGCAGTACACGGCCAAGTTCCAGCTGAGAGCAGCCCACCGCGCCGTATGTTTCAAGCAGTCCAAGGAACTGCCGGAAGGCAGGCATCTTTTGGACTGCCGACGCAAAAACACGTCTGATCTGTTGAGCGTTCATCTTTAGAGTTACGAAATCGGCTGCGACTCGGTACCCATTTTCAGTTCGGGTTATAAGTTGAAGTGCCTCGAGTGTTGCAAATGCCTTCTGGATCGTGCTTTTCTTGATGGTCTTCCAGTCAACGCGTTGCCCGTCTAGAGATGCAGCAATCATCAGCGCTACACGTTCGACCGGGCTGTACTGAATTGCGGGAATAAGCAGGCCAGCCGGGCGAATTGACCGAATAGCTAGGTCTCTCTCGCGAAATTGAATAGAAGACTCATAGTAAGACAATGTCCCTGATCGACTGCTGTATGTCGCAAGGTCGGCAAGGTCCAGCCATGCGGCGAGCACACGGGCGTACATCCGCCATGTCTTTGGTGTCGCTAAGACGTATGGGCACCAACTAGACAGCCTCGTCCCGACGTCGGAAAGTCCCATAGTCCGCTCGCTCTTCAAATCGGTCAGTATGCGAGACACGAGTCGATTCTGCACGAGGCGGTCTTTGATGTGAGTTCGGATTCGGTGGGTTAATTCTTTATCCCCCGGGTCGTCGCCGATTTCGACATTTATCTGCACATGCCCAGCGTCCACGGTTACGAGACCCATCAGTCGCAAGTCCCGAACAACGTTCATTGCGGAGTGTTCGGATAGTTTTGTGGCTTGGCGGAAACCCGTAAAGTCGGAAGTTCCTCCCATTTCGTTCAATACCCTCATCGCTTTTAGGACTGGTCCGAGTTGCATTCGCAGCAAATAGTTGTCTTGGGCGGGAACCCGACCGTAGTTGAGAAAATCACGGAAGATATCCCAGTAAATGTCGTATTTATTACCAATCCGAACAACCAAGCGAGCATCGACAAGGCTCTGAACAATCGGCGCATTGTAGTGTTCGCTCAATTCAGTTATGGTCACCGGCGCAACTTTTGCAATTCTGCGTAAGGCGTCTTCCTGCTCTGGTGTCAGGCCTTGTAAGTCGTCCTTGAATAGTTGCGCGACATTGAGAAGTCGATTCGCCATCTCGGATTGCGCAACACCCAGTTCTCTTTGCGACTTAACGTGTGCACAGAGTTTCTTCAGAAGCCACGGGAATCCTTGCGAGAATTCCGACAGAAAGAATCGGAGATCTTTACGTAGTTCGGTACGCAACTCGGCTTTGAGCCTGTCGAGCAAAGCGTTCGTCTCCACGTCTGAAAATGGCACCAATGGAATGCGCTTGCTTACCTCAGATATTGAGTTGCGTTCCTGAAACGGAAAGTCGTTCGTGGCTCCGATCAAGTCCGTTTTCCAAGCGAAGCCAAGGACAATATTCAGTTGTTTGTCGCAGATGCTCAGCAACAGATCCCGTATTCGCTTCAGAGCCTCAGGAAGGAAAAACACGTTCTCAAATTGGTCGAAGAAGATAAATGCAAGTCTCTTTTCCGAGACTAGGTCCCTGGAAAGACCTTGTAGTACATCGAGTGCGCCGTCAAAACCCGTGATTTGAGCAACGGCTTGTCGAAATAGTTCTCCGGCAGAGCCAGCAAATTGAGCGGCCGCATATTCCACAATCGTTAGCATTGATTTAGGTGAGGAAATGGACCTGGAGTCAATGACGACGGCGGAGTGGCCTTGATTCTTAAGAAGTTCCGCAGTTGCGAGAACAGCCGAACTCTTACCCCATCCCGAGTTGCCCGTGAAGAGAAGTCCCCTGGCTGAAGTCGTCCCTTCCAATACCGAAGCGGTAAATGACTGGACTTCTTGTAGCAACTCCGACCGCCCGACAAAAAACTGGGGAGAGGCGGGGAACTGGTATTCGAACCAAGCTGAGCTTCCCCGAACCTCGACAATCTGGTCGGAATCTTCGCTTCTCAACGGTGCGGGTGGGTTGCTTAGTCCGATGGCGTTGTTGGTGGCGGAGATGATTTGGAATCCGGCGACATCGGGGCAAACTTCCTGTACATATTCGATCGTCGTGTTGTCGACTATCGGGCATCCCTGCGCGTCGAAAAGAATGTACTTGTCGGCGATGGCTCCTCCGGCTGGAATAACATACTGTAGCCAGATGATGCCGTGCTCGCTGTAGATAAGAACTTGGTCTCCTGCAGAGCCGACCTGTTCGGATATTTTTGATTTCAATAAAGTTGGAGGGATGGTGAGCCTGCTTCGAATCAGCGCATCGAGCATCGCAGGTTCTTCCAGTAAGCTAACTGCGGTGTCGGTAGCATTCTCGCAATTCTCTTTGTAGAACCCCCGAGCATATGAGTTGAGGCCGGGTAGTGCGACGAATAGTCCGCGGCACCGGTTATCTCGCCGCCACCGACTCATGTACTTGCCATAGAACGCCTGAAACTTCGGGGAGTCGACCGCTGTTTCATAGCACTTGCACTCGGCGTAAAACGGGATATGGTTGAGAGCCTCATGTCCGTCTATGTCGATTTCCATCCCCGCATAATTAACGGCGGGTTTGTCATCGATTTCGAGGCCGAGGCTTCTTAATGCGTCCGCAACCAAGCGCTCGAACAAGTGTCCTCGAGCGTTAGCTTGTGCGGCGGGGCTTGTGCCTTTTGCAGCGACGCGAATCCGTGGCATTTGAGGTCCTGCCCACTAATAACATCTTTAGCGGCTATACCCAAGACTTTCTTGCCAGAGCCAGTAAACCACCTATCGGTTGAGTCAATGAGTTTGACGGATAGCGATCATTGCCTGACGTCGGAAGTGTGGCCGATCAGACTAGCGCGAGATGTGCGCGTTTGAGGGTGGGCAAGGTCTTGATCGATTTGCCCGACTTCCGCTCCGCCAGGCGAATTTCCTACAGGCTTTGCAGATTCAGCCAGAACTCCGGCGAGGTGCCGAAGAAATGAGCCAGGCGCAGTGCGGTGTCGCCGGTGATGGCGCGGCGTCCGCGACCCAATCAAACAGCAGGTCCTTCGACTGCGCGCTCGCCCGATCCGCAAAAGGCGCGGATGGAAGAAAAAGCCGGCGAGCGCTTCGCTCAGGATGACCTCGAAACGCGAACAGATGGTCTTTCGACTACGGCGGCAAGGCCGCCTCCACTGAGGATGACAGGTCGAAAGCAGGTCCTTCGACTGCGCGCTCGCCCGATCCGCAAAAAGACGCGGATCGAAGAAAAAACTGGCGAGCGCTTCGCTCAGGATGACAAATCGGAAAGAGTGTTGCGGCGAAAAGAGGGCCTTCGACTACGGCGGCAAGGCCGCCTCCACTCAGGATGACAGCGCGAGATGTGCGCGTTTGAGGGTGGGCAAGGTCTTGATCGATTTGCCCGACTTCCGCTCCGCCAGGCGAATTTCATACAGGCTTGGCAGATTCAGCCAGAACTCCGGCGAGGTGCCGAAGAAATGAGCCAGGCGCAGGGCGGTGTCGCCGGTGATGGCGCGGCGTCCGCGACCCAATCAAACAGCAGGTCCTTCGACTGCGCGCTCGCCCGATCCGCAAAAAGCGCGGATCGAAGAAAAAGCCGGCGAGCGCTTCGCTCAGGATGACCTCGAAAAGCGAACAGATGGTCTTTCGACTACGGCGGCAAGGCCGCCTCCACTGAGGATGACAGGTCGAAAGCAGGTCCTTCGACTGCGCGCTCGCCCGATCCGCAAAAGGCGCGGATCGAAGAAAAAACTGGCGAGCGCTTCGCTCAGGATGACTTCGAAAAGCGAACAGTAGGTCCTTCGACTCCGGCGGCAAGGCCGCCTGCGCTCAGGATGACGGACAGCAGGTCCTTCGACTACGCGCTCGCCCGATCCGCAAAAAGCGCGGATCGAAGAAAAAACTGGCGAGCGCTTCGCTCAGGATGACAAATCAAATGCAGGTCCTTCGACTCCGGCGGCAAGGCCGCCTACGCTCAGGATGACAGCGAAAAGCGAACAGCAGGTCCTTCGACTGCGCGCTCGCCCGATCCGCAAAAGGCGCGGATCGAAGAAAGGAGCAGGCGAGCGCTACGCTCAGGATGACCACTTCGCGTTGTGGTGCTTGGCTGTGGATTGACGCTCGTATTTTTAAGGGGTCATCCTGAGGGAGCGGCCGGGGTTGGGCCGCGAGTCGAAGAGCCTGCCCTGAGCTTGCCGAAGGGACCTGCTGTCTCCCACCCTGCGGCCAAATCTTCCCACGTCGGATTTTCGCGTTCAATCAGCGCGATCTTCTTGGCCCGAATCCAGCCTTTGAGTTGCTTCTCCCGAGCGATGGCGGCGCTGGGTGAGTGGTAGCGTTCGAAATAGACCAGCCGAAACACCTTGTACTGTGCGGTAAACGCTCCGTAGCTGCCGGCTTTGTGCTGCGCGATGCGGACGGCGAGGTGACGAGTGATCCGATGTAGAGTACGCGCGACTTGCTGGCCAGGATATAGACGTAATAGCGCCGGTCGGAGTCGTACACCTCGTTACTATGCGGATTTTGTCACGTGACGCGCAGTGACCGTCATCACTCGGGCGAGTAACAGCAGGTCCCTTCGGCTACGCTCAGGGCAGGCTCTTCGACTGCGCGCTCGCCCGATCCGCAAAAACCGCGGATCGAAGAAAAAGCAGGCGAGCGCTTCGCTCAGGATGACCGGGGTGTGAGTAAGGTGCGGGAAAGCAGGTCCTTCGACTTCGGCGGCAAAAAACGCCGCCTTCGCTCAGGATGACAAACCGCAATTAACAAGCGAAGGGCGAAAAGCGAACAGCGAAAAGCGGCTTCACTCAATCCTCAGCAGCAGCACCGGTTCGACCATGAACTCGAAGGCGTTGATCTTCTCGATGGCGCTGCGGACTTTGGGTTCGGAGACTGGTTCTACCGTGAAGAACAACGACAGGCGCTCTTTGGGCGAGTGCGGTTCCTGCTGCACGGAGTCGATGTTCATGCCTTCGCGGGCCAGCGTGTCGGCGACGCGGGCAATGATGCCGCGCTGATCGTGCACCGTCAGGCGCAAATACCAGCCTGCAGGTTTGGGCTCGGGCGCGATCTCGAGCTCGTGCGGATCGAGGAAGCCGACTACGTTCTTGGCGCTGAGGCGTCCGGCGGCGAGGTCGCGGGCGATCTCTACCAGATCCGACACGACAGCCGCGCCGGTCGCGTCGCCGCCTGCACCGCGTCCGTAGAACATCTGCGTGCCGAGGCGGTCGCCAATCAGGAATACAGCGTTGTTGACGTCCTCAACCTTGGCCAGCATGGAGCGACGATCGACCAGCCACGGACGCACGGAAACATCGAGTCCGTCGTCGGTCTGCTCAGCCGAGGCAACCAGGCGAATGGTGCGCTTCAGACGCTGTGCGGAACGAATATCTACGGCGCGGATCTGGCGAATACCGTAAGTCGGAATGCGGTCCACGGCGAGGCGTCCGCCGAAAGCCATGCGGGCGAGGATGCAGAGCTTGTCGCGGGCGTCCTGGCCGTCGATGTCGAAGGTCGGATCGGCTTCGGCGTATCCGGCCTGCTGCGCCTCGGCAAGCGCCTGGTCGAAGTCGATGCTGCGGGCTTCCATCTGGGTGAGGATGTAGTTGGAGGTGCCGTTGAGGATGCCGTGCAGGGCGCGCAGGCGGTCTCCGGCGGTGGACTCCTGGATGACGCGGAGGATAGGGATGCCGCCGGCGACGCTGGCTTCGAAGCCGATGGGGAGATTGCGGGCGACGGCGAGGGCGAAGAGTTCGTCTCCGTGCTCGGCGAGGAGCTTCTTGTTGGCGGTGACGACGGGCTTGCCGTGCTCGAGGGCTCCGCGGAGAAGTTGCAGGGAGTGGTCGACGCCGCCCATGGTCTCGACAATGACGTCAACGTCGTCGGAGGAGAAGAGCTCGTTCCAGCTGGTGGTGATGAC
The DNA here is from genome assembly GCA_963758255.1 of uncultured Acidobacteriaceae bacterium. Taxonomy (GTDB): domain Bacteria; phylum Acidobacteriota; class Terriglobia; order Terriglobales; family Acidobacteriaceae; genus DASRAA01. The sequence continues at coordinate 874,866 of CAVWUX010000001.1, forward strand.
GGCGCCGGGTGGGGCGTCTTCCGGCTTTATCGGTTGACGGCGGCAGACGGCGGTGACGGAGAGTTTGACTCCGCTGCGCTTCTCGATAAGCGCGGAGTGGTGGGCGATGATGTCGGCGGTAGCGCGGCCGACAGTTCCGAATCCGACAATTCCTACGCGGACGTGTTTCATAAGAGGTGTCAGTGGCTGGTGGCTAGAGGTTAGTTTGGAACCTACGTCAACTTTACCAGTTCGGTGGTGTGTTTGAGCTGGCCGCAGGCGGCGTAGATGTCGCGTCCGCGTGGGCGGCGGAGGAAGGCGGGGATTCCGGCGGCCATGAGGATTGATTGGAAGGATTGGACGCTGGCGGTGTCGGGCATGGAGAAAGGGATTTCGGGGCCGGGGTTGAGGGCGATGAGGTTGACCTTGGCGCGGAGGCCGCGGATGAGTTCGACCAGCTCGCGGGCGTGAGCAGGGCTGTCGTTGACGTCGCCGAGCAGGACGTACTCGAAGGTCAGGCGCTCGCGGTTGCGGAGAGGGAAGTCGCGCAGGGCGGCGAGGAGCTTCTCGATGGTCCACTTCCGGGTGATGGGCATGACCTCGGTGCGGAGGGCTTCGTTGGAGGCGTTGAGGGAGACGGCGAGCTTGGGGCGGATTTCTTCGGCGCCGAAGTCCGCGATACGGGGGACGATGCCGGAGGTGGAGACGGTCATGCGCGAGGCGGGGATTCCGGCGTCGAGGACGAGACGGCGGACGGCTGCCATGAAGTTGTCGTAGTTGAGGAAGGGTTCGCCCTGTCCCATGAAAACGAGGTTGATGCGGTCGCGTTCGACATCGGCCTTCTGGTCGTTGAGGACGGCGAGGACCTGGCCGACGATCTCGCCCGTAGTCAGGTTGCGATGGAGGCCGAGCAGGGCGGTCATGCAAAAGGCGCACTCGACGGCGCAGCCGACTTGGCTGGAGACGCAGATGGTGGCGCGGGTTCGGGAGTGGCCGGTGGCTAGTGGCCGATGGCTAGTGGTGACTGGAAACTGGTAACTGGTGGATAGCGAAATCTCGGCGAGTTCTTGGTCGCCGGAGTCGGAGCCGTCGCCGGCTTCGCCGCCGTCACCATCGGGCATCCAGACGGTCTCGACGGACTGGCCGTCAGAGAAGCTGAACAGGTAGCGGACGGTGCCATCGGACGAGGTGAACTTCTTCTCTATCGTGGGGAGTCCGACGGAGTAGCCTGCTTCGGCAAGCTGGCCGCGGAGAGACTGAGGCAGAGTGGTGAACTGATCGAGGTTCGACCAGCGCTGGCGGTAAATACCGTCCAAGAACTGGCGGAGGCGGTAGGGGGCTTGGGTAAAGCCCATCAGCAACTCAGCAAGTTGTTGATTCGAAAGGCTTAATAGTTCGCGTTGTTGCGGTTGGCTCATGCATCCAATATGCTGACTAGTCCGAAGCCTGACTTCCCGACCTCACTTCGGGACTATCGCTTAGCACGCGTTCATTTTATCCCACGTCAGGGGAGCGGCGGCTGGAGCCGGAAGCAGGTATACAGGCTCAGAATTTCATTCATAGAGAAAAAGGGTACTTATGGCAGCAGAAGCATTAGCGGTTGAAACGGATCGGCAGATCCAAAGGGAAGTGCTGCCTAACGGGCTCACTGTCATTACCGAGAAGATGGACCACATTCGCTCGGTATCGATGGGAATCTGGTTGAAGGCTGGCTCGCGCAACGAGGAACCGGAGGTCAACGGAATCTCGCATTTTGTCGAGCACATGGTGTTCAAGGGAACCACCCATCGGACGGCCGAGGACATCGCGCGCGAGGTGGACTCGATCGGCGGCCATATGGACGCCTTCACGGGCAAGGAAACGGTTTGTTTCAACATTAAGGTCCTGGATGAACATTTACCCATAGCGGTTGATGTACTGAGCGATATGGTGCTGCATCCGATTTTCGATGCGAACGACATTGTGCGCGAGCGGGGTGTGATCCTGGAAGAAATCAAGATGGATGAGGACAACCCGGACAGCCTGGTGCATGAGATCTTCACCCAGAATTTCTACAAGGACCATCCCCTCGGAATGCCGATTCTGGGGACGAAAGAAACGGTGCGCAAGTTTGAGCAGACGAAGGTGCAGTCGTACTATCGGAGCAAGTTTGTGCCCGAGAATTTGGTGATCTCGGCGGCGGGAAGTTTAGAGCACGAGAACCTTGTGGCACTGTTGAGCAAGGAATTCGGACAGCTACCCCGGGGATTGAATGGTCAGTATGACACGCCTCCGAAGATCAATAGCCGCATCATCATGCGCAACAAGAAGTCGCTGGAGCAGGTGCAGATCTGCGTGGGAGTGCCATCGTACCGGATCAACGACGAGCGCCGGTTTGTGGCCTACGTTCTCAATACGTTGCTGGGCGGGGGCATGAGTTCGCGGTTGTTTCAGAACATCCGCGAGAAGCAGGGACTGGTGTACTCGATTTTCTCGGAGCTGAATCCTTATAAGGACACGGGATGCCTGGCGGTCTATGCCGGGACGTCGCGGACGTCTGCACCGAAGGTGGTGCAATCGATCATGCACGAATTCCGCGAGGTGAAGCAAAGCCATATTCCGGCGGAAGAGCTAAAGCGGGCCAAGGACCAGCTTAAGGGAAGCCTGATGCTCAGCTTGGAGTCGTCAACGGCGCGCATGTCGAACCTGGCGCGGCAGGAGATGTACCACGACCACTTCATGGACATGGACGAGATCATCGACCGTATCCAGGAGGTCACGCTAGACGACGTGATCCAGGCGGCAAACGAGATGTTTCAACCGGAGGCGGTGGCGGTTACGGTGCTGGGAAATCTCAACGGACTGAAGATCACGCGCGAGTCGCTGGTGTGTTGAAGAGGTAACTGGTAATTGGTAACTGGAGCTGCGCGGCGAGCGATAAGCAATAAGCAATAAGCCAAGAGCACTTGCGAGACGACAGAGCTGGACGTTTTGACTTTGGCGGGGTGGTGCTCAATAATTTGCTGTTCAGTCGCGGATACCGTTACAGCTTTCCTGACGTCATTTCTATGCAGTACTCCGCGAGATGACGAAAGAGGTCCACAGTCATGTCGAGACGTAATCGTGATCGCGGCTTCACGTTGATCGAGTTGCTGATCGTGGTGACGATCATCCTGATCATCGCGGCCTTCACCATTCCCAAGATCACCAAGTCGCAAATACCGGCGCACGAGGCGTCAGCCATCGCCAGCATCAAGGCCATCAACGCGGCGCAAATGATCTACGCCAGCAGCCATCCCGATTTGGGTTTCACCCCCGATCTGGCCATGCTGGGCGGCACCTCCCAGAGTGGAGGCGAACAGACCATCGATACCAACCTGGCCAGCGGGCGCAAGAGCGGCTACACCTTCACCTACACGCCGGGAGAGAAGGTGAATGGGGCGATTCGATCGTATACGATCACGGGGGTACCCGACCAGGTGGGCACGACGGGACAACGGCGCTTCTTCGCGGACGAGTCGGGCGAGATCCACTACAACGCCAGCGGCCCGGCGGACGTGACCAGCCCGGTGATCCAGTAGGGCAGCAATTAGCAGTTGGCAACCAGCGTTTTGTACTTGGAAGAGCCCCGGCGGAGAGCTGGGGCTCTTGTTTTGACGCGGAATGCGAAGACGGTGGGTGTATCATGGCGGCCAACTTCTTGGGTAGCCCGGTCCAGTCTTGGGCCGGGTTCGTGCGAAAAGGGAGAGGCAAATGAGGACGAAGCGTGTTTCCCTCGTGCTGGTTGTTGGCTTGGCAGCGTCGTTGCAAGCCCAGTCGATGAAGCCCCCTTATCTGAGTGAAATGCCGTCGGTGCAACGGGTGTTGGCTGAGGTCAAGGGCTCGGATGCGGACGACACGGTCGCTCGGCAGCTAGGGGCTTTGTTGCAGTTCAACAAAATGATTGAAGACATGGCATGGGAGCTGCAGCGTCGTTACGCCGATGCGCTGACCGGGGACGAGCGGCGGCTGCGGGCGGAGTATATGGCGGAGTTCAAGCAGCTCCGAGCAACCGTTCCAGACAAGACGTTTCGGGCGTTGCGCGGGTACGACATCGATCCGAACTTTACCCAAGTGCTGCTCAACCAATTTTTCTCGCCGAATTTTCGAGCGCTGTGGGAGAAGAGCCATGCCAAGGAAATGGCGCGATGGGCGGCGAATGCGCAGCCGCAGAACAACATCTATGGCGCGCCGCAAACGAATGCCGGAGGGAACTCTGCCGCGGGTGGAAGTTCGTCGGGCGACATGGCGAGCTCGTTGAAGAGCATCGCGAAGGGCCTGATGAAGATGGGCGGTTTGGGAGCTCCGACGGGTCTGCTCATGAATGGAAACTACAAAGGCGAGGGATTTGGGGTGGCTTTCAGTGCGGCGTTGGCGACCGTGCATTGTGGGGGCCTGACTTTCCAGGAGCGGAAGTACATGGTGCAGAGGAACGGGGCGCAGGTGGTGGTGACCATGGAGAATGAGCCGAAGGCGATTACGCTGATGCTTCGTCCGGATGGAAAGCTGGCGGGGCAGGGTCCGATGACGGTGTCGGGCCAGGTGCAGGTTGGGACGAAAACGGCGCCGGTATACGACCCGGCCAATCCGGCGGCCTACGGGACTGCCGTGGTAGCGATCTACGAACAGAAGTCGGTGCGCTGCACGGTGGGTGCGCTGGTGGCAACTGGCACGGCGTTCACTACCGGAACGGCCGTCAATGACGCTATGAGCACTTTTGGAATGGGGTCGGGAGCTAGGATCAAGGTGACTCCCGGGTTGCGCATCAACGGTGAGTTTGTGGGGCAGGGCGGCTCAATTGAGTTCGACGAAGACTCGGCGAAGATCAAGTGCGGGCAGAGTGCGAGCGAACATGCTTATGCGGTGGAGCCCAGTGGGAACCAGATCATCGTGAGGATTGAAGGTGCAGGAACTCTGGAGATAGCTCCGGGAGGACAGCTCGTCGGCCCGGGCGGGGTTGGCGGTTGCAACCTGGGGACGCTGGCGCTGGCAGGAGGGGCGGCATCGAACATGGCGTCGACGAGCGCGGCGAGTGCGCCAGCATCGGCGGCTGCGCCAGCGACGGCGAATGTGGCAGCTACCGCACCGGCGAGTCCGCTGGTAGCAGGCACCTCTGCGGTGCTTGCACTGGCGAGCGGATTGCCGGCTCCAGCAGGCGGGAAGAATGCTTTGGTGGGGCACACGTTTGGTCTGAGCCGCGAAGACTTTGCAACGGTGCTGACGAAGGCGGGGTTTCATCCGCCAGCCGGCACGTCAGTGGTTGCGGGCTGGCTGCAAGCATGCAAGAGCGGCTCGCCGGTCTGCCGGCAGGGCTTCAACGCTATGGGAGCGGCGAGCATTGCCACGGTTAGCTTTGACGCCGCGGGGAAGGCGGCGTTCCCGGCTGAGGCCGCGGGGACGTACTACGTGTTTGGCTCGACGCGTTACGGGAACGGCCATTTGCTGTGGGATGTACGCGTGGAGCTCAAGCCCGGTGGACAAACGCTGACGCTGACGGAGCGGAACGCGATGCCGGTGGAGTAGTCAAGCCCGTTTGCCGCGGATGTCGCTCGTTCCAGTATATGATTGCGGCAGTCTTCCAGCCTTCCGTACGGGGCTCTTACGTGCCAATCCCTAGCGACGCATGAATGAGCGAGTCCACGATTCGGCTTCAGTGACAGTCTCGCGATCTTACCCGGTGGCGGCGATTGCAATCGCTCAACTGTTGGGTACATCGCTGTGGTTCAGCGCGAACAGCGCCGCGCCCGATCTGATGAGGGCGTGGGGCATCGGCGTTTCCGGAATAGGGCTGCTCACGAATGCGGTGCAACTGGGCTTCATTCTCGGGACCGCGAGCTTCGCTCTAAGCGGGTTGGCCGATCGGTTTCCGGCCAGCCGTATCTTCGCCCTCAGCGCGTTTCTGGGAGCCATGTGCAATGCCTGCTTCGCGCTCGTCTCCCATGGCCTGATGAGCGCGGCTATCTTCCGGTTCCTGGTCGGTATCAGCCTGGCGGGCATTTATCCGATTGGCATGAAGCTGATTGTGAGCTGGGCGCCCACGCAGACCGGGTCGGCGCTGGCCTATCTGGTGGGAATGCTTACGCTGGGGACTGCGCTTCCGCAGGGTGTCCGGTTCATAGGAGCCACGTGGAACTGGCAAACCGTGATCCTGAGTTCGTCGGGACTGGCGGTCGTTGCGGCCTGCCTTATTCTTTGGCTGGGAGATGGTCCTCATCTCGCGGTTCGGGCACAGGTGCGGCGCATGGGGGGCGTTCTGGCCGCGTTCGAATCGGCAAATCTTCGCGCCGCCGCCCTCGGCTACTTCGGCCACATGTGGGAACTCTATGCGTTTTGGACGCTGGTTCCCCTGATACTTGCAACTTCGCCGCACCTGAATGCGCAGCAGTTCAGCGTTCCGGGGCTCGCTTTTCTGGTCATTGCGGTTGGTGCTGCCGGTTGCTTTGGAGGCGGCGTATTGAGCCGCAAAATCGGGAGCGCGCGCGTGGCAGCCCTGGCACTCACGGTCTCGGGTTTCTGCTGTCTGATTGTGGCCGCAGGGTGGAGACAACTCTCGCCAAATGCGTTTCTGGCGGTGCTGCTGTTGTGGGGAGCTGCGGTGGTCGCGGATTCCCCGCAGTTTTCGGCGCTATCGGCGCAGGCTTCGCCATCGAACCTGGTGGGGGGCGTACTGGCAATCCAGAACTCGGTCGGGTTTGCCATCACGATCGTGTCCATTGCTCTGGCTACAACATTGTTCAGCCGATTGAGGTTGAATGTCGCTTGGGTTTTGCTGCCGGGGCCCGTGTTAGGACTGATCGGGTTTTATCCATTGTGGGGAAATGTCTATCGCCGGCCGTCGGCATCGCGCGACAAATAGGCGCCACTCGGCTTATCAAGCGTCTTCGCATCGTTGCTCGAGCTTGATTTCCACTAGAATCGACGTACATGCTTCGGCGAACAACTCAGACCGCATGGATTTCGTTCGTCCTTCTATCCTTCTGCGGCGCGGTCGCCGTAGCCGCGCAGAGTGATGTTCACGCTATCGCCGAAAGAGTCGATCAGCGGTACAACCATTTGCAGACGTTGGAGGCGCAGTTTTCGGAAACCTACTCCGGGGCGGGCATGACGCGTACGGAAAGTGGCACTCTGACGCTGAAGAAGCCCGGTCGGATGCGCTGGGACTATGAGCAGCCGCGGCCTAAGTTGTTCCTCACCGACGGAAAGACGGCATGGTTTTACGTTCCGGGGGAGCGCCAGGTGCGCCGTGCCTCGGTAAAGCAGTTGGACGACTTGCGCTCTCCGCTGCGCTACCTTTTGGGCAAAACCAAGTTGGAGAAAGAATTCGACGGGCTAAGCATCGCGAGCGGGCAGAAGCCGGTGTATGAAGGTGACATCGTGCTGCAGGGAATTCCGAAGAACATGGCAGATCGGGTTGCGAACACCTTGCTGGAAGTAAGTCCCGATGGCCTGATTCGACGCATTGTCATCGACCAGTTGGATGGTTCGGTGACGGAGTTCCGCTTTCTTCAGCAGAAAGAAAACGTCCAAGTGGCAGACCAGCGCTTTCGCTTCACGCCTCCCCCGGGCGTCGAAGTAGTGCAGGGAACGGAGTTGGTGGAATAGTGGCCAGTTGCCAGTTGTCAGTTTCGGAAGGATTGGTTTGATACGTCATTGGCGAGCAACTGAGAACCGACAACTGACAACCGGTCTCTGGCAACTGTTAAACTAGGGACATCCAAAGGAATCAGTCACTTTCATGGCCGAGTACACGATCCGGATGGCCGACGAACGCGGCCATGTCCTGGAACAGGTAGAGCTGGGGAACTCGGAGGTTGAGGTGCGCGAGCGCTTTGCCCAGCAGGGGTTCCTGATCTACTCGGTCAAGCCCAAGGGCCTGCTCTCGTCGGAAGTGCGGCTGCCGCGTCGCCGCAAAGTCAAGCAAGACCAGTTTGTCATCTTCAATCAGCAGTTCGTGACCCTCATCCACGCGGGACTGCCGATTATCCAGTCGATCGAGCTGTTGATGAAGCGGCAGCGCAACCCGTTCTTCCGCACGGTGCTGCATGATGTGCGCGACCGGGTGCGCGGTGGAGCGCTGCTCTCTGAAGCGTTTGCGGAGCAGAAGGTGTTCCCCAAGGTTTACACTACGACGCTGTTGGCGGGCGAGAAGTCGGGCAACCTGGAAGAGGTGCTGGGGCGCTATATCGCGTTTCAGCGGCTGGCGGTAAGCTTCCGCAAGAAGCTGGTGTCCTCGCTGGTGTATCCCGCGCTACTGGTCGTGATGCTGGTGGTGATGCTGACCTTCCTCATCACCTATGTGGTCCCGCAATTTGCCATGTTGTACAACCAGCTCGGCGTGGAGTTGCCGCCGATGACTATGTTCATGCTGGCGATCGGCACCAACGCGCAGCGCTACGCTCCCTACTCCGTGGCGGCGTTGCTGATTGTGGGATTTCTGCTGTGGCGCTGGGTGAAGAGCGATGCCGGGGCGATGCAAATGGACCGCGATCAGGTTGAAGATGCCGTTGCTGGGCGATATCTGGCTGAAGTACCAGGTGGCGGTGTTCTCCCGCATGTTGTCGACACTGTTGTCGGGCGGACTGCCGCTGGTGCCCGCGCTGGAAACCGCCGGCGAGTCGATGCAGAGCCGCCTGATCTCGCACGGCATCGGAAGCGCCACCCGCCAGGTGCGAGAAGGGCAGCCACTGGCGCGCAGCCTGGAGACGTCCAGCGTGTTTCCGGAGATGTCGGTGGAGATGATTGAAGTGGGCGAGTCCACGGGAGCCCTGCCGGCGATGCTGAACTCGGTAGCAGAGTTCTACGAGGAAGATGTGACCAACGCGCTGGCGACGGCCATGGCGCTGATCGAACCGCTGATCCTGATCGTGATGGGTGTGGTGGTGGCGTTTGTGTTGATTTCGCTCTACCTGCCGATCTTCAGTTTGGGGGCGGGAGGGATACATTAGTGGCTAGTGGTTAGTGGTCGGTGGTCAGAAAGAGCGGGTCCCTTCGGCACGCTCAGGGCAGGCTCTTCGACTGGGATGCGCGCCCTTCGGCGTGTCCTTGCTCAGGATGACGAGCGTAGAGAAGTGAATGACGGGGACAGTTTGGGCTGAAAGGTAGTTTTTGAATGGCCGATAAGAAATCAATTTTCGTGAATGGCGGCAATGGCAGCGGCATGACCATTGCGGACGAACTGGCGCATGCCCAGGACCTGGCGCGCCGCTATCGCTGCGAGTTCGTGGACCTGAAGAACTTCCATATCCAGCACGAGCTGTTCCGCAAGATCAAAGTGGACTTGATGTTCCGCTACAACTTCGTTCCGCTGCAGGAAACGCAGGATGGCCGACTGGTGATTGCCATCGCCGATCCCAGCCAGTTGATGATGATCGACGAAATCAGCCTCAACCTGGGGCGGCGCATTGTCACCAAGGTCGCAACCCTGACGCAGATCAGCGATGTGCTGAAGAAGACCGAGCAGTCGCAGCGCGTACTGGAAGAAGCGGGCGAAGACTTCGCGCTCGACGTGATCCACGAAGACGAGAATGCGGACGAGACCATCTCGATTGAAAAGCTGACGGCGGAAAGCGACATCAGCCCGATCATCAAGCTGGTGGATACGATGATCTTCACCGCGTTGCAGCGGAGGGCCAGCGACATTCACATCGAGACGCGCGACGATTCGGTGGTCATCAAGTACCGCATCGACGGCGTGCTGCAACAGGCGATGCCGCCCATCGCGAAGGAATTTCACTCGACCATCATTTCGCGCATCAAGGTGATGAGCGAGCTCGATATTTCCGAGCGGCGCGTGCCGCAGGACGGGCGATTCCGAGTGCGCTACAACGGGCGCTCCATCGACTTCCGCGTGTCCATCATGCCGTCGATCCACGGCGAAGACGCGGTGCTGCGCGTACTCGACAAGGAGTCGATGAGCGAGAAGTTCCACAAGCTGACGCTCGACGTGGTGGGTTTTAACGACGAGGACCTGCACAAATTCCGCCGCTACATCAAAGAGCCGTACGGAATGGTGCTGGTGACCGGGCCGACGGGCTCGGGCAAGACCACTACGCTCTACGCGGCGCTTAACGAAATCAAGAGCGATGAAGACAAGCTGCTTACCATCGAAGACCCGGTCGAGTACCAGATCGTAGGCATTACGCAAATCCCGGTGAACGAGAAGAAGGGCCTGACGTTTGCGCGCGGGTTGCGGTCTATTTTGCGTCACGATCCCGACAAGATCATGGTGGGCGAAATCCGTGACACGGAGACGGCGCAGATCGCGATCAACTCGGCGCTGACCGGACACCTGGTGTTCACGACCGTCCACGCCAACAACGTGGTGGACGTGCTGGGGCGTTTCCTGAACATGGGCGTCGAGGCTTACAACTTTGTGTCGGCGCTAAACTGCATCCTGGCGCAGCGGCTGGTGCGCCTGATCTGCGAATTCTGCAAGAAAGAAGTGCACTATTCCGACGAGGTGCTGGAGGCGAGCGGGCTGGATCCGGAAGAGTGGCGCAACGTGCCGTTCTACGAAGGCGAAGGCTGCATCGAGTGCTCAGGCACGGGCTTCCGCGGACGCACCGCCATTCACGAGTTGCTGGAGCTGACCGATAATGTGCGGGAGATGATTCTGGCCAAGCGGCCCAGTAGCGAAATCCGCCGGGCGGCGCGCGAAGAAGGAATGCATTTCCTCCGCGAGTCGGCGCTTGATAGAGTGAAGCGTGGATTGACCACGCTGAAAGAGATTAACAAGGTCACGTTCATCGAGACGACGAGGTAAGCAATTACCTTTTGGTTGCTGGTAACTGGTGACTGGTGGTGCGGTGGTCGAGGGGAATCGGATCATCACTATTCGGAACGATTGCTAACGAAGGTTGGACGGTGAAATTCCCATACAAATGACCAGTTACCAGCTACCAGTTACCGGTTATCAACGCGAAGCGCGATGGCAGATATGGCAAGCAGCAACAGTCTGAGGCCGAGGGTGGCGTGCGAGATTTCCGCTGATCGTGTGGTCGTGGCCCGTGCCGCCGCCCGCGCTCAGACGCTGGATGCGGTGCATGCGCAGGCCCTGCTGGCGGGCACCGTAACCCCGGGGCTGCAGCACGCCAATATCAGCTCGCGCGACGCGCTGGTGACGGCGCTACGCGAGTCGCTGGCGCTGGTGGCAGGCCGATCGCACGACATTACGCTGGTCATTCCCGACGCCAGCACGCGCATCCTTTTGCTCGATTTCGACACCTTGCCGGAAAGGCCGCAGGACGCCGAAGCGGTGGTGCGCTTCCGTCTCAAGAAGTCGCTGCCGTTTGATGTGGACGCGTCTTCCGTGTCGTTCGACCGCCAGCCCGCGGCCGAAGGCGTGAGAGTGGTGGCAGCGGTGACTCCGAAGAACGTGCTGGAGGAATATGAATCGGTGGTGCGTGATGCGGGGTACAATCCCGGCGCGGTGCTGCCGTCGATGATCGCAGCGCTGGGTGTGGTTGACGCATCGCGGCCCACCATGGTCATCAAGGTTGAGCCCGGAACCACCAGCTTCGCCATCGTGGACCAGAACCAGTTGTTGCTGTATCGCGCGCTGGAAAATGGCGGAACCGCGGTCACCGGCGAGTCTCTGGTCGACGACGTAAACACCTCGCTGGTGTATTTCGAGGACCGCTACGGTATTTCGGTGGACCTGGTGCTGGTGACCGGAGTGCAGTCGGCACAGGCGCTGCAAGCGGCGTTCAGCACCAGCAGCAGCAGCATTCGCGTGGAAGAGTTGATCTCCAGCAGCCTGGCGGGCGCAGGTGCCGGTAGCGTGGCGCGTCCGGCGCTGGCGGGAGTGGCGGGGGCGCTGGTGTCCTGATGCGTATCAATATCAATCTCGCCTCCAGTCCCTACGAAGCAGCGCGGGAATACACTCGGCGGCTGGGGATGCTGCTGGTGGCGCTGGCGGTGCTGACGGTAGGGCTGCTGGGATACATCTTGTATCAGCGCTCGCATACCCGCGATGTCGACCAGAAGATCGCAGCGGCGAAGCAGGAGATTGCCAGCCTCGACGACGAGAAGGCGCAGGCCTTGACTATTCTCAATCAGCCGCAGAACCGCGATGTCGCGGACCAGTCGGCATTCATGAACGACTTGTTCGCTCGCAAGGCGCTGTCGTGGACACTGGTTTTCACCGAGATGGAGAAGCTGATGCCGGCGAACATCCACGTGGTTTCGATGAAGCCCGAGTTTAACCGGCAGAACCAACTTGTGCTGCACGTAATGGTGGCGACCAGCTCGCGCGAGAAGGCGGTCGAACTGGTGAAACGGATGGAGAAGTCGCGGCACTTCCGCACTCCGCAGGTGCAAGCCGAGAATACCCTGGGCAGCGAGGGTAGCGCCGGCCCTGCGGGCGGCAACATTCAGTTTGACATCGCGGCGGTGTATGTTCCGTTCGCGGAGGACACGGGCACGGAGGCCGGCAGCGGCTCGGAAAAGGATAAGAAGGCGACAGCCCCGGCGAAAACAGCTGCGAACGGGGCGGGCGCGAGCAACACCGCAGCCCAAAAGCTTTCGTCAAACGTGGGAGGGGCCCGCTGATGGCCAGCATTCGCGAGGTGCGCAAGACCCTGTTACCGGTGCTGATCGGGCTGGTGGTGCTCGACTTGGCGTGCGTGGGGTACCTACTGTCTCCGTTGGGACGGTCGCGCGCGGCGCGGCAGCGCGACTTGGACACGCTCCAGACGCAGTTGGCAGCGAAGCGTCAGGAGGTGCTGCCCGCGCGAGGCATGGATGGCAAATTGAAACAAGCCTCCATTGACATTGCCGCGTTCGAAAAGGAGCGCTTCCCGTCGGAGTACTCCGCGGTGGCGGAACAGCTGGGTAAGCTGGCCGCCGATAGCGGAGTGCGCATCGCGGCGGTGAAGTATGACGACAAGGAAGCGCCGGTGGAAGGTTTGCGCAAGCTGAGCATCGAAGTTGCGCTCTCCGGGAGTTACCTGCAGGAAGCGAAGTTTATCAATGCACTGGAGCGAAGCAAGTTGTTCTTCGTCGTGGATGGAGTGACCCTGGGGGAACAGCAAGGCAACGTGCGTCTGCAGTTGAAGATGGAAACCTATTTGCGAAGCGGGTCGGGGACGTCGTGAAGCTCGGCACCGAGAACAAGACGAAGACAGCCATCGCTGCCGGGCTCCTGGTGGTGGCGGCATTTGCGCTCTACAACTGGCTCCACAACGGTGACGAAGTGGCATCAGTTCCGGCCGCAACCGTAACAAACGCACCCGCAAAAGCGGCTGGCAAGCCTAGTCGCAAAGGCGGGCCCGTGCAGCTTGCGCAATCGCTTGATCCTACCCTGCGACTCGACCTGTTGAAGTCAAGTGAAGATGTGACCTACAAAGGATCGGGACGAGACATCTTCCAGTCGCAGCCTGAGCCGGAGGCGATACCACAACCGGTGAAAAAGGTGATCGATACAGGCCCGCCACCGCCGCCGCCACCACCGCCCATCCCGCTGAAGTTCTATGGCTACAGCGGCAACAAAAGCGGGCCGAAGCAGGTTTTCCTCTCCAAGGGCGAGGATATCTTTATCGCCAAGGAAGGGCAGATCATCGACCGGCGCTACAAGATACTCAAAATTGGTCCCAGCTCGGTGGAAGTCGAGGACGTGTTGACCAACAATCGCCAAACGCTCCCGCTGACGGCGGGGTAGGCTGGCAGTCGAGTTGTATGAAGCAGGCAGAATCCATCCAAGCGGGCGAAACGGCGAGAGTGGCGGCGGTTCCATACGCGCTGTCAGCGCGGACTGAGGTCCGCCCGGAAAATCCAGAGAGATTACCTGTGAACGGCGGCCTAAGGACCGGAAATACGCTTCGCCGGAGGCGCGACAGTGGCGCCATGCTGCTGGCGGTGCTGTTCATGATGGCGATGATGGTGATTTTCGCCATGGCGATGGCACCGAGCTTCGTGCAGCAGGTGAAGCGCGATCGCGAAGCGGAGATGATCCATCGCGGCACCGAGTATGCGCGGGCGATCAAGAAGTACTACAAGAAGTTCGGACGGTATCCCGCCAACCTCGAGCAACTCGACAACACCAACCAGATCCGCTTTCTGCGGCGGCGCTTCAAGGATCCACTGACCAAGGACGGCCAGTGGAAGCTCTTGCACTACGGGGACATTTCGATGCTGGTGGGCGCGAACCCGACAGCATTGGCGGGGCAATTGGGAGGGCAGGGCGGAACGCAGACAGGCCTGGGAGCGAACCAGGGAGCGGCTCCGATCACCGCGCCGGCCACAGGCGCGGCGGGTGACAACCTGCTCGCTAACACCGCGCCTGCGGGAGCGCAATTGTCCCCGCAACAGCCAGGGGCGGGGTTCGGCAACCAGACTCCAACTACTACTCAGGCTGGTGCGGGAGCGTCGCCGTTCGGCGGGCCGGGTGGGGGCGCGGCGGGTCAGACGGGCTTCAGCCTGGGACCGGGACTTGGCCAGGCCGGCAGCGCGGCCACGGGACAGAGCCCGGGCGGGGGACAGAACTCGGGAGTAACGGGCCAGACCGGCAGCAACAATACGATTTTCGGCAACACGGGCGTGGGCGGACAGACGTTTGGCGGCGGAGCGATTGTCGGGGTTGCCAGCAAGGACAAGGAATCCACGATCCGCGTCTTCAACAAGAAGAAGAAGTATGACGAGTGGATGTTCATCTACAACCCGGCAATGGAGCGTGCGAACGTCCTGCTGCGCGGTCCCTACGACGGGCAATCTTTTGGCGGAACGCAGGTGGGCACTCCCGCCGGACAATTGAACCAAGGGAATCAAAGCCCATTCGGCCAGCAGCCAGGCGGTACCAATCCGCAACAAAACCAGCAGCAAAATCAACAACTCACGCCGGGTAATCAGTTCCCACCAGACCAGACACAACAACAGCAATAGCAGTTATGTAGACTCGTTTGTTTAAGTAAGAGTTCAAGGAGCCAATAGTCTTCTTGCGGCGATTCTGGCATTCCTCGAAGGGTAACTGCGTAGCATCGGTTCTGCGGCGGTTCGTTATAATACCCAAGCAATCCAAAATTCCTGATTCCGAGTGACGACTCGCACCGCTTTGGGGTACTTGCTCCGGTCGGTGCGGAAGAAGGAAGTGAGAACGAGCAGGCTACGGCACACCTACGGGAGCCTGCCATTCCCGAAGCAGGATTCGAGCGGAAAGCCAAGGCACGAAAGTGCGCAACCCGAAAATTCCAAGGAGAGAGAATGCAGAAGAAGAGTTACTTAGCTGTACTGGTAGTGGCAAGCGCGATGTTGCTGGCGAGCGTGCCGGTGTTTGCACAGGAGGCGCAGAGCGTTCCCGGAGCGGGCGCACCAGCGCCAAAGGCCAGCCTGGACCAGGACATCCAGATGCTGCGGGAAGATGTCCGCTCGCAGAAGAAGCAGATCGTGGCGGCGAACATGACCCTGACCGACGCGGAAGCCACCAAGTTCTGGCCGATTTATGACCAGTATTCGGCGGAGGTTGCGAAGATCGGCGACCAGCGAGTGGCGTTGATCAAGGAATATGCGCAGAAGTACGACAGCATGACCGATGCCGAGGCGAATGACTTGATGAAGCGGGCAGGGGCCATCGACCAACAGTTCACGGCTACGCGCTTGAAGTACGTGCCGATCTTCGAGAAGGCGATCTCGGCCAAGAAGACGGCGTTGTGGTACCAGATCGACCGCCGCCTCGACCTGCTGATTAATCTGCAGTTGGCTGCGAACATTCCGGTAGTGGACGCAAACAAATAAGCCCGAAGCAGAGTTTGATGCAGAGGCAGCGCATCGCAGGGTGCGCTGTTTTTTTGTTTGCGCAGGACTATTTGAGCGTCGCGTCCTCGCCGTGCGGCAGGAGCCAGCCGCCGACCAGCAAGAGCGCCGCCGCTGTCGAGACCATGTAAAAGCCCACAAAGAACCCTACAAAGTGGTACATCAACACGGCGTCAATCAGCGGAAACAGCGCCAGGAACAAGATGAGTGAACGGGTGCCGTGCAATCGGCTCACCCACGCGATGACCACGCTCAACAAGATGAGGTGGGCGGAGTAGATGAGCCACACGCCCTTGATCGCATCCACGATATGGGGGGCAAGATTGCTCTTGAGCAGGATGGGCACGACGAATTTGTAGCCGAGCGTGTGCGCCAGGCCGGCAAGAAACATCACGATGGCAGCCAGCAGGATCAACCAGCGAGCAGGCTTCATGGATCCCTTCTCCTTGCGGAAAATGTGAGACTGCATTCTACGATTGGCGGTTGGTGAACTCCACCAGCAACTGCAGGCGCTGGCGAGCGTGGCCGCAGTCGATGGCATAAGCGGCGAGTGGCACCGCTTCGCTGATGTGGTCGGCATTTCCGGCGGCAACCAGTGCCGCGGCGGCGTTCAGGACTACTACATCGCGTCGAGCGGATCGCTCCCCGTCGAGCACGGCGCGGATGAGGGCGGCGTTGTGTTGGGCATCGCCCCCAGCGATGGCATCGAGCGGGGCTGGGTTCAAGCCGAATTCTTCCGGGGTGACTTCGTAAGTGCGCACGTTGCCAGCGCGAACCTCGGCGATTTTGGTTGGCCCGGAGATTGTGATCTCGTCCAACCCGTCGCGGCCATGCACGACCAGCGCGCGACGGAGACCGAGTTCGCTGAGGGCCTCCGCAAGTTTCTCGACCAGGTCGGCAGAATAGACGCCGACGACCTGTGCCGAGGCGTTCGCCGGATTGGTCAGCGGGCCCAGCAGATTGAAGACGGTGCGCAAGTGCAACTCGCGGCGGGCGGGCTGCACGTACTTCATGGCGGAATGCATGGCCGGCGCGAAGAGGAAGGCGATTCCGGTTTCGCGAAGGCAGGCGGCGAGGCGCGCGGGTGGCAAATTGATGTTTACGCCGAGGGCTTCCATCACATCGGCGGAGCCGCATTTTGAACTGATACTGCGATTGCCGTGCTTGGCGACGCGCACGCCCGCGCCGGCGGTCACGAAAGCGACGGCAGTCGAGATGTTGAAGGTGCCGGAGGTGTCTCCGCCAGTACCGCAGGTATCGACCAAGGCGTCGCGCCCGGTGCCGCTCACGTCCACGGTATCGCCGTCATCACCAACCAGAGGCGTGGCAGCCGCGCGAATGGCCTGCGCGAAGCCGACGATCTCTTCCACCGTCTCGCCCTTCATGTGCAGGGCGACGAGCAGGGCAGCGATCTGGGCGTCGGTGGCTTCGCCGCGCAGGACTTCAGCCATGACGTCACGGGCCTCGTCGCGGGTGAGCGAGGAACCGTGGTTGGCGATCTTGTGCAGGGCATCTAGGATCATGGGAGCAATAAGCAATTAGAGTAGCACTCGGCAATCTCAAGCTCGTATCGCTAGCGCATCCACTTAAAGTCGCTCGCCTCTCGGGGTCGGGGCTGTAGTCTCTCGCTGGGAATAGGCAGTGCGGAGAGGCTGAGAAGATAGAGTGCCAAGTCAACGAGGGGACTGTTACGAAGGGACCAGCGATCAACGATGTGGTAGCGTCCTCGCGACACGCCCTCGAATATCCATTGTTCTCCGTCACAAGCTCCGAGTGGGACAGGCTTTTTCGCCGGAAGCGTCCAGAACACGGTGGCCTCGAGGCGTTTCTTGAACTGTCGATATTCTTCGAGGGTTAACACTCGGGTCGAATCGTGCGTCAGAGTGCCGGCTTCATAACCGCCAAGTCCGTTGGTCGTTCGCCCATAGACGGAGGTCGTACCGTCGGCGCTTGTTTCCAATCGAACAGCAAATGGTGACAGCCACGTTGGAATCCACAGAAACCGGAAGAACTCGGCATCGGTCGCCTGGCCGAGTTGCCAGAGCGAAGGTTCACGCATGGATCTCAGGTGAGCCGAGTACCACTCGCGCACGAAGTCGTCGCTGTCAGGGCGCTCGTGGAATACACCGACAGGAAAGTATTCGTCGTGTTCAGGCTCGTCCATGCGTGGGCAGCATAGCACGGAAATCGACGTTTCCAGTGTCATTGCGGCAGTGTTCACCCCTCGGGTACACTAGGCAGTTTCCTGTTGTATCGCCATTCTCACAAGGAGCAGACAGTCCGGCCCTGCGGGGCCGGAGCGGTGGGTCTCGTCAGGGATTCCAGCCAGCGGTAAGTTAACGAGGGCTGGATTCGCCAACGGCTCGCATCCGTCGTACCAACATGAAAATTCACGAGTACCAGGGCAAGGCAATCCTGTCGAAGTACGGCGTGGCCGTGCCGCGCGGGCGCATGGTCGAGAGCCGGGAAGAAGCCGACTCGGCGGCGCGTGAGCTGTTCCGCGAAGGCGCAACCGGAGTGGTGGTGAAAGCGCAGATTCATGCCGGCGGGCGCGGCAAGGGCGGCGGCGTGAAGATCGCCAAGTCGCCGGAAGCGGCAGCCGAGCTGGCGGGCAAGATGCTCGGCATGACGCTGGTGACGCACCAGACCGGCCCCGAGGGCAAGAAGGTGCAGCGGCTGCTGATCGAAGAGACTCTGCCCATCGCCAGCGAGCTGTACCTCGGCATCGTGCTCGACCGCACCAACGGACGCAACGTCTTCATGGCGTCGGCTGCGGGCGGCATGGAGATCGAAGAGGTCGCCGCCGGTAACCCAGACGCCATCATCAAGGAGCACATCGTTCCGGGCATGGGATTGCAGGCTTTCCAGGCGCGCAAGATTGCGTTCAAGCTGGGGCTCGATCCCAAGTACATCAGCGGCGCGGTGAAGTTCATGATCGGCGCTGGCCCGCGCGGCGGAAGACACCGACGCCTCGCTGGTGGAGATCAATCCGTTCATCACCACAACCGACGGACGGCTGTTCGCGCTCGACGCCAAGATGAACTTCGACGACAACGCGCTGTACCGACATCCCGACATAAAGGAGCTGCGCGACTTGAGCGAAGAAGATCCGCTGGAGGTCGAGGCCAGCAAGTACGCGCTGAACTACATCAAGCTCGACGGCAACGTGGGCTGCATGGTGAATGGCGCGGGGCTGGCGATGGCGACCATGGACATCATCCAGTACGCGGGCGGCATGCCGGCCAACTTCCTCGACGTGGGCGGCGGCGCCAACGAGGAGCAGGTGACGCACGCCTTCGAAATCCTGCTCGCCGACAAGAACGTGAAGGCGGTGCTGATTAACATTTTCGGCGGCATTCTGCGCGTGGACACGCTGGCCAACGGCGTGGTGAGCGCGGCCAAGAAGACCAACATCCAGTTGCCCATTGTGCTGCGGCTGGAAGGGACGAACGTCGAACAGGGCCGCGAAATCCTGAAAGCGAGCGGACTGAATTTCATCGTGGCAGAGACCATGAAAGACGCGGCCGAGAAAGTCGTCGCGGCGGCAAAGAGGGTCAAGTGAGCATCCTGGTAGATAAATCGACGCGACTGATTGTGCAGGGACTGACGGGCCGTGAAGGAACGTTTCACTCGAAGGCTTCGCAGGCGTACGGAACGCAGGTGGTGGGTGGCGTGACTCCGGGCAAGGGTGGGACGACGCACGAAGGCTGGCCCATCTTCAACACGGTGAGCGAGGCGGTGTCCAAGACGGGCGCGAATGCGACGGTGATTTTCGTGCCGCCTCCGTTCGCGGCGGACGCCATCATGGAAGCCGCCGACGCCGGGATTCCGCTGATCGTGTGCATTACCGAAGGCATTCCGGCGCTGGACATGGTGAAGGTGTGGGAGTTCCTGAAGACGAAGAACTCGCGGCTGATCGGGCCGAACTGTCCGGGCATCATCTCGCCGGGCCGGTGCAAGATCGGCATCATGCCGGCCAGCATTCATAAGGAAGGCAATGTGGGAATCGTTTCGCGCTCGGGCACGCTGACCTACGAGGCGGTGTATCAGCTCACGACGCGCGGCATCGGCCAGTCGACGGCCATCGGGATTGGCGGCGACCCGATCATCGGCACGAACTTCATCGACGCGATCACGCTGTTCAACCAGGACCCCGAAACCGAAGCGATCATCATGATCGGCGAAATCGGCGGCAGCGCCGAGGAGACCGCGGCCGAGTACATCAAGCAGAACGTGAAGAAGCCGGTGGTCGGGTTCATCGCCGGACAGACCGCGCCTCCGGGACGGCGCATGGGACACGCGGGCGCGATCATCTCGGGCGGCAAGGGAACTGCGGCGGAGAAGATCAAGGCGATGAAAGCGGCAGGCATTCACGTGGCGAGCACGCCGGCGGAGATCGGGGAGACGCTGGTGAAGGCCGCGCCGAAGGTGGCGAAGGCGTAGGAAGCGCAGAGGCGCGGAGGGCACGGAATATTCATGGCTTTCAAGAAGCAGGTTCCTCCGCTCGCGGCGAGGCGCCGCTCGGTCGGAATGACGGGTGTTTCAAATCAGAAATGAAACTACAGCTCCAGGTAATCACAAAAGGACTCATTCACGAATGAAGACACTGCAACGCACTCTTTCCATCGTTAAACCGGATGCGGTCGAGAAGGGCGCCACCGGCGACATTATCAACACGCTGCTGCAAAATGGCTTCCGCATCCTGGGCATGAAGATGCTGCACATCAACAAGGCGCAGGCCGAAGGGTTCTACGCCGTCCACGTTCATCGCCCCTTCTTCGAGTCGCTGACCAACTTCATGTCGAGCGGGCCGATCGTGGTCATGGTACTGGAGAAGGAAGACGCCATCGCCGACTACCGCAAGCTGATGGGCGCCACCGATCCCGCCAAGGCGGACGAGGGAACCATCCGCAAGAAGTGGGCGTCGAGCATCGAGAAGAACGCAGTGCACGGATCGGACGCGGAAGACACGGCGCGGTTCGAGTTGAGCTACTTCTTCGCGGGATTCGAGATCGCGAAGTAGCCGGGCGCCGCAAGCTGGGCTGAGCCGGAGAGAATCCATGCCGCATGTACAGATCACCATGCTGGAAGGTCGCACGGTGGAGCAAAAGCGAAGAGCAGTCAGGCGCATCACGGAAGTGATGCAGGAAGAGCTCAACGTCAAGCCGGAAAGCCTGTCGATCGCGTTCGTAGAAGTGCCGCGGCACGATTACGCGCGCAATGGGGTGCTGATCAGCGACCGGACCGAACAGGTCTAACAGCGGGGCGGTAGCGCCCTTGGATCTATTTCACGACGGGGATTTCCAGCGTACTGGCGTGTTCCGCGTCGTGGTAAACAGTCACGTGAGCCATGCGCGCGTCCTTGCCCGATTCGCTTTCGACATTGCCACCTGAGTTGTAATTCTTCTCGAAGTTGATGCTATTAATGCAATTCAGCACCAGCCGCAGGCGGCTGCCCTTGGACACGCGCCGCGAAAACCAGGTGAAGCCGTCGAAGTCATAGCGCGTGATTTGGCCGGGGGTGACCAACTTGGGCTCACGCAACGACTCGCGGTAACGCGCCCGCAAAGCATCGCTGCTCAGTTGCACGCTGCTGCCGTCGGGCAGGATTTCGTACAGGGTAACCGCGAAGTCCGTGTCGGGCACATCCATTGCCATCCACACCGTGAGCTTGACATTGCCGGAGATTTCGGTCGCCTCGGGAAACGGCGCGCTGTGATACACGACGCCGTTGCCAAACAGATTCAGGGCGTAACGCTCGTCGGTGAGAGGCTTGGCGATGTCCTCCTTTTCCAGTTCTGCAGGGCGCAGATCGCCGGGATCGTACACGAACTTGTCGGGCGCAGACGGCGAAGGCTGGTCCAGCATTTGTCCGGAGTGGAAGACGTCGTTTGCGCTGCCGGCCTGCGAGGTGAGGTAAAGCGTACGGTGCTCGGTGGCGATGGCATCAAGATCGTCGGCATACTTCCAGTTCTCCGCTCCCGGTCCGACAACGTAATACGCGACCCGCTTCTTGAGGAACTCCGGCTTGGGCCCGTTCTTTAGCGTCCAGTCGTACCACTGGCGATGAAGGTCGTTCATATCGAGCAGGCTGGCGTCGCCAAACGTCAGGCCTCCGACGTCTTTCTTGGGTGTACGGGTTCCGGGATGGTCCCAGGGCCCGATGATCAGATAGTGCTTCGCCTTGGCCTCAGCGTTGCCGTACTTCATGTGCTCGCGATAGTAGGACATGGCTCCGGGCTGATCGCCATCATAATGTCCGGTGATGCTCAGGATAGGCACAGCCATCTTCGCGTACTGCTCGGGCGTGGGCGCCATGGCCTGCCAGTAGGCATCATAGGCAGGATGCTGAAGCCATTTCTGGAAAACAGTGGTGGTGTTGCCCACAATCTGATCCAACGAGTTGAACGGGCGCTGGCCGAGATACATCTCGCGAAATTTCTGGATCCAGAACGGACTGTCGCCGAAAAGGTTGGCGTTTCCCGTTTTGCCGCTGGTGAACGTCAGCCACTGCATGTCGTAACTCGTCCAAATCCCCTTGAAATACGGGAAGTCCACGCCTGCATGTGCGGATGCTACCGGCACGACGGTGGCGAGGTGCGGCGGCAGCTCCTTCAGAGTGGCCCATTGGTCAAATCCAGCGTAAGAGCCTCCCCACATGGTGACCTTGCCGTTGCTCCAGGGCTGCTGGGCGAGGAACTCCACGATGTCGTGGCCGTCTCGTGCTTCTTGCGCAAAGGGCTCGAAGACGCCCTCGGAGTTGCCGCGGCCGCGCACATCGACCAGCACGAAGACATATCCGTGCTGCGAAAAATAGGAGGCGCGATTTTGATAAGAGTCGGAGATATACGGGGTAAGCGTAAAAATGACCGGCAGAGGTTGGGTCTGCCCGGTGGGCTTGAAAACGGTGCCGTTGAGGGGGACACCGTCGCGCATCGGGATCTTGAGCGCCCAGATGAGGTCGATGCCGGGCGGCGGGTTGTTCGTAGCAGCCTGTGCCGCCTGCTGGGGCTGCGCGGCAAGCTGCACCGCAACAAGGTGCGTACACACCACGAGGGCAATGGCGGAGAGAGAGAAGTTTTTCATAGGATTACTTTCGCGACAAGTATAAACGCGGCAACTTTGGCTACTCGGAAGTGATGCAGGCTCGGTCTTCCGAGGCGTCACATCGCCGCCGCCCGAGGCTCCTTGAGTGGGTTCGTGGCACAATAGAATTGCCAATCCACGGAGAACTGAATCTTGGACATTATTGTCGGCCAGAACATCCTTCATTACACGATCTTGCGGCATCTTGGCGCAGGCGGGATGGGGGTGGTGTATGAGGCTGAGGATACCCACTTGGGGCGGCACGTCGCGCTGAAGTTCCTGTCCCCCGATGCCGAGCAAGACGCCTCGGCGCTGGAACGCTTCAAGCAGGAAGCCCGCTCGGCGTCGGCACTGAATCATCCCAACATTTGCACGATTTATGCCATCGAGGAGTGCGACGGGCGATCGTTTATCGCGATGGAACTGCTGGAAGGTGAAAGCCTTAGCGAGAAGATCCAGGGCATTCCCATGCCATTGGACAAGATCCTCGACATCGGCATCCAGGTCACCGAAGGATTGGACATCGCGCACAGCAAGGGGATTGTTCACCGCGACATCAAGCCGGGAAACATATTCGTCACCAGCCGTGGGCAGGCCAAGATCCTGGATTTCGGCCTGGCCAAGCTGGCCAGTGACCGACACGTTGCTCTGGAAACGGATGGAGGAGATGCGCCGACGCTGGTGCGCCCGCAACTAACCTCGGCTGGGACTGCGGTGGGGACGGTGGCCTATATGTCGCCCGAACAGGCACGCGGCGACGAACTGGATGGCCGCAGTGATCTGTTTTCGCTTGGCTCGGTGCTGTACGAGATGGCAACGGGGAAGATTCCGTTCGATGGCAAGACCTCGGCGGTGATTTTTCAGGGGATCCTGGTAGGTAGCCCGGCTCGCCCGACGGAGTTCAATGCAGCGATTCCTCCGAAGCTGGAGGAAGTCATCGACAAGGCGCTGGAGAAGGACGTCGATCTGCGTTATCAGTCGGCAGCGGAGATGCGCGCCGACTTGAAGCGGCTGAAGCGCGACAGCGGCGCCAGTCGTAGCTCGGGGACGTTTGTGCAGAGCGGAACCGTGGCGGCGGCCGCACCGTCGTCACAAACCTCTGCGCCGGTCAGCGCTGCCGCGGCGCACGTTTCGAGCGGACGCGTGCTGGTGGAGAACGCCAGGCAGCACAAAGCGCGCGCAGGCGTCATGACTGTGGTGGTCATCGCCATTCTGGCTGCGGCAGGCTTCGGCGTGTACTCGTTGTGGAACCGTCACGAATCAGGGCCGATGCCGTTCCAGAACATGACCATGGAGAAGCTGACGAGCACCGGCAAGACTATTCTGACCACAGTTTCGACGGACGGTGAGTACGTGTTCGACGCCCGCGATGATGGAGGGGGGCGGCAGAGCCTCTGGATGCGCCACATTGCCACCGGCAGCAGCAAGGAGATTATCCCCGGCACAGAGGCGAAGTACACCGGCCTGACCTTTACGCCCGATGGCAGCTACCTGTACTTCGTGCGCATCGAACCGCAACGCCCCAATATCGGCATTCTTTACCAGATTCCGGTGCTGGGCGGCACGCCGCGACAACTGATCGAAGACGTGGACAGTGCCGTCACCTTCTCACCGGACGGCCAGCAATTGGCGTTTGTTCGCAATAGTTCGGCGGAGGCGAATTCGAAGCTGATCATCGCCCATGCTGATGGGTCCAACGAGACGGGTGCTGGCGACGCTGCCGATTCCCGGTTATTTCGATCCGGCCTGGTCTCCGGACGGGAAGTCCATCGCTGCGGCACTGATCGATCCTGGAGGCAAGAGCCTGGGACGGATCGTGTCCCTCGACGTCACGGAGGGGAAGGAAAAGACCCTGTATGCTGCCACGGCGCAGTTGCAGAAGCCGGTTTGGACTCCAGACGGACGCGACATCATCATGATTTTCCGCGACGCCACCACCAAGTGGGACGGTCAAATTGGCGAGGTTGACGTTCGCAGCGGCAAGTTCCGGCGCATCACCAACGACCTCAATGCCTACAGCGGACAGTCGCTGGCCGTGACCAGAGACGCGAAAGAGTTGGTGGCGATCCAGACTGTTCTGGAGACGGGAGTATACGTGCTGTCGTCGGATCCGCACGCCGCGGTACCCCCGGCGATTGACAGTCACGGAGAAGTGGGAGTGGGTTGGCTCAAGGGCGGCCGCCTGCTGGCGCTGGATTTTCAAGGCCACATCAGTTCCATGAATGCCGATGGCAGCGACCGCAATGTGGTCTTCCAGACCGACTTGCCGATTCTCGGGATGTCCGTATGTGCTGACGGCGAGCGCGCGCTGTTTGTGACACCGACCAAGCAGACCAAAGGCGTCAACATCTACCGCCTGGATATCTCTGGAGGGAGAACAACTTTGTTGACCGACGGCAAGTTTGACCAGTCGCCGGTGTGCTCGCCCGACAACAAATTCTTCGTCTATACCACGCTGGTTAACGGCAAGAAGTTGCTGATGCGCATGCCTGTGGAAGGCGGCCCGGCCAAGCAACTTTCGCAGGAGTTTGTCGAGTTCGCCACGATTTCCCCGGATGCGCAACAGGTTGCAATGCTTACCGTACAGGGCGGCGGCGTCCAAACTCGGCTTGTCATCAAAGTCATACCAGCGGATGGCGGCGCCCCCGTGAAGACGCTGGAGCCGAATCAGTTTCTCTCCGGATACATGCAGTTCTCTGAGGACGGAAGATGGCTTCACTACCCAATCACGGAGAACGGCGTTTCGAACATGGTCAAGCAGTCGCTTGATGGAGGACCGACGACGCCGGTGACGGACTTCAAAGATCTGGTCGCCTACGGCTACGCTTATGACTGGGCGAACAAGAAGCTGGCGATTACGCGAGGCAAATCGAATTCCGACGTGGTCTTGATCCAGCAGCAACAAGGGGCGCAATAAGGGGTTTCGAGTAACGAGTCCGGGGCGGCCGGCAGCGCCAACCGGAACATTCGCGGATTGTTTGTCGAAAACAGGAGGAATGGATGTTCTGTATCGCGTGCGGACGGCAGATGAGTGACGACGACAAGTTTTGCTCCCAGTGCGGAACCCGAAGGGCGATCATTCCCACGGATGCAGATGCGGCTGGCGCGCCCACCCCATCAGTCCGGCTGGAGCAGCCTTCCAGCGTGACTCCGCCAGCACCCGCAAGGCCCGTTCGCTCAACAGCCGAAATCATGCCGATACGCATGCCGCGGACCGCAGCCCCACCACCTGTTGCGCAGGACGCCGCTCTGGAGCAACCGGAAGAAGCGCAGCCAGGTCAATCCGTAGTGCCTTGGCCGGCAGAGCAGCCTGCCAGTCCGGGTTTGTTTTCGACATCGGTGCCTTCCGATGTCGGAGAACCCGCACCAGCTCAGCCAACGCCTCCAGTGTCTTCACCGTATATGGATGTGCCCGCGCGAACGGATGAAATTCCAGTCGCGGTGCCTTACGCTTCGGTCCCTTTCGCAGCAGCGCCGGGCTCGGCGGAAGCGTCCCCTCGGCGAAGCAGGATGTCGCCGGTGTTGATTGGGGCCATCATCGTGGCGTTACTGGCGGTGGGTGGCATCGTCTGGATGCTGCGCTCGTCAATGTCGTTTGGGAGCAAGCCCGCGGCCAAAGTCGAGATCACAATCTTTCCGGCAACGGCCAAGGTGGCGGTGGGCAAACCGATTGACTTTGCTGCCACCGTGACCGGCGCTCCCGCGAGCGAGGTGACCTGGTCGGTGGAAGAGGGGGACGACGCCGGCAAGATTCAGACGAGAGGTGCCTACGCAAAAGAAGGTGCGATCTCCCTATACTGCACCTACACCGCGCCCAAGAATCCGGGAACCTATCATCTAGTCGCAACCAGTACTGCCGACAGCAGCAAATCGGCCACGGCGGAGATCACGGTCGCGGCGAAATAGGCTGGCTTCTAGCGGGCTTGGGCGGCCATCATGGCGTGGGCCTCGGCGATGCTCCAATCGGGAATGGCGCCAGAGCGGCTGGCGACCAACGCGCCTACGGCATTGGCACACAGGGCGATGCGTTTCGCGTCCCAGCCCTGGTTGAGGCCGTGCACAAAGGCGGCCGAGAAGGCGTCTCCGGCTCCCACCGTGTCAGCCACAGTGACTTGGTAGCCGGGAGCCTGACTGTACCGGCCATTCTTGAGGATGGCGCAGCCGCGCTCGCCAAAGGTCACGCACATGGTCTTGCAGCCGAAACGATCCGCCCAGCGGCGGCAGAAATTCTCGATCGAGTGGCCTGGTCCTTCTGACGCATCCACCGAGGCATCGAGCGATTCGGCCTCCGAATCGCTGAGCTTGGTGACCGTGGCCAGCGACGATAACTGCTCGATGGTCGCCAGGCTCCAGTGGCCTTCCCGCAGGTTCACGTCGTAAAACCGCTTGGCCTTGGGAACGGCCTTCAATAACTTCTTCGTGGATGCCAGGGCCTGCGCCGACATGTGGTAGAGGGTGCCGAGATAAATCCAGTCGGGCTGAATTTCAGCGATGCGTTTCAGTTCGCGATCCGTAAGATCGACGAAATCGTAGGCGACGGGCCGCACAATTCGAAATGTGGGCTTGCCCTCCATGTCGAGCTCGACTTCCGCTGTGCCTGTAGGCTTGCCGGGCAGCACTTGAACGAACTCGGTGGACATCCCTCGTGCCTTCAGCAAATCAAGGGCCTTGCGGCCGCGCGCGTCCTCGCCGACGGCGCTCAGCGGAAACACCTCGTGGCCCAGCTTCTGGGAGTGCGCGGCAAAGTTAAGGGGCGCACCGCCCAGGTATTCGTTCTTGCCGATAACGTCCCAAAGAATCTCTCCAACACTTACGATGCGCACGTGCTTTGCCTCCTGCCATTGGCCTCGCTACGCCATCACGATGAAGGCACGCGCCTGCAAGCCAAGCGGAGAAAACTCTAACAGACCTTGGATATTTCGCAAACGGGCGCCACGGATTTAGTTGGCCTTGCATTTCTCACAGTTCAGTTTATGATCGGAGTCTTCCCCGAGGCAGCTCCATGAGATTTCCGTTTAAGCGGTCGGAACCAGCTCTTCTCGACGCCGAACCTACGTGCGCGGAGCTTCCCGAGCTATCGGGGGCCGAAATCGCGGGCATGGTCTGCGGACGGCGGGTTGGAGGCGACTTTTATCAGTCCGTGCGCGCCACGCCGTGCCGGGTCCTGTTTGGATTGCTGGACGTAGCCGGGGAGTGCAGCGAAAACCGAGGCATCGTGGCGGCCGCAAACGCAACCTTCCGTGAAAAAGGGCCCGTGTGCGTGGCTAGCGACGAGGTGAATGAAGCCGATGCCATGATGGAGTTCTGCCTCGAACTCAATCTGACCATTCGCCGCGCCGCCGTCGGTGTTCGTACTTGCGCCGCCTTCGTGGGCTGTTACAACGAAGAGCTGGGCACGGTGTGTTATGTCAACGCCGGACACACGCCCGGTCTTCTGCGCTACGATTCGGAGATCAGCGAGCTCCCCGCCACCGGGCTTCCCCTGGGACTGTTTGCAGCGTCAACCTACGAGGCCCCGACGGTAGCCGTTCCCCGAGGCGGTGCTTTGCTGCTGGTTTCGCGCGGGGTGGTGGAGGCGACCCGGAAGAGAGAAGAGCTCGGGCTGCAGAGGATCAAGCAGCAATTCAGCCGAGCCACCTTGGCCGACGCGCATGCCGTGGCCTCGGCGGCACTTCAGGCTGTGCGCCAATACACAGAGACAGCCGCGCCACAGAATGACTACACGGCCCTTGCACTGGTGAGGCCGGGCACGAACAAGTAGGCCTGCACTGTAACACTTTTTAACAATTCCGGGGCCGGGATTTGACGCGGACGCTCTGATAGTCTTGAGAGTGCCTCCAATTAGGAACTCGGGTCGAATTTGGAACCCAACCACGCTCGGCCGCGAAGGTTTCATAGTGCGTTTTGCTATTCATGAGAATCCCTTATCGGTTGATCTTAACTAGTCGGAAGATCCGTCAGGTTGGGTGCAAACGCCGACAAATGGCGGATCGAGATTACTCAAATAGCATCGAATGCTCACTATGTGAGTTTCGAGAGGAAACGTCGAGAGGATGAGTTTGCGTCGAAACGTGCGAAAGCCGGTTCCTGGAACCGGCGGTTGGATCGCAATCAGCATATGTCTTCTGGGTTTTGGATTTTGCAGCGTTGGGGCTGCCCAATCTCAGAAGCCGGCGATCTCGCCGGACGAGAGTAGTACGTCCTCTCAGTCGGGATCTGCTGCATCAGTTCCCGCGCAGCAGCCTGATGCTCAGGCGAAAGGGAGCATTACCGGAACGGTCACTGTCCAGGGCGGCGGCGGCGTCGCCGTTGGCGCTCAAGTCCGTCTTACCCGTGATGGCCAGGCACCCGCAGATGTTCTTTCGAACGACGACGGAGCGTACTCCTTTGCCGATCAGCCTCCTGGACCCTTTCAGCTGACGGTTACAGCAACAGGTTTCGAAACGAAGACTTTTTCGGGGAACCTCGATCCCGGAGGCGTGTTCATCGTGCCTGCGATCGAGCTTGAGGTCAGCCGGGCCACGACCGAAGTGAAAGTGAGTGCCACGGTTGAGGAAGTCGCGGAAGAGCAGATCAAGTATCAGGAGCAGCAGCGTGTACTAGGCTTCATTCCAAATTTCTACACCAGCTATGTCCCGGATGCGGCCCCTCTCGCCCCGAAGCAGAAGTTTGAGCTTGCCTGGAAGTCTGTCTCCGATCCCATGACGATCGTTGGGGCGGGCTTTCTGGCAGGAATCTATCAGGCGGCAGACGAATACGGTGGCTACGGGCAGGGCGCCGAAGGTTATTTCAAGCGTTTTGGTGCGACCTATGGTGGCGTGTTCATAGGAACGTTTATCGACAGCGCTCTCCTGCCTTCTCTGCTGAAACAGGATCCGCGCTACTTCTATAGAGGCACGGGTACGAAGAAATCACGGCTCATGTATGCGCTCGCCAATGCCGTAATGTGCAAGGGCGACAACAAGAAGTATCAAGTGAACTACTCAGCGATCGCAGGATCGTTTATCACCAGCGGAATCACCTTTACCTACACCCCGGCGAGTGATCGGACCACGAGCTTGTACTTTCAGAGTACGCTGATCCGGATCGCGTTAGGCAGCGTCGCCGGCCTCTTCCAGGAGTTCGTCGTGAAGGGCCTTACGCCGCATCTCAAGAAGGACCCTCCACCCCAGCCCTGAAAGTCTGATTACGGATGGCGATGCAGCACGTGGGTGGCGATGTCGGGCCAGAATTCGCTAAACATGTTTCTAAGCGCGTCGCGTCCCAAGGCGGAGGCATACCGTGCAGCAAGCCTTTCTCCGCTGTAGTACTGGTAAGGGTAGTAGTTGGTGGCAAAGCCCGGCGCGGTGCCCCAGGCCTGCGAAACATTGAACGAGTTGGCGCCGTCGTATTTGTGGGCAACGAACGCGCGTGTCGCAGCGTGAGCGCCGCGTTTCCAGAAGCCTCCCTCGCCAAGGGCACAATAACTCCCGCTCCTATGAGATGTGATAGACAGAAGCGAAGTAATCCATTCGCTACCATCGGCTTTGTCGGCGGAGGCGCGCCGACAGGTGTTTCCAGAAGTGGTCGTGCCTGTGTCCAAGTGCTGGCGGGCGTCGGAAGGCTCGGTACTGGCAGAGGCTCCGCCGACGAAGATGAGCGACGAATGGCCTGCACTGTAGGGAGTGATGAGGTCAAGGGACTGCCCGGATGAGGGCGGGGGAGGCGTGACTCCGGGACTCTCTGCGCGAGAATTGGGCACTACGCCGAAGACCCACTCGGATTGCTGCATCGAAGGGTTAGTAGACGTCCGCTGGGCGGCGGTGTAGCTCGGGGCGTCTGGCAGGTTCGCAGAAGAGCTGAATGTCGGTGCTGTTGCTGTTGGGCGTTGCGCCTCGGACGGCACCGCGTCAGGGAATTCGGGGGCAGCCGAGGCTGCACTATGCTGCTGTGCGAACGCACAGGCCGCAGTAACGATCAGTAACAATCCGAACACGAACTGCACGGGAACCCTCCCGCTGCGTGTATTCGACGAAGGCTGCGCGAGAGTTCAGAGAAGACATCAGGTACGCCTTTCAGTCTACAGCAATTTGCATGGCGGCGATCAAGTTTTGGATGCTGCCTCCTGCGTTTACAAATCAGCGGAAGAAGAAATTACCCATGAGCAGTCTATGGTTACAGCCGTTTCATTGCGAACGGAGCCAAGTCCACCTGTGTGGGCTGTCCTAATGCGCGCTGCGCGAGGGCCTCACCCACGGCGGGTGAGTGCTTGAAGCCGTGCCCGGAACAAGCCGAGGCGAAAAGGACATTGTGGTTCGCATCGGCGTAGTCGATGACGAACTTGGCGTCCGGAGTGACCGTGTACAGGCAGGTCGTACTGCGCAGGCAGCAACTGCTGACGTCGGGGAAGCGAGGCGCAATGGAGTGGGAGTACATTTCGGTGATCGACTCATCGCTGACTTCGCGAGGAACGGCGTCGGGATCCACGGTGTTCTCATAGCGCTCGGTCGCGACCTTTACGCCCCCCTCGGGACCATCGATCGCAGGGAAGCCGTAGAGCATGTCCTGCACGCGGTTGCCGGTGATCCAGATAAACACAGGGAAGCGGTCGGGGGAGTACCGTTCGGCGTTGTGCTCGAGCGCGAACCAGCAGAGAGTCTGGCGATACACCCTGAAGTGGGCGGCATATTCGGGCGGCAGAAGTTTCGTGATCCACGGGCCGGCGGTGAGGATGACTTTGGCGGCTTCGTAGGATCCCTTGCTGGTCTTCACTTCGACTCCGCAGGAGGTTGGTGTTATTTCGTGGACCGTCTCTGAGGTGAATACCTTTGCGCCGAGGTGCTTGGCCTGCGTGATTTGTGCGTCCACGCACTCTTCGGGACGGAGGAAGCCTGCGCCCGGCTCGAAGTAGCCAACTTCGTCGGCCGTGAGTCGAAACTGCGGGAAGCGCTCTTGAATTTCGGCAGTGGTGAGCCGCTGATGCTGGATGTCGAAGGCTTCTGCGGCGTTGATGGTGTCTTGCAGGAACGAACTCGATCCGTGATGGTTGCCGCCAACGCCCGGGGAGGCCGAGCACCAGTCCGCCATTACGAGTCAGCAGATTGCGTCCCGTGGCGGCCTCCAACTCTTCCCAGATTTGGTTAGAGCGCAAGACCAGCGGCACGAACTCGCGGCCTTCGCCGATCGCCTGGCGGGTGATTCGGGTTTCGCCGTGCGACGAACCTTGGTCGTGCGGAGGCTCGAAGCGATCGATTCCGATGACCTTGGCGCCGAGCTTCGCTGCCTGGTAAAGCCCGGCGCTGCCTACAGCTCCCAGTCCGACTACCGCGATGTCAGCGACCATTGCCATTGTCGCCATGATGCCATACACCCCAAATCAAGGCGAACCCTTGCCGCGCATGAGAGACTGTTTTGCGGCAGGAGCCATGACGATTCGGCAGTTCAACTCGCGGGTGGTATATCGCAATACGTGGATGACCGTGCGCGAAGATGAGATCGAGCGCGATAACGGGACGCGCGGCATCTACGGGGTGGTAGAGAAGTACGACAGCGCCATCATTCTCCCCGTCGATGGCGATGAGGTGTACCTGGTCGAGCAGTACCGGTATCCCCTGGGAGTTACTTCGCTGGAGTTTCCGCAGGGCAGCCTGGAGAAGAACGGCATCGATCCCGCGGAGATCGCGCGCGAGGAACTGCAGGCCGAGACCGGGATGCTGGCAGAGAAGCTGGAGTACCTTGGCGAAATCTACATCGCCTGTGGTTATGCTAATCAGAAGACGCATGCTTTTCTCGCGACTGGGCTGCAGCAGTCGAGCGGCCAACCCGACGTGGAGGAGCACGATCTGGCAGTCCGCAAAGTGAGCTTGCAGGAGCTTAGGCAGCTCATCACCACCAACATCATCAAGGATGCGCAGACGCTGGCAGCGTGGGGGCTGTATCAGGCGCGCGCAGCATCGTCACGGGAGATTGCATGAGGCACCGCTCCGAGGCGTGGCGAAAGATCGACGGCGCAAGCTTCGACGTTTGCGTCATTGGAGGCGGCGCCACCGGCTCAGGCTGCGCGCTGGACTCCCAGCTTCGTGGCCTAAAGACCGTGCTGATCGAGGCCGGCGACTTCGCCTCAGCGACGTCGAGCCGCTCGACGAAGTTGATTCACGGCGGCATTCGCTATCTGCAGGAGGCGGTGAGCGACCTCGATCCCGGCCAGTACAACGTGGTGAAGCGAGCCCTGCGCGAGCGGCGGTTCATGCTCGATAATGCGCGCTTCCTGGCGCATCCGATGGAGTTTCTCGTCCCCTGCTACTCGCGATGGGAAGTCTTCTACTACGGTGTGGGCACGAAGATCTACGATCGCATCGCCGGCAAGCACAACTTTCTTCCCAGCCGATATCGCTCGCCCAAGGATGCACTGGCGCGATGGCCCCTGCTGCAGGGCAACGGGCTGAAGGGGACCATCGCCTATGCGGATGGGCAGTTCGACGATGCGCGGTACTGCGTCGCGCTGGTACAGACCTTCACGCAGACTGGTGGCGAGGCGGTGAATCACGCGCGGGTCGTCCGGCTGCAGCAGGATGCGGGCGGGAAGATATGCGAGGCTGAGATCGAAGACCAACTTACGGGCGCGAAGACCACGGTCAGGGCGCGGATCTTCGTCAATGCCACAGGTCCATTCTCCGACCACATCCGCGCCATGGCCAATCCCGGGCTGGAGAAGCGGCTGCGGTTGAGCAAGGGTGTCCATATCCTGCTGCCGCTCGACGAGCGCACCTCCGACGCAATGGTGGTTCCCAAGACCGATGATGGGCGCGTGATCTTTGCCATTCCGTGGCTGGGCCGCCTGTTGGTGGGCACCACGGATGACGAAGTCACCCACGAGGACGAGCTGGTAGTGAAGCAGTCGGAAGCCGAATATCTGTTACGCCAATTGAATCGCTACCTGTCGCGGCCATTTGCGGTGGCAGACATTGTGGGAGGGTTTGCGGGAGTGCGTCCGCTGGTAAGCCAAGGCAAGGGCGCCAAGACCAAGAAGCTGATTCGTGAGCACGAAGTCGAGATCGATCGCGAAAGCGGGCTGATCAGCGTGATGGGCGGCAAGTGGACCACCTATCGCGCCATGGCCGAGGATGCGATCAACGCCGTGCAGCAGCAACTGGGCCTGCCGGTGTCTGGATGCGTGACGCGCGAGCACCCTTTGAGCGGCTCGGAGGGCTACAGCGCCGACTATCCGCATTCACTCGTCGCTACCTACGGCGTGCCGGAAGTGACTGCGCGCCACTTGTCGGAGAAGTTTGGAACGAACGCCGCGGCCGTTCTTGATCTGGCGAAGCAAGAGCCGGAGTTGGGGCAGCCGATCGTTGAGGGTCTTCCGGCGATGCAGGGCGGAGATGGCATATAGCGCACGCCACGAGATGGCAGCCACGCTCGACGACGTGCTGGAGCGGCGCACGGGCTTGCAGTTCTACAGTTGGCAGGCGGCAATGGCGGCTGCGCCCGTTGCTGCGGCGGTCATGCAGCGCGAGATGGGTTGGGATGCGGCGCTGACGCAGCGGGCGGTCAAGGAGTACGTCGACACGCTTGCCGGGTGGGTACAGAAAATTGGCTTGGCGAAGGAGGGGGCGAAGGCGTAGAAACGTCCTCTTGGATTGAAACTCAGCAGCGGTCAAAGGAAAACGAACCATGGCGGATTACGTCGGCGCCATCGACCAGGGAACGACCAGCACACGGTTTATCGTCTTCAATCGCGTGGGGCAAATCGTCGCCTCGGCGCAGAAAGAACACGAGCAAATCTATCCTCAGCCCGGATGGGTGGAGCACAGTCCGCAGGAAATCTGGGCGCGCACGCAGGAAGTCATTGCAGAGGCCTTGCAGTCGCAGGGGCTCACTTCGAAAGACCTGGCGGCGGTGGGGATTACCAATCAGCGCGAGACCACCGTGGTGTGGAACCGCAAGACGGGGCAGGCGGTGTACAACGCCATCGTCTGGCAGGACACCCGCGTCGAGTGGGTACGTGGACGAGCTGGCGAAACAGGGCGGGCAGGGCCGCTTTCGCGCCAAGACCGGACTGCCGCTGGCAACCTACTTCAGCGGGCTGAAGATTCGCTGGATTTTGGAGAACGTTGCCGGGGTCCGTGCGCTGGCCGAAGCGGGTGAAGTATTGTTCGGCAATATCGACACCTTCTTGCTGTGGAACCTGACCGGCGGGCCGAGTGGCGGCGTCCACGTTACCGACGTGACCAACGCCAGCCGCACACAGTTAATGGACCTTGCAACTCTGCAATGGGACTCGGAGATTCTGAAGATCTTCGGCGTCCCAGTCACCATGCTGCCGCGCATCGCGTCGAGCAGCGAGGTCTATGGGTACTTAGCTGCCGGGCCACTCGCGGGCGTCCCTCTGGCAGGAGACCTGGGCGACCAGCAGGCTGCTTTGGTGGGGCAGACGTGTTTTGCGCCGGGACAGGCCAAGAACACCTACGGCACGGGCTGCTTTCTTCTGCTCAACACTGGCAAGAGGCCGGTGCAGTCGAAGTTTGGTCTCGTGACCACCGTGGCCTACCGGTTTGGTAAGGAGGAGCCGCACTACGCGCTCGAAGGAAGCATCGCGGTCACTGGCGCGCTGGTGCAATGGCTACGCGACAACCTGAATCTGATCCAGACGAGTGCTGAAATCGAGACGCTGGCGCGCCAGGTGGACGACAACGGCGGTGTCTATTTCGTCCCTGCGTTTTCCGGACTCTATGCACCCTACTGGAAGGCCAGCGCGCGCGGCGTCATTTGCGGACTGACGGGCTTCGTGACCAGGGCGCACATCGCGCGTGCGGCGCTGGAGGCGACGGCCTTCCAGACCCGTGAGGTGGTGGAGGCGATGGAGAAGGACTCCGGCATCGCACTCGATGTGCTGCGGACGGACGGCGGCATGGTTGACGACGATCTGCTGATGCAGTTCCAGGCCGACATACTCGATCGTCCGGTGGTGCGGCCGGCGATCAAGGAGACGACCGCGCTGGGTGCGATGTATGCGGCGGGGCTGGCCGTGGGCTATTACCGCGACCTCGACGATCTTCGCGCCAACTGGTCGGTGGATAAGACATGGACTCCGAACATGGCGGCTGGGAAGCGCGAGCATATGTATCGCATGTGGAAGAAGGCGGTGACGCGCACGTTCGACTGGGTAGAGGATGGCAGGCAATAAAGAGAGCAGGGGTAAGAACGAGGGGACATGACTTCTCCATTCATGGGCGAGTTTGCGGGAACGTTGGTGCTGATCCTGCTGGGCGATGGCGTCGTGGCCAACGTGCTGTTGAAGCGCTCCAAGGCCGAGGGCGGCGGATGGATCGTAATCACCGCGGGTTGGGCGTTCGGCGTGCTGTGCGGTATTTTCACTGCCGTCGCGTTTGGAAGTCCTGACGCGCACATTAATCCTGCGGTGACCTTGGCATCGGCCATAACTTCAGGCAACTTCTCGAAGATCGTTCCCTACTGTAGCGCGCAGGTTTTGGGCGCGTTCACCGGCGCGACCCTCGTCTGGCTGTTTTTCCTGCCGCACTGGAAGATTACCGAAGACGCTGATGCAAAGCGCGCGGTGTTCTGCACCGCACCGGCGATTCGCCACTACCCTGCCAACCTGTTCTGCGAAGTGGTCGGCACCATGCTACTGATCGTAGTGATTGCCGCCATTGGCTCGAGGTCCCTGGCGCCTGCGGGACTGGCGCCGGGGTTCAGCCCGTACTTCGTTTCAATGCTCGTGTGGGCGATCGGGTTATCGCTGGGAGGCACCACCGGCTACGCCATCAATCCGGCGCGGGATTTTGGCCCACGCGTGGCACATGCGCTGTGGCCGGTGGCCGGGAAGGGAACGTCCGACTGGGCGTACGCGCCGATCCCGATCCTGGGGCCGCTGCTCGGCGCGGCGTTGGCGGCGGCAATCGTGAGAGTGGCGGGGATCGCTTGAGCTGATGGCGGCGTCGAACACTTCGGGTGATCGCTCAGGGCTGCGGCACCACTTTAGCCGACACCCGATATCGTTGATAGTCGGTGTAGCGATGCTCGTTGCGATAACTCAGTTCGAAGAACCGATCAACATCGCCGTTGTGGGTGGTGAACTCGACATAGACTTTGACACTGCTCGGCAACCACAGTGGGGTTGAGACGTCGGCGAGCTGAACCTTGCTGAGCGTTACCTCTGTCGTCTGCTGATTGAGCCCAACGTCTCTTCTGGGCGCGAGCAGGTCGGTGCGCATGCGGACGATCTGGAAGTTGCTTTTGTCGATCCAGGCGACTCCTTGCACCAGCATGTGCGCCTGGACGCCGTTACGCCCTTTCATCCTGACCAAGAGAGTAGCCTTGCCCGGCTGCTGGGCAAAGCCCACAACGTAGGTTTCCTGGGTGCCAATCTGTTCGTTACCCAGGTAGCGGAACCTGGACTCGGGCTGAAAGCCGGTGGAGAAATAGTTGCAGCTCAGCGCGAATCCGGAAGTTATGAGAAAGCCGTTCTTGATGACCGATGGGTCAAAGTCGCCCCGGTTGGGGTCCATGCGATATTCAACGATTTCCGTCCGGCTACTATTGCCGTGGCGCAGAATCAAATAGCTATCGTGGACGTGCTCGCCCGACAGCTCAGGACGGGTGAAGGGCTTCTCCTGCCGGAGTCGGGTCAGGAAGATCTCCTCGCGAGCTGTCAGATCGATGACGCGATGGAAGAAGTCGTCAACCCGCTCGCCGGTCTTCTGCAGGATTAGAGGCAGCTCTTGCTGGCTTGCGACCGGGCTAAGATCTTTCAACTGCGGAACGCGCTTGATGAGCTGCTTGAAGGGCTCATCGATGTAGGGACGCGCGTTGTTGTAGTAACTCTGCTCGCTTTCGCCGTCAGACTCAACGGCGCGGTCCGATTCGGCGCTTGCCCGGTGAGGTTCCAACGCAGCGGCCACCGCCACGACGAGGAAGATAAAAGCGGCGGTGAGTCGTGGTCTTCCTGGCGCAGGATGGCTGAAAAATTCCACGGCACATTCTAATGCAATTAGAGCCAGCAGACTTGCGAGTGACGAGATGATCGGGAATCGCTAGATCTGGTAATCCATTTCAATTGCGAGGTCGAGCGAATCGGGACTTTCGCTCGCTACCGGCTCTCGGCCTTCTAAACGGCAGACTTGCTCGCGCAGCGTCTTCACTTCTTGGGCGACGGCGGCCAGGGCTTCGGAGAGCGGATCGTTGATCTGCTTGGGGTCGGTGATGACGATGCGCTTGCCGTGGCGGAAGATGATGTGTCCGGGCACGCCGACCACGGTGGAGTCGGCGGGTACGTCGCGCAGCACCACCGAGCCGGCGCCTATGCGGCAGTTCTGGCCGATGGTGATATTGCCCAATATCTTGGCCCCTGCGCCGACCACGACCTTGTCACACAATGTGGGATGCCGCTTGCCGGTTTCCTTGCCCGTGCCGCCGAGCGTGACTCCCTGAAACAGGGTTACGTCATCGCCAATGATCGCGGTCTCGCCGATCACTACTCCCATGCCGTGATCGATGAAAAAGCGGCGGCCAATCTGCGCGCCGGGATGAATCTCGATTCCGCTGATCCAACGGGCGAATTGCGAAAGCGCACGTGCGGGGAAGAGCCAGCCATGCTTCCATAGCCAGTGATGGACGCGGTACCACCACAGCGCGTGCAAGCCGGAGTACAGCAGCACGATCTCCAGCCGCGAGCGCGCTGCGGGATCGCGGTCGAGCACCGCGGCGATATCTTCGCGCATCAGGCGAAAGTAGGAACGCATGATTCTGCCTTCGCAATCGGCCCTCGCGGGCTGAATCCCGCGAGAGATGAAAAATCAAAAAATACCTTGCCGCCGGCCTAAAGTCCGACTACACCTACCCCGTGACCGGCTCGGCAGTTTGCGACGTCACCTCATCGCGCAACTGCTGAAAGAGCACGCTGCTCAGGTAGCGCTCGCCGAACGAGGGCAGCACGACCACGATCAGCTTGCCCGCATTTTCCGGGCGCGAACCAACCTGCACCGCGGCTACCACTGCGGCGCCTGACGAGATTCCCATCAGCAGGCCTTCTTCGGCCGCTAGACGGCGCGCCATCACCAGCGCGTCGTCGCTAGAAACCTGCACCACCTCATCGATGTAGTCGGTACGCAGAATGCTCGGGATGAAGCCGGCGCCGATTCCTTGAATCTTGTGCGGGGACGGCTGGCCGCCCGAGAGAACCGCGCTCTCAACCGGCTCGACGGCGATCGCCTTGAACGACGCCTTGCGCGGCTTGATGTACTCGCTCACTCCGGTGATGGTGCCGCCGGTGCCGACCCCGGAAATCAAGATATCGACTTTACCATCGGTGTCTTCCCAGATCTCAGGCCCGGTGGTCTCGAAGTGGATCTTCGGATTGGCGGGATTGTCGAATTGCTGCGGAATGAAACCGTCGGGAGTCTTGGCGAGTATCTCCTGCGCCTTGGAGATCGCGCCTTTCATACCCTTTGGGCCGGGCGTCAACACCAGTTCCGCCCCGAAGGCTCGCAACAACACGCGACGCTCGACGCTCATGGTCTCCGGCATCACGATGATCAGCTTGTAACCTCTCACGGCGGCGACGAAGGCCAGGCCGATCCCGGTATTGCCGCTGGTGGGCTCGATCAGCACGGTCTTGCCGGGATGTGATCTGGCCGGCCTTTTCGGCTTCGCTGATCATGCTGACGCCGATGCGGTCTTTGACGCTGGCG
Source organism: uncultured Acidobacteriaceae bacterium (assembly GCA_963758255.1). Taxonomy (GTDB): domain Bacteria; phylum Acidobacteriota; class Terriglobia; order Terriglobales; family Acidobacteriaceae; genus DASRAA01. Next base: position 914,384 of record CAVWUX010000001.1, read on the forward strand.
CAGGGATTGAAGCTCTCCAGTTTGGCGGCGATGGTGGCCCCGGCGCCTTTGGTCACGCGGTTGAGGCGCACCAGCGGCGTCTTTCCGATGAGTTCAGTTACGTCATTAGCTATCTTCATGAACGCTCTCCATGCAGTAAGGACTAGTCCCGAAGGCTTTAAGTTTCAGATTTCGTAGCAAACAGGGAACGGAAAGGCTAGTGACAACAACGACAGCGGCAGGTGCGAGGGCCGATCTCGATCCCAAGGTAAGAATGCGGGTCATCAGAAGCAGGACGCATATATGCACTCGATGTTAGCAGCCGAGCAGCGAGGCTGACCAGCATTTCGTCCCATCCGACTTGCGGTTCGCGGCGGCTGCGTGGCACAATGCCGCGGCATCACTCAGTGAGGAACAAATGTCGCTTCGCAAGCTGGTATCACCGTGCCTGCTGTTGTCCGTGCTCGCCATGAACGCTGTTGCGCAGTCTCAATCGGCTCCCGCGAAAACTGCCGACAGCCCGCTCGCGCCGGTGGCATGGCTCGTCGGCGGGACTTGGACCTCCGATGTCAAAGACCCGCAAGACGGCTCGGTGACCCATGTCGAGAACCGCATCACCTGGGCGCCCAACCATCAGGCCATTGAGTTCCTGACCGACTTCAATGGTAAGCCGCACTACAACGGCTTCTATGCCTACAATCCTGCGGCGAAGACGATTGGCTTCTATTACACCAACTCCGAAGGCCAGTTGACGATTGGCACCTCGACGCCCGAGGCCGACGGCAAGACCTTGCGCCAGGAGTTCGACGTTATGCAGCCCGATGGCAAGACCCAGCACATACGGTCCACGATGGAACGCGACGGCAACGACGCCTACTGGTTCACGGTGTTCATGCAGAGCAAAGCGGGCGAGTGGGGGCAGGCGTTCAAGATTCGCTATGAGCGGAAGTAGCTCCCGCGCGTCGTATAATCACCATTTGCGTCTCTCATTCCAACCACAGTAGGTATGCACACTTGAGCTCTCATACACATTCGCACGGTCCCGAGCCTGCTGGTCCGCAGCCCCTTCCCGGCGTGGACGCAATCATCGCTGTCGGTTCGGGCAAAGGCGGCGTCGGCAAGACCACGCTGGCAGTTAACCTTTCCATCGCGCTGGCGCGCATGGGCTTCAAAGTCGGGTTGCTCGACGCCGACGTCTATGGCCCGAATGTTCCGACCATGCTGGGCACGACGGTCGCGCCCGAGGTCGTCAACGGCGACCGCATCCTCCCGCCCGAGCGTTACGGGCTGAAGGTGATCTCCGTTGGCTTTCTCAGCCCGGGGGACAAGCCGCTGGTGTGGCGTGGGCCCATGCTGCACTCCATCATCAAGCAGTTTCTCGGGCAGGTGGAGTGGGGCCAACTCGACTACCTCATCATCGACTTTGCCGCCCGGCACTGGCGACGTGGTGATCTCGCTGGTGCAGACCGTGCCGGTCACGGGCGCCGTGAGTAGTCACCACGCCCAGCGACGTGGCTCTGCAGGACGCGCGCAAGGCCATCGAGATGTTCAAGCAGGTGAAGGTCGACATTCTCGGCATCGTGGAGAACATGGGCTCCTTCCTGTGCCCGCATTGCCAGCACGAGATCGACATCTTCTCCAAGGGCGGCGGGGAGCGCACCGCGCAGCAGTTCGGCGTGCCGTTCCTGGGCAGCATCGAACTCGATCCCGACATCCGCAAGGGTGGCGACACGGGCCAGCCGGTGGTGCTGGAAGGCGACCAGTCGCCACACGCGCGCTCGCTGTTCAAGTTCGCGCGCCACGTGGTCGATCGCGTCAGCGAAGTAAGGCGACGGCCGGGCCGGTGATCGAGATCCAGTAGGCCATGACAATCGACCCGACTCAGTTGCGCGATTTCGCCTCGCGCTACACGGCAGCCTGGTGCAGTCAGGACCCCACCAGCGTCGCCTCGTTTTTCTCGCCCAATGGCACGCTCAGCGTGAATGGAGTCCCGGCCATTGGACGTGATGCGATCACCCAGGTTGCTGAGGGGTTCATGAGCGCCTTTCCCGACATGGTTTTGACGATGGATGACGTTTTGATTGACTGCGACAACGCCGTCTACCACTGGACGCTCGATGGCCACAACCCGGGACCGGGCGGGGCTGGGAATCGCGTTCGCATCAGCGGATTCGAGGAATGGACGTTTGGCGCTGACGGGCTGGTCGCGGAGTCACAAGGCCACTTCGACGAGATCGAGTATCAGCGCCAGATCAAGTGCGGGTTCGCCGAATCACAACATTAGCACTGTCGGATTCCGGACGTGGGAAAGCCCCGGAGTTCCCGGGGCTCTTTCGCTGCAAACTAAGTCTTGGTGGCCCGTTCATTCGTTGGTTGACGGAACCGGGCTACCTGTTCCCATCCGCTGCGTCAGTTTCGGCGCGCGCGATGGGAAGAACTTTCGAGGCGCCGCATCCATTCGATGGTTGTCGAAGATACGGGCCCAGTCAGAACCGTTGTGCCCCATCTTCTTGCCTTGTTTCGGCGAAAGGATGGGATCAGAAACTTAGCAGAACACTTCGCCCGGCAACGCTGCCAGCGTGCGCGAGTCCAGAGTGTTCTTGACGATCCGGGGCTTCGTCATTACCGTCTCGAAATCGTCAACCCGCTTACGCGCGATCTTCAACTTCAAGGTACGCTCGATGGCTCGCAACTCGCCGATCTCAGCTCCTGAAACCAGGGTCGAGGCGCGTCCCTTCAAACCAGCGCGACCGGTGCGGCCCACGCGGTGGATGAAGTCTTCCGCCAGGTCGGGCAAGTCGTAGTTGATCACGTGAGCCACGTTGTCCACGTGAATGCCGCGCGACGCAACGTCGGTTGCAACCAGCACCTTGTAGCGGCCCTCATCGAAGCCGTTCAGCGCGCTGACGCGCTGCGACTGCGTGCGATCGCCGTGGATCATGGCGGCGGAGAATCCATCGCGAATCAGGTTCTTCGCCAGCCGCTCGGTGCCGCGCTTGGTGCGGGCGAAGATCAGAGTCTGTCCCTTCTCGTCGTAGAGCAAGCGACGGAGCGTGTCGGATTTTTCTGCCGCCGGCACTTCGAATGCCTGCAGTTCGACGCTCTCCACCGGCTTGGTGGTTGAACCCAGCGCGACCCGCACCGGGTTGCGCATGTAATCGTTCACCAGTCCCGCGACCGAGGCTTCCAGCGTTGCCGAGAAGAACAGCGTCTGCCGCTGGCGGGGAAGTGAACCAACAATGCGGCGCAGTGAGGGCAAAAACCCCATGTCGAGCATACGGTCGGATTCGTCGAGCACCAGCGTCTCGACCTTACTGAGGTCAACCAGCTTGCGCTTGAGATAGTCTTCCAGCCGCCCAGGGGTGGCGACGATCACGCCTGCGCCCCTGCGGACGGCTTCGATCTGGGGTCGCTCGGCCATTCCGCCGATGACCAGCGCCGTCTTCGGCAACTTGCCGTAGCGGAGCGTGTCGTAAACCGCCTGAACCTGCATGGCGAGCTCGCGCGTGGGCACGAGAATCAGCGCCCGTACTCCGGGCACGTGTTTCGCTCCCAGCTTCTCCATGATGGGAAGCAGGAACGCCAAAGTTTTTCCGGTGCCCGTCTGGGCGGTTGCCAGAACGTCTTTGCCTTCCAGCGCATGCGGGATGGCCATTTCCTGGACCGGAGTGGGAGTTGTAAAGTGTGCTGCCGCCAGCTTCTGCTGGAGCCCAGCAGACAGGGGCATTTCGCTAAATTGTGTCAATCGTTTGTACTTTCTTTAGGAGGGGCAACTCGCGCATGTGCATCGTGAAATGCGAGTCGCGAAGATCTTGCAGATGCCGCTCGAATTTGGGTTAAACGCTAAGTGATTTACGGAAGCCGAGAGGCGGGTAATCAGATCAAAAACCGGGACCGGATCGTTCGCACCACATCAACCGTGGCAATAAGCGTCTACCGAGACTATACCACAGCGCCATCAGCCATATCGCCGACCGCGCCAAAAGAGAACCTGTGTGAGCAACTACTTGCCGAAATCGTGAAAGTCAAAGCCAAGTGGCTGGCCGTCTTCATCATGCGTGACCACGAGTTCCGCGGGAGCTTCGGAGGGAGTGTTCGTTTCCTGCTTGCGTTGGGCCTTTTTCTGGGCCTTCTCCGCCTGTCGTTCCTGGCGGGCACGTTCTTTCTGCCGCTTCGTGAAGGTTGTACGAGAGCTTCCTGCCATCCACCACGCTCCTCTCACTCACCCCAATTAGACTCGGCAGGAACGAAAACGATTCATTCGTCTCCCTGACCAGCAGGCAAGCCGCCTTACATCTTCAATAACTGTATCACTTTACAGGGGACCGCAGTGACCAATACCCTTGTCGCTTGATGTTTAACCGACGTTTTCCTGAATCGGGATGTGAAAGGGATGAAATGGTCATGACCCTACGCAAGTCGCTGCTTGTCGCAATCCTTCTCGGCCTGTGGGTTACCGGTTTCGCTCAGGAAGCCACTATCGCGCCGAACGATGCGCTGATCCTGGAGAACATTCCGCCGATTCCTGCCAGCATCGCCGCACGTGCCGACCGCTACACCCAATTTCGCGCAGCGTCGATGTGGAGCTGGCATCCGCAGCGCCGGGAAATTCTGATCGGCACCCGCTTCGGCGATACCAACCAGGTACACCAGGTCGCCATGCCCGGAGGGGCCCGCACTCAGCTCACCTTCTTTCCCGATCGTATCGCCGAGGCCAGCTATCATCCGCATTCCGCGGACTACTTTCTATTTCGCAAAGACGTCGGCGGGGGCGAATGGTTCCAGATCTTTCGCTTCGATCTGGCCAGCGGTGAGACAACTCTGCTCACCGACGGCAAATCGCGCAATACCGAATTTGCATGGTCGAATAAGGGTGACCGCATCGCTTACGCCAGTACCCGGCGCAACAATGCCGATCTCGATTTCTACGTGATGGATCCGGCCAAGAAAGCCAGCGACAAGATGATCGCGCAGAACCAGGGCGGCGGCTGGCAGGTACACGACTGGTCTCCCGACGACCGCACGTTGTTGGTGGTCAACGGTGTGTCCATCAACGAGAGCTATCTGTGGCTGGTTGATGCTGCGAGTGGGCAGAAGAGCGAGCTTACTCCCAAGGGCAACGAGAAGGTCTTCTACGATCCCATCGGCTTCAGCCGCGATGGCAAGGGCATCTACCTCACCACTGACAGGGACAACGAGTATCTGCGTCTTGCCTACATGGACCTGGCGACCAAGTCACTGAAGTACCTGACCGACTACAAGTGGGACATCGAGGGCGCGAAACTGTCCGACGATCGCCGCCACCTCGCGTTCGTCCTCAACGAAAACGGCATGAGCACACTGCACGTGCTCGATGTGGATTCGGGCAAAGAGGCGCGGCTTCCCAAGTTGCCCGCGGGAGTCATCGGCAACCTGCGTTGGCATGAAAACAACCGCGACCTGGCATTCAGCCTGAACACCTCGCAGTCGCCTTCGGACGTGTACTCGGTCGATATTCAGACCGCGAAGCTCGATCGCTGGACGATGAGCGAAACCGGCGGCATCCAGCCGGAAAGCCTGGTCGAACCCAAGCTGATCACCTGGAGGAGCTTCGATGGGCGCGAAATTTCCGGGTGGCTCTACCTACCGAAGGACAAGCCCGCGGCAGGGAAGTACCCGGTCGAGGTCATTATCCACGGCGGCCCCGAGGGCCAGTCTCGGCCTGGCTTCCTGGGACGCACCAACTACCTGCCCAACGAAATGGGCGTGGCGCTGATCTATCCCAACGTGCGCGGCTCCACGGGCTACGGCAAGTCCTTCACGCAGCTCGACAACGGCTTCCTGCGCGAGAACACTTACAAGGACATCGGCGCGCTGCTGGATTGGATCGCGACACAAGCCGGAACTCGATGCCAAGCGAGTGCTGGTGACCGGTGGCAGCTACGGCGGACACATGACGCTAGCCGTCGCCACGCTCTACAACGACCGCATTGCATGCTCGGTCGATATCGTCGGCATCTCGAACCTGGTCACCTTCCTGGAGCACACCGAGGCCTACCGCCGCGACCTGCGGCGTGTTGAATACGGTGATGAACGCGATCCCAAGATGCGGGCGTACCTCGAGAGCATCGCACCCATGAATCACCTCAAGGCCATCACCAAAGCCGATGCTGGTGGTCGCGGGGGTGAACGATCCGCGCGTTCCCAAGAGCGAGGGCGATCAGTTGGTGAAGGCGCTGGAGGCGAACGGAACTCCCGTGTGGTACCTGGCGGCCAAGGACGAAGGCCACGGCTTCCAAAAGAAAAAGAACGCCGACTTCCAGTTCTACACAACCGTGCTGTTCACGCAGAAGTATTTGCTGGGGCAGTGAAGAGGTTCACCACGGAGGCACGGAGGCACCGAGAAGCACAAGGGAAAATCAAGAAGGCAGCCGCGGATCTGTACGGATCCTCACAGATCAGGCTTGGGAGAAGGGCACTGTGGTTACTTTCGTTCCTCCGACCGGTCGATTCTTCTGTTCATCGGCAGCCTGCCGCGCTATACGAGATCTGTGAGGTTCGGGATTCTTGTGCCTCGCCGCTCAGCGCAGAAATGCGCAGATGGATAGCGCTCTTTGACAACCAGGATCGCCGCCGTGCAAACGCCGAGGGATGACGAATAACGGATCTTTGTGCCCGAAATTCGTTTGCTAAGTCCTTTGCTGAGAAATGGATAGCTATAACTAATTTAGGATCAACTACTTGCGAACAATTTCCTCCCAAACCATTGATTCTAAATAACCGTGCAACATTTTTGTGTTATAGTCGACTACATCACCACACATTCAGACGCTAACGACTCCAGCAGTGAAACCGGAACCGAATCTGCACGCTTCGCATTTGTTCCTGTCTTTGCGAGTCCGAAGTTTGCCCTTGCTTATTTCTCGGGTCAAGTTTGATGGGGTGAGTTGGCACTCATATTGTTTGAGTGCCAATCTTGACAGCGCCCCCTCTGCTTCCTAGAATTAGATTGCGGTTGTGTCTCCCTGCGTGCTCCGTAAATAACTGGAAAATCATGGGTTAACCCAACCGAGGCGAATATGGGCTCAGATCCCGGAATTGGCAAGCGCGAGCGCGAAATCCTGACCGCCATCGTTGAGACCTACATCTCTACCGGAGAGCCAGTGGGATCGCGCACTCTGGCGCGCACCAATCGCGAAAGCCTCAGCCCCGCTTCCATTCGCAACGTGATGTCGGACCTTGCCGACGCTGGATTTCTCGAGCAACCGCATGCCTCGGCGGGACGCGTGCCCACACCGCAGGCCTACCGCTTCTACGTCAAGCAACTGACCGGCGAGGCCCGGCTGTCTCCTGCCGACGAGAGTCTGATTCAAGGTAATCTGCAAGGCTTGAACGACGTGCAGGAGTTCATGGAGCGAACCTCGCATGTGCTGTCGCTAATTTCGCATGGCGTGGGGGTGACGGTCACCTCATCGCATGGCCAGCGCAATGAACTCGAACACGTTTACTTCCAGCGCCAGGGTGACAAGAAGGTGCTGGCAGTGGTGGTGATGCGCAACGGGCTGGTGCGCGACCGCGTGTTGCGATTGACCGACGATCTCACGGCGGCCGATCTCGAAGTCGCCGCTAATTACATCAACCAGAACTTCCGTGGCTGGCAGATGGAGGCGGTGCGCAACGAGATCGCCCGGCGGGTGCAGCAGGAGCGCACTGAGTACGACCGCCTCATGAAATCGGTGGAGCAGCTTTATGCCCAGGGGGCACTGGCCACCGAAGGCGCGCATCAGACGGTGTTCGTGGAAGGCGCATCGAACCTGGTGATCAACGAGCAGGACAAGGAGCGCCTGCGCCAATTGCTGGCCACTCTGGAAGAGCGGCAGCGCATCGTGGACCTTTTGTCGGCCTATCTGGATGCTCGCCAGGAAGCGGTGCGCGTGGTTGTGGGTCTTGAAGACGCCGTGCCGCATCTAAATAATTTCGTACTGATCGGCACACCGGCGCGCGTGGGCGACGAGGTCATCGGTTCGCTGGCGGTGATTGGCCCGACCCGTTTCGACTACGAGCACACCATCACCGCAGTGTCCTATATCGCGCGCATGTTCGATCAGTTCTGGAATGAGTCAACCTAGAGACGCGTATGTCATCCAATAAGCAAAACGGTGAAGCCACCGAGCTGGACATCGAGCACGAGCTGCCGTCCGCCGAAAGCGAAGAGGCCGCGGCCTCTCCGAGTCGCGAATCGGGCGGGGTGGCGGCAGACCTTGAAGGTGAGATCGACGCATTGCGCGCCGAACGCGCCAGCTACCTCGATCGCCTGGCCCGGCTGCAAGCTGAGTTCGATAACTTTCGCAAACGTAGCGTGAAGGAGCAGCAAGACTTCCGCGACTACGCCTTGGCGGAAGCGCTGAAGTCGCTGCTTCCCATTCTCGACAGCCTCGACCGCGCGTTGAAGACCAGCGAGGCGTCGGTGCAGGATTTTCGCTCCGGCATCGAGCTGATCGACAAGCAGTTTCACGACGCGCTGGCCAAGCTGGGCGTGGAACCGGTTCCCGCCGAAGGCGAACTTTTCGATCCGAATTTGCACCAGGCCGTGCAAATGGTGGACACCGACGAGGTGAAGGATAACCACGTCATCGATGAGTTGCAGCGCGGTTACCGGATCAAAGACCGACTGCTGCGCCCCGCCATGGTGCGGGTGGCGCACAATCCAAAACACTGATTCCGTAATCTAAGATTGCAAGGACGACAACGCTGGCTACCAACGTAAAACGCGATTATTACGAAGTACTGGGAGTGGGGCGCACCGCGACCGACCAGGAGATCAAGAGCGCCTACCGCAAGTTGGCGATGCAGTGCCATCCTGACCGCAATCCCGATAACCCTGGAGCGGAGGAGCAGTTCAAGGAGTGCAGCGAGGCTTATGCCGTGCTGGCCGACGCGGAGAAGCGCGCCCGCTACGACCGCTTTGGGCACGCAGGAGTCGCGGGCAACGGTGGCGGAGGCTTCGATCCGTCGGGCTTTCCAGACATTCAGGACATCTTCGGCGACATCTTCGGATTCGGCGACGTCTTCGGCGGTGGGCGCGGAGGACGGCGCTCGCGCGCGCAACGCGGCGCCGACATGCGCGAAGACCTGACGCTGGAGTTTGAGGAAGCGGTGTTTGGCGTCACCAAGCAGGTGCAGATCCGGCGTTTGGAAGAATGTGATCAGTGCAAGGGCAGCGGCGCGGCCCCGGGCAAGGCTCCGATTGACTGCACCACCTGCGGAGGCCGCGGACAGGTGCGTTATCAACAAGGCTTCTTCGCCGTCGCGCGTACCTGCAGCACCTGTCAGGGATCGGGCAAGCTGATCGTCGATCCATGCAGCAAGTGCAAGGGGCAGGGTCGCGTGCGCCGCGAGCGGACAGTGACCGTGAAAGTCCCTGCCGGCGTAGAAGAAGGCCAGCGCATGCTGTACTCCGGCGAAGGCGAGGCGGGAGTTTACGGCGGGCCGTCCGGCGACTTGTATGTCGTGTTGCACTGCAAAGAGCACGAGTTCTTCGCGAGGGATGGCAGGAACCTGCATTGCGTGGTGCCGATATCATTCGTGCAGGCCGCGCTGGGCACGGAGATCACTGTTCCGACACTGGAAGGTGAGCACACGCTGAAAGTCCCTGAAGGTACGCAGACGGGCACGACCTTCAAGATCAAGCACAAGGGCGTACCGGAGCTGAATGGCCGCGGGCGCGGCGATCTTTACGTCGAATTGAAGGTGCAGACGCCGGCCAAACTCAGCAAACGCCAGCGCGAACTGTTGCAGGAGCTGCAGGAAACATTGAGCGTCGAGAACAAGCCCGTCAGCCGTACACTGCTGGATAAGATGCGGGACGTCTTCAGCTAGGATCTACTGTCGCCAGTCAGCCGCACCCCGGACGAACCTCCTTTGGACAAGGCTTTTCGCATTTACGCGTGGTTCCTGCTGATTGTGACCGCGCTGCCCGCGTTCGCGCGGCTGGCAAGGCCGCGGGAGCTGGCGCGCATTCTGCTGATTCGCTACCAGAACCCCAAGCGGCGCAAGCGGGCCCGGATCGGGGGCGCAATCTACCTCGGTCTCGCGATCGTGGCGACGCCGTTCCTGTTGCGGTCGCCTATGCGCCAGGAGCGCTGGCTGGTGATGGCGCTGCTGGTGGGCGGGGTTTCGGCGATGGAGTTCCTGTTGAACAGCCGCGTCTTCAAGGAAGAAACCCTGGCCAGCCAGAACCGATATTTTGGGGGCATATACGCTGCCATCGCGATCGCCGTTGTGCTGTTGCTGATTACCCGATGACCCGCCGCCGCTGGATTGCCGACGAAAGCAACAATGACCGTGCCACTCTTACGGGCGCGCATGCAGCGCATTTGTCGCGCACCTTGCGGGCGCGCATTGGGCAGGAGTTCGAAGTCGTCTGCGGCGGTCAGGTGCGGCGCGCCACCGTGGCGAGCGTCTCGGATGAGCGCGTGGAGTTCGCGCTCGGCGAAGAAGTTACGGTCAGCAGAGCCGCTCCGATCACGTTAGTGCTCGCGGTGTTCAAGTTCGATCGCATGGAGTGGGCGATCGAAAAGTGCACCGAGTTGAATGTAACTTCGATCGTGCCGGTGATCGCCCGCCGCACCGAGAAGCATCTTGCGCTGGCTGCGGACAAACGGGTGGAGCGCTGGCGTCGCATTGCGCGCGAGGCCTCGGAGCAGGCTCGGCGGGTGGCGGCCCCCGAGATCGGTGAGCCGCTGAAACTAACTGCTGCGCTCGAAATTGCTGCGGAAGTGCGCATTGTTCTGTCGGAGTCCGAACGCGAGGCGCAACTGAGCGACATTCTGCGCGCACGGCCAGAGGCAAGATCAGTGGCGCTGGCGGTCGGCCCTGAGGGTGGCTGGACTGCGGATGAGCTGCAACTGTTCGAACAGGCAGGATGGATCGCAGCTTCGCTGGGGGACACGATCCTCCGCGCCGAAACCGCTGCCATCGTGGCATTGGCGACGGCGCGAGCGGGAATGGGATAGCCCCTCGATTTCCCAGATTGGTCCCGTTTTCCAAATCAAGGACTGCACCAAGAAGGTAGGCAGGAACAGGCTCTTTCCGTGGCGCTAACATGAACAAGCGTCCCATCCCGGTGACCATCCTTGGCTACCTGCTCATTGCGGCAGGCGCGATGGGGATCGCCTACCATTTCGGCGAGTTCAACGCCTCCCGTCCGGGCGAGTATGTATGGGTTCTCATTGTCCGGCTCATCGCTATTGTTTGCGGAGTGTTCGTGCTCCGCGGCAAAAATTGGGCGCGCTGGTTATCGATTGCGTGGATCGCTTTCCACGTGATTCTCAGCCTGTTTCATTCGATGGGGGAGGCGGCTGTTCATGCGCTGTTCCTGACAGTATTTGCTGTGCTGCTCTTCCTTCCGGCGGCCAATCAGTTCTTCCGCGCTCACGCGCCGAATGGTGAATGAACCCTCCAGCCCGGTAGAGCACATGGCTCAGCAAGCCGGCCCTAACTATAGAAGCGGTGCTTCCGTTTGAGATGCTCTCATGACATTTCTCATTGCGTCCGAGCTTTCCACACAGACCCTCATTTTCGGCGCTTGCGTCTGGCCGCGCTTGAGACGATAATAGAGTTTCGCTTTTTGTTCGATACTCCGGCGAGACCACAATCCCATGTCCTGGCAGCCCCGTGAATTCACGCTTACGCCGCAGCAGAAAGTCGCCGTAGACCACGTCGAGGGACCGATCCTCGCGGTCGCCGGAGCGGGGACAGGCAAGACCACGGTGCTGGCCTGCCGGGCGGTGCGCCTGATCGAAGACAAACTGGCCAATCCCAAAGAGATTCTCGCCGTCACCTACACACGTAACTCGGCACGCGACCTGCTCAAGCGCATCGCGCGTCTGTGGAAGGGATCGGATGAACCTGCGAGCGTCGCCGAAGTTGCGAACTCCGGACTGAAAGTCGGCACGTTCCATGCCTACTGCTATGCGCTGCTCAACCAGTTCGGCCAGCGGTTCGAGTTGATCGACGACAAAGACCTCTGCGTATTGCTGCGCCGTCGTATCGCGGACCTGAAGCTGGAGTACTACATCAAGGCCGCCGCACCCGGAGAATTTCTTGAGGGGCTGACCGGCTTCTTCAAGCGCTGCCACGACGAGCTGCGCACTCCCGACGACTATGACGCCTACGTCGCGAAGCTGGAGAGCGGGCAGATTTCTCTGCCGCGGGTCGGGCGATCCAAAGATGCCGAGATGATGTCGGACGAGGAAGTGCTTGGGCGTTGCCGCGAAATCGCGCGCGTCTTTCGCTACGTCGAGGAGATGCTTGCCTCGGAAAACCTGGGCACGTATGGCCATGTGATCAGTCGCGCCATCGCGTTATTGCGCGATCCGCACAACTCTGCCAACCTTGAGCGCGCGCGCAGGGGTGCTCGCTTCGTGCTGATCGACGAGTTTCAGGATTCCAACATCGCGCAAATCGAGTTGACGCGCCTGCTCGCGGGCGAAAAGGCGAACGTGTTTGCGGTCGGCGATCCCGACCAGGCGATCTACCGCTTCCGGGGAGCGACTGCCGGCGCGTTCGACCACTTCCTCAAGACCTTCGGAACTGATCGCGTCATGCGCGTGACCATGAGCGATAACCGTCGCTCGACGGAGACAATCCTGAAGTCCGCCTATTCCGTCATCGCGCGCAATCCGGAGATCACCAGCGTGGAATTGCCCGGGGGCGAGCGTTGGAAGCGTGCACCTTTGTTACACGCTCGCACGAAAAGGGAACCAGACCCGGTTTCTCCGGTGCAGGTGAGAGCCTGGGAGCACGTCGACGGTGAAGCTGCCTTCGTTGCGAAGGAAATCGCCCGCATGCACGATTCCGGGCGTCCCTGGCGCGACTTCGCTGTCCTATACCGTAACCACTCGGAATCGTGATGCTCTGGTGGAGCAGTTGGCGCAGCGCAATATTCCGTTCACCGTGGAAGGCATCGACCTGCTGGAGACGGCGGACGTCCGCGACTTGCTGGCGGCGCTGCGCGCCATGGAAAGCGGGGATCCCGCCGGATTACTGCGGGTGGCGGCACTCCCGAAATTCGAGGTTGAAGGCGAGGCGGTTCGCGCGGTTCTCGGCGCAGCGGAGAACGACGTCAATCTCGAAACCTTGCTCGACACGGTTGCGGGCGGATCGCAGGTAATCGCCGCGCTGGCTGAAGCGCGTCACCACAAGAAGCGATTCCAGGACAAGGCGTTGGCCGCCTGCGGACTTGCGCTCCAGCACTTTGGCATTTCGGTATCGGCTGCAACCGAGGGCTTCACTCAATTCGTGCAAAGCTGGGGCCGCAAGCCGCGCCAGGTCTCGGGCGACGGCACATTACTCGAGTTCCTCGAGTATCTCGATTACTTTGTCGAAGCCGGCGGGAAAATCATCGATCCCGAAGCGGATGAAGACGGCACACCCGCCACTTTGCAGATGGAGCTCGGCAAGACACACGCACCGCTTCAGCAAGACGATGCCGTCAGCCTGCTGACGGTGCACGCCGCCAAGGGGCTGGAATATCCCGTGGTTTTAGTGTTGCGTGTCTGCTCGGGGTCGTTTCCTTCCAAATATCGAGAAGACATGGTCGAGTTTCCGTCAGAGCTTCGCGACCCCGATACCGTGCCCGAGGGCGCTCCTAAAGAGCTGCATCGACGAAGAGGAGCGTCGGCTGTTTTACGTGGCCGTCACCCGTGCCGAGGACCAGCTCATACTCTGCGGCAAAAAGGCAACTGGGAAAAAATACGTGGTTCCATCTGGCTACCTGCGCGAACTGGTGACCGCGGGTGCGAAAACGCTCGACGGCTGCGTCGAATTCGCCTTGATCCCGGGCGGTGAAGTGATTTCTACGATCCATGCCGGCGCGCAGCCCATGTCTCGTATCTCGGAATGGGTAGGCCTGCCTCCGCTGCCGCAGACCAAGGGGAGGCCGCTGAGCGCGAGCGCGGTCGATCACTATAAACGCTGTCCTTTGAGCTACAAGCTGAAGCTCGAATGGAACCTGGCTGAGGAGCCGGCGGCCAACATGCAATTTGGCTCGGCCATGCATTCGGCCCTTCTGGCATATTTCGACGCGGCACGCAAGGCCCGCCCGATCTCCGTCGAAGAGGCGGTGCAGTATTTCCTCAGCGAATTTGAGAAAGCGAAGATCGACGATCCAGTGCAGCGTGAGCTGTACCAGCGTGACGGATGCCGGCAGTTGAAGGCGTTTCTGGAATCTTCGGCGGCCACGCCACACGGAGCCGTGGCCATGGTGGAGCGAACGTTTGTTTGCGAAATCGCCGGCACACGGGTGAGGGGGCGCATCGACCGGGTGGATGAGAACAAGGATGGCTACGTGATCGTCGATTACAAGACCGGCAAGTCGAAATCGCAAGAGTTAGCCGATGAGAGCCTGCAGCTTTCCATCTACGCCATTGCGCTGGGTTCCAGCAAACCGGTGAAGATGCTGATCTTCCAGAACCTCGAAGACAACAGCACGGTGCAGACGACGCGCTCGCCGGAAGCGCTGCTCGAGACCGAGAACAAGATTGCCGAGGTCGCGTCCGGTATCGCGTCCGGTCGCTTCGATCCTAAAACCGGCCGGCATTGCAACTGGTGCGCCTATCGCACGATCTGCCCGGAGATGGAACTGGCGGTGCCGGTTCGCGGAGCCGCCGAGGCGGATTGAGCATGAAGTAGTGGACGGTTTCAGTGCACAAAAAGGTTAGGGGACGCTTGCGCGTCCCCGTTGTTTTCGGTCTGAAGAAAAGTTACTTCTTTTTCTTCTTTGCGGCCTTCTTCGCGGGCTTCTTTGCAGCCTTCTTAGTTGCCATGTTGTCTATTCTCCCTTTCCATCTGTGATGGATCATTGCGACATCACATCATCGCAATTTGATCTTTGTATAGAGTTATCGAAAAAAATAGTCAAGAAAAAAACGCGCATCAAGTTGAGCAACCCGGTGACGCGTCCTGCGATTTGCGACATCGAAGGAGCGCAACCGGCATATCGGCTCTCGCCCGGTCTCGTATCACGATTGGCATGTATGCGTGGGAGCCGCATGAATACTGGCGATTCGCATCGGCGCATTTGGTCGCGAAAAGATGTAGAGCAAGCGCCGGCGCGGGTCGCCGGACGCATTTCGTGATTTCGCCAGCCGGACGATGCGAAAAAATATTTTGCGCGCAGCAGCGAATTGGTCGCGGAAAAGACGTTTCGTCCGCTTCGCGCGTGACACAATGCAGTCTCAACTTCGTCGCAGGATCGACTCGCCGATGACGTATCACTTCATCATGTGGAGGATGGCGCCGCTGATTGCGTCGTGCCAACCGTGGGCGATCATGCCGGGACGGAGGCTCTTCCGCCACCATGCCAGCAATCCGAACATGAGCCCGTAAATCCCAATCAGCAACATGCGGGGGCCGCCTTCGTACCCGTGCGCCGCCCCGAAGACCGCGGCCGACAGCAGAACTCCGGCCAGCATCGAGCCGGCAAAGGCAGCGAACTGCCGCTGCAGGTATCCGCGGAAGATGATCTCTTCGCAAATTCCCGCTGTCGCGCTGACGCAGACCCACGCCAGCAACTCGAGGGTTGTGCCGGGAATCAGAAAGCCAAGTTGCTCGCGCATGCTGTCGAACTTGCCGGCCTGGTCGAGGTGCATGAGCTTTGCGCCCGCGCCCAGGACGGCGATGGCCGCCAGCCAGAAGGCGGCCGCGATCATCAGATCCAGCAGCAACTCTTCCGGTTTGGCCCATCGGCCGCCAATCAGCTCGCGCAACTTCATTCGCTTGCGGATGCCGAGATACACGAAGCCGGTCAGAATCCATTCCCACGCCATGGTCCACAAATATTGCGGCAGCTTGCTATGACCGGCCGGATGAATTCCGCGCGAGCCGCCCAGCGACGCTCCGAGAAGCACAAACAGCACGATGGCAGTGTGCCACAGCGGTGCGAGCAACCGGCGTTCGCTTGCTGCCGGTGGCGGCGGTTCAACCGGCAATGGTGTGTCGGAATGCAAGGTGGTTACATCTTATAATCATCTGTTTGCCATACTGGGTTGAAAGGATCTGTGGCCATGGCTCTCATCGAAGATGTCGTAATTGTTTCGGCAGTACGCACGCCGGTAGGCAAGTTTCAGGGTTCGTTGTCGGATCTGACTGCTCCACAACTGGGCTCAATCGCCGTGCGTGAAGCGGTGAAGCGCGCCGGTATCGATCCGGCGAGCGTTAGCGAATGCATCATGGGCAATGTAGTTGGCGCGGGACTGGGGCAGAATCCCGCGCGCCAGGCCGCGCTCGGCGGTGGGCTGCCATCCTCGGTGGCAGCCATGACCATCAATAAAGTCTGCGGTTCAGGACTGAAGGCGGTCGCGCTGGGCCAGCAGGCCATCCAGACGGGAAACTCGGAGATCGTGGTAGCGGGCGGTATGGAGAGCATGACCAACGCGCCCTATCTGCTGCCGCAGGCGCGCAAGGGTTATCGCCTGGGTGACGGCAAGATCATCGACTCCGTGGTGCACGACGGCCTGTGGGACAAATACAACGACTACCACATGGGCAATACCGGCGAGAATGTGGCGGAGAAATACGGCATTACGCGCGAAGAGCAGGACGAATACGCGCTGAACTCGCACCGCAAAGCCATCGCCGCGATCAAGGAATGCCGCTTCAAGGATCAGATCGTTCCGGTCGAGTTGCCGTCGAAGAAGAAAGGGGCTGCGCCGCAATTCTTCACGATCGATGAGTCGCCGCGGGAAGACACCACCATCGAGGCGCTGCGTTCGCTCAAGCCCGCGTTCAAGAAGGACGGCACTGTGACGGCGGGCAATGCTCCCGGCGTAAACGACGGGGCGTCGGCGCTGGTGCTGATGTCGGCGGCGAAGGCGAAGGAACTGGGACTGAAGCCCATGGCGCGAATTGTGGCGCAGGCCACCAGCGGCCTTGATCCGGCCTGGGCGATGATGACTCCGGTTGAAACCGTCCGCCAATTGTGGAAAAAGACCGGCTGGAAGAACGAGGACGTTGATCTGTACGAAATCAACGAAGCCTTCTCGGTCGCCGCCATCGCTGTGACACGCGAGTTGGGCCTTGACCTGAACAAGGTCAATGTAAACGGCGGCGCCGTTGCGTTAGGACACGCCATCGGGTCAAGCGGCTCGCGCATTCTCGCCACGCTGATCTACGAGATGATTCGCCGCGATGTGCACAAGGGGATCGCCGCGCTGTGTCTAGGTGGCGGGAATGCGGTGGGGCTGGCGGTGGAGCGCTAGCGTGCCGCGATAGTTTACAAATTCTGAATTCACCAGCGATATAAGCTTGCGCCCCAGGTCCAGCCCGCACCGATGGACACCAGTAAGAGTAAATCGCCCGCGTGAAGCAGACCGCGCCGATTGACTTGGTCCAGGAGCAACGGAACAGTGGCTCCAGCGGTGTTCGCGTACGACTCTAGGTTCGTCTGAATTCTGGAATAGGGCATGTTGAGTACCTCGGCGATGCGCTTGAGGACTCCAGCTGTGGCTTGGTGCGGAACGATCATCGACACGTCTTCGAGTCCCAGCCCGTTGATGCGGAGAACCTCCCGAATACACTCTGGTACCGCGGTTGTAGCCTTCTCCTTAACCGCTTTTCCATTCATTGTGAAGTACGCGTCCCCAGGGTAGACCGTGAAATGGTTCATGCCCTCGCCCTCGGCGAGGAGAATGCTTGAAAAGAGCCCATTCTCACGATCCTTCCTCTCAAGCACCACAGCACCGGCACCGTCTCCAAAAACGACACTGTCGCGGTGGTTCCAGTCCGTGACCTTGGAGAAGGTATCGGCGCCGATTACCAGCACACGCTCGTACGTGCCATTCTGGATAAATTGGCCGGCGATAGTGATGGCGTAAACAAACCCGGCACACACCGCCGCCACGTCGAACGCCGCGCAGCGGTTGCTAATGCCCATCTTGAACTGCGCGATGCATGCCGACGAGGGCATTTTGCGATCGGGTGTCGCCGTGGAAACGATGATTAAGTCAATGTCATTTGGTTCAAGCCCTGCCTGAGCGATTGCGTCTAGCCCAGCGCGGGTAGCAAGATCAGAAGTGTATTCGTCTGGTTCAGCGATGCGCCGCTCGCGAATCCCCAACGTATCGAACACCCATTGCGGAGAGGTCGGCAAGTTTGCTACGACTTCTTCGTTGGTCAGAATTTTGCACGGAACGTATGAACCGGTAGATTTGATGCAGACACTATCAAAGTGGCTGTTTCCATTTGTCATTCTCCCCTCCAGTCCCGCGAACAGAAAGAGATCGCGGAGGAGAATTCACAGCAAGGCCGCCTCTACGGTCAGCCTGCTTGTTTGAGGCGCGTGGATGGGGCGCAAACGTATGCCGTAAGAGTTGGCTATTATCGTCTCCCTTGGCTGAAAGCGTTGCCGTGCACCAAGTCACAATGCTGTGTGACCTTTGACCCCGGGGACAGCACCCGGGGAATGCCTGCGATCGTTTAAGGCGACAGATCCCGCCAGTCACATTGACCACTGCCGTGCTTCGCCATTTACAAATCGTTACAACAAATGGGGAGCTAACGCACTCTCCTTTCCGTATGAATCAAGAGGAAGGGCCGCGAGAGTGCGCCGCAGCGCAGCCTCGCAGCATCCAATGGAACACACATGAGTTCGTTACCGGCTTCCAAAATTGCCCCGGCAGTGCGCGCGGAAAATGTTATGCGCCACTATCCCATGGGCGAAAGCATCATCCGGGCGGTTGACGGAGTCTCGCTCACCATCGATCCCGGCGAATTCGTCGCCTTGCTCGGGCAATCGGGATCGGGAAAGTCCACCCTGCTGAACCTGCTCGCCGGGCTCGATCGCCCGACCTCCGGAGCGGTGCGTGTGCGCGGGCGCGATTTGGCGAAGCTGTCGTCAGAAGAACTGGCGCGCTATCGCCGCAACGACGTCGGCATGGTCTTTCAGGCGTTCCATCTCATACCGTCAATGACCGTCACCGAGAATATTGAACTGCCAATGCGGTTTGCCGAAGTCGATCGCGCCGAGCGGGCGCAACGCAGCCGCGAATCGTTGGAGCGAGTCGGACTGGGCAAGCGCATGGAGCATCGCCCCTCGCAGCTCTCCGGTGGCGAGCAACAGCGTGTGTCGCTGGCGCGCGCGCTGGCCAATCGTCCATCGCTTCTGCTGGCCGACGAGCCCACCGGCAACCTCGACAGCCGCACAGGCGAAGACATCCTCAACCTGATTCGCGACCTTAGCCTGTCGCTGGGCATGACGGTAGTGATGGTCACGCACGAGCGTGCGCTGGCCGAACGGTTTGCGCAGCGGCTGATTTTCCTTGCTGACGGCAAGCTGGTGGCCGAGGAGGTGCGGGCGTGAAGAGCTACGATCTGCTCGAACTCGCGGTCCGCAACCTGCGTCAATCGAAGTTGCGCAATGGATTGACCACTATCGGCATCTCCGTGGGAGTGGCGTCGCTGGTGGCGATGCTCTCGCTCGGAGTCGGTCTGCAGCAGTTGGCAACCCGACGTCTGGCGGGATCGGGCATGTTCGATACGGTCTTCGTGACCTCGCGGCAGGACTTTCGCGGATTCGATCGCGAGGACGATCAAAAAGCGCCGCATCCAGAAAAGGCGCCAGTTCTCGACGAAGCCTCGCGCGTGAAGATGACGCAGCTTCCCAACGTCACCGAGGTCGAGCCGGAGATTCGCGTCATGGGAGAAGTCGTCGCCGGCGGCGAAACTCATTTCGGCTTCGTGACCGGGCTGCCGATGTCGGCGCGGGAGAACGAAGCTTTCGACACCTTGAAGGGTAAGTTCTTTTCCAGCGATAACGCCGATGAGGCCATCCTGCTGATGGACTTCGCGAAGGAGCTCGATCCCAAAAATCCCACGAAGCTTGTCGGGCAGGACATCAGCCTGCGCTACGGCGAACGGCAGGCATTGTCGCAGGATTCGTCCGATCGTCCGCAAGCATTGGGGAGCTCGGACAACGCTGGCAGCAGCGCAGATCGTGGCGACGATTTCGGCTTCTCCGTGGTGCGCAAGCAGCAGAATCTGCGGGTTGTAGGCATCATCGAACAAGAGCCCTATGGTGGCATGAGGACGGTTTCGCGAGGGCGAATCTTCCTCCCCGTGAGGACCACCGAGCGGCTGAACATGGCGCAGTTCACCGACATGCGCAGCTCGCTGCGTGGCGCCAGCGGCAAGACCTACATGACGCTGACCGTCCGCGTGAAAGACCCGGCGAAAGTCCAGGCCGTGCAGGATGCCATCAACCAGATGGGCTTCCGCACGTTCTCGGTGCTCGACGCCACCAAGAGCCTGCGGCGCTTCTTCACCGTGCTCGACCTCTTTCTTGGAATCTTCGGGTCGCTGGCACTGGCAGTGGCCACCCTGGCGATCATCAACACACTGGTGATGGCCGTGCTCGAACGGCGGCGAGAAATCGGCGTGATGAAGGCCATCGGAGCCAGCGATCAGGACGTGAAGAAGTTGTTCTTCACCGAGGCTGGTGCGATGGGTTTCTTCGGCGGAATCCTGGGCATCGCGCTGGGATTCGCCATCGGCAAGGCCATCAACATCGGCACGGGAATCTATCTGCAGCGCCACCAATTGCCGGCTGAGCCGGTGTGGATCATGCCGCCGTGGCTGGTGGGCGCGGCAATCGCCTTCTCGATCATCGTGAGCCTGCTGGCGGGCCTGTATCCCGCAAGCCGCGCCGCCAAGCTCGACCCGGTGCAGACGCTGAAGTACGAATGACGAAACATCGCACGGCTGTTTTCTTTTCGGTGATGGTGGTTGCGGCCTGCTTGCTGGCTCTGGCGCCGCTCGCCCACGCCCAAGGCCGGGCCGAATGTTCCGTCGTCAAGTCAGCAATTCTCGCACGCTCAATTCGCTACTGTGCGTTTCTACCGCCGAGTTTCGATCAAGACAAGGCGCGGAAATATCCCGTGCTGTATTACCTGCACGGCTTGGGCGACAACGAACAGTCGCTGCTGAACCTGGGCGGGTGGGACCTGATCGACGAGCTGCGCCGCCAGGGCAAGATCGGCGAATTCGTGGTGCTCGCGCCTGGAGGCGGGCACACCTTCTTCATCAACTCAGCCGACGGCAAGCTTCGCTACGAGGATTTCCTGATCAAGGAATTCATGCCGCAAATGGAGAAGAAATACCGGACCGAGGGCGCTCGCACGACCCGCGGCATCACCGGCGTCTCCATGGGCGGCTTTGGCGCGCTGCATCTTGCATTCAAGCACCCGCAGCAGTTTGCGGCAGTTAGCGCGCAGATGCCGGCGCTCATCGCTGAAGTTCCCGCCAACTTTGCTGCCGGAGGCCCCGGCTCGCCCGCTTCCATGATGGGCGATGTTTTCGGCAGCCCGTTCAATCGGGACTACTTCGAGCGCAACAACGTTTTCTACTACGCAAGAACCGACCCCGCTTCCGAACTCAAGCGCATGAAGATCTACTTCGATGTGGGTAGCAACGACGACTACGGATTTGAGCAGGGAGCCCAGAAGCTGCATCAACTGCTCGACTCACGCGGCATCGCCAACGAGTTCCACATCTATCCCGGGCGGCACGATCCTCAGTTCGTCATGCGTCATTTCGCGGAGGTGCTGGAATTCCAGTGGAAAGCGATTGGCAAATAGGGCCGGCTTGCCCCCGCTTCCGCGCTCCGAAAGGCCGAATTCAGGGAACGTCGATGGCGCCTGGAGTTGCGATCATCCGGTCCATGGCAATAGCGATACCGAAGTAGAAAAACAAGATCATCGCCAGCGCCTCTTCGCCCAGGTTGTAATGGAAGAGCGACGTGAAAGTGAATGCGGCGAACGCCGCCAGCACACCAACTGCAACCCCGCGTGCAAATCGACTCTGACTTTGTAGCCGGCGGATGAGACGCAAAAGAAAAACGAAGTAGGCGACGCAGAACCACAGCCACGCCAGCAGCGCCGGAATTCCCCTCTCTACCGCGATTTGGAGATAGGTGGAATGGAAATGGCTAATCACGTTGTACCGCAGGAATCCCCGAATGTTCCACTCGTGGAAGTGGAGGCGCACGGTTTCCATCCCCACGCCGAACCAGGGATGCTCGCGTACCAGGCGGATGCCGTCTTCCCACATCAACACCCGGAACTGGGTCCCAACATCACTGCGATCCAGCCACTCCAGGTGTCGCGTGTGCTGAATCCAAAGAGTCGCCCCGAGAACAATCACGAGTAGCGTGGCCATCGCCGCGACTCGCACTCGGCGCGTACCGAGAAGCAGCAGACATGCAATGCAGCCCAATACCAGTCCGCCAACCGACGCCCGGGTTGAGGTCGCAAACAGGGCCGCGGCGATGCCGGCGAACGCCGCTGCCAGCAGCAGTCTCCAGCCGGTTTGTCCGCGCCTTGCGCCAAGAAGCAAGGCCCAGGTCATGCAGCCGATCTGCATCAGCATTTCGGCGAACACCACGTAGTGTCCGAGCGTGCCTTGTGCCCGCATCGGCTTGCCGCGGTCGAGCTTCACAGAGGCGGTGCCCAGTCCCGAAGTAAGGAAGTCGCCGGGAGTGACGACCATCATGTACCTGTTAAACCCGGTTCCGCGAAGATACTTAACATCGACCTTCGCCCCAGACGGAACCTGCTCAACTGCCAGCAGCAACTGTTCCGGCGTGTGTACCCGGTGTCCGTTGAACGACGTGACGATGTCGTCTGGATGGAAACCCACCTCATACAGCCGTGACGATGTGGGGAACTCCACCAGGCGAACCCCGACTCCGTAGGTGTACTGCCATCCAGTGTAGATGGCGGCGGAGAAGCCGGAAAGCACCAGCAAGATCAGCAACCATCGCACCTGCGACAACCGCTTCAAGTTCTGCGCCACCACGATGCCAGCCATATACAGGCAGACAATCTTCATTCGGTCCCAACTCAAATAGGGGTCAGGCGAAAGCATGGTGGAGATTGCGCTCAGGGTGACGTAGGCGAGTAATGGGGCGGCCAGGGGCTGCTTAAATGGGCGCGCCCGCTCAATCGCGAGCTTGAGCAACCAAAGGACAAACGCGATCTTCCAGGCGCGCTCCGCACCCTTGATCGAGTGTGGCAGCAACGTGGCAAACAACAGCAGGAAGCCGAAGATAGTGGGATCGAGAAAGCGTGTCCAACGTGAACTCCCTGCGTTCCCGTGAATGTTAAACCTATGACCTGTGGTGGCGGGCTGCATTGCTTCACGGACGGGCGTGCTTTGCGCAGAAGCCATCGAGGAAATGTGTCTGCATCTATCTTACCCGCAAATTGCTACGCTACGCGCACCGCCGTAGGTCGGGCGAGCAGACGAAGTCCGAACTCTGCCCGCCAGCCTTCCGAAAGTAATGCCCTTCCGTCAATTCCACCTCCCACTAACGTGGTCTGTGCATTACCCCGCAAACTACGGATCACCGATTTGTCTAGGTTCAGGATTGCAGTTATCCCCCGCCACGACAGCAATGTAGCGGTGTTACTGCTCTGGTTGGAATGAGCTTCGGTGCGCATATGAGTGCCAGGACCTCCTTGCTCTAAAGCACTGACATGTTACCGGGTAAGTACGGCCTGCGTTTCTGGGAGAAACGTAGTGCCGAGCGGTGTACAATCAACAGTATCAACTGGATTGCAAGCTTTCCAGCGCCCAAAGTCTGATTCCCTTGCGGGGCCTCCACTGGTGGCCTCCTGAACGTTTCCAGACAGTCTTCGCCAAGAGCGCCTGATCGACGAAGACAAATCAGGACCAGCAAACGCCGTGTTTGATCGACGTTCTAAGTTTTTGAGCACCGTGACACTGCTGCAAGACCTGGCAGTGACTTGCGTCGCCTTCGCAGTCGCCCACCTGCTGCGCGGTTTTCTGGTGCAGTTTGAGTTTTTCAGCCAGCGCCTGCCGGCTATTTACCCTTTCAGCCATTACCTGCCGGTCATGCTGGCTTTCCTGATGGCGTGGGCCGTGGTGGGCTATTCCTCACGCTTTTATCGCGACCTGGAGATGTCGAACCCGATTCAGCTGGTCTTGAACCTGTTGAACCAGCTCGCCATAGTTCTGGTCATCATTTACGCCGGTCTCTACGTTTTTCGCCGCACCGACATCAGCCGAACGTATGTTCTGTTGGTCGGTGTGACCGACTTCGTGCTGCTTGTGGTCGGACGCTACGTCTCCTACAACGGCATCGCGTGGATGAGGCAGCGCCTGAAGCGCTATCACTACTTCCTGATCGTGGGATGCGGTTCCCGCGCCAGGGAGATGGCAACTCTCATCGAAGAGAGCCGCGGCATGGGACTCAGGCTGGTCGGCTTTGTAGATCCCAATAGCGAAGGGTCGTTGCTGGGCGACAGGTTTGGCCGCTATGAGGTTTTTCCTCCCAGCCGGCTCGAACAGGTTCTGCAGGAGCGCATCATCGACGAGGTCGTCTTTGCCGTCGACATGCAGGAACTGGCCCGCCTGGAGTCGCTCATGGCGCACTGCGCCAACATTGGCGTCAAGATCCGGGTGCAGCTGGAGTTTCTCCCGGAGGCGTACTCCCGTATTTACCTGGAAAACTTCCGCGACGTCCCGCTGCTCAGTATGTCCAGCGCGCCCGAGAGTGAACTACTTCTGTTCTTCAAACGGGTTTTCGATGTGGTTCTGGGAGCTTTTTCACTGGTGTTGCTGGCGCCCGCGCTGATTGCGATTGCCGCTGCCATTCGGATCACTTCACCCGGCGAGGTGCTCTTCCGGCAGACCCGCTGCGGCCTCGGTGGCCGCAAGTTCACCCTGTACAAGTTTCGTTCCATGGTGAACAACGCCGAGCAATTGCGCGCCGAGCTCCACCACTACAATGAACTCGACGGCCCGGTGTTCAAGATTAGCGACGACCCGCGCATCACGCCGGTAGGCCGGCTGTTGCGGCGCTTCAGCCTGGACGAGCTGCCGCAATTGTGGAACATTGTGCGCGGCGACATGTCGTTCGTAGGACCGCGCCCGGCGATTCCCGAGGAAGTCGAGAAGTATGAGCCGTGGCAACGCCGCCGCTTGCGCATGCGGCCCGGCCTGACCTGTATCTGGGTCATCGAGGGGCGCAGCAACATCAAATTCCACCGCTGGATCCAGCTCGACCTCGCCTACATCGACAACTGGTCTCTGTGGCTCGATTGCAAAATTTTCTTCCGCACAATTCCGATAGTGATTTCAGGCAAAGGTGCATACTAAGGCCTGATGGTCTCAGTCCTTATCGTTACCTGGAACTCCGTCCAGCACCTCGAAGCATGTTTCGCTTCCATCGACCGGCAAGACCACCCCAGTCTCGAAGTTGTTGTAGTTGACAACGCCTCCACCGATGCCACTCGAGAGCTCTTGCGGTCGCGGGAGTCGCAGTGGCAAGTGATCCACAACGACCGTAACGTCGGATTCGCCGCCGGTCAGAACCAGGCCATCCGCGCTGCCAAAGGCGAGTGGCTGCTTTGCCTCAATCCCGACGTAATGCTTTCCGACGACTTCATAACCCGCCTGCTTGAGGTTGGCGCCGCCCACCCCGAAGCCGGCGCGATCTGTGGCAAACTGTTGCGTTGGGACCCCGTGCGAGAACCCCACCGGACGCGGATCATCGACTCAACCGGCATCTACTTCACTCCCAACATGCGCCATCTCGACCGAGGCGCGGAAGAATCCGACGACGGCCAATACGATCGCGCCCAATACGTTTTCGGCGCTACCGGTGCGGCCGCCATGTTCCGGCGCGCGTTTATCGACGGAGTCTCGGTCGAAGGCGAGTTCTTCGATGAAGAGTTTTTCTCTTTTCGCGAAGATGCCGATCTTGCCTGGCGGGCGCAGGTCATGGGATGGAAGTGCCTGTACACACCCGCGGCAGTGGCCTGGCACGTGCGGCGCGTCACCCCTGAACGCCGCAAGCAGTTGCCGCTGCTCATCAACTGGCATTCCGTGAAGAACCGCTTCCTGATGCGGGGCAAGAATGCCTCCGGCTGGCTGTGCCGGCAGCTGTTTTGGCCCGTAGCTTGGCGGGACCTGATGACGGTCGGTTATGCCGTGGTGCGCGACCGCCGACTGCTGTCGGCGATCGCCTATCCCTGGAGAATGCGCGGCAGCATCCGCCACAAACGCGCCGTCATCCAATCGCGCCGCAAGGTCTCAGACCGTGAATTGATCTGGTGGTTCAGCGACACGCCCCGCGCAATCGATGCCGACAAGCCCGCCGCAGCTTTGTCCAACTCTGAACCGCCCGCCCTTGCCGCGGATGCCTCCGTCCCCGGAGACAGGCCTTGAAGATTGCGATTGTCGGCACTCGGGGCATCCCCAATCGTTATGGAGGATTCGAGCAGTTCGCCGAGAAAGTGAGTTCGGCCTTGACGGATCGCGGGCACGAACTCACGGTGTATTGCCGCACCCCGTTCACTTCACCCGACGATGTGTACGACCGGCGCGTTCGCCGAGTGATCCTGCCCAGCATCCACCAGAAGCACTTGGATACGTGGTCGAGCGGTCTGATTTCCGCGGCCCACGCGGCCTTCGGCGATTACGATGTGGTGCTGCTTTGCAATGTCGCTAACAGTCCGTTCGCATGGTTCCCGCGATTGCTCGGCAAGCCGGTTGTGCTGAATGTCGATGGTCTCGACCGCCAACGCGGCAAGTGGAATGCTCTCGCGCAAGCGGGGCTGCACTTCTGCGAATGGCTTTCGGTGTTTACTCCCACCCGCGTGGTGACTGATGCCAGGCCCATTCAGGATTATTACTGGACGCGCTATCACAAGCAATCGGCGCTGATCGGATACGGATCGGACGTTCCACCCGGCGAGCACAAACTCGACGACTCTGATCTGCAACCGGAGCGTTATGCGCTCTACGTCAGTCGTCTGGAGCCGGAGAACAATCCCGACCTCGTGCTCGATGCATGGCGCCATGTGAGGAGCGACTGGCCGCTGGTAATGGTTGGCGACAACCGCTACCGCAGCCAATACCTTGAACGGCTCAGGCAACTGGCCGACGAGCGCGTTGTGTTTACCGGAGCGATCTATGGCGACGGATACTGGGCGTTGCAAAAGAACGCCGGCATCTTCGTCTTTGCGTGTGAGGTGGGCGGCGTGCATCCCGCGCTCATCGAGGCCATGGCGTCGGAAAACGCTGTGCTCTATCTCGATTCACCCGAGAACAACGAGACCGCCGGAGATGCCGCGATTCGATTCAGCAAGTCGGCGTACGACCTCGCGGCAAAGTTGCAATTGTTGCTTGACGATCCAAGGGCGCGCCAGCAATGGGCGCTACGCGCCGCCGCGCGTGCCCGTCAACTTTTTCGCTGGGAAGAGGTGGCCGAACAGTACGAGAAGCTGTTCGAGGAGATGCTGCGGCGGCAATGACCCCGATGTCGGTCATTTCTCGCGGCGCGGCGTACCCAGGCCAATCGCCCAAATCGCTACCTGCGCATAGCTGCGAAAAGGCTCATCCGCAGGCAATCCCCGTGGATCTCCGCCGAACAGCGCAATCACTCCGCGCAGTCCCATGCCGGAGAATATCCCCAGTCGCAGAATAAGCACCTGCAAACCTGAAAAGTGTTTTACGGCGTAGCGCACCATGTTTTGATACCAGTACATCTGCTTGTCGCGGAATGCCATCTGACCTACGCTATGGGCTCCGCTGTGGTGAAATCGCGCACTCGGGCAGTAGACGATGGACCCTCCGGCATCGAGCAATCGCTTGCACAGATCCACGTCCTCGAACCAAACCGGGTAAAACTCGGGATCCATGCCCGCTACCGAATTCCACGCCTTCCGGGTAATGGCCAGGCAGGCCCCGGCCGGTTGCTCGATCGGTTGCGGCTTCGAATAGTCGGCATCGAGGCAGCGATGATAGCGATTTACCGGATTCCGCGGCCACGACTGATTTACCAGCAGCACCTCACACAGCAGACTGGTCAGTGTGGGAATCCTGCGAAAAGTGAAACCCCTTACAGGCTGGCCATCGCTCTCCAGCAAAGCGCCACCTGCGGCGCTCGCTCCGGTCGTCGCAAGGCACTCCTGAATCGCAGCAATCGCGCCCGGCTCCGCGACTGCATCCGGATTAAGAAGCAGCAAGACATCGCCGCCGGCGGCGCGGACCCCTTGATTCACTCCCGCAGCAAAGCCGATGTTGCGCGATATCGTGAGCAACTGAATCGGGATGCGCTCCGCCAGGGCCTGCACTCGCGCCACCGTATCATCTTGTGAGGCATTGTCCACCACGATGATTTCGCAATCCTGCGACGCCAGTGCGCTCAGGCACGCCTCGACTTGCGCGCCGGAGTTGTACGTTACCAGGATGACCGAGCAGCGAGGCATGATCGGGAACCACGGATTATAATCTCCCTTTCGCGTCATCAGCTGTCATACGCGGCGCATCGCCGCATGCGCCATCCTTGAGGCCTCGCTTGGAGATCGTCGAAACCTCCCTACCGGGTGTACTGCTGATCAAGCCGCGCGTCTTCCAGGACCCGCGAGGGTTCTTCATGGAAACCTACCGTGCCGACGTGTTGGCTTCGGCTGGAGTACACGAGACGTTTGTGCAGGACAACCACTCACGCTCTTCGCGCGGCGTCTTGCGCGGATTGCATTACCAACTGCGCCACCCCCAAGCGAAGCTCTGCCGCGTGGCTCAGGGGGAAGTCCTCGACATCGCCGTCGATATTCGTGCGGGTTCGCCAAACTTCGGCAAGTGGGTGGCCGAAGTGCTGTCGGCCGAGAACCGCCACGCACTCTATGTCCCCAAGGGTTTTGCGCACGGCTTTGTCGTACGCTCGGAGACCGCGGATTTCCTTTACAAGTGCAGCGATTACTATGACGCTGCGGATGATCGCGGCGTACTGTGGAACGATCCCGCGATCGGCATCGACTGGAACACCCCGTCGCCGATACTCTCCACCAAGGACCAGCGCCATCTTCCTCTCGGCGAAATTTCGCGCGACAGCCTGCCCGTGTATCAGCCATGAGCTTGCGACTGCTCATCACCGGCGCCACCGGACAAGTCGGGTGGCAATTGCAGCGCACCCTGGCTCCGCTCGGCGAAGTGATCGCATGCACGCGGACCCAGGTCGATCTGGCTGACCCTGATGCAGCTGCGAAGCACGTGCGCGATCTCGCGCCCGACATCGTCGTCAACGCCGCGGCCTACACCGCCGTCGACAAGGCCGAGAGCGAACGCGATCTGGCGCATACCGTCAACGCGGTTGCCCCCGGGAAGATCGCGGAAGAGTTGGCACGCAGCGGCGGCCTGCTGATCAACTACTCGACGGACTACGTATTCGACGGAGCCAAGCCCGGCCCTTACGAGGAGACCGACCCCACCGCGCCGCTCAACGTTTACGGCCGCACCAAGCTGGCTGGGGAGCAGCTCATCGCCGCCAGCGGCTGCGCGCACATCATCCTGCGAACCAGTTGGGTTTATGACATCCGTGGCAAGAATTTCCTGCGGACGACATTGCGCCTGGCGCGCGAAAGGGAAGAGTTGCGTATGGTCGGCGATCAGCACGGCGCTCCGACATGGGCCCGCGCGATCGCCGAGGCCACCGCACACGTTGTCGCCCGGTGCTCACAGCAACGCACATCAGCAGGGTGGGGATACGATGGCGTATACCACCTCACCGCCGCCGGGCAGACGACGTGGGCGGGCTTCGCCGAGCAGATTCTTGAGGAATACGACTCGCTGGCATCCTGGCCAGCCGACACCGGAGAGTACGGATCACCGCTGACCGCCAAGCGAGTCGTCGCCATCACCAGTGAGCAGTACAAGACTCCGGCGCAAAGACCACATAATTCGCTGCTTTCCAACGACAAGCTGCGTTCGACCTTTGGGCTCGTTCTGCCGGACTGGCGCGTCCAGTTGCGCCTCGCGTTGCAGGATGCAATCCGGTAATCACCTCCGCCATCATCGGACGCAAAAAGACAAAGGGCAGCCCCATGGCCGCCCAATGCGCCCTGCTTCAGAACCTTTTTGCGCTTCCTGAACCTTTACGGCTCCAACACGTGCTTCGAGGTGTCGCCGCGGAAGGTCATTTCGGTCAGCACGCGCTCGTTCTTGGCGTTCTCGGTATAGCGCTGCTCAGTCGTCCTGGCCTTTTCGGTCAACGGCACCAGGTTGCACTTTGCCTGGGCTTCAGCCTTCCCGCCGATCTGCTTGAAGATCATGATGTGCTCACTGCCCTGCATCATGTGCGTGACTTTGTAGTCGCCGGCAGGAAGCAGGCTCCCACCCACCACGGTGGGGCCAGTAAAGGTGATCTCCTGCTTGAGCGCCACGCCGGACATCGGGTTGTCGCTGGCCGCCAGCAGCGTCGCGGCGCCAAGTACTACGATGACCGCCAGCAGGACGAACATACGTTTCTGCGATTGCATACATCCTCCATAAATCCCGCAGGTTTGCGGGATACGTATTAATCCAGAGACAGTGTAGTGCTCAGTAGCAGCGTTTGCGGTGAGGTGCATCACATCAAGATGTGAGAGTGAACCAAATGTTTCATGCTGGAACGCCGCCGGAACGGTCGCGTTCAGAACACCAGTCCGGGGTCCGGCGGAGGATCGATGACGTTCGTGGGCAACTCGCGTAGTTTGTCCTGCAGCCGCTCGGCCATCAATTCGAAGTTTCTGCGGCCCATCGACTCGAGCATGCCGCCCCCCATCAGCGCCAGCATCCCGTCAACTGAAACTTCACCCTGCCAGTTCACCTCTGTTGCCTCGTCTGACCGCCCAATGGCAAACTGCATAGCGAAATTGAGCTGGCTGCCGGCGACGATGCCCTCGCCCCGGTATTCGACGTGGCTCGGCCGCACTGCCTCCCGCAACTCCATGGCGAGGTTAGCGTGCCCACGAATCTGTCCAATTGCAATCGCGATTCGCATGCTGAAATGCTTCGCGTCCTGAATCGCCATGCTTTCAAAATCTGGAAGGAGTGGTGCGAAGCGTTGCGGGTCGGCCAAAAGGTCGAAGACTTCGTCCGCGCTGCGGCTGGTGAGAAACGTCCCGGAATGATTCACGAAGGCAACCGGCCAAATTGATTAGCACTTGAGTCTGCGGCCAGCGCGTATCGTAACAGACACCTGTCGCCTGCTTCCCCTCCCGGCGCTGATGTCCGGTATAGTGAGCGAGGGGAACGAGCCCTGTTTCGTTCCCCTGAGACGGCCCGCCATTGGCCGCGGTTATTCGTATGGACGACTCCATCACCGTCACGCCGCAGGAATTTCGCGCGGCACTGGGACGCTTCAGCTCCGGGGTAACGGTAATTACCGTCGAGACCGCAGTGGGCCATGTGCATGGCATGACCGCCAGTTCGTTTTGCTCAGTGTCGTTGCGGCCTCCGCTGGTGCTGGTCTGCATCGATCACCTCGCCGAGACCTACCTGCACTTGCGTGAGCGCGGGCGCTTCGGCGTGAGCGTCCTGAAGGAAGAGCAGGAGGCCCTCTCGGAGTTCTTTGCCGACCCCGAGCGCAATCCCGATGCCGCCTTCCGCCTCGGCGTTCATTACAACCAGATGAAAAGTGGGATACCGGTTCTGGCCGATACCTTGGCCAACCTCGACTGCGTCGTGGTGCAGGCCCATGCCGCCGGTGATCACACCATCTTTGTCGGTGAAGTCAAAGAAGTTAGCGTCTTCGAGGGATCTCCGCTCCTCTACTTCCGGGGACGCTATGGCGCTTGCCGGGAGCGCCAGGAACAATAGCACTCACCGCCCGTTCCAAGTCGCACCGAAGATGCAGCGGGCCGCGCGTTGCGCTATCCTTCGAAGATACCGATCGCGTAACTTTCACGCGCTCAGAGCTGAACTTCCCATGTCCGTCGAAGCAATCAAACGGCAACTGTCTGAGGATGCCTCCCCGGCTGATCTCGTCGCATTTCTGCGCGAGGTCCGCGATGGTCAACTCGTCTCTCGCGAATCCGCGATCCAGCTCTTGCGCTGCGCTCCTGAAGTACTGCCCGAGTTGCTGGCCGCGGCCTGCTATCTGAAGG
This sequence comes from uncultured Acidobacteriaceae bacterium, assembly GCA_963758255.1. Classification (GTDB taxonomy): domain Bacteria; phylum Acidobacteriota; class Terriglobia; order Terriglobales; family Acidobacteriaceae; genus DASRAA01. The sequence continues at coordinate 946,291 of CAVWUX010000001.1, forward strand.
AACAATATCGCCCGGGCATCATCACCTACTCACGGAAAGTGTTCATCCCGCTGACCAACCTTTGCCGTGATTACTGCGGTTACTGCACCTATCGCCGCGATCCCGGACAACCCGGCGCCCACACCATGTCGCCCGATGAGGTCATCGAAGTCGCCAAACAGGGCGAAAAGCTGGGATGCACCGAGGCGCTTTTTTCTCTCGGCGACAAGCCCGAAGCGGAATTTCCCGAAATGCGCGACCTGTTGCGCAAGCGCGGTTACCGCAGCACGTTGCATTACCTGGAAGCTATGTGCGACCTGGTGCTCCGCGAAACTTCGTTGCTGCCGCACTCCAACCCCGGCTTGATGAGTGCAAGCTGGATTGAGCGCCTGCGGGCCACCAATCCCAGCCTCGGTCTCATGCTGGAGACCAGCAGCACCAGGCTTTCTCAGAAAGGAGCCGCGCACGGCCATGCTCCCGACAAGGCTCCCGCGCTTCGCCTGAAGACGATCGAAGACGCGGGCAAACTCGGCGTGCCCTTTACTACCGGTATCCTGATCGGAATTGGCGAGACTCTTGAAGAGCGCATCGACTCCCTGCTCGCCATCCAGCGCCTGCATCAGCACTACGGACAAATTCAGGAAGTCATCATCCAGAACTTTCGCGCCAAGCCCGATATTCCCATGGCCCATTCGCCGGAGCCCGATACCGACGATCATCTCCGCACAATTGCAGTCGCGCGCCTCTTGCTCCGCGACATGAACATCCAGGCTCCGCCCAATCTCGCCGAGGTCCACTACGAGCGCCTTTTGCAGGGCGGCATCGATGACTGGGGTGGGGTTTCACCTCTCACTCCGGACTACATCAATCCCGAGGCGCCGTGGCCCCATCTATTAGACCTGCAGCGCCGCACTGAAGCTGCCGGGCAACAACTCCGCCAGCGCCTGCCCGTGTATCCCGAGTTTGTCACCGGAGTGATCGACCGTGGTGGTCTGCTCGCTGGACGCCTGCTGGCTGCCTCCGACGACCACGGATATGCGAGGGCCGCCTAGATGATCGTCGTTCTCACGGGTGGCACCGGTGGCGCAAAACTCATCCAGGGACTGCGACACGCAGTCGATCCGGAGAACCTCACCGTCATCGTCAACACCGGCGATGACATTGAGTGGTGGGGGCTGCACGTTTCTCCCGACATCGACTCCATCCTCTACGCGTTGGCCGATCAACTCAGCGCACAGCGCGGATGGGGCATTGAGAACGACAGTTTCCGCTGTCTTGAGCGCATGGCGCATCTCGGCCAGCCCACCTGGTTCAGCCTGGGCGACCTCGATCTCGCTACCCATCTCACTCGCACCAGTCTGCTGCGCTCGGGCAAATCGTTGAGCGCCGTGACTGCTGATCTCGCCCGGAAAATGGGAATCCGTGCCCAGGTGTTGCCCATGTCCGATGACCGCGTTGCGACCTTGCTCGATACCGCCAACGGCACGCTCAACTTTCAGGAGTACTTTGTGCGCGAGCGCCACCAGGTTGACGTACGCGCTGTGCGATTCGAGGGCGCGGAGAGCGCTCATCCCGCCGCCGGAGTAATCGCGAGTATCGAGTCAGCAGAAGCCGTAATCCTCGCCCCGAGCAATCCTGTGACCAGCATTGGACCGATTCTCGCCGTGCCGGGCGTCCGCGAAGCTCTGCGCCGCACCGACGCACCCGTTACGGCCGTAAGCCCGATTGTCGGCGGCGATGCCGTCTCCGGTCCCGCCGGCGTGCTGATGAAGCGCAAGGGCTGGCCTAGCACCATTGCCGGAGTGGCGCAGGCCTATGAAGACTTCCTCGATGTGCTGATCGTGGACATGGAAGATCATGCTGACGCCGATCATCTGCGCGAAGGAGACCTGCACGTCCTCTGCTCCAATACCGTGATGAAATCGCTTGAAGACAAGCAGGAACTCGCGCGCTTTACCCTCCACGCCGCGCTTCAGGCCCGCGGAGTCAAGAGCTAGTTCATGCGTGCAGCCTTGCTTATTCCTGTTAAGAATCTCACCAACGCCAAGCAGCGGCTGGGAGCAGCCCTCAATCAGGCGCAGCGCTCGCAACTGGCGGAAGCCATGCTGCGCGACGTAATGAGCGCTGCCGCGGGCGTCACCGGGCGCCTCGACGTTTACCTTGTCACGGGCGATGCGCGCGCGCAGGCCCTGGCGGCTGAGTTCAACTTCGGCGTCATCGAGGACACGCGCAACGAGAGCGAGACCGCTGCCATCGAGATGGCGACCGCGTGGTGCGAGCGCCAGCATTACGACACTACCGTCGTCGTTCCTGGCGACATTCCCTCTGGTCACCAGCGCCGAACTTCATCAGGTGCTCGACGCTGCCCCCGAAGAGGGAGCGGTGTTCGTGCCCGCCTACGACCGCCGCGGAAGCAACTGCATTCTGCGCCGCCCTGCGTCGATCATCCCTCTTCGCTTCGGCAACGACAGTTTCCTTCCCCACTGCGAGGCGATGAAGAAGACCGGCAAGCCGCTAATCGTTCTCGAACTGCCGGGCATCGGCCTCGACATCGACAACCCTCATGAACTAGAGCTTCTGGTGCAGCGCGAGGGCAACAGCCATGCCCAGCGGCTGCTGCGCTCCTGGGGCGTTGAGGCACATGATACCGAAGCCTGGGAAGCGGCCGGCTGATGCCGCCGCCCTTTGCTCCCGAGACCACCGGCATGACCGAGCTCCGTGCCATCCCAGTTTGGGGCATAGGTGATGTGCTGCCCGGCGATTCCATCGCCGACCTCCTTGTCGACGCGCTCGCTTTAGGCGGATTTCGCCTGCGTGTCGGCGACATTCTCGTGATCAAACATAAGATCGTCTCCAAGGCGGAAGGCCGCACGGTTGCGCTCGCGACCGTGAAACCGTCGCCGGCCGCCAAGCGTTTCGCGGCCAAGACCGGCGCCGACGCTCGCGTCATCGAACTCGCCTTGCGCGAAGCGAAACGAGTGGTTCGTAAGCAGCACGTGCTGATCACCGAGACTTCGCACGGCTTGGTCTGCGCCAACAGCGGCATCGACGTTTCCAACGTTGATGGCGGCCAGACCGCCGTACTGCTGCCGCTGGATCCCGACCGCTCGGCAGCCCGTATTCATCGCCAGCTCAAGAAACGCACCATGCTGCACGTTCCAGTGATCATCGCCGACAGCTTTGGCCGCGCCTGGCGTGAGGGGTTGCAGGAGGTTGCCATCGGCCTCGCCGGCATGAAGCCTATCCACGACTATCGCGGCCAACGCGATGCCTACGGCTACAAGATGCACTCTACCGAGGAGTGCGTCGCCGACGAATTGGCTTCAGTCGCAGGTCTGATATGCGGCAAAAATGCTCTGGTTCCGGCTTGTATAATTCGTGGTTATCGCTATCGTCGCGGGAGTGGCGGCGCGCGCCAGATCGTCCGCCCCGCGGCGACGGACCTGTTCCGGTAAGTGTTTCCGGCGCGCTGGCAAATGAAAATTTGGTGCCGGCCAGGTTTTGAAAGGGCACAGCTTTAGCTGTGCCAGGGAGTTTGGTTTTTTGTCCCGCGTGGACTTTAGTCCACGCGGAATCATCGTCCCCGAGTTTGCCAAAAGCCGTTACGTTCGGGGGGCGACCTTAGGACCACCGCGGCTTCTTTGACCGCACACCCTTGGAAAGCAGGGAAGCGATGCAATCTTTGAGCTGGTGCAATCGGCAAACACTCCAAAACAGCTCCTGGCTCGACGTATGCCGGCAAATTTCTCCTGCTGTCCGCTCGTCGCTGGAGAAAGTCCTCGCCTCTCTCGACGGTGGCGTCCTGAGCCGCGAAGATTGCGGGCAACTCGCCAACTGCTCGGGCGATGACCTCTTCGGACTCGTCGTGGCAGCCAACGAAATCCGTCGCCGTCTGGTCGGCGATGTCATCAGCTACGTCGTCACCCGCAACATCAATTTCACCAACGTCTGTTTTGTGGGGTGCAAGTTTTGCGCCTTCAGCGTCAGTCCCCGTGATGAGACCGCGTACTTCCTCACGCCGGAAGAAGTCGGCGAAAAGGCCCGCCAAGCCGAGTCGTGGGGGGCGACCGAGGTCTGCATTCAAGGCGGACTGCCGCGCGGCCTCCCGCCGTTCTACTACCGCGACGTGTTGCGTGCGGTGAAATTCGCCACGCCCAAAATGCACGCTCACGCCTTCTCGCCCATGGAGATGGTCTACGGTACCGAGCTCACCGGCATGCCCATCCGCGACTACCTGCTGATGCTCAAGGAGAACGGCCTGGATACTCTACCCGGCACCGCCGCCGAGATTCTCGACGACTCCGTGCGCCTGGTGCTCTCGCGCAACAAGCTCACCACCGCGCAGTGGTGCGAGGTGATCGAGACGGCACACCAGTGCGGCATCCGCAGCACCTCGACCATGATGTATGGCCATCGCGAGACTCCTGAACACTGGGTCAACCAGTTGCTTCTGCTGCGCAGCATCCAGTCGCGTACCGGCGGCTTCACCGAGTTCGTACCCCTGGGCTTCATCCATGACAACACGCTGCTGTTCGCACAAGGGCTAGCCCGCTCCGGCGGCACGCTGGAAGAGCACCTGAAAGTCCACGCGCTCGCCCGTCTCATGCTTGCCGGATCGATCAATCACATCCAGGTGTCGTGGGTGAAGCTCGGTCGCGAAGTCTCGCAACTGTGCATGCTCGCCGGCGCTGACGACTACGGCGGTACTCTGTTCGAAGAAAACATCTCCCGTCTGGCAGGCGCGACCGCGGGGCAATACGTCTCCGCCGACGAATTTCAGGAACGCATTCGCGAACTGGGGCGCATTCCCGCGCAGCGCAACACGACGTACACGCACTACTTCGATCGCGATGCTACCGCCGCGCCAGAAACTGTCGCCGCTGGGAGCGTCGCTTGATCGCCATCGTTGGAGGCACCGGACCGGAAGGCTCCGGCCTGGCGTTGCGCTGGGCTCGCTCAGGAGAGCAGATCGTCATCGGCTCCCGCGACGCAGCCCGGGCGCAGTCTGCAGCGACGCAGATCGCCGAGAAGGCGGGCGCGATGGGTAGCGTCGAAGGCCTCGAGAACAGTCAGGCCGTGAAGATGTGCGACACCGTCGTGCTCACCGTCCCATTCGCCGGCCAGGCCGATCTGCTCAAGCAACTCAAGCCATCGTTTCGCCCGGGAACAGTGCTGATCGACGCGACTGTCCCACTGGCCGCCGCCGTGGGCGGACGTCCCACGCGCGTTCTCGGCGTTTGGCAAGGCTCCGCCGCCGAGCAGGCAGCGGAGATTGTCGGGAAGAACGTCGCGGTCGCAGGTGCCTTCCACAGCCTCTCAGCCACCGTGCTCGACAGCGATCAGGACGTGGACTGCGATGTCATCGTCTGCAGCGACGACGACAACGCCCGCCAGGTCGCCTCGGAGTTGGCAGTGAAAATCCCCGGCGTGCGGGCCATCGACGGCGGCAAGCTGGAGAACGCCCGCATCGTCGAAGCCATGACCGCCCTGCTCATCACCCTCAACATCCGCCACAAAGTCCACGGCGCAGGATGGCGGGTGACGGGGCTGGGAATCTAGTAGTTTCCCCGAGTAGAGACCTGAGACAAGGTTGAATTTCGTGGCGAAGTAACCATTGACACTTGCCTAAAAGTAATATTACTATCGCTGCTGCCATTCGCTAACCTTCCTGAGGCAGCTGTTGGTTCCCGGATCGGAAATACGATCGAGGTGACACATGAGATTCGCGCGCGTCGTGTTTTTGGCTCTCCCTCTTCTTGCACTCACAGTTCACGCCAGCGTCCTCAACAGCGCCAATGCTTTCGGCGTTCTGGGCGCCTCAACCGTGACTAACACTGGCCCCAGCGTGATCAACGGTGACCTCGGTCTTTACCCTGGCACCTCGATCACTGGCTTCCTGGCAGTCGATGGTGGTCCGGGAATCGTCAACGGCGCGATTCACCAGACGGATGCGGTTGCACAGCTGGCACAGGCAGATGCACTGAACGGTTACAACTTTCTCGCGGGCCTGGCCCTCACGCAGACTCTGACCGGTCAGGATCTTGGAGGCCTTACGCTGGCTCCCGGGGTCTATTTCTTCGCCACGTCCGCCCTAATGACCGGACAGCTCACACTGGACTTCCAAGGCCTGAACAATGCGATGATCGTCTTCCAGATTGGGACCACGCTGACCACGGCAAGCGCCTCGTCGGTGCTCGTAATCAATCCCGGGATGAATGACGAGGTTTTCTGGCAGGTCGGTAGTTCCGCGACGCTAGGCACAACCACCGATTTCTATGGGAGCGTTATCGCGGACCAGAGCGTCACCCTGACCACCGGCGCCACCATTAATTGTGGCAGAGCGATAGCCCTGAATGCTGCGGTCACCATGGATACGAACACCGTCGACATTGACAATTGTGCTGGTGGCACGACGGCCACGCCTGAGCCCGCGACATTGGCTCTCGTCAGTACAGGAGCCGTTGCTGCTGGTGCTACAGCGTGGGACTCCACGTTCGCCGGTCTGGGGTTGGCGGGGGCATTCGCTGCGATTCGCCGTAGAATGCGGCGGTAAGCGCTCCAACCGGTCGGGAATCGCATAACCTAGAGATAACAAAACGGCGCGGAGAACTCCGCGCCGTTTCAGTTACCAGTTACCCCCTACGCCTCTCGCAGCGCTTTCGTGATCGGCATCCGCGACGCGCGCAACGCCGGGAGCAGTCCGCCGACGAATCCCATCACCACCGCAAAGATCAGTCCTACCAGCACGATTCCCGGCGTGATCTTGAAGGCAAACGCCAACTCGCTGAAGCTTTGCGTCTGGCCCGTGCCGGCGGTAAAGCCGTTCATCGGAATGGCGATCAGGCATCCCAGGATTCCACCCACCAGCGCCAGCAGCACCGACTCCATCACGAACGACAGCAGGATGCTGAAGCGCGAAAAGCCCAGCGCCCGCAGCGTTCCGATCTCGCGCGTGCGCTGCGAGACGATGGCGTACATGGTGTTCATGGCGCCAAACACCGCGCCGATGCCCATCACGAAGCCGACAAATCCTGCCAGGATCTTCAGCGCCGTGGCAATGCCGCCTGCCTGGTTCGCGTAGTATGTCTTTTCCGAGTCGGCCTGCACCTGCATCTGCGGATTCGCGCGCAGGTCCTTGTCGAAGCTCGCCAGCACCGCCGGATTCGTCAGCCGCACCGTCAGCGATTCGCATCCTCCGCTGCGGCCCACCGCCGGTCCCAGGGCGTTGTAGTCGCCCCACATCTCGCTTTCAAACGAGCTGCCGTCGGCGGTGAACAGCCCCACCACTTTGAATTCCTTGCGTTGCACCTTCAGCGTATCGCCAATGTTCAGTCCCTTCACCCGATCGGAAATCATCTTGCCGACAATGACCTCGAACAGGCCGGGTGAAAACATTCGTCCCTCAACCAGCTTGATACCGGTGCGCACCTTGAAGGCCTCGGGTGTGACACCACGCAGCGTAATGTTCGTCGGCTGGTTATCGCTCTTCTTGGGCTTGCTGGCGATCACCACGATCTCGCACGACGCCAACGGTGTGCCGTCGCTGTCGCGCGCGATGCGCGGATCGGTCATGATGGTCTGGGCGTTGCCGATGTTGATCCACGACGTCAGCTCTGACATCGAGCCGCGCTGCGTCACGATTGCGTTGTCATCAGAACCCGTCGAGCGCAAGGCCGCCTGGAAGCCGGCCGACATGGAGGCGATCACCACCACCGCCGCCACCACCAGCCCGATGCCGAAGATCGCCAGCAGCGTCACCTTCCAGCGCTGGCCCAGATTGCGAATGTTGTAACGAATGGGGAGCGCCATCTTACACCTGCCTCAAGGCTTCGGTGATACGTGCACGATAGGCCAGAACTGCGGGAATGAAGCCGGCCAGCAATCCCAGTAGCAACGCCATGCCAATGCCCAGCGAGGCAATTTGCGGCGACAGACCGAGCGAGGGGAAGCCCCGCAGTATGTCGCCCAGAACCGGCACGTCCACCAGCACGGCCATGATTCCCCGTGCGAACAGAATGCCCAGCAGACCGCCCATCAACCCCAGCAGCAGCGCTTCGCTGAGGATGAGCGTCATCACCAGGCTGCTGGGGAATCCCAGCGTCTTCAGCACGGCAATTTCCTGCTGGCGCTCCCGCACCGCAATGCTCATGGTGTTGGCCGTCACCAGCAGGATTGTGAAGGCTACGGCCATACCGATGACGTTCAGCAGCAGGGCCAGATTTCCGGCTAGCGCAACAAAGCCGGCGCGAAAGGCCTGCTCCGTCTCGGTTTTGGTCGGGTTGTCGCTGTTTTCGAACGCCGCGTCGATTTCCTTGCTGATGGCGCCGGCGTTCGCGGGGTCGTCAATCTGCACATCGAGGGTGCCGATTCCCACCCGCTGTCCCGTTGCCTCATAGAGGTATTTGAAGTTGAAGTACATCGAGTTCAGGTCCGTGCCCGGATACTTTGCCTCGTCGGTGTCGTAGATCCCGTCGATCACGAAGTCGAAGGGTTTGCCCACCCGATACGGCGGAATGAAGCTCTCCAACTGAACGTGATCGCCGACCTTCCATCCAAACCGCTGTGCCAGTTTGCGGCCGACAATCGCCCCACGCACGTCGCTGAGCCATGCCGCCTTCTGATCGGGCGGCAGCATTACTTCGGGATAGATCCTAAGGAACGCCTCCGGCTCAACTGCCAGATTGGCAAAGAAATTCTTGAAGTCGTTGCCCTGTCTCCCTCCAAACCAGGAAACGATGCAGGTGTCAGTCACGCCCGGCATGGCGGCAATCTTCTGTTTGTAGTTAATGGGCAGGTTGTTGGCCAGGCTGACGTAGTCGCGCACCACCAGCCGCCGGGTGCTGCCCGAGTGCAGTCCGAAATTGACCGCTGCGATTACCGTCTGCAAAACGCAGACCAGGAAAATGCAAACTGACATCGCCAGCACCGTGCTGAGCGTGCGGATCCAGTTCCTGCGAAGATGCTTGAGAACAAGGGGTGCGAACTTCATATCAGGTAGTCAGCACTCCCTTCTCGAGGTGCCGCTGGACATGAGCGCGCGCGGCTGCGCGCGGATCGTGGGTTACCATCACGATGGTCTTGCTGAATTCCTTGTTGAAGGTCTCCATCAGATCCAGGATTTCCTCCGCGCTCTTGTGGTCAAGATCGCCGGTGGGCTCGTCGGCCACCAGCACCGCCGGATCCGTCACGATGGCTCGTGCGATGGCGACGCGCTGTTCCTGTCCGCCGGAGAGTTGGCGCGGATAGTGCTTGGAGCGGTCCGCCAGCCCGACAATGCGCAGCGCCGTCAGTGCGCGCTCGCGCCGCTCCTTCTTCGACAGGTGACTGAGTAGAAGCGGCAGCTCCACATTCTCCACTGCATTGAGCACCGGGATCAGGTTGTAGAACTGGAAGATGAATCCCACATTGCGGCTGCGCCACTTGGCCAGCTCGCCCTCCGACAGCGGCGTGAGGTCGGTTCCCGCCACCACCACTCTTCCCGATGTCGCACTGTCGATGCCCGCGATCAGGTTCAGCAGCGTGGTCTTGCCCGAGCCCGACGGCCCCATCAGTGCCAGGAATTCGCCCTGCGGTACTTCGAGGTTGAGGCCGTCCAGCACCGGGATCTGCTGACTGTCCCGGTAATAAACCTTGCGAACATTCTGCACACTCACGGCGCTGGTCTTCGCCGCCACTTCCGTCGTCGCCATATTTGCTCCTATATCGTCGCTAACTCTTCATCTTGACTGCCGAGCCGTCCTGCAATTTCTGCGGAGGATTGTTCGCAAGGGTCTCCGTTCCCACCAGCCCGGACTTCACGATGATCTGCCCGTTCAGGTCGTTGCCGGTCACCACCGCCACCTCGTGAGCACTGTTGTTATCGATCACATACACCACCTGCTTGCCGTTGCGCGTGGTGATTGCGTCCTTCGGAATGGTGACGATGCGTTGCGGCGTCGCGTTGGCCTGCTCACTCTTCTTCTTTGGTTCCAGGAAGGTCACATTGCAGCTCATCTCCGGCTTGATGAGGTTGTCCTTGTCCAGAATCGACACCTTCACCGTCACCGTGGCCTTGGTCCGATCCGCCGTCGGAATCACCTGCCGCAGCACACCCTTGTAGGTCTTGTCCGGAATCGCCTGCACGTTGATGTCTGCGGGATCGCCCTGCTTCAGTTGGCCAACGTTGGCTTCGTTGACATCCACTTCGGCCTCCAGCGAATTCATGTCGGCGATGGCGACGATCGCACCCGACGAAGTCGAAATGTTGACTCCGGGCGGAATCGGCGCCACGCTTTCCCCCACCTCGGCCATTTTCTTCACCACAACTCCGGCGAACGGCGCGCGGATTTCGGTGAAATCCAGTTGCGTCTGCTGCATCTTCAAGGTGGCAAGGTCCTGATCGAGGGTCGCCTTCGCCAATTGCACCCTCGAATTCGCTGCATCCAGAGCGTCCTGCGAAACCACCCTTTCCTTGAACAAGCCTGCCTGCAGGCGCGCCTGGCGCTCCATCTCGGCTAGGTTGGCCTTGGCGTATTCGATATCCGCCTTGGACTTGTTGACCGCAGCCACGAAGTCGGGGTTCTCCAGCCGGGCAATGACCTCGCCCTGTTTCACGTGGCTGCCCTCTTCCACATAGAGCGCGGACAGGCGGCCCTGGATCTTCGACGAAATCACTGACTGATGACGCGCCACCAAATAACCCGACGCCGTTAGAATCGGTGTCCCCGCATTAGGGCCGCCGGAGGTCTGAACGCTGGCCTGCACCGGCTCCACTTCGATTGCGGCGAAATTCAGGAGTTCCGGCTTCGTCCGCACGACGTACAGTCCTGCCGCCGAGATCGCCGCCACCAGCAGCAGCAGGAAAATCCAACGGCCCCACCGTACGCGCTTGCGCGGATCGCGGTCGATACGCAGCGATGCCAGTTCGTCTTTCAGGTCATTCATGCCAGTCGTCCGACTCTCCTCAAGATCAAGATGAAGATGAATGCCACTAGCATCGCATTCTTCAACCGGCTTTGGAAGAGCAGACGACCTGGTTGCCGCCGATTGGGTCATTCAATATTCCTCGTGGTTTGCTGCCTCTCTGTATGACGTATTCCATCATCGCTTGGTTTCAATGCTGTAAATAGTGTGGATTGTCAGTCAATGCGGGTGACAAATGTCACGCATCACGGACCGAAGATCAACGCGGCGCCGTTTTCATCATCCGTCGGCGCGGACACGCCGTCAAAACGATTACACGCTCAAATCAATGACGGAAACGTCCGACTTCGCTATGATCTTGGCATGTATTCACGTCGGCTGTTTTTGGTCGTGATGGCGTCTCTACTTCTCGGGCTGGGCTGTCACCCTAAGCCAAAACCGCAAGCCGTGGTGGTTCGTGTGTTTCGCGACCTGCACTCTCCCTATGCCCATGAGATCGACCACCGCATCCTTGAATTTCAGGCCAGCAATCCTCGCCTGCCCTCGGGAGCACCCATCGTCATCAAGACCTTCGACGACATGGATTACGACGCCGCGCTCAAGGCCACCTTCGACCGCGACTTCCGGGTGGATGTCGTGATTTTGAATCAGGCAACCGACGCTGCCCAGAATCCGGGAATTGCGACCAATCTGGCTCACGCCACCAACATCTGCGCTGCTGCCAAAGCTTGCCCAACCAGCGTGCCGGCATTTATTCCGTCCAGCGCCACCGGGGCCCAGGCCGAAGCCGCCCAGGTCTTCCTGACCGCCCTGTCGCAACACAAATAGGGGGAACCGACTGGGGATCAACCTCGTCCACCGCCGGCCTGCTTCTTCTGCGTCTTTGATGCAGCCTTCTTCTTCGCCGCCTTCGCAGGCACGGCTTTCTTGGCGGCCTGCTCACCCACCATGGGAAGGCCCTTCATCTCCGCCGCCCGCCACATGTACCAACTGGCCACGCTGCGATACGGGCGCCAGCGCTCACCATAGGCCAGCAGCTCTTTCGGCTTGGGCAACTCAGCCATCCGCTGCATCCTGGCGAAGCCTTTGCGGATGCCGTAATCGTCAACCGCCAGCACATCGGGACGCCCCAGCCGAAAGATCAGCAGCATCTCCACCGTCCAGCGTCCGATGCCGCGTACCTGGATCAGACGCTCGACCAGTTCGTCATCGCTCATGCGATGTGCCTCCCGCGCCGTGGGCACGGTTCCGTCAAGCGTCTTTGCCGCCAGATCGCGAATCGCCAGCATCTTGGCCTGCGACAATCCCGCCGACCGCAGCAGTTCTGGCGCGGCCGCCAGCACCTGCTCCGGCGTAGGGAAAGCCGCCACCAGCCCGCGCCGTGTGCGCACGCGGTGGTCGTTCTCCGGGAACAGCGCCTTCACTCGTCCGGTGATGGTCGCAGCGACCTTACCGTTCAGTTGCTGGTAGATGATCGATTCCAGCAGCGCTTCGAACATGCTTTGTGTTCTTTCCGGTTGCAGCCCGCAGGGACCGGACTTCGTGATGATGCGCCCCAGCTTGCGGTCCATGCGCGACAGGTGCTCAACGGCGGCGGTGTGATCAAGGTTCTTGGGCATTCGATCGTCTCAAAGTAGTCAGTTTTGGTCGGCGCCGTGTTTTGAAAGGGCTCGGCTTCACAGGCTCCTGAAAAAGTCCGTTTCGATCGTGCTTTGAAAGGGCACAGCTTTAGCTGTGCCGCTAAGTGCTTTATCTTTGATCCGCCGAGCGGACTTTAGTCCGCGAGGCTTAAGTCAGTCCGCGAGGCTTTTGCTCACACTGTCATTAGCGCGGTTCGCGCTCAGGCTCGACGGCTTCGCTCTCCAGCGCCGAGATCGTCTCGTCGTCCACATCCCATGTCTTCAGGATGTGAAAGATAACACGGCTGGGGAACCCGGCGCGCATCAGCGAACGAAACACCTTGGCCGCGTCGCGCTGCGTTTCCGGCTTCTTGATCCGCTTCCTTTGCAGATACTCCCGCGCCAACTGTTCCTCGTTCACATCCTGATACGCCGCGCCCACGGTCTTCTCAATGATGTCGCCATGGACGCCCTTGGCCTTCAGGTCCTGCACCACCCGCATGCGTCCGAACTTCTCGTTTTCCTTGCGAAAGCGGGAGTAGCTCTCAGCATAATTCGTATCATTAAGATATTTTTGTTCCTTAAGCTTAGCGATGACAACCTCAACCAGCAGTTGACCTATCTCCTCCTGGTGTTTCACGCGCTCCCGCATCAGCCGCTTCAGCTCCGCTACCGTGCGCATCTTGCGCCCCAGCGCCCCCACCGCGTACTCGTACAGCATCGCCTCGTCGTAGATCTTCTGAGTGGGCTTGAACGCCATGCCGAGATTATAGGCGGGGCGTCATGGTGACTGGCAACTGGTGACTGGTAACTGGCGACGGGCATCGTAACTCCGCTGCTCTCCAAGGATAGTTGTTAGCCCTAATTAGAAGCGAGCCTTGCGTCAGTCAGCCGCACTCGTGCCAGCCAATTACCAGCTACCAGTTACCAGCTACCCATTGCTAATTGCTAGTTGTTATTCCCCCGCTTTACACTGCCCCCGTCCTCTGGCACAGTAAAACGTGGAAACCCAATCAATCGTCGTCCTCGACTTCGGCTCGCAATACACGCAACTCATCGCGCGCCGCATCCGCGAACAAAACGTCTTCTCCGTCGTCCTTCCCTGCACGGCCACACTGAAAGAAATCCAGAGCTACGCGCCCGCCGGCATCATTCTCTCCGGAGGCCCGTCGTCCGTCTATGACGCCGACGCGCCGCCCGCCGACGAGCAGGTACTCCACCTCGGCCTGCCGGTGCTGGGCATCTGCTACGGCCTGCACTACATGACGCAGAAGCTGGGCGGCAAGAGTACGCCCCGGCGACAAGCGCGAGTACGGACACGCCGACGTCGAACTGCTGCGCGACGACTGCGCGCTCTTCAAAGGCCTCAGCGGCCCGCTGCACGTCTGGATGTCGCACGGCGACGAAGCCGAAGAGCTTCCGCCGGGCTTCCAACTGGTCGCGCAATCTTCCAACGCAAAAGCGGCCTTCGAAGATCCCGCGCGCAAGTACTACGCCGTGCAGTTCCATCCCGAAGTTCACCACACCAAGCAGGGAACTGACATCCTGCGCAACTTCGTCTTCGACATCTGCGGCCTCACACCCAACTGGACGCCGCAGCGCTTCATCGACGAAACCGTCGAATCCGTCCGCAAGCAAGTCGGCAGCGGACGCGTGATCTGCGGACTCTCGCGGCGGAGTGGATTCGTCCGTCGCCGCCGTGCTGGTGCATCGCGCCATCGGCGACCAGTTGACCTGCATCTTCGTCAACAACGGCGTGCTGCGCAAAAACGAATTCCAGAAAGTGCAGGAGAACCTGCGCGACAAGCTCGGCCTCAACATCGACGCCGTCGACGCCAGCGACCGCTTCCTCACCAAGCTCGCCCGCGTCAAAGATCCCGAGAAGAAGCGCAAGATCATCGGCCGCGAATTCATCGCCGTCTTCGAACAGGAAGCCCGCCGCCTTGCCGAGCAGCACGGCAAAGTCGACTGGCTCGTCCAGGGCACGCTTTATCCCGACGTCATCGAGTCGCGCTCCGTGCGCGGCCCCTCGCAAACCATCAAGAGCCATCACAACGTCGGAGGCCTGCCCAAGCGCATGAAGCTCAAGCTCATCGAGCCGCTCAAAGACCTCTTCAAGGACGAAGTCCGCAAAATCGGCCGCGACCTCGGCATGCCTGACGACATCCTGCAGCGCCAGCCGTTTCCCGGGCCAGGCCTTGCGGTGCGCATCCTGGGCGAAGTCACGCCCGAGCGCGTGGCCCTGTTGCAGGAGGCCGACGACATCGTAGTCGGCGAAATCAAGCGCGCCGGGCTCTACACCAAAATCTGGCAGTCGTTCGCCGTGCTGCTGCCGGTGATGTCGGTGGGCGTGATGGGCGACATGCGCACCTACGCTTACACCTGCGCCATCCGCGCCGTGAACTCCGAAGACGGCATGACCGCCGACTGGGTCGACCTCCCGCACGAGGTCCTCAAGACCATCTCCAACCGCATCGTCAACGAGGTCAAAGGCATCAACCGCGTCGTCTACGACATCACCTCCAAGCCTCCGGGAACGATCGAGTGGGAGTGAGTCGGGATCTGACATTCAGACACCGCGGCTGACTCTACCCTGTCCGGAATGGTGGCACTGATTCCACCATTACCGTACGTCGACCAATGTCACGATCGACGCGAAACAAGGGTCTCCTGCTGGAGTTGTGTGAGCTTTCGGTAAGGCTGCGTAAGGCCGTTCCTGGCTGCTTTGAAAAGTGGTGTTGAGTCTAATCTGTCTTCTAAATGAGTCGGAAGTCGCGAACCCCGGGGTTACGCTACACGTTGCCGATGTTGGAATAGGCGACCGAAGGGAGCGCCATCAATCGCAGGCGTTCTGCGAACCGCGGGTCATCTCGCAGGCTGTCCCAATCCGGTGCGACTGCCAGGTGAACGAGTGCTGGGTCGCGGTACGCGATGGCCTGATCAAGGCAGTCGAACGCTTCATCGAGCCGGCCTGCTGCCCCATACAGAATGGCGCGAAAGAATGCCATCTTCAGCAAGACGTCGAAGTCCAGTTGCGGGTTCGTGATCTGATCCACCATGAATCTTCTCACCCCGGAGAGGCCGGCCGTCGCGTACACCTGCTGCATATCCGCGGTAACCTGCTTCATCACCGCCACCCTCTCTTCGGAAAAGCCCCACGCGATGGCCTGGCTGACGATCCAGGCCGCGAATCTATTGACTTCCCCGATCTTCCAATAGACGTGCATAATGAATTGGCTCGCCAGCATATGTTTCGGGTCGATCTCTAGAGCTCGCCGAGCCCAGACTTGCGTCTCGTCGTACTTCCGCTGATGCCAGTACGAGATGGCGATCTGCACCAGAACGCCGGGCGATCGCGGATCGCGTGCGAGCGCCTGCTGCTTGCATCGCAGCCCATCGTCGAGCCGTCCGAGCGCTTCCTGGAGCGACCCATACTGTAGTAGCGCCTCGGTGTGATCCGGATTGATCTCGAGCGCCCGGTGCAGACTGCGCTCCGCCGCCGTCCAGTCCCACTCGCTGAGAAAAAGGACGGTGCCAAGGGCAACTTGCGCGTCCGCCGAGGCGCTGTCCATCGCCAGCGCGCGCAAGGCAGACGCTTTCGCCTCTGTAAACGCTTCCTGGTGCGGCACCGCGCGAAACACTGCTTGCAGGCACCGTGCGCGCGCCAAGCCGGCGTGCGCCGGTGCATAGGTCGGATCGATCTCGATCGCGGAACGAAAGGCGTCCACGGCGGTAGGGAGTTCGAAGAACGAGCCTGACAACAGGTGAGACCGGCCGCGGCCGACCAGCTCGTAGAGTTCGACGGGTCGCGTTATGGCGCTCGGTGTTAATGGCTTCTCGTCGGCCGGATCGAAGCTGACTACAGCGATGAAGCGATACCCTGACCGCACGACGGTTTCGATGTAGGCCGGAGGCCGCGTGTCGTCGCCGAGCGCCTTGCGCAGTGCTGCCACGTGAACATTGAGAATGCCCTCTTCGACAAACGACTCGGGCCAAACCTGCGCCAGCAATTCGTCCTTCGTGACCAACCGCCCCGACTGCCGCACCAACAGAACCAGCACATCGTAGGCCTTCGGTGACAAGCGAACGGTTTCGGCGCCGCGCAGCAGCCGTCGCTCTCCCACGTCCAGCGCGAACTCGTCGAAATGAAATACTTCCCGGCTAGCCATTGAGTTTTCGGCCAATCTTAACAAATCCTTCGGGACACGTCACGGCCCGGCTGCTACTGTGTGCACATTGAGGGGATTCACGAAATGAGCACACGATCGTCGGTCGCCGTCATTCTGATCTGCGGATTCACATCACTATTGCTCGCACAAGCTCCACCAGCGCCACCCAAGCCTGGTCCGGAACACAAGAAGTTGGAGTACTTCGTTGGCAAATGGACTGTGGAAAGCGAGATTAAAGCCAACGAGTATGTGCCGGCCGGTAAGACTGTCAGCACCGAAACATGTACATTGGGGCCGGGGGGATTCTATGTCGAGAGCCGCAATGAAGGGGGCAATTGCCGACGAGCCTCGCCATCATGGCCTACGACAGCCATGCGAAGGTCTACACATCCTATTACGCCACCAGTGGCGGACTCGTGGGTACCGCCACAGGAACGGTTAACGGAAATACTTGGACGTGGATGGTGGAAGACAAGTATGCGGGCAAATCCATCAAAGGAAGAACTACAGTTACGATGTCATCACCCACTCAGTACACAGCCAAGTATGAAATGGCCGACGGAAAGGGCGGTTACACAACCATCGTAGAAGGCAAAGCCACCAAAGACGCGCGCTAGCCAGGAAGACCCGCCAGATCACAACCGGAAGTCACGGGCCTTGCCGGCTGAAGCTTTTGAGACTGAGATTAGAGATTTTTCGGCGGGGCGGCGACCGTGCAGCCTGCTCAGCCCCGCGGATCAACCCCTTGGCTCAACTCGACGACGTGCGTTCGATTTTGAGACTGAGTTAGGAGACCCTGAAAGGGCTGATTTCATTGGCCTCACGGGGCGTCGCAAAACTTATCCTTTATGAAACAACGCTTCTGTTCTGTCGGCCACAGTCTCAGCGGGTCGGGATCAGCGATCATGTGTGGTCGATTGAGGAAATCGTTGGATGCTTGTTAGGAGAAGTTATGCCGAGACAAAGCATATACTCCCGGCACGTGGGGACAAAGAAAGGCGAGTCAATGAAATCACCGATGGGAACTCAGACTTCTGCGGCATGGATGACCCGGGTGGGGTGGATACTCACCGGGCTTTCAGCCGCATTCATGATCTACGACGGCGTGCTCAAAGCGCTATTCCCGCTAGGCCCCTTTCTCCTCGGCGAAATCGAGCGACTGGGGGAGGCTAAGGACATGGTCGTCCCGTTTGCCATTCTCTACCTTGTATGTACCGTGCTGTACCTGATTCCCAAGACCGTAATTCTCGGCGCGATCCTGCTTACCGGGTACCTGGGCGGTGCCGAAGCGATTCAGACGCGCGTCTCTGGCAGCCCAGCCTTTATCATTCTGCTTCCAGTGCTTCTTGGAGCGATGGTGTGGGGCGGCGTCTGGCTGCGGGATGAGAGACTGCGGAACCTGATCCCTCTCGCGGGCTCCCATCGGTTAGGAGCCGGAACCGAATGATCGCGAGCCGGACGGCGCAGATCATCTCCCCCACCGGTCATCCCGAAACTTACACTCAAGTCCGCGATTGACGGGCCTCCTCGCCATGTTTCAGGTTCTACCCCTTATGAGACGCGCCGAAGAATCCGCGAAGGCGGATCCTCGGCGCGGTATGGACCCCTTTGTGAAACGGCGGAGAACGAGTCACAATTGCTCGTTATGAATGCGTGAACGCGGCGAGTTGATACGCGACTAGACATAGGGATCAGGCGGTTCCGAATATGCTCTTTATTGCTCCGAATGCCACGGTTGTTTCGAATTACCCGGTTGCTCTTGAATGGGTAAAAGCCCTAAGTGCACCGGTTGTCGCTGGGGCTGTCTTTTTTGTGACGTGCCCTTTAATAGGTGGCAAGTACGTCTTGCAAAGGAGAAGTTGCGCCATGATTTATATGATCGCCGGTTCGCTATTTATATCGTCTTTCGGAACCTCCTGTTGGCTCTCCACGCGAGCAGCGTTAGCGAGATCGGGGCTGCGCTCCGGAAAGCGAACATTGCGTGTCTCGAGGCAGTGTTCTTGCTCGATCCTGGAATCCATGAATACCTGGATCAATTATGCGAGCAGGTACAGGCTGGAGTCCTCGACAACATGGCCGCTTGCGACAGTATGAAGAGGAACCCGGCCCTATGAATGATCCCCAAGTTCGGAGAGAGCTTACGGAGCGAGAGTTAAGACTGAATTCGGCTAGACGCGACATTCTGGATCGTCATTTCAAAGAACTGCCTCAACAGTTTGAGCGGTTTCTGAAGCTCACTGATCTTTCGGATTAGACGGGCCGGGTCATTTGGGGGCAATGGTATCAGGTGATCCTCGGCGTGTGGTTGTTTGTCGATGGAGCGAAGTGCCGGGTAATCCTCGTTAGAGGATCTCCGGCGAGAAGCGGGGCAGGGAATGGAAGGGGGCCGGTGGCCCACTTATCCCGTGGCCTACATATCCCGCAAAGCGCGAATATGGCGCCACGATTGCAGCCTCCCCCTTGTATTATCAGAGGCGCGATGATCTTCGCAGACGTGGCATTGGCGAAACGGCTGGAAGGCGCGGAGGCCTATGCCTGCGCGCAGTTTTCGGAGGCACGCAAGCGGCTCTTCCCGGCGAGCACGTCGACCTGGATGAAGTGCACGGGAGCGACCGTCGTGTTTGACGGGGTGGATGCACCGACGACGCAGACCTTCGGGATTGGTCTCTTCGAGGAACTCACGCCCGCAGCGCTCGATGAGATCGAGCGATTCTTTCTCGATCGCGGTGCCGAGGTCGTGCACGAGGTGTGTCCGTTGGCCGGCGCGGCGACCCTGGATTTGCTCTGCACACGCGGTTATCGGCCTTTTGAGATCAGTAATGTGCTTTATCGCATAGTTGAGCCTTTCGCCGATCCGCTCCCGGGCAATGTGCGCGTGCACGTGGTCGCACCGGATGAGGCGCAGCTTTGGGGCAGCATCAGCGCTCGCGGCTGGGCACATGATCATCCGGAGTTCGAAGAGTTTATGCGGGAAATGGGGGCAATTATCGGAGCGCGACAGCAGAGCCCGTGCTTCCTGGCCGAGATCGATGGCATGCCGGGCGCTGCGAGAGCCTTGATCCTGCATGAAGGCGTGGCGCTCTTCGGCGGAGCCGCCACGGTTCCCGAGCTGCGCCGGCGAGGGATGCAGGCGGCCTTGCTGTGCGAGCGCATGCGATACGCCGCGGAGCATGGCTGCGATCTGGCGATGATGGTTGCGGAGGCAGGATCCAACTCGCAGCGCAATGCCGAGAGGAAGGGTTTTCGCGTAGCCTATACGCGGTTGAAGTGGAAGCTGGTCAGCCAGTAGGACAAATGTTCTCGGCGGGTGGCCCGCCCCGTCAACTTATTGTTGCGAATGAACTTACACGAGAGGGTGGGGTTCTTCGTCACATCCCCGCGCCGCTCTCCTCAGCGCCCCGGGCGCGCCATAAGAAAGCCCAGCGTTTCAACGCTGGGAAAGCGTCGAAAGAATCCCCGAGTCCCCCGGGGACGACATAGTCGGCTGCCCCATTCGGCCTGATTATGCGCGCGTGGGTCTTTTGATTTTCACTGACGACTGACCACTCTCTTCTATCCGTCGCATCCCACCGCGAAGCGCAACGCAGCACAAACTTCCTTCATTCGCACTGGGCTCAACTGTGCCACGCGCTTTCCCAGACGTGCTTGCGATACGGTAACGGCATTGTGCAGGTTCACGGCGCACGGCCCCTTCATCCCGTCTTCTTCGTTCAAGCCCACCTCCGAAGGCACGCCTCGAATGGTCGTCGTGATCGGAGCCACCATCACCGCCGTCAGGTACTCAATCGCGCTGTTTCGCGTCAGCACGACGACCGGCCTCTTCTTGTCCGGCGGAGCGAAGTTGTACAGCCGCACATCTCCCCGGGCTATTCGTCCGGCCACGCCGCCTCCGCTTCCCACAGCAACGCTTCATCCCGTCCCATCGGCGCGCGTGCATATCCTCTACGGTCTCGCTCTTCGAGTCCCCGCACCTCAAGCCGCTTAAGATGTTCCCGCAGCGCCTCGCGCACCAGCGCCGAACGATTCCGTTTGGTCCGCCGCGCCGCCCGGTCCGTCGCCTGTAGCAACTCCTTCTCCAGCACAACCTGTATCGTTTCCATGTGTGGAATATACTCCACAGTAAAATCCACAATCAAGGAACTGTCGAGTGTTCCATCCGGCCCGATTTTGGCCGGGTGGGTCGTTTGACTCTCACTGACGACTGACCGGCCCATCCCTCGGGTGAAACACTTATACTTTCCGTTGGGATATCTGGGGCTGTTTACAGCGGGCGCTCCTTTCCCCAATCATTCCAAATCGGGACAATTTGGTTACCTTCGTAACCTCGACCTCAATGTTCTCCCTTCAATCCATCCCCAC
Organism: uncultured Acidobacteriaceae bacterium; assembly: GCA_963758255.1. GTDB lineage: Bacteria > Acidobacteriota > Terriglobia > Terriglobales > Acidobacteriaceae > DASRAA01. The sequence continues at coordinate 967,319 of CAVWUX010000001.1, forward strand.
CATCCCCTAGGCTGGCGTAATGACCTTGCGGAGGTCGCAATGAATTCACGCTTGATCATCCGTCTCTGCCGACACACTTTTCCCGACGGCCGCCACTGCCGGGGTGCCGCCGTCCGAGGACGCGCCTGCTGCCGCCATCACCTCGACTCCCGCACCCGGCTTCGCAACTGCGCCCGTGCCCGCCGCCTCAACTGCATCCCTCGGCTTCGCGTCCCCATGTCGAAGCGCGACCTCGCCTTGAACCGCTCGGAAGTCCTCCGCGTCGTAAACAGCCGGCGGTCTCGACTTCGCCACGGCCCGGTTGATGCTCTGGGCCATGGATCTCGCCGCCACCGCCCTCCCGGCCGAGCCGGCTACCCGCCTGCGCGGTCGAGTAACCCCAATGTTTTCTATTACGTACCCCTAAACTCTTTGTTTGCCCAAAGCTGCATCAAAAACCCCTCGCAAGCTCCTGAAAATACAAGAGGGGCGGGGAGGGGGGTACCACCTCACCCTCGACTTGGAAACCCAACCCGGGAACCACGTGCGATATGCTCTGATGAACGACGGGCACGCAAACTTTAGGAGCTCAACCAGAAGGAAGCGAGCATGACAAATCTCACACCCTTCCTACTATTTGACGGCAATTGTGCCGAAGCCATGGCGTTTTACCAATCTTGTTTAGGCGGCGAGTTGACGATAACCAAAGTCGGTGACACGCCCATGAAGGGCCAGATGCCGCCCGAGCTGCATCACAAGGTGGCTCACGCCCACCTGAAAAGCGGCGTCATTGAGTTTTCGGCTACGGACTGGCTCCACCCCAAGCGATCACCAAAACAGGGCAATACGGTCGCCATGTATCTTACCGGCGGGAAGTACAAAGAGTTGCGAGCAATCTTCGACAGCCTAGCGGCGGGAGCAGATAGTGAGCTGCTTGACGATTTGCGGGATATGCCTTTTGGAAGCTATGGACATCTTGCCGATAAATACGGCGTCCATTGGTTCTTCCAGGGGGAGAAAAAGGAAGCGTAATAGGTCGAAGCGTATTCTCTGACCGGGGTTCCCAACCGAGCAGGTGGCCCGGTCAGCGTTTCCACCAATCGAGAAGTCTGAACTCGCGTGCCGCATCCGTCCCGATTGTGGTCGCGTGGATCTTTACGATTTTCACTGACCACTGCCGGTGCCCCGGGTTCCCGCCCGTCTTCCGGGAGCTGACCTGGGTGTCGGGCGGCGACGAAGGCGACGTCGCAAAATCCCGGCCCGTAGGGCGGCACAATCGTAGCCCGGCGCGTGAGTGCCGGGAAAGCATGCGAGAATAACCCCGAGTCCCGCAGGGACGGCACAATAGCCCTTTCATTCAATACACCAAAATGGTGTAAAATGGTGTCATCGTGGCAACAGCAAAACAAGTACGGCGAAGCATCACCCTCCCTCGCGAGGTCGCCAAGCAGGTGGAAGCCATCTCCAAGCAGCGCCGCCTCAGCGACAACCGCGTTCTGGTGGAGTTGATCGAGCAGGGCATCCAGGCTCAGAAGGAAAAGGAGAAGGCCTTCTTCGAGCTTGCGCAAAAATTCCGCGAGGCCGACGATCCCAAACAAGTCGAACGTCTCGGCGATCAGTTAGGACGTTTCGTGTTCGGTGAATAATGCCCCGGATCGCGAACTGGTCGAAAATGCCCGCCCCCATCAGGCAACATCTCATCGAGCGCATGCACGACCGCAACATCGGGCTTGATGACCTGAATCGATTGCGACTATGGATCGATTCGCAGCCCGAGGTGCCCGACGGAAACTGGTTCAAAGACTTCGGCTCGTTCAAACTCTGCGGCAAGGGAGAGTATCCCAAGACATTTCTCTTGCCCGGGCAAGCCGCCACTGGAAGGGAACTGTAGCCCCTTACGACTGCCCGACGTCGAAACCGAGCGAGAAGCGCAACGCGACAGAGATTTCGTTCATTTGCAGCAAGCTCAGTCGGACTACCCGGCACTCGCCGCGTCAATATTCGGTTCCGGTAGACAGAGGAACAGCAGGGTCAACGCGTTCAATGTGAACATCCGGGCCGCCGCGGTTTGCCCATTCCAGACCTGGGATTGCCACATCATGAACCATTCACCACCGACAAGAATAAACGCAAATGACCAGAGCAGGCAGCCCAGTATCAAGCCGGACGCAGCCAGAGGCTTTGCGGCTTGGAATCTTCGACGGTCCCGAATCGCTGCCAGAAGCCGATAGCACCCTGCCGCACACAAAACACCCGCGGCATATTCCCACAAGATAATTGTCCAATAAGCCGCGTGGTGCACGGCAGCACTGTGGATTGCGCGCCATTCAAGCCTCTGGCCAGCAGGGATGGTATCCATGCTGAGCACATGTTCTACGAAGGCGAAGTTTGCCTGGTAGTCAGTAGTATTGTTGAAGGCAACCAGGAGAAAATACACACTCATCACTGCTGTAAGGAGCGTCTTGCCTATACGATAGATCAATGGTGACATCCTCCTTAAGACTGATGATCACTGTAATCGCGACACGCTACGTGGGGAATAACCAACTGGCCTGGTTACTTGCGTTTTCCAGCTCGGTCGATTTCTGTGGCGCTTCCTCCTGCCGTCGCGATGCGCATCAATCAGGCGAAGGGACTTGTGTGCCTGCCCCCTCCGCACCGATATCGCGAGCTTTCGCAGCGATCCAACGGCGAATGATGGCACAAAGATCGGGCGCCAACCTGGCTTCCCAGCCAATCATTTCATGCGACGCATGCCGCGTAGCGTGCATCAGGAGTAAGTGCGGCTCGCCTTGATCCATGCCGTACATGGGCAGCAGTTCGCACTCCGGCACGTGCGAATCTGGCCTGTTTCAGTGCTCGCAATTTTCCAAATGCCAGCCGGCCGAGATTTGCGGCAGTACGCAAATTTCCGTTACAACGCCACTCAGTCGAGTTGGAAGAAAGTTTCGTACTTTCAAACAAAGCTGAATATTCATTGGAGGATTTATGGCAACGACAGTCGCAGTAGCAACAATGAAAGTGGCGCAGGTTTCCAAGCCGGGAGCGGATTTCGAGCTCGTCGAGCGCGAGATCCCCGTGCCGGATGCGGGGCACGTGCGGATCAAGGTGCAGGCCTGCGGTATTTGCCACAGTGACGTGCTCACGAAAGAAGGCGCCTGGCCGGGCATTCAGTATCCCCGTGTTCCTGGACATGAAGTCGCAGGCATCATCGACGAAGTAGGCGCCGGTGTTTCCGCGTGGAAGAAGGGGCAGCGCGTGGGCGTCGGCTGGCACGGCGGCCAGGACAACACGTGCCGGGAGTGCCGGCGCGGAGATTTTCGCAATTGCCAAAACCTGAAAATTCCAGGCATCAGCTATGACGGTGGATACCAGCAATACATGGTGGCTCCCGTGGAGGCGCTGGTGTCGATTCCGGACAGCTTGAATGACGCCGAAGCAGCACCGCTGCTCTGTGCCGGAATTACTACGTACAACGCGTTGCGGCACAGTGGTGCGTTGCCCGGCGACCTGGTTGCGGTGCAGGGCATCGGCGGCCTGGGTCACCTCGGAATTCAGTTCGCGAACAAGTTTGGTTACAAGGTCGTGGCTATCGGGCGCGGCTCGGACAACGCGCCGCTCGCGACGAAACTTGGGGCCAGCGTGTACATCGACAGCCAATCGACGAACGCGGCCGAGGCATTGCAAAAGCTGGGCGGCGCACGGGTAATTCTAGCGACAGCGCCGAACTCGAAAGCGATGTCGGCGCTGATCGACGGTCTGGGGCCGAACGGCAAGCTCATGGTGATTGGTGCGACATTCGATCCCATTGAGGTCACGCCGATACAGCTCATTAGCGGAAGTCGAACGATTCAGGGCTGGGCTGCCGGAACGCCAGCCGATTCCGAGGACACACTGCGCTTTGCCGAACTAAGCGGCGTGCGTCCCATGATTGAAACCTATCCGCTCGAAAAAGCGGCTGAGGCTTACGCGCGCATGATGAGCGGCAAGGCACAGTTCCGCGTCGTGCTAACGATGTGAAATCGGCTAGGAGCGCTATCGAGGAATAGTCCGAGCCACAAGCGGGGCAGGCGATGCGTCTTGTCGCGTTGCCCCGCTGGGCTCGATGCTTTCAGACTGACTGCGTGGGACGGCGGTTTCCGTGATACTCGTCGCATCGTTTCGGCGCCGCCCAACCGGCGAGAGTTTGGCGCGAAGCTGGGGCACGCAGGGCGATCGGTTTTGACTGACTTGTCCTGACCGATTCAGTCGAGCTCGCGAACCCAGATATTACGGTAGCTGATGGGCTCGCTCTTGTCGCCGTGCGCCTGGAGCTTGATGGGAGCGCCGGCAAACGCCTTGTAAAAGGGCTTTCCGATGTACAGCGTTTCACCTTTCAACTCAAAGTGGTTCTGCACCAGCACTCCATTGAAGAAGACCGTCACGTAGGCGGGAGTCTTGAGCGAACCGTCAGGGTTGAATGTCGGCGCCGTCCACACTACGTCGTAGCTCTGCCATTCACCCGGCTTACGATTTGCATTTACCAGCGGAGGCGATTGCTTGTAGATGCTGCCGGCCTGTCCGTTCACGTAGGTCTTGTTGTTGTAGGAATCGAGCACCTGCAACTCGTACCCAGCATCACCAGGACCGGTCGAGGCGAGAAACACACCGCTGTTTCCGCGCGCCTGTCCGGAGCCAGTGATGTTCTCAGGAATGCGCCACTCCAGGTGAAGCTGGTAGTTCTTGAAGGCGCGCCTAGTTTGGATGTTGCCCGCGGACTTGGCGACGGTCATCACTCCATCCGCAATAGTCCACTGCGCAGGAGACTTGTCCTTTGCCGAGACCCATTCGTCCAGGTTCTTGCCGTCGAACAGGATGATGGCGTCGGAGGGAGGCGCCCCACAAGTCGCGCCGGGGGTCACGACCTTCGGCTCGGGCTCCCAGACCTCGGTGTCGGCGGGCTTGGGGCCCGGCGGTGCGGTTTGGGACGAGACTTGGGCGGTCGCATTCTGGGCGGCGAGGAGGCCGCCCAGCATAACCAGAATGACTGCGGGCTTAGGAAATGGGATGCGCATCATGCAATGAAAATACCAGTCGCGGCAATCCATTGCCAGCGTCCCAGGTCAGCGCCAAAATCAGGTGCAGACCCTTCGGCAAGCTCAGGGCAGGCTCGGGGGCACCTGTGATTCATTTGGTACCAAAGTCAAAAGGCCCACACAAGCAAAGGCGGCTTTCACCTCAGCGACCGCAAAATCGGTGCTTGCCGGGGACCCCGGCCTGTGTGGGGCGCCCGGCGGTTACTAGGCACGCGTCGCAGTCGCTAACTCCCTTGCTTCTTTCTTCGCGGCCTGCTCGCCAATCCCGAGAACCACGCGGCCGTTGACTTTTCCTGCCTTGAGCCGGGCGAAAATGTCATTGATGGAATCCAACGGCAGCACCTCGATCGTCGCCTTCACTTTGCCCTCGGCGGCGAACTGCAATGCCTCTTCAAGGTCGGTGCGCGTACCAACTATCGAGCCGCGGATGGTGTGGCCGTTCAGCACGAGATCGAAAATCGAAACCGGAAACTCTCCCGGTGGCAGGCCATTCAACACGCACGTGCCGCCGCGACGCAGCATTCCTAGCGCTTGCTTAAACGCGATCGTCGAGACTGCTGTCACCAGCACTCCGTGCGCCCCGCCAATCTGCCTTTGAATCTCAGTCGGTGGATCCTGCGTCTTCGCATCGATCGTGATTTCCGCTCCCAGCTTCTTTGCCAGGGCCATTTTCTCCGGACCCAGGTCAACCGCCGCCACGTGCAATCCCATCGCCTTGGCGTACTGGACCGCGACATGACCCAGCCCGCCGACTCCAGAAATCACGACCCACTGACCAGGGCGAGTGTTGGTTTCTTTGAGGCCTTTATACGTGGTGACGCCGGCACAGAGAATGGGCGCCGCGTCCACAAATGAAAGGTTGCTGGGGATTCGTCCCAGATAGTCGGCCTCCGCCACTGCGTACTGCGCGAAGCCTCCATTGACAGAATAGCCGGAGTTCTTTTGTTCCTTGCAGAGTGTTTCCCAGCCTGACATGCAGAACTCACAATGACCGCAAGCGCTGTGCAGCCACACGACTCCGACGCGATCGCCGTCCTTCAGGTGGGTAACACCGGGTCCGAGCGCGACCACAATTCCGGCGCCTTCGTGTCCGGGGATGAAAGGAAGTGTTGGTTTAACGGGCCAGTCGCCGTCGGCTGCGTGCAGGTCGGTGTGACAGACTCCGCTGGCGATGATTTCAATGAGAGCTTGACCCGGCCCAGGAGTTGGGACCGGAACTTCTTGAACTTCTAGCGGCTCGCCGAACTTCTTGACGACCGCTGCCTTCATCGTTCTCGGGATAGCCATAACTTTACCTCCCGACGAGTGGCGGATTTGATCGGCGACCATTATATGCTGATGCCGATCACCAGGAGCTTGGCGATAGAAAAACTGCCGCCAATGAGGCGAAGTCGAGGTGTAAAGTACACCTCCTTCTTCAGACGCGACATGTTTCGTCCTCGCCTGACGGCACGCCCGGAATCCATATCAGGCTAGCCGCCGACGACAACAGGAACGTAGCCGAAGTTCCTGGGATGGAAGGAGGACTGCCAGCAGCCAGTAGTCAGTTGTTTGCGTTCCCAGGTTAGCGCCAAGATCAGGCGCGAAGCTGGGGCACGCGGCCCTCTGAAGTCCGCGCCGCTACCTGGTAGGCCAAGGCTCTCGTCGAGCCTGATAGATCCGCTTCTTCTTTGGGCGCCGTAAGCTGAGCTTAGTCGGCGTCTCAGCCGCGACTTTCTTCGCTGCGACTTTCTTTTTCGCGTTTAGGGCGGCCTTCTTCGCCACCGCCTTCTTCGCCGCTGCCTTCTTGGCCGTCGCCGCGGATGCTGAAACCGCCGCCGCCGGCCTTTCCTTCCGACCGAAGAAGGTAGTGAGCGACCGTCGCATCTTGCCCAGCGCCTGGGTGACTGCGGACGCCAGTTTCGTAGCATTCGCGCTGGCGCTGAGAGGTCGGGCTCCAGCGGGACGCACCTCAACCAGGCAGCGCTTGTCCGCTTTGCCTGTCTTCTTGTTATCGACGTCGCTGAGGTGGATCTCCACTCGGGTAAGCCTAACGGCAAACCTCTCCAAAACGCGGCTCACTTCGCCTTCGACAAAGCGCGTCAGGCTGGCGTCCACGGTAATGGTTTTGTCGCTATTGACCTGAATCTTCATCTGGTCCTCCGAAAGAGAGCAGTATCTGAATGAGTCGGTTAAGCTTACGTCATCTCTAGCGGCGAATTGCGCGGGATCGCGGGCGGTACAGAAGCAATCGCGGAGAGTTCTCCGTCTCCGGAAGCGGCCCTTGTGCCCTAGCCGGGAAAAGTGAGTTACATGGTGGAGGCGGCGGGAGTTGAACCCGCGTCCGAAAATGCTGTCAGCAAAGAGACTACATACTTAGTCGCGTTCACCCACCGGTTACCCGGCAGTCTCGCCAGCCGCGCTGAGAACGGACAAGAAACGCGGCCAGCCAGCCTGAAAATTTCGCCTCGAACCCCAGACGTAGGTTTTGAGGCTAGCTCACTGTATGACGCTCTGGCTCCAGCCCATGAGCAAAGCCGAAGAGAGCGGCAACCTAATTAATTAAGCTGCGTATGCGAGGTTTTGGTTCGCAATTGTGTTTTTGCGCACGATTACGGATGCACGCACTCCGGTATGCCTCTTTACCGCAATCACTTCCGTCGAAGCCGTGACGCCCCCACGTGGTGAATCGGCTGTTTTCACTCTACCAGCCGGGGCCGGGAAGTCAATCCGGCCAATCGGTTAGATGCTCAACAGACGCCACGGGACGCGTTCAAGCGGTGTCGGCGCGACGCTGGGGCGCGGGGACGGCGGACATCATCTCCTTTTTCAATTTTTCACCCTCTTTGCGTTTCATCTCGTAGTACTCGCGCAGCTGACGGTTCATGCTGTTCACTTTCATGTTCAGGTCCTGATATGCGGCTTCGCGATAGATGCGGTATTGGAGTGAGCCGGGGCGAAGGCCGGGTGGCGGTACGGGGAAGCCGTCGGAGTGACGGAGCTCGGCCTCCTCGTCGGCTTTGCGCAGGGTCCAGATGGTCTCGGTATCGACATCGCCTCCGGGATTGATCGAGTATTCCTGTTCGAAGCCGGGATACTCCTGGATATGGGCGGCAGCGACGGCCGGGGCCTGTTCTGGCTCGGCTTGCGGCTGCGCTGCCTCCAATTGGGCCCGGTACTTCATTAAAGAGACGGCCTGCTGGATGCCGTAGAGCATTTTTCCGCCGGTGCGTTGGTCGAGCTGGCCGCTGCCCAGCGCCTGAATCACCTCAGAGAGCGCAACTTGCACCGAGGCAAGGTCCTCCAGGGGAGGAAGATCGAGGCGGTAGTTCACCTGATCGCGAAGGGCGCGGGCGCGACGCAGACGGCGTCCGCGCTGTATGAGGTGGTAATAGCAGTATTTGCGGTCTCGGAGAGCGGGAGAGCCGCAGTAGGTTCCGTCTTCTTTGACGTGGTGACAGGATAAGTGTTGAGTCATGTTTTTCCTCGAGCGATTAGCAATAAGCAATAAGCAATAAGTACTTAGGCATCAGGGCTGTGGCCCCCTTGCCCCATCTTGAAAACAAAGGGTTTATTGCACGACTTGGTGTAAGTTCTGGCAAACAAATGGGCTTACAGGCAAAGTCTTAGAAACAAAGGGGTTAGCTCGCAATAGTTTACAAAGAACAAAATGGCGCTCGCCCGGTGAGGGCGAAGGCTAGTTCAGGGATAACGGGGTTGGGGAAAGAGGTGAAGAAAAATCGTGGTGGAGAAAAAACCTTAGTAACCAAAATTCCCGAAATGGGAAGTAGAAGCGACTAGCAATTAGCAATCAGCGAAAGGCCGCATGGGTTGTATTGGTGGCGTGGCGAGAGGAATTTTTCTGTGCGCTTCGCCTGCGGCTGCGCGCGCGGTTCCTTCGGCTCGCCCTTCGGACTCGCTCAGGATTTCGCCAGCTGGCGTACGCCAGCAAGACGGCTCAACTTCGGCAGAGAGGAAGGAGGGTTCTGCTCGACATTTGTCCGCGGGCTGACGCCCACGGCTAAAACAAATGCCGCCCTGCGGGCTCGGGTGTTCGCGGCGTGAGCAAAGAAAAACGCCCTCAAACCTCAGCCCAGCTCCGAAAATCGATCAGGAGCGGGTGTTTGGGTAGGACATATGGCGTCCCTTTGCCGGTAAACCGGCTCCGGGACTCGGGGGTTTGGGGTGGGCTGCCCCAGTGCTGAAGCACTGGGCTTAGATATTTCGTCCCTGCCGGGACGGGAGTGTTGTGGGTGCAAACTCGATGGATGAGCGCGGCGAAAAACCCCACTCAAACTCGCTCACGCTCGCTGGAATGGGTCGCCCGCCAATGAGCTTGGTGTCCGCGTCGGTGACGCCGGTCACGGGCAGGTGTTCGGTCCGAAATGGCCTTCGGTAGGAGTGCGCTTTGGGTTCGATAGCTGCGGCAAAGGCCCACAATTGCTAACCTGCGCAGGGCGATTTCTTATGTGCGCTCCGGCCTGGGGCCTCGCGCAACCACCCCATGAAGCGCGAATGCGGCGCTTCATGGGGACCCCGGTAGCCGTCGGCAGAGAGGAATGGGATTTTGTTATTCGCTTTCCCAGCGTCGACCACCCCAGCGAGCGCAACAACGGCGCTCGCTGGGGACCCCGCTTGAATCGCTGGGCTTTCTTCTACCGCTCGGTGGGACTGGAGCGTGAGGCCGAGAGGATTGTTGGCTGCAGGAGCTGATGGCATTAGCCCCACATTAGCCAGCGACGGGCAAATATAGGCCGCGGGATATGTAGGCCGGTGCGCCGCGGCGGTCAGATTGACAGAAGTGAGGTGATCAGTCCGGAGGAAGGGATTTTCTCGTTGATCTGTTCGAGCAGATTCACGATGGCCAACAGGGCTCGATAGACAAATATTCCACCGCCGACAATCACCAACAGAATCGCTCCGAGCAGGACCGCAGTCAGAGTCATGGTTCCCCCTGGTGGCTAGCTTAGCACTCCCCAACTTGTCGGCTGGTCAGGGCCGTGGGGTCTGCCGGCAGTCCGCTCTGGGTCCGATAGCGCACCGCAACAGCCCCACATTTGCCTCGCCGCGGCAGGGTAGGCAAATGTGAGCCAGGGGAAGTGTGGGCCACAGGCGTCCGCTACTTAGCCGGCGGAGGCGCAGCCACCGTCATGCCATGACGCCGGAAGACCTCCATCATCTTCTCGCGGTCGGGTGGGCCGCCCGCGGCGGCGATCAATTGCGCCGCGTCGCGGAAGTATGCAGGGCCCATGATTGCCGGGGTGATGACGGCGAGCTGTTTCGCATCCTGACTGCCGAGGTTATCGAAGCGGTGCACCGCGCCTCGAGGGATGCACAGCGCCTGGCCGGGACCGACCTCGATGGCCGAGCCGTCAACGGTCCAGGTGAGGATGCCGTCGATGCCGTAGAGGACTTCCTCATAGGCATCGTTCTTGTGAGCGGGCGCCGCCAATTTCTGCCCGGCGGGAACGACAAACTCAAACACCGATGCGCTGCCATTGGAATCATCGCCGGTGAGGAGAAAGCGGATCTCTACCGGACCTACCTTGATGGTTTCCTCCGAAGGATTTACATTGTGCGTGCTCTGCTGCATGATGGCCTCGCTTTGCCGGTCAAGTTGATTCACATCTGGCCAGCTGACAAGATTTGCGCCGCCAGTATCGCACCGTCCAGCCACGCAGGTCGAACCCTCTGGCGCGGCCGCTGCGCTTCTCTGGCAAAGGCCCCACATTTGCCAACGTCAGGCAAATATGGGCCACGGGATATGTGGGCCACCAGCCAACAACGGCGAAAGGATGGGGCATCCAGCGAGCGGGAGACTTCAGCAGACCCACATTTGCCAAAGGCAGGCAAAATATGGGCCACACGCCAAAATCAGGCCGGATGGGCCATTGGCAAATGCAACAGCAGGCGCATTAATTGCGATTGGCGATGGACGTTGGTCTTGGCGAAAATGCTTTTCGTCTGCGTCTTGAGCGTGTTCCTGGTGATACCGAGCGTCTCGGTAATCTCCGCGGCTGATCTCCCGTCCAGCATCAGGCACGTGAGCCGCGCCTCCGCAGGGGTTAGGCGATAGAGCTCTTTTAACAACTCAAATCGAGGACGCATACCGATGCCCATGTCATTCATAAAGACAACGGCCACGGGGCATCCTCTTACTCCTGCGACTGTCGTGCAACAAGGACACACGACGATCTGCAGCGGCTTCGCGTGAGCGCGGCGCGACAGCAGTATGCCGCAGTCAACTTCCGTCTCTCTGTGGCAAACTTGCATGATTGTTTTTTGGAGCCTACGGTCCTCGCGAGCGTCGGTTGTCTTGAGGCGACCTTCGCTCACACAGATTCCATCCGCCCGTTGGAGAATTGCCGCTGCCTGCGCATGCGTTTCCAGCACTCTTCCGGTCACATCCAAAAACACGACGCCCGGGTGCAGTTGATCGAGAACCTGGCTTTTTGCGTCAGACTGGCTTCGTAAGTGCCTGAACTCTTCGTCGAGGCGGATCGCCTGTTGGACGTGGGGAGCGAGCAATTGCATGACCTGCAAGTCGGGCTCACCAAATGGGGGATCGCTCTTTCCCCGCCTCAACGAGAGCGTACCGAGCGTCTTACCGGCACGTCCGAACAGCGCGATGCGGTGGCGAAAAGGGCCGAGCTTCAAGAGGAATGCTGTACATGGCTCGGACCGTGCCAATTCTTCCCCGGAGACGAGTTCGTGAGCAGGTGTCGGGTTACCACAGTTATACTCGCGGCCCGCTAGCGCACCGGTCGTGGCAGCATAATCGACTATTTCGGCGTAATAGTCTTCGTAGTCCTGCGGGACGGCGGAATCGTCGCGCCACCGAAGCATCAAGCTGTAGCGGTTCGCCTGTTCATCGCGTGCCACTAACTCGGCGTTCCGAGCTGGTACGACTTCGGACAGCTTGTGTAGGAACGTAATCCATTGGTCAGGGTCGACGGGTGCCCGATACAGAATGGGCAGGAGACAGACCGGATCGGTATGCATTGCCACCCCCACGTTTGCAGCATTCTGCTGCTGAATTCATCTCGCATCACCCCGCAGGGTGATGACCGCGATATGTCTGTGCAATAGTATCCACCTAACTTGCCGTTGTGTCGTCCGCTGACTCCTGTGAATAACGTCTGGATGCGGAAATATTTACACGCTTGCGCAAAATACAGGCTATTCAAGAGGAGAACGACAAAGTCGCAAACACCAGTTGCTGTTTGCGACATCCGAGAAGGCGTGCATTAGGCCGCAACCTTAGGGATACTGCAGCAGATCTTCGTAGCAAATTGACCGGTACTCACATTCCGTAGAAGTAATCGCAGATAGTCAATTGCGGCGAGCGCTAGCATTGGCCTGATGGCCCACCCACGCTCCTCTTGTCCGAGTCCCGCCGGGAGCTTGGCGAAGAGTGGGAAGTGTGGCCCGAGGTCACAAACAAATGTGAAAGACGCACAACACAACTATGAAACTTACCAGGAGCAGTTGCTCTATCGATTAGCGAACGAGTCCTGGCAGACTCTTGCTATCGGTTCGAGCAACATAACTTTCGAGCAGGAGAGCATATATGACGAACAAAGGCAGAAGATTGGCAGTATCGGCTCTGTTCATATTTGTTGCGTTTGCTGCTACGCACCAGGCGGCGAGTGCGCAAATGTCATCCGATGTGCCGCTCCCGGAATCGGAGAACTCCTCGAACTCCATCCACATCCGGCATGGCGGGCGAGTGGTTCTTGACATCGTGGAACCGTCAGGAACGGTAGTTATCTTCGACACGGCGGATATGAGCGCAACACCGCGCATCGGCCACTTGCCTGAAGCTATACTCGCCGACTACGGATCCAACCACAGCTTCATCCTGTTTGAGAGCCAGGACACTATGGCGAACCTAAAGCCTGGACTCAAGCAGGTCCTGATGAACCAGCTTGACAAGGGAAAATGGATCATTGGGCTCGAGGGCTCCGATGCCCAACTGAAATCGGACCTGGGTCTGCTTCCTTCGGAGCTCCAAGACGCCGTTTCGGACTCGACAGCCATGCCGGGTGCAGCCCTTTATCTATACAGGAACCCGGCGGGCATCCTGAATGAACTTGTCCTGCCCGCTCCTGACAGAACGATCACTGAAGACACAGGCTCCGATAATCGCGAGTCACTCAGCATGCAGTTCGACCAGTTGAATGAGTGGTACACAAGAAGCAAGGCGATGACTGTGAACGCCAACGACCCGTGGAACGCGATTCAAAACTACCAATGGGATGGCACGACCAATGCCACCTATCGAGGAAACAGCGAAGTTGCGGGATCCTACCGCTTCACACTCAGTCCGTACTGGCTCAACAGCGACCAGAACGGGAAGGACTGGTATCGGGTGGATTATCAGACCTATAGCTTCATCACGAACTACGAAATGACGGGCAACAAGTTCGGTAATACCTCAGGCAATTGCGGCTGGTTCACGAATAACCAGCATGCCGCGATCACCATAACAACTCCGGGGGGCACCTGGTGGCAGTTTATGCCAAGCACTACGGTCGGCAGCACCAACGTCAGCTTTACGATTGGTGGAAACATCACCACCAATACGGTCGGCGTAACAGGAGCCTACTCAAAGAGCTATGGGATTCCGGACGTGACCATAACGGTGACTGGCAGTGCTGTGGACCACGGGATTCGCTGGGCGTCCGGGCTCAAGGGCTGCGGCGACTACAGCTGGTACCCCGCTTACAGTGGAGCGTCCGGGCCTGCGAAGTCGACTTATAACCTGGATCCCTCTTTGATTGCGTACGTTCCTCACGGGGCACCACTGGAATTCAAAACTTCCAACACCAATGGCGACTGGAATTTCAGGGTGGAGAAAGACCGTGTTTCCTGCGGGTTCCTGTGCGCTACAATCAACGTAACCCGGTACTACACGACCTACTTCCAGAACAGAAGACTCAGGTGTACCAAAAATGCGTGCGTACTTTACTAATGACTGCTCCTTCGGTGCCCCTACCGGTTGCTTCGGATCGAGATCGAAGGATGGAGCTATTGCCGGCTCTATAAGAAAAGTGGATGTAAGAGAAAGGGTTTTCCCTCCGGCCGACGAGATGACCGCGGTGGCTGCATGACGCGCTGCAGGGGCGGGGCGTCCGGTGCTGGCTGGATGAGAAGCAGATGCTGCCGGGCGATGACGGCTGGCGGCGGACTTTACGGGTTGGGAGCAGGATGCGCAGAAGTTTGAAGCGCAGGTGGAGAACGTGATCAAGGCGCTGCGGGCGGATGACGGCGGGAGGGAGCGGGCTCCGGAGCCGAGGTTGTAGGAGCCGGGTAGCTGGTAACTAGAGCATGTTTCATAAATCAAATTGTCGCGAAACAGGAAATTCCCTCAGGGGCTAAAGCCCACATCTTAAGGAGTTCGGGATGGCACGGCTGAAGCCGTGCCCTTTCAAATCGCCATTTATGAAACACGCTCTAGTAACTGGTCACACCAGGCCTGAAAAGCCGCCGAGGGATGACAATACCAGACGACCTGCTCGGCACACGGGAAGCTGTGTCCGTTTCAAAACTGATTCGAGAGACGTGTTCTTGCATCCGCGGCGGACGACAATCATCCAAACCTTTTGCCGGACTGCTAGTCTTATACGCGGTACGGATTTGCGCACAGCGGGACTCTTGATGGTGAACACAGTCAGCATTCATCTGATGAATTTCCAGTGGGCGGAAGCGCGAGTTCCCGCAGGGGCTAAAGCCCATGTGTTGATGAGACTTGGCGGCACGGCTGAAGCCGTGCCCCTTCAAAACCACGTCCAAGAGATAGCATTCATTTGCGGTTGCCGGGAGAGCCTGGCGTGATCCCCGACTGCATTCCTTTCAGCTCCATTCCGCATACGACCAAGCTGTTCTCCGATTTCCTTTCCTACGCACCTGAGTTGAGGCCGTTTTATCCGCACTCGCCCGACGGCGGGCAGGTGGCGTCGCGCGCGGCGCTGGTGCCGGCGGGAACTCCGATTCATCAGCAAGTGGCCGATGCGCTGGAGCGGCAGAACCGCGGCGTGGGGAGCGGGCGAGAAGACGCTCGCGAATATTCAGAGGCTGCGCGAGGGCGCACATGCCGTGGTCACCGGGCAGCAGGTGGGTTTGTTCGGCGGTCCGTTGCTGTCGCTGTTCAAAGCCGCGTCGGTGCTGGCGCTGGCGAAACAAGTGGAGAGCGCTGGCGTCCCGTGCGTGCCGATTTTCTGGATGGCGACGGAGGACCATGATCTGGCGGAAGTCAATCAGACGCTGCTGCTGACCAACGATTTCCAGCTTGCGTCGTTTACGGCGAACACCGACGGGAAACCTGACTCGCCGGTGGCGAGCATCCGGTTTGCCGAGGGGGCGGATGAGCTGGTTGCGCAGGCGGCGGAGGTGTTGGGCGATTCGCTGGCGGCGGACTACCTGCGCGAGAGCTATGGCGCGGGCGAGACGTTCTCTGGGGCCTATGCCAAGCTGTTCACTCGACTTTTCGCCGAGCACGGACTCGTTCTGCTGGATCCGGCGGATGCAGAGCTGCATCGGATCGCAGCGCCGCTGTTTGTCGAGTCGGTCGAGCGTGCGGGAGACCTAGACGCCGCGCTGCTGGCGCGGAACCGCGAAATCAGCCAGGCGGGCTATCACGAGCAGGTGAAGGTCACGGGTGAATCGACTCCGCTGTTCGCGTTGGTCGAGGGAGCGCGGGTTCCGATTCATCGCTCGAACGGCGAATTCACAATTCGCAGGGAGCGAATCTCGCTGGAAGAACTGAAGCGGAGAATTCTGGAGAAGCCCGAGAATTTCAACGCCAATGTGCTGTTGCGTCCGGTGCTGCAGGACTATTGGCTGCCGACGCTGGCGTATATCGGAGGACCGGCGGAGATCGCGTACTTCGCGCAGGTCGGAGTGGTGTACGAGAAGCTGCTTGGGACGGGTTACAGCGGTGCTTCCGCGACTGAGCGCGACGCTGCTGGAACCGCGCATCGAGCGACTGCTGGCAAAGTATGGGCTGGAACTGCACGAGCTGTTTCACGGTGAATCGCAACTGCGCGACCTGCTTGCGGCACGGACGTTGCCTGCGGAACTCAAGCTGGACTTCGAACGCGGACGGCTGGCGGTCGAGGAGGCGATGCAGAGGATCAGCGAATCGCTACATACGCTCGACCCCACTTTAGTCGAAGCGGCGAGGCGGGCGGCCAACAAGATGCGCTACCAGGTTGGAAGACTAGAAAAGCGGGCGGCGCAAGCGGAGTTGCGCCGCAACGAGATTTTGACCCGCCACGCAGCGCAGATTGAGAACGCTTTGTATCCCAAGAAGACGCTGCAGGAGCGCGAGATTGCAGCCGTCTATTTCCATGCCAAATACGGTCCGGAGCTGATCGATCGCATGATCGAAACTGCCCAGGCGCGTTGCCCGGAGCACAAAGTTGTGCGCCTGGGCTGAGCCAGCCCTGGAGACGCCTTGTTTGCAGGTGGTCTTTAAGGGGCGGTGGCGACCGAATGCGATTGGGAATCCGGAGACTTCGGAGCAGATTCGGGGTTTCTATGAGCGTAGTCAGGTGAATTTCTGGAGGTTGCGATGTTTGGTGGCGAACTGGGCATGCCCGAACTGTTACTCATTCTGGGGCTGGCGTTGCTGCTGTTTGGTCCTAAGAAACTTGGTGAACTCGGCAAGAGCCTCGGAGAGGGAATTCGCAACTTCAAGTCGTCATTGCGCGAACCCGTCACGGAGTCGCAGCCGGTGAAGTCCGACGACGTTAGGTGAGTGCAGGCAGTCTTGAGAATGCCTTGCAGAAACTAATAAGCCGGCCATTTGCGGTGGCCGGCTTCTGCTTCTACCGTCTAGCAATTAGCGCTCGAGAGCCGAGACTTCGATGGGAAGGTCTTCTTTTTCGACCACGCCGCTGAGGTGTTTGGTGCCGTAGTCGAAGCCCTTGTCAAACGCCTTGAGGTTCAAATCACGGAAAGCCTCGGGTACGGAGTCTGCAATCGCCTGGCGCAGCGCGTCGGGATTGAGCAGGTTCGTAACCGCGCCGAAGAAGCCGACCATGACGATGTTCATCACCATGCGCTTGCCGAGCTCTTCGGCCAGCCGGGTGGCGGGCAAGCTGTAGATGCGAACGCCTGCGGGAAGCTTGTCGATGCGCACCAGGTCCTGCTCGATGATCAGGATGCCGTCATCTTTCAATTGCGGCGCGAACAGGGTATAGGCCTCCTGCGACATGGTGACCAGGATGTCAGGGCGGGTGACGTAAGGGTAGAGGATGGGCTCGTTGGAGAGAATGACCTGGGCGCTGCACGCGCCGCCGCGGGCTTCCGGGCCGAAGGCCTGGGTCATGGTGGAGTAGCCGTTCTCATAAATGCATCCCGCCTTGCCGATCACGATGGCCGACAGGATGACTCCCTGGCCACCAAATCCCGAGATGCGGATTTCGGTTAGATTTCGCATTCGCACACCTCCGATTCAACGTAACGGTCACCGAGGCTCTCGACCATCTTGTCGTGCATCAGGTCGCGATAGTCGCTGCGCTCCCGGTCCACAAACTTGCCCACGACAATCTCACCCGACTTGCTGAGGGCAACTTCGCTGGTGGGAGCACCGTTGCGTACCTTGCTGTGCTCCTTGTAAAAGATCATGGTGTCGAGGCCGTCGCCCATCTTGTTGCGACGCTGATAAAGCGTCGGGCAGGGCGACAAGACTTCGAGGAAGCAGAAACCCTTCTTGGAGAACATTTCCTGCATGGCGCGGGCCATCTGGCGAACATGGAAGGTAGTCCAGCGTGCGACGTAAACTGCGCCGGCTGCCTCCACCAGGTAGGGCAGGTTGAACGACGAGTCAAAGGTGCCGTAGGGGTTGGTCGAAGTGACCACCGATCCTGGCGTGGTGGGGGCGGTTTGTCCGCCGGTCATGGCGTAGATCAGGTTGTTGACGCAGATCACTTTCAGGTCGAGATTGCGGCGAGCGGCATGAATCAGATGATTGCCGCCGATCGCGAACAGATCGCCGTCGCCGGAATAAACCACCACGTTCAGCTTGGGATTCGCCAGCTTCAGTCCGGTAGCAAAGGGTATGGCGCGACCGTGCGTGGTGTGGAAGGAATCCAGGTTCACGTAGCCGGCAACGCGGCCGGTGCAGCCGATCCCGGAGACAATCGAGAGGTTCTCAAGGTCGATCTTGGCGTCGACCAGCGCGCGACTGAAGGCGTTGACGCTGGTGCCAATGCCGCATCCGGGGCACCAGATGTGCGGAATGCGATCCATCCGCAGGAAGGGATCGGTAGGGTTGGTGTGAATGGGGAGGGTCGTCATCGCGCCACCTCCATGATGGCCTTCAGGATTTGTTCAGGCTTGTGAACGCTGCCGCCGGCATGTCCTACGAAACGGACGGGTACTTCCCCGGCTACTGCGCGCTCGACTTCGCGGACCATCTGTCCGAGATTGAGTTCCACGACCACGATGGCGTTGGTCCTCAAGGCGATCTCTTTGATCTTCTTCTCGGGGAAGGGCCACGCGGTGATGATGCGGAACTTGCCAACTTTCACGCCCTGGTCACGGGCCATCTCGATGGCACGCTGGGCCACACGAGAGGTGATTCCGTATGACACCACGACGACTTCGGAGTCCTCGATCTGATCTTCCTCGAAGAGGACGATCTTGTCGGAGTTCTTGAGGATCTTGTCCTGCAAGCGGCGCACCAGGACGTCCTGTACGTCCGGCGTCATGTTGGGATAGCCACGCTCGTCGTGAGTAAGGCCGGTGACATGGACGTTGTAGCCTTCGCCGACGCGCGGCATGTCGGGAACCAGGTCCTCGCGCGGTTCGTAGGCTTTGAACTCGCCCGGGGGAATGTGGGTGTAGCGGCGCGGCGTGACTTCGATCTGTTCGGCCGGCGGGATCACAACCTTTTCGGTCATGTGACCCACTACTTCGTCCAGCATGACGAACACCGGGCAGCGATACTGCTCGGCAAAATTGAACGCGGTAACGGTGAGATCGAAGCACTCCTGGGGAGAGTTCGGGCAAAGCGCGATCACCTCGTAGTCGCCATGCGATCCCCAGCGCACCTGCATCATGTCAGCCTGGGCGGGGAGCGTGGGCAGACCGGTCGACGGTCCGCCGCGCTGCACATTGACAAACACACAAGGGGTCTCGGTCATGGCGGCATAGCCGATATGTTCCATCATCAGCGAGAAGCCGGGGCCGGAGGTCACGGTGAAAGCCTTGGCTCCTCCCCATACCGCGCCCTGAATCGTGATGGAGGCGGCCAGCTCGTCTTCCATCTGGATGAACGTTCCGCCAACCGTGGGAACGCGGGACGCAAAGCGCTCGACGACTTCGGTAGAGGGCGTAATGGGGTATCCGGCGGAGAACCGTGCTCCAGCCGCCAACGCGCCTTCGCAACAGGCATGATCGCCGTCAAGGAAGTGTGAGCCGGTTAGAACGCCGGCGGGATCAGCGTGCATCCTGGGCCTCCTCTTTGGTTGCGACCGGCGCTGCGGTTTGTGCGTCGGCGGATGAACTCTCAGCGGGCTTCTCGACTGCATTCTTGAATCCGAAGATAGCGAAATCAGGGCAGTACATACCGCAAAGATCGCAGCCGCTGCATTTCTCGGGATGTACGAGGTTAGGAGGATGATAGCCCTTAGCGTTGAAAGCGGAAGAGAGCGCCAGGGCATGGGACGGACAAAACTCCACGCAGAATCCGCAGGCCTTGCAGCGCTCAACTACGATTTGTACCGATCCTTTGGCCATTGCTGTGTTCCTTAGCGCGGGCGCCTGGAGGGTTGGTTGGTTTGTCTTACAATCTCCCCACTCAGATCGCCATCGCGGATGGACTTACGTTGCGGTTGAGACATCTACCCGATACCGAACGATAGTTCGATTCTGGGCCAGTTAATGCCCAAGCCGAAGTGATGCAGGTCACATCCCGACGTGAGCCGTGACACTTTTAAGATCAGCGCAATTAGCGGAAAGGAGGAAGTCTTTCAACACGGAGGACACGGAACAGGATGTCCAGGCTTGGGGCTAACGGCTTTCCTTCGATTAATAGCCCGCGTCCGAGGAGTCAGGAAACGCCGCTCCGCGGCTGGGGAATTGTTGGGGCTTGGTGCGCGGGTTCACGCCCACGCCTAAAAGCGCGACGCGGCGCCGCCGCTAAGAGCAAAGCGGCAAGAGCCCAAAACGAAAAGCGAATCGCGAAGTCCAGGTGCCAAATGCCAATTGCTGAACGCCAACGGCTAAGTGCCAGCGATTGGTGTCCCATGTCTCATGGAGATGTGATAGCCCTCACTGCCAACGGACGGGGGAAAGGACGAGCATGGTTGCAGGAGGGAAGGGGTCCCCACATCATGGGTCTAATGACGCTTCTCACAAAATATGAAACGAGTCCTCATCCTTGGAGCTGCTGGACGAGATTTTCATAATTTCAACGTCGTATTCCGTAAGAATCCTGAATTTTACGTAGTCGCTTTCACCGCAACCCAAATCCCCGACATTGCTGGAAGACATTACCCGCCCGAACTCGCTGGTGGGTGGTATGAGCGTGGCATCCCCATCGTGGAAGAGAACCGGATGGAGGAAGTTATCCGCGGCGAGCACGTTGACGTCGTGGTGTTTTCCTACAGCGATGTCTCCTATCCCACGTTGATGCATCTGGCCTCGCGAGCGGTGGCCGCCGGTGCGGATTTCTGGCTGCTGGGGGCGGAGCACACACAGTTAGTCGCGAAAGTGCCGGTGATTTCTGTGTGCGCGGTGCGCACGGGTTGCGGCAAGAGTCCCGTCTCCCGTCGAATCGCGGCGGAGCTGCGGAACCTGGATTGGCACCCCGTGGTGGTCCGCCATCCCATGCCTTATGGCGATTTGGTTGCGCAGCGCGCAGAACGCTTCGCCACCTTCGCCGACCTGGAACGGTTTGAGTGCACCATCGAAGAACGTGAGGAATACGAGCCTCACATCATGGAGGGCACCACGGTCTACGCGGGTGTCGATTATGAGGACATCCTGCATCAGGCCGAGCAGGAAGGCGACATCATTCTGTGGGACGGGGGCAACAATGACACTTCGTTCTACAAGCCCGATCTCGATATTGTGGTTCTCGATCCCCATCGTGCCGGACATGAACTTGCCTATTACCCCGGCGAGGTCAACTTCCGCAGTGCGCATGTGCTGATCATCAACAAGGTCGATACCGCCAATCCCGAGTCGGTGCAGTTGGTGCGGCAGAACATCGCCGAGCACAATCCGGCGGCAGCGGTCATTGAGACTGCATGCGTTGTCAGTGTCGAAGATCCATCGCTGATCAAAGGTAAGCGGGTACTGGTGGTCGAAGATGGCCCGACGCTGACGCACGGCGAGATGCCGTATGGAGCGGGAGTGGTCGCGGCCAATCGATTCGGCGCAGCCAAGCTGGTCGATCCGCGTCCGTTCGCGGTGGGATCCATCCAGAAGACGTTCGAGAAGTTTCCGCACCTGGGCAAAGTGTTGCCGGCGATGGGTTATAGCGAAATGCAGCGCCACGAGCTGGAGGAGACGATTCGGCGGGTGCCGTGCGACATGGTGCTGGTGGCGACGCCCATCGATCTGGCGAAGGCGATCCGGCTCGACAAGCCGAGCGTGCGGGTGCGTTATGAAGTAGAAGAGATCGGCAGACCTGCGATCACCGAACTGCTCGAACAGTTCACGGAAGCGCACAAGCCGGCTCCGGCAGGCGTTGGGAGGTAAGCATGATTGCGAAGGACTTCCTCTCGATTCGCGACTTTGCTCCACAGCAGATCCGGCACTTTCTGCATGTGGCTTGCCAGGTGAAGGCCAATCCCAACGTGTTTGCAGACGCGCTGAAGGGCAAGACGCTGGCCATGATCTTCGAGAAGCCATCGTTGCGCACGCGCGTCACTTTCGATGTTGGCATCGAGCAGCTTGGCGGACATGCCGTGTATCTATCGCCTGCCGAAATCAGCCTCGGCAAGCGCGAGTCGGTCTATGACGTCGCCAAGAACCTCGAGCGCATGGTGCAGGCGATCATGATTCGCACCTTCGCGCACGAAATTGTGGTGGAGATGGCGAAGCACGCCAGCATTCCGGTGATTAACGGGCTGACGGATTACAGCCATCCGTGCCAGGCCATGGCCGACTACCTGACCATGCTCGAAGTGAAGGGCCAGATCGCCGGACTGAAGGTTGCCTACGTAGGTGACGGCAATAACGTGGCGCGTTCGCTGATGTTTGCAGGCGCGCAGTTGGGCGCGAATGTGTGGGTGGCAACGCCTCCGGGATACGAGCCGGATGCGGAAAGTGTCGCCTGGTGCCGGCAGCTTTGCGCCGAGACCAAGGGGGCGATCACCGTGACCAACGATGCGGAACTGGCGTGCTTCGCGGCGGACGTGGTTTACACGGACGTCTGGGCGAGTATGGGATTGGAAGCGGAGGCGGCACAGCGGCAGGAGATTTTCCGTCCTTACCAGGTGAACGCGGAGCTGTTCGCCTGCGCCAAAGCGGAAGCCATCTTCCTGCATTGTCTGCCAGCGCATCGAGGCGATGAAGTCACCGATGAGGTGATCGACTCTCCTCGCTCCTTCGTCTTTCAGCAGGCAGAGAACCGGCTGCACGCCCAGAAGGCGATCATGTTGGAACTGATGACGGACAAGGCTGCGGAGACGGCGCCGCACGAAGTTGTGCGCGACGCCCTGCTGGAGTTGGTGCGGTAACAGGCACTTCCGGCCCGAAGAATCGCTATGTCGAAGACTGCATTAGTTGCGGTGGGCGGCAACTCTCTGATTCGCGCAGGCGAAAAGGGAACGATTGCCGAGCAACTGGCGAACACTCGCCGGACGGCCGCAGCCATACTGGGGCTGATCCGGCTTGGTTATCGGCTGGTGATTACGCACGGCAACGGGCCGCAGGTTGGCGCGCAACTATTGCGCTCCGAGCGTGCCGCTGACGTCGCGTACAGTCAGACGCTCGACGTTTGCGGCGCCGCCAGCCAGGGGGAAATCGGATACCTGCTGGCGCAGTCCCTGCACAACGAATTGGTGGCGGCGGGCATGGAAGTGCCGGTGGTCACGGTGATCACGCAGACCCTGGTATCGCTCGACGATCCGGCGATGCAGAAGCCGTCCAAGCCGATCGGGCCGTTCTATTCCAAGGCCGACGCCGAAGAGAAGCAACGTCAGCTCGGCTGGCACATTGTGGAAGACGCGGCGCGCGGCTACCGGCGGGTGGTGCCGTCGCCGGAGCCGGTTGAGATCGTCGAGCTCGACGTGATTCGCGCACTGGTGGAGCGGGGCGCGCTGGTGGTCTCTACCGGCGGTGGCGGGATTCCTGTTGTTTCGGAACGTGGCGCGCTTCGCGGTGTGGAGGCGGTTATCGACAAGGACCGGGCTTCAGCACTGCTCGCGGCTCAACTCGGGGTTGACCTGTTCGTGATTTCGACCGACACCGACTATGTGTACCTGAACTACAGGAAGTCAGGCCAGAGACCGCTTACCCGCGTGACCGCGGCAGATTTGGCGAAGTATCATCGGGCCGGACATTTTCCGCCGGGCAACATGGGGCCGAAGGTTGAGTCGGTGTTGCGCTTCCTGCACAGCGGCGGAAAGGAAGCCGTCATCACATCGTTTGAGCATCTGTGCGACGCTGTGTCCGGCTCGGCGGGAACCCACATCGTTGGCGACGGCGATGAAGCCGAGCAGGCGCTCTTCGATGAGATTGCGCTACCAACGTTCCGGTGAAGATTATGCGAATCATGGAGCCACCATCTAAACTGCACCATGCGAGTCCAAGGCGCAGCCACCTGACCTTGAAGCATGTTGTCGAGTCGCAGCAGTTCACCGTTCCGCTGCTGATGGAGTTGTTCGACCGGGCGCGCCTGATGGAG
Source organism: uncultured Acidobacteriaceae bacterium (assembly GCA_963758255.1). Classification (GTDB taxonomy): domain Bacteria; phylum Acidobacteriota; class Terriglobia; order Terriglobales; family Acidobacteriaceae; genus DASRAA01. Next base: position 991,220 of record CAVWUX010000001.1, read on the forward strand.
CGCATCGTCGCGCGCGGCGGCACCCTCGACTACCAGAAGCAAGATACTCGCCAGCCTCTTCTATCAACCTTCGACGCGCACACGATTTTGTTTCGAGGCCGCCATGCTGCGGCTGGGCGGCCGTGTGCTCTCAACCGAACATGCGCAAGCATTTTCGTCGGAGATCGAAGGCGAGCAGGTCGAGGACTCGATCCGCATCATCGGCTCTTATTGCGACGCGATTGTCATTCGTCACAACGAGACGGGCGGGGCGGCGAGGGCCGCCACGGTATCGCCCGTGCCGATCATCAACGCGGGAGACGGCGACGGTGGCCAGCATCCGACGCAGGCGCTGCTGGACCTCTACACGATTTACCGCGAGCGTCCCATCGATGGACTGAGTGTCGCGTTCATCGGGGAGCTTGACCGTGGCCGGACGGTGCGCTCGCTGGCGTATTTGCTGGCCAAGTTCGATCGCGTGAAGATCTTCTTCGTGAGCCCACCCGCCATGCAGATGAAGCCCGACATTTTGCATTATCTCGACCGCCACGGCGTGCGCTACGAATTGGAGTCGGACATCGATCGGGTGGTGGGCGAGGTCGATGTGGTGTACCAGACGCGAATCCGGCCGGAACGCGCGGCGTCGATTGCGGGGCCATTGCGCTATGCCATCGATTCGACGGTACTGCAAAGAATGAGGCCGGATGCCATGATTCTGCATCCCTTGCCGCGAACCGTCGAGTTGGACAAATCGGTGGACGACGATCCGCGCGCGATGTATTTTCGTCAGGCCGCCAACGGGCTTTCTGTGCGGATGGCGCTGCTGACCATGCTGTTGGACAAAGAATAGGTTCGCTTGCGGAGAGGGATGAGGAGTTGCATTTATCGAATGTGTGAGGCCCCATCTCGTAAACGCGGGAGCGGCGAAGAGCGAAGTCCTCAGGGGCTAAAGCCCGGCTTTAGGCGGCTCGTTACGGCACAGCTGAAGCTGTGCCCTTTCAAAACTGATTGAGGAATCAAGGTTAGGAGATACATGGAAGCGATCGAGGAAAAAGTGCTGACGAAACAATTTATCGAGCTGGAAGAGAAGTACGGAGCTCACAACTATCTTCCCCTCGATGTGGTGATCGAGCGCGCCGAGGGCGTGTGGGTTTATGACGTGGACGGCAACCGCTACCTGGATTGCCTGGCTTCGTATTCGGCGGTGAACCAGGGGCATTGTCATCCCGAGATCTTGAAGACGCTCATCGATCAGGCGCACAAAGTCACGCTCACGTCACGGGCGTTTCGCAACGATCAACTTCCCTTGCTGTATGAACAGCTGCATGCCCTGACCGGCTTCGATATGGCGCTGCCCATGAATTCGGGGGCGGAAGCGGTCGAGACTGCTGTGAAAGCGGCGCGCAAGTGGGGCTACAAGGTCAAGGGCATTCCCGAGGGCAAGGCCGAGATCATCGTGTGCGCAAATAATTTCCATGGCCGCACGACCACGATCGTCAGCTTCTCGACCGATGAGCAGTACCGCGACGGCTTCGGACCGTTCACGCCCGGATTCAAGATCATCCCTTTCGGCGATGCGAGCGCTCTTCAGGACGCGATCACAGCCAATACCTGCGCGTTTCTAGTCGAGCCGATTCAGGGCGAAGCGGGAATCATTATTCCTCCCTCGGGATTTCTGAAGCAGGCGGCCGAAATCTGCCGGAAGAACGGTGTGCTGTTGATCGCGGACGAGATTCAGGCAGGCTTGGGACGCACCGGCAAACTATTCGCGTTTGAGCACGAAGACATTCGACCTGACGCGGTGATTATCGGCAAGGCGCTATCCGGCGGCTTCTATCCGGTGTCGGCGGTGCTGGCGTCGAAGGAAGTGCTGGGCGTGTTCCATCCCGGCGATCACGGCAGCACATTTGGCGGCAACCCGCTGGGCTGCGCGGTCGCGCGCGCTGCGTTGCGGGTGTTGGTGGAAGAGAAGCTGATCGAGCGGTCCGCCGAGTTGGGAGACTACTTCCTGAAGAAACTGCAAAGCCTGAGTAGCCCGCACATTCACGAAGTTCGTGGCAAGGGGCTTTGGATCGGCATCGAGCTGAACAAACCGGCGCGGCCATTCTGCGAAGCCCTGAAGAAATTGGGCGTGTTGTGCAAGGAAACCCACGACGTGGTGATTCGCATTGCTCCGCCGCTGGTCATTACCAAGCCGGAAATCGACTGGGCCTTCGAACGGATTGCCAAGGTGCTGGCATAGGGTCGCTTATACCTGGTTGTCAGAGAGGACTGCCAAGATCGGCAGTCCTTTTTTCTGTGCGCGAGTTGAATTCGACATCGAGTTGCGCTCGCGAAATCGTGTGGTTCACTTGTGACGTCGAGCCTTAACGCGATGAGCAGGAATAGTACGATTAAAAGAGGCGCTGGCGGAGCAAGCCGGCCGTGCCGGCACGTTACCTCTTACAAAAACCTCTCATCGGAATGAATGGTGCGACATACGCATCAGACGCCACACACCCGGGACGGGCCTGGGAGAATTCGGCCACCTTCGAAGGAGCGCCTTGAGTGCGAGACTGGTCCGGCGCTCCAAGCGGCATCAAATCTCCTTCCCCTGACAGTCCGTGGCAACCGAATATTCACAAAAGTGGCGGCTCTTTTCCTGGCGAAACCATTTTTACGAATTCCGTGTTGATTGTTGGGTAAACCCGTTGTACTATCAGCCCCCATGATCGGAGAAGTCTTGACGTTTCTGCGTAGCCGCCTGAACGGCTACATCAGCGTACGACTGGGCGTCGTGCCGGGGGAGTCCAACCCGGACAAAGTCGTTCTGCTGGACGGCGAAAAGATGGACCCGATCGAATTTCCGTTGGGGGCGGTGACAGCGCTGCTGATCAACATTGAACAGGAGAAATCGCAGCCGGCCCCGGATCCGTACTATCGCGTTCTCTCCGACGGCAAGAGCGAGCGGGTTCAACCGGAAATCAGGATGAATCTTTATGTGCTCTTCGTGGCCCACTTCAAACAATACGAACAGGGCCTCAGCTATCTGTCTTTGATCATTCAATATTTCCAGAACCATCGGCTTCTGAATCACGACAATGCGCCGGAACTGAGCGATCGAATCGAAAAGCTCACATTGGAACTAGTTACCTTGCCCTTCTCGGAACAAAACGAAGTATGGAATGCTTTGCGAACGACATATCACCCTTCCGTGATGTACCGGGTACGCATGGTCGTATTTCAAGACGACGAAAGTATCAGCGGACCACCCATCAGGGAAAAGGTTATCAGGACGACACAGTGAAACTGGCTGCCATCTTCGGTCTTAGCCTCCAGCATTCGTACTATGTAGACGGAGTCTGCCTTGATTTCGAGGTGGAGCCCACGTCTGATACAACAATCCTGCTGCGGAACTATCGCTGCGTTCTCAAGTCTCGCAAGAATGGATTTCTGACGGTTGCTGAATTGGGTGATGATGGTGCGCTGGTAATTGCGGTCGATCCCGCCGCGAAGTTCCGCTTCAACCTTCGCCTGAAAAACGGCGATTTCGCGCTGTTCACCGACCTTTCTGCGATAGATCAGCAGGCGGCTCCATTGTTCGTGGCGGACGGCGGGGCGGTGTCGAAAGGTGGAGCTTTGACCCTCACAACGCAAAGCGTCCCGCTTGAAAACGGAGTTTTTGCTGTGATCGAGATACCCGGCCAGGTTTTTGCGTCGCAAGCCAGTTGGCCGGTTGAATTCATCGTTGATTTTCAACCCAAACGCGCGCGCTGGATGTATTACTGCGTCACCGATCTGAAGGTAACTGGTAAGGACTTACAACTGGTGGACATTGGAACACCGGGCCCTCCACTGGTTTTCAGTACCTCCAACCGGACCGACTTGACGCAGTCTCCTGATACCTCCGACGCGCGTGCCGTTCAGCTCGCCAATCAATTTCCGGATTTGGCGCGCATGCGTTTTGTTTCCGATGATGTCGTTCCTTGCCAGCAGTCGCCCAGGACCCTGTCGTTGCAGTTAGATGGGCATAACTTTCCCGATGTTCTCCCTACCCCACCTTTACGAAATTGCGCTCTATGGCCGGCCACGGTGCAGGGCAACCAGCCGCAGCAGGATGCGTTATTTCAAGTAGTCAAGTATGTAAGCTACTCATTTTCGAGGAACGGAGTCTGACCTATGGCTACCTACAAAACTCCTGCTGTTTACGTCGAGGAGATTTCCACACTACCGCCATCCGTGGCGGCCGTATCGACCGCAATCCCGGCTTTCCTGGGATACACCCAGATCAGCACGGGCAAGACCACCCCGCAAGTGGCTAAAGTCAGCACGCTGCTCGAATATGTAAGCTTGTTCGGCGGCCCTGAGATCAATTCCATTCGGGTCGCGACTGCCGGAAGTAACCTCGTCCCCAGTGTGCCAACGCCTAGCTTCCTGATGTATTACGCGGTGAGCCACTACTTCATGAATGGTGGCGGCGTTTGCTACATCGTGTCGCTGGGTGACTATTCGGCGGCAGCGGCGAAAGCGGACTTCGTTGCGGGGCTTGCCGCCCTCGAGAAAGAGGACGAGCCCACACTCATCCTGCTGACCGACGCCGTAAATCTGAGCGCAACCGACTATCATGACTTGTGCGCGCAGTCACTGGCCCAGTGCAATAAGCTGGGTAATCGCTTCTGTATTTTCGACATCAAGGACAAGCCGGCTGCGGCAGACCGCGGCGTGCAGGACTTCCGCGACCAAACCGGCACAAACTATCTCAAGTACGGGGCGGCTTACTTCCCCTACCTGCAAACTTCCCTGAATGTCCAATACAGTGACGCACAAGTCAACGTCGATGGAGGCGATCCTTCAGTCGTAAATTGGGACAGGACCCTCGACCCTAAGGGAATTACCGTCAAGTACACCGGGAGCGGCACTCCGCGCGTCAGCATCGTGCAGGATGCCACCGCAACTGCTCCAGCGATTTCCATTGCTTCAAATACGCTGACAATCAAAGCGGCGGCTGCACCCGCGGGGACCGCTGTGGTTACGGCCTGGGCGGCTTTCAAGTCACCGCAAACATCGCAGGGATTTGACATTGTGGTTGCCGGGGACGGTTCGGCTACCCTCGCCTTTCAGAACAATCTCGCCCTGACGAACAGAGGCGCGGCGTCAGCGTCGCTGGCCGCGATTCAGACCACCAACACGGCGCTCTATCAACAGGTCAAGGCCTCCTTGGCCTCGCTAACCGTGACGCTTCCGCCGAGCGCGGCGGTTGCCGGCATCTATGCCAGCGTGGACCGCGATCGCGGTGTTTGGAAGGCCCCAGCCAATGTGAGTGTCACGTCTGTGATTGGCCCGGTGGTCAAAATCACGAACGACCAGCAGGAGGGGCTCAACGTCGATCCTACCGGCGGGAAGTCAGTCAACGCGATTCGGGCGTTCACGGGGAAAGGTACCCTGGTCTGGGGTGCTCGCACCCTGGCGGGTAACGACAACGAGTGGCGGTACGTTCCGGTTCGCCGTCTGTTTTCGATGATTGAGGAATCCTCGCGCAAATCCACGGCTTTCGCGGTTTTCGAGCCGAATGACCTAACAACCTGGCTGAAAGTGAAGGGCATGATCGAGAGCTTCCTCTACGGTCTATGGGAGCAGGGGGCGCTCGCGGGCTCGACGCCGGATGCCGCTTACTTCGTCAATGTTGGGCTGGGGAAGACAATGACCGCCCAGGATGTCCTCGAAGGCCGGATGATCGTGGAGATCGGCGCGGCAGCAGTCCGGCCGGCGGAATTTATCATCCTGCGCTTCATGCACAAGTTGCAGCAGGCGTAACCTCTTCACCGAAATGGAAGACCAGGAGATAGAAACATGGCACTCAGCAAAGCACAGATCAAAGCTACGTATCCACTGCCTAGTTACAACTACAGGGTGGAAATCGGTGGAGTGGCGGTCGCATTCTCGGAAGTTACCGGACTCACCATCCACCATGACACTTCCACCTACAAGGAGAGTCCGATAGCCAGCGGGTCACCGGGTCCCAGGGTCATGTACATGCCGGCCCAGACGCCGCCTGTCAACGTGACGCTCAAGAAAGGCGTGGTCCGCGGGGTCAGCGTTCCGGCACTTTACTCCTGGATCAGCTCTACCCAGATCAATCAGATCGACAAGCGTGATCTTTACATCCGGCTCTGTGACGAAAAGGGAGACACCGTCATCAGCTGGAAACTGGTCAATGCTTTTCCGACCAAGCTTGACGCCCCGAGCTTCAACGCCACCTCGAACGACGTCGCGGTGGAGAGCATGGAGCTCATGGGCGATACGGTGATGATCGAAGAAGCTGCATAGGGTTGAAGTCATGGCCCAGTCGAAGGATGTTCAAAAGCAGACCTATCCGCTGCCTGCGTATAACTTTCGGGTTCGGATCGACGAAACTATCATGAGTTTCGCCGAGGTATCGGGTATTGGTCTGGAATACGACAAAGTTATCTATCGGCATGGTCTCAGCTTTATGGAGGGCGAGGCCATTACAACCTTCGACTATGACTCGTTTGTAACCATGACACTCAAGCGCGGGGTAGTGTTGGGCGCGACACCGTTGTTTTTCTACGAGTGGATCACCAAGGGCGACCTCAGGGCTATAGCAGTCAGTCTATGCAATGAAGCGGGCGATCCGGTAATTTCCTGGCAGATTGCGAAGGCTGTCCCGGTCAAGATTCAGGCTCCCGCGTTTGATGCCAAGACGAACGAAGTCGCAATCGACACCGTGGAACTTGCTGTTCGCGGAATTAGTTTAGTCAAGGATTAAGGCTTTCGCCGCTGATAGCACACGGCAGCTAACGGAGACAAGCAATGGGTTTTCCTATTCCTGAACTGTCGTTGCAGAAGGACCCTTTGCTGGGCTTCCGTTTTCTGGTTACTTTCCTGGTTGGCGGAGTCATACCCAATCCGCTGGATCTCCGATTTCAGAAAGTACGAGGGCTCAAAGCCACGGTGCGCACCAAAACCATTGCGGAAGGAGGGCAGAATCTGTACGTCCAGAAGGTGCCCGAGGGCATTGAGTACGAGAATCTCGTTCTTGAGCGCGGCATGGTCGTCGGGTCTCCGCTCAATATCGAATTCAATATTGCGATGTCCCTGTTTAAGTTCAGCCCCTCCAATGTGCTGGTATTTCTGCTAAACGCGGACAAGATTCCCGTGGCCGGCTGGACCTTTTTTAACGCCTATCCGGTCAGTTGGGCGACGTCCGATCTCGACGCGCAGCAAAAAGCGGTCGTGATCGACACGCTCGAGCTGGCTTATTCCCGAATGCAGATGTTGAGGATTTGACCCTTGCCCGTCGAAATTAAGGAGCTCGTCATTCGCGCGGTCGCACAATCCAGCGATCATCCTCCCGTGCAAGGCAGGGGCCAAGGCTCGCATGCCATAGATCAGCAGGCGCTGGTCGAAGCCTGCGTGAAGGAAGTTCTTCGCATACTTAGACGTTCGGAGGAGCGCTAACCATGGGATTGAATCTGTTCAAGCTTGAAAAGCTGAAAATCAAGGCGTACGAGAAGGGAACTCGAAGCGGTTCTCCTACAGCGACATTCGAGGCCATGTTCAACCCCAGTTCCTTCAAACAGTCGTACAAGACTACCTGGGCCAAGAAGGATCAGCAGGGCATCAACAGCAGTGGCGCGAAAGCGCAGTACAGCCGAAGCGAGCCGGAGCGACTCGACATCGATTTGGTGCTGGACGGAACCGGCGTGGATCAAATGGGCGTCCTGACTCTTCTGGGATCGTCCAAGACGGTCAAAGATCGCGTCAAGGAATTTCTGGATGCTGCCTATCGCTACAACGGAAACATCCATGAGCCCAATTTCCTGGTTGTGGAATGGGGTTCCCTGAAATTGTCTTGCCGCCTTGAATCGGTCGACATTAACTACACCAACTTCGACCGGGATGGCACTCCTCTTCGGGCCGAACTGAAAGTCGGCTTCATTTCCGATGAAGAGCTCGACAGGCTGGCCAAGAAAGAGGACAAGAAGTCTCCAGACTTGACTCACAGCCGCATCGTGCGCGAAGGCGACACGCTGCCGTTGCTTACCAGCAAGGTTTATGGTTCGCCGCAGTATTACCTGGATGTCGCGCGATTCAATCGACTGGACAACTTTCGCAGTCTCACCGCTGGACAGCAGATTCTATTTCCGCCGTTGGAGAGCCTGATCAGCGGGAGTTGACGTTTGCTCCTGAACCCTTCGCATGAGCGTCACAGTGACCATCTCGAGTAATGGCACGACCATGGACCCGTCGTACCAGTTGCTGTCTCTGAGCGTCCAGCGCGAGGTGAATCGCATTCCTCAGGCTGAGCTCACCTTGCGCGATGGGGACGCGGCGCAACGCAAGTTTGAAATCAGCGACACGACGTTCTTCGCGCCCGGGAGCGAGATAGAAATCAAGCTGCGGTATGAAGGGAGCCCGGACGAGTCCGTTTTCAAAGGGCCGGTGGTGCGCCACTCCATCGAGGCAGATCGCCATGGTTCCCGGCTCGCGGTCGGATTGAAGGACAAGGCCGTCAAATTGACCGGGGCGCGACGCAGCGCGGTTTACAGCGGCCAGAAGGATTCCGAGATTGTCAGCAAGATCCTGAACGACGCCGGCATCAAGGCCGGAACCATTGCCGACACCACGGCGAATAACGGACAGGTGGTTCAGTACTACTGCACCGACTGGGACTTCATCGTCTCCCGCGCCGATGCTCATGGTTATTGTGTCGCAGTTGATGGCGGTGCGCTCTCGGTTAAGGACCTGGCGGTTTCCGGGTCGCCAGTCATGAAGTTCGACTGGGGTATTGGTGAGATATTCGATCTTGAGTTCGACGCCGATGCCGGCCACCAATTCGCGGCCGTCGAAAGCCAGGCATGGGATCTCAAGAACCTGCAAATGACCGACGCCACAAGTGCCAAGGCCGCATCGGCATCGCCGGGGAACCTGGACGCACAGAAGATCGCGAGCACCCTTGGCTTCGACAAGTATTCTCTGCTAAGTCCGGTTCCTATCGAGTCGACGGAGCTGAAGGTCTGGGCCGATGGCACCATGGCCCGGTCGCGCGCCGCCATGCTCCGCGGCAGGATCTCTGTTCCAGGGGTCAAGGGCCTCAAGCTTTTGGATGTCATCGAGTTGGGCGGCTGCGGCGCCCGCTTTAACGGAAAGACGCTGGTCACTGGCTTGAGCCATCGCGTCAACGAAAATGGCTGGGTCACCGACGTGCAATTCGGGGTCCCCCCGCAACCGTTTTCGAGCAAGCAAAACATCCTCGACGCTCCTGCTGCGGGACTGCTTCCTGGGTTGGTTGGTCTTCAGATCGGTGTGGTCATGGACACTGGCGACGATCCTGAAAAGGAGTTTCGAGTCAAAGTTAAGCTGCCGGCCATCACGGCCGGCGATGCAACCGTGTGGGCGAGACTTTGCGCACCCGATGCAGGGGATCAACGGGGATACTTCTTCCGCCCTGAGGTCGGCGACGAGGTCGTGGTCGGTTTCCTCAACAATGATCCCCGTCACCCCGTGATTTTGGGCTCGCTTTTCGGTTCGAAGAATGCGCCTCCCGATGATTTGGCCAAGGAATTGGACAAGAACAAGCTGAAAGGCATAGTCACAAAGAGCGGAACAAAGATCAGCTTTCTGGACGATGACAAGTCTTCGGTTTTTATCCAGACTCCCGGTAACAACAAGATCCTGCTGGATGACGATGCCAAGGCAATCAAGTTGACCGATCAAAATGGAAATACCATGACCATGGATCAAAACGGCATCGAGATGAAGAGTGCCAAAGACTTCAAAATAGACGCCTCTTCAGGAAATGTCGAAATCAAAGGATCAGCGGTGGATGTGAAGTGATTCCGATGCTGACAAAGGACGAACATGAATGATCTGGGTTTCAAGGTAACTGTCGATGAAGCGAATCTGATCCTCGAAGGGCTCGGGCACCTCCCCTTCGCCAAGGTGTACGCCCTGGTCGAGAAGCTCCAGTTGCAAGCCAAACAGCAGTTGCAGGCCACGTCACCGTCGGAAAGCAGTCCTGCCGCCGAACCGGTGGGCGGCGCGCGCGTTGGCAACTCTTCCAACGGAGATTTGCATGGCTAGCGATCAGTCATTTCTCGGTCGGGGCTGGACATTTCCTCCTGCCTTCAGCCAGGGTGGCGCTGACGTCGAAATGGTGGCTGGCGCAGAAGACGTCCAACAGAGCCTGCAGATTTTGTTGGCCACGACTCCAGGGCAGCGGGTCATGCAGGAGCTATTCGGCTGTGATCTGGAGGGTGTCCTCTTCGAACCGATGGACCAGAGCTTCATCAACACCGTGACTGGAATGGTCGGCAACGCAATTCTGGATTATGAGCCTCGGGTCGATTTGAACAAACTCACGGTCACAGAGACCAATGAGGAGGGACTGCTGCTCATCAGCATCGACTACACCATCCGTAGCACGAACTCCCGCTACAACATGGTGTACCCGTTTTATTTGAAAGAGGCGGCGCCGCGGGTTTGATGGCGTCGCGGATGGCAATCAATGACTGACTATGTGCTGCTGGAGAACGACATCGCGAATTTCTTGCCCACGTTTGGCGCGGCTACGGTAATCGTGCAGCCGGGGACTCTGAAGGCGTCCGGTCCGGCGACCGCCGGGGGAAGGAAGATCTGTGTTGACGGCGACGAGAGCCAGGTTGAGGTTCCAGGTTGCTCTTATATGGCGCCGCCGCACACCATCCCGGGCACAGGAACTTTGAAAATCGCCGCCCTCGCTGGTGACCAGAAGGCGACGAAGACCAAGACTGGCGGCAAGGCGGTTTTGTTGAAAGGCACCCAGTTCGATGCGAAGTTCGAGGTACAGGTTCCGGCGCAACAACCGCCGCCGGGTCCTGGCTCCCCGATACCAGATGCGACGCCACAGTACGCAGGCAACGGAACATTCACAACGACCAACACGAAGTTTCAGGCGACCTAGAAGCAATGGCAGGGAATAGGATCCTATGGCAGACAGCCTAAAGGAAATGGCGCAGATCGGGCGCGACGGGACCAGCCAGGCGGCGCGCCTGCTGGATGCGCTTGACCCAGGCTATGTCGCCGTTGATGAACGTAGCGTCGCGGACCTGCTGACCTTTGTCCGGCGATATGCCAGAGAACTTCGCTACTTCAATCTGACAAACCAACCCTCTGGTGACTGGCGCGCGTTTCTGGGCGCCTCCGACAATGACTTGCCTCTGGCCGATATTGCCGCATTCCTGGCTGACCCGGCGAAGTTCTCACCCAACGACCGCCCGGAATTGTTTCGTCCGCATCTGGTGCTGTTCCTGACCTTCCTCAAGCTTTTTCAGGCCGCGCAGACACAGCTCAACACGATCAGCCGCCGTCACCTCGAGTTCTACTTTGGCGAAGTGCTGGGGATGGCCAAGGAATCTGCCACTCCTGACTCGGTGAACCTGTTGCTTGATCTTGCGGCCGGTGTCAGTGCGGTAGAAGTGCCAGCCGACAGCCGGGTCAGTGCCGGCCCCGACAGCCTCGGGAACGAGCTTGTCTACGCCACCGATCACAGGATTGTCGCCAACCGCGCCCAGATCGCCAAGGTAAGTTCACTCTACGTTGACCGCCAACTCATTGGCTTCCCCGAGGCGCGGGTCGCCCACCTCAATGATCGCAGCGGAGCGGTGATGACTATGCTGCAACTGGCATTGGGCGATCCGAAGCCCGGCGATCCGCTGCTCCCCTACCCGAACGGCAAGCCGGTGGACGATGTTTTGCTGGCGAGCCGACGCAGCCTGCTGCAGTTCGCCGGAACGAACCTGTTTCTGGAGTTCTTCGACCTTCGCTCCATGATGGAGCTCAAACATCGCCGTGACTCCGCCGACGCAGATTGGACCCAGATCAACAACATATTGCAGACGGCCGGCAAGAAGCGCGATCCCAATTTCAAATTGCCCTCGCTAACCTCTCGCGACTTCGATGGCAATCTGCAGTTGGCGGTAGGCGGTAAGCCTGACTTTGCGGGACTGCCGGAAGTTAAAAGCGTCTATGACCTTTACGACCATCGCACGCGCAGCGATGCAGTCCAGTTCATTCAACAGAAACTGTTTATGGATCCGGCGGCCTTTGTGGCCATGATGCAGATCAAGATCCGGATCGATAGCGAGTGGGCGGAGATCAATCGCATCCTGCAGCAAGCCGGCGCGGCGAAAACCCCGGGTTTTCAGCTCACCGCTACGCCAGGATTCGATTCCACGAACTTCGCCGCCAACCTGAAGGCCGCCCTTAGTCCCGACTTCTCATCGCTGCCGGATATCACCGACATTGAGTCCTACTACTCCGCGGTTCTCCAGGCAGAGGGGTACTTCTTTGTCTCGGCAGAGGAAGTGCTCCTGGTTCTGGTCGTGTTTGAGAAAACCAATCCGGATCCCACTGAGTCGGAATGGGGGCAGGTCGACCAGATTCTCGCCAAAGCACACCGCGAAAAGGTATATGCGGGACGCAGGGCAGCACTCCAGCGCCTTCGCGAGCAATTCGGTTTTACCGCCATGGTTCGCTACGCCCTGGGAGAAAATCCGAACCAGTCCGATGCCTCCGCTCCGCTGGAACGCCTGAGGCCGTTCGTGCTGCGTGATTCTGATTTTGCGATCTTGCAGGCTGCCAGTTCAGGTCCGCCGAACCAGCAGGACTGGCCAGCGATCTACGCCATCGTCGAGGTGGCGCAGCGCAACCGTGAGGGGATGGCTGAGCCGGAGGCTCTGCGGAACCATTGGCTGAATATGTACCCGGCCGACGATGCCACCAAACAAGTCGTTCTCGGATTTGAGGGCTCGACCGATCTCCCGCGCTGGAAGACGTTTGGAATGCCACCGGCACAGGCCACCCCAGATAGCCCGCCGACATCGCTGTTGGGATGGGCCATCAGCTCGCCACTGCTCGCCATGAGTGAGGGTGCACGCACGATCACCCTCACCTTGGGATTCCGACCCGAGCAATTCGACCCGAGCAATCTCAAGGATTTTCTAAACACCAACCCCCCTCTTCATCCCAGCCCATTTCGCATTGAAGTAAGTACCAAGAAGGGTTGGAAAGAAGTGACCCCGCCGGATCCCACCGCTGATACTTACGCAAAGCTGGCCGGAACGGCGGTGCCCGATCTCATGGGGATCCAGTGGAAGCTTGTCTTCGATGAAACCGTAGATGCCTTTGCGCCACCGCCGGCCGGTGAGGCAGGAAACGGCAATGCATGCCCGATGCTGCGTCTCACCCTTCGGCAGTTGTGGGATCCCGATACCAAGCAGTTCACCATGCTTTATCCTCCTCTGGCGGATCTGCTGCTGGTAACCGTTTTTCTTAAGGTTGAGGTAGCGGGCCTGAAGACCCTGAGTCTCGCCAATGACGAAAGCACGCTGGACCCTAAGAAGCCGTTCTTTCCATTCGGCAGCCGGCCCACCTCCGGCGCGCGGTTTTTTGTCGGACATCCTGAAATCGTTGCCAAAAAGCTCGACAGCTTGACCTTCAACCTCGAGTGGTTGGGAGCTCCAAATGACTTTGGGGTTTACTACAAAACCTATGGCACAGACGATCCGACGAAGATTGGACCATTTACTGCCAGCATCAGTCTGACCGACAAGCGGGCCAACCGCCCGGTGGCAGCAAAGGCGGCACTTTTCGCCAACCCGCCGACCAACCCCTGCAAGATTCCACTGTCTTTCACCGCGGCTAGTCTCCCTCCAGGGTACAATTACGCCCCCCTTCCCGACATGTCGTTCGATGCTGATCTTCTGGCATGGAACCGCTACTTCCTATGGGAATTGAACCCGCCTGACTTTCAACATCTGTCCTATCCTGCTGTCGCGTCCGGCAAAGCGATCGAGCTCTCTGTCGCAATGGGCAAAGGGGGTCTGGTCGCTCCTGATAATGCCGGGAACTATAAGGTCAATCCGCCGTACACACCAAAACTCAAATCCCTGAAGGTGGATTACACCGCATCGCTTGAGATTCCCGCCGAGAAGTCCGGTCCATCGTGGGTGGACCAGATCTTCCACATTCATCCCTTTGGCTATAGCTACCTGGCTGCTGACCCAACGCCTGCCGGATTTTCTTTCCTGCCGCGGTATGAAAATCAGGGGGAACTGTACGTCGGTTTGCAGAATGTCAACGCCCCGCAGAATGTTGCCATACTGTTCCAGGCCGCTGAAGGTAGCGCCGACCCTGATCTTGTTCCACCCGCCATCGAGTGGAGCGTGCTCGATGGAGATCGATGGGTTGAGCTCGACAAGTCACAAATCCTGGTGGATACCACTCGCGGCTTGATCAACACCGGCATTCTCGAGTTTGACTTGCCCGAGGTCGAACCCAGCCTGCGGCTTCCCAGCGCCTATTACTGGATTCGCGCCGCGGCCCCCACCAATAGCACAGCGGTCTGCGATGCCATCGCACTACACACGCAGGCGGTCAGCGCAACCCTGGTGAGCAAGGCCGCTCCCGATCACTTCGCGACGCCTCTGCCCGCCAGCAGCGTCAAAAAGTTTGCGCCTCCGGTCGCGGGAATTGCCGGTCTGCGCCAACCCTACACTTCGAGTGGCGGCCGCATGGCCGAGCAGGATGCGCTCTTCTACACCCGGGTGAGTGAGCGGCTTCGCCACAAGCAGCGGGCGCTTACCGCGTGGGACTACGAGCGACTGGTGCTGGCGCGGTTCCCGGAGATCTACAAAGTGAAGTGCGTACCTGCGAGCCTGTCGCGGAATCCCGACGGCCCCGGATCAGTTCGGCTGGTGGTGATTCCCGACATTCGCAACAAGCGTCCCTTCGACCCGTTCGAGCCCAAAGCGTCGGCCGACATGCTGGCGGACATCGAAGAATTTCTGGCGGACAAAGTCCCCGTCTGGTCGGCTCTGAGTGTCGGCAATCCTCACTACGTTGCCGTAAAGCTGAGACTGGCGGTGCGCTTTTCCATTACGGGAGACGAAAACTACTACAAGGAAGTTCTCAATGACGACCTGAATCGCTTTCTTTCTCCCTGGGCCTATGAGGACGGAGCCGACATCGTCATCGGGGGCAGGATCTATGCGAATACCATCGTTGACTTCGTCGATCGTCGGCCCTATGTCGATTACCTTGCGAACGTCGAATTGTTTCGCAGCGACGATGGCCGGAACTTCACGCGGGTCCCAGCGCCGGCGCTGGGAGACTCGGAAGGCTATTTCATTGAAGCGGAGCGGCCAGACGGAATCCTGGTGGCGGCCCGCGAGCACCAGATTGACCTGATTGGGGACACGGGCTACTCCGTACAACTGCTAACGGGTATTGATTACATGAAACTGGAACTCGATTTCGTCGTGGGGTGATCGCGGCGACAGGGAACTGGTTCTGACTGGAAACGGGCATCATGGATATCACTAAGAAGAATCGCACTGACCTGAAGGCTTACTTCGTCAAGAACGCCATTCCGACGGAGAATAACTTTGCCGACCTGATCGATGCCATGCTGAACCAGAAGGAGGATGGTTTAGCCAAGCCAGCCGGCAACCCTCTCTCCATCGAGGCAACTGGTGATGCCAGCAGCCTGCGCAAAGCCATCAATTTTTACGAAAGCTTTGCCGACGTCAACCCGGCGTGGTCGATCAGCCTGAATCCTCGCATCAATCCGAACGACGCGACGACCGCGAAGCCGGGGTTTGCCATCAGTGACCCTGCCGGAGCGAACCGCCTGTTCATCGATCGTACTTCAAACAACGTCGGCGTTGGCACCGTCGATCCGAAAGGCGCGCTGGATGTGCAGGCCGCTCCCAGGACCGGAGCGCACCCGACCAATCGGATCATGTACGTGACCGGCAATTCCCAACCGGCGGATGGCATCGAGTTCCGCCATTCCAACGGCACGCAGGGTATCGGTTTCGGTTACAACACCATCTACGCCACTGGCTCCAATGCCAGATCAGGATCTGAGGTTGGCGGCGCGTGGGAATGGGAGCGTTGTTGTCGCCGATGACCTGAAGGCGGGGAACTTGTGTGCCGGCGTGCCCTTCAGAATTGGCGCTGGCCGGACGCCATCCGGTAGCACCGCCTGGCAAGTCTATGGAGCAAACGGAATCCTTGTCGACGTGGATACCAGGGCTGGCGGTTTTACGCAGACGCCGTTGTACATCGTCTCTCTAGGTGGTAATTCGAGCCATTGGTCTACCGTTGGTGGAACCAGCATCTACACGCCGACCAATGTAGGTTTCAGGATCTATTTGCGATGGGTCGCCGATAATACCGCATTGGCTCCGGCGACCGCCAATCAACTCGGCTGGTTTATCCAGTGGGTAGGGGTGCAGATTTAACCATGCGAATGACGGCAGCATCTACATAAGCCCGATACCATCTTCTCGCGGGAGTGTGAGAAGAAGTTCTGACTGGAAAGGTGCGTTATGGATATCGCCAAGAAGAGCCGTACTGATCTGAAGGCCTACTTCGTCAAGAACGCCATTCCGACGGAGAGTAATTTTGCCGACCTGATCGACGCCATGCTGAACCAGAAAGAGGACGGCCTGGCCAAGCCGGCTGGCAATCCGCTGTCCATCGAGGCCACCGGTGACGCCAGCAGCCTGCGCAAAGCCATCAATTTCTACGAAAGCTTTGCCGACGTCAACCCGGCGTGGTCGATCAGCCTGAATCCTCGCATCAATCCGAACGACGCGACGACCGCGAAACCCGGGTTTGCCATCAGTGACCCTACTGGAGCGAATCGTCTGTTCATCGATCGCCCCTCCAACAACGTCGGTATTGGGACCGTTGACCCCAAAGGCGCGCTGGATGTGCAGGCCGCACCCCGGACGGGCACTCACCCGACGAATCGGATCATGTACGTGACCGGCAATTCCCAGGAGGCGGACGGAATCGAGTTCCGTCATTCCAACGGTACGCAGGGCATCGGCTTTGGCTACAACACCATCTACGCCACCGGCTCCAATGCTAATCAGGACCTCAAGCTGGCTCCCCGAGGGAGTGGGTCCGTTATGGTGGGAGGTGGTCTGCAGGCGGGCAATTCCGACATCTACTTCACAAACCCGAATCACAACCATACTGGAATTGGGAACGCGGCCGGTTTTGCGGCCATTGAGAACGCGACCAACTATGGCGGTCTCATGATCCTGGGCAGGACCGTCAGCACCAATCCACTCCGGCGCGTGGTCAAGGTCTGGGATTACCTGGAGGTGAACGGCGATTTGACCGCCACCGGTCGAGTTACGGCCGGGGACTCCGACATCTACTTTACAAACCCAAACCACAACCATACTGGATTCGGAAACACTGCCGGGTATGCCGCCATCGAAAACGGGGCCAACTACGGGGGCCTGATGATTCTGGGTCGGACTGTCAGCACCAATCCATTGCGGCGCGTGGTCAAGATTTGGGACTACCTGGAGATGAACGGCGACGCGGTCAAACCAGGTGGCGGGGGGTGGGGAAACCTCTCCGATGCTCGGCTCAAGAAGAACATTAGCGGGTTGCACGGTGCCCTCGACAAGCTGCTCGACCTCCGTGGTGTCAACTTCGAGTGGAACGAACCCGAGAAGCATGGCAATCAGACCGGAAATCAAATAGGACTGGTTGCCCAGGATGTTGAAAAGGTATTCCCTGAGTGGATTGGCGTTGATACCGAGGGCTTCAAGATCATCACCGTTCGCGGCTTCGAGGCGCTGGTAATCGAAGCATTCCGTGAGGTGAAGGACGAGCTTAACGCTCTTAAGAAACAGTTGTCGCAGGCTTGGCCGCTGTCCTCGCCGGTTGAGTTGCCGAGCCAAGGTGCAGAACAGTAGCTGTTTTTCGCGCTGTCGGTCTAGAAGGGATGTAGTTTGCCCGGGAAGAGTAATCGTTAGAGATTTGAGCTAATGGCAGATCAACCAATCACGCTCGACTTCGCTTCACTGCGGCAGCAGGCCATCAGCCAGCTTGAGCAGATGTCCGGTGGAACGTGGACTGACTTCAATCTGCACGACCCCGGCATCACCATCCTGGAAGCGCTCTGCTACGCCCTGACGGACCTGGTTTATCGGACGTCGTATTCCATTCCGGACTTGCTGTCCAGCGGTGGCGCCAATCCGTACGAAAGCCTGCATCTGGCGCAGGAGATACTGCCGTGTAATCCGGTCACGCTCACCGACCTGCGCCGGCTGGCGCTAGATGTCGAAGGTGTGAAGAACGTGTGGATCGAGCCGGTGAGCCCGCCCGTAGATTTTTATTACCACGCGGGCAAGCAAGAGATTCGGCTGACACCTGATCCACCTTCGACCCAACCGGTCACAATGAAGGGCTTGTATCGGGTCTTGATTGAGACCTCGGACGTCGCGGGGATTGATGGCAGTGTTGTGCGCAGAAATGTCGCCCTGCAATTACACAAGAATCGCAGCCTTTGTGAAGACTTTGTCGATGTCCGGGTGCTGGATCCGCAACTGATACAGGTGCAGATGGCGGTCGAGATTGGTCCGGTCGAGAACGCCGAAGACTTGCTCGTCCGGATATTGCAGGCAATTGAAAGCCAGTTCTCGCCGTCGATCCCGATTGCTGGGTTGCGCGACATGCTGCATGCGGGCAAATCTGTGGAGGACATCTTCGAAGGGCCTCTGCTTCAGCGCGGGTTTATCGCTCCCGAGGCGCT
This sequence comes from uncultured Acidobacteriaceae bacterium, assembly GCA_963758255.1. Classification (GTDB taxonomy): domain Bacteria; phylum Acidobacteriota; class Terriglobia; order Terriglobales; family Acidobacteriaceae; genus DASRAA01. The sequence goes on from CAVWUX010000001.1 coordinate 1,009,803, forward strand.
TAGCGTTGGCGACCGGCGGGTCAGCATCAATACTTCGGACGTGATCCACGCCGTGATGGATGTGCGCGGCGTACGGGCGGTTCGCAGTGTCGTGCTTTCCTCGGGCGGTAAGACAGAAGCATGGTCGCTCGCCGTCGATCCCCAGAAAGTTCCCCGGCTCGATGTCGCGGGCTCCACCTTCATCCTGGAGAAAGAGGGCATCACTGCCGCTGTTGATGTGTCCACCACCATCGCCGACTACAACCAGAGGCAACTGGGAAGTGCGGCTTCCGCGGAGTCTTCTCGCGGAGAAGATCCTCTTGCTGCACCAGCTGGCCGCGACCGGCAGGCGGGGAATTATTACTCTTTGCAACATCACTTGCCGCCCGCGTATGGCGTGGGCGACATGGGGTTGCCCGAATCCGCTACTGAGCAGCGCAAGGCCCAGGCCAGGCAGCTCAAGGGTTACCTGATGATGTTCGATCAATTGCTGGCCAGTGAGTTCGCCCAGCTGGCGCATGTACAGGACCTGTTTTCGTCGCAAGACGGCAGCACGAGGACGTACTTTTCGCAGGTTGTTGACGACGCCGCACTTGGTCTCGACGACATCCGCACCACCGACCTCGCAACCCATCAGTCTCAAGTGGACGCGATTACCGAGGACCCTGACTCTGCGCTAACGCGCAAGAACCGCTTTCTGAACCATCTGCTAGCGCGCTTCTCCGAGCAGTTCACGGACTATTCGCTGGTCCTGCCGCAAGCCTTGCCGTCTTCCGGGGAAACGGCGCCGGCCATATTGGTGCGCGAGAAGCAGGCATACCTCCGCCGCTATCCCCGTATCAGCAGTGCCAGAGGAACCGCCATCAACTATCTGCGACCCTTTAGTCCCGACAATTTATCCGGACTCGAAGAGCGAATCAGTTTGCGACTGGGGCTGGGAGACGACGAAATGTTTGTTTTGGTGGAGCACATTCTCCTGCGACCCATGGAGGGTGACGATCAGCAGACGCTTCCGCTGCTTGCGGCGGCCGGACTGAAGGACCCGTTCTCGTTACAGGCGAGTTTCGTCTTCCCAGCCGTGACCGACCGAATGAAGCAAGCGGATACCCCCTACCGGCGTTTGATTGAGCGGACGGTGCGTGAGGAAACACCCGCCCATATCACGCCTTATCTTCACTGGCTGGACGCCGACGAGTGGGGGAAATTCCAGAAGGCATATCAGGCCTGGATTGCAGCGCGCCGGGCGCACTGGGCCGAGAAGTTCGATGTAACGGTGTAGGAGGCTACGGTTTCTTTCGATGTCCGCCACGACCCAAATTTTGCTCCGCGCCGCCCGCGATCGTGTAGTCGATCTGCTCGGTATCGGTGAGACCTATCCGCTTCAGGACGTCCCCGTAAGCGCGGACCGCCTCACTGTGGCCATCAATACAACCGCAAAAATCAGCATTAATCCCGGACAGTCCGACGTCAGCTACGCACTGCGCGACCGCGACGGCAAATCGGTATCCGGCGATACTCCCGGTACCGGCGCGGAGACCATCCTCGTCACCCCACCCATCAAGGAAGACCAGACATTTCGCATCTTTGCTTCCAAAATCGATACCTTCGCCTCCACCATCAGACGCGAGGACTACCTCACCCATGTTGCCGAGGTGAAGGTCGGACTCGACACTACCCTCACGATCTTTATCGACGCCCCGTTGCTGAATCCTCAGACGGCCACCGGTGCGCCCTCCGATCCGCGCATCGTCGATTACGGCAGTAACGTCGCGGTCAAGGTCGCGCAGAGCCAGGAAGGTGTGGACTATAGTATCGTCGTCATTTCCGCTAACAGTGAAACCGTCGTGTCGCAACAGGACGTTCGCGGAAACCTTGGCACCGTGGTGTTGACCTCGACCCCGGTACAGGAGGACACCCAACTCCGGGTTCGCGCCACCAAACGCTTCGATCCATCCGAGGGAAGGCCGACACAGACCGCCTTGCTAGACGGCATCATGCCGCTGATGGTTCGCGCCAACACCGGTCTTGCCGTTTCAGTCCAGCCCTCGCCGACGCCCTACCAGAAGGACGCGACGGTGGTGATCGCCGGCAGTCAAAAAGGTGTGAGCTATCGTGCTTTTGTTCACACCCTGGACGATACGGAGTTTGTGTATGGTGTCCCACCCGCTGCTAACCTGCTTCCGGTCGGTGACGATATCCAGGTGCCCAGTCCGCCCTGGACGATCTCCGCGTTGAACGTGCCCGCCGGATTTGCGCTGCAGAGAGACTATCAACCTGGTACGGGCGCTGACCTCAGCTTCACGATTCCCGCGGTCGTCGAAGATTGCCTCGTTATCCTCGAGGCCCGCAAACTTCACGGGGCCTCCAATACTCCCTCGTCCGTGCAACTGCAAAAGGCGGCCTTGGTCCTGGTACAGCCCAAGCCGGATCCGTCTCTCGCGCTGGAAGCAACGGTAGCGGACAACGCCCTGCCCGGCCCGCTGCTGGTTTCGGGTGGACAGCCGGGTGTCTTCTACTTCTTCCGCGTCGGCGATGGCGGAGCTGAGATCCTGCCGCCGGCCTACTTCCACAAAGTGGACGCCAGCGATCCTGCCACCAATAAGGGCATTAACCAGTTGAGGTTGAGCGTTGATTTTGTTCTGGAGCGCGACCCGCTGGCCGCAACCGATACTTCACCCTCGCAAACCCGGCCTTTACCGCCGCTCCTCGACCTGGGTCCGCAAGCGCTCGGTATCAGTCTGTTCGTACGTGCAATGAAAGCCCGCACGCGCGTTTCGGTGCCCGTGTCGCAAACCGCCGAGATTCCGGCGGCACCGGTGATCAAGCTTGACCAGGACAGCGTCACCTCCGGCTCAACAGTAAACATTGTTGTGGTTGCCAGCGCGAAGACAGAAACCTATCAGCCGTTCTTAGCGGACGCTACTCCAGTGAGTGATGCCCAGAAGGGCACTGGCGCTGACCTTACCTTTGCCACTCCACCACTAACCCAGGACACCACATTTCTGGTGCGGGTACTCCAACCGGGAGCCAAGGGGATTCCCGTCACCCGCACGGTATCGTTGACCGCTATCGTCAAGCCTACGGAACCGGTCACGTAGTCGACGGGGCGAGGAGAACATACAGTGGCGGGTGCGGCCCAACGACATCGGATCAGGCGTCAGGTTATTGAACTACTGGCGCCAGACGAAGACTCGGCACGCCGCATTCAACCCGAACTCAGCCGCATCCAGCGCCAGCGCCTGCAGTCGATCATCGAGCAGTGTTGCTCCGAGTTGAGCGCGCCTGACCGTATCCACCGCATCGACCTGATCGAGGTTGATCTCGGCACGATCGACCTTCGCGATCTGGAGCGCGAACTCCCCAATAAGCTGAAGTCGGTGCTCCGCAAGACCCTCGCGAAACAGATCGAAAAGCAGGACAGCGAATCCCGCCGCCGTAACCACGACCCGGCAGTCACCTCCCACCTGGAACTGCTGGCATTCTTTGCCGCCACCGGCAACCTCCCGTGGTGGGCGGACTTCTCGAACCCCCGCCTGATACCCGAAGCCCTCAATGCGCTCCTCGAACATGCGCCTGATCGCCTCACGGATTGGTTGCGCACCGTTGTCCATAAACGTGATCAATTGTTGCGAATCATTGTGCACGCCGACGACAAGACGTTGTCTGGGTTACTGAGCTTGCTGATTTCCGATTCGCCGTCGTCCGCGGCAGCGCTGCAGCAACAGGTGGAAGCCATTCTGCGTGCTTGGTCCCAGGTACCCGGAGCTAAGAGAGTGCGTGTCAGGGATCGGTTTTGGGTGTCTGTGATTCGTTATTTGGCAGTTGCCGAGACGGGCGCCACAATTCCCGTCCGCTTCTGGCAGCAGGTCTACGGCGAGATCGAGACGCAGTCACACGACGTCTTCGTTTCGCTTACGACGGTTCTGCTCCAGTCTGCTCGCTCGTCGGGAGGTTTTTCACCTCATCTGGAAGTGTTGCTTCAGGCCATCGCTGCCAATCGTCAGGGTCGCGTCTTTGTCAATCTTCCGGCAGATGTTCGGACGGAGCTAGTCCGCTTCCTCGACAAGTCACCCGCCCAGCCAACCGTCGTCAAGCACGAAGTTGCACCGGCTCCCGGCTCGGCATCGGCTTCAGGCGAAACCGGAGACACGCAGGAAGCCGAGACTCCTGAACTCCTTCCGGCAAGTCTCCCGCCGGAAACGGCCAGGAAGACCCGCCGCCACTTTCGCCCGGACGAAGATCTCGACTTGGACTTTGGTGATGCCGATACCGTCTACATCGAGAACTCCGGGCTGGTGCTGCTCTGGCCGTTTCTGCCGCGCTTTTTCGAACGCGTGGAATTGGTCGAGCGCGAAAAGTTCAAGAGCGCAGCGGCCCAGCATCGGGCCGCAGGACTGCTGCAGCATGCGGTCACGGGAGACCCCTCGCCGCCGGAATATCAGACCACCCTGAACAAAGTCCTTTGCGGGCTCGATCCTGACGGAGTGCTTGAATTCGGTCCGCCGGTCACCGATTCGGAATCCGAGGAATGTGCTAATCTCCTGACCTCGGTGATCGCGCAGGCCCCGATTCTTCGCGACATGTCGATCGACGGCTTGCGCGGGTCTTTTCTGTTGCGCAATGGGCTGCTCAGCGCCCGTGACGGTGTATGGCTGCTTCGCGTCGAGCGCGAAACCTACGATGTGGTTCTCGATCGCATTCCCTGGAGTGTGAGTTGGGTGCGGCTGCCGTGGATGGAGGTCCCGCTGGGAGTGGAATGGTAGTCGACGAAAAGATTCAGCTGAATGCGCGCGACCTCGATCTCGAACTCGACTGGTTTGCCCGCGTGCTCGACACCCGTTTCAAACTCTACTTCGGCGAGTCCTGCGATTATTCGGACATTGCGGACGTCGAGCCCCCCGACTTAGGCGAGAGCCCATCCGATTACGCCAGCTTCCTGAGGTATTATCAGCCGGCATTCCCGGAGCGCCTCGCTGTCGTTCTCAGTCTGGTGCCTCAGATACGGCCTCAACTTCTGGACATTTTCTTCACCCGGAACAAGACCTTTGATCGCAAGTTCACGGAGTTCGGCGGCGCACGGCAAGGTCTCGAGTCCGATTTTGCTCCCTCGGCGGAAACCCTGGCCTTCCTGCTGGGCGGCACCGATCTGGCGATTCGCTTCTCGGTGATGCGACTCTTCGACCCTCAGCATTACTTCGCGCGCCACAACATTCTGCGGCTGTCACCCTCGTCCCCGGACGAAACCTTGCTCAAAGCGCCCCTGCGGCTTTCGGAAGAGTGTTTCAGCCTGTTCACTACCGGTCGCGTGCGGCGCCCGGAATTCGGCGCCAACTTTCCGGCGCAGCTCATCGAAACCCAACTTACCTGGGACGACCTTGTACTTCATCCCGCCACCCGCCTGCAGATCGAGGAAATCAGCACCTGGATCCAGCACGGCGATACCCTGATGAACGAATGGGGAATGGCATCCAAGCTGCGTCCCGGATATCGCAGTCTCTTTCACGGCCCGCCCGGAACCGGCAAGACCATGACCGCCTGTCTGCTGGGCAAATCTACCGGCCGCGATGTTTACAAGATCGAGCTGTCGCAGGTGGTGTCGAAGTACATCGGCGAAACCGAGAAGAACCTGGCGCGGGTCTTCGACCAGGCCCAGCACAAGGGATGGATCCTGTTTTTCGATGAGGCCGATGCTCTGTTCGGCAAGCGCAGCCAGACCAAGGACGCTCACGATCGTTACGCCAACCAGGAAATCTCCTACCTGCTGCAGCGCATCGAGACCTTCGATGGCATCGCCATTCTGTCCTCCAATTTCAAGGACAACATGGACACCGCCTTCACTCGCAGGTTTGAATCGATCATCTATTTCCCGATACCGCGCCCCGAAGATCGGCTGCGGATTTGGCGCCAAGGATTTTCCAGCAAGGCCCAACTCGAGGAGTCAGTCAACCTCGAGCAACTTTCTCGCGACCACGTTCTCTCCGGCGGCTCGGTGATGAACGTGATTCGCTTCGTGTCGTTGCAGTCTCTCAAGCAGGGCGGCCGCGCCATCGGACATGACGATCTCATGCAGGGCATACGTCGCGAGTATTCCAAGGAAGGCAAGGTAGGCTAGCTGAAGTTGCCGGAGAATGAATTTGGAGGGAGGAAATCGATGAAAAGCATCCGGTTGGATAAGAATGCAACGAAGGGATCGTCGAAGGCTGGGGTGAGACCAGTCGCCGAAGGCCGGCGGGGTCTTGCCGTCGCACCTCCAAATTACGGTATTCGTTTTCTTGATATGGCTCGGAAGGATGCTGCGACCGCGCGCCCGGCGCGGGCGCCGGTGTTGCTGACGACAGCAGGTGTTCAACTTCAGCCGAAACTGGCGATCGGTGCCTCGGGGAACGTTCATGAGCAGGAAGCCGATCGTGTTGCAGGCCAGGTAGTGAGCATGAAAGGACCAGGTGCAGCGGTCAGCGCGGCGGGTAAAGGTGCGACAAACTCAAGCAATCGGGTAGGCCCACACGCACCCGCAGTCCGCACCGGCACGGCCGTTGATCGGGAGTCTCGCACCTCAGTCCCGCGTACCAACCAGCCTCTTTCTCGGAAGGAGAAGGAGTACTTCGAGCCGCGTTTCGGGCGTGACCTAAGCCACGTTCGGATCCATGCCGACCAGCGTTCTGCCAAGATGGCTGATGCCTTGAACGCCGACGCCTTTACGGTAGGCAATCACATCTACTTCGGCCCCAAAAAGCTGGAGTCACAAACCAGCACATCGCAGCGCCTGTTCGCCCATGAACTGGTGCATGTGACTCAACAGTCACGCATGGGCCCTGCGCTTCAGCCCAAGCTCAAGATTACTGGAAAGGCCGGAGATATCTCGCGGACGATCGCTCTGTTGAACAGTGGATTGTTTGGATTCGAAGTGTCGATCGACAAGTCTGGTAATGTCACCGTCGCCAGGAATCGAATCATCGGACCGCCCACTGCCCAGCAACAAGCCCTGCAGGAGAGGCTGAGCAATATCATTGACGATCCCAAAGATGTGATTATGACCGTCAGTGCTGGCTCGAAGACGCTCGTGGGTAGTTATGCTACCGGGGACTTCGATATCTCGGATGTCGAGGCCATCGGCGTACATGCGTTGATCCACGAGATGGAGGAGCAGCACCAAAAGCAGGTCAAGGGCATGGCCTACGGGTCGGAGACGACAGGCGCCCACGGCGAAGGGATCAAGGCCGAGTCTGAGGTGCTGGGCGCAAAACGCGGTCCGCAAAAGATTACTTCTTCGTCACAGAATCCCGATGGGACGCTTAATGCTGTTGCTGAAGTGCCCTACACCTTTCCCGATGGCAAGGTGAAGACCATGGTGATGACGATCACAAGTAACAATGTTACGTCTGTCACATGGAAGTAATTGGATCGGTGTTGCCGCTGGTTGAACCGGCGATGAAGGAAACGAGTACGCCGGTAATGTCGAAATTGTGCTTCATGGTATCGCTGTTTTTAGTGACCATCTGTTGCAATGGCCCGCACGGACGCACCGAAGGGGAGGCGCGCACGATGACCGAAATGAATTCCAGTCAACCACCAGATCCGGCTACGATTGGCTCGATGATTGAGCATCTGAACAATAGTGACATTCACTGGGATGGAACTTTCGCCGGACTTGTTCCAACAATCGTCAGCGACTCGGCGCGCCAGTTGCTTGCCGCCGGCGACGTCGCCATCCCACAGCTTGTTGGTGCGCTTGAGGACGAGTCCAAGTTCGTCGCGGCCCATGTGCTGCTCACACAACTCTCTGCCGTGGAGTATCGCACCTCGCCTTGGAACGGCCTCAAGATCGACCTCTTACCCGATGGTCGAGCGCGTTTCGATGTTCACCAGCGTTTTGAGTTGGCGCGACGCTGGCGGGCGTGGCAACAGGCCACACCACATCCGCGATCGCTCCCTCAGGAGTAGCCTTGCCAAGGTGGGATACGCGCTGAGGGCAGAACTTCTGGGGCCCGCCCGCGCAAGTAGGTGGTGAAGCTAGCCTTTGGCCTAACGTCGGCAAGGGCAGGCTTGGCTAAGCAAGGACCGGGACCCCGGCGAGCATGTGACATTGCCGCACTAGCTCCCTGACTTCTCCAATTTCGGCTGCCTCATCCACCTTCGTGACGGGCGCAGCGTCGTCGACGCTTCGGGATTTACAAGCAGCGTAAACATGTTGTGCAACTCCAATTTTCCCGCCGACACAACCACTGCCCGGGTTTCTCCGATGCTTCCTCCCAGCACCCGTCCCAGACTGAGCAGAGAACGGCTGCCGCATATCGCGCAAACGTCGGTCGCGCTATCGCTGATTACCTCGCAATCGGCGCACAACACTGCGCTGAGAAGGTGGACGGCATTCAGTGTGGTTTCGGATTTGGGCCCGGCGTGCATGGCAAAGACTTGCTGGCTAAACCCTAGCCGCATCCGGACGCCGTGGGAAGAGGCTTTTGTGGAGGGAAACGGGAGAGTAACGGTTCCCACTCGAGGTACGACAACACGTCAGATACCCAAAGGCGCGCACTCTCCCGCCTGCCAATCGACAGAAACTACTGATGATACGGCTGAACCGTATGCGCCGGTGGAGCCACCAGCACCATCTCGGGCGCTTCCGGCATCACGATCCAGGCAATGATGTAGGCGAGAACGCCGCCACCGCCGAACAGCGCCACGATCAGCCAGACCACCCGCACAATCGTCACGTCCAGGTCGAAGTACTCTGCAAAACCGGCGCAAACCCCGGCGATTTTCCGGTCCGGGCTATTCTTCGCCGGACGCATCAATCTTTGCCGTCCAGCGACATAACCAACCCGGCGCCCACAGTAGGCGCATACATTGGCGTCGTCCTGAATCTGTTTTCCGCAATAGTTGCAGTACATAGACCCTCCCCACTAGGAGATACGCACAGCATAGAAAAAGGTTCCCGCGCTGGCAACCCCTTTCAGCGTGCGCGCTCAAGCGCTCCGGCGGCATAACACGCTCATCGCCGCTCTCACTCAATCGTGTACGCCTGCTTCATATACCGGCGTGCTAGATCCGCCGACTCGCTGTCCGAATTCGCCGCGATGACTGCCTTGTACTTCTCCAGAGCGGCATCGCGCTTCTGCATGGCGTCATACATTTCACCTGCATTCAACATCGCCCGCTGCCGCAAGTCTGGGTCGGTTGCGCTGCTGGCGGCCAGTTCATACGCCTCCTCCGCGCCCTGAAAGTCGCGCTGGCCCTTCATGGCCTCGCCTAGCCCGTAAGCCGGAATCTCGATCCGGCACACGGTGAAAGCGTTGCTGCGGCATCCCGCGACGATCTTCTTATATGCGGCCACCGCCTGCGGACCGTGCCCGGCGGCGTTCAGCAGGTGCGCATACTCCGTCGCAATCAGAAAATTCCGCGGGAACGCCTGGTACATTCCACCCACCAACTGGAGGGCCTCATCGTATTTCTGCTCGCGCCGCAAGAACAACGCCAGCGCGATCTTCGCGTCCCAGGCCACCTCCGGACTGCCGTGCGCTGCCACTTCGCGCAGATACTCCAGTCCCTTCTGCTTGTTCCCCCCAATGCCGATCATCGAGGCTGCAAGCTTGGTGGGCCAATTCAGACTTCCGATGACATAGAGATGGATACCCAGAAGGTTCTTGGCATCGACGAAGTTGGGATCCAGCTCCAGCACGCGCTCGTCGTCATGGCGCGCACCGAGGGCACTGCGCAACGCCGCAAACCATGCGTGTTCCGCCATTCCCATGTACGTTGACTTAAGGCCCCGTGCGACGCTACGGGCATACAAGGCGTTCACGTCATTGGGATTCTTCGCCAGGAGCGCATCTGACAATCCGATCGAGCGCTGACTTAACTCGTTGACGCGATCGCGCACCTTGGGATTGGGTGGTTGTAGGAGATTCTTGTTCACGAAGCTGTCGCTGGCATAGGCCTCCGTGTCCAGCGCTCCAATGCGGTACAGCTCTTTGAAGATGACCGCCGAGAGCAGGTGGTTGACCGCGAAGGGGTCGTCGGGATGCGCCTGCAGCGCCGACTCGAACTCACGGATCGACTTGTCGTATTCGAGGTTGTAGAAATAGTCGAAACCCTTCTTGGTGGTGGCGTCGTTGGTGGAGCGGGTGGGGACCCACGCGCCGGTGTCAGCGCTTGCGAACGCCCGGCTGGCGCCCGCCATCAGCAGAACGGCACTTAGTGCCAAGCTTCCCCACGCAGCCACCGAATACTTGTTCGACGGGAGTCTCATCTGCCCTGCTTGTACGAAGTTTACCTGAAGGCGGAGGGGTGCCACTCAGCATGTCTGCGTTCTCAACGGTTCTCGTCCAGCCGGAAGAGATGGTTCATCGGACCGACGCCTTTCCCGACCGGATACGCCGCCAAAATGGCATTTCGTACGAATTCTTTCGCCTCCTTCACCGACTGGGGCAAAGTCCGGCCATGGGCTAAGCCGCAAGCCAGCGCAGTCGCAAAAGCGCATCCCGTGCCGTGCGTCGCCCCGGACTCCAAACGTGTTCCCGGAAAGATCTGCTCCGACATTCCGCCCGAATCCCGGATGCTGAGGTAGTCGTTCGCCTCGACAATATGACCACCGGTCATTACTACCCCCCGGCTCCCCAAATCGTGAAGCTTCCCGGACAACCGCCGCGCAAGGGGTAGGGCCTCCTCCCACGAACCCGGCAGCTCCCCCGGGGGCTCCCCGGCCAGGACCAAGGCCTCCCCGAAATTGGGTGTAACCACCTCCGCCAGCGGAAGAAGCCACTTCCGTATAACTTCGACCCCTCCCTCGTCCAACAGCGCCGCCCCGGACGATGACCGCAGTACCGGGTCCACGACTAGGTTTCGGTGGGGGTACCGTCGAAAGAACTTGATGACAACGTTCGCAACCTCGGCTGACCCCAGCATCCCGATCCGCACCGCGGCAATTTCTACGTCCTCCGACAGCCGGTACAACGTCTCTCTCACCACTTCCGGCCGTACCGCCTCCACCTCGAAGACCCCCTGAGTGGACTGAACCGTGATCGCGGTGATGCAGGTTACGGCATAGCAGCCCAAAGCGGCGGCGGTTTTCACGTCCGCCGTGACTCCCGCCCCCGACGACGGATCGTACCCCGCGATACTCAAGACCACTGGCCGAGCACCCATGCCAAGAATGTACCGCATGTCGATGTCGAACACATCCAGGCAGCGACTTCGGCCCCAAAGGCAACGGCGGATGCTCCCGCACCCTCTCACGGCTGCTTCTTAATATCATAGTAACTGACTTATATACATAGGCTTACATCTCAGTCGCCGGGGATTTCCTCAGTCGGCTGCGGACTATTCCTTGACCCCCAGGCCTGATTGCCGCCGCCCCGAAGCATCCACCTGCGGCCCGAGGGCAACCTCGCGTGGATTCTGTGTAGTATCCGTACTACGTCCCGCGAATCGCCAACATGCACATTCGTTTTCATCTGTCAAGCAAATAATTCTTGAAAATTATTCTTTGGTTGACTCGGCGTGCGCCCGGTGGCTAGACTTTAGAAACCTGCACAGGGAGGGCCCTAAATTACGATGCGAGGTGTTTAATGCTACGAGTACTGAGCCAAGCGGCAGTGGTCCTGTTTTTGACCACGGCGCTGGGTGCGGCACCCGGTAACAACAAGACACCGGACTCGAACCAAGGTATCCCAGGGCAGACTCAGGAAACCATCCAGCCGATCCCGGCCAGGAAGTATCAGGTCGGCAAGGCCTCGTGGTACGGTCGTAAGTTCCAGCATAAAAAGACTGCGAGCGGCGAACCGTATGACATGCATGACTTTACGGCTGCGCACCGTAAGCTACCCCTCGGGTCCTGGGTCAAGGTTACGAATCTGAAGAACGACAAGTCGGTCATGGTTCGCATTAACGATCGCGGACCCGTGCCGAGGAGTCGGATTCTGGACCTGTCCTACGGCGCTGCCAAGATTCTGGGCATCGGCGACGAAGGTGTCGCCAAAGTACGTCTGGATCTCATCGAGACTCCGACCGTGGCCAGCAATTTCGACCCACAACGGGCCGAAGGTTCACAATAGTCCTGTCATTATGCGGTAAACTTGGGCCGATGCTTAACCGAGATCGGCTCATTGTGGCGCTGGATCTCTCCAGCGCCACGCAAGCCCGCCAAGTTGTTCAATCCATTGGCGAATCTGCCAGTACCTACAAAGTAGGAAAACAACTCTTTACGGCCGAGGGGCCGCAGATCGTGCGCGATCTCGTCTCCTCCGGCCGTAAGGTCTTTCTGGACTTGAAGTTCCACGACATCCCCAACACTGTCGCCGCAGCCGTCGGCGAGGCCGCTAAGTTGGGCGTCAGCATGCTGACCGTCCATGCCTCCGGCGGCAGCAAGATGCTCAAGGCGGCGAGCGACGCGGCGGCGCAGTCGGCCTCCAAGCCGATGGTTCTGGCCGTGACCGTCCTGACCAGCCTGTCCGATGCCGATTTGTCTGAGATCGGGGTATCCGGCGACGTCCAGACGCAAGTCTTACGATTGGGATCGCTGGCCCGCAACGCCGGATGTGGGGGTCTGGTTGCCTCCGCCCTGGAAGCCCGCGAGCTTCGCCGGGAGCTGGGCAACGACTTCGCCATCGTCACCCCAGGAGTGCGCCCGACAGGAGCCGCCGTAGGCGACCAAGCCCGGGTGCTGACTCCTAAAGAGGCCATCGCCGCAGGCGCGACCCACCTCGTCGTCGGCCGCCCGATTCTGCAAGCCGCCGACCCTGCCCAAGCCGCCGAGGCGATCGTCAGCGAGATCGCCGAGGCGGTATCATTTCATGACATTAGGTAAAGCCGACTGCGGCACGAACCGGAAGTGCCGCACTTGATCCATGGGCCCTGATTGACCCACGGTGCGGTTCGCCCTATCATCGAACATCTCCCGTATCGTCACTTCGGCTATGATCGACACGACGGTTTCGCACTACCGCATTCTCAGCAAGCTCGGGGGGCGGGGGCATGGGCGTGGTTTACACGGCCGAAGACACGCGGCTCTGCCGCTTCGTGGCGCTCAAGTTCCTGCCGGACGAAGTGGCCCGCGACCCGCAAGCCATGGCGCGTTCTGTTCGTTCTCGTTTTTTCTATCGCCCGCCCCGCCAAGGCCCTTGCCCGGCCTCAAAAGGAATCGTGAACGAGATCGAATCAGCGGTGGTTACTGACCAACCCTGATGTTCGTCACGGTGTGAAGCACCCCAAAAATATTCAGTAGCCACAGAACCACGACGATTACGACCACTCCATTCAAGATCGACTTGATCGCGCCCTGCATGGGAATGTAGGTGTTGACCAGCCACAGAAGAACTCCGACAACAATCAGGACAATCAGGACTTGGATCAACGGCATGGTTCGCCTCCAGTCGGCGCAATGCAACGGCATCGACAATATGCAACGTCAGCTTATCGTGCATTGGAGGCGAACGAATATCAGGTGGAAACCCTATCTCCAGGGAGAAGAACCCGCACGCTCGCCTGCGGCGAGAATCGAGAATCATGAGCCTTCGATCGAGTTCACTTTTCGTGGGGTCTCAAGCTCCGGACATGGAGCCGACCCACTCCGACCGCCGAGATGGGTGCACTTCCCGGCGTACCAGCTAGGGGCAATTCGCAGAAGGAAATACGGCTTTCGCCTGATTTGGAGGCTTCGATTTTGCCATTTAGGCTTGGGACATGACTCGCGCGCCACGTGTCTTGAAGTATGCGTATGAAAGCACAGCGACTCCACATATCCGAGCTCACCTGTATCGACTGCAATGTTCCGCTAATCGCAGTGTCCGTCGAGACCCGCGAAACTGAGGGTTCCCAACCAAGCAACGAGAGGCAAATTGGACTTGGATGTCTAAGGTGCGGGACGCAGTACGACTCGCGGTTACGACCCGTGCGACGTGTAAGATCGTTCAACCGAGCAATAGCAGATGATAGAACGACTTCGACTCCACGCGCGGCATAAGAGCGGGTCTTTTCGCCGGAACTAGTCACTATGCAGCCCGCCCAAGCGTCCCGCTGGTTATCTTCGTTTCCGCAGCCTGCCGATTTCTCCGGCACCCGAAATTGAAGAGTATCCCGGGATGTTTTCTAACGCCACCTAGGAGCTATTGACATCATGCTCAATGGCTCCTAAAGTGACAACGCCTTTCCGACTTTCTTATGTCCTTATCGCACGAGATCGGCGGCCAGCTGATCAGCAAGGTTGTGCGCTTGTCACGAAACCAAGTGCGGTAGGCAAAAACCTGCGCCTGATTCTTTGTTTCACTCGATAAATTTCATCGCTGCCAGGAGGATCTTGTGGCATTAGGTTTACCGACAGATGAAGTTGGTCTCATTCTTTTCGCTATTCAAGCGGCGATCAGGGTCGGGGCTCAGTTCCAAAAGTCGTTCATCGACGCGACGACGGCAGCTCCACTCACGTTGCCTCTTCCCAATTTTCCCTCATCGCCTGACACAATTTCCGCGCTCACTTTCTTTTCCCCAGGCGGAGCCGGAGCCGGCTTTGTTAAGGAGAATCCTGCTCTAGCAGCGCTGGTATCCAAAGCGTCGGCAGGTCCTGCATTGCTAAGTGCATCGGAGGCCGATTCATTCCAGGCCTTCTACAAGGAAGACTTCAATATTTCCCAGGCTTCGCTTGGTACCAATCTTGACTCGCCTGACAATCCTGCTCGTCTTTCCAGTCACGAAATCACAGCCTGCCTGACCATTCGCCAGTGGCAGCGCAATCCTCACCCATCCATGCTGCAGGCACTAGCCGGCACAATTATCGATATAGCGGTTCAGTACCTCGCTACTATGCCGGGAGCGGTCTCGACCGACACTAACGAAGGCAAAGCGCTGAAAGGTTTCCTGGAGACGGCTGCGAATATTGACTTCGCCAAGGGAGGGGCGAGCCAGATCGTGGAGCAGCTTTTCCTGGCGACGGTTCAGACCATCAAAAACAATCCCGCGGTGATTAGAGGAGGCGCCAACTCGCAAGCACTGGTCAGCAATGTCTTGTCGGCGGTTTACGACAAGGCCCAGAAGCAGATCTCGGCGGCGGCGGGTGACCTTAGCCAGCAGGACAACATTCGCTCGTTTGCGCAAATGCTGATGTCCACTGCACTCAGCAGTACCGTTGAGACCGTCTTCGACGATCCCGGGAAATATCTGGGCGTCGCCAAGCCCGGACAAGCCGCACTGGTCACGGCGGTGGCGGGCTCGCTCATGGATTCGCTTATCAACGGATCGCAGATCAACCTCCGCAACCTGCTGACGCCGCAAACCCTGGAAGGCGTAGTGCAATCGGCACTGAAGGTGGTGGGACAACATCCGGAAATTCTGGGGACGGATAACAAGGGGCTGACAACGCTGGTGACGTCGATTGCGAACAGCCTGTCCGATCCCTCGGTGAAGCTGGACCATGATGCTGTGCCCCAAATCATCCAAACCATTCTCGCCAGCACCGCGGAGAATTTCACTCTTCTGGTACCCGACTCCAATAATCCTGCCCAAAATCTACTGGTTGGAGCCGCCAAGGAAGTGCTGACCATCATTTCCGCCGCGCCGCCACCAGGTTCGAAATGGAAATTGAAGTTCACCTCGCAGGACACGGTGCAGCTCGCCAACTTCGTGTTCTCGCAGGTGGTTGATAATCCGGATTGGCTGGTGAAACTGGCCGGCGGAGCTCAGTCGCGAATGGGCGCAGTGGTGGAAGCAGTTCTGAGTTCACTGCGCGCAAACGGAACAACGAATCTGACCAAGGCTGCCGGTCTGTCCATCCTGCAGAGCGTGATCACCGCTTGTGCGAGCCGCCTCGATTTCGTCAAAACAGACGCTGTCGGCAAACTGCTCTTGACTGACGCGCTCGAGGCGAGTATCGGGGTTCTGTTCAATCCCGGGAATGATGCCGCGGCCAAGTGGCTGCTGCTGGCCAATGACAAGGCGCCGCAAGTCATTGCCGTGGTGTTTCAGATGTTGGCCAAGCACGGCGTTACCGAAGCCCGCGTTGCGAACGTGAGTACGTTCCTGAATCTGACCGTATCACAAGTTGCTGGAGGTGCTCTCTGGTCGCTGGATACCTTTACCATTCAATTGGAGGCCGCGCTGTGAGCCGCACTTCGGTCCGTCGCTCTGCAAGATTTCTGGCTGTTTCCGTTTGCCTGGCTGCCATCGTAGTTCTAGGCGGATGCGTAGAGAACGCCAAGACGATCCGTGAAGCCCAGGCCCAGTTCTCTCGTGCCGCCACCGTGGAAAACCGCAGCCTGCTGGGAGCCGAGCAGGCCGTGCAGGCCAGCACGGCGGCCGCCACCGACTACCGGATGGCGGCAACTACCATGCACAAGCTGATTGCCGATAAGGGCGGGGCATTGAAGAAAGACAACCTGCTGTGCACCGCGATGATTATCGAAGCCTTATCGTGGTGGCGGCTGGGGGATAGCGATGCCGCCATGAAGATCGTCAACAACTCGCAGGGTTGTACGGATTCGACTGTGCCGCCTGGCTCTCAGCCCGCCCGGGACATGGCTCTGTTCCAGGCCCTGCCGGGGCTGATCCGGATCGATCAAGCGAACCAGAAACTAGGGAACCCGACGCCGGAAGCCAGTTCCTTTGACCAGATTATGGCGCTGTTGGCGGAGGCCAACACGATTCTGCAGACAGCGCGCAACCAGGTGGGAACCGGCCATCCGCTTCAGCTTTACCTGATTCAGTCGCAACTCGCGATTGTGCGCAACTGGCAGAGCGCCATGTATAAGAAGAACCTTTCGGGTCAACGGTTGATGTGCGAAATCACGAACGCCCGCCAGCAGTGTATAAGGCTGACGGCCGAATTGGCTTGTGCCTCATTGGGGATGCCGGAGGTGCAGGACAAGCAACAGATCGTCCAGTGGGTTAAGTATTGGTGGTTCGCCGAGGGCTGCCAGCCTCCATCCAATGATCCGAAAGTTCTTTCCAATCTTCCGGACAACATTACTCAGGAAGCGTGTGCCCAGCTGAATGTACAAGGCGGATTTCCCGATAACTGCTCAACGCAATAATTATCCAGCGCAGCACGCTATTCGAACGAAATCGCTTCGCCCTTGACTACCGAGTGCTTGTTGAACTTGCGATCGTTCTTCAGAGGGAAATCAAGGCGGTAATGCGCGCCCCGGCTCTCCTCGCGGGCCAGGGCAGATCGCGCAATGAGTAGCCCGGTTTGCAGAATGTTGGCTGCTTCGTGCGAGCGACGGTCGCCCGACTTGGGTAACTGCGTGCGCAGGGCTTCCAAGTCGTTGACGACCTGCTTTAAGGCCTTGCCGTCCCGCACCACGGCGACGTGCCGCCACATCATGGCTTGGACTTTCTGTATGAACATCTCGGTATCGGCGGAGCTCCCATTGTTGTGGGGGGCCCGTTTGGTCGTGGCTCGCGTCGGTGTTTCCGCAGATCGCACTTCGTTTCGCATCGAGCGCGCCGCGCGGGCTCCGTACACCAGTCCCTCGAGCAGGGAATTGCTGGCTAGTCGATTGGCGCCATGCACTCCGGTGCAAGCCACTTCGCCGGCAGCGTAGAGGCCCAAAATCGAAGTGCGTCCGTCGAGGTCAGTGCGCACTCCGCCCATGGCGTAGTGTGCGGCTGGGCGAATGGGGACCAATTCATCGGCGATGTCGATGTTGTATTGCATGCAGGTGGCATAGATGGTCGGAAACCGCTTGCGTACTTTCTCGCCATCGAGGTGGGTCAAGTCGAGATAGACCACCGCATCCGGGCGCTTGGTGATTTCCAATTCGTGAGCAATGGCCCGGGCCACAACATCCCGAGGCGCAAGCTCTCCCATCTCGTGGTACTTGTGCATGAACCGCTGCAGTTCAGAATTGCGCAGATAGCCACCTTCGCCGCGCAGCGCCTCTGAGAGCAGAAAGCGGGGCGCCCCCTTCAAGTACAACGCCGTGGGATGGAACTGCACGAACTCCATGTCGCTGATTTCGGCGCCGGCCCGATGCGCCATCGCCACGCCGTCGCCGGTCGCAACCTGCGGGTTCGTGGTGTCGCTATAGACCTGGCCAAGGCCGCCGGTCGCAAGCAGCACCGAACTCGCCCGAATCTCCTGCAACTGTCCGTCGTTGTCGAGTACCCGCATTCCGGTTACGCGGCCCTCGCGTACAACGATCTCAGTGGTGAATTCAAATTCGCGGAATACGATCGGCTTTAGTGCCTTAGCTTTCAGGTAGAGTGCGCGCCCGATTTCCCGGCCCGTCGAGTCGCCATGAGCATGTAGTACGCGACTCCGGCTGTGGGCGCCCTCCCGGGTGAACGCGATCTTGCTGCCTGTGCGGTCGAATTGCGTGCCCCACTCGATCAGCTCCTCGATGCGCACTGGGCCTTCTTCCACCAGGATGCGCGCTGCCTCTTCGTTACACAGGCCGTCGCCGGCTTTCAGTGTGTCGTCGAGATGCAGGCTGACTTCGTCGTCATCGCTGAGCGCAGCCGCGATGCCGCCTTGCGCATACTGTGTGTTGGATTCAGTGACTTCGCGCTTGGCGAGGCAGAGCACGCGCCCTGCGGAGGCGAGTTCCACCGAGGCCCGCAGGCCAGCGATTCCCGCACCAACAACGATGAAGTCAGTTTCGCCCGGGAGAGCTTTCATAGGTGGGTGTGCAGTGGCGCAAAACGCCACGGAACCAGCCTTTCCAATGCTGATGGTACCACGCGTAACAGAAGGATGATTCGATAGAAACCGCCCAATTCTCGCAATGGGAAAACGTTTTCGAGCAGTGCTTCATGCGGGTAAAAGAAGCATCCGTTACACTAGAAGTTTGATTCGCATACCAGTTCGAACCTCTCCGCGATCGTATGAAGTTGTGGTAGAGCGTGGCGTTTTGCGCTCGGCCGAGGGCTTGCTGCGGGAACTAGTTCCTGCGGGTGCGAGAGTCTTTCTCGTCTCGTCGGAGCCAATCCTGAAGCTCTGGGGAACTTCCCTGAAGGAGAGCTTCGCCAAGGTCGGCTGCCCGCTTGTGGTTCTGGAAATGCAGGACGGCGAGACATCCAAGAGACTGAACGCGGTCGAGAAACTCGCTGCAAAGATGGTGCGCCTGGGCGCGGACCGGCGCTCGGTCGTAGTCGCGATGGGTGGAGGCGTAGTGGGCGATGTGGCCGGATTCCTCGCGTCCATCTTCATGCGCGGGATTCCCGTCATACAAGTCCCAACTACCCTGGTGGCGCAAGTGGACTCCGCCATCGGCGGCAAGACTGGCGTGAACCTGGTCTCCGGCAAGAACCTGATCGGAAGCTTTCATCAGCCGCTGGGGGTGCTTGCCGATCCCGAGGTGCTCTCGACCCTACCCGATCGCGAATATCGTTCCGGATTGTTCGAGGCGATGAAGTACGGTGTCATTCGAAACCCGCAGATTTTCGAGTTGATGGAATCGCACCGCGAGGAATTGCTGCGCAGGGACGGCGAGCTGCTGGAACAGTTGATTGTCGAATGTGTGAAGGTCAAGGCCGACGTCGTCACCGCCGACGAGCGCGAAGGCGGCGAGCGACGCATCCTGAACTTCGGACACACCATCGGGCATGCGCTGGAATCGGCCACAAAATATCAGCACTTCCTGCATGGCGAGGCGGTGGGCTGGGGCATGGTGGCGGCGTCAGTGATTAGCAAGAAACTCAGTGTCACCAGCCATGATACGGCGGATCGCATCATCGCGATGGTGCTGGAATATGGGTCTCTGCCGCATGTGGATGTCGATGGCAAACGCATCCTGAAGTTGCTGCAGTCGGACAAGAAGACGATGGGTGGCGTGCCGCACTTCATTTTGCCGACCTCGATTGGTACCGTCGATGTGGTCAACGCCGTGCCGGGAAGCGCCGTGATCGAGTCCGTTGAAGAAATCAGTAGGCTATCAAAGGCAGGGTGAACATTGTGAGACCAGACGGATCGCCCCATCCGGCGCGTAGTGACGCCGAGGGCCGTGTCGTGGGCGCCGCGCCGACGGGCGCCAGCGATGAATCCTCGGCGGCGGTGGCGGTCCGCGACATGTTCAGTTCGATCGCGCCCAGGTACGATCTCCTCAACCACGTTCTCTCGATGAACGTTGATCGCTTGTGGTGGAACCGCACCGCGCGAATGTTTGATTCGATCCTTGCCCGCCCGAACGCTCAGGTCCTCGATTTGTGCTGCGGAACCGGCGATATGACGTTCGCTCTGTATCGGCGCATGAAAGGCGCTGCAGACGGTTTGATCGGCGCGGATTTTTCCCATCCAATGCTGGTCAGAGCGATGGAGAAAACAGGAGAGAAGCACATCCGCTGGGTGGAAGCCGATGCCTTGAATTTGCCGTTTTTGGCTGGGCAATTCGACCTGGTGACGGCAGCCTTTGGCTTCCGCAATCTTGTCAACTATGACCGCGGCCTGGCCGAAATTTATCGTGTACTGCTGGCGACGGGTGGTGAGGTCGGCATACTGGACTTTGGCGAACCGCAGGGATTGATCGGCGCCGTCTATCGCGTGTACTTTCGGCACGTTTTGCCGGCCATCGGTACGGTTATCTCGGGAGTGCGTGGTCCGTACGCGTACCTACCGAGATCGGTACAGCGTTTCCCCGCGCCCGAAGAGATGCTGCAACGTATGCGGGCCACCGGCTTCCGCGAAGTATCGTGGACTCCCTACACCTTCGGAATTGCGGGTTTGTACCGCGGCAAGAAATAGCTCAGATTCAACGACTCGGCCTTACTGCGCGAGCGTTACTTCGGCGCGAAGCTGGCACGCAGCGCTTCTTCAACGGAATACCGCATGATCCGTGAGTAGTCCGGCCCCAGGAACTCCTGCAGGCGCGTGGTGTCTACCGTGTAGGAACCAATCGTGTAGGGAAGTGCGTCGGGCGGGATCGGCGCGATTCCCCACTTCGACCACATGCGCAAAATCCACCCGCAGGCAGCGCGGCTTGGTATCCGCTTGATCCTGGCCTGCGCAATCTCCGCACAGGCTTGCATGGTGAGCGGCTCGCCATGCGCGGCAACGTTCAGTATGGTCATCGGAGGATCGTTGTGCGGCCGGTGGAGCAGGTAGACGAGCAGTCGCGCCACGTCGTCCACGTGCACGAACTGGAAGCGCTGTTCGTCGTATTTCTTGCCACGCGGAAGCACGATGGGCAATCGCCTGCCTTCTGCTCGCATTCGGGCTGCCCGCTTGCTGTTGCCCAGCGGCGTACCCCGCAGAGCGGCCAACAAGTAGTCGTGCATGTTGGCACCGGTAAAGATGTGCGCCCTGAGGACATAAGTACGGCATTCCCCCAGGCTTTCGGCACGATAACGCGCGACCTCGTCGCCCTCGCGCTTGTGTACGGCGTAGGCAAGAGTATGCGCGCCGAGAGGGAAGTCTTCCATCACCGGCCCCGGTGTTTCAGGGCCGTAGGCGGACACACTGCTGGGAAAAATAAACTGACGGACGTGTCCGCCCGTACGATTGACGACGCTGATGGCCTCCATGACCCGCGCCGTACCGGCGACGTTGATCTGCCACATGCGTTCGACGTCGAGACCATCGGGTCCCAGAGGGTCAGAGACGAATGCCAGATGAACCACGGAATGAGCGCCCGTCTGCCGAAGCAGTTGCGTGAGTTCGCGGCATGACGGCTCATGCCCAAGGTTCATGGGATGAAACTCAATCGTATGGGAAGAAGCGGGCGGGCGCAGGTCTACGCCCACCACCCGAAACTCCGACAACAGGGGCAGCAGCCTCGTCCCAAGAATTCCCGAAATTCCTGTGACAAGGATGGTTGGTCTGGCTTGCGTCATCGAATTACTTGGGCGGATTGCTGGATTGCGGCCCGCCCGCCGGATGTCCCTCTGCGGCTGGCGGACCCGCGGCTGGCGCAGGTCCGAAGTACTCCTCGTTCAATTCAGGAGTGGCGGATTTTCCGATGGCTTCCATCTTGTCCTGCATTTGGTGCTGCTGCAGGGTCTTGATGATCGAGTCTTTAACTTCGGCCAAAGGAATCTGCCGGATGGACACGACCTTGTAGAGATACGTCGCTGCCGGATCGCTGAAGGGCTGCGAAATTTCGCCAGCCTTGAGCTGAAATACCCCTTCCTGTTCCACCGGCAGGCTGCCCGGACGCCTGGCTTCCAAATTAATCTCAGGCGTCGAAGCTCCCTTGATGCCCGCTGCCTCGAACGCAGCCTCCTGAAGCTTGACCGGATCTTCGCCGGCCAGCCAGCGCTGCCGCATCTTTGCGGCCAGAGCTGCCGCCTCCGCTTCGCTTGGCTTCGGTGTGTCACTGGTTCCAGGACTGTTCGGGATGATGAGGCGCTGCAGGTTGGCTTCCAGGTACTTCGAATTATTTTGATTGTAGTAGTCTTGAATCTGCTGTTCGCTGGGGTGGGCAAACTGTTCTGCATAATGGCGCCTCAGACCCTCGACTAGCGCTTGATTGGTAATAAACTGAATAATTTGCTGGACTCCCGGATCGTTCTCAAGATGTAGCCCCCGGGCCGCGTCGGAAAAGACCAGCAGACGCGCATAGTTTGTTGCAAATCCCCGTCTTGCATCGGGCGCCATGCCCGGCTGCAAAGCATCAACCAGTTTCTCGAACTGCGCGCGGGTAACCGTCGAAACGCAATCTTTGGCGGGAGTAATATCCTGGGCCGGTTCGCATCCTCCCTTCAACGTGATGACCGGCTGGTCCATCCCTACCGCGGTTGGGTTGGCCTTCGGAGCAGTGCTGTCGCCCTTAGCGGCTGCTAATGCGGCCTGCTTTTCCTGACCATGCATTTTGGGGACTGGCTCAGCGCTCGGAGTCGCGTTTTGGGCGTAACCTGCAGTTAAAAGGGCACACAAGATCGCTAGAACCGTTATGATCTGACGTTGCATGTAGGGAAATCCTCCGGGAAAGGGTCGCATGGGAACTGTGACGATTACAGCAAATCGTATCATAGGGCGCCAGGCTCTACCTTTGCCGGTGGGCGATCTCGCATGAGCCATCCAATTGTCCATGTCTGAGGCCTTCAATTTCGACGCACGCCAGTCGGAGAAGCGATCCGTCGCGCTGAACTCCGTATTTGCCGCCGTTGCGATCACAAGCCTCAAGGTCGTGGTCGGAATATCCACCGGTAGCCTCGGAATCATGTCGGAGGCTGCACATTCAGGCCTCGACCTGGTGGCTGCGGTCATCACCTATTTCTCCGTCCGGGTCTCGGACAAGCCCGCTGATGCCGAGCACCAGTATGGCCATGGCAAAGTCGAGAACTTCTCGGCCTTTATCGAAACCGCCCTCTTGTTGGCAACCTGCGCCTGGATCGTCTACGAAGCCACGAAGCGGCTGTTCTTTCACTCGGTCGAGATCGAGCCCAGTGCGTGGGCTTTCATCGTGATGGCCACGTCGATCGTGGTGGACTACTGGCGTTCTCGCCGGCTTAAGCGAGTAGCCGATAAGTACGACAGCCAGGCGTTGCTTGCCGATGCGCTGCATTTCAGCACCGACATATGGTCCAGTGCGGTCGTGATTCTTGGCCTGGCCCTGGTGCTGGGCGGACGCATGTATTCCATGCCATGGCTGGCGAAGGCCGATCCCATCGCCGCCCTGATTGTCGCCGGCATCGTGGTTTATGTCAGTTGGCGCCTGGCAAGGCAAACGATCGATGCGCTTCTGGACGGCGCGCCCGCCGGAGTGCGCTCGAAGATCATCGGCGAAGTATCTCGCGTCGACGGGGTGCTGGAGATCGATCGCGTTCGCATTCGTCGCGGCGGCAGCAAATACTTCGCCGATGTCTCCATCGCCATGTCGCGGAATGTGACCTTCCAGAAGTCGGAACAGGTCGCCAACGAAGTCTCGTCGGGAATCCGCGAGCTGTTGCCGGGAGCCGACGTAGTGGTGAACGCTGTAGCCCGCGCCGGCCGTGGGGAAAGCCTGTTCGATCGCATTCGCGCCGTGGCCACGAGAAACAATCTCAACGTTCACGACATCAGTGTCCAGGACATCCAAGGCCTGCTGCATGTCGAGCAGCACGTCGAATTGGACGAACGCATGCCGCTAAAAGAGGCTCACGACCGCGTTACCCGGCTGGAAAGCGAGATGCGCCAGGACATTCCCGAAATATCGAGCATCTTGACGCATATCGAAAGCGAACCGGCAACCATCGAAGCCAGCGAGGGTATGGTAGAGGCGCCCAGCTTCGAACGTCGGATTCTGTCGGCTGCGGGAGCCTTTCCAGAGGTCGTCGACGCCCATGACCTGATGTTCAAGCGGGTTGCAGGCCGGCTGTACCTGTCGCTGCACTGCACCATGAAAGACGACCTTCCGTTGGCGCGGGTGCATGACATTCAGACCGCACTGGAAAGCAGGTTCCGGCAGGAGGTGCCGGACCTGTTCCGGGTACTGATCCATCCCGAGCCGCAGACCGACAATCAGCGCTAGGCTCTACCACTCAAAACAACTTCCGCAGCTCACGCCGAAGAATCTTGCCCGACGCGGTCCGGGGGATGCTCTGCACGAAGTGGATTTCGCGCGGCATCTTGTAGTGCGTAAGCCGCTCGCCGACAAATTCGCGAATACTGGCGGTCGTCTGCTCCGTTTCGAGATAGCCTTCCCGAAGAACGACAAAAGCGCAGGGAAGCTCCTCTCCCGCTTCATCTACCCGCGAAACCACGCCGCAATCGCGTACTCCCGGATGCTCCAGCACGACGCCCTCCACCTCTGCGGGAGCGATCGAGAATCCCTTGTACTTCATCATCTCCTTGCGGCGGTCGACCACAAAATAGAGACCCCGCTCATCGACGCGCACGATGTCTCCCGACCAGTACCAACCGTCGTGCATCACTGCGGCAGTGGCGTCGGGCGATTTCCAATATCCCAGCATGAATTGCGGACCGCGCATCACCAGCTCGCCGAGTTCGCCCTGCGGGACGTCGTTTCCGTTTTCGTCAAGCACTCGACATTCCGTTTGGGCCACAGGACCGCCGATGGAACCTCCGTCATAGAACTCAGGATCGAGGTAGCCCATGTGCGTTACGGGCGAGGCTTCGGTCATGCCGTAACCCTGGCGTATGGGAATGCCGGTCGCGTCCGCGAAACGCCGTGCCAGGTCCGGGGCCAGCGGTGCGGCTCCACATTTCACCCAGCGCAGCCGATGCTCCTGCGGAAACTTGCCCGCATCGGCGGCGTGGCAATAGGCGAGCAGCGCCGGTGGCACGCACAGCGCCACGGTGACGCCTTCCTCCACAATCGTCCTTAGCGAAGCCTCGCAATCGAAGCGCGGCATCAAGACCAGCGTACAGCCCCGAATCAAGGCGAGATTGAGTCCGACCGTGAGTCCGTAGATGTGATATAGAGGCAGAAAACAAAGGACCACGTCGCTCTGGCCAATGCAGCCCGTCTCACCCGACGTCAGCGTCTGGTAAACATTGGCGACAATATTGTGGTGCGAGAGCATCACGCCCTTCGGTAGTCCCGTGGTGCCGCTGGAGAAGGGCAAAGTCGCGATCGTTAGTCTTGAGTCGCGCTGCGGTGCCGGAAAGCCCGCGCTTGAGGGCGAAGAGAACAGTTTGCTCAGGGGATCGGTGCCATGCGGACCGCTGGTGCGGGTGGTATAGACATTTCGCAGCGAGGGCAAACCCGCGAGATCGATGCCCTCCAGCAGAGGTCCATCGCTGACCAGGGCGACCGCCTCGGAAGTCTCCATCTGGTGGTGAACCTCGCGGTCGCGATAGGTCGGATTCATGGTTGTCGGAATGGCGCCCGCCAGGGTGGCTGCGTGAAACACCACGCCGAACTCCCAGCAGTTCGGCAGGTAGATGCCGATCATTTCCCCCGGTACGGATGCCAGAGGCGATCAGCCCACGGGCCGTGCGCACCACTAGTTCCGCGTATTCGGTGTACGTGATGCGTCGGGGTGGCGTGCAGGAGGTGTCCACGATGGCGACCTTGTCGCCGTGTTTTCGGCAAGAGTCAAGTACCACATCGTGAATAAATTTGCCTGCTGGATCGTCGAAGAGTCCGGTGCGGAGCGGGGCGTGAAGTCGTGTCATAGGGAACCGCGGGAGAGTGTAGCAGGTTGCGGGTGGCCTGCGACAGAATGATTCGATGGCGATGTTCTAACGGCAGAGTCGCACTGCCACTCGTACCACATGGGTTATTGAATGGGCGCGGCCTCAGGGCCGGTTGTTTGATGGGGCAGCAGCTTTAGTTGCGCCGTAAGGATTCTTTCATCTTGTCAGTCCTCGAAAGCTTCAGCCTGCGGGGAATCTGCTTTTCCCGACCAGATAAACTGGCTCCTGATGCACTACGTCGGACTCATTAGCGGACTGCTCTGCCTCGTCATCTGGATCTATTTGCTCACAGCTCATGGTGGGTTCTGGAGGGTGAAGAGCCTGCTCGGAGAAACTCGACCGACGGCCGCATTTGACGGCCCGATTGCGGTCGTCGTTCCCGCTCGCGATGAGGCCGGGGTTGTCGGATCGACGGTTGAGTCGTTGCTGCAAATGGCTTGTGGCTGGTCCATTCACATCTTCGTCGTCGACGATCACAGCTCGGACGGAACCGCAGACGCCGCGCGTGAAGCCGCTCGAAATTGCGGCCACCCCGACGCCCTCACCGTGATCTCGGGTAGCCCGCTGCCGCCAGGATGGACAGGAAAACTCTGGGCGGTAGAGCAGGGCATCCAGCACGCGTTGCGACTACATCCTAAATTCTTGCTGTTGACCGACGCTGACATACGACACTCGCCCGAAAGCGTCGCGTCGCTGATAGCCATTGCTGAAGCAGGGAACTACGACCTAACCTCGTTTATGGTCAAGTTGCACTGCCGGAGCCTGGCGGAGCGCCTCCTCATTCCACCCTTCGTGTTCTTCTTTTTCCTTCTCTACCCGCCGGACTGGATTCGTGATTCTCGCCGCAAGGTGGCGGGAGCCGCCGGGGGCTGCATGTTGATCCGGCCCGAGGCCTTGGCGCGCGCAGGCGGCATCACCGCCATTCGCAATCAGATCATCGACGACTGCGCTTTGGCGCGGGCTGTCAAGCAGTCCGGCGGGAAGGTTTGGCTTGGGTTGACCCGGGACGCCCACAGCACTCGCATTTACGGATCCTTCGGCGAAATCGAACGGATGATCGCGCGCACAGCCTTCAATCAGTTGCAACATTCGGTATGGCTGTTGCTAGGCGCAGTGGGTGGCCTGACAATCACCTACTTGGTCCCCCTGGTTCTCCTGTTGAGCGGCAATGGGTGGCTGGCCTTGTTGGGAGCGGCAGGTTGGCTGCTGATGTTCGTCGCTTTCGTTCCCATGGTGCGATTTTACGGACTGAATCCGGCTTGGGCCTTGACCCTGCCGTTCAGCGCCTGTTTCTACATGGCGGCGACGATCCACTCGGCATTCAAGTTCTGGTCGGGCCGCGGTGGTGAGTGGAAGGGCCGCGCCCAGGATATTGCGCCGGCCGACTGACTCCTCCGCATCCCAACCTTAGAACTTTTGCGACCATCATTCATGCTCCCAGTTCGACCAAGAATCGGGAGCAGAAGCGCGACCCGGCGATGCACCAAACCAGGAAGGGCAAGCAGTGGTACTTCGGGATGAAGGCGCACGTAGGGGTGGATAGCAAGACAAAGATGATACACAGCGTAGTGGCGACGGCGGCCAACGTGGCGGACAGCACGGTATTGCCGGAGTTACTGCACGGGGAAGAGACCAAGGTTTGGGGCGATCAGGCTTATCGAGGGCAGACCGAAGCCATGCAGGAAGTTGCACCCGGAGCGCAAGACATGACCCACAAACGGTATCGCTATAAGGACCGCGTCGACGAAATACAACGAGCCAAAAACCGCAGCAAGTCTCGGGTGCGATCGAAAGTGGAGCACGTGTTTGGGGTGATGAAGCTGAAGTTCGGGTTTGTGAAGGTGCGCTATCGAGGCTTGAAAAAGAATGCCAACCGGCTGTTCGCTACCTGCGCCCTGGTCAACCTGTTCTTGGTACGCAAGAAGCTGTTGTACGCAGCGGCGTAGTGTCTTGCAACGACCCCCGACTGCCGGAACGGGGTAGCAAGAGGGCTCAAAGAGCCGATGGGAATCTAGGCATCGACCTGAATCTCCCCTTTCCAGGCACTCCCGCTCGAAAAACAGGGGGGTAGTTCAGAGGTTCCTAGAAGACCTTCTTCAGGTCAAGCTTCACTTGAGGATGTTCCCTGTCTCCGCCAACATTCACCGGCAGATACGTACCAGCATTGTGCTTGGCGAACAGTGGATCAATGGGCTTGAGAAGCACCCGCTTCGCTCCCGTCATGGTCTCGGAAACGTGGGCCGAGAGCCGCACATCGCCGGTGAAATCGAGCTTGTCGCTGGTCAAGCCGTAGGAGCCTTTTACCTGAGCAACCGCTCCTGGCACCTCAAACTCGAGTTTGGAGAAGCTGAGATTCGCGTTCCCCAAACGGAATGTTCCCGCGAGATCGGCCGGCACATTCTGGATGCTCTGGTCGTTGGGCTTGCCTTGGGCCCTGCGGCTGAGGGCATCGATCGCGTCGCTGACCTTACCGCTGGTGAACTTGGCGTTCTGGAGGTGGAAGTCTCCCGCCAACTGAAGCTTGTGGATCACGGTTTGGTTGCCCGGCGGGATTACCAGCTTGGCGCGAACCGAGATCGCGCCCGTCAGCATCGGTTGAGGCGAGTCGACCGCCAGGTTTAGAAGGTCTTGCACTCTTGAGTCATGAACGTCGACATCGAGGGAAATGGTCTTGCCTTTCTGACCGGGCTTGCCGGCAACCTCTCCCGACGCCACCACATTCGAGTTCAGAAACTGAGCTTTGACCGGCTTCAGGTAGGTATTCCCGTTGGTGCCGTCGACCACCGCATGAAATTGCGTGGTGAGGTTAACCGCCTTCGATCCCTGGTCGAGCTTGAAATCGGGGGTTTTGGTGGTGCCATCGACTACGATATTTTGCAGCACGCCCGTGTAATCGCCGATCGACGAGAGGATTCCGGAAATGCCATTGAAGATGGAGAGGTCGGCGTTCTGAAAGTCATAATGACCTGCGACCGCAGTCTGCGAGGGCTCATCGAGGTCCCACGGCCCGAACTTGCCGGTGGTGTGAATGACGCCGGGCGGTTTGGGATTTGTGAGTTCGGCCTTGAAACGCATTGGCTGCCCCAGCCCAGCACTGCGCAGCGTCAAGGCACGAAGCCCCCAGTTCATCGGTTCGTGTCCTTCGTTTTTGGGCAGGACGTAGAGCTCCGTTCCGTCGGCGTCCACTCTGTCGATCACGAAGTTCGCCAGCCGGGTCTGCCGTTTTGACTTAGGTACTTCACCAGGCGGCTTGACGCGCTTGGGCGGAACGTTGATCACCAATCCGTCAAGCTTGACCCACGACAGGTGCACTGGCCGCCGCAATAATAGTTGAAGAGGCAGAGCCTGGGCGGTCAGGTGCCTGACGGTTATAAAAGGCGGAAGATTTTCACCGTCGCGATTGGGTAGCACGAAATTGTCGGCGGTAATGCGAAAGACGGGCACAAGCGTGACGTGCAGGTTTTCCAACCGAACGTCGCGATGATAATGCTGTTGCAGAGCGAGCACAACGCGGGCCTGCAACCATCGCTCAATCGGCGCCGGAACCGAGAGCAGCGCAAGAAACGCGATACCAGCGATCACACAGATCGCAGCCAATGCCGACAGCAAGAATTTGGTTGTGCGGCGGAGCGGCATGTCTTCGCCAGATTCTACCTTTACACCCGAAGTCGATTCCAGCAGCTAGATCCCCAGTGCGTTGCGAATGTCGACGACGATATCACTCACGTCTGCATTCATGTCCACCACGACTGCATCCCGAGGTTCTTCCAGCGTGGCAAGTTGACTGGTCAACAGATTCGGGTCCATGTAGTGGCCATGGCGCAGAGAGAGTCTCTGAGATATCAGTTCGCGGCCGCCACGCAAATAGACGAGCTTGACTTCCGGGTTGACCAGCAACTGCTCGCGATACGATTGTTTCAGCGCGGAACACGCCAGCACAACGTTAGTTTGGGCTTCCAGCCAGGCGACGATCGCATGGTGAAGTGAGACCAGCCACGGAGCGCGGTCGGCGTCGTCCAAGGGAATACCCGCGCGCATCTTCGCCACATTCGAGGGCGAATGAAAGTCGTCTGCGTCAACGAACTGCCAGTGTAGAGACTCAGCCAAGGCGCGGCCAATCGTGGTTTTGCCTGAGCCTGTTACTCCCATGAGGACGATGACCATCGCTCAGTCGGCAGCCGTCTGCTCACCCGTTAGCCCGAGCACGAAGCGGTCCATGGCGTAGGCAAATCCATCTTCTTCATTGCTTCTGGTAACGAACTTCGCCTGGGCCTTTACGTCATCCGTGGCATTGCCCATGGCGATACTGAGGCCGGTTTGGCGGAACATCAGCGCGTCGGTATTCATGTCGCCGATGGTCGCGATCTGGTTGGTAGGTATGTGCAGCATTTCGGACAGTGTCAGTGCAACCTGCCCTTTGTTGGCCTTGGCGTCGGTTACGTCGAGATAATAGGCACTGGAGCGCGTTGCCGAAATGGAAGTACCCGAAAGCCCTGCGATCTGTTTTTCAGCCATGGCCAACGCTTCATGGTCATCGCTGACTCCAACCAGTTTCAGGACACAGAACTGAGACATATCGTGAGAGGGCAGAGGAGTCGCCTTAGAGCCCATGAGTTCTTCATGGTGCTCGACGTGCGGGCCTTCCGGATTGCTGACGTACCAATCCGTGTCCGTCCACACCCACAAGTCGAAGCCATTCCGAAAGATGTGATCGGCTACCGTTTGCGCGTCGGCGGACACGATTGGCAGCTTATGGAGCACAGCTTCATCGGGGCCGACAAACAGGGCCCCATTGAAACAGGCAATGGGCTCGCGGACCTGGAGTTCGCGCACGAGTTCGCGGGCAAGCCGCGGAGGTCTTGCGCTAGCGAGGGTGAAGCGTATTCCGGCGCGGTAGAGGCGGCGAACCGCCGCCGGCGCTCCGGGCGTGAGGTTCTTGTTGTTGTCGAGCAGCGTGCCGTCGATGTCCGACAGGACCAGTGCCACGCGTTGTGCCGGTTTCACGTCAGCCATCAGAGGTTCCAACCGTTCTCCCTTTTCAGGGAACGCCAGCGATGGCGGTCGTGCTTGATGAGCGAATCGGCATTCTCCGGTCCTTCGCTGCCCGCGGCGTAGTTGGGGAACTGTAGCTCGGGAAGTTGCGACCACGCCTCAACGATCGGAGTAATGATCCGCCATTCCGCCTCGACCTCGTCGCGGCGCGTGAACAGAGTTGCGTCACCGCGCATCGCGTCCAGCAAGAGAGTCTCGTAAGCTACAGGAGTGGCAGTGCCAAACGTGTCGCGATAGGAGAAGTCCATGTTGACGCGGCTGGCCCGCATCTGTGAGCCCGGAGTTTTGGCCTCGAAGTTGAGCGCAATGCCCTCATTGGGCTGAATGCGCATGGTGATGACGTTGTGATGAACGTCGCCCGGGTTTCGCGCAAACAGGGCTTGGGGCGTGCGCTTGAAATGGACAGCAATCTCGGTGAGTTGGTTCGCCAGCCGTTTGCCCGCACGGACGTAGAAGGGAACTCCCGCCCAGCGCCAGTTGTCTACGTGGAACTCGACGCCAACGTAGGTTTCCGTGCGCGAGTTGGCATTCACGCCCGGCTCCTGGCGATAGCCCGGGACGTCCTCGCCATTGATCTTGCCCGGTCCATACTGTCCACGAATGGTGCGCTTCGCAACTTCGTCCACGGACATCGGTCGAATGGCGCGCAGCACCTGAACCTTTAACTCGCGCACGGAGTTGGCATCGAATGCGACCGGTGGCTCCATGGCGGTGAGCGTTAATAATTGAAGAAGGTGATTAGCGACCATGTCGCGCAAGGCTCCGGTCTCTTCGTAGAATGCCGCCCGGTTCTCGACACCCAGGGTTTCGGCGGCGGTAATCTCAATGTAGTCGATGTAATTGCGGTTCCAGATGGGCTCGAACATCGAGTTGCCAAACCGGAAAACCATGATGTTCTGGACCGTTTCCTTGCCCAGGTAGTGGTCGATGCGATAGACGGAATCTTCTTCGAAGACCTGCGAGACGATCTCATTCAACTCCTGGGCACTCTTCAGATCATGGCCGAAGGGCTTCTCCAGCACGATGCGCGTCCAGCCGTCGTTGTTGTGCGCGAGTCCAGCTCGGCCAAGCCCTTCTACGATCGGCGGAGCCAACGAGGCTGGCGTCGAAACGTAAAACAGCACGTTCTTGCTAGCGCCACTCGCCTGCATTTCCTCGATTTTGGCCCTCAAGCTTGGATAAAAGTCAGGATGGTTGGCATCTCCGACGAGATAGTGCAGGCGTTTTGCGAATTCGCTCCAGCCGTTTTCACTGTAGTTGCGCGCATCCTTCGACTTGGCGATACCTTCGTGCATTCGCTCCCGGAACTGATCGTCGGTGAGTTCAGTGCGGCCGACGCCCACTACGTCAAACGTGGGATTGGTGCAGCCAATACATGCCAAGTCGTATAGTGCCGGGATGAGTTTGCGCCGCGTCAGGTCTCCGGTGCCGCCGAATATGACCAACAGGCACGAACCTGCTTTGGGCAACGTGGGCTGAGTGATCTTGAATGGCTCAGATTGTACGGCCGTGCTCACTTCTTACCTCCTGGGTTGGAAGACTTTGCGGAGAGACCCAGCCAATCCGTGTGTACGAAGCCACCGGCCGGACGATCGACACGCTGATAAGTGTGGGCCCCAAACAAGTCACGCTGCGCCTGGGTAAGGTTCTGCGGTAACCTCGCGCTTCGGTACGCATCGAAGTAAGACAACGATGCGGCCATGGCTGGGACGGGAATCCCCATCTGCACAGCAGTTGCGATGAGGCTGCGCCAGGACTGCTCCACCCGCTGAATCCAGAACATGAAATCGGAATCGAGCAACAAATTGGGAAGATCCGGCTGGCACTCGAAAGCACGCATGATCGAGTCCAGGAAGCGCGCCCGGATAATGCAGCCACCTTTCCAGATTCGTGCCATCTCGCGCAAATTAATGTCCCACTCCCACTCTGTCGAGCCGGCGCGGATCAAGCTCATGCCTTGCGCATACGAACAGATCTTCGAGGCATACAGAGCATCATGCACGGCCTGTATGAGCTGTCGTTTCTCCCCACTGAATGTAGCGCCGGAAGCGGACTTGATCAGATGGCTGGCGATGACCCGCTCCTCCTTCATGCTGGAGAGATAGCGCGCATCGATGGCAGCGGCGATGGTGGGAACCGGCACGCCCAGATCAAGGGCGATTTGTGCCGTCCACTTGCCCGTGCCTTTCTGACCAGCCTTGTCGAGGATCATGTCAACCAGCGGCTTACCGGTCTCAGGATCGTTCACGCTGAAGATCCGGGCCGTGATCTCAATGAGGTACGACTCCAGCGGACCGCGGTTCCATTCGTCGAATGTGTCGGCCAGCTCGTGAGCGCTGAGATGAAGCGCCTTGTTGAGGATTTCGTAGGCCTCGGCAATGAGCTGCATGTCGCCGTACTCGATGCCGTTGTGCACCATCTTCACAAAGTGCCCAGCGCCATCGGGTCCCACATACGCCACGCAGGGTCCCGAATCGCTTTTTGCGGCGATGGATTGAAGGATGGGAGCGAGATGATTGTAGGCGTCGCGTGAGCCGCCCGGCATCAGCGACGGGCCACGGCGAGCGCCCTCTTCGCCGCCAGATACGCCCATTCCGACAAAGTGGACCATGGTCTGTCGGGCATTGGCTTCGCGGCGAATCGTGTCCTTGAAAAAGGAATTGCCGCCGTCGATAACGATATCGCCCGGAACAAGGTAGGGAGAGAGTCTTTGCAACGTCTGATCGACGGGATCGCCAGACTTGATCATCATCAGAATCAGGCGAGGGCGCTCCAGCGCGCGGCAGAACTCCTGCATCGTCTTCGTGCCGATGAGTTGCCGGTCGGGATTCTTCTGAAGGAGGCGGTCGACCCACTCAGGCTCCAGGTTCCAAACCGCTACGGTGCGTCCATGGTCTTCGACGTTAAGGGCGAGGTTGGCGCCCATGACGCCGAGGCCAATGATGCCAAGCTGCGCAGTTTTGACGCCGGTTGTCGCTGGCACGGGGATCGCCTCCTTCAACGGCAAGTGCGCTGCAAACCTACGACTTTGTTTTGCTGATGGCCAGTCTGGCCTTGGCCAGTACGTTGTCGACCGTAAAACCAAAATGGGTCATCAGGTCCTTGATGGGAGCAGAAGCCCCGAAATCGTCGCGACCGACAACTTCGCCATCGTCTCCCACGTACTGCTTCCAGCCGAAGGTAGTTCCGGCTTCAACCGCCACGCGCGCTCTCACTCCCGAAGGCAATACTTCAGCCTGATATTCGGCGGGCTGCCTCGCAAACAGCTCCCATGACGGCATGGAAACAACCCGTGCTTTCACGCCATCGGCTTTTAGCTTTTCGTAGGCTCCCACACAGAGTTGGACCTCGGAGCCCGTCCCCATCAGGATAACGTCTGGAGTGCCCCCGGAATCGGCGAGTACATACGCTCCTTTGGCGACACCTGCGGCCGAGGCATACTTCGTGCGATCAAATGTGGGAAGCGCCTGGCGAGTGAGGGCGAGCGCCACGGGTTCGTGCTTGAGTTGCATGATGTAGCGCCAGGTTTCAGAGACTTCGTTGGCGTCCGCGGGACGGAAGACCATCAGCCGCGGCATCGCGCGCAGTGACATGAGCTGCTCGATGGGCTGGTGCGTGGGTCCGTCTTCGCCCAATCCGACGGAATCATGCGTGTAGATGAAAATCGCGGGCAGATCCATCAGGGCCGCCAATCGGATTGCCGGCCTCATGTAATCGGAGAAGATAAAAAACGTCGCCCCGTAGGCGCGCACACCCGACACGGACATACCGTTCACGATCGCACCCATAGCGTGCTCGCGGATGCCAAAGTGAAAGTTGCGGCCCGAGTACTCTCCGCGCTCGAAGCTTCCCGAGTCTTTGATGAGTGTCTTGGTCGAAGGAGCGAGATCGGCAGCGCCGCCGATCAGCCAGGGTACGTTTTTGGCTACCGCGTTCAGCACCTTGTTGTTGGATTCGCGGGTGGCGACGCCCTTTGCGTCGGCAGGGAAGGAAGGGATGTCCTTGTCCCATCCTTGCGGCAGGTCGCGACTCGCGATCAGCTCCCATTCTTTGGCGAGTTCTGGAAACGCTTGCGCCCACGCCTTGTAGTGATCATCCCACTCCTGTTCCAACTTGGCGCCGCGATCGACGGCCTTGCCCATGTAAGCTTTCGCTTCTTCCGGCACGAGGAATTGAGCGTCTGGCGGCCAGCCATAGTTGACCTTCGTGAGGCGAATCTCTTCCGCTCCGAGCGGCTCGCCGTGGGCTTCGGCGGTGTCCTGCTTGTGTGGCGCGCCGTATCCGATGTGGCTGTTCACGATGATCAGGGACGGCCGCTGGGTCTCCTTCTGAGCTTCCCGGATGGCACGATCGAGCGCGGCCAGGTCGTTTACGTCGCTGACGTGCTGCACATTCCAGTGCCAGCCCAGGAAGCGCGTACCGACGTCGTCGGAAAAAGCGAGGGAAGTATTGCCTTCGATGGTGATGTGGTTGTTGTCGTAGAACCAGATGAGATTGGAGAGCCCAAGATGGCCGGCGATCGATGCGGCCTCGTTGGAGATGCCTTCCATCAGATCGCCATCGCCGCAAACGGCGTAGATGCGGTAGTCAAACAGGTCGTGCCCGTCGCGGTTGAACTGCGACGCAAACCAGCGCTGGGCGATCGCCATGCCTACGGAATTGCTGACGCCCTGGCCGAGCGGGCCGGTTGTGGTCTCCACACCGGCGGTGAGGCCATATTCAGGGTGGCCCGGTGTCTTCGAGCCCCACTGGCGGAAGCTCTTGAGGTCGTCAAGAGTCAGGTCGTAACCCGTGAGATAGAGCATTGAGTAGAGCAGCATGGAGGCGTGGCCGTTGGATAGCACGAAGCGGTCGCGTCCTGGCCAATGCGGATTGCGGGGATTAAAGCGCAGGAAGCGGTCCCAAATCACGAAGGCAAGAGGAGCCAGCGCCATGGGGGTTCCGGGATGGCCGCTGTTGGCTTTCTGCACCGCATCCATGGAGAGGGTGCGAACCGTGTTAATGCAAAGCTGCTCGAGTTGCTGATGCGCCTGAGCCTCGGCACGTGCTTGATCTTGTTCCTGCGCGGAAACACTGGTTTGGGTGCTCACTAGTTATCACCTTTCTTTGAGGAGCTGTTGGGTTCAGCTGGTAATTTCGACGTGAAAATCCTCACCCTGCCACTCGGACTTCTGCGGCCAATAAAAAGTGAAGCCTATAGGAGCACGCTGCGACGATGCAACCTGGATATCCACGTATTCGATACCGATGGAAGTCGGTGTCGATGCGGTGTCGGTCTTGGTCACCCACTCGTCATTGCTCCAGTGCAGCTGGAAGGCCGAGGAGGCTTGTATCCGTAGCAAGGCCCCGGCCGCGACGCACTTGACCTGGCGATTCATCTTCCATACTTCGATGACCGAACGAGGCTTGGCGTTGCGATATCGCTCCGCGACGGGACCAACCAGGTCGAAAATCTTGCCGTCCGCCACCGAACGTAACAATTTGACATATTCGGCATGGGCCCACATGAGAGGATTGGCTGCGCCCGTGGCTTGGCCGAAGTACATGAAGGCTTCCGGAAGGTCAGGCGCATCCCAAATCTGCTCGGGAATCAAACCTATCCCAGTTGCGAAATTCTTCACTGCGTTGAGGTGAATGTCGACGCCGTGACCGGCGGCCAACTCGTAGGTCGCGCGTTCCAAGGTCAAGAGCGGCCAGGGCCTTCCCACACCCCAGCCTTCGAACGAGCTTCCATCGTCACGCTGACCGTAGCCGTCATGGTTGTAGCGCTTCCAGCACGGGCCGTTTGGGGTCTCCACTTCGAGCACGGCATCGATGACCCTCAAGGACTGTTCAATCAGTGGGTCTTCAGGCGCGCGGATTCCCAGGCGAACCAGCTCCAGGAATCCGGCGTCCACGATGTCCTTTGCCGGATACTGGTACTGGGCGCCCGGCCGTTGGTTGGCAAGGGTCAATATGCCGTCGTCCGGGTCTTCGTCGCCGCAGGATCCATGCGTACTCACTGCCGGGTTGATGCGAATGTAGTGCCGAGGGATACCCGGCACCAGTGTTCCCTGGGTCGTGACCGTCCACTTCTCGACATGAGACTCGAGAAAGTCGGCATGGGTGCGAACGAAATCGGCAGTATGCTTGTCACCGCGTGCCTCGATGAACTCGGCAGCGCAAATTAGTCCGGCAATGTTCGAAGCCAGCGTGGAAGGTGAGTAACCTCCGGCTTCCTCCCAGCGGTCCTGCGCAGTGGCCGGGCCCTGGCGGATAAGAAATCCACAGGCGCGCTGTATGGTGACGTACGGATCGAAATTACCTAGGGCGTTGGCCTTCCACATTCGCCAAGCCAGCAGGATGGGGAAGGAAACCTCGTCGAGTTGGAGGCCTGTCCAATAGGGACGTCCGTCGATCCAGAAATTCTGATAAAAGCCGCCATCTTCGCGTTGCGTAATGGCGAGATAGACGAGAGCACGAAGTGGAGTCGCGGTGTCGCCGACGGCCAGGAGCGCTGTCGCGCCTTGCACCATGTCGCGCGTCCAGACAAGGTGGTAGCCACCTACATCGTCGTCGCTTTTGTCCTCGCCCCAGGGGATGCTGAGGCTGGCGATCATGGCGCCGGGGTAGATCTTGTCTTCGTGGGCGAGTAATAGATTTACGCTGCGTTCAAACAGGGCTGAATCATGCTCCGCAATCCTATCCAGCAGTGCGAAGCGTTTGCTGGTGCGGCCCCATTGTTCCCTGAAGCTGGCCAGAGTCGCTTCAAACGGGATGCTGAGGGACTGGTAAACCATGGCGCTGGCATTGTGCCGGGTGTGCCCGAAGCCGAGGCCGAGAGTGAATTCCGATGCGCGGGAGAGGTCAATCTCGGCAGTCAGCGCGATGTTGCCATCCAACGCGGCGTCGTACTGGTAGTCCATCTGGAAGTTGTGGGCGAGATCAGTCCAGCCGTCATTCACCCCGACATATCCGCACGACAGCTTGCTGAAAGGCAGGCTGGCGGCAATGGTTACGAAGGTGTTCTCGCGATAGGCCATCAGGAACCTGCGGCCACGCGCTTGCACGACCTCACCGTTGTTATGCCATCCGCCGATCTGGAGGTGTGGAGCGCACAGGACGTAAAGATGCAACTTGCCCTGCCACTCGGGGGCCACTTTGAAGTTGGTGTGAATCAATAAGCAACTCAGATGAGGATCGCCGATAATCTGCTTCTCGATCACGTAGCGCCCGTCGGGATCGGTGTTGGTGATCTTGAAGCCCAGTCCCGCGGTATCGAGGCAATCCAGTTGCGTACGCATGTGGCGGCGCTCGTCGTGGAAGAAAGTTTCGCCGTCACTGACCAGGTACTGCAGATCGCGAATCTGCGGGGTGTCGATGGTCGGGTAGTAGACCTCGGTCATAACCCCATTGGCCAGGGTGTACCAGACGCGACTCGATACGGCATACGCCGTACCGACGGCATCCTTGGCTCCGCGCGTCCACCGAGGAGGGATCCCCGGTCCGCCTGGTGCTGGATTGCTACTTGCCATCTTCAAACTCTCCTGGGGGCCGACGCCAGCGCTCCAGTGTACCCGAGTCCTTCGTCGGACGGACGCCGGGCTGAAGCACGGTTCGGCTTATGCATCCAGTCGTGAACCAACCCAGAACGAAGCAGCCCGCCCCAGAGAAGAGGCGGGCAGCGCGATATCAGTCGTTTCCTACTTATGTGCTCCGGCTGGTTTCATAGCCTTAGACTTCGCCCCGCCAGACTCACCGGTCAATTCACCTACCAGCGCATCTGCGTGATAAATCTTCCGCAGCGACTCCATAATGGCGCGGGAGTCGGTTGAGATCGAGCGGCCTACCACGTCGTCGTACACGAAGTTCCACGGCAGCGATTCGATGTTGCCGTCGAAGATAATGCCGACAACCTCGGCATTCTTGTTGATCAGCGGGCTGCCCGAATTGCCGCCGATGATGTCCGGGGTGGAAACCGTGTCGAAGGGCGTCTTCAAATCCAGCGAAGACTTGGCCTTGATCC
Source organism: uncultured Acidobacteriaceae bacterium (assembly GCA_963758255.1). Taxonomy (GTDB): domain Bacteria; phylum Acidobacteriota; class Terriglobia; order Terriglobales; family Acidobacteriaceae; genus DASRAA01. The sequence goes on from CAVWUX010000001.1 coordinate 1,048,838, forward strand.
AGCTTTCCGGCAGTTCGTATGGCGGCTTGCTGCCGTGCTGCGCTGCGTGCTCGTAGGCTCCGCCAATGGTGGTGGACCACGGTACGTGCTTGCCGTTCAGCTCGTAGCCTTTGACGGCGCCGTAGCTAAGGCGAAGGGTGAAAGTGGCGTCGGGAGGAACGCTGAGTCCACCCTTGGCGAACAACGCCTTGCCAATTTCACTGCCGTTTTGGCGGAGCACCGACTGGACTTCGTCCTCGTCGCGCTGGTGAAGGGCACTGGCGGTGGGCTCAACCTCGCGCATCAGTACGATCAGTGGATCGGTGCTGGCTTCTACCGCTGTCTTGCCACCTTCGTAGAGTTGCTTGCGAACGGCCACGTCCTCGAGCTTGGTGCCGGCGATCAATTCCTTGGCGCGCTCGCCCGGCGACTTGCCGGCCAGTGCCATCTTGACCACGTCATTGTTGGCTCCGAGATATTCCTGCATCTCGGTGAGGCTTTCAGCGAGCTGAGCCTGGTCGAGCGATTTGTAAACCGGAGCGGTGGAGAACAGCCGCTGCTCCAGCGACGGCAGGGCCGAGTCCTGATAACCGCGAATGCGCTGATTGCTGGGCTTCTCTTTCTCCGCGGTGGAGCGCACGATGGTGCGAGCATAGCGCGCGAGTTCACCACGGAAGCCGGCCATGTTGTCGACGTAGATGAAAGGCAGGAACATTTCTTTCTGCACAGCGACTGCCTTGTCAATCGCGGCCCAGGGGTCACCGAACTCCTGCTTACGCTTCGCGTCGGAGTTGATGAACTCGCGCAGGGCTTTCTCATCGGCCTCCTTTTTGGCCATCAAGCTCTTGTCAAGCAGGCCGCCCTGATAGCCCGTAATTGCCTTGAAGCCATTCTGGAGTCCAAACAGGTCGCTTTCTGCGTTACGCGCGTTTTCGTCCGACGTCGCGCTGAATTTCTCCAACATGTCGATGCGTCGGGCCAGCGTCTTGAGCTGCCAGGGGTACTGCACGTCGCGCAGGAACGCCAGCTGATCCATGGTGAGCAGTCGGCTGGTCCGTCCGGGATGTCCGGACACGAACACCAGATCGCCCTCCTTGATGCCGGTCTTCGACCACTTCAGGTAGTCCGGAGTCTTGGCCGGCTCGCCGTTTTCATAGGCACGAAAGAAGGAAATGTCGAGATCGTAGCGCGGGTATTCGAAATTGTCGGGATCGCCTCCAAAAAAGGCAATGCCGAACTCGGGCGCCATCACCAGGCGGATGTCGTCGTACTTCTTGTACTTGTAGAGGTGATACAGCGCACCCGAGTACAGCGTGACCTCGTCGCAGCGCAGACCGTTGACGGAGCAATCCTTTTCCAGGCTCGACATGATCTCGCGCTGTGCCTTGCCGACTTCAGCGGATGACATGCCCGGCTTGGAGGCGGCGTTCACCTTTGCCGTCACGTCCTCGATGCCCTGAAGGACGACGAACTCGATCCCGGGACACTTGGGTTCTTCGGCGCGGGTGGGCGCGTAGAAACCGTTCTTCATGTAGTCCTTCCCGCCGACCGAAAGATCGTGGATGCAGCCCTGGGCGATGTGATGATTGGTAAAAATCAGGCCATCGGCCGAAACAAACGAGGAAGACCCATTGGGGGCCCGTGCCGAGGACAGGCGCACGTGGTCGAGCCACTCCTGCGAAGGCTCAAACCCGTACTTGGCTTTGACTTTGTCTTTGGGGAAGGCGTTGAACAGCCACATGCCCTCGTCGGCGAAAGCCAGGCTGCTGAGGGCCAGGGAAACAACGAGCAAGAAAGCAAGCGTGCGTTTGGTCATCATGACTCCCGACGCGGCTAAGCCGCGTGAATCGTTGGTTCGGCGACCGGCAGGGCCCGGACGCGTCGAGCAAACCCTTAAATATAACCGCCCCGGACGCGGGCGGCAATGAACGGTTGCTATTAGACTGGACTGTTCGACGGGTGGGGAGTACAAGAGTTGGTTGCGCAAATACTTGACTCTGCGTTTACGGTTCCGCGCAACTTGCCCCAAAAAACTAGAAATCAGGCGATCCGACAAAACGGAGCGAGGAATTCATGTCCAGTATCGTTAATTCACCAAAGGGCCTGGAAGGCGTAACCGCGGTCAATTCCAGCGTCTGCTATATCGATGGCGACCAGGGCGTGCTGGCGTATCGAGGCATCGATATTCACGAGCTGGCAGACCACTCGAACTTTGAGGAATGCTGTTATCTGCTTTGGTTTGGACAATTGCCGAAACGCACGCAGTTACAGGAACTGAAATTGAACCTCGCGCGCGAGCGCAAACTCGATGCCTCCATCATCAGCCTGCTGCGCCAGGCGCCCAAGCATGCGCTGCCGATGGACGTGTTGCGCACCACCGTATCCGCGCTCTCGTACTACGATCCCGAAGAAAAGGTAAACGACGCCGAAGCCAACCTGCGCAAGTCCATCCGTCTTACCTCGCAGATCGCATATGTGGTCGCAGCCTACGATCGCATCCGCAAGGGCAGGCCCGTGGTAGAGCCGGATCGCACCCTCTCGCACGCCGCGAACTTCCTGTACCAGCTGAACGGCGAAATTCCGAGCGCTACGGCGGAACGCGCTTTCGACATCGCGCTCATCCTGCATGCGGATCACGAGCTCAACGCCTCGACCTTCGCCGCCCGTGTGGTTGCCGCCACCCTCAGTGACATGCACTCGGCGATCACTGCCGCGATTGGCGCGTTGAAAGGCCCGCTGCACGGTGGAGCGAATGAGGCGGTGTTTCGGATTCTGGAGGCCATCGACTCCTCCGGCGCCGATCCGGTGGATTACGTGAAGGGCATGCTGGCGCAGAAAAAGAAAATCCCTGGATTCGGTCATCGCGTGTACCACACAGAAGACCCTCGTGCCACGCATCTGCGCACCATGTCGCGTGACCTCGGCAATTCAAGCGGCGTTCCCAAGTGGTTTGAGATCTCCCGCAAGATCGAGGAGTTTGTGATCGACGAACGCAAGCTTAATGCCAACGTGGATTTCTACTCGGCCTCGACCTATCACACACTGGGAATCGATATCGACCTGTTCACCCCCGTGTTCGCGGTGTCGCGCATATCCGGCTGGACGGCGCACGTCATGGAGCAGCTCAGCGACAATCGGCTCATACGTCCGCGGGCGGAGTATCAGGGACCGATCTACCCCAACAAATACGTCCCCGTGGAACAGCGCTAAGTCCTTCGCTTCAACAGTAACCGGCCCGCGTTGCCGGGCTCGGAGCGTACTGACGGGTGCTGGATTCCTCGGAATCTTCTCGCTTGCACTCGGAATCTAACTAGCACGATAAAATAGGTTTAGCGATGCGCAGGGTATACCTCGACAACAACGCGACCAGCCCGCTCTTGCCTGAAGTCTTCGAGGCGATGACGCCCTACTTCCTGGAGAGGTTCGGCAATGCTTCGTCTATTCATCAGCAGGGACAGCAGGCTAGAGCCGCAGTGGAGCAAGCGCGCGAGCACGTCGCCGAATTGGTGAATTGTCGCCCCGCCGAGATTGTGTTCACCAGCGGCGGAACAGAAGGCGACAACCTGTCCCTGTTCGGCTTGGTCAAGCGCGGTGACCATGTGATCACGTCGTCGGTCGAACACCATGCGGTGCTCAATGCATGTAAACGCTTGGAGGAGATTGGCTGCGAGGTCACATATCTTCCGGTGGACGGAAGCGCACTGGTCGATCCTGACGACGTGCGGCGGGCGATTCGTCCCGGCACCAAGTTGATCAGCATTATCCTTGCCAACAACGAGACCGGCGTCTTGCAAGCTGTGAACGAAATAGGAAAGACCGCGGCAGAGGCGGATGTGTATTTTCACACGGACGCGGTGCAGGCCGCCGGCAAGGTGCCCATCGACGTGAAGGAAATACGCTGTGATCTGCTGACTCTGACGGCGCACAAGATGCACGGTCCCCAGGGGGCAGGCGCATTGTATGTGCGCAAAGGGACGCTGTTGCAGCCGATGTTTTATGGTGGTCGCCATGAACGCTCGCGGCGGGCTGGAACGGAAAACCTCGGCGGCATTGTCGGACTCGGTAAGGCGGCGGAGATCGCCCGCCAAGGATTCAACGACGGCAGTGTCGAACGGATGGCCGCACTGCGCGACCGTTTGGAAAGCGCGATCGTCGAAAGCATCGATCAAGTCGGCGTGAATAGCGCTGGAGCGCCGCGCGTACCGAACACTACGAATATCGTGTTCGACTGCCTGGAGGGCGAAGCCATGGTGATTGCGCTCGATCTCAAGGGACTGTCCGTCTCGACAGGGGCGGCGTGTTCGTCGGGAGCCATTGAGCCGTCCCACGTTTTGACGGCGATGGGACTCTCGCCCGACCGCGCGCGGGCGAGCCTTCGCTTCAGCCTCGGCAAGCAGAACACGGCCGAGGACATCGATTTCGCGCTGCAGTTGATTCCAGAGGTAGTGACGCGATTGCGAGATTTGAGCCCGGTGTACAGGAAAGCCGCCAGTTCTCAGGCCTAGGGACAGTGTAAGGTCCGAACTCAGAGACCATGGACCGCCGGATTTGCTTACTTTGAACCGAGACAACCAGACCGTAGCTGTAGCCATGTCAGGCGGTGTTGATTCGTCAACCGTAGCGGCCATGCTCTGCGAACGCGGCTACAAGATCATCGGCCTTACACTGCAACTCTGGAACCAGCGGCGCCTGGCTGGTCACGAGGGCATGTCCGAGGCCGTGCAGGGGCGCTGCTGCTCCATCGATGACGTGTACGACGCGCGCCACGTCGCCGAGCGGCTCGGCATCCCGTACTACGTGGTGAACCAGGAGTCGCGCTTCGAGCAGGATGTCGTACGCCCGTTCGTCGAGGACTATCTTTCCGGGCGTACTCCAATTCCGTGCAGCCTATGCAATAACCATTTGAAGTTCGATCAGTTGCTCATTACCGCGCGCCAGATTGGCGCAGACCTGCTGGCTACTGGGCACTACGCCCGCAACGAATACAACGAGCATAGCGGACGTTGGGTACTGAAGCGGCCGGCGGACCTCGCCAAGGACCAGACGTACTTCCTCTTCGGTCTTACGCAAGAGCAATTAAGCCGAACGCTGTTTCCGCTCGGTGAGATGTGTAAGCCCGAGGTTCGCGAGGAGGCGCGGCGCACTGGTCTGCGCCTGTTTGAGAAGCCGGACTCGCAGGAGATTTGCTTCATCCCAGGCGGCGATTATAAGAAGTTTCTCGATGCTTATCTTGAGGAGCAGGGAGAAGAGATTCCTGAAACCTCGGGCGAGTTGGTCACTACCACCGGCGAGGTAGTGGGAACCCACAGTGGCATCCACAACTTCACCGTCGGTCAGCGCAAGGGGTTGGGAGTTGCAACCGGATCGCCCCTGTACGTCCTGGAGATTCGGGGAGACAGGCGCCAGGTGGTGGTTGGGTCGGGTGAAGAGTTGCTCGTTCGCACTCTCCGCGCGAAGCGCCTGAACTGGATCGCCTTCGACGATCTGCGCGAGCCCAAGCGCGTGCGGGCTAAGATCCGCCACCGTCACCAAGCCGCACTTGCGATCGTCGAAAAGCAGGGCGATGATGAGGTTCTCGTCACTTTCGACGCGCCCCAGCGCGCCATCGCTCCCGGACAGGCCGTGGTTTTCTACGATGACGACGTGGTTGTCGGCGGCGGCTGGATTAGCTGATGTTTTTGTTTGATTGCGGGCGCATAGAGCCGCAAGAAAAATGGCAGCGCCGTAACGCTGCCATTCAGACCTACGAATTTCTGCAAACCAGCTAGATGAACATCTCGTCCGACGGTCCGCCCGGGCGCTGCCGTTTCTGCCCGAAATAGGCGCCGACACCCGCGGTAATGCCCTGCACTAATCCGCTAGCGTGTTTCACGGGAGAGGTAACCGTGTGGGCCACTCTTTCCGTTGTGTCTTCCACCGTGTCCAGGGTGCGGGTTACCATGTCGTCGGCACGGATTACCTGCAGGCGTGCACGGTCGAGCATGTCGTTCAGCGTGGTTTCGGCGCGTCCAATTCCGGCGTGCGCAGTTGTGGTAATTGCGGCGGCGTTGTCGAGGACTAACTCAACCTTGGGAGCAGAAGTCTCCAGAATCCTCTTAATGTCGGCCTGCAGCGCCTTCCCGTTTTCCAGAAGCGGAAAGACCTCTGCCTTTACCTCGTCGGTGGCCAACTTCAGATGGGCGCTGAGCTTACGCAGGGTAAGATACACCGCCCCCATCATGAGCGCCTGCAGCACCACCGCTGCGGCAGTGACGGCTATGAAAATCGTCAGCTTTTCGTCCATGTTCGTCCTGGCTCCCGGCGCCTGACTGTCAAGGAACCACTGCGTTACAACTTGGTGGCCGCCGCTTCACCTTCGTCGGTAGTTGCCTCGCGATAGGCCTGGCGTCCCGCTTCGTACGCTGACCGAATCTGTTCCTTTTGGGAACTCAGGTAATCGCGGCCTTTGTCTGCCCAGGTTCCGGCTTGTTCGCGGGCCTGACGCGCGCCGTCTTTAACCACATCGCGACCCTGCTCGGCAGCCTCGCGAATCTTCTGCCGGGTCTCCTCACCGGTCTTCGGTGCGTAGAGGATTCCCAGTGCCGCTCCAATGCCCAGCCCAGCCAGGAACCAGAGGATTCCGCCACCGTCATTGTCTGCCATAATTGCCTCCTTCAAAAAGCTCACGAGTCCGGATGTTAGCACTCACACTTCTGAATTACAAACCGGTTACTACCCTACTTCCGCTCCAGAATCCGCCGTAGAATGGCAATTTGCCCGGCGTGATACAGGTGGTGCTGGATAACGCCGTGCGCTTCGACGTAGGCAGATTTGTTGCTCCCCGGCGTCAACAGGTCCAGGCGAGAAGGATCAAGTTGCAAAACCGCCCCACGGAAATCGGCATTGGACCGTCGGAATTCGGTCAGTGTGGAGTTCCAGTTGTCAATCGTCGGTTCTGGCATCGCCGGGAAGTTGAATTCCTCCTGCAACGTGACCGGAAGTCCGTTCAGGCGGCGATAGACGACGGTCTCCCAAAACGTCATGTGTGAAACCAACTCCCAGATTGTATGAGCATTCGGGCACGCGCGAGTGGCCGCTTGATCGGGCGTAATCCCATCGAGAATCTTCCAAACCGGATCGCCGTGCCACGCCTCCCCGTCGATGATCCTGTCGTATTGATCGAGCATGCGCTCAACTTCCGTCATCGGTGCACCTCTCCTAACCTCCAAACATTGTAATACAGGTTAGGGTTTCCGGGTGGGCCGCAGCAGGACTTCGCTCACGAATGATTGAGCCCGCTGAGTGACGAGCATGACCACTACATGCGCGACATCCTCCGGCCTGATCATCTTGCCCGGGTCCTTGCCCGCGTGGGGGCTGAACTCGGTATCCACGGAGCCCGGGCAGATGACGCTTACGCGAATGTTATGTTCGCGCAGCTCCTCCGCGACGGAGTAGGTAAGCCCGTTCAAGGCCCATTTCGAAGCTGAATAGGCGGCGGACCGTGGCAAGGGATTCTTGCCGGCCAATGACGATATGTTGACGACATGCCCGGCGCCCGCCGCGATCATCATGGGCACCACCGCCCGCAGCATGTAATATACCCCGCGAACATTTGTATCGAAGATCGCGTCCCAATAGCTGGGCTCGAGTTCGTGCAGTAGGAAAGGCTGCCCGCCAATCCCCGCATTGTTGACCAGGATGTCGACGCGGCCGTACTTTTCGCGCAAGTGTGTCTCGAGCGCCTTCACCGACGCAAGATCGGTAACATCGCACACGACACCTTCGCAGGCCAGCCCGCGGGACCGCAGTTTGTGACCTGCCGCGTTGACGCGATCTTCATTTCTGCCGGTGATGACTACGGTGGCACCCAGATTGGCCAGTGCGTCAGCGATCCCAAAACCGATACCTCGGGTGCCTCCGGTAACCACCGCGACGGAGCCCGAAAGGGCGGGGATTGAAACTGTCTGCATGATCGGATTCCTCTCCAAATCTGATTTCCCTGAATCTGTCTCACCAGCTTATAATCGCTTGGATCAGGAGTCCGTTCTTTCAGAGTCGCAACAAAGCCGGAATTGCCCAGATTTGTAAGTCGCTTGCCTTCGGTAAAGCACCTGCTTATAATCCGGCTCTCCGCAGTCTTCTGTGAATAGGTCTATGCGTGGCACAGCGTGCGGACGAATGAATGCCTCGATCATCCTGATCTGGAACTTGCATCGGCCGGGTCGGAACGTGTGAGAACGAGTATTTGTGGCTGGGCGAAGGTCGTCATCAGTTTCCAAGACTCTAAGGAGCCAATCGAATGAAGAAGTCCCTAGTAATCATGTTGCTGGTCTTTGCAATTGCGGGAACAGTAGCCCAGCAGGCGGTGGGTCAAGCTGCGACCGCTCAAAAGCCGCAAATCAAGGACCCGGCGGAATACAACGCCTATGTTAACGCCGTGCAGCAGACCGATCCCGCCGCCAAATCACAGGCTATCGAAGCGTTCCTGCAGACTTATCCGAACAGCGTAATGAAGGAAGACGCTTTGGTGCAACTGATGGCCGCCTATCAGCAGGCCGGCAATTCCCAGAAGACTGTTGATGCTGCCAACCGTGTGCTTCAGTCCAACCCTAACAACATACGTGCCTTGGCATTGCTTGCCTATTATCACCGCAGCCTGGCGTCGGCGGGTACGGATCCTGCAAAGAACGCGGACCTCGCCATGGAGTACGGTCAAAAAGGATTGGATGCCTTGCCCAACACGCCCAAAGCGGAAGGCATGAGCGACGCCGACTTCGCCAAGTTCCGCAACGAGCTGAGTGCCATCTTCGAAGGTGCGGTAGGTTTCGGAGCTTTGCAGAAAAAAGACATGGAGTTGGCGCAAAAGGACCTGCGCTTAGCCGTGGAGCATGAGGCGGCCCCGAACATCGCAGACATCTATCCGTTGGCCACAGCCGACTTGGAAGCGAAACCAATGAACCCGGAAGGGTTCTGGTTCGTCGTCAAGGCGTCGCAACTGGCCCAGGGACAAGGTCAGCAGCAGATCCTCGAATATGGGCGCAAAAAGTACCTTCGCTACCACGGGTCAGAAGCGGGATGGGCCGACATCGTCAAGGAGGCGCAGGCGTCGCAGAGCGTGATGCCACCCGCTGGCTTTACCGTTACCCCAGCTCCGCCGCCTCCGTCTCCCGCTGAGCAGGCTGCCGAACTGGTGAAGAGCAAAGACCCCAAGGTGATGAGTTTCGCGGAATGGCAGCTCATCCTCTCTTCCGGCAACCAGCAGGCCGCGGATACGGTCTGGAATACGATCAAGGAGAAAACGGTGAAGTTGGTGGCGAGCGTGATTGCTGCTACGCCGACCAAACTGACACTCGCCGGTAGCGCCGACGATATCGACGACAAGAAGGCCGACATCGAGCTGACCATGACCAAGCCGATTCCGGCGAAGTTAATGCCTGCGGTCGGCACGCTGACGCAGTTCCAGGCCACGGTTTCCAGCTACACTCCAACTCCTTTCATGCTGACGATGACCGACGGCGTGCTGGTGGACAAGAACGGAAACCCGATCGGGGCTGCCGCCGCCCCGGCACACAAGGCGCCGGCAAAGAAGAAGTAGACTGCAGTCCTGTTGTGATGACGAAGGGGGCTTCACGGCCCCCTTTCTTATTGCCCGATGGAATCGAAGGTTAGATGGAAATCGAGGCGGTTGCGGGTGAAGTCAGCGGCATCAGCGCGCCGCCCGCTTGTCGAACGGCATCGGACGGGCACTCTTGGGCGGACGCCGCGTGCCGTGGCGAACGACCTTGATGTCGAGCCCCAGTTCGGCAATCGTGCGGCTGAGCGTGTTGCGGTGCATACCCAACTGGCGCGCCGTCTTGCACTGGTTGCCCTTGTTCTCCTGCAGCACCGTAAGTATGAAGCGTTTCTTAAACTCCCGGACTGCTTCGGTGTAGAGTATCCCGCTTTTGTGCATCTGTAGTATCAGGGCTTCCAGTTGATCTTTCACAGCGCCTCTCTCTCGACTTTCCGTGACGGGCCCGAGGGGGGACCCTGTGTATTAGTTATTGTCTCCGTCGCCTGGGTGCTGGATGTGCTCAGGTACGGTGCGCAAGAGGTTCCATCCATCTCGGAACCGTTGCCGCAACTCGGCCGGCGCTGCCCAAATCAGCGCCCGCCCCGTAACCAGCATGAACGGCGCAATGCGCGAATCCTGGATCCACGAGCTGGTGGGACTGAAAGCCGCCAGTGCCATCACGATGACGGTGCACACCACGACTCCCTTCAGAAACCCGAACAGCCCTCCCAACACGCGATCGATCCAACGCAGCCCAACACCGTCCACTGCCCATCGCGCAGTCTTGCCAGCCGCGCCACCCAGCAGTACGACGAGGAAAAATATCGTCAAAAACCCCGCGATATCCGCAGTCCACGCTGAATTCACGTAATGCGCGTAGAAAGCGGCAACTCGCGGATACTCCCATGCCGCAATCAAATAACCAACAATGACTCCAGCGAACGAAAACAGTTCGAAGAAGAACCCCTGCCCAATCGCCCCCACCACGTTCAGCAGAATCAATAGCAGGATCAACCAGTCGAGGACAGAAAACCCCAGCATCCGGCGTTTTCTCCTCAGTCTGGAAGTGGATGTCCCGTCAACTGCGAATACGCTTCCATATACTTCTCGCTCGTCTGCATGGCAACCTCGGGGGGAAGCCCCGGCGCCGGCGGACGCTTGTCCCACTTGATCGACTCCAGGTAGTCGCGCACATACTGCTTGTCGAACGACTCCTGAGGGCCGCCGGGGTGGTACTTGTCCATAGGCCAGAAGCGGGAAGAATCGGGGGTCAACACCTCGTCTGCCAACACCAGCCCCTTGGGCGTATGGCCAAATTCAAACTTCGTATCGGCAATGATGATGCCGCGCTTTTCTGCGTAGTCTGCGGCCGTTTTGTAGATCCGGATGCTGAGGTTCCTCAAATTCTCGCTCAATTCCTCGCCGGCGAGGCTCACCATTCGCTCAAAAGAGATGTTCTCGTCATGGCCGCTGGTTGCCTTGATGGCTGGCGTGAAGATCGGCTCAGGCAACTTGTCCGATTCACGCAATCCCGTGGGCAACTTGATCCCGCACACCGAACCGCTGTTCTTGTACTCTTTCCATCCCGACCCCGAGATATATCCCCGCACCACGCATTCGATCGCCACCATGTCGGCACGGACCACCAGCATCGATCGGCCACGCAACTGGTCTGCGTACTTCTGCAATTCGGCCGGATACTCGCTAATGTCGGCGGTGGCCAGGTGGTTGGGCACGATGCCATTGAGCAACTGGAACCAGAAGAGCGAGAGTTGCGTGAGCACGCGCCCCTTTTCCGGGATGCCGGTTGCCAGCACGTAGTCGAACGCCGAGATGCGATCGGTGGCGACAAACAAGAGGTGATCGGAATCGACCTTGTAGATGTCGCGGACTTTTCCGCTGGCATGAAGTTCAAGTTCAGGAATGTCGGTTTGTAAAAGGACGTCCGTGGATTTCGAATTTTCTATCACTGTCGCGCTCTGATCGGTAATTGAAGTTGGCGGTAATTGTAACCGCCCATCGCTCTTTGTCAACGGACTCGAATAGAGAGCCGGAATGACTGCGAATGTTTTCCATGAAAAGTTCTTGACAGAATGGCATGTCGCGCGAACCCCGCATGGATATTGGCTTTCGCCGCAATCACAAACCGAGGGTATCGGACGCGTTCCACCGAAACTGACGATCTTCAGTGAAGAATTTGGGATCAAACAGACGGCTTCGTGTCAAGAAATTTCCGAGATCCCCGGCACTCCGCCTGATCAGTCGGCAGAGGAGCGACGCACAGTGCGGGCGTCCTCGAGGAAACGCACATCGGGATCGCCAACGACCCCCGCTCGTTGCATGGCCTGTTTCAGGTCCTCGGAACCGGCAAACCCACGGGCACGCTCGAGGCTGTCCCAATCGAGGAAAAGCGTGACCTCACGCGGATCTTCCACCGACAGAAGCACCCGATAATTGGTTTCCCCTGCGGCCTTCCGCACGTTGAGATGCGCGTCGAAAGCTTCTTTCCAGCGGCTGTAGTCGGCAACCTTATGACGAATGATCATGTGAATCATGAGAAATCCTCCATTTCCAGTGAGTGTTTAGAATACGAAATCCACGTCCGCTTGTGAACCTCCAAATGTACGTGCTCTTTGTGACGTGCGACACAACCGGCGGTCTCGCAGCTCCCTTAGTTCGGGGACCGGGTATGAACTTCCGGCTGCGCTATACTCTGGAGAAATTTGTTTCGGAGAATCAGCTATTGCCACGCCTGATTACGCGCTCTTCTGACATTCACGCCGCCGGTTGCTTCACCTTGGAGGACATTCCCAAGGGCACAGTTGTCCTTGAGTACACCGGCGAGCGCATCAGTAAGGAAGAAGGCGACGTGCGTTACGATGGGCGTCCGTTCACCTACCTGTTCGGGATCGGCAAAGGCGACACTGTGATCGACGGCCACGGAATGGCCATGTTCGTGAACCATTCCTGTGAGCCGAATTGCGAGACGGATGAAATTAACGGCCGCATCTTCATCCGGACGTTGCGTGACTTGAAGACGGGCGAGGAAATCACCTACGACTACTGGCTTTACGACGGGGACGACGAAGCGCCTTGCCACTGTGGCCACGCCAACTGCAGGGGCAGCATGTATTCGCCCAATGAAGTCAAGCGCATGCGACGTGCTGCAGAAAAGAAGAGGAAGCAGGACGAACTCGCCGCCCGCAAATACCGCCGCCAACGAAAGTGATAGTTACGCGAACACCGGCACAGGGGCCTCTGAACCCACCCTTGACGAAATGAGCTCTTAGCGAGGCGGTGCGGAAGCAAGGCCAACCTTGCTCGCCGCGGCCAATTCGATCAATTTCGGCAAAACCGAGCCGATGCCGCGGGCGGAGGGTTGCCCGAATGCGAAGTACAGTTCGTTGTAGAGGACATACAGCTCGTCATAAGTCCGTTGCTCCGAAGTCTGCGGTTCATAGACCGTATGTGTCGGGCAGATCGCATCCTGGGCCTCTTCAACCGTCTTGAATGTGCCGGCGGCCAGGAAGGCAAAGATCGCAGAACCCAGGCTGGTAGTGCCCGTGGTGGGAACCAGCACGGGCCGTCCCAATACGTTGGCGTAAACCTGGTTCAGTACCGGGCTCTTCTGGGGAATTCCGCCGGCGTTGATGACCCGCTTGATGTTCACACCGTTGCTCGACATGCGGTCAAGAATGACGCGGGTATGAAGCGCGGTGCCTTCGATGGCGGCGAACAGCTCATCCTGTGCGGTAGTCTGCAAGTTCCAACCCAGAGTCATGCCACGAAGGTTGGGATTGACCAGCACAGTACGATCGCCGTTGTCCCACGTCAGTCGCAACAGTCCTGTTTGTCCCGCCCTATAACTTTCCAGCCCCTGGCTCAGCGTTTTTACGTCAGTCCCGGCGCGAGTAGCGATTGCACTGAAGATGTCTCCCACAGCCGAGAGGCCCGCTTCGATCCCCGTGCGAGACGGATGCACGCTGCCCTCGACGACCCCACAGACGCCCGGAACCAGATTCGCCGACGGAGTGATTCCAATCATGCACGTAGAGGTACCGATCACGTTGACGATGTCGTTGGTGCGGCAACCCGCCCCGATCGCGTCCCAATGCGCATCGAAGGCGCCGACAGGGATGGGAATTCCCGGCTTCAACCCCAGCTTTTCGGCCCAGAAATCGGAGAGCCGTCCGGCAAGTTGATCTGATTTCGCATAGTCTCCATCGAGCTTTTCACGCACTCCAGCCAGCAGCGGATCGACCTTGATCAGAAACTCCTCCGAGGGCAGCCCACCGAGATGCGGATTCCACAGCCACTTGTGCCCCATGGCACAGACGCTGCGCTTTACCTTCTTTGGATCTGTCATGCCTGCAAGAGTGGCGGCTACCATGTCGCAGTGTTCCAGCGCAGTCACGAATTCGGAGCGCTGGTCCGGATTGTGGCGAAGCCAGTGCAGCAATTTCGAGAAGCCCCACTCGGCGGAGTAAACGCCTCCGCACCACTTGATCGCTTCGAGGCCTTCGCGGTGAGCGGCGGCTGTGATTTCCGCCGCTTCACCCTTGGCGCGATGATCGCACCACAAGTAGTACTCACCCAGCGGCTTCAGGTCCCTGCCTACTGCCAGGACGCTGGAGCCGGTCGTGTCCAGGGCAATCGCCTCAACCTGATTACCCACCACCCCGGCATTGCTCAGCGCGTCGCGTGTGGCAGCAGCCAGAGCACGCATGTGATCATCATGCGATTGGGTTGCATACTCAGGGTCTTCGCGCTTGCGATGGAGCGGGTATTCCGCGACAGCCGATGCCAGCACCCCTCGCTCGCTGTCTACCACGGAAACTCGAACGCTCAGGGTTCCGAAATCGACTCCGGCCACAATCGCCATAGTCCCTCCATTGTTCTCTTTCAAGGTCTTGGAAAAGATCGAGGAATGCAAGTGCACATTTGCTAGGGAAAGAGGTGTGCTTGCCGGTCAGAGGAGACGGCGGGAACCGATCTGGGCTGGGACCCAGTATTCCTTACGCCGGAACCGGCCTGAAGTCAGACGGAATCGCTCATACAAATCAATGATTCTATGGTGGCCAGGGACGGAATCGAAAGGATGCGACCTTTGACTCAGGCTGTGTTCTGTGGCTGGCCCAACACACGGCGACCGGGGACCAGCACTGAATGGCGAAGGGCACGTAGCTAATCGCGCCGGTCCCGAAGAAACAATACTTTGCCGTTGTATTGCATTACCTACTCGACCGTCCCAAGATGTTTATCCCCAAGACCCGCGAGATGATGTCCGCCTGGCTGGTCTGCGGGTACGTGGCGTGGATCATGCAGTGGCATCCGGGCATGGTGTGAGTGCTCCAGTCGCAGAAAGAGGATAAGGCCGCCGATCTGGCAACTGCATTCGCATCTTCTATCGCCTGCAGGATGTCTGGAAGAAGAAGCGGGCATGGGTGACGGGCGACAACTACACCGAACTCAAGCTGTCGAATGGAAGCAAGGTTACCGGGATTCCGCAGGGCGCGAACCAGTGGTGTTCCCACCATCCCTGCGGGGTTGTGTTCGACGAAATGGCTCATCTTTCGGACGCAGAAGAGTGTTACAACGTGGCATCGCCAGTCGCTAGGCAGATCATCGGCATATCGTCCGTCGCTCCCCGGATTTTTTGCAACCCAGTGCGGGTTGGAGCCATGAGCGACCTCGCGAGATCCAGGGGTCGCTCTTGCTTCGCACGTCGGTCAATCAAGAAGTACTCCGAATTGGAGCTACACTTTCACGGGCGAGGATTTTGGCAATGGTGGCCTCAGTCCGTCAAGTCTTTGAAAGAACCAAGAACCAGCAGCTCATGGCAAGAACCTTATCCGATGTCGCTGCATGAGCTCATGGCCAACTCATTGATATTGCCGGTGTACGATGTTTTGGTGAATGACACCCTGAAAAACCGGAGCGAAAAAGTGGCCAAGCGCCAATGGGTCAGCATTGTCCCCTATGGAATCAACGAACAGCATCCCAACGCTTACAAAGACATTCTCGATACCATCTGGGAAAACCGTGACAATCTTGACTACGCACACCGGATTCTGCGCGACGGCTGTTGCGACGGCTGCGCGCTTGGCACCTCCGGCATGCACGACTGGACCATGGAAGGCATTCATCTTTGCGCCGTGCGCCTGCAACTACTCCGGCTGAACACTATGCCAGCCGTCGACTGGCGTTTGCTCGAGAATGTCCCTTCGCTTCGTGGAATGTCGAATAGCAAGCTGCGCAAACTGGGGCGTCTCTCCGTGCCGATGGTACGACGGAAGGGCGACAGAGGATTCCGCCGCATCCCCTGGGATGAAGCGATTGACTTGACGGCGAAACGGCTGCGCGCGGTTGATCCGCATCGCCTCGGCTGGTATCTCACTTCACGAGGGCTCACCAACGAGGCATATTATGCTCAGCAGAAGGCGGCCCGCTTCTTCGGGACCAACCATGTGGATACCAGCGCGCGCATCTGCCATGCCCCAAGCACGGCGGCGTTGAGTGCAACCGTCGGGTGTGCGGCGACCACCTGTTCGTATTCGGATTGGATTGGCAGCGACTTGATCATCTTTGTTGGCAGCAACATTGCCAACAACCAGCCGGTCGCCACCAAATATCTTTATTATGCCAAGCAAGCGGGCACCAAAGTTTTTGTGGTTAATCCCTACTTCGAGCCTGGTCTAGAACGTTATTGGGTGCCCTCCGTCATCAAGAGTGCGCTGTTTGGCACGCGCCTGGCCGATGATTACTTCCAGATCCACGTCGGCGGAGACATCGCATTCTTCTACGGGGTGCTGAAACATCTCATCGAGAACGACTGGGTAGACCGCGAGTTTATCGCGGCTCGCACCTCCGGCTGGCAAGACACCGAGGCAAAGGCCAGCAGCCTTTCCTGGCAGGACCTGGAGCGGAGCGCAGGGCAAAGCAAGGCGGAGATGTACCGCTTCGCGAAGGCCTTCGGCGCAGCCCGCCACGCGATCATCGTTTGGAGCATGGGGATTACCCATCACAGCTATGGAAGCGACAATGTTCGCTCGATTGTGAACCTTCAACTCGCACGCGGAAACGTGGGCCGGCCGCATACCGGACTGATGCCTATACGCGGTCACAGTGGCGTGCAGGGCGGCGCCGAGATGGGAGGAATGCCGAGCGCCTACGTGATGGGCGTCCCGGTCACCGACGAGAATGCCAAACGGTTTGCGAAACCTGAATTCTGGGGCTTTGAGCCCCCTGCATGGGAAGGAATGTCCGCCGCCCATATGATCCTGGCCGCCGAGCGCGGAGAGATCGACGTGCTATGGCAGAGCGGCGGGAACTTCGTGGACACGCTCCCCGAACCCGAGCGCGTGATGCGATCGGTGGCCAACATCGGTTTCCGTGTCCATCAGGACATCATGCTCAGCTCGAACATGTTCGTGGATCCGGCCGAGACAGTCGTTCTGCTCCCCTCGCGGACTCGTTATGAGCAGCGCGGGGGCGGGACCGAGACCAGCACCGAGCGGCGCATCATTTACTCTCCGGAAATTCCTGGGCCGCGAATTCCCGAGACGCGCGATGAGTGGGAAATCCCGGTCCAGGTCGCGCGATACGCCGATCCCGAGCGCGCCGCCAAGATTTTCCCGTGGAAAGACACGCAGGATATCCGTGAGGAAATCGATCGCGTCTGCCCTACATACAAGGGCATTGCGAACATGCGTAAGAAGGGCGATAACTTTCAGTACGGCGGACCTCGCTTACTGCTAGGCGGCTTTCTGACGCCTGATGGTAAGGGACGTTTCTCGCCGATCGGTCTCCCCGAAGAAACTGTACCCGAAGGACAATTCCTGCTGGCGACTCGCCGCGGCAAACAATTCAACAGCATGATATACAACGTTACCGATCCCCTTACCGGCCTCCAACGGGAAGACATCATTATGGCGAAGGAGGATGTGGAACAGCTTGGCCTGCGAGATAGAGACCCAATCCTGCTGCGAAATGATCGCGGCGAATTCCGTGGGCGCGTGAAGATAGGCCGCATCAAACCAGGTTGCATACAGGGCCACTGGCCAGAGGTAAACCTGGTCGTTCCGGCCGGCCGGCTCGATCCGAGCGGCGTGCCAGACTACAACGCCGTTGTGGAAATCATCTCCCTCGCCTAGCAGGCCGCGGTGTAAGTCTGGATTCGTGGGCGAAGACGTCCGAGGTATTACGAGACGGTGGCCTAGGATTCGTGCCGTAACCAGCACCGCCCCCAAGGCGACTCGGCCCTCGACCGGGTTAGTGTTGGGTGTTCAAGAGGAGGCTACCTACGTATTTCAGATGGATAACTCAAACCATTGCCGCAAGCGTGGGGGACTGCCACGTCCAGACGGCGGACAATTACGTCCAGGACATCCCCGAGTCGAGGAGACGTGCGGTGGAAATGCTGCCTTAGCCAGCAACTGTGCAGTGATCAATTGGAGCGTTTTGGAACGTAATTGGGGGATGAGAGGCTTGGAAGTTGTTGAGAAGATGGTGGCCAGGGACGGAATCGAACCGCCGACGCCAGCCTTTTCAGGGCTGCGCTCTACCATCTGAGCTACCTGGCCACGCGCGCGATTGCACGGTGAGAAGTGCTGCGGTAAGTGGATTATAACAACCCCGAACTGGTCTCGCCAGCCGCGTTCTCCGGCCCGTGAATCAATTCGTTCGCGTCAGATTGACTGGCCGGCTGCAACAACGCAAATCGAAAGGCAGATTGTGCGCGGAGCAACGCGCGCCAATCTGCCTCAATGAAACATGTTTACGTGGGATCGGGCTACTGTCCGGCCCCATGAAACATGAGGTCTTCCGGAGAAACAACGTCCACGCGGCGGTTCTGCTGGAAGCACTTGTCGTCGCTCACTTCGCAGGTCTGGTAAAGCTTGCCCCATCCCGTGGCGTAGCCGATGCGCGACTCGTCCACTCCGCGCTTGACCAGTTGCGACTTCACCCACTGCGCGCGATGGTACGACAGCACCAGGTTGTAAACGATATCTCCGCGTGGATCGGCGTATCCCTGAATCCACATCTTGGCGTCGGGGTTCTGCTTCAGCCAGGCAGCGTTGGCGTCCAGCACCGCGGGCTCGATGGTGCGATTGTAGATGTTGAAGGGGAAGTAGACTTCCTTCACATTCTGGCCAAACGCCGGTGCCGTAGCCGACTGTCCCACTGCCGCCGGGGCCAGGCAAGCCGAGCAAGAAGGCAAGGCAGAACCCTGTCCCTACCAAGACCGAAGTATTTCTGCTGCGCGCGATGTCTCCCATGTTGCGTGTCCTCTTCTGGGTTTAGACCGAGTTTGGATACAACAATGCAACATAGCATAGCGCCGCTGCGTCTCAGTATTAAAAGCCGGTAAACGCGCCTGTCTTGTTCTCCGTTACCTCGGGGGTGTTCGCGGAACTTTCACCGTGCGTTCACAACTCCTTAACATTGACCGCCTAGCATTCGATCGAACACGTACCCGTGAGACCTGCGGTTGTCACTTCTAACGACATTCGACGTTCGTGTACTGGTTTGAAGTTCATCATGCCACTGAAAGATCAGGAGAGAAGGATGAAACGGACACTAGCACTAGCCCTGTTCCTGTTGATGACGGGGTGCGCGTTTGCGCAGAGCTCCGAACTCAAGGAACTTAAAGACGCGATTGCTGCGCAGCAGCAGCAGATCCAACAGCTCCAGCAACAGGTTCAGTCGCGTGACGCGGCCATCCAGCAGCTCCAGCAGCAGGTCGGGCAGGCCCAATCGACGGCCAGCCAGGCGCAATCGGCGGCGCAGTCGGCTCTCGGCGGCGAGAAAAAAGAAGGAGCGTTGAGTGCCGAGGAATTCAGCGCCTTGCAACATGACGTGACCGACCTGAAGGCCGTCCAGGCGAATACCGTGGAAGGGTCTGACAGACACCCAGAAGCGCGTGGGCGATTTGGAGGCTCCGCTGGCGCTGCACTACAAGGGAGTCACCCTGACTCCGGGTGGCTTCTTCGCGGCTGAAACCGTGTGGCGTCCGCATGCCACCTTTTCCGACATCAATACGCCTTTCAACTCGATTCCGTACTCTGGCGCCGCGCAGGCGCGATTCTCCGAATTCTACGGATCGGCTCGCCAGTCGCGCATTTCGATGCTGGCGCAGGGCAAGTGGGGAACCACCAACCTGTCCGGTTACTACGAGTTGGACTTGCTGTCTGCAGGCGTGACCTCCAACAACAATCAGAGCAACAGCTACACGATGCGGCAGAGGCAGTTTTTCGCCCAAGCCGCCTTCCACAACGGCTGGACGGTTACCGGCGGTCAGATGTGGTCTTTGGTGACAGAGACCAAAAAGGGCCTCGACAATCGCTCTGAAGCCGGTCCGCTGCAGATCGACCCGCAGTACACGGCGGGTTTCAGTTGGGCCCGTCAGTATGGCCTTCGCGTCACCAAAAACTTCCACAACAAGACGTGGCTGGGATTCTCAGTGGAAAATGCGCAAACCCTGCTGACCGCATCCGGCAACCCGACCAACTTCCTGATTGGCGGTCCGGGAACAGGCGGTGGTCTCTACAACCCCACTGCCAATTACTCGTCCAACGTCTCGCCCGACTTCATAGCCAAGGTGGCATTTGAGCCCGGCTTCGGGCACTACGAAGTGTTCGGCATTGCCAGCGCATTTCGCGCCCGCATCTATCCCAACGCCACGGCGACTACGGCCTCGGCCGCGGGAGCCTATAACAACACCATTTGGGGTGGCGGCTGGGGTGCCAACGCGCGCTGGTTGTTCTACCAGAAGCACATCGAGACCGGGTTGCACTTCCTGGGTGGTAAGGGCGTCGGCCGTTACGGCACCTCAAGCCTGCCAGACATGACCGTAAATCCGTTGGGTCAGGAGAAAGCATTGCAAAACTACCAGGCGCTGTTGAGCTTGGAGTGGCACTCTCCGAAGTGGGATTTCTACGGTTACGGCGGCGGCGAGTATGTGGGAAGAACCTGGTACTTGAGCGCCGCGGGTAAGCCGGTAGGTTACGGCTCTCAGTTGTTCAACAACACCGGCTGCGGCACCGAAACCTTGCCGACCGCTGCCAACGGCTATGGACCCGGCGGGCTGTCGAACTGCACGGGCCAGACCAAGAGCGTCATCGAGGGCACTACCGGTTTCTGGTACAAGCCCTACAACGGTCCAAAGGGTCGGCTGCAAATCGGAATGCAGTATTCCTACCTGACCCGCGTCGGGTGGGTGGGCTATGGCTTGCCGCCATACACCACCGTTCCGCCTAAGGCGACGATTGCGCCGACCGCGATTGAGAACATGTGGTTCACCTCGTTCCGTTACTACCTGCCGTAGGCCGGGTAGTACGAGTTCGCCTCACCAGCGACGGGTGGCCGGAAGTTTCCGGCCACCCTTTCTTTTGCTCCGAACGCAGCCATAGAGTTCTAGCGTTGTGATTGCAAAGCGAATGGGCACAGCATCATGCGAGCTATCCAACCTCGTGCAAAACGGGCATAATCCAATAGCTGGCAGAGGCAAGAGAATCTGGCCAGCGGCTGCGGGTTGCCATGATCATGCGAATGCTGGTTTCGTTCACCAAGGGAATCATGCTGGCGATCGGCATCACGCTGCCTACGCCGGAGCAAGAGAAGACGGTCGCCATCGTCTGGGTGGTGGCGTTCTTTGTGATGATCGCGATCATTCTTGGCGTTGGATGGGCCGTGCTTACCAGTTTTTCCACCGCCGGTCGGTGAACGGCGAGTGTTCGACTACGAAGGTGCGGCTCTATCACCGGAATTCTATGGCTTGGTCAGATCCATCACCAACCGTGCCGTTGCCAGGTCCTCCACGGCCAATCCGAGCGACTTAAAGACGGTTGATGCTAGCCGACGGCCGCGGCTCGCTTTCCGGCAAGTATCTCGCCCAACTCTGCATAGATGGTTGCCCCTGAGAGTAGTATGTCGCCGGACTCTACCAATGCGGCTTCCCGCGAATCGACCACGACCGCTCCCTGCATGGCGGCGTCATCCAGTTCGCGCTTGCTGGCCCCGACCGCCCCCACTGCATTGACGAGCACTCCGGGCTTCAGCCATCGCCCAAACAAGATAGGATCGGATACGTTCGCAACAGTCACCACGACGTCGGCACCGCGTACAGCCTCCTCGGCGGCTGCCGCAGTGGCGCCGATCTCCGACGCCAAGGCCCGAGCATGTTCGGGATTGCGGCTCCAGACTCTGACCTCGCTGAAGTCTCGAACCAGTCGCAGGGCCTGCCAATGCGCCCGAGCCTGTACCCCGCTCCCGAGAATTGCAAGAGTGTGGGCTTCGGGATCAGCCAGGAGCTTCGTGGCTACCGCGGTGACTGCAGCCGTTCGCATTTCGGTGATCAGTCGCCCGTCGAGAACGGCGAGGGGTTCACCGGTCGTCGCCCGGAGCAGCACGATGATGCCCTGGTGAGTCGGGAGCCCGATGTCCCCGTTGTCGGGAAACAGCGTCACCAGCTTGGCGCCCATGATGTCGCCGTACACCGCGGGCATGACTCCCAGGAAGCCATGAAATTCTGTGACCGGCAAAATGCTGCGCACGGGCTGCAGAACCTTGCCGGTCGAGAAGTCGATCAAGGCACGTTCCATGGTCGGAATCAGGTCCTCGTAATGCAGGACTTCGCGGACGGCAGCTTCGCTGATGTAAGGTACCTTCGGATCGAGTTTGCTGCGCGTTACCTGAGGTATGGCTCATCTGGCAGAATGAAGGTCATGCTCAAAGTCAAGAGACTCGCGCCTGATGCTGTGCTGCCCACAGTAGCACATCCCGGGGAAGACATCGGATACGACCTGTATTCGGCCGAGGACATTACGCTACCGGCGCGCCGTGCCGCCGGCGTTCACACCGGAATCGCGATCGAATTTGTGCCTGCCGCCGGTGGCATCGTCAAGACTCGCTCCGGCATGGCGAAGAAGCGGCTGATGTGCAATGCTGGCGTCATCGATGCGGGATACCGGGGCGAGATCGTCGTGCTGATGGAAAATCTTGGCGACGATCCGTACTCCATCAGAAAAGGCGACAAGATCGCGCAGTTGCTGGAGCATCCCTTCCTGGCCGGCGACGTTTTCGAGGACGAGTTGAGCGAGGCTGCGAGAGGCGCCAAGGGATTTGGCTCCAGCGGCAGTTGAATGGTAGAGAGGGGCGGAACTCGGAAAAGTATGGCGGAGAGGGAGGGATTTGAACTTGAGGCGTTATGCAGGCGTGAGCGAAGCGGGAGCCTGCAGCCGAAATCCCGAGCGCAGCGAGGGACCTCGTTTGCGATGGGAACTTGGCTGAATCGATGGCGGAGAGGGAGGGATTTGAACCCCCGATACCCGTTAAGGTATGTCCGCTTTCGAGGCGGATCGTTTCAACCGCTCACGCACCTCTCCGCGCGGATATAACTGGCCGAAGCCGCCAGCCCTCTTAGTTTAACAAAAGTGAACTCCGTCTCCCCGGCACGTCAGCCGGTGCGGTTGCGCTTTGAAAGGGCACGGCTTCACCCGTGCCGTACAACCCCTTTATTCATCTTCTTCTTCTTCTACTTCTTCCGCATCCTGTTTAGCCCGCGAGGTCGCCCGACGACCGCCGCTCGCGAAAGAACGTCTGCATCAAGTCCATACAGCGAGCGGCCAAAACTCCGCAGGTGACCTCGACCTGGTGATTGAGCTTGGGATGGTTCAGCACTTGAAGCATGGAATGGACCGCGCCCGCCTTAGGGTCTTCGGCGCCGTAGATCAACCGGCGGATTCGTGCGTGCGTGATGGCGCCGGCGCACATCGCGCAGGGCTCCACGGTAACGTAGAGGTCGCAGTCTGCCAAACGATAGTTGCCAACCACGCGGCCGGCTTCGCGCAGGGCCTGAATCTCGGCGTGCGCCGTGGGATCGTGATCGCTGACAGGACGGTTGCAGCCGCGTCCCACGATGTGGCCGTCGCGAACGATGACTGCGCCTATCGGAACTTCGCCGAGTGCGAGGGCACGCTGCGCTTCCCTCAGCGCCTCTTCCATGAATAGTTCATCGGGCCGAGACATGAAGGGGAAGGGTAAATGAGCAATCAGCGATTAGCAACGAGCTGTTAGCCACTAACTACTCCTGCTTCAGCATAATCCGTTCGATGCTGCTGGCGCGGCCGGTAATGGGATCACACTCAACCAGTGCCGCGCATAGGCGAACATCCGCCACCGCCGGCTCAAAGCGCGAGGGCATGTTGGTCAGGAACTTTTGCACGATGAGCTCCTTCTGCACACCGATCACGCCGTCATAAGGCCCCGTCATTCCCACGTCAGTCTGGACGGCGGTTCCTCCGGGCAAGACCTTTTCGTCGGCTGTCGGCACATGGGTATGCGTGCCCAATACGGCGGTAACGCGGCCATCCAGATACCACCCCAATGCCACCTTTTCTGAGGTCGCCTCCGCGTGCAGATCGACCACGATGACCTTGGCGGCGATTTGTTTCAGCAGCTCGTCGACGACGCGGAAAGGATCGTCATTGTTGGCCATGAACACGCGGCCTTGCACATTGATGACCGCGTAGTCCACGCCGCTGCGGGTCCGTCCCTGATACCAGCCAAAGCCCGGGCTTCCGGCCGGATAGTTCGCGGGACGCAACACCCGCCGCGCCAGTGACGACTCATTGCCGTTCGCCGAATTCAGGTAGTCGATGATCTCGCGCTTGTCCCAGACGTGGTTGCCGGTGGTGATGACATCGATGCCCAACTCGAAAAGCTCTTCGGCGATCTGCGGCGTAATGCCGAAGCCGCCGGCGGCGTTCTCACCATTGGCCACGGTGAGTTCCACGCCGTACTGCTTCTGCAACTCTGGGAGCCGCTCATGAACTATGGCGCGGCCGGGCCGCCCGAAAATGTCGCCGACAAACAGTATGCGCAATGCTACTGTAGCTCCTGACTATGCTGAAGATCGCTGTTGAATTTTGATGGTAACACGCTGTTAAAGGGCGCCTGAATGTAGACCGGCGCTGTCAGTGAGTCAGTTCCGCCGTCCGCAGGAAGTCGTAATTACCTGCGGGACTAAGTTCGATCCCCCGCACTCGTTTGGTGTGAACCAGCACATTGTCGAGATACCAGAGATTGATGTAGGGCAGATCTTCGGCAACAATGCGCTGGATTTCGTCGTAAATGATCTTGCGCTTCTGCTGGTCGAGCGTGCTGCGCCCCTCACGAATCAGTTCATCCACCCGTGGATTCGCATAGAAGGTCCGGTTTGCGCGCTTGGGAGGGAAGCTATTGGAGTCGAAAATGTACTCGAAGATGTCAGGGTCCTGATTGCCGCCGATCCAACGCATGGAATACATCTGGTATGCGCCTTTGGTGATGTCGCTGAAGAAAGTCGCGAACTCATAGGTACGAAGGTCCAGGCGGATTCCGACCTCGCGCAGTTGCTGCTGCAGCACGGCCGCCATCAGCCGAGTCGATTCGTCGGTCGAGGACTTCATCACAATGTGAAAACGGATCCCGTCTTTTTCCGGGTATCCGGCATCGTCCAGAATCTGCATGGCTTTGTGCGCATCGTAGGGGTAGCGGGGCACATCACCATCGTAGGCCCAATGTTCTGGAGGAAGGACACTGTAGGCGGGATGCGCCTCGTCGCGCATCAGGTAGCGAATGATGGGCTGCACGTCGATCGCATGCGCTATGGCACGGCGGACGCGAACGTCCTGCAGAATCGGATCGCGCAGGTTCAGCGCGATGTATGCATAGATGGTTCCGGGCGACTGAACGACGGTGAGACCGGGGTCGTTGCGCAGTGCCAGAACCGTGTCCGCGGTGAGCGAATTGATCGCGACATCTGCGCTGTGTTTGCGTAGTTCAAGCGCGCGCGTCGTGGCGTCGGGAATCACCTTGAACTCAACTCGCTCCAGTTTGGCCGGCGTGGCCCAATAATTCGGATTGCGCTCGATCACAACTTGCTTCTCCTGCTGTGCGCTGACGAAGCGGAATGGCCCCGAGCCGACGGGATGCCTATTGAACTCTTCTCCGCTGCCGTAAGGCACAATCCCGATTGCGCCATCGGAGAGGTTCCACAGCAGAGATGCCATGGGTTCTTTGAGGTGGATGATGACGGTGTAGTCGTCAGGCGCTTCAATGCGGTCGATCTTGTTGTACGTCGCCGCTTTCGAGCTGCGGATTTTGCCGGTGAGCAGCGAGTCCAGCGTCCATTTCACGTCACGCGAGGTCAGGTTCTGTCCGTCGTGAAATCGCACACCCTTGCGCAAGTGAAACACATAGGTTTGCGGGTCGGTAATTTCCCAGGATTCTGCCAGCCAGGGCTTCAGCTCAAAATGTTCGTCGCGCCGCACCAGCGAATCAAAGAGCAGTTCTCCGATACGCTCCGACTGGGCGTCAATCCCAACCCGCGGATCGAGGTTGGTAGGACTGCTCTCGATGACCATGACCAGAGTGTTGGGATCGGGCTTTTTGGCGCACGAGGCGGCGAAGAGAAGAAACAGAGCTGGTATTAGGTATTTGGCTACGAAAGTGGGCCTTCGAATTCGCTCAGGCTGACAACCGGAGCAAGCCAACGGCTGAAGTGCTGCGCTACGCATAGCTGATCTTGCCGAGGATCGCGGGGCGGGTGGCCCCAGTGGCCGATGGAATGTTCGACGGCACTCGCCGCCAGGTTTGATACGCCAGCAGCGCGAAGGCGACCGCCTCTTTCGCCGCAGACGGCATCCCAAAGTCATCCGTCGTCCTGACCTGTATTTTCAGCGGCACCAGCTCTTCGCCGATCATGCGCATCAGCGTAGTGTTCCTGGTTCCGCCGCCGGATACGACGAACTGTCGATACCGTGACGGCCACCGCGGGGTCGGCGAATGGTTCGACGCATCCATGGGTAGCACGATATCGAGTACAGCCATGCCGATTGACCGGGCGGTGAGCGCGGTTGCCGTGGCGATCACATCGTGAGGGTCGGCGCGGCGGCAGAGTCGCAGCAACTCCAGCGCGTAGCCTTCGCCGAACTGTTCGCGACCAGCGGTCTTTGGCGGCTTTTGACGAAAATACGGGCGTCGCAACAATTGACGTACAACCGACTCGATGGGCTCGCCCTTTGCCGCCAACCGTCCATTGCGATCGTAGGGGCGGTCAAACAGGCGCCCGGCGACGGCGTCGATTACCATGTTTCCTGGACCTGTATCAAACGCAACCACATCTTCGGGCGTGCTGCGCGGAGGAATCGCTGTCAGGTTTCCAATGCCGCCGATGTTCTGCACAATCCGCCCGTACCGCCGATGCCGAAACAGCGCGTAATCGAGGAAGGGAACCAGCGGCGCGCCGGTTCCGCCCGCAGCCATGTCCGCCGGACGAAAATCCGACACCACCGGCACACCCAGTCGCCGCGCCACTATCGCACCTTCGCCCGTCTGCCACGTGCACGCCACCTTGCCCCCCAGATACCGCGCCGCCGCGCTCTGGTGATACAGCGTTTGCCCGTGACAGCCCACGAGCGCACATTCGATTTTTGCCCGCCGCTGCGCCGCCTGCACCGCCTTGCCATACAATTCGCCCAGCGTGAAATTCAGGCGGGCAAGATCGGCGACCCTGGCAGCCGAAGCGTTCATCGCCTGCAGAACGGCGCGACGCACCTCGGGCGGATAAGGAAATTCGTAGTGCGCCAGCAGTTCCAGCCGCGAGCGGAATCCTCGCCCCTGAACCCGTACCAGCGCAACGTTGATTCCGTCGGCAGAGGTGCCGCTCATGACTCCCGCCACGATCATCGCGCCATCCCCACAATCATGTGCCGCCGGAGATTCACAGGGCGCGGTCCTCCGGTGCAACCATCGAGTTGGCGCGCAATTCTTCCGTAAACTCCCAGACGCGGCGACGCAAAACATCGACTTTCGCCGATGATGGAGTCGGACTCATCCTGGCCCGCAATTCAGCGGACTTGGCTTTGAAGCCGGCCACTCGCTTCGCATTCATCGCGACAAGTCCGGCGAACTTCTTATCGCTCTCGGCGCGCCTGAACACAGCTTCATAGGCTCGCCACACATGCTCCTCCTTCTGGCAGACGAGGAACAAATCTGATCCGGCGCGCAGGGTTTCGACCGCGGCTTCTTCGATGGATACAGAATTCAGCACGCCCCCCATGTCGAGGTCGTCGGAGACTACCAAACCTCGGTAGCCGACTTTCTTGCGCAGGATGTCAGCGATCCACTTCTTCGAGAGCGACGCTGGCATGCCGTCGCCCGTGACCCTCGGGTACTCAATGTGCCCGACCATTACCATGGGAAACTCTTTGCGCATTCCACGATAAGGAACGAGGTCTTCGCTCCAGAGCCGCTTCCACGTCTTGTCGATCGACGGAAGATGGTGATGGCTGTCGAGGCTGGCTCCGCCAAGCCCGGGGAAGTGTTTGCCGCAACCAAGAATTCCGGCCTCGCGCAGCCCGCCAAGGAACTCGCGTGCATACCGAACCGTCGCCTGCGGCGAAGACGAAGCCGTGCGCGGACCCAGGACACTCCTCGACGCTTCCAGCCGCAGATCGACACAGGGAGCGAAGTCGGTGTTAAATCCGAGCGCGCGAAGCTGCTGCCCGATCAGCTTCGCCTGCTTGCGAAAGAGTTTCAGCGAGCCTGTTCCGGCAACATCGGCGACCGACGGAATCGGCGCGATTACATCTCGAAACCGGTCGACGGTACCGCCTTCCATGTCCACGCAACGGAACATCGGAGTTTCCAGGGTCTTCTGCGCCTCACGCAAAAGAGCGTGTGTCTGCGCGGCCTCGGCAATGTTGCGTTTGAACAGAATAATGCCGCCGGGATGAAGCGTTCCCAGCATCGAGCGCAAGTGGGCCGACATTGCGGTGCCGTCAAAGCCCATGATGAGCAACTGGCCCACCCGCTGGCGAAGATCGAGACTTGACCTTGAGGGCATGGAGTCACTGGAAGTGTATCGCGATAGCCACGGAGAAACTCAGTGCGGATTCAGATACGCTTCAGTCCATCTGCCTCTTCAACTCATGCAGCAGGTTCAACGCCTCCAGCGGGCTGATGGAGTTCAGATCCGTCTCCTTGATCCGGTCCACGACCTTCTGCGAAAGCGGCGTGAAGATGGTCAACTGCATCGGCCCGGAACCCTTCTCCTCATCTTTCGCCAGATGCGTCACCGCGTTCCGCTCCGCGGCTTCGTGTTCCGCCAGCACCTCGCGAGCACGATGAATCACATCGACAGGTAAGCCCGGCCAGCTTCGCGACTTCGATGCCATAACTCTTATCGGCAGCGCCCTGTGTGACCTTTCGCAGGAAGACGATCCCGCCTGCGCTCTCTTTCACCGTGACGTGGAAGTTCTTGACGCCACTCAGGCGATCGGCCAATTCTGTCAGCTCGTGATAATGCGTCGCAAACAGGGTCTTCGCGCGAGTGTTGGCGTGAATGTACTCGATGGCTGCCCACGCGATAGCCAGCCCGTCGTACGTAGAAGTCCCGCGCCCAACTTCGTCGAGCAGGATCAGCGACCGCGGCGTTGCCGTATTGAGTATCGCGGCGGTCTCGGTCATCTCCACCATGAACGTCGAGCGCCCTCGCGCCAGATTGTCAGAGGCGCCAATGCGGGTGAAGATGCGGTCCACCAGTCCCAGCCGAGCCGAGCGCGCTGGAACGTACGATCCCATCTGCGCCATCAGTACGATCAGCGCCACCTGCCGGAGATACGTGGACTTGCCGCCCATGTTCGGCCCGGTAATCACCAGCACCGCATGCGTCGTGCCGTTCAAATACAAATCGTTGGGGACGAAGCGATCGGCCACGCCGGACAAGTCCTGCTGCTCGATGACTGGGTGGCGGCCATCCACGATTTCAATGTCAGTCGAGTCGTCAAAGCAGGGACGACAATAGTCGCAGTTGGCTGCTTGCGAGGCGAAGCTGGCCAGAACGTCGATCTCGGCAAGAGCCAGCGCCGTCTGCCGGATGCGCCTCGCCTCGGCAGCGATCGCCGCCCGCAGTTCGGCGAACAACCGGCGCTCGATCTCGACGATCTTTTCTTGTGCGTCGAGCACCTTGGTCTCGTATTCCTTCAGCTCCGGCGTGGTGAAGCGCTCGGCGTTGACCAGCGTCTGCTTGCGTTCGTAGTCCGCTGGGGCGTGCTGAAGATTGGCCTTGGAGATTTCCAGATAGTAGCCAAAAACGCTGTTGAACTTCACTTTTAGCGATCCGATACCGGTCCGCTGCCGCTCGCGTTGCTCGATCTGTGCGATGTACTGCTTGCTATTGCGGCTGAGGTTGCGCAGTTCGTCCAATGTGGGATCGACCCCGGCGCGAATCACCCCGCCGTCGTTCAGCGTGATAGGCGGCTCGTCTTCCAGCGTGGAGACGATTCTGTCACGAATATCGGCCAGCTCGTCGCATTGCGCATGCAGCTCTTGCAGTCTCGAGGCAGCGAGTCCCGCGACCGTCGCTCGAACGGCTCCGAGCCTGCCGAAAGACGCGGCCAGCGTAAGCATGTCGCGCGGGTTCGCAGTTTCGAGCGTCACGCGGCTCAGCAGGCGCTCGAGATCGAGGATGCCGTCCATCGAGCGCCGCAATTCCTCGCGTGCAACCAGGTCCTTCACCATCGCCTCGACGGCATCGAGCCGCCCTTTGATTTCGGTGCGATCGATCGAAGGCCGAAGCATCCAGGCCCGGAGCAACCGCTTGCCCATCGGAGTCACCGTGCGATCAAGCGAGCGGAAGAGGGTGAGGTTGTCGCCGCCGCCGGCAAACAGCGGTTCGAGCAGTTCGAGGTTGCGGACGGTGACCGAGTCGAGTACCAGGCAATCCTGCCGTTCGTAATAACCGACGCGATCGACATGGTCGAGGGACCCGCGCTGGGTCGAACGAATGTAGTGGAGAATCGCCCCTGCGGCTGTGGCCGCCGCCGAGCGGTCAGCCAGCCCGAAGCCTTCTAGCGAAAGCACGCCGAAGTGGTTTTCGACCAGCGGAATCGCGTAGTCCGGCGCGAACACCCAATCTTCCAGCGGAGTCTCCGCCCAGGTCGCGTTCTCCATGCTCGCCAACCGCGGAATCGCACCCGACACCGGCTGCCTGGCGCTCAAACCCTTCAAGTTGTCATCCTGAGCGAAGGCGACCCGCTTCTGGCCGCCCGACTCGAAGGACCTGCCCTGAGCTTGTCGAAGAGACCCATTTTGTTGCGGTAGGGATGCGGGTTGCTTTGGTTGCTCAAACAAGGGAAGGGAAGAGGCAAACAAAACCTCTCTCGGCCTCAGCACCAGCAGCTCTTCCCGAACTCGCCTATCGGCGTCGCTGCCTCGAAATTCCGTCGCGCGAAAATCCCCGGTTGAAAGATCGAGCGCCGCGAAGCCGACGACGTCTTTAGCGCCGGCGACGCAGGCGAGAAAGTTGTTCTCCTCGGCTCCCAGTTGCGAGTCCGCCGCGGTCCCGGGAGTCACTACCCGCGTCACTTCGCGCTTCACCAACTTTTTGGCGACGCGGGGATCTTCCATTTGCTCGCAGATAGCGACCTTGAAACCCTTGCGGATGAGTTTCGCGATGTATCCTTCGGCCGCGTGGTAGGGAACCCCACACATGGGCACCGCGATGCCCTTCTCCTTGTTGCGCGAGGTCAGCGTGATTTGCAGCTCTTTGGCCGCCACCACCGCGTCCTCGAAGAAGAGCTCGTAAAAGTCCCCCAGCCGAAAAAACAGCAGCGCGTTGGGATGGTCTTTCTTGATTGCGGCATACTGCCGCATCAGCGGAGTGGACGGCTCACTCATCGAAGCAAAAGTCTATACCAGCCAGACCAGCTGGGCGCCCCATCCTTTCGCGTTCTTTGCGAAAGAGTGGCATCGGCAATCCTTGTCGTGTCATCCTGAGCGGAGGCGGCCCGCTCTTGGCCGCCGGAGCCGAAGGACCCCTGCCCTCACAGCAATCCCTCCTCGATTTGTCATCACTGGGTGCCCACCCTTCGCGCCGCTCTCGGCCCATTTCGATCCGCGCTCATCCCTGTAAATCCGCGGCCGCTTCTTTCTGGCCACCGGCCACAAGCCACTGAACTCAGTGCTACACTTCCATGTTCCGCCTTAGCCACATGGCCGACATTTCGTACTTCGAATGCTCCCGCTGCGGTGCGCATCTCACCGCCGACGTCGCCCGCAACGTTTGTCCCTCCGACGGAGGCCCGCTCTACGTCCGCTACGATCTCGCAACCATACGCCGGGACACGCCCCGCGCAACCATAAACGACGGCCCCAACAGCATGTGGCGGTATTCCGCCGTTCTGCCCGATGCGGAACCGGTGACTCTTGGCGAAGGCATGACCCCCATGCTCCCCAGCCGCAGATATCGCAACCTCCTCATCAAGGACGAAGGACTGAATCCTACCGGCTCCTTCAAGGCGCGCGGCATGAGCGCGGCACTCACCATGGCTCGCCACTACGGACTGAAGAAGCTCGCCGCACCCTCGGCAGGGAACGCCGGTGGAGCCCTGGCGGCGTATGCGGCTGCCGCTGGGATCGAGGCCTATGTCTTCATGCCGAAGGATGTCCCGCTCGCCAACCGCCTCGAAGTCGAAGCCAGCGGCGCGCATTTGACACTGGTGGATGGCCTGATCAGCGATTGCGGCAGAATGGTAGCCGAGCAAAAAGACGCCGAGGGCTGGTTCGATGTTTCAACGTTAAAGGAACCCTTCCGCGTGGAAGGCAAGAAGACGATGGGTTATGAGGTGGCCGAGCAAATGGGCTGGAGTTTGCCGGACGCGATCCTCTATCCCACCGGCGGAGGCGTCGGCCTCATCGGCATGTGGAAGGCATTCGAGGAAATGGAGGAACTGGGGTGGATCGCGACCAGCCGTCGCCCCAAAATGATCTGCATCCAGGCCAGCGGCTGCGCTCCGATCGTTAAGGCCTCAGATGAGAGAAGGCCTGTGTCGGAGACGTGGCCGAACGCCCATACCCTTGCAGCTGGACTCAGGGTCCCCAAGGCCTACGGAGACTTCATCATTCTAGACATTATTCGCAAGAGTGGCGGCACAGCGGTCGCAGTGAGCGATGACGAGATCATGATGGCGGTAAAAGACTTAGCGTCCACCGAGGGCATCTTCGCTGCGCCCGAAGGAGGTGCAGCGCTGGCGGCGTATCAGGAACTGCTTCAGGAGGGTTTCCTGAAAGAGAGCGACAAGGTGGTTCTGTTTAACACCGGTTCCGGGTACAAGTATCTCGACACCTTTGCCGACTACTGGAGCCTCGCGCCCGCCGCCCTGAAATTGCCGGCTGCTCGCAGCATCGGTGGCATCATCGGGCCGTATTAAGCTGATATGAAACGGCTTAGCATCCGAGTGTGGGGCGCTCTTATTCTCTTGCTGCTGACTAGGGCCTGGCCTGCCGTGGGACAGACCTATCTGGGGATGGATCGCAACGACTACCCCGGGGACGCCAACATGCTGCTCTTGCGCAAGTCATTTGCTTTCACAGGATACTGGCTTAACCAGCCACCCGGCGCCAGCGGCAATACCTGGACTGGCAAGCGGGCGCGCCTCGACGCCATGGGCTATGGCTTCCTGCTGCTGTTCAACGGTCGCGAGTACGCCGAGCTGAAAGCCTCGGGCGATGCCGCTGGGGTCGGCAAGCGCGATGCGGCTGCTGCCGTAAGTGCCGCGAAATCAGAGGGGTTCCCGCCTAAATCGATCATTTTTCTGGACCAGGAGCAGGGTGGACGCATGCTACCCGAGCAGCGCGCCTACATCCACGCCTGGGTGGATAGAGTGGCCGCAAGTGGTTATCGGGCAGGGATTTATTGTTCCGGCATTCCATTTCGTGAGTCGCCCAGGATCTCCGTTGTCACCGCCAACGACATCCGCCAAAACGCCGAAGGGAGGGATATTAAGTTCTTTATTTCCAACGATCAATGCGGCCCGGCGCCGGGATGCGTGTTTCCGGCCGCACCGCCGGCTCCGTCCAGGAGCGGCGTGGCGTTTGCGGATGTTTGGCAGTATGCACAGTCGCCCCGGCGTGCAGATCTAACTGCCTCGTGTCGCATGACTTACGCCGCCGACGGCAACTGCTATCCTCCGGGCATGGCGCCCAATGCCGGGCTGCATATCGACGTCAACTCGGCCAACTCGCCCGACCCGTCGTATGGACGGAGCCGCTGATACTGCTAGGCTATAGGCTAGAAGTATTTACTTAATTAGCACCTGACACCGCTCTACTTTTTAGAGCACTCCCACCTCTGGTGTACGCGGCGCAGCGCCGCCGCAAGGCATGTCACCAAACTCCAATCGCGCCGTTTGCGCTGATCCAAACTATGCCTGGCAGCGCTCCATTCAGCGGCGCAGCGGCCACGTGGTGTTAGTCTTGGCCTCGGATGCGCTGCCTTCTGTTCCAACCGATATTGTTGAAATCGTCCTGCCATCCGTCCCACTTTGGGATAAATAAGTTACCTTCGTCACATTGCCTGCCGATTTCTGTTGGTCCCACCACAGCCAGTGCTGTATTGCTGATTCTGGCTGGCCCGGCAGACGCTTGGGCGAGGCTCCTGCAGAGCGCAGAGAGCTGCCAGCTAAGTTATTTGATAACAATACTTTACGTATAAACCTTTTGTTTCTAAGACTTTACAGGGAATTGCGCGACAACAGGCAGATTTTGGCTCCCAAACCCAGAAAACGCGACCTAACCTCTTTTTTTGCAAGACTTTACATATAACCCATTTATTTCTATGACGTTACAGCGGAATGGCTTAAATCAGACCGAGTTTTGGTGCCAAAAGTCCCTCAAAAGTAGCCTTAACTTATTTGTTTGTGATACTTTGCGTATAACTCATTTGTTTGTAGGACTTTGCGCGGAATTTATTCATAAGTCATTGATTCTGCACGGTGAGTGGTAGGGGGTAGGGGGGCACCCCGACTTTCAGCCTACCGCTCTCGGTTGCCATCGACCGGGAGGGCATGGCTCTCGCTTTTGCTGTCTTGATTGAGACAGCCCTGGCCCCCTGACGGGAATCGGTTACACCTTCTGTGAAAATGCTGTAGCCGGAGTGCCGCGGGATTAAAACCCGGTTCTCTTCAAAAGGCGTTGCAGGACGCGGCCCTGAAAGCGTCGCTCTGCCATTAACCGCCACAGGCTACAACAACTCGGAAACCGCTCTAGACTTTGGCTCACGGGGCCGCATGGTACATTCACAGCTTTACTCCACATGACGACTCAGCCTCCCCAACTGCTCCGTCGCGTTGGACTGTTCGACGCCACCATGATCGTCATGGGCGGCATCGTGGGCGCGGGGATTTTCATCAACCCGTACGTCGTCGCGCGGCAAGTGCACACGCCGGTGCTGATTCTTGGAGTATGGGTCGCGGGCGGAGTCGTCGCGATGCTGGGAGCGTTCATCTACGCCGAGTTGGCGGCGCGCATGCCTGACGTCGGCGGCCAGTATGCGTACCTGCGCGAGGCCTTCCATCCGCTGGCTGGATTTCTGTATGGATGGGTGTTGCTGCTGGTCATTCAGACCGGAGGCATGGCCGCAGTAACCATCACCTTTGCCCGCTATCTGCTCGAGCTCACCGGCTGGGGTGTTTCCGAAAAGATAGTTGCCGTCGCGACAATTACGGCGCTGACGATCGTGAACTGTTTGGGCGTGAAGGCGGGCAGCCGGGTGCAGAGCGTCCTGATGTTGCTCAAGATCGGCGCTATTGCGATCCTGGTGCTGGCGGGACTGTTTCTGATTCGTTCTCCCTATCCCCTGTTGCACCCGGTGCTGGATCGTGAGCCGTCTGTCGATCTGGTCACGGCGATCGGCGCGGCGATGGTCCCGGTGCTGTTTGCGTTCGGCGGCTGGCAGACGGCGAACTTCATCGCAACAGAAATCAAAGACCCGCGGCGCAATTTATCGCGCGCGCTGGTGATGGGCGTGATCGGTGTTATTGTGCTGTACCTCGGGGTGAATTTCGTCTGCGTCAGGGCGCTGGGCGCGCAGGGACTGGCCGCGAGCACAGTGCCGGCATCCGCAGTGATGCGCATGGCCATGGGGACCACCGGCGCTCGTCTGATTGCCCTGGGAATCGCAGTTTCGACTCTTGGATTTCTGAGCCAGTCGGTGCTCACGGCGCCCCGCGTGTATTTCGCCATGGCGAGTGATGGGTTGTTCTTCAAAGCGGTCGCCCGGGTAGACGCGAAGTCGCACGTGCCGGTGCTCGCCATTGTGATGCAGAGTGCGATGACGCTGGTTATCGCGCTGTCCGGTAGCTACGAGAAGATCCTCAACTATGTTGTGTCCATGGACTTCATCTTCTTTGGACTGACGGGTGCGAGCCTGTTCGTGTTTCGCCGCCGGGAGCCGGAGGAAAGAGAGGGATACCGTGTGCCCGGGCATCCCTACACCACTGCGTTGTTCGTGGCGGTGTGCTGGCTGGTGGTTATCAACACCATCTACAAGTACCCGGCGAATACCGCACTGGGGCTGGGGATTCTGGCGCTGGGCATGCCGGTGTACGGGTTCTGGGCGTGGCGCAAGAGAGTGGCCAATAGCTGGTAGGAGCAGAGGCGACCACGGATTTGCACGGATGAACACGGATCGGAATGACGAGCACGGGGAATCGAAGCAAGATCCGAGAACAGACCCGCTCAAGGCCACCGCGTGTTCGCGAATGGGCTCCCGGTGGAAAACGCAGGTCCTTCGACTCGGACGCGCGCTGTTCAGCACGTCCTCGCTCAGGATGACGGGGTTGGAAACTGTCGTTTCCACCTATCGCCACAGGACGGCGATAAAGGTGAGGCACTGAGAAGATAGTGGCCCAAGTAGCCAGTCGTCAGTGTGAACAAAAGGCAGGCAGGGAAGACCGATGACTCGACGTTCGCAGATGATGTCGCCGTACATGGAGTTTTCGAAACTTCGTTCGGATGCGAAGTACAACCTGGCCACCAGCGGGATGATGAATTACCCGTTAGCTGAGCTGCCAGTGCGGATCGAAGACCTCGAGATCAACGGTACGGGTCCTTATGGATACGCGCCGTTGGTGGAGCGACTGGCCCGCTACAACCAGGTTGCCCCAGAGTGCGTGGTGGCTTCGGAGGGGACGTCTCTGGCGAACCATCTCGCCATGGCCGCCACGTTCGACCCCGGCGACGAGGTGCTGATCGAGCACCCGACGTATGAGTTGCTGGAGTCAACGGCGGGTTATCTGGGAGCGAAGCTGCGCTACTTTGAGCGCCGCTTTGCAGATGGTTTTCGGGTGGACCCAGCGGAAGTCGAGCGCCAGATCACTCCCATAACCAGGCTCGTCATTGTAACGAACCTGCACAATCCGAGCGGCGCTTATACGGATGAGGACACCATGCGCGCCGTGGGAGAAATTGCGAAGGCGCACGGCGCCCGGGTACTGGTGGACGAAGTGTACCTGGAAACGCTTTACGAGCAGCGGCCTCGTCCGGCAGTTCACCTGGGCGATCATTTTCTGGTGACGAGCAGCCTGACCAAGGCGTTCGGCTTGAGCGGCCTGCGATGCGGATGGGTCCTCGGCGATCGAGAAATCGTGCACAGGATGTGGCGCATCAACGATCTGTACGCCGCGAGTCCGGCGCATCCCGCGGAGTTGCTGAGCGTGATTGCGCTCGATCATTTGGGGCAGATCGCCGAGCGCGCGAAGAAAATTCTGGCAACGAATCGCGAATCGCTGGCAGCGTTTCTTGGCGCGCGGCGCGATCTTGAGTTCTTTCGACCCGAGCATGGGACGACTATTTTTCCCAAGCTGCGTTCGGGAGATGTCGAACAGTTTGTGAGGCTGCTGCGGGAGAAGTACGAGACCAGCGTGGTGCCCGGAAATTATTTTGATATGCCGCAGCACTTTCGCATCGGCATCGGCGGGGAGCCGGAGATGACGCGGGCGGGGCTGGAGCGGCTGGGCGCGGCGTTGGATGAGTACGGGCGGTGAAGCGGGTTGATGATTGTGTGCGGGGAAAAAACGATATCCCCTCAAGGGATTCCAGGGCTAAAAGCCCCAGAGTCTTGCGGAAGTTGTTTCACCGGCCCAGAGGCCGGTGCTTCCACCGAACTGCGAAGTGGCTGGCGGAAGCCGCCATTCTCACAGGCGCACGCCTACTTGTATAATGAGAGAGGCGCGGCGCGAAGCCTCGTCACCCTTTCTTCGTGGGCCTGTAGCTCAGCTGGGAGAGCGCCTCGTTCGCAACGAGGAGGCCAGCGGTTCGATCCCGCTCAGGTCCACCAATCTTTTCAATCACTTCCATTCCGCCAAGACCTCAGTACGTCCCATTAACGTCCCAATTGAATCCCGAAATCAATTGACCATCTCACTCGGCGAGCCGGATCTTTGCCAGCCGAGCAGTCACCATGTCCATCATCTGCGAAACTGCCCGGCGCTGGGCTGCCGGCACGAATTGCGCGTAGATGTCCATGGTTGTAGATGACCGGCTGTGTCGCATCTGAGCTTGCACCGCCTTCGGATCAGCGCCCGCTTCGACCAGCCAGGTTGCATACGAGCGGCGCAACACCTGCCAATTGACCCATCCGATCCCGAGCTTTCGAGCCGCGGGTTTGATGTGCCTCGACAGGACGTTGTGATCCGACATTGGGCCCTGCTTGATGAGGGACTGGAACACGAGATCTCCGGGGGTCGCGGAGCGAACGAGCTTGAATGTTTTCTTCGCTCTTCGCCAAACAGATTCAATTGTTACGCGAGGGACGATGGTTTGTCTGTGACGCCTGCGGATATGGGGGAGTGCCGCCATCCGAAAGCTGAACGATCCGAGTAGATCGTCTACCGACAAGAGCGGACACATTCGTAAACTCCGGCCGACTTGTGGGGGACTAATCTCACCGGAGCACTTCGACGACATGCCGACTACACGTCCAAGTGACTTCCCCGAAGAACACTTCTGGACCGCGTGAACGGGAGTCCCTCTTGGCTTGTAACATTAGAGTCCACTGGTTTTCGAGCGGAACGAGCCTCTTGGCCGACTGCCGGTCCGATAGCTAGGCCAAGCTTGGGATAGAGGCGATTCAGTAAAGGTCCCCCGAAGCTCTTCACGATCTGAGGTGACTTTGTGCTGCAATCAATAAAGCGCCTTCTGCATACACATGGCGAGCTTGCGTGCCAGTTCTGCAATATTTTGAAGGATTCCCGCCTCTCGTTGGAACAACCGCAACGGAGTGGCCCGGACGACGCGGTGAATTGCCTCGGCTATCAGTGCACGCGCCGGCATCGCTATCCCACGGCGTAAGCCGAACAGCCTGGTCTTGAGTATCGCGCTCCCGAAACCGATCGCTGCTTCTCTGGATTCGATCACAGCCACGGCGTGATAGCCGAGTTGCGAGGTCACAGGTGTTGCGCAGTTTTGCGCAATTTATCCTGGCACTCAATCACCGTCAGCGGTCACCCCCTGTGGTGAGGGCGGTCACAGTTTCACGGCCCCATTTTCAGGGAAGATGGAAGGTTTGGATACCCAAGACTTTTTAAGGAGAGCACCATGCCGGAGATCGCAGCGAGTGAGCCGGTCGAAGCCGTCAAGGACATCCGCCAGTCGGATCCCGGGCAGTCGCCCAAGAAGCCAGTGAAAGCGTTCAATTCATTTCAAATTGCCCAAGCCCAGTTCGACAAGGTGGCGGAATACCTGGGACTGGATCCCGCCACGCGTGAACTTTTGCGCTACCCGCTGCGCGAGTTTCAGTTCGCCATTCCGGTACGCATGGATGACGGGTCGGTGAAGATCTTTCGCGGTTTCCGCGTGCAGCACAACGACGCGCGCGGGCCAGGGAAAGGCGGTATCCGCTTCCATCCGCAGGAAACGATTGATACCGTGCGCGCGCTGTCCATGTGGATGACTTGGAAGTGCGCAGTAGTAGACATTCCGCTGGGCGGAGCCAAGGGCGGCGTGATTTGCGATCCCCACAACCTGAGTTCGCGCGAGCAGGAGCAGATCTGCCGCGGCTGGGTCCGCCAGGTGGCCCGAAATGTCGGTCCGGTTACGGATGTGCCGGCGCCCGATGTAATGACCAATTCGCAGCACATGCTCTGGATACTCGACGAGTTTGAGCAGATCCACGGTGGCCGGTATCCGGGATTCATTACGGGCAAGCCGGTGGGTATGGGCGGATCGCTCGGTCGCACCGAGGCGACGGGGTACGGCGTGGTCTTTACTCTGCGCGAAGCTTTGAAAGAATTGGGCATTCGGCCGGAGAACACGATGGCGAGCGTCCAAGGCTTTGGCAATGTAGCTCAGTACGCCATCGAGCTCTACCAGCAGTTGGGCGGTCGTGTGATCGCCGTCTCCTGCTGGGACCAGCACGACCAGTGTTCCTACACGTATCGCAAGATGGATGGAGTCGATTTGAGTCAACTGCAGTCGATCGCGGATCGCTTTGGCGGAATCAACAAGCAAAAGGCCGGCGAACTCGGCTACGAACAGCTGCCGGGCGACGCCTGGATCGAGCAGAATGTTGACATTCTCATCCCCGCGGCGATGGAGAACCAGGTGACCAGCGAAACTGTTGGCAAAATCAGCCCACGGGTACGCATCATCGTGGAAGGCGCCAACGGCCCAACTACTCCCGAGGCCGACGCCCAGATTAAGGAACGCGGCATCCTGCTGATTCCGGATTTCCTGGCGAATGCCGGCGGCGTGACCTGTAGCTATTTCGAGCAGGTCCAGAGCAACATGAACTACTTCTGGGAGAAGGACGAGGTACTGGGCAAACTTGATCTCAAGATGACAGCGGCGTACGTAGCGGTTTCGGAACTCTCCCGTCGCGAGAAGTTATCGATGCGGGATGCGGCATACGCGATAGCCATAGGCCGCGTCGCCAAAGCTTGTCACGATCGCGGCTGGGTGTAATACTTCGGGCCCTCGGTCCTGTTCCGCGGAGGATGCGGGGAACGGCGTCGCCGAACATGGTGGACGGAGGCAGCGATGACCGAAATGAAAACCGTGGTTGGGGAGTTGCCGTCGTTCGACCGGCATTTCTGGAATGACGCGGTTCCTTTCACGCGCATCGGAAATGGCCCGTTGGGTGGAAAGGCCAGCGGACTTGTGTTTGCCAAGGACCTGCTGGCACGCGAAATCACGATACTGGATTTTCCGGGAATTGAAATCAACGTCCCGACGATGGCGGTCATTGCGACAGATTGCTTTGACCAATTCATCGCCCGAAATGTTCTTGGCGATTTGCCGGTTGATGAGATGCCCGATGACCGTATTGGGCTCGCCTTCGAGCAGGCCGACCTACCCGCAGAATTGCTGGGCGATCTTCGCGCCCTGATCACACAAGTCAAGACTCCGCTGGCCATCCGATCTTCCAGCCTGCTGGAAGATGCGCTCAATCGCCCGTTCGCCGGCGTGTACGCGACCAAGATGATCCCGAACAACCAGTTTGATGTTGACACCCGTTTTCGCCTGCTGGTTGAGGCCGTCAAGTTCGTTTACGCTTCCACTTATTTCCGAGAGGCGCGGGACTACATCAAGACAACCGGACGCGACCCCGGCGAAGAGAAAATGGCGGTCATCATCCAGGAGGTTGTCGGCAGGCGGCACGGAGACCGCTTCTATCCCGATGTATCTGGAGTTGCGCGGTCCTACAACTTCTATCCGACGGGACCGGCTCGGCCGGAAGACGGCGTCGCGAGCCTGGCGCTTGGACTAGGCAAGACGATTGTTGACGGCGGAGTTTCTTGGACGTTCTCGCCTGCCTACCCGAAGAATCCGCCGCCGTTCGCCTCGGTGCAGGAGCTGTTGCGCGGGACGCAAACGGAATACTGGGCAGTGAACATGGGTAAGCCTCCGGCCTACGACCCGGTCAGTGAGACGGAGTACCTCGTGACCGCGGGCTTGAAAGAAGCGGACGCCGACGATGTTCTCCGCTACCTGGCGTCAACTTTTGACCCGGTCCGTGATCGGGTCATTCCGGGCACCGGCGCGAGCGGTCCCCGGATCTTGAACTTCGCTCCGCTCGTCGTGATGGAGCAGTTTCCCATCAATCGCGCGATTCAGGCTCTCTTGGAGGCGGCGGAGAACGCACTTGGCGCCAACGTCGAAATCGAATTTGCCATGACAATTCACGAAACTCGAGGACAGCCAGCACGGGCGCGGCTGGGATTCCTGCAGGTACGACCCATGGTGGTATCAGAGGATGTGGTTGAGGTCAGTGTAGCGGACCTCTCGGCATCGCGGGCGATTCTAGCTTCGGACAGGGTGATGGGCAACGGGGTCGCCCAGGATATTCAGGACATTGTTTTTGTGCGGCCGGAGAGCTTTTCGCCCATGCAGACACCCGTAATTGCCCAGCAGTTGGAAGCCATCAACCGCCAGCTTACGGACGAGGGGCGACCGTTTCTGCTGATCGGTTTTGGGCGCTGGGGCAGCACTCATCCGTCGCTGGGGATTCCGGTGGTCTGGAGCCAGATTTCAGGGGCGTGCGCGATTGTGGAAGCCACTCTACCCGAGATGAACGTAGAGTTGAGCCAGGGGTCGCACTTCTTTCACAATCTGTCAAGCTTCCGAACTTGCTATTTCATGGTGCGACATGACGGCCCGTATGGCATTGATTGGGGTTGGCTGAACCGCCAACCGGTGGTGCAGGAGACAGAGTTGGTACGCCATGTTCGACCAGCAGGGACGCTTACAGTTCGCGTGGATGGCCGCTCGCGGCGGGGAGTTGTACTGGCTGCAGAATCAACGCGCACAAGCGAAGATAACCCATGAACCGAGACGAAACCCAAGTTGGTATCATCCTTCGCGAGTTGCAGGAGCGCGCCAAGGAATTAAATTGCCTCTACCAGGTCGATGAACTGTTGAATCGGCCGGAGATTCCCTTGGAGGAGATCTTTCGCGGCATGCTCCAAGTACTGCCGCCCGGTTGGCAGTACCCTAACGACTGCCAGGCGCGAATCATCTTCGAGGGTCAGGCCATCGGGCCGCCGGATTTTGTTTCTACTCCCTGGATCCAAAGCGCCAACATTGTTGTGCAGGGCGAGACCGTCGGCCGCATCGAAGTCTCGTACAAAACGCAGATGCCAAAGTTCGATGAGGGCCCCTTCCTCAAAGAAGAGCGCAAGCTGATTGAGACCATCGCCGACCGTGTTGCCAACCATGTCTTGCAACGACGGCTGAAGGTTGTTTTTGAGGGCTTGTCCACCGTCACCGGAGATCTGGCGAACGAAAAAGGCGAGTGGCAGGTCGTTCTCGAATTTCTGCGCGACACCGACCCCGTTCTGTTGCGGCGCATCTCGCGTAAGCTGATCAACCACTTGAGCTGGTGTGGCGTTCAGGAGGCGAAGGAACTGCTGCAACGAAATGGAGGTTCCGGACTTACCGAGGCTGAGCCCCCCGGCGACGAGAACCGGCCTCTTCGCCGGGAACCGCCGATCGCGTCCGCGAACCTGACGGCAGAAGCGTTTCAGATAGCCAGTCAGCACCTCAGCGAATCCGAGATACTGAACTGCGTCACCACCTGGATCAAAGAGGAGAAGTGCAGCTTCCTGGTCCAGGCCCTGGAAAATCAGGCAACGTCGCTGGGAGAAGTCATCGAGGCAATTGAGCGCTATCAGCACACCGCAATTGAGGAAAGTGAGCTCTCACTTTCGACCCAGAAGGGACTGCGCGTATCGCTCATTCGCCGGTTCTTCTCCGAGAACCTCGACTTCATCAACATCGCGAAGAACTTTATCGAGATCAAAGATTTCTTCGATCTGCTGGGGCGAATCATCTTTCCGCCCGGCTGCCATGGAAAGCTTGGCGGCAAGAGCGCCGGCCTATTCCTCGCGAAGAAGATCATCGACAAGGCGCCGGAACAGTATGAAAAACTCCGTCTG
The DNA here is from genome assembly GCA_963758255.1 of uncultured Acidobacteriaceae bacterium. Lineage (GTDB taxonomy): Bacteria > Acidobacteriota > Terriglobia > Terriglobales > Acidobacteriaceae > DASRAA01. The sequence continues at coordinate 1,092,110 of CAVWUX010000001.1, forward strand.
GTAAAGGTGCCGCGCACCTGGTACATCACCTCCGACTGGATCCTCAACTTCGTCCACCATAACGAACTTGAAGATGTGCTCAACTGGAAATACATGGAGATAGACCAGGTCAGGCGGGAATATCCGCACCTGGTTGCGCTCTTCAAGAGCTCGTCGTTCCCGTTGGAATTGGTCAAAGGCCTCTCACTGGTGCTCGATGAACTCGGCGACCGGCCGTTGATCGTTCGCAGTTCGAGTTTGCTGGAAGACCGCGCCGGATCCGCCTTTTCGGGAAAGTACAAGAGCCTCTTTCTAGGCAATCAGGGGAGCCGCGAGGACCGGCTCATTGCCCTAACAGATGCGGTTGCGGAAGTGTATGCCTCCATCTTCGGGCCCGACCCGACCGAGTACCGCGCGGAACGCGGACTGCTGGATGTTCACGAAGAGATGGGGATCATGATCCAGGAGGTCGTGGGGAAGAAGGTCGGCAAGTACTTTCTTCCTGCCTGCTCAGGGGTGGCCTTCAGCAACAACGAGTTTCGCTGGTCGGCGCGAATCAGCCGCGGAGACGGACTGGTGCGACTGGTGCCGGGACTGGGAACGCGCGCTGTGGACCGGGTCAGCGACGACTATCCGGTGCTGATCGCGCCCGGACAACCTAACCTCCGAGTGAACGTAACCGTGGAAGAGGTGCTCAAGTATTCGCCCAAGAGCCTGGACGTCATCAATCTCGAGGCGAACGCGTTTGAAACCGTGGATTCGGTCGCACTGCTCCGTTACTGCGGCGCCAGCTACCCGCAGATCCGCCATTTTGTGTCGATTGTCGAGCACGACCGCCTCGAGCAGTTGGTCGGCCCTATTCCGGATTTCGCAACAAAAGACGTAGTTTTCAGTTTCGAGGGCCTGATCCGCAAGACGCAGTTCGTCCCGCGGATCCGCGAGTTGTTGACGCTACTGCAATCCAAGCTCGGCGGTCCCGTGGACATCGAGTTCGCCTATGACGGCGAAGACCTCTATCTCCTCCAGTGCCGGCCGCAAAGTTACAGCGGCGACACGGTGCCGGTTACGATTCCCCGGAATCTGCCCGCCGACAAGGTAATTTTCTCCGCCAACCGTTTCGTCTCCAACGGCCGGGTGCCGGCGATCACGCACATTGTTTATGTGGATTTGGAGGGCTACAGCCAACTGTCCAGCCAGGCCGCGATGCGCGACGTCGGACGCGCGGTGGGGCGATTGAACAAGCTGCTCCCCAAGCGGCAGTTCGTTTTGATCGGTCCCGGACGCTGGGGCAGCCGCGGCGACATCAAGCTCGGCGTTCCCGTCACCTACTCCGACATCAACAACGCCGCCATGCTGATCGAAGTTGCGCGCCAGCGAGGCAACTACCTGCCCGACCTTTCCTTTGGCACGCATTTCTTTCAGGACCTGGTCGAAGCCTCGATCCGCTATCTGCCTCTTTATCCGGACGACCCTCAGATTGCGTTTCACGAAGACTTCCTTCGCCATACACCCAGCGTCCTGGAACAGTTGCTTCCCGAGTTTGCGCACTTGTCTGATACGTTGCGCGTTATCGACGTGCCGAAGGAAACCGGTGGAATGATCCTGCGCGTGCTCATGAATGCGGAACTCGACCGGGCTGTTGCGTTCTTGTCGTCGTCAGGTCAAGCCGAGGGCGAGGAGGAGGCCGACTTCGAAGTAGTCGATCGCAGCGGCGAGGAGCACTGGCGCTGGCGCTTTCGCATGGCACAAGTGATTGCCGAGCAAATTGATCCCAAGCTAGCCGGGGTGAAAGCGATTTACCTCATCGGCAGCACCAAGAATGCGACGGCGGGCCCGGCGAGCGATATTGACATGCTTTTTCATTTCGATGGGACGGATGAGCAGAAGAAGGAGCTAACGCTCTGGCTTGAAGGTTGGAGCCGCTGTCTGAGCGAGATCAATTTCCAGCGGACCGGCTATCGAAGCGAGGGGCTCCTCGACGTCCAGTTCATTACCGACGCGGACATTGCAGCCCGCTCAAGCTATGCCGTGAAGATCGACGCCATCACCGATCCGGCTCGCAAGCTGCCGATGAAGCAGTAATGTTCGGGCAGTAAGCAACTGACGCGCAGCGCCTAGCCAAAGAGCATCCGTGACTCTTTTTAAGTCCCTAGAGAATACGTAGGACAAAGCGCGCGGATCAGAGACGTTCGAAAACCCAAAGCCCGCGATGCTTCAGGTTGATGCAGCCTCGGTATTTCGTTCATCGCGCAATCTCGCCAACTCGCCTTGCTACATCGGACATGCAACCCGCACTCCGCTTCTGCTGGATTGTCGTCCAAATTGAAGTTGGCGAGAAACCGGCTTCGCGGAAGCTTCGCCGGGCCGCTCGTGAAGTCCCCTACGTCAAGTTGACGAGAACCGCCCCACCGTTTCTTGTGACTTACGGCGTGTAGTGCGCTCTCAGTCGGCGGTTTGCCGACTATTCACTCAAGTGGATTTCCGCCGCGAAATGCGCCCAATAGCATTCGTAGACCCTGCGGCGTTTCTTGTTACCCATCTGGTGGAACCTCCTTCAAGGTGAATACTGGCCCGTTTCGACCGGAATCTGTCTTGGCACATACATTCAGAGTGGCCCAGGGCTCGGGAATAATTCTCGGGAAGGCCAGATAATTCACAATCTGATTTGTTCTGTATCCCTTGGTCGCCGACATGCCCGGCAGAGTCTTGGGACGCAATGAGAAACGCCATCGGATCTGGAGGGACCCGACAGCGTCGATGGGGCGGTGACAGATTGGGCTTACTTGGCCGATCCGACTGTCTCGAGAGAGCGCGGCGAGTATTCTCCCTCGTCGAGCGTGGCCGTGTGGTCGAAAGAGTGGCCGGTCACGAGTCCCAGGACAAACCAACCGAGCACGAGGGCTCCGAAGGCAAACAGCGTATCACCGAACATGCGCATCCAGCGTAGATGGTTCACCATTGGCGTTTGCATGAACTCAGAGGAGCGAGCATACCAGGTGCCGTACTCAACGGAGGCCCATGCTTGCATGAGGCCGATGGGCAGCATGCTCATTACAACCATCGCCGCCAAGCCGATGTTGATTGACCAGAAGGCAATCGCCAGGGGACGATCTTTCCACATCAGTCCCGGACGCAATGCGCGCAGACAGAAGAGCATCAGGCCCAGGCCCAACATGCCGTACACCCCGAATAGGGCGGTGTGTCCGTGCACCGGAGTCAGGTTGAGACCCTGCACGTAGTAGAGCGCAATGGGCGGGTTGATCATGAAGCCGAATAGTCCCGCTCCGACAAAATTCCAGAACGCCACGGCGATGAAGAAGTAGATCGGCCACTTGTAGGCGCTGATCCAGGGGCTGTCGGCGGTGCCGCGCGTCAAGCGGATGTTCTCCCATGCCTCGAAGCCGATCAGCACTAGCGGCACAACTTCCAGCGCGCTGAAGACCGCTCCCAACGCCAACACGGAATTGGGCATTCCGCTGAAGTACAGGTGATGGAAGGTCCCGATGATTCCCCCCGAGAGATAGACCACGGTTGAGAACAACACCGAGCGGGTCGCAGTCGGAACCGACAACAACTTGAGCCGGGTCAGCAGGAAGGCGATGACCACCGTGGCGAAAACTTCAAAGAAGCCTTCGACCCAGAGATGCACAACCCACCAACGCCAGTATTCCGTGCTGATCAGCGGGCTGCGCTGGCCGTACATCAGTCCGGCGGCATAGAACAGAGGGATAGCGATGCTCGAGATCAGGAATAGCATAAGCAAAGAATGGTTTTCATCGTGCCGGGCCAGTGCGGGTTTGATGCCGCGCCACATCAGCCATAGCCAGAACGTGAGTCCGACGAACAGAAGGATTTGCCAGAGCCGTCCTAAATCCACGTATTCGTAACCTTGCGATCCCAACCAGAACCACATGTTGCCAAGCTTCTGCTCGATACCCATCCATTCGCCGGCGAGGGATCCCACAACGACGGCGACCACCGCGACGAACAGGACATTCACTCCCAGGCGCTGCCCTCTGGGTTCGGCGCCGCTCACTGCGGGTACGATGTACAGACCCGTAGCGAGCCACGACGTGGCAATCCAGAAGATGCCGATCTGCAAATGCCAAGTGCGCGCGATCGAATAGGGCAACCACTTCGCCAGAGGGATACCGTAGAAGCCATTACCCTCGACTCCGTAGTGCGCAACGATTGCACCCAGCGCAACCTGGACGACCCAGAGTGCAGCGACCACGAAGAAATACTTAACCGTGGCTTTCTGCGAAGGCGTGGGATGCAAGCCCAGTAGAGGATCGCGATGTGGCACGACACCGCTGGAAGGAGCGTGATCCTGCGACGCGAAGTACCAAACCATACCGCCCACTGCCGCCAGCAGCAGGACGAAGCTTACGACACTCCACACAACGGTGCCGCCCGTTGGACGATTGCCGATGAGTTCTTCATGCGGCCAATTCTGGGTGTAGGTAACTTCCTGGCCAGGACGATTGGTGCTCGCGGCCCAGGCCGCCCACCAGAAAAACGCAGCCATTTCGTGCTGCTTGGTAACGTCGGACAATGCGCCCGGAGGAATTGCGTAAGCGTTGCGTCCGTTCCCATAGATGTCGGCATAGTAAGCGGCCAGTTCGTCAAAAGCAGCGGCACGGTCGTTGTCGAGCACGATGGTATCGTTGGCCGCGTCATAGGTATTGTGGCGAGTGACTTCTGTGAGCCGTCCTTGTAACGCAGCCCTCGATTCCGCCGGCATGGCGGCATAGTTGGGGAATCCCCGCTGCCGCGCCCATCGCTCCAGAACAATCACGGACTGGCGGTGAAGATAGTCTGCGCTCCAGTCCGGAGCAACATAGGCGCCGTGGCCCCAGATGGTCCCGATCTCCTGTCCCCCAGTCGACTGCCACACGTTTTGTCCGTTGCGAATAGTTTCGCCCGTGAACAGTACCCGTCCATCTGCAGCGACGACTTTGCCAGGAGTGGGCGGCCCGTTGGCAATCCCTTTGTACCCCACGACGCCAAGCACCGTGAATGAAACGAACATGACCAGCCCAAGGGCGATCCACAGCTTCTTGTATTGCATGAAAAGCGTGCCTCCGAATGAAAGAATTACTTGCTGTTCCGAACGCCGCTGGTTATCGCTTGGCTTTCATAGCGACGGCGCGCGGGAAGAGTATGTTGTTTTCCAGATGAATGTGCTGATGCAGGTCAGATTCAAAGCCCTTCAGGGCCTGGTAGAGTGTGCGATAGCTGATGCACGCGTCTTCCGGAACTGTGTAATCGTTGGTAATGGATCGTAGCGAGCGCAGTGCGTCGCCTGCGCCATCGTGTTCCTGCATCATCATTCGTATCGGGTTCACCACCGTTCCGAACATGGCCGGCGGCGCGGGTTCACCGGCTAATGCGCTTTCTTCGAGGCGCACTATGTAAGGGAAAAGGACTTGCTCTTCCTTCATCAGGTGAACTCTCAGCTCTTCGGAGAGCGCGGAGAAGGTTGCCTGCACCTGCAGGAGTTCAGGATGGTTCTTTCCGTGCACGCCAACTACTTTGGCGGCAAGCGCTTCAATGCGTGGGCTCTCTTCGCGCACAAAGACGTGGTGGGTGCCGATGATGTGTGTGATGAGGTCGGCCAGTAGCTGGTTTTGCCAATCCTGACTGGCGCCGGGCTGAGTGGATGCTAGGCTCTTTTCCAGCCGGGCCAGTGCCTCGTCAATCGGGATGTTGGCGGCCGCGCAGGCCTCGCCCAGGGTGCGGCTTCCACCGCAGCAATAATCGATTCCAAGCTTTTCGAATTCGCGCGTCGCACTCGGCGTCTCGGCTGCAATCTCACCCACGGTTTTGGTTGCTGTCAGTGTCATTTCGATTTCCTCCCGCGAGTATCGGAGCGATGCGCCGGTCCCCGCTTTCGAACTCAGACTAGTTTGCCGACGCGTGCGGCCACTATGACTTCTGTCACGGCTGGGATGAAATTGTTATATTCGGAAGAATTTCGGAGGAGTAGATTGCTGCGCCCGTGCTAGCCGCCGGACGCTTGCAATTCCTCTTGGAGGCGCTTCAGGGATGGAATTCGCAGTGCGCGATTGTCAACCTGAATCAGTCCTTCGGCCTGCAACCGGCTGAGGTTGCGCGAAACCAGTTCGCGTACGGTGCCGATCTGCGCCGCCAGTTCGCTGTTGTTCATCGCCAGGGTCAACGTGACTGCATCTCCTGTGCGCGTGCCTTCCGCCTTGCTCAACCGAACCAACAACGCGATGAGCCGGTGGCGAACAGTAGTGAACGAAAGCTCTTCGATGATGCCCACCAGACGGCGCAGGCGTCCGCCAACCACTCGCAAAACTTTGAGCGCGACATCCGGATGCTGCACACAGAGAGCGTGGAAATCTTGCCGGCTGAAGAAGAGGAGCGTGCTATCCGTGACTGCCTGCGCTGATGCAGGATAGTTTCCGCCATCGAAGACAGGCAGTTCGGCGATTGAGCTGCCCGGGCCGTCGATTGAAAGGACTTGCTCGCGTCCCCCGGCCGAACTCTTGAAGATACGCACGTTCCCCGACTGGACGACGTAAAGACCAGCGCAGAGGTCGGCTTCCGCAAAGATCAGTTCGCCAGCGCCGAATTTGCGCCGCACGACGCGCGAGGTCAGGAAGGCAAACTCCTGCTCCGACAAACTGGAGAAGATGGGAACACGTTTCAGCACCTCGAGCGAGGTAGTCTCCTGGTCGGTGGGCATGGCGACGATTTTACGCGATATCCCGCACCGGGGCGCCAACTCTGCTTTGACAACAATCGCGGTCACTCCGCATTGCCAGAGAAGAGCCCGCCTCGCGCTGACCCACCTTACGGTCCACAAACCGGCATGCGGGAGGATTACTCCCGGGAGGCCGGCAAGGCACACCGAATTTCATTCCGATTAATGTTGCCCAAGAATGACTGTCGTGATAGGGCGTTTCTCGTCGTGCGCCGGGATAAACCGGCATGTTGTAGGGGATGCAAGAGCCCCACAGGAAAGGAGAAAGCGACTCCATCCTGACCTCTAGTCTTGCGTGACACATCGCGAGGTGTGTGGCGAAGCGTAGACCGAGGCATCGGTGGGCGGGGTGATTGAGCTTCGAAAAACGCCAGATCAGGATGCCGACTCCCTGACGAGTAGGAGGAAGGCAACACGGCAGCCGCACACAGTAGGCCAGAAAGGCATCGACCCAATCGGCCGCAGCAGTCGAGGGACCGCCTACCCGCAGCAACTGAGATACCGACTTCAGAGCCCGCGCCGTGTGGTCGTACAGTTGGAAATAGGTGGATTGCTTTGGTTCGCCTGCCCAGAAATCGATGTTTTTGGGCTGCTATCTCTCAAGCAATAGTTCTAACACCTTACTTCTCGTCAACAGCGGAATCAACCTGTCAAGGGCGGAGTAAAACAAGGCCACTTGGCTTCACGGTGTCGCAAACGGTGGAACGGGTGCACTACAATGGCCCTTTGGAGACCGAAAGAGAAATCCCTGTAAGGGCGACGATCCTTGATGCGGGCGGACCTTCGCTGTGGTAGAACTTCAACCAAATCAACAGATTAGCGCCGATTTATTTCGCAGGTCTGATTGCGCCGAGCCAACGGGGGACAAAGTCGGCTGGCTGGAGGAAGTATGTCCGTAGGGGCTGTACTGTTCGATCCCGAAGAATTCTGGGAGGATCTGTTTGCTTTCATCGAAGATGGGCGCGTGATCCCTGTCGTTGGCAACGAGTTGCTCACAATTGAAGAGGGCGGGAAGCAGGTTTCCTTTTTTCGCGTGGTCGCCGAGCGACTGCTGAGCAAGTACGGATTGTCAGCAACTGCGTTGCCTGGCGGTGAAGTCCTGCGCGAACACCATGAAATGAATGATGCAGTCTGCGTCCTGTCCCGAGCCGGGAAGCGCATCAAGGATCTATACCGGCCTGTCAACGACATTCTTGGCAAAGTCCTTGCCGAACATACCGTAGGTACCGAGTCACTCCGTCAATTGGCAGCGATCCGGCACTTCGATTTATTCGCTACCACTACGCCAGATGACCTCTTGGCGCGAGCGATCGATGCTGTGCGCTTTGATGGTCTCAGGCAGACAGACGAGATCGAGTATGCGCCCAAACTACCTACCGACCGGCGTCGTGACATCCCTGAGGTAATGTCATCGAAATACGCTGCTGTGTTTTATTTGTTCGGGAAAGGCGATGTTTCTCCCTTCTACGCTATTCACGACGAAGACGTCCTGGAGTTCGCTTATACAATGCAGGCCGGAAACGGGCCCGAGCGGATGTTCTCTCAGTTGCGCAGCCGCAACCTGCTTTTGATCGGCTGCAACTTTGCTGATTGGCTTAGTCGCTTCTTCCTGCGTCTGTCCAACTCGGAGCGGCTCTCTTCCGACCAGCGCAACAAGAAGGAATTTTTAGTGGGTCACGAAAGCCCCGAGGACCACGATTTTACTGTCTTCCTCGAACGTTTCAGCCAGGACTCTCGCCGTTACCCAGTCGACTCTCGGGCGTTTGTGGCTGAACTGTATCGGCGCTGGAGCGAGCGCAATCCCGCGGCCAGCGCCGCGCCACAACCTGTTCTTGGGCAGCCTGGTCCATCAGCGGATCTTTCTGCAGGCGGTACCATTTTCATCAGTTATTCCAGCGACGACATTGGAGCAGCCAAGAAGCTGTTCGACGATCTGCAGGAGATCGGCGGCGATGTGGCGTGGTTCGACAAAACCGCATTGAAGCCGGGTGACAACTGGGACCAACATCTACGAAGCGCCGTCCAGCGCTGTAGTTTGTTTCTGCCGCTGCTCTCGGCCAACACCGAGCAGCGCACGGAAGGCTACTTTCGGCTCGAATGGAGTGAAGCCGCTGAGCGCTCCAAACGGATCCAGGGCCGCAAATTCATCTTTCCCATTGTTATCGATCCTGATTATGCCGGCGCCATGGGCCGCTATGCGCTGGTTCCGGAAGCATTCAAGGCAGTGCAATACTGCCACGCACCCGCGGGTCAAATATCTGAGGGCCTTAGAACGGAACTCCGCGAGCAGTTGCGCAACCTGCGAAGAGCGAGAACATCATGACCACCATGGTGCGGGTCGTGATCGACGAGGACAACCCTTGGCCGGGGCTGGGATCCTTCGATGAGGGAGCCGAGCGATTCTTCCATGGCAGACAAAACGAAAGTGCGGAGCTGCGCCGGTTGGTGCTGAACGCTCCCCTCACTGTCCTATTTGGCGCTTCCGGACTGGGCAAGACCTCACTGGTCCAGGCGGGACTCTTTCCTCTGATGCGGAAAGAACACTATCTGCCGGTCTATGTTCGGCTCGATCTGAGTGATCGCGCCGCCCCTCTTATCGAGCAAGTGAAGTTCGCCCTGCGTACACAGCTACAAGCTCGACGCATCGATGCTCCTGCCATGAACGATGGCGAATCGCTATGGTCCTACCTGCATCGCGCCGGGCTGGAGTTGTGGAGCGAGCAGAACCAGTTGCTCACCCCTGTATTTGTTTTCGATCAGTTCGAAGAAGTGTTTACCTTGGGAGCGGAGAACCCCGCTGCCGTCGCCCGGCTTCGGATTGACCTGGCGGACTTTATCGAAAACCGCCTGCCCGCCTCCCTGGCAGGCAACGTTGAGAGCGGCGAAGCCCTCTCCCTCGACAGTCAGCGCTACAAGGTGGTGCTGAGTTTTCGTGAGGACTTCCTGCCCGCTGTGGAAGGCTGGAAACGTGAGCTGCCCTCCATCCTACGCAACCGCCTGCGCTTGCTGCCGATGTCCGCGAAGCAGGCGTTCGAGGCTGTTCATGAAACTGCGCCCCACCTCGTTGACCAGGACCTGGCGAAAAGGATCGTGGACTTCGTGGCGGCTGCCCAGGAAGACGGAGCGGGCAACGCGATAGAGACGCCCGGCAGTACGCGGGAGCTCGCCGTGGAGCCGGCACTGCTGAGCCTATTGTGTAGCGGCCTAAACGAAAAGCGAAAGACACAGGGCAAATCAACGTTTGATCTGGAGCTCCTGGCGGGTAGCGGGCAGTCGATCATTTCCGATTACTACGCGAAGTCGGTAGGTGATTTGCCGCAACACGTACAGCGCTTCATCGAGAACGAACTTATCACCGAGCGTGGTTTCCGGAAACCTTGTGACATCGACGACGCCCGCACTGTCCACGGTGTGGCCGACCGGGAGTTGCGGCTGCTGGTGGACAGGAGGGTATTGCGTATCGAGCCGCTGCGCGGCACCGAGCGCGTGGAGCTTACCCATGACCTGCTGACGCGGGTCGTGCGCGAGCATCGGGACCGGGAGCGGGAGAGAGCAAAGGTGCGGCGGCAGCGCAGACGCATGGCGGTTTTCGGCGCGGTTGGCGTGGTGCTGCTCGCACTCGTCGTGACGTTTGGAGCGGAGTGGAAAAAGGCCGAAAACGCATTGAGAATCGCCACTTCCGAACGGCTGGCGACTGCCGCTCTCTTACACACGGAGAGCCAGCTGGATCTCGCTTCCCTGTTGAGCGTCGAGGGGTATGACTTTGCCCAGACTTATGAGGCCCGAAGCAGCCTCCTATTAACGTTCCAGTCCAATCCCGAACTCCTGGCGTATCTTCACCATCCCAGCGGTGTGTACAGCGCGGTCTTCAGCCCGGATGGCAAGACGCTCGCCTCAGCGAGTGCCGATCACACGGTGCGGCTGTGGGATGTGGCCAGCCGCCAGCCTCTCGGAGAACCGCTCACTGGCCACAGCCAACCAGTGAATAGCGTGGCCTTCAGCCCGGATGGCAAGACGCTCGCCTCAGCGAGTGCCGATCACACGCTACGGCTATGGGATGTGGCCAGCCGCCAGCCTCTCGGAGAACCGCTCACAGGTCACGACAGCTATGTGCTTAGCGTGGCCTTTAGTCCCGACGGCAAGACGCTCGCCTCGGGGAGCAGCGACAAGACGGTGCGGCTGTGGGACGTGGCCAGCCACAAACAGATTGGAGAACCGCTCACCGGCCACACCGAAGCGGTGAGGAGTGTGGACTTCAGCTCCGATGGCAAGACGCTCGCCTCGGGGAGCATAGACAAGACGGTGCGGCTGTGGGACGTGGCCAGCCACAAACAGATTGGACAACCGCTCACAGGCCACACCGACGAGGTGTTTAGCGTGGCCTTCAGCCCTGATGGCGAGACGCTCGCCTCGGCGAGTGACGATCGCACGGTGCGGCTATGGGATGTGGCCAGCCGCCAGCCTCTCGGAGAACCGCTCACAGGTCACGACAGCTATGTGCTTAGCGTGGCCTTTAGTCCCGATGGCAAGACGCTCGCCTCGGGGAGCAGCGACAAGACGGTGCGGCTGTGGGACGTGGCCAGCCACAAACAGATTGGAGAACCGCTCACCGGCCACACCGAAGCGGTGAGGCGCGTGGACTTCAGCCCGGATGGCAAGACGCTCGCCTCTGCGAGTGCCGACAAGACAGTGCGCCTGTGGGACGTGGCCGGCGACAAACCGCTAGAACAAACGCTCACAGACCATAGCGACTTTGTGTACAGCGTGGCGTTCAGCCCGGATGGCAAGATGTTCGCTTCGGCGAGTTACGACAAGACAGTGCGCCTGTGGGACGTGGCCAGCCACAAACAGATTGGAGAACCGCTCATCGGCCACACCGAAGCTGTGAATGGCTTGGCGTTTAGCCCGGACGGCAAGACGCTCGCCTCGGGGAGTGTCGATCACACGGTGCGGCTGTGGGACGTGGCCAGCCACAAGCAGATTGGAGAACCGCTCACCGGCCACACCGACGCTGTGAATAGCGTGGCCTTTGGCCCGGGCGGCAAGACGCTCGCCTCGGCGGGTTACGACAAGACAGTGCGCCTGTGGGACTTGGCCAGCCACCAACAGATTGGAGAACCACTCACTGGCCACACCGACGTTGTGAATAGCGTGGCCTTCAGCCCGGATGCTAAGATGCTCGTCTCGGCGGGTTACGACAACACGGTGCGTCTGTGGAACGTGGCCAGCCACCAACAGATTGGAGAACCGCTCACAGGCCACACCGACGTTGTGAATACCGTGATCTTCAGCCTGGATGGCAAGACAATTGCCTCGGGGAGTAAAGACAAGACGGTGCGGTTGTGGGACGTGGCCAGCCACAAACAGATCGGAGAACCGCTGACTGGGCACGACGGCTACGTGCTCAGCCTGGCCTTCAGCCCGGACGACCAGACGATCGTCTCGGGGAGTAAAGACAAGACGGTGCGACTGTGGGACGTGGCCAACCGCCAGCCTCTCGGAGAACCGCTTACCGGCTATGACAGCGATGTGCTTAGCGTGGACTTCAACCCGGATGGCAAGACGCTCGCCTCGGTGAGTAGAACTGAAAAGGTATGGCTGTGGGACGTGGACCCAACTGCGTGGATCTCACGTGCTTGCCAACGGGCCAACCGCAACCTGTCGCAAGCCGAGTGGAGGCAATACATGGGTGCCAGCGTCCGCTATCGTCGCACTTGCCCGAATCTCCCTGACGGCGAGGGCGTACCGGCAACCAAGCAGAAGACCCCACGGTGACGGTGATGATTTTATGGAAAAGTTGGGCGGGAACAGCGCGTTATCTGCGCGCCAATTGAGCGGGGTTGGGCTGTGTCGGAGCATGTCGCGCCATGACAAGCGAGAGGCTGAGGATAGCTATCAAACCCCCATGAATACAGCCTGTGCGTATCGCTGCGTGTCACTCGATCTCACTTAGTCTTCTTCGGCCTCCAAATTCGCAACGAGAAGGCCAGCGTTTCGATCCCGCCCAGGTCCACCATTCCTTCAACAACCTGCGGCTCTGCCCCTGGCAGGGCAGGTTTGCGTCGCAGCCCTCCTCATCGCTTCCCAACTCGTCAACTGTGCTCCCGTGGTAGGGAGAACGCTACCTTTTTTTCAGCAGCGAGCGCCAAAGTCGGATTGGGAGTTTCAAAGTGCTGATCAATAGGTCACCATCACAACCCAATAGATTTCTCCGACAGGACCCACGCTGGATGCCAGACAAGCTGCCACAGAATATCCGGCCGGCATCGGTTTCGAAAGCCGAGCCTCCACCTGCGCTGGAAGTTCCGCCGGATTGCTCGTCCTCCATAGCAATACGTCTTTAACCCCGGGCAGCTGGGCAGGCGCCTCCCTGTCCACGGCGCCATTCTTCGCCATCTCGCAAGCCATGTTTCGCAACTGTGCCTGAGGCTTACGTACTGGCGGAGGCATGCCTTGTGCTTGTGCGTATTGGCCAATCGCCTCCTGCAAGAAGCCGTCCGCCTGTGATTCGGAGTACTCCGGCAAGCGGTGAGCAAAGTCCTGTGTTACCCACAGAACTCCAGCGCATTGCACCGCGCCCACGCCGACCACGTTGAAATCGGGACTCAGAATGTTGGCGCGGTGGTTCGGCGAATACATCATCGTCTCATGGGCAGCTGTCGCGTCTGGAGCGACGACGATATTTTCCGCTTCCTTATCGGAGGGCAAACTCTCGTTGCTGAGGCGGGCCGCCATTGGGGGTTCGCCGCCGAACTGGTGCGAAAGTGATTGATGTTGCACCAGAATTTCTGTGTGCTTCCGTGCGGCCTGGGTCAGGCGAGGATCGACTTGAAGAGACGGTATGCCTTGCTTTGTACGCTCCTGGTTCATCAAGTCAAATAGCTGCTTTTCAGCGCCCGGATCGAAGTCGTCATAGGCGCACACGGGCGATTTCGATTCGCGGCAAGGTTGGGTGCCCCCCGGTCCTATGCCAAATTCATCCAGGTCGTATTGTCTCCCGGAGACTGTTCCGCTGCCCTCGTAAAACAAATTAACTACAGGCACAAAATCTGAGGTGGCCCGGGCGGAGTTCCCAGGCCGCTCGTTCCAGGATTCAATTGTCCTGTTTTTCAGGATAAGCAGTTTCTCTGGTTCGCCTGGCGCGCGCCCATTTTGCCGCGTGAAGTTTGCAATGTCCTCCAAATAACTTTCACGCAGTTTAGGCGCTGTGCTGACCAGGCTTCTGATGGCGGGTGCCGCAAGGAACGCGACGGCTCGATCCGATTGAAGTCCCAGGGCCGATGCCTGCTTCCGAGCTTCGCTCACCTCAAGCTCCACCTGCTGGACTTGAACGTGCTGAAACGAGTGTTCATTACCTAGGCTTCGGAATCTGGATCTCCACAGCGCGGACAGACGTCCAGAGTCGTCTAGCATCTGAGGGAGAGCAGTTTTAACCGAAGCTTCGCAAGGGCCGCGCATGATTTTGCTCAACCATTCCGCGTCAGACCCGATGATCTCCCCAAAGCGCTTTGGATCTCGCTGTTGAAACTGCAACAGCAGCGGCTGGAGACTGCATTCGCGCAGGCTCCAGACTCCCGCACCGAATTGTATGTCCTGGTTTGCCGTGCGAACGAAGGAGAACGGGTCCGTGCCTCCGGCTTCGATCGTGGCAGTGAGCATGATCTCTCCCCACGCCACGTCGTCGCCTCCCCAGGTTGCAATCGCTTTCTTGACGTCCTCGATCGATAAACCGAATTGCTGAGCGGCTGCTGCCTGGGCGCTCTGCTCAAGCTCCTCGTCCTTACACTGTAGATCGTCGTTGTCCGCTGCAGAACTACCCACTAACAGCGAAACAGTCTGCAAGTGAGGTAGGTTGAGCGCGACATTGACCGGATGTCGGCGATCATTCTGCGAACTGGGGTTGGTAGCCTTTTTCCTCTCCGCAGAAGCCGAGGCTTTCGCGGCGGCGTGTATCGCCAGCACCCCATTGCCGCTTTCGAGCATGCCCTTATCACCGCGCTTTACCAATACCACTGGATCGTAATTCTCCTGCTCGTTGTCGAAAGAAGGGACACGAACGCGGCCGTCAAACGGCGAAACAAAAGCGATTTCGACGCCATTGGACTTGTTCCCGATAAGGAGTTTCACCCAACTGCTGGGCTTGGTGCCCGGTGCAAGTCTGAGCCGCGCTTTTCCGTTCTGGTCGGTGGTTTGTGGTGAACCAGTATCGCCCGCGGCGCCGATTCGCACACCGGGAAAGGGATGCTCACCAGTGTCGTTGGCGATCAGTACCAGCACGCCCTCTTCGGCAAGGGTGCAGGTCGCCAAAACAAATAGCAGCAACAGTATCGCGATGCGACGCCGATAAACGCTTTGGCCCACGCTCATCTATTTTCTTTCGTGCGCTAGACTCCATCCAGACGAAGTGGAGTTTGGTCGCGCTGTAGCTCAATCATGCACGGCGAGTCGTCGGCCGGACACCAGGATTTGGCCGATTGGTAGCCTTGCTTCTCCGCGTGCAGCTGAACTTGTTGTCCGTCGGCCGCGAGGGCCGGGAGCGAGGAGCTGCCCGAGGCCTTTGTCACCTGCTTCGCACTCGGAGCCGATCGCGCTTACCATAGCACCCAAAATCGCGGACTGGTGCTCATCCTCGACGATGCCAATCACCTTTGCGATGCGAGATCTCTCGAGCGCCAATCGCGGGACTTTGGATTCGAATTTCAAATCAGAGTCCCACTGGTGCACTCCAGCTATTTGCCAAGGCGCAGCCGCAGGGCTTGGCCCTGGCGGTGGCCTACTTCTTCGGAGCAGGCGCCGTACGTGACCTCCCCTTCAGCGCGGTTTCGTCAACCACGGAGCCAGCTTCCACTTGCCCGCTGCACAGCTTGCCCTCGGCTACGAAGTAGAATTCGGCGGCCTTCCCCTCCTCGGTGCCGCCCTGACGAGGCTCAATGCGTGCGGCGTCGACCTTGGTCGGTCCATCCGTGATCAGATAGTACTTAATGTTTACGGAGCGCTGTGCGCCCAGGGTTGGGTTGCTGGCGAGTTCCTTCTTGTCCGTGTAACCAACGATGTCCACCTTGCCATTCGGCATTTGCTGCAGGCGCAATGCGAGTTTGTCGAGGGTATCTTTGCAGTCGTTGTCGACACGCCACGGCCGCTTGCGGTCTTTCTCGAAGGTACACTCACCCCAATCCGCGATGATGATGCACTTGGCGACCGCTGCCCCCGGTTGTTTGGCCTGGACCGTGCAACTGCTGCTCTGTGGCGGCGTAACACCGTCGCTTGCGGTCCCCGTGACCATAATGGTTTTGCCCAGATCGGCATCACTCACCGTCAGCGTGGCAGAGGCCCCGCTGCCGCTCAACGTTCCGCCGTCAGCAGACCAACTGTAGGTCAGCGGACGCTGATCGGGGGAGCTGGCAGTCAAGGTGGCAGTCGCTGACTCTCCGACGCCAATCGTGGAAGGACTGACCAGACAGCTCACGACCGGTGGATGTGGCTGTTTGATGACGAATGTCCCGGAGCACGTCGCCGAGTTCATTTTCTTAACTTTAGGATCGTTGATTGTAGCGCTGATGGAATAGCTCCCGGGCGCCAGCCCGGCTGTATCGATCTCCGTCGCCGCCGCATTCGCGCTCGACAGTCTGCCGCCACTCGACTTCCATCCATACTCGACGGTGTGTTTGGGAACGAAGTTGCTGCCTGTCGCCGCAAACTTCACCGGCTCGCCCGCCCAGACTTCGGTTGGCGAACTGGCCGATATCGTGCAGGCCACCGGCTGCGCATTGCAGTTGCTGCCCAAGCTGAAGACTAGTCCGGTCGCTAGCCGCACGCTGTTCCACGAGGTCGGATGATTGCTGTAAATGATGTGGGGATAGCTCGAATAGATGTAGTCCGCCTGAATCAGGCGCAGCGAGATATGCCGCGAAAGATATAAGTCCAAGCCGCCGCCTCCTCCTGCGGCAAAGCGCCATTCCGTGCCGTGGCAGCAGTCGGGCGAGATATTTGCCGCGCCCAGAAACCCCCGCACGAAGGGCGAGATCTTTTCACCGTGCCACTTGTACTGCAATCCTCCCAGCGCGTATCCCACGCCGGTGCTGTTGGCCGATCCATTCTCCAGATTCGGAGGAGTGGTTCCGCCCTTATAGTGTCCACTGCCGTCCAGAAGCCACCCCAAATTGCAGAAGCGGCAAAAGTAGTAGGTGTTCGAAACAATGAAGCCCTTGGGAATGTTATTGGCCTTGTAGTCGAGTTCTTCCCAACCATTCGGGGCCAACCAGGAGTAACCTCCAAATATTTCGTCTTTGTTATAAGCATTTTGTGCTGACGTAATCGACCCTAAACAAAATACCGCACAACTCAACGCGATCAACCAGTACGTGCAGCGCATGCTTATGGTTCTCCGAGTGCCGGGAATTCGGCCTTCCCTACGGCAGCCATCATACATTCATTTCTCTGCAAAGTCTGCCGGTATCCCAGGACATGACTACCCTGAGCAACCACAGCAGCGCTGTTTACAGCGTGGCCTGGAGCCCGGACGGCGACAGCCAGCGATGACGGAACCGTGCAGCTTTATGAGATATACAATCTGACGGCGGTCCCTGTGGCCTGCCCGAAATCTTGTGTTTGTGGGCAGGCGAACGAGATTCTGGCTGGCATCGCAGAATCATAATCTTACGGCAAGCGATTCCAAAGGGTAATTGGGCAACCAGTGAAGCTGGATGAGGGCACTTTCTATTCTCGCCGTCATCACGTACCGCCGCCCGAAAAGCCACGGACAAGCCGCCCCCAGCAAGGCAAAGCTCAGGCCGCGCGTTTCAGCGAACTGGGCCACAACATGACCAGGTACTGGGTGGTTGTCAGGGTGTTGGTCAAAGGCGGGAGAACAATCGGGGAAGCGTAAGGTCGAATCCCAGGGCGATCAGTTCCAAGTTGACCAGCGACACATTGCGATGACCTCGTTCAACGTTGGCCAGATAACTGCGGTGCAATCCGAGTCTTTCCGCCAGTTCTTGAATCGACTTCCGGGCAATGCTAGGCGAGGAAATCTAGCGTACCAACCTCCGCCGAGCGGTGTTGAACTGTTGAACAGCGGTTCCTTCCGCTTGCGCCGAGCGAGTCCGGGCCTAGTATGAATCGTCGCGGTGACGAAACGTCGGGAGGGGCACAGGAGTTTGTAGTGGTGGCGGAAGAAATCTGTTCAATTGGACTATCCAATGTGGGCTGTACCTTGCCGACACCAATTCCCAAGCCGTTGTTAGAGTCGGATCTTTATGCTGGAGATGCTCAAAGAAACCATTGAGTCTGCAGAACTTGGCGACGAAATCTGTCTCGGCCGCTGGGTCTTTGGGTCCGAAACCAACGCTGGGCCAGCCGGCGCCCCGCGCCGCCTCTCCGTTTGATGAGCCGCTATACAACGTCATGAGAACCGTCGGTACCACAGGTTATCAGGTTATTAGGATGCCAATTGAAGACCTGTTGTCACGCCAAACTGCTATTTCGCCCACGTGTGTCTGACAAAACAGGAAGGGAAGGCCGCCACCGGCAGTTTGGGAGCTCGCATTGGCTTCTGGACTCTGTTCCGAGCCTTGGGCCCGGGCGAAGAAAATATTCATGCGCTGAAGTGTCTACACGGGTGTATAGTGGCGGGCTATTGGGAGCTAAAACGCAAAGTTTCCCAAATCAGGAAGATCCGTTGATGTCGGCCTGAAACCTTTGGGGCGTCACAGGAACATGCTTGAACCCTCGGGTTTCTCCGTCCGACTCCTGCACATCTTTCTCGTCATCGAAGACAAAGAGATGTGGGAGTTGTCGCAGCGGTAAGCATGGAGGTCAAAATCTGGTAGTCCCGAATTTACGAGCTTAATTATTGACAGCGGGGCTGAGACGTTCTAGCAATGAACCCTTCAGCAAATAAACTTGACCCTTGAAGGGTGGGGGATACGCATGGAATTCATCGAGCAACTCTTTGGCATCTCACCTGATGGGGGCAATGGAGCTCTGGAACTATTGTTCTTGTTAGTTCCGATCTTGGTCGCGGGGGTTTTCTGCTTATTGCGCAAGCGCGCATGTAATCGCCAGGCGCCAGAACCTTGCTGGAAATTGAACCCGCTGGCCAGTATGCACCACTGACGGGGAAATATAGGCTCTGATAGCTATTGTTGAATCTGACGAACCCGCAGGTCTAGCCGTAAGAAGAAGAGACTCAAATGGATTGGCGCGGATTGGTGATTCGGGCTTTGGCGACAGCTGTTGTCATTCTGTTGCTTCTGCTCGCTCGGACTTTAGTGCGTTGCCGCCGATATCGTCGTGGCAGCCCGGCAAGGCGCAATCCCAAACAGTCCAAACGGCCTTGTGCGGTGCTTTCCGGTCGCGTCTATCGCCGACCTGATCCCCTCATTTATTCCCAGAAATATCTCATGAGTCTGGGCATGGCGGTGACCTGGGACAATCCCGACATTCACTTAGAGAAAGACGGCGTTACGGTGGCACCCCACTCTTTGCTGCCGGCTACTACCTACGCCATCATCGCCAGAATATGGAATGGATCCACCAGCGCTCCCGCCATCAATATGCCTGTTCGATTTTCGTATCTGGATTTTGGGATTGGCGGGATCAGCGTTCCTATTGGCGAAACCAGAGTGGACTTGCCGGTGAAAGGGGCGACGGGATGCCCGGCCTTCACCAGCATCGCGTGGACGACACCGGCAACTCCCGGGCACTACTGCATTCAAGTGCAACTGGTCTGGAGCGACGACGCTAATCCCAACAACAATCTGGGGCAGAGCAACGTCGATGTGAAACCGCTGAATTCTCCACATGCTGCATTCAGCTTTCCGGTGCGCAACGATTCACTTCGGCCCCGAGTGCTGACCTTGGAACTGGATTCGTACAGGGTTCCCCCACTGGGCCCGTGCCAGGAGGGGGCGCGTGGAACACAGGCTGATCTTACGAAGGCGGAAATCATCAAGCTTCAGCAGACGGCGCTGCTCAAACACGGCCGCCATTCCCACGCTATCCCCAACGATTGGCGTTTGGCCGTCGATCCTCGCGAATTGCGGCTCGCGCCGGGTGAGCAACGCCACGTCGGGATCGACATCACGGCGCCAGACTCTTTTTCCGGCCAACAAGCCGTCAATGTAAATGCCTTCGAAGGGGGGCTGCTGGTCGGAGGCGTCACCCTATACGTGCAGCGCTGAGAGGCTTTGACGATGGATGCCCCCCAATACACGACCTGCGTCGCACCGGCGGATTACTCCGGTCTCGATCTAACCCCAGAGCTCATCGCCGCTGCGGTCACTTTTATCGTCGCAGGATTCTCCTTGGTGAGTCTGGCCATCGGACTGTTCCTGCTGATGGAGACTCTGCACAAGATCTGCGAATACACTCTGCATGGCAAGCTCGTCTGCCTGGGCGGTGATCAATGCGCTATCGGGCACGTCGCGTCGTTCGAGACGGTCGACGATAAACAGGGTTTCGACAAGCTCGACAACGACTTCTCCGTCAACCTTCTGCTTTCACCCTGGGATCTGGAGGATTTCACTTACTACGATTTCGACAAGAACTATCAACGGGTGATCGGAGATGGGATGCAGGGCGACTTAATCACGGAACGACCAAGTATGCCCGTTCCGCGAGAAGCGCCCGATGACACCAAGCGTTACGATCCGACACGGGTTACCTTCCCTAATAAGGGCTATATCAGCTACACCGAGAAGAATATCCCGGGCATCCCTTACGACGTGCCGATCTTTCATTGCGAGATAGAAGGTGAACGTCTTCACTTGTTTTGCGCCACCCTCGATGGCCTGTTAAGCCTGATTCCTGGCGCTAACAAACTGTGTCGGGTGAAGGTATTTGGCATTCCGTTTGGAAGGTGGGTGTGCTCACTGCTGTCGGCCTTACTCGCTCCCATCATCATCCCGGCGCTGATAGCCGCCTATTTCGCCGGGTCCAATGACAACCGGGACTTCGACGGGGCGGGTGATCTGAATCCAGGGGAAGTCGTAATCATCCGCGGCCGGTGGGTCTACGACGCCGGCCACACAGGCTGGAACGAACTCCATCCGGTTCTAAGCGTGCAAAAGCTGAGCAACCCGAACGACCTGAAGTCGGCCACCGACGTTGCCAACTTTCCCAAGCTGAGAGATACCTGGTGCAGCCGCTCTCACGAGGCTCCACCTCCCGGCGCCAAACCAGCCGATGCTGGCCTGAACCCGGATCAGCTAGGTGTGCTGCAGAACCAGCTCAAGCCTAACAACCGATGGTTACTACATCCAGAACTCGATGGCTGCCAACCCAATGACGGAGAGGCGGTCATCAAATAGGCGTGACTGTCGATCGGATCAGGCAGCCCTCCCGCCTCGGCTTCGATCACGCATGAGCTGGTCGTAGATCATTTATTGTCGATCCGACTTCCGGGGTACTGCGTTTTGGCTTGGTTTCCCCACTGCGGAATCAACTATATACCTTTGCGTCTGCCGCTGGCTCGTTGCCAGACAATTGTCGGAGTCCCAGTTCCGCGTTCATGGATTTCAGCGAAGGAGATGGCAGCTGGCGCAGGCACTGAGCCCCACGGCGGCCCTGGCTTACCACTCGCTCCGAGGGGCCCTTCCCCTTGGGTCTGCTATTATCAGCCGCTCCGGGCTTCTCGATGCTCATATCTCCCTGCTTCCTGCGGCCGATGAGTCGTGACACCCCCAAGGCAGTAGGCCCGATAGACTTGGCGGCCTACTTGTCCAATATTGGACGAACCGTCTTACAACGGATACTCGTTTCCTCATGTTCACACGCTCGCTGCCTCCAAAAGCACACTTTCGCCTGGCAGGCGCTACAGAGAAGGGGCGCTTGACTGTAGTTCTCCCACGCCAGCCGCGAGTTCACTTACCCATTGCTCCCATAGTGACCCGAATGCCAGTCCACGATCATATTCCGCCCGGTATGGTGCGAAGATGTTTGGCAACACCCATTCATGGGATTGGGCCTGTTGATTACCGTCGTAAACCTCTCTAATCTCCTCTCCTGCGCGGATAACCAACCTCCCGGCATAGCTGTACTGGTCGTCCCAATACTCAAGCAAAAAGACCGCGGTCGGGAACTTGGCCGATACCAGCACGACATGGCTAATAACGGTGCCCCACCCGCGA
Source organism: uncultured Acidobacteriaceae bacterium (assembly GCA_963758255.1). GTDB lineage: Bacteria > Acidobacteriota > Terriglobia > Terriglobales > Acidobacteriaceae > DASRAA01. The sequence goes on from CAVWUX010000001.1 coordinate 1,113,950, forward strand.
TCTTTGAAAAGGTTCTTAAACCGTCGCGTCTTATTCACGCTGGGGGCAATGTAGCCCAATTTGCGATCAGGCTTGAAGGAAACCAGTCCCTTAACGTCTGCGGCTATTTCCTCCTGACGCTTGTCAACAAGACCAGCAAACCAGTAAAGGAGTTCGTCACGCGGCTCCTGCAATGCTGCCTCGATTTGAGTAATCTCTGCCGGGCTACCGGCTAACACATCCAGATCACAATCAATCCAGTTACTCATCTGTTGTTCCTCGCTTCCGCACGGTTTCTGTGTTGTATTTAATTGCCCGACTACCAGCAGAATCCGAACGGCGGACCGTCATTTTCAAACTGCCATCAGTGAGGCGTGCGCTATTCCCCTGCCGAGTTCGTGAGGCGAACCCCGGCTTCCGCACGTCACAATTCACGTCCCAAATACGTCACAATTGAAACCGGGTTTCGAGGGGTTAAACGGGATGTAAGTGACTGATTCCAAAGAAGGGAAGACCCGGAGAGCGCCTCGTTCGCAACGAGGAGGCCAGCGGTTCGATCCCGCTCAGGTCCACCATCTTTTCTTAATTCCCTCGTCCTGATTTCGTCAAGTTTTGACGTTCTTCTGTTTGGTGTCTGTATGCACAAAGCGGATAAGAGCCGGCGCTCTTATCCGCCTGTTTGCAGCAGCAATCTTGAGCTACTGTTCCGGAGGGGTTTTCGTGGAGGATTTCGTTTGCGGTGGATGGCGCGGAGGCTGCGCGGGATGGCCGCCTACCTTCGATTCATCGACCGGTGTGCCCAAATCCGGAGGTGGCGGACAAACATTTCCGGCCGCGACAAAGTAGAAGCGGGCAAGGCTGCCTTCGTTTCCGCCCTGCCTGGTCTCGATGCGATCGCCGTCGATCTTGGTCGAACCATCCGCCGTGAGGTAGTACTTCACATTCTCAGCGCGCTGCGCGCCGATGTTGGAGTTGCTTTCGACCTCCGAAGGATCGGCGTAGCCGACGATGACCAGCCGGTAACCGGGACGCTGCTGCAGTGCCGTGGCGACGCCGTCGAGGACGTCCTTGCAGTCGTTGTCGACACGCACCGGCCAACGTTTCTTGAAGGTACACGTATCCTTCTCCACCGGGGTGACGCAGGGTGGCGGGAGGGCAGGAACGATTACGTCGCAACTGTCCTTCGCGAGCCGCGAGCGATCGTCGGTCACGGTTGCCGTGACCGTGACGGTGTGGCCGGCCTCATTGTCGCTGGGAGTCAGGGTGGCTGAGGTGCCACTCCCCGCCAACTGGCCGGCGGTGGTGGACCAGGCATAGGTCAGCGGCAGATTGCCGGGATTTTCGACAGCCAGAGTTATGGTTGCCGGTTGTCCTACATTGACGGTTGAGGACTTGGGAGAGCAACTGACTGCCGGAGCTGGCGGAAGCGGAGTCGGTCTCACAACGAAGGCGGTGGAGCAGGTCGCCGAGTTCATCTTCTTCAACTTGGGATCAGCGAGGGTAGCGACGACGGAATAGTTTCCGGGAGCCAAGCCGGTGGTATCGATCTCAGTTGCCTCGGTGGCGGCACTGGACAGTTTTCCGCCAGTTGAGGTCCATTTGTAATCCACGGGGTGTTTGGCGTTGAAGCCTGTGCCGGTTGCAGTGAGTTTGATCGGGTTCGCCTGCGAGCACCTCGACAGGCGACGGCGTTGCCGTAATCGAACAGGACAAGGGGGTCTCGCAATAGCTGCCCGAGGTTAAACACGACGCCCGCCGCCAGGCGGACGCTATTCCATTGCGTCGGGTGGGTAGTCGGGAATCTGTGATTGTAGTTGGAGTAGATGTAGTCCACCTGCGCCAACCGGATGGAGAACCGCGGCTTGACGGAGAGATCCAAACCACCACCGCCGCCGACAGCAAAATTCCACTGGTTACCGCCGCAACAGTCGGGCGAAATACTGGCGGCGCCGAGGAAAGCGCGGAAAAATGGCGAAAGCGTATCCCGGTGGTACTTGTACTGAAGCCCGCCAAGCGCATAGCCGACTCCGGTGGCATTATTGGCGCCGTTATCAAGATTGGGCGGCGTGGTGCCGCCGTGAAAGTGACCGCTTCCGTCAAGGAGCACTCCGAAATTCGATGCGTTGGGGAGGTAGTAGGTATTGGAAGCGTCAAAGGCGTTGGGAATGTTGTTGATTTTGTAGTCGAGGTCGCCCCAGCCATTTGGGGCCAGCCAGGAGTATCCGCCAAAGATTTCGTCTTTCGGCCGACAGGCGTTTTGCGCCGCTGCGATCGAACACAGGCAAGACAACGCACACCCCAGCGCAATTAGTGCCGCAGCATTGCGTCCGCGTACTACTGCAAATTCCCAAGACGCCTAGTTGACCTTCCTGATTTGGGCCCGGCATTGGTCGCGCATATGCGGCGACTTGTGAAATCGTGAATTCGCTGTAAATGTGACACAGAGCGAGCTTTCGCCAGCGAGTTGGCGAACCGCCACGGGCCTGACTCCAGGGAGCAACCCCCTCAGAAGACCGATTGACAATGGGTCTCAAAGCCGCTACATTGCATTCAGAAATACCCGAGTCGCCGATTCGTCGCGGCATAATGCAGGGTTGGAGGGGGTATACCATGATCCGGCAGTTTCGTTGTTGGTTTGTTGTCTTGGGTATGCTTGTATTGAGCGTTGGCAATCTTCGCGCGGACAACGTGGCTGATCTGACTTGGGGCGTAGTATCCTGGACCAACAAGTCCTGTCGAGAACGTGGACGCCCTCGCTATCACCCTACGCGCCACCTTGTAGTGTCGGTAATGGTGCGCAGCAGTGCGGATTCTTCTATCCGGCGAGTGGTCTCAGTTCCTTGACCGGCGCCTACGGTTGGCATGGGTATACAGGGCTGCCCGGCAATTCGTCCTCCTCGCAGACTTACCTCAACAGCCTCAACTCAGAGGTATCATTCTCCATCACGAGCAGTGCCGCGCTTTACAATAACAATGGCACCGCAATTGGATTGCCGTGGAGGAGCCCAACCGACGATCACGGATACTTCCTGAGTACCAACAACGCGACCACTACACCTGGAATCACCTTGAACTTCCAGTACCCTGTCAAGACGTTTGCTTTCTACTGGGGCAGTGTGGATACTTGGAACACGATTGTCTTTACGGATACTCGAGGCATCCAACACACATTTACGGGCTTCGACCTGACCCAAACTACGCCAATGGGCTTTGGCTTTCCTTCGTGCGGAAACCCCGCCGTGTGCCCTGACATGAGCTCGATCTCGGTGCGATTCGACGTACCTCAGCATCAATACCCTTGGACTTCTGTTAGCTTTAGTTCCTGCAACGCTTGGGGACACTGCCAACCAGCGTTTGAAATCGACAACATCCAATGGATAATCGGAACGAACGCCTCGCCGACGCCGGAACCGTCGAGCATGATGCTGCTGGTGTCGGGTATTTTCGGCGTCGTGATGCGGCTGAAACGCAGTGGTTAGGTGTCGCCTTTGTGGCCGAAAGGGTACAGCCGGGTTAAATTGACTGTGCATAACCTCCCAACTGAGGAAGTCTCCGTCTTGAGGCAGCTCAGGGCTGAACCTGCTCGTGTAATACCCGGTGTTCGTAGAGATTGCCTTTCAACACAAGATGGAGTTGAGTAGCTTTGCCCATGCTCCCGCACTGCGGCGGCTAGACCGGCAGGTGTAGGTCTTAGTGATCAGGTTGGCATTGTTAGTCAACCGGGAGTTGTAGCTCCAGCTGGAGATGCATGCTCGACGTTAAACACACGCGGCAACTCATTGGGGTACTCGCTCCACCAATTGCGTAGTCCCAAATTGGGAAGCACTTGGTTACCAACGTAACATCCCACCCACAGAAAGATCTCTCTCTCGCTGGATTTTAGAATTACTATTGCTACTTCACCAACTGTGCGCAACGATGCCAGCGCAGGCAGCGACAGCGTCCGGTAAACGATGCCCGACCTATGAACGACATTCGCCGAAATCCGATGCCAATGTGGTTTAGACATAACCTTGCCGCAATTCTAATGTGGTACAACATCTATCTGGTCACGCATGCAGTTTACGGCCGAGTCAGTACGTGGCGGGTGCCAAGGTGAGCCGCCATGAGCAGATTCTGCCGAATCCGTCCTTCTACCCAACACGACCGAAGAGGTGGCACCTCCTGGTTGATGCCTCCGCTGGGGCTGCTGAACGGCAGCCCCGTTCTTTGTCGCCAATCACGACTCAGAAACAACCGAAGGGGCCGAAAATTGCCTGAATGCGGTGAATGATGGACGCACAGATGAGATCGCGAATCGATAGGCTGGGCGAAGACGTCTACGATCATCTTTTAAGGGAGGCCGGTGATTACACGAATCCCGGTGAGTGGTACGAGATTGCGGTAGGGGTTGTAGAGCGCCTCAAAAAGCTGATCGTACAGTCGCGAGAGGTAAACATGGCAGTCTTCCGTCCGCAGCGCCAATTATCCTCAGCAAGAAGAACGAAAACGATAGGCCACTTCACACAGCGGAGTAAATATCTTGGATCTAGTTCTGGCCGAACAATTCATCCGAAAAATGCGGGGTAACTCGCAGCCTGCACTGCTGCGCTGCTCCGATGGGAACTACTACATCGTCAAATTTAGGAACAATCCGCAACATACTCGTGTTCTCGTAAACGAGTACATAGCTGCGAAACTCGCGTTGCGGATCGGTCTTCCTGTCGCAGATGCCGTAGTCGTGCAAGTAAGCAAGGAACTCATTCGAAATTCGCCCGAGTTGGCTTTCCGCTTGCCTGATACTGTCACTCCCGTACCTAGCGGGCTGCACTTAGGGATTCGCTACGCAATCATGCCGGGAGAAGGCGAGGTCTTGGACTTCATTCCACCCACTAGCATGGCAAGGGTCGCAAATGTCCGAACTTTTGCGGGCATGCTCCCGTTCGACATCTGGATGGGAAATACCGACCAAAGACAGGCCGTTTTCTGGAAGATGCATACAGCCTGGCATCTCAACGCTTGCTTTATCGATCATGGCTTCTGCCTGAGTGGCCCCCGATGGGAGTTCCTCGAACATAAACCTGGGCGAGCACTTTATTCCGACAGGACGGTATACAAGGACATACATAACTGGGACAGCTTCAGCCGTACCTCAGCTCCATCGAGCACACATCTCTCTCCGACATCACGGAAATCGCTGCACGGGTGCCCACCTGCTGGCACAGTTCTTGGAGACAACTCTCACGTCTCATGGGCTTGTTGCATGTCCGCCGCTTGACCGTTCGGGACGTGCTCGGACGCTGCATGAGGTGGATGTCTGGCGAATTTCCAACTTCGAAAGATCGTGGCGTCGGCGCTGTCGTTCCCATGATTGAGGCTAAGGACGAGCGCTTAAACGGCGCTGAGATTTGCCGACAGAACTGTCAGGCCGTCGCATTCGCTTGCAGAAGCACGAAGGGATATAGAATATGATGTGTATAGAGTGTCAATGTGACTACTTGCAGCAAATGTCGACTGCTCGCAACGCGATCAATTTTTGCAGTGCAAAATGCGAGCTGAAGCACAAAACTTCAAGTGAGTGCAAGATTGCACGCACTGCACTTACGGAAGAGGCTCTTGATGAGAGCGTGGACGAACGGTATAAAGCGTACCCCTAGAGCGCCAGTCAAGCAATTATCGTGTCCCTGAGGGTTGTGCCGGACATGCAAAAGGCCGATGAGACGTGAGAGTTGTCGCCAGGAACCATGCCAGCCGCCCTCCGGGAGATATTTCTCCCATACGGATACCCAATCCTGCGGCCGGTATGATCAGGTCTGGTAGAATCCCTTCCATCGGAGTTTAGTCGCTGCGCTTTGCGTGTGACTGTTCTCTCGTGCTCGGCATGAACCGGCCAAAAAGAGAATTCGAGTACTACGTCCTGCGCTATGTGCCTGACGTCGTGCGCGAGGAATTCGTCAACGTCGGTGTGATCCTGCGCGAGAAAGACCTGCGAGCTCGCAAACGCACCAAGCTCGGTGTCCCCTTCCTAGGAATGGTGGTTTTGGAGGGTCTCACCACCGTGGCCGGGCTCGATCGGAAGGCTTCCTGGGTCTGTTGAATCAACAGGTGCGGCATCTGGCAGAGAGGGTCGAGTCCGCAAGTCACTCATCGTCAAGCAGCGAAGGCTGGAATCTCCTAGAGGAACTCAAGGATCTCGGGAATACGTTGACCTTGTCTGACCAACGAGGCATGACGAGTTCACATCCTGAAGGGGCGCTGGACGAGCTGGGAAGGATGTATCTGCGCGGGAAGTTCACCCGGAGTGTCGGTTTCGGTCGGCGACCCAACCATTAGGGTATTGCTTGAAGCTATAGCTAAATCTCAAAAAATACCGCGAATTAGCTCTCGGCTAGAGCGGGAGTTGGCGGAGTTGCAGAGTCAGTCCGCGAAACTCTCGCAGATGGAAAGCAGTGGAGCGGGCCTGGGGAGCGCCAATCTGCAGGTTCCGACGCGGCGAGTCCCGGAGGCCAATTTGGAATACCTGCGAGCGGCGCGGGAGCTGAGGTATCACGAGAACCTCTATGATTTTCTCACCAAGCAACTGGAGGCGGCGCGCATCGACGAAGCCAAAAACGCGGTCGTGGTGCAAGTGGTTGACAGAGCGGTCGAGCCGGAGCGGAAATCGAGTCCCAAGCGCCTGTTGATCATTGCGATGACGGCACTGACGTCCTTTCTTCTGGCCTGCGTGTGGGTGCTCATGCGGGAGGAGATCCGTCGCAAACAGCAGGATCCCAACGAGGGCGCGCGGCTGGCGCAGTTGCGGCAATATTTGCATATTTCCACCTAGGAAGCATATGAACGAAACCATCATCGTAACTGGCGGGGCGGGCTTCATCGGAAGCAACTTCATCCTGCGGTGGCTGGAGCAGGAATCCGCGGCCGTCGTGAATCTGGATTTCCTTACCTACGCAGGCAATCCGGCAAACCTGGCGACACTCAGCGACGATCCGCGCTACCACTTCGTGCACGGCGACATCAACGACCGCGATCTTGTGAACCGCATTCTGCGGCAGCATCAGCCCGCCGCCATTGTCCACTTTGCGGCCGAGAGCCATGTTGACCGATCCATCCTGGGACCTGACGAGTTCATCCGGACGAATATCAACGGAACGTTTTCGCTGCTTCGCGAAGCCAAAGATTACTGGGTCGGGCTGGGCGCGAGCGACAAGCAGTGCTTCCGCTTTCTGCACGTTTCCACCGACGAAGTGTATGGTTCGTTGAGCGAGAATGACGCGCCGTTTAGCGAGAGCACGGCCTACGCACCCAACAGCCCCTACGCCGCCTCCAAGGCGGCTTCCGATCACCTGGTGCGCGCATACTTACACACCTACGGCCTGCCCACGCTGACAACGAATTGCTCCAACAACTACGGGCCCTTCCAGTTTCCGGAGAAGCTGATCCCACTGATGATCCTAAACGCGCTCGAAGGGAACCGCTGCCGATCTACGGTGATGGCATGAACGTCCGCGACTGGCTGTATGTCGAGGACCATTGGCAGCGGTTCGACAGGTGCTGACCGGGGCCGCCCGGGAGAGACCTACAACATCGGCGGACGCAGCGAGCATCGCAACATCGACGTGGTACGAACGATCTGCGGCATACTCGACGAACTGAGTCCCGATTCGCCCTCAAGCCGCACGAGAACCTTATCCGTTTCGTGATCGACCGTCCTGGCCATGACCGCCGCTACGCGATCGACCCGCAGAAGATCGAACAGGAATTAGGGTGGAAGCCGCAGGAAACCTTTGCATCGGGCATCCGCAAGACCGTGGCATGGTACCTGGATAACCAGCCTTGGGTGCGGGATGTCACCAGCGGCGGCTATCGCGACTGGATTGACACCCAGTACCTACGGCGCGCCTCCAGCCCAGAGGGGCGAGTGCGGTCATGAGCGGCGGCGATGAACTCAAGGGCATCATTCTTGCGGGGGGATCAGGTACGCGCTTGTATCCGGCAACGCAATGTGTATCCAAGCAACTGTTGCCGGTGTACGACAAGCCCATGATCTACTACCCGCTGAGCGTGCTGATGCTGGCGGGCATTCGGGAAATCCTGGTCATCTCCACTCCGCAAGATACGCCGCGCTTCGAGCAACTGCTGGGCGATGGTGGGCGCTGGGGCCTGCAATTTGCCTATGCCGTGCAGGCGGCGCCGGAGGGCATCGCCCAGGCGTTTCTGCTTGGGGCGGACTTCATCGCTGGAAAGCGGTGCGCCCTGGTCTTGGGCGACAATATTTTCTACGGACACAACCTCTCCGGTACGCTGCGCGCTGCGGCCAGCCGCGAACACGGCGCCACGGTGTTCGCCTATGCAGTAAACGATCCCGAGCGCTACGGCGTGGTCGAGATGGACGAGCAGGGCCGGGCCTTGAGCCTGGAAGAGAAGCCTCGCCAGCCGAAGTCGCGTTATGCGGTTACGGGGCTTTATTTCTACGACAGTCACGTCGTCGAATTGACGCGCAGGCTGAAGCCTTCGGGCCGGAACGAACTGGAGATCACCGACCTCAACCGGCTTTATCTGGACAGTGGCGACCTGCATGCCGAAGTCATGGGTCGCGGCATGGCCTGGCTCGACACCGGCACCCACGATTCGCTGCTGGAGGCGGCCACGTTTATCCAGACAATCGAGAAGCGGCAGGGGCTGAAGATCGCGTGTCCGGAAGAGATCGCCTATCGCGCCGGATACATTGACGCCGCGCAACTCGAACGGCTGGCTGCTGCCATGTCCAACAACGGCTACGGACAATATCTAAGAGGCTTGCTCGATAACGAGGGTGGGCCATGAGGTCGGCGGCTCGAGCTTTCCAGGTTTCCGACTCCGCTGCTGGACACCTTGCGGCAACAGTCTTCGAAGTACACCCGAGGAGATAACCGCATGTTCTCCTTGATTGTGGGGACTGTCAATCGGGTTACCGAACTGGATCGGCTGCTGACCAGCCTGAGTAATCAGACTTACAAGGATCTGGAAGTGATCGTCGTAGACCAGAATAGCGATGATCGCCTATTGCCGATAATCAGCAAACGCCACCCATTTCCGATCACTCACCTTCGGGCCAGCCGCGGCTTGTCACGCGCCCGTAACCTGGGCCTTCAGGTTGCCAAGGGAGAGATCATCGCGATTCCCGATGACGATTGCTGGTATCCCTACGATTTATTGGCATCTGTGGTTGACTGGTTCGAGCAGCATCCCGACTTTAGCGGTCTCTTCACTTGCCTGCGTGATGGCGACAACCGACGAATTGGTTCCCGAAGCCCAGAAATCTCCGGTTCGTGTACAAAGGCGAACCTCTGGTATCGGGGCTCGCCCAGTTGTTTTTTGCGAAAGAGTCTGGTCGATCGGGTGGGCCCGTTTACCGAGAAGATCGGCCCCGGATCTGACTCTATCTACCAGGCTGGAGAAGATGGAGACTACTTCTTACGGGCGCATGAGCTCGGGCAAAGGATGTGGTTTGAACAGACACTGACGGTCACCATCCCGATTTGCACGACGCAAAGCGTTTGCGGCGGACTTCTTACACGTACGCCCTTAGCTGCGGGTATATCTTCCGCGCTCATCATTGCCGCATTTCTTTGACCACCGGCATGGTTTTGCGTTCGCTGGGAGGGGCTGTGGTAAGTTCATTCAGGCTCGACATGGAAAGTGCAGGCAACTATCTTGCCCGGGCGGGGGGGCTGCTTCGCGGCTACTTGTGGGGACCCTGGGAACTCGGAAGCAGAGACCCGCGAGCTAATGGGAGGGCATGAATCTCGCCCTGGAAATGGCACTAATTGTGGCGACCAGCTTCGCCGAACGATACCGCTAGGTGTGGGCCCTCACGGATGACCTTACTGCCACGGGACCTGGTGCGAAATGTTGTGCGGCTTGGGTCGGGCGAGTTCCTCGGCCGAATCGCCTCGATCGGAACGGTCATCGTGCTGGGTCACCGGTACGGCATCGTTATTCTGGGCGTGTACGCCCTGGCGATGTCGGCCACGCTGTACCTGAACCCGATCATCGATTTCGGTCTGCGGCACATTGGCGCCCGCTTGCTGGCTCGCTTCCCGGCCGAAGGCCGCTTGATTGGCCGCCGGGTGCAGCGCCGTCGAATTCTCATGGCCGCCGCTGTGGTTCCACTTCTGGCGCTCTACGCCACCCTGGTGAACCTGCCGCATGCGATGAAGCTATTTCTATTCGGCTTTTCGGCCACCGGCGTACTGTATGCAATTTCGCTCGATTGGGCTGCCTGGGGCAAAGAACACCTACAATTCTTCAGTCTTGCAAGAGCCGTAATACCTTTCAGTATCTTCGCCGGAGTTCTGTGCGCCGTTTTCCTTCGAGGAAACATTCTAGGCTGGTTGCTGATCGCCAATCTGGCCGGCCATGTGTCGCAGGTCCTTCTGTTTTGGGGGTGGTGGAGACATCACCAGCCCGCTGCGCTGGTAACGAGTTCGAACCTCGGCGAAATTGACCAGTCGCTGGCCTGGCGTCACGCCAGCGTGATGGGCATAGCGTTGATAGCGACAGTGGCGTTCAACTCCATCGATATGCTCATGCTCGGTGTGCTGGCAGAGCCGCAACAGGTCGGTCTTTACGGCGCCGCTTACCGGATCATCAATCAGGTGCTGGTCACCTACTACCTGCTGACGGTCACCCTGTACCCGAAATTCGCCAGGCTTCCAACCGGCGAGCGTGGGCGAGTGTTCAAGCGGCGTATTCTCCTCACTTTGTTTGGGGCCGGGGCAACACTCGCAATCCTGATAACTCTATTTCGCAACGTGGTCCTGTCGCTGCTGTTCGGTGTGCGTTTCTGCCAGCGGCCCCGTTGCTGTTCCTGCTGGCGTGGTGTTTACCCCTCGACTTTCTCACTTCCTACTTCAACAGCGCATATACCGCGTGGGGAATGGCCAAGAGGTTCCTGGCTTGCACCTTGCTCGGCGCAGGATGCGAGTTCCTGCTCAACCTGTACGGCATCCCCCGCTACGGCGACGAATACCTTGATCGCGTACGTCGTGTATTTTGCGGCGCTCGCCTGGGCTGGCCGCAACGTTGTGGATCAGGCGCGCGCCGAGTTGAATGTGCCATGCTAAGCGAAGCCACCGTTGCGGTTTGCGGTGGTCGTATGCGGATGCTAGAAATATTCGAGCGCGTCACTCTGATGACTCGCCGGCGATGGGTGATCTGAGTTCCATGGACCCGTTCTTACTACTGGCGATTCACGCGACGGTGATGGTTGTCGTAACCGGGCTTGTTTGGCACAAGTATCGGACCGCTTTCAATCCCGTTACGTTGTTTGCCGGGTTCTACGCCCTAATCACCGGTGTCGGGAATATCCCCTTGACTCAAACTCGGGTCTGGCGCACAATGCGTTTGTCGGGGTTCTGCCGACAACGCGGAGGTGTGCATGGCGGATAAGTACAGTGTCAGCGACAAGCTGGCCATCGCCCTTACCTGTTTGGCGGGCGCCATGGCGATAGTTCTTTTCTTGGTAGAGAAGACGCCGCTATCCATTCTGCTTATGCTGGCGGCAATGTTCGCATTGCTGATCTATCCAACAATTCATTTCTTTCTCAAGCCTTCTATACGCATATTGGTGCTCGGGGTTTGTCTTGTGGGGATCGCGGGGTTCGGTTATAGGGTGTGGCCGCATTCCAAGCAGCTGGAGACAGCCGAAAAGGTTGCGCTCGGTGCGAATACAACCCAAGCACCACAAACTCAACAGATCCCACCCATCGAGACAACCCCCAAGCCTAGCAAGCGAAAACCTGCGCCGTCTTCTGCCAAGCCCGAGGAAAAGACAAAACCCGACGAGACTCCTCCGCTCATCAATCTAAAAGCTGGTAGCCATATGCGGTTCGAAGGTGGTCACTACAGCACGGATAAAGGCTCGATACTAGAGGTTGGTAAGGGCGTTAATGACCTAAGTTTCAAGAACCCCGTGATGGAGCGTCATAGCGATTCGTACGGCCCACGAACATCTGAACCACGACAAGACGAGCGATCGCCAAGACCACGCTTACCTTATCGAGAGCATTCCCCACAAGAAGTGGGGGAATTGCGGGCGTCCACAATCGATCTCATCACTAACCTCAACGCTGATTACATCGAGTGGCGCAAAGAAGAACACGCTTGGCTAGAAGTTAAGCACGACGTTGCCATGGCAGATAAACGATGCGAACAATTCACCAAGAAGTTCGAATCTACCTATCAAAATGCAGTCATAGAAAAGCGTGACGACCTGTTGACCGCCGTTAAGCAAATCCCCAAACGGCCATACGGCATTGAAAGTTACTACCGATCATACGCATCCGATGAGCTAGTGTTTCCGCAGGATGTGATGTTCCAATTGTGCGATCTAATCAGTCTATTAAATGCAATGGAGAGCGAGAATGGGCTCCCCTTGAGTGAGGGTGATATTAAGCCAACCCTGATGGGGTGTCGTTGAATTGGGCTAGGCTACAAGTTTTTTATACTCCACGTGCTCCGCTTCCAGCATCTTGAGAAGCGTGTCGCGGAAAAGGAATCGGTTTTTGCGGTTGTCGAATCGGAAGCACATTTCATCAAGATAGGCTTGCAGATGCTTTGCGCTAATACGATGCCACGTTCCAACGATGCCGCGCTTCAGGAGCGAGAAAGCGCTCTCCACGGTGTTCGTGTACACATCTCCGTTGACGTACTCGCCGTCCTTGTGACAGACCGTCTTCTGCTCCGTCAGCACGCCAGCCTTGGCGATGGCCGTTGGGTATGCTCCAAATTCGTCAGTCATGATTACGTCAACATCGTGCGAGATGTTCTCTCGGATGTACCTCGCGAGAGTGCCAGACTTCACATCTTGAGCGTGGAAGAAGCGCAGTTCCCCACCACGTTGCCGGATGCCAATGACAACCTGCTTCTTGCATTCTGGATGGCCTACTTTGTGCTGATGACCACGCTGGCGACCGCCTACAAAGGTCTCGTCTACTTCAATCGTGCCGCTCAACTTGGGACGGTCATCCGCAGCAGCCATAGCCGCACGAATCCGGTGGCAGAGATACCACGCCGTCTTGTAGCTCTTTTTGCCAAGCATCCGATAAACCTGACTAGCCGAGATGCCTTTCTTAGATTCTGTCAGCAGATACGCGACAAAGAACCACTTGGTCAATGGCAAGTGGGAGTCATGAAACATGGTTCCCACGGTCACAGAGAATTGGTAATGGCATGAATTACAGTCGAACACCTTGCGTTCATTTACTTGCGTCACCTTTTTGTGGCCGCAGTGGAGGCAAGTTACGCCCTTCGGCCAGCGCAAGCGCGTCAAGGCTTCGCGGCACCTATCGTCGGTGCCAAAATTCTCAACCAATGTCATCAGATCAACGGGAACGGAGGTCATAGCGTCACCATGCCAACGAAAATTAAGAAGCACCCAATCGAGATGACCAGCGATGAACTGGCGGCGCATGTATTCCACCCGAAAGTGCTCAAGGCCGTAAAGAAGCATATTGAACGGCTGAATGCGCCAAAATCGCCAGTAAAATCAACCCGAAAGCGTGCCGAATGAATCATCTAGCACAATGTAGCAGAAGGCATAATTTGAGTCAAGGGGATAATCATAGTGATGCGTGCGCGGAGAATGTACCATGCCTGAACGTAGCGCCCAGGACTTGGCCGGCTCGCGGCTGGATCTAACCATCATCATCGCCAGCTACAACACGCGCGAACTGTTGCGCAATTGTCTCGAGTCGATCTACCGGCATACCGAGGGGATCAGGTTCGAGGTTATCTGCGTGGATGACCATTCCGCCGACGGCAGTGCCGATATGGTGGAAGAGACCTTTCCAGATGTGATTCTCGTCAGAAACTCAGAGAATCAGCAGTACGCCCGGAACTGCAATCTGGGGATGCAGATGTCGCGGGCCCGGTATGCCTGTCAGTTGAACAGCGATACGCTGCTGATCAGCGATGCGTTCAGCGCCCTGGTGGGCTTCATGGATGAGCATCCTGAGGTTGCGGCCTGCGGACCAAAACTGCTCAATCCTGACGGCTCGGTGCAGCATTGCATCCGCAGCTTTGCAGGGGCAGGGACTTTCATGCTCCAGGCCTTGAATTGGCACAAGCTACTTCCCAAGAGCCGCGCGATAAACCGCTATTACAACACCGACTTCGACTATTCCCGAGCGCAACCGGTGCAAAGCATCGGCACCACCGCGTACATCATCCGCCGCTCAACCTGGGAGCAGGCCGGCATGTTTGATGAACGGTTCCGCCTGTCCATGGTCGATCTCGCCTACAATTTCGCGTTGACCCGGAGAGGCTACAAAGTCTATTACACGCCGTGCGCCGAGGTCATCCACCTCGGCGGCCAGAGTATCAACCAGAAGGCAATCAGCTCGTTGCGCGATCAACGCGATTCGTTTATCGCATTTAGCGATTCCTATGACTATTTCGGAAGTGGCCGGGTTACGAAGGCGTTGGTCCGTATGGCAGTGTGGCTGCGTTTCTACCTGAAGGCGCTTGAACATCACCTCAGTTCGGACAAGCGCGTTATCAAAGGCCCGGGAGCCCCATCGCGGGAAGTTGGGCCACAAATACCGGCCCTGCTCGGTTCGGCAAGTTACAAGGTCCGAGAGCTCGACAGCTTGGCCGAACTGGAGGAAGCTGCGGAATGACCATCCCGCATATTGGCGGGTGACCTGCCGTGACGACTTCCTAAAGCGCTATGCCGGAATGTCGCCAATAGGGCTGACGCACTTGTCGGCCAAGTATTCGCCAGAAAGCCACGAAGGGCCCGCGGACAAGCCACCAAAGCGAGCCTGTTCGCATCATCCGCTTCATCCCTTGCATGGTCGTCCTCCAGTGGCGTATTTCCTCCACAGCCAATGCCGTCGAAACACCTGCATGCCGCCTGGCATAGGCCGAAGATGAAACGTGTTCCTTCCAGCCTTCAATGAGCGAGAGGGTTTCCTGCAAGGACTCTTGCCGGTAAATACTCGTCATGTTTCCGGCATGGATGCGATAGCGGCAGACGACTTCTTGCACCGCGCGCGCCGTATGCAGCCGGCAGATCGCGAGATACAGAAAATAATCGGGAGTGACGTGAATTTGTAAGGGAATGCCGCCGACCTCGTCGACGGCAGACCGCCGGATCAGTGCCGAGCTCATGGCGATGAAGCATCCTCTGCTCAGTAGCTCGGCGAAGATGTTGCCCTCCGGCAGCGCGGCGAACTCGTGAAATTGATCGTAGTCTCGTAATCTGCCGCCGGGGTAGAAGCACAGGGTACGCCCGTACACTAGACCCACTTGGGGCGAATCGGTCAGCGCGAATTGCCGCTCCAGCTTCGAGGGCAGCCAGATGTCATCCTGATCCAAGAACGCGAGCCACTCTCCCCGGGCCTCACGTATCGCCAACTGTCGTGCTTCCCCGAGTGAAGTCTCGTGCGGAGCTAGAGTGTAGCGGATGCGCGGATCTTTGAATTCGGCGACGATCCCGGCGCTGTCGTCGGCGGAACGGTCATCCCACACAATCATTTCCCAGTCACGGTACGTCTGAGTTAGCGCACTCTCGAGGGCTTCCCGCAGCGTGGCGGCCCCGTTGCGAACATTCATGATGATGCTGACAGCGGGCATGGATGTGACGGTCATTTGCCAACCGGGGCGGAGTTGATCGCTTCGTACGGCTCTGTGTCTCGACTGAGCGTTTTCCAGAGCGGCGGGCGGGCGTTACGCCGAACCAGGTGGAAGATGAAGTAGAACGGCCGCAGTAGTTGGGAAACGAGCGAACCTTCTGTCAACAAGCGCCATGTTCCATGGAAGAAAGTGCGCGGCTGGCGCATTTCCAGTAATGCGATCGAGGTGGAATGACGCCTTCGGCACCTCGCCAGAATGGCGGGCGCAACGGCGGCACGCCACATGTCCATCAGCCGAAGAGCTTCCTGCTGAACCTGAAGCGCGGTGACACGCGAGGTGTTGGCCGAGTGCATGCGATAGCGGCAGACGACCTGCTGCACCGCCGCAGCCGGAAATCTGCGAGTGACGGCGGTGTAGAGGTAGTAGTCCGGAATGATCGTGATGCTATCAGGTATGCTGCCGACCTCCGCGAGCGCAGATCGGCGAAACATGGCGGAACTCATGGCGATGAAGCATGAGTCGGTGAAAAGATCCGTGAAGATATCACCCTCGGGAAGAAACGTGTATTCGTGGGCCTGATCGTAGTCGCGCTCCACTCCGCTTGGGTAGAAACGTACGGTGCGTCCGTAAATCAGAGCTACCTCGCTGTGGCCGCGGGCCAGGACCATCTGCAATTCCAGCTTGTGCGGAAGCCAGAGGTCATCCTGATCGAGGAATGCGATCCACTCGCCCCGCGCCAAATCAATTGCGCGTTGACGCGCCTGACCAAGCGGTATTCGTTCTTCCGAGCGGACGCAACGAATACGGCTGTCGGTACAGCAGGAAAGAGTGTCGGCGCTGCCATCTGTGGAGCAATCGTCCCATACGATGAGTTCCCAGTCGGCGAACGTCTGCGCCAGAACGCTGTCCACCGCCTCGCGAAGCGTGGCAGCGCCGTTCAGCACGTTGATGATGACACTCACCTGGCTCATCGAGGCCTGCTCTTCGCACGCAGTATACGAGGCGGTCTTCGGCCAACACAATGACGTCTCTGCAACCGCGGCGATGACCTTGACCCGCGCGGTATCTTGTAAAATCACGCCAGTCGAGAACTCTTCATGGATTCCAGCCAGTCTAGGAGCAGGACCCCACATTCCGTCGCTGACAAACACGACCTTCCTGCGATAGCTGGCGGCTCTCCGGTGCGCTCGCGAGAGAATCGCATTGTCTTTGGCGCTCCATTGATGGGTGAAGCCGAAGTGGCTTCGGTGGCCGAGTGTATCCGCAGCCGCTGGATCGGACTGGGGGAACGGGTCGGGCGCTTTGAGCAGGAATTTGCCGCCTACAAGCAGGCACCTCATGCCGCGGCGGTCAGCAGTTGCAGCGCCGCGCTTCATCTCGTGCTCGTAGCGCTGGGAATCACATCGGGCGATGAAGTGATCGCGCCTTCAATGACATTCTGCTCGACGATTCACGCGATCCTGCACACAGGCGCGACGCCGGTCCTTGTGGACTGCGACCGGGCGACGATGAACATCGATCCGGTGCTCATCGAAAGCAGGATTACACGGCGCACCAAGGCGTTGATGGTCGTGCACATGTGCGGCCGCAGTTGCGAGATGGATCCCATTTTGGAGATCGCACGGAAGCACAACCTCAAGGTCATTGAGGACTGCGCCCACGCCATCGAGGCCACCTACCACGGCCATCCGGCGGGCCTCATGGGTGATGCGGGCTGCTTCAGCTTTTACCCGACGAAAAGTATCACCACGGGTGACGGCGGTATGGTGATCAGCCGGCATCGGGATCTCATCGCCCGCGTCAAGCTGCTCTCGTATAACGGTGTCGCGACCAATACCTGGACACGATTTGCCGAAGGAGTACCGGGATATGAGGTCGTTGCCGCGGGCTATAAGTACAACATGACCGACTTGGAAGCGGCACTTGGTCTCCCGCAATTACCATTACTCGAAGAGCGCTGGGCGCAGCGCGAGCAGATTTGGTTCGCGTACAACGACAAGCTCGGGGAGCTTCCCCTGGTGCTCCCATCGTCAGGAGGCCCGGCGAGCCGCCACGCTTACCACCTGTATACACCGTTGTTACAACTGGAGAAGCTTGCTGCCAGTCGAGAGCAGGTCGTCGCCGCCATGGAGGCGGAAAATATCGGCGTCGGCGTCCATTATGTGCCTGTGCATGCGCAACCATTCTACCGGGAGCTTTTTGGCGACCGGGATGCCGAGCTCCCCAACGCTTCCTACATCGGCGGGCGCACCATCTCGCTGCCGCTGAGCGCAGGCGTGACACAGGCGGATGTCTCGGATGTGTGCGCAGCACTGGCGCGCATTTTGCGGTATTACGCCGCCTAGCGTGGACTCCAGCCATAGGGGCGCCTGGCTACCATCCCCGGCCACCAGGTGAGTTGCACGGAAGCGGTGACGTCCCGCTGGCGGGTAGCCGCGAGCACGGGCTCCAGCCAGCTCTCATATTGGACGAATCCCTTGAACTCAACTTCCGCCTTCGGTCGCAGCACCGCGGAAAAGTTCACAATCTGCTGTGTACTTCCCTGGGGAATGTAATCTTTCGCGATTTTCACGTTGCGATAGGTCAACTGAAGGCTGGTCTTGGGACCCAGATGATAGGTGCTCCACGCCTGATATCCGTTGGCCTCGCGGCCAATCCAACTGCCGAACAAATTGTTGTTGTTCAGGTAAAGGTTGCGATAGACCGATTCGTAATAGAAGAAAAACCCGCCGGTCGCGGGTGAAACGAAGCGGTTCGTCGTAACCCCCTCCACCCGCAGATCAAGCTTCGGGATTCCGGGGATGCGCGCCAGGTAGAATCCGGGATTGAGAGCAGCCCGGCGCGGCGCGGCCAGGGGCGTAACTTCGTCATGGGTGAACATGTCGATGTAGATGTTCAATCCCTTCCAAACTTGCCACGAGAAATCGAAGCTGGCGAAGCGCGCGCCGGGATCGTTGCGTGAGAACTTGACGTCGGTCGGGACCGTGCCAAAGCTGGTGAAGCTGTTCCAGAACGACCCAAACGTCAGGGGCACGTGGTTCTGGCCGGCGAAAACGTTGGTGCGGGCAAATGCAATCTCGATGCCCTGGAAGGGATGATGGCCACCCATACCCCAGGAGTAACGGGCGAACGGTTTGAAGCTCAGCTTGTTTCCGTAGATGTAGGGACCGGCGGGGAACTGCTCGTGCCCGGAGAGCTGGCCAAAGAAATTGTCCCAGCGAAAGGGGCCGAAGACCTTCGACACCCCGGGAATGTCCAGGGGCTCGGTTTGATTGATGCGCAGCATCCAGAAAGGCTCGGCGTTATTGCTGAAGATCATCGAACCGCTCTGGGTGGGTCCCCACTCCAGGCTCTGTTTTCCGATTGAGATGTCCTGGCCCAGAAGTTTTGTGGACACGTAGGTGTCCAGCAGCCTGAATTGATTGACTTCGGCAAAGGGGGTTGCCGGCTGCAGCGGATCCCGGTTAACGGCTGCGATCGCCAGGCGCGCTGAAAGAGGATAGGCCGGGGCGGAAGGGGAGTGCTGATATTCGCCGCTGACATAGAAAGAGAAGCGGCCGTCATCGGCGCGAGCGCTGAATCCGGTCGAGTTGTTGAAGCCTTCCTGGTATGGTCTCCCGTAATCGTTGATTATGGTCTGCCCCAGATTGTTGTCATTCAGCGGCGGGCCTGCGATTCCCGCAATGCGCGTGTACACCGAGTCGAGCCGGATCGACTCGTAGGGCCTTCCTTCCAGTGCGCTCAGCTCGTCGGAAAACTCCTGGTTCAAGGCTTGCCGGATGGCGTTCATGTCAGGCGGCAACTCGAGGTTGCCTTGCAGCCGCTGGTTGAGTCCGGCCAGCATGCGGGCGCAGTTCATCCGTGTCCACGGCCGGAGACCCATGAAGGGCATTGGGACATAGCGTTCAACGGCCAGTTGTTCGATCGCGGGATAGACCCAGCTATCCAGCGGAACGTAGGTGCTGGCGAGCCTGTTGGGAATGGGAGCGCTTGTTTGCCTGGCGACGATCGTCAGGTCGTCGTCGAGCTGTGGGTTGTGTCGCGTCTTATAGATCTGGCGGCCTACCTGAAATCCGATCAGGCCCCCGACGAACACGTCCGACAGAAAATGCTGGCTGGCGGCCACCCGCGCCAGGCTGATTCCCGTGGCCAGACCATAAGCGCCAAGCTGCGCGTAGATGTTGGGATATTCGTGGGCTACGACCGACGCAAAAGCCCACGCCAGCGCGGAGTGGTTGGATGGGAAGGAGCTGCCGCCGTCGAAGAACACGTTCTGATAGTTCGACTGGTAGGGACGAAGTCTTCCGGTGGCGCCCCGAATCGCGAATTGCATGGGCAGAACGCTGAGCATGGCCTCGGTGGCCAGCACGCCGGTCTCGCGCGCGCGATCGTCGCTCCGGATGTGGCCCAACAGATACATTGCGCCCGTGGTGCCGAACGCGAGGCCCAGGCCATAGTTCGACACCTCTTTCCAGGTGTTGGGATGGTAGCTGGCCATACCGAAGGAACTGTCGGGATCGGTAACGAACAAGGCGGTCGCAATCCCGGCTGAAGGTACGAGCCACGTGGCGTCGTCGGGTTTGATATGAGCCGGGCTTGTCCAAATCGCCTTCTGATCCGCTGCCAAATGCTGCAGGAAGTACTTTTCGTTAGGATGTGGGGGCCGCTCACCGAGTGAGGCAGCAGTCGGCGGAAAGAGAGGCGGTGCGTCGTTGTTTTGGGCAGCTCGCTGGGCCGCAGCGCAAGGGCCCAGCAGGACGATCAACATAACTCCGCACGCGATGTCGTTTAGACGTGATCCCTGCACGCAAGCCCCTGCCCATCGTTCGCCTCTGCTGTTTCCGACGGGCTGTACGATTCTACTGAATCGTCACAACGACCGTCGCGCAGCAAGTTCGATGTCGGTGATTGCGGGACAAACAAAAGCGGCGGGTTTCCGCCGCTCATGAAAACTGAACAAACGCGCCACCGGGTGCGCTACCTTGCAGGACTACTTCACGACACTCAGGTTGTTAGTGACCTTGAATACGCCTGGCACGGTGTTGGCGGTGATCGTGGCCACGTTTTTGTCACCCTCGCTATTGACGAAGCCTGCGAGCGTCACGCGCTGGTTCTCCACGATGATGTGAATGCTTGGGGCCGCCTCCCAGAAATACTTCGAAAGCGGAGCGGCACTTGAGAGCGCCGCGTACGTTTGTTCGCGTACCCTCGTATCCATCGGAGAGGGCGGCAGGACCTTGATGTTGTTGATCACTTTGTCCACGCCTTCGATTTGCTTGACAACGTTTTCGGCCGACGATTTCGTTCCCGCATGTTCGCTGGTGACCGAGCCACTCAGGGTGACGGTTCGGCCTTGAACCAAGAACTCCAGATCGTCGAACAACGAATACCACGGAAGCATCAGAATCTCATGCCGGACTTCCTTCGCAATCTTGACTTCGACCGGGTCTCCCGTAGCCGGCTTCTTGCCGTAGTCGAGGACCACCGGTCCATTGCTCGATATCTGGGCCGCGGAACCGAGACTCAAAGTAATCAGCAATCCTGTCAGCACTAATAATTTGCGCATATGAAATCCTCCTGACGTA
Organism: uncultured Acidobacteriaceae bacterium; assembly: GCA_963758255.1. GTDB lineage: Bacteria > Acidobacteriota > Terriglobia > Terriglobales > Acidobacteriaceae > DASRAA01. The sequence goes on from CAVWUX010000001.1 coordinate 1,135,111, forward strand.
TGCGTTAGTTATTAGACGCATGAGGAATTGCCCGGGTTGCTCCATAACCCCATCGATAACAGTTCTTTACAATAATGAGGAACCGTCAGTCGGAGTTATCGACTTGCCAAGGCCACGTCTTTGGGCGTAAATAATGCTTCGTCGGGTGGGTACGCCGCTATGGCGGAGGATCGGAAATGTTCAGGATCATCACGATTGAGCGCGAGTATGGGGCCGGAGGCAGCCTGGTGGCGGCGGAGTTGGCGCGTCGCAAGGGCTGGCAACTGCTCGACCAGCAGTTGACTGCTGAGATCGCGAAGCTGGCCTCCGTCGATCCGCGAGTGGTGGCGCGTTGCGAAGAAAAGTGCGACACCCTGATGCATCAGCTTGCCAAGGTGTTTTGGCGGGGCAGCTACGAGCGCTCAATACAGCTTCCGGATGACAAGTTCTTCGATGCTGACGCCATGGTTGAACTAGCGCATCGGGTGATTGAAGAGCACGCCAAACATGGGCACTGCGTCATTGTAGGACGCGGTTCGCCTTACATCCTGCGCAAACGCCATGACACGTTTCGGGCGTTCGTCTTCGGCTCGCGCGAGGAGAAGATCCGCCGCTTGATTGGGCTCAAGATCGACGAGAAGGAGGCCTCCGAGATGGTGGACACCATCGACCAGGAGCGAGCTGCTTTCGTCCGCAAGTATTTCAACGCAGAATGGCCGTGCCGCCAGCTCTACCACATGATGCTGAACTCGGATGCCGGCATCGAGTTTGTCACCGAGGGCATCCTGGACGCCATGGAAAAGATCGAAGCGGCGCGGGGCAATGCGGAACACTCCCGGCGTCCCGAGTCCGAGCCTGTCCACCCACGGTGATGTGAAACCTTTGTGGTGTCAGGTCCGATTCGGCGTTACGTAGCGGGCCTTTATGTCTCCACGCATCTGGCTCCCATTCGTAACGCTTATCACATCCGTCGTGTGACGCGCGGACTTGCAATCTATTCAACCAGGAATAGACTGGAGGCCAAGAAGGGTCACCGCCACCCCGCAAGGAGGTAGCCCGAATGGTTGAAACCCTACGCGAAGAGGTCCGCCAGCATCTCGCGGAGTCCAGCAAGCACATCGATCATGCAAAGAGCGTCATAAACGACGCATGCGAGGACTTCACTCAAGAATCCAAGCGAGCGGTCAAGGCCGGACGGAGGGCCGCCGAGGACCTCGTAGATCATGCCGAACTGACGGTGAGGAGATTCCCGAAGTCTTCCGTGGCCGGCGGGGTTCTGGCCGGGTTCGCTTTGGGCTTTTGCCTGGGATGGCTGCTGTCTGGTAGGGATTAGGCCGGCAATCGCGCAAATCGCAAAACACGCCACCGGTCGCTGTAACGGCAGCAGAGCGTCGCTGCCGCCCAACGATCCAACGCACCCGAAGGAGACACCTCGGGGCTTTCGGCCCGCGAGAGTGTGGCAGGAGGTCATCATGCCGCTCAATAAAGTCAGGGCGTTCCTCGACGAACACCACATCAAGTACGTGGTCCTTTCCCATTCGAAGGCCTACACCGCGCAGGGAATCGCAGCTATCGCCCATATCCCCGGCCAGGAGCTGGCCAAGACGGTCATCGTGAAACTCGACGGAGCTTTGGCGATGGCGGTCCTGCCTGCCTCCTATCAGGTGGATTTGCTCGCCCTCAAGAAAGTTGTGGGGGTGAAGGACGCGTCCCTGGCCAGCGAACGCGAATTCAAACAGCATTTTCCCGATTGCGAGACTGGAGCCATGCCGCCGTTTGGAAATCTGTACGGCATCCCGGTCTACGTGGACGAGACGCTGGCGCGCGACAAGGAGATCGCATTCAACGCCGGCACCCACCTGGAATTGATACGAATGGATTATCAGGACTTCGACAAACTAGCGGAGCCAGAGGTGCTGCAATTCTCAACGCGGCACAGTGGGCCATTCGACCGGGAGCCGGAGCTGGTGCTGTAGGGAAGGAAAGTGAGATCGGGTTAGGTCCCGCGGAGACGCTGCAAATCCAAGCATCGGCCGAAGCCCTTCCGATGCTGCAACGCCACGGCGGGACCTTCTGCATCTGCCGGTTTCGAGATCTTCGAGAGAGGCGACCGTTCACCGCCGAGGCGCGGAGGAAGCCGAGAAGGCAAAACCAAAGCCCGCACGCGGCGGGCTTCGGTTCGAAATCCCGAAACTGCTTGGCTAACGGTTGTCGTTCGACGCGGAGGGAGTCGCCTCTTGCTGGGCGGTCATGCGCGCATTGCTCCGCTGGGCGATGGTCTTCTTGGCGTTATCAGCCAGCTCCTTTGCCCTGGGAAGCAACTCCAGCGCCTTCTCCACCGCAGGATCGTTCTCGGTGTGAACGATGAGTCCTTCCTGTTGGCCAAACTCGTTCACAAAGAGCTCAGCCTTGATGTTGGACCGCACCCATTCGTTGTTCTCGATCAAGTCGGCTTCGGTGAAGGGAATCTGCTGCGAGTCGAGGAACTTGCGGAACTCCTGCATCACCGCTTCGTCAACCTGGAAGCTCTTAGTGACTTTGTGGTTGATCACGTAATGCTTTGAAAAGTTGAAGAAAGCATACTTCTGCAACAGCGTGTCCTGGAACTTGTTGGTTTTGATCGGAGCAATGACGACGTCGGGATTGATCCCACCCCCGCCGTACACGGTGCGGCCGCTGTCCGTCATTTTGACTTCGCGGCTGGGAGCCGGAGGTGTCCCGTCTCCGCTGTCACGGCTGTTGTAGTAATAGTCGTAGAGAGAAACGCCGTTGTAGTCGCGTTGAATTAACCGCCCGCTCGGAGTGTAGTACTTGGCAGTCGTGAGTGCGAGGCCGGTGTTCTCCGACAACGGATAGACCGTCTGCACCAGGCCCTTGCCAAACGTGGTTTCGCCGACGATCAAACCGCGGTCATGGTCCTGAATAGCCCCAGCCACGATCTCCGCAGCGGATGCGGTGCCGCGATTAACCAGCACTACCAGCGGATAATCCTTGCCGCCGTTGCCGTGGGCCGCGCGATAGACCTTCTCCGGTGACGAGCGTCCGTGGTGGGAGACGATCACCTGTCCCTTCTTGAGAAACTTGTCGGCCACACCGACGCCCTCGCTCAGCAAGCCGCCGGGGTTCTGGCGAAGGTCGAGGATCAAGCCTTTAAGCTCGCCCTGTTGCTGCAATTCGTCGAGCGCTTGAGCCACTTCGTGCTCGGTCGTTTCCTGAAAGCCGGAGACGTGAATGTACCCGATGCCAGGCCTGATCATGAAGTGAACGTCGACGCTATAGCGGGGAATCTCGTCGCGCACCACGTTGAAGTCGATGGGCTTATCCGTACCTTCGCGCAACATCGTGATCTTGACGGTTGTGCCTTTGGGCCCCTTGAGCAGATCGGCGACGTCGCTGGTGCTCATGTTGTCGGTGGGCTTGCCATCAACCGCGATAATGATGTCGCCCGGACGGATTCCGGCGCGGTAGGCCGGGGCGCCGGTAAACGGCGCGATAACGATGACTTTGTTGTTACGCGGGCCGACCTGCATGCCGACACCGTAGTACTTTCCGCGCTGCTCCTCTCGGAGCGCTGCGTACGACTTGGGATCGAAAAAGTTGGAGTGCGGATCGAGTACCCGCAGCATTCCAGGTATGGCCCCGTTGTAGATGGCCTTGTCCGGATTGACCGGCTCAGCGTAGTTGCGTTGCACCACTTCGTACACTTGCGTGAAGCTGCGGACGCTGTCGCGGATGTCGCCGTCACCCGAGGAGGACGTGGTTGACGTCAGGCGCTGGCCGAAGACCATGCCAACACAACCACATGCAAGAATCACACAAATGACGAGTATTGCTGAGCGACGGGAACCACTGAACATTATGTTTTCCTTCGGGTGGCGGGGTGCTTCATGGTGAAAGAGCTGCATCAAAATTGTAGCATGCAACCCTCTCCGCCTAATTCGCCATATCACCCAATTCTGATGCGGGCAGCAACCACAAGGGTGCTAAATCCGGGAGATCCTTCCCTCCGTAACAGACGGAATAAGCCCAAGTTAGTAAGCTGCCACCAGGAAACTTTCAAATCCGGGTGCGATTGCTGCCTTTGCGCGCGGGCATTATGATGAGTTCATGAATCTCGGCATGCCGGAGATGATTTTCATATTCCTGATGGCTCTTGTGATCTTCGGGCCCAGGAAGCTTCCCGAATTGGGGCGCCAATTGGGCAAGGCGCTGGCTGAGTTCAAGAAGGCCAGCAACGAGTTCAAGAGTCAGCTTGAAACCGAGATGCTGAACATCGAACTGGAAGAACGCGCCAGGAAGCAGCCCGAGCCCACTCTCACCATACTTCCGGCGGAAAAGCAGCTCGAAACGGCCATTGCGCCTCCCGTCGAGGCGGTCCCGCGGGCGACTCTCCCTTCAGCCAGCGAGCCAGAACCGGCCACCCACGTTGCGGCCGAGAGCGCCGGCACGGAGCCTGTAAGCGCACACCCCATGACACCGGACTCGCCCGGACACAATGCCTAACCCGGTAGTTGAGAAGGCCCAGCAGCGCGGGTCCGAAGAAATGACGGGCATGAGTTTCCTCGAGCACCTCGAGGAACTGCGCCGCCGGATTATCTACAGCTTCCTCTACATCGTGGGTGGTTTTTGCGTGTGCTGGTGGTTCCACGAACAGATCTTTGCGCTCATGCAGAAGCCCATCATGGAGGCCCTGGCCAGCCACCAGATGGAGCAGAAGTTGGTCTATCTGAACCCGACCGACCCCTTCAACATGTATTTGAAGATCGCGTTCATTGCCGGGATCTTTGTGGCGTCGCCCTTTGTGCTCTACCAGATCTGGCTGTTCATCTCGCCAGGTCTGTATCGCCACGAGCGGCGTTACGTGCTGCCGTTCATGTTCAGCACCGTTGGCTTGTTTCTCGCTGGCGGACTTTTCGCCTACAAGATGGTGTATCCGGCGGCACTGGACTTCCTGATCGGGTGGAGCGCGCAGTTCAAGCCGATGATCACCATCGGGGAATATACCGACCTCTTTCTCACCATCATCGTCGGCCTGGGCATCGTGTTCGAGATGCCGATTCTCGTGTTCTTTCTTTCCCTGATGGGCATTGTGACGGCCGGCTGGATGTGGCGTAACCTGCGTTATTCGATCCTGGTAATCTTCATCATCGCCGCCATCATTACGCCAACTACCGACATCATGAACATGTGCATCTTCGCGGCGCCCATGATCCTTCTCTATCTGATCAGTATCGCGATCGCGTGGTTCGTTCACCCTGCCCAGCGCCGCAAGCGCGCTGGCGAGAGCGCGGAATAGCGGCGTACCGCACAGTTTACGGTTAGCCCGTTCGACGAGTGTTTTGAAGGGTACACGGCTTCACCGGCTGCTCAGAACCTCCTTCCCGCCGAGTTTCGTATCAGGGCACGGCTTCACCGCTTGCGGAGAAAGTCGATTTCGTAGGGCTTTGCGTCAGGGCAGGACTTCACAGGCTGCGGAAAAACTCTCTGTTGGTTGTGTTTGAAAGGGCACAGCTTTAGCTGTGCCGTATAAGCCCTTTATTTTTGTCATTCCGAGCGGGCTTCAGCCCGCGCGGAATCTGCTTTCACGACTTTTTCCGCAGCCTCTTCAGCCGTGCCGATCAAGCCCTCCGAACGAAGGGGCTAGCCCCTGAGGAAGTTCGAATTCCCGCGTATAGTTTGCGGCTTCGCAGGGAACCTGATAGCTTCAGGGTTTCCGGTGCCACTTATGAGACAGACGATTTGGATGGTGTGGGTTTGCGCCATTTTGATGAGCAGCGCGATGGTAGGGCAGTCTGCCCCCGCCGATCCGGTTGGGGTCCTACGCACCCCCGGATGGAACAAAGGCCTCTTCATTGGCGGGAGTACCTCGTTCGCCAACACTCCCAGCGCACAGACTTTTCTGGTGGGTGGTCGGCTCGGACGAGTGCTCACCCATGAACTCGGGAAGAACGCGCTGCGCGGTTCATTCGAGATGGCGGTGGACATCATTCCCATCAACGAGTTCTGGATTGGGGGCAACGCGCAGTACGCGGGCGCCATTGATCCCTTCATCGCAAAATGGAACTTTACTGGCGGGAAGACCATGTCGCCTTACCTCGCGGCGGTCGGGGGAATCGTGTTCAGCTCCAGCAATCTCCCGCCGGGCGATACCGCGCAGGTGAACTTTACCAGCGGCGCTGAGATGGGGGCACAGTGGTTTCGGCAGTCGAAGAACTCGTGGGATTTCGCGGTGAAGATCTACCACCTTTCAAACGCCTCCATCGGAAACACCAACCCGGGCATCAACGGCGCGGTGCAGTTCATGGTTGGCTACACCTGGCGCTGAGTCCCTCGTCGGAACAAGACTTCAGGATGTTGTTTTCAATGAATTAGTGCATGCCTCTAGTCCAAGTTGCGCCCGATCAGTCGTGATAAGGGCTGTTTTGCAATAATTACCTTTCTGTCATCTAATTCGTCTTGAGGGATGTAAAATACCTCCACGGTGGGTGGCTTTATGGCGTCCAGGCGCCTGATCTGTTTCCTCTGTTCGCTGTCTTTCTCAGTAGCAGCTGTGGGGCAGAACAGTCCACGAATACAACCTGTTCCCAGTTCGTGCCCCGTCACGAAGCCTGCCAACCGTTTCATTCCTCCCGCGCCCTATTCCGCGAAGCCCTCTCTCGGCCATTTTTGGTTCGGCAGCGACAAGCTTTGGACCGCGCTTCCGCTAACCGGCACGTGGAGTGGATTGCCACATTACACACCTGCTGACCCAACCTACAGACAGAAGCTACCCTTTTGGCGACAAGGCTTCGACCCGCACAACCAACCGCGGCCTAACCTGACGGTGACCGGAAGACGAATCGACGGGCCAGCCCAACCGCTGCAAACGGACGGAAAAGGAAATGGGAGTTGGACCAAGGACGATCAATTCATGATGATGGGTATCAACTTCCCAACCTTTGGGTGTTGGGAGATCAAGAGCCATTACGAAACCAACGAACCCAATGAGAGCGATCAACTCACGTTCGTTATTTGGGTCGCACCCTAGCCGCGCACTCCCTTTCCCATTTCGGGAACATACCCTCTTTATCTCCAACTTTCCCTTGACTCCGTCCTCTAACCGGTTCATGGTAACCAAGTGGAGGTTACTCTCCACCGTATCACTGCTTGATTTCGCTGCCGTTCGCTCGGCAGCCTGGACAACTGACTCTTCGCGAAGATCGAATAGCGAAATGCGAATCGCGACGAGCTTAGCCCGCTTTTAGGAGGCCTTATGCCCTACCGTACTTGCGACCATCTCAAGGAAGATGGTATCTACTGCAGTTCTCCCGCTCTTCGCGACCAGCGCTTTTGCTACTTCCATCTCAACGCGCGCGCCCGCCGGGTGCAGGCCGCCGGCCATCGTCTCCACGCCGAGCCCTGCCGCTTCCAGATGCCCGTCCTCGATAACATGCACGCCGTCCAGGCCGGAATTCAGCAGGTGGTGGATGCACTCGCCGATAACTCCATCCAGAACCGTCGTGCCGCACTGCTGCTCTACGCCATGCAACAGGCTGCCACCAACCTCAACTCCCGTCCCGAGTGGAAAGGCAGTCGCCCCCAAGTCGAGGCCGACGAACCCCTCCGTGCCCTCGAAGTCTTCAGCCTTCAGGACCAGTTCGGCATCCCTTTCGACACCGACCTGGATGCCCCACCCGACATCGCGGCCGCGCAAATCGATGCCACCGTCACCCTTCCCCTTGATTGTCGTCCCCGTCAAACCCAGCAACCCTCCCTCGCCCGCAACCCCGCGCGCCCCTCTTCCCCAGGCATGAATGAAATCCTGGCCCCAACCGCGCCAGACGATTGCAAGTTGCCCTCCCTCAATCCCGATCACGACCGGCACGCTGCGCCCAGGCTCACCCTGAAATCGCCCCCTGCCTCGTCCGCAACCGCCGTCGAAGACCCGGCAGATGCCGCCTGAAGGCCGAAAATGGGCTCCTATCTCCTTTCGAATAACGATTTTGCGTGTAACTCGTTTGCTTTGACGAATTTGCGCGATGCCCTTCCTCCCATCTCTATGAAAATAAGGAATTTCCCCGAGGGAGGGGGAGGGGGGAGGGGTACCCAGTAATGTGTTCTCAGATGGGGAAATGACCTGCAACCAGCAAAGCGCTAATTGCTAGTTGCTAGCCGCTTCTCTATCCTGATTCCTTATGCCTGCACTCGTCGAATGTGTTCCCAACTTCTCGGAAGGCCGCGACAAATCCAAAGTTGATGCCATCCTCGATGCCATGAAGATGGACGGTGTCTATCTCCTCGACCGTGAGATGGATGCCGACCACAATCGCTGCGTCATCACCCTCGTCGGCGACCCGGTCAACGTCGCCGAAGCTGCCATCCGCGGCGTCGGCAAGGCCGCCGAACTGATCGACCTCACCAGGCACACTGGTGCGCATCCGCGTCTTGGCGCAGCCGACGTCATCCCGTTTATCCCAATCGATGGCGTCACGTTGGAGGACTGTGTAGCCATTGCTCGTCGCGTTGGCGAGGAGATCTGGAAGCGCCACAACGTCCCCGTTTACCTGTATGAGGCGGCCGCGCAGCGCCCCGAGCGCCAGAACCTCGAGAACGTGCGGCGCGGGCAATTTGAAGGGATTCGCGAGGAGGTCAAGACGAATCCTGATCGCAAGCCGGACTTTGGTGAGGCTGCGTTGCATCCCACGGCGGGAGCGACGATCGTTGGAGCGCGCAAGTTTCTGGTGGCCTACAACGTGTATCTCAACACCCCCGACGTCGAGATTGCGAAGAAGGTAGCCAAGTCGATTCGCTTCTCCAATGGTGGTCTGCGCTACGTGAAGGGCATGGGTGTTCCCGTTCGCGGCCTGGCACAGGTTTCGATGAACCTGACCGACACCGACCAGACGCCGATCGCGCGAGTCTTCGAATACGTGAAGCGGGAGGCGGCGCGCTACGGCGTGATGCCTCTGTCGAGCGAGATCGTTGGTCTGATTCCGAAGAAGGCGCTGGAAGATGCGGCGGAGTGGTTTCTGCAGATCGAGAACTTCGATTCGTCGCTCATTCTCGAGAACCGGCTCGCCGCCGTCATGGGCGGCAAGGTGGCGGTGGGCGGAATTCGCGCCGGCGTGGAACCCTTCATTGAGCAACTGGCGGCGCCGACGGCCGCTCCCGGCGGCGGCTGTGCATCGGCTGCGGCAGGTGCGATGGCTGCAGCACTGGGTGCCATGGTTGCAGGCATGTCGCGCGGCAAGAAAGCCTACTTGCAGTACGAGCGCAAGTTGAGCGAGGCGATTGCGCGATTGGCCGAGATTCGCGAAGAGCTGAAAGCCGCTATTGACGCCGATGCTTCGTCATTCAACGAGGTCATGGCGGCGTTCAAGAAGCTGAAGGACGCTCCCGAGGCGCAGGCCGAGGTGGATGCGGCGCTGAAAAAGGCCACCAGCGTTCCACTCGGCGTGGCCGAGCGGGCAAGGGAAGTGCGCACGATTCTGGAGTCGCTGCGGCCCATCACCAATCCAAAGATGGCGTCGGACATCACGGTCGGCCTCGCATTGGCAGCCGCGGCAATCGAGGGCGCACTGGCCAATGTCGAGATCAACCTCGGAGATCTAAAGGACGAGGCCTTCATCGCCGAGGTTCGCAAGCGCGTTGCGGCGGTAAGAGTTTAGAAGTTGTCTAAGTTGTCTCATAAATCGGTTTTGAAAGGGCACGGCTTCAGCCGTGCCGTAAAGAGCCAAATAAAATGCGGGGCTTTAGCCCCTGAGGGAACTCGGTTCTCTCCAAAACGGCATTTATGAACCACTTCTGGTTTCGAAAGGTGGCAGCAACTCTCAAGCTTCTGAGGGGTTTGTTCGTCCAAGGCTCAGGTAGAATAGACGCAATGAAGAAGTTACTCTTCCCGCTCATCCTTGCCGGTTTGCTATCAGTCCCGGCGGTTGCCGCCCCGTTGAGCAGCAACGCGCGAACTGTAATTCCATCCGCGATTCAGCAGATGATTTCAGTGGACTACCGCGCGTTGCGCGGTTCGCAGACGGCGCTGGCGCTGAAGAACCGCGTTTTGCCTGACAACCTGAAGCAGTTCGAGAACGCGCTGCGCGGCTTTGGCATCGACCCCAACCGCGACGTTGAACAGCTCACTTTTGTGACGTATCGGCAAGCCAACAAGGGCTTGTATGCCATCGGTATCGCGCAGGGTCCCTTCAAACAGAAAGAATTCCTGCAGAAGATGCGGCTGAAAAAGGTCAGACCGGAGAAATATCTGCTGTCGTACCTCTATCCCATGGGATCAGGTATGCAGTTGGTGTTTCTCGATCCCTCAACGATAGTCTTCGGCGAAAACGCTTCCTTGAAGGGGGCGATTGATGTGCGCGACAGAGGCGCCGAGTCGCTGGCTTCCAATAACTCAATTGGCGATCTCGTCACGGACATCGATGGCTCGCCGATCTGGAGCGTGCTTGACCAGCTTGGGACGCAGAACATGATGAAGTCCGCGCTCGGGCAGGCCGCTTCGCTCGCCGACTACGATGTGGTCAAGAGGCGCCTGCTGGCGTCGGACTACGTCATGAATTTCGACAACGGCGTAACCTTCGATCTCAACGTGAAGACCTCTGACACGATGACGGCTGCCAGCCTCGCGTCGCTGCTAAAGGCCGGGGTTCTTTATCGCAAGATCAGCGCCACTCCTGTCGAGAAGCTCGCACTCGAAAGCATGACCGTCGACAACGCGCACGATCTTCTTCAAATGCACTTCAAGACAGATGATCAACGCTTTCAAGCGTTGCTGAAGTCGGATTTATTTGCGTCGGTCTCGCACTAGACGTAGTTACTACCGCGCGACCCGCAGGGTTCGGCGAGTTGCGGTGTGGCTATAATCGGTTTGCCTTGCCATACTCTTGCAGAACACTCTTCCGTCCGTTGGTTTGCCTGCTAGCCCTGACGGGTCTGTCCGCAACGACCGCTGCCGCACAGGCACTTCCCGGCACAATCACGTTGATGGTGATGCCCTTCGACAATCATTCCAAGGTCGTCGGCCTGGATTGGATCAGCGAGGCGTGTCCCGAGGTGCTGTCCCAGCGTCTGTCCTCCCCGAAGATGTACGTCGTGAGCCGCGATGACCGGATTTTTGTCTTCGATCGGGCCGGAGTTCCGGCTGGAATACACCCCACTCGGGCCACAATTTTCAACGTGGCGGAGCAAATGGGCGCCGATTACGCGGTACTTGGCAGCTATTCGGTCGAGGGCAGTTCCTTCCGGGTCAGCGCGCAACTCCTCGATATCAAGGAACTGCATCTGTATCCGCCGGTGCAGAGCAGCGGGCCGCTCGATGATTTTCTTAGCCTCCAGACGTCGTTGGCCTGGCAATTGTTGCAGCAGATGCCAGACCCGCCTCGGGTCACGCAGCAGCAGTTCATGAAGGCGGCGGCGCCTATTCCTCTGAATGCATTCGAAAGCTACATTCGCGGCGCCGTGTCGACGGACCGGCAGCAGAAGATCCGTCATTTCAGGGAGGCTATTCGCCTTAGTCCGAGCTATACCCTCGCCGAATTGCAGCTCGGCAAAACGTACTACGACAATCACGATTACGAACAGGCGGCGACGTGGCTTGGCAAGATACCCAAGGACGATCCCGCGGTTGGGCAGGCCACATTTCTTCTGGGCATGTCGGAGTACTACCGCGGAAGCCTCGATCGCGCCTACACGGCCTTTAGCTATCTGGCTACACGGCTGCCCCTGACGGGGATTTACAACAACCTTGGCGTCATCGACGCGCGGCGTGGACGACGGACAGCGGCGTTGGAATACTTCTCAAAAGCTGTTGCCGCCGATCCCAAGGATCCTGATTATCGTTTCAATCTCGCGCTTGCCCTGTTTAAGACCGGAGACTCGGCAGCCGCGGCGCGCCAGTTGAAGGAAGAACTGCAGCTTCGTACGTCCGACGCAGAAGCCAAGTCTTTTCTGGAGATGATCAACCGTGGCGTTACTGCCCCATCGAATGTGGCTACCGCAAGCAATAGCGCATTGCCGAGTCAGGCTAGCCAACCGCGCATTCCTATCGAGCGCATCAAGCGCACCTACGACGAAGCGCTATACCGGCAGTTGGAGATGGAGATCAACAATCTCAACCAGCAGCGGCGGACGGACGCCGAGACCGGCAAAACCACCAGTCCGGTGGAGCGGAGGGAATCGGTGGTCACCAAGAAACCAAAATAGTCAGGCACAGCGACAACCTCGTCACGCCCTCTCACCCCATCGGCGAGCGCAGCCGCGCCGGCACTGCGATGCGAGAATGCTGCAAACAGCATCAATTCCCAAGTAAGATATGAGTAGTCCTCCGGAAGGGGGCCCTATGACTCGAGTTCGTTCGTTCTTCTTTCTCTCCGTCCTCCTGCTGCTCACCTCGTGCATCGCCTCCGCCAGCGGCGTGGTCAAGATCAAGCTGGACGACACCATCCAGCCGATCAGCGACGAATACATCGGGCGGGCCATCGAGCAGGCGCGCCAGACCAATGCTGATGCGGTTTTGATCGAATTGCGAACACCCGGCGGCCTGGTAGACTCCACACGTTCGATCATCGCCAAGATGCTGGCGTCTCCGGTGCCCGTGATCGTCTACGTCGCGCCATCGGGAGCGCGGGCGGCATCGGCGGGATTCTTCATTCTCGAGGCCGCCGACGTTGCTGCGATGGCTCCGGGGACGAATACAGGTGCTGCGCATCCCGTCACCCTCGGCGGTGAAAAGATGGACGACGTGATGAAGCAGAAGCTCGAGAACGACTCGGCTGCATTCATGCGATCGTTCGTCGGACCGCGAGGGCGCAATGTGGCCTTGGCCGAAGCCGCTGTGCGCGAGTCGAAGTCGTGGACCGACAAGGAAGCCCTCGACCAGCATCTCATCGATTATGTTGCGCGGGACCAGGGGGACCTGTTCCGCCAGATGGACGGCAAGCCCATCAAGCGGTTCGATGGCAAGACAGTCACGCTTCATCTCGTGGGCGCGCCCGTGGTTGAGCTGTCTATGACATTGAGACAGCGCATTCTCGACTTTCTGGTCGATCCGAATATCGCCTTCCTCGTGTTAGCTGTCGGCGCGCTGGCGCTCTACGCCGAGTTCAATCATCCCGGCGCGATAGTGCCCGGAGTTGTCGGTGTGGTGTTCATTCTGCTGGCATTGTTTGCGCTGAATCTCCTGCCCACCCGCTACGCCGCTTTCACCCTCATCATGGCGGCCTTCGTCATGTTCGCACTCGAAGCCAAGTTCGCCACCCATGGCATCCTGAGTATTGCCGGTATTGCTCTGATGACCATTGGAGGGCTGTTACTCGTCGATGGTCCGATTCCCGAGATGAGAGTGAAGCTCTGGACCGCCCTTGCAGTCAGCATTCCACTAGGGGCGATTACCGTCTTTCTCATGGGCATCGCTTTGCGGGCCCGCCGTCACAAGATCGTGACCGGAGAGCAGGGCATGATCGGTTCCTTCGGAGAAGCTCGCACCGACCTCGACCCCGAGGGAAAGGTGTTCATTCAGGGAGAACTGTGGAATGCGCACGCGCCTTCGCGCGTCCAGATGGGCGATCAGGTCGTCGTGCGCAAGATCGAGGGGTTGGAACTCGAAGTGGAAAAGGTCCGCTAGACATCCGCCCGCTGCTTCTCCGCAGTGGCGGTCCCTGTTGCCAAATTGGGTAACGCCCTCACATAAGCCTACAATCATCTGGGCTACACGTTCTAAACTTCACTGTAGCTCGGGGAGGCTCCCGGTGAATCTGTTCGAGATCATTCCGGTTGTCATCATTGCGTTGTATCTTCTCAACTCGATCAAAATATTGGCTGAGTATGAGCGAGGCGTCATTTTCCGGCTGGGCCGCCTGCTTGGCACCGCCAAAGGGCCCGGCATCATATTGGTCTTCGCTCCCATCGATCGCATGGTGCGGGTTTCGTTGCGGCAGGTTGTGCTGGAGGTTCCGCCGCAAGACATCATCACCCGCGACAACGTCACGCTGAAGGTGAACGCGGTAATCTTTCTACGCGTGATCGAACCCAACCAGGCGGTGGTCGCGGTTGAGAATTACCTATACCAGACGTCGCAGTTCGCACAGACCACGTTGCGTTCGGTGCTGGGCGAAGTCGATCTCGACGAACTGCTGGCGCACCGCGACAAGATCAATACCCGATTGCAGTCGATTCTCGATCAGCACACCGGCCCATGGGGCGTGAAGGTCGCCAGTGTCGAGGTCAAGCAGGTCGATCTACCCGAAACCATGATGCGCGCTATGGCGAAGCAGGCCGAGGCGGAGCGCGAAAAACGTTCCAAGATCATTCATGCCGAAGGCGAATATGCTGCGGCACAGCGCCTTTCGGATGCGGCACACCTGCTGGCGATGGAACCCACCAGTATTCAGTTGCGCTACTTGCAGACACTGACGGAAATCGGCGTCGAAAAGAACACGACCATTATTTTCCCGGTTCCGGTGGATCTGTTGACGGGATTACAGAAGTTGGTGAAGGCGGATGTGGACAAAGCGACTCCGCCCACCTCGCCCTCGGGACAATAGCGACGGAGAAGTAACGAATGACCAATGACGACAGCGACATCACGCTAGGCCCAGGTAAGCTGCTGGGCCTGTTCTTCATGCTGGTTGTGGTGTGTGGGATATTCTTCGCCATCGGCTACTCGCTGGGCAAAACCTCGGCCCGCGAACAAGTCATGAACGACAAGGCGGTGACCACCGGCTTACAGGCAGTGCCGGCGGCCAGCGATCCGAGCGTTGGCAAGCCCTCTGCCGTGATTTCCGCCAAAGGTGACTCGCAGCCCGCAACGCCGGAGGACACGTCAGCGACCAAGTCGGGCCCCGATTTGACTTTCTACAAGGCTGTCAAACAGGATGATCCTGGCTCACAGCCCGCTTCGCCTGAAAGCCCACAAGCCAAGGCCTCAAAGCCGCAGCAGGGCGGGGCCGACGAGCAGCGTGACACGAAAGCCACATCACCTCTGGCAGCCAGTTCTGCTGCGCCCGCTGCGAAGTCCAATGCGGACGCGGCTGCTGAGACAAGACCGGCGGTCACTACAACCCCAGGAGGGACATTCGTCGTGCAAGTTGCGGCCGTGTCCCGCGAAGAAGATGCTGCCGCCCTGGCGGGTGCGCTTCGCAAGAAGAGCTACAGCGTGTTCGTGGTCAACAACCCCGCCGTTCATGACAAGCTCTATCACGTCCAAGTCGGTCCTTTTGCGAACCTGCAGGATGCGGAGGCAATGAAGGCCAAGTTGACGGGCGAGGGCTACAACCCGATCGTGAAGCGAACCTAGAGTCGTCGAATCACCAGAAGATGAGGAGGGCCATCCGTCGCGGATGGCCCCTTTGTTTACGCTATGAAACAACCGGCGGCTGCAATTCCAGAGTTCAAGAGGCCACTTCTCGGGCAGAAGCTTCGGGCTCAGCAGCGTCGCTATCGGACACTTCGTTCGCGGCAATGTGCGGTTTGGAGCCAGATCTGGGCGGGGTTTTGTCTTGCCCGTCGGTTTTGGTGCTTTGAGCGGATGACGTCGTAGTCCTCTGCGACTCGCCCGTGATCAGGCGGGCTCCGCGGTCATAGGTGACATAGCTCCATGCCCATTGGATCATAACGATAATGCGATTGCGGAAGCCAATGAGGAAGAAGATGTGGATGAAGAGCCACGACATCCACGCCAGCAATCCTGAGATATGTATCTTGCCGAATTGTGCGATGGCCGCCGCGCGACCGATCGTCGCCAGACTCCCCTTGTCAACGTAGTGGAACGGTTGGCGAGGGTTGCCGGCGAGGTCAGCGGCGATCTGGCGAGCCACCCATCGACCTTGCTGCATGGCTACCGGAGCCACTCCGGGTAATTGCGTTCCGTCCGCATGCTTCAACGATGCCAAGTCGCCGATCACGAAGACTTCAGGGTGCCCCGGCAAACTGAGGTCCGCTTCAACCAGCACTCGGCCTGCGCGATCCACCGGTCCACCCAGCGCCTGGCCCAAGTGGGAAGCCGCGACTCCCGCCGCCCAAAGAATCACGGTAGCCTGTAGGGCCTCGTCGCCAACGTGAATCTCATCCGCCCGAACGTCGGTGACGGCCGAATTCAAGCGTACTTCCACACCGAGTCGTTCCAGTTGGCGCTTGGCGCTTTGACGCAGATCTTCGGGATAGGCACTCAGCAGCGACGGCCCGGCTTCCAGCAGGACGATTCGGGTTCTCTTGGGATCGATGTTCCGGAAGTCCTGCGCCAGCGACTCGCGCGCGACCTCGGCCAACGTCCCAGCCAGTTCCACGCCTGTGGGGCCGCCTCCGACAACCACGAAACTCAAGGGTTGATGGTGACCGGTGATTGCGGCTTGCCGCTCCGCAACCTCGAACGTCAGCAGTACACGGCGGCGAATCTCCAAGGCATCCTCAACGGTTTTCAAGCCGGGAGCGAATGGTTCCCATTCGTCGTGTCCAAAATAGGCATGGCTAGCCCCGGCCGCCACTACCAGATAGTCGTATTCAAGCTGGAACTCTGGCAGCCGCACAATGCGATTCTCAAGGTCGAAACCGGTTACCTCGCCGAGCAACACTTCGACATTTTCGTGCCGGGCGAGAATTCCGCGGATGGGCGCTGCAATCTCCGCCGGCGACAAGCCCGCAGTCGCAACCTGATAGAGCAAGGGCTGAAACGTATGATGGTTCTTGCGGTCCAACAGCGTGATTTGCACGGGCAGACGCGCCAACGCCTCCGCGGCCTTCAGACCACCAAATCCACCCCCGATTATTACAATTTGATTGCGATTTTTGTCGGATGCGATCCCCATACTAAAGTGATGCGAGTAATGGTCAGAAGAAACATTTTCGTGAAAATCAACGAAGCGGCGACCTGGCAGGAATCCAACTCGTAACGACCACCAAAATGGGAGGCCTATCGAGAGGCAAACGCTGGCACTCAAGCCTGAACTCAATTCCGTCCCATCGAGCAGATATGGTGCACCTTTGGGTAAAAAATGCATCGTTTGGGAAGCAAACTCGGCTATCGATCGTTGCCTAGCCACATGCGAAGCCTACATTTCGCGGGATAAGATACGAATCGCACATCGGCAAGCGAATTGCAACACACATTGCATGATTAACATAATCCTGGCTGACCACCAGCGGATATTCCGCATTGGTATGGCCAACGCACTTGCATCTGAAGATGATATTCGTATCGTTGGCCAACCTCACTCCATCGAGCAACTGCTGAATGGGCTAAAGCAGTTCCGGGCTCACGTCCTGGTGCTCTCGTCTGCCTTTCTCGATAGTCTTGCCGAGATCAAGGAAGCATGCGCTGCACAGCAAACAGCGATCCTGGTGCTCGAAGAATCGGTACCTGCGATTCCGTCGCAGTTTTCACTCGATGTTCCCGGAGTGCTGCAGCGCTCGGCCGATCAGTCGACGATTGTCCGGTGCATTCGCCACGTGGCGAGGGGGGGAAGGGTGGTACGTTTCGTGCGCAGCCAGGCGCCTGAACTTGGTCAAGACTCGGTTGGTTTTCGCGTCCGGCAGCGCCTCTCCCCGATCGATCTCAGGATCATCTCGCTCGTGGTGCAGGGCCTCAAGAATCGCGAGATCGCATTCCGCCTGGGCAGTACCGAGCAAGGGGTCAAGAATTCGCTGCGCAGAATCTTCGACAAGACTGGTGTATCGGATCGCCTCGAACTTGCTCTGTTTGTGCTGCACCACCGCATCGTGGGCCGGTTCGCGGCAGAAACTCACCCGACTCCGACCTTCAGACCTCTTGCGGCGATGCGATCCTTCCGTGATCTCGGGTACCGGAATTTATCCAACTAGCGATGGAGATCGCATCTGTTCTATCTGCTTACGTCGGCTATCGGCGTTAAGTCACGCAGCGCCCTGCACGGTTTTCGCTGTGGTAGATTAGGAATGTGTGGGGCCCGTAGCTCAGTTGGTAGAGCAACGCACTTTTAATGCGTGGGTCGCAGGTTCGATTCCTGCCGGGCTCACCATTCTCGCTCCAGCGTCAGGTGCCACCTGCCACTCTAGGGCGTTTTCTCTACGTAGACGGCCGTTCCGTAGGCCAGCACCTCAGTCACCCCCTGCATGACCTCGGTGGCATCGTAGCGCATTCCGATTACTCCGTTAGCGCCTAATTCAGCCGCATGTTGCAGCATCAAGTCAAAGGCGTGTTCGCGGGTCTGTTCGCACAGGTTGGTGAGCAAGGTAATGTTGCCGCCGACGATGGTTTGCAGCGTGGCGCCAATCGTGCCGACGATTGACCTCGAGCGCACAATGATTCCCCGCACCAGTCCCAGGTTGCGGACGATCGTGTAGCCGTCAAGCGTAAAGGCGGTGGTCACCATGCTGTGCGCAATCGGCAGGCCCCGGTTGGCTCCTGGAGCGGCGAAGTTCGCAGTCATCTGATTATCCTGCTTGGCATTTCCCGAAGAATAACACGCACAGTGTTCGTCGTCGCTACCGGCTCAGACCTCGTCGTGACCACCGCCGCTGCCTGAGATGGTGAGTTCCTGCTCATCCAAGAATGGGGTCAAGGGCCGATCGAGCGACCCTCGTTCGTCGCCCTTCACAAGCCTGCTGGCAAGCCACGATTCGTAAGGCATGACTTCATCCAGCACGGAGCTGACCTCCTGGGCCGACATTGCCCCATCCAGACTGTTCATGTAGGGCGATATCGCGGTGGGCGAATTCCGCGAGTTTCGCGGCAGGACGGAACGAAAGAAGAAAAACGCGCCGACCAGAACCAGTACCCTGAGCATGGCAACCCCGTATCGAGATGTGGGGAGGCAGTGCGCGCCGCCGATTGGCTGGCGCTCCCCACTACCCTGTGACATCGGCAGCGTTGCCAGAAACTTGAGGATCGGCTCCGTTAGCCGGACGCGGTATTCGCCGCTTGTGGAGTACCCTGAATATGCGAAGTCATGAAAGCGAAAGCGCTGCCGCGAACCCCTTATCCGCGTGACGACACTTTTGTCATCGTGCTCTCCGTTACTGCCGTACTAGGTATGGTGGTGGCGCTGGCGCTAGTCCTGCTATGGAGAAGCTACCCGGCGACGATCACAGACGGCACGCCATACCACGCGGCGATGGCGGTTTGCCCCCCGTTTATTCTGGTTGGAGTCGTCAGCGCCATGACGGAATCCACACTCGCAGTAGTGTTGACCGCCGGCACCATTGTTTTCGCAAATGGATCGTTGTATGCCGGCGTGGCTGCTCTCGTGTACTGGGCTTTCTCGACCTGGCGTCGGCGGGACAAGTCCTAGCGGCTGAGCGGACTAAACGGCCGGTTGCTGTTGCGTCATGCAGTGCAGGGCTCCGAGTCCCAGGATGAAGTCCCCACAGTAGATGCCGACAATCGTACGCCTGGGAAACTCGGCAGCCAGAATATTCAGCGCGACCCGGTCATTCGCGTCGTTAAACGTCGGCGCCAGCACCAGCCGGTTTGCGATGTAGAAGTTGGCATAACTGGCCGGCAGACGCTGTCCGTCGAAATACACAGGAGCAGGCATGGGCAGCTTCACGATGCGAAGCGGCTGGCCCGACTGGTTGGTGCTCCTGCTCAATTGCAGGAAGTTCTCGTGCAATGGTTCGTGGTTTGCGTCGCTCGTGTCCGGCTCGTAGGCGGTGATGATTTTGTTCGGTGCCACGAATCGGGAGATGTCGTCCACGTGTCCGTGGGTGTCGTCTCCGGCAATGCCGCGGCCCAGCCAGATGACTTTTCGCACGCCCAGATAGTCGGAGAAAATATGCTCCAATTGCTTGCGGCTGACACCCGGATTTCTCTGCTGGACCTCGCTGAGCAGGCACTCTTCCGTTGTCAGCAAGGTTCCGCGGCCGTTGACATCGATGCTGCCTCCTTCGAGCACCACTCGTCGCCTCTCCCCATTCACTTCGACTTCGGGCTGCCAGGTTGGGATTCCCAACCGTCGGCCTAGCTCAGCAGAGATTGGGGCATCCCGCTTCCAGTCGTTGTATTTCGCCCAACCATTGAAGCGCCACGCAGTCGCTGCCACGGGAGGAAAGCTGCCTGCTGCACGAGGTGTCCGCCGCACAAACATAGGGCCGGTGTCGCGCGTCCAGGCTCGATTCGTCGGAACGTGCCAAAACTTGACGTTGCCGCTGTAGCTGCCGGGTGCCTCCGCACTCTTGGGCAGGACCTCCGCAGTGACCAGGACGTTACGCGCCTTCGCCTCCGCACCCTCGTCATTGACCAGGATGTTGACGCGTTCCACCCGCGCGAGATTGCGCACGATCTCGGCATAGACCCACGGAATCGCTGCGAACTTACCCGGCCAATCCGACCGATTGTGCGGCCACGCAATCCAGGTAGCCTCGTGCGGTTCCCATTCGCCGGGCATGCGATAGCCGAGCGAGGCGGGAGTCTGCGAGAACTGTGTTCGTGATTTCGGCAAGTCTTACACCAGAAACCGCTGGGTGATAGGAGCGTAGGCATCGACGCGACGGTCGCGCCAGAAGGGCCAGTTACGGCGAACATCTTCAATGCGTCGAAGGTCGACCTCAGCCAGCAGCACCGCCTCCTTATCGTGAGGGGCTTCGGCCACGATCTGTCCAAACGGATCGGCGATGAACGAGCCACCCCAGAACTCCAGGCCCTTGCCCGTCGCCTCGTTGCCGCGAATATTTCCCGTCTCGAAGCCCACGCGATTCACGGCTGCGACATAGACCCCGTTGGCGATAGCATGCGCCCGCTGAATGGTGCGCCAGGCGTCGTACTGCGCGTCTCCGTACTGCGCTTTCTCATCCGGATGCCAGCCAATGGCCGTGGGATAAAAAAGCACATTCGCGCCCTGCGCCGCCGTAAGTCGCGCACCCTCGGGGTACCATTGGTCCCAGCACACCAGGGTGCCAAACTTTCCAAAACCGCTGTCGAATGTTTTGAATCCGAGATCTCCGGGAGTGAAGTAGAACTTCTCGTAGTACAGAGGGTCGTCAGGAATATGCATTTTGCGATAGATGCCTGCCAACTTACCGTCATTGTCGAGGATCGCGGCAGTGTTGTGATACAAGCCGGCAGCGCGCCGCTCAAACAGGGAAGCAATCAGCGTGATCTTCAGCTCACGCGTCAACTCACCCAGGCGCTGTGTCACCGGACCGGGAATGGCCTCGGCCAACGCGAACAGGGCAGTGTCTTCTCTCTGGCAGAAATACTGTGTCTGGAAAAGTTCTGGCAGACAGATCAGTTCTGCGCCCTGTTTCGCGGCTTCTCGCACGTGCGCGATCGCCCGATCCATGTTCTCGTCCGGATCGGGAGTGCACGACATTTGTACGATTCCGATGGTGAAATTCCGCTCCGCCAGGGCTCAACTCCAATCGATCCAAACGCAGTGCAAGAATAGCATTCCGCGGCGATTCGGTAAGGCCCGCGGCGTGATTGTGAATGACCCATGAATACGAGGAAGGCAAGCAGGGTAAGCGTCCGCGTGACGTTGACGCGAGTTACGATCAGCCTGTAGCTTCGAGAGTTCGGCATCCCGCAGGCCAGCGATCTGTTCGATCGAGGCCAGACATGACACAACCATTTCTCTCATGAGGTGACTGTGAACGACCATCGTAAGCCGCAAGATGACGGCAAGGAGCGCAAACTGCACGATCCGGTTTCCGACAGGCTGGTGCCCCTCGCGCCCCTGGATTTGGGAACGATCAAGTCTGTCGATGACCTGGTACGCGCCATGGGCAATACCTCGTTCACCGGTCGCCAGGTTGGAGAAGGCGCCGACGTTGTCGAAGCCATGGCGCGCGACCGGGAGTGCTTCGTGGTGATGACGCTTGCCGGTGCCATGACCGTTGCCAAGCAAGGCCTGGTGATCACCGATCTCATCGACGCCGGAGTCGTGAACGCCGTTGTCTCCACTGGTGCGCTCATGGCGCATGGACTGGTCGAGGCCGCCGGGCGCTCGCACTTTCGCTACGACCCGCGCATGGACGACAACGAGCTCTATGACGCCGGATACAACCGGGTTTATGACACGCTGGAGCCGGAAACCAATCTCGACTTTGTGGAGACGATTGTCGCCCGCATTCTCAAGGGCTGGGACCACAACGAGCCGCTATGCTCCTACAAGTTGAACCGTGATATCGGCAAGTACCTCAGCGAAAACATCAAGGAGCGCGGCATTCTCAAGTCGGCTTACGAGAAAGGCGTTCCGGTGTTCGTGCCCGCATTCAGCGACTCCGAGATTGGACTCGATTTTGCCCTGCACAACCGCGCCCGCCGCAAGAACAACATCCCGCCGCTCCGCTACGACCCCTTCGAAGACCTCGAGTTCTATGCCGAGACTCTACTGAAACAGAATCGGCTGGGTATCTTTACGATCGGAGGCGGGGTGCCGCGCAACTGGGCGCAACAGTTCGGCCCTTACATCGACCTGCGTCACCGTCGGGGAGGGGAAGACCTGCCCCTCAAGCGTTTTCACTATGGCGTTCGCATCTGCCCCGAACCCGTCAACTGGGGAGGACTCTCCGGCTGCACCTATAGCGAAGCCGTCTCGTGGGGCAAATTCGTTCCGGCGCAAGAGGGCGGCAAATTTGCCGAAGTGCTGCTCGACGCCACCGTGGGCCTGCCGCTGATTGCCGGCGCCGTGCTGGAGCGGATGAAGACATGACCTTGGCTTCGCAGAATTCCCGATTTGGGAATCCCAAGGTCGTGCGCCGTCCAAGCTCTGTCCTGGATTGACTGTGTGCCTCACAATTGTTGTGGAGGTCAGCGTATGAGTTCGATGGCCACAATCCAGGACTTTCTGGCGCAAAAACGAATCGCTTTCGTCGGAGTATCCCGCGATCCGAAAGACTTTTCCCGCGGGCTTTTTCGGACGCTGCGAGAGCGCGGCTATGACGCGGTCGCTGTAAACCCCGAGTTGCAGTCGATAGACGACGCTCCGTGTTATGGGCGCCTTGAGGAAATAAATCCGCCGGTCGATGGCGTCCTGGTCATGACTTCGCCCAAAGTTACCGACGATGTTGTGCGTCAGTGCGCGCAGTTGGGAATCTCGCGAGTCTGGATGTATCGCGCCGTGGGCAGCGGCGCGGTCAGCCCGCAGGCGGTTGAGTTTTGTGAAGACCACGGCATTAAGGTCATTCCGGGCGAGTGTCCGTACATGTTTTTCCCCCACGGCGGATGGTTCCATCGCTTCCATGGATTCATCAAGAAGATTTCAGGCGGATATCCAGCCTGAATCTGTCGGGGAACTGGCACACGCTGCGTCGCGTGCCGCGCAGCATTTAACGACTGAGAGGGAAAGCTGGCGGATTATTGCGGTCCAGCCACCGGCTCCGGTTCAGGCCCGGCGAGGTCTAAACTCCGGAGCCGGTTTCGGCTTCCGCGGAACTCTAGCGAAATCGGATTGACGAACGCGATTCGTGGTTCTGTCAACTCTTCGAACCTGACTGGCGTTTGCCCGGCTTTGCGCGGCCACCGATCTCGCGGAAGGTCATATTCATTGCCTTCCGCTTATATTTACGTTTCCACTCGAAAAAAAGTTCAGCGTACGATTTTGTAATATAGCTGGCCGGCGCCACATCCAGCGCCGCGGCCGTTTTGTCGATCCAGCGGGGCTTGCCTTCGATCTCGGCGATATCACCAATGGGAGTGTGGTCTAGCACCACGTTACCCTTGCCGTCGCTCCACTCCGAGCGGAACTTCTCATAAACGAAAACTGGCTGGTAACCCAGTGCGCGCAGTATCAGGTCCATCTGCGCTCCGTCGGAGACCCCGGTTTCCAGCTCGGTACGCGACTTGTACTTGCCGACTCTTGCGCGCGCCTTGTGGGTTAGTCGCCAGTTGTCCCCGTATTGACGCAGCCGCAACAATTCACCCTTGCGACGCAGCTTTTGTCCGGGTAGGTCGTACAACGTGTTGATCTCGTGGGTAGCGGGGGTGACGCGGTAAAATCCCAATTCGGCGAGCCGCTGCTCAAGGGCCTTCAGATCAGCAACGAGCAACTTGATCTCGATCTCTTGAGGTGCATCCATGACGGTAAGTCTAATTCACGGGCTGTGCGGCACTTCAGCGTGGCGTCAGCGATGCATGTTCAGCACGAGAGTCTTCAACCGGTGACACCGCTTGTGAGAAACCGGAGCCCTTAACTTCGCCGGTCCACCACAAACTCCGGCACCCACAGCAATACCCGCTTAATCTCGGAGTCGGGGAACGTGCAGATCGCCTCGCGAGCCTTGTTGGAAAATTCGATCGCGCAGGCATAAGCGGCGTCGATGGATCCGTGACGATTCAGGATCGCAACGATATCGGCCGGAGTGATGCCGTTAAATCCGCCATTCCCCAGAACTGACTCAATCGTATCCCGCTCGGCTGGGGAGCAGTGCTCGAGTGCGTGCAATACCGCCCACGTCGCCTTGCCCTCGCGCAGATCGCTGGCCACGGGCTTACCCAGCACCTCTTCCGACGCAGTCAGGTCGAGCACGTCGTCAACAATCTGGAAGGCCATGCCAAGATTGCGCCCATAGTCGGCAAGCTTCTGCTGCTCCGATTCGCTCGCTTTGGCCAGGATTCCCCCCAGCTTCATGCACACCGAAAACAGGCACGCCGTCTTGCGGAAGATCAGCTCGAAGTGTTCATCCATCGTGATGATCTTCCCTAAACGCTCGATTTGCAGTAGTTCGCCCTCGACCATGGCCTGAGTCAAATCGATCAGCGTGTCCAGCACGTGAAAATTCCGCTCCTCGATCGCGACTTTGAACGCCTGCATGTAGAGCCAGTCGCCCGCCAGCACGCATTTTGAGTTACCCCACTGGGTGTTGGCCGCAGGACGCCCGCGACGGGTCTTGGCCTCATCGATGATGTCGTCATGCACCAGCGTGGCCGTATGAATGATCTCGACCACAGCCCCTAGCCGGATGGCCCCCTGACCGGTGTAGTTCATCAGCTTGCAGGAAAGCAGCAGCAGGGCAGGACGCAGGCGCTTACCGCCGCCGGCCCGCAGGTATTCGCCGATCTCCGTAATCGCGCGCACACCGGAAACCGTGTCGCGTCCGAACTCACGCTCAATGGCAGCGAGGTCGTCGTGCAGCAGGTCGAATACTTCCTTGGCGTTGCGGGTTACTGTCGTATTCAAGCCAGTTGGCCCCGTCAGTTGGATCGGTAATTTGTGAACTGCATGTCAATGCCGAAATCAGACTGCTTGATCAGCGCAATGATTTGCTGCAGTGTGTCGCGGTCTTTGCCGCTCACCCGCACGAAATCGCCCTGAATCGATGCCTGCGCTTTGAGCTTCGTATTCTTCACTAGTTTTACGATCTCTCGCGCCTTCTCAATTGCGATGCCCTGCTGCAACGTGACCCTTTGCCGGACTGTCGAGCCCGCCGCCGGTTCCACCGTCCCATAGGTCAGCGACTTCAGCGACACCCCGCGTTTGAAAAGTTTCCCTTGCAGAATGTCGTTCACCGCCTTCAGCTTGTACTCGTCGGCGGAGGTCATCACCAGCGCCTCTTTGCCGTCCATCTGGATGTCCGACTTCGAGTCTTTCAGGTCATATCGCGTGTGGATTTCCTTCACCGCCTGTTGGATGGCGTTCGAGACCTCCTGCAGGTCCACCTTGCTAACAATGTCAAAACTATTCTCGGCCATAAACCTAAAGTGTAACAAGCGAGAAGGCATTTGCTGTAATCAACCGCAAGATCAGCGGCGAAACAATTGCCTCGACGAACGGCCTGCACGAAAGTGAACTTGCACCGCAGCGCCATAGGACCAGGCATTCAGCTCATAACGCCGCGACCCGCCGTTGAATCAGCAAGAAATAGAGTGCCAGCAAAACTAGCAACAATCCGTTGACTCCGAGCACGACAGGCGCCGTAAATATAGGAACCAGCCATCCCGACAGCAAATTTCCCATGGGCATGCCTCCGCGGAAGGCGAAGTTGTACACGCTCATTACGCGCCCGCGCATTTCGTTGGTCGTGATCAATTGCACCAGCGAATTCACGGTCGCAAAAACCGCCATCATGGATCCACCTACCAGCACCAGAAACACGCCGCTCACTGGCACTGATTTCGATAGGGCAAACCCGGAGATCCCAGCGCCCAGGCAAATGAGAGATCCCAGAGCCACGCGTCCCTTTCGGCTGATGTTTCCCAGGTAGGCAACAAACAGCGAGCCGCAAATCGAGCCGAATCCCATCAGCGCCAGAAGATTGCCGTAGGTTTCCGGACCACGACGAAAGATGTCCTTCACGAAGACGGGAATGTAGGTGCGCATGGGCATGCCGAGGGCAGTCATGCAAAAGGCCAGCACAATCAGCGCCTCCATCGCGTGCTGCTTGCGCACGAACTTGATGCCGTCCTTCAGGCTGGTGTACACGGAATCGGTTGTCTTCTGCGGCAGGAAGCGTGCCGTGATGATCGTCAACGACACAATCGGCGCCAGGAAGGAAACCGCGTTCAGGCCAAAGCACCATTTCTCGCCCAGTCTTGCCAGTGTCTGCCCGGCCAGCGCCGGCCCGATCATGACCGCCACATTGAATTGGATCGAATTCAGCGCTATGGCGTTGGGCATATCTTCCTTCTCGACCAGCGTCGGAATCAGAGCCTGATACGCGGGCCCGCCAAAAGCCTGCGCGAATCCCGAGACGAATGACAGGCAAAGGATGTGCCAGACGTGCACCAAGTCGGTCGCAACCAGGATCGTAAGAATGCAAGCGCTGGCCATCTGCACGTACTGAGAGGCCAGCAGAATCCGCCGCCGCTCGACACGATCAGCCACCACGCCGCCGATTAGGGAAAAAAGAAAAATCGGGATACCGCCAAGAAACTGGTCGAGCGCGAGCAAAAAGGCCGAGTGGCTAAGGCGATAGATCAACCAGCCCTGCGCCACGATTTGCATCCAGGTGCCAATGCTGGAGGCGCACGCGCCAAACCACATCAGGCGGAAATCACGGTATTGAAAAGCTTTGAAGACTCGACCAATCACCGTTGGGGTTCCATGTGCGTTTTAGCAGCGTACCATGTGCCAGCCCTGGCGCAGGGCCCCGGACAACTTGCTGGGGATCGCTTTACTTGGACTGAGGAAGCCCGAAAAAGGTATGGAAATTACCAGTGGTAGCAGCCCCGATTTCTTCAGGAGAAAAACCCCGCAATTGGCCGATCTGTGCGGCAACCTCGACCACAAAGGCCGGCTCATTGCGTTTTCCGCGATGGGGAACTGGTGCCAGGTAAGGTGAGTCGGTTTCGATAAACATGCGCTCCAAGGGAACCATGCTGGCGGCGTCCCGAATATTCTGTGCTTTTGGATAGGTAATGTTGCCGGCAAAGGAGATGACAAATCCCAGGTCGAGAGCGGCGCGTGCATGGTCAACTGTTCCGGTAAAACAGTGCATCACGCCTCCCAGTCCTGTCGAACGCCAATTCTCGCGCACCATCCGCAACACGTCGTCCCAGGCGTTTTCGCTGTTGTCGGAAGGCCGGCAGTGAATAATGATCGGAAGCTTGGCCGACGCCGCCAGCTCCATTTGAGCGAGAAATATCTTCTGCTGCACCTCACGCGGCGAGTGATCGTAGAAGTAGTCCAGACCGATCTCACCCCATCCAATGACCTTCGGATGACGTGAGAGGGCGACCAATTCGTCGAGGTCCCTTTGCGTTGCCAACGCCGCTTCGTGCGGGTGGATGCCTACCGTGGCATAGACTCCGTCGTATTGCTCGGCCAGCTTGATCGCACAATCGAAGGTCCCGGTGCCGGGGCCATCGCCGTTGCCGATTGCCAGTATCGTCGTGACGCTGGCTTCCGTGGCGCGGGCGAATACATCGGCGCGATCGTTGTCGAAGCGCTTGTTTTCCGGATGACAGTGCGAGTCGGTGTACATGTTGGCAGAGGGAACGGTTTATTTCAGCCGCGCTCCGTTGGGCACGTCTTCCAGGAACCCAGCCAGCACGGGCACGCCTTCATCGCCGAGCGACGCGGCGACGATCATGCCTTGCGATTCCAGTCCGCGAAGCTTGCGCGGAGCGAGATTAGCGACGATAACCACCTTGCGTCCGACGAGCTTTTCCGGATCGTACGCCTTGGCGATGCCCGCGACAATCTGGCGCACCTCGGTCCCCAGATCGACTTCGAGGCGCAGCAACTTGTCGGCGCCCTTGACCTTCTCCGCAACCTTCACCTGCCCGACGCGCAGGTCCACCTTCGCAAATTCGTCGATGGTAATGGTGCTGCTGACCGGAGCACTCGCCGCCGCAGTTACCGCAGTTTCAGGCGAGGCCACTTGCCCGTCTTCGGCGTGCTTGCTGTCCTCACCGCTGCCTTCGACTGCCGCCTGACCAAGCTGTGCTGCGCGATCCTGCTCCATCTGTTGCATCCTTTCAATTGTGCTCTTGTCGGCCCGCGGAAAGACCGCTTCGACCGTCCCGAGCTTCGTGTGCAATGGCAGTTGGCCCCAGGCAAGGTTGCGTAGATCCAATTTGCTGATGTCACCCAGTCCCAGTTGCTCCCAGATACGCGCCGTCGAGTCAGGAATCACCGGATGCACCAGTGCAGTGATGATGCGCAGAGCTTCGGCTGAGGTATGAAGAATGGTCGCCAGCCGAGCCCGCGAATCCTGATCTTCTTTCTCCGCCACGGCCCACGGCTCGTTTTCGACGATGTACTTGTTGACCGCCGCTACCAGTCGCCCAGGCGGTCTCCAGCGCCCGGGAGAATTGAAACTGCTCGAAGTGCGCATTGAAGTCCGCAATCGTTTGCTGCGCCAATTCAGCGACCGTGTCATCGGACGCCGCTCGGGCGCCTGGCGAGGGATACGGAATCTCGCCCTCGAAATAGCGAGTAATCATGCTCAGCGTACGGCTTGACAGGTTTCCTAATCCATTGGCGAGATCGGCGTTGAACCTTTGCACCAGCGCATCGAAGCTGAACGATCCGTCGCTGCCAAACACGATCTCGCGCAGCAGAAAGTAGCGCAGTGTATCGGCGCCCAGCGTGTCGAGGATAGTTTCGCTGCGCACGATGTTTCCGCGCGACTTCGACATCTTGCTTTCTTCAAATAGCAACCAGCCGTGAGCGATGATCGATTTCGGCAGTGGGATTCCCGCCGCCAGCAAGAACGCCGGCCAATAAACGCAATGGAAGCGCACGATCTCTTTCCCGATCATGTGCACGTCCGCAGGCCAATAGCGCGCCAGCTTTGCCTGGTCCTTGGGATCGTCGGAACCAAAACCAATGGCGGTCAGGTAGTTCGCCAGAGCGTCGAACCACACGTAGATCACGTGCTTCTCATCGCCCGGGACAGGAATACCCCACTTGAATGTCGTGCGGCTCACCGAGACGTCGCGCAGCCCGCTGCGCACGACCGCGATCACCTCATTGCGGCGCGCCTCGGGCCGGATGAAGCCTGGGTTTTCGGCGTACAACTTGAGCAGAGGCTCTTCCATCGCCGACAGTTTGAAGAAATAGTTTTCTTCCTGCACCGTCTCCGTTGGCCGCCCGCACTCAGGGCAGGGAGCACCCGGCTCCGTTACGTCGACGAACAGCTCGTCGTACACGCAATATTGCCCGCTGTACGTGCCCTTGTAGATGTACCCGCGCTCCTGCAGGCGCTTGAACATCGCCTGCACACCGCGCACGTGGCGCGGCTCCGTGGTGCGAATGAAGTCGTCATACGTCAACTTCATCCGGTCCCAAAGCTGGCGGAACTCGCCTGAAACCCGGTCCACAAATTCCTTGGGAGAACAGCCTGCCGCAATCGCTGAGCGCTCAATCTTCTGTCCGTGCTCGTCGGTGCCTGTAAGGAACCAGGTATCCAAGCCCATGAGGCGCTGTCGTCGTGCCACGGTGTCGCATACCACGGTGGTGTAGGTATGGCCGATGTGGGGCCGCGCGTTGACGTAGTAGATCGGCGTCGTGATGTAGAACTTTTCGGTCTCATCCATTCTTTTTGTCCAGATACAGGCGCATCGCTTCCAGCATCACGGATTTCAGCGGCACGTGGTGTTCACTGGCAATGAGGCGGCAATCTTCATACTCGGGCGCATACTGCGAGTCGGATTCGGCCATGCTTCCGACCTTGATCCGCACTTCTCCCCACGGTGTCTGCACAGTTTCGTGACGACGGGCCAGCACGTGGCGCTTCTCGCGCCGGCTACGAATGCCGAGCGTGCTGCTCTCACGGAACAACATGTTTCGCAGCGCCCGTTCATCTTGTGGCTTTACCAACACTGTGAGAAGCGTCCCGGGCCGCGATTTCTTCATCTGCACCGCTATGGTGAATACCTCCAGCGCGCCTTCGGAGAGCAATCGGTCGGCCACGTAACCGATAACCTGCGGACTCAGGTCATCGAGACTTGTCTCCAGAACGACAACCTCCTCTTCCTTACTCCCTTCGTCTGGTTTGACGCGCAGCGCCTCCGACTCCGCCGCTTCGCCCACCGTCAGGCGCACCACGTTGGCATGGTGCAGGAAGTCACGTGATCCGGCTCCGTATCCGATCTTCTCTACGGTCATGACCGGACGCGGCCCAAAACTGTTCGCCAGCACTCGTACGATCGCCGCCCCGGTAGGTGTAACCAGCTCCTTCTGCACCTCGCCGGAATACACTGGGACGCCCCTTAGCAGTTCCAGCGTCGCCGGAGCCGGAACCGGCATCACACCGTGGGCGCACTTCACCGTACCACCACCGACGTTCAGGGGAGAGCAAACAAATCGGTCGACACCCAATGCTTCTGCGCCTACCGTCGCGCATACGATATCGACGATCGCATCCGCCCCTCCGACTTCGTGAAAGTGTATTTGTTCGACATCGACGTTGTGCACGCGGGATTCAGCACCGCCCAGCTCCAGGAAAATGTTGCCCGCTGTTTGCTTCGCTGTTTCGCTGATTGGCGCCGCTGCGATGACCTCCAGAATCTCCCTCAATCCGCCTGTTCTGTGTTCGTGTGAGTGTGTCGTCCCGTCGGCATGATGACCGTGCGAGTGGCCAACGCTTTCCGTCTGTTCATGCCCGTGATGCTCGTGCCGATGGCTCGCCACAAGACTGTCATCCCAGAATTCCTCGAGCGGCATGTCCTTTACGCCGTCCACGATCACATCGATCTTCGTAGCCGAAATTCCGCCGCGATCAACCCGCGAGACCTCCAACGTCGCGCCTACCCCCAGCGCTGCCACGGTCTCGCGCAGTAACTCGAACGGGACTCCGGCGTCCACCAGCGCCGCGAGGAACATGTCGCCACTGATACCGGAAAAGCAGTCGAGATAGGCAATGCGCATGGAAGTCGCCCGCTGCGAAGTCGGAAAACTAATGTAGTCGCTGCATCGAATGGTCGGGTCGCGCTTTTAACATGGCGCTAGTCGTTTGTTTTGTCACCGCGAGTGCCCATGGGCCTTCAAGACTTGCTTCTTGCTGGCAACTGGCAACCGACCACTGACAACTGTTTTTCATCATAGGTAACCGTGCGATCACCGTCAAACCCGCATCAATTCAGGCGTTTGTTATAATCACGTTTTTCCTCAGCTATTTGCGAGTTGACGTTTCCGTCACGCAAAGCCCGCAGCGGATAACCCCCGAGCAGCGAGAGAGACCGAGAGCGATCGTGTATCTACAACGACAACGACAACTGGCCATACACGTACGAGAATTCCTTCGCCGGAAATACCAGATCGAACTGCCGAACATCGCCATCGATTCGCCTCCGAAAATCGAGATGGGTGAGTTCGCCATGCCGTTCCCTTTTGAGCTCGCCAAGCAACTCCGGAAAGCTCCCCGCAAAATCGCCGAAGAGATCGTCGCCGAGATGCCGCTGCCCGAAGGCTTCGCGAGCTTCGAGGTCGCGGGCGCTGGATACATCAACGCTCGCCTCACTCGCGACCAGGCAGCCCAAGCACTAGCTCGCGAAACCGCCATCGTTGCGACCGATCACTCAGCCGAAGGCGCCGCCAACGTGAGCGGAAAGATTCTCGTCGAACACACCAGCATCAATCCCAACAAGGCCGCGCACATCGGGCATCTCCGCAACGCTATCCTCGGCGACACGTTTGTCCGCCTGCTTCGGGCCGCCGGACACACCGTCGATATCCAGAACTACATCGACAACACCGGCGTCCAGGTGGCCGATGTTGTCGTGAGTTTCGTGCATCTGGAAAAGCAGTCGAAGGCGCAGATCGCGGCGCGCATTGCCTCCGACCCGCGCTTCGACTACTACTGCTGGGACCTCTACACGCGCGTGTCGCAGTGGTACGGAGAGGATAAGGACAATCTTAAAGTAAGACTTGAAGTCTTACATGCTATTGAACTAGGAAATAATGAGATGGCAGCGATTGCTGAGTTGGTATCAACGGCCGTGTTGCGACGCCATCTGGAGACCATGGAGCGGCTCGACATCGAGTATGACTTCCTTCCGCGCGAGAGCGAGATTCTGCACCTCCATTTCTGGGACGCAGCATTCCAACAACTCAAAAACAAGGGTGTCCTTTACTTCGAGACCGAGGGCAAGAACAAAGGCTGTTGGGTCATGACCCGCCCTCTCGCCCCAGGCAAGTCCAACGAAATCCGCGACAGCCAGCCAGAACCCGATAAGGCGGAAACGACATCCGGACCTGACGAAGACGCCAAGGTTATTGTGCGCTCCAACGGAACTGTCGGTTACGTCGGCAAGGACATCGCCTACCATCTCTGGAAATTCGGGCTGTTGGGCCGCGACTTCGGCTACCAGAAATTCTTTCGTTACCCGAACGGCCACGAGTGTTGGATTTCCGCAGAACATGGCGAAGCTGACCATCCCCACTTCGGCAGCGTTGCCGCGATCTACAACGTGATCGACTCCCGCCAGAGCGATCCCCAGAATACTGTGATTGAGGCCATCCGCCTGCTTGGCTATCCCGAGAAGGCCGCGCACTACACCCATTTTTCCTACGAGATGGTGGCGCTCACTCCCCGCTGCGCGATCGAATTAGGCTATGACATAAGCGCGGAAGACCAGGCTAAGTCATACATCGAGGTGTCGGGCCGCAAAGGATTTGGAGTGAAGGCTGACGACCTGCTGGATGCGCTGATCTCAGCCGCCCAGAAAGAAGTCGACAGCCGCCATCCCGAACTCGATGCTGCCGAGCGCCGCACGATCAGCGAGCAGATCGCCATCGGTGCGCTGCGTTACTTCATGCTCAAGTTCACCAAGCAGTCGGTAATTGCCTTCGACTTCAAGGAGGCACTGGCCTTCGAGGGCGAAACCGGCCCCTACGCACAATACGCCGTGGTTCGCGCCACCAACATCTTTCGCAAAGCAGGCATTGAGCCTGGGCAGGCACTCTCAGACGACGTCGACTATGCTCAGTTTTTCGCCGACGCCAGCGGCACAGAGATTTGGGAGTTGTGGCTGCTGGCAGGGAAGACCTCATCCGTGGTCGAGCAGTGCATTGCCACCACCGAGCCAGCTTACGCGGCCAAGCACGCATTTCAGCTAGCGCAGCAGTTCAACAACTTCTACCATCGCCACCACATCCTCACCGAAGCCGATGCGGGACGTAAGAAGTTTCTGCTGGCCACCGCCGCAGTGGTCCGCCGCGAACTGACTGCACTTTTGACAGTGATGGGCATCGCCGTTCCGCCTGTGATGTAAAAGGCTCCCGACCGTTGAAAAATAAGGGTGTCCCACCCTTTTCCGCCTGTTTTGCAGATAGGGTGGGATGATGTTCCCTGCGCTACGATAATTGTGAGGTCAAAGACCGCGATGTTCACCCCACGCCCCATCGGCTATGTCCGCAGCCCGTACTCCGACACGAGCCAGGTTCCCCGCGGACTCGGCGCCAAGCACGACGCCGAAGGCGAGCTCGAAATCCTTCCCGAGTTCGAGCCCGGCCTGACCGACATCGAAGGCCTCTCTCATCTCTACGTTGTCTGGGTCTTTGACCGCTCCGAGGGATTCGAACTAATGGGCAAACCGCCGTGCGACGATCGCCCCCACGGCGTGTTCGCCACACGCTCTCCTCGCCGCCCTAATCCCATTGCCTTGACGGTGGTCGAGTTGCTCGGCCGCGAAGGCAACAAACTACGCGTCCGCGGGGTGGACATGCTCGACGGCACGCCCATTCTCGACATCAAGCCCTACCTGTCGAATGTTCCTGAGGACAAGCTTCGCCGAGGCTGGCTGGCGGAGGCCGAAAAACAAAAAGGGCAGTGAGCGTCGCTTCAGCGTGCGCTGGGTCACCAACTGCTATAGGCCGAACCTTCGCTCGAGGTCTGATCGCTGCCGCTGTGCACGTCCATGATACCGGGCTGCGACTGGTCAGGAGACATGATGCTGTCATCCGTAATCGGCACCCAAGTATCACGCGAGTTCGTGAACGGGTCTTTGGGAAGCTGCTTCAGGTAGCCGGCGTCCACGACGTCTTGCAGGGATTGAGGCGCTTTCTGCTTGTCGAGTGTGTACTGGTCGATCACGGAGCGCAGCGTGTAAAGGTCGTCACGCAGAACGGTTTCCCGGGCCCGCAGGATCGATGCCTGATAGCGGGGAATCGCCACCGACATCAGGATGACGATGATGCTGATCACCACCATCAGCTCGATCAGGGTAAATCCGCGTTGTCGCGTGGGCCGGTTCATGATCGCAATCTTTCGTTCTGACGGCAAAGCTACCACGTCTTATATTTCGTTCCGTCGAGGGCCGTGCCTTCCGACTTCGTATACACATCGAAGACGTTCTGCCCTCCCCACGAATCAGAGTCAGGATCATCCTGCATCGACCGCAGGCCCCACTCCGTCTTGTCGGTCATCGGATCCACGGGAATCCGTCGCAGGAAGCGCAATTTCTTGCCATTGGAATCCACGCCTTTGACTAGCGTTTCGAGATCGGGCGGATAGCCCTGGCTATCGAGTTTGACCTGGAACGCTCCACGGTCGGCCGCGTCCTTGTAGCGGTCGATTGCGTCACGCATCTCCCAAAGGTCACGCCGCAGCTCTCGTTCCTTGTTGCGCTGGATGGTCACGCGGACTACCGGGACCGCCGCTGCGGTGAGGATCATCAGGATCGTCATCGCGACGATCAACTCGATCACCGTGAAACCCGATCGGCGTCCGCAACGGAACCCCAGGAAACCCCTGACAGGCTGTCCGACCACGTTCCTGGAAGCCGATTGAGCCATGCCGACCGTGCTGCAGAGAGCGCTTTTCACTTCTCTAAGTCTAGTCCTTCCCGGAGGACTCCTGGGCCGCATCGAAAACGCGCACAATACAACTACGCCGAGTGGAAGTCACGAACAGCCCCTTGTTGTTTGGACGGCTGCACTAGTGGACTGTAACAATCGCTTGCGAGCCGCCGGCCGGGATGTTCTGCATGCTGCTGTTCTTCAGGGTAGCGCGATTAATACTGAGTGTCGCCTCTCCGGGAGCTTTCGCCTGGAACGTCAGGGTGAACAACTGACCGTCACCGGTGATGCCGGCGCTCCCAGGGGGACGCGAGGCCGTCACCTGCAATATCCCCATCATGCTGTCGTCACGGTGGACCAAAGCCACGGCCTGCCCATCCTGTTGTAGCAGCGGGCCATTGGACACATTCAGCAATTGCAGGACCTTCGGGTTATACAGAATCTGCAGTGGCGCCGAATACACGTTTTGTCCACCCGTCAAATTGACATTGACGGCAAACGTCGATCCTACAGCCTGGGTCAACGACGGGGGATCGAAGCTCACCAGTGCGCTGCCGGCAGGGGCACTAGCGGCTTGGTTGGCAGTAGTACCCGCAGGAGGCGAGACCGTCGAAATTCCAAGGTTGGCCGGCTGTCCAACGGGTTGCTGCCCCGGTGGCGAAGTGCTGGAACGGCGTAGCGAGATCGAATTTGCTGTGCCCACTTCGATGGCGCGCGTGTTGCTTTCGAATACATCCTGAGCGCGCACGATGTGGGGAATCAGCATGAATACGAGTTCATTGTCCTGGCGCTGCTTGTTCTCGGTGGAGAAGAAGTACCGAAAAAACGGGATCGACGCAAGACCCGGAATCCCGTTGATCGACCTGCTCTCCGTTTCCTCGAGGATCCCCCCCATGATGTTGGCTTCGCCCTCGCGCATACGAATCTCATGCTCGATCTTTCGCTGCCCGATGACGGGCTGTTGAATACCGCCGATATTTTGGTACGAATCCACAGCCGAAATGTCCATGGCCAGCTTGAGGGTTACCTGGTCGGTGCCGTGCACGTGTGGTGTTATGTCGATGTTTACGCCGACGTCAATATAGTTGAATTGCGTGTTGACCAACGGGTTGATTCCGACACCGCCGATTCCTGGCTGAAACGATCCCGTTGCGACCGGAACGCGCTGTCCGATTTTGAGCGAGGCTTTCTGTCCGTCGAGAGCGCGAATCTGCGGTTGCTGCAGGATCTTGGTCGTGCTGTCGTTGTACAGAAAAGTGGCCGTCATCGGAGGCACCGTCACCTGAAAGTTGGTTGCGTTCAGGTGCGACAGGGTGTTCAGGTTGATCGTACCGGTAGTGCTTCCCGTCGTAGTGCTGACCGTTCCGCTGCCGGTGCCGACATTCGAACCAGATGCGGACGTCGTTGTGCTCGTATTGTCGACCAGCGCGACCGACGCACTTTGCGGCGGAGTGATACCCAGATTGCGCAGCTTGTTGCGTTGCACCTGCATGATGACAACATCCACAACCACTTCCGGTCGCGACTTGTCGAGATCGTCGATCAGTTTCTCGGCCAGCGCGATTTGATCGGGCGTTCCGCGAACCACGATCGCCTGTTGCGAAGGGAACTGCTGTAAGCGCTGCGTATCCAGCAGTGTGCGAAGGATGTTGACCAGGTCCTGAAGTTCATTCGGCTGGGACAGGTTGGAGAGGTAGAAAGTTCGGATTACGCTCTGTTCGATTTCCTTGCGCTTGGCCGGAGTATCGGCGGCAACAAAAATCGTGTTCGGCGTTACAGGACGCCAAAAGGTCTTGGACTCCAGCGCCGTGATCTCCAGCGCCTCTTGCAGGGTCACTCCGTTCAACTCCACGCGAATGCGGCGCGAGGTGTAGTCGGGATCGAATAGAACGTTGATGCCGGCCAGCCTTCCGATGGTCTCATAGATTGTCTTGGTGTCTTCGCTGAGCTTCAAGGTGATCGGTGTGTTGGCTATGGGAGCGAGTTCGACGGGACCAGTGGCCTCCTCCATGCGTCGATGTAGTGCAGACTGTGTTTCTTCGCTCGGTGCCGGTGGGCTTGGCTCTTGAGCCTCTTTGATGACACGGCGAACCTTGTTGGCTTCCTGCTGTGCGATAAAGCTGGACGGATCGATGGCGATTGCCTGCTCAAATTCGGTCAGTGCTTCCTGCAGCTTGCCGCTCTTCTCCAGCATTTGTCCACGGTGAACGTGCGAGGCTGCCGCGAAAAATCGGATCCGTTCGAACGATGCCCGGTAGGTGATATCGGTTGGTTTGAGTTCGTAGGCCTGATGATAGTAGGTGTATGCTTTCTCGTAATCCTGCTGCATTTCTGCGTCGAGGCCTTGTTTGTAGAGGGCCTTGGCTTTGTCAGCAGCGGCGGCGGGCAGGGTGCTAAAGATCAGCAGCAGGGCCATGACACGGGTGAGCCGTTTCATCAGGTTCCTTAGGACCGGGTTTGCCGGATCGCACGGTTCGATAGCCAGAAATGCGGCTCCGGCATGCAACTCAGACTTATGCCCGCCCAGAACGTAAGCGATCTACCCTCAGGAATATAGGCACGATCGCCACTAAAGCAGCTGTCTGAATTGCGCCGATTATAGCATCCCGACTTCGTCGTATATATGTGATTTCACCGTGTGTTAGCATACGAGATTCGCACTCGTGCGAAGTTTTTCGCCATGCCCCGTCAGCCTCTACCCACAGGTCGTCCGGAGAAGGAAAACAAGGCCCGGCGCGATCCCACGGCGAGCGGCTTGCGTGATGCCGCGGTCAATCGTTCCGCCTCCTATAACTACTTCCTTCTGGAAAAGTTCGAGGCCGGTATCGCTCTGCGCGGGACCGAAGTGAAGTCCATCCGTTCGGGTCGCGCCAATCTCAAGGACGCTTATGGTCTGGTGAAAGACGGGGAACTTTGGCTCATCAACGCGCATATTGGTGTCTACGAACACGGAAACATCTTTAACCACGAACCCCTGCGCACTCGAAAACTCTTGGTTCACAAAAGTGAACTGAACAAATTGATCGGCAAGACCCAGCAAAAGGGACTCACCTTGATTCCTACGCGGCTGTACTTTCGCAATGGCAAAGCCAAGGTGGAGATAGCACTCGCGAAAGGTAAGCAGCACTGGGACAAGCGCGAGACCGAACGCCGCAAGACCGCCGACAAGGAAGCACGCGAGGCCATCGCGCACAGCCGGAAGACGTAAAACCTGGATCGGACTGAAAATGAAAATCACACTTTCTGCCGCTACTCCTTCGCAAATCGAAACTGAGTGTCTCGTCGTTCCTGTGATCGACGCGTCTGAAAAATCTGCGAACGGCGATAAAGACAATCCCCAACCACAAATCCTGACCGACGACCAAGCGGTGCTCGATGCTGCTGCCGACCTCGTCGCCTCCGGTGAAGCTACCGGGAAGCCGCTTGAAGTTACGCTGCTCCACAAACCCGCCGGACTCAAGGCGAAACGCCTGCTTCTGATCGGAGGCGGCAAGACCAAGACATTTTCCACCTCTGAGCTCCGCAAGATTGCAGGTACCGCGGTGCGCGCCATCAAGGGGAAAGACCTGAGGGGCTTCGCCCTGGCCACGCCGACCAGCGCCAGCTTCAGCGCTGAGGACGCCGTGAAGTCCATTGCGGAAGGGGCGCTGGTCGGTGCCTTCGATGCTGATTATTACAAGAGCGATCGCAAGGATCAGAAGATCGACGAGTTGACGGTGCTTGTTCCAGCCAACTCCGATACGAAGTTGCTGCAGGCCGCTATCGCCACCGGCACCATCATTGGCGAGGCGCAAAACTTCACTCGCGACTTGGTGAATGAGCCCAGTAACCGCATGACGCCGACCATCCTCGCCGACCGTGCCAGGCAGATGTGTGAGGAGACTGGTCTGCGTTGCGAGGTCTACGGGCCCGACAAGATCAAAGAGCTCAAGATGGGCGCATTCTGGAGTGTCGCGCAAGGCTCCGAGGAGGAGCCGCGCCTCATCATCATGCGCCACGAGCCGGCAGGCGCCCCCGAAAAGCCCGTCCTCGGACTCGTCGGCAAGGGCGTTACCTTCGACAGTGGCGGCATTTCCATCAAGCCCTCCGACGGTATGGAGAAGATGAAGTACGACATGGCCGGCGGCGCATCCATGATCGGGGCCATGCGCGCCATTGCGCAGCTCAAGCCCAACGTGCGCGTCATCGGAATCGTCTGTGCGACCGAGAACATGCCATCCGGCTCCGCGCAAAAGCCCGGCGATGTGCAGATCGCCATGTCGGGCAAGTCGATCGAGATCATCAACACCGACGCCGAAGGCCGCCTGGTGCTGGCTGACGGACTGCACTATGCCAAGCAGTTGGGTGCGACCCACCTCATCGACGCCGCCACCCTCACCGGTGCTGTCGTCGTCTCGCTCGGCATGGTCAACGTTGGAATCTTCGCTAACGACGACGAGTTCTACGAGCGCTTCAGCAAGTCATTGAATGCTTCTGGCGAGAAGATGTGGCGCCTGCCCGTCGACGACGAGTATCGCGACATGATCAAGTCCAACATCGCCGACATCGTCAACAGTGGCGGACGTTGGGCTGGGGCCGTGACTGCGGCAATGTTTCTAAAGGAATTCGTGGGCGACACCCCCTGGATTCATCTCGACATCGCCGGTGTTGCCTGGATGGAGGACAGCAAGCCTTGGATTGCCAAGGGCCCGTCCGGCACTCCAGTGCGCTCGCTGGTCGAGTTCGTCCGCGCTCTCGGAAGCGGCTCTTGAGTCGCAACCGCACGTGCCTGGACTCGATCTGTCATTGATTCTTCATGCACAATTCACGGTGCTTTGATGCATCGACACCTTGAACTGTCTAGAGTAGGCGCAATAGCAAACCTGATCGGAGAGAGTGGGGAGCCGGCCAAACAGCCGCTCCCCGATTTTCTTGCCCACCACCTCGCGCTTTACCACCCGGCTACTGCATGTGGACTTTCTGCTATCCATCGTTCAGAATGAACCGTTATTCATTCCAACTGATTTGCCGTGTGGAGAACTCTATTGGCTAACGGCCACCGCGCCAGGATTTCTGCGCTGGGAACTTATGTCCCGCCGCGAGTGCTCACCAACAAAGAGCTCGAAACCATGGTCGAGACCACCGACCAGTGGATTCTGGATCGTACCGGCATCCGCGAACGTCACCTCGCCGACAAAGGAGTCGCCGCCAGCGATCTCGCGGTGGAGGCGGTCAAAAACCTCGTCAAGAGCCATCCCTTCGACCTTCAGGAAGTCGGCCTGATTGTGGTGGGGACGGTCACGCCGGACATGATGTATCCCTCAACCGCTTGTCTGGTCCAGCACAAACTCGGGATCGCGCGCACCTGGGGCTTCGACGTTTCAGCCGGATGTTCAGGTTTTGTCTATGCCCTGAACACCGGCACGAAATTCATCGAATCGGGACAGTACAAGAAAGTTCTGGTGATCGGCTCCGACGTGAATTCGTCAATGACCGATTTCACCGATCGCGCGGTTTGCATCATCTTCGGCGACGGAGCGGGAGCGGTTCTACTGGAGCCTGCCGAAGAGGGCGAAGAAGGAATCATCGACCACGTGGCCCAGATCGAAGGTATGGGTGGCCAGTACCTCTACATGCCGGGAGGGGGCAGTCTCAACCCCGCATCGCATGAAACCGTCGATAAGAAAATGCATTATATTCATCAGGATGGCCAGCAGGTCTTCAAGTATGCCGTGAAGAAGATGGCGGAGATGACCGAGCGTGTCTTGCAGAAGAACGGCCTGACCGGCGCGGACGTCGACTGCTTCATCGCCCACCAGGCCAACAAGCGCATCATCATGGCCACCGCTGACCGCCTGAAGATGCCGATGGACAAGGTAATCATCAACATCGATCGCTACGGCAACACCACGGCGGGGACGATTCCGCTAGCCATGCAGACTGCCCTCGAAACGGGCCGGCTGAAGAGGGGCGACCTCGTACTGGTCGCCGCCGTGGGAGCCGGGTTTACCTCGGGAGCAACACTGCTGCGCTGGGCGTATTGAGCGGACGATTTTGCGAGCGGCTACTGGGAATGCTACTGCCCTGGCTCTCTAAAGACCCTATCGAGATACTTCCTTGCGGTGGCCGACTTTGAGCACCAATACTCGTAGCTGATCGTCTTCGATTTTGGTAGTCAAGCGGTAATTGCCTACGCGGTATTTCCAGAACTCTCCGAGGCGTTCCCCGTGCAGCGCTTCGCCAATACTGCGTGGGTTCTTAAGCTGAAGGAGGCGTTCGTCGAGGAACTTCCAAATGCGGCGTTGAACGCCGCGATCGAGCTTTTTCAGTTGCCGGAGCGCGGTTTCGGCGAATTCAATCGTCCAGTCCAAGGCGCCTTGCAACCTCGTCTAGCGGGTAGGTGTCTTCCTTTCCAGCGCGAATCCGTTCCAACGTCCGCTCGGCGTCATATGTGTCTTCCAAGTCTTCTATGTAGCGCAGGATCGCCTCGCGCGCATAGAACGTTTTGGTGCGGCCGCTGCGGCGGGCGAGTTTTTCAAGACGTTTTTCGATGGATTCAGGAAGGCGTATCGCAAGCATTCTGGCCTCGCTATACAAGTATACACTCTGTTGTGGTGCAATTCGGGAGGTGGCCGGAACTACCGTTGCGTGATCTTTTGTCGATCCTTTGCGGCTTCCAGCGGCCGCTGCGGCTCGGTCATGCGCGCCGGGTCGAGAATCTCCTTGACTTGCTCGTCGCTCAAATACCCCTTTGACCGGGCGACTTCAATAATCGTCTTTCCCGTCGCAACCGACTCCTTGGCGATCTCCGCGGCTTTCGCATACCCAATGTACGGATTGAGCGCTGTCACCAGCGACACCGTGCTTTGCGCATAGAACTCGCAGCGTGCTTCGTTCGCAGTAATGCCTTTAACGCAGAACTCGGTCAACTGCCGCAGCATATTGGTCATGATGGTGATCGACGTCAGTACGCTGTGCGCCATCGTCGGCATCATGACGTTAAGTTCCAGTTGTCCGGCCTGTACCGCTAGCGCTACCGCCGTATCATGGCCGATTACCTGAAACGAAACCATCGCCGCCAGCTCGGCCATAACTGGGTTGATCTTGCCCGGCATGATTGACGATCCCGGTTGCAGCGCCGGCAGATTGATTTCAGCCAGCCCGGTATTCGGCCCTGACGAAAGCAGCCGCAGGTCATTCGATATGCGAATTACTTCGAGAGCGAGATTGCGTAGCGCCGAGCTGACCGACGACATCGCCAGGTTCGACTGCATCGCGTAGCGCATGTCGTCAACAGGCGTAACTTTCTGGCCGGAGATGCGCGCGAGATTTGCAACCGCCTTCTCGCGATAGTCTGGATGGGTGTTCACCCCAGTTCCAACCGCCGATCCGCCCAGCCCGACCTCGCGCAGCAACTCCGACTGCTGCTGAATCGCGTTCTTCGCTCGTGCGATCGCGCCCCCGTACGCCGCGAATTCCTGGCCCAGGCGCATGGGGACCGCATCCATCATGTGGGTCCGCCCCGATTTCAGAATCTGGTGGAAGGCTTTGCCCTTTTCTTGCAGAGCGGCGCCCAGAGCGTCTAGCGCGGCATAAAGTTTTTCCAGCTCGAGCAGCGTTGCCAGCCGCATTGCGGTCGGGAAGACGTCGTTGGTGGACTGGCCGTAGTTGACGTGGTCATTGGGATGCGCGTGCTTGTATTCGCCCAGCTTGCCGCCCAGCAATTCTGAGGCGCGGTTGGCAATCACCTCGTTGGCATTCATGTGAAAGCTGACGCCTGCGCCGGCCTGAAAGACATCCACCACAAAATGCTCGTGCCACTGGCCGCGCTGGATCTCCTGCGCGGCCTGGATGATGGCGTTGGCTCGTCCTGGCGTCCACCAGTCCGAGTTCTCGGTTCGCTTCTGCCGCGGCCTCTTTCACCATTGCGATGGCGCGGATTAAGCGTGGTATGGGCGCGCAGCCCGCTGATAGGGAAGTTTTCCACGGCCCGCGCCGTCTGGATTCCGTAGTGAACGTCAGCAGGGATTTCTTTGTAGCCGAGGGAGTCTTTTTCAGTGCGGGTAGCTGGCTTCGACATGGGCGCTGCCTCCAC
Source organism: uncultured Acidobacteriaceae bacterium (assembly GCA_963758255.1). GTDB lineage: Bacteria > Acidobacteriota > Terriglobia > Terriglobales > Acidobacteriaceae > DASRAA01. Next base: position 1,178,242 of record CAVWUX010000001.1, read on the forward strand.
CAGAGAGATGATAGCGAAGGCGGGAAGGGTTCGAGGAGACCCTAAGCCATGATCATGGCTGGGGCTGCGTGCTGTCCACGGAATGCTTCTGTTCTTTCAAATCCTTGGTTTTGCTTTTGACCTTGGTTGCACTTGCGAGCCGAACGGACGTCCTGTGCAACAGATCAAGAAGTTCGTTTATGCGCTTCGGCGGCAACGCAAAAACCGCCTTTTTTGCCGGATCCAGCCACTGTCTTTCGGACGAGTTTGTGGGTTCGTAAAGCTTGCGAAACTCGAGGAAGGTGCCGGTACGAAAGCCCTGTCCATCGCGCTGCATGATCGCTTCTGCCAAAGCGAGGCGATTATATTTGTAGAATCCTATCCCCTCCAAGTTGGTGTCGAGCGGCTCATTCTGCAAGTCCCGGGCGAGTGACGGATAATATCGGTCGAGCTCAGGCTGAACACCTTCCAGAGCGAAGATGCGCTCGATGGCTAGAACCCTGCCAAGTGCATACAGCATCGTTATTCCAAAGTATTCATCGTCCATTTCGGCCCGTCCGCCGCGGTTGGCGAGGTTATTGAGTCGATACCAAAGCGATTCGACGGCATCCTGTAGCTGGACAAGATAGCGCTGGACGAGTTTGTCGCGCGCACGCTGGCGTTCCTCGCGTCGCTCGAAGTACATCTTGAGGGTTACGACGAGTGCGCCTATGAACGCGCCGAGCAATCCCGCCACAGCGCTGATGATCGAGGGCAATGCTTGCTGAAGCGAGTTTCCGACGATGCGAGCGAATTCCAGCCTCACCTGATCTCCACTAACTCCGCGATCTTGGCCTGCCATTCCTGCGGGCCGGAGTGATGCACCGAGTTCCCCTCCGCATCCACGGCGACCGTAACCGGCATGTCCTGCACCTCGAATTCGTAGATGGCTTCCATGCCGAGGTCGGCAAATCCGACGACGCGCGACTTCTTGATGGCCTTCGACACCAGGTACGCTGCGCCTCCCACGGCCATGAGATAGACGGCTTTGTGGTCACGGATGGCTTCGATGGCCGCCGGGCCACGTTCGGCCTTGCCCACCATACCCAACAGGCCGGTTTGTTCGAGCATCTGCCGAGTAAACTTGTCCATACGGGTCGCCGTTGTGGGACCGGCGGGGCCCATGACTTCCTCCCGCACCGGATCGACCGGCCCAACGTAATAGATAAAGCGATTGGTGAAGTCAACGGGTAGCCTCTCACCGCGATTCAGCATGTCAGTCATCCGCTTGTGGGCGGCATCGCGTCCGGTCAGCAGCTTGCCATTGAGCAGCAGCACTTCGCCCGGCTTCCAGGTCGCCACCTCTTCGCGCGTGACCGTGTCGAGATTGACGCGGCGAGCGCCCGAACCCATCGGGTCATAGGTGAGCTGCGGCCAGTCGTCGAGCGATGGCGGCTCCAGCGCGACCGGCCCGGATCCATCGAGCACGAAGTGCGCATGCCGCGTGGCCGCGCAATTGGGAATCATGGCTATCGGCAGATTTGCTGCGTGCGTCGGATAGTCCTTGACCTTGACATCGAGCACGGTCGTGAGTCCACCCAGTCCCTGTGCGCCGATGCCAAGCGCATTGACCTTTTTATATAGCTCCAGGCGCAATTCTTCCGCGCGATTCTTCGGCCCCCGTTCGATAAGTTCCTGGATGTCGATAGGCTCCATCAGAGCTTCTTTCGCCAGCAGCATGGCCTTTTCAGCGGTGCCGCCGATGCCAATGCCCAGAATTCCTGGCGGGCACCAGCCCGCGCCCATCGTGGGCACAGTCTTGAGCACCCACTCCACAATCGAGTCTGACGGGTTCAGCATCACAAACTTCGACTTGGCTTCCGACCCGCCTCCTTTCGCGGCGACGATGACCTCCAATTTGTCGCCCGGAACGATGGTCATGTTCACCACCGCGGGCGTGTTGTCCTTGGTATTCCTGCGAGCCCCGGCGGGATCGGCCAGCACGCTGGCCCGCAGCTTGTTGTGCTCATGGAGATAGGCGCGGCGCACGCCCCGGTTCACCATGTCTTCCACGCTCATGGTCGCGTCCCACTGCACGTTCATGCCGACCTTGAGGAAGACGCTCACGATGCCGGTATCCTGGCAAATCGGTCGATGACCCTCGGCGCACATACGCGAGTTGATCAGGATTTGTGCGATCGCGTCGCGGGCCGCCGGCGACTGTTCCTTCTCGTAGGCACGAGTCAGCGACTGAATGAAATCCACCGGATGGTAATAGGAGATGAACTGCAGGGCGTCGGCAACGCTCTGGATGAGATCGTCTTCTTTGATGATGGTCATGACCCCCTCTTGCGGATGAGAGCAGGATTGGCGTACCCAACAGCATACAAAAGCGCGCGCCGCAGAACCAGCGGCTTTACTACCTACGGCAATCCGGACGCTGTTGCTCACGGTATCCTAGGGTCATGGAAAGCAATCCTCAAGGCGCAGCGCCACAGTCCGGTTTTGACGTAGTCGTAGTCGGCGCCGGCCCGACTGGCCTCGCCTGCGGCATCGATGCCAAACGTGCCGGCTTCAACGTCGTCAACATCGATAAGGGCTGCTTGGTCAATTCGCTCTTCAACTATCCAAGCAACATGACCTTCTTCACCACGCCGGAGCTGCTGGAAATCGGTGACATCCCTTTCGCAAGTCCCAACCAGAAGCCCACGCGTCAGGAGGCCCTGGAGTACTACCGCAAAGTGGCGGAACACTACCAGCTCGATGTTCGCCAGTACGAGCCTGTGAAGAAAATCGAAGGCAGCGACAATAATTTCGTCGTACACACCACCGACATGCACGGACAGAGCCGCACCTACCACGCTCGCAAGCTGATCCTGGCGACCGGCTATTATGACCGCCCAAATTACATGAATGTCCCCGGCGAGGACCTTCCCAAAGTCCTGCATTATTACCGCGAGCCGCATCCTTTCTTCGGGCTCGACGTTTTGATCGTTGGCGGAAAGAACTCCGCGGCGATCGCCGCTCTGGAGCTGTGGCGGCATGGCGCGCGCGTCACGATGGTACATCGGCGCGAGGGGATCGGCAGTTCGGTGAAATATTGGATCAAGCCCGACATCGAGAACCGCATCAAGGCCGGACAGGTGCAGGCCTACTTCAACAGCACCGTGAAGGAAATCGCCGCTGACCACGTCGTGCTGAACACGCCCGATGGAGAAGTTACACTCGCCAACGATTGGGTCTTCGCCATGACTGGCTATCACCCCGATTTCGATTTTCTGCGCGGCCTGGGAATCCAGATCCGCGGCGATGCCGACAAGAAGCCCGTTGTGAATCCCAAGACCTTGGAAAGCAATGTCCCGGGCATCTATCTGGCCGGCGTATTGATTGCGGGCATGCGGACCAGCGAAATCTTCATCGAGAACGGGCGCTTTCACGGGCAGGCGATTGCAGCGGACTTGAAGGAGAAGTTGACACCAGCGGTCGTGTCCCAGGGAGGTGCCTTTTAGAGGAATTTGGCTTCCAACCCCGATCGTCTCCGGCGTGTGAGTGGCGTCCAGGGCGAAGCTGGTATTTATCGCCACTCCGCAAAGATGATTTCTTTCCTCCTCGCCAAGCCATCTGTTGCGCATCTCTGATAAAATTCTCTGCGGGGTGAGGCTCGGCCAAGAGCCGATTCGCCAAACCTCTCGCACTTCTGACTCCATCTGCCTCTGAGTGCCTCCATTCAGATGGGAGACGGCCCGACCGTTTCGGGGAAGATGCCGTCACGACCGGTTGAACACGGACAAATTACATTTCAGCGTCGGCGGGATTTCGCAACAGTTACATTCCGCCTTGGAGGATGGCAATGGCTACCGCAACTAGCACCGCAGTAATGCACAGCCGTGTGGAGGAGTTCCTCAGTAAGCCGCGGCCGATGTTCATCAACAACCAATTCGTTCCATCAGCATCCGGCAAAACTTTTCCGACTTACAACCCGGCAACCGGAGAAGTGCTGGCGAAAATCGCAGAGGGTGACCGCGAGGACATTGACCGTGCGGTGAAGGCTGCGCGTAGGGCCTTTGAAGGCGACGCCTGGGCCGACATGCCGGCTTCGCAGCGCGGACGGCTGATCTGGAAACTCGCCGACCTGGTCGAAGACCACACGGAAGAGTTCGCACAACTGGAGAGTCTCGACAACGGCAAGCCACTCGCAGTGGCGCGCGTCGCCGATGTACCCCTCGCGGTTGACCTGTTCCGCTATATGGCGGGATGGGCCACCAAGATCGAAGGCAACACTATTCCCATCTCGGCGGGGACGAAGCGAACCAAGTACTTCGCTTACACACGCCGCGAACCTGTAGGCGTGGTGGGTCAGATCATCCCATGGAATTTTCCGCTCCTGATGGCCTCATGGAAGCTCGGTCCGGCTCTGGCAACGGGATGCACCGTGGTTTTGAAGCCTGCCGAACAGACTCCGCTCTCGGCGTTGTTGCTGGCCGAGTTGATCGCGGAAGCCGGATTCCCCGAGGGCGTGGTCAACGTCGTTTCGGGCTACGGCGAAACCGCGGGCGCGGCGCTGGCGTCTCATCCGGGTGTCGATAAGGTTGCATTTACCGGATCGACAGAAGTCGGCAAGCTGATTCTGCAAGCCGCGGCAGGCAACCTGAAGAAGGTTTCCCTGGAACTGGGTGGCAAGTCGCCCAACATCGTTTTCGCTGACGCCAACATGCGCTCAACGGTTCCCGGTGCGGCCAGTGCGATCTTCTTCAATCACGGGCAATGCTGCTGCGCCGGCTCCCGCCTGTATGTAGAGAAGGACATGTTCGACCAGGTGGTCGAGGGCGTTGCCGACCAGGCCAAGAAGATCAAGGTTGGTCCGGGATTCGACCCCGACACCAGCATGGGTCCTCTCGTCTCAGTCGAGCAATTGGACCGCGTGTGCAGCTACCTCGAGTCTGGACTGAGCGAGGGTGCGGAAGCCGTGGTCGGTGGCAAGAAGAAGGAAGGGCCGGGTTATTTCGTCGAGCCAACCGTGATGGTGAAGACCAATCCGAACATGAAGGTCGTCCGTGAAGAAATCTTCGGGCCGGTGGTAGTAGCGTCGCCCTTTAGCGACATCGACCAGATCGTGGCCGACGCCAACAACAGCGAATACGGACTTGCTGCCGGCGTCTGGACCAGCGACATCAGCAAGGCCCACCGCGTGGCGCATAAGCTTCGCGCTGGGACCGTCTGGATCAACTGCTACAACGTGTTTGACGCGGCGCTTCCGTTCGGCGGCTACAAGCAGTCGGGCTGGGGCCGCGAGATGGGCCATGAAGTATTGGAGCTGTACACCGAAGTAAAGGCCATCTGCGCCGCGATCTAACATCAATGCGGTACTGCCGCTTGCTCTCACTGGCGATGTGACGGTACCGCACGTTCTTTTCTGGGCCTGCGATCAGCTCCGGCTTGCAGTCAGCACTGCTTCCTCGGCTAACCCAACCTGCGCCGCGAGTGTGTCCATGACGGGCGTGGATAAGATGTTCGCCACTTCCTCTTCTGCTTCAGTCCAGTTTTCCCGCTCTACAAACGTAGGTGGCTCGTAAGTGACGCTTCGTGCCAGCCGGCGATCCTCGCGCTTCGATGTCACGAACAACACCGGGCCGACGACCATGCGCATCAGTTGTGTGGTAATACCAAAAGCCGATTCGATCTCCCGGCGCAGCGCTCGCATCCGGGCCGCGATTACCGGATTGCTGCTTCGCAACCGTTTTTCCATCGCCCACAAGGCTGCGTTGTAGGTGGTGCGAAGCTTTCGGGCCTCTTGCCCGAAACGGGTTCGTATTCGCGCATCGGGATGGTCGTGATAGCGTTTCCATCCATTAAACAGGGTTTCGCAGATGCGAAACAAGCTCGGGCCATTCTTCTCGAAATCGTGGCGGAAGGCCCAATCGAGGTAGCGTTTCGAATCATCGCGTGAGATGGCGGCGTGGCGGAAGTTGAACTTGAACTGCCCGTGAATGTCGGCGAGGTCGACGCCGTCGAGCATGCGGCCCTCCGCCTGCATCTGGGAGAACAGCGGGGTACCCGGAACCGGCGTATACAGCATGAATTGATGGAAGTCGGTGCAGTGCGAGACGGCGGACTCGATTTCCTCTTCAATATTGTCTGGCGTATGGTGCTCCAGTCCGACAATGGTTGAGCCCAGCAATTTGATCCCGTGGCTGCGCAACTCGGCCACGATCGCTCGCGTGTCGGCATTTTTCAGCTTGGCATAGCTCGACTTGGGCGACTCCAGCCCCACCCAAATCCACGACACTCCCAACTGCACCAGCTCCTCCATGGTGTACTTCCGAATGGCGTTGATTGAGGAGAACACATACAGCGACCAGGCCTTGTTGCCGGCCTTCATGCGCTCCAGCAATCGCATGACGCGCGGACGATTCAGCAGAAAGTTCTCGTCCATGACGAAGAACGACTGCACTACTAGCTTCCTCTCCATCTCCTCCATGACGTCGAAAAGCTGATCGCCACTCTCGTAGAAATGGAAGCTCTTGCCCTTCCCGCCGAAAAATGCCGACGTCGCGCAGAAGTTGCAACCCATCGGACATCCGACCGATGGAACTATGGTGGCGGCGGTATCGCGCGTGTTGTCCGGCAAGCTCATCCCGAGAATACGGAATCCGAAGCCGGAGAGAATCTCAGGATGAACAAACGGCGCGTTAGGATCTTCGCCGAGATAGCGCCGCATCCAGGCGATCCCTTCGCCGCTCACGATATGATCGGCATCGAGCATGTCCTCCACGCCAGGTATGCCGGCTACATGACCGCCAACCACAACGACCGAGTTCGGCGAGAGTTGGCGTACGCGGCGACACATCTCGCGCACCTTCGCAAAATTGGGAATGATGCCCGAAATCCCGACAATGTCGTAATGGTTCGCGGTGAGCTCTCGCTCAAAGTCCGCCAGGGTAGGGAAGTCGAGTATCGTACTCGGCGCAGAAATGTTCTTCTGGATCATCATCAACCCCCACGAGCGATGAAACATACGCAACGAAAAGCTGCCTTGCTCGCGGGTCACCTGGTTGTGGTAAAGCTCCATCGGATTGATGGCGCGGCTGCCGAATTCATCGTCTTGGGCGAAGGGACCGAACACGGAACTCAGAAGAATACGCGCTCGAGTCCCCTTGGGATGCGGAGGAACTGAATCAGGGCTTGATACGGAAACCATGCATTCATCGTAGAAAGATGGCCGCGGGATGTCCGTGACATGGAACCCAATCCGATTGATATGACAAAACTATTACGAAGCATTCCGTATCCGGAAATTGCGCACGACAACGTTTCTGAATGCAGTCACGATAGCACCGTAAGCAAAAAAAGGGCAGGAGCCAAGTCCTGCCCATGGAAGCACCGTGCGTGTGGCTATTCTTCCGACGTTGGCGGAGCCGCGCCACCGTTCGCCATCTTCTGCATGTGCTCAGTGATGCGATTGATCTCTTCGGTCCGAAGCTGCTCGGCCTTCGCCTGCTGCTCGGAACTCAGCACCTGCGTGTAGATCTGGTGTTGCACGGCTTCACGATTCACGATCATCGCCGCCGTCAACTGAGCCTGCTGGTTTGCCAAGGCCTGGATCTTCGCGGCATCGTACGCGCCGTTCGCGGTTGCGGCCAACAAGGCCTTGCGGTTTTCCGCCATCTGCTGCATGACGGTCTTCATGTTGGCATGGTTCGCCTGCATGATCGTCTTGACCTGCGCCTTCTGTGCATCGGTCAGGTTTAGCTCGCGGGCCATGAATCCCATGCCGTGTCCGGGTCCGCCCCATCCATGGTGACCCATTCCTCCCGGTCCGGGTCCCTGAGCATAGGCGACCATCGCAGCGCCACACAACAGCAACGCCATGACGCTTACAACTGCAATCAGTTTCGTCTTCATTCTCTCGACTCCTCGTGGTATTGACAGCCTGTCTGTCACTTCTAGGAACACAAGCCGCATAGCTTCGACGGTAAAGTCTGGTAACGCTGCGTAAAGACTTGTAGCGCTCTGCGGTGCGTCAAACCTCGTCGGAGTTCGCAACCGCGCGTTCCTGAGCGTTCGCCTTGCTGTGCTCTGTAGGCAGTTCCTGCTTCGTCAGTGAAAAGTTCCCAAGTCTCAATCGCATTTTGCATATCGCCCAGCTAGGCTGCGGGAAACTCGCGAGGTACTCGCACTGCCAAAACTTTGAAGGGGAGGAAACGTCGTGCTCTGGCCTATCACCTCGTTGACAATCAATCGGATTCTTTCGGAGCGAGAGCTCTCATATCGCTGACTTTTCCGACACATACGTGCCGAACCCTGGGGAAGGACCCCAAAATGAGAGCACAGGAGCTTCATCTACTACTAAAGTCGCACTTGCCCCTCGACCGATTACTCCAAATTCACCTATCTGTAACATGCAATTCACTTTAGACGTCGCCCGATGAATTGCTGCTGCCATCACGTCACAACCTCCTGGTGTCCGGCGTCACAGGGGACGGTGAGATATGTCCGTCCGATACTTGCGTGTCAGCACATAGAGTTCGCCCCCACGACCAATTTGCATTGCGCAAGGTGAGGGCCACGGTTTCCTGATGCACGGACCTTCGCATTTGCAAATCAACTGACCTGCTGATGGAGGCGATGAATGCGACACACTCTCCGACCGATAGTAATGACTGTTGTTCTGATCTCAGGGTTGTTGAATCCGTCTTGGATCATTGCGGCGGATCCAACCGGCCCCGCTCCCCTAGCTGGAGCGCCGGCCGTTGACCCTGACCCTTCACCGAATGCAGCCAGCTCGCTGGCGCCGGCAAACCTAAACGCAGCGTTGCTTCAGATCCTGGTGAGCAAAGGGATCCTGACGTCCGGCGAAGCAAACTCGCTCGGCTCCGCAAACAGTGCCGCCGGTACCCAGCAACTGCTGCTTCTGCTCAAGCAAAAAGGGTTGCTGAGCGATTCGGATTTGGCCTCCTTGCAGGGAGGCATTCCGGAGCAGGCGAGCAATCACATGGTGGCAGATATCCGTGTGACCGACTCAGCTTTGACGGCTCAGGTTGCGCAGACCGCCCCCGCCAAGCCGAAAGAAGCTCCAGCCGGCCCCGTCGTCATTCCTGCGGTGGCGCCCGATACGAGTGCTGCCTGTCGATCCTCCTGCAAAAGAAGGCGTAGTTCCAGGATTCACCCTGGGCCCCGTCAAGGTCAGGCCATATGGCTTCATTAAGGCAACTATGGCGTATGACACCAGCGACCCCCGCGGCGACGACTTCACGCTTCCGGGCTTCCTCAACTCTGACACCGGCCCGAACCCCAATCCCGAATTTCACCTCAAGGCCCGCGCCACCCGCATCGGATCAAAGTTTGAGTGGCCGGACGCCTCAGGCAAGTTCACGATCACAGGCACCATCGAAGCTGACTATGAAGGCAACTTCAGCCGGGTTGACAACCGCAACGTGGGAGCGATTCGGAGCAATGCATTGCAGTTGCGTCTGGCTTTCGGGCGGCTCGATTACGCTGCCAGCCCGAAGACGGACTTGTTCTTCGAAGCCGGTCAGGATTGGACGCTCTTCGGCTCGAGCACGATAATGAATCTGTTCGAGACCACCTTTTACGGCGCCTATTGGGGCAACATTTGGGAGCGCTCGCCGCAGTTCCGGGTTGGCCTCGTGCAAAAGTTCGGCGGCTCGCGGAACTTCAAGTTCTCGCCTGAGTTCGCGATCATGATGCCCAGTGAGGGCAACCTTCCAGCCGACAGCGTGAGCTGTACCGTGACCACGCTCGGCGTGGCCACGAGTTGCACCTTCGTGAACGGCCTTGGCAATCAACTGGGATACGGTGAGCGCCAGGGTGCCGACTACGGAGCTCCCGAGTTGGAAGCAAGGACCGTCTTGCAATTCCAGCTCGACAAGGCTCCCGGCGTAGTTCCTGCCCAAATTCTGTGGACTGGTTTCTATACCCATCGTCAGGCTACGGTGCTGGCGTCAGCGGTTCCTGCCGCTTACTCGTCCAGCTATCCCACCGGCGTTGACGTTAACAGTCCAGGTTATGGCAATCAGGTCGGGATATCGCTTCCCACGCGCTGGGCCACGGTGGTTGCCAGCGGATATCTCGGGGCCGACTTGCGCTTCTTCTTTGGTGGTCAGCTTCAGTCGAATTACAGCTACACTGGCGGCCTGTCGCTGCTGAAGAACGCCTCGTCGGTTGATGGTTCGTCAACCGTCGTATTTGGAACCGACTCCAGCGGGAACGTTGTAGTTGCACCGCAGCGTTCCGTTCGTGGTTACGGCGGGTTCGTGCAAGTCGGATTTCCCGTCTCGCGTTGGTTTAATGTCGATCCCAAGGGACGGAATGCCGGCTGGCAAGCCTACTTCGAGTATGGCATCGACGCTGCCAATGCGGCCGATTTCCGCAAGGCGAAGAACATCGGTGCCAGTGGCGCCGGTCCCTACAAGAGCACGCTTAAGGCGGCCACGGTGTTCTACAAATTCAACAACTGGCTGCAATTCGGCTTTGAAGAAGGGCAGTATCAAAGCACGGCTCTGCCCAACAACGTGGGTGTTTGCACCACCAAGGTTGCTGGCAAGCCCACCTGCACATGGACGGACTGGCGCACCGAGTTCGGTCCGGTGTTTAGCTTCTAAAGCATGCTCGCTTAGCGGAGGGGTGAAATCGCAATGGGGCGCGGACAATCGTCAAACAAGGGTCCGCGCTCTGTTTTGTTGTCGGCTGCAGTAAGCGAAGCGTGCAACAGGGCGGTCGGTACGCACCGAGTACTTACTCATCAGTAATTTCGATTTGGCATTCTTGGCCTTGTGCTGCTCGGGGCGGAGAGTGTCAATTGGGGTATCCTCCCCCTCCCCTACCGAAATCCTTAGAATCAACAGCTTAACCTCATTTTCCGCACAAAATATTCTACCCAAAGGGGTTATATGGAAAGTATTCTGGGAAAAGGACTTACACCAGAAAGGAGCCCTGTCTTGGTCCCATAATGCGTGTGATGCGAGGAAATCTAGCGAAGGCGAGGGTAACGAAGAAGATAACGCGGCCTATCAAAGATCGCGAAGCGCAAAGACGCCACTCGAGCGCCTTGAGGATTGGAGACACCAATCCCCATGCCGCAGTGTAGCGCCACGGGTGAGGCTGTCAAGTTACGAAAGTACATGTTCCAGGACGTTGTAATGCCATCTTGGTCGTGCGGCAACGTTGTGCGCTGAAGCCCGAAGGATAGTCGCCGACCGTGACCAAGAGTCTGGGAAATGAATCGATGGTACGGAACACTTCAACCCCGTCGTCCAGAAGCTGACTCACCCGCGTACCAACACGGCAGCGCTGGCTAGGAATAGCAGTACTGCAACCGCCGCCAAGTGTTCGAGGGCAGGAATGGTGCCGTTCTTTCTGCGCCGAGAGAGTTCGTCCAGCTTGTAATACGGGGGGAGAAACCGGAAAACATCACGAATAATCAGCCCTTTCGTAGTGCCGGACTCGCGAAGATGCGCGGTGGATAACGCGATGACGATAGCAAGCGGGATGCCAAGCGTAGAGAATAGGCAGACCATCAGCCAATTCCAAGGGCCGACGATGGCACCCACGGGTGCCATCAGCTTCAAGCGGTCAAGGCTGGCGCCCCGTAGGGGATAAAGCACCAAATAGGTAGATACTGCCAAACTGAAGCCTGCGGCAGCGGTCACGAGGCCGTCAACACCGTGGACAAACAGGTTCAATCCGATGCCGAGAATCACGCCCACAATCGAGAGCCAACCAGGAACCTTGGTTTGGCGAATATCGAGCAGTGCACCCAGTACCGACACTGCCAATAACGCTGACGAGGTCATCGGCGACAGGTGGGTCATCGTCCCCGTCATAAAGGTTCTCCCGTCGATGGCAGTTGCGATGCGTTTCGCGATTGTTCCAACCTTTCGAACCACAGTTCGAGCATAATCAGCGCCCAAAGGTACCGCGAGTTATCGCGTCGCAGGTTCTCGTGCTCCCGTATGAGTTCGCGAAGGAACAGGGGCGACACCAAGTCCCGGCGCAGAAACCGGGCGCTGTTGAGATGATCCTGTAGGAATTCCCGCAGGATTCCGCGTATCCAATGGGACACGGGGGCGGCGAAGCCCATTTTTGGCCGCACGAAGAGCTCTTGCGGAAAACGGTCGCCCCAGGCACGAAAGACGATTTGCTTGCCACTTCCTTTGTATAACTTCCACTCGACGGGAATCGCTGTGGCCAACTCGGCTAGTTCGTAATCGAGGAATGGGCTGCGGACCTCCAACCCGTGAGCCATAGAAGCACGATCGACCTTGACGAGCATATCGGCCACGAGAGTGGAAGTCGTGGCGAAATAAATCGCTTGCGCCAAAGGACTGGCTCCATTGGGAACAAGAAAGTCGCGGAGCGCCGTAGTATAGTACGCTTCGTCGGCGGGCAGCATCCACTCGGATCGAAGAAGTTTTTGGCGCAGAGAATACGGAACGAAGGCATGTTCGAAGTACCGAACAATCGGTGACGACCGGCTAATCATCCGCAGATAGTTCTTTCCGTATGCCGAATACGGCAGGGCATCGCTTACAAGTCCGAGAAGACGACGCACGCTTGGGGGAATCCCGTTCAGAGCGCCCATTCGCTGCGCTTCGGCAAAGACCGCGTAACCCGCGAACATCTCATCGCCGCCGTCTCCACTGAGAACTACCTTGACTTGCTGCGCGGCGAACTGAGAAATCAAGTAGGTGGGAATAGCAGACGAATCAGAGAACGGTTCTCCACATCGTCCGACCAGGTCTTCGACCACTTGAACCAAGAGCAAGGGATCTTCCGGGATGATCAGTTCATGATGCTCAGTTTGGTGCTTCTTGGCGACCAGCGCCGCATAGCCGAGTTCGTTGAATGCAGGATTGTCGAAGCCAGCCGAAAACGTCTTAACCGGTGTTGACGACTGTAAGGCCATTGAGGCGACAACAGAACTCGAGTCGATTCCTCCGCTGAGGAAGGCCCCCACCGGGCCGTCGGCTTCCATGCGGATACGAACTGCTTCGTCAAACTTCTCCTTGAGTTGCCCGCAGATTTCGTTCTCATCGAGTCGGGGGGAAGGGTGCTCGGCGGCTACAGGAAGGGTCCAATATCGCGACTGATTGAGCGTGCCCCCGATGTCATAAGTCAACCAGCTACCTGGGGCGACCTTGCGTGCTGCCCGGATACCCGTAAACGGTTCCGGCACGTAGCGGAACTGGAAGTAAAGCCGCAATGCTTCGTCGTCAATGTCACATGGGATCCCAGCGCGTACCAGCGCGTCCAGTTCACTCGCGAAGAAGAACCCATGTGGAAGCGTCGCATAGTATAGAGGCTTCTTGCCAAAGCGGTCTCTTCCCAAAAAAAGGCGCTTCCTGCCAGAATCCCAGATGGCAAAAGCAAACATGCCCCGCAAGCGCGTTACTCCACTGCTTCCGTACTCTTCATACAAGTGCACGAGCACCTCTGTATCGCAGTTCGTACGGAAACGGTGACCTCGTTGCGCGAGCTCGTGGCGAAGTTGGTGGTGGTTGTATATCTCGCCGTTGAAGACGACCCAGACGGTTCCATCTTCGTTCGTGATCGGCTGGGTTCCGCCGTCGACATCAATGATGCTGAGTCTGGCTACTCCAAGGGCGCAGTCAGCTTCAATATGGAAACCGGTGCCGTCCGGGCCGCGATGGCGAAGCGCGTCGCACATCTTGTGGACAACTTCGGCGCGTGTACCTTGACGAGAAACATACCCAGCAATTCCGCACATCGCAGCACCCCGGTGTGGAATTTCGTATCTGCTACGGTCAGCTGTCTATATTATTAGGCTCCCGAATGTCGGATTGCCGCAGTCCGTTGTCGACAAGCTGAAGATGTGGGGCACCCGGCGGTTATCAGGGGACGGCTGTCACTTTTTGCATCCTTGATTGTTCGCGGTCTTAACGCAGGTGGTGCCACCCGGGCCTTGCGCTACGCCCTTTCCATTCTTCGTCTTGGCTTCTCCACCCTTGCTGGTTTGAGTGGTGGTCACTCCGTTCGAATTGGTCTGTGCGACAGCCGCATTGCCCGTACGCGTGTTGACGGCAACGGCGCCGTTCGGACCCTGCGCTGCGGCCACTCCATTCGTGCTCTTGACGGTGGCACCGTTGCTGGTTTGCGTAGTGATCACGCCGTTCGAGTTCTTTTGGGCGACAGCAGCATTGCCGGTGTTGGGATTGACTGCAACAGCGGTCTGCCCGTTGCTGCAAACGGTTTGTCCACGCCGGTTCTTGACGCAATCTCCCGCGAATACACTCGAAGCAAATAACAGGCACGAAATCATCAATAAACTCTTCATTTGTATCTCCCCTATGAGACTTACACCTTAGGCCGCCAAAAAGATACCTGAAAGCGCGTATCGCTCGGCTGTCGTTGAACCGTTCATCCGTGATCCGGTCAGCGCCGAAATCCGCGTGCGAACTTAGGGCACCGGCGCGAATGGGGAAACTGGGTGCCATGCATGATAGCCGCAACTTTGTGAGGGCAATCCTTTATCTTGGTGCAGGATCGAACTGGTTGGCTCCGGGTAGATCAACCTTCTCCGGCAACCGATTGGTCAGCAAGCGAATTGCTCTTCCCATGCCGACGTATTCAAGGTTGACGGCCTCAGCGTCACAAACCTTAAGGCAGCACCCGCAGTCCGCACACTCCTTGAGATTGATGGCATAAGCCTTCTCGCCAACCGGTTCAATGCAACGAACCGGACACCGCGTTACACAATCACCGCACCCTGTGCACTTGGCTTCTGTGATGACTGGCCGAGGTCGTAAAACTGTGTGGTTGGCAAGCCCTTTGATATGGTCATACACGGGAGGCCTGGAATTACCGGAAAGTCTTGGGTACTTCAAGCGGGGCTTCTCGAAGCTGCTCCAGTCAATGCCCCTGACGCTGATCTGTTCGAGATCATTGCAACCTACTCCGAGCTCGTTGCCGTAGTGGGTAGTCCAGATCGGTACATCCTGGTACCCAATGGTTTGAGCTGCGACGGTATCGAGGGCCACCGGGTCAGTACTGGCAAGCATGAGGCCCACGGGCTGAATGGATTTGCCATTAAGGTGACCTTCGAGCACGGTGGTCAGATCAAGAAAAGAAATGTCGGCGGGGATCACGCGATGAATATCAGCGATCGCCCGCCCGAACTTCCGGGTATCCCCAGGGAAAAGATTGTGAATCAGAAGCTTCCGCAGGCCCACCACACAGCCGAACATGTTCTTGATTGCGCCGCTCATTCCTATGCCTGCATGGGAGCGGCAATTGGCGGCATTTATGACAACGTCCGCTTCAAAGTACGCATTTGTGACGAGATATTTTCGCGGGTAAAGCAAGCCACCGCGCACTTCGCGAGCTCCCACCGAAACAAAGTCAATTAACGAGGCGCCGGTGCGTTTGGCTACATCCGACATTCCGGTTGCTCGCCAAATCTGTTCGCAGTGCTTGCCAGCGCGAGCCACATCATCACCAAACGAAACGACTGCGCCGCAGTCCTGTAGAACTCGAATAATCGCTTCGACTAATGCGGGATGAGTTGTGAATCGCTCGTCTGGATCTCTTGCGCCAGAACAACTCATGTTGACTTTTATGAGGACCCGGTCGCCACGCTTCACCAACGTAGGCAAAGGAGGGCTCAGGTGATCAAGGAGATGCTGTAGCGCCCGGGAAACAGACGAACTGATGTGCAGCTTGTTTGGGGCTGCCGCCACGATCGCACTGTTTGGAGCTGGCCTTCGCATGTCTGGACTCACGGCTTCCTTGTCTAGAATTACCGTTCGTCGTGCAACCGGCACCCACTATATACTCGTCTGTCGGATTCAGAAATACTTTTCTTTCGCAGGGTGCTGCGTAGGAGCGCCGGGGGCCCCACACATTCGTGATTTTCGAGTGTGTGGGAAATCAGCCGGGCGTCCAGCATCTGTCACTGATCTTACCCACTGAATTCTCTATCCTGTCCCGGTGACGAAGGGTCGGGAGCGATCTTACGGCAAGCACGACCAGCATTTCACTACCTGCAGTTGCTGTCGTCGCCGGCCCCACTTGAGCACTTAGTCCCATGGTCCATGGTTCTATACCAGGTTGCGGAACGACTAGATCGCGAATGAAGAAGCTCAGGGCTGGCTCTGGGCCACGCATTATAAAAGGGCGCCCCTTTCGAAGCAGGATTAAGGTTGCTGTGCTGAAGCAGTAACGAAACCTGACGAAAGGAACACCCGATGAATAGCATCAAGTATATCGGTCTGGATGTCCACCGCGACACGATTTCCGTGGCGGTGCTGAACGCTGAGGGCAAGCTGGTAATGCAGTTAGTCATCGCCACGCAGGCCAGCGCGATTCTTGAATTTTTTCACGGATTGCGCGGAACGTTGCATGTCACCTTTGAAGAAGGCACGCACTCGGGGTGGCTGTACGACTTGCTGGTGAGACGAGTGGCGTATCTGGTGGTGTGCAATCCACGGAAGAATGCGCTGCTGAAGGCGGGCAGCAAGAGTGACGCGATCGACGCGCGCAAGCTGGCGGAGTTGCTGCGCCTGGGATATCTCAAGCCGGTGTATCACGGGCAGAACAGCACAGCGGCGGTGAAGCATCTGGGGCGCAGTTATGCGGCGCTGACGGAAGACACGACGCGCACCATGGGACGGCTGAAAGCGCTGTATCGCAGCCAGGCGATTGCTTGTGCGGGCACCAAGGCTTTACGGAGCACGGCATCGCGAAGAGTGGCTGGCGCAGTTGCGCGACAGCGGGCTGCAGCGGCGGGCACGAAGACTGTATCAGGAGCTGGATGCGCTGCAGCAGTTGCGGCGAGAGGCGAAGCGGGAGCTCATCGTGGAATGCCGCAAGTATGGCGAGGCCAAGCTGCTGCGCACAGTGCCGTGGCTGGGGCCGATACGAGTTGCGCTATTGATTGGCCGAGTGCAGACGCCGCACCGCTTCCGCACGAAACGGCAGTTCTGGGCCTACTGCGGGCTGGCGCTGGAAACGCGCAGCAGTGCCGACTATCGGATGGTGGACGGCCAACTGGAGCGGCGCAGAGAAGCCGGTGTTCATTCGCGGGCTGAACCGCAACCACAACCACGATCTGAAGAACCTGTTCAAGAGCGCGGCGACCACGGCTGGCGGCAGCGAGGGTGCGTTCGGCGAGTTCTACGAAAACCTTCTGCAAAAAGGGGATGCGAGCGGAGATGGCGCGGCTGACGCTGGCGCGCAAGATCGCCGCGATTACGTTGCAGGTGTGGAAGAAAGGAGAGGCGTTCGACGCCGAGTATGTGAAGCCACAAGCCGCTTGAGCGCGCGGCACCGCAGGGAAAGGCCGGGTTTCACTCCGCGTTTTTCTGTTCGGGCTGCGAGCTCGGGTTCGAGGGTAAGTATCTTTCGGCGGGTTAGGCTGCGTGCGCCATGGGCGCCAAGTCTCACGGGCCACCGTATGCTCCCTCGGAGAACCCAAGAAAGCCATAGTGGCCGCGGCTCGGACCGCGAGTCTCAGATAGAACCATGGTTGGCCCGCTGAGCGGGACCACCACAGCCAGGCTTGGGTAGCTTCAGCTAGCGAAGAATGCCGTAGCGCGGAGATGAAAACCGACCGAAGAGCTGCGCGTCGCCACCACTCCAGCGCGACGAAAGGGGCTGGATGCCAGAGAACGACCTCTGCTCCCGCGAGGGGAGAAGTGTTTTCTCTTGACATCCCCTTTTATAGAACCAGGCTCAAGGCTTGCAGTATTCCTCAGGTGAAAGGGTGTTCTCGACTATAACCTGCGAGCCCTTGCGAACGATGTATTCAGAGGCGCCGTAGGGGTCGGCTCCCGGCTTCCAGTTGTAGGTGTAGCCGAGATGGGTCCAGGGGAAGCCGCCTGGCACTTGATGAAGGCCCAGCAAGGAGTTCGCGATCCACTGCACATGGGAGGCGGGAACGTCTTTGGGAAAGCTGTTGCCGCACTGCACCGCCGCATCGAACTTACAAGTTCCGCTCGCGGGGTTGCCGCATGGGCAAACGGTCCAGGGATTGGGATCGGGCGTGGGCCTGAACATGTCGGCAGCTTGAACCAGCATCACTACCAAATGGGGGATCTGGTGGTCCGGCGGGACGCCCAGCAGTTCGCGGAGTTGCATAGGCACATCACCCCTGAACTGACGGCAGACGGTCTGGAGTTCAGGAACAATCGTGACCCAAGTGTCGCCGTAGAGTGGAGTGGTGACGTTGTACTTCGTGGCGGTTACGACCTCCACTGTTCCATCCGGCCTCATGCGTGGGGTTTTCAGCGGCCGGATGTCCTCGTTTCTCCACACGCTGGCGCGTTCCATCGCCGCGTTGTAGGCCTTCCACAACGGATCTGGAGGATCGGGGACAGGCTGAGGGTGATCAACCCCTCCGGACGGCGCGCCGGGGGGTGCGAGCAAACTGGGAGATCCAGCTCGAGGAGTTTGCCCGGCTCCTGTGCCCAAAAAGACCACGACGGCAAAGAGAGCGAATAGAAATCGCCGGGACGGTTTCAGACCGACTTGTTGAGGCATGAATGACTCCTTGCGGCGCGAAGGCAGGGGCCGATGCGCAGCATGATACCAGTCACGCCATAAAAGCCGCCCCCTGTGTTTGTCGCATCCGAGTTCGAAAAGCCCACCCGAGGCAGGCCGAGCGTAAACGAGTACGCTGTTTGGCGGTTGGCGCGTACGCATGTTATTCTTTATGGCGTAACAACATACGATAAAACAGAGTAGGAGTGCACCCGAAGCAGTGTTAGCCCGAGAGAAAAAAACCGCCCTGATTGACCAGTACCGTACCCACGACACGGATACCGGGTCGCCGGAAGTCCAGATTGCCATATTGAGTACGCGCATTGGTGAACTGACGGAGCATTTTAAGACGCATAAGAAGGACCATGCCTCCCGGCGCGGTCTTCTCATGATGGTCAGCAAGCGTCGCAGCTTGCTGGACTACCTCAGAAAGTCCGATACCGAACGCTACAAGGTTGTGATTCAGAAACTGGGAATCCGCAAATAAGCAGCTTGCCAGCCACTGGAGTACCGCTTTCCAAGCGTAATGTGCGTCGAATTATCCCAGCAGGCGCCGGTTGGGCGCTGGCCGGGCTCCCCGAGATAGCGGTCTATTTCGGGAAGGTACACATTTTCGAGACTTGGCGGACGCAAGTGTGCGTCCGCAGCCTCGGTTTCAGCCTCTCTCGGCTGACCAGAATTCCATCCTCCCCATCCCGCAGCCGCCGGATCGCATGCTCGCGTCACGTTTGCAGTGCCCGAGTTACGGGAAGCCGGCCCCTCGAGGGAGCGCCGGGCTTGGACGACCTCATCGGATGCATTCGAAAAGGAAAATAAATGAAACACGAAGTAACAGTTGAGCTGCACGGCGGCAAGTCCATTCACTTTGAAACCGGAAAATTAGCGAAGCAGGCACACGGTTCCTGCATAGTGCGCATTGGCGATAACGTCGTTCTCGCCACCGCTTGCGCCAACCCCGATCCCCGCGAGGGCATCGACTTCTTCCCCCTTACGGTGGATTACCGCGAGTACACCTACGCCGCCGGGCGGATTCCGGGCGGATTTATCAAGCGCGAAGGGCGTCCCAGCGAGCGCGAAATTCTGACCAGCCGGCAGATCGATCGCCCCATCCGGCCACTGTTCCCCGAAGGTTTCCGCTGCGAGACCCAGGTCATCGCCATGGTGCTGTCGGCGGACACGACGAACGATCCTGACGTTGCGGGCATCAACGGCGCGTCGGTTGCGTTGAGCGTGTCGGACATTCCATTCCACGGGCCCATCGGCGCGGTGCGCGTCGGGCAGGTGAACGGCGAGTTCGTGATCAACCCGACCTACGACGAGCAGCGCGAAGGCAAGCTGAATCTGATGGTCGTTGGAACCATGGACGGCATCGTGATGATCGAGTCGGGCGCGAAGGAAGTGTCGGAAGAGACGGTAGTCAATGGCATTGAGTTCGGGCACCAGGAGATCAAGAAGATCTGCGCCGCCATCAACGACCTGGTGCAGAAGGTGGGTAAGGCGAAGCGCGTGGTCGAACCGGTGGTGGTAGACGAGGCGTATCTTGGCGAGCTGCGGTCGAAGTTCGGCGAGCGGCTGGTGGATGCTGTCAACACGGAGAAGTATCCCAAGAACGAAAGCTACGCGCTGATCAAGAAGCTGAAGACGGAAGTGAAGGAAGCGATTCCCGAGGAAGACGAAGCGGGTCGCAAGAAGGCTGGCAAATACTTCGACATGCTGCGGGAGGAGATTTTCCGCGAGCAGGTGATCAAGGACCGGCGGCGTCCGGATGGGCGTAAGTTCGACCAGATTCGCGATATCTGGATCGAGGTCGGAGTGCTGCCGCGGACACACGGGTCGTCGATTTTCACCCGCGGTGAGACCCAGGCGCTGGTGACTACAACGCTGGGGACGGGCGAGGACATGCAGCGGCTGGAAGCGTTTGAGGGCGAAGCCAAGAAGCGCTTCATGCTGCATTACAACTTTCCGCCGTTCTCGGTGGGCGAAGTGGCCTTTCTGCGTGGCGCGGGCCGCCGCGAGATCGGTCACGGAGCGCTGGCCGAGCGGGCGCTGTCGGCAGTGCTGCCGACACAAGAGGACTGGCCATATGCGATGCGGGTGGTGTCGGACATTCTGGAGTCGAATGGCTCGTCGTCGATGGCGACGGTTTGTGGCGCTTCGCTCAGCATGATGGACGCGGGCGTTCCGCTGAAAGCGTCGGTGGCCGGTGTTGCGATGGGACTGGTCAAGGAAGGTGATGCCTATGCCATCCTGACGGACATCGCAGGCGCGGAAGACCACTACGGCGATATGGACTTCAAGGTTGCCGGCACACGTGAGGGAATTACCGCGTTGCAGATGGACATCAAGGTGATGGGCATCACAGCGCAGATCATGCGGGAGGCGCTGGAGCAGGCCCGCCACGGACGGCTGTACATCCTGGACAAAATGAACGCGGTCATTGCTGAGCCGCGCACCACGCTGAGCGACTTCGCTCCGCGTTTCTACACCCTGCAGATTCCGACCGACAAGATTCGCGACCTGATCGGGCCGGGCGGCAAGGTGATTCGCGGCATCATCGAGCAGACCGGAGTGAAGATCGACGTGGAAGACACGGGCAAGGTGAATGTGTCCTCGAGCGATCAGGAAGCGGCTGCCAAAGCGCTGAGGATGATCGGAGACATCACGGCAACCGCCGAAGTGGGCAAGACGTATCTGGGCACGGTGACGCGACTGGCGGACTTCGGAGCGTTCGTCGAGATCATTCCCGGCACCGACGGACTCCTGCATATCAGCGAAGTGGCGGAGCATCGCATCGCCGATGTGCGCGATGAACTGAAGGAAGGCGATCAGATCCTGGTGAAGGTGCTGGCGGTCGAAGGCAACCGCATCAAGCTGTCGCGCAAGGCCATTCTGAAAGAGCAGCGCGCCAAGATGGGCGGTGGGGAAGCGCCGCCTGAGGGCGCTGAAGGTGTTGCCGTTCCCGTGGCGTTCGAGGGTGGACACGAAGGCGCCGACGAGCCTAACTACAATCGCGAAGGCAGCCGCCCACCACGCCGTGATGGCGGTGGCGATCGCGGTCCTCGCCGGGGTGGTCCTGGTGGAGGACGCGGTGGCGACCGTGGCCGGGGCCGTGGCCCGCGCCGGTAAGGCGGTTTTCCCAGAAACATAAGGTGGGAGAGCAGCAATGCTCTCCCTTTTTGCCGTTGGCCATCTATAGCGAATCCCTGAATGCCCTGCATCCTTTATTGCGTCGCGCTTCCGGACTCTGGGTTGATCTCCAGTCTCGTCGGGGTGTGCGACCAGCCTGTTCATTCGCAGGAATTATCAGGACTGCGCGTCTATTGGAGCGAGATTGCCGATCCTGAAGCATTTCTGGCTGAGGGCGCGGCGAGGAAAGCCGCCGAGCTGAAGTTCAGGCAAGTCTTGCGTGAGATCGTGACGCACGCCACGCCGATCCCGTTGCCGTTTCCGGTTGTGCTGGCTGACCTCGAAGCTGTCGAGAAGTACCTCGCGGACGAGCGGGGACATTTCGACGAGGCTTTGACTCGTCTGGGCGGTACCGTGCAGTACGAAATGATTGCGAGTTGGACGGCAGACGAGCAGACTGACCTGGCGACTCCGGTGAGCGGAAGGGAATATCTGAAGCGCAGGCAGGAAGCGGAAGGTCGCATCGCGGCCATCGATGCCAAGCTTCGGGCGGTTACTGAAGGGTGTGTTCGTGAGTGGCGCACACGGCAGGAGCGCCGGAAACATCACTGGTTCGCCCTGGTATCGCGCGAGGATCGCGATCGCTTCGTTTCCGCACTGCGCAGTGCGGGACCATCAGAAGGAGTGCGCTTGCGGCTGAGTGGTCCGTGGCCGCCGGGTGAGTTTGTGCCGAAACCGTCCGAATCGCAATAAGGTTCTGCGCGGGCTGATTTCGCTTGGCCGCTTTCTGGCATGGATTATCTGTCAAACTAGAAGTTTATGAAGAAACTCTGGTCGTCATTGACTTGTTTGCTTGCGCTGACTTCGTTTCTATGGGCCCAGCAAGCGCGCACGAAAGAATCCGGACATCCCGCCGTGAAGCAGGAATCGAGACCTGCTACCAATACAGAGACTTCGCCTGCAGAGCCCGCCGATTATTCGCAGGAGGCGTTTGTAATCGAACACTACATCGATTCGTTCCGCTTCGAGAACGACGGCACCGGGCGAGAGCAAATTGACGCTCGCGTCAAAATCAACAGCGACAGCGGAGTGCAGGCGCTAGGGCAATTGAAGGTCGGCTATAGCGCCTTGAGCGACAAGCTCGAGGTGGTGTATGTTCGCGTGATCAAGCCGGATGGAACGGTGATCACAGCACAGGAGTCGGCGGTGCAGGACCTCACCATACCCGACGCCCCGGTTTACACGGATTATCACCAGAAGCACATCACCGTGCCTTCGCTGCGACCGGGCGATGTGCTGGAGTACCAGTTTGTCCGCACCATCGTGAATCCGCTTGCGCCCGGGCAGTTCTGGACGAGCTACGATTTCAACGACCGTACCATCGTTCTCGACGAGCAGCTCGAGATCAACGTACCCAAGGCGCGACAGGTCAAGCTCAAGAGCGAGCCGGGCGCGGAGCCGAAAATCACCGACGACGGCGACCGCCGCATTTACCGCTGGAAACATTCCCATCTGGAGGACGACGCCGATACTTCCAAGAAGAAGAAACAACCCCGGCGCCGGCGGGACGAGGACGAAATTCCGTCCGTGCAACTAACGACGTTCGAGAGCTGGCAACAGCTTGGCGACTGGTATGCCAGGCCTGGAGAAGGACCGCCGCCAGCCCAATGATGCGATCAAGGCCAAGGCCGCGCAACTCGTCGAAGGCAAGTCCACCGATATGGAAAAGGTGAAGGCGCTCTACGACTTCGTGTCGCGCGACTTTCGCTATGTGAGTCTTTCGTTCGGACTGGGGCGTTATCAGCCCCATGCGGCCTCGGAGGTCTTGGCCAACGGATACGGCGACTGCAAAGACAAGAACACTCTGCTGGCGGCGCTTCTGGCCGCGCAGGGCTTCGAGTCGAGTTCGGTGCTCATTGGCTCGCAACACAAGCTCGATCCCGACATTCCGTCGCCTTCACAATTCGACCACGTCATTACCCGCGTTCCCGTCGATGGCCAGGAGATCTGGCTCGATAGCACGAACGGGGTCGCGCCGTTTCGCATGCTGGCGTTTCCGCTGCGGGATAAACAAGCGCTGGTCATCCCACCCGGAGGCACCCCGGAACTGGTGCGAACTCCGGCAAACCTTCCCTTTGAGAGTTTCGACCGCAGCCGGATCGACGGCGCCGTAAACGAGACCGGCAAGCTCAAAGCGCACATTGATATTTCCGCTCGCGGTGACGCCGAGCTGGGCATGCGCTACGGACTGCGGCAGATTCCCAACAACAAATGGAAGGACGTGTTCGAGATGATGCTCAGCCGCTCGGCTATGAAGGGCGGCGAGATCACGAACCTGAAAGTCGGGGACCCTGCGGATACCGATACGCCGCTCGAAATCAGTTTCGACGTCGCCGTCAGCAACTATTTTGACTGGTCGGCGCCCGATCCCAAATTTCCGTTGCCCGTGCTCGGCATGTCGCTTCCTACGGCACCGGAGGACGACAGCAAGGACCCCAAGCCGATAAAGCTGGGCGCCATGACGGAAGCGTCTTCGGCAGTCAAGATCGCGATGCCGTTGAAGTACGGAGTCCGTTTGCCCATCGGGGTCGATGTCAAGCGCGACTACGCTGAGTATCACTCCAGCTACAAATTTGAGGATGGCCAGCTCACCGCCACTCGCAAACTGCAGACGCTGGCGACGGAGATTCCGTATGAGCGGCGCGAAGACTATGCTGCCTTCCGGCGGACGGTCGATGCCGACCAGGCACAGAGCGTGATGCTGGATAACAAATCACCGGGAACCGCGGGTCTGGGCGCCAACCAATCACCCGACGACCTCTTCGATTCCGCGACGGAGGCGATGAACAACCACAACTATGCGCTTGCGATCGATTTATTTCAGCGGGTGGTTAAGGCCGATCCCAAGCACAAGGGCCTGTGGAACGGCCTCGGAGGCGCGTATCTCTCGTCCAATCAGTACGAGCAGGCTGCGGAGGCGTTCAAGAAGCAAATCGAGATCAATGCCTACGATGAGTTCGCCTACAACAATCTGGGACTGGCGTATGAGGCGATGCAACATTACGATGACGCCATCGCGCAGTTCCAGAAACAGATCGAGGTTAATCCCCTCGACCCGTACGCTCACAGCAGCCTGGGGTTGCTTTACAGCAAGCTCAAGCGCTGGAACGAAGCGGTGCCGGAGCTGGAAAAGGCAGTTTCACTGCAAGAGAAGAATCCGCTATTGCAGATATCGCTCGGACAGGCCTACATTGCCAGCGGTCAGACCGAGAAGGGAATGGCGGCCTTCGAGCGAGCCGTTGCCCTGTCTCCCAATCCCGTGGTCTGGAACAACATTGCCTACTCGCTGGCCGAGCAGAAGGTACAGCTGGATCGCGCCAACCAGTATTCCGACGCAGCGATCAATGCCATCGAGACGCAACTTCGCGACGTGAATCTTGACAATCTGCGGCTGCAGGACATCGGTGTCGCTAACCTGCTGTACAACGTGTGGGACACCAAGGGCTGGGTGGAGTTCCAGCGCGGCAACCTCGATGTCGCTGAGCGCTACATCCGGGCGGCATGGGAAGCGACGGGCAGCGGCAATATTTGCGAGCACCTGGGCGAGATCTATGAGCAACGCGGAAACAAAGACGAGGCTATCCATTACTACGTCCTCGCGCTAGTCGGACTTTCGCCAAGCGTCGAGGCGCGCACGCGCCTGGCGGCACTCGGCGTCAGCGAAGATCTTGATAGCCGGATTGAGAAGGCTCGCGCCGAGCTGCAGGCGTTGCGGGCTCACAAATTGGACGCATCCGGCAAGGGTGCAGGTGATTTCTTTGTGATGGTGTCGCCCACGAAGAACGATCAGATCAAATTCGTTAGTGGAGACGCGGAGATCAAAGCTCTCGCGGACACGGTGAAGTCCACCAACCTCGAGATCGTGTTTCCCGATCCTTCCTCGGTTCACGTCTTGCGTCGCGGGACTGTGAAGTGCGGAACGCTGCCTCCTGCTCCTGCATCCAAAGGGAAGCCACATGGCAAGAAGGCAGCTGAAGACAAGCAGCGCGAGCCAGCCGCAGCCAGGACCGAAGCTGTCGCGAAGCCGGAGTTACAGCCTGGGCCGTGCTCTGTGGAGTTGCTATTTTCGGATGCGGTGCGCTCGGTGGATTAGACTGCCGTGTTGCTCATCCTATTTGAAAGGTGAATTGTCATGGAAGACTTGCGATACCCGATAGGAAAGTTCGAATGGGTTCCGCCTGAGAACGAAGAGCAGATGGCGAAGCGTCGGGCCCAGTACATTGATGTGGTCGCGAAGCTCCCGGAAGAATTCGGACAGGCTGTTGCGGGACTGACTCCCGAGCAACTCGACACGCCCTACCGGCCGGAGGGGTGGACGGTGCGGCAACTTGCGCATCACGTGCCTGACAGTCACGCTAACGCCTTTATCCGCTTCAAGCTCGCGCTTACTGAGTACGAGCCCACCATCAAGCCGTATAAAGAAGACATGTGGGCAAAGTTGCCCGACGTTCCCAATACCCCGGTTGAAGTATCGCTCCAGTTGCTAGGCGCTCTTCACACCCGTTGGGTGATCTTGCTGCGTGGGATGGACTCCTCCGACTACGCGCGCACCCTGCGGCATCCTGAGATTGGGGTGCTCGATCTGAACCGCATGCTGGCGCTCTATGCCTGGCACTCGGCTCACCACACCGCGCATGTCACGAAGCTGCGGGAGCGGATGGGATGGTAGGAGGACTGCGCCGGTTCTGAGCTGGCGTCCTGCGACTGAATTCGTTCGCCTAACACTCGGTTCATCCCGAAAAATTGGGTACTCGTCACTTCCGTACCCGCCTCGACGAACTTCTTCGCGCTCCGTTGCGTCTATACATCCGGTCAGAGCGAGCCGCATTCACAGGCTGGCGACCAAACCCACAAGGAGCTCCCCCATGAAACGATTTCTGCTAGGTACGAGTCTGTTGGTTCTCGCGCTGATGTTCTCGCTCAGCTCATTTGCGAGATCGAAATCGGAGAACATCACGCTGTCGCACGATGCATCGATCGGCGGAACGAACCTGCCCGCCGGGGATTACGTCGTGAAATACGACGTGAACGGATCCAGCGCACAGGTGAAATTTATTAAGAGCGGCAAGGAAGTTGCCAGTGCAACCGGTCAGGTAAAAACCCTTACCCAGAAACCGACGTCCAACCAGGTTGTCATGAACACGGAAGGCAATGGCCGCAGCATCAGCGAGTTGGACTTTGGCGGCAAGGACACTGCCATCAGCTTCGAATCGGGTGGCATGGCAGCAGGGAAGTG
The DNA here is from genome assembly GCA_963758255.1 of uncultured Acidobacteriaceae bacterium. Lineage (GTDB taxonomy): Bacteria > Acidobacteriota > Terriglobia > Terriglobales > Acidobacteriaceae > DASRAA01. Next base: position 1,205,138 of record CAVWUX010000001.1, read on the forward strand.
AAGGCGGTTCTTTGAGAGCGGGGCACGGAATGGTCCGTAGCCTTGCATGAGAAATAGCAAGTGACTTGTTGGGCGCAGCTGAAGCTGCGCCCTTTCTTTACGCTGAGGCAGCCATCCGCGCCGGTTCTTCATGGAAGCGGACGGACACCAACTTGGAGACGCCCGGCTCCTGCATGGTGACGCCATACATGACCGGCGCGATGCCCATGGTCTTCTTGCTGTGGGTGATGATGATGAACTGAGTCTGGCCGCTCATTTCGCGAACCAACTCGGTGAAGCGGCCGATGTTGGCCTCGTCGAGCGGGGCATCGACTTCGTCCAGGATGCAGAACGGACTCGGCTGATACTGGAAAATGCCGACCAGAAGTGCCAGTGCGGTCAGCGCCTTTTCGCCGCCGGAGAGCAGCAACACATTCTGGAGTTTCTTGCCTGGGGGCGACGCCACCACGTCGATGCCGCTCTCCATGGAGTTTTCCTGGTCGGTGAGCCGCATGAATGCCTGGCCGCCTCCGAAGAGCTTGCTGAAAGTGCGGGCGAAGTTCTCATTGATGCGGCTAAACGCCTCCTCGAACTTCTGCCGCGAGATGGTATCGATCTCCTTGATCGTGCTCAACGTGTTCTCGATCGACTGCAGCAGGTCTTGGCGCTGGGTTTCGAGGAACTCATGACGCTGGGCGGTTTCCTGATACTCTTCGAGCGCCATCATGTTGACCGGCCCCATGTTTTCGAGGCGAGTGCGCATTTCCTTGTAGAGCGCTTCTTCGCCGGCCAGTTCCTCACCGGCCATGCGCGCCAGCGCTCCATCGGCGAGCAGCTCCTCGCGGGGCTGGCTCAACTCCTGGATGCAAGTCTCCGCCATGTGTTGCGCGTCGGACTGGAGACGCGCCTGTTCCGCCGCGAGCTCGCCTCTGCGGTCGCGGGCCGCGTCGAGCTCGTGACGCAGCGGCCTTCAAAGACTCTTCCAATTCGGCGAGACGCACGCGGACCGTTTGCAACTCTTCCTGCAGGTCGCGATCACGCTGCTGAGCGCCTTCGCGCTGCGCCGTCCATTCAACGACCTGATCGGCAAGATGCAAGTTTTCCAGCTCGCGTTGCTGCTTCTCGGCAGCGGCCGAATCAATCTGGGCCTTTAACTTGTCGAGCCGGGATGATACCTCGGCCACCATCGCTTCGAGCCGCTCGACGGTCGCGAGCGAGCCACGACGACGCTCCTCGAGTGTGGCTGATTTTGCGCGCGCGTCGCTGGCGTGCTGCGCAGCGTCGTCACGCCGCTGACGCAGGTCGTCGAGCATGCTCTGTGCAGCCTGCGTGTCGGACTTCAAGAGCCAGTTTCTGTTCTTCGTGGGTGGCAAGTTCAGTCCGGTACAAAGCGATGGATACTTCGCACTCAGCCCGCTCTGCGGAGAGCCGCTGGGTTTCGCGGGCGTAGGTGGAGAGGCGCTCACGCACGCGCGCCATCTCGCTTTCCAATTGCTGGAGAGTGTGGCCTGACGTCATCGCCTGACGTTCAGCTTCGCGCTTGTCGTCCTCGAGGCGCTGCAAGCAGTCCGGTGATCTCGCCGATCTGGCGGGCGAGGCCAGCAACCCGGAACTGCTCTTCACTCATGGCGCGTTCCACGTCAGCCGCCTGCCGCAAAACTTCGCGCAACTCACGCTTCATCGACAAGCGGCCCTTCGCTGCGCTGCTTGCCGCCTGTGACGGTGACGTTGTGGAAGCATTCTCCCGACTGCGAGAGGAAGAAGGCATCCGGATTTTGCAGGGCCAGTTCGCGGCCCACATTCGGGTCGGGGACGATGTAGCCGTTGCCCAGCTTCGGCAGGATCACTTCGAGCGATTTGCCGAATCCGTCGAGCACCCGGATGCAATGCTTGAGCGGCACCACGCTGTCGCGCTGCGCGCCGTGATAGCCGGCCTCTTCGCCGAGGAAAGAGAACTTGGCCTGCGAGTCTTCGGGATGAACCAGGAAGGTGGCACGGCCATCGACGTCGCTGCGCAAGCAGACGGAGTCCTTCGTCGGCCGCGTCCCAGGACTTCACGACGATGTAGTTCAACTCGTCGCGCAGGAAGTCATCCACCACGTGCTCGTAGCGGTCTTCGACTTCAAGGAAATCAGCCAACACGCCGACCGGCGCCATTCCGCCGGTCATCGCTCCCGACTTGAAGAGCTTGCGCACCGAGTCCGTCGAATATCCATGCTCGGTGATAACTGCTTCGAGCGATCCCTTCTTGCCGATCAGGCTGGCGTATTCCGCGCGCAGCGAATCCAGATGCTGCTTGCCGTTGGTCTCGGCAGTGCGCTGCTGTTCGAGGTTCTGGCGAGACGCAGCGATCTGCGCAGTGAGCGCGGCGACCCGCTGCGAGGCAGACTCGAACTCCAAACCGAGTTGCCCGCGCTGTCCGCCGAAGTTTTCGAGTTGCTGATTGGCATTGGCGGAGTCTTCGTCGATGCGGCGTGCTTCGCGGTCGAGCGCTGCAATACGCTCTTCGGCCTGCGCGAATCGATTGCGGACGGACGAAGCTTCCGAAACTGCCTGGAGGATGGCGGCACGGCGCAGCTCCTGCTGCTGCTCAACTTGCATCAAGGTCGCAGCGGCAGCGGAAGCCTCTTGCTGCCTCAGCCGCAACTCTTCCTGCGCCAGCGCGACATCAGCGTTGGCGGACTCAAGGATTGCGCGGTTCGCCTCCAATTCGTGTTGCAGCCGCGCAAGCTGTTCTTGGGTGTTGCCCACCTCGGCGTGCGCGCCCGCTGAACGTGCATCGAGCTCGGCACAGCGCTCTTCATTGGTGCGACGACGCTCAACCGCGCGGTCGATCTCCATGACGACCGCATTCAGCCTCTCGCGGTTCTCATTGGCTTCGCGCTCGATGGCGTAGCCGCGCTGCGTCCGCCCGGTATGCTCGGCTTCCATGGTCTCGACTGCCTCGCCGCGAGTGCGCATGTCTTCAGCGATCTCGGCCAGTTGCGCCTCCAGCGCCGCAGTCTCGGCGTCGAGTTGCGTGAACTTGCTGGCCAAGACAACACGCAGCTTGGCGCGCATCTCATCGCGCAGCTTGGCATAGCGTTCCGCCTTGCCGGCCTGGCGCTTGAGCGAGTTCATCTGCCGGGTGACTTCGTCGAAGATATCGTTGATGCGAGCCAGGTTCAGCTTGGCGTCTTCCAGCCGCGCTTCGGCCAGCCGCTTGCGGGTCTTGAACTTGGTGATGCCGGCGGCCTCTTCGATGATGGCGCGACGGTCGGTCGGCTTGCTGCTGAGAATTTGCCCTATGCGTCCCTGCTCGATGATGGCGTAGGACTCGGGTCCGAGTCCGGTGCCCATGAAGATGTCCTGAATATCGCGCAGCCGGCAGAGTTTTCCGTTGAGCAAGTACTCGCTTTCGCCGGAGCGGAAGAGACGGCGCGTGACCGCGATCTCGCCTGCCTTGAACGTGCGGACAAACTTGCGGCGACGAATCTTAAGCACAACGTGCGGTCCGGCCGTGGTTTCGGTTATCGCACCTTCTGTCTGAGTTGCGGCCTGTCCGTCAGGCGGATCGCCGGCCTCATCGTCGCCCTGCCCCGGGCGGACTTCCTCGGTGTAGCGCTCGGCGTCCTCGGCCTTGGCGGTGCGGATGGACGACTCGTCCCAGTCTTCCTCGGGCAGATCGTCTTGAATGTCGATGACAGGCTCCGCGACGTCGCCATACACTTCGGGATCCACCAGGGTCAGCGTCACCTCGGCCATGCCGGTAGGCTTGCGGTCGCGGGTGCCGGCGAAAATCACGTCCTGCATGTTCACGCCGCGCAGCGAGCGAGCCGACTGCTCGCCGAGAACCCAGGAAATGGCATCGGAGATGTTGGACTTGCCGCAGCCGTTCGGACCGACGATGGCGGCGATGCCGTCGCCCTGGAACTTCAACTCAGTCCGATCACAGAACGACTTGAATCCAAGGATCTGAAGCTTCTTTAGTTTGAGCAACTTCTACTCCTTCTTGCATCCTGCGCTGCAGGCATCCTAGGGGCTGATTCAGCGCAATGCCCCTCTTGCAGTCTGGGGCACCCCTGTCTGATGCAGCAGGTACTCCCGCCGAACCCGAGAGCCACACACCAGAGCAACTTTACTGGTGAAATGGGGAGGGGTCAAGATAGAAAGCCCAATATTTTGGGTCTATCCTGTGCAAACCCCACTATATTGCACCGCCCTTGCGGCATAACGCCGAAAATAGGACAGCATGAGGAAAAAGAGGAAGGGATGCGCAAGGCGCGAGAGAACCGTCAGAGCTAGATCAAGTGTAGGTGGATCGAAGCCGCCGATTCAAGAGGAAACGGGCATTGGTTACCCGAGTGGTAACTGCGGCGCTAAAAGCGGTAAACGTAGGACGTCGAGACCTGGAAGTTGCCTTGCGTCACGTAGTACTGGTTCGACAGCAGGGTTCCCAGCTCGTATGGGTGCGGGTCGGTTTTGTTGGTGAGGTAGCGCACCAGCGTGGTCCCAACATCAAAGCGGAACGTGGAGTTGCGTTCCGGATAGTACTCGACAACTCCGCCGAAGTCGGCAGCGAAACGGGTAAGGCTTCCGGTGGCGGTCTCTCCCTGAACGGGTTGGGCGCTCGTGTAGTAAATGAAGCCGGGCCGGACCTTGGCGAAGACGCCGATGCGCTCGTAGCGAGCTCCCATTCGAACTCCGAAGAGGCCTTCCATCATGGGCTTGGAGCCCTGCTGTCCGGGAATGAAGTTCAAGGTGCTATCGAACGCGACGCCGCGGGTGAAGTTGTAGTCGAAGTTGACACCGAGTCCGGACAAATTCTTGCGGCATGTAAGCCCGGAACAAGAGTCGCTGATAACCGGCAGACTGACATTGCTGTATTGCGTACCGATTTCCCAATGGTTCAACGTAGGACGGTCAAGATCGCCGGCTGATTTCGGAAAATGGGAAGCCCTGCTGACCATGAAGTTGCTTTCCGGCGAAGGAAGATCCCAGGGGAACTTTCCGGCAAAGATGGCGGCAAAACTGCGACTCGGTTCCAGCGCGGAGCGGAGAATCCTGCCGCCCAAGATGCGATGATTCACGGCAATGGGAGAGACGATGTATTTGTCGATCGTGTCTTCGCCAATCACCCAGGCGGTGCCGATAATGGGAGTAACGATGAAGTCGGTCCAGCCCGTGTTGTTAGTGGGCGGCTTGGGATACTTAGGGTTGTTCAAGCAGGATAAATAGGTGCCGCAATCGGGCACGTAGGTGAAACCGCCTTGATTTCCGAAGGAAGTTTCACTGATAGGCCCGATCTCCAACTGAGTCGACCAGGCGGCGGACCATGCCAGAGCCTTCAGACGGCTTGTCCAGTAGCGCGAATTTTTGCCGAACGCGACCTGGCTATTGGGACTGTTTTGCAGGAATGTCCGCGCAAACACCGCACCCTCGAGCGGGTGGCCGACATCATTCACCACGAAACTGTCTCCATCGCCCCAGCGCTTCATGTTGTAGCCGCCGTAGGACGCAAGCCAGTCGTGAAAGAAGGGCTTGTGGGCGAGGTTCCAGCGCATGCCGGGATCGAAGGCGACCCGCCAAATATGGAAGAACATGTTCTCGCCAAAGGACTGCCAGAACGCACCCTTCAAATCGAACTTTCCGGAGGGTGGTTTGGTGGCGATAACGGGTGCTGCCGGAACAAAACTGGCACGGCTTGAGGACTCGTGCGACTTATTTTCTGCAAGCGGACTGTCAGGCAGCGGACCCTCAGGGGAAGCCGCGGCTGAGGTGACTTCGGAGTTCCGGCTGCCTACTGGACCATCGAACAAGACGCTGGTATCGGCGTCAGCGGTATTTTGTGCAGGGGATTGCGCCAGCATCCCCGGGGACGAGAAGGAACTCATCACAACAAAAAGGCACAGGCTCCGCAAAACAGTAATTCGGAATCTGTGTCTCGCGAACAAACAAGACACACATAACTCCCACCACGGAAATTGCCATTGGGCGTTCTATGATGTTAGCCGAATCACGGGAGAGCGTCTACAAAAACTCTCCCGCTTGTGGAAAAATACGGTACCCGGTTGCAGGAGTTACTTACTGTCCCCGAGTATCTGGAAAAAGCGAATGATGGACTCGATGCCGCGATGGAAGTTCGGGATGTGGAACTTCTCATTCGGGGCATGGAGGTTGTCGTCGGGAAGGCCCATCCCCATCATGATGCTGGGTATTTTCAGGTCTTTCTCGAACTGGGTGACGATGGGAATCGAACCGCCGGAGCGAATGTACACCGTGTCTTTACCGAAGACTTCGTGCATGGCCGCGACCGAGGCGCGAGCGTATGGGTTGTCTGTGCTGACAACGCACGCCGGGCCCTTGCTGTGCACCTTGATGCTGGTGGTGATGCCTTTCGGCGTGATCTTGGCGACGTAGTCGGAGAACTTCTTCAGGATGTCGTCGGCATCCTGATTCGGCACGAGGCGCATCGACACCTTGGCCGACCCCTTGGCCGGAATGACCGTCTTGGCGCCAGGCGCAATAAATCCGCCGACGATGCCGTGGACTTCCAGCGTGGGCCGGGCCCAGGTACGGTAGAGCACGGAATATCCGGGCTCGCCGGTTAGCACCGCAGAACCGACTTCGGCCTTGCGGTACTCCTCTTCGTCGAAAGGCAGGCTCGCCCAGGCCTTGAGTTCGTCGTCGGTCGGCTTTTGGACGTCGTCATAGAACCCGGGAATGAGGACTTTGCCGCCGGCATCCTTGAGTTTGCTGAGGATCTCGACAAGGCCAAAAATGGCGTTGGGCGCGGCTCCGCCGTAAACCCCTGAGTGCAGATCGACTTTCGCCCCTCGCGCTTCGATTTCGGTGTAGAGCAGGCCGCGCAGTCCGACGCAGAGGGTGGGGATGTCGGGCGCGAAGAGTTCGGTGTCGGTCACGAGCGCAAAGTCGGACTTCAGCTTCTCGGCGGTAGCGTTGGCCTTGACGTAGGCTTCGATGCTCTCGCCGCCGACTTCTTCCTCACCTTCGATGAGCACGCGGACGTTGATGGGCAGCTTGCCATTGCCAGTCTTGAAGAGCGACTCAAAGGCCTTGAGCTGCATCCACAGCTGGCCCTTGTCGTCCACCGCACCGCGGGCATAGATGTTCTGATTGCGTTCGGTGGGCTCGAACGGCGGTGTGATCCATTCGTCAAGCGGCTCAGCAGGCTGGACGTCATAGTGCGCGTAACACAGCGCGGTCGGCTTTCCTGACGCGTGCAGCCAGTCGGCGTAAACCAACGGGTGGCCCTGGGTGGGAATAAGCTCCACGTGCTCGAAACCAATGCGCTTAAGGTCGTCAGCGACGACGATTGGCGGCCTTCAGGACGTCGGATTTGTGCTCTTCCGCGGTACTGACGCTGGGAATGCGGAGCAGATCTTTCAGTTCCTCGACGAAGCGTTGCTGATTTTCGCGGGCGTAGGAAATTGCACTGGATGACATAGGAATACTCCTTGTGGACAAGAACGCACTAGGGCAAACCAGAAAGTATAACGCAAGGCGAAGACGGGTGCATTCGGGTGTGTCTCGCTTTCGCTTAAGATAGCCGGGATGGCGAATGCGACGATCAGCGATCGCGCGGTCCTCGTGCGGCGAGGCCGCAAGCTGGAGTACTTCACTCTGGCATGGAACAGCCTCGAGGCTCTGGTGGCATTGATTGCAGGAGCGATTGCAGGCAGCATCTCACTCGTCGGGTTCGGACTCGACAGTCTGATCGAGATGATATCGGGCGGTGCGCTGCTGTGGCGCATGAATGTGGATGAGGACGTTCATCGCCGCGAGCGGCACGAGCGGATTGCACTGAGGATCGTTGGAGCGTGCTTTCTCATGCTGGCCGCGTACATTGCGTTGGAATCAGTGCGCGACCTGGTGCAGCGGAACGTACCCGAACGCAGCCTGACGGGAATCATCCTGGCGTGTGCGTCACTGGCAGTCATGCCCCTGCTCTCGCGGGCGAAGCGAAAGGTGGGAACAGGTTTGAGCAGTGCTGCCATGCACGCCGACGCCAGGCAGACGGAGTTCTGCACCTACCTGTCGGCGATCTTGCTCGGGGGCTTGCTCCTGAATGCGCTGTTGGGATGGTGGTGGGCCGATGCGCTTGCCGGGTTGGTTATGGTTCCGATCATCGCCAAGGAAGGAGTCGAAGGGATCAAGGGCAAGGCCTGTAATGACTGCGTAACATGACCCGCCTACTCTGGCGTCGGCCAACTTCCGTTTGCCGGGAAATGATGGTAGCTTCAAGTTCTCCGACATCGTACTCAGCTTCCGAACGCGAAAGGAGCGGATCGACCGCGACGGCGGAGTCGTAACCGTGGAATCCACTTTCATGAATGGCAATAACTCATACGACCTGGTCGTCATCGGCAGCGGTCCGGCGGGACAGAAGGCTGCGATCTGCGCCGCCAAAATGCGCAAGAAGGTAGCGGTCATTGAACGTAAGCGCTCGATCGGCGGGGTGTGCGTCAATACCGGCACCATTCCCAGCAAGACCTTTCGCGAGGCGGTGCTTTACCTGAGCGGGTTGCGGCAGCGCTCGTTTTACGGCCGTGGCTACGCCGTAAAAGACCAGATCCTGATGCATGACCTGGTGTTTCGATCCGATGCTGTGATGGCACGCGAGATCGAGGTTATCAAGTCCCAATTGCGGCGCAACCGGGTAACGGTGCTGGAAGGCAGCGCTCACTTCACCGGAGATAACACGGTTGAGGTGGTAAGCGACACGGGATCGACGACGGTTTATGGCGAGTACTTCGTGATCGCATGCGGGACCCGGCCGGCCCACGATGACCAGATACCTATCGACGGGAAGAGGATCTTCGATTCCGACCAGGTGCATGAGCTGCAGGAGCTGCCGCGCGAGTTGATTGTCGTGGGCGCGGGAATCATCGGTTTGGAGTACGCGTCGATGTTTGCGGCGTTGGGCGTGAAGGTCACGCTGCTCGACCAGCGGCCGCTGATTCTGGATTTCGCCGACCGGGAAATTGTGGAGAGCCTGTGCTTCCAGCTTCGGCAACTGGGGACGGTGTTCCGGCTTGGGGAAAAGGTGGTGGCGGTAGGATTCGATGAAGTCCGAGATCGCGTGTTTGCCAAGCTGGAAAGCGGCAAGACCGTGCACGGACAGGCGCTGATGTACGCGGTGGGCCGGCGCGCCAACAGCGATCAGTTGAATCTCGAGTCGATTGGGCTGCGTCCGGATGAGCGCGGAAAGTTGAAGGTTGATGAGAATTTCCAGACCGAAGTGCCCTACGTTTACGCAGCGGGTGACGTGATTGGATTTCCAGCGCTGGCCAGCACATCGATGGAGCAGGGTCGATTGGCGAGTTGCCATATCTTTGGCGTGGCGGCGGCGATTCCGGCGCACCTGATTCCTTATGGTGTGTACACGATTCCAGAGATATCGATGGTGGGGGCGACGGAAGAGCAACTGACGAGAGACAGGATTCCCTACGAAGTAGGTATCGCTCGCTACGCCGAACTGGCGAAAGGACAGATGCTGGGCGACGACCAGGGTTTCTTGAAGCTGATTTTCGATCCCTCGACCCTGAAGTTGCTGGGCGTACACATCATCGGAGACCGGGCGGCGGAGATCGTTCACATCGGACAGGCGGTGCTGGCGTTGGGTGGCACGATCGAGTACTTCCGGGATACGGTGTTCAACTATCCGACGCTGGCGGAGGCGTTCAAGGTGGCGGCGCTGGACGGGTTGAATAAGCTGTAGGCTGGCGACTGCGACATGAGCAAAGGGGTTTCGTCTCGCAATAGAGGTCCTTCGACCGCGCTCCCGCGACATCCAACGTTCAGCTACTTTGGCTGATCAGTGTCCTAGCGTCCGATTCACGCTGCCGGACGTGGAAACTGGCACCTGTTCCACGATCTCGATACCGAAGCCCTCGAGGCCGGCGACCTTGCGGGGATGATTGGTCAGCAGACGGATGCGCTTGAGATTCAGATCGGACAGGATCTGCGCACCGATGCCGATCTCGCGCTGGGTGCGCCGCTGGCTCTCGGGCAGGGTGGGCAGGCGTTGCTCGTGATGAAACTGCAGCGTGAGCCGCTCGCCTAGTTTCTCGACAGAGTAGCCCTTCGAGGTCTGGTGCAAATAGATTAGCGCCCCACGGCCTTCCTCCGCGATACGCCGCATGGCGCCGTCGATGGCGTCGCGACAGCCGCACCAACTGGCGCCAAAAACATCACCAACCAGGCAGTGGGCATGCATGCGCACCAGCACAGGCTCGTCGCCGCCGTGTTCAACATCGCCTTTGACCATCGCGATGTGCGAGTCGCCGTTGATTTCCGACTCATAGACGATCATGCGGAACTCGCCGTAGGCGGTCGGGATCAGGGTTTCCGTGAGCCGTCGCACGTATCGTTCGTTCGCCATCCGGTAGCGGATAAGTTCCGCGACGGTCAGCATCTTCAGGCTGTGCTGGTGGCAGAAATCGGCGAGTTGCGGTACCCGGGCCATGGTGCCGTCGTCATTCATGATCTCGCAGATCACGCCGGCCGGAACCAGTCCGGCCAGGCGCGCAAGATCGACCGACGCTTCGGTTTGTCCGGCGCGAACCAGGACGCCGCCTTTGCGAGCGCGCAGAGGAAACGTATGGCCGGGACGCGCGAGGTCGTTGGGGCGGGTGGCGGGATCGATGGCGACCTTGATGGTTTGAGCGCGGTCGTACGCCGAAATGCCGGTGGTGACGCCTACCCGGGCATCAATCGATTCGGTGAAAGCCGTACCGAAATTCGAGGTATTCTCCGCCGACATCGGGGGCAGGCGAAGATAGTCGAGGCGCTCTTCGGTCATCGCCAGGCAGATCAGGCCGCGGCCGTGCTTGGCCATGAAGTTAATGGCCTCGGGCGTGATCTTTTCGGCGGCCATGGTGAGATCGCCTTCATTTTCGCGGTCTTCGTCGTCGATGACCACGATCATGCGGCCGGCGCGGATCTCCTCCAGCGCGGTCTCCACATCGCAGAATAAGGGAGCTTTTGGCATGATCGGCAACCAGCGATTTTAGCAGTTACGTCGATGGGGCAGCGAATGGCCCGCAATGTCGCAGGAAGGTCTGGGGTTCACGCAGCGCGGTTGAAGAAATGAATAATCCAGAATGTTGCCATTGCCACGAAAGCAGACGCAGGGATAGTGAGGACCCAGGCCCAAACAATGCGTGTGGCCACTCCCCAGCGTACGGCCGAGAGGCGGTGAGTGCTGCCGACGCCGACTATGGCGCCGGTGATGGTGTGCGTGGTACTGACGGGGATTCCGGCGAGGGCAGTGCCGAAGAGCGTGATGGCGCCGGCAGTTTCGGCGCAGAATCCGCCCACGGGTTTGAGCTTGGTGATCTTCGATCCCATGGTATGCACAATGCGCCATCCACCGAAATAAGTGCCCAAGGCAATGGCGGTGTGGGCGGCGAGAATGATGGGCCAATGCCAATGCCCCCAGTTGGCGGCGAAATCCTCACTGTTCATGACCCCAGCGGTGTACAGCGCTCCGGCCACTATGCCCATCGTCTTCTGCGCGTCGTTGCCGCCGTGTCCCAGGCTATAGGCAGCAGCCGAGAGCAGTTGCAGCTTGCGAAAGAGCTTGTCCACATGGCGCGGCGAATCCTTTTGGAAGATCCAGGAAACGGCAATCATCAAGCCAAAACCGATCACGAACCCCATGAGGGGAGCCACCACTATGAAGATCAATGTCTTCGTCCAACCTCCCGGAATGACGACCGAGGGAGCAACTCTCCAGCCATGAAGGATGGCGGCACGCGCCATGGCCGCGCCGGCGTAACCACCAATTAGCGCATGGGACGAGGACGTTGGCAGCCCCCACCACCAGGTCAGCAGGTCCCAGACAATCGCCCCGATCAGTCCGGCCAGCACCACATACTGGGTGACGATGTCGAGCTGGATCATCCCCATACCGATGGTTTTGGCCACCGCGGTGCCGAGAAGAAACGCAGCCAGGAAGTTAAAGACCGCGGCCCACACCACCGCAAGCCGCGGCGAAAGTACGCGGGTTGAGACCACCGTGGCGATGCTGTTGGCGGCATCATGAAAGCCGTTGAGGAAATCGAAGATGAGAGCGGTGATTACGGTAATGGCCAGCAGGATTATCCCTGTGCTCACGGTCTCGCACTCCGCATAGATGGGTCGGATAAATGCACTGAAGGAAGCCTCAGTTGCCTTTGAGCACGACGGTCTCGAGCACGTCAGCGACGTCTTCAGCTTTGTCGCTGGCCTCTTCGAGGACTTCCAGCAGTTCTTTCAGCTTGATGAGCGTGATCGGATCCGGTTCGCCGTCGAAAAGACGGCCAATGGCTTCTCGGCTGACCTTGTCGGCTTCATTTTCCAGGCGATTGACTTCGACGCAATGGGGCAGGAGGCTGGATCCTTTGTCCAGCAATGCGACCGCCTTCACCAGTTCTTCGGCCTGCTTGAGGATGATCCCAGCGAGCACCTTGGCGGAAGGCGAGGGCTGGACGATCTTATAGGTCAGCAGCCGATCGCCGGCAGCGAATATGAAGTCAAGCACGTCGTCGAGCGACGAGACCAGCAGATGAATGTCTTCGCGGTCAAAGGGAGTGATAAATGTCTGGTTGAGCTTGATCAGGATGCGGTGCGTCATCTCGTCGCCGCGATGCTCAATCGCGGCAATCTTGGCAACGGCAGCGGGCACCTGCTCGTAGTTGTAGTCGTGGAGCAAGTCCGACAACGCCTGTGCGCCTTCCACGACATTGTTGGAAATCTCAGCAAACAATTCCAGAAACTTGGTTTCACGCGGTATGAAGCGAACCATGAAGAGATCTCGCGTCGAGCGCAGATATGAGATAACCCCACGCCGGAGTAGTGACCGTAAAGATTTGTTACGAAATGATGAACGAGCAACTATGTCATGCTGCTGCCCGCAGGGTCAAACCAAGCTTGCTGGGACGACGGCGTGGCGACCTTAAGGCGTGTCACTCGAGGCCGTGATCCATGGAGATGCCGTCATGCTTGGTACCAAACAGGAACTTTCTCTTTTGCTTCAGACAGTGGGCGACATCTGACAGAAAGACATCGACGGAATCGTGCTTCAGGTCCAGGAGCAAAATCGGGAGGCCCTCGCGGACCTTTCTAAGTCGGGAGCGGATAGCGATCTGTTCGTCGTGGCAAAAGGTTGAGCTTATGATCGCCAGATGGTATCGCCCTGCCAATACCCGTCTGGCGGCGTGGGCTGACCCCACGACCAGGTCCACGGTGTAGCCAGCCTGGGTAAGAACATTGGCGCGGGAACTCAGGCGGGAGACGTCGCTGCCGACAATGAGGATTCGATATGGCTGCGGATTGTGGGACTGTCGGACCATTAATTAATTAGACGTCGTCAAACTTAAAAAGTAAGGTGACCAACTCGGCCGGAATTGCTCGGAGAATACCCGTGAGGTGAAGAATAACTCATTTCAGTGAGGGTGGAAATCGTTTTGTCAGCAGCGCGGTGATGATTCCGGCCGCGCGTGTCCAGGCTCAGTGAAGTGCCGTAGATGTCTGCAGCGATTCCTATGTCCGGCGAGGGCGGTGGTCGCAGGTGGGTGCATTGAGACAGGCATCAGCGATCCGCAGGCGTTCTACTGGACGGTCTTCAAGCACGTGCGACTGCACAATTTCGTCCACGTCGGCCAGGGTCACGTTGCCGTACCAGACGCCTTCGGGGTACACAACCACTGTTGGACCGTGCTCACATTGGTCCAGGCAGCCCGACTTGTTGGCGCGCACCGTCGACGAAACGCCGCACCGGGTTAGCTGAGACTTAAACGCACGCTGCAGTTCGGCGCTTCCGGTTGGGTCACAGCAGCCGCGGGGATGCCCTGCGGGACGCTGGTTGGCGCATATGAAAATGTGCTTCTCGAACTTGCCCAAGGGATTCCTTTCTCCCGCCTTTGCCTAAAGAATCGCAATTCTGCCACAAAAAAAAGGGCCGCGCATGGCGGCCCGAGAATCCTTGTCAGAAACTAGAGCGTCGACTCGATCTCAAAACCCCAAGCTTCCAGAAGGGGTTCAGGAATGTACTTTGAGTTCTTGTTCTTACGCGCCCACTCGCGGAGGCGGGTTGATCGAATGTACTGGTCAGGGGCCAGTTTGAATTCCTTGACCACTTGTTCAAACTCAGTGATGGTTGGAACCACCGGACCGATCGGTTCTGGCTTTCCCCAATTTGGGTTGCCGCGTCGTTTTGCCATGTTTACGTATTATCCTACTTTCTGGGATGAATTCCTGCTCTGGCCCGAGCGCCCGGACATTACCAATGCATTAATTAACCCGTAAGTTACTGGATTCAATATCATCCAACTTGGTTGGCCAAGCTGCGTTCCGGGCCGAAAAAACTACTCTGGGAAATTAGCAGCCAACCAAACAACCGCATTAGTATAGCCCGAAATTCATCCGAATTTCAAGGAAAATGAACATGCAATGACAGCTCCCCACCTCGACTACATCACTGCAAGACCGCAGGCCGCTGGCGGCTATCATCCGTAATTTCAGACGATTCCAGCGAGAATTTGTTAGCCGTGGGTCATCTTTGGCGCTGGGCGAATATACCATGAAAGTGGTATGAGGACAGCGCGCAGGAGTGTTCGGCGTGATTCTATCGAGCGCAGAATACTAAACCCCGTCAACCGGTTACAGCCAAACTAGTCATGCACCGCGGCGTGATGGGGGGAACTGCATCCGAGCGGTCTACTGCACGACGGTGATCGTTGCGCTGTTCGAGGTGACTCCGCTGGTAGTGGCCGTGACTGTCGCGGTACCAACGGCCACGGCGGTGGCAAGCCCCGTGGAGGAGATCGAAGCTACGCTACTTGGTAGCGCGTTCCACGTCGAGTTAGCCGTGACATCGCCAGTGCTACCGTCCTGGTAGGTCGCTGTCGCGGTGAATTGAACGGTGGTCGGTCCAAGCGAGAGGCTGAGACCCTGGGTTAGCGGCTGGATGGCCACACTGGATACCTGCTTGTTCGAGATGGTGACACCGGTGCTGCCAATCACGCTCCCACTGGTGGCTTTAACAACGGCTGTGCCCAAGGTAACGCCGGTCAGCAGACCGCCGCTGGTGATGGTCGCCACGCTGGTCGGACTGGTGCTCCAGGTGACCTGGCTTGTCACGTCGCCGGTTGAGTTATCTCCGTAGGTAGCGGTCGCGGTGTACTGCTGCACCACTCCCGGAGCGACGCTCGCGTTACTCGGCAGGACCTGCAACGCAGTAATCGAATTCGACGAAGGGAAGAATTGCCCGCATCCTTGAACGGTAAGAACGGCAGACAATGCCAAGGCAATAAGGACGATCAGTCGTAGCCGGTGCACGGGTTTTATCCTATCATTCCGTGCTGGCGTCGGCGAACACCCTTGGATCGAGCGAGTTGACTGCGCAGGATAGCTGCCGTGGGCGGGTTGCAGGTCGCCAATGCTATTCCGGAGTCGAGGCAAGCTATTCCGCTCGCTCGTGCGAACCGCACGGCGTGGGCGTTTGCAATCCCGGATACCAATAGAAACATTGTTGAGTCGTGTGTATCTGGTGAGCCGGGTCTTCGTAGGTCACCTGCAGAAAATTAACCACGCGGACGGTCCCCGTTCGCAGCGCCGCTATGGTCGTAGGTGGACTGCGGAACTCCACGTGAGTGTCGAATTCGGCTCCCGGCATCAACAATCCCGCGGTCAGTGCGGGAGCGCCGTCGAAAGGCGGAAATTGCGTGTCCTCGGAGACATCTTCAATGCGAATGACATCTCGAATCAGAGTCCCCAATGCCGGAGCCTCGCCGGAATTCTGGAGCTTGATTGCAAACCCACCGCCCGACGGAGTGAGCGACTGAGGCTTGGCTTGCAGCAGTCCGACCCACGGACGTCGATCGTCATGCGAGACGTTTCGTTGTGAGGCCGATTCCGTCAGATTGAGGTCGCCGCCATCGGGCTGAACTACACGTTTTCGAAGTCCACCAGTGAAATAGCCACAGGCAAAGATAACCACCAACAAGATGAGCGACAAGATCGAGGCTGCGATCTTGACACGCAGCGCGCTCGTTCGAAGCAAACCCATTCTGTCCACCCCAGTGGGACTGGGAGGGAGAGAAGGACTGTCCCCAACTGGTCCCACTACTTCGAGTGGAGATGGGGAAGGCTGCTCGGGTTGGCGCAGGGCATCCACCGCAAGCGCAGGTGAGTGTGATGGCGAGATGCGGCCGGAATTCCCAGGCGGTAGGCGACGACTGCGCAAGGCATGAAAGAGGAAGACTCCAGCGCCTAGCCCACCAGTCCAGCACAATCGCCTCAGCAAGACGCGCACGGGTCTACCCCAGTGCCGCCGCCAGGGGAAAAAACACAAACTGGTCGTCGGTTGAACCGCAGTCTTGCAGTGCCTCCTCGACCTTTGTGAGGAAACCGGTACCCGAACAGTCGTCACCGGGGACCATCCAGAGGAGCTTCATCCTGGAGTGCGTACTGATCAGAAAGCTAAACAAATCCTGCTGGTTTTCTTCGTCCAGGCTATAGCAGATGACGGCCAGGTCGCACGCCACCTTGCCCAGTACTTCCATGGCCTGATCTGCGTTATGGACACGCAGACTCCAGATACCGGCTGAGGTTAATACGGCGGAACGCAGTATCAGGAGATCCGGATCGCTTCCCACCAGGAGGACTATGGGATGTTCTGACGGCATGGGTACACCTCCACCGGGTCCCCTGCGGAACGGGCCGCTCCGAGAGACTGACCCGTTGCTCCGCTGGGGCTTGGCGCTCCCCCCGAAGCTCCACTCCATTCTTCGACAACCACGAATAATCCATGAGTTGCGCGGACAAATCGGAAGTAAGGTAAGCCGTCCAGGGCGGGTAATGGCCGCAGTAAGAGACGGGGACTTGAACTTGAGGCGTCAAGAAGGCGTGAGCGTAGCGGGAGCCTTCTGACGAAATCCCGAGCGGAGCGAGGGGCCTGTAAGGGATGCCAGCCAAATATCAGGCCTCGTGCCGGCAGGGGGACTTGCCCCCCACAACCCTTTCGGGTCTGCTGATTTTAAGACCAACCCACCCAAATCATAAGATACTCTAAATAAATGATTTGCAAGTACTTAGCTAAAATGCACTGTTTGGTTTTGCAGTGCAAAATGCGGCTTTTCGAGGTTGTGCACGCAAAAAACTGAGAGTAGAGGCTTTGCCGCACTGCGTCAAGCCTTGCGGCGAGATTTCGTTCTCGAGGAACCTTTTGTTTCATCTTTGCCTCTTGACACGCGGCGTAGGAGGAGTAAGCTTAAGTTATGTTGCAGTGCAGCATTAATTGCAACATGGACAGCAACATTTGCTAAAAGGAGCAGATCATGACCAGTACTTCCAAATCTACCAAGAAAGCTGCAGCAGCCGTAGGTCCTGAATTCGTGGACTCCGTTACTCCACTCGTTCTCAACAGTGTTGAGCGCGTCGCCGACTTGCAAAAGAAGACCCTCGACCTCGCCGCCGAGCAGACCGCCGAATTAATCGGGGCCTGGAAGAAGGCATTCAGCTACTTCCCGGTAACGCCGCCCGCATTCTTCTTCGATTTTGCCGGCCAGGCCGTCCAAACCGCAATCGAAAACCAGAAGAGCGCCATCGACCTGGTGGTCGAGCAAACCGAAGCCGCCACTGATGTTGTCAAAGTGCGCCTAGAAGCTTACTCCAAGATCGCCGATGGCGTCAGCACGAGCGTCCGGAAGTCAGTCGAGCGCTCGGTGGATGCCCAGAAGAAGATGCTTGAGTTTGCCAGCACGCAGAACAAAGCCGGCTTTGAGTCCGCCAAAAAGCAGCTCGGCGCGGCAGCTGGGCCGGCGACTGCGATCCTCGATACGTTCCAGCTTGGAGCGGACACAGTGATCGAAGCGCAGAAGTCGTTTCTGAATATGGCTTCGCAGCCGTTTGTTAACTCCGCCAGAAACTAACGGTTGTTGAGTCCAGTGCGAGGCAGTGGCCCAAGGATGCAGCCGAGTGTGAAAAGCCACCCGGCGGAGTATCCTCAGGTTGAGAGGAGTTCTAAAATGGCTGACGACACAACCCGCGATGCTAAGCCGTTCGATCCGATGGAACCCTGGCGGGGGATGCGCGACATCTATATGGACGCCTGGGGCAAGACTATGGTCGACATGGTGAACAGCGAGGCCTACGCCCAAGCCTCGGGTGCGATGCTCGACGGCTACCTGACGATCTCCGCTCCATTCCGAGAAGCCATCGAAAAGGCGATGCTCAAAACCCTCGAGCAGCTGGCGATGCCGTCCCGGGCTGATGTTGTTTCGATTGCCGGGCGCATGACTAACATCGAGATGCGCCTGGACGATCTGGATGCCAAATTGGACAATATTCAGCGGTTGATTGTGCAAGCCGGCGCCGCGCCTCGCGTGCAGCCGGGGAGAGCACTGCAATCAACCAAGAAGAGAACGACCAAAACGAAGCCAGTAAAGAGAGGGAAGAGATAGGATGGCAGAAGCTCAGGTCATTGCCGACCCAATTACAGCCGCTGCAGACCGGCTAAAAACGCTTACCAAGGTGATGACCACTAAAGCTTCCATTGCCCAGACCCCGAAAGAGTTGGTCTGGACACTGAACAAGGCGAAGCTGTACCGCTACATCCCGGTTCTTCCCAAAGAGAAGCGCCATCCGATTCCCTTGTTGTTGGTCTTCGCTCTCATGAACCGGCCATACATTCTTGACTTGCGTCCCGGTCACAGCTTTGTCGAGTACATGGTCAACGAAGGCTACGATCTCTACCTGCTTGACTGGGGTGCGCCGGGGCCGGAAGACAAGCACCTCAAGTTTGACGACTACACCCTGGATTACATGCCGCGCGCGATCCGCAAGGTTAAAGCAATCTCCGGAGTGGAAGAGTTCAGTCTCCTCGGCTGGTGCATCGGAGCAATTCTCACCACCATATACGCCGCCCTACGTGGCGACGAAGGCTTGCGCAACTTGATTTTGTTGACCGCTCCCCTGGACTTTTCCAACAAGCAGGAACTGACCTTCGCGCGCTGGACCGACGAGCGCTATTTTGATGTGGACAAAGTTCTCGCGGCGTTTGGCAATATGCCCGGGGAGATGATCGACTACGGGGCCAAAGCGCTCAAGCCGGTGGAAAACTACGTCGGAAACTACGTGAAGTTGTGGGACAACATCGACGATCCTCGCCTTGTGGAATCGTGGCATGCGATGAACTCGTGGGTTACCGACAACGTGTCTCTCGCCGGAGGCGTCTTCCGCCAGCTCATCGTGGACCTTTATCGCAACGACAAGCTGATGCGCGGCGAGTTGGTGATTCGAGGCGAACAAGTGGACCTCAGTCGCATTCATGCCAATCTGCTGACCGTGATCGCCGAGGGCGACCACATTACGCCATCATGCCAGTCTGAGCCCATCATGGCGAAGGTCAGCAGCGCAGACAAGGAACTCTTCCGCGTCAAGGGTGGTCACATCGGGATCATGGCGGGCAGCGGAGCCAGCAAATACACTTGGCCTCACCTCAATGGCTGGTTGAGTCCCCGCTCTCAGTAAGTTCAACCCTTCTTACATGTGGTATCCGCCGTTGACGTTCAATTCCTGCCCAGTGATGTAGTCTCCATCGGCGGCAAGGAAAGCGGCGGCTTTGGCGATTTCCTCTGGCGATGCGAAACGTCCCAAAGGAATCTTGGCCTTGATCTGCGCGGCAATCTCTTCCGGAATGGCATCCACCATCTCCGTAGAAGTGAAGCCAGGGGCGATGGCGTTGGCGGTGATATTGAATCGAGCCATTTCCAGTGCGAGGGTTTTCGTGAATGCGATGATACCGCCCTTGCTGGCCGCGTAGTTGGCCTGGCCAAATGCGCCCATTTGCCCGACAACCGAGCTGATATTGATGATGCGCCCAAATCTCTGATTGATCATAGCCGGCACAGCTGCGCTGGTGCAGTAGAATGTGCCGTTCAGGTTAACGTTGATCACTGCGGCCCAGTCCTCGTCGGTCATCTTGCGCATGCTTCGATCGCGCGTAATGCCTGCGTTGTTCACCAGGATGTCGAGGCGCTGCCATTTGTCGAGCACTTCTTTGACGATGCGCGCGGCCTCGCCTTTCTTGGCCACATCGCCCTGGACAAGTAGACACTCGACACCCAACTCGAGGATCTCATCCGACGCGCTTTCGGCTTGCTTGGCATCCGCCCTGAAGTTCAGCGCCACATTCGCCCCACGGCGCGCGAGTTCAAGCGCGATCGCGCGTCCAATGCCGCGCCCGGCACCGGTCACCAGTGCGACCTTACCGGCGAGCGATGTCGCCTGGAAATTTCCACTTCCATCTGCAGCGTTTGCCATTTCAAGACTCCTATCCTCAGAATTGCAGCTCACAATCGCGGGATCGATCCGCATAACCACGTAGCCACCAACAGCGCCGGCGCCGAACCCCGGAGCGAAAATCCGCATGGGACGGTCAATCCTGCCTTCGCGCACGGCGTCATGGACGGCCATCAGAATACTCGCAGACGACGTGTTGCCAACCCGTTCGATGTTGAAAAAGATATGGTCACCCGGTATGCCGGCTGCCTCGCCCAGTGTAAGCACCATGTTCTTGTTGGCCTGGTGCGGAACGACCAGGTCGATCGCATCGATGAGCGACCCGTCGCCGCCGTTGGGGTTCGGAAGAGTGGCCAGCTCGCCCATCATCTGCTTCAGGTAGCGAGTCACCAGGGCCTTCACCTCGGGCCCGTAGACAGTAATGTTGTTGTCGAACTCGGGGTTGGGCCAGATGATGGAGTTCACCTCCGACCACGGACCGCTGGCGTAGGTCTGGAAGTACTCAATGTCGGAAGGAGTTCCTTCCGGCGCAGGAGCCACCACGACGGCCGCTGCGCCATCGCCGAAGATCATGCGAGAGGTCCGAATCGTCCCGATCTTGTCGGAGAATTTCTCCGCACAGATGAGCAGCACCGGCCGCTCAATCTCCTGCAGCAGGCGCACCGCTTCGGCAAGACCATAGGGCATGCCCGCGCAGGCGGCGACGATGTCGCACGAAGCATGCGTCTGCATCAGGCCGAGCTCACCCGAAAGCCAGGTAGCAATCGATGGAATGAGTTTGGTGCTGGTGCAGGTGCAAACCAGGACAGCCCCGATCTCGGCGGGCCGCCTGCCAGACTTTGCCAGGGCTTTCTTGGCCGCAAGCAGGGCCATGTCCTCAAGTGGCAACTGGGTGTAACGCCGCTGCTCGATGCCGGTTTTCTGGCTGATCTCTATGGCGCTCATGCGCGACCAGCAGTAGGCGTGGTTGCGGATCAGGTCTTCATTGCTGCAGGCGATCTCACCTTCATAGACGGCAATGGCCTCAATCCGCGGAAGAACTTTGAATCGCTTGCTGACCTCTACCGGAGGATACGGCTTGATGGGATCACTTAGGGCCAGAGTGTCAGGTCGGATCATCCGATTCGGGCGAACTCGCGGTCCCCAGTCTTCGTCTCGCTTTACCCGCTGGATGAAACGGAGTACGGCTTCGTTGAGCGGATGGAATGCCACCACATAATCGTCGTCCTTGAGCTTGCCGATTTCAATTTGCGTGCTGGTTGCCGGCTCCCAAGGATACTGGTTGTGAAGGATCATGCACTGCCGCATCAGTGCCTCCAGCTCGGGCACAGGATGCAGGCAGTCGACCACATCGTCGAACCCATAGGTCAGATAATCAGGGTCATACGTCAGCAAGCGGCGGGTTCGGTTCGCGGGGTCGGCCATTGCCTCTGAAACCGTCGGACGGAGAGGGCGGAGCTCGCCACCTGCGCTGAGTTTGTTGCGAAAAACCTTCAGCAGAATGCTGAAACTCCTGTCTTCAATATCTTCGTCCCACGATGGGGGCAAAGCTTGGTAACCCGCCTCGATCGCCGTAGTGATCGCGGAGTCATCGCGCGGCTTGTACACCGGAAGAAAGATATCGTCGCGCTCCCGCGCCAGATCTTTCCAGCGGGTAGGACGTTTCTCGTACATGGTTAGTGTGTAGCGATTCATCCAAAAGCGGTTCAGCACCAGGTCGCGGCAAAGTTCATACCGGCTTTGGTATTCGCCCGCATGCAAGCGCGCAACAATTTCCACGTCCGTGGGAGCCTTCTCCCCAAAGTCCCGCCGGATCACTGCCGCAAATTGCTTAAGGGTCTTAAATACGGAAAAGTCCAACTCTGGGAAGAAATTGCCGGGGAAGACTATGCGGCCGTGAGAGTTGATTCTGAAAGGTTTCAGACGCATTGGTTATCCTTATTCTTGTTGCGCATTCCATCCCGTCGCCGGCGCAGCCGCCGAGGATCGCTACGGCGACTCGAAATCAGTCGAATTCCACCAGCACCTGGTTTGCCTTCACCGATTCTCCAGGCACTACGTTGACCGATTTCAGCTTTCCCCCCACCGGCGCGATGATAGCAGTTTCCATCTTCATCGCTTCTAGCACGACCATGAGATCGTTCACCTGCAACTGCTGTCCTGGAGCCACCGGCACCTGCACGACAATTCCGGCCAGAGGACTGCGGCACAACTTGTCTTCGTGATTATCAGGACCCTCGAAAGACCCCGGTTTGGACGGAGTGCGCAACACAGTCGATTGAATGGTGGCCGAAGTCGGCGTCGGGCGGTTGTCCTGCATTTGCTGCGGATAATCGTCCTCGGCGACCTCAACCTCGACTTCATACGCTTGCCCGTCGACCGATATCAGGAGCTTCATTGGCCGTTCCACTCCAGAACTCCGCCGACTTCCGTGATCGCAGCTTTCTTCGGCATCATCAACGCTCTCTGTGGGGCAGGTTGTGCGAAGTCTGGACCATCGCTCGCCCTTGCCGTGCCCAGCGACCGACTGCGTTCGGCGCCATCAGCATTCTGGCAGAGCGAATTCGGACTTTCTTGCCGAGAAACTCCGTCACGGCCGCGGCGATCACTGACAACGTCTCGGACGTCATCTCGTGAGGTGACTTTGACTTGAAATCCATTTCGTTTGCTCCCAAGTGCCTCACAGGGGAATCAGCCCGTGCTTTTTGGCTGGGCGAAGTTCCCGCTTGGTGTGAAGTGCCTCCAGGGCCATGGCCAGGTATCGCCTGGTCTCAGAGGGTTCGATCACGTCATCCACCAGCCGACGGCCAGCGGACATGTACGGAGTGGCGAACGTCTTGCGATAAAGTTCAATCAGTTCATCCCGCCGTTGCACCTTGTCTTCTGCAGCATCGATCTCATGACGAAACACGATTTCCGCAGCGCCTTCGGCCCCCATGACGGCGATTTCCGCGGTCGGCCAAGCGACGACGCGGTCCGCACCCAGGTCTTTGCAGCACATGCCGATGTAAGCTCCCCCGTAGGCTTTGCGCAGCACGACTGTTATCTTTGGGACCGTCGCTGCCGAGTAAGCAAATAAAATTTTGGCCCCGTGCCGAATAATGCCGCCGTATTCCTGGTCAACTCCGGGCAGAAATCCGGGCACATCGACAAAAGTGAGCAACGGGATATTAAAAGCATTGCAGAATCGAATGAACCGCGCCATCTTGTCGGAGGCATCGATGTCGAGAGCCCCCGCGAGCACGCAGGGCTGATTGGCGACGATCCCGACCGTTCGTCCCTGGATGCGCCCCAAACCGATCACCGCATTCTGCGCAAACCCGGGCTGGATTTCGAAGAAGTCCTGATGGTCGAGCAAACGCTTGAGCACGGTACGGATGTCGTAGGCAACTTTAGGTTCTGTCGGCAATAAGTCATTTAGCTCAGGGTCGTCTTCCAAGTCCGATTTGTGCGCCAGCCGCGGGGGATCCTCCAGGTTGTTGGAGGGCAGGAATCCAAGCAGGCGCCGGGCAAGAGCAAGCGCTCCATCATCGTCTTCGGCGATGAGGTGAACCACACCCGAACGATTCATTTGGGCCGCGGGCCCACCCAACTGGTCTGCCGTGACAATCTCTCCCGTCACCTGCTTAATGACCTGGGGGCCGGTGATAAACATCTGTGCCTGCTTGGTTTGAATGATGAAGTCGGTCAGAGCTGGACTGTAGGCTGCGCCGCCGGCACAGGGCCCACAGATAATGGAGATCTGCGGTACCGTCCCGGAAAGCATTACGTTGTTGTAGAACACGCTGGCGTAGCCCGCCAGGCTGTCGATGCCTTCCTGCACGCGCGCGCCACCGGAATCGTTGACAAAGATGAACGGGCTCCCCGTCTTCATGGAAAGCTTCATCATGTCGGTGATTTTGGCGCAGTGTACTTCGCCCGCCGCGCCGCCCGCTACCGTGAAATCCTGACAGGCCAGGTGGACCAAGCGGCCATCAATCGTCGCGCATCCGGTAACTACGCCATCGGCGGGGAGATCTTTGTCTGCCATGCCAAAGTATGTGGCACGATGCTTCGCAAACAGACCAATCTCCTGGAAGCTGTCATGATCGACCAACTTGTCGATGCGTTCCCTCGCGGCGAGTTTACCTGCCTTGTGCTGTTTCTCGATGCGTTGTTTGCCGCCACCCTCCTTGATCTTCGCCTTTTTCTCCCGAAGTTCGGCGGTTCGCTCCTTCATTGTCGAGTTTCCCGGTTTGAGTGTTGGTGTCGCCATGTCGGACCTCCCTGGCAAGGGTCAGAAATCTAAAGACGTCGTTCTGACCTTAGTCTTACTGCACCGGTGTCACCGTGACTTTGTGTTCCTCGCCCCGAATACTGACGATGTAGCTGCGGGATGGTCCGGCATTATTGCTCGCGCTCCTCAGTGCCGCCGGTTCGGGGCCGGACTTGGCTTCACTTAATTTCCTACTAATTTCTTTCGCTCCTGCCGCCCGAGTCTGGAAGAACTTCGCTGCCGTCTTGGGAAACATGGCATAAGTCAAAATGTCTTCATCGCTACCATTGCAGCCGAGGGCCATGGCCTCGGCCCGTCTCGGCTCCCAAGATGGCTCGAGCAAGTCGGCTGGACGGCATGAGATGGCGGGTTTGTTTGCCCGGATCGCCGCTTTGGCAACCACATCCGGATCCTTTTCGCCCAACGGTGTGCCGTAATAACCGAGCATCAAGTCGGCGAACTCACTGGTGATCACTTTGTACTTGCCGTGCAAGACATTAAACATAGCCTGGGTGCCGAGAATCTCGCTTGCCGGGATCGCGAGCGCGGGATATCCGGCGTCCCGGCGGACGTTTTGGATTTCTCCCAATACCTCGTCCAGCAAATGGGGCGCGCCTTGGCCCTTCAGTTGATATTCCATGCTCAAGATGACCGCTGCCGGTATCTGGTGCTGGAAAATCTCCGTCTCAACCCCGAAGGGCGGATGGAAGAATTCGCCATACCGAGGTCGGACATTGGCTATATGCCGTTTGATGCGATGCAGCCGGTCGATGTCCAGACGCGACTCGTAACCGGTCCCTTCCATCATTGCAACTACGCTCTCGGTGGGATTATGCCCACGACCTAGCGCCAGGGAGCTGATAGCTGAGTCCACAATGTCGCATCCCGCCTCGATCGCTTTCATGAGCGAAACCATGGTCACGCCTGTCGTCGAATGGGTGTGAACGCTGACCCGAGTGTCACTTCCGCACTTCTGTTTGATCCCCTTGACCAGATCGTAGGCTGGTTGTGGTTTAAGCAAACCGTCAACGTCGTGCACGCAGATGGAATCGCAACCCATTTCCCTGATCTGCTGCGCAATGTCCACGAGCGCAGTAATCGTGTGCACCGGACTCGGCCCATAACAGATTGCGCCCTGGGCGTGCCTGCCGGCCTTCTTTACGGCTTTAACGCTGGCCCTTAGGTTTCGAACGTCATTGAGTGCGTCAAAGATGCGGAAGACATCGATGCCGTTCTGGGCCGCCTTCTCGACAAACCTGCTGACGATGGAGTCATCGAAGTTTCGATGGTCAACCAGGTTCTGTCCGCGCAGCAACATTTGCAACCTTGTCTTGGGGAGCAGTCTGCGGTAAGTCCGCAAACGCTCCCAAGGATCTTCATTGAGGAAGCGTATGCAGGAATTGAATGACGTCCCGCCCCAGCACTCAACAGACCAATAGCCCGCGTTATCCAGATCTTCAAACACGGGAACGACGTCTTCGAGCGCCATGCTGGTTTCCAGAAGGCTCTGTTGGGCTTCTCTCAGCAGCAAGTCGGTGATTTCCACGGTGCGTGGCATGTCGTTCCTTCGCAACAATTGGGTTGCGTTAAACCAGTTGTGTCGTGTTTCTCCAGTAAATGACAGGACGAAGTTACCCGGTTACGAAATTCCTACTCCGAACGAAATCAGGTTTAACAGACCTTTGGATCGAGATTGCAGCCAACAGTTTATACCCCGATGGCCGATGTGACACTGTTCCATTTTGCTCAATTTAGTGAAGTAGCGTGAAAGCCGAACTCGGCGTTGTCAACTTCGCCGGCGTCGAGCCTCCTCGGAAACAGACCGGGCGAATGTTGTTTCGAAACTGAGCAATTCGGCAAAGCGGTTCGTATCTTGGCGGAGAGATGATCGTGAGAAGCCGCGATTCAAGGCCATGGGACTGCTCGTCTGCGCGGTCGACATCGATGATGGGAAACTGGCCCATGCCAAGCGAGTTGGCGCCGCCCTCGTGTGATCAATGCGAAGACCGGTGACCCGGCATCCACTTTAATAAAGGAGACCGGCGGCGGAGCTCACGGCGTTCTGATTACTGCGCCCTCTCTCGGCACATTCAAGCAGGGCGTTGCCATGACCCGGAACCGTGGCACTTGCGTCCTGGTCGGGCTGACGCCAGGCGAATTCCCGGTTCCTCTGTTCGATGTGGTGGCGAACTGCATCACGATCCGAGGTTCTCTCGTTGGCACACGCCAGCACATGGCCGAAGCGCTCGCCTTCGCGGTCGACGGCAAGGTCAAGGCCGATGTCGAGATACAATCGACGCGCTCGGGGAAAGTTCGGAGCCTTTCGACGGCGCCAACCGCTGACGCAAACCGAATGATCCAAAAGGACTTTAATCTGGTGCCGGGAGGGGGACTTGAACTTCTCTACCATATTGACGCCACGTAAGTTATTGAATTCAGGTTATGCCAGACAAGCCAAAACAGGCAAAAGCGCATAGCGTGGGCACAATTTGGGCACAGTGTCCTGCCACCGATGGGAGAAAACAGGAGCCAGCCCCCTGCTCCGGTGCTCAAAAGCAAAATGCCCGACACAAGGCCGGGCGCTCGCAAACATGCTCGATGTTTATAGCGCGTTCTTTGCTTCCACGGTCGCAGCAGTCTCCCCTTAGGAGCACTCGGTCCGTGATCTGCGAACATCGGCCTTGCTCATTGCTGTGGTTTGTTCTCGTCGATCCATTTCACAGCCGTTGCTCTTGCCTCCAGCCACAGAACACTCATGAATGGACTTGGATAATCACCCGTTGGATTACCCCATCGGCCATTCATAGGCTCGTTGCTTTTCTTCATTGCTTCCATGACTTCCTTAGGCTTGGTCATCGAACAAACCGTGCGCGACCAACAGCTCCGTCAATGTTCCTTCAACTGTTTTTGCATTATCAGTACGCATAGCGGTCCCCTTAAATTTGTTGCGGTGAAATGGTCGCGTACCCTACACCGAACGCGCGTGGTTGGCAAGTGCGTTTTCTGGGGTTTTACTTGCATCGGGGCGGATTCCGCTGAAAAAGCAAGAAAATTTCGCGTTCTGCTGGCCCGTGGCGCGTTCGCTGAGGGTGGGCGGTAGGTTGGTATCACCCTGCCCCAGCCTTTCAAAAGGACTCGGGCTTTTGGGGGTGCGGCGTCGTCCAACAGGGGGATAGGTAGCAAGTAGAAAAAACCTGTCGGTGATGGTATCAATCACGCGGTCGGCAATCTCGGTGCTGTCGCTTTCCCTCGCGATGTAAAACCAGATGTCGTCGAGTTCGGCTTCGGCCCCCGGTGCAAGACGGTGCGCCATTACCGGGCAGGGGGTTGTTCTGCCGCTAGCCGCTCCCGCCCGCGCTGCTTCACGTCACCGGCAAGGTCGCGCATGGATTGCTGCGTGATGATGCGGCCTTCGCCTCGGGCAAGGGAAGCTTCCGCTTCATCTACCGCAACGAGAATTTCGGCGCGGGTGCGTTCGCGTTCCTCCCACAAGGCAAGGGCTTCCAGCACCGCGTCTTCTTCGCGGTGAAGCCGTCCGCTTTGAATGGCCTGACGGACAAACGCCTTTTGATCGGGGGTTAGTTGCACTTCCATTGCCACAGAGTACGGGAAAAGCTTTTGTGTGGCAACACCGAGGATTTGCAGGGCATTCAAGACCGGAATCAGTCTGATACTCCAAAATTGGCCGGACGCATAGCCGAAGATAAATCCTGAAAGAAATTGCTGGTCCCCGACAGGGCCACATATGGGGGCCTAGCCAAGAACAGTGGGTCTACTAACGCCTGCTGTCGTATGCCTTCCACAGAATTGAACTCCTTTTCCAGCCTGGATTTTGGCAGAGCTTCTGCGCGGTCGTTGAATACGGCCGTGCACGAAAGCAGCTCGTCGGTGGCCGAATTTTTGGGAAAGACAAGAGTCATGGCATGAACTTCCCGGATAAGGAACATCCGGTTATTCCAGTCTTTTTGAAACTCCGCCGTACACGGGGTGGCGTCGTACAGCGTTTGGAAGCGGTCGAGGGAATCTCGGCAAACTGCTTAGCTTGAGATAACGAGCTTCGAGCAATCAACGCAGCAGCGACCGAAGCCAAAAACGAGGCTATAGCGATGCTGAGGGAGATGGACTCATAATTTATCGGGGTTGTGCAGACCCGCATTTCAGTTAATTTATCATGCGTTCGGCGGAACGGTTCACGATGCGCGGCGGCTGGATCGGCGGCTTTGCATGATTGACGGCGCGGTTTAGAAGCCGGTACACGGCGCGGCCTCCGGGTCGTCATCGTTCCCGTCCGCCTACGTCGCGGTCGCGGTGTTGCCGCCGTTCGGCCTCGCGTTCATTCTTCTGCTGCTGGCGCTGCTGTGCACGGAGGGCGGTATATCTGGAAAGGTCAATGCCGTGTTCCGCCTCGGCTTCCCGTTTCTGCGTGGCTCTCTCGCCCTGTCGTATCTGCTCCGGCGTCAGTTTTCGGCGCAAGGATCGCTTCAAAGGCGTTGCTTACAATATCCAGCGTCCTGCCAACCGCGCGAAGCGGCGCTTTCCTGACGATCGGTGGAACCTGATTGCTTTTCCGTACATTTCCGGCGCCGCCCGTTCGAACTGGCGCGTATGTCTTGTTGCCGGTGGCGGCGTCCTTGAAGCGGTCGCGCGGGTTGCTTCCTTAAAACGCGGCCTCACTTCCTTTTCCCTACCGCCCGCCCGTGTTTCAACAGGCCAGTGCTGACGCTGTTCGCGCTCGGCGGCGGCGATTTGCTTTTGAACGTCGGCAAGCTCGTGTTTCAGCTTGTTAGTCTCAAGGTTGCGATAGAAAGTTTCGCGGTGGGCGTTGCCGCGTTCGGTTTCCATGCCCTTACGCTGCATCGCGTCAACGTGCGGGCCTCGGTGTGTGGTTGGCTCGCGGTCTATGCCCTTATCCTCAAGGGTGCAGCGGTCCACGCGGGCGTCATGGCCGTGCCGTTCAAGATAGCGGTTCTGTATTTTGTCCCACTGCTCCCGCCAGTGTTCAAGCTGCTCCCTGCTGTTCCACTCGCGCACCTTTTTCCCGAAGCCGTCCCGGCCGATTTCGCGCAGGGTTACGAGAATGTGCGAGTGGTGGTTTCGGTCGTCCCCCTTGCCTCCGGGGGCGTGAATGTTGACGTCGGCAATCATGCCCTTCCGCACGAGTTGTTCCCGCACAAAGTCGGTCACAAGCAGCTTGCGCTGCTAGTCGGTCAGTTCGTGGGGTAACGCAGGCTCAATGTCGCGGGCAAGCTGCGCGTCACGGGGCCGGTTGCTGGCGTCCTCTCGGCGTTCGACCGCATTCCACAATTCGGCGCGGTCGCGGGTCCAAGCGGGCGCGTCCTTCGGGGCGAAGATGCCGGAGAACAAAAGGCCGCCCTCGCGGGAGTAATCCTTCGTAAGTTGGCCGGTGCGCTCGTCGCGCAGCTTGTCGCGGGCGTTGTACGCGGCCTTGGCAATGACGCTCCGGCCGTCGCCACGGGAAAGAATGCTGGCTGAAAACCGATAAATCGCCATGACGATAAATCCGTCTCTGCTTTATGCCCTGCTGTTCCGCCCTCGGCTGCCGGATGGCAGCCCAAAGCGGAACCGAATATCTGCGCCGGATGGCGGGGCGGTTGCCACGTAAACGGGGCCGCACCATTGACCGCTACGCGGTCAATGTATAAGTGCGCCCTCCACAAGGTTTCGGGAGTGAAACGTCGTCGCGGCTCGAATCATTTTCGCAGCCCAACAATCTTTGAGATGGTCGGGCGACGTTCCGGTCGCGGAATAACTTCCGCCAGAAAAACGGCGAAGGATTCGTCACCGGGCAGTAGGGAACGAGGAGAGCTCACCGGCTCTTGCGCCGTCGCCTGGGAGGTTGATGGCGGGGTTTGGGAACGGAGTCGAACGTCAAGCGGTCCGACCACTGACGCAACAGGTCATAGAAGATGCCGAACTCGTCAACGAGGCGCTTGTCCCGTGGTCTGAACACGGCTCCCGGCGTTCCCGGCTTGCCCTGCCCCCATCCGAAAAGGACTTCGCTGAAATCGGCGTAATCAAGGATTATGAAGTTCAACAGAGGCCCCGCCTGTCGAAGTCGGAACACCTTCAAATTGTCACCTTGTCCGTGTGCGGCCGTCTGCATGGCGTGGACGTATTCCCTGTCAATGTGCGAGCCGAGAATCATCGTCGCCACGGTGCTATCCGGATCGGCGCGATGCAGAAACGCGGCGAATGCGTCTTGCATACCCCCGTAGCCTTCCGGCATATGCACATGAAGTTCCGGGCGGACATGTGTATCCCGAAACGCGACGAGCCTGCCTTCGTCTGTCTCGGGTGAACGGAAACGCTCGATCAAATACTCAAGAGCTTCGCGGTTATTTCCTATGTACGAGCATTCGACCTCCGGGCCTTCCTCCGGCTCCGGGGTTTGGTCGCGGGGTTCAGGCTCTGCGGGTGCGGGCCTGGGCGTTTCCTTCCATTTGAAAAATGAAGCTGTAACCCTCTCCGTGAATGGTCTTAATGAATTTTGGCTGCCGGGCGTCGTCATTCAGGTATTTCCGCAGCGTGTAGATGTGCGTGTCAAGGCTGTCGCGGCGGTGATCGCCTAGCCAGACGGCCTTTGCAATATCGTCCTCCGAAACAACCACATTCGGCTGCCGCAAAAGAAGCTGTTCCAGCACTTCGAGGGAACGCTGGTCAACGTCAACCTCAACCTCGGTTTTGTCACAGACGAGTCTCAGCCGGTTCCTCAGCCGTGGGGCATTGGGCCAGATTTCGAAGCGGAATCCGGCGAACGACTTTTCGACGATGAAAGGTCCGGTCAAAAGTCTTTCCTGAAAAGTTTTGAGAACTCGTGGATTTTAGCATTTTAGGAATTCAGGCCGAAATTGACCTCCTGCCCGGATGCGTAGCCGTCAAAACGGGCATAGTGCAGTCCGGATCGCGGTAACACATGGAGGACGGCAATGGACTTGGCGAACATGCGAAACGCAAAACTTGAAGGCCTGCGCAGGCGCGAATCGGAGTTGAAAAAGCGCATCGAGCAGGAACAACAGAAAAGCAAAGCGAGAGAACGGAAAGACGACACGCGGGAAAAGGTGCTCATCGGCGCGGCCTTCATCGCGGACATGAAACAGCATCCGGAAACACGGGCGGCAATCAAGGCCGTTCTTCAAAGGGCGATTACAGCGACAAGGGATCGGGAATTTCTGAAAAGCAAGGGATGATTCTAAGGAGGACCTTTGGATCAAGGACCGGATTTTGTGTGGTGGTTGGTGATTGTCGGTGTGCCGATTGTTGGCTTGGTGTTGATGGTTTTCGCCATAAGGCACGGCATACGGCGCGGGCAGCGGTGGGGACAACGCCTAAGGGAGCGGCGGTTGAACAAGTAGGGAGGAAATATGTTTCGCATAATTTTGTTTCTCGCGGTGTGGGTGTGGGCGATCGGGGGCACGGCTTATCTCGGGCCGTCGGTTACTTTGTGGCCCCGTTTTCGCAACGGCGCGAAAGTTCAACACACAGTTGTGGATTTGCTTGCAGGACATGGCGCAGTTGAAAGCCCTGCATCCCCATAACTCCGAAACCTCCATCAACAACACCGGTGTGTTGCAGTGGCTCGATGCCGGGGATTTGGACGGGTCGCGGTACGTTAGCGATCTCTGCGGAAAGACTGAAGTCTATGGAAATTCGAAGTTATTGACTTTCGATCCGCAGGATGAAGACCGGTTAGACGTAAACGAAAGCCGTTCGCAAACGGCGCGGCCCCTTGCGCAGCGGGAGCATGAGGGATTGCGCCGCGCGAGGCGTTTCAATCGCGTTTCGAAATAAGTCTGTTCTGGCTGTCCTTCGTGATGCTGGCGGCCTTGTCGCGACTGGCGGAGAGGACGGCGCGAATATGTAACGCTGCGCATCCCGGCTTCGGTAGTGGAACGTGTTCACAAACGGAGAACACGGTAGAATCCGGGGCATGCTTACGATCTGGCGGCGGCATACGGCAGGCTGTCCGCATCGGAAGAAGGGCCGCAACGTTCTCAAGTGCAATTGCCCTCTGTGGGCGGATGGGTATCTCAACGGCAAGCGCGTATTGCGTCAGTCCCTCGGCACGGGATATGGCACGGGCGCGAAAGAAGGCCGTTGCTCTCGAAGCGCCTGACGCGGGCGTGTTCAAACCCGTAGGCGAAGCCGTGAAGGCGTTCCTTGAACATTGCGAGAGCGAAGGGCTGGCGGATTCGACAATTCGCAAATACCGCAACGCGCTTGGCAGGCTGCGAGCGTTTTGCGAAGCCAAAGGAGTTGACAGTGTGCGCGAACTGACGACGGAACAGGTTGATGTGTTTCGTTCGGGGCGCGGCCTGAAACAGATTACCTCCGCGAAAGAGCTTGAAATCCTGCGGCTGTTCTGCGGCTTCCGTGTCGAGCGGAAATGGGCGAATGAGAACGTTGCTCGTCGCATCAAGTCACCCCGCAACCTAAAGCCGAATGACGTTGAGCCGTTCACGCCCGCCGAAGTCGGGGCAATCGTGAAAGCGTGTGATGTGGTGGGACGCGGTGCTTACGAACGCCTACGGTCGCGGGCCATGATCCTGACGCTGCGTTATACGGCGTTGCGGATCGGTGATGTGTCCATGCCTGGCGCGGGATCGTATAAGCCGCGACGGCGACCGGTGGCGGATATTCCTGCGGACTGAGAAAAGCGGACGGCC
Organism: uncultured Acidobacteriaceae bacterium; assembly: GCA_963758255.1. Taxonomy (GTDB): domain Bacteria; phylum Acidobacteriota; class Terriglobia; order Terriglobales; family Acidobacteriaceae; genus DASRAA01. The sequence continues at coordinate 1,238,345 of CAVWUX010000001.1, forward strand.
CGTGTTCCTGCCTATTCCCGGCGATATGAAAGCGGCGCTCGATGCCGTGCCGATTCCGCGCGGGTGTAGTGGCGTGTCACGCGTATTTCTTTTGGAGCGGCAATGGCACAGAGAAGGGCATGAAATCCATGGTGGATCGTTGCCTTGCTGCCGTATTCAGAAAATCAGGAGTCAAGGGCGCTCACGCTCATCGGTTCCGCCATACGCTGGCAACCGAACTTTTAGGCAGTGGTGCCAGCTTTGAAGATGTGGCGGACATTCAGGGCAACTCCCCCGAGATTGTGCGCAAGCATTAAGCGAAAGTGGTCCCCTGCCCGCCAAGCGCGTATCGACGATCTCATGGAAAAGGTTCACTTCGGAACGGATTGGGCGATTACGGACAAGCCCGCGCGGATCCAATAAAAGGTCACAATTTGGGCACAAAAGAAAATCTCTGCCGTATCTCATTCAAAGCAAAACTAAATAGGTGGTGCCGGGAGGGGGACTTGAACCCCCACAACCCTTTCGGGTCTGCGGATTTTAAGTCGCTTACGTGTTACTACAAGTTATTGTATCTAAATGAGTTACTCTCAGTAGACGTGGGAATGTGTAAGAAAATGAGTAAGTTTCGAAGATTTCCGGCAGTCTGGCGGCCGTAAGGCGGGCAACCCGGCTCCTGCGCGAATCTGCGTTGCCGGACGAACTGGGACGGTCGAAGCCCGCAAAAACTTCTCCGGCTCGCCCTGGTGGAGGGTGGTCCTGGGTCGGGTACCTCAGTCCACTTTTGGAGCGGCAAGCTGCTGGTCACCATCATTTCCATTTTGCACGCACTGGCGTGTACACACCTGAGACGATGTTTCGAAATACTAGCCGATCTCGAAAATAGCGGGTGGGTTGCCCGAATCTATTTTGCAGTCTGTATGGTAGATATTCTACCCATAACGTTCGCGATCGTTCAGCCTCGTGACCCGGGTGCACTTCTTCTGTGGTTTCATAACATCCGACGGGTCACGGCACCGAGATGGCATTCTCGTCGGTATCAGTGTTAGCGCAATGCCTTGACAGCCGGTTCGACCCACGAAAACAGGAAATTCCCAATCGCCGGAAACTGGGTTGCCAGCAGACTCGCCAAGGGAAAGACCGTAACCGTCAACATGCGTATCCAGTAGTCTCCGCCCAACTCGCCGGCCCTAGTGTCGGTCATTCGGCTGAGGGTGGGGTCGCGATGCATCTGCGCGTAAACTACGCCGAAGCAGAGGATCAAAGCCGTGAACACCCCGAACAGCAGAGTTCGTAGCACGGCCCGAGGTTCAAAGGGATATACGTTCAGCGCTATGACGTCGAAGACAAACATCCCGACCGCTGTTGCAGCCAAGGTGCGAATTCTCAGCAACACCGTAACGATGTAGTTCATGTACAGCAGGCTCACGAAGTACTCGATCGCTTCCTTGGCCGTCGCAGGCGGCACCTCGCGCAACTTAAGCAGCGAGTCCTCGCTGAGTTCGCACTGGATCTCCGGGTGGACGCCGTAGTAAGACACGAGCAGCGACATGAGCGCGGCCGCCGACCGCCCCAGTTGCAGCTGAAAGGCGCCGAACTCGGCCAGCAAGCTGCACTCGGTCGCCTCTTTTGCCATGGGCCCGGGATCCGAAGGTGCTATGGCATCCGCAGCACCCTTCAGAACGATCGCGGCCGTTGCCGGTGGACGCCGCCACTCCATGAGACGGATGTAGATATTCCACACGATTCCGAGCTGTTCCAGGGGTAAAACATTGTTCCAAGCGGGATCGGCAGGATCGCTGGGACCACGTACGAACGAGCACGCCACGCGCAAGGAGTCGATCTCGCGTGTGAGCAGGGAGTGCGCTGCCGCCAGTGAGCCGGTTCCGATCTTCCAAATCGATGTCCAGGAGAGCCCTCCTACACGGGAAATCATCCAGCGGAAGGGTTGGCCTTCGATGGATCGCAAGAGACACTTTGCGTCGTTCCACACCACAACCAGCCGCACGGCCGATTCGAGCATCAGGCCGAACGATCCGATCAGCAGAGCGATCAGCAAGTAGTCGTAGCTGTAATGCTCGAAGCTGCGCAGCGGACGGTGAGGCACGATCAGAAGGCTCACTGCCGCCAATACCACGCATGCGGAGAGCCAGATTCGTGTGTCCAGATACCCAGGCGTCATCGCCCGATCGAGTTTCTGCTGTTCTTCAGCGCTCAGTGCCGACAGCTCCTGACACAGGCCCTGTTGCAGCTTCGGCAGCCGCGGTCGGCGGCGATCGGTCAGAGCTCGACCGGACAGACTAAACCAAGCCCACCACCCAAAGGAAAGAGTCACCACTAACAACGGCATTAGCGGACTGACCTGCGACCCTACGTGCAAGTACTGAAAGCGGAACAACAGATACTGTGGCTCCGCGGTAAAGAGCGCGCCGCATCCCAGAACGGCAAGGACTCCGATGTGGAATTTCCAGCGCCAAAAGTTGCGCCACATCGCGTAACTCAACGCTCCATACGCCCCGAATGTCGCTAGCAGAATTGCCACCGTGGGAATATCTGCGGTGAACTCGCCCGTCAACAGCGGCCACAGAATGAAGGCTAAAGCCATGCCCCAAGCCAGACAGAGCAGCTCGACGAGAGTTCCGCGAGAGAATCCGCTTGAGGATTCGCAGGACGGAACGGTGGCTGATCCGCCCGATTGCGTACGGCAGCGTTCCGGCGCCAACAGCACTTCGGCTTCGAAGGGGCTCAGGATGGAGGCCCGATAGAGGAAGATCGTGAGAAAGATCCAACCCGCCAGTATCGCCACAGCCACGGTTTTCCACGACGCTGGCAGGCTGCGGTTGAGCCCGAGCGACTTATCTGCGGTTTCGACGGAAGTCCGCCGTTGCTGGGGAAGGGGAGCTCGTCAGCGGCTGTAATGACGCGACCGGCCAGAACCCTCCCCGCCCCAGCACGTCAAGATGAATCTCGGGACGGCAGCAAGCCCCCGGCGCGCTCTGCGTACAGGTCGCCGCAAAATGCGATGGGCCGTAATCCACAAGTTCGAGGTCGGCCGGCAACAGCGCAGCGCTTGGGTCGGAGTCCATTCCTCGCTCGCACCATCCCTCCCGTGGGTGCAACAGGCAGTAGGCAATCGACCGAGTCGCATTGTATGTCGCGATCGAAGAATCGTCGGAAAAGATGCTGTCGCTGGCGGCTTCGCTCCAGGCGTGTACAGTATTGTCCCAACTGCCTGGACTCAGCGAGTACGACGCAATTGCCATAACGCCGAGGACCGCAGGATCCTCCGCCTCGTGGCGAAGCAGCAAGTCCGGCCCGATGATCACCAGCCGCCCATAAGCGTAGTTCTTCCGCAGGTAGCGCACCAGGAACAGCATGTCCAGCGGATCGCTTGCCGTGAGCACGACCAGTTGGCTGTCATGCTTTTGCAGTTTGTCCACCACTCCCATCAGAGCCGCCTCCTGTGACACCGCGGACTGTTTAGAATAATTGGCAACCGAATCGGCGGCGGTACGCTTCTCTTCTAGGTTGGGGCGCAGGTTGTTGCGGAACTGCGGCCGATCGTCGCCCTGCACCTTTCCGTCAGGATATTGCTGCTCGTACGCCGACCGGATGTGGTAGATGCCGCGAGGGTACGAAAGCGCGAGAGGGGTACTCTCGGCGGTTGTGAGGTTGTGGTTACGGCAGACGTCCATCGGACCATATTGCTTTCGTCCGAAAGCGGTTTCAGTTTCGCTGAGAACGGTCACATCGCGAGGCCAGAGCCGCCACTGATCGCAGGCATATTGCAGCAATGCCAACTCCATGGCCATGCTGATTTGTAGAAACGACGCGAAGTTTACCACCTGCGGCAGCTTGGACTTCCGTAGATAGTTCTCGGTACTCGCACGGAATTCTTCCACCGATTTCTCGCCGGACACTCCCCCGCTGGCAATGGTGATAGGCGAGAAGGACGACGCTTCTTTTTCGATCAGTTGCTCCAACGAATAAAGAGAGCCGGAGAAGCTTGGGCCGAGGATGTTCAACGGCTGACGGCCCGTAGCTTTCGCATGGGTGAATTGCTCCGCGAATCGCAGCGCCGACTTGAACTGCTTGCGGTTGATTCCGCCGGTCGGGGTTTCTCCCACAACGAAAATGAGCAACGTCTCAATTTCCCGCGGATTTCCGTGCGATGGCGCGCAAGCCGTTCGAGAGGCTGGCCGGTCCGCAGCGTCGCCCTTTTGCGGCCTGCCGTTATGGGATTTCGGCGGCTCCCTAGCTTGCGGAAGATGAGCACGCCCGGGACCTCTTCCTCGTTTCGGCAGTTTCGCTTTTGAGTTCTCGCAGTACGAAATTGCTCGATTCTTCGTGCTCGTGGTCGTCCCAGGGCAGCAACGCGCGGTCGAAGTGAACTTACTGTTTGAATAGCCTGCTAGATGGCATAGAGATAACGATAGAACACCAGCGACAAATGGGTTTCAGCGGATCGGGAACGACTGCAGCATCACTCCGATGTGGTTGCTGTACGGAAGAGAACAAGGACGCGATTCAATTGTTTAGTTTAGTGTCGCTGAGACCTGTGGTGGTTGCGCCTGTGATCACGGAGCAACGTCGGAAGCTTCCTCGGCAAATACATCGAGTCTCACGGTTAGCGGCTGGCTTCAGGCGGCTCTTCTTGCTCGCAGTGTAGGCTTTAGAGTGGCCGCGTTTACTGCAGAGATGGGCGCGTGATGGGCGCTCACTTCGGGCGCAGCCTGCGACGAGTGCAGCTCGCTGCGGAAAAGACTGCCACCAGCACGCCAACGCCAGAATGCCACTGCCAGATCGGTTCATGACAAAACTCAGTGCGAAAGGTCGCTCGCATATGGCTTGGGACCTGTTGGAAGCTTGTGGCGGTTATGTCGTTAAGAACGAGAAGAGGCGAGCGATCTCTTTGCAGAGGGCAAGAGGAACTGTTCGCGGCGGGTTGCCAGGAGGCAGCGTGTGTCATGTAGAGAGTTGAGATGAAGCGGAGGAGGCGCAGTGCTGGGCTAGACTTGGCGCTGGCGGGGCAGCGGCAGACAACAATGCGTGGGCAAATGAGTCGCAACTAGGCTGTCTGAATGAACGTGGCCAGACAGTTTCGCAGCTTTGCACTTTCCTGAGTGTCATGGCCTCTATGCAGGTACATAGGGGGCAATGGAGGCGCGCTGAGATATTCCCCGATATCTTCTTGGTAGTCTGCGGACAGACGTTACAGCTCTTAGGGGGTTCGGCCACGGCGTCCGTTCTGTCATGGTTATGTCAAGTTTGGGGTGGAACATGCCTTTGAGCATCTCGAATGCTATTAGAGGGTCATGTGCATCGCTGAATAGGGGTTCTGCGTAGAAGTGGTAGTTCATGGCCGGAAAAGACTGACCGGACAATCTGTGGAACGTTTCTCCGTACGGAAACGGCAATCTTATTCTCACATCCGACGACGGTATATCGTAGGTGAAGCGGACTACAATTGCATATTTCTTGCGTTCTTATAGTCGGCGGGCACGTCCTTGCGGAGTTATCAAATAGTTTAGTTGTGGTAGTCGTCGTTAGACAGAACAGTATTCAGTAGGGAATGGGAGGTACAGACAAAAATAGTCATTGCTCTGAAAGGACCATCGTGTACGGGAGCAGCCTCTTCACAGGCAGAACGAGAACGTGCTCCAGTGGAGGTAAGCGGCGGAGGTAGGGTGTGTGAGGAACGACACAGCGACAAATCTGTGCGGAAGTAAGAAAATCGGCGACGACCAGCTCGGACGACTCGAAGAGGCGTCGCTGCACGAATTGCATAACAATGTTCGTGAACTGAAGGAGCGCAGCTTTGATGGTTTTGTGCTGAGAGTCAACGATGAATGAGAACATCCATGAAAGATGAAGCTAACAAATCCGATGCGCGAATCTGTAGTAAGAGCTTGGCTGGGAGCGGAGACGCTGGTTCAGTGACCTCTTCCTGCCGGGTTTTGTGGGTTGAGTGTGTTCAGTGTACTGTTCGGGTGTCGTTGTCGAGTTGTGGCTCATCGAAATCTCCTTTTTCGACGTTCGGTTTTTCTGACATTGCGCGCGCTGGCTCACCTAATCTCTGAGCAGTACTTGATGCCTGCCAATAGAACGGATGTTGCGTGGAATTTCTCTTCACCATATCCAGATTCGCTAGCTGAACGCCTCAACGCGGACGACCTCGGCAAATGACGGTAGAAGCTCTCCACATATATGGTCGTCGCTGCGGAGTTGACGTCCAATCGGTGGCCACCACATAGGGAACGCTGTGGCTAAGAATGCTCCCACCAGGCTCTCGTCGTCGCGCTCGGCGAGGCGGCTGCGCGCGGTAGAGCACGCTGCTAGCACACCAGCTTGAGCTTCGGCATGTCGGTGCTCGCAACAAAATGCGCGTCGATGGCATCGTTCCCGAGACGACACGCGACGCTCTCGGGCAAATCAAAAGAATGCTCGGCGAAATGAAACACGGTTGCTGTGTGCAATTCCCGGGCAATGTCCTCTCGGGTCGCTCTAGCGTTGGCGAGTTCCACTAAGTGTGTGTATGCTGTCCAACGCGGCTACCTCCGGTGACAGATCTCCGAGAGGGCGCTTGCCTTCGTCATTTCGACGCGCACCGCCACAGCTCGCCGTCGCGCGGCGCTCCGCGGGGAGAAGCTACGAACTGGGCGGATCGGGCGCAATCACGATGGTGAAATGCTGCGCAGGTAGTCTCTGTGCGGATCGATGAGCGCGTAGAACGGGACCTCTCTCGCCCTTCATCTGGCTGAATGATCAGCACGCCGTGCGGGTAGAAACCGTAAATTGGCTCTAACAACACTGCGACAGCGTTTTTGCCTGACGCGCACTGCGTCGAGGTCGGCTGACGGGTCAGCAATCGTGCGCGGAACGCGGATTCAGCTTCGCGAAGTCTGCGCTGAACTCGTGCACTATCCTCTGTGTACGCTGCTGTCTGGTTGCACTATGAGGGCTGCTGTCTTCTTCGGGGTGGACACGAAAGCGATGAAAACTTCGGGAATCGGAGTTGGGTTCGGCGAGCGATAAGCTGCTTCTAGCACGCTGTCGAGGAACTTGCTATTAGGTAGATCTCCGGAACTGTTGCTAACGTCGGGAAAAAAAAAAAAAAAAAAAAAAAAAAAAAAAAAAAAAAAAAAAAAAAAAAAAAAAAAAAAAAAAAAAAAAAAAAAAAAAAAAAAAAAAAAAAAAAAAAAAAAAAAAAAAAAAAAAAAAAAAAAAAAAAAAAAAAAAAAAAAAAAAAAAAAAAAAAAAAAAAAAAAAAAAAAAAAAAAAAAAAAAAAAAAAAAAAAAAAAAAAAAAAAAAAAAAAAAAAAAAAAAAAAAAAAAAAAAAAAAAAAAAAAAAAAAAAAAAAAAAAAAAAAAAAAAAAAAAAAAAAAAAAAAAAAAAAAAAAAAAAAAAAAAAAAAAAAAAAAAAAAAAAAAAAAAAAAAAAAAAAAAAAAAAAAAAAAAAAAAAAAAAAAAAAAAAAAAAAAAAAAAAAAAAAAAAAAAAAAAAAAAAAAAAAAAAAAAAAAAAAAAAAAAAAAAAAAAAAAAAAAAAAAAAAAAAAAAAAAAAAAAAAAAAAAAAAAAAAAAAAAAAAAAAAAAAAAAAAAAAAAAAAAAAAAAAAAAAAAAAAAAAAAAAAAAAAAAAAAAAAAAAAAAAAAAAAAAAAAAAAAAAAAAAAAAAAAAAAAAAAAAAAAAAAAAAAAAAAAAAAAAAAAAAAAAAAAAAAAAAAAAAAAAAAAAAAAAAAAAAAAAAAAAAAAAAAAAAAAAAAAAAAAAAAAAAAAAAAAAAAAAAAAAAAAAAAAAAAAAAAAAAAAAAAAAAAAAAAAAAAAAAAAAAAAAAAAAAAAAAAAAAAAAAAAAAAAAAAAAAAAAAAAAAAAAAAAAAAAAAAAAAAAAAAAAAAAAAAAAAAAAAAAAAAAAAAAAAAAAAAAAAAAAAAAAAAAAAAAAAAAAAAAAAAAAAAAAAAAAAAAAAAAAAAAAAAAAAAAAAAAAAAAAAAAAAAAAAAAAAAAAAAAAAAAAAAAAAAAAAAAAAAAAAAAAAAAAAAAAAAAAAAAAAAAAAAAAAAAAAAAAAAAAAAAAAAAAAAAAAAAAAAAAAAAAAAAAAAAAAAAAAAAAAAAAAAAAAAAAAAAAAAAAAAAAAAAAAAAAAAAAAAAAAAAAAAAAAAAAAAAAAAAAAAAAAAAAAAAAAAAAAAAAAAAAAAAAAAAAAAAAAAAAAAAAAAAAAAAAAAAAAAAAAAAAAAAAAAAAAAAAAAAAAAAAAAAAAAAAAAAAAAAAAAAAAAAAAAAAAAAAAAAAAAAAAAAAAAAAAAAAAAAAAAAAAAAAAAAAAAAAAAAAAAAAAAAAAAAAAAAAAAAAAAAAAAAAAAAAAAAAAAAAAAAAAAAAAAAAAAAAAAAAAAAAAAAAAAAAAAAAAAAAAAAAAAAAAAAAAAAAAAAAAAAAAAAAAAAAAAAAAAAAAAAAAAAAAAAAAAAAAAAAAAAAAAAAAAAAAAAAAAAAAAAAAAAAAAAAAAAAAAAAAAAAAAAAAAAAAAAAAAAAAAAAAAAAAAAAAAAAAAAAAAAAAAAAAAAAAAAAAAAAAAAAAAAAAAAAAAAAAAAAAAAAAAAAAAAAAAAAAAAAAAAAAAAAAAAAAAAAAAAAAAAAAAAAAAAAAAAAAAAAAAAAAAAAAAAAAAAAAAAAAAAAAAAAAAAAAAAAAAAAAAAAAAAAAAAAAAAAAAAAAAAAAAAAAAAAAAAAAAAAAAAAAAAAAAAAAAAAAAAAAAAAAAAAAAAAAAAAAAAAAAAAAAAAAAAAAAAAAAAAAAAAAAAAAAAAAAAAAAAAAAAAAAAAAAAAAAAAAAAAAAAAAAAAAAAAAAAAAAAAAAAAAAAAAAAAAAAAAAAAAAAAAAAAAAAAAAAAAAAAAATTTTTTTTTTTTTTTTTTTTTTTTTTTTTTTTTTTTTTTTTTTTTTTTTTTTTTTTTTTTTTTTTTTTTTTTTTTTTTTTTTTTTTTTTTTTTTTTTTTTTTTTTTTTTTTTTTTTTTTTTTTTTTTTTTTTTTTTTTTTTTTTTTTTTTTTTTTTTTTTTTTTTTTTTTTTTTTTTTTTTTTTTTTTTTTTTTTTTTTTTTTTTTTTTTTTTTTTTTTTTTTTTTTTTTTTTTTTTTTTTTTTTTTTTTTTTTTTTTTTTTTTTTTTTTTTTTTTTTTTTTTTTTTTTTTTTTTTTTTTTTTTTTTTTTTTTTTTTTTTTTTTTTTTTTTTTTTTTTTTTTTTTTTTTTTTTTTTTTTTTTTTTTTTTTTTTTTTTTTTTTTTTTTTTTTTTTTTTTTTTTTTTTTTTTTTTTTTTTTTTTTTTTTTTTTTTTTTTTTTTTTTTTTTTTTTTTTTTTTTTTTTTTTTTTTTTTTTTTTTTTTTTTTTTTTTTTTTTTTTTTTTTTTTTTTTTTTTTTTTTTTTTTTTTTTTTTTTTTTTTTTTTTTTTTTTTTTTTTTTTTTTTTTTTTTTTTTTTTTTTTTTTTTTTTTTTTTTTTTTTTTTTTTTTTTTTTTTTTTTTTTTTTTTTTTTTTTTTTTTTTTTTTTTTTTTTTTTTTTTTTTTTTTTTTTTTTTTTTTTTTTTTTTTTTTTTTTTTTTTTTTTTTTTTTTTTTTTTTTTTTTTTTTTTTTTTTTTTTTTTTTTTTTTTTTTTTTTTTTTTTTTTTTTTTTTTTTAACCCCCTGCGCTGTCATGCTCTGACGGTAGTACAGCCAGAAGATAGCTCGATCCCGGTCAGGATCCGCGACTTCACTGTGGTTCTTGAGGACGGAATCGATTTCCGACAGCAAGACAGATTTTTTCAATCTCATCTTTGCTGCCCATGCTCTTATTCGGCATTTCGGCAATCGAAGGCTGCAGCGGCCGCTCTTGGCGGGTGTCACGCCTTCGGGAGTGTAGTGCGCGGTAGTGATCATTTACGAGATTGCAGGTGACGACCTTCAAATAGCCGTAGAACGCATCAGGATGGCGAGCTTCGAATTGCGCCAGCATGCGCTTGGGATCTGCGCAGAGCTTCAGATAGGTTTCCTGCACCAGATCTTCAATGGCGCCGGGAGAAGTTTCTCCCCACCGCCGCGCGTCTTCAGGACAACGCCTGCGATCAAAGCATGAAAGTGTGCGAAGAACTCCCGCCAGACGCTCTCATCTCCGATATCGACGCAGGCCCGAAGCAGTTCTTCCAGTGACATCTGAAGTGGCACTCCTCGAGTCGTTGGCGCTTATCTTAGCTCAGCCTGATAGACGCGGCGAACATTCTTTTGTATCGACTAGTACATCATCCAAGATGCGCGCTTGCCGAACGACCACGAAAGTGTGGTGTCGAGTTGCGCGAAACACCTCAGCAGTACAAAACACTCGCAACTGCGAATTAAAAGGGGAATACCCCGCAACTACGTTGTCTTGTGTGTGAGACGCTGGCGCTCTCGAAGCATTTTCCCGGGCGAAATAAAGAAGGCTTGCCCGAAGGAGAACTATGACCACAGCAATCCGATCCATCTTGCGTCTGAAGACCACCGGCGGACTCCTTATTGCGATGTTGTGCCTCTCTTGTACCATGCCGCCGGTTGCGACCGCGGCCGACCCCTTCGGAGCCAGGCCATCCAAGTCCGATGCTTCCGGCGACGCCGGCCAGCAAGACTCCAAGGTGAGGAAAGACATGCAGGCGCAGGCGAAAACCGGCTTTCCGCTGCAGAGCGAAAAGGTCGCCGACAACGTTTCTGTCGAAGCCGTAATGTTGCCCGCAGCCGTCTGCCGCAGGGTCTTCGGACGGGAGATTTCCGAAAACTATGCTGCGGTGGAACTTACCATTTCCAATCGCAGCCAAGACGAGTCGCTCATCGTGCACAGCGTCTTCATTGATTACTCGGCGTGGGCGATCAGCGGCAGCCAGTATCTTGACCCAAAATCGCCGGGTGGCAACCCGCCCCAGCCATGGCAAGCGCAAACGGTGCCCAACCAGAACTCGAGCGTTGAGTACCGGGTGGTGCGCGGCGAGTTGCTCGATGCCCAACCCTGGACAACGAGGAACATTGTCATGCGGGCCCTGCAGGCGGCCGGCGCCGTCGCTTCTGCCTACTCTTTTTCGCTGAGCGAGCAGGGCATCATTCGCGGCATCAGCGCCTTCAGCGGGCAGGTCGTTCCTGCCGCTGAGGCCTTCTGGCCAGATGGCACCATCGGCCAGATGAACCGCATCAGCGATCTCGGATTCCAGACCAACAAGGTGATTCCAAAGGATCGTCCGACATCATCGTGGCCTTCTTCCCCTCGATCGGTTCCTCACTCCCGGGCTGAAGAAGCTGTTCATCAAATCCCCGGCATTGTTCTTCTCGCCCTATGCGCTCCTGTTCGATCCCGAGGGCAAGAAGCTGATGAGCCAATTTCTCGGTCCGACGCTGACGAATATGGGCGTTGATCCCAACACCTTCCTCTCCGAATTGCCCGTGGTTTACCTGCAGGACTACGCTAGTCCGGCTGCGTCGTGCGCCCACCCGGGCCAAGAGCATCCGAAAACTTGCCAAACCATGAAGTTCCTGGCCCACGCCAGCCTCAACACGGTTCGCGTCGTCATCGGTGGAGACATGACCGTGGATGTAAGTCGCATCCCGCCCACCATCGCCGCTATTGCGATGGACGAGGGCAACGACAACGCGGCAACCTGGAAGAAAGGAAAAGATCACAAAGGCGCAATTCAGGGCACGTTCTTGAGCGATGGAACGCCCGCCATCACAAACCCTGCGGCGTTTTCCAAAACGTCCTTTACGGTGGACACGAGTACCACCAGCAGCAAGGAGCTTCACTTCACCATGAAGCTAGACAGTAACGTTCCCTCGGGACAAAACCTGACCTTCACGGTGACTAAGTCCGACAAAGACGGCAACAAGGTCGTCAGCACACCATTTGTGCTTCCGGTCGTGTACGCCTCGCCGTCATTGTCGAACGCCATCGTTAAGGGTAAGGCGCTCACCATCACCGGCAGCAAACTGGCTGACGCCAAGAAGGCGGTTCTCTTGGATACCGGCAAGACCGGTCCGGACATCACGCTGGACAACACAGCGACTCCCGGGGTGCTGACTGTTGAGGATACGGAAGTGGATATCGACCTGAGCAAAGCCAAGGACCTGGCGTCGGGATGCTGGTTGGTGAAGCTCCAGATGGCTGACGACTCACAGACCAACGGCGTGCTGTTCCGCAATCTGACGCCAAGGCCTGCGTTGGAAAGAAACCGCCCCAGTGATTAAGGGCTCGGCAGAGTGCCCCACCCTTATCCGCGCTGTATGCGGACAGGGTGGGGACTAGAGTGCGTAATGACTCGCCACTAGTTCGGCCAAGCGCGACGAATCACTTGTTTGTTGCCGCGTACTCCATACACTAAACCTCAACCTGTTGTAACCGGGAGCGTGTTCCATGAATTGGAATCAGATCGGCCGATTTCTCAGGACGACTTTCCGCCTGCGCGTGCCTCTGGCCACGCTGTTGATTCTGGCCGGCCTTGGGCCTCTCGCCGTTGGGCCGCTGGAGAAGATGCTCGGCAACTTGCTCGATCTGCAGGTGCTCGAACAGAGCCAGACAGCAGAAGGTTTCAGGGTCAACTCAAACATGACGGCGTGGCATCTTTTCAGCGTCTCGTTTGCCGCCTTCATGCTGGGCTGGACGGCGGTCGCGGTCATCAACCTGGTGCTCATCTATGGGAGGGAACGTTTCGAAGACAAGGCGCTCAGCCTGGGCCAGAAGCGTCCCCTAGTACTTAGTTGCAATGAAAGGCGTTCTATGTCATGATTGGGCATGAGCAAATACCCCACCGCCCTTACATTGACACCAGAAGACCGCTCCACGCTGGAGAGTTGGGTTCGCGCGGGCAAGACCGAGAGGCGTCTGGCCGAGCGAGCCCGCATGGTTCTGGCCGCCGCCAACGGTCAAGGCACGATTGCCATCGCCCGTGCGCAGCGCAGACGGCCCGCAACCGTCAGCAAGTGGCGAGTACGTTTTTCCCAAGCTGGTTTGACCGGGCTACAGGATGCCCCGCGGCCAGGAGCTGCGCCCCGCTACGACGAAGACACCCGGCGCCGCGTTCTGGACCAACTGGACCAGCCGCCGCCAGCCGGCCATGGGAGCTGGACCGGAGGGTTGGTGGCGAACGCTTTGGGGGATGTATCCAAACATCAAGTCTGGCGCGTGTTGCGCACCCAAGGAATCCATTTACAGCGCCGCCGTAGCTGGTGCATCAGTACCGATCCGCAATTTGCCGCCAAGGCGGCCGATATCGTTGCCCTGTACCTGGACCCGCCGGAACACGCGGTCATCCTTGCGGTGGATGAAAAGCCGCATATTCAAGCCTTGGAGCGAGCGCAAGGCTACTTAAAACTGCCCAACGGCCAAGCGGTGACCGGTTTCAGTCATGAGTACAAACGCCACGGCACCACAACTCTGTTCGCCGCCCTCAATGTGCTCACCGGCCAAGTCAAGGGCGGACACGCTCACCGGCGTCGACGCCGCGATTTTCTTGCCTTCATGAACGAGGTGGTCGCACTCTATCCGGGCCGGGAACTGCACGTGGTGGTGGACAATCTCAATACCCACAAACCGAAGCATGACCGTTGGCTGGCGCGCCATCGCACGGTCCATTTCCACTTCACGCCTACCCACGCCAGTTGGCTCAATCAGATTGAATGCTGGTTCAGCATCCTGAGTCGTCGCGCTTTGCGAGGGGCAAGTTTCACCTCACCCCAGCAGGTCCGAGAGGCAATCGACCGATTCATAGCTGCATACAACAAAACCGCCACGCCCTTCGAGTGGACGAAACGTGAGATTCGCAATGTGCATCCCCATTTATCTTACGCTAATCTACGCAACTAAGTACTAGTGACGTTCTTGTGCGGTCTGGCCGCGGCAGTGGTGCTGGTCGTAGCCGTCATCCAGCGGACTCCTTTCGACAAGCTCTGGGTGCTCCGCTACTTGATGCCGGTGTTGGGGCTCCTGTCTTCCCTGGGCGTGGTCCTCCTCGCCAAGGTGGTCCAGTTGGCCTTCACCGACCCGCAGAAGACGACACATCCGCCGCCCTATCTCATCTTTCCGGTGTACATCGTTCCGCCGCTGGAGCGTGTGTTTGACAAACTCTACTGCTGGCGATCGGGAAGGATGGATAGTCTAAAGGGCTTCGTCAACCGCATCAGTCAGTGGCCACTTGAGGTCCTGCGCTGCGCCGGGCAGGGCTATTTGATCGAGCCCGCAGCCCCCGTTGGCCAGCTCGCTCTGCAATCCGGCCACGTCTTCGCCATGGCGGCTTCCCTGTTCGCCACCGCAACGTACCTGTCGATCGGATATGCGAAGAGCTCCATCGACGCTAGCTCCGCCTATGTTCCAGCCCTGGCCTTCGTACTGCTGACCTTCACGGTAGCCTGCTGGAGCCTGGGCGCGCTCACCTTCTTCTTTGACCGCTACCGCTTCCCCCTGTTGGCGTGCATCGCGCTGCTGAGCCTCGGAACCACCTTTGCTCCGGTATCCGACCACCTCTACCGTGTCATGAAGGTGTCCGCTGACCCGCGGAACAACATGATGCGCCCCGCCGATCTCGTCCGCGATCGCTACAACCGCAACCACAAGAGGCTCGTGCTGGTCGCCACGGCCGGCGGAGGCATCCAGGCCGGTGCCTGGACCGCCACCGTCCTCCACCGACTGCAACAGGAGTGCGCGAACTCAGCCTCGCCCGACCAATGCGATCTGCTCAACTCCATCGTCCTGATCAGCAGCGTCTCGGGCGGCACCGAAGGCGCCATGGCCTATGCCGCCGCAGTCGCGGCAAATCCTGACCAACCTGATACCGCACAGGTTGTCCACAACACCAGGGCTTCCGCCATCGATGAAGTCGCCTGGGCGTGGACCAATCCCGACTTCTTCCGCGCCATCGCTCCCTGGTTCCGTACCGAATTCATCGATCGCGGGTGGGCGCTGGAAGAGAAGTGGTCCTGGATCAACCATCTCCATCGCATCGAGGGCGTAGAGCGGAACGACTGCTTTCTATCCAGGTGGTTCCGGCGCTACCAAGTCAATCGGACGGATACCTTTCGGTCCCAGTGGGCCCCGCAGCCCGGAAACAACATGCCCGCATTGCTGTTTAATGCCACCGTCGTCGAGTCCGGCCGGCCCTTGGTGTTTTCCACCACCAATTTCCCCGCCCGAGACGTTGGCCGTGGGCCGGTCAATTTCTACGATCTATTTCGTGGTTCAAATGAAAGCCCGAAACAGTCGTACGACATTCGCGTAAACACCGCAGCGCGCCTCTCCGCGTCGTTCCCCTATGTTGCGCCGGCGGCGCGCTCCGATTTCAGTGGATCCTATGTTCCTGACTACCACCTAGTCGACGGAGGCTACTACGACAACTTCGGCATAGCTTCGCTGTTGGGCTGGCTTGAGGATGCGATTTGTCCAGACGGCGCCGCCAACTGCCTACCCCCTCATCCAATCGCCGGCCCTGGCAATAAGGGTCCCCAGCCAGACGGCAATCCGCTGGCGGACGTGCTGATCATCGAGATTCGTCCCTTCCCGCCTCCCGCGCAGCGGCCGGGTTCTGTGCACGGCTGGGGATACCAGATCACCGCCCCGGTTGACGCCCTCCTCGGGGTGCGCGACAGCGGCCAGCTCGCCCACGACGACAGCGAGCTTGCGCTCTTCACCCGCAACTACAAGCAGCGGGGTATTAACGTTTGGCGCGCCGACTTTGTCTTTCCGGCAACCGCCGCCGGGGTGGAAGATGTGGGTTGCGCCCCGCTGTCCTGGAAGCTCAGTGTCGGTCAGATGAAATGTATCGATAAGGGCTGGAACGACCTGAAAGATGGTGTTCCGGGGAAGAGCGCCCCTAGCCCCGACATCGGCTGCGTATTGAACTATCTTCGTGACAGGAAGGTCGTACAATACGGCTCCGCCGACCAACCCTCAGACGCCGCCTACTGTAGATCCGGCGACGCCCCGACTCCCGAGGTCAAGCCATGACAACTGAAGAACAGCCGAAGAACCCTGCCTGCGAGCCCGTTTCGCCCACCTTGTCACCGGCCAGACGGACAGTCGGCATCATCGCCCTTCTGATGAGTATGGCCGCGCTATGGTTCGGCGCCCAACTGAATTCCGGCTACCCGCTGCCGCATGACTTCCACGACAAGATCGACCGCCCGGTCTTGGCGATTGAGCTGCCCAGATCGGCGGCTGATCTCAAGCAGGTGCTTTGCACCTCCGACCCCAGCGCGACTGAAGCGACCTGCATCAAAACACTTCGCAACTCGAACCAGCCGAACATACCGAAAAACAACAAGGAGCTCAACGACGCACCCAAGGAGGCCCAGCCGGTCTGCGGGTCTGCAATGGCCGTCGCCGCCCTCCGCACCAACACCTATGAAGACTTCCTCTTCATTGTTCTTTACGCGCTCTACCTGTGGCGGTTCGCCGCGCTGTTTGCCGTTCGTGCCGGCAGTAGACCCACGAAGTTGGCCCGGGTGGTTGGCTGGGTCGCATTGGCCACCGCGCTCCTGGATTGCGCCGAGAACATTGGTATCTTGCGCGCTCTGCGCGCCGATAGTCTCACAGACGAACTCGCGCTCGCCACCTGGTGGCCCTCGACCGGCAAGTGGATATCGTTCGGCGTGGCCATGCTCCTGACCGCGTACATTTTGCTGCGCTCGACCAGCCCGATCTACTCCCTCGCCACGCGGCGTCTGCTGGCCATCGGATACGCAATCTCGGCAGTGTTGTTGCTGGTCGGGCTGGCACGTCCGCTGCTCGTCGAATTGGCCACACTTCTGTTTGCCCTGTTGGCTGCCGTGAACGTTATCGCCTTACTCGGACTATTCATTGCCCGACGGGTGCCGGAAAACAATCCCGAATATGTAACCGACTTCTGCGAGAGGAAGAAAGCAGGCAAGGAAGACGTAGCGGTCCGCCCGCACAGCGCCGCACAGATCTCGACGAGGCGAGACAGCACCTGTTATCAGGTTGACTCCGGATGTTCGGCAAGCCGCTGGCTCGCTTGCTGTGCTGTGCCTCGTGATATTTCAATGCACGCTGATAAGGTGCAGCTGTGCATGAGAACCTCGCTGCCTGCAGACGTGGCAAGGCGGTCTCTCGCCCAAGAGGTATACGTCAGCAGACCAATAGTTTGGCGACGCGCCTACGTTTGAGTCATCGCATCACGTCAGGCAGGGAAGACATGTTTATAGCTTGAAGATGTGGGTCCTAGGTCGCCCAGTCATTCCGTCCGTCTCCGAAGTGCCCTCCGCGATGCAGTCATGTCGTCCTTCGCCAAAACCTGGCACGTGTGCAGAATCAGTGGTTTAACGAATTGCCAACTTTTGAATCATCGAGTAAGACTTGCCATGATCGTGTTGCCCGATACTTTGTCCCCTCGCTGATCGGGGCACCGGTCCACTTGCCCAAAGGGCCGCCGCCCTCGGATAGGTGTTCGAGCTCTCCCGAAAAAATGGTTTTGGTTGAATCGGTGCCGGGAGGGGGACTTGAACCCCCACAACCCTTTCGGGTCTGCGGATTTTAAGTCCGCTGCGTCTGCCAGTTTCGCCATCCCGGCGTGGGGAAAGCTTGCGACGCCAGTATCGCACGTGGAAACTGGGAAGTGCCACCGGTGCTCCGCGTGATTCGCGCTCGCCATTGGGGCGCACGGCACCGCCAAGGCTAGTGTCCGCCCATCTCCGCGGCTGCGCCCGGCTTGGGTCGCTTCAGCAGAAAGGGAACCGGTATCAGGCAGGCGACAATCAGCGATACCACCCAAAATGCGTTGACGTAGGACAGCAGCGCCGCCTGTTGTTGCACCAGTCCCATGATCTGGTTGTATGCCTGTTGCATGGCGAGCACTGGACCTGACCCCGACTTGGCCATATTCGCGGCCGAGCCGTTCAGCATGCTTTGGAATTTCGGGTTGGCAGAGGTTGCGTGCGCCACCAGGTTGGTCTGGTGGATCTGGCTCTGGCGGGCCAGGAATGTGGTCAGCATGGATATGCCGACGCTGCCTCCCAGATTGCGAATGAAATTGCTGATGCCGGAAACTTGGTTGTTCTTCTCCAGCGGTACACCAACGTAGCTAAGGATGCTGATCGGAATGAAGATAAAGGCCAATCCCGACATCTGGTACATACGCCACAGCATGATAGTGCGGAAATCAATCGCCAGGCTGAGATGAGTGATGTGATAAAGGGCGATCGAGGTCATGCCGAACCCGGCGGCAATCATGTAGCGCGGGTCGACCTTGGTGGAGAGAATGCCGGCGACGGGAAACAGCACCATGAGCATGAATCCGGCTGGCGACAAGACCTCTCCGGCTTTTTCCGCGGTGTAGCCCATCATGAGCTGGAGGAACTGCGGGATGAGCACCGTGGTGCCGAACAACACGGCACCCAGCACAAAATTAAAGAGCACGGTGGCAGCGAAGTTACGGTTCTTCAGCAGCTTTAGCTCGAGGACAGGATGAGGCGTACGCCATTCGTGGATGACCAGCGCGACCAGCGCCACAGCCGCGATGACCCCGAATGTCGTGATGAAGCCTGATCCGAACCAGTCATCCTGCTGGCCCTTGTCGAGAATCACCTGCAGGCATCCGATGCCCAGTACGATCAGCGACAGCCCAATGTAGTCGATCTTGATGCCGGAGCCCTTGAACTTCTTCAGCCACGGCGGATCTTCCACCACGGTCGAAGTCAGGAAGAGTGAGAGCAATCCCACAGGCACGTTGATGAAGAAGATCCAGCGCCAGTCATAGTTGTCGGTGATCCAGCCGCCCAGCGTCGGGCCGATCGCCGGGGCGACCACCACCGCCATTCCGTAAACAGAGAAGGCCAGGCCCCGCTTCTCCGGCGGAAAAGTGTCGGCGAGAATTGCCTGCTCGCTGGGGCCCATGCCGCCTCCTCCAGCGCCTTGCAGAATGCGAAAGAAGATCAGCAAAGGCAACGTGGGAGCGAGTCCGCACAGAATGGAAGAAACAGTGAAGAGCGCGACGCACGTCATGTAGAAGCGCTTGCGTCCAATGACAGTCGTAAGCCAACCCGACATGGGCAGCACCACGGCGTTCGAGACCAGGTAGCTGGTCAATACCCACGTTGACTCGTCCTGTCCGGCGCTCAAGCCCCCCGCGATGTGCGGAAGCGCGACGTTGGCGATGGAGGTGTCCAGCACCTCCATGAAAGTTGCCAGCGTCACTGTCAGAGCGATGATCCACGGGTTGTAGCGCGGCTTCCACGCGGAAGCCATGTAGGTCTCTGAGTCCGCCATACGGAGTTTGAAGGCTTTGGTGGTGCCTACTTCCGGTTACCCTCGGGTTGAACGGAAACTTTGACATTAGGATCGACGGACATGCCGGGACGCAGGAGTCCGTCCTGGTTGAAGTCGGGCTTGTCGGAGTTGTCAAAGTCAATACGCACGGGAATCCGCTGCACGACCTTTACGTAATTCCCGGTAGCGTTTTCCGGAGGGAGCAGGCTGTACTTGGCGCCGGTGGCCCCGCCAATGCTGGTGACATGAGCGTCCCAGGTGCGGCCTCCGTAGGTGTCAACTTTGACTTTTACGGGTTGGCCCGGTTGCATGTGCGCCAACTGTGTTTCTTTGAAGTTGGCGGTGACCCAGATGTCGCGCATGGGAACGATAGCCATTAAGTCCTGCCCCGGAGCAACATTCTGGCCGACTTGTACCGAGCGCTTGCCGACAACGCCATCGACGGGTGCAACAATGGTGGTGTAGCCGAGGTTGAGTTGGGCCTGATCGAGCGCGGCCTTGTAGCGAAGCACCTGTGCTTCCGCCGATTTGGCCCGAGCCTCGGTGGCCTCCACCTGTTTGGGGGTGACCTGAGCGTTACGCAGCTCGGCACGGGCCTGCTCGACTCGCGACTCCGCCTGCTGCACTTGCGCCTTCGCGGCCAACAGGGCCGCTTCGCGAGCTTTCACGGTGGCATTCGCCGCCGTCGCGGAAGAAGTCGCCTGGTCGAATTGCTGCTGCGCGATCTCATGCTTGTCAAGCAGCATGCGGTAGCGCACGACATCGGCGTCCAATTTCTGCGCCGTGGCTTGAGCCTCCGTGATTTGGGCCTGGGCTGCTTCCACCTGCTTCTGGGCGGCCAGCACTCCCGCTTCCGCGCTGGACATGTCGGCCGAGGCCGAACGAATTTGCGCGGTCGACCCAGCGCTGGAAACGGGCACACCAAACTGCGCTGCCTGAGCGCTGGCCTGGGCTTCTTCATAATCAGCCTGGGCGCGTTCGAGCGCGACCTGATAGTCGGTGGGATCGATGAGTACCAGCACGTCACCTCTGTGCACGAATTGTCCGTCGTCGAAGTTGACCTTGACGACCTGGCCGCCCACCCGCGCGCTGACGGGATAAATATGGCCGTCGATCTGGGAGTCGTCGGTGCTCTCCCAATGACGACTGTCCCACCAGTACCAGCCCACCAGCAACAGCACGACAATCAGCGCCACGAACGCGATCGCCTTGGCACGCGGGTTCCGCTGAAAAAGGCCGCGGCGATTGCCCACGACGATATCGCTGTTGGTGTGATCTTCCCCGCGGTCTGGCGCTTGGGCTTCGGACGGTTTCACATCATTCTGTTCGGTGGTCGTCGGACTCATCTTTTCTTCACCTGTTACTTGAGCTGCTTAGGATTAGGCTGCGTCGGAGGAGCGGTAGCTGGCGGCGCAGTTTGTGGTGTGGGTGCGACCACCGATGGCGGCAGGGCCGGATTACCGGCCAGATACTGCTTGATGATCTGCTCAGCATTGCCGATAGATCGCGCCAGCAAGACCTTTCCAATGTTGTGCGCGAACAGGCTGACGATGTAGCGATCGTTGGCCGAGGCCAGTTGTTGCTGTGCCTGAATGACTTCCACGTTGTTGGTTACGCCGGCTGCGAAGCGATCCTGTGATTGGGTGAGCGCCTGCTGTGCGAAATCGAGGCCAATCTTAGCTACACCAACCTGGCGGGCAGCCGCTCTGAGGTCGAGAATGGAGTCTTCGACTTCCTGCTCGATGCGGCCTTTAAGGTTGTCGGCCTGCGCCTGCCTCTCTTTGAGCACCGCTTCTGCTTCTCTAATGTTGGCTTCTATTCGTCCACCCTGAAAGATCGGAATGTTAACCGTTGCCGCGGCGGAGTAATTGGGCGCCATAGCATCTGCGTGATAGCCAAGCACGCCATAAGCGCCCGAAGCGGTCACAGAAGGCAGATGTTCTTTCCATGCCGCTGAACGGCGCAACTGCGCGGCGCGTACCTGGGCTTGTGCAGCCTTGTAGTCGGAACGCGTATCCAGTGCGAGCTGAAACGCCCCGGCGATATTAAGCTCCGGAATGCTGGCGTAGGGAACGCGATTTACCAGACGAAATTTCTGCTGCACTGGCAGCCCGATCGCGCGGGCCAGCGAAATACGCTGCTTTTCGAGATCGTTTTCCGTCTGGATGACCAGCTCTTCCTGGGCCTGTAACTGAACTCGCGCACGCAGAGTGTCGATGTTGGGAGCAAGCCCCGCGGCTTCCTGGTCCTCTGCCAGCTGATAAAGCGCCTGTGCTGTTTTTAGCTCGGCTCTTGCAGCTTCCAGCCGCGACTCCTGCGCAATCACCAGGAGGTAATTCGCCCCGACGGCCAGAACCACCGTATCGCGGGCGTCCTGGTAACTGAATTCGGCCGCTTTCTGCGTCTGTCCTGAGGCGCGATACTTGTCGATGGAAGACACATTCAGGACATCCCAGTTGCCGGTGGCTTGAGTAGCGAGCAGCCCGAATGGCCCGACGGAGCTGGGAAAACCTGTGAATGAAAATCCGAATGCTTTGAGATTCAGGCGGAAGAGTTCCTGGGCAAACGTGCCGTTAATGTTCGGCAGCAGGTGGCTGAGGGATTGAAGGCGCTGCGCTTTCGCTTCCGCTGTGGTTTGGTTCGCGAGAAATTGCCCGAGATTGTACTTCAACCCTCGATCGAGAGCGTCAATGATGGTCAGGTCGATGACCTCATTCGTAGCCTGCCCCTGCGGTATAGAGCCCGCGTACGGATCCGTGCTGCGGTGGATGATCGATTCAGGCGTGGGCACGGGGACGATTGGCGATGTCCCGGAAACCTGGGCCACCAGCTTAACGCTGCCGAAGATCATGAGCGTCGCAATTACGAATTTGCCGGCGAGGAAAGAATTGCGTCGTATGCCTGTCATGTTATATCTAATACATACATGCATGTATGCGATCATACAAGAGCGTTAGATGAACCGGCAGCTTGGCCGGTTGCAAAAACGATACAGGAATATTTCAGGTTTGTGGGTACCGGCAGTGAAAGTTGACAGAACATCCCCGGCGTTGCGCCGGCAGGAACGCACCGAGATTACACGGACGCGGCTCATCCAGTCGGCGGAGAAGATTTTTGCGCGCGACGGATTTGAAGCTGCGAAGCTGGAGGAGATCGCGGCTGACGCGGGTTATACGCGCGGCGCGTTTTACTCGAACTTCGACAGCAAGGAAGACCTGTTCTTCGCGCTGCTGGAGCGGGAAATCTCAACGCGAATTGCGACCCTGGAAAAAGAAATGGGCAAGGTGCGTGAGCCGGAGGCGAAGCTCCACGCCATGCGAGAGTTCTTCCTCTCCAAGACGCTCGATCGCCGTTGGTCACTCCTGGCGCTGGAGTTCAAGCTGTTTGCCGTTCGCCATCCCGAGGTCAAGCGGCGGCTGGCAGCCATGCATCGGCGCTTCGTCGAACCCAGGGTCGGCTTTCTGGAGCAGGTCATGAAATCGCTGGGCCGGGAGCTTCCGGCATCGGCGTACGCGACTGGAGTGTCTCTGGCGACTCTCGGCAATTCTTTGATGCTGGAAAACATGCTGGACCCGGCGCTGATGACGCAAGACGATGTTCTGCGCATCATGACGAATTTCTTCGACGGACTGACCTCGACCGCCAGCCACAAGACCGCAAAGTAGACATCCCGGTCGCAGTAGTTTTTACCGGTCGCGATAGATCCCGAGTTCGCTGGTGGAAGGGCGCGCCATCAGATCGCGTATGGCTTCCTGCGGCGACTTGCCTTGCTGCAGGATGGCATGCATCTGTTCGGTAATGGGCATCTCGATCCCCATCTTCGCAGCCAGTCCAATGGCGGCGTTGGTGGTGAGCACGCCTTCAGCGACCATGCCGTGCATTCCTGCAATGATGTCGTTCAGGTTCCGGCCGCGGCCGAGCTCCACACCCACAGTGCGGTTACGCGATAGCCCTCCCGTACAGGTGAGAACCAGATCGCCGAGCCCGGCGAGTCCTGCCATGGTTTCGGGGTGCCCGCCGCAAGCGACCACCAGCCGCGTGATCTCGGCCAGCCCGCGAGTGATGAGCGCGGCCACCGAATTATGTCCCAGCCCCAAGCCGTCACAAACCCCGGCCGCAATGGCGACGATGTTTTTGAGCGAGCCGCCCAGCTCCACACCCACGACATCATCATTCGTGTAAACCCGAAAGCGGGGATCGCTGAACTCGCGCTGCACCAGAGCGGCAAGGTCCCGATCGGTGGAGGCGACGGCGAGCGCCGTAGGATGGTTCTCCGCGACTTCGATGGCAAACGTCGGACCGCTGATTGCGGCGATTCGCGGAGTAAATCCGTGGGCAGAATGCTGAACGACGTCGCTGATCACCTCCGTCATCCGCAGGAACGTATCGTTCTCGATGCCCTTGGTGGCGCTAACGAACAGCATTTCGGGCCGCAGATGGGGCAGCATCGCCTGGAAGACGCGGCGAGTATGATGCGAAGGCATCACGCTGACGACGATGTCGGCGCTGCTGAGGGCATCCTCGAGGCTGTTGGTGGCAGTGACGGCGTCAGGGATAGGGTGTCCCGCAAGAAAATGATCGTTCATGCGGCGCGCGTTGATGTTCTCGCAAACTTCCGGTTCATGCGCCCACAGGCTCACCGGGTGCGAGCCTTTGCGGCCCAGCACAATTGAGATCGCCGTACCCCAGGCACCCGCGCCAATCACCGCGATTTTGCTCACAAGAACCCTCTCTCACCGAAATCTGTTTTCGGTGCCCGCCAGCAGGCGCCGTATGTTTTCTTTATGACGAATGATGATTAGCAGGGAACTGGCGGCAATCAGAACCATGACGCCGGCCGTTCGCGTGTGCGGATTTAGCCACCAGGCCGCGAAAGAGAAAACCGCCGCGGCAAGAATGCTGCCCAGCGAAACGTAGCGCGTGATCGCGACAATCACCACGAACACTACCAGAGAAACCAGGACTGCTTTCGGAGCGAGAGCGAGGAACGCGCCCAGCGCAGTAGCTACTCCCTTGCCGCCTTTGAAGCGCAGCCAAACCGGAAACATGTGGCCCAGCAGCGCGCAAAACGCAGCGAGGGCCGCCAGAAGAAAAGCCTGGCTCGGATCGCTCGGCGGGCGGGCCGCAAACCAGAGTGCAAATCCGACTGCGGCGTAGCCCTTGAGCGCGTCCAGCAAAAGCGTGGCCACGGCGAGCCGCTTGGAGCCGGTGCGCGCGACGTTCGTCGCTCCAATGTTGCCGCTACCAGTCTGGCGGACGTCGGCCCCGAGAAAGACTCGGACGAGCAGATAGCCGAACGGGATGGACCCGAGCAGGTACGAAACGGCAGCGATGATAAGCGTCTCGGTCAATGTCTTTTTTCGGCTGCGGCCACGTGATTGCGCCTACCGCAACGGATATGCCGCGCGTTTCTCATAGCGCGGTCCCGCTGACGACAACTTGCTCTCGTAAAGATAGAACTCGTGCGCCGTCATTGTACCGAAGTGGGGTGAGGGCATGTTTTCGAGCGCGTCGCGTACCCGCTGCAGGCTGGGTGCGGGGCGCTCGCTGCGCACCGGTTGCGGCCGTCCGCTGCCCGATCTCGCCAACGTGAGGTGCGGCATGTAGGAAGTTGCGTCGCTTTCAAATCCCAGCGGAAGCATGGTCTTCGCCACCTCAGTCGCGAGCATTTGCAGGTGCTCGTCGCCTTCGATTCCGGCCCAGAAGACGCGAGGAGCTCTGGAATTCGGGAAGAATCCCGCGCCACGAAATGCGAGCTGCGTTGGCGTGCATTTCACCTGCTGTAATGCCTGACGAATCTCCTCCAGCTTCTTGGTCTCGCCGAGAAATTGCAGCGTCACGTGGAATGTCTCCGGTCCGACCCAGCGGACATCCGGGGCCAACAGGCGCATCTGATCGCGGAATGCGGTGATGGCCCGGCGAATTTCGGGATCGATATCGAGCGCAACGAATAGACGCATAGGGTCACATCAAGATGCGGCGCACGAGATCAAGCGCCTGCTGGCTGGCCCAGCGCCGGATGCGTTCGCGATCGCCGGGAAACCGGCGCTGCACCACTTCGTTCTTGCTGCCGTCGCTGACCGCGACGTAAACCAACCCGACGGGTTTTTCTTCCGTGCCACCCGCTGGCCCCGCGATGCCGGTAATGCCAAGTCCAATGTCGGCGTTGCAGATTTCGCGAATGTTTTCAGCCAACGCCAGAGCAACTTCCTTGCTGACCGCGCCATGGGCCTCGATCATCAGGGGCGGCACGTCAGCGAAGAGCGTCTTCAGGTCGTTGGAGTACACCACGGCCCCGCCAAGAAAGAAGCGGGAGCTCCCGGGGACAGAGGTGATGCGCTCGGCAACCATTCCTCCGGTACACGACTCCGCTACCGCCAGCTTGAGGTTGCGCATCTGCAGGTAGTATCCGACGATTTCTTCCAGCGACTCGCCTCCGGTGGAGAAAACGGCGTCGTCCAGTTCGTCTTCAAGTTCGCCGGCGAGCTTGTCCACAGCAGCCTGGGCTTGCTCCTGGCTGGCGGCCCGTGCGCGGAGATGAAATTCAACCTGGCCTTGACCGGCGAGAACCGTAGTTTCGACCTCGGGATGCTTTTTGTAGATGGGCGCGGTGCGCGCGTCGGCTGCCGATTCCGGCAACATGGCGGTTTTCAGAACGGCCGACGCGATGGCCGCGGGCGGCAGGTATTCGCGCAAGCGTGCCAGGCACTCATTCTTCCAAAGCATTTCGAGTTCGTGCGGCGGACCGGGTAGAAGAATGACGATGCGCGGCTCGCCATCAACCTCGGTCTCAAGATACTGCCCGGGCGCTGTGCCGCGCTTGTTGGGTAGAACGATTGCGCCTTCGATAACGTCAGCCTGCTTGGCGTTGTTCGCAGGCATGGCGATACGCCGCTCAGCAAATCGCTTGTACATCAAAGTGACGATGTCGTGATCGCGCTTAAGCTCGACGCCCAGCGCCGCGGCAACGCACTCGCGGGTGAGGTCGTCCTCTGTGGGGCCAAGGCCTCCGATGAAAATGGCAAGGTCGGAACGGTCGATGGCAGTGCGGGCAACGCAGGTAAGGTGGTCAAAATTGTCACCGACCACGGTCTTGAAGGCGACGATCACGCCCAGTTCATTGAGCTGCTTGGTGAGGAAAAGTGAGTTGGTGTCCTGACGGTACGGAGTAAGCATCTCCGAGCCGACCGCGATGATTTCAGCGATCACCCGTTCAGTCTAGCATCGCGTAAATTGGGCTCGGAGTTCCTAACGCTTGGGAATCAGGGGCCGGCCGGGAATGTCCCACGACAGGTGATGGACGCCGCTGGTAGTCGCCAGCACCGCGGCCTTTCCGGGGGCAAAAGCGAGGCCAACTAGGTTCTGTCCGGATACGGCGAGCGACGCCTGCCCGTCGGGGGTTATTTTCACGATGCCCCGCCGGCCATACAACGAAGCAGCGACGTAGAGATTGCCGCGCGTGTCGAAGGCGAGTCCCTGCGGGCGCCCGAGACCCCGATAAAATACTTCGACGTGGCCTTGGGGATCGACCCGATAGACGGCGTCGAAGCTCGAAGTCGTTGGCCCGGTGACGTACAAATTGCCGTCGTCGTTGAAGGCCAGATGGTAGGCCGAGACGCTGGGCTCAATCGTGGCAAATACGAAGATCTGGCCGTCACTCCCGATTTTGAAGATGGTTCCGCTGCGGTCGCCCACATGGAGATTGCCTTCGCCATCGAACGCGATGCCGGTAGCGACTCCCATGCCCTCGGCGTACGAACTTATCGCGCCGCTTTTGGAGACCCGATAGACGGTGCCGTCATATCGCGAGGAAACATACAGGCTGCCATCGTGTCCCACTGCCAGACCGGTGGGATTCATCATCTCGACCACGAAGGGCTTCATCTCGTAATCGGTGTCGATGCGGAAAATCGCAACCGGCACTTGCTGTCCCCGCGAGCCGGAGAAAGTGACATAGATATTGCCTTCGGCATCAACGGCCGGATTGGCGACCGGATGCAGGCTCTCGGCAATCGGCACTGCGACCTGCATCTCGCGAGGGTTGCTGCGATGGCCATTGCTGGCCACGACCACGTTGCCGGATGACGCGCCCTCAGGCACTCGCGCCACGATGAACCTTTCGGAGCTGATGACGACCGAGCCGTCAACATCACCAAATCGAACCTCAGGCCGGACCATCTGTCGAGGGCGCAACCCGCGTCCCTTGATGCGGATTTCGCCACCGGGCAAAGCACACCCGGGCTCAATCGATTCGATCTGGGGAGCGCTGTTCGCGTCTGCTGCTTTCATGATGGGACCTGTAACCCGGTACTACTGTACGCTGCTCGCAATCACGACTCAGCCGGCCAGCCAATGGAAGTGCAACAGGAACTGCAGCGCGATCAAACCATATATGCCGGCGCCCAGGTCGTCCACCATTATTCCCGTACCTTCTGGTAACCGTTCAAGGCTACGAATCGGTGGCGGCTTCACGATATCGAACGCACGGAAAAGTATAAAGCCCGCAAGCAATGGTTTCCAAAGCAGCGGGCACGCGATCAGGGTGACCAGTTGTCCGGCAACCTCGTCGATGACCACGTGCGACGGATCTTTGCCGCCACAGCCGCGGGCCTCGAGCGTGGCCGCCGGAATGCCAACCGCCGTGGTCGCGACGATCAAAGCAAGAATCGCAGGGATGCGAGCCGAGGGCGGAAGTTGCGCCGCCAGTAGCCACCAAAGCAGCGCCGCCGTCAGCGATCCCCACGTTCCCGGACCGGGACGCAGCCGCCCTACCCCGAAAAAAGTCGCCACCAATGTCGCCCAGGCCGGCGTGGTTGGCGCGATCTCAGTCGGGCTTTTTGAAGGGCTCATTGGAGTAGGTGGAATCGTCAGTCTCCGGATCGTTCAACGGTGCTGAGATGACATAGGCGCCGCTCGCCCATTTGCCCAGGTCGATCAACCGGCAGCGGTCGCTGCAGAACGGGAAGTCCGGGTCCTTGGCCAGCACAATCTTCCGGCACGTCGGACAACGCAAGCTGACAACGCGTTTCTTTGGCATTGCAGCACCTAGAGAATACGAGCCACGAGGTCGTACTCGTGCGCCTCGGTAATCTCGCAACGGTGAAACTCTCCCTCGCGCACGTCCGCATGATCTCCGAAATCATTGACGTACACCGTGCCGTCGATCTCCGGAGCATGCATCGCCGTGCGCCCCTGCCACAACAAGTCCGTTTCTTCCGAGGGGCCTTCGAGAAGCAAGTCGAATTGGCGCCCGATCAGCGCGCGCCTCTTCTTGCGGCTGATCTGCTTCTGGATCGACATGAGCTTCTTGCGACGGCGCTCGATCTCCCTGGATGCGATCTTGTTTTCGCTGGCGAAGGCGAGTGCGCCCTCCTCGTCGGAATAGCCAAATACTCCCAGCCAGTCGAACTGTGCTTCTCGCACGAAGTCGCAGAGGACCTCAAAGTCCTCCACGGTTTCTCCCGGGAACCCAACGATGAACGACGTTCGCAGTGTCAGCCCAGGAATTTCACGCCGCATCTTCTCGATGGATTTCAGGAAGATTTCCGCCCCGGCGCCACGCTTCATGTTCTTCAGCACCGCAGGCGACGCATGCTGTAGCGGGACGTCAATGTACGAGCAGATCTTGTCGTTCGCGGCGATCGTCTGCAGCAGCTTTCCGGTGATCTTGTTGGGATAGGCGTAAAGGAACCGCACCCAGCGCAATTCCTCGATCTGCGCCAGTCGCTCCAGCAGGAGTGCCAGCCCGTCCTTCAGGCCGAGGTCCTCGCCATAACAGGTCGTGTCCTGCCCGATCAAGGTAATCTCGCGCACGCCGCTCTTGGCCAACTGCTGCGCTTCGGCGATAACCGACTCGAAGCGTCGCGAGCGAAATTTGCCTCGTAGCTGCGGAATGATACAGAACGAGCAGGGATGATCGCAGCCCTCGGCGATCTTTATGTACGCCGTGTACTTGGGTGTTGCCAGCAGGCGCGGTGTGTTTTCGTCATACAGATAGTTGGGAAGATCGGCGATGGCGCCGTCCCAACCTTCTTTGGAGAACCGCCCGGCAGCCTCGCGGGCATCGCCCTCGGATCGCGAATTCAGGATGACGAATGGGCCGGCTTCGTTTGGCTTGGCCTGGAGCCCGGCGGCGCTCAGAATCTGCTGCAACTCTCCAGTACCGACAACGGCGTCCACTTCAGGAATGTTTTTCTGGATTTCGTTGCGATAGCGTTCAACGAGGCATCCGGCGACAATCAGCTTCTGAGCTTTGCCTGAGACCTTGTGCTGCGCCATTTCGAGGATGGCATCCACCGACTCCTGCTTGGCGGTATCGATAAACGAGCACGTATTCACGACAATGATGTCGGCATCCTCGGCGCGCGCGGTGATCTGCGCCCCGCCCTGGGACAGCAGTCCCATCATGACTTCGCTATCCACCAGGTTCTTCGGGCAACCCAGGCTGACGAAGCCAACTCTTTTGGGAGAAATGTCCGCAGCGCCCTCCTGAGGCGGGTCCAGAACAGCTACAGAATCATCGTTCGAGGGCATGGAATCCCTTTATTTTAGCATCTTTCGCTGAGTCGCACGGCTACGACAAGCTCGCGGCGATCGCTTTGGATGGTAAGATGCAGTTGGTCGGGCGCTGGTCCCGCGCAACGCAATCCTGTGAAACCCGCCAGGTCCGGAAGGAAGCAACGGTAGCAGGCCAGTGCGTGTGCAGCGGTCAACTGGCGCCTGACTTTTTGCGGCGCAGTTCGTTACAAGGGCCTTCGAAGAACTATCTCCTCCAGCCAGATCCGCCGAGTGTTTGCGCTCCACCGCCTCGCGCACTACCATTCTTGGGTTATGCCAGTCGCAGCCGAACCCGCTAGCACCGCTTACTCGCCCATCAAAGCTCCCCGCGGCAACCAACTCTCCTGTAAAGGCTGGGCACAGGAAGCCGCCATGCGCATGTTGATGAACAACCTCGACGAAGAAGTCGCTGAGCGCCCCCAGGAACTCGTGGTTTACGGCGGAACCGGCCGCGCTGCCCGCAACTGGGAGTGCTACCACGCCATCGTCCGCTCCCTCCAGGCGCTCGAAAACGACGAAACGCTCCTCGTCCAGTCCGGCAAGCCTGTCGCCGTCTTCCGCACCCACGACTACGCCCCGCGTGTGCTCATCTGCAACTCCAACCTCGTCGGCCACTGGTCCAACTGGGAGCACTTCAACCAGCTCGAAAAGCTAGGCCTCATCATGTACGGCCAGATGACCGCCGGCTCCTGGATCTACATCGGCTCGCAAGGCATCATTCAGGGAACCTACGAAACATTCTCTGCCGCTGGCGACAAGCATCTTGGCGGAGACCTCGCTGGCAAGCTCATCGTCTCCGGCGGCATGGGCGGCATGAGCGGCGCCCAACCCCTCGCCGCAACCATGACAGGAGCCTGCTACCTCGGCATCGAGGTCGATCCCGAGCGCATCAAGAAGCGGCTGCGCACCGGCTACTGCGACTTCATGGTCAACTCGCTCGACGAAGCCCTGCGCATCCTCAAGAACGCCGTGCGCAAGAAAGAAAACATCTCCGTCGGCCTCGTCGGCAATTGCGGAGACATCATCCCCGAGCTCGCCGAGCGCGGCGTCGTCCCCGACATCCTCACCGACCAGACCTCCGCCCACGATCCGCTCAACGGATACGTGCCCGGCGGCTTGACCCTCGAAGCCGCGACAGAACTGCGTAAGAACGACCCCAAAGCTTACCTCGAGAAGTCACTCGACACCATGGCCCGTCACGTCGAAGGCATGCTCAAGCTGCAGAAGATGGGCTCCGTCACCTTCGACTACGGCAACAACATTCGCAAGTTCGCCTTCGATCACGGTGTCAAAGACGCCTTCGATTTCCCCGGCTTCGTGCCCGCCTACATTCGCCCGCTCTTCTGCGAAGGCCGCGGCCCCTTCCGCTGGGCGGCGCTCTCCGGCGATCCTGCCGACATTCACGCCACCGACGATCTGGTCCTCCAGATGTTTCCGCACGACCGCGTCCTCAGCCGCTGGATCGACCTCGCCCGCAAGCGCATCAAGTTCCAGGGATTCCCCTCGCGCATCTGCTGGCTCGGCTACGGCGAGCGCGCCGAATTCGGCCTCGCCATGAACGACATGGTGAAGTCCGGGCAAGCTGAAGTCGCCCATCGTCATGGGCCGCGACCATCTCGACTGCGGCTCCGTCGCCTCGCCCTTCCGCGAGACTGAGTCGATGAAAGACGGCAGCGACGCCATCGCCGACTGGCCGCTGCTCAACGCGCTTGCTGAACACCGCAAGCGGCGCCTCGTGGGTCTCCATCCACAACGGCGGAGGCGTAGGCATCGGATACTCGCAACACGCCGGACAAGTCACCGTCGCCGACGGCACCGACGAAATGGCCAAGCGCATCGAGCGCGTCCTCACCAACGACCCCGGCATCGGCGTCGCCCGCCACGTCGACGCCGGCTACGACGAAGCCAAGCACTTCGCGAAAGAGAAGGGAATCAAGATCCCGATGGCAGGGGACCGCGGGTATTGAGGTCGCGGTCTGAGGTGGGAGAATCAACAAGAGGGTAATTCTCTTTGGATGACAAGACCGTTATTGAAAATTGGGTCAAGCTCTACAATCGCGTTCACGAGACCAGCTTCGCTGACTGGTCACTTGTTCGCGAAACGCTATTGAATGAACTGAGAGTAATCCTTCCCACTTTAACCAATGGGGCTACGGTGGTACCGATTTCGATTGGAGGTTTTGTAATTCCACTTACGATTTGGAAAACGCCTATCGAAGTGGGCGAGAATTCGAGTTTCGGCACAAGTAGGAACTGGCCGGGGAACCCCGGGGAGGAACTTGTTCTTTCGTCCTTAAGAACGAAAATTCCAAAGTTAGCAAGACACAGTGATGCCAAGAAGATCCTCTTGCTAGAGAAGGACGCTGTCGCCGGAACTATTGAGAGTCGATTTGAACACCTACAGCCAACTGACGAGGTTAAGGCTCTCCTTCAGAAGATTAACGAAATTTGGGCTGTCAACACGGTCTCTTTGGAAAAGGAGTCAGTCATCTTCGCCGATGAAATTTGGCCATATTTCAGACTACATGTGTGCTCATTGAATTTGATAAACGGGGATTTCTGGAGACGTCCCTCTTCGTGAGCCGGCTGCGCCAGGTTCACGCCCTTTCGTCGGGCGTTAACCTGGGAACGACACCGCTGAACCTCGGCGATATCCTGAGCCCGCGGGGCGATATTTGTTTTAGCCGTGCGCGTGAGCGCGCGGAAATAGACGGATAGAATTTCCGAGCCCGCGCGGCGGGCGGCACAGGATTTGAAGGGGCACGGCTTCAGCCGTGCCGATCGTTCCAAATATGCGTTCGGGCTTTAGCCCCTGTACACAAGAAGGTGGAAGCACCACGCTTCAGCGTGGTGAACACGCATCCCAACCTCACGGGCTTCAGCCCTGGCGCAAGTACTCTTCACTGGCCTCATCCTAAACGAGGACGCGCAAAGGGGTGTTCGTGAGCGATTACGTGCGATATGGCCTGATTACAACAACTATCTTTGGGAAGTTAACTTCAGATGGGCCGTGCGGAGCAGGCGACGCCCGTTCATCGGGTAGTGGGTCAGTTTGAAACGCGGGGCCTGCAGTGGCGGGCTAGTTCAGCGGATAGGGCGTTTTTCGGTATCCCCCGTAATATCCCGGTTGTGGCGCGCGATGGGAGCATTCGCCGTTCTTCGTCCCCGCTTATAGACCGTTCGTCACGAATAGCTTTACTCGCGACTTTTGCGACTGCTAGGGTGAGTCCAGTTTTGAACAGTGCCGGTTATGAAACTGTAGCCCTCAATCGGGAGCGTGAGATGGATCGACGGCAATTTCTGGCGGGCGCTGCTTCGCTAGGAATCATGGGCGTGTGGGCGACGCGATCGGGTGCCGCGTCGTCGCGAGTCGTTTGGCGGGAGGACCGTGCGTCTTTTCCCCAAGGAGTCGCCTCTGGCGATCCGGACGATCACAGCGTGGTCTTGTGGACGCGACGTCCATTCGACAAGGGCGAGCGGCAGGTACTCACGGTGGAAGTGGCGCTAGATGCGGACTTCCGCAATGTCGTTGCCAAGGCACGCACGCCGGTGCTGGCAGCGGCTGACTGGACGTGCCGCACGCTGGTCGGCGGCCTCTTGCCGGCGACGACCTATTGGTACCGCTTCACCGACGACAGCGGCGCGGGCAGCCGGGTAGGACGCACGATCACCGCGCCGAGCGCCAGCGACCCGCGCCCGGTCCGCTTCGCCTTCGTGTCGTGCAACAGCGTCAACGAAGGCAAGCAGAATGCCTTTCGCCGGATGATCTGGGAGGACGAGCGCGCGCCGGCCGATCGCAAACTCGGCTTCGTCCTCCATCTTGGCGACTTTATCTACGAAGTGGTCGAATATCCCGACGAGGTGTCGCACCGCTATTCGCGCACCGTCTACGACCTTGGCCGCATTCCCGACGACCGCAAGGTGGGCAATTTCCATGTGCCCACCAACCTCGCGGGCTATCGCCATGTCTACCGCGCGCATATCGACGATCCCGACATCCAGGACGCGCGCGCGCATTTTCCGTTCGTGTGCATCGGCGACAACCACGAATTCTCGTGGCAGGGCTGGCAGAGCTTCATCAAATACGACGGCAAGATCGAGCCCGCGCAGCCGCTGCGCGTCGCCGCCAATCAGGCGTGGTGGGAATATGTCCCGTCGCGAGTCCGCAAGGCCTCGGGCCCCGGGCTCGACCAGTTCGGCCCGCCGGCGGTGACGAAGGCGCCGATCGACACGTATGACGATCATGGGTTCGGCACCGAGGCCAACAACCGCATTGCCGTCGGCAGCATGACCGCCTATCGCGCGTTGCGCTACGGCAAGAATGTCGATCTGATCCTCACCGATTTTCACAGCTACACGATGCGGAATCCGGGGGATCGGCCCGAAACGGACGTGTTCGACTCCGACTTCCCGGTGGTTCCGCAGGAGTTGATGGAGATCATCGATGCGGGCAAGGACTATGCTGGTGGTCATCCCCCCGCGACGATCACCATCGGCGACAAGAGTGCGCCCAATTTCCGCAAGGACGAGCCCGCCTACAGCGTGCTCGGCCGCGAGCAGAAAGCGTGGCTCAAGGAGCAGCTGATGCAGTCGACCGCGACCTGGAAGATCTGGGGCGCGACCAACGGCACGCTCGACATGCGGACCGATCCGCAGAACCTGCCCGCCGGGCTGGTGAAGGACAAATGGCCGGGCAAGGATTTCGGTATCTTCGGCGGCGTTGATTTCAGCTTGGCGTTCAGCGAGCGTGCCGAAATCTATGACACTGTCCGCGACCACAAAGTGTCAGGGTTCGTTATCATCTCGGGCGACCGCCACAGCTTCTGGGCCGGCTATGCCGCCCCCAAATTGCCGCCGGCCGGGTTTGACCCGGTCGGGCTGAACTTCATCACCGGTTCGATCTCCGCCCCCGGTCTCGCCGAAGCGTCCGAATACTGGAAGGACTTCCCGCTGCTTCCACTATTCGTGCGCAAGGTGCCGGGTGCCGCGCCCGAAGCGACGATCAACCTGACGGTCAAGCACGGCGTGCGCTCGGCGCTCGAATATGCGGCGAGCGGCGACATCGCGAAGGCGCGGGCGGCGAGCAATCCCGACGTCGCGCCCCACCTGGAATTCGTTGACATGGCCGGGCACGGCTATGCAGTGGTCAGTGCCAGCTCGGATGCGATCGATACCGAATTCGTTTGCATCGTCCGCCCGATCACGCGCGCGACGACCCCCGACGGCGGTCCGCTGCGTTACCGTGTATCGCATCGGGCGAGTCTGTGGAAGCCAGGCACGCCGCCGAAGCTGGAGCAGCAGGTGCTTGAAGGGGATGCAAAGCTGTCAGTTTGATGACTTGTCATCGCATAGGCCAGCGCTCTGTACTTACACAGTATTCATAAACGCGCCAGGGTCTACGAATGCTATTGGGGCCCTTTCGCGGCGGAAATCCACTTGAGCGAATAGTCGACAACTTGTCGAACTGCCCCTGCGTCGGTCAAACTAACCCAGCATCCCTCGGCTTCGCGTGCCCATGACCCCGCGCGACCTCGCCTTGAACCGCGCTGAAGTCATCGCGCCGTGGCCATCCGGCAGTGTCGACTTCGCCGCCGCCCGCTTGATGCTCTGGGCCATGGATCTCACCGCCGCCGCCCTCCCCGCCAAGACTGCCATCCGTCCTCTCCGCGCCCATAACCCCAACGTTTCCTATTACGTACCCCTAAAGTCTTTGTTTTGCCAAAGCTGCACCAAAAACCCATCACAAGTGCCTCAAAATGCAAGGGGGCAGGGGAGGGTGGTGTCAACTCAATTTCGAGTTGGAAACCCAGCCCGGGAACATCGAGGCCGAATCACGGGTGCCACCGTCTCAGGCACTTCCGGGGAGCATGAATTTGGGGACAACGGGCTCGCAAAGACATACTCCAAGCCCGCAGGGCGACATTTGTGTGAGCCGTGGGCGTCAGCCCGCGGACGCAGCCCCGTATAAGATGATTGAGCCGCGTAGCGGCGGCACAAAATGAGCGCAACGCCGAATTCCGTTCTTCTCACCCACGCCGCCCAACTCCTCACCCTGCGCGGCGACGCCACCCCTCGTCGCGGCCCGGCCATGCGCGACCTCGGCATCATCGAAGATGGCGCTGCCCTCATCGAGAACGGGAAAATTTCCGCCGTCGGCGCCACCGACGAACTCCGCAAAGAATCGAAGACGGCGAACGAAATCGACTGCCACAACAAGGTCGTTCTCCCCGGCTTCGTCGACTCCCACACCCACCCCGTCTTCGCCGCCCCGCGTCTCATCGACTTCGAAAAGCGGATCGCTGGAGCCGGCTACGAAGAAATCGCCGCCGCCGGCGGCGGCATCCGCGCCAGCCTCAGCGGCGTCCGAGAATCCTCCGCCGAAAACCTCGCGCTGAACGTCCTCAACGCGCTCAACGAAATGGCTGCTCACGGCACCGCGACTGTCGAAGCCAAGTCCGGCTACGGCCTCGACTTTTCGAGCGAACTCAAATCCCTCTTGGCCATCCAACAAGCCGCCAAAAACTGGCCCGGCACCGTCGTTCCTACTCTTCTTGCCGCCCACGTCGTTCCCCCCGAACACCGCGACCACCCCGACGATTACGTCCGCATCGTTTGCGACGAAATGCTCCCCGCCGCGGCGCAACGCAAGCTCGCAGACTACGTCGATGTCTTCTGCGAGCGCGGAGCCTTCACCCCGGAACAATCCATCCGCATCCTGCGAGCCGCCGTCACTCACGGCCTCAAGACCCGCATCCACGTCGGCCAGCTCACTCACACCGCGCTCGAACTCTTCGCTGAGTTCCACTGCGCCAGCTTCGACCACCTCGACCACCTCACCGATGCCGACATCGCCTGGCTAGCCAAGGTCGAAACGGTCGCCACGCTCCTCCCCGCCGCCAACTACTTCCTTGGCCTCGACACCTTTCCGCCGGCCCGAAAACTCATCGACGCCGGCGTCACCGTTGCCCTCGCCACCGACTACAATCCCGGCACCTCGCCCACGACGTCGATGCCGTTCGTGCTCTCCGTCGCCTGCACCCACATGAAGATGTCTCCCGCCGAAGCCATCACCGCGGCGACTATCAACGGCGCCTGCGCCCTCAACCTGCAACACAAAAAGGGAAGTATCGAGCCGGGCAAAGATGCTGACATCGCCATCTTCGATGCCGCCGATTATCGCGAGCTGCCATATTGGTTCGGAGTCAACCGCTGTTGGAAGACGCTATTGAAGGGGTTAGAGTCGCCGGCTGGGAGTCGCTGAGCACGACTACGAAAAGGCTATCGCGGCGTCGCAGGAAAGAGATAGCCCGACAGCATGCGCTTCATTTCGCCGATGATCCGGTCGCGCTCCTCACGCGTGGGCTGCTCAAAGGCAAATTCAATCAGCCGCTCGCCCGCTTCGCTCACTACCCGCAGCATCAGGTCCAGCTCGGGTGTGTTGGGAATCCCCAATTGCTCCAGCATGAAGTTCTTCAGCAGCGCCGGCAATCCCACGGCAGGCGAGGCTTCCCGCTCCTTGGTCGCTGCGCTGATGTGCCGTCCAAACGAAATTGCACGGAAGTCAGGGTTCTGATCCAGGTAGGCGACGTAGGCGTCGACCACCAGGTTCAGCAACCGCGCCGGTTGAAACTCGTCCAGCCTCCGCATCTCGCGCTCGATCTCCGGCAGCACCCCGTGCTCCAGAACCGTACGAAATCGCCGAACGTGCCGCACCGCTACCGCATCAACAATCGACTGCTTGTCCGGAAAGAAACGGTACAGCGCCCCCACGGATATCGCCGCCTCCGCCGCGATCCGCGTGGTCGTTGCGTCCTCCAGTGGCACACGGCACAGCAGAGAACTCGCTGCGTCCACCACCCGCTGCATCGTCTGCACGCTCCGTGGCTGCAGGGGCGTTCGCCTTGACGCGGGGGCGATGGTCATAAAGTCGAGCAACTGCTCAAGTGATTCCGGGTCAGTCATGGTTCGTGGTCTAGGCGCTCCGCATTGACATCCTCGCACAATTTAGGATAAAAACGAAAGCGAATTCGCTTTCGCGTTCGAGAACGGCGGTTGTCGCATGGGTGTCCCAGTTTCGCAGATGTGGACGGTAGCTACGTACGTCCTCCAACAGAAAATCAAAGGCCGCAAGCGCTATCCGCTGGTGCTGATGCTGGAGCCGCTCTTTCGCTGCAATCTGGCGTGCGCCGGTTGCGGCAAGATCCAGTACCCGGCGCATGTCCTCAAGCAGCAACTCACGCCGGAAGAATGCTTTAGGGCGGTGGACGAGTGTGGCGCGCCGATGGTTTCGATTCCCGGCGGCGAACCGCTCATGCATCCCCAGATCGCCGAGATTGTCGAAGGTCTGGTCGCCCGAAAGAAGTATATCTACCTGTGTACCAACGCTTTATTGCTGAAGGAGAAGATCGATCTCTTCCAGCCCAGCAAGTACCTGACGTTTTCGGTGCACGTTGACGGCCAGCGCGAAGGCCACGATTTCTCCGTGTGCCGCGAGGGTGGGTACGACATTGCGATCGACGGGATGAAGGTGGCGCTGGAGCGTGGCTTCCGCGTAACCACCAACACGACGCTTTTTGATGGCGCCGACCCCAACAGTGTGAGAGCTTTCTTTGACGAGATGATGGAGCTCGGAGTCGAGGGCATGATGCTTTCCCCGGGCTACTCCTACGACAAGGCGCCCGATCAGCAGCATTTTCTGGGACGGGCGCGCACCCGACGGCTGTTCCGGGCCATGCTGGCGAACCGCAAAGCGAAATGGGTATTCAACCAGTCGCCGTTGTTTCTCGAATTCCTAATGGGCAAACGCGACTATCCTTGCACGCCGTGGGGCATGCCGACGTTTAACTTGTTCGGCTGGCAGAAGCCCTGCTACCTGTTGCAGGACGGATACGCCGATACTTTCGAAGAGCTGATGCAGGCGACCGAATGGGACAAGTACGGGACCGAGTCGGGCAATCCGAAATGCGCCAACTGCATGGTGCACAGCGGATATGAGGCTTCGGCGGTGAACGATACATTCGGATCGCTCAACGGTTTTCTGGCAACGGTTCGCGCCACGTTCTCCAGCAAGTACAGGGACCCCGAAGCGGAGGTCATGTTGCGGGAACACGTCCGGCCGGTTCACTCCTATAATCCGCTGGTGCAGATTGAGGAGCCAAATGTTTCGGCGAATGCGGGGGATTGATGGGTGACTGGTGACTGGTGGTTAGAGGCCATCTCATAGATGCCAGATCGATCCGTGAAGATCGAATTCCCTCCGGGGCTAAAGAGGCTGCTAAAAGCGTCGAAAAGCAGATCCCTCGGAGGCTAAAGCCTCCTCGTGATTACAAAAATAAAGGACTTGTACGGCACGGCTAAAGCCGTGCCCTTTCAAAGCGAATTTATCAGACCACTTAAAGTAGTTAGCCACAAGCAGCATTGAACGAGCAATTAGCACCAGCAACGGCAACAAGCAACTGGCAACAGGCAAAAAGTCTTATGAGCGAGCCGCAACACATGCATCTCAGCGCCAGCGACCCCGACTTGCTAGAAGTCGTCGAGGGAACGGAGCACCACAAGATCGAGGGCTGGGTACCAGAACTTGCGAGCGAAGACGACGTGCGCAGCGCGCTTGAGGAAGCATTCGACTATCGCGGCGACGTCACCATCAAGCTGAGAGATGGCTCGCGGGTGGAAGGCTATGTCTTCGACCGCCGCAAGGGAGCCACCCTGGCCGAGTCGCTGGTGCGCATCATCCCGCAGAACTCCCGGGAGAAAATCTCCATCCCCTATTCCGACATCGCGGCCCTGGCTTTCACTGGACGCGACACCGCCGCCGGCAAGAGCTGGGAGGCGTGGGTGCGAAAGTATTGGGAGCGGAAGGCTGCCGGAGAGAAGGGAATCGCGCTCGAGCCGGAGAAGCTGGAGTAGTTGCCAGTCGCCAGTTGTCAGTTGAAGAAGGCAGCTGCGAATTTACACTGATCTGCACGGATTTGTTTAGAAGAAAAACAATTCGTGCAGATTTTCTTTTACCAGAGGTTCCCCAGTGCTGAAGCACTGGGCTTAGATATTCCGTCCCTGCCGGGACGGGATTGTCGTGGGTCCGGGAGCAATTGGCGCGCCCGGTCTGCCTGGCCCACGCTGTCGCTGCGCGACCAGGCGGGGCAGCCGGCAGGTTGTCGCCGATTAGATCGCGCGACAGGCAGAACATCACCGGAAATGGACGTTCGAGCAGGAGTTCATGACGCTGTTGCGGAAGTCTGGGGCGAAGACCGATAAGGAGCGGGTGTTTGGGTAGGGACATATGGCGTCCCTTCGCCGGTAAACCGGCTCCGGGACTCGGGGGTCTATTGCGAGGCATGCCCCAGTGCTGAAGCACTGGGCTTAGATATTCCGTCCCTGCCGGGACGGGGGCGTCGCGGGTTCGGGCACAATTGGCGCGCCCGGTCTGCCTGGCCCACGCTGTCGCTGCGCGACCAGGCGGGGCAGCCGGCCGGTCGATCGAGAGGGGAGTGCCGGAGCCCGCCACGGCGGGTGGAAGGACGGCAGATGAACACGGGTATGTGCCCGCCATCACCGCGATGGGGAGGATATTCCGGGTACGTTGTGGCTTATGTCGCACACCCACGCGTGGGTCCTGGTGCATTGTGTCTTCAGCACCGAGGGCCGCCTCAATCTAATTCCAGACAACCCAGAGATGTGCAAATACCTCACCGGAATCGCTCGCGCCAAGAACATCACACTGCTGGCGGCGGGGGGTACAGCCAACCATGTCCACCTGTTGATCGCGTTACCGCCGACGGTGACGCTGGCAAAAGTGATGCAGGAACTCAAAGGCAACAGTTCGCGCTGGATGAACCGGTGCGGGACGAAGTTCGCATGGCAGGAGGGATTTGGAGGGTTCAGCGTGAGCCAGGCGCAAAAGCAGGTTGTCGCCGATTATATCGCGCGACAGGCAGAACATCACCGGAAATGGACGTTCGAGCAGGAGTTCATGACGCTGTTGCGGAAATCGGGGGCGAAGATCGATAAGGAGCGGGTGTTTGGGTAGGGACATATGGCGTCCCTTTGCCCGACAGGGCGGGCTCCGGGACTCGGGAGTCTATTGCGAGGTTCCCCAGTGCTGAAGCACTGGGCTTAGATATTCCGTCCCTGCCGGGACGGGATTGTCGTGGGTTCGGGAGCAATTGGCGCGCCCGGTCTGCCTGGCCCACGCTGTCGCTGCGCGACCAGGCGGGGCAGCCGGCAGGTTGTCGCCGATTATATCGCGCGACAGGCAGAACATCACCGGAAACGGACGTTCGAGCAGGAGTTCATGACGCTGTTGCGGAAGTCTGGGGCGAAGATCGATAAGGAGCGGGTGTTTGGGTAGGGACATATGGCGTCCCTTCGCCGGTAAACCGGCTCCGGGACTCGGGGGTCTATTGCGAGGCTTCCCCAGTGCTGAAGCACTGGGCTTAGATATTCCGTCCCTGCCGGGACGGGATTGTCGTGGGTTCGGGCACAGTCGATGGCGCGTGTCCACGGGGCTGAAGATTCGCGCTACCAAGTCATCTGCCGCGTGCAGAACTTGCGTATCAGAAGACGCTTCAGAAGCTGGTTGAGGCATTGAAGGCGGTGTAGCGCTTGGCGCGCGAGGCCGGGGGCTGAAGCCCCAGATGTTGTTCGGGTCATTGTTCACCCGGCTGAAGAGGCTGCTGAAAAAGTCGAAAAGCAGATTCCCCACGGACTAAAGTCCGCGAGGAACGAAAAAAATAAAAGGCTTGTATGGCACAGCTAAAGCTGTGCCCTTTCAAAGCACGATGGAAGCGGCTTTTTTCAGGCTGCCCCAGTGCTGAAGCACTGGGCTTAGATATTCCGTCCCTGCCGGGACGGGGGCGTCGTGGGTTCGGGCACAGTCGATGGCGCGTGTCCACGGGGCTGAAGATTCGCCGATTAGCTACCAAGTCATCTTGTCAGGTGCCGGACGTGCGCATCAGAAGGCGTTTCAGAAGCTGGTTGAGGCATTGAAGGCGGTGTAGCGCTTGGCGCGCGAAGCCGGGGCTGAAGCCCCAGATGTTGTTTGGGTCATTGTTCACCCGGCTGAAGAGGCTGCTGAAAAAGTCGAAAAGCAGATTCCCCACGGACTAAAGTCCGCGAGGAACGAAAAAAATAAAAGACTCGTATGGCACAGCTAAAGCTGTGCCCTTTCAAAGCACGATGGAAGCGGCTTTTTTCAGCTGCCCCAGTGCTGAAGCACTGGGCTTAGATATTCCGTCCCTGCCGGGACGGGATTGTCGTGGGTTCGGGCACAGTCGATGGCGCGTGTCCACGGGGCTGAAGATGCGCAGATTAGCGCTGAAAGGCACGGCGCGAATACCCGCGATCCGTGGTCAGTGGTCGGTGGCCAGTTATCAGTGAGAGTCAAAAGACGCATCTGGCCAAAACCAGGCCGGACGGGGCACCCACCTCAAGATCGTTTGTAGTTTGGAGAGTCTCCGGGTGGGCCAACTGCCGACAGTGGAAGAGTTGTAGACTTGACCTAACAGAGATTGAAAACCCTGCAGTCGCCGAAACAAGGCCGCCAGCCAAGACAGGCTGCGCTTCCAGGAGTCTGCCATGACAACGCGCCACGTCTACTATGCCTTCGTTCTAATCGCCCTTTTGATTTCCTTCTCCGGTCACGCGGCTGCCGAAAGACAGCGGGACTGGCAGACCGGCAAAGTGCTCGACTCAGAGCGCTCCCGGTATTTCGCCGGAACCGTTGGCGGTAGCAACACCAACGGCACAATAAGCGAGAACGGGACCTACAGCGGCAATACGAGTGGCTCGCAGACGGCCGTGTACAGGGTCTACGAAACATTCGTGATCGAGGGTGACACATACGTCTATCAGGCGCAGGAGCACATCAAGTGGCGCTGGTCGAAGCCAGCGAACCTCACTGTCAACGGGCCGGTTAAGTATGCCATTGAAAAACGCAAGCTATACGTCATCGATGACGATGGAAAAGAGCACGAGATGGAGATAGTGAAGAAGACGCTGAAGACTCCGGACTCGCTGCCCAAATGACTGTCCACGAGCGGGTGTTAATGCGTTGGCTGAGCTACCCGCCGAATTGCTAACCCACCCTATCGCCAAAGGCCGGCGATAAGGGTGGGCCACCTGTGATCTTTCAAGACGTCGTCCATTCGTTTAGGGGAAATTCAAAAGACCCACACAAGCAAAGGCTGCTTGTGTGGGGCACCCAGCTTTTTTCAGCAGCCTCTGAAGCCGGGTGCTTCCACCGAAAACAGTTGCCAGTTGTCGGTTGCCAGTAAAAGCAGGTCCTCAGGGCAGGCTCTTCGACTACGGCGGCAAAGGCGCCTCCGCTCAGGATGACAAATCGAAAAAGCAGCCAGTAGTTACGAAAGTACAGGTTCCGAGCACCCTATAGGTACTTTCGTAACTTGACGCCGCTTCTACTCTTTTCCATCCTGATAGGTTGGGGCGAGCTGAGCCAGGACGGTGGGTGACATGACAGAAGTGCTGACATTGCCGCGCAGATTGCCGAATCAGAGGCGCAGCGAGGAGACGGTGCAGCGAATCCTCGACGCCGCCGGCTCTTTGCTGGCGCAGATTCCGCTGGAGTTTGTGACGACGAGTCGAATCGCGAAGGAAGCGGAGATATCGATTGGCAGCCTGTACCGTTTTTATCCGGACAAGCAATCGATCTTTGATGCGGTGGCGATGCGGCATCTGAGGCAGTTTCAAAGGTGGCTGGAAATAGGAGTGATGCAGCCGCTGCAGAACGAGCTGACGGGGGCGATCCCAAGGTTCGATCCGGCGGGGTTCGTGGAGAAGGTAATCGATGGCTACGTTCAGTACCTCGACCGGCATGGTGATTTCCGCGCGCTGGCGCTGGGGAAGCTGATCAGCGCGGGAGCGAAGGAGAGGGCGGCGTCGCCGATGTCGGGCCTGCCGGCGGTGCTGAAGAACGTCTTGCTGGAGCGGTTGAGAATTCCCGACACTCCGGAGCTGAATCTGATGCTGCGGGTGGCGAGCGAAGGGGGTGAGCGGCTGATTGCGTACGCGTATGAGCAGGAAACTGACGAAGGACGCGTCCGCGTGATCGAGGAGATGAAGCGAATGCTGACGGGGTACCTGTTCGTTACGGCGGCGAGGTAGGGAAGGCAGGGCCAGTAGTTAGCGGTCAGAAGCGCAGCGGCGAGAAGGGTGCGAGATCGAACTCGGATGCTTCGCGGGCGATGAGTTGCGTCATGACCAGCGCGGTGATCGGTGCCAGCAGAATTCCGTCGCGATAATGGCCTGTGGCCGCGTAATAGCCGGGTAGAGACGTTTCGCCGAGGATGGGAAGGTCGTCGGGCGTGCCAGGACGCAATCCGGCCCAGGCGTCGTGGATCCGCATGTTGGCGAACGCGGGCACTACGTCAATTCCTGCCTTGTACAGCATCTGGATCGTTTCCGGATCAACCTGCTGGTCGAAGCCGG
This sequence comes from uncultured Acidobacteriaceae bacterium, assembly GCA_963758255.1. Classification (GTDB taxonomy): domain Bacteria; phylum Acidobacteriota; class Terriglobia; order Terriglobales; family Acidobacteriaceae; genus DASRAA01. Next base: position 1,282,580 of record CAVWUX010000001.1, read on the forward strand.
CCTCTTCGACCGTGGCGCCCAGCAGGATGCGACCATCGGAACGGGGAATTATGTAGACCGCGGGCGTGCGAACGACGTGCTGAATGAGTGGTCCGGCGTGCGACGCTCCCGTGGGAGGTACCACGCAAACCATCTGGCCTTTCACTGGGCGCGTCGGAATCGAGACCGGCGCGATTTGAGCAGCCCAGGCTCCGGAGCAATTCACGACGACGCCTGCAGCGTAGCTGGAATGGTTCGTCCTGGCCCCGACGGCCCGACCGTTCTCGGTAAGGACCTCAATCACCGGAGATCCGGTAACGAGGTCCACACCGCGATGCCTTGCTGCCTGCAGAAGGGCGCGGCCGAGAGCGCGTGGATCCACACTGCGCTCCGGAAGAAACCAGGTTGGCCCAACCAACGCAAGCAATGGCTCAAGTTGCAAAAGTTCCGCTGCTGTCAGTTGACGACCGCCGGCACAGCCCGGGTTCTCGGCGCTCCCGAAATACGCAATGGTGCCGGCGTCTCGAAGATCGACGGACTCGCCCGATTCCTCTTCTAGTTCGCGAACGAACTCGGGATACATTCTGGCACTGGTGGCGACCAGTGGCTTGAGTGCGTTGGGTATGTGGGGATCGCAACTGGCAATCATGCCCCCGGCGGCGTAAGTCGCCTCGTGGGCGGGTTCATGTTTCTCAATAACCAGCACACGCAACTGGTGGGCCTTGAGGCACCGCGCCAGACTCAGCCCAATCGCGCCAGCGCCCACGACGATTGCATCCCAGGTTTTCACCTACCGATTGTAGAGCAGGGTGGAGGCAACCGGCGTCCAGCGAACAGGCCTCTGCAACTTTGGGGCATCACTTCGGGTTTGCAACCGTCTATAATTAAGGTGTTGGCACCCTGCGGAGATCCCGCGGTTCGTCGCAGCGTCGGCCGTGCGCTGCTAGCGACTTGTCGACACCGGAACTCAACTCGTAGGGCTACTCGCGACTTATCCAAATCTTCAGCTCAAAGACGTTAGTGAATCTCAGGGACACGAGTTTTAAGGGCGAAAGGGACAATTGATGTACGAAGAAGAGGTAACTAATCCTGCGGAAAGCCACTCTCATGGCGGCGCAGACCACAGCTCGATATTGAAGTACCTACTACTGGCAGTTGCGCTGGTGTACGTGCTGGCCTCGCTGTACTTCATGTACACGCTGAAGAGCCGACTGGATGCAATCGACACAAAGCAGCAAGCGCTGGAGTCGGCCCAGACTGACCTGTCGGCGCGGCTGCACAGCACGAAGTCAGAATTTAAGGAAGCGTTGACTTCCGAAGTCGGCCAGACGAAAGAAGAGCTGGCCCGCCGAGCGGCTGAGTTAGAGCAGAAACAGAAAGCGGGAGAGGCGAAGCTTTCAGCTGCTCAGTCTCAACAGAGTAAGCAGATCGCCGCCGTCAGCGGGGAAGTGAGCGGCGTGAAATCGGAAGTCGGAGCCGCCAAAACCGACATCGTTAAGACGCAGTCGGATTTGCAGGCAACCAACCAGAAGCTGGAGCGCACCATCGGTGACTTGGGCGTGCAGAGCGGCCTGATCGCGCACACATCCGCAGAGCTTGAGGTCCTCAAGCACAAGGGTGATCGCAACTACTTCGAGTTCACGCTGCAAAAGGGAGCAAAAACCCCGGTTTCGACGGTGAGCCTCCAACTGAAAAAGGTCAACACCAAGAAGAGCCAGTTCACGCTGAACGTGTTTGCCGACGACAAGACGATCGAAAAGAAAGACCGGACCGTCGGAGAACCGTTGCAGTTCTACACCGGCCGCGATCATATGCTCTATGAGATTGTTGCCTTCTCGGCGGACAAGAACAGCATTACGGGCTACTTGAGTACGCCCAAGAACGCGCCCAAGCCGGTAACGCCGTAGCGTGGGCGACCCGTTGAGTTCAGGCAAGGCCAGAGCCAGGCTCTGGCCTTTTGCATCGTGAAGTCAGCCGCCAGGTTTCGCGCTCACTTCGCCGGCGGCGCCGCGCCCTTTTCGTGCAGCACGATGGCCTTCTGATCGTAGGGGAAGATGGTTACGTTGATGTCCTTGCGCGCGTAAAACTGCTCCTTGGTGATGGGAAAGGCGACCATGACGCTGCCCTTGGCCTCGCCACCGGGCGGAATCTTGGTTTCGACCTTCAACGGCTCGGTGGCATAGGGTTGCAAATCAGGGAACGCCTGTAGATATCGTGGGTAGTCCACGGCCGACGCAGCGTCGTCGGAGGACTCGCCCTGGTCGGTCATGATGTCGGCCTTGATTTCCTTGATGAACAACGGCTTGTCGCCGACATTGCGCAGCGTGACCTGCATCAGGACCATGGAATAGGGCTTGTCTTCCTGCTGCATCGCGAAGGCCTGGTCGATCTGACCCTGCGCGACAGGCTTGGAGCGGAAGATATACGCCACTCCGGCGATGAACACCAACACCACGATCAGGGCGATCATAAGCGGAGCCACCGGAGGGAGCGTCCGCTTGGCGCTGTCAAATTCTTCTGTGATAGGGACGTGGCCGGCGTCGAACCCCGGCCCCGGTTTGGGGAAGTTTGTATCAGTCATGGGCACCTCCTGGGTGGAGCTGCATCTCTAGCTTACGCTTCGCAGGCCAGCGGATTCACCTAGTTTGTCGGCCAGTGGTGCTTCATCGCGCGGCGAAATTCCTTTTCGGGAAGCGTGTTCAACACATCTTTCGCGGTGAGCCACGCACGACGCGCCTGCAGAATCCCGTACTTGATCTTCTCGAAGTGCGAGGTGTGGTGCGCATCGGTATTGATCACGATCCTGACGCCACGGTCTCGTGCCATGCGCAAATGAACATCGTTGAGATCCAGTCGATCGGGATAAGAGTTCAGTTCCATCGCAACCTTGTTCTCCGCCGCAGTCTTCAGGACGGCTTCGAGATCGAAGTCGTAAGCTTCGCGGCGCAACTGCAGGCGGCCGGTGGGGTGGCCCAGGATGGAAACGTTGTTGTTGCTGACGGCACGGAGCAGGCGGTCGGTCATCTGCTCCCGCTCCTGATTGAACGCGGAGTGGACACTGGCAACCACCACGTCCATCTGTTCCAGCACGGAGTCGGAAAGATCGAGCGAGCCGTCAGTCAGAATGTCGACCTCGATACCCGACATGATCGTAATGCCTTCGATCTGCGTCATTGGCGGCGTTGATACGTGCGATGTGTTTCAGCGCTCGTTTGTCGTCAAGGCCGTTGGCCATGGCCAGGTTCTTGGAGTGGTCCGTGATAGCGATGTAGCGGTAGCCGCGAAGCTTGGCGGCTTCAGCCATCTCCGCGATGGTGTTCTTTCCGTCCGTTTCAGTGGTGTGCATGTGCACATCGCCCCGGATATCCTGGAGGGTGATCAGGTCGGGCAGTTGGTGTTTCTCGGCGGCCTCGATTTCGCCGGTATTTTCGCGCAGCTCAGGCGGAATCCAGTCCAGCTTCAGAGCGTGATACAGGTCTTCCTCAGTTTTGCCAGCGATCCACTTGTCGTCCTCCAGACGGTTCAGGCCGTACTCATTCAAGGTGAAGCCCATCTTCAGAGCTCGCTGGCGGAGGGCGACGCCGTGGCTCTTGGAACCGGTGAAATACTGCAACCCTGCTCCGTAGGAATCCGGAGCGAGTGTGCGTACGTCGACCTGCAAGCCAGTGTGCAGTTTGAAGCTGACTTTATTGTCGCCTTTGGCCAAGACATCCTGGATTCCGGGGAAGCGAACGATTTCCTCGATAAGCGCCATTCGCTGTTTATCGTCGACGCAGCAAGCGCCGGTAACCAGTACATCAAGATCGCCCACGGTTTCGCGGCCCCGGCGCAGCGAACCTGCAGGAGTGATTGCGTCGATGCCTTTGACGTGCTTAAGGTGCTCGGCAAGCCGTGCGGCCGTGCGGTCGGCCTCGTCGATCAGAAACCGGCCGGAGATGCGCCGATAGTCCTCAATGGCCTTGACGATCTTCTGCTCACTCTTCTCGCTCATGCGCGGCAGAGTGCGCAGCTTTCCTTCCTTCGCCAATTTCTCGACACCGGCAAGGTCGCTCACCTGGAATGCGCTCCAGATCAGGGCAATCGTTTTTGGCCCCAGTCCTTGAATCTTGAGCAGCTCCAACATGGACGGGTGGTACTTCTTCAGGAGCTCCTGGTGCAGGTTCAACTTTCCGTCGCGAATGAGTGACTGGATGTTCGCGGCCATGCTCTTGCCGATGCCCGGGATTTCCAGCAACTGCTTGAGATCGCCAGCGAGATCGGACACCTGTTGGGGCAGCCCCTCAAGCGTTTCGGCGGCGCGACGATAGGAGCGAATACGGAAAGAATCGTCGCCGTTGATCTCCATCAGATCCGCGGTTTCGTTGAAGACGGTAGCGATGGTCTTGTTATCCACGTGCTGCACCCGAGGGAATTGTATCGCGCGATGGCGGCGGAGATGCGCAAGCCGCCGACGGTCTTTTGGGGACTCCGGAAAAGAAAAAACCCAGCCTTCTTCGGCTGGGCTCGATCGAACGATGCGAACTGGTTCTACTGCATCTTCACCACATTCGCAGCTTGCGGCCCTTTCTGGCCGTCAACGATTTCAAACTCGACGACGTCGCCTTCCTGCAGACTCTTGTAGCCCTCGCTAGTCAGAGCGCTGTAATGCACGAACACATCGGGACCATCCTCACGGCCGATGAAGCCGAAGCCTTTCGCGTTGTTGAACCATTTCACGGTTCCTTTCAATTTCACTTTGTGTTCCTCCCGGCGGCGAACTGCCCACATTGTAGTTCGCTGTTATTGAATTGCGTCAAACAGGTTAAAGCGAACTTGCCAGAAACCAGAACGAGCGAAGTATTCACGTGGGCTCCGGCGGATCGGAGTCTGACCTGTTGAACTGTCTCACCTGATTGTGTTGGAAATTCGTGGTGTTGTCAACAGAGTATACAAACCTACCGTACAACCCTCGTATTTGCAGCAGACGGGATGGAATTAATGCGGAGTTAATGCCGCGAGTCTTTTTTTTCAATGAAACGGTGAGCTGTCGGTAGCACGATGATCGACAGCAGAGGCACTCCATAAGTCGTGGAGCCAAAGCGTCCCAGCGATGGTCTTTCCATCGCGGATCTTTCCCGAAAGAATGAGCTTCATTACTTGCGAGATGGGAACCAGCGTGTGTTCAATTCGCTCGTCGTCTTCAGGCTGGGCATTGCCGGACTTGAGTCCGCGGGCCAGGAACACCGTCATGGTTTCCTCCAGGAAGCCGGGGCTGGGATAGAAGAACAACGCACGCTTCCAACGCTTCGCGGTGTAGCCGGTTTCTTCCAGAAGTTCGCGCTTGCCGGCCGCAAGCGCAGTCTCGCCGGGATCGATGCGTCCTGCCGGCAACTCGAGCATGTAGTCCCGCGCGGCATAGCGGTACTGGCGCTCCAGCAATACACGCGTTTCCGGTCCGGATTCGTCGATCGCAAGAACCACGACCGATCCGGTATGACGAATCACTTCGCGAATAGCCGTGACTCCGTTGGGCTCCTGTACGCGGTCGCGCGTGACATGAAAGACTCGTCCCTTGAAGACGGTCCTGGACGTGAGAACTTTCAGTGGAGCGGGGGATGTGGATTTGCGGTTGCGCAGCGTGTGATTCGGCTTGGCGGTGGTTTTCCGTGCGGACATGGTCTCCACTATAGAACAGAGGAGCTGGGGGGCTGGGGACTCTGTGATCACGTCGCGGCGAATTCCCGCCACGGCTAAAAGCCGCAATGAAATTGCGAAATTTACTGACGGCCTAAAGGCCGTCCCCTTCAAAGCGACGCTCAATCAGAATCCCTCTAGGGATGGGAAGCGCAGGTTTGTTATGCTGACCGCCATGCGAAGAGCAATTGCCGAGGGGCGCACAGTCAGCATTGTTGGCCCGGGAAATCTGGGGACCGCACTGGCTCTCAACCTTTATCGCGCGGGTTGCGAGATCAGGTTTCTGGTGGTCCGCTCACGCAAGAGGGTGCCGAGCAGCACATTGAAGCTGGCGCGTCTGGTGAAAGCGAAGGTCGTCACACTGGGAGAAACACCGCTGCAGACCGACCTGGTGTGGATTACGGTTCCGGATGATGCGATTGCTGCGGTTGCCGGACAACTGGCGGAGCTCAACGGGTGGGGGGAGCGAACCGTTTTTCACTCCAGCGGAGCCCTGACCAGCGACGTGCTTTCTGCTTTACGAGAGAACGGCGCGCGAGTTGCCTCGGTGCATCCCGGCATGACCTTCGTTCGTCGATCGTTGCCGGATCTCGAGGGCGTACCGTTCGGAGTGGAGGGCGACCCGGGGGCGGTCCGTTTGGCAAAGGAGATCGTCGGCAAACTTGGGGGATCGGCGCACACCATCCAGAAGCAGAACAAAGTTCTCTATCACGCCTTCGATAGCTTCGCCTCGCCCATGGTAATCGCACTCATGACCGCCCTGGAACAGGTGGGAAGAGCGGCAGGAATCAAGCCATCCGAGCTCAGAACCATGGCCGCTCCATTGCTGAAGCAAACATTGAATAATTATCTGGAACATGGGGTAGCAGCAGCATTTAGTGGGCCGCTCGTTCGTGGGGACGTGGCCACGGTTCGCCGTCATCTGGCCGCACTGCAGGCGGTACCGGAGGCGCGCGCCGTCTACATCGGCCTGGCACACGCGGCCGTAAGATTCCTGCCGGTGAAGAATCGAGCGAAGTTGCAGAAGCTCCTGTACAAGACGGAGCAGAAGAAGAAAGGAGCGGATCAGGAAATAGTGTCAGGGTCACAACACAGCGGTGCCGCCGGCTGAAGCCGGCTGCTGAAAAAGTCGAAAAGCAGATTCCCCACGGACTAAAGTCCGCAAGGAACAACAAAAATAAAAACGTGTATGGCACAGCTAAAGCTGTGCCCTTTCAAAGCACGATGGAAGCGGCTTTTTTCAGCACCCTCTGAAGCCGGCTCACTTCAAAGGAGAGACGCGACGACGCTGCGCTGAAGCGCAGCTCTACCCTTCGCTCAATGGAAACAGGATTCCTAAACCGCTTTACAAGCTTGTGAACAGATGGCCCATGCGGTCCTTCTTGGTCTGCAAGTACTTTTCCGCATGTTCGTAGGGTTCGACTTCTGCAGAGACGCGCTCGACCACTTGATGCCGGCGTTCTCAAGGGCTGCGACCTTGTCGGGGTTGTTGGAGATGAGGCGCAGGGCGGTGACGCCCAACTGCTTGAGCATCTCGGCGGGCAGCGTGTATTGGCGGTAGTCGGCATCGTAGCCGAGCCTTTCGTTGGCCTCGATGGTGTCCAGGCCCTTGTCCTGTAACTCGTAAGCCTGAATCTTGGCCATGAGTCCGATGCCGCGGCCTTCCTGCTGTTCGTAGAGCAGAATGCCGGCGCCGGCGGCGGCGATCAGGGACAGCGATAACTCGAGCTGCTGGCGGCAATCGCAGCGCATCGAGCCAAATACATCGCCCGTCAGGCACTGGGAATGGATGCGAACCAGCGGCGGCGCCGCGTGGATGTCTCCCATAACCAGAGCGACGGCTTCTTCCTTGCGGCGCTCCACTTTCCCTTGGCGAGCGAGCTGATCGGCTTCCTCGGGAGAGACGCCGTCGGGCAGCGTCTGGAAACTGGCTTCAAAGCCGTAGATCCGAAACGTCCCCCATCGGGTAGGGAAGTCGGCCGCGGCGACCTGTTTAACCAGGGAATCCGTCACATCTTGATTATAAGCTGGCGAGCCCGCGCGCGTTGAGGGCTGGGGAAGTCGCACCGCATGGAACTCTCAAGACAATCGGAGCGATGGGCTGCAGTAAGGAAACGGGCGACTCGCGTGGTCGCCCGTCCAGATACCAGAGCATGTTTCATAAATCAAATTGTCGCGAAACAGGAAATTCCCTCAGGGGCTAAAGCCCACATCTTAAGGAGTTCGGGATGGCACGGCTGAAGCCGTGCCCTTTCAAATCGCCATTTATGAAACACGCTCTAGGTAGTTCCCAGGTGCATCAGCGGGTGCGGCCTCCCTGGTGACCGCTCGATGCGCGCGTCCCGCCACTGTTCCCACCGCTGTTCCCACCGCCAGAATAAGCTGGAGCGCGCGCTGCTGCTCCGCCGGTAACGTGTGGAGCTGACGGCGCGGAGTAGTGGGGCGCCACAGCACCGCCGGCAGATGCGGTTGTAGGCGCGCGTCGCACCGTAGGTTTCTGCCGAACGGTAAGCCGGGGCGGGAGGAGAATACGGCGTGCTGGCGCTCGACCGATAGGTCGAAGCTGCCGAGGAACCGGAATAGGGTCTGCCGGCTGATCCGTAGCTCGAAGCAGCCGAGCTGTAGCTGCGAGTGTTGCCGCCAGTATAGCCCGAGACGGAATACGCGGGAGCGGCGTGATGACTGTATTCAGCCGGGGGGCGCGGCACTCGTGTTGTTGCCGTACCCGGGTTCGCCTTGGGGGTTTCGCGCGGCTTGCTCTCTCTCGGCTGCTGGTTGTGCGGAGTTGACGCCGGAGACTGCTGTGCCGGAGCCGCGACATGCGGCGAGGTCGTTACGCGTTCTCCCTGGTTCCCGGAAGGGTTGTGCTGGGCCGCGTAGGTTCCGCTTGAGGTGGTTCCTCCCGCATAAGGCGGCTTGTGCACGACATGCGACGCCCCTGACTGCGACCCGTATCCTGGATTCGAGGTCACACTACCGGTTCCGCGATCTTGAGGTGTTGGTGCGTTGTGCGCCGGCGTCGCTGCTTCGGAATTTCTTGTCATCGCATTCGAGTGATAGGCGGGCGTTGACTGGCTCGCAGCCTGATTCGTGGTCGCCGGCGGACGGGGCACGTTGTGCGTCCGAACCGCGTCAGTAGCAGCGTTTGGGTTTCGCGCACCCAGCGTAACGGGTGCCTGAGGGACGTTATTCGCTTCCACGACAGGGCTCGCCTGACGCGTCGGTGGCGTGGCCCGTGTGACCGCAGGGCGATCGAACGCAGACCGCGGAGGTATGCCGCTGGTGCGGGCGGCGTGACCACCCAGCATGGCTTCCCGAGTGGGCGAGACTTCAATGTTGCGAACCACTTCACCCCGGCCCAACTCTGAGCGCGGAACCGTCATTCCCACCCGTGCGATCGATTGTCCGGAAGCCAGCGCGGATCTTGGGGCCGCCGTGACCGCGCCGGCAACATTGCGATTCACGTAGTGCCCGCGGTTGAAATCGTTATGGTAGTAGTTGTTGGTGACGTAGTTGATGTTGGTTATGTGGGTGTTCGTCACATTCACGTTACGAACGTAATTCCGGCTCAGGTAGCCGCCACGATAGCCGTGATACCAGGGGTAATACGCCTCGCCCCAGCCGAGGGGGAACCAGCCGCAGCCTCCGCCAATGCCGAAGGAGACGCTGACACCCCATCCGGCTCCGCCAATCCAGCCCACCAGGGCGGGCGCATAGTAGGGACGCCAGCCGACGCCAATGACCGGTCCCGGAGCCCAGCCCCAGTAACCGCCGTAAGAGACCCATCGGCCGTAGTGAAATGGGGCAAACCCCCAAGGTGCGTCATCTACCCAAGTCCAGCCCCAGGGACTGATCCAGACCCAGTGGCCATAGCGATAGGGCGCCCATCCGCCGGGAACCGACGTGGGAACCCAGATGGCGCCGTAGGTGGGCACGGTCCGCCAGGCTCCGTAGTAGTCAAGATCTTCGTAGCCGATGACACCTGGCGCGACATATTGAGCCGAGACCGAGCCGTCGAGGCGTTTGTCGCGAACTTTGGCCCAATCGTCGAAGCCGTCGGGAGCCGGGGCCGCATAGGCCGTGTGCTGGAGGGAATTCTGGCCGGTGAAGCGCACTTGCTGGCCGTCGCTGACTTTCACGGCAGGCCCAATCCCAGTGGCCTCGCCATAACCTTTGCGGGCCGTCACCCACGTCTGGTCGTCCGACGGACGAACATCGAAACGGAAGACGCCGGGCTTCATCACCGTGAAAGCCAGGTTGGGAGTGTCAACCTCGAAAATTTCGCCGGGATCAAGATGGCGAACGGTAAGTTCGAGGACGCCTTGATCGAGTTCCGCCTGTATGGTGTTGTCACCCACGTTGGTGAGGGTCAGGCTGCTCTCGGAATCCATGCGCAAGAAGCCGTTGCCAACATTCAATTCGACCCGGGAGTTCTTGTCTGCCCAGACGCGGTCGGAGGTGGTCAAGGGCCGGTTCAGGTTGGCGGCCACCCACTCGTTCACTCCTCCCGGCTGCAGAGAGACTTCACCGGAGATGTACTGAATCCGGGCGACTCGCGCAGGGGGATCGCCGCTGGTATTGTCCTGGTTCTGGGCAAACAGGCCTGTTGCTGCGATCGACATCAACAGCAGCGTAGAGAGAAACCACTGGAATTGCGGCCGTGATTTCATTTTGATGCTCCTGCCGCTTCCATACGGAATTGCGAGAAGCGGACTGTGAATCCTCGGCAGTACGCGGCCAAACGTACTTGCCACTACTTTAAACCCATTGTCGATAGTCGTGTTGCGTGCAGCATCGGTGCGTGCAATAGAAATACCGGGGAAAACGGGAATTGAAACAAAACTTAACATCTCATGCGATGCGGATCGGGGAGGTGCGTCATTCTGCCATCGTTGCCGGAAATGCGGGGGCGTTGGGGAGGAGGGCAACGGGCGTCGTCCAAATCGCTATGGAACTCATCATGACGTAATGTTCATTTTCCTTCGAGCCAGGGAAAGCTGAAGACGTCCAAGGGGTCTTGGTCGTAGGTCACGTCGAGGTCGATGTAGGAACCTGCGACGATCCAGTAGTACCTTTTTACGCACTCAATCAACAGATCAAGGGCACGATTGAGCTCGCGGTTGGTCGCAGCCAATGCGGCGGGTGTGCGCTCGTGATTCGAGAAATGGGGGTCAATGCGTTCCTTGAGAAAGGCTCCCATTCGATCCAAGTCGGCGATATCTCCGGTCAGCTCTGTGGTGGTGAGTTTGTCGTGCAGCAACTCGGGATAATCAGAAACCTGGCTCAACAACCGGCGCAGCGACAGGTTGGCGTCGGGCGCAAACAAGCGGCGCAGACGCATGGTGGTAGCGTCGGCGTACGCGCCCCGCAGCATCGAGAGGTAGGGGGCACTACCCGCAGCAAGGCGGGGATTGGCCTGAATCACGTCGGTCGCCAGCTTCTGGTACAAGTCGCGGTCGGTAGCCAGCGCGAGGACCTGCGTCCCAATTTCACGGAGTTCCCTGATGGCGCGGTCACAGAACTGTTTTTCGTTGAGCATAGGCCAGTAGTGTACCGAAAACTTGCGGGGCTGATCTGTGAGGGGGATCACTTTCGAAGTTAAGCGGAACTGCTTTCCGATAGACTCGGTATGCATGATCGCTTCGCGACCGGCTTGCTGCCTGCGAACATTCACACGCGGATGCTGGTTCGTATCCCCGGCCGCACCGATGCCATCGTGGAACGTGCACAAATAGACTCGATGTCCATGGCAGGAACGTGAAGAACCGTACAGGCGAGGGAACTGAGATCCATCTCTCCGGCATCAAGTTCGTTTTTCTCGATCGTGACGGGGTCATCAACCGTAAAGCTCCTGAGGGAAGCTACGTAACGTCGTGGCGTGATGTCGAGATGCTTCCTGGCGTGGAGCGCGCCATCGCGCTCCTCAACCAAACAGGCCGAAAGGTGATTCTGGTTACCAATCAACGTGGAATTGCGTTGGGACGCATGTCAGTGGCGGAGTTGGCGGACATTCATGCGAATTTGCGGGCACACCTGGGTTCCTTTGGCGCGGCGATTGATGCGATCTACTTCTGCCCGCATGACGTTGGACAATGCAGTTGTCGCAAGCCAGGGACGGGCCTGTTTGAGAGTGCCTTCAAAGAGTATCCGGAGGCATCCCCGCAGAATAGCGTGATGATCGGAGATTCAGAATCCGACATGATCGCCGGCGCGAAGATGGGAATGAGGACAATCTTCATAGCCTCAGAACTGAATGCCAGTGGCGGTCTATCCGGGCAGGCGACAAACTCAGCTCGGTCGCTCCTCGAGGCTGTCGAAACCTATCTGTGCGAGTGACTCTGCCGAAGAGTCGCCGATGGTGGTGCGGATCTGATTCGCGCCGAAATGCGAGGGTACTGCAGTATGTAGTGTGATATTCTCCCTTCTTGTAGACCGCTGGGCGCGATATTTGCATTGTATTTCCGGATCGTGGCGATTGGCCTCGGCCACGTCCCAAGCTGTCTTTACAGGGGGAACTGCGAATGCGATGCTTGATTACCGGTGGCGCTGGATTTATAGGCTCCCATCTATCTGAGCGTTTGCTTCATCTCGGGCACGAGGTCATCGCAATCGATGACCTGTCTACCGGCAGCATCGAAAACGTTTCTGAGTTTCGCTCCCACCCGTCCTACGAGTTCCATGGAGATTCCATCTTCAATCGGCGACTCATGGCTGAGTTGGTGGACTTTGCCGACATCGTGTTCCATCTTGCGGCCGCGGTTGGCGTGAAGCGAATCGTTGACTATCCGGTCCAGACGATCGAAACCAACGTTGGCGGAACTGAAATCGTACTTCAACTGGCTGCCAAAAAGCAGAGGCGGATTATCGTGGTGTCGACCTCGGAAGTCTACGGGAAGTCGACCAAGTTGCCTTTTGCGGAAGCGGACGATCTGGTGTTGGGGAGCACCTACAACAATCGCTGGGCATACGCATGTTCAAAAGCGATCGATGAATTCCTCGCGCTCGCTTATCACCGTGAACGCAAACTTCCAGTCACCATCGTTCGTCTCTTCAACACCGTTGGGCCTCGCCAGACGGGGCGCTACGGAATGGTTGTCCCGACCTTTGTACGCCAGGCACTGGTCAATGAGCCTATTACCGTATTCGGAAGCGGGCAGCAGTCCCGGTGTTTCGGCCACGTGAGCGATGTAGTCGACGGTTTTCTTGCTATCGCGGGCGACGAAAGCACTGCAGGCGAGATTTTCAACCTGGGGAATACGGAAGAAATCAGCATTGCCGACCTGGCGAGGCGCGTCATCGCGATCACGGAGTCCACCAGCACGATTCGGCACATTCCTTACAGCGAGGCCTACGGGCCAGGTTTCGAAGACATGGCCCGCCGGGTTCCGGATATCTCCAAAGCGGAGCGCTGGCTGAACTTCCACCCGAGGCGCTCGCTGGACGATATCCTCGGTGACGTGATCGCTTTTGTTCGCGAGCAACTGGGAAAGAAACAGGCGGTGTTCGTAGCTTCCAGTGGATCTTGAGGCCAGCCTGCATCCACGACTCTCGCCCGGAGGGTCTCAGTGTTTCACAACCACATTCGGGAACCAGGTCAACTGCACTGATGCCGTGAAATCGTGCCGGCGATTGGGATTGAGCACCGGCACCAGCCATGATTCATATTGCAGAAAGCTCTTAAGCTCCATCTCCTTGCGAATTCGAAGCGTGGCCGCCACGCTTCCAATCTGCTGGGTGGTTCCTTGGGGAATATAGTCCTGCGCAATTTTCATGTTGCGGTAGGACAATTGAATGCTGCTTACCGGACTTATCGAGTAGGTCGTCCATGCCTGGATGCCCGTGGCTTCACGCCCGATCCAGCTCCCCATGAGGTTGCTGTTATTAAGATAGAGATTGCGATACAGAACTTCGTAGTAGAAGTAATAGCCGCCCACCGCCGGAGAAACGAAGCGATTCGTAGTCAATCCTTCAACACGAAGATCAAGTTTGGCAAGTCGAGGGAAGTGAGTGAGGTAAAAGCCCGGGTTGAGCCCGGCTCTTCGCGGAGCCGCCAGCGGCGTAATTTCATCATGGGTGAGCAAGTCGGTGTAGATAGTGACCCAACTCCCCAAGCGCCACGAGAAATCGAAGGTTGCAAAGCGCGCCCCGGGGTCGTTGCGGGAGAATTTGACGTCGGTCGGTACCGATCCGAAGCTGGTGAAGCTTTTCCAGAATGATCCGAAAGTCAGGGGCACGTGGTTCTGACCGGCGAAGACCACTGTCCGGCTGAAACCGATCTCAATACCCCGGAATGGCCTGCGCTTGTTGTGCGTCCCAAGTTCAATCTCCGCAAATGGCTTGAAGCTGAGTTTTTGCCCGTACATGTAAGGTCCTTGCGGAAACTGGTCATGGCCCGACAGCTTGCCAAAAAAGTTGTCGGAGCGAAAGGGACCGAGCAGACGTGAGATTCCCGGGACCCAGAGCGGCTGTGATCGGTTGATGCGCAACATCCAGAACGGCTCCGCGTTGTTGCTCATCGCCATCGATCCACTTTGTGTAGGGCCCCAATCGAGACTCTGTTTCCCAACCGAAATGTTGTATCCCAGCAGCCGCGCCGTCGCGTAGGTGTCGAGCAGCCGGAACCGGTCGATGGTGGGAAAGGGAGTGCCGGGTTGCACGGGATCGTTATTGACCGCTGCGATCACCAGCCTCGTAGACAGAGGGTAAGCAGGCGCTGAGGGCGCGTGCTGATATTCTCCGTTGACGTAGAAAGCGAAGCGGCCATCTTCAGCGCGAGCCGTGAATCCGGTGGAGTTGTTCACACCCTGCTGGTACGGACGGCCATAGTCGTTAACGATTGTCTGGCCGAGGTTGTTGTCGTTCAGCGGCTGGCCGGCGATCCCGGTCACGCGTGTGTATAACGACGACAGCCTTATCGCCTCGATAGGCTTACCTTCAAGAGCCGAGAGTTCGTCTGCGAACTCGGTGTGCAGGTATTTCACGGTCTCAGATATGTCAGGCGGTAACGCCGGGTTGCCTTCAATGATCTCGTCCAGGTCCGCCAGCATCCGTGCGCAGCTCATCCTTGTCCATGGTCGCAGGCCCATATAGGCGGAATCGATGTAGTCGCGCGAGATCAGGCGGTCCATCGCAGAGTAGATCCAACTATCGAGCGGGACATAGGTGCTTCCCAAGTGGTCAGGGTTGGGAGCCATCTCTACCGGAAGAGCATCAAGATTAGTATTATGCCGCGACTTGTAGATTTGCCGCCCGACCTGGTATCCGATCAGTCCACCAATGAAGACGTCAGAGAGGAAGTGCTGGCCAGCCGCGACGCGCGCCAGGCTGACTCCGGTCGCCAGTCCGTAAGCACCGATTTGCACGAAAGGGTTGGGATATTCCCGCGCCACCACCGATGCGAACGCCCACGTCAAGGCGGCGTGGTTGGAGGGAAACGAGGTTCCACCGCGAAAGAACGAATTCTGGTAGTTCGATTGCATGGGAGTCAGTCGTCCGGTGCTGTACTGAATTGCATACTGCAACCCGAGGACATCAATCATGGCCTCCGTGGCCAGGACCCCGGTTTCGCGCATGCGCTCGTTTCGGGTCACGCGCCCCCACAGATAGGCCGTTCCAGAGAGACCGGCCGCGGCCGCCAACCCCGCGTTCGATACGGTGTTGTAGGTCTGGGGATGATAGCTGGCCATTCCTGACGAACTGGCGGGGTCGGTGACGAACAGTCCGGTCGCGATACCACCTATTGGCACCAGCCACTTCATGTCCTTATTCTGTAGCCGAGAGGGACTGGTCCAGATGTTTTTCTGGTCTAATGCCAGATGCTTCAAGAAGTTGGATTCGTTGGGATGGACCTGTGTAACATCTTCGGGTTCCGGTGGCGCAGGCGTCGGCACAGCACCGCCAGCAGATCCTTGTTGTTGGCCCGCAAGGGGAATGCTAAGGCAAGCACCCAGAAGCGCAAGTTGCAAGAAAAAGAGGATTCTCAACTCGGCTCCCAACGGCGGCTGCTCCAGCAGTAGATCACGAATATTTGCTCACAGAGGTTAGGGAAATGCTATCAGCATGACCGCTTGCAACGATCAGGGTGAGGAAAGGACTGACTTCTGCGACTCCAGCCATCCTTTAAGAAGTAGCACAGACCAAACTTTGTCAGTGAGCCCGGTGCGACCTGCGAGGAAAGCTGTCCATAGCGATTGCACGACCTCTCTTCGGAGCACGCTCTCTTCAGGTGAATCGATCATTTGAATCAACGATTCCGCCCAGGGACGGAGAGGACCTCTCAGCCAATCCGACAAGGGTATCGCAAAACCCCGCTTCGGCCCGGCCGTCAACCCGCGGGGGACGTATTGGTCCATCACTTTCCGAACAATCCACTTTCCCACGCCATCGCGAACCTTGAAGCGCAGGGGCAAACGCCACGCAAACTCGACGACCTCAGAGTCAAGAAACGGATTACGCACCTCAAGGCTGACGGCCATGCTCGCCCGGTCGACCTTCACCAGGATATCGTCGTGCATGTAGGCTTGGGCGTCGGCCAGCATCATGGACTCGGCCGCCCGCTGTTCGCACAGCCAGTCTTCCGCGCCAGCCGGTATCGGGAAGGCAATGCTGTCAAGGCGCAGAATTTCGTTTGGGTTTTGCCAGTTTGATAGCATGCGCAGATAGAGGTCTTGCGAGCTGCTCGCTCCGACCGCGCGCTGAATCTTGTGCATCTTGTCGGACAGGTTGGCCATTTGAAACGGCCCTGGAACTGCGACACTGGCTCCCTGTACGACGCGCTCCCATTGCTCGGGCGCGACCCAACCGAGAACCTTAGCCAGGTGAAGCCGCATCCCTCTTGGCAACTTCGCAATGGCAGGCCACGAAATCGCGGCCATGATGTGCCGGTTGTATCCTCCGAATATTTCGTCCCCGCCGTCGCCTGACAGAGCGACCGTAACATACTGTCGCGCCAGGCGGGACACCAGGAATGTCGGAATGCTGGAAGCGTCAGCAAAGGGCTCATCGTAAATATCGGGTAGCTCCGGTATCACATTCATTGCTTCCGATGGAGTCAACCGCAATTCGGTGTGATCGGTTGCCAAGTGCCGCGCGACCGCCCGTGCGACCTCTGATTCGTCATAAGCAGTCGCTGACATCCCAATGGAAAACGTGCGCACCGGAATTGAACTCTGCGCCTGTGCGAGTGCAGCTACGGTCGATGAGTCGACACCTCCCGACAGGAACAGTCCAACGGGAACATCTGAGGCGAGCATCCGCGAGCGAACCGCAAAGCGCAGGCGGCGGTCCAGCTCCTGGGTTGCCTCCTCGTCGGTGCCTTCGAAAGGCGAGGCCAGGCCATCGCGTGCCAGGTCAGCCAGTGACCAGTAGGCATGCGGACCATGCTCGACTCCGTCCTGCGAGATGCGCAGCCAGGAAGCCGCCGGGAGCTTTCTCACTCCGCGATAGATCGACTGCGGTGCGGGGACGCAGTTGAAGCGCAAGTATGATGCGATGGCATCAGCATCCAGGTCTGCGCGAAACGATGGGTGAGATCGAAAGGCTTTCAGCTCTGAAGCGAACAAGACCGATTCGCCGACACGCCCGTAGTAAAGAGGCTTTTTCCCAAAGTGATCACGCACGAGCCACAGTGTCCGCTGTTCACGGTCCCATATCGCCATCGCCCACATACCGCGCATGCGCGGCAGGGTTTCTTCCACGCCCCAACAATCCAGCGCCGCGAGAATCACCTCGGTATCCGAGTGACCACGCAGAGGGATATCGCGGCCGTCAAGCTGCTTCAGTTCCGCCAGGATGTCGAGGTAGTTGTAGATTTCACCGTTGAATACGATGACAAAGCGACCGGAGCCCGACACCATGGGTTGATGACCCGCCGGCGAGAGATCGATGATGGAGAGGCGGCGATGACCTAGCGCGACACCCGCATCGGGATCGGCCCAGGTGCCGCGATCGTCAGGTCCGCGGTGAGCAAGGCTGTCAGCCATGCGACCCACCAGCGCGTTCATGTCGGAAGTGCTGCGGTAATTGTTGAGGTCAAGATAGCCGGTGATTCCGCACATCAGGAACTCACCGTGGTGACTGCCGGACGGGCAACGTCGGCTTCGCTGTGGGGTCGAGGATCGAGGATGTCCATCCAGGCTTCAAACCCCTTCTGCAGCGAATACCGCTGAGCGACCTTGCTTACCCCCTTGCGGCCAAGTTCGCAGCGTAGATCTTCGTTTTCGATCAAGCGCTCCAGCGCCACGAACCATTGCTGTTGTCCACCAGCGAGGAAGCCGTCCAAGCCCTCGCTGACTATTTCCATGTTCGCGCCAACGGGCGAAGCGACGACCGGCAAGCCTGCGGCCATGTACTGGATGAGCTTCAGCCCGCATTTGCAGCGGGTGAACTCAGTGTCGGGAAGGGGCATCAGGCCGATGTCGCACTCCGCCAGCAAGTCCCCCTCAGTCGCTTCAGACCAGGCGACGACTTCGGCGAACGGCAACACGTCGCTAACGGCATTACCTGCGCCAACCAGGCGCAAGCGGAGATCGGGATGCTTGTGATGAAGCGCTGTCAGAGCGGGGGCGACAGGGCGCAGGAATCCAGCAGTTGCCGGCGTCCCAATCCACACCAGCCTGACTCCGTTGGGCGCAGCATAGTTCTGTTTTGGTGAATAGCGCGTGGGATCGACGACAGTGGGAATGATGTGAACATTACGGCTATGAAGCGAGGCGAAATCCGCGAGATTGCGATTGCCCACGACCACGGCCTGTGCCGCAGCGATCAGCGCCGCGATGCGGTTACGCAACCATGGCATCCGCTGGTACTTGGAGTAAGCCGCATCGTCATAGTCCACGATGAGGCGCCGGCAGCGGCGAGCGATAACCGACTCAGCAAGTGCAGGGAAGTACGGCAAAAACTCCTGGTCGCAGAGAACGACGTCAAAGTCGGCTATGCTGTGAAATTGCAGAATTCGGCGAGCGTAGCCGCGAACTGTATGCCAGAGGCTTCGCCGGCCCGTTGAGTACATCGCCCGCAAGTAGTCATCGTCCAACATGGGGCGCACTTCGACCTGATGTCCGGCTTGTTGCAATAGCGGAATGTATTGCAGCAATCGGTAGCGGCTGTTGGCGCCCATCTGGCTGAAGCGTGTGAACATCACGATCCGCATGCTAGACACCCGCACCCCGGCGCTGGAGAAGCAAGCGCCGATACCAGACAAGATCGCTGACTTGCAGCAACACGAGCGAGCGCGCGGTTATCGAAGACGAGCGGGAATACTCATATACGTAGAGCGAGGCATTCAGCAGGTAGGAAATCGAGGTTACGGCCGCGGCGCCAATCATTCCATACCTGGGAATGGCATAGCAGCAACCCGCGACAGAGAACACCAACGCTGTAGCCGCTGGAAAGACAGTCTTCAAGGGCTCGCCGCGCCCGTTGAGATCGCTGGCCAGCACTTTGAAGATACTGGCGACAACCGTGCCTGGCAACAACACCCAAATGAGCACGACCGACTCCTTGAAAGCCGGCAGAAGCCACGGGATCACGGCCGTGCTCATCAGGGCCAGCGTCACCGACAGCAATGCGGAAACTGCCAAGCTTGCGCGACAGAACGCCGACGTAATGATGGTAGCGTCGCCCGCTTCCGAATCTGCCACATGCGGCATCAATACCTGGGATACTGCTTGCGGCACATACCACAAGAGCTCCACCAGGCTTATAGCCAGCGAGTAGATGCCAAGATCCCGGATGGGCAGCAATATCATGACTAGCACAACGTCGGTACGATGCTGCAAATACTGCACAACGGCGCCCAGATGCGATCGCCAGCCGAAGTCGAAAGAGTGCTTCAGGAAGCGCGATGTGGGCAGCCTCCAGATGCCGACGGAGCGTGCCAGCAAGACGATGGCCACCGCCGCCGGCACAAATACAGAGGCTACCCAGGTCGCCACCAGCACTCCTAGCTGAGTGACATGTGCGATCACCAATCCGATGAGAAGCAGTGCGAACAAGCAGGACTGGGAAGCACGCAGCAAGTTGTATCTGCCAATCTCGCCCTTCGCGAGGTTAAGGTAGCTGAGATTCCAAACCAGCGTAAAGGCCGGAACCGTGGCAAAGGCGAGCATCGCAGCGGAGTTCCATACTCCACTATGAAACAGTGCTATAGAAGTTTGACGAAGCCCTACCAGTAGTGCCAGCGGGATGCACCCCAGCAACAAGCTGGGCCACAAGAGCCCGGTTGTGATCTCCTCGACACTGAACCCATCGTCCCGCCGAAAGTGATACACCGTTGCGGGACCGATGCCGAAATTTGCGAAAACCAGCGCCATCGAAGCGAATAGCTGCAGGGTGTAAAGAAAGCCCTTGCCTTCGGGACCGGCCAGCCGGGCAACCACAAAGTTGTTCAAGACTCCAGCCAGCAGCATGATGACCTGAGCCGCCAGGACGCTGCTGGACTCCTTGAATATGCTGTGCGACTTGCGCTCAGCGTCCGTAGTGGGTCTTGCCGCTGTCAACAGTTCACCTTTTACTTTTACAACTACACTCCTGAGACTTCAGGCGTATGAGCAAGTATCACAATGTGGTGCGGCGCAGCCAGTTCCACATGCTCCACTTTGTTGCCTACCGTCTCCAACAGGCGACGGCTGTTGTTCTCGTCAAAGACGTGATGATGCACAGTTCTATGCAAGGAGTTGCTAAGCACACGCTCACGAAATGCTGCATAGTCTCCTCCTATGGGATCGCGCGAGAAGTCATGCAACTCAAGCACCTCCTGGATGTGGGTCGAATCGTCTTCAGTTGTCCCGCGTTCCCAGTCTTCCACCATGTGGCTTATCGGTGTCGGGGTACGACGGTGATCGAAGGTTTTTCGATAGTTGGGGAGAATCACGATCAAGGCTCCACCAGGCTTTACCACCCGAATCCACTCTCGCAACGCTTTGATCGGATTCGCAATGTGTTCAAGATTATGCGCGGAGAGCAGGAAATCATAGCTATGGCTAGGAATCCCAGCTAAATTCGTCGCATCAAGTATATAATTGCACCCTGCGTCCTTGCGCTTGTCGAACACGAACGGAGCGCCGTGGTCACGGGTACCCTCCCAGATTGTAGTACGAGAGAAAACACAATTGTCCAAAGATGCTTACATACTTATAGATCGGGACCAGCCCCGAGTCGCGAAAAGTTCCGCTGGGTCCTCCAATTTCCAGGCCGCATTTGTGACGAACCTGTTCGACGAAAAGGTCATGTGCCTTCAGTCGTAGGCCGAATAAGTCGCGAATTAACGACCGCACTGGCGGCGGGATGAGGACAACGTTCATAGTCACTTTATGTCGGTTTTGTTGATACTTCCGTCATTTCCCATGATCATAAAATTTGGGCCGCTGGCCGCGTTGCCAATCGAACCTGTGCCATAAACGTCACTCGGTAACTGATTATCGACGAGCCGAAAATTGCCGGTCCGGCCAGCCGCAAGACTGACGCCATATCGAGCCTTGTATTTGTTTGTACTTCGCCAGGTGTTCCCAACGATTTGAAAATTAGAGGCATTAGGCTCAACCGTCACGGTGTCATACCGATTTGCCTCTTGATTGGTGGTGTCCTCGAAGAAGTTGTCCTTGATGAGTGTGTTGATCGCCCCAGCGGCAATGGTGACAGCGCCTTTCATGAGGTTCATGAAAGTGACATGCGAAATGTCTGTGTCAATGGCGCCCGGCCCAACGTAGACACCCATGTCCGCGCCAGCGATGAAGCCGTGATACGAGAAGTCGCGTGAAGCGTCCAGTTGGATGGCAGTTGACCCGTTACGTGTCTCGATCGAGCAGTTCGCCTGACAATATACCAGGCGTGGGGAAATTGGAGAACCGACATTGTTATGCAGCCAGAATGCGCGTCCCTTACGGAGAGGAAGGTCTATTTGGATGACCTGGAAGGTATCTATCGCACCGTTCAGATCGAAAGCAGCATCGGTGAACGCAGCCGCACCCACAACGTTCGTCACCCGGGTACTGGCGACGGTTTTGTCCGTGGCAGAGGTTAACGCCAGAAATGCTCTCCAGGTTGCACCACCCGTAAAGCGGACATCCTCCCATAGCCAAAGGCCGCCGGCCTGAGAATCCGCGTAGAACACGCGTCCATTGTTGGCAAGCTTATATGATCCTGAGAAACGCACGTGCGACACACGTCCCTGGCTGCCTGCACCGTGAATAAAGCTTGCGGCAGCTCGATCCTGCGTGGAATCAATAACGATCTCAAACCCCTCCAGCACGAAGAACGCCCCGGTCACGTCAAAGACATCGGCTTTCGTTGTGACATGGATTTGCGAGCAATATCCGGATCCGCGCAACCAGACACCATCGGCTGCTATGTTGATCGTGCTATCGGCGTCGTAGCTACCGCACGGGAAGAATATCGCGCCACCTTTCCCCTGCAACCGGCCGACGGCCGCCGACAGCTTTTCTCCCGGCGTGGCTGTCACTTGGGCATTACTCGCACAGGCAAGTCCGCCAGCCAACAACATCACCAAGGCAACGAACCGCTTCGACATGTGTCCTCTTCCTTGTCCTTGAATCGGCAAACGAGGCTCCGGGTAAATCCGCCGCGCGCCCGTTAGTGTTTCCATACATCCAGGCGAATCGAGGCTGGCGGCAGATTGAGCGTTGCGGCGAGCGTAGCGTTGCATCCCCGGATACTCACCGTGTCGGTTGAACTGACCCAGGCAAACCACGTCAGCCCATCCACGGCGCCGAGAGCGCTCGGAATTCCCAAGGCAACGGTATCACCATCGGTGGCGCCAGAAACGCCAGCCAATTGCGTACTGCAGGAATTAGCGGGTATCACGGCGAAGCCGACAAGCGTGGTAACAGAAATATGTTGCACGATGGGAGTTCCGTTTCCGACGATCAGAGACTTGGCAGCCAGACTGTTGGCGGTCGCGTTCCCCACATCCAGCGTGCCTGTGCTCGTTGAAGTTGAAGTTACGGAAGCTGCATTCATGGCTGGAGTGGAGATCACGGCCGAAGTGACAGAATTCGCGGTTACGGTCCCTGCATTGACCGTGTCCATCGTGACAGTGCCGGTGGTGTTCATGTTCTTTGCAATGAACGAACCCGCCAGCGTCAGCGATCCGGTCAAGGTCAGTGAGGCTGCGGTCACGTCACCAGCATCGCCCACGCGGAAGAGTCCCGTGGAGCCCACGGACAGCCTCGCACTGTCCTGCACGTTGCCAATGGACACATTGCCATCAGGGAACAGCGTCAACTTGGGCGTATTCCCTACAAAGAGGTTGACGGGTGTAGCGCTCACGGAACCCATGTTGATGGCACCGTTGTTGTTGGAATCTGCAGTGACGGTCCCTTGCACCGAGCCGTACATCAAGTTGAGATTTGTCGCGGTTGCCGTGTTGGAAAACGACGCCCGTGTAACTTCAGAGTTGTAAGGACCCCATTGGAACTTGTATGTGTCCGCCGGATCGCGAACTTGGAATACCAGCGGCCCATGGCTGGTGTGTGTAAATCTGTCAGACGCCAGCACCGTGTAGCTGTTGGTTCCACCGTTATGAAAGGCGGTGACGAACAGACCGCCGGTGTCGCCCTCGTCGCCCACCCAAAAACGGGCGGGAGTGCTAATAGGTTGAAATCGGTGGTTAGTATGCACAGAGAAATCGTCAACCCAGGCCTCAAGTACCCCTGCATATTCAATAGCCATACCATATGTGTACGGCGCGATAATGAAGTCTTTCGTTCCACCTGGTCCGGGCTGGGCACTCGACAGACGAAAATGCATGTTCTGACCAGCCTGTTGCCAGTACTGGTGCACAGTATCGAGGTTGTCCGGCATGATTGCGACCTGTCCATTGGTGCCCGGAGTGGAGCCGATTATCGTCGCTGTGTCCGAGAGCAGGGTAGGGGCTTTCTGCGCCCCCGTGAACGTGTTCGAGCCGAGAGTTACTGGGGACGCAGTTTGCTGGGTTGTGCCATCCGGGAAAGTCAGTCCGTGCCCGATCCCCGAGATACTGATCGGACCAGCCACCACCATGGAAGCCGTATTGACGGAATTGGCCGCGAGGGAGCCACCGAGTGTTCCATTGCCGTCGATGTTGAAGTTCGCCCCAGTCTGGCGCGTTGAACCATTTTGTATATAACCTGGTGAACCACTGGTAAGAGCGAAAGCGCTGGCCGCCTTGCCGCCCAAGAAACCAGCATTGAGATTCGGCACTAAGGTCGTCGACGTAACTTGCAGAGGTGCGGTTCCAGTGGCAACGGTGGAGATCAGGCGGCTTGCTCTAACGGTTCCTGACGCATTCACCCCCCCTTGAGCGGTGACACTACCGCTGCCATCGACGGTGAACTGCACACCATTCGCAGTTCGCGCACTGATCAGGGCTCCCGTGATGGGCCCAGTGGCGTTGTTCATGATGAGCGCGCCGATGCCCGTCGGGCTGTAGATTTGGGCGGCCACCCCGACTGTGTTGCCGCTGGTCGCCGTCTCCGTGGCATTGATTGCGAAGCCAGCAGTGCTCGTGGCTTGCGCAACCAATCCTATGGTGTTGCCCGTGCCTCGCGCAATTCCTTCCAAACCGACGCCGGCAGGGCTATCCGATTGCCCATAAACTCCGATACCCGGCTTGGAGGTTGAGACTGACGTGGCCCGGCCATATACGCCGAAGCTTCCATCGAGGGAAGATATTCCCGCCACCGCGGCTACAACTCCAGAAGGCATCTTGGCGTTGGAAGTGCCCACGATGGCCGAATTGCTGGGCGCATCGGCTTTCAGGGAGATCCCAGTTCCGCTTTGTTGTACGGACACAACCTGGTTGGTGGTGTCGTCGTTAAAGTTGGTTGCCGACGAAGGAGATGCCGCCTGGGATATCGGTTGCCCGAGCTGGTTGCTCAAACCAGATGAAGTCACAGCCGATGCCGCGATCCCCTGTTGCTGCAATTGTTGTCGTACAGCACTTTGCAATGCCTCTGTCGTAACGAATTCAGTGGCGGGATGTCCGGAAAGCCTATCGGCTTCCATGGCCCTGACCGAATAGGGCACGCTGGTCAGCAAGACGCGTGGCTGTTCGGGTTGCCCCTGGACTTTCACACCGAGCCAGCGTGGTTCGTCGGAGGGGAACAGGTCAACTGGAAGGCCTGATGTAGTGGATCCGAGCAGGACCTCGTAGTGCCCACCTTCATCGAGGGTGACGTTCTGGGTCTCCAACCAAAGTGGAGCACCGCCATCTCCATCGCGATAAATCGCAAACGTGATCCCGCAGATGTTGCCTGACGCGCTGGCGGATCGATCTGGCACTCTCCCCGAATAGCTCACCAGGCGGGCAGCGATACTCGATGAAGCACTAGCCCCGCTTGCCGCTTGTGCCAATACCTGCAATGGCAGCGAAAGAGAAATCAAGACAGTCCCGATGACTGCCCAGAAATGTGGCGCATTCCTTCTCATCCTCTTCTCCGATGTTTGACTTAGAGTACTCGTCGTGCTCACAATGCAGCGAATGCTTGCGGTACCGACTTCCTGATCGATAAGGCAATCAAGATTCCGACAGCCAGAAAATACCAGGCGGGGCCCTGCGTGAAGTGGTTGCTGAATACACTTAGCGCCAGACAAAATGAAAACAGGCCATTCGCGTAAATGCCATAAAAGCTGCGAGTACGCAGCATTCGAAAATAAACTGACGATGTAAGAATGCCAATGACCCAAGGTCCAATCAACACGCCAGCATTGCCAAAATCATCGTAAAACTGTTGCAACCAGGTAAAAGTATTCGAGTCGGACGGGATCTGGACAAACTCAGGGACTACCGGCGGAGGCTCCAGCGTGGGGTCAATCAGGTTCCACACTCTGAAAACGGGATAAAAGGTCATTGCTCCGTGGGTCGATCGCGGTGAGCTGTCGATGTACACCTGGAGCGATGGAAAGCTTTCGGTAATATACATGTAGGGAGGCAGCGCCACGATCATAGCGTCTTGTACATTGGCCACCTCCATCAGCGCAGGGTTGTTCTCCGCAACTTTTCCCAGCCACGTCGCGATGGCAAGAAACTGAGCCAGCATTAAGCCTGTCCCGACTGCCGCCATCGCAAAAAGTTTCCTGGTTGTAACCTTCATCGAAAACAAGAGGACGAATACTGCCCAGGTGAAGGCATAGAAGAAATGAGTGCGGTCCTCCATCAATAGCAAGGTGATGGTGCTAAATATCAAGACCGACCAGACGATACGCTTTCGCTGACCTTTGAGGGCGAAAAGATAGAACGAGCACAGGACGACGTTGGCCACATTCAACCAGTCGAACGCCTTAAGGGGCTCCTCCAGACCTCCTCCTTTCGCCATCGCTGCGCGGATCTCTTCGGGTGCCTCGATATAGGAAGAAAGGCCAACCGTGGCCTGCACTATATTCAGAAATACCGCAATACCTATCGCTCCAAGCACAAAGCAGATCGCAATGACTACGAAAAGCCGCTCACTTGAAACCTGCTTCTGAACAATTGCCGGATCCTGGTAGTCACACCGATTCCACGCGAGATAGGGGATCATCCATCCGATACCGTATGTAACCAGGCTCACTCCAATCAATATCCACGTTGGCCGGCGCACGGGGGTGTAATCGATCCAATTCATGTTGTAGAGGGCAAGCGTCGTGAACCAAATCCCATAGAAGACAGCGAAGGGCGAGAAGGGATGCCGGAAAAACTTGGCGGAAATCCATACCGCAAGGCCTGCCATCGCCAAACATCCGAGGACGAGAGGATAATTCATTCTAGAGCTATCCTGCCTGGGACCAGCGGTGGAACCGGGGAAAGGGGCCACGCAAATCGGCGGCGGCCCGAATTCCGAGTTGTTTCCAGGGGTTTTTGTCGCTTGCGTCGTCCCATCGAGATTTGACCAGGATCGCCAGGGCTCCCATTACGAAGAAGCCCCATGTGCACAGTACTGCTAGCACCAGGAGTCGCGGACTGGATCGTCGGCTCGGCACTTTACCGTAATCGATCACCTTTAGCCGTGGGGTCTCCTTTACCTCTTCGACCTTGGAGATCTCGAACTGTTTGAGCAAGGCCTCGTAAATCGCCTCCTGCACCTTGACCTCGCGGAACAAATCGGCGTAGGTGACACCGACGATCGGCAGACGAGAGATCGAGAGGAACTTCAAATCATCGCCGCTATCTGTCGTTGTGCTTCCCAACTTGTCAGCGGCAGCGCGAAGTTGGGAGACGCGGGCTTCTGCGCTCTTGACGCGCGGGTGATCGGGACCGTAAATCTGGCGCAATCCCTGCAGCTCCGATTGGGCGACGATGAGTTCGCCTTCCACCTTGCCGGCCACCTCAAAGGCCGCTCGCCCCTGTTCTTTGATGTCAAGTGCCGAGTTCTTGCTGGAGAACTGGCCCAAAAGCTTTTCGGCCGCGGTCAGGTTGTCGCGGACAACTTCGATGCGCTGTTCGAGGAACTCCCGTTCGCGGTGGGCGGACGAGGTGTTGAGGTTCTGCAGAACCTTATCGAGTTCCTCGGCGTAGGCGTTGGCGATTGCCGCTGCACGGTTGGGATCATTGTCGGTCACTGACAGGGTAACGATTCCACTCTTCTTGTCGTCGCTAATGACCGTGCGGTTGGTCAACTTCTCGCGCGCTTTGTCGTAGGTTTTGACGTAGTAAACCTTTCGCAAGTCGAGCCTGTTGATGACGGCATCGAGTACAGTGTCACTTCGCAGGACGGCCGCGCACAATGCGCCCGGGGTCTTCATGCCAAGCAAGTCTGACATCATGCCGAGATTCGGTATGCCTGCTCCCGCACCGGCCCCGCTTGCCATCATCAATGCGGTACCCGAAGTTGAATCCGACGGAAGTATTCTGGCAGTTGACTCATACTTCGAAGGAAGCGCTAGAGCCAGGACAAGAGCCAGTACGGCGCCAGCCAATACCCACCGAAACAGCACTCGACGCTTTTCCCAGAGTAGCTCGATCGCTCGAAAGAACCCCTGATCCTGTGCAGGAGGCGATTGTGGATCGCCGATCGAGAATTGCGGCTCGCCAAAGGTAGGGTGCGAAGTGTGAGTGTCGATGGGCAAAATGTCTACCTCAAAAAACTAGTACCCGCAACGCTAATCGCCGGTACAGATACCAGTTGCACCGCCTTCAGCACGTTCCATTAGGTCCGCGCTTCGGCCATGTTCCTGTCTCGCCCGGACATCACATCGCCGGCTGGTAGCTGACCATCCTTCAAGGAGGCGGTATCGCTCAGTTGACTTTTCTGCAAATCGGATCCAGGCCGACCGGAATCCAGTAGGCCGCCTCCGTGCCACGCTGCCTTGAAATCGTGCCGCCACGCAGCACCGCAAATCCGTGCTGCCAGCGCCGGGTTCCAACCTTTACAGGTTTGTCGAGCGCGCCGGAATGGGTTTGTGATTGTTTCGGAAAACCATATCGCCAGGCGCATCAGAACCTCAATCATCACAAACACGGTCGCCAAGCGCGCCTCGAGCGGGGCATGATGTTTGCGAAAATATGAGAGCTTACTGTGCGTGCCTTCCACATAAGAAAACGGTCTGAACTGGTTTGCACTTCCTCCGCCGGAGTGAACTGCCTGGTACTCTGGAACGTACATGATTGACCAGCCTGCGCGCTTGATGCGCAAGCACCAGTCGACGTCCTCGTAGTAGAGGAAGAACCGCTCATCCAGTAATCCAACCTCTTGCACGACCTCCCGGCGAACTAAAAGGAACGCTCCAGCCACTTGATCCACTTCGGACACTTCATGAATACCCACAGTCTGTTTCCGGTAACCACCTATGAGGCGAATTGATGGGAAGATGCGGTCCAGTAACAGCGCACCGAAAAACTCGCCGCGAAGCGACGGAAAATCGCGCACGGACGCCTGAATCGATCCATCTTCATTTCGCAGTCTGCAGGCTGCGGCGCCGACTGTGGAGTGATGTTCCATGAACTCGGCCATTCCCCTCAGCGTGTCGGGCAAGAGTCTTGCATCGCTGTTGAGAAGCAACACATAGCGGCCTGTCGCAACCTGAATTCCCTGATTGCATGCCTTGGCGAAGCCGGCGTTATGGGAGTTGAGAATCAGTTTTGCCTCTGGATATTCGGTCGCAACCACGGAACAGCTCCCGTCCCAGGACGCATTATCGACGACGATCAGCTCAATCGATAGACCCTCCCCGGCAGCGCGAACCGAGCGAAGACATTGGCGCAGCATGGCAGCCGTGTTGAAGCTCACGATTACGATGGAGATCGAGACAGGATCTGCTTTTACCTGGCTTCGCAGTTTCACGATATCCTTACTTTCTGTTGCATCAGGAAATACGTTGGCACCGCGCCATGGTCCGGCCCGGGGTCCACCGATTCATTCGTTAGGCTAAGGTTGGTCGTGGAAAATGATTCGACCGATTGACAACTGGCCCGGTCACCCGGCGCCAGCGGAGGGGTCGTACCAATCGCGTATTGTTGTTCCACGACGGGCGCAAGTGAACTAGGATTCCTGATCGGCAAAACGGCCCTCTTCAAAAACTATGAATAGCTGCGGCGGCCAGCGCCAGCGAAGTAATGAACTGGGCAGTGCTCAGTACATTCTTCCAAGTCTGCGACTCCACCATGACCTTCTCCGGCACTACGATGGTGTCGCCGGGCGACACAAGAACATCCTGAATCGAGCGGAAGAGTCCCGCGCCATCGTTTCCGATCACCCTGCCGCTAGCCTGAATCACGTACATCTTTTTCGAGTCCGCGGAGCTTGTTGGTCCGCCGGCCTGTTTCAGGTACGTGCCAACACTCTTACCAGGCGTGTAAATTAAGGCAGTCGAGTTGTTTACCTGGCCGGTGACGATCACAAACCCTGGCTGTTTGGGAATTGCCAGGCTATCGCCGCCGCGCAATTCGACATCGAAGGGAGTGTTTTCCCACTGCGAGATATCGGTGGAGATGTGAATCACCAGGCGTCCCGTCACCGGCTGACTTTTCAGGGCCAGGAGCATCTCCTGCTTCTGTTGTTGAAAGGCAATCGCTGGGTTCGTTCCAGACGTCCCAGACGTATCAGACCACTTCACCGGACTGGGAGTGGTTTCGATTTTTCGGATAATCGTCAGGCGGTTTTGCTCATTCAGGTCTTTGATCTGCAGCCGCTCAAAGACGGCGGCGCGGGGATAGGCTTCGGGCAGGAATCCGCCCGCCCGGCGAATCACCGAACTCAGGTGCTCCCCCGGTTCAATGCCGTAGGAGCCGGGAAATTGGACTTCTCCTGCCACGGTTACCGCTGCCCCGATATTCTTCCATCCCGCCATCTGCCGGATGCTCACCTGATCGCCGGGCTTGAGTAAATAATCTTCTGCCGTGTCACCCGCCGCGATCTGGCGAAGGTTCACTTGTTTTTGTTCAATCTGAACCGACTTGCCATTCTGAACTTGGTAGCTGGCCAGCAGCGCGTCTTCACGGTAAGCGCTGCGCCTGAAGCCGCCCGACGAGACGAATCAGGTCACTCACCCTCATGCCGGCGGCGAGCGGGTAGATACCCGGCCGGAGGACTTCGCCGGCAATTGTGACCTTCGGAGGATCCACCGTGTAGCGCCCGTAGACCCGGATGACATCGAAAGGTTGCAGCTGGAGTGCCTCGGCCTTTCCATCCAACACGGCTACCACGTCAAAGCTGATCGCGGTCGGCTTCAGATCTGGGCCCTCCAGCCGAATGATCTCGGCGTGATTTCCGGGTTCAGGGAGCAGGTCGGAATACGACCTGACCAGGTCGGTCACCTTCATTCCCGGATGAAAGGCGTATTTTCCCGTGCGGAAGGCATGACCCTCGAGATAGACGCTTTGTTCGGTAAACGGGCTGATTGGGGCCACGAAGACGCGATCGCCATCATGGACCGCGTATGCAGCCAGCAACGCTTTCACGCTAGCGTCGTCAGCACCAGGCGGAACCGGTACCGTGCGGGTTACGTGGCGCTCATGGGCTTCCACCCGGTCAATCGAGATCTGCCAGAGCGAGGCTTCGGGCAGGGTACCTCCGGCCAGTTCCAGAACCTGGGCCAGGGTCTGCTCGTTCCGGAGTTCGTACATTGCCGGACGGCGTACCGCACCATCCATCACAACCTGCGGCCCCGAAGTGGAGACCAGGATCGAGTCACCCGACTGCAGGCGATTCACGTCGGTCCGCATTCCGTGCAGCAGTAAGTCGTAAAGGTCAACGGTAGCGACTAATTTTTCGCCGCGGTAGTGGCGTACAACTCGCAGGGACCCTCGACTGGTGGGGCCACCGGCGGCGTAGAGTCCATTTAATACCGTTGACAACGCGCTGATGTCATAAGCGCCAGGCCGCTCGACATCCCCCACGATGTAGACCCGAACTGTTCGCAGCCGCGTGAGCGACAGATCCACTTTGGCGTCGTTGTAGCGGCGAACCATTACCTGTTCAATCGCCTGCTCCGCAGATTGAATCGTCATCCCGGCCACCAGCAGGGTACCGCCGCCCGGAAGGTTCACTCTGCCCTCAGGATCGACAATTGCCCGCACGCGCTGGGGTGAGCCGCCGGAAACGTCAAGCATGACAGTATCGCCCGGGCCGAGAACGTAATCGGGGCCCACGGGTATGTCCATGGCCAGCTTGTCGGTGTTACCCGAACCGTTCCTAAAAATGCTGGCGCCAAACCTCTCGATGGTCTTGCTGCCCTGTATCGAGTACTGCCGGTACAAGTCCCGCATGGCCGGATTGTCGGGATAGGGGTTATCGGCTTTCTTGGGCTGAGGAAGTGCGGGCGGCAGCAAAGGAGTAGTGGCGGGCTGGACCGTCCGCCGCTGTTGCTGTAATGGTTGTTGGGTTGGCTGCCCGCGTCGTGGTTCTCCAGTCCGGCCGGGCGGTTGGGCTTCACCCGCGGGTTCAGCAGTCTGGCCGGAAGGCTGGCGTTCGCCCTCTGCTGCCGAAGGTTGATTGCGACTTCCCTGGCTTGGATATCGGGAATCCGTACTTTGGTCCGGGGACTGGCGTTCGCTTCCTGTTGGCGCTGGATATTCACTGGCCTGCCCCGGTGGAATACTTTCATTCTGGGGCTGCGACGTCTGATTCTCGGTGGTTTGCTGTGAGGGAGGGTAATCCTGTTCCTGCTGGTCGCTTTGTTGCTGCTCGCTTTGTTGCTGGTCGGGTCTTTGCTGTTCTACCTGGCCCCAGCCACAAAGCGGGATCCAAACAGCTAGCAGAAAAAAGAAAATCACGCAGGGAACTGAGATCAGAGGGCACGAGCGAAATCCGCCAGCAGCACCGTAGGCCCGGCCGCCTTCGCGTTGCCCCGGTTCTCCTCGATCTAACACGCTTAGAAAAACTCGCCCCGGATCCCCGTCTTTGGCCATCTCACCTGTTGCGTCAGTTGCCACAATACGATTCACAGACAGCATACCTAATTATTCGCGCCGCTCTCGACAGCACTTGCCAGCGTCTTTGACCGCGCCGGCAATTTGGATTCGCTCAGCAAACACTGATACACCTCGGTCAGGTCGCATGCGAGGCGGCCTTGATCGTAATTGGCCATGACGAATTCGCGGCCCTCGTTCCCCATCTTCTGGGCAAGCCCTGGCATGTCCAGAAGCTTCTTGATGCAAGCGACGATGACCTCAGGAGAAGACGCGGTCAGAAACCCGTTCGCCGCCTCCGTACAGTCGTCGGACAGGCGTTTCATCGGAGCCTTCGCAAGGTCAACTACGCCACCCACCGCAGTCGAAATGAATGGCTTTCCCGCAGCCATTGCCTCGATCAACGAAGCCGGGGTTCCCTCGTTCCGAGAGGTCAGCAGGGCCAGGTCTGCAGCCGCCCAAATCGGCTTCATGTCTCTCTGCCATCCAACAAACTGCAATTTCTTATCGGAAGAGCATATCCGCTTTACGTCGTCCCGCAAAGGGCCATCGCCCGCTACCAGGAATCTTACCCTCGGAAAAACGGCCGCCTGACGCACCACGTCCAGCAGTAGCGGCACATTCTTGACGTGAACCAGTCGTCCAGCCCAAACCACCAGAAAGTCGTCCTCATTGAGCCCAAGATCGCGGCGGGCCTCGCTCCGCAAGTGAGCTGTGTCAGCTAAAGCCTGCAGGTCAAGACCATTTCTCACAATCGTGACCTGCTGGCGACGAGCCACCCGGAACCTCGCGACGAGCTCTTCCGCTTGCGATTCAGAGATGGCGACGACCCGCGTAGTAAACCGGTTTAGCAATCGCTCGATGGCGATGATCAGACGGGACGTACGCTGCCCAAAATAGCCCTGAAAGACGTTCCCATGATAGGTATGCACGCGAATCGGTACGCCTGCGACGATTGCCGCGATCCGCCCCAGCACCCCGGCCTTGGCGGTGTGGGTATGAACGATGTCAGGTCTCTCTCGCAGCAGAACTCGCACGATCCTGGTGAAACTAGCGAAGTCTGACCATCCCTTGACAGATCGGGACATGCTGGGAATCTCAACGACTCCCGCCGAGTCTTCCAGTAGATAGCGCATATCCTCTTCGCCATGATCGATGGCTCCCACCACCAGAATGGTTTCGAAGGAACCTCGGAGAGATTGGTGCAGATAAGCCACCTGCCGGGCTGGGCCCCCGCCATTCATGCGCCCTATGATGCGAACGATCTTCTTCACAGGACACGGCCCCTCGAGCCGCTGCCGGCCTGAATGGATTTGGGCTGGAGTGCCATCGTCAACTGGGGGGACACTTCCCGGACCGAGAAGTCAACCTCGTAACAGGCTAAACCGTACGCTGCTACCAAGTTGGCGACCTGCGCCCGCACCGCTGCGCTGCACCCGGGTCCGCAATAAACCGCCTGAATATGATTGCGCTTAAGACGATTCACCAACTCAGTGGGCCATTCCGGATGCGCCGGGCCAACGATGATCGATGTGGCCAACTCATGCTGGGCGTGCTGCTCGTCAAAATACGCTGTTACCGCGTGAGAGTGATTATCGTCCACCAGCAGGCAACGGGGCTTGGACCCAGGACGCAAGGAATTTTCAAACACCCAGCCCGAAGCGCGTACCCCCATGAGCATCACCGTGGTCAGGAGCAGGTCAATCCCAAAGACCGCTCGCGAAAGGCCGTCGAAGCGGTTCCATAGCACTGCCGCCGCGATGAAGACCAATGATCCCAGGATAGCTGCTTTTGCCAGCCCATACGCCGACCGCGCCGACATCGAATGCTGCGAGCGGTACGCCCCAAACAGCGCCAGCGGCGGTAGCTTTACCACCAAGGCGATACAGCATAATGCCAGATACTCGGAAAGGTAGGCCTGTTCAAAGTGCTCGAAGCGCAGCAGGAACGCCAGATACAGCGAAAGCGCGATAACCCCTATGTCCAGCAAGACGGCACTGGCCTTGCTCACAACCGACTGCAGGAGCTCCGGCAGCACCAAAGTAAACGCGTTCGTCCGTGAGAGGTACTCTTCGGGCAGACGAAGGCGAGCCATATGCAGCCAGAAGAGCGTGGCGACGAGGAGAAACACTCCGAGAGCGCCCCAACCCAACTCGGGCCACATTCTCTTCCAGAGGATTGCGACCGTCCCGCTCAACCCGGCTAGCCCGTACAGCACCAGCACGGCTCTTCTCTCGCTGATCCCCATCAGGACCAGTCGATGCGAAGTGTGATCGCGCGCGCCCGCCGAGATGGCCCGCCCGCTGAGACGTCTGGTCACACTGACCAGTACGGTATCGAACACCGGGATGAACAGCACCAGCACGGGCACAAACAGAATCGACGAAACCGTGCTGATATGCTCAGTCGCCAGTACCGAGGAGCAGGCGAGATAGAATCCGATTGCCAGACTGCCGGTGTCACCCATGAAGATTTTCGCTGGCTTGAAATTGAAGATCAGGAACCCGCCGAGTACAGCAACGAAAATCAGGGTCAACTCTTGGAGCATCGAATTCGTGGTCAAGAGCGACAGGGTCACGCCCGCGATAATGCCAATGCCCGCCGCCAACCCGTCCATGTTGTCCAACAGGTTGAATGCGTTGGTTATCCCGACAATCCAGACCACGGTGAAACAGATGTTGATCCAGTGGGCGCCACGAAGCGGATAAACAACCCCGAACCAAACGGCCGCGATAGCGATAGCGAACTCCGCGGCCAGCCTCATACTGGGTTTCCAAGACCAGAGATCGTCGCAAAATCCCAGGGCCGCAATCACTCCGGTTAGCAGCATCACCGCCAGCAGGCGCGGACGCGGGTGGATGAAGCTGGCGACCAAAAGGAAACTGAATAGGATTGCAACTCCGCCAAACTGGGCAACGGGCTTGCGGTGCCAGCGGTCCGGGCGCGGGACCACAACCCACCCTTGCCGTTTGCAGATGTGCATGATAACGACGGTGAGCGAGGCGGAACACAGCACCGCCGCAAGCGGCAGAAAATTCAGACGAGTGGCCACTACAGTGTTGCTCCTGTTACTCAGCCTCAAACTCTGGCAAACACCGACCGACGGCTTCGCGTTCAGACAGCCAGACACCCCTGTCGGCCGAAACTTGCCCACCAGCCATAGCTTTCCACTGGCTTCGGAAAAGCCCGGCGTTTGGTTCCGTTATAGCCGGAGTTTTACCAATATCGCCTAACTGCGAATTTGCCGTGGCGCTGTCAAAAGGGGGAGGCTAACTTGTCGGTAAGCCGACCACGGCAAGCGCACCTAATTTGCCCGCAAATTCGTCAGCCTACCCGACTGATCAAAATGTTGATGTAGAAGGTACCATAGACGTGTTGGTTTTGCGATCTGAAATATTGGTGTGGCTTGGTCGATCTAGAAAAGGCGGTACCCGGGTTCCTGCTTGGAGAGGGCGTCCCAGCGTGCGCGCTGGCCTACACCCCTGGCGTTCTTGCGGTCGACAAGCCCTGATTCGTCAGAGGCTTATGCGGATGGGAAGATCGTTACCGGGCCAACAGGACCGCAGCCGCATGAGGTTCCAGGGTCACGGATACGTCTTGGCTGACGCTGGATTGACCGGCTGCTGTGACCAGTTGTCCCGACTGAGGCAGGTTCAGAGTCACGGAGGCCGTGCCGGTATTGGCATACGCTATTCCATTGGTGAACCTGCGGGATAGGAGCCCGGCTTGCATGTAGAGATTTCCCTCCGGGGTGCCAATGGACCAGGGCATAGACGCGCCGAACACCCCCCAATGTCCCTGGGTCTGCCCATCTCCAAGGTTGGCGGTCCAGGCGAAACCGAAGATGCGTGCGAGGGCAAACGAGAGTAGAGCTTCCTGCTGCGTTTTGGGGTACGACAGCGCCAACACTTTTGCCGCCTTGGTAGCATCTGCGCCGTACACCAGGCTCTTCTGAACAGTAGTCGCGACCTGGTCGCGGTTCGTATTGCCGGCGTCAGGATCTTCCGAATCGTAATAGGCGTAACCCTCCCAGAGGACAAAATCGGGGATGGACCACATTGCGCCCGTGTTCGATCCCGTGCCCGTCTGGTCGGCGACGGCAGGATCGCCAGCGTTTGCAATCAACAGGGAAGTGCCGGCAAGCTGCTTCAACTGCTTCTGTACGTCACCCAACAGCACCAGGTACGCATCGTCTGACCGCTGGCCTGGCTGCAGGTGCTGGTGGGAGTGGGAGGTGCAGGTCTGCGCGGTCTGCGCCGCATTGTCTACAAACAGCCCGCCATACCCTGCCGCAACGATGGCGTTGGCATGTGCAAATGCGCGCTGCCGCATGTCCATGCTGTTATCGCAGAGCACGTTCCAGCCGGGATTGCCTTGCTTGAAAGCACTGGTCTGCACCGCGCCGGCGCGTTCAAGCGCCAGCAGTGACACATCTTCCGGGGTCCTTATGAAGGTGCGCGAAACCCCTCCCATGTCCTTATAAGTGTCCTGGTAGTAGGTCACATAAGGCAGGACTTGGGGCGCTCCGGAGGACGCTTTGGCAGACGGCGGAGTAATCCCATTCAAGCCAATCACGACATCCGCCCACGCCAGCTTCGCCGGGGTCGTACCTGGATCCCAAAGCTCGTACCAGAACTGAAATCGGTGGCTGGTTTGGGGCACCACAGGCAGGCTAATGCACTGACTGGATAGGCAGTCCAACGGGCTCGTGGACGGAGTCGAAACGCTGGCCGTCCGTCCCAGATCATTCGCGACGATGCTGGAAGGCGAATTTCCTCCGCACGAGAACAACGGACCAATCAGCAGCAACAACGCCCGCGCCGCCCCCCAAAGTGAGACTGGCGTCGAAGAAGTCGTCGAATAACCAACCCGAACCTGCGATCGCTGGTTCTCGGTGATCGCCTGCACACGATAATTCCGTCGAATTCTCACCGGCTGCCCTCGGGAGCGCGGGCGACGTGGCAGGCTCGTCCCTATCGACTCGGGGGAGGCTCATGACGCGTTGTCTGCGTCGATCCACTCGCGCGACGCTCAAAACTTCGTCTGTGGAATGAATCGGCATGGCTCTGGAATGACTTGAGAGGCACACTTCAGCAACGGCGCCGATCGGGATTCTTGGCGACTTTCTCGCCGCAGCGGTGAACCCGAACGTTGGCGCATGGACACTCTCGCCAGCCGCCACCGAGATCGAGTCTCAGACCGTCAGATGGATCGCGGAGCTCATTGGCTACCCCGTCAGTTGCGGCGGGCTGCTCCTCAGCGGCGGCAATATGGCGAACTTCGTCTGCTTCCTAGCTGCCCGCACTGCCAAGGCGCGCTGGGATGTACGCACGTTCGGCGTTTCGGAAGGTTCGGGACGGAGGCTTCGCGTGTACTGTTCAGGCGAAACGCACACGTGGATCGAAAAAGCCGCAGACCTTGGCGGCCTCGGCACGGAATCGATTCGGTGGATCGCCACCGATTCCAAATTGCGGATGGACGTCTCCGCGCTACGCCGTCAAATCGAAGCGGATACCGCCGCGGGAGATGTGCCGTTCCTGGTCGTGGGAACCGCGGGGTCGGTCAGCACTGGCGCGGTCGATCCTCTGCCGGAAATCAGCGCGCTCTGCAAGGAGTATGGCCTGTGGTTCCACGTTGATGGAGCCTATGGTGGCTTTGCGGCTGCCGTTCCCGAGGCGCACGATGATCTACATGGCCTGCCCCTGGCCGATTCGGTCGCGGTTGACCCGCACAAATGGCTCTACGCTCCGCTTGAGGCCGGATGCGCGCTGGTACGCGATCCGGAAATGTTGCGCGCCGCGTTCGCGTATCACCCTCCCTACTACCATTTCGAGGAGCAGGCGACGAACTATTTCGATTATGGTCCCCAGAACTCCCGAGGGCTTCCGTGCCCTGAAAGTCTGGCTTGCCCTAAAACACGTAGGAGCCGTGGGGTATCGCAACATGATCGCCGAGGATATACGCCTGTCTCAGGCGATGGCTCAGGCGGTCACGCGCCATGCGGAGCTGCAGCTCATGACCCAGGAATTGAGCATAACAACCTTCCGTTACGTGCCGTACAATCTTCGAGCGAGACTGGGAGAACCAGAGGCTGAACGCCATCTCGACACGCTCAACCGTGAGCTAGTCGATCGGCTGCAGCGCGGAGGTGAGACATTCCTCTCCAACGCCGTAGTCGGCGGCCACTACTTACTTCGCGCCTGCATTGTCAACTTTCACACTACTCAAACGGATGTGGAAGCGGTGCCGGACATCGTTGCGCGCATCGGACGCGAGGTGGATGCTGAGCTGCGCCCGACGAATTCACGGCTTGGATAGGCTGGCTCTGGGCCGGACCATTGGGTGGTCACGGGTGCGGTCCTCTGGTCGTCCTACTCAGCTAGAGAAAAGGCTTTCGACAGGCTCCAGTTGCGCAGCTGGGATTCTCGCCTGCCGGAAAGCACGTCCGTCACTGCTGCATTAGAACCTTCCTTACGCTCTAGTAGCATAAGCCGGCGACACGTAGAAACGATCTTCTTCGGAGAGTCAGGGGCAATTCTAGGAATTGCTCCCAAGTCAACAGACTAACCGGCAATAATACATAAGAGACGAAAGAACGAAGACTGATCGCCTGAGAACTTGCTAGAGCATGTTTCATAAATCAAATTGTCGCGAAACAGGAAATTCCCTCAGGGGCTAAAGCCCACATCTTAAGGAGTTCGGGATGGCACGGCTGAAGCCGTGCCCTTTCAAATCGCCATTTATGAAACACGCTCTAGTCAAGCGGCGACGTCGCGCTGGTTGCGGATTCAATCCGTCAACCATGTGTTTCCTCTGACACTTACATTTCAACTACGGCTTCACCCCGATGAAAATATGGGCTTGCAGGGCGTTCGGGTTGGAGAGGTCGTCATAGCGTTCGTAATCCGTTTTGTAGGCGCGCTGCGGGTTCGCAGGGTCCTGAAAGTACCCGTAGATCTGTGTCCAGGCTTTGGGTACGATCTCGGCACCCGGGCCCTTGTCCGACACGAATTCCAAATACTGACCGGCAGGAACCGTGACCGCGACCATGCCCTTCGGGAGCCTTTGTCCCGGGCTTCACTCTCGCTCCCAAGACGTAGGTGTAGTCGCCTCTCCAGTCGCCGGCATAGTCGGTGTAGACCACGACGATGCCCTCGTCGGCCCGGTCAGGAATGCTGCTCAGGATGCTCTCCGTGAACAGGCGCTGCCATTGCTTGGGAATCGCGCCGTTCCCGCTTGATTCCTCGGAGTTGTTGGTGCGCGTCTCGATCCCAATCACTTCGAAGGCTGGTTGTTCTGTCGGTTTAGGTCTCATGGCATCCTGGGCCGCCGCACCGCAGACGACCAGAGTTAGACATGCTGCAATGACTACCGCGAAACGACGCCGATCTTCCACTAGAAGGTGCATGTGCGGCTAGTATTTCATGCAATGTTGATCCTGGTGAAACAGCACGACCGACTTCTGAGTGTCATAATGTGAGTGTCGGTCACATTGAGGATACGCTGAGTTAATGAGCCTTCGCTTGCCAAGTTGGGTCGAGGAACTCTTCGAGACCGATGAAGACGTCTTGTTCTTCCTGGATCGAGAGCTGCGTATCGCTCAATGCAATCGGGGATGGGACAGATTTGCCGCCGCGAATGGAGGAGTCGGTATTTCGCGGATGGAGATTCAGGGGCGCAATATCTTCGAGTTCATCCCGGACGCGCTGGTGCGCTTTTACCACGACAAGTATTCCGAAGCGCTGCGTACCGGACTCTGGATCGGTTTCGATTACGAATGTTCCACCCCGGATGTTTTCAGGCTCTACCACATGGCGCTGCGCGCCATCGAGACTTCGGGCTTGCTGGTGGTGAACTCTCATCTGGAGGGTCACCGGGCTCCATCAAGTCCCGCCCAGGAATCGTTGGCCGACTCGTCCTACTCCTCTCCCGGCGGATACATCACCATGTGCGCCCATTGCAGGCGGACACGACGCCTGGAGAGTCGCGACACCTGGGATTGGGTGCCTCGGTTCTTGCGCGAGACGGGACGCAAGGTCACCCACGGACTGTGCCCACGCTGCATCGCGTATCTTTATCCCGATCTCGAGTTGCCTAGCCAAGAAGCACGACTCGGCCGCAAATAGCCGTCGCCAGGAGGGCAGCGGAAGCCACCAGCTGCGGTTGGAGTTTCGCGTCGTCGGCACCGACGGGTCTGACAACTTGTGCATCGTTTGATAGTCTCGTGGGAGCCGTTGCAGTATCCACCATTCTATTCGGGGACATTCGATTGAAGACTGCGCTCTCCTGCTGCGCACTGTGCGTGTTGCTTGCATTACCGTCGGTCGCGCAATTGGACAAGTCCAACCGCCAACTGGCATACGACGTCCTGAAGCAACTCATCGAAATCAACACGACGGACTCGGTGGGCAACGTAACGACCGCTGCCGAAGCGATGGCACAGCGTCTGCGGGAGGCGGGATTTACTGACAGCGACATGCAGGTCCTGGGTCCGAATGAGCGCAAGAAGAACCTGGTCGTGCGGCTCCGGGGAACTGGCGCCAAGAGGCCTGTACTACTGCTCGGACATCTCGATGTTGTGGAAGCGCACCGCGAGGACTGGACCACCGATCCTTTCCAGCTGGTTGAGAAAGACGGTTACTTCTACGGCCGTGGCACCGAGGACATGAAAGCTTCGGACGCCATTTACGTGGTCACGATGATGCAGCTCAAGCGAGAGGGCTACAAGCCTGATCGCGACATCATTCTTGCGCTTACGGCCGACGAAGAGGGCGGCAAATCGAACGGCGTGGATTGGCTGCTGAAGAATCACCGCGAACTGATCGATGCGGAATTCGCGCTCAACGCCGACGCCGGCGGCGTAATCACGGAGAAAGGGAAGCCCTTCGTCGTCGCAATGGGCGCCAGCGAAAAGCTGTATGCCGACTACGAGCTTGAGGTGACCAATCCAGGCGGCCACAGCTCATTGCCGACGCCGGAGAACGCCATCTACCGTTTGTCCGATGCGCTGGTGCGGCTGCAGCACTACCAGTTTCCATTCGAACTCAACGACGTGACTCGGGCTTTCTTTGAGCAGATGGCGAAGGTGCAGAAGGGACAGGTCGGCTCCGACATGCTGGCGATCACGAAGACTCCGCCCGATCAGGCAGCAATCGAGCGGCTGTCGAAAGATCCCTATTACAACTCCACCATGCACACCACCTGCATCGCCACGCGCCTGCAAGCCGGACACGCCAACAATGCGCTGCCACAACGCGCAACTGCGAATGTGAACTGCCGCATCCTTCCGGGGCATTCGCGGGAAGAGGTCTTCAAGACGCTGGTCAATGTGATCGCAGACCCCAAGGTCTCGGTGAATTACTTTAGCAACGGACTGAAGATCACTCCGGGCGACAGGGAAAAGGTCGCCTTGCCTCCGGTGGCGCTGAGTCCGGCGGTGATGGTTCCGCTGGAGAAGATTTCCGCGGAAATGTGGCCCGGCGCCCCGGTGGTGCCGACCATGGGCACTGGCGCAACCGATGGCATCTACACCAATCCGGCGGGCATTCCGACGTACGGAGTTTGCGGACTGGCGATCGACGTCGATGACGACCGCTCGCACGGGCGTGATGAGCGCTTGCCGGTTGAGTCGTATTACACGGGGCTGGATTTCTACGGCCGCTACCTCAAGGCTGTAGCTGGAGGCCAGTAGCGACCGCCTCACTGGAGTCTATTCGGCCATCGATTTTGGACGGACGGACAACTTGACGCTCACGCAGGGGTTGTAGCCGGCAGGAAAGTTGGCCGGAAGGGGAACGGGGGCGTTTCACCGATTTCGAGTTCGGCATATAATGGCCGCAGACGAGGTACCCGCGACCTGCCCCGGATGGAGTGTCGAGGCAGACAACGGGTGAGAGAGAGCGCACTCGGGTGCGCTCTGGGGATGGAGTTTCCCATGAAGGTACGGTCGGGTTCGGCATTCCTCGCATGGTGGTTGAGTTTCTGCCTGGCGGTTCCGGCATTTGCTCAGTCGAGTACTCAGGAACCGGCGACCGCTGCGCCCCCCGCCGCTACAGCTTCGGAGAACCAGCAACAGGCGTCTACTCCGGCGAATCCAGACAACGCGCAGGTGATGACTCCTGCCACTTCGACCGAAGGCTCCACGCAAGCAGGAACGGGGTCCGCGAGTGGATCGCCCCCCGCGGGTGTAAAGAGTGGCAGCAAGAACGACGTCGACGCCATCGGGAACCGCAACGTGGGCAAGCGCGGGCTGGGCGATTGGTACTCGACCGACACCGAAATCAAGATGGGCAAGCAGTACGCCATGATGGTCGAGCAGACGGCGCGAATGGTTCAGGACCCGGTCATCAACGAGTACGTGAATCGCATCGGGCAGAACCTGGTGCGCAACTCCGATGCCAAGGTGCCGTTCACCATCAAGGTGATCGATTCCGATGAGATCAACGCGTTCGCGCT
This sequence comes from uncultured Acidobacteriaceae bacterium, assembly GCA_963758255.1. Taxonomy (GTDB): domain Bacteria; phylum Acidobacteriota; class Terriglobia; order Terriglobales; family Acidobacteriaceae; genus DASRAA01. The sequence goes on from CAVWUX010000001.1 coordinate 1,325,007, forward strand.
GCCGGGAGGGTTCTTCTACGTCAATGCCGGGCTGATCCTGGCTGCGGATGAAGAAGCCGAGTTGGCGGGAGTGATGGCGCACGAGATCGCGCACGTGGCTGCCCGCCACGCCATGCAGCAGATGACGCGCGCTCAATACGCCACGCATGGCGACGATTCCGCTGATTTTCGTGGGAAGCTGGGGTGTGTATGAGGCCGCCAGCATTGGCCATCAGTCTCGCGATGCCTATTGCCTTCATGAAGTTCTCCCGCGGCTTCGAATCGGACGCCGACTTCCTGGGCGTGCAGTACATGTACAAGACCGGGTACGACCCGCAGGCGTTCATTACTTTCTTCGAGAAGATCGAGGCGAAGGACAAGAAGAAGCCGGGGACTTTGGCCAAGGCGTTTGCCTCGCACCCGCCGACTCCAGACCGCATCGCGAAGACCCAGGAGGAAATCCGCAACATACTGCCTAGCCGGCCGGAGTACGTTCTCAGCACCTCTGAATTCGATTCGGTGAAAGCGAGGCTGGCTGCCCTGGAGAACCGGAAGAAAGTTATTCCAGCTGTTGACGTCAACAAACCCACGTTGCGGCGGACCACGGCCGACAACAGTACGACAGGCACGCAACAGCCGCAGGACGATCGGCCGACTCTGTCGCGTCGCGACGACTAGATCTAATCCAGCAACGATCAGAGACCGGCGGCGAGAGTCGCCGGTTGGTTGTTCTTGCACGGGTGGAAAACAGTCAGGCGGGAGAGACCGAACTCAACCTCGGATTAGAAACCGCTCCGTCGTCGCTCGACTACTTGGGCTCTGAGGTCGCGGGCTTGGCTGAGGCAACTGCGTTGTGCCCCTTGCATTTCTTGACGATCGCAGTACGCAAACGTCCGCGGAGGTCATCGGGCAGTTCGTAGAGATGCGATTCCCGGTAAATCTCTATGGTCATCTTGGTTGTGTTGCACACCACGTAGCAGTTGTGGCACCACTGAAGATGATCTTCTAGTTCGGCCTTGGTCTGGGCATCCATCGACTCATCGAGGTAGTCGGTCAGCTCCTTAAGGAATTCAGAGCACGTCACTGTTTGCCATCTCCACTAACACGATTTTTGAAGTATTTGCTCAAACGTTCGCGCAGTTGCAACCGGGCCCGAAGCAAACGTGACTTCACTGCCGGGATACTCAAATCCAGGGCGTCTGCAGTCTCCTCTGTCGAGAGACCTTCGACATCTCGCAACACAAAGACCGTGCGAAAACTCGGCGGTAACCCTTGGATGGTCTTGCCTAAAATTTCCTTAAGCTCGCTCTGGCTGTACAGTTGCTCAGGATTCGGCGCCCAATCCGCGACTTCGCGCGGCATCGAATCCTCTTCCGTCTTGATGTCCTCATCCAGCGACACCATACGCTCAGGACGGCGGCGGCGCAGGCGCATCAGCGCCTCGTTCACCGCGATTCGTACCAGCCAGGTGTAAAACTTCGACTGCTCCTGGAAGTTCGCCAGGTTCTGGTACGCCTTCAAAAACGCGTCCTGCACCACGTCTTCCGCGTCTTCGCGGTTTTGCGTGATGTGCTGCGCAATACGGAACACATTGCGGTCGTACCGCTTCACCAGCTCTTCGAAAGCGCTGACGTCGCCAGCCTTGGCTGCGTGAACCAGCTTGAGTTCATCGCTCGCCGGCTCTTCTACCTTTGGTTGGATGGTTCCCATGTATTTGCAGATTCAGGATTTTAGCGTATTGACAACTTCCGTTTCCCGAACATTATACAGGCGAGGATTCGAAAGCTTCCGAACGGCTCCCACTATGGTCTCACATCGTCTGGCTGCTTCGTGGAATTGAACAGGTGCGGGGTGCCAACCGTCGATCCGTTTCCATTTCAAATTACGAAGAGAACACAGAATCAGATTGCACCGAAGGGAACCGTAACCGGCAACGGGTTCATGCCCGACACAAAGGCGAAGTCGGGTTACACTTATTGAAGTGAAGGTTCTAAGTCGATTCACCGCCGCGAGTCTGGCCGCGCTGCTATTACTGCAAGGTAGTGGACTAACAGCCGAGGACTCCTCGTCCCCGCCAAAGAAGAAGCAGAGCAGCGCGTCGTCCACCAAGTCAACGTCGAGTAAGAAGAGTTCGTCGTCAAAGTCTGCCAGCCAGAAAAAGTCGTCGTCCAAGAAGGGCCAAGCGCGCAAAAGAACCACGGCCTCGCGGACCATCCGGCTGCACAAGAGCTTCGTGGCGTCCAGCGACCTCAGACCGATGGCGCGCCAGTTGATCGAATATCGTACTCCGGCTGCCTACGCCGGCGTCGAGAGTTACGCGACCAGACACGCAGGCACGGAGCCCGGCGCCTTGGCCTGGTTTGCCATTGGCTATGCCCATTACCTGGATGGGCAGTATCCGGCGGCCATTGCCGCTTTGGAGAAGGCAGCGCCTTACATTGGCGAACTGAAGGACTACACGTCGTACTTCATTGGCAGCTCGTACCTGCTCAGCAACAGTCCGGAGTCGTCGCTGACCTATCTGCGCGATTTCGGATCGCGTTTTCCGGACTCGGTGTACGCCGACGACGCCATGCTGGCATACGCCAAGGCATTGCTGGCTACGAACCGTCCGGCGGAAGCGGTGCAGTTGCTGGCGCGTCACAGCGGTGCCGGACCCGAGACGGATTACCTGTTGGGCAAGGCGTATGTGCAGAATGGGCAAAACCGTAACGGCGCCGAAGTGTTGCGACGCGTCTATTACAACTATCCGACGAGCTCTCAGGCCGACTCAGCCGAGAGCGATCTTAAGAAGATTCCAGAAGCCGATTCGCTGCCCGCGGTGACGTTCACGGAACGTCAGCGCCGAGCGACTGGGCTCTACAAAGGCCGGCGTTGGGGTCCCGCGGTCGAAGAGTACAAGCTCATGCTGGCGATTGCTCCCTCGGGGCAGCAGTCGCAGATAAATATTCAACTTGCCAATTCGCTGATGAAGCTCGGTGACAATCGCCAGGCTAAGGAAGTGCTCGCCCGCATCCCCGATGACGGCAGCGAAGCCAGCGCGGAGAAGTGGTATCAGGATGCGGAAATCGCTCGCAGCGCCGGCGACGACGCAGAACTCACCACCATCCTGCAGCACATGCGAGCGACCACACCGACCTCTCCGTGGCTGGAGTCGGCGCTGATGACTGCCGGCAACATGTACCTCCTGCGCGAGGACTATGATCGCGCCATCGACTATTACAAGGAGATTCACGATCGGTTTCCCGACAGCAAGAAGGCCGCGTACGCTCATTGGAAGTGCGCATGGCTGACGTACCGGCAGAACCGGCCTGAGCAAGCCAAAAAGTATTTTGATCAGCAAATCGAATTTTATCCGGCATCGAACGAGGCCTCCAATGCCATGTATTGGCGCGGGCGCATGGCCGAGGACGACCACAACTACGGACTGGCGCGCACCTACTACCTGAAACTCACCGACCGGTACCGCAACTACTATTATGGCGTCGCGGCGCGCAAACGCCTGGCGACGTTGCCGGATGCGCAACCCGTAACCGGTTGCCAGCTTGCAGCGCATACCCGGGATCACCAAACTCGAGCCCGAATCACTGCAAACTACGGCGCCGGAAGACGATCTGCACTACGACCGCTCGCGGCTGCTGGCCAATGCCGGGGCCCTTGATCTGGCCGTGAAAGAGTTGCAGGCGGGGACGAGCACCGGCCCGTCGTGGGAGATGGTGGAGATCGCCCGCATGTACACCGACGCCGGAGAATACTACCGGGCGCTGCAGGCGCTCAAGCGCGCGATTAACGGGTACTTCGCCATGGATGTGAACGCGCTGCCCCAACCTTACTGGGAAGGGCTCTTTCCGCGCGCCTACTGGGACGCGCTGCGGCGATACTCCGAAGGCAACGGGCTGGATCCATATTTGGTCGCTTCGCTGATCCGCCAGGAGTCGGAGTTTAACCCCGGCGCGGTGTCGCGAGCGAATGCCTATGGCCTGATGCAGCTTCTGCCGGGGACTGGCAAGGGAACTGCCAAACAGGTGGGACTACGCAATTACCAGACGGCGTCGCTGCTTGATCCGACCATCAACATCGAACTGGGCACGAAGTACTTCCGCCAGATGGTGGACCACTTCGGCGGGCAGGTCGAATACGCTTTGGCCGCCTACAATGCCGGCTCATCTCGGGTAGAGAATTGGAAGTCTTCGGGAAACTACCGCGACATTGAGGAGTTCGTCGAGTCGATTCCGTTCACCGAAACGCGCGAGTACGTGCAGGCTATCGTGCGCAACGTCGAAGTCTACAAGCAGGTTTACAAGACCCCGTAGGCGAAGCATTACCGTCCAGTCGGATGCTCCGGCGGATTTGTTCCCCGCGGACTGGTTGTCTCAGCAAATGTGACGATAACGCTATCCCCTCGATAATGCACTTCCTGGTCCGGCGTAGTCATGCCTCCAGCAACGCCGTGCATGTGGGTGACCAGAACGACGTTGAAGGTGCGTTCCTGCAACATGCCGGGATAGCTTCCCTGGCGGGCACCAATCGCCAGCTCTCGCTTCGTGTCGTTCCATGTCAGATGGATTGTGCTGTACGCGCCCTTCTCGTAAGCGTATCCGTCGCCTTCGTCTTCGTAGAGCGTAAAGGCGCCGTCCGCACCGCGATAGATTCGTAGTTCGATCGGATCGGCTGGCTTTTCGGCCGTGTACTGCAATTCCGGTCCCATGGTCAGGATCGATCCCGCGCGAACGTACAGCGGCATTGTTTCGAGTGGGGCTGCCGTAACTACATTCTGTTCGCCTTTGAGGGATGCCCCAGTCCAGAAGTCATACCAACGCGCCGCAGGTGGAAGGTAGACGTTGCGCGAAGTCGCTCCGGCCCGCGTCACCGGAGTTACCAGCAGTGCCGGCCCGAACATGAATTCGTCGCCGATGTCGAGTGTGTTGCGATCGGTGGGGAAGTCCATCACCAACCCGCGCATCGGTGTGTAGCCTTCCGAAGTGACCCTCCAGGCTAGCGAATAAATGTACGGCAGCAGGCGATAGCGCAGCTTATCGTAGCTGGCTAGGATCTGCTGCGCCTGCGGACCGTACGACCACAGCTCGTTTTCTTTTCGCACTCCATGGGTGCGGAAAATTGGACAGAACGTGCCGTACTGAAACCAGCGAACGTAGAGTTCCTGATACGCCGGATCGCCCGGGTCTCCGCCCAGGAAGCCGCCGATATCGGTCGTCCAGTAGGGAAGTCCCGACATGGAATAATTCAGCCCTGCCGGAATCTGCCGGCGGAGCGAGTCAAAGGTAGGGGCGATGTCTCCCGACCACGATGGCGCGGCGTTGCGTTGCTGCCCCAGAAACGCCGATCGCGTGAGGATAAACACGCGCTGCTTGTCAGTAGTGGCTCGCTGGCCCTCATAGACTGCCTGGGTTTCCATCAGCGGATACATGTTGGCATAGCGCGTCCCGCTGCCCAGCGCCGTGTGCGCGCCTTCGAGCATGGGACCCTGCTCCTCGCCATAGAAATCGAGCGGCTCGGATGAGTCCAGCCACCAAGCCTCGACGCCTTTGTCGAACAAGGCCGTCTTCATCTGCCGCCAGAAGGCCTTGCGTGCGTCGGCGTTGAACGCATCGAAGAGGCGGCTGCCAGGATAGTAGCTCGGAAGTTGCGTGCGTCCCCCGGTGACGAAATATTTGTTCCGAAGCATCTCGTCGAAATTAGCGCTGGGAGGCGTATAGAGCGGCCACACCGAAATCATGGTATGCACGTGCATCTCGCGCAACTGGCGAAACATCGCGGTGGGATCGGGGAAATTGCTGGTGAACTGGTGCGATCCCATGCGCTCCATCCAGCCAAAATCGAGCACCAGGTTGTCCAGAGGAATCTTGAGCTCGCGGTATTTGGTCGCCACGTCGAGCATTTCCTGCTGGCTGTTGTATTGCAGCCGCGATTGCCAGAAACCGTACGCCCAGAGCGGAAGCATCGGCGCTGGGCCCGTAAGCTCGCGGTAGGCGGCGATGATGCGATCGAACTCGGGACCGTAGAAGAAGTAATAGTCGACCGCGTCGGCCACTTCGGCACGCAGCGCAAGCTTGGGCTGAAAGTGATTCTCGAAGCGCCCCAGGGAAGCGCTGTTCCACAACAATCCGTACCCTCGGCTCGACAACAGGAAGGGAACTGAGATGTTGGTATTGTCCTGCATCAGCAGCAGGTCGGTACCGCGCTGGTTGAGCAATCCGGACTGATGCTGGCCCAGTCCGTAGAGCGCCTCGTCTTGAGTGAGATCGAAGTAAGCGCTGGCATGAAACGTGTTTTCGCCATCGACAAGTACTGGGGCCAGATCGCGTGGCGCGGGTGACGCCGACTCGCGAACCAGTACGGTGCCATGCGCATCTTTGAAGACCAGCGCGCTCGAGTCTCGCTCGGCAACAATTCGGATGCGGCCGGTGGTGAGCACGATGTTATGACTGGCGTCCTCTTCAACGTGAAAAGTGACAGGAGGCCAACTCATCTTGGCGATCCACGGCTGCGGATGGTCCGCCCCGACGCCGGAACGAAGAGTGACGTGCACCAGTGAATCGGTGCAGAGATGGACTTGAAGCACGCCACGATGCGTGCGGATCTCAAGGCCGTCGGCGGTGCGTGTGTAGCTTACGATGGAATCGGATTTCACCGGCGTTTGCCCTGTCATGAATCGGACACCGATCAGGAACCAGAACGACAGCGCGAGAGCGCAACGAGCTTTCATATGCCTCGACACACTTCGAGAACTCAGAAACAGTGTACGAGCGCAGACAGGTGTTCGGGCGGGGAAACGATAATCGGAAGAGCGGTCCGCCGTTACGAACTGCTTTTGACGGCTTCGCGGCTTGATCTAGTGAAAAGGATTTCAGACACGAGCAAAATAGCTCCCACGACGATCGCGCTGTCGGCGACGTTGAAATCGGGCCAACTGTAGTTGCCGAGGTAAAAGTGCAAGAAGTCCACTACTCGCCCGTCGACGATGCGGTCCCACAAATTGCCCGTAGCGCCGCCAAGAATCAGCGACAACCCAATGGTGGTGGTGTTCATGATGTGACTGTTCTTCCACAGCAACACGGAAACAATGATGAGGGCGATCAGCGAAAATCCCACCAGCGCGCCGATCTTCCAATGGGCCGATGACTCGGCAAACAGGCCAAACGCCGCGCCGGGGTTCTCAACATGCGTGATGTGAAACAGGCCCGGGATAACCGTAACGCTTTCGTGCAGTGGGATGTAGGTTGCCACGGCCCACTTGGCGAACCGGTCAAGCACCACGACACTCAAGGCAATCAAGAAGAAGTACTTTCGCATAGGATAGTTTGCTTGTAACGGAGCTTGCGTCCCTGAACTCGAATACCTTGAAGCGCCGTTCGGAAGTCATGCCTTAGTTAGACGCGTTTTCAGGCTTAAGGAATCATCCACAGCCCGCGACTGCTAACGCGCTCCCGCCGTCGCTTCAATTTCTGCCAACACCGCACTGCAACGCTCGCACACCGTCGGGTAAGCCTTGTCCTCACCGACGTGGATCGAATAGTTCCAACAGCGCTCGCACTTCGCACCCGCGGCCTTGCTCACTGTGATCGCCAAGCCGGTGTCTCCGTTGGCCGCCGTGGCCTTGTCCAAAGCAACGCCGGAGACGATGAACAGATAACGCAGTTGATCGCGGTGCCGGGCTAAGAGAGAGTACAGCGGTTCGGGCGCTGACAGATGCAATTGCGCCTCCAGACTGCCGCCGATCTGCTTGTCGGTGCGAGCGACTTCAAGCACCTTGAGAGCTTCGTCGCGCACACTTAGCAACGTCGACCATTCCGACACCAGTCCAGCGGCGTCAAAGCCCGCGGGCAGATCGCCAGTCAGCTCTTGCGAATCGGGGAAGCGCGTGAGATGCACGCTCGCCAGACTGCCTTCGTCCTTGGGCAGGAACTCCCATATCTCGTCGGCCGTGAAACACATGGTCGGCGCCAGCAAGCGGACAAGCGCGTCGCCGAGCCGCCAGAGTGCGGTCTGCGCCGCGCGCCGGCCCACGGACTTTGGCGCTGAGGTATAGAGCCGGTCCTTCAGCACGTCAAAGTAGATGGCGCTCAGATCCACGATGCAGAAATCCTTCAGCCGCTGATATGCCTTATGGAACGTGAATGTGTCGTAGTGCCCACGTACATCGCCAGTCAGTTCCGCGGCGCGCAGCAGGATGTACTGGTCCAGCGGCTCCATCTCCGAGAACGCTACCGAGTCTCGCTCTGGATCGAAATCATCCAGATTGCCCAGCACATAACGAAACGTATTGCGCACTTTGCGATAGCCCTCGGCCACGCGCTTCATCAATTCGTCCGAAGCGATTACGTCTTCCCGGAAATCGACCGACGCGACCCACAAGCGCACGATTTCGGCCCCGAGCTTATCGGCAATCTCGATCGGATCAACGGCGTTTCCCAGCGACTTGTGCATGGCGCGCCCCTGGGGATCCAGCGTCCAGCCGCTGGTGGCCACACTACGGTACGGCGCGCCTCCCTTGGCCCCTACCGCGCACAGCAGGGAAGAGTGGAACCAACCCCGATGCTGATCGCCTCCCTCGAGATAAAGATCTGCCGGCCATGGAAGCCCCGGCTCATGACCCAGCACCGCTGCATGGCTGGAGCCCGACTCAAACCACACGTCGATGATGTCCGTTTCCTTACGGAATTTCGTGGCCCCGCACTTGCCGCACTTGGTTCCGGCCGGCAGAATTTCCTCTGCGGCATGTTTGTACCAAGCGTCAGCTCCCTCGCGAGCGAACCGTTCGACCACGGCGCAATTGGTCGCCTTGTCGTTGAGAAACTCATTACACCCTACGCACTGGAACACCGCGATAGGCACTCCCCATATGCGCTGGCGCGAGATGCACCAGTCGGGGCGCGTAGCGATCATGTTCGAGATGCGCTCCTCGCCCCACGCGGGGTCCCATTTCACTTTGCGAATCTCTTCCAGAGCGCGGCTGCGCAAGCGTTCCGCCCGGCAGCTCGCCTTCCATGGAGATGAACCACTGCTCGGTGGCGCGGAAGATGATGGGATTGTGGCAGCGCCAGCAGTGCGGATAGGAGTGCTCGATCTTCTCGTATCCCAGCAGGACGCCGCGAGACTTCAACAATTCGACAATCAGCGGATTGGCCTTGAAGACCTGCTGCCCCTGATAGTCCGGCAGGCCATGGCGAAGAATGCCGCCTTCGTCCACGTCGCAGGTCAGGTCGATGCCGTACTTCACGCCGGTAAAGAAGTCGTCCGCGCCATGCGCTGGAGCGGTGTGGACTGCGCCGGTACCAGTGTCCATGGTGACGTAGTCGCCAAGCACGCCGAGCACTGTGCGGTCGAGAAACGGATGCGCAAAGGTGGCATACTCCAGCTTGGAGCCAGGGAAGCTGGCCACTTCTTTCGCGTTGCCGAGCGAGCACTTCTCGATTGTCTGTTGCGCCAGCGCCTTGGCGACGATGTAGATCCACTCGCCGGTATCGAGGGCAACATATTCCGCATCGGGCGCGAAGGTGACTGCCATCGACGCCGGCAGTGTCCACGGAGTGGTCGTCCAGATAATCGTGGCGACATTCTTCTTGCCCGCCAGCGTAGCGTCGAGTTTGCCGGCATCGCTGGTGAGCGGATACCGCACCCACACGCTAGGGCTGGAGTGCATCTCATACTCGACTTCTGCCTCGGCCAGCGCGGTCTTGTCGTGGATGCACCAATAGACCGACTTGAGGCCCTTGTAAACCATGCCCCGCTCGTAAAACGAGTAGAACGTTTCCATGACGACGCTCTCGTATTGCGGCGTCATGGTGGAGTAGGGATCGTCCCACCGGCCCAAGACTCCCAGCCGCTTGAACTGCTTGCGCTGCAGGTCGAGATACTTGTCGGCATAGCGGCGGCACGCGTCGCGCACCTGCATTGGGTCCATCTCGAGCTTTTTGCGGCCCAAGTCGTCGTCAACCTTGATCTCGATTGGCAGGCCGTGGCAGTCCCACCCGGGGACGTAGGGCGCGTCGAATCCGCTCATGCTGCGGCACTTGACCACCAAATCTTTCAGAATCTTGTTCAGCGCGGTGCCAAGGTGGATCGGTCCGTTGGCGTAGGGAGGGCCGTCGTGCAAGACGTAGATAGGCTCGCCTTTGTGGGCTGCGCGGATGCGGTCGTAAATGCGCATCGCCTCCCATTGTTCGAGCCGTTTAGGCTCGCGCTCCGGCAGATTCGCCTTCATGGGGAAGTCGGTTTTCGGCAGGTTTAGCGTGGACTTCAGGTCGAGCGGCACTCCAGGTTTCTCCCCTTGGGCCGTGCACAGTAGAATCCAGATGGCACAGGCTATCGTCTCATTATAGGGAGCGCGCAAATCTCCGTCCAACAGCAGCTTGCGAGGTCTCGCCAGCCTTTACTTCGGGGATGCTCCTCCAGTAATCTTAAAAAGATTGATGACGATCTCGTTGCTCGCACATCCAATTGAAAGCACACCAGTTTGACCCGTCAGCGGGTGGAAGATCGTGTTCGAAACCTTGTCATGCTGACGGGGTTTTTAGGTTAGACGTGTCAGGTAGGCGTGCCTCACCTGGCGGATGAACGTTCTTCCGGGTGTTGCCGATTTGATCTTGAGGACGTAAATCGACTTATGGCTGAACAAACCACGGTCCCTCCGCGCCAGGCAGGGAACGAAGACAAACGGGACGGGTTGAACTTTTTGCCCCCGGTCGAACTGAATGAGTCCGTTTGGAGCTCGTTGCTGAGCAATATTCGGGAGGCGATGCATCCCGAGAAACTCCCGCCGTTACAGTTGACTTCCAAGCCAGTTGAAGACGACAGCCTGATCCTGCCGCGTACAGGCATCGATGATTCTTTGTGGCGCTCTCTTACCCGGAACGTCCGGGATGTGCTGTCGCCCGAGAAGTTGCCGCCGCTCCAGCTCACGTCGAAGCCGATCCAAGACAATGAAATTCTACCGCGCACGGAGATCGAGCGGTCGCTGTGGAGTTCGCTGCGCGACAACGTGAAATCCGCGTTTTTCCCCGAGAAGCTGCCACCCCTGCAATTGAGTTCGAAACCGATCAAAGTGCGCAGCATATGGGGTGCGTACGACTACAAGCAGGAAGGCGCAGGAGTTTCCCTCGTCGTCCACGTTCTGATGATTGCCGGACTGATCGGGCTGTCGATCTTGAGTAGCCGGGCCGTCAAGTTGGACAATAAGCCCCAAAATGTCGTCTCCCTGACCGATACGGACATACCGGACCTGCCGATGACGCCCACGAAAGGCAAGGCGATGGGCGGCGGTGGAGGCGGAGGTGATCGGGACAAGCTGGCTGCCACCAAGGGCAAGCTGCCCAAGCTATCGATGGAACAGCTCGCGCCTCCCGCAATCGTAGTGCGCAACGAGCACCCGAAACTGGAAGTCGAGCCCACCGTGGTGGTGCCTCCGCAGATCAAGCTGGCCAGCAACCTGCCAAATCTCGGCGACCCAATGTCGAGAATCCCGAACGGTCCGCCCTCGAATGGCACTGGCAGCGGTGGTGGCATCGGTTCGGGCAGCGGCGGTGGCGTGGGTTCAGGCAGTGGTCCGGGAGTGGGTCCGGGGCACGGCGGAGGTATCGGCGGAGGGGCTTTCCGCGTAGGCAACGGCGTGTCGGCTCCCCGGGCCTTGGAGACGCCAGACCCCGAATACTCGGAAGAAGCTCGCAAGGCGAAGTATCAAGGTACGGTCGTCTTGTGGCTGATCGTCGGGCCCGACGGCAAGCCGCGTGACATCCAGGTCAGTCGTCCGCTAGGAATGGGTCTAGATCAGAAGGCGATCGAAGCCGTAAATCGGTGGCGTTTTGAGCCTGCCATGAAGGACGGCCGGCCGGTCGCTGTCCGCATTAACGTAGAGGTTAACTTTCGGCTGTATTAGATTGAAGTTGCTATAGTTATCATCTGCTAAAGAAGTGGAGGAGGGGCTGGACAGCCTCTCCTTTTGCTTTTATTGCGGCGACTCAAAGCAGCTTTCCCCGTTCAAGAGACTCCGGTCAACCGTGCAACCCGCAAACGGCTCGGGTTCCCGCCGTCTTACGGCCGTCGGTGACGTTGGTCACCGCTTTCGTGGAAGCTCGGCGTACATTGACTGAGGAGCAATTGTTTGGCGATGAAAACGTTGTCCGAATACTCGGTCAAGCCGGAGACCAACGCGACAAGTTCACGGCGCCGTTCGCGCCACTCGTCCCATCGCAAGAAGAGAATCGCAGCCAAAGTCTTATTGATTCTGGCATTTTTGCTCGGAGCTTTGGCCATTTCCGATTTCGCCTACAACGCCTGCACACGAGCCGTTTTTCTGGAAGCTGGCGACGACTATCTTTGGGGAGGAGAGACACGCATGATAGCAGAAAGCGATTCTTGCAGAGTGGCCATAGGTCGTTCGGAGGACCGTCTTCGATTGGACGCTTCGGGTGCTCTGGTAGCTGCGGGACTTCTGATTGGATCGACTGCCACCTCTCGAAAGATACCAAGACACCGAAGGTGACGGGCGTTTGTTTTTGCCGCTTGAGCCCTTTTCTAGATCAAATTAGTTTTTGGTGTACTCGAAGAGCGGCATTGTGCCGCCGGCTGAAGCCGGCTCATGACATTCATAAAGGGCGCGGGAACGCCGAGTTCAAAGCTCGGCTCTACCCTAGGCCGAGTAGCTGCAGTAAATTGTTAAACACGCCTAGCCTATAGGCTAGCTCGCCCCCACCTGCATTTCCCGAATGCACTGCTCGGCGCGTTGCAATGCCGCCTCGATGTTTGGACAGATATTCTCTGCGCCTACGTGGCGATCGAATTCCGCCTGCATCATGAGCTTCCGCGGTTGTGGAAGTGCGCCGCAAAACAACAAGGAGCGCCCCGAGTCGTGCAGCTTGCTCGCCAAATCCTCCAGCACGTTCAATCCCGTGGCGTCGATGGCCGTCATGTTGCGCAGACGCACGATCACCACTGGTGGCAGGCTGTCGAGTTGCTCACTCAACATGTCGAGCTTGTCGGTAGCGCCGAACATAAATGGCCCGTGAATGCGGAAGACTCGCACGTAGTCGGGGATGTCCTTGTCCTGGAGAATGTGCGCGCGTCCTGCTTCGACGTAATCGCCGGTGACCTCGGAAACAGTGGTGGTCGCCGTGACCTTGCGAATGAAGAGCAGTGCAGCCAGGATCATGCCGAATTCAACCGCCACTGTGAGGTCGGCGAAGACGGTCAGCGCAAACGTAGCCAGCCACACAGAAATGTCTGACTTCGAGAGCCGGAGGATCTTTCCGGTCTCGGCCCACTCGCCCATGTTGTAGGAAACCACCATCAGAATTCCCGCCAGCACGACCAGCGGAACATGCGATGCCAGCGGCGCGGCGAAGAGCAGGATCGCCAGTAGCGTTAGGGAATGGATCATTCCCGCGACCGGCGTGCGCGCGCCCGATCGAATGTTGGTTGCCGTCCGCGCAATGGCGCCGGTTGCAGGAAGTCCGCCAAACATCGGTGAAACCAGGTTGGCGACGCCCTGGGCAACGAGTTCGACATTGGGATTGTGCTTGTCGCCCGCCATGCGATCGGCCACTACCGCCGACATCAGCGATTCGATCGCACCCAGCATGGCGACGGTGATGGCCGGCGAAATCAGTCCATGGACCATGCTCCAATGAAATTGCGGGATATCCAGGCGCGGTGGCCCGGAAGGAATACCGCCGAAGCGAGTGCCGATGGTCTCGACCGGAAGCTTGAACAGCACAACCACAACCGTGCCCAGCACGAGGGCAACGATGTAGCCGGGAACACGTTTCACGACCTTCGCGGTAATCAGAATGACCGCGACCGACATCACGCCCAGCAAGGTGGCTTGCCAGGAGATAGTGTAGAAACTCTCGGCTATCGCCCGCATCCGCCCGATGAAGTCTCCCGGCACCTTCTCGATGGTCAGGCCGAAGAAGTCCTTGATTTGAGTACTGGCGATGAGGACGGCAATGCCGTTGGTGAAACCAAGGACCACCGGGCGGGGAATGAACTTCACCGCAGCACCCAGTCCGGTGGCGCCCATGATGAAGAGCAAGACACCGGCCATCATGGTGCACATGAACAGCCCATCGATGCCGTGTTTGGCGACGATTGCCGCGACCACGACGACAAACGCGCCGGTCGGCCCGCCAATCTGGACGCGCGAGCCGCCCAACGCCGAAATCAGGAAACCGGTAACGATCGCGCAGTAGATGCCCGCTTGCGGAGACAACCCGGACGCGATGGAAAACGCCATCGCAAGGGGCAGCGCGACCAGTCCAACGGTGACACCCGCCGCCAGATCGGCGAAGAAATCCTGGAGCGTGTAGTTCCTCAGGCACAGGACAGACTTGGGCAACCACTGTTCCATCGCAAAAATCAGCAACCTTTAGGGGACGATCTCTCGATTCTAATGGATTGGGCGCAGCGAGGGCTATGACGTGATGCTCAAAGTCCTACGCTTAAGCGTTCGCGCGCCGGGACACAACTCGAAACTCACAGCCTCTTAAGGAATGCTTTGGCCTTCTCGAGGTGAGGGAAGAGCTTCTCTTCCGCCTGGAATTCTTTGCCATGCACGCAGCGTCGCGTTCCGCGCATCTTCACCGGATGCTTCAGGTGCAGCATCTCGTGGTACAGGATGTACTCAATTGCGTAATGGGGCACGAGAGGATGGTCGAAGATGCGGCTCACCACGATGGTATTGTGGGCCGGGTCATAATGCGCCAGGCTGCGCCGGGAGCGTATCTGGCTCCACGTCATTCGTGGCCGGGCCAGCAATCCGTGAAAGAAGCGATGGTTCAGTTGGTCGAAGATATCTTCCAGGTGATAAACGATGCCCTTCGCCGAGCCGATACGCTTGCGGCCGCGCACTTGCCGCACCAGGTACGCTTTGGCTCTCACGTCATGACTGGAGACGTACCGCCGGAAGCGGGTCGCGTGTACCGGTTCGATCGGTTTGCGGTAAATCTTCGCCAACAGGATGTGCGCGATGGCCTCGATCACACTCTCGGGAGCTCCTTCCAAAAGGTCGGAGAGCCGAACCTGCAGCCTGCCTTCGCGAATCTTGATGTTGCTGTTCACATTGGCGAAGGGATAGAACTCGATGCGAATTTCCGGCAAGGGCAGACCGGGCCGGAGTTCGCGATAAGAGCGATGAAAGATTTCGTGAATATCTGCCCGCAAGATTTTCCTAACCTATCACGGCCAACGTGAGCGGAGCACTAGTCCTTGCGCTCGGAGTAAACCTTGTTGAGCTTCTTCTCCTGCGCCAGCTTGTTTTGCTCTTCCAGGGTCTCCCGCGCGTTCTGGGCGCTATCGCCCACAGCATCAATCGTGTTGGCCAGTACAAAGGAATATTGTCCCAGTTCCTCTGGCGGCGACTGCTCTTTCAGCCGGCGAAGTTTGAGTTGCCATTCGCTGTCCGCTTCGATCAGCAGCTTAAGTCCCTTGCGCAAGTCAGAGCGGTGCGAGGCGTACATGTCGATGTTGTCGTCGGTTTCGTCGAGCAGGGTCAAGAAAGTCCTGCAATAGGTCGTGGATCTGCTTGGGCCGGTCGGCGCTGCTGGGATCGGACCGCAGCATTTCGATCGATGCGATTCGCTCCTTCGCGAAGCGAATCATCAACTCCATTCGCTTGTTGGGGTAGTCCGCGGCCTCGCGCATCTGATCGACTTCCGCGTCGGTCAGCGGATCGCGGTCACGAGCCTGCGCCCATGCCTGGGGAGCAATAAAACTCAACAGCAACAGCAGGGAGACGGGCCACAACTTCCGGTTCATCAGGATTTGTCCTTCGGTTCGGCCTTTTTGCCGAACATTCTCGCCAGCAGACCGGCACGAAGATCTTCCAGCTCCTGCACGGCCTTATCTACGGTTGGCCGGTCATCGATGTTGAGGGACTGACCGATGTCGCGCATGCGATGTTCCAGCTTGCGCAGATCGATTTCAGTCTTTTTGAGTCGTTTGCCCGAGTCGCTGGCCGCGTCCGCAGCCTGATGACAATAGGCCATGACTTCGTGGATTTCGGCCGCGGCTTTGTCCACATCCCCCTGCTCGTACAACTTGTTGGCATCTTCAAGCTGCCGTTGAGCGTATTCCAGCGAGAGTTTGGCGCGATCACCGCCTTGTGCCGCATCGGCGCGGGCCTTGAGTTCCGCCGCAGATTCGCCGTGGGCGAGACTAAGTGCGTTGAGCAGGAACAGCAACACCCCGACCTGTCTGATGATCCGCATCCTATTTCTTCTCGGCGTACTTCGCCGCGTTGTGCGGGTCGATGGCCATCAGCCGATGCCGGGCTTGCCACTCCTGGTTGGGCATCTTGCCTCCATCACTTGCCAGGAAACGTTGGTAATTCTCCACAGCTTTCGCGGTTACCTTCAGATTGTCGTAGGAGGTGGCCCGCAGGAAATACGTCGCCGGGCTTTCGGGAAGAAACTTCACGCGATCATCCAAAGCGCGAATCGCCAGATCGTAGTTCTTGTTCTCCGCTGCGACCACCGCAAGATTTCCGTAGATTTCCGCCAGGCCCGGATTGAGTTTGACGGCGTGCAGCAACTCGCTCTGAGACTCAGTGTATTTCTTTTCCTGCATCAGTACGGAACCGAGAGCGTAGTGCGCTTCGGCGTCTTCTGGCAGACCTTTCACGGCAATGCGAAATTGCTCTTCCGCCTCCGCATACTTGCCGGCATTCACATAGATGCTCCCCATCTCCAATGCGGCGTGAGGGGAGCTGGACGAGCCGGGCTGTCCCGATTTCAGCAATTCGGCAGCTTCGTCGCTCTTGCCTTCGGCAGCGAGTACTCGCCCCAACTGCACGTGGGCATTGGCATTGCCCGGGTCCATCGCCAACAGCTTTCGTAATTCGGTCTCCGCCTCCGCGAATTTCTTCTGCTTCGAATATACGTTTGCCAGCCCGGCTATGGGTTCTATCGCCTTGGGATCGAGTGTGGCCGCCGCGCGATATTCGCGAGCGGCTTCGTCGAGCCGGTCTTGCTTTTCCAGCAGCAGGCCGGCGGAGAGATGGGGTTCCGGATCGTTTGGCGACAGTTTCTCCGCCTCTCCGAACGCGGCGAGGGCTTGCTGTGGATCGCTCTTCTCCTCCACCAGTCCCAGCGACAGCCAGGCCCGGGCGAGGCCTTCGTCTGGATTGGCCGTTGGTTTCAGTTGGGTCGCGGCCTTGAGGTACTTAGCAGCTTCGCCGGTTTCGCCCTGGCGTGCCAGCAATATGCCCAGGTTGAGATTGGACTCGAAAACATCAGCCTTGGCTTCCACCGACTTGCGGTAAGCAACCACGGCTTCCGGCAGGTGCTTGGTCGCAGTGTAGATGTAACCCAAGTCGAACCATGCGCGATAGGCATTTGGGTCGGACGACAACGCCTTGAGCAGCAGAGTCTCCGCGGCGACGTAATCCTGCTTTTGCATCGCCGCCTCGGCCTCGTCGATCTCCGGCGTGGTGGAATCGTCGGTTCGCTCCTCGATGCGGTGATGCCGCACGGTCGGCTTGCTCTCCTGGTCGGCGTACAGCGGCCACGCGAATGTTGCCAGCGCCACCGCCATAAGCCCCACACCGATTCGCGGATCACGGCCTATGCGCATGTGCATTCCCATTACTTGGTAGGATGCGCGAAAGCCATTGGCCGGTGTAGGAATCGGGAGCCTTGACGATCTCCTCGGGCGGACCCACGGCGATAACTTGGCCACCGCGCCAGCCGCCTTCGGGGCCCAGATCGATCACCCAGTCCGCCGTCTTGATCACGTCAAGGTTGTGCTCGATGACGACGATTGAACCGCCGGCATCGATCAGCCGCCGGAACGCAGCCAGCAACTTGCTCACATCGTCGAAGTGCAGTCCCGTTGTCGGCTCATCGAAGATGTAAAGAATTCGCGGATGGCGGCGATTACGCTCAAGCTGGGTGCGGCCGAAATCGCGCTGCTTGGGTTGCAGGTGCGCCGCCAGCTTCATGCGCTGTGCTTCTCCGCCAGACAGCGTAGTGGCCGACTGACCCAGCCGCAAATATCCGAGACCCACTTCATCCAGAACCCGAAGCTTTTCGACGATCTTCGGGACTCCTGAAAAGAAGTGGAGCGCGCTTTTCACCGTCAGGTCGAGAACTTCGTGAATGTTCTTCCCGTGGTAGCGAACCTCCAGCACTTCCGGCTTGTAGCGCATGCCTTTGCATTCCTCGCAAATCAGCTCGACATCGGCGAGAAATTGCATCTCGACGGTCACGGTCCCGTCACCCTGGCAGGCATCACACCGTCCACCAGGTATGTTGAACGAGAAATGACCCGCGGCGTACCCCCGTTTCTTGCTTTCGGGCAGGGCCGCAAACAACTCGCGGATGGCGTCGAAGGTCTTGATGTAGGTCACCGGATTCGACCGCGGCGTGCGCCCGATTGGCGATTGGTCCACCAGCACGACCTCGTCGATCCAATCCGCGCCTTCCACACGATCGACGTCGGCACGCGCACCGCCGGTCACCTGCCCCTTTTCAGCCACCAACGCGTTGTACAGTACGTCATGCACGAGCGTGGACTTACCCGAACCGGAGACTCCGGTAATGGCCACTAGCATGCCAAGCGGAATCGTAACGTTCACTTTCTTCAAGTTGTGAGCGCGCGCTCCGACTAGCTTGATCGATTTCCCCGTGCCGTTTCTTCGCGTAGCCGGCATCTGAATACGCAGCTCTTGATTCAGATAACGTCCGGTGAGCGAAGCTGGATTTTCCGCAATTTCGTCGTAGGATCCCGTCGCGATCACGTGTCCGCCATTTTCGCCTGCACCCGGCCCAAGGTCGACGATGCGGTCGGAGTGGCGCATGATCTCCGCGTCATGTTCCACTACCAGAACTGTGTTTCCCAGGTCGCGCAGACTGTGCAGGATCTTGATGAGCCGAGCGGTGTCGCGGCTGTGCAGCCCGATGGACGGCTCGTCCAGCACGTAGAGCGTGCCAACCAGTCGCGATCCCAGCGAAGTTGCGAGTTGAATGCGCTGCGCTTCTCCGCCGGAGAGCGTCGAGGCAAGGCGATCAAGCGTGAGGTACTCCAGGCCAACATCGTTCAGGAAGCGCAGGCGGTCGCGCAATTCCACCAGCAGGCGATCAGCGATATCGCCTTCTTCCCGCGACAACTGAAGTTCGGCGAAGAAACACGTCGCTTCCTCCACGGTCATGGCCGAGACCGCGCAGATGTCCTTTCCACCGACCTTGACCTGCCGGGCCTCACGCCGCAAGCGCAGTCCCCCGCAGTCCGGGCACACCGAATATCCGCGATAACGGCTCAGGAACACGCGCACGTGCAGCTTGTACTTCTTGCGCTCCAGGTACTCGAAGAAACCGCGCACGCCCCACCATTTCTCGTCGCCCTTGATGATGTAGTCCTGCTGCTCAGCCGTGAGGTCTTGCCAGGGCACGTCAAGCGGAATGCCCGCCGCGCGAGCGAAGCGCTTCATCTCCGTCCCCAGCGGCCTGTATTTCGGCTTGGTCCACGGTTCGATGGCGCCTTCAGCCAGCGACAGCGATTTGTTCGGGATCACCAGGTTCATGTCGAAATCGATGGTGTTTCCGAAGCCCTGGCACTTGGGGCACGCACCATACGGGTTGTTGAAAGAGAACAGTCGCGGCTCGGGTTCGTCGTAACGCGTCCCGTCATTCTTGCACTCAAAGCGCATCGAAAAGCGGAAGCGCTCAACCGGCTCGTCTTCGCGGGGAGCGGTTTCGAAAACCACCTCGCCAGCTTCCCGATAGCCCTGCTCTACGGCATCGACCAGGCGTGCCCGGCCGTCCAGCGCTATTGAAATTCGGTCGATGACGACGTACACCGGCTCGGCAAAATTCACATCCAGCAACGACTCGGGGGTGGAGAAATCGATAACTCGACCGCCCTGGTATAGACGCAAGAAGCCTCGTTTGCGTAGCTCAAAGAGGCGTTCTTTCAGCAGGGAATTGTCGCTGGGCTTGAGTTTCTTCTTGCTCACGCGACGGCCTTTGACCTTCTCGGGCTGAGACGGTTCCGGCGGTGACTGTAAAGGGAAAAACACCTGCAGTCGTGTGCCCTCCGGCAGCGCCATCATCCGGTCGGCAACTTCATCGACGGTGTCTTTTTTGACCTCCTGTTCACAGACACCGCAATAGGTCCGGCCAATGCGCGCGTAGAGCAAGCGAAGGTAGTCGTAGATTTCCGTGGCGGTCGCAACCGTCGAGCGCGGGTTGCGGGTGGTGTTCTTCTGGCGGATGGCGACAGCAGGAGCAATTCCATCGATTACGTCAGCGTCGGGTTTCTCGATACGTTCCAGAAACTGGCGGGCGTAGGCCGAGAGCGACTCTACGTAACGGCGCTGGCCCTCAGCGTAAATCGTGTCGAACGCCAGCGACGACTTGCCCGACCCCGAGACTCCCGTCACCACCGTGAGGGCGTTGTGGGGGATCTCCAGGTCGATATTCTTCAGGTTGTGGACGCGCGCGCCCCTTACCACGATCTCGTCGTTTGACATGGGCCCCAGCATCCAGCCGGCGATCTGGGAATGTAAGCCCGTCCCCACAGACGGCCCCAAAATCGACTGCTGAAACTTCTGATTATATCGTGCTGCGAAGAACGTTGCCGGGGTGACGCGAGAAGAGTTACCTCGCGAAGTAGAGCAGAGCGAACACGTAGACCCACAACAATCCCATGAAGTGCCAATACCACGCGGTGACATCAATGACGATGCGCCGCGTCTCCGGTGGCCGCAGCAGCCATGCGGTCAGTCCGGCATACAACAGCGCCAGAATCCCGCCCATGAGATGGACTGCGTGAACTCCCGTAAGTATGAAGAAGAACGAACTGCTGACATTCGTCTCGATGTTGATGTGGCTGAGTCGAAGCTGACGCCACGCAAGATATTGTCCGCCCAGGAACGCCAGCCCCAAAACTACAGTCGCCCACACCCAGGGAAGGGAACGGTTCTCGCTGACCCGAATTCCCGGGATATTCGCGATGGGTGCCAGTACGACATCCTCGGCGGCGCGACGGCGCGCGATCTCGAGCGTCATGCTGCTGAAGGCCAGAATGAGCGTGTTCACCAGCAGGATGGCAACAGGAAGGTTGGTCGGCACCCAGTCGCCCACGTACTCGTTGCGCGCGGGATCCCAAATTACCCCGGCCTTGCGCACCACATAGGCCGTGGTGAACGACACGAAGATCATGACCACCGAAGCCAGGCCGAACGCGATCAGCATGCGGTAGCGGCGCAGGCGCTCCCGATAGCTGGGCAGGTTATCGTCGCCGCCGCGGCCTCCGCCACCGTCACCCCCGGGCCAGTAGTCCGTCGGACCACGACCACCTCGGCCACCTGAAGGCTTGGTGCTTCGAATGCCGGTTCTGGAGTGCAGGAAAGCCATACCCACATCACGTCTGCTTGTGACCTATGATGCGCGTGGTCGCGCGAGTTTTCAACCCTACGTCAATTCGCTTATTTCGGCAACCGGCACGGGTTGCACCGGCGCTTGGGCGGAGATAACCTGCAAAACAGTGAAGCGTGGCCTGATCGTTCTCGTGTTATTTGTCGCCGCAATCTACGGAGGCGACTTCTTGTGGCTCCGATATCGCATGGCTACCAACCGCAATCCGTTCGGCAGCGTCACTTACGACGTCTACTACTCGGTGAAGCTCAAGAATGGCAAGACGGAATTCAGCTACGGCGGCCAGCAGACCTTCGAATGCCCGCGCACCATGTTTCCGCAGTATCTGGAGAAGCCCTGCTGGTACGCCAGCCGGAAGAAAGACCTGCAGATCGACATCGATTCCGGCGATCCGCACAATCCCAAGCTCTTCTGACGCAATCTGGCCGCACTTGCGCCAACACCATTCCGTGGTTCATCTTGGAGGCATGACCCAGCACAAACCAGTCCCCGGACACGAGGTCAAACAGCGGGTTTACGGCAACAACTGTTTCGGCTGCGGCCCCGAAAACGGCAGCGGACTACAGTTAAAGTTTAACTTTAACGCCAAGAGTCAGCGCTTCGTCTGCGACTTTCAGTTGCCCGACCGCTTCGAAGGACCACCGTCTCACGCTCACGGCGGCGTCATTGCTACCATCCTCGACGAATCCATGGGCAAGGTCAGCAAGCTGCGCAGTATCATCGCCGTCACCAGCACCATGCAGGTGAACTACATCCGGCCGGTGCCGCTGGCCAAGCCCCTGATCACCGAAGGCTGGGAAGTCGGGGTGAATGGCCGCGAGCATTTTCGTGCCGCCGAGATCCGCAACCCCGAAGGGGAAGTGCTGGCCACAAGCTCTGGTACGTTCATCGAGATCGATCCCGATCGCATGTTCGCCAAATTTCTGAAGCAGAAGCACCGCGACACGACATGATCGCCTCGTCAAGTGGATCGCACCTTCTGTCCCTACGTGAAAACAAGGGACTACCGGGGTTACGCGCCGCTTCTACGCAGAGTAAAATAAGGTTCTGGGAAAGATGTGTTGACCGCCTGAAGCTCGCCTTCCTCAACTGATCTGGGATCTTCGTGAGGACGGGCCGGGGTGTAGCGTGACGCTGGCGAGCGGCGATCAGGGAAGAAGGACCTATGTCGGAAAACAACGGAACCAACACCAGTCTGCGCCTGAAGGTCGGCCTGGCCGAGATGCTCAAGGGCGGAGTCATCATGGACGTCATGTCCGTCGCCCAGGCCGAAGTCGCCGAGAAGTCCGGCGCCTGCGCCGTCATGGCGCTGGAGCGCGTGCCCGCCATCATCCGCGCCGAAGGCGGCGTCTCGCGCATGGCCAATCCCAAGCTCATCAAGCAGATCATGAGCACCGTCTCGATCCCGGTCATGGCCAAGTGCCGCATCGGCCACTTCGCCGAGGCGCAGATCCTGCAGGAAATCGGCGTCGACTACATCGACGAATCCGAAGTGCTCACGCCCGCCGACGAAGAGCACCACGTCGACAAGCACGCCTTCAAGACACCGTTCGTCTGCGGCGCGCGCAACCTGGGCGAAGCCCTGCGCCGCATCGCCGAAGGCGCGGCCATGATCCGCACCAAGGGCGAAGCCGGCACCGGAGACGTCATCCACGCCGTCAAGCACATGCGCCAGATCGTGAAAGAGATGAAGCAGCTCACCGTGATGAGCGAGCAGGAACTCTTCGCCGCCGCCAAGAACCATCAGGCGCCCTACGAGCTCATCAAGATGGTCGCCAAGGAAGGGAAGCTGCCCGTCCCGAACTTCTCCGCCGGAGGCATCGCCACTCCCGCCGACGCCGCGCTGATGATGCAGCTTGGCGCCGAGGCCGTGTTCGTCGGCTCAGGCATCTTCATGAAGGGCGGCGTCACTCCGCTCGACCTCGACGACAAAGCCGAGCGCGCCGACGCCGAAGCCCGCGCCAAGGCCATCGTCATCGCCACCACGCACTATCAGGACGCCAAGGTCCTCGCCGAAGTCAGCGAGCA
>CAVWUX010000002.1:0-696772 GCA_963758255.1 uncultured Acidobacteriaceae bacterium
CGCGATCAGCTTCGCAGCAACCTCACCGCCAACGGTGTCCGCAATCGCATCCACTAGGCGAAACTTCTCAATTGCTTTATCGTCATCAATCGCGAGCACGTCAGAGACACCGAGGGAGCGGGCGTCATTCAGTTCTTTCGCGCGGACACCTGCAATCACCTGCGCGCCTATCTTCTTCGCTGTATGCACTGCCGCGCGCCCAACACTGCCCAGCGCTCCCGTTATCAGAACAACCTGTCCTTTTTTTACGTTTGTCGCGAGGCGCACAAGCTGGTCTCCCGTGAGGGAAATCAGCGGGATCGCGGCCCGCGCTCGCCAGGTCCACGCCATCCGGCAGATGAGTCACGTCCGAATCGTTCACTGCCACCAACTCAGCATAGGTCGCGTAGGATAGTGCAAGAACGCGGTCGCCGGCCTTGAAGTGCTTCACATTTGCGCCCACCGCCTGTACGACGCCACTCACGTCGCGGCCCAGAATTGCCGGAAACGACAACGACAACGGAAAATCTTTCTGCCGCATCCCTGAGCGCACTTTCCAGTCAATCGGATCGACGCTCGCAGCCGCCGCCGCGATCAGTACCGTACGTTCGCTAATCTGCGGCTCGGGAACGTTGTCTTCAAATTTCAGCTTCTCGTACATCTGCTGTACTCATGCAGCACCACTGCCCTCATCGCGTATCTCCTACACGCAGAGCTTCAGGTAAATATCTGACGAGATCATAACGCGACCCAGGCCTCATTTGAACGAAGTCTGGCCCCAACTCCCGTGTAGCCGGCAATCCAGAAACTGGCTTCCCAAATTGATATATTTCCCAAAACCCAGTCGTTTTGGAATGCCTAGAGAGCCCAAGAAGCATGTTGAGGAATCAGGGGTTGCACGGGGCGGTTGCCGAAGGCTTCTGGAAAGGCGTGTTTCCCGATGCCAGTCGGTCCCGGTGTAACCAAGTCCGGAATGCCCCGGCAGTATGACTGGGAGCCCTTTTGAATCTCGTGAGGTGATTGCGGGTGCCTGAAGATAAGTGTGTATCAAAACTTTCGCCCTTAATAACGGCCCTTTTCTCACTTTTTTTGTTGTTTGCGGCCATGCCGCTATCAGCCCAGCTCATGACCGCCCCTTTTACGGTAACTGACCTCAACGATTCTGCCGTATCCAGGGCACGAGCATATCTAGAGTCAAACGGGGTTCAGTTGATGGTGGTGTTCGCGCTGCACGAAGGAGCGTTACGAAAGGGTCTGTATTTCGACCACAGCGAAGAGAGCGGCGCAGGCGCAAGTCTTATGTATGTATATAAGTGGCAACTCGGCGGCCACTCTGGGTCTGACACTCTCGTGTTTCACTGCGATCCGTTTGGAAAGATCGATGACTTAGAAAATCCAACGAAACAGCAGACTCAAGCCTTCGCGGGATTGACGAGCGACCTCAATACGATTAAGTCGAAGGGAGTAGATAAGGCATTTGACTTGTTTAACGGCCCGGAACAGGGTGAGACGAGGATAAAGCAAATTGGAGGGAGCTTTCAAATTGGGTGATGGCCTGGGTTACGAATCAAATCATCACCGTGAACGGGCAGACGGTTCTAAAGCTGGCGCTCGCGGAATACTACGATCAACAACACCTATATGCCGGACCGCCGAAACACGGACTGGATGGCTTCTTGTCGCATTCGGGCAATCGCCCGCGGATCGAAAGATGGTGGCCACTGTCGAACAGTTCCGAAAGGATCTTCCGAACCGCCTCAATGAGGCAATGCAACGTGCCAACTTGACGGGGCCGGATAGTGCCGACACCGCGGCTGCCGCCGCCGCAATAGCTGACGCGGTAACTACCTGTGCCCAAATCACGGCGCATGATGCTTTTAAAGTGACCACGGATGCGGGGCGCGGTGTGGAGAGCATTGGCCGACTTGGCAGGAATTTCGGCGCTGCGATCGGCCGCCGCACCTCATGTACAAGGCCGTACCGACAACAGGGAGTAGGCAAAGAAGCGTCGTCTTTAGCATAGAGCCCAGCGGCCGCGGATGGCGGGACGCTCTGGGGATGGTCGTCAATATCCAGTTTCAAATCGCCAGCCTGATCCTCCCGTGAACGAAGCGCAGATATTCGATACCTACGGCATTGTCCGTGCGCAAATCGCCCAGGAAGATGTGCCGTGCCCTCGTCCCCCTGGCGCCGGCATTCCATCGGACCGGGTTTGGAGAGAGCAAGGAGAAGAAGGTCTCCTTCCGGTTTCGGTTCGACTGCGACCATGCCGAGATTTACGACATCGGCAGCCATTGGATTGTCGCTGATTTTACCTTGGAGCGAAACGAAGGCGATCCCAAGAAGGATAAGTATGTGGGGTCAGGGCCAATATCAGGATGTCCTAACGGAGCGGGTAAAAAAAGATCGTTAAATGGTCAAACACCGGAATTGAAACGAAAATCCAGTTCCCGAATTCGGTGACGCACGAATGCGGCGGTATAAAGCAAGGTTATGTGCTTAATGGTGCCTTTCACATAGACACTCAGACAATTACTGAGCATCACATAATATAGTGACATTTCTCATTTCTTATGGTACTGTCGGGGCATGGGAAATCCAGCAGGAGTTCGCAGAGATTTCCGGCTCTGGAGCGGCGGCGGATGCAGGCGGCGCGGCTACTGGAGAAGGGGTACAGCCAGTCGGAAGTGGCCCGGCGAGTGGGGGTGCACCGGCAGTCGGTCAGCCAGTGGGCGACTGAATTGGCGGAGAAAGGCCGCGCCGGGCTGAAGAGGGCGGGCCGCGCCGGCCGCAAGCCGCGTCTGAGCGACGGAGATTCAGCAAGCATCGAGGTGGGACTCAAGCGCGGTCCGGAAGCTCTGGGCTACGAAACCGGCTTGTGGACTCCGCGCGGGTCGCGCATTTGATCGACAGGAATGCGGGATTGCGTATCATCCTGCCAGGCGTGGCGCATCCTGCGGCAGTTGGGATGGAGTTGTCAGCGTCCTGCGGGGCGAGCGCTGGAGCGCAACGAAGAGAAGATCCGGCAGTGGAAGCAGAAGCGCTGGCCGGAGTTAAAAAAAAGGCCAAAAACGAAGGGCGGACGATCGTCTTCATCGACGAGAGCGGATTGAGCGAGCGCCCGCACCGCTGCCGTACCTGGGCCCCACGCGGACAGACGCCGGTACTGCAATATCACTTTAACTGGAAGACCCTGTCGGCGATTGCTGGGGTGACGTGGTGGAACTTTTACTTTCGCCTGTTTCCAGGAGCCATCCGCAGCCCCCAGATCATCGAGTTTCTACTCATCTGCTGCGCCACATTCCGGGCAAGTTGCTGATCATCTGGGATGGGCTGCCTGGGCATCGTAGCCGCCCGATGTGGGAGTTTGTGCAGCAGCAGCGAGGACGTCTGTGGCTGGAGTATCTTCCCGGCTACGCTCCGGAACTGAACCCAGTCGAGTATCTGTGGTCGCACTGGAAACAGCACGAACTGCCGAACTTCTGCCCGCAAGACTTCGGGCAACTGAGCCCCAAGCCCGCCGGGCGTTGCAACGCATGCGCCGCCGGCCGACCCTGGTCTGCGCCTTCTGGGAACAGGCCGAACTCTTTCCTTTGTAACTATATTATTCGAGACTCAATAAGTTCGTACCACTCCAGCCATAGGATCAATGAATGACTGCCGGTAGCCGACCGCTGCTCTCGGTGCGAATGGGCCCGGTGATTGAGACGGGTCGGTACCATACTCCCAAAGAGCCGCCTCGTCAGATGACTCTCCGCCAGCAAGAGCCAGTGGTAGCGTGCTTGTTTTACCAGCCGTCCGCCCGACTTCGCCAGTCGTTGCTGCAAGCTGGTCAACGACCAGTTCTCGATTCGCTTTGGTAACACCAGCCACCGCCACAGATTCCCCAAGTTGTAGGCCAGCAGGCTGAGCGCTAGCCGAACTTGGTTCAAGCGGAAACGGTGACAACAAAGTCGTGTCATCTTCACCGCTTGCTTGCCTTCCTTGATCCACTGCTCTGCCGTCCCGCGCTTGTTGTAAAACCGCACTACCGCCCGGCTCGGCATCTCCAAGTTGGTCACGACGAATCCGACTTGGGGAAATAATTCCCCCAAGTGGAACTCCACTTTCGCCACGACGCGTCGCGCTATCTTCCAGCTCGCAGCTTGGTAGAGAAAGCCCTTGTACCACACCACGGGGCAGTGGCTCGGCCTTCCTACAGGCCGTGTCAGCAACTCCGCGATGTCGCGCTCCAAGCTGTCGTTGGCGGGTACGACCTGGCCGCGCGTGCGGTCGTTGGCGGTGTTTGTCACGCGCCACAGAACCTGGTCAACCGGAAAAGGAACGGCTGATCGGAGCTCTGCTCCTCGGCCTGGTGCTGGCGACGACTGCCGCCACCGCGACTTTCAGGGCACGCAGACTCACAGTTGTAGCGATCGCGGTACTTGCCGCCGTCATTGATGAGATCCAGTATTGGAACTGGTACGGGTTTCCTGCCGATTATGTTCTTGCCCATGCCGCTGGCTGGATTGTGAGCTGAAGCGTCGGGGCTCAACGATGGCCGCCATCATTGGGCGAGCACTATCTCTACCAAGAACGGCGCCTCGTACGTTAAGGCATCTTCGATCGTCGCTGTCGTCACTCGTACACTCTCCTAAAAACTCCCGTTTCCTCGAGTGCTTCGCCTGTGGCCTCGCGCTCTTGGGGCTGACAAATCGCCCGGCAACGCACGCACATCGAAACAAGTGGATTGTGCGACGGCGAATGCAATCGCCTCACGAGCGATGTCGCTGACCACTAACTCCTTCCTGGAACCTTCTGACGTGTCCACATGGAGCGACACCATATCCTCTTCATAGCGATGGCTGAGGACCAACTCCTCGTGCGTACGCGCCAAAAGCCAACGCGATTCGAGTACATCCTGCTGACCCAGGCTCGGAGCCATCTGATTAATCAGCTTTCGGGTTGACGAAGAACGAAGTCGAGAGCACCGTGCGAGAACATGAGACGGTTGGTGCAGCTCCATTGCACCAACCATTCGGGCAACCCAGTGCAGGCATTGCGTGTGGAATAGGACGGCGGGGAGAAATCATCGGCAGTCGCCAAGCGTATGCCTTAGGTCCTGAGAATTCTTGATGCGTTACGGTTCCTCTCGCGCCGGCGTACAACGGCGGGTACAATAGCGTGCTATCTTCGGGAGCGCATCCCAGACGTCACGCGCGTGCAAACCTCAGCCCAATCCGAGCGCGCCAGCCAGCCTGCCTCAAACATCCTGCTACGGATAAGCTGCCGCATCGAGGGCCAGAATTCTTGAGGGTTGGACACGCCATCCGACTGCGAGGCTGGTGGAAACCCAAAGCAACCAACCTGCTTGCGGTCCTCTACTCCGTTGCGCTCATCACGGCGCTGCCATTTGCCCGCGCTGTCCCGCTTCTTGCCGCAGCCCTCGTCACCATTCTGGGCATAGGAGGCTTTGGGCATTGCGTCAACGATCTAAGCGATATTGGCGTGGATGCGGCTGCCGGCAAACCCAATCCTCTTGCGCGTCTTGGTCTGGGGAAGCGAGTCATCCTCATAACTGGGTTACTTGCTCTCGCTCTGCTTCCCTGGCTGATTCTGCCGTTCGACCGGTTGTCCGTCGCATTGCTGCTGATGGAGTTCGGCCTGCTGCTCGCGTATGCCATCCCGCCGCTCCGTCTGAAAGAGCGGGGGCGCTGGCCTGTGTTTACAGATGCGGCCTACGCGTACGCACTGCCGGCGATGCTGGCATCGCATACGTTTTTTCTCGCGGCGGCGTCGCCGGACAACCGGCTGCTGATCGCATGTCTCGCCGTATGGCAGATGGCGCTCGGGGTACGGCACTTTCTCAATCATCTGGCGCTGGATCGCGCCAACGATCTCCGTAGCGGCGTCTCTACGATTGCGACGATGAAAGGAAACCGCTACGTCCATTCCATGATTCGTCGCGTGATTCTGCCGATCGAAGTCGTGGGCTTCGCAGGCTATTTGCTGGTGATGAGCCAATATGGACGATTTCTGCTGCCCGCGATCGCAGGGATCCTCCTGATCGCATCGTCATTCCACATTGTGCTTGCGATAGCGCGAAGGTATGCCTTACTGACATATCGTTTCTCAGGGACGCAACTGGACTGGCTTTACCAGGCCGTGCTTCCCGTCGTTTTGCTGGCCTACCTGATCGGCCTCGACGCACGTTTCTCCGTGCTGCTTATCGGGCACATCGCGCTGTTAATTGGCGTTGGTAAATTCCTGCCGCAGCACGCGGAAGAGAGTGCATCCGACTCGCGCGCGATCACGACGCCCTATACTGTTCAACCGGCTCCGCTTCCGATCGTGCTCGATCCGGCTGGGGTTGCACGCCCGAATTCCGGCCCGCGCCTCAATATCGCTGTCGCCAACATCAACAAGACCAAGTACACCGAGACCTTTGTACGCGGACTCGTCTCGCGTCTCGATTACAACGTCTACTACCTGCACGGGGCCGAGCTGCCCATCTTCGACCATGAAGATCGGTACTTCCTGACGAGGCGCTCCTCAATGCATGCCATGGCGGAGTTGCTGGAGGTGCTGTTGCGCACCGACAAAGGCTGTTTCCTGAAGAGCAGCATCCGCAGCTATCTTCAGTCCAAAGATGTGCAGTTGGTGCTGGCGGAGTTCGGCCCAGTGGGCATCCAGATGCTGCCGATAGCCCGGGATCTTGGTTTGCCGCTCGTTGTTTGTTTTCATGGATACGACGTATTTCATAGAGAGACTCTGGAGCTCTGTTCCTCTCAATACCGGGCCGTATTTGAGGAAGCTGCGTTCTTGATCGGCGTGTCGCAAGTAATGCTAAACCGGCTTGAATCGTTGGGTGCTCCTCGCGAAAAACTCATCGAGCTTCCCGCATTCGTAAATCTGGAGCTATTTCCCTACGTGGACCATGACTCGCTGCCTCCGCATTTTCTTGCTGTAGGGCGCTTTGCCGAGACCAAGAGCCCGCACCTCACCCTGCTGGCGTTTCAACAGCTCTGCAAAGTTATTCCTGACGCTACTCTCACCATGCTGGGCAAGGGTGGAGGAGGCGGACTGTTTGAAGCTTGTCTGATTCTGGCCAAAGCGCTTGGCCTGGAAAGCCGCGTTGACTTTAAGGGAGCCGTGAGTCACGAAGAAGTGGCGCACGAAATGAGGCACGCCCGTGTCTTCGTCCAGCATTCGGTAACCACTCCTGAAAACGGCGACATGGAGGGGAAGCCGGTAGCCGTCATGGAAGCCATGGCGAGCGGAATGCCGGTGGTTGCCACTCGACACTCGGGCACCGCAGAACTGATTGACGACGGCGTGACCGGATTCCTGGTTCCCGAGTACGATATTGACGCTATGGCCGCTGCAATGATTCGCCTCGCAAACGACGACGCATTGGTTCGGGAAGTGGGGCAGAACGCCAGCGGGTTCATACATTCGCATCCGCTCATCAGCCGCCACGTCGAGCTGATGGATAACATTATCGCGCGCGCAATCGCCGGTAATTAGAGCGGCAGCTCGCTATTTTGCCTGCACCCCGACCTGTATCAACGGTTGCGGTTCGTTTCTGAGGCAGGCATCGATCCTCGCCTGCACTTCGGCGTGATTAGAACTTCCGACCAGGTCACTCACTCGCCGCGTGTAGCTGTACAGGAAGGGCTCTTGCATTCCGTGCGCACGCATGGCTTCGACGAAAACTGTTTCGAAACTTCCACAAGGCGACTGCATCAGGGTTGCGTAGCTGCGCTCCAGGGGTATGCGGGTTTTGAGTGGGCCATCCCCCCGCTGCAGTGCCGTGATCAGCTGCTGGCGGCAGGTGTCGTTGAGATAGGGGTAGTACATTGCCGGATCCGGAACCAACAGCGATGTTGTGACGCTCGAAGCATCCATGAGGATGCGCCCGAAGTGGTGGTCGCGAAGTGCCGCCAGGAACTCGAAGAAGTCAATGGGCTCGCCTGCAGAATCTCGATAGGTGAGATCAAGATATGGATCCTGGACGATGAGTCGCGGCTCGCCCTTGAAGGCAATTTCTACCAGTACGACGCTGTGCACGACGTGTGCATAGGGCTGGTCGGTGAAGCCGAAGGAATACTGGTAGGCGTTAAACCCGAATGCCTCCAGCAGCTTCATGTAGAAGAATGTGGTCGCACCGCACTCCGCGGCCAGGGAGTGACTGCGGAACCGGATATAGAACTGTGCAGGGTCGTAGCTCTCAAAGTTCACCGATCGGTAGAACGCTTTGGTGCCGTCATCGAGCCGGCCAACATCGATGAGCCCGCCCACGTACTCGCGCAGGAATGTGGTCTTTTCCAGATCGGAGGGCATAAGGGCAAGCCGCCGCTGTAGCTGTGCCAGTTCTTGCGCCCAAATCTGTTTCGGCGGCACTGACGTGGGATCCAGGACTACAACCAAGGCCACGCTCACAATCAGCAGCAGGCACCCCGTTGTCTGCCTCAGTGACACGCGCATGGCCTACTTGCTCATGGGGGGCGGCGGCGCGGCGCCATCATACTCGAACAGATCGCCGAAGCGAGCGCGCAATTGTGCGACGACGGCGGGCGATTCGTGAATCACGACTCTTAGCCCCGCCTGGGCCAACTGCACGGCCAAGGCCAACGGTTGCGACTCGTCCAGGATTTCCGTTCCGGGCTTGTAGGCGACATATGAGAAATGAATGGGCTCGCGTTCCCCATGTTCCTCGAGGAGGGTCTTCAGCTGAAACGCGAGATGACGGCGATTCATTTCATCGGTCGCCGTGGCCTGCAGAATCTCGTAGTTTTGTTGCCGTGCGAAGAAGGTCAGGGCGCGGTTGTCACGAGGAAAACACGGGCCGCCGAAACCGTATCCATACTGCAGGAATTTGATCCCAATGCGCGAGTCACCTCCAATCACGTCGAGAATCGCGTCGCGCTCTGCGCCTACGGAGGTCGCAAGGTCGCCAATGGCATTGGCAAATGCGATCTTCATGGTCAACGCACAATTCAGCGCTAATTTTGCAATCTCGGCGCTCATGGTTGACATGCGCCGCAGCGGCGGATCGTTGCTGCACATGACACGGAAGACGAGGGTCAGGACATCTCCGGCAAAGCGGTCTGCTTCGCCGATCAGAATCTGCTCAGGAAATTGCTGATCGCGCATGATGCTGCCCTGCGCAACGAAGCCCGGCGTATAGCTGAGGGCAAAGCCGTGCGATTGCGCCGCTGTGCTCCTGGAATCGCAATAGCCCGGCAGCACAGTGCACATCATGGCCAGCTCGACTCGGTCGTGCGGCCATTGCAGCGCGAAGAGTGTGTCCAGTAAGCAATCTACGCGGCTGTGATCGTAACCGCCTTTTTCACTGACAGGAGTGTCTACTGCAATGAAGACGATTTGGGGATTGAACTCCGGAAGGGCACTCAGATTACTGGCAAACCTGATTGCACCGGCCGTGCGGAGTGCCTCTTCGACGCCGGGCTCACTGCCGCCGATGGCGCGTCGCTCAAGAAGGGTTATCCGCTCAGCGTCGTGATCGACGCCCAGGAGCGGGAAACCTGCACGGTCCAGGTTCAGGGCCAGGCACAGGCCAATCTTTCCAACTCCGATGACTGCGATCCGCTGCACCTCAAGCACCTATGGCGGCGCCCTGGGGAGCGGCGACTGATTGTGGCGCAAACACCAACTCTTCCAGTTCGAGGTCGGCATACCCCCAATTAGCGGAATTGAGGCAATAGGGCTTATGCGTCGCCAGCGTCTCCAGCCCGACTTCCATGACCAGGCCGTAATCCAGAGCGGGACGGTTGCTCAGAAATCGCAGCTTGTCCAAGGCCTTCAGTGTCTCCCAGCCGTCGGCATGGGAAATGTGATAGGTGCACGCTTCCGGCGGGAAAACATGCTGCTGGTAACCCAGCGCGGCCGCCGCTATCACGCCGAGAGAATCAATGTGGAGCGAGTACAGATCGAGCTCGAGATAACCCTGGATGGCATGCCACGCTTCCCGCGACATGAGGGTGAAGTCGCCGCATGCGAACAGGTCAAGCTGGTGGAACAGTCGTCTCTCACGGCTCCAGTAGAAGCCCATCGCGAGCACCATCTTATCCACCAGCCACCTCTTTACCCGGTTTTTGTGCTGCATTCCGATCAATTCCATGTTGACGTTGTTATAGCGCAGGTCCCGCCCCAACCGTTGGACGATATTGCGCTCACACCAAGCAAGCTGTTCGCTGAACTTCCACGTGGGGTCAATGGTCTCCGGCACATCGCAGCGGTTGGCGCGATAGTATGTGTCCTTTCGCAGGGACTGGCGGGCCAAAGAATGGAATAGAGCGTCGGAAAACAACAGGTCGATGTTGCTGCACAGGATGAAGGACCCCTTAGCGCGGCGAATGCCGACGTTCTTGGCGACCATCTGAAAGAGCGGAATATCGGGCGCCCGTCGAAATTGCTCATGAATTGAGGCCGGCACGGTAATGTAGCGCAGAGTCAGGAAGTCGCCGGCCGCGGGTTTCGGCAGTACGGTGTGCAGCCGCGCTCTGTCCAGAGGCGGGTTCCATTCAACGAAGATCAGTTCAACCGGGAAGCGATAGCGCCTGGTCTGCTCCAGCAATCCCGAAACGAAGAGCCACATCCGTTTTTGAATGTTGCCTCCGTGACCGTCGTTTCGAGAGACGACGACAACAGAAAGGTATTGGTCCTGCCCGGCTGCCGAGCGGTAGCCCGTCATAGGTGGTGACATTATAATTGACGGCAAGAGACACGAGAACAGAGTAAGCTCACGTGCAGTAACGTGGAAAGCGTTCGCGCCTGGAACCAGTTTCAGAACACCCATGAAGCGATCCGATTCCGATAACGATCGCGGCAGCTTCGTTGTTTTCGGCCAGCCGGGACCGCGTCATTCGCGCGGTGTACAAAGTGCTTCGCGCAGGTTGAGGGATGTCACGACTCAGGGGTGGTTCCCATCGATGGCCCGATGATATCGCTGCTGCAGGAAGTAGCGGTCGAGCCTTTCATCCAACCCGAATTCCGGCTTCACGCACTTGATCTCAAAAAACTCTACCGGGAATACGTACTCTTCCCAGTTCCCAATTCGCGCCAAGCCGGTGAGCTCCTGGAACTGATTCGAGATCGCCAGGTCTTCAAATTGCTCCAACGAGAAGTCGATCGTCTTCAGGAAGGTGAGAATGAAGCCTCTACCGCGAAGGTCGTCAAGGACCGTATTCAACGCGGCAACGTCATAGTGATAGGCTTCGTTGATCTTCCGGATTTCCCGCTCGATCACCTGCTTGTGTCCCGGCTCCAGCGGAACCCGTTGGAAAAGATCCTTGATGTACAGGGTTCCCCCTGGCTTCAGGACCTCCCAGCATTGGTCAATGGCTCGGCGCTTGTGCCGCGAATGTCCGAAGGACTCCAGAAAATACACAACGTCATAGGCTTGGCTGGGAAAGTGTTTGGTTATGTCGTGGTAGTCGCCCAGAACTACCGTCACGCGCTCGCCCAGGTTCGCGGCGACGACGTTCTCCCGCGCAGCTTCATACTGACGTTTGGAGATGGTTATGCAATCGACCTGCGCCTGCGCATGTTCCGCGAAATAGAGTGCTGGAACCCCGTTCCCGCACCCCGCATCCAAGGCTCTCTGCCCCGGTGCAAGTCCAATGCTGTCAATCTGATAAGCCAGCAGGTCAGCAATGTTCCTGGTGCGAAAGGCTTGGATCACTTCGCCATAGACCTGCAGGAAGTCATCATGATGCAGGTCGTAGAAGTCGCCTACCCCACGCGCGTGGGCGTCATCATACATTTCAGTCGGCCGAGGCATGGGATGGCGAGCAGGGCGGCGGGCAGGCAGCGCTGAAAGGCGCAGCTTGATCTCACTCCAGATGTTTGGCAGGGTGTAGGTTTGCCAGAAGCTTCGATTGTCGGCGCGTTCTTCCATCCCGTTCTTGCCTGCGATGCGCTAGCCTGCCGCCCCGGAAATAGGTCTGAAACCATGGTTCAGGGTCCCGCTCTCCTTGACGGCAAGACTTAGCAGGCATACTATCTCACACCATGGCGCATTCGAAATGGTCATTGCGCTGCGCGGGGTGTTTTTCTCTCATCCTCTGCCTCGCTTTCAATTCTGCTTGCCGCGGCAAGGGGTCGCGCGAGAGCGAGCGGAACGAGATCAGCCTGAATCAGAATGTGACAGTGCAGAGCAAGCCGCAGGACGTGGTGTTCAAGGATTTCCAGGAAAACTGGCGCAAGTTCATCAGCCAGTCTCCTCGGCTCGCACAGCCGGTGGTCGGGGAGGTGCAGCAGAGAGAGGACGTGCCGCAGCCGATCATCACGCCGCAGTGCGTTTATGTGCAATCGGCAGGCGGTTACGTCCCGCATGTCACGATCACGTGGAACTCCGAGCCTCCTCCTATCATCCTCGGGGCGCGTGCCAAAGAGGCAAACGCAGCCGCTCAGGGCGAGGAACCGGCGCCGGATTTACGGTTCGACTTGGGCTTGTATCACGATGCATTTCCCAGGAACCACTATTCATCGGTGCTTTCCAGGGACGTCAACCAGCGCTTTAATCTTCCGTCCAACAGCGCCCTGGTGAATGATGCTGAGGCGGTGCGCTTGACTGGACCCGGATTGTTCCCGCAACTGCTGCAGTTCCGCACACAGCTTCTTAAGGAGCCCGAGACCAATCGGCAGGTTACCAGGAACACGGCGGTTCTCCAGGAACTGAGCGAGGGGCTTACCTATCAACTTCGAGTGAGCCGCCCTGCGGGCAACGAATGGACGGCGGATCAGCAGTTCGTGTTTATAACTCCGGTTTGTCCGACTTCTTTTTGAGGAATTGGGCTATGCGAACCACGCCGATGCGAGGCTTTTTCCTGGTGCAGATGGCAGTCTTGCTGGGAATCTTGCTCGGCTTTTGTGATTCAGCAGGAGCCCAGGGGGGTGTGCGGGCGACGTGGTTCGACATTAATCCCAGCAGCTCCAATGATGGACAAAACGGATCCAGTTCCGGACGCGTTAATCACGTTGGCGCCGCTGCGGACATGAGCAAAGTCTATGCTGCGACGGAATGGGGAGGTCTGTACCAGAGCTTCGATCAAGGCGCTACCTGGGCGAAAATCGAAACCTTCGTACCCTCGGCAACCTGGGACGTTAAGGTCGATCCGACGAACAGCAGCCGGGTGTATGCCACTGCGTTCTTCGATGGACGGGTCAATTCTCAAGCCGGCATCAGCATCAGCAATGATGCCGGCAACACTTGGACAGCGGTTAATTTCGTCCGTAACAACACCCTCAACTGTCAGACCGCGCTGGCGAAGACGCAGCCGACCGGCTGGGAAATTTCCATTAACCCGAATACGCCCAACGTGGTGTTCGTGGGTACCGGCTGTGGTTTGGCGCGATCGACCAATAGCGGCGTAAGTTGGACGTTTATCGATCCTTCCCCAGTCGATGCGGCGGAAGCAGTTTTCGCGGTTGTCGCGCACGACCGGCAGACCGTGGACGTCATCGGAAGTAATGGGTTCTTCCGGTCGACGGACAACGGCGCCACATGGTCCGCAGCGGTCGCAGCCCCCGGCCCAATAGCCGGGCAGAGCGGTCCGGGCGTTTCCCTCGCAGTTTCTCCGCGAGAGAGCTATGTTCTTCTGGCTGAAACCCGGTCGGCTAATCTCTTCGAATCCGACGATGGCGGCCAGACTTGGCCCACATCCGTCACGCTTCCTACGATTGGCGGCAATAGCAACGTTCAGGGCCGGATTCCGTTCGTCAAGACCAATCAGCTGAGTTCGTCCACACAGTTCGACGTGTGGTATGGCGACGTCAATCTATTCAAGACAACGGCGATCACCCCTTCTACCCTGGCCCAGGGCGGACCCGCGCGTACTCCCGTCAACAGTTGGTCGAGCGAGCAGGACAACGGGCATTGGGACCTGGGTGACGTGATGTTCGATCCACGGGCGCGGGCCGGTGCTTGTCCGACGCTGTACACCGGTGACGGCGGGATTTATCGCAACACAAGGCCCAATAACCCCAGTTGCCAGAACACCGACTGGACGCAGCCTAACATTACGCCGCACGCTACCTGGATTTGGGGCTTGGACGGAGTACGCCGGAGCCCTGGGCAGCACAATATCACTTATGGATTGCAGGACGATGGAGGTTGGGCTGCAACGAATGTTGCCGAAGGCCACAATCCGCCTGCTCCCAACTGGAATAACTACACCTGCTGCGACATCTTCAGCAATACGCAGGCGGCTGGAAAGATTGTCGACGTGGAAGGATTCTGCCCAAGCTGTTCGCGGGGGTTCAAGATGTATACCCGCAACCAGGACGGCGGCGGCGATAGCGAGATCAATAACTATCCGTCGGCGGCACAGGTGGTTGTCTTTGCCAATGGCAGGGAAGTTGCTGCCACTGCCGGCAAGGGCATTGCCGTGAATGTGGGTGACGGCGTCTATTTCACCGGCGACATCACGGCCGGCACTATTGGTTGGACGTCCCTGAACGCACCGACAGCCGCGAGTTCCAGCTTCGGCAACATTAAAGTTGCGCAACTGGGAGGTCAACCGAATGTTTTCTACCACACGGGAACAGGGAATCCCGAAGCCCAGGGTGTGATCTTCCGCTCCACTCTGGTCGGCAACATCAAAGTTCCGGGAGCTAACTGGGTGAGCTTGCGATTGCCGGTCAACATCGGAACCGTCACCGCCTGGGATGTTGATGCCACCAATGGAAATCGCATCATCCTGGCCGGCATCAACAGCTTCACCAATACTTCTGAGATCTGGATCACTCCCGATTTCGGAGGCACCTGGAACCGGCTCAACAACCTTGAGAACCTGATGGCAGCTGGCGGCGGGCCCGTTCCCGCCTTTGTGAATCAATCCAGCCTGGGCCGAATCACCGGTAACGGCGGTACGTTCAACTTCGGCACCTATTGGCAGCCGTCGATGTTCAAGTTCGATCCACTCGACCCCAGCACCATCGTGGCTGGAGCCATCGATGCCGGTGTGTACCTCTCGCTGGACAATGGCAGCAACTGGCGAATTCTGACCAATCCGCTGAATCCAACGTCGCAAGCCCCGAACATCACCGTGCCCATTTACGCCTACTTCAGTCCTGGACGATTCAACGCTCGCACCAACGCTTTCGATGTATGGGTCGGTACGCGAGGCTCGGGTGTGCACAAGGTGGTGCTGGAATTTCCGCCACCGTAATCCATGATCTGCTTCATCAGGACAAACTGCGGCAGCTTCCAAGGCAGAAAGCGATTAACCTTGGGCTGTCGCGTTTTTCCGTGTAATCTGCGTAGCTTGTGGAGATGACGGGAACCACGCACCAGCGACCGCTTCTCGCCCGACTATATCCCCTCGTGGTGCTCGTGGTCGCCTGTGTGCAATACGCAAACACGATTTCCTACGACTACGCCTGGGACGACAAGCTGATCATCACCGCCAACGAATACACGCTTCGTGGTGTTCGCGCGCTGCCTGACATCTTCAGTAAGCGAGTCAGTATTCCTTATAAGAGCGAATACCGCCCCGTACCTCAGGCCCTGCATGCAATCGAATACCAGTTGTTTCGCGGGAGTCCTCACGCCGGGCACGCCTTCAATGTCCTGTGGTACTCGCTCACCTGCGTGATGGTGTTCGCCTTCGTACGCTTCACCTTCGCGCGAATGGATCCCCTGTACGCGTTCGCCGTGGCGCTGCTGTTTACGGTGCACCCGCTGCACGTGGAGGTGGTCGCCAACATCAAGGGACGCGATGAGATTCTGGCTCTGTTCTTCGGTTTGTCCGGCATCATTTTGCTGGTGAAAGCCATTGAACAGGCGCGCTGGCTGCCCTTAGTCGGTGGCGTTCTGTGCTTCGCCGTTGCGTGCCTCTCGAAGAGCAACGCCGTCACGCTTCTGCCACTGGTCCCGCTCGTTGCCTGGTATCGCGGCAAAGATTCAAGAGTGAGCGGCCGCGTCGTGCTCAGCGCTGGCGCTGTAGCGGTTTGCTGTGTCGGCCTAGTTCTCGTGATCCGGCATGTGCAGAACGCGGTCTCCAGTGATCTGGCGGTGCACCTGAACTCCACGGTGCTGAATAACATCTTCCTCTGGTCAGCGCATACGGAAACGATTGTCCCGACCGCGCTGGTGATCATTGCCCGATACGCATGGCTGTTCGTCTATCCGCATCCGCTCCTGCACCTTTATGGGTACAACCAGATTCCCTTGAGCCGCTGGCGCGATCCGGTTACGTGGTTGGTAATTGCCGGCTTGCTGGGGCTTGTGCTGGTGATTGTGAAGGGTCTGCCGCGGAAGTCTCCCGTAGCTTTTGGTCTGGTGGCCTTCGCGCTCACGTACTCGGTGTATTCCAATCTTTTCTTCTTCGCTCCTGACACCATGGCCGACCGCTATATGTTCTTCCCATCGGTTGGTATTGCCATTGCGGTGGTGTATGGAATCTTCAGGCTGGCCTCGCCGGATATGCGACCCCTGGCATCGCAGCGCGCCCGAGGGCTCTCCGTAATGGGTGCCCTCACGCTTGCAGTGGCCGGCTTTTTCGCGACCACCTTGGTTGCCAACCGCGACTGGCAAAACGATGCCACGCTGATTAACAATCGCATTCGTTACATGAAGGACAGCGCGGCAGCACAGGCCATTTACGGCCACCAACTGAACAAGGAAAGCTCCGAGATGCCGACACCGCAGCTTCGCATGGAACGCAAAGCCGCCGCCATGCAGGCGTTTGCCCGGGCGATCGAGATCTACCCTGACTTCGACGCGGCCTGGATCGCGATCGGCCGCCTCTTCGGGGAACGCGGAATGTACGACAAGGCCGAACTGGCGTTCCTTCGCGCACAGAGCCTTCAACCCCTCAGTCCGGACGCTTATCTCGGCCTGGGTACGTTGTACCTGGCGGAACAGGACACCAATCTTGCCATTCCGTATCTGGAGAAAACGATCCTGCTCGATCCGCAACAAGAGGAGGCATACGTAATGCTCGGGCGAGCCTTCCTGCGCGCGAACAACATGGAGAATCTGGGCTCGATGACGGCCACGGCGCGTCACTGGTTCCCGCAAAACACCAACCTCGAGGCGCTGCGCGCAACCTATCTGTTCCGTACTCAGCAATACGACGAAGCCTTCCATCTGGCCCGCGAAGTCGTGGCGCGGGACCCGCAGAACACTCTAGCGCTGGCGGTGCTCTCCTCGCCTTTCGCGCAGACTCCCTCGCGTCCATGAATGGCTAGCATGCCCGAGCGGTTGCACATTGCGCATCTGGTGAACCCGGTGCGTTCGCCTGTTGACGGCGATCTCACATACGCCCAGCCTTTGACCTTCGAATCCATGCGGCACGCGGCCGAGCAAGCCAGGGACGTAGCTCGCATCGAGTTGCTCACCACGCAGTATCCTGAGGACCACGGAATTATTCCGCCATATTTCGCTCGCACTTCCGACCTGGAACGCTGCGTCGCCGACCTGCACCCGTTCACGGTGTATCGGAAGCTGCCGCTCGTTGCCGATCTGGTGGAGCGACTTTACTCGGGATCCGAAGCACCCTGGCTGATTTACACCAATGTTGACATCATCCTCCACCCCACCTTCTACCAGAAGGTGGTGGCGCGCATCGGCAGTGGACTTGATGCCTTCATCATCAATCGTCGCCGCGTTCCAGGCCACTACCGCAGCGTCGCCGATCTGCCCCAAATCTTTGCGCAAGAGGGCAAGCCCCATCCGGGCTTCGATTGCTTCGTATTCCATCGGTCGCTGTACCCCAAATTCCGCATGGGTAACATTTGCGTGGGCATTCCGTTCATCGAGATGATCTTTTCGCAGAATCTCTTTCGCCATGCGCAGCGCTTCCAGTTGTTCGATGGCGATCACCTGACCTTTCACGTCGGGATGGACATCTTCAAGAAACGCGATGCGGAATATCTTAGCTTCAACAAGGCCGAATTCTGGCGGACCGTCTACGAGATGCTGCCTGAACTGGATAGCCGCAAATTTCCCTGGGGAGAGCGTAATGTCGTGTACCGCATGATCCGCTGGGGCTTGCACCCGGCCATTCCGATCCGTCTCGCGCTGCTACTGGAGCCGCAGCGCTGGCAATCGCGCTTAGGCTAGAGGCGACTTTCTGGTACCGACCTGCCTTGACATAAACTCCCTGCGCTGGCACCATCTCGGGAATCAAACCCCAATCCACCGGGGCAGCTTGCAGGGGGTGATCGCCGTGGAGATACCGTTTCAGAACTTTATTGCGAACCTCGAGCGTCACCTGACCAATGTCGAGCCTGGGCGTCTTCGTTCCGAAACCTGCCTGCGCGACCTGCCAGAATGGGACTCACTGCAGGCGCTCCTGGTAGTCGCCAGCTTCTCCTGGGACTATGGGGTAACCATCTCTTCCGATGAGTTCGCCGCAACCCGCACCATCAGCGATCTTCATGCGCTGGTCACCCGGAAATTCCAGGGCTGATGGGCTACTTTTCTATTGCCGATCTTCAATTGACCGCGATAGCCGCTGCCGTGCCCTCGCAGCAGGTGCGCAATGAAGACCTGAGTGTCTTCACGGGAGCTGAAGCAAAGTCCTTCGTCAAAGTTGTCGGTATCCAGAGCCGGCGCGTGGCTCCACCCGGCATGTGCGCCTCGGATTTGTGTGTAGCTGCGGCTGAACACGTTCTCCAGGCATCTGGTTGCGATACGGCAGAAATCGGCGCCATTGTGTTCGTCACTGAGACACCTGACTACCTGCTGCCGGGTAACAGTACGCTCATACAGCGTCGTCTCGGATTGTCGCCGTCTACCGTCATGCTCGATGTCAACCAGGGTTGTGCCGGCTATGTTTACGGCCTGGCGACACTGGCCTGCCTGATGAGCGCAGCGAAGATTCCTAAGGGTCTGCTTTTGGCGGGCGACACCATCACTCGCCTCCTCTCTCCTCACGACCGTAGCACCGTCGCCATTTTTTCGGACGCGGGCTCGGCCACGCTTCTTGAACTCGGAGCATGTCCTGACCCGATGCACTTCAACCTCGGCGGCGCCGGCGCCGGTGCCGAAGTCATTTATGTGCCCGCCGGAGGAGCCCGCCAGCCTCTCGTCCCCGAGAGCCTTTCCCTCATCGAGTACGAGCATGGTGTCAGGCGCGCTCCCATCCACCTCGCGATGCACGGGATGGACGTGCTGCACTACGTGCTGCAATTTGTCACACCTAACATCCTGGAGCTGCTCAAATTGGCTCAAGCCAATCTCAACGCCCCGGACTACTACGTCCTTCACCAGGCCAACCGCATTCTGAACGAGAGCCTGGTGAAAACCCTCGGCATCGTACCCGACAAAGTTCCCGAGAGCCTGAGCCAGTACGGCAACACGAGCTCCGCCACCATCCCGGTCACCATCTGTCGCCGGTTGGCCGGCGAAGTCCAGAGCGCTAAAAGGACGCTGCTTCTCTCTGGCTTTGGCGCTGGATTTTCCTGGGGTAGCGCTCTGATTGCGACGGACTCGCTCGCCTGCGCCGACATCCTGGAACTCGACCAGCCTGCCGGCTGATCGGGGTGCATTGCGGCGATAGCGCGCGCTCGCTGAAGGGCATTTACGATGGAGGGGCATGCGTTTCACGCGCTTCGGAATTACCTTGCAGCGGCTCGAGCCCGGCGACCTCGACATGGTACGTCACTGGCGCAACAGCTCCTGGGTGCGCCCCTACATGCGGTACCAGGAGGTAATCGGACCAGACGAGCAGAGCAGGTGGTTCCACAATCTCCATGCCGAGCGTGATTGGTACTTTGTCGCGCGAGCTGGCTCCCGGCAATTCGCGTGCTTCAGCATCAAGGGTATTGATTGGAGCTTGTCGCGTGGCGAGTCCGGTGGATTCGTCGGAGAGCCGGCGTTCATCGGTGATTCGGAACCAGCACAAGCCACCCTCGCGCTGATGGACTTCGGATTCCTGGTGCTTCGCCTCACCACCTTACAGGCACGCTATCGCGCCAATCTGCTGCGAGTGGTGCGCTTCAATCAGCAACTGGGATACAGTGTTCAGTCCCGAGGCGACGACGGATTTTTGCTGGCGGAAGTGACAGCCGAGCGTTATCTGCAGTGCGCAGCCTCGCTGCGAAAAGCTGCCGAAACCGTGAATGGTGCCGCGGCTACACTCGCTTCGCCCGATCCGTGGCTCCTCGATCGCGTCCGCCGGTTCGACACTCCCTCCGAACACAGCCTGGAGCTCCAAATCGAACCTTGAGGCGGCGATTATGTTCAGCTTTTGCGACCTCGGAAGAAGAGCCTAAGCTCTTTCGCTGCGAATCCAGCAGCTTGCATTACGGGAAACAATAAGCTCTTTCCGCGCGGCCTCTGTGTTATGCTCGCCAGCACCTGTACCCGTTGCCGTACGAGGATGGCACCTGAGCATGGCGGTATCAAGTGGCACGCGAGTGAGCGCGCAGAGCTGGTCAGCAGCAGAGAGTTCCCTCTACCAGAACTTTCCGCTGCAGTACTCGCAGTATGTCGAGCGTACGCGGCAATCGCTATACGCACGCCTGCATAGCACGCCCGCTGGAGATCTTGTCTCCCGCTATTTCGAGCGCGCTAAGATGGTTCGTGCCATGCTGGTCTTCGCTGCTTGCGCGTCCGTGGGCGGCGACCCTGAGGACGTGGTCATGGCCGCCGAAGCCATAGAACTTCTGCACGGCGCCTCTCTATTTCACGACGACATCATCGATCATGCGGCAAAGCGCCGGGGCATGGCGGCCCTGCACGAGGAACTGGGCGAGGGCCCTGCGTTAGTCATAGGAGACGATCTCCTGCTGCGAGCCTTCGCCGCGCTTGGCGACGCCAGGGGAAGACACTCCGCCGAAGCCGTTCTCCAGGCAATGGAGACGCTGAACCAGCTCGCCATGACTTGCTGCCGTGGACAGTTCGAAGAACTCCGCGCCACGCGCTGGATTTCCGAAGAACACTACCTCGCTATTGTCGAAGGCAAGACCGCCTCGCCCTTTATCGCTGCCGGCGTGCTGGGAGTCCTGCTCGGCGGTGGCACGGCGTCGCAGCTTACACAAATTCGAGTCTATGGACGGGAGATGGGAATTGCCTTCCAGATCGACGACGATTTGCTCGACCTAATTGGTGAACCCGACTCGATGGGCAAGCCGGT
Organism: uncultured Acidobacteriaceae bacterium; assembly: GCA_963758255.1. Classification (GTDB taxonomy): domain Bacteria; phylum Acidobacteriota; class Terriglobia; order Terriglobales; family Acidobacteriaceae; genus DASRAA01. The sequence goes on from CAVWUX010000002.1 coordinate 21,072, forward strand.
AGGCAACTCGCTGGCGGAAGGGCGCCCTATGCTGCCCCTCATTTATTTATGGCAGGAGAGCTCTGAAGCGGAACGCGGCAAACTTCGGCAGCTGGGGCACAACGGCTGCGGGCGCCGCGAACTCGTCGCAATCTTGCAGCACCATGCCATCTTTGACCGCACCCTTGAGGCGCGAACGCGGCATCTCGAGGCTGCGGGCGCCGCCATTACGGATTTCTCCGATCCTTCCGGCATGCGCGCTCTGTGCAAGCTGGCCGCTCGCGCGAGCAAGCCCACGAGCAAGCCTTAGATAGGCGATACCTCTCAGTCGGCCAAGGACTTCAGCCGATACCTGATCTCGCGATAAATGTTTCCTGGCGTGTAAACCTTCCACAACGGCCTGCGGTGCTCCGCCGCCGCGGCTGTCGTCTTCACCGGCATCGCATACTCGCCGATCAATCCTGAAACCCGTTCCAGCAGTCCTTTGTCCTCGGTGTTGCCAGCCGTCTTGATCCGTTCCTCCAGCTCGCTGTTCTCATATCGGTGGTAGCGCATGGCAAACGTGCCGAGGCTGTTCAGTCCTGCCGGTCGTTCGCCCCTCTCATGGACTGCCGCCAGACGCGCATTGTTATAGCTGTAGAAGAACTCTGGGGAGACACTATAGCCCTCCATCAAGTCACGCCCCGGCAAGAGGTAATAGTGCCGCAGCTCTGCATCGCGATGGGTCACGCCAATCCCGAATGCAACCCGCGTCTCCGGCTGCCGGTTTGGGGGAGACGCATGTAGCGTCTGGTTGTTGAAAACGATCGCCTGTCCGGCTCGCAGCTCCATGACTTTCATGTACGGGAAGACCTGAAACAGTTGCTCTGCGAATGGAGGCGCATACTGCGGTGAAGGCGAGGGGCGAACGTGGTCGTAGAGTCGGTGGCTCCCCTTGAGCAGACACAACGCGCCATTGTCGGCGTTCACATCGACCAGAGGGCACCACACGGTGGCCGACCAGAAGCGAGACTCATCAACGAATGTCCAATCCTGGTGTGGCGGCACGAACCCGCGCGTATTCTTTGCCTTGGTCACGAAGCTGGCAGTAAAAACCTGGTGGTCCTGAAAATGTCGCTCGATGCTCGGCCCCGCCGTCGCAATCAGTTTCTCGGCAACATCTTGCACGAACTCCGGGCTCTGGTTATCAAGGCTTACCTGGAAGCCAGTGTCCGGCGTGGAAACATTTTGCAATGTGGCATAGAACGCCAGCAGTTCATCAATCTCTGCGGGACCAATCAGATCGAGGACGACGAAGCCGTCCCGCTCAAATGCGATCTGCTTCTCTGTATCCCGAAACAGCTTCATGGGTTTGCTATCCTCCCGCGCAGTGAACTGCTCGCGGATCTTCATTTCGAGGGCTTCGTTAGTGACCGCTACATGTGTGTACGGCCTGCGGTATGCTCTCGCCATCCCATCCGGCATCTTTCCCTTCGCCAGCGCGTCAATGTGCGTCAGGTAGAACTCGGGGTTGGCCTCGCAGACATCCACCTCAGTGTCGCTGTGCTTCTGGAAGTAAACCAGGGGTGCTGCGTCCTCAAGCAGGCGAGCTGTTACTACGATCCGGGGCGCGCTCCCATTGTTCACGTGGCTTCCGTGAAACAGGGAGTCGTAATACAAGATGGCTTCGCCGGCTTCCAGCGAAACGTCCTTAACGTGGCGGTGCAGTTGTTCCGACAGAATATAGCGATCGGATGGGTAGGTTCCCGAGCGCAGCGTTCGGAACCAGCGATGGCTTCCCGGCAAGACGAAGACACCGCCGTTTCGCGGCGACACATCCACCAATGGGCACCAAATGAAGAGAGTTGCAAATTGCTCTTCCTCGACGACGCTCCAGTCCTGGTGCAAAGGCAGCATCTCCGAATCCCGGTGTGACTTCACCATGAAAGTCCCGCCGTAGATGCTGGATGTCAGGAAGAGTTCTTCGCCGGCGATGCTTACCTGCTTCCGAATCTCCTCATTGATGACCCGGTTGACGGTGTATGGGTTCTTGCGGCTGCTCTCGTAGAGGCCGCTCACATCGCTCTCGCGAACAGTTTTGATGTAGAGCGCAAGTAAACTCTGCACCTGGTCCGGCGACAGCAGACGGGTAGTAACGAATCCGTCGCGCTCGAGCTGTTGCTGCAAACCGGAATCACGCAACAGTGGTTTCATGTTTCATTGTCCGAAGAGTGATGCCAAAAGCCGCCTCACGGAGGAGGTACCGGCCCTGTCGCCGGCCTTTCGACCCTCGGTGCGACCCTGCCCGGGCGTGAGTCTTTTGCCGTTGTTCCGCAGTCCCGAGTGTTCGCACAGCTTGCGGATCTCCTCGCCGGTAAACGGCAGGAACTCGTCCTCAAGCAGCGACACGATCTCTACTTCCGGCACGCGGTTGGCATCGTACATTTTCTTCAGCGAAGCCACTGTGTGGTTCTCGAAAAAGGCCGAGTCAACTTTCAGCTTGGCCAGCTTGCGGTGGCTGCCACGCAGGCTCTGGGGTACCAGGAAGTAGTGATAGAGTTGCGCTTCGCGTGGCGTCATTCCGATGGCAGCGGCGATTCTGTTGCCGTCGGTACGATTCGGGGTTGCGCCGTGGATCGTCCTGTTGTCGAACACTACGGCCTCGCCCGGTTTCAGGGGCACGAACTGCAGATACTCATAGAGGATCGCTTCGTGACCTTGCGCACAGGTCGTGAAATCCGGAGAGGGTGAGCCAATGGGCTTATCAAAGAAAAGATGGCTGCCGGGAACGAATCCCAAGGCTCCGTTGCTCTCGTTTACATTCGTCAATGCGGTCCACACGGTCATGGACCGATACTCGGGTGAATCAACGAAGGTCCAGTCCTGGTGTGGATACGTGTAACTGTCGGCCCCCGGAGCTTTCACCAGGAAGCTGCCCAAGTGCGGTTTGCAATCGGCGAAGTGTTCTCCCGCACGGGGCAAAATCGTCGCCAGCACGTCGCGCATCACTGCGCGCTTACGCTCTGAGTCGTTGTCTTCGAGGCCGATGTACATGCCATATGCGGTGTTTTCCACCGAGCCACCGGTGGACTGAACAAACAGTGCCTCGAGGCGCCGGATCTCCTCGGGCCCGAGCAGGGGAAGGGTCACAAAGCCGTTTGCGTCCAGCTCCCGTTGTCGCTGCGCATCGCGCATCACCGCCCGATGATTGCTTGTCTCTGCGAGTTTCGGCCGTTGTACGGCCAGGCCGATCACTCCGTTCTGCACCTCGTCTGGATTCGGCAGAGGGATCAGCGGCTGTTCGTGATCGAGCATGCGGTCCGATAGCTGCGCATTCCACAGGTCACCGTTCAGGATCAATTCTTTATCGATGCGATAGGCCCGCACGCGTTTGCTCGATGAGTCGTACACGTAATGCACCGCGACGGCCTCCCGCGGCTTCAGCACCGACTGGATCGCCACGCGAACCTGATCGGAGTGATTCGGGGGAGAGTAGTGGATCAGCTTGTGATCGAAGATGGCCGCTTGCCCCTTACGAATCGGTAGACAACGCGCATAGCGCTTCAGAATGTCGTTGTACTGCGTCAGGGCCTTCGGCAGATTTGGTCCACGCTGGCTGCGGAAAACGTTGTGGCTTCCGGCAATGACGTAGAGGCCGCCATTTTGTGAATTCGTGTCGACTAGCGGGCTCCACAAGTTCATGGCCGTGTGCTGGCTCTCGTCGACGAAGTTAAAATCCTGGTGCGCTTCGATCTGCCCGTCCCCCGGCCACTTGATCATGAAGTTGGAGTAGAAGACCTCGTAATCGTCGAATACCCCGTCGATAGCAGGTGAGACATACTGCGATATCCGGCTATCTACGTCGCGCTTGTGCTCGGGGTCGCGGTCGAAGATCGAGATGTAGTACGGAATGCTGCGCGCATATGGCACAACGTCTCGCCGGACGGGGAATGAGGCCGCATAGAAGGAGAGCAGATCGGCAATGGCGGGCTCGTCAAGCAGTTCCACGACGACGTAGCCGTCGCGCCGGAACTGCGTTTCGTTGCTCTCGTCGCGGAAAATCTTGCGCATGGCGATACGTCACGACGGTTCCAAGGAAGAGAACCTTTGGTGAGCCACAAATTTTGCTACAAACGGGCGCAAAAGGCAAAGAACACCTGCGGCAGCGCTGAACGGCGACGAGCGTGCAGCCGGTATGGACGAGAGGGCGGGGCATTGGCCGCGGCGAAACGGGGCTGCTCCCGCCTGGCCGAAGTGCGCTTGGAATCCTCGGGATTCCGGCTGCAGGCACCACAAACAACAGAGCGGGGCAAGTGCAGCTTTCATCCGTCCTTGCTTCCTCGGTCTAGCTCGCATAAAATGCACCCTTCCGATGCGGCCTGTCGTTCATACGCACGAGCCTTCGCTCTCTCGACCCGCGGAGTTCGTCGCGGCTGCGTGGCGCGACCTGTGCCGCTCGCGTCCACTTGCGCTCGAACTCGCCAAGCGCGACATCCGCAGTCAATACCGGCACTCGCTCTCAGGGCCGCTTGCCACTATCGTCTTTCCGCTCACACTAACGGTTCTGGCACTTGGCTTCCATGAGAGCGGAATTCTGAATGCGGCCTCCGCGGAAATTCCATACCCCTTGTACGTTCTGATTGGCGTCGTGCTTTGGACCACGTTTGTCGAGCTGCTGAACGCGCCGGTTTACGGTTTGCTGTCGGAACTCCGCTTGCTTTCGCGCACGACTGCTCCACCGGAAGCCATCCTGCTGGGCAAGCTCGGGCCAGTGCTTCTCAACTTCGTACTGAAAACCGCCCTGATCGCGCTCGCCCTGCTGTGGTATCGCATGCCACTTCACGTCAGTTCCATGCTGGCGGTTGTCGGAGTGCTCGGGCTCGCGCTGCTGGGCATCGCTGTTGGCCTGCTGATTGCCCCGCTGAACCTTCTATACCGCGACATCTCATGGCTGCTTGGCACCGCGACCACCGTGTGGTTCTTCTTCTCGCCGGTGTACTTCCCGATCGCGGCATCAGGAACGCTTGCACGGATCATGAATCTGAATCCGGTGACGCCGTTGCTCTTTGATACGCGCTCACTGCTGCTTACCGGCCACGCAGCCATGCCCCTGCGCAGTCTCGCCATCATCGGTGCCAGCGCGGTGGTCCTTTTTGGCGCGTGGATCTACGCCCGCCTCGCTTTGAACATTGCCATCGAGCAGGTCAATGATTAGCGCCGTTAACAAGCTCGAGATAACCGAGGGGCGATTGCCGGTACCCGCTGCGCCGCAGGTGTTGCTCTCGGTGAGGGGAGCATCGAAGAAGTTCTGCCGCACCCTTACGCGCTCTTTGCGTTACATGACCCGCGACATTTTGTTCGAGGCCGTCGCAGTTCGTGCCGATGCCTCGCTTCGTCCCGACGAGTTCTGGGCATTGCGCAACATATCGTGCGAGTTGCGTCGTGGCGAGAGCCTCGGCGTAATGGGGCTGAACGGCGCCGGAAAATCCACGCTGCTGAAGCTGATCCTGGGTTCACTCCGCCTTACCGAAGGGGAAATCTCTGTCTTCGGGCGCACTTCGTTGCTGAGCGAACACGGCTTGGGATTCGATCCTCTCCTTACGGGCCGCGAAAATGTGTACCTCGCTGCGGCCGTGTTGGAGATCGAGCGTCGCCGCGTCGCCCGAGTGTTTAACGAAATCGTGAGCTTCGCCGGACTCGAGCCGTCCATCGACTCGCCGTTGCGGGGTTACAGTGCGGGCATGCGCGCTCGCCTCGGCTTCTCGGTCGCCATCCACCTCGAACCTGAAATTCTGCTGGTCGACGAAGTGCTGACCGTCGGCGACATCGGCTTTCAGCGTCGCTGTATCAAACATGCTCGACAGTATCTGCAGCGTGGAGGCTCGTTGATATTGGTCTCGCACAATCCCCATCTGGTGCAACTCCTCTGCGATCGTTGCATTGTGCTGGAACATGGCGCAGTTACCTGGGACGGGGATGCTATTGGAGGAGTGGGGCAGTACCTTCGCGCTGCCCAAGTAGCTCCAGACGATCCGCTGGCTCTCGATGCCGCCATCAGCGCCGCGCCGCCAGTCGCACCCGAAATCGCGGAAGACGCTATCCGAATTAGCGGTTACAACATACAACCGGTCGCCGCGCCCGCTCTGCGAACGGGAGAGCCGGCACGCATTTGTCTCGGCTACGTAGCGCGTCGCAGTCTCAGCATTCGCTGGGGATTCAGTCTGCTCAGCTCCGACCTTGCAACCGCCATCGCTTCCGATGGCCTCATGGAGCCGTTCTCTGTGGCCACCGGCGAAGGAGAATTGGAGGCGATCATCCCGCGGCTGCCGCTCGCGGCGGGACGATATGCGCTTCGGGTGGCTGTGCTCGACCCCCACACCGAGATGCCATATGCCTTGGGTGGATTCGATTCGGCGCCGCACTATTTCACAGTTGAGGCTCCGATCAGCCGGCGTAACAACTACCGGATGTACACTCGCGATCTCGTTGTGCTCGAAGACGTGCGATGGCATGGTCCAGAGATCAAGCGGGACTAGGCGCATCGTCCCACTGAATTCGAACCTCCGGAATTCATGCGCCGGCAGCAACCATACGATTTAGTATGGTCGGCACGCATTCGTGATCCTGCAGTCTTGTGGTTTGGGTCTAACTATGGCGACTGAATGCAGACCGGACATCTCCGTCGTCGTACCGGTGCTGAACAGTGAAGCCAGCCTGAAGCATCTGTTCGACCGCACGACCGCCGTGCTGTCCGCCATGGATCTGAATTTCGAAATCATCTTCGTCGACGACGGCAGCGTCGATGGCTCCTGGAAGATCATCCAGGAGCTCAGAATGGCGTGCGACCGGGTGCGGGGAGTAAAGCTTGCCAGGAACTCGGGTCAGCAGGCGGCGACTGTCTGCGGCCTTCAGCAGGCCCGGGGAGCCTGGGCCTTGACTCTCGACGACGATCTTCAGTCACCGCCTGAGGAGATACCCAAGCTCTGGAACTTGGCGCAGAATGGGCCGGTGGACATCGTGTATGGGATGTATCGCGACCAGCAATGTGGCGCACTGCACCGGCTCGGCAGCAATATGTTCCATTCATTGGCGAGCAAGGTCGCGCCGCGGTTCCCGTTGGCGTCATCCTTCCGGCTCATCCGCCGCGACATCATCGATTATTTTGATCATCGGTTGGCGGCGTTGACGTTTCTCGATCCCGCGCTGGCCGGGGTCACCACTGAGATAGCCTGTGTTGACGTGCGTCACGAAAAGCGGCTGAACGGTCGCTCCGGCTATTCTTTGACGAACCTGGCTCACATGGCCGTAACGGTGCTCGTGATTCACAGTACGCTGCCGTTGCAACTCATGATCTGGTTCGGACTCCTGTCCGCGGTGATCTCGTTCTGCATCGGAACGTACTATCTCATCATCAAGCTGACTTCGAATGTTCCGGCTGGCTTTTCCGCACTCATCGTCATGATGACCTTTGCTTTCGGCATTATCCTTCTAAGTCTCGGCGTGCTTGGCATCTATGTTTCGAAGATTTACAACATGAACACCGGACAACCAAGCTTCACCATACGAACGGAAATTTAGGAGAGGGAAGAGACGCGACGTGAAATCGCAACAAGCCATCCTGGTAGCCGGTGCCGGCGGGTTCATAGGCCACCACCTCGTGAAAGCACTTAAGGCGCAGGGGCAATGGGTGCGTGGTGTAGACGTGAAGCACCCGCAGTTTGAAACGACTGCCGCGGATGAGTTCGAACTGCGCGATCTTCGCGACCGCGACCAGTGCCTGCAAGCGACCCGACAGATTAGCGAGGTCTACAATCTCGCGGCCGATATGGGAGGCATTGGTTACATCAGCGGGAATTTCGCTGATATCGCCCGCAATAACGTTCTCATCACCACTCATCTGCTCGAGGCGGCACGCGCCAGTGGCGTCCGGCGGTATCTCTTCGCCTCGTCCGCCTGCGTCTATCCGCGCTATCGCCAGCGCGAAGCCAACGTGCTCTCCTTGAAGGAGGAAGACGCCATGCCGGCCGACCCCGAGCCGGGTTATGGGTGGGAAAAGCTCTTCGCCGAGCAGCTTTGCCGCTACTACTTCCTCGACTACGGCTTCCAGACGCGCATCGTTCGCTTCCACAACGTTTATGGCCCTCTGGGTACCTATGAGGGTGGGCGGGAGAAAGCGCCGGCCGCCATTTGCCGAAAAGTGGCTTTGGCCCGGGACGGTGGCTCGATCGAAGTCTGGGGAGACGGCGAGCAGACACGCTCGTTCCTCTACATCTCCGATTGCGTGGAGGGACTCTTGCGGGTCATGGCGAGCGACTACCCGGAGCCGCTCAATCTCGGGACGGAAGAACTGGTGAGCGTCGATCAGTTGGTCGATCTCATCGCCGGTATCACCGGCAAACAGTTGCGCAAGCTTCACGACCTGGACAAGCCACAAGGCGTTCGCGGTCGCAACAGCGACAACTCGCAGCTACGGTCCGTGCTCGGCTGGGAGCCTCGGATTCCGCTTCGCGAAGGACTGAGCATTACGTATCGGTGGATCGAGCAGCAGTTGCGAGATCACGGCCGCCTGCCCCGGAGTGTACCGACAAAGGCGGCCACGGCGGCAGTGGCGCAGCCTATCGAGTAATACATCAGCAGTAGCAAAGTTGTGGTGGGGCTACTAAGGCAAAGTTTGATGAGCGGCCGCCCACGGTCCGCAACCGTCATCCGTCGATTCGCTATCCGGTAACCGGACGGCTCTCCGTCCTCCGCGTATCAGTTTTGAGCCTTTTCTATGTGGGTATGCCAATAGAGCTCCCAAGCTGTGCAATACGGTCCAGAATTCTTTTTTACGGTTACTTCAGTGCAGATTCGGACAGCGCGAACCGGGAACAGAAAGGTACATCACAACGCCCAGCCCAAACCCTTCGCCTGGACAAAATCGGCGGATGATATCCTCGACTCCATCGCTCGCTATTGTCGGCGAATTAACGACTCAGGACACTAGACGGATTTCGCAAGGCGCGGGCCGCACTGCGCAACACAGCACACGGGTCGTCAACATATTCCAGGATATTGTGGCAAAGAATCACGTCAAATGACTCGGCGTCGAACAAACTTTCGAGTCGGATGGCGTCGTCGAGCTTCACCGTAATCCTCTCGGTAACTCCCGCTTCCTGCGCAGCTCGCTCTCGCGAAATCCAGCATCGATTTCGATGCATCCACCAATGTGACGTGAACTCCCAGTCGCGCCAGTCACACCGCGATGGAGCCGGTACCGCATCCAAGATCTAGAAGCTTCAAAGACCTTGTGGCTTGCGGGAGAAATTCCTGCAAATTGGCAAAAGTAAGGTCGAGGCGCAATCGGCCTCCGGGCGTCTCGAGGTAGGCAGCGTACTTCGCTGCGCCGGTCCAGAACCGTTCCAAGTCGTCATTGGCGGTCATTTCCTTCATGCGCCACTCGCGCGAAGTCGGTTCGTTCGCCTCGACGGTGAGTCCAAAGCGTATACCGAAAGGATTGGGAACAACAAGTCTGCGTGGCGACAGGGTTTGCGCGGCTCGCTCCACATGATCTTCGCCGCTCGTGCGCAAAGCTGTGCCATTCCGCAGGCGGCGAATTGGAGCAAATTCAGTTCCTTCTTAGCCACGTTTCCGTACAGACAACCGAACGGTATCTCGGCTGCAAGCAGCGGATTAAAGGGGCCGTGAATGATCACCTCGGCATCGAACCATGATGCCGCTGCTTCGGACAGGAGCGCGATGGCGACAAACCGTCAAAGTGGATTGCATCCGTGTAGCCGACAAACCAGACAGTACGCCTGCGATTGAACGGTGCCGCTGCGAACATATTCCTTCCGGCCTGAACGCCGAGTAATATTTCAAGGCCTTCGGCGCTCTCTGCATACGAGGAAAGAGATCTTCGAAAGCGCCAGGTGTAGCCAAGGCCCAGTCGTTCGGAGGACCGGAGCAGTTCCAGTTTCTGCTCGGGCAATTACAGCTACATCCAAGATGAAATAAACCTCTAGCGTCCCGTCATCGGCGCCGCCACGAAGCGGCGGAAGAAGCTGTCGCTGTTCCACTGCGGACGCTGTGGGTCGTTCGCTACTTTGATTGCAAACGCTTGCACGATGTCCTCGAACTTGCCTGCAGCAGCGAGATCGACCGGCTGATTCAGATCATCGGAAGGCGCGTGATAGCGCTCGGTCAGCCACTTCTTCTCCGTTGCCGCTTCCGGCGAGTCCGGTGCGAATCCAACCTTCATCGCTACCGACGGAATTCCCTGGCGGATGAAGCTGTATTGATCGCTGCGAATAAAGGCATTGCGCAGCGGTTGAGGATCGGCTTGCACCTGCCCCGGGCCTAAGTTGTGGGACCACAGAAATCTGCGGGCCAGGATCGAGTTGTGTCCACAGCCTGTGTACCCTGCCTCCGCCTCCTAGCGACTGTACGGCGGGATTTACGAAGAAGTGTGCGGCATTGGGTTGCTCTACCAAAGCTGATGGCAGCTGCGTGTGGACGCTGGGAGGGGGATCCTGCAGTCTTGTTTGTGCGCCATAGACCTACGCATTTGGTGAGAATGTTGCTGACATGACCGGCGAATCTTGTACCAGTGAAATGAGAGAAGATCTGGTATGAGAGAAGCTGGAAGATGGCCAGGAAGAAACAAAGCCCCGAGCAGGGCATGCCGCCGGTCGTTGGGGCACGCGGTACAGCATGCTCATCAGCAGTAGAGGCTTCCCGAGCGAAGATGGCGTGATGTCCTAGTGGACACCGGAAATGGGTGTCGTAAGGGACCTCATTAATTCGGAAGCATCGTCTCGGGCGTGTACGAGCCGGTGCGCGCCAAACACACCCGATTCGTTCGAGTGCGGGACCTCTTGGCGATCGTCGTTGATTCGGACTTCTCGCGGTACAAGGACGGTACAGGAAATACCTGTACCTTGGCGTTCTTAAAAGGATCTTACGGTACATGCAGAGCGACCGCTGCCCGCTAAGTTCCTTTATTTGCAATTCGTTAACGCCCTTTCACGGCGGTAACACGGGTTCAAATCCCGTCGGGGACGCCAAACTAGAATCCTTAGATTCCATCGAAGCTAACACATTGAAAAATGAGGGGCTTTGCCGGTTCCAAGGCGCTGCAAACTCGGAGCGGCAAGGACATTTGGCTATTCGGCGGCAGCGAACTCTTTCGCTCCTTTCTGGATTGCGGCCTCTAAGCAACGTCGAGGTGTCCGTCATCCCCGTTTTGTTGGGAGACGGCGTTCCACTGCTTCCTCCTCCTTACCATACAGCCAGGCCGCGGTTGCTGAGCCACAAGGTTTACCGTTCTGGGAGGGTGTCGCTGGAGTATGAGGTGCAGCACTGGCTGGCCGCATGATTTGCTGCGGTGTCGAGAACAACCTATGTCAATTCAAGGTACAGGCCTGTTTTGGGTGGGACCACGAGCCCGCCGGCATGGTTTACCCTTAAGATGATCCACATGGCAACCGCGATCGCCAACGAGAAGCAACAGATGGAAGCTGCTTATGAGCGCTTCCTTGCTCGCTATCCCGAGTATGCCGAAACTGCTGCGCTCGACCGGCTGCGTTCGACCGAGTACCGCCGGTTAGATGAACAGGGTCAGGTCTACCTCGACTACACCGGTGGTTCTCTCTATGCGGAGTCGCAACTCGAGCAACACCTTGTCCTGCTGCGCTCGGGCGTCTTTCGGCAATCCGCACTCCTCGAACCCGACCTCGACGGCAATGACCGAATACGTCGAGCGTGCCCGCCAATCGGTGCTCGACTATTTCGGAGCGAGCGCGGAGGAGTACGTTCTCGCGTTCACGCTGAATGCTTCTGGAGGGCTCAAGCTGATCGGCGAGTCGTTCCCGTTTGCGCCCGGCAGCCGTCTGCTGCTCACCTTCGATAATCACAACTCGGTAAATGGTATTCGTGAGTTCGCGCGGGCCAAAGGCGCCATGCCTTCGATTACGCGCCAGTGGTTGCACCAGCTCTCCGACTCGACAACAAACAGCTCGACGCCCTTCTGGAGCAGGCCGATCCCGCCCGCGAAAATCTATTCGCCTTTCCGGCACAATCGAATTTCTCCGGCGTCAAGCATCCCCTCGATCTGGTCGCAAGAGCGCAGCAGAAGGGTTGGCGGGTACTGCTCGATGCCGCCGCCTACGTGCCCACCAGTCGTCTGGATTTGAAAGCAGTACATCCGGATTTCGTGACGGTGTCGTTCTACAAAATGTTCGGTTATCCCACCGGCGTAGGCGCGTTGCTCATCAGGAAGTCCGCCTTTGCCAAATTGCAGAGGCCTTGGTTCGCCGGCGGGACGGTAAACTTTGCGTCCGTGCAGGGTCGTGCTCACGTGCTCGCCCCCGGCGAAGCCTCCTTCGAAGATGGCACCCTGAATTACCTGTCGATTCCTGCGGTGACAATCGGGCTGCGTCATATTCAGGCAATCGGGATAGAAGTGATCGCGCAACGCGTCCGCTGCCTGACCGGATGGATTCTGGATGAGTTGCTGGCGATGCGGCACAGCAACGGGCACTCCATGGTGCGTATTTACGGACCCACCACCACCGAAGCGCGTGGCGGCACGGTGACGCTGAACCTCTATGACCCTCATGGACATCTGCTGGACTACAGGCGGGTCGAGGAGTTGGCCGGCAAAGAAGGAATCTCGCTGCGCAGCGGATGCTTCTGCAATCCGGGCGTCGGGGAAATCGCTGAGGGACTGACCGAAGATGACATGCGGGCCGCCTCTACGTTGGGGGACGAGGTAAATCTAACCAGCTTCATGCGATTGATGCAGGACCGTGGGCACAAGAGTGCCGGAGCCCTACGCGCTTCGATTGGTCTGGTCAGCAATTTTGCAGATGCGTGGCGATTCCTGCAATTCGTCGCCGGCTTCCGGGACCAGACGCGGCTTGCCATTGGCGACGTCACCTTCGATATAGAATCGTGCCGAATCATCCGCGACGGAAGCTAGCACGCACGCGGATCACAGAAGAATGGGGAGAGCAATTGTCATGCGGAAGCGCGTAATCGATTCAACTCCGGAAGGCAGTAAAGTTCCAACTGCAACTCAACTCTGGCTGGACCTCGATAGCATGGCGGTGGTCGAGGTCACGTCTGAAGAGAAAGACTTTCCAATCGAGTCTGCGCTGCTGCCTGGACAGCAGCGAGGCTGGCGTGCGGCTGAGCCTGGGTCTCAGACGATCCGGTTGCGTTTCGATCGACCCCAGAGACTGACTCGCATCCAGTTGTCCTTCGAAGAAATGCAGATGACGCGGACCCAAGAGTTTGTTCTGCGATATTCGTCGGACGGTGGAGGCTCCTTTCGGGACATCGTTCGTCAACAATGGAATTTCTCCGCCCCGGATTCGCTGCGCGAAGTTGAGGACTACACCGTCGATCTTTCCGGTGTCACCGCGTTGGAATTGACCATTGTGCCGGATACGAGCGGTGGCCCCGCCCATGCGACTCTGCTCAGCTTGCGGTTGGCGTAATAACGAGCCCTGAAACTCCAGTTCACGCGGTTGATCAGCAAGTGCGCGATTCCCTCCAACGGGATCGCGACCCATAGTGGCCGGTTGTTGAGTTCGTACCGCAGTTCATACATGGCTTTGTCCAGAAGATAAGCGTCGAGCAGAGTCTGTAGTTCGGCCTGGCTGCGCGGAATGTATCCGGCTTTTCCGGAGGTGCCCAGGTAAGTCCTCAGGAAAGCCGCAGAAACCCAAGCCTGCCAGCAGCGCGCGAGCGGCGCCAATTGCTTAAGGTCGCCGGTCTTGGCGGGATCGCCCACCAGTGGCGCATAGGCGGCGTAGTGGAAAGAGCGCAACATTCCCGCTACGTCCTGCAACGGAGACCGCTTGGCGCGCCGTTCGCTGAGCGAGCGCGCAGGCTCTCCTTCAAAATCGATGATGACGAAGTCGTCGCCGGTGAATAGAACCTGTCCCAGGTGGTAGTCGCCGTGGATCCGCGTACGCATGGCGGTGATGCTCTGGTTAGAAAGAGACTCCAGGCGATGCCGCGCACTCTTTTCTGATGTCAGCACGCGCTGAACTATTTCGCGCACGTTAGGATGCAAAAGGTGCTGTCTTTGACGCAGCAGTTCGAAGGTCTGCTCCACTGACTCGAGCACCGAGTCGCAGAAGGAGCGCAGCTCGTTTGTGTCGAACGGTTCGGGACGAAAGTCCGGATCGTCGGGTTTGGAGCATAGAACCAGATGAAGCTCAGCCGTCCTTCTAGCCAGCAGTTGGGCGAGGCCTAAGTAGGAGCCGATTCGTTCCTGTGCTTGCGCGGGCATCGGCAAGCTCGCCTGGGCAAGCAAGTTTCCTTGTGGAATTTCATCTTCCCGCACCGGAGAATGTGCCGCTCGATCGTAGTAGGCCGCCAAATCGTTCAGCGTGAGTTTCCACGCGTCGCCCTGATTGGCGACGAAGGCTTGAAGCAGTCCCAGGCTGCTCGGCTGGCAATTGTCGCGCGGCGTATTCCAGATAGCCGGCCACCGCGGCAGAATTGGGGAATCGAGCATTGGTCAGAAACGCGCCAATTTCGACATCTGGATTGATCCCTTCTTCCAGGTGCCGGAACAGCTTCAACACCAGCCGCTTGCCGAAGATGACGGAGGTGTTGCTCTGCTCCACGTTCATGATGGCTGGCTGCAACCGCCCCTGCGAGGGTTGCCAGAACTCTGAGAGAGCGGTGGTGCGCGTCGCCGTGACCTTGCCGCCCGCTCCCGCAAAAGATCTTTCCTGCGCGATAGCGTCGAACAGGAAGTCGAGAAACGATTCGTTGAGCATGGCGTCGTAGAGCACTCGGTCGCGCGGCTCGCCGGCGATCCTGGCGGTGAGGAAGGGAGCGCCTGCGGGAAGTGCCGCCGAAGCTGTCGTAAGAATCAAAGGCAGACTGTAGTTTTCACCGGGGCCGCTGACATACGTGACCCGAACAACCGCGAGGAACGCTTCGAACGGGACGTCCATCAGCGGAACAATGTCCGAGACTTCGACGGAGCGCACGGTCCTCGCCTTGCCGCCGAACCATCGCCGGTCAGCCAGGAAACCGGGAATGGACGGGGCAAGAGCTTCGCGAATCTGCGGCAAGAGCGTGTCACGTGAAGTAATGCTTGTCATCGATCAATCTCCTTTGCGGAACCGCTCCGTCACAAGAAATAGTCGAAGTCGCGCTCGGTGCGTACCCGCCGCCGCACCACAAAAATATGGGCCGGCATCTTCTGGGGATTCAGTTGCAGGTAATTATGAGGACCGTGCCAGAGATACCGGGCGTCACTCAGCAGATCGTGCATCTGATAGGGCTGGCTGGGGTCGAGTCCCAGAGTCTCCAGCGACAGGTCCACCCATCCCGACTGCGTGTAGTAGGGATCGAGATTCACCACCATCACCAGGACGTTGGTCATGTCTTCTGACGTCTTGCTGTAAACGATCAACTGCTCGTTATCGGTTTCGTGGAAGCGCAAGCTCCAGTCTGACTGCAGCGCCAGGTTCTCCTTGCGAATTTGATTCAGACGGGCAATCAAGCCCTTGAGACTGCGTGGGTCGTTCGTGTCCCAGTGCCGAAGCTGGTATTTCTCCGAGTCCAGATACTCTTCGCTGCCCGGCCGTAGCGCGCCGGTTTTCGCAGAGCTCGAATGCGGGCCCGTAAATTCCGTAACTCGCGCCCAGCGTGGCCGCAAGGGCCGCGCGAATCATGAACGCCGGACGGCCGCCGAACTGCAGAAACTCGGTGAGAATATCGGGAGTATTGGGCCACAAGTTAGGCCGGAAGAACTCGCGAACCTCGGTCTGTGTCAATTCGGTGAAGTACTGCGCCAGCTCCCACTTCGTGTTGCGCCAGGCGAAGTACGTGTACGACTGCGTGAATCCCAGCTTAGCCAGCCGGTACATTACCTTGGGACGCGTGAAAGCCTCGGCGAGAAACAAAACGTCGGGGTACTCGCTCTTAATGCCGGTAATAAGCCATTCCCAGAATTCAAAGGGCTTGGTATGCGGGTTATCCACGCGAAAGATACGAATGCCCTGAGCGATCCAGTACAGCACGACTCGTTTCAGTTCCAGGCACAGTTCGTCAGCGTGGTCGCTCTCGAAATAGATGGGATAGATATCCTGATAGCGTTTGGGCGGATTCTCCGCATATTGCACGCTGCCGTCCGGCCGCACCCGGAACCATTCTTTGTGCGCCTTCACATAGGGATGGTCAGGCGTGCACTGGAAGGCCAGGTCAAGCGCGATTTCCAGTCCCAGGTCTTTGGCTTTGGCTTGCAGGCTCTTGAAATCCTCAAGCGTTCCCAACTGCGGGAGGATGGCATCGTGCCCGCCTTCTTCCGCGCCGATGGCCCACGGGCTGCCGACATCGTCGGGAGCCGCCTGTTCGCTGTTGTTCTTGCCTTTGCGATTGATCCGGCCGATGGGATGGATGGGAGGAAAATACAGCACGTCGAATCCCATGTCGGCGATGTAGGGCAGTTTCTTTTCGCAATCGCGAAAGGTCCCGTGTTGGCCCGGCTCGTCGGCACACGAGCGCGGGAATATCTCGTACCACGAGCTGAAACGCGCCTTTTCCCGATCGACCACCACGGCAAGCTCGCGCTCGTAAGTAGTGGCCCGACGCCGGTCGGCGTAGCGTTGCATCAACTCCGTCAGTTGGTCGTCGACGCTTTCTACGGCCAGCTGCTGGCTCTTCTCCCGCTTTTCCTTGAGATCGGTGGCCCGAAGCAGCAGTTGCTTGTGATCGGTTCCTTTAGCGCGTCCGGCCGCGTCTTCGATGAGGGCCACTCCGACCAGCAGGTCCAGCCCAACATCCTGCCCGGCCTCGAATTTCTTGCGCAGATCACGCCGCCATGACTTGAACGGATCCACCCACGCGCACACCGTGTAGAAGTGGCGGCCCTGTTCCGAAACCTTGAACTCCGCCTCCCAGCGGTCATTGACCAGGGGTTGCATGGCTACTTCCTGCCACTCGGTCTGGGACGGCGAACGATACTGCAGAACGGCGAAGAGTACGTCGTGGCCGTCGGCGTGGATGTCGGCGGTTACCTCCACACGCTCGCCGATTACCCGCTTGATGGCAAAGCGGCCAGCCTCGATTTCCGGCTGCACATTTTCGATGACGACCCGCCGAAGAACAGGCAAAGCGAGCGTGTCCAATGTTTTGGTCACCATGAGGAATCACGACCTCCGGGTGTTATTGCGGTTCCTAAGTTAACCGGCGCCGCGCAAGGCTAGAATGACAACGGCAATGCCGCCAGACACGGCATGTATTCGGCGCTACTGGTCTCACGACCCACTCTCATTGTTATAAACCATGTCGCGTGATCATTGCAGCCGCCACCACCACTCGCGCGCACGCAAATTGGCTGTTATTTGAGCCGTCACTATGCCCAAAACCGCAACCTGCTGACCAACTTCGGGTTCAAAGATATAATGAATTGTGAAGATGCCGCCCTTGACTTCGCCTGATCGACACTGAGCCCAGCCGGCTGGCGCATTCTGCTGCTGATGGCTTGCGTCTTGGTTTTTGCGTTTGCACTTCACGCCAAGGTGGCCGTATATCAACCTTCCGCGCAGCCCCAAACTTCGACATCCGAAAAGCTTTGGCTAAACATCGAGAAGATGAACCGGCAACCGCTTTCGCCGGGCATCGTGGTGCTGTGGTTCGCGGTTTTTGTGGTTTGTCTCTTCCGCGAGCACACCTCATCGCGGCTTGAGATTGGATACGGCTCTCCGGCCGTGGCTCGGGCCCGCCAATATTACCTGCATCGATTTCTCCGTCCTCCTCCCTCGCGCTAGCTCAGGTCTCACACCAGAAAATTCACACGTCTGTAATTACCGGTCCGCGGGTCGTTTGGTCCAATGATCGAATAATTCGGCCCCATAACCGAGTTGGCTCCAGCCCTGGCTGCACCATCTCGAATTGCGCGAGGAACGTCAAATGAGCTTACGTCGCAACCGCAAGCTGCTTGTGCTCGGCGGGGCGCTGTTGTGCCTGCTGATTGCAGTTCTGATGGTGAGACGCGTACGGGCAAGCGCGCCGGCGCATACCTACAATGGCCGCGATGTGGTTTCCGCCGCTATCGCAATCGCCAAACGCGCTCCCATCGGCAACAGTTACTCGGTGGCAGGAGAGTTTCTGCCCTATCAGGAGATAGAGGTCCACGCCAAGGTTGCCGGGTATATCCGCAGGATCAATGTCGATATCGGCGACCGGGTGAAAACCGGACAAGTGCTCGCGGTGTTGGAAGTGCCTGAACTCGTGGCCGAGTTGCAAGGAGCCGGCGCCGGCGTTCGCCACAGTCAGCAGGAAATCCTGCGCGCGCAGAACGAGGTCGACCGTGATCAGGCGCAGCACGCCGCCCTCCATGCCAATGAATCGAACCTGATTCTACCGGCCGGAGACGTGCGCATCGGTCCCAAAGACTACAACCTCTACACCAACAGCCAGCTGCCCAGCACCGACGACATCAACCGCCTGCCACTGAAGAGCGTAGGGAACGCGTCGGTACTGGTGGGCGATGTGGGACGCGCCATGGATGCGCAGCAGATCCAGACCAGCATTGTGCGCGTCGACGGACAGAAATCCGTTTATCTACCGGTGCTGAAGCAGGGCGGCGACAGCAACACCATCGCGATTGTCAGCGGCATCAAGAGCGCGCTCGGCAACCTGGTGGACGTTCCCAAGTCGCTGGTCGCCAAGGTCGTGTTCGATCAGTCGGTCTACGTGAAGACCGCCATCCGGAACCTGGGCAATGAAGGCGGCATCGGGTTGGTCCTCACCGCCTTGATGATTTTGATCTTCCTCGGCAGCGTGCGCGCTACCGTGGCGGTGTTGCTGTCGATCCCGCTTTCCGCGCTCGCCGCTTTCATGGCGATCAACCTGAGCGGCGGCACCGTCAACACCATGGTGCTCGGCGGACTCGCTCTGGTTTTCTCGCGCCTCATCGACAACTCGGTGGTGGTGTTGGAGAACATCTTCCGCCATCTCGAAGAAGGCGAATCCCCGGAGGTGGCCGCTGAACGAGGCGGCCAGGAGGTGGGTCTGCCGGTGCTCGCAGCGACGTTCACGACGGCCATCGTCTTCTTCCCGGTGGTCTTTCTCTATGGCGTGAGCCGCTTCCTGTTCACGGCATTGGCCGCGTCCGTGATCTTCTCGCTGTTCGCTTCCTACATGGTGGCGATGACAGTAGTGCCGCTGTTCTGCGCGCGCTTCCTCAAGGGTCACGGCTCGGTCGCGCATCACGGCAGCAAGACCTCCTTTGCGCGTTTCGTGAATGGCTTCAATCACCGCTACGACCAGATGCTCATGCACTATGACATCGCGGTGGGCAAGACGCTGTTACGACCGGCAGCCACGGTGCTGGGGATTCTTGGGATCTTCGTCTTCAGCCTCGCGCTGTATCCGTTGCTTGGGGTTTCGTTTTTCCCGCGCACCGACCCCGGCCAATTCATGATCAACCTGAAGGCACCCTCGGGAACGCGGCTGGAGCCTACCGACCAGTACGTTCGCCGGGTGGAGGCCGACATCCGCGAAGTGGTTTCTCCGCGCGACCTGAAACTGGTGCTCTCCAATGTCGGCGTCACGCCCGGATTCTCGTCGATGTACACCAGCAACTCCGGCCAGCACACCGCCACCGTGCAGGTGAGTCTGAACGAAGGCCACAAGGTGGGTAGCTACGAGTATATGGACCGGGTGCGTCGCAAGCTGCTCGACGACATGCCCGAGCTGACCAGCTACTTCCAGTCCGGCGGCCTGGTCGATGCGGTCATCAATCTCGGACTGCCGGCACCGATTGACATTCAGGTGAGCGGCAGCCACCTGCGGGCGGCCTACAACACCGCTCAGCAACTGCGGCGCGAGATTCGCAGTGTGAAGGGTGTTAGCGACGTACTGATCCCGCAGGACCTGGATTATCCCGCCCTTCGCCTCGACGTGAACCGCGAGATGGCCTCGCGGCTAGGGCTCTCCTCGAAAGAGGTGGTGGACAACGTCATCACCGCCCTGACTTCCAACCAGATGATCGCCCCGAGTTACTGGGTCGATCCTAGGACCGGGAACGACTACATGCTCACCGTGCAATATCCCGACTCGCAGATTAAGACGATGTCGGATTTGGAGGGGATCCCGCTACGCTCGTCGAACGGCGTTGACACCACGGACTTGGGCGCGGTCACCAACATCACCCAGATCAACTCGCCTACCGAGGTGGACCATTATCAGTTGCAGCAGGACGCAGAGAGTTTGGCGCTCCGCAACAATCCACAAATCTCCGTCTACCGATTGCTGGCCTTGGCTTCGCAGCAGGTCACTCGGGAAACGAAGTCAAACTACTACCCCAATTTCTTTGGCAGCGTAACGGCGGTCGAACCCCGGGAGGGAAGCCGCATCGCCGCCGGCGGGCTAAACAATCCCAACCGCCCCGAGATTGCCGCGCAGGACTACGAGTATCAGGCATCCAAGCGCTACCAGAAGGCCGAGCGCGATTTGTTGCTGCCTGATATTCGCGTACTCGGCAGCGTGGGAGGCGTGCCCACCGGCGCCCCGCAACTGGAGAGCTGGTACGGTGCCGTCGGTGTCAACGTCAATATCCCGATCTTCAACGGCTTCCTGTATCCGGCGCGCTCTCGGGAGGCAGCGCTGCGCGTGCAGGCCAGTCAGGAACAGTTGCGCGACTTGAAGGACCGCATTGCCAACGACGTGCGTACCAGTTGGCTGAACGCCAACGCTGCCTATAGTCGAATCTCGGTGACGCAGCAGTTCGTCGATCAGACCAATCTCGCCGCCGATCTCTCACAGACGCGTTATAAGCTGGGGCTGAGCTCGATCGTCGAGTTGAGCCAGGCGCAATTGCAACAAACCGAGGCCCAGATTCAATTCGCCGCCGCAAAATACCAGTACCAGATTGCCCAGGCCGTTCTGCGTTTCCAGATCGCTGCGCCTTGATCGCAGCTGCGGACAGGCCTCGACATCCTAAAAGCCAGCCCGTGACTAGCTGCCACAGGCGCAAAGGATGTATAGTAAGACACCCCTGAGCACTAAAGGGGAAGATCCTATTAGCGCTTTTGAGGGCAAACGACACCCCTATTCGTTTGCATTTTGCTGCACTGGCCAGAATCGGCCGCCGATCTTCGACTGAATCGACCCGGACCACCCAGACTGTCCGCCGATAGATTCGCCAACACACCACTTTCCTCTTTTGCTGTGGCATGGGGGTGGGATGACTGCATTTGCCACAGCAGGGTTGTTTCTGGCCGGCATATTCAAACGGAGAATGGGAGATGAAGGGTATGAGATTTGCTTCGGAATTCAGGGCACTAGCGTTGCTCTTGTGCATGGCAGTATTCGGGTCGTCGTTGGCGGCGGCGGCCAATAACCCAACCCTGGTGGTGCAGTGGAACCAGGCCGCGCTCCAGGGGGATCGCGACTCCACCATCGGGCCGCCGATGATCGCCCGTGCCCTGGCCATCGTCCACACTTGCATGTACGACGCCTGGGCCGCGTACGACGCCAAGGCGGTCGGCACGCAGCTCGGAGGCAGCCTGCGGCGTCCTCGCGCCGAGCGCACCGCAGCCAACAAGGCGAAAGCCATGAGCTTCGCCGCTTATCGCGCGCTGGTCGACGTCTTTCCCGGCGATCGCGCGTCGGTCTACGATCCGTTGATGGCGAGCCTGGGATACGATCCCAACGATTTGTCCACAGATACCACGACGCCCTCGGGCATCGGCAACGTGGCCTGCGCCGCGGTGCTGAATTTTCGCCACCACGACGGCTCCAATCAGTTGGGAGACTTGCATCCCGGCGCTTATTCCGACTACACCGGCTACGTGCCAGTCAATGCTCCCAGCACCGTGCCGGTCGATCCCGCGACCATCTCCGATCCCGATCGCTGGCAGCCGCTGACTTACAACAACGGCGTGCAGGTGATCACTCAGGGCTTTCTCGGCGCGCAATGGTTCAAGGTAGTTCCGTTCGCGCTTACTTCGGGCGACGAATTCCGCAAGTTCGAGAGCGTCTTCGGACCGGCTAAGTACGGCTCCAAACAGTATCAGTTGCAGGCCCAGGAGCTCATCACCATGAGTGCAGGACTGACCGACGAGCAAAAAATGATCGCGGAATACTGGGCCAACGGGCCGCACACCGAAACTCCGCCCGGGCACTGGGACCTCTTCGCCCAGTTTGTCTCCGAGCGCGATCATCACACCGATGACGAAGACGTGAAGATGTTCTTCGCGCTCACCAACGCCTGCTTTGACGCGAGTATCGCCGCCTGGGACGGCAAGCGCGCCTTCGACTCTGTGCGCCCCATCTCAGCCATCTCCTACCTGTTTCACGGACAGACCATCCAGGCCTGGGGCGGTCCGGGGAAGGGCACGGTCTCGATGGACGGTTCGCAGTGGATCCCATATCAACTGTCGACCTTCCCGACGCCGCCGTTCCCGGAATACATCTCCGGCCACAGCACATTCAGCGCGGCGGGAGCCACGGTGCTGGCGCTGGCGACCGGCAGCCAGAGTTTCGGCGCGTCGGTCACGTTTGCTCCCGGCAGCTCCGTCACCGAGCCCGGCTTCGCTCCGGTGGCGCCGGTCACGCTGTACTGGGCGACCTTCGCCGATGCTGCCAACGAAGCTGGCTTGTCGCGGCGCTACGGAGGCATTCACTTCCTGGGAGGTGACCTGGTGGGACGGGCCGTCGGAACCCTGGTCGGCGCGCAAGCCTGGCGAAATGCTCAATCCTACTTCAACGGTAAAGCGAGTCACTGACCTTTGCATTTGCGGCACCGGGCTCCGGTCCGGTGCCATTCCGATCTAGTCGCCACTGCGGCAAGATTGGCCTCGGGGCGGCTATCGGCTACCCTATACACGTGTCCACCAAATTAGAGCAGGCGCTGGAGTTGATCCGCGACGACCGTCCCGAGTCGGTTGACCGGGCGCTGGCGCTTCTGCAAAACACCGTGTACTCGTTCAGCATGAAGGTCTGCGGGCATCCCGAAGACGCCGAAGACACCATGCAGGAAGTGCTGGTCAAGCTGCTGCCCTACCTGCCCAAGTTCGACAGCCCACAGGCGCTATCGGTGTGGCTCTACAAGGTGGCGCGCAATCGTTGCCTGATGAACCGGCGGGGCGACAAGAATTCGCGCAGCAAGCACGTTTCGCTCGACGAGTTGATGCCCAGCCATTACGAGTTGAGCGAATTGCTGGAGAGCGGAGACCCTAGCCCCGAGGACGACGTGCTCCGCGGCGAGAGCAACCAGCGACTGGGGGAGGCGGTGCTGAAGGTGCCTCCCATATATCGCATGGTGCTGGTGCTGCACGATATGGAAGGCTTGAGCACGGCCGAGGTCGCGCAGACGACCGGACTAAAAGAGGGAACGGTGCGGGTGCGACTGCATCGCGCGCGGCTGATGTTGCGGCGACACCTGGCGCGCATGGCGATGGCAAAAGGCGTGGTGGCCAATATCCATGCGGCGGCCGAAGACGAACCACCCATGCGGCCGCGACGCTGCCGCGAAATGTTCGCCTCGCTGTCGGACTACATGGATGGCCTGGTGGAAGACGCTCGATGTCGCGACATGGAGCAGCACTTGCACGACTGCGAACCGTGTGTCGCGTTTCTCGACAGTCTGAAGTCAGCGGTACAGCAGTGCCGGACCTACGAACCTGTCTGCGACACCTCCCGCGCTGAGGAACTGCGCAAAGACCTCATCGCCAAATACCACGCGGCGCTTGAGGCGCTGCAGTTAGAAAGCAACGAGCCCTTTTCCGGCTTACTGCAAGCCAACGGCACAGCCGATCCCGGTAAATAACGGACATTCCTGCTCTCCTCTCCTCTTGACAATCTAGTGGAAAGGGTTTTAACTCAACTCTAGATTATCTAGAGGAAGCCGGCACATGCCCGACAAAAACAGCGACCTTGTGCAGGGAACCCTTGAGATGCTCATTCTCAAGACACTGGTGTTGGAGCCGATGCACGGCTACGGCATCGCGCAGCGGATCGAGCAGATCAGCAAAGGCGTCTTTCGCGTCAATGCTGGGTCGCTCTTCCCAGCCCTCACTCGCATGGAGCGCGCCGGCCGTATCCAAGCCGAGTGGCGCGCCACCGAGAACAATCGTCGCGCCAAATATTACGTCTTGACCGAAAGTGGCCGGAAGGCACTCAAAGACGAAACCCGGCTGTGGGGACGCCAGATCGCGGCCATCAGTCGAATCCTGGAAGCGTAGCGAGAGGTAATCGTGATGTTGCGAAACTTACGCATGGGAATCAACGCGCTCCTTCAAAAGGCCCGGCGCAATCGGGAAATGGACGAAGAACTGCAAGGCTACGTGGATGCTGCTGCCGCCGACAACAGGACCCGCGGCATGACGCCGGAGCAAGCCCTGCGCACCGCCAGGGTTGAGATGGGAAGCATGGACTCCGTCAAGCAAAGCGTATGGTCAGCCGGGTGGGAATCGACGGCGAGCTCAATCTGGATGGACCTGCGTTACGGATCACGCCAGCTTGCCAAGACTCCCGTGTTCACCATCGTTTGCGTACTCACGCTGGCTCTCGGCATTGGAGCCAACACCGCAGTTTTCAGCGTGATGAATGCCGTCCTGCTGCGTTCGCTGCCGGTTGCAGATCCGCAACGGGTGGTCTATCTCAACACCTCCAGTCCACCGCATAGAACTGGCACCGTCGACAGTCATGAAACGTTTTCTTACCCGGTTTACGATGCGCTTCGCCAGCAGCACGGAGCGCTGACTGAACTCATGGCCTACGTGCCATTGTCTACCGGCAAAGTTGCTGTTCGATTTGGCGCGCAACCCGAAGAAGCCAACGGTGACATGGTAAGCGGCAATTTCTTCTCCGGTCTCGGCGTGAAGTTGATTCGGGGGCGGGGCTTTACCGCTGAAGACGAATCAAACCATGCGCCCGTTGCCGTTATTAGTTACAACTTCTGGACCCGTCGGTTTGCGCGCAATCCGGACGCGGTGGGCAAGACAGTTTTTGTCAAAGGCATCAGCTTCACCATCATCGGCGTCGCTGCCGAAGGTTTTGAGGGAGTGGAGGCCGGCGTATCCACTGACTTTTGGATTCCTCTGCAGGATCGTCCGGAGCTGAATGCCTGGGGCAATCCTCCATGGGATGGGAAGACTTACATGTCGCAGCCGATCTGGTGGTGTCTGCGCATGATCGGGCGCCTGGCTCCGGGAGTGACGGCGACGCAGGCAGTTTCGCAATTGCAGCCCACATTTCAAAACGCTGCGTATGTCGGGCTGGGCGACCCCGAACCGGGAGAGCAGCGGCCGACATTAGGCTCTAGCGAGGCCAAGAGTTTTCCCGGCTACGACGAACAATACGGCAAACCGCTGAGAATGCTCATGGGCATGGTGGGACTGGTTCTGTTGATCGCTTTTAGCAACGTAGTCATGCTGCTGCTCGCGCGGAATTCGAACCGCCGGCGCGAATTCTCTCTACGCCTGGCCCTGGGCGCTGGCCGCGGAAATCTCTTCCGCCAGTTGCTTGCCGAGAGCCTGTTGCTGGTCGCACTGGGCGGCGGATTGGCCTGGCTTTTTGCCCTCTGGGCGACGAAAGCGTTGGGTGTTTGGGCACAGATTGAAACCAGCCTCGCGCCTGATCGAATCGTCCTCTATTTCACGTTAAGCATTCTGTTGCTGGCTGCTCTCCTGTTCGGACTGGCGCCGTTGCGGTCCGCCTTGGCCGTTCAACCGGGGCTGGTGTTGAAGGCATCTTCGGCCACGTCGAACACAGACGTTGGCAAGTCGCGGGGCGGCAAGATCATCGTCGCACTGCAGATGGCGTTGTGCGTTGTACTGCTCGTGGCTGGAGCGCTGCTGGTCCGCACCTTCCGCAACTTGCAAAACGTTCCACTCGGGATGCGCACCGACGGCCTCGTTGTGTTCGGCGTGAATCCTCAGAACCTGCATTCCCATGCCGAGCGTCTGGCGTTCTACGAAGTGCTGATACGTAGGCTGCGGGTGCTGCCCGGTGTCGACTCCGTCACTGTCATGAAAAGCCGGCTGGGCTCATGGTGGTCGAACAATCGGCGTGCGATCGTCGACGGTAAACCGCCAGTGGTCGCAGGCGGCGGATCAAGCCTGACGCGCAGCAACGTTGTTGGCCCGGATTTCTTTCACACCTTGGGAGTCCCGGTACTGGCCGGTCGTGATTTCACCGACTCCGACACCGCGAGCTCACCCCATGTTGCGATTGTGAACGAGCTGTTCGCCGAGCGATTTCTTCCCAACCAGAGTCCGCTCGGACACCAGGTCATGGGCGACGATGGGAAGACAGGCATGGTGATCGTCGGGGTGGTAAAAAACCACAAGTACCGCAGCATCGACGAAGAGCCGATACCGATGTCGTGGTCGGTATACACGCAAAATGGAGATGTGGCTGAAATGCATGTCGAGATGCGTGTGCACGGCGACCCATTGGCGATTCTGCCGTCCGCGCAAAAGGTAGTGCAACAGATGGACCCCAACCTGCCTTTGTTGCAGCCCATGACCCAACGCGAGCAGTTCGAAACAACCATCTCCCAGCAATCATTGTTTGCCCGGTTGGCAGGTTTTTTCGGTTTGTTGGCGGTGTTGTTGGTTGCCACCGGTCTCTACGGAACGCTCGCTTACCGAGTGAACAATCGGACGGTCGAAATTGGCGTGCGCATGGCCTTGGGCGCCCGGCGCTCGCAAGTCGTGTGGAGCGTCTTGCGAGATAGTCTCGTGTTGACTGCCGTCGGCATCGCCATCGGCATCCCGATCGCAGTGGTCGTCGCGAAGCTGCTCAGCTCCGCGCTTTTTGGAGTGCAACCCTACGACGCCCTTAGTTACTCTGTGGCAACTTTTGGTGTCTTGTTGGTGGCCGTGCTCGCCAGCCTCCTTCCGGCACGCACGGCCTCCAGCGTGGATCCATGGACAGCACTGCGCTCGGAGTAGGGCTTGTCGAGGCTCTGTCGGGGGATGACATCGAGAATTGCACCTCCGATCCTCCTCGTAACTTGCTGATGTAGCGACAGTTGGAGCCACTTCCCGAATCGGGAATTAATTCTGCATTAACCCTCACTTTTCTGTAACACCTGCGAATTTGCCTGCATTTATCCATGTGGTCCCGCAGCGGGACACGGCGAGGATGGAGCTATCGCCTCGTCCACACACGGAGAAGAACATGATTTCGGGCAGCGTTACTTTGACTCAACCGGATAGCACTCATAAGCAGTTCGTCGCCAGCGACAATCGCGGGCATCACTTCCTCATCGACGACGCGACCGGCAACACCGGACCGAAACCCATCGAGCTGGTGGTACTTGGCCTGGCGGGATGCACGGCGTTTGACGTGATTGGCATCCTGCGCAAGAAGCGGCAGGAAGTCACCGGCTACGAGGTGAAAATCGAGGCCGAGCAGAAGTCCGACCCGCCGCAGGTCTTTACCAAAGTGCGCATTCACCATATCGTCACCGGCGTGGACATCGCCGAGCAAGCGTTGCGCGACGCGATCCGTCTCTCGGAGGAGAAGTATTGCTCGGTGGGTGCGATGGTGAAACTCTGTGCGGAGATCGAGTCCACCTACGAGATCGTTCCCGTAGAATGTCCGGCGTTGGTTGGGGCGTAGGATTACGATTCGGACATGAGCGGACCGCAATCGAATCACAAATTGAATCGGGCAAGGCCAGACTTGCGGTGGCTGGTATGGGCCTTGGTCGTGGCCAGCGCGCTGATTGTCGCCGCAGCGGCGCAGGATGCCACGCCGCTGACGCTGGCAGACGCGGCCAGGATGACGCTGGCCAACAATCCCATGCACAAGGCGGCGCTGGCCGACACCAAGGCCGCTTCGGCGGGAGTACGCGAGGCGCGTGCTCCCCTGCTGCCGCGCATCATGTTCGCCGAGAATTTCACCGCCGGCAACGATCCGGTGTTCGTCTTCGGAACCAAGCTGCGGCAGCAGGAATTTACCGCCGCAGGACTTCGCGCTGAACTCGCTGAACCGGCCAACTCCGATCGGCAACTACGCCAGCCGCTTCTCCGGACAGTGGAATCTGTTTGACAGCACTCAGAGCTGGAAGGCGCTGGATCGCGCCAAATTCTTGAACGTTGCTGCCGAGGAGCAGCTCAATCGTACCGACCAGGAGTTGGTCTTCCAGACCGTGCAGGCTTATTACGGTGTGCTGCTGGCGCAGAAACAAGTTCAGGTCGCCGAGGACGCGGTGAAGACGGTGGAGGCGATCGAGCAGCAGAGCAAGGCGCGGGTGGAGAGCGGCATGGCCGTGGAGTCGGACTTGCTGAGCGCGCAGGTGCAGTACTCGGCGCGCCAGCAGGAGCTGATCGAGCGGCGCAATCAGTTGGCGCTGGCGCGCACGCGGCTGGCACTGGCTATGGGCGCTTCGGCCGATACGGTCTATCAACCGCAGGAAGCCCTGGAGGAGCGGACGTTTCCAGCCGCTGATGTCAACCAGTTGGAGAAGGCGGCGATGGAGAAGCGTCCGGACCTGAAGCGCTCGGAGGCGGAGCGCAGTGCGCAGGAGAAGAGCGTATCGATGGCCAAGGCGGCGTTTGGTCCACGGCTGAATGCGTTTGGCTCGTGGGAAGAGGACTCCCACAGTGTGGGATGGACTGGCGCGAACAACTGGATAGCGGGCGCGGAGTTGCAGTTCGATCTGTTTGCGGGTGGCGGCAAGCGGGCGGCCCTGGCGCGCGAAAAGGCGCTGCAGGAGCGGGCGAACGCAGGGCATGCCGGATTCCAGGATGCGGTGCGACTGGAAGTCCGCAGCGCGTATTACCAATTCGATGCCGCGCAGCAGCAGGTGAAGGTGGCGCGCTCGGCTATCGCGCAGGCCGACGAGAGCCTGCGCATCAACCAGAACCGTTATGAAGGCGGGCTCAGCACGGTGACCGATATGTTGCGGGTGGAAGAGGCGGCGCACCGCGCCAAAGCGGATTACTGGCAGGCGGTGTATCGCATGGACTCCAGCTACGCCGGAGTGGAACTGGCGACCGGCACGCTTACACTTGATTCTCCGGCGGTGACGCAATGACCAATGATTCGCTGACGACGGGGCAGGATTTGAAAGGGCACGGCTTTAGCCGTGCCGAACGGCCCGTTTTTTTTGATTTTCTGCGCGGACTTCAGTCCGAGCAGAAAAGTCGTTCCATTGCCCTGCGCCACAGATTCTTCGTCTTCGCCGCGCTGGCAGTCGCAGTCTTGGCGGGCTGCAGCGAAAGCAAGCCACCCGCACAGGCAGCGCCGGAAAAAGTCCACGGCGTGGCGGTGATGCAGGTGCAGAAGACGACGGTGCCGGAAGTGGTTGAGGCTACCGGAACGGTGCGGGCGGCGGTGTCGGCGCAATTGGCAAGCCAGGTGATGGGGACGATTACAAGCGTTAGCGTTCACGAGGGCGATCACGTGCGGCGGGGCCAGGTGCTGGTGTCGATCGATGAAGCGCAGCAGCAGGCCGTTTTTGCCGGAGCGAACGCCGGCCTGCAGGCGTCGCAGGAGGGGATTGCCGCCGCCGATGCCGATTACGCGCTGGCTGAGTCGACGATGAAGCGCTACCAGATGCTGTACGACAAGAAGTCGGTGAGTCCGCAAGAGTACGACGAGGTGAAGACCAGGCTGGCGGCGGCCAAGGCGCGCCGCGATGCCGCGCACGCCGGCCGCACCCAGGCCGAGGCGGGAGTGTCGCAGGCGAGCACCGCCATGAGCTTCACCAAAGTCCGCGCTCCCTTCGACGGAGTGGTGGTCTCCAGGCTGGCGGAGCCGGGAGCCATGGCAGCGCCGGGCGTTCCACTGCTGGTAGTCGAGGACCCCAGCCGCTTCCGGCTGGAAGCCTCGGTGGACGAGAGCAAGATGGGCGCTGTACGCCTGGGCGAAACCGTGCCGGTGGTGATCGACGCGCTGGGCGAGCAGCCCGTCGAGGGCAAGGTATCGCAGATCGTGCCCGCGGCCGATCCGGCGAGCCGGACGTTTACCGTGAAGATCGATCTTCCACCGAACCCGCAGATCCGCTCGGGATTGTTTGGGCGGGCGCAATTCCCCCACGGGCAGCGTGACGCCATTACGATTCCGAAGGCGGCGGTCGTTGAACCGCGGGCAACTGCAGGCGGTGTACGTGGTGGGCGGCGACCAGTTGGCAAGCCTGCGTTATGTGACGCTGGGCGCGGCTTCGGCCGACCGGGTGGAAGTTCTGTCCGGCCTGCAAAATGGCGACAAGATCGTGGTGCAACCCGGAGATCGTGACCTGAGCGGCAAGCAGGTCGAGGGGCAGTGATGGCCGAGAGCAAGACGCCCATGAAGATCGCGGGAGGGCTGGCGGGGCAGTTCATTAACTCGAAGCTCACGCCGCTGTTCATTGCGTTCTCGCTGCTGCTGGGGGCCTTCGCGATTCTGCGCACGCCGCGCGAGGAAGAGCCGCAGATCGTGGTTCCCATGCTCGACGTGTTCGTGCAGATGCCGGGCGCGTCGCCGGCCGAAGTCGAGCAGCGCGCCAGCATCCCGATGGAGCGCCTGCTGCGCGAAGTGCCGGGGGTGGAGTACGTGTATTCGATCTCAAGCCCCGGCATGAGCATGCTGGTGGTGCGCTTCTACGTGGGAACGAAGGAAGAAGACGCGATCGTCAAGACGTACAACAAGCTGTACTCGAACTTCGATCGCATTCCCGCAGGCGTTTCACAGCCGATTATCAAAGTGCGCTCGATCGACGATGTGCCGATCTTCGCCGCTACGCTGTGGGGCAAGAACTACGACAGCTATCAGCTGCGGCAGATCGCGGGCGAACTGGAAAGCCAGCTCAAGCAGATCGATGACGTCTCGGAGACGAAGATCATCGGCGGGCTGCCGCGGCAGGTGCGGGTCACGCTCGACACCGCGAAGCTGGCGGCGTACGGCATGACGCCGGGCGCGGTGGTGGCGCAACTGCAGCAGGCGAATGCGCGCGGCGAGGCGGGAAGTTATTCGCGCGACAACCAGGAGTTTGCCGTGGAAGCCGGGCGCTTCCTGGGGACAGCCTCCGACCTGCAACAGATCGTGGTCGGCGTCTATCAAGGGCACCCAGTGTATCTGCGCAACGTGGCAGCTTCGATCACGGACGGCGCGGCGGAGCCGGACGGACTACGTCCTCTACGCCAACGGCAGGGCGGCGAAGGGCGGGGAGAGCGGCGACTATCCGGCGGTGACCATCACGCTGGCCAAGCGCAAAGGTACGAATGCGACCGACATTACGCTGGCGGCAGAGAAGAAAATCGAGTCGCTGCGGGGATACCTGCTGCCGGAAGACTTGAACGTCACCGTCACACGTAACTACGGCGAGACCGCCAAAGACAAGTCCGACGAACTGCTGAAGCACCTGATGATCGCGACGCTTTCGGTGACGCTGCTGATCGCGCTGGCGCTGGGCTGGCGCGAGTCGGGTGTGGTGCTCATCGCGATTCCGGTGACGCTGGCACTGACGCTGTTCATTTTCTATCTGTTCGGTTACACGTTGAACCGGGTGACGCTGTTTGCGCTGATTTTTTCCATCGGCATTCTGGTGGACGACGCCATCGTCGTGGTCGAAAACATCGTGCGGCACTTCCGGATGCCGACGAACTGCGGACGGAATCTCAGCGCCATTGCGATTGAAGCGGTGGACGAGGTCGGCAACCCCACGATTCTGGCGACGTTCACGGTGATTGCGGCCATCCTGCCCATGGCGTTTGTGCGCGGGTTGATGGGGCCGTACATGCGCCCGATTCCGGTGGGCGCGTCGGCGGCAATGCTGTTTTCGCTGGTGGTGGCATTCGTGGTGTCGCCGTGGTCGGCGCTGCGACTGCTGCATCACTACGCCGACCGCGCCGGCGAAGAGCACGAGAAGGAAGGCTGGACCACGAAGCTCTACCGGCGAATCATGAATCCGCTGCTGGAGAGCGTATCGCGGCGGTGGATTTTCCTGGGGAGCGTGGTGGTGTTGCTGCTGCTGGCCTGCTCGCTGGTGGCGTTCAAGCTGGTGAAGGTGAAGATGCTGCCCTTCGACAACAAGAGCGAGTTCCAGGTGATCATCGATATGCCTGACGGCACGACGCTGGAGCAGACTACGCGCGTGGCGCAGGAGTTGGGACAGTACCTGGGCCAGCAGCCGGAGGTGTTGAACTACCAGATTTATTCGGGGACCTCGGGGCCATACAACTTCAACGGACTGGTGCGGCATTATTTTCTGCGGCGCGGGGCGAACCAGGCGGACATCCAGGTCAACCTGCTGGGACGCCAGGAGCGCAGCACGCAGAGCCACGACATCGCCAAGCGGCTGCGGCCGGGGCTGGTGGCGATTGGCAACAAGTATGGCGCGCGACTGAAGGTGGCCGAGGTGCCGCCCGGGCCTCCAGTGCTGGAGACGCTGGTGGCGGAGGTGTACGGTCCCGACTACCAACAGCAGATGGATCTGGCGCGGAAGATCAAGCAGATCTTCCAGTCGACACCCGGCGTGGTGGACGTGGACTGGTACGTGCGAGGACCCGCAGACGAAGTACAACGTAGTGGTCGATCTCGACAAGGCCGCGCTGCATGGAGTGTCGGCGGCAGCGGTGACGCAGACCATACAGATGGGACTGGACGGGGCCACTGCCGGGCTGCTGCACGATCCCAAGTCGCGTGAGGACATTCCCATTCGGGTGCAACTCGACCGGCCGAACCGTTCGGCGATCGAGTCGCTGACCTCGATGCGTTTGCCGACTCCGACCGGCGAGCAGATCTCGATTGCCGAGGTGACCAACGTCAAGAAAGAGACCATCGACGTGACGCGTTATGGCAAGAACCTGCGTCCGGTGGTCTATGTGCTGGGCGACGTGGCCGGTGAGGTCGAGAGCCCGGTGTACGCCATCATGACGATGAACGAGGCAATCGACAAGCTGCGGACGCCTGAAGGTTACGCGATCAAGCGCTACAACGCGACCATGCCGACCGAGACCGACCGGCTGACGATGAAGTGGGACGGCGAGTGGCACATCACCATCGAGGTGTTCCGCGATCTGGGGCTGGCGTTTGCCGCGGTGCTGGTGCTGATTTACGTGCTGGTGGTGGGCTGGTTCCGTTCGTTCGTGACGCCGCTGGTGATCATGGCGCCGATTCCGCTGACGCTGGTGGGCATTCTGCCGGCGCACATGCTGATGGGTGCGTTCTTCACCGCGACGTCGATGATCGGGTTTATCGCGGGCGCGGGCATCATCGTGCGCAATTCGATCATCCTGGTGGACTTTATCGAGCTGCGGCGCGCCCATGGGGAGCCACTGGAGCAGGCGGTGGTGGATGCAGGAGCAGTGCGCTTCCGGCCCATGCTGCTGACGGCGGCCGCGGTGGTGGTGGGTGCGAGCGTAATCTTGTTCGACCCGATCTTCCAGGGACTGGCATTGTCGCTGATGGCGGGCGAAGTGGCTTCGACGCTACTGTCGCGCATGACCGTGCCCGTGCTTTACTACATGGTGGAAAAACACAAACATCCACCGGCGCCGACATTGGAGCGTGCGCCGGAATTATCGGAGGTACATCCATGAATGTGGAACGCGCAGTGCGCATGATCGCGGGAGTGTTTGTGCTGCTCTCGCTGGCTTTGGGCTATTGGGTGTCGCCGTACTGGTACCTGTTTACGGCGTTCGTCGGGCTGAATTTGTTTCAGTCGGCATTCACCAATTGGTGCCCGATGATGACGATCCTGAAGAAGGCGGGGATGAAGTCGGCGTAGGAGATCGCGGCGCCGAAGTCCTCTCTCCCGAAGATTGTTCACCACGGAGGCAGGGAGGAGTTTCGAGCAAGTCTCTCCAGAATTACGCTGCCTCAAGGGAAGACAGTCGTTTCTCTTGGTGGGCGGTCGAGCTGGAGGCCGGAAAGGTCGAAAAGCAGATTCCCCGCGGCCTGAAGGCCGCGAGGAATGACAAATAAAAGTTCGTTACGGCACGGCTGAAGCCGTGCCCTTTCAAAACACCGTTGAAACAGCTTTCGCCAGCAACCTCTGAAGACATGCCCTGATGCAAAACCTCGCCCACTCGCTACGACGCTTTGTCGTGAATTCTGCGCACGGGAAGTTGGATGGTGAATTGCGTGCCCTGGCCCAGGGTGCTGGTCGCGCTGATGGCGCCGCCGTGCGACTCCACCATCCGGCGCGCCAGCGATAATCCCAGCCCGGTGCCGTGGCCCTTGGTGGTGAAGAAGGGGCGGAAGATGTTGGGAAGATGCTCGGGAGCGATGCCCTTGCCTTCATCGGAGACGACGATGATCACGGCATCATCGAACGGCTGCAACGAGACGTGGATGGTTCCGGGCTTGTCCATCGACTGAATGGCATTGAGCAGCAGATTGAGCAGCACCTGATTGATCTGGTTGGGATCGTGCTCCACCTGGGGCAGAGAGCTGGCGGTTTCGAACTCGATGTTGATGTGCTTGGTCACCGCCTGCTGGCGCGCGAAGAGCACGGCGTGTTCGGCGGTGGCGACGATATCGGTCACGCGAAATTGCGGCGGCTTGGGTCGCGCGGTATCCAATAGCTCGGTGAGAATGCGATTGATCTGCACCGCCTCCTGCTTGGCGTCATGGATGACTTCGCAGGCGGCGCTGGTTGCGGGCAGGTCGCGGCTGACGATGTCGAGCACGCCGGCGATGCCCGCCAGAGGATTGCGAATCTCGTGCGCCAGTCCGGCGGCAAGCTCTCCCAGGGTGGCGAAGTGCTCGGCGCGCGACATCTGGGTCTGGTGCAGCCGCTGAATCTCTTCGCGGCTGGCTTTCAACTGCGCGACCATGTCGTTGAAGTCGCGGCCCAGATCTCCGATCTCGTCGTTGCGGCCGGCGAAGGTCACGGCGACATCCATGTCGCCGAGTTGAACGCGCGCGATCTTTTCCTGCAACTCGATCATGGGGCGGCGAACCTGCACGGCCAATACCATGATCACGACAACGCAGATCACGAAGGCGCCACCGGCAGCGACCGCGATTACGTTATTGCGGGGGCCGGGAGCGAGCGATGACGACACCAGCAGGAAGAGCAGCAGGCCGTTGAGCAGGACGGCGGCGATGGGGAGCACGGCCTTCAGCGCCCAGTTGATGTGCCGCTTGCGCACGACGGTGGAGGCTGCGCCGGTGGAAGCGCCGACGCTAGCTGGAGTGGTTCGAATTGGGGTAGTAACGCTCACTCTTTGACTAACCGTATCAGGTTGCGTCCGGATTGCGCGGCCCGAATCCCCAAGCCGAAGAAGCACAGAGCTGGTTCGTGGGGCCAACCGCTAACGCAACTCCGTGCCCTTCAGCCCGGTTGTCCTCATGCGTACGCGTGTAAGCCGGGAAGCAGATACGTTACGCCGAGGAAGGTGAAGATCACAACGCCAAATCCGAGGATGGCAAAGTAGGCGGCCCGACGGCCACGCCATCCGCGGGTGACGCGCATGTGCAGGTAGCCTGCGTACACCAGCCAGGTGATGGCAGCCCAGGTCTCCTTCGGGATCCCAACTCCAATACGATCCCCATGTCCGGTTGGCCCAGTAGGCTCCGGCGGCGATCATGCCGGTCAGCAGCGGGAAGGCCACGCAAATGGTCTTGTAGGTGACGCGATCGAGAGTTTCGGCGCTAGGAAGCAGGGCTTCCAGATCGGTGCGCCTCCAGAGCAACATCAGGTAGAGCAAGGAAGCGAAGACGCCGGTCACGAGTCCGCCGAGAATAAACGGCGAGGCCGCCAGCGCCGTGGGGAAGAGGCCTTCCTGGAACGGCGAAGGATAGCTGGCATCGCGGACACGAAGAACGAATGCCGCCAGCACGATCAACCTGCAGCAGAACGCCGACGAAGATCGACTTGTTGGCGATGTCGAGATACGCTTCGTTCTTTTGCACGCGGGCGAGGAAGTAGAAAACCAGCGGAACGACCGCAGCCAACCCAGCCATGACGAAGAGCCAGCCCAGGTCGGGCACGGTGACGAAGAGCCGCATGCCGCGACCGAGGAACATGTCGCTCTTCTCTTTGGCGTCCCACGCGGTCACCGAGAGGCCGCCCCACTTTTCGAAGCGGGTGGCGATGATCGCGATGTAAATCGCGCCGACCAGGGCGCTGGTCAGGGCCAAGAAGGTTTCTGTGGGGAAGTGGTCTTTGATGAGGAACATCATGGCCAGCGCAAAGCTTACGGCGCAGGCGGCGTAGCTCAGCATGGCCAAGGTGACGTGAACATGCAGCCAGGTGGATTGCAGCGCCGGAACCAGCGGGCGCACTTCCGAGGGCAGCAGTTGCATCAGGATGACGCATACCACGGCCAGCGGCATGGTGATGCTGCCGATGATCTTTACGCCAAGCTTCTTTTCGGCGATCGAGGGTCAATAAGGCGACCGTCCAGACGAAGCTGAGCAGCATCTCGTAGATGCTGGCGAAGGGCGGGCGTCCGGCCATGTACCAGCGATGGGCGACGGCCAGCGTGTTGGCGACGAAGCCGATGGCAGTGGCGACGGAAGCGACCTTGACGTAACGGCTCACGCCGGTGACGCCGAATCCCATGTAGAGCGCGCCGGCGCCTGCGTAAAAGATCAGCGCGACGTACAAGAGATTGCTTTCGTTGAACAGGGGACCGCCGGTCTTGGCGGCGCCCAGAAGGGCGGTGATCAACAGGAAGGCGACGCCGAGTCCAACCAGGACTAAAAGGGCATTGCCGCCGGTTGTGGCGGGTGGTTCCATCTGTACTACGCGTGCACGCGTTGACATCGTTTCTCTCTCCTCAGTCTTGCCCCTCGCGATTGCCTACTTGACGGCTACCAGCGTCAATTCGGCGTCTTGCTTTTTGTGCGCAGAGCGAGGTGTTAGTGATTCGCGTTCCAATTCGGTTCGGATACCTTCGACTACGTCATTGAACTTCTGTTCAAAGCGATCTTTGTTCTTGTTGGCCTGTCCGCCAATCCAGAGCACGAGCTTGCCCTTGGTGTCGGGGACGGCAACGATCCACAGCCGCATGTGCACCATGTAGAAGGCGACGAAGAGCCCAATGCCCATGAGGACGCAGCCGGCCCATACCAGCCACTGTCCGGGTTCGTGTGATACCTGCAGGCCGGTGAAGTAGCCCATCTGCATGTCACGGTACTGGAACTTGTAGTTGCTCTTTTGTCCCTGCGAGGTTTCGTCGTAGGCCGGGAAAATCCATTGCACAGCCTCTGCGCCGGTGGCCTTGTTCTTCACCTGCAGGCGGAACGCCGGGTTCTCAGGATTGTCAGAGCGCTTGAAAACTTGATTGTCACGGATGAAGAAGTCGGGGATGAATTCCGCGAGTGTCACCGATGTGTTGGAATCCAGATCGAAGGGCTCATTCATCAGTAGCGTGACTTCGCGGCCCTCGCCGCCCTCGGGAGTGGCGACGACCTTCAAGCTGTCGAGGTTGCCGGTCATGCCATAGCTGGCCTGGTAGAAGCGCAATCCGCGATACACC
Source organism: uncultured Acidobacteriaceae bacterium (assembly GCA_963758255.1). Lineage (GTDB taxonomy): Bacteria > Acidobacteriota > Terriglobia > Terriglobales > Acidobacteriaceae > DASRAA01. The sequence goes on from CAVWUX010000002.1 coordinate 58,418, forward strand.
AGCGGATCGTTGACCACGATCTGCTTGGATTCGACTTCGTTGCCGTCCTGCACCACGGCCAGGTTGGACCACCATTTTTTCGGCGATCCGTCGGCGTAGTTTTCCTGTCCCGCGCTGAAGCACTTCACGCTGAACGGAAGGACCTTTTTGGCGCCGGTACGAGTCTCGATGACGTTGCTGGTCTGTCCCTTCTGCAACATGAGGAATCCGCTGTAGCCAAAAATGCCGTCCATAATTCCGCCAAGAAAGATCAGCAACAGGCTGGCGTGGATTACATAAACCGCCATGACGGAAAAGCGGTGACGCTCAGAGTAGAGTGAGGCTTCGTTGCCATCGGTAATTCGCTCCACCGGCCAGCGCAGTTTCTTCAGCGCGCGTTCGGCAGCGTTGAGTCCTTCGCCGGCGTTGCGGACCGGCAACTCGGTTTTGACCGGGTTGGCGGCACGGAAATGGGAGTCCGTCTTGCGATAGGGGCGGGCGTAGAATCGCCACGCGTTGGGGAAGCGGTCGATCGAAACGAGAACGATGCTCATACTGAGCAACGTCAGCAGCGTCAGGAACCACCAGGAGTGGAAGACATTGGTCAACGCCAGTCGGTCGAGTAGCTGAAGAGTTGCGGGCGAGTAGGTTCGGGTCAGTTGATCGGGTTCGGTTACGGGGCGTTGCAGGATGATGGTTCCGAGTGCCGCGGCAATGCCGACCAGGATGAGCAGTACGATTCCAGTGCGCAGATTAGCGAATGTTTTGTAAAGGCGTTTTGGTATCGAGAGTACGTCGAAGGCCATAGGCGTTCCTTCCCGTGCAGTAGAGTGAATCGCACGTAAGTCGCCAAATCAGGTACTCGCCGTAAGCTATTGCTGCGGCGGTGGTTCGGGTTTGGCGAGTGATCCACGACCGTTGCTGGACTGAGCCATATCACCCAAGCTGGTGATTAAAGCGCGCAGCCGGATGGCGTACGATGCGGGCGAAGTGGGCGAACTTCCGGGTGCGAGTGCGGGGGATCGAAGGTTTCATGCCTTGTGCTGCCGCGGTCGACTTGGAGCCTCTTCGTTCTTTATGAGTGGGTGATTTCACCGGAGAGTTGGGGGGGAAAACCCATCCAGAACGTCGGCGTGGGCTCCGAACCCACGCGAAGTTCTACAGCCGCAACATTTTAAGATATTTGTAATCAATGCGATACAGACAACTTCAGGAAACGGTGACAGGAATCACAGTTGCGGCAAGCTTCGTGCACATACAGTAAGGTTCCAGCTGGAGGCAACGGTGAGAGCTTTGCGGTTAATCCTGGTGCTGAGCCTGATGGCGGGAGCAAGGTTGCTCTCAGCAGGCGTGCATCCGGTTCCGCTGGACAAGAACACCGACACCGCCAAGTGCGTTGAGTGCCACGAAGACAAGGCCAAGGGGAAAGTCGTCCATCCTGCCATTCAAGCCGGTTGCACCGCCTGTCACGAGATTCGGGCCAACAAAGACGTGACCCGGGTGAAGCTGATAACCACCACTCCGCAAGCCCTGTGCATCACGTGTCACGCCGACATGAACGCCGCCGACCTGAAAGGGACGGTCCACCCGCCGGCAGTGCGCGATTGCCTCACGTGCCACAGCCCTCATACCTCGGACAACAAGTATCTTCTGTTGAAACCCGAATCCGGGAACAAGCAGGAGAATCTTTGCCTGACGTGCCATAACCAGGGAGTCAACGTCCCCACGGGAGGCAGCCGGCATCCGGCGTTGGATATGGGCTGCGACACTTGCCACGTAACCCACAAGGTCGGGGAGAAGGGCAAAGAGGAGTTCGACTATCACTTGACGAAGGCGAGTCCGGCGCTGTGTCTCGACTGCCACGATGCGACCTCAGCGGACCTGATCAAGGCGCACCAGGGACAGCCCTTCGGTAGCGCGAACTGTGTGCAGTGCCACAACCCGCACCAGTCGGACCAAGCCCACCTACTGCAGCGCTATACCCATCCACCCTTTGCCGGAGGCCAGTGTGAGATCTGCCACCAGCCGGCGAAGGATGGCAAGGTGGTGCTGACGCAGCCCGAGGCGAAAGCGATCTGCGTGACCTGCCACGCCGAACAGGCTGAAAAAATCGAGAAGGCGAAGGTCCAGCACCCCGGCGCGCAAGGCGATTGCACCACCTGCCACAATCCGCACGCAGGCAAGACCCCGGGGTTCATCCAGCCTGATCCGGTGAACGCGTGCCTGGCTTGCCACACCGATCAGGCGGAGTTGCTCAAGAAGAAATACCGCCATCAGCCGGCCTTCGAGCAGGGATGCGCCATCTGTCACGAGCCGCACGGCGGAGACAACCCCAAGCTGCTGCGGGCGCAGGGCAACGCGCTCTGCGTGGAATGTCACGGTCCCAACAGCAAACCTGTTGAACTGCCACAGCAACGTATGATAAGCATCTTCAATGGCAGCGTCACATTGCCCGAGAACTACTTCACCAAGAACAACGTAGTTGTCCTTCCGATCAAGTACGGGGTCGGGCACCCAACGCCGAACCACCCCGTGGAAGACGTTCACGATCTCAACGACTTGACGAAAGTCAAGGTCCCGATCAATTGCATGACCTGTCACGATCCGCACGCCAGTAATGGCAAGGGCATGCTGGTAAGAGACCAGAATCCGGGCATGCAATTTTGCGCCACCTGCCACAAGGGCGGCATAGGGATGACGAATTAAATGCAGGGAATTGACGCCATGACGACGAAGTTTTTCCGAACACCGATCATCTGGTTCTCCATCTGCGCGCTGGCGCTTGCGCTGGCTCCGAACGCCTACGCCGGCAAGACCAAGAAGGGCGTTGAATCGAACGACGAATCCAACTGGCAAAAACAGTTGGCGGGCAAGTCTACGGAAGTGGACCATAGCAAGATCGATACCAGCAAACTTGTGTGGCCGAAGCCGCCGGACATTGCCCGCATCCGTTATGTACGTGAAGTCCAGAAAGAAATTCAGCCAGACGACGGGACCGCAAAGACGGAAAAGAAGAAGAAACAGGGCTGGATGGACCGTCTGGCGGGCATCCCAACTACCGATACCGGCGCCAGAAAGATCGACTACAAGCACTATCTCGGAAGGCCCTACGGGATTGGCGCTGATTCCAAGGGCCGGGTGTACGTTGCCGACAGTTATGTGTCGGCGGTGTTCATCTTCGACCTGGAGAAGAAGACCACGCAGTTGTTGCGCAACGGCATCGAGGCCAGCTTCGGGACGATCATCGGGCTGACCGTGGATGAGGACGATCGCGTGTTCGTAGTGGATGCGTTGCGCCATCGAGTGGCCGTCTTCGGCAAGGACCTGAAGCTGGAGACGTACTTCGGCGATGCTGAACTGGAGCATCCGGGCGGAGTTGCGGTGGACGCGGAAAACCGCTTCGTCTATGTGGTGGACACGGGCAAGCAGCAGGTGGCGGTTTTCGATGCCGACAGCTTCAAGTTTCTGCGCGCCATTGGACATGCGCAGAAAGACGTCGGGGACGATGATCCCGGCGCCATGTCCAAACCCAGCAATGTGGCGGTCGACCAGGATGGCCTGGTGTATGTCAGCGATACCATGAACAACCGGGTGCAGGTCTTCGATCCGGACGGCAACTTCGTGCGCAAGTGGGGCAAGGAGTGTGACTCTCCGGGGTGCTTTGCGCGGCCCAAGGGGATTTCGATTGACAGCGACGGGCACGTGTGGGTGGCCGACGCATTTTTGAATACAGTGGACATCTTCGACAAGGAAGGCCACCTGCTGGGCTACTTTGGCGGCGCGGGAACGCTGCCCGGCCAGTTCAGCGCACCAGCCGACGTTTACGTGGATACGAAAAACAATCGGGCGTTCGTGACCGATCAGTTTCCCGGCCGCTTGCAGGTGTTTCGCTACGTGACCGATGAGGAAGCCAAGGCATTGAAGATGGAGCAGGACAAGAGCAAGAGCGTGAAGGCGGCACAAGCCGCTCCGCCGGTGGAGGCGAAGGCCGCACCGAATCAGTAGAACGAGTTTTGGCCGCTTTGCGGCCAGAAACCGGGGAACGCCCGTAAGCGGTCGCCGGGGGCACAAGAAACGTGGGGCCGATTAGAAGTAGCGGTAAATCAATCAGGAGGCCTTAGGGCACCATGAAAAAAGTAACATTAATCCTCACTGTCCTCGCCATCGCATTCACCCTGCCAGCGATGGGGCAGCAGATCAAGGGCGATGTCCTGGGTCCGCACGACGTTTACGGCCACGGCTGCGCTTCCTGCCACGCTCCGCACACCGGTGCCAAGGGCAATGGCGGAGTCAACGCGGCCACCGGCGAGACTTACCTCTGGGGGCGTGACTTCTATGCCACGACCTACACGTTAAACGACGGCAGTACGCTGCAGGTAACCAACACTGGAGCGTATGCTGCGACGGACACCGCCTTCCACACCGCCGCCTGCATGTCCTGCCATGACGGCAACCAGACTCAGGTTGTCGGCATGACCGGCTTGTCGGTGGAAACGGTTGAGGGCGGCAAGCAGGTACCGACCTACCTCAACGACGGAACCGAGTCGTTGAAAAACGACCACCCGCTGCACGTTACCTACGATCCCACGGTCACCTACAACTGGCCGGGCGTCGTAAACTCCGACGGCAGCATCACCTGGACGATGACGGCGGACGCGACTGCGTTCCAGAACAACTACGGTCGCCCGTTCCGTCTCTATCCCTCCACCAGCGGCCCCGATGGCGTGGGCTCGTATGTGGAGTGCACGACTTGCCACAACCCGCACTCGGTGAACTATGCTCGCAGCACCTTCCAAGGTGTGAAGAACTCGGTGAAACCCACCAACTTCTTCGTCCGCGGCTGGTACAACACCGACAACCCGAGCAGCAACTCCGGCCAGCAGTTCTGCCGCAGCTGCCACTACAGCAAGTCGAACGAGTACGTCCAGCTTTACTCAGTGCCTACGACCTAAGGATCAGGTCTCGAGGAAGGAGGCGGAAGCCTCCTCCCTCGTTTTTTTCAGGTGGTGGCAGAAAGGCGTTAGCCGTATGAAATTAAACTTGCTTAGTTTCGCAATAATTGTATTGATGGCGACGGGTGGGATTGCCCAGGTTTCCATGCACGCCCCCGTGCTGCAGCCGGCCAGCGTGCCGGCGTCCACGGCCGTTCCAGCGTCCAAGCCCGTGGTGAAGGTAAACGGGACGGTGCTGACCCAGAGCGACCTGGTCCGGGAGATGCTGAATGTGTTTCCGTACGCCAAGCAACATGGCGGCAAGTTTCCCAAGGACGCGGAACCCGAGATTCGCAAGAAGGCGATGCGCAATCTTGAATTCGAGGAGTTGGCCTATCAGCAGGCGCAAAAGCGCGGGATGACCGTGGCTCCCGCCAAGCTCAACAAGGCGATGAAAGACTTTCGCGACCAGTTTGAGACGGAAGCCCAATTCCAACAGTACCTGAAAGTCGAACAAAGAGGCTCGATGCAGGAACTGCGCAGCAATATCCAGCGGGCAATTCTCATCGACCAGATCATGAAGGTTGAAGTCACCAGCAAGGCCAAGTTCACCGACGCGCAAGCGCTGGCTTTTTACCAGAAGAACCCTGATCGCTTCCGCAAGCCGGACAGTATCTCCATCCAGACCATCACGATTGCGTACGGAGATAATCCATCGGCGGCCGCCAAGCAGAAGGCGCGTAAGGCCGCAGAAGATGCACTGGCCCAGGCCCAGGCCACCAAAGACTATGAGAGCTTCGGGCTGCTGGCCGAGAAGGTATCCATGGACGATTGGCGGGTGGTGATGGGCGACCACAAGTGGCTGCATCGCGGGCGCATGCCGAAACAGGTGGAAGACGTGGTGTTCAACCTGAAGGCGGGCCAGATGACGGGCATCATCGACACTGGAGACTCGTTCTGCATCGCGCGCGTGAATGGAGTGGAGCCCGCCCACGAGGTGCCGTTTGACCAGGTGAAGGCGCAACTGAAGAAAGACCTGGAGCAGCAGAAAGCCGACGAATTGCGCGCCTCGTATGAAGCGCAACTACGCAAGAACGCGAAGATCGAGGAACTGTAGGTTAAGCCGGAAAAGGGGCTGCAGAACCCCTTGATTGGATGTGACTCGTGAAGACAGGTGGGCATCTGCGGAGCTGGTTGCTGATGGGGGTGGTCCTGAGCCTGGTGCCATGCGTGTGGTCGCAAATCCAGTTGGGAGAAAATACCCTGAGCGCGAATGGAAACGCAGGAGTCGGCTACTCGGCGACCTACGACGGTCAGGACCAGAACAACGTGGCCTTTAGCCTGAACGGCAACGTCAACGGTACGTACCACGATCCCCGCTTCCTGAACTGGACCGTGTCTCCTTACTACAACCAAACAAATTTGAACTCCAACTACAACTCCACGACGAGCGCTTCGGGGGTGAACGCGGTGGCGAACTTCTTCAGCGGAAGCCGCACACCGGTCGGGCTCGCCTACTCCTACGATCACAATTTCGAGGGTACGTTTAATGTTCCGGGGCAGATTGGCGCTTTCAAGACGAAAGGCAACGCGCAAACCATCGGAGTGACCGCGGCCTGGCTACCGGACAACCTTCCGAGCATCCAGGGAAGTTACACCCACGGCAACACCAATTATGAAATTATCGGAGAGTCCAGCACGGGAACGGCCGATGTCGATGCAATTGGCATAGCCTCAAGCTATCAGCTGTGGGATACGAACTTGAATGGTTCCTACACCAAGAATTACATCAACACGGATGCGCCTAACGTGACCGATCCAGCCCTGCATCAGTACACGAATTCCAACGACGGGATATTGCAAATCGGGGGCAGCCGGCAGATCAGCAGGACCAGTAATCTCAGCGCCAATTATGCACACACCAACATCGACGCGGTCTACGCGGGAACAGAAGCCAAAGCCAGCTTCAACACGGTGTCCGGGCTGTTCACCTACAATCCCACCGCGCGTCTCACCACGAACGCGCATGTGAATTACAGCAGCAATCTTACGGCGCAGTACTTCACCAGCATTTTGAACGGAGCGTCCTCCGGCACGGGAAGTGTTGCGCAAGCCTCGACCACATCGGCGAACGCCACGACGACAGCCAGTCAGCAGCCCTACTTGACCTACACCTCCAGCTACCTGACCTACGGAGTAGGGGCCAGCTATGTCATCACGCGCAACTGGCAGGTCAACGGCAACTTCAATCGCCAGACTCAAGGAGTGCCTGGATTTACCGATGTAACTAGCAACATTCTGAGTGTGACCACTACGTATACCCGCGTTTTGTGGGGCGGTAGCTTCGGCGCCAGCTATGGGTTGGGTTACTATTTTGCGCCGGTGTTCCGGGCGGCGACGGATCAAACGGCGAATGGTGGACAGAGCTCCAGCTTCCTTGGGCAGAGCGGATCGTTGTCGTATTCGCGGCTGTTCTGGGGATGGACGGGCAGTGCTTCGGGATCTTATGCGCGCAACCTGACGACGGTGCTCGTAGGCTACACCCAGAGCTCGTATTCAGTGAACGGCGCCGTGAGCCGGGTCCTGTCAGGATGGAGCCTCGGGTTGAGTGCAGCGTACTCCAACAGCCACACGGAGAACATTAATATCTCCAACGCGATTTCCAGCAACTACAGTGCCTCGCTTTCGCATCGCAATTGGGGCGTGAGCGCCGGTTATTCGCAAAGCTCAGGTACCGGTTTCCAGATTGGCAGCGTCATTGTTCCGGTGGGTCCAGCACAAGGAATCATTCCGCAATTCCTGTTGCAGTACAACGGCGAAGCCTGGAGCGTCGGAGCCAACATCCGGCCACTGCGGCGGTGGACCGTCAGCGGAAGTTACTCGCATGTGCGGTATGATTCACAGAACATCAGCGGATTTGCCAGCAACTTCAGCAACCAAGCCTACGTTCGATCGGAGTACTTCTGGCGCCAGCTCACGTTCAACGCAGGCTATAGCTACCTCAGCCAGGGGCTGGGAGCTTCGCTGACCAACCCGTCGAATCTTCCGGCGGTGCTGCAGACGGTGTTTTTTGGGGTAACCCGGCGCTTTGACTTCTTCTAATCCAAATCGACTGCACTTCACTCAGCTAAATGTTCACGGTACGTGGATCGGGTTGGCGATAGCAGTGCTGCTGCTGTCTTCCGCCGGATTGGCCGCGTCGCCGGATAAGAAAGTTAAGGCACCTGCGGCGGAAGTCGAAATTCCTGCATTGCCGCTCGCGGGCGGGCGCCAGTTGATCTACGAGCGCAGTTTTTCCTCCGAGCGCGAAGTCAAGCTGAAGCGCGGATTTTGGACAAAGGTGATCGACATTGTCGCTGGCCCGCCCGACTATCACGCAATGTTGCGTCCGTACAGTGTGGTCACTGACTCCCGCGGGCGGATCATCGTCACCGATCCCGGGCTGTCGGGTGTGCACGTCTTCGACTTCGAGAAGCAGAAGTATAAGTTTCTCTCGCGCGAGGGCGGCAAAGACGCACTGAAGTCGCCACAGTGCGTGGCGGTGGACGCAGACGACAACATCTATGTCACCGACTCGGACACGGGAAGAATTCTGGTGTGGGATTCGAACCTGAAGTACCGGCGAGCCATCGGCAGCCTGAAGGGCGGTGAGGGATTCTTCAAGCGACCCACTGGAATTGCGGTGGATTCAGCCGCGAAAGAGATCTACGTCACGGATACGGAACGGCACAAGATCTTTGTGCTGGACATGCAAGGCAGCGTCCTGCGGACGATCGGCAAGAACGGCGCCGAAGTGGGCGAGTTCAACTTTCCCACGGAGTTGAAGCTGCACGGGCAAGAGTTGCTGGTCGTGGATGCGATGAACTTTCGGGTGCAGGTGCTGGACCGCTCCGGGCAGTTCCTCTACGGCGTCGGAAAGATTGGCGAAGCCAGCGGAAGCATGTACCGCCCCAAAGGCGTCGCGCTCGACAGCGAAGGCGACCTCTATGTGGTGGACGGGATCTTCGACACCGTGCAGGTCTTCAATCCCAAGGGCGAACTGCTGTATTACTTTGGGCGCACTGGCGCCGGGCCGGCGGAGTTTCAGTTGCCTGCCGGACTGTATATCGATCGCAACGACCGGATTTACGTGGTGGATTCGTTTAACCGGCGGGTCGAGGTCTTCAAGTATTCTGCTGCTGCCAAGGCGGGCAGTGGAGGCGCGCAGTGAGGCAAATCCTACTGCGAGCTCTATGGGCCGCGCTGCTTGCCGCATCGGCGGTGTCTCCGGGCCGGGCGCAGATCGGAGGCGATCAGCTAGGTACGCATGACTTGACGCCTTCGGGAGCCTCCACCGTGAAGGGCGCAATCACGAATTCCTGCCTGTATTGTCACGCGCCGCACGGCTCGACGCCGAATCCGACTCCGCTGTGGAACCAGCAACTGTCGGTGCAGTCTTACAATTTCTACACCAGTTCGACCTATCACCAGATGGGTGTGCAACCGGCGCTGAATAGTCCGAGCAAGTTGTGCCTGAGCTGCCATGACGGGACGGTTGCGCCGGGACAGACGGTGGCCTTCGGGAAGATCGCCACCACCGGCCAGATGAAGTCGACATCGGTGTTTGGAACGGACTTGAAGGCGTCGCATCCCTTCAGCCTGCAGACGCCGATGGTGGATTCGCCCAACGTAAACGCGTTGCTGTTCGGAAACCCCGGTAAGACGGCCGATCCGGCGGTGCGTCTGGTGAATGGGACGGTCGAGTGCACGACCTGTCACGATCCTCACTATGAAAACATCGACAAAGTGCAGCCGCTGTTTCTGGTGCGTGACAGTTCGAACAGCGTACTTTGCCTGGCCTGCCACGATCCCACGCGCGTCGTGAACGGGCAGTCGAACTTCCTGGCAGGGTGGGCGGTAAGCATACATGCGACGGCGGCGAACGCGACATCGAACCGTCCCTATGTTGGCGGCTATCCGTCGGTGGCCCAAAACGGTTGCAATTCCTGTCACATGCCGCATAACGCTACGGGACCAGCCCGGCTGCTGCGCGGCCCCGACGAGCAGGACTGCGTGACGTGCCACTCGGGCACCAACAATTTGCAGCCGGCTACGCTGAATGTTTACAGCGAATTTTCCAAGCTGGGATCGCATCCCGTGCCAACGGTGAACAATCAGCACGACCGGGCTGAGTCGGCCCTGCTGAACAACAACCGGCACGCCACCTGCGTCGATTGCCACAATCCACACGCCTCGCAGCAGACGACGCTGTTCAACATTCCGCCGGCGGTCCGTTCGAGCCAGATGGCGGTTGAGGGAATCAGCGCCACGGACGGAATGACCGTGGTGAATCCTGCGGTCAACCAGTACGAGAACTGCCTGCGATGCCACGGAACCAGTTCGGGCAAGGTGGTGAATGTCGCGTTGTTCGGATACCTGCCGCTGCGACTGGTGTCGTCCGGCGATCCGCTGAATATCATTCCGCAATTCGCATTGACCTCAACCTCGAGCCACCCGGTCACGCATGACCGCAGCAGCACGCTGCCACAACCGAGCTTGCTTACTCAGATGACGCAGCTCGACGGCATCACGCTGGGAAGGAGCATGGGAACGAGGCTGTTCTGCATCGACTGCCACAATGCCGATGACAATCGCGAGTTTGGCGGTAGCGGTCCCAATGGGCCGCACGGGTCGAAGTGGAAACACATCCTTGAACGCAGATACGAGGCCAGCCAGGCGATCACACCCGGAGGTCCGATTTCCAATCTGTATCCGAACCCCGACTTGTCGGTGAATGGGCCCTACGCGCTGTGCGGTAAGTGCCATGACCTGAAGAACGTGGTCGGCAATGGCAGTTGGAGCTTGCATGCGGAACACATCAACGACGGGTTCTCCTGTTCGGTGTGTCATACCGCACACGGGATGGGCGGACAAAACGCATATGTTACGGGCGAGCGGTTGGTGAACTTCGACATTAACGTGGTTGCGGCAAACGGGGGCACGCCCATCTCCTACAACCGTACCAGTGGCACCTGTAGCCTGGTGTGCCACGGTCAAGCCCACTAGTCATGGTCGCTAGTGCCAGCGAACGGCTGTCGGAATTGCAGCCTGTCATCCGCTGGAAGAAGGTGGCTTTTGCCGCAACGATTTTCCTGAGTGCGTTTCTGCTCTTCCAGATCGAACTAATTATCAGCGACTATGTCTTGCCATGGTTTGGAGGTTCCGCCGCAGTGTGGACCACCACCATGCTGGTCTTCCAGACGCTTCTGTTTGCGGCTTACCTCTATGCGCACGCGATTTCGCGGCGCCTGTCGCTTCGCAGCCAGCGTGAAATGCAGTATCTGCTGATTGCCTTGTCTCTGGCGGGAATTCTTCTGGCGGCACTCAGGTGGCCGTCTCCGGTCACGCCCGGGGTGGCGTGGAAGCCTGGCGATCCTGATCATCCTGTGCTCAGGCTCATGTCGATCCTGTTTGTGAGCGTGGGACTGCCGTTCTTTCTGCTGTCAACCACCGGGCCCCTGATGCAGGCCTGGTACCTGCGGGCAACCCATCGGTCGCCCTACCGGCTCTACGCAATTTCAAATGTGGGATCGTTGCTGGGACTGCTTTCGTACCCGTTTATCGTGGAGCCGCTTCTGAGGCTGCGCGCGCGAGGATGGGCATGGTCTGCCTCGTATCTGTTGTTTGCTGCCGGCGTGGTGATTTGTGCAGCCGCCACTCGAGGCGCTACGAATGCCGCCGGTGCAGTTGAACACAGCCAATCCGAGTCGAGACCGTCATGGAAGCCGGCACTGCTCTGGATCCTCCTGCCGGCGTGCGGTTGTGTGGCGCTGCTGGCCGGGACCAGCTTCATCACGCTCTATATCGCGTCGGTTCCCCTGATCTGGGTCGTGCCCATGGCGCTCTACCTGCTCTCGTTCATCATCGCGTTTGGGAAGCCGTCGTGGTACCAGCCCGGGCTGTTCCATGGACTGTATGCGACCGGGTGTATCGGTTTGTTATTGGCGATTGCCAGCGCCGACGTGTGGTTTGAGTTGGGAGCGTGTCTGTTCCTGGTGTTCGTGCTGTGCATGGTCTGCCATGGAGAGGTCGTGCGGCTGCGACCTTCCCCAGAGCACCTGACCACGTTCTATCTCTGCATCTCTGGCGGCGGAGCCTTGGGCGGCATCTTCGTCGGAATCATCGCGCCGCAACTTTCGTCGCGGCCGATGGAGTTTCAAGCGTCGATCATCGCGACCGGCGCGCTAGTCATCATCACGCTCTATCGGAACAAGCACTCCTGGCTGTACAAGGCACCGCAGTGGGCGGTGATCGGCGGGGCGGTGGTGTTCGTGGCGTTCCCACTGCTCGCCGCAAGAATGAGTGCGGGGATCGCCAGCAGCTTCCACCAGATGCAGTACTTTCAGGTCTCGGCTTTGCTGTGTGTGCCGGTCGTTCCCATGATCGGCATGTTCGTCATGAAGCCGAAAGAGGGATTCCCAACGGTACCCGTGGCCGGGCTGCTGGTTGCGCTGGTGCTGTTGCTGGGATTTGGGTTCTATCGCGTTCCATGGGCCAACAACGGGACGACAGTAGCCCGGATTCGTAATTTCTACGGAGTGCTCGAAGTACAGCAGTCGCCGCAAGAGACGGTCCTGATGCACGGCAAGACGGTGCATGGCTCGCAGTGGAGGTCGCCCGCCATGCGGCAGGTTCCGACAACCTATTACGGCACTGACAGCGGAATCGGGCAGCTCATGCTGTACCATCCCAAACGCAATCCCATGTCTCCCATGCGAATCGGCGTTGTCGGGATGGGTGCGGGAACGCTGGCGGCTTATGGAGTCCCCGGTGACTACATCCGTTTCTACGAGCTGAACCCTGGGGTGGATCAGTTGGTGCGAGGGAAGGACTCCTGGTTTTCGTTCGTGAACGACTCCAGCGCACAGGTCGATGTGGTGCTGGGAGACGGGCGGATCTCGCTGGAGCGGGAGCTGCGAGAAGGACATCCGCAGAATTTCGATGTGCTGGTGCTCGACGCCTTCAACGGCGATGCGGTGCCAGTCCATCTGCTGACGGAGGAGGCCATTCGGATGTATTTCAAGCACATCGTTCCAGATGGTGTGCTGGCCGCGCATGTTTCTTCGACGACCGTCGATTTGTCGCCGGTACTATTGGCGTCCGAGCAGCAATTACACCTGGCGGGAATCGTGACCAACTTGAACGACAGGCGCAGCAATATCACCAGCACGTGGATATTTCTGTCGCGCAACCCCGAGTCGCTGAGGACTCGAGGGCTGAGCCGCTACGGACAGCCGCTCGATCTGGGGAGGCGTCCAGTCCTGTGGACCGACGACTACACCAACATTGCGTCCCTGCCGTATCGATAAACAACGCAAGATCTGAGATCGAAGGTCGCTATCGGGCGCGCCGGTAGATGAACAGCAATTCCGAGGCTTTCGATTCGGTCAGGACCGCCTTGACCCGGGCGATCTCCGTCAGCGATGAACCCGGAACGCTGGAGAGGAGCGTGTTTGAAATCAGGATGCCATCTGGGGCGAGCATACGAGCCAGGTTCTCGCGGGTAAGCGCCTGCTCAAAGGCGTCGTAATAAACGAAGATGTTGGTTCCGATGATGAGGTTGAAGCGTTGCGTGGCCGGCAGCGCGGCATACTGAAAGACGACATTCATGTCGAGCGGAGTGATCGTCTTAACGACTTCGGGCCGTATGGAGATCGCCCTCAACTTCACGTTGCTGGCCGCTTGGGGGACGTCGATCGCTGTTGTGGGCTTGCCGATCCTGGCGCCAAAGTCCTCCCAGTACGAGCGGAATTCCGCGGTCGGCTGAATGGCGGAATCGATCGGCAGTTGAATGCGATAAGGGACACCCTGGTTCGCCTTCCTTATCGCATTATTGAGATGCTGGTTGACGTTCGAGCTGATGTCGTATGTGACCACTCGCAGTTGATGAGGGTCGGCCAACTTCAGCCGCTGCAGCGAGTCGATCACCGCGAAGGGCTGCACCGTTTGCGGCGGGTAGAGGTCGGTGCCGTCTTCTTTGTTGACGAAATCCAGACCCGGTCCGATGATCGCGACCCTTCGAATGCTGTCAGCACTGATGAGAGCTTTGGAGGACAGCACCTTGAGCGCCACGTCGATGGCGTAATTCGGGCGGATGTCCGTATCCAGCGAGATGCCGCGGTTGGCGTAAAGGTGGGAGTTCAGTTCGAGCCACTTGGCTTCGTCGTGGGGGCCGGACTCCAGTTGCTTCTTCTCCTCAAGATAGCCGAGGTACTCCTTTTGCATGCGCGCCAGGTTGGCAAGCAAGTACTTCTTGAGAGCGGCTCGGCCGTTCGCCGAGTCGGGTGAGTAGCCCTGCTTCAGAACGAAGGCCCGCGCTACGATCAGGTGGTCGTTGCTTCCAGGGGTGGCCAGGCCGCGCACCAGATCATCCGCTCGCTTCTCCGCCAGCGCGGTGGCCGCCGGATCGTGTCCGTACTGATACAGGAGCGGCCAGTCGAGGCGCGGTTGCTTGGTATAGGTCACGCCGTAGCGCAGGAAGTTGGTGATCGTGTCCTCTTCGCCCTGCTGCAATCGGCTGCGGACTTCCTTCTCCCGGCCCCGGACCCATGCGTTCCATTTCTGCTCGATCGCCGCGGTTGAGAGTCCGGAAAGCCCTGCCGGCAAGTTGCCGTGGTATGCGTTGAGCGCCGGCTGGGCTTGCTCGAAGGACACGAAAGGAGATGTCTGTGCACAGGCGGAGGCTCCGCTGAATAGCACCAGAGTGATCAGTGCTGAGCGAATGCGCCGCGGTGTCTTGTCCATGTTTTTCCGGCACCCTTTCGTGAATGGGAGACTCGCCACCTTCGAGCGAGAATTTATAGTAGTGCACCTGAACTGCCAAGCCAGGACCATCGGCAACTTCCTTGTTTCAGATGGGTAAGTGAAAGTCGGGGAGTCCGTGGGCGCCGTGGCCGCGCCAAATCACACGCGATGTGCGGAGAAAGACCCGCCAGGCGGTCAGAGAGCATACCGCCGCCAGGCTCAGACTTCCCGTAAGCCTTAGTAAACAAGGGGGGGTAATCAACGGGTCACGAATGCGGAGGTATGGCACTTGTCGTGCGATTTACGCAATGTATATCTGCGCGGGATTCTGGCCGATGGATGGCCACTCCCCCAAAACAGCAAGGAGAGCCCACCGATGGAAAACGGATCTGTAGAATCCGGCAAGTCAAGTTCAACCTGGCGTCCAATGCAGGCGTATGTCATGGCCGTCATCTGCCTGCTAGTGGGACTCCCCGTGGGGTACTTCTTGCGCGGCTCGTCCAGTGCCGCTACGCCGGCGACGACTGTTGCCGCTAACGCCCCCCAACCTGCCAGCGGAATGGCGACTGGGCAGATGCCCTCTCTGGAGCAGATGAAGCAAATGGCTGATAAGAGAGCTCAGCCCCTGCTCGACAAGCTGAAGACGAATCCCGACAATGCCGAGTTGCTGATCGGGATTGGCGATATCTACAAATCCACCCACCAGTTCAAGGAAGCGGCGTCGTATTACGAGAAGTCGCTGCAGGTTGACCCGAAGAATGTTCCGGTCCGGACAGACATGGCTTCGTGCCTGTACTACAGCGGCGATGTCGATGGGGCGATCGCGCAACTTCAGAAGTCGCTGAGCTACGATCCCAAGCACGCAGGCACGCTGCTGAATCTCGGAGTCATTACCTGGAAAGGCAAGGGCGACGTGGACACCGCCGTGGCCTACTGGGAAAAGCTGCTGAAGCTCTATCCGAACTATGAACAGAAGGACACGGTGAAACACCTCATCGCCGTCGCCACCCAGGGCAAGGCGAAGACAGCAGTGGCGGAAAAGCAGTAGGAAAAGAATTGACCCTTCGTTAAACGTGACGGCGGTCCGGTAGCGAAGCTCGACGGCTTCGCTACTGTGCTTTCGATGGCTGCAACGAATCCTCTTCCAGCAACTCAAGCATAGCCTTGCGGGCAGCCTCGTTCTCACCGCCAAATGCGGGCGGCTCGATCTTCATCTTAGCGTTGGCGCCGATCGATTCCAGCGACAGCCCCGGCTCTCGGGGGAAGCAATATAAATCTGACAAATCGCGATTGTTGCCTGTCCCGTTCCCAAGCGATTGGAACGTTCCGGCCGAAATGAGCCGGCTGCGAATCCGCGGCCGTTCACGGGAGTCTAATATTTCAACCTCATGGCAGAAGACGCCGCGACTCTCGACCAATCACCACCCGGCGGTACCGCCGTGGCCGACGCCACCACGTCCGTTGCACCCGAGATCTGGCGGCCCAAGTTTAATCCATGGCTGATCGGCGTTGTGGTCGCTGTCGCCGCGTTCATGGAGGTGCTCGACACCAGCATCGCCAACGTCGCGCTCCCCTACATTGGAGGCAACCTGGGGGCTACTACCGACCAGAGCACCTGGGTGCTCACTTCTTATCTCGTCTCGAACGCCGTAGTGTTGCCCATCAGCGGATGGCTCGCCAGTGTGCTCGGCCGCAAGCGTTTTTTCATGACGTGTCTGGCGATTTTCACCGTCAGTTCTCTGTTATGCGGGGTGGCGCCGAGCCTCGGAGCGATCATTCTGTTTCGTATTTTGCAAGGCGCGGGTGGTGGGGGGCTGCAGCCCATGGCCCAAGCGATTCTGGCCGACACATTTCCTCCCGAGCAGCGTGGTCTCGCCTTCGCGCTCTACGGCGTTACCGTCATCGTCGCACCTACGATCGGGCCGACACTGGGCGGCTGGATCACCGACAACTACACGTGGCGCTGGATCTTCTTCATCAATCTGCCGATCGGGATACTGGCGCTGTTCCTGGTGTATCGCTTGATCGAAGACCCGCCGTGGGCGAAGCGCAAAGAAGGCGCGGCTTCAAGAATCGACTACGTCGGAGTGTCGCTGCTCATCCTCGGTGTTGGCGCGCTGCAAGTGATGCTCGACAAAGGGCAGGAAGAGGATTGGTTCGGGTCGCATTTCATTCTCGTGCTGGCCGTGATTGCAGCGGCAGGCCTGGTTTCGCTGGTCATTTGGGAGTGGAAGTATAAACACCCGATCATTGAGGTGCGCCTCTTCAGGAACCTGAACTTCCTGGCGGCTAACGGCATGATGTTTATCCTGGGACTGATGCTGTTCGCCAGCCTTGTCATGATGCCCCTGTTCCTGCAATCGCTCCTGGGCTACACGGCCGAGTCGGCGGGGTTGGTGCTTTCCGGCGGCGGCCTTCTATTGCTGTTCATGATGCCCGTCATCGGCGTGCTCTCCTCGAAAGTGCAGGCCCGCTATCTGATTGCGTTTGGCTGGCTGGCCCTCTCGATAGGGATGTACTATTCCAGCCGACAGCTCAGCCTCGGAATCAGTTTCAGGGCCGCCAGCATACTTCGTCTGGTGCAGGTGTTTGGCCTGGGCTTCCTCTTTGTCCCTATCAATCTGGCCTCATATGTCGGAATGCCCGCAGACAAGAGCAACAGCGTTGCCGGCCTGGTCAACTTCATGCGCAATATCGGCAGCAGCGTAGGAACGTCCATGGTTACCACAGTCATTGCCCGGCGAGCGCAGTTTCATCAAGTACATCTGGTGGCGAATGTTACTTCCGGCGATCTCTCTTTTTCTCATGCGGCTGCGGCCTTGACATCACGGTTGATTGCATCCGGGGTGGACGCCAATCGAGCGGTCAAAGAGGCGTACGCACTGATCTATCGGGAGGTCATCATTCAGGCGACCACCTTGGCCTACGTCGATACATTTCTGCTGCTGGCGGCGATGGCGGCGATCATGTTTGTGCTTTCCTTCGCACTGAGGAAGAATGATCCTGGCGTGCGTCGGGTGATGGTGGAATAGACGTGCGATGCGTGATTCCGAAGTCCTGTGAAGTCTGAGCGGCCTTCTGAAAGTGCGACACAAATTCCGCGAGAACTGGCATGATTCGAGTAATTACGATTGAACGCGAGTACGGTAGCGGTGGCGCCGAGATTGCCAGGCAAGTTGCCGATCGCCTGGGCTGGAAACTGTGGGACCAACGGTTGACGAACGAAATCGCCCGCCGCATGAATTGCGACTGCCGGGTGGTAGAGGAACATGAAGAAAAGAGAGATACGTTGTTCTACCGGCTGGCCAGGGCCTTCATGCACGGCAGCTTCGAAGGCAGCTTGAACGCTCCGCGGCTTAATGTCGCAGACACCGAATGCATCAGAGAAGTCGCGGAGCGGGTTGTAAAAAGTACGGCTGAAACCGGCGACTGCGTGATTGTGGGGCGAGGATCCGCCTACTACCTCCAAAACCGTCGCGACGCCTTTCACGTGTTCGTCTTTGCTCCGTTCGATGATAAGGTACGGCGGCTGGAGGCCGGCGGGAAGAGCAAGAGTGAAGCCGTTGAGCTTGTAAAGACAGTCGACCTTGATCGCGCGGCCTTCATCAAGCGGTACTTTGGCGTCGAATGGCCGGACCGCCAGCGCTTTCACTTGCTGATCAACTCCGCGATTGGCGAGGACGCGGCCGCGGAGATTGTTCTCAACAGTGTTCGCCGGTTCGAAAAGCATGAAACCCGATCGCAACCCGCGAGCATGCTGCCGGACGAGCCATGATCGCTATTGGCACCTCTTGACACGAACCCCACTCCGGCAAGAAACGTGTCTCATTGTTCTTCCGAATCAATAAGACTTTCCTTACAAGAAAGCAAACGCTGCGGGGAACTCTCACGCGTTCACAACTTATGTGCTATTTGGTAGTAACATACTGCCACTTGTAGTGCTGGGGGTCGGGTGACCATCGGGGGTGCACAATGCCAAGGAACGTCCAACTGTTTGGGGCAGCCCTTCTAGTTTCTTTCTTCTTGGTGGCCGGATCGAGCGCTCAGCGGCCGGGCACAGGCAATAGCAAAGCGACTCAGCCCAAGCCTCCGGTGCGTGTAAACCCAAATCCACGGTATCCGACACAGACGATCTACTACATGGGGAAGGTTGTCTTGGACACCGGCATCGAGCCCCCTGCTCCGGTTGCGATATTGCGGGTCTGTAATGGCGCGAGCCGCCGCGAGACGTTCACTTCAAGCACCGGCGCCTTCTCATTCATCGTCGGCGATCGCGCTAGCAGCATGCTGCCCGACGCCTCCGAGGACACTCGTCCATTTGGCCCGGATAGCCAGCAGTCAAGAAGCGACCCGATGATGTTGGGCCAGAGCAACTTTTCATCACCCATCTCGGATTGCGAATTGCGGGCTGACCTCGCGGGGTATACCTCCTCTTCCATACGCCTTGATTCCTCCATGAACAACACCGATGTCGGGGTGATCGTACTGCACAGCCGCGGCAAAAAGGCTGAGGGCATGATCAGCGTGGCCAGTCTCCAAGTCCCCTCGAAGGCACGCAAGGAATACGAGAAGGGAAGCGAGCTGCTGGAGAAGGGAAATTTACCCGACGCCGAAAAATCGTTGCGCAAGGCCATCGACCAATATCCGAAGTTCGCGGAAGCCTGGTTGCGGCTGGGCGACCTGGAGCAGCGCCGGAAGAATATCGAGGGCGCTATGGCGGACTACCAGGAAGCCATCAACGCCGATCCCGATTTCCCTCTGCCGTATGTTCGAATGGCGTTCTTGTCTGCCGTCTCGTCGAAATGGGAACAAACTCTTAAGCTCACGGAAAAACTAATTTCGCTCGATCCCGTCAGCTTTCCGCTGGCCTACTACTACAATGCAGCGGCTGAATTCAATCTCAACCACGTAGCGCGGGCCGAGAGTAGCGCGCTCCGGGCGGAGAGCCTGGACAAGCTGCATTCCGAGCCGCGAGTCGAGCTGTTGCTGGCGGCGATTTACAACGCCAAGGGCGTTCCCACGTCCGCAGCCGATCACTATCGCGCTTACCTGAAGCTGGTGCCTGACGGCCCGCTAACCGATCGGGTAAAGGCTGATCTTGCCAAAACTGAAGAGATGGCAAAATCGCAAGGTGCCGCCACCTCATCAGTCAATAAGTAGATGTCGGACCGCTAGCCGGTGCACGGATTGCCGCAGGCTGGCGTGTCCGTCGCGTAACTCTTCGTATCCCTCCCGATTCATTCATGCTCAAACTCAAATTCCGAGGCTAGTATGATGTTGCGCCGCACACTCGCCGTGTAAACCTGGTCGTTCTGCGCGCAAGGCGGCTATCAACTGGGACGGATCCGGGCCGATGGAGCATGGAACAGACTGAGCAGAAGAACATTTCGCAGTCCACCGCGCGCCTCGTGGCGGACGAGTTCAGGGACCGCTTTGGCCAAGAACCCGCCATCTATCGTGCTCCGGGGCGGGTGAATCTCATCGGAGAGCATACGGACTACAACGACGGATTCGTAATGCCCGCAGCGGTGGAGTTCTATGCCTACGTCGCGGCCGGGCCACGCAGCGACCGAACCCTGAGCGCCTATTCCATCGACTTTGACGAAGGCCGCAGCTTCGATCTCGACGCCCTGGCGCCCGGTCCAATCGGACACTGGAGCGACTACGTTCGCGGTGTCGCCGGAATTGCGCGGGCGGATGGGAAAGCGATTCGAGGCGCCAATCTGGTGATCAAGGGCGAGGTGCCCATCGGGGCAGGGCTGAGCTCATCGGCAGCCCTGGAAGTGGCAACGGCGCTGGCGCTGCTGACGACTTCAGACATCAAGATAGATCGCCGTGAAGTCGCGTTGATGTGCCAGCGAGCCGAACACGAGTATGCGGGGACGAAGTGTGGAATCATGGACCAGTTTGTGTCCTGCCTGGGCCGGGCAAATCACGCCCTGTTGCTCGACTGCCGCAGCCTCGACTACGAACTGCTGGAGATTTCCGACCGTGTCAGGATCGTAATCTGTAACACGATGGTGAGGCACGCGCTTTCGGCCGGCGAATACAATCGTCGCCGCGCCGACTGCGAGGCTGGCGTGCAACACTTGCAGCAGTTTCTGCCGGAGATCCGCGCCCTGCGCGACGTGAACCTGCCCGAACTCGAGGAACACAGGGCCTCGCTGCCGCCCACGATTTACAAGCGCTGTCGCCATGTCATCAGGGAGAACTCCCGCGTCCTCGAAGCGGCTCACGCGCTGAAAGAAGACAACCTGGCACGATTTGGAACGCTGATGGCGGAGTCGCATCGCAGCCTGCGCAATGACTATGAAGTAAGCTGCAAAGAGCTTGACCTGATGGTGGCGTTTGCCAACCAATGCCGCGGCGTTTACGGGGCACGCATGACCGGTGGAGGGTTTGGTGGTTGCACCGTCAACCTGGTGGAAGCAGACGCCGTCGATGATTTTCAATCCAGAGTTGCGCAGGACTATGAAAGTGCCACGGGCCTGCGTCCCGACATCTACGTGTGTACAGCGGCGGATGGAGCCCGCGAACTTACCAACCTAACATCATGATCAACCTCGAAAGCATCAGGGAAGTACCGCACCGCCGTTTCAATCCTCTAACCCGCGACTGGGTCCTGGTGTCGCCGCATCGTACCCAGCGTCCGTGGCAGGGACACACGGAAAGACAACCTGAAGAGCGCGAACTTCGCTACGATCCGCATTGTTATCTGTGCCCGGGCAATGAGCGCGCCGGCGGTGCGCGCAACGCTACGTACGATTCAACATTTGTGTTTGACAACGATTTCGCAGCGCTGAAGCCCGATGTCCCACATGCACAGGTCACCGATGAGGGCAGCGGAATCTTCCTTGCTGAAACCGAGCCCGGAGTATGCCGGGTACTCTGTTATTCGCCCCGCCACGATCTGGCCTTGGCCCACATGGACGTGCCCGCGATTCGCAAGGTGGTTGACCTGTGGGCGGAACAATATTCCGAACTTGGCGCCATGCCGGAAATCAATCACGTGCAGATCTTCGAGAATCGCGGCGAGATGATGGGATGCAGCAATCCCCATCCGCATGGGCAGATTTGGGCTAATAACAGCATTCCCAATGTGCCGCGCCTTGAACAAACGTCGCTGATCGAATACCGCCAGCGCAACCACAGTTGCCTGCTGTGTAACTATGTCGAGCTGGAACGCGCTGCGGGCGAGCGCATCGTGTGCGAGGACGAGCACTTCGTCGCCCTTGTACCCTTCTGGGCAATTTGGCCATTCGAGTTACTGCTGTGTAGCAAAAGCCATGTTGGTGATTTGGCCAGTCTCGACGACCCAGCACGCACAGCGCTGGCCAAAATGATGAAGCGCATTACCACTCGCTACGACAATCTTTTCGAAACCTCGTTTCCCTACACTATGGGATTTCACCAGCAACCGACGGATGGAACCCATCATGCGGAATGGCATTTGCACGCGCACTTCTGTCCGCCCTTGCTGCGCTCGGCAACTGTTCGAAAATTCATGGTGGGATACGAACTGCTCGACTCCCCGCAGCGCGACATCACACCGGAGTATGCGGCCGAGCGGCTTCGCAATCTACCGGAACAACACTACCGAAACGGCAAAACCCAGGCTGGAGATTAGACCTTCCACGACATGCTCTCCCTCATGAGTCGAGCCCGGACGCTCTAGAATGAGGTCAATGCAACGACTCACAATCAAGACGCACCGCAAGCGCGAGATTCTCGATATCACCGACAATATCGAGGTGTTTTTAAGGGATCAATATCGCGGCCAATCGGGCGTGTGTCACCTCGTCGTTCTGCACACCACCGCGGCGCTGACCACCGCTGACCTCGATCCAGGTACGGATGAAGACATGCTGGATGCATTCGAGCGGATCATTCCCAAACTCCAGTATCGGCACCCGCACGATCCTGAGCATGTTCCCGATCACATCCTGTCTGCTCTCGTCGGCACGACTCTCGGGCTGTTCTGGGAGAGAGGTTCACTTGTCCTCGGAACCTGGCAGCGCGTTGTCCTGGTTGAACTCGACGGCCCCCGCCAGCGCGAGATCGCCATTGGTTTTGTCGCGACGATCTAAAGTAGCGACAGCGTCCGGAAGCTCATTCGATCTGGAGGCTTCTTCCACCTCCAACTAACTCTGGCATTTTGGGAAATAATCCAGCAAAATCTACGAAACACCTTTCGTTGGGTTCTGGCTCTCATGGACATGGTTCGCATCTTCGGGATCCCTGCTGCGCTCCTCGTGATCGCGGTACTCGCGAATCATTTCTCGCGTTGGACGCGCGTGCCAGACGTCATCGTCCTGCTGCTGATCGGCGTCGGCCTTGGCCCAGTGTTGAAGCTGGTGAATCCCGGCAATTTTCAGGCGATGGTCAACGTCCTCGGAATGTTGGCGCTCATCCTGATCTTGTTCGAGGGCGGGCTCGAACTGCGCCTGAAGGAGGCGATGCGGTATTCTCCGGGCGGCCTCCTCCTTACTCTCATCTGCTACGGACTCACAGTCGGACTCATCGCCGCCGTCGTGAAGCTCACGCTACACATGACGTGGTTCGATGGCGCCCTGGTGGGCGCCGTCCTCGGGTCCACCAGCGCTGCCGTTGTGTTTCCTTCGATCCAGCAGATGGACGCACCCGAGGCGGTAAAAATAACTTTGACGCTCGAGTCATCGCTCGGGGAAATTGTCGCGGTACTCGTCGTGGGTACGCTGCTGGGCCTGAATAGCAGTGAGTCGGTGATGGAGGGCCTCGTTGCCGGGTTCGGCCGTAATCTTCTCATCGATGTGATCCTTGGGATCGCAGTTGGAGTCGTGTGGTCGCGACTGTTCCCGCTGGTTGCAGACCAGCAATTCAGCAATGCGCTCAACCTTGGGACGGTATTGGGAGTCTTTGCGGTTGGCCGTTACCTTGGAGGAAGCGGGCTGCTGGCAGAACTCGTCTTTGGTCTGACCCTGGCAAATGTACCGCGAACCCTGGGCATGGCACGACAAGGTAGGCGGATGCTGGCGTTTCATTCCGAGCTCACGTTTCTAGTGCGCTCATTTTTCTTTGTGCTTCTAGGCATCATGGCCCAGGTGGTCGGCCGGGCGTATGTATTGCCCATTATTGCAATTCTGATTGCACTGGTGGTGGCGCGCTGGCTGGCAGTGCGCACTACAGTCTGGTCGATTCGAGATGTCACCCGCACTGATAGCGAGTTGCTTACGCTCATGCTGCCGCGAGGCCTGATCACGGCAGTACTGGCGTTGCAAGTCTTGGCGGCCCGGGGCGAGGTATTCTTCTTCCTGCCGGCCATGGCCTTCACGGTGGTGTTGTTCACCAACATCTTCGTCGTGGTGGCGGCAGTGCGTTCCAAGAAACCCCAGCCTGTTTCCGTCGCTGCGGTACCTGAAGCCGTGGCGGCTTCCGTACTCCCCGCGGAGCCCGAGAATTTCGGATAGTCCAGTGATTCGCGAGGGGCTCGGACCTCGGCATGGAGAATCAAACCATCTGCGTTCCCCAGAGATCGTGCAAATGCAGCACGCCCAGTAGACGTCCATCGTTGTCCACAACGGGTAATGAAGTGATTTTTTTCTGCTCCATGATGTCGAGAGCGGCGATGGCGAATGAATCTGGGTCGATGGTTCTGGGTTCCCGTGTCATGCATTGACTGGCCGTATGGTCAAAGACCTCCTTGCCGTAGCGTTCGAGCAAGCGTCGCAAGTCGCCATCGCTGATGAGTCCAACCAGTTTGCCGTCTTGCACGACCGTGGTCATGCCCAATCCCTTGCGTGACATTTCGTAGATGACCTGGGTAATTGGCGCCGCAGGGTTGACGCTCGGCATGGCATCGCCACTGTGCATGAGTGCCGATACCCGCGATAGCCGCTTACCCAACTTGCCGCCGGGATGAAGGTTGGCGAAGTCTTCTTCTTTGAAACCTTTCTTCTGCGACAGTGCCACCGCAAGCGCATCGCCCAGCGCAAGCATGGTCGTGGTTGATGCCGTGGGAGCGAGTCCAAATGAACAGGCTTCGTTCACAACCGAGCAATCGAGCGCCACATCCGCCGCTTGTGCCAGAGTGGAGCGTCGCCGGTCCACTGCTGAAGCCGAGTAGAGATCGTCACAAGTGAGCGTGATAAGCGGAACGCCCAGCCGCTTCACCGTCGCCAGCAATTGCAGGATCTCGCCAGTTTCCCCGCTTGCTGACATGGCCAACACGGCGTCGCCGCGCACAATCATGCCAAGGTCACCGTGCAAGGCTTCTGCGGGATGCAGATACAGCGCCGGCGTCCCGGTCGAGCTGAGAGTAGCGGCTATCTTGCGGGAGATCAGTCCGCTCTTGCCCATTCCGGTTACGACCACCCGTCCTGCGCATTGGTGCAGCAAGTCGATGGCGCGTTCGAAGTCATGTGCCATCGGCCCCGCGATGCGATCGGCTAGTGCACGCAGCGCTTCGGCTTCCACGCGCACGACGTTCTCAGCAGTGTTCTTCATGTGAGCGAAACTATCAGGCTCGGAAACATCAATTTCATTGGGCAGGCTTTGGCGGCACGACTCCGCGGGAGTTGAACACCAGGACGCCTTCCTGGTTGAGGCCGCCCGCCAGTGGAACTGCTTGGCCGTTGAATGACACTTCCACAGCGCCCGCGTTGCCGGTCCAGACTACAACCTGATCGTTCGCGTGGACTGTCTTCACGTCAGGCGGCCGGATAATGCCGCGCACCGCGAACTTGCCATCCGATTTGATCGATACCCACGCGCTGTCCTTCGCCCGAACTGTCACCTCGAACGACTCAGCGCTTGTTGCTGCGGGTGCGCTGCCCGGCGATGAATTCGCATTAGTGGCTCCCTGCGCTGCGGACTTGGCGATATCCGGCACCGGAGCTGCCTGTTTGTTTGCGGCAGAGTCACTGGTCTTCTCAGTCGGGGCGTTCAAGTCGGCTGTGGTCGTCGGCGCGGAGGAGTCAGTCGGGTTCGGTGACTTCGCCGGCGCGGTAGTATCGGTTGCGGCCGCGACGCTCGCTGTTCGACTTGACTGACGTCTTGCTTCCCGGTCACGCACGCGTTCCTGGTAGATCTCCCAGCCGCCGGCGCCAGCCGCGATGACCAGGAGGAGAATGAGAACCGGAATGATGGGGAAGCCAGCTTGACGTGAAGTGCTTGCGTCGCCACTCGCACGGTCAATGCGCGTCGAATTCTGTTCCGCGATAACCCTGGGATCGGGTACCGCTTCGCCTGCGGCTTCCAGGTAATCCCCCACGGCTTCTTCTTCGTTCAACCCCAGGTACTTTGCGTATGCGCGGACAAATCCTTTGTTGAAGATTCCACCCGGAAGGAGTTCAAAGTGTTCCTCTTCCAGGGCGCGAAGCAGACGGGTTCCGATCTTGGTTGCCTCGGCAATGTCGTCGAGAGACACACCGCGCATTTCGCGCTCACGACGAAGCCG
The DNA here is from genome assembly GCA_963758255.1 of uncultured Acidobacteriaceae bacterium. Taxonomy (GTDB): domain Bacteria; phylum Acidobacteriota; class Terriglobia; order Terriglobales; family Acidobacteriaceae; genus DASRAA01. The sequence continues at coordinate 84,545 of CAVWUX010000002.1, forward strand.
TTCGCCAAAGGAACCCACTCGTGTCTTCCCTTCGTTCGGATATACGTGCACTTCGAGTCTACCTATTTTCGTGGCGCATCATAGAAATCAGAACAGCATGTGTCAAACCCAGCCGTTCTCTCAGCGCTCGGCAGTTGCCAGTCGGGCGAATTCCCGAAAAGAACCGAAGGGCTCCGCAACCACGTTAGAAGTATAGGATAAACCACTATTTTCCTGTAACATAGGCACCGTTAGGTGGCTACACTATGGTGCTTGAAGTGATGTAATCTTCTGAAGTCAGCGAGCACCCGGTTCAGCGGGCAATTCCACATCTCCACGTCAGGTGATAGCACATCGGTGGCAACAGCGGATAACGATCGCCAGCTGTATGAGTTGAAGATCTTTCACGATGTTGCCAAGGCGCTGACGTCGACCCTCGATCTCGACACAATTCTGCAAACCATCATGGAAAAGATGGCCGCCTACTTCGAACCGGCGACCTGGTCTTTGGTCATGATCGATGAAACCAGCCATGAACCGTACTATGCAGCTTCGGTGGGCAAGAGTTCCGAGGGACTGGCGGCGCTGCGCCTGTCCGGCGGCGCTACGTTGACGGAGTGGGTAATTGCCCATGGCGAGCCGTTGGTGATCGAAAATGTCAATGCCGACCCGCTGATCGAACCCGACAGCAGAAGCGAGTGGTTTGACGGGAGTTGCCCCGTCGTCTGCGTGCCGGTGCGTACCGGCGGCAAGGTCCTGGGCGTCATCCAACTGGTGAACATCGACCTGGATGTGTACGCTCGCAGCGAGATGTTGCTGCAAACCCTCGCCGACTATGCGGCCATCGCTATCGAGAATGCCCGGGCGGTGCGGCGGATCCAGGAACTCAGCATCACCGACGACTGCACCGGCTTGTACAACGCGCGCCACTTGTTTACCGTACTTGCCGATGAAGTACACCGGTCGGCGCGGTTCGGGTACGAGTTCACTTTGCTGTTTCTGGATCTCGACCATTTCAAGCAAGTCAATGATGGGCACGGCCATCTCGTCGGCAGCAAACTGTTGGCACAAGTAGGCGACTGTCTCCGCGAGAACCTGCGGCTAGTTGATGCAGCATTCCGCTACGGCGGCGACGAATTCGCAATCCTGCTTCCGCAAACCTCGCGCGAGGCTGGACTAGGGGTCGCGCGACGCATCTCACGCATGTTTCATCATCGGCGATGGCTTGTTGATGAGGCGTTCCGAGTCGATCTGCGAGCCAGCATCGGCATTGCCACTTATCCGCACGATGCGACCACTCCGCAGTCGATTGTTCAACGGGCCGACGAAATGATGTACGCCGTGAAGCAGGCCGGACGCGACAACATTGCAGTCACCGGTCTCGGCATCGTGGGACTGGAAGAAGATCGCGCCGCCAGTTAGCCCAAACGACGGTGTTACCCTCTTTGTCAGTTCGAGGGGGATGAACTCGCGGGTGTCACGGGACGCCAGGTGTTGGGGTTAGCAGGAGCTTGCCGGTTAACTCCGAAGTCCCACACATACAGGTTCATCTCATCCTGGCCGAGCATCTCGACCACCGCATATTCGCCGGGCGGCAAGTCCTGAGCCGGCGTCACCTTCACCCACTCGCCGGTTCCGACTTTTTCGACGTTGGTCGGGATGAAGTTTCCCTCTTGCGATGTCTTGCCCGTGAAGGTGACCTTCAGGTTGCCAACCACGCGCCCATCTTTTTTCACATCGGCGCGTACGATGCGGAAGCGGCCGGCAAGCGGAACGTCGTTCAGCGCTCCCTCGTCGATGTCCACGTAGATGACGGGCGAAGGAATGTGCGACTGAATTTTGGCGTGAAGGCCCTTCAACTCGAACGCATGTTTCGAGCTTCCGATGGGATTGATGGCCGCGCGCAAGACGCTCTTCTTGTTTGCGTTTTGGTTCAGTTCGCTGCCATTCTGGAGAATCTCCGCCAACTCAGGCTTGCCGTCGAATTGGTCGAGGAGAAATACGCCGCCGGTGCCGGGCAAGCGTAAGCCGGGTGAGATTTCCGGGGAATTGGCCTCCTCTTTCGCTCGTTCCTCGCGCTCTTCAGGAGTCTCGATGTGTACGCGCAACTTTCCGCTGCTGAGATCTTCGTCGTATTTCTTCGTAGCGTCCCAATCGATCAGCGACGAGGGAAGGTCCTCCCATTCGTAGCGATCGGCGCTGAAGTAGTGGACCCGATCGCCCTGAATCTCGTATTTGACTACCGGTTGAAAGGAACCGTCTTTCAGAATGAGGCGCTTGCCGGGTTGCTGTGGCGCCTGAGTCGAGGTGGTTTGAGCGGCCACCGCCAGCGGCACCGTTGCCCAGAGGGCAACGAAAAGTAGCGCGGTGACGGCGAAACGAACCATTGAACCTAGTGTAGACCCGGAAGGTCGAGGAGAGTCTCGTGGCGCTCGCGAGGTCCGCCGCAGCGACACAAACCCCGATTCCGGGGCGATTCCGGAGCTCTCACACAGTTCGGTCATGCTCTGCTCATCTCGCTCATACCCCAGCACAAACCGCGCTTTCTCTTCCATCACAATGCGCGCTTCCCAAGGCATGATGTCCTTCTACATGCCTACCGCTCTACTGCATGGTTGCCAGGGAATCCGTCCGCTCTGTACCCCAGATGCCCCCCTCCCCCCACCTCGCAAATTCCTCGTTTTCAATGGGATAGGCGGAAAGCCGCGCAAATTCCTCATAACAAAGGCAGTTATAGTCAAAATCTTGAGCCATAAGGAGTTACATCGCGTGTTTGGCGGTTTCGGCGGGGTTTTGAAGCAGAATGCCCGGGATCCATGCGTTCGGCGAGGGCGAAAGTCGGGGCGACAGTGGCAGGGGATTCCATCTTCTGCGAGATGGTTATGGGTACGAGCAGACATCCTTCCTCCAAGTACAGCAGGCCGACCGCACGGCGCGGACAGCGGAGTCGAACAGTCCAACGTGGGTAGAGTGGCACGGGATGAGAGGGTCGTCAAGTTACGAAAGTACATGGGGGATGTACTTTCGTAACCAGTAGCGGTAGGGGACACCCGCGTCGTTGATTTCCTTATGGCGCTCCGCCTGCGGCTGCGCGCTGTCTTTTCCCCCGGCCTGAAGGCCGGGGCTTTCCACCGGTGCCGTCGACCTCAGGTTTGTCCCTGTAAAGACTATGTCGTCCCCGGGGGACTCGGGTCTTTCTGCAACTTTACCCAGCACTCCGCCTGCGGCTGCGTGCTGGGCTGTCATATCCCCGCCCCCGAGGGGCTGGTTCTTCGCGGTATGGACCGCCGTCGCAACACCCAATCCTGGTTGTCGGGCAGGGGTTGAAGGCTGGAGCTGCCAGTCTTTTCGCGGGGCTGAAGAGTTTGCAGAAAAAGTCGCAATCCATTGCGTCTGGTGGCGGGCGATTGGGGGCGGCGGGACGGCTCCGGTCACGTGTCGAGGGAGACGCCGTACTGCGCCGCGATCTCCTGCAGGCTTGCGCGAACTTGCTCCTCGGTGTAGCCCATCTGTTGCAGCAGAGCCACGTAGTTCCCGATTCCAGCTCGAAGATTCGGGTGCTCGTGACCTGTGTCGTGCTTGAACTTGAAGATGACTCAACCATCCGCCGCATGAGCGGCTCGGCCTCGGCTAGCCGGTTGGTGGCCTTCAGCAACCGGGCGAGGTTGTTGAGGCGGATGGCGACCTTGGGATGGTCGGGGCCGAAGGACTGCTCGTCGATGGCCAGCGCGCGGCGCATGAGGGGCTCGGCCTCGGCCAGGCGGTTGGTGGCCTGCAGCAACAGGGCCAGGTTGTTGAGGTCGATGGCGACGTCGGGGTGGTCGGGGCCGTAGGATTTTTCGTCGATGGCCAGCGCGCGGCGCATGAGCGGCTCGGCCTCGGCCAGGCGGTTGGTGGCCTGCAGCAACTGGGCCAGGTTGTTGAGGCGGATGGCGACGTTGGGATGGTCGGGGCCGTAGGACTGCTCGTCGATGGCCAGCGCGCGCCGCATGAGCGGCTCGGCCTCGGCCAGGCGGTTCGTGGCCTTCAGCAACTGGGCCAGGTTGTTGAGGTCGGTGGCGACGTTGGGATGGTCGGGGCCGTAAGATTTTTCGTCGATGGCCAGCGCGCGCCGCATGAGCGGCTCGGCCTCGGCCAGGCGGTTGGTGGCCTGCAGCAACGGGCCAGGTTGTTGAGGTCTGATGGCGACGTCTGGATGGTCGGGGCCGTAGGACTGCTCGTCGATGGCCAGTGCGCGGCGCATGAGGGGCTCGGCCTCGGCCAGGCGGTTGGTGGCCTGCAGCAACTGGGCCAGGTTGTTGAGGTCGATGGCGACGTTGGGATGGTCGGGGCCGAGCGCTTTTTCGTCGATGGCCAGCGCGCGCTGCATCAGCGGCTCGGCGTCGGCCAGGCGGTTGGTGGCCATTAGCAACTGAGCCAGATTGTTGAGGCGGGTGGCGACCTCAGGATCTTCCGGTCCGAAAACTTTCTCTGCAATGGCCAAACCACGCCGATACAGCGGCTCGGCCTCAGCATAGCGGGCGCGCTGCCTCAAATAAAGCCTGCCTGATTCAGCAGCCGGGCTGCGCCGGGCGATGACAGGCTGTATTCCTCTATGAGCGCGGCGCAGACCTGGGCGTGCGGGAGGAGCCGGTCGCAAGTGCCCCAGTTCGAGAATTCGATGTCCCGGGAAAGGCGGCATTGACGGCGTTCACCACCCGCTCGGCCCACTGCGCTCGCTCCTCTGGCTTCATCCCGGTTTCGCCACAGCCTGCACCATCCGATGTACGGAGATGGTCTTGTTTGCGGCATCCCGTTCCAACAAGGAGAACTTGAAGGCGGCGGCGATGGCGTCGTTCCACTGCAACCGATTGGCGGCCGCCTGCTGCAACGCTTCCGGGAACTCGGAAGCACCCTCGGTGAAGATTTCTTCGGGAATCGCATCGGGCGCAAGAAACGCAGCGGCGCTTGAGCAGTTCGGCCGCCGCCTCATTCTGCTTGGCCAGTTCGGTCAGCGAGGCGGTGTAGGTGGCCATGACCGACACGTGCTGCAAGTCAAGTTCGCCACGCCGTTTCAGAAGATCGGGCAGGCTGAGGTTGAGCAGCTCGAGATATTCGCCCACGGCGCACTTCGTCTCACCGATATAGGCGCCAGCCTGATCGAGAGCCAAAGGCAGACCACCGAGCTGGGAGGAAATCCGCTTTGCGGCGGCGGCATCGCTTGGGTTCGCTTCGCTGAGGCTGGCCTCGGGGCCGATCAGTTCCGCCCGGCGCAACAAGAGCGTGGCGCCAGTGTCGTCCTGCATGATGGGGAGGTTCTTCTTGGCCGCAATCGTGCCTGTGGCCTGCGCCTGCTGGGTGACGATGACGTGGTGGCGGTTTGGCCGAGCTTTGCGGGTGAGGGCGTCGACAGTTTTCAGGTCGTTGACGTTGTCGAGGATGAGCAGCCAGTTGTCGGTTTCGTCGAGCCAGCGCTGGGCGGCATCGACGGCGAGCTGCTGCTCCTGCGCTTCGGCTTCGGGCAGCTTCAGCAGCCGGGCCAGCGCCGTCAGGTCGGCAAACAGCGTGTCTTGGCTCTCGGCCCGCAGCCAGAGGACGGCCTGGTAGTTTTCGCGCCGACGATGGGAGTACTCGGCGGCGGTCTGGGTCTTGCCCACTCCGCCGAGGCCGGTGAGGGCGAAGCTGCCGGTCTTCTCCAGCGCGGTCTGGAGGTCGCTGAGCTCGGTGGCGCGCTCGGTGAAGAAGGGGTTCTCGGGGAGGGGGACGGTGAAGATGCGGGTTGGCGCTTGGGCCTTTCGCTCCAGGGTGGGCAGAGCGGGTACCTTGCCAATGGGAGATGCTTTTCGTTTGGGCTGCTCGCGTAAGACGCCGCAGGAGCGATTCGTATCCATCTTCGTCTGCGGCGCTCAGGTCGTAGTGGGTGGCGCCGTGAAGTTCGAGGGGAATCTGCTGAGCCTGGTCTGCGGAAAAGACGATCGGGATGAACTTTGTGTTCTTTGCCTGAGCGTCGTACAGCTCTTGCGTAATGACGTAGCCTTCCCACTTGCCGCCGAGGCCCTTGGCGGATTCGTCCTTACCTGTGTAACGCTGGAGATAGGTTCGGTGCAGACCACCAGCACGAAGCGCGCTTCCTTGATGCGATTCCGGCACCAGCGCGGCCAGCCTTCGGCGGGGGACTCCTCCTGCTGATCGAGGCGGCAGTCGATGCCGTCGCCGCGGAGACGCTCACTCAACTCCCAAACACGGTCTTCGTGCTCGGGAGTGTCGTGGGTGTAGCTGATGAAGACGTTGACTGCGGTGCTCTGCTCGTCGGCCATGGGTTGGGTCTCGCTGGCTGCGCTTGCATAGTAGCGCGGGTTGCGATGGCTGTCGAAATTTATTTGTCAGCGGATGGCTCGGGAAAGCAGATTTCCCGGTGGGCTGGAGAGGGTGTGTCGCGACCGTGTCGCCGCTCCGCGGCTCGGGATTTCTTCCCACTCTACCCGGGGCTTGCGCCCCGGGCTAACTGCAATGCCGCCGCTGCGCGGCTGTTTTGATCGGTTTTCCTGTACTTTGTTTCGCCACGAAATTTCTTTTCGAGTCGCGACACAGTCTCTTGCGCCTGCGGCTAACACCAATGTCGCCTCTGCGCGGCTGAGTACGTGCGCGGCGGCGCCGGTGTAATAATTATTGGTTGTGATTCAAGTCACGGCACGACATGCCGTGATCCGTTAAAAACAGTTGAGGGCCGCGCCGTATCCGTATTTCTGAACGGCTTTTCTCAACGGCGAGAGCCTAGGCAAAACGCATTTTTTCTGTCATAAGGGGTCATTGCATGGATAGCGCACTCCTGATTCATCGCCTGCAATTCGCCTTCACGGTGACCTACCACTACCTGTTCCCGCAGTTGACCATGGGGCTGGCACCGCTGATCGTGATCTTGAAGACGCTGGCGATCAAAAAGAACGACGAAACCTACAACCGGGCGGCCCGTTTCTGGGCCAAAATCTTCGGCATCAATTTCGCGATTGGGGTGGTGACGGGCATTCCGATGGAGTTCCAGTTCGGCACCAACTGGTCGCACTTCTCGCGCTACGCCGGCGGAGTGATCGGACAGACGCTGGCCATGGAAGGCTGCTTCGCCTTCTTCCTCGAATCCACGTTCCTCGGTCTGTTCTTATATGGCGAGAAGCGCCTGAGCCAGGGGATGCACTGGTTCGCGGCCTTCATGGTATTTGTGGGGTCGTGGGCGTCGGGTTACTTCATCGTGGCTACCGATGCGTGGATGCAGAATCCGGTGGGCTACGAGAAAGCGGCTGACGGCTCATTGCAGCTCAGCAGTTTCTGGGCGCTGGTGCTGAATCCCTGGGCCTGGCTGCAATATGCGCACAACATGAGCGGAGCAGCTATTACCGGTGCTTTCGTGATGGCCGCGGTGGGCGCGTTCTATCTGCTCAGTAACCGGCATCTGGAGCAGGCTCGCATCTTTGTCCGGCTGGGGGTGATCGCGGGCTTGATCGTCAGCGTGCTGCAAGTTTTCCCGACAGGAGACTGGGCGGGAAAGATGGTGGCGCAGAAGCAACCTGTGACTCTGGCCGCCATGGAGGCGCTGTTCGAAACCCGGGATGGCGCACCCCTGGTGATCATCGGCCAACCCGACATGGCCAATCGGAAACTCGACAATCCGATTATGGTGCCGAAGATGTTGAGCTTTCTGACGTATCGCCGCTGGGAAGCGCAGGTTCATGGCCTCAATGAGTTTCCGGAGCGCGACTGGCCGCAGAACATCCCGCTGCTGTACTTCGCGTATCACATCATGGTCGGTCTCGGAACGATGTTCATCGCGGTGATGGCTTTGGCGGCGTTGTTGCTGTGGCGCAAGAAGCTGTACGAGTCGCGCTGGATGTTGTGGCTGCTGATGCTGATGTTTCCGTTGCCCTACGTGGCCAACACCGCCGGGTGGATGACCGCGGAGATGGGACGGCAGCCGTGGCTGGTGTACGGGCTGATGCGCACCGAAGAGGGCTTTTCGAAGATGGTTTCGGCGGGCAACGGCTGGTTCACCTTCCTGGGGTTTGCGGGAATGTACACCCTGCTCTCGTTCCTGTTTCTGTTCCTGGTGCGGCGTGAAATTGAGCACGGACCTGAGCCCGTGCTTGCGCCGCAACCAGCAGCGCCAGGCCGCTTGCGGCCAGTGGGGGTGAGATAGCCATGGCAACGATCTGGTTCATGATTGTCGCGGTAATGGTCGCGATGTATGTGCTGCTCGATGGCTTCGACATCGGGGCCGGTGCTGTCCACCTTTTCCTGGCGAGGAACGATACCGAACGCCGGACAGTCTTACGGGCGATCGGGCCGGTGTGGGACGGCAACGAAGTGTGGCTGCTGGCCGCGGGAGGCACGCTGTACTTTGCCTTTCCGCTGCTGTATGCCTCGAGTTTTAGCGGCTTCTACCTGCCTTTGATCATGGTGCTTTGGTTGTTGATGCTGCGCGGTATCGGGATTGAATTCCGCAGTCATCTTCAGGATGGCCTGTGGACTTCTGCCTTCGACGTCATCTTCTCGGTCGCGAGCATTCTGCTGGCGATCTTCCTGGGCGCCGCGCTGGGTAACGTGGTGCGCGGCGTTCCGCTGAATGCAGAGGGTTACTTCTTCGAGCCGCTGTGGACCAACTTCATGGTCGGTACGGACAACGGCATCCTCGACTGGTACACGGTAACCACGGGTGTGGTTGCCCTGGTGACACTCATCGTGCATGGCTCGCTGTACCTGGCGACCAAGACCGAGGCCGACTTAAACGCACGATCTCGGCAGGTGGCGCGGGTGTTGTGGCCGGCGCAGGTCCTGTTAACCGGAGCGAGCCTGATTGCGACGATGTATGTTCGTCCCGGCGTGATGAACAATTACTTCAAGTGGCCTGTCGGTTTTCTGGTTCCGGTCGTGGTGGTAGGCAGCCTGGTGTACCTGTTTGTGGCCGAGAGACGCGCAAACGACAAAGGCGCCTTCCTGGCGTCGTGCGGCTACATTGTTGGGATGCTGGTGGGAGCGGCGTTCGCTTTGTATCCCAACGTGCTGCCGGCCAGCACCGATCCCAACTTCAGCCTCACCATTTACAACACCGCGGCGGGCGCTCACGGATTGAGTGTGGGCTTCGTGTGGTGGACGCTGGGCATGATACTGGCTGCGACCTACTTTATCTTTATCTACCGCATGTTTCGCGGGAAAGTGCGGGTGGAGGAAGGCGCGAGCGGGCATGGGTACTAGCTGAATTTCTTCGCTGAGCGCGAAGGCTCCGGAGGTTCCGGAGCCTTGCGCTTTACAGTCGGGCACACGAGTTGATGTCTATACCGATGCTGCGGGCACGACACTCGCGCAGTGCTCGATTTCGTACGCCACGGCGATTGACAGGCGGCGAATGCCCTCGCGAATCATCTCGGGTGTGGCATTCGAGAAGTTGAGGCGCATGTGCGATCCGGCGTCGCCTTCGGCAAAGAACGGCTGGCCGGGCACAAACGCTACATCGTGACGAATGGCCTCGTCGAACAGCCGCATGCAATCGACTCCGTCGGGCAACGTGACCCACAGGAACAGTCCACCGTGCGGGACGTGTCCAGGTGACCTCGGGCGGGAAGAAGTCGTCGAGCGCAGAAAGCATGGCGTCGCGTCGCTGCCTGTAGCACTGGCGAATGGTCTTGACATGCTCGTCAAGGAAGCCGTCTTTCGCGACCTCGTACGCCACCATCTGCGTGAATGTGCTGGTGTGCAGGTCAGCACACTGCTTGAGCTGCACCAGCCGGTTGATGACTTCGGGTGGGGCGACAATCCATCCCAGGCGAAGTCCGGGCGCGAGCACTTTGGAGAAGGTACTCAGATAGATGACATTGCCGAGCAGGTAGCCGTTATCGCGCAAAAGGTTGGTGCGGTCGAGCACGACCAGGGGCTTGATGTGTTCGCCCTCATAGCGCAGTTGCCCGTAGGGGTCGTCTTCGATGATGGGGATGCCGTACTTGTCCGAGAGCCAGACCAACTCGGTGCGGCGGTCTTCGGAGAGCGTGACGCCTCCCGGGTTCTGGAAGTTGGGGAGCACGTACATGAACTTGGGCCCGGAGCGCAGGGCGCCTTCCAGCAGGCGGGTTTGCAAGCCTTGACCGTCGACGGGGACGGTGACGTACTCGGCGCCCATGAGATCGAAGGCCTGGAGCGCGCCCAGGTAGGTGGGCGACTCCACCAGAATGCGGTCGCCGCGGTTGATGAGCAGCTTGGCGATCAGGTCGAGCGCCTGCTGCGAGCCCGAGGTGATGAGCACGTTGTCAACGGTGGCGACGATGCCGTATTTCGCCATCTGTGCCACGATGAGTTCACGCAGCGGCCGGTAACCTTCCGTGGGTCCGTACTGCAAAGCGGCTGTGGCCTGGGTTGAGAGAACCCGGTCGCAGGCTTCGCGGAAGCGCGCGGCGGGGAAGACTTCAGGGGCCGGCAGACCCCCGGCAAACGAAATAATTTCCGGCTTGGTCGTGAGTTTGAGAAGTTCCCGGATGATAGAGCTTTTGACGGTTTTGGTGCGCTGCGCGTAACGATGGGCCCACGGGGCGGCCATAGATCACCCTCCGAACTACATCTCTATTGTCACCTCTGATGGGACAGCCGTCTGTGACGCAGGACACCCTATGTGCGGTTATGTTTCACATACGAGGGGAAAGTGAAGCATTTGTTTCAGGCGTTACCGGTCATAGGTCTGCACCATCTCCCGCAGTCGTGTTCCGACTTCCGGCGTAAGCTCCTGGGCGCGGTAGCGCCAGCGCCAGTTGCCGGATGAAGTGCCGGGAAGATTCATGCGGCCTTCGCCGCCGATTCCCAAGACATCCTGGAGCGGAAATATGACGGTGTCAGCCACGGAGGCCATCAGGGTGCGGATCATTACCCAGTGGATCTCCGCTCCGTCGGTGTCGAGGTAACGCCGGGCGAATTCCATTTCTTTCTCCACATCGTCAATGGTGCGGGTGCTGTCGGCGGCGCCGGTGCTTGTCCACCATCCGACCACGGTGTCGTTGTCATGGGTGCCGGTGTAGGCCACGAGATGGCGAGAATAGTTGTGGGGCTTGAAGTCCGGTGCCTGGGGATCGTTGCCGAAAGCAAATTGCAGAATGGCCATGCCGGGAAAACCGAAACGGTTGCGCAGCGCCTCCACCTCGGGGGTAATGACGCCGAGATTCTCGGCGAGGATAGGAAGGCTGCCGAGCTCGCCTTCTACCGCTTCGAACAACGCGGCCCCGGGACCCTTTACCCACCTTCCGTTGACGGCAGTGGTTTCGGTGCCGGGGATTTCGTAATAGGCTTCGAATCCACGAAAGTGATCGAGACGAATCATGTCGAGCATTTCGAAGGCGCGGCGGAAACGCGCAATCCACCAATGAAAGCCGGTCTTGGCGTGCAGGTCCCAGTGATAGATCGGGTTGCCCCAGCATTGCCCGGTAGCGCTGAAATAATCGGGCGGAACCCCGGCAATGACGCGGGGCGTGCCGTCGGCTTCGAGATCGAACATGCCGGGAGCGGCCCAGACATCGGAGCTGTCCTGGGCGACGTAGATCGGGACATCGCCCATGATACGAATGCGGTTGCGCGCGCAGTGCGCCTTCAACTCGGACCACTGGCGGTCGAACTCGAACTGGATGAACTTGTGGCACTCGATCTGCTCGTGCAGGTCGCGGCGAGCCTTGTCGAGGGCGGCGGGATCGCGCAGAGCCAGTTCGGGCTCCCACAGTGTCCACATCACGTGGTCGTGGGTTTCCTTGAGCGCCATGAAGAGAGCGAATTCGTCGAGCCAGGGCGCATGGCGTTTGCAAAATGCGTCGAAGGCTTCGCCATCGGCGGCGCTGGCATCGCTGTGGAATCGCGCTGCGGCTTTGCGTAAGAGGGGAGTCTTCCATTCGATCAACGTTCCGAAGTCGACAGTCTCGCGCGGCAGTTTGGGACACGTCTCCAGATCTTGCCGCGAAAGGTAGCCGCGCTGTACGAGCGTGTCGAGACTGAGAAGCAGGGGGTTTCCGGCGAAGGCGGAGAAGCACTGATAGGGGGAATCGCCGTAGCCGGTCGGTCCGAGCGGGAGCAGTTGCCAGACGCGCTGACCGGCCTCTTTCAGGAAATCCGCAAAGCGATGCGCCTCTGCGCCCAGTTCTCCGATGCCGTAGGGACCGGGAAGGGAAGTAGGGTGCAAAAGAATGCCGCTTGATCGTGGGAAGTCCATGCGCGGAAACCTACAGTAGCATTTTGCTGTGATGGAGAGGCGCCGCGCAATGTGTCAGCATCGCGGGCGCGTGGCTAGATCGCAATCGCATCACCGGGGACAGGCACTGCTACTTCAATGGCCTCTGCGCCAGGGTCGATGACTCGCTGCATCAACAACGCAGCCAGCGCCATGAAAACGCCGCCGGCGATTACCGCCGCCAGCCGGTTGTTGTGCAGCACGTGATTCATGACCCAGCCGAAACCCAGCGAAGCGATGATTTCGGGCAGCACGATAAAGAAGTTGAAAATGCCCATGTACACTCCGGTTTTCCCGGGAGGCAGCGACCCCGCCAGAATTGCGTAGGGCATGGCGAGGGTGCTGGCCCAGGCGATACCGACCCCGATCATGGAAAATAGGAGCAGATACTTGTTGTGGATGACTCCAACCGACAGCAATCCAAGGGCGCCACAAAGCAAGCAGAGACTGTGGGTATGTTTGCGGCCTATCTTGCCGGCGATGCCTGCCATCAAGGGCGCGAATAGTCCGCACACGGCCGAGTACACGCCGAAGCAGACCCCGGCCCACTCGACGCCGTCTTTGTAAATCGGCGAGGTCTGGTCGGGCGCACCAAAAACGTTGTGGGCAACCGCGACCGAGAAATAGAGCCACATGCAGAACAGTCCCAGCCAGGTCAGCAATTGAACCGGAGCCAACTGCCGCATGGTCCGCGGCATTTGAGCAATTGCGGTGAAGATCTCGCTGACATTGCCGGCGATGCCATGGTTCTCGGATTTCTTCGCATGGAAGGCTTGCAAATCGTCAGGCGGATATTCCTTGGTGGTGATGATCGTCCACAGCACCGCGCCGAAAAACGCGGCTGCGCCAATGTAAAACGACAGCCGGGTCGACCACGGGATGGCGTGGCCGGAAGCCCCGGCGCCGAGATGAAATACGTTGGTGAGAAGCCAGGGAAGTGCCGACGCCACAACCGCGCCTACGCCGATGAAGAGGCTCTGCATGGCAAAGCCCTCGGTTCGCTGCTCTTCAGGCAACAGGTCAACCACGAAGGCGCGGAATGGTTCCATGCTGATATTGATCGAGGAGTCGAGAATCCACAGCAGGCCCGCGGCCATCCAGAGGGCGGAGCAACGGGGCATCAGGATCAGCGCGCATGAGCTGAGAATCGCGCCGACAAGGAAGTAGGGGCGCCGGCGGCCGAGCCAACTCCAGGTGTGATCGCTGGCGTGTCCGATGATCGGCTGAATCAGCATTCCCGTCAAAGGCGCCGCCAACCAGAGGATCGGAATCTGGTCGGCACGAGCGCCCAGGTATTCATAGATGGCGCTCATGTTGGCCATCTGCAGTCCCCAGCCAAACTGAATGCCGAGGAATCCGAAACTCATGTTCCAGATTTGCCAGTAGCTCTGTCGTGGTCTTTGCATCGTCGCGCGAATCCTGTTGCGTGGCTCGCCATCCCCCGGCGAGTGAACCATCCGACACTGTACTCCCATCGCCGCGAAAGTTCCAAGGATTCTGATCTGGATTGCCCTTCCGATGGTGTTCAAATAGTATCGCTGCGCTGGCCGTTTGACTGGTCTACCGATTCTCGCCGCTCACAAGGATGTGTCATGTCCGAGCCAGGATTCTGTCGCATCACTCGAAGAGTTATTGTTCTTGCACTTGTTGTTGGCGCTCTGTCGCTGTCTGCTGTGGCGGCAAGCCCGCCCCTGGTCAACAAGGTTGAGCCTCCGAACTGGTGGACGAATTTTGTATCGCCGGTGATGGTGTTGATCTATGGAGAAGAGCTCGGCGATGCAAAGATATCGGTTGCCCATCCCGGCGTCCGGATCGAGAAGGCGCAAGTCCAGCCCGACGGGAAGCACGCCTTCGTCTGGCTTAGCATTGCTAAGAACGCCAAGCCGGGGAAGGTGACGCTCACGCTGAAAACGCCTGGTGGGGCAGCGACTGCAACGCTATCGCTGCTGGAACGGGGCGCACAAAAGGGTCGTTTTCAAGGGGTGACGCGCGATGACGTGATCTACCTCATCATGCCCGACCGTTTTGCCGACGGCGATCCCGACAACAACATGCCGAAGGGCGCCGCGCCGGGCACATATGATCGCTCGGCCGCGAAGGCTTATCATGGCGGCGATCTCAAGGGCATTCAGGAGCACCTGCCCTACCTCAAAGACCTGGGCGTTACCACACTGTGGTTAAATCCCATTTTCGACAACGACAACTCCAGCGAGACCTATCACGGCTATGGCGCCACCGACCTCTACGCTGTCGAGGATCATTTCGGTACGGTGCAGGACTTTCAGCAACTGGTGGATGCCGCTCACCAGCAGGGAATCAAAATTCTGCTCGATATGGTGCCGAACCACGTGGGGCCCAAGCATCCGTGGGCAACGTCGCAGCCCACTCCGGGATGGCTGCACGGCACGACCGAGAACCACATCAACACCGATTACGAATATGCTCCGGTGACCGATCCCCACGCTGTCGAGAAGAATTATCGCAGCGCGCTCGACGGGTGGTTCGCGAATATTCTTCCGGACCTGGCACAGGAAAATCCGTTGACCGCCGAATATCTGCTGCAGAACGCCTACTGGTGGATGGAAATCGGCGGGGTTGACGGCTTCCGCATCGATACCTTTCCCTACGTCCCGCGCGTGTTCTGGCCGAAATACCTCCAGGGGCTGCAGGCGACGTATCCCAATTTTTTTGCAGTGGGCGAGGTTTACAACTTTGACCCCACCGTGGTGTCGTATTTTGCCGGAGGCCAGAAAGGCTTCGACGGGGTCGACACGCATCTGACAACACCCTTCGATTTCCCCATGAACTCTGCGATCCGCGAAGTGGTCAATCACGGAGCCTCAGCGAAGAAGATCGTGGATGTCCTTCGCCAGGACCGCCTCTATCCACATCCGGAGTTGCTGGTGACGTTCATCGGCAATCACGACATGAAGCGCTTTGTGACCGATGCCGGGGGATCGACCGCGAAGCTCAAGCTGGGATTTTCGTTGCTGGCAACGCTGCGTGGAATTCCACAAGTCTATTCAGGCGATGAAATCGCGATGCCGGGCGGAGAGGACCCCGACAACCGTCGTGATTTCCCCGGTGGATTCCCAGGAGACCGGCAGAATGCGTTCACACAGGCTGGACGCACTTCCGATGAACAGGAGGTGTATGCGCATGTGCAGGGGTTGCTGAAGCTGCGTCGCGAGCATCCAGCGCTGCGCATCGGCGAACAAAAACATGTGGTCGTGACCGATGACTACTACGTGTTCACGCGCGAATCAAACAACGAGCGTTTGATGGTGGTGTTCTACAAGGGCGATACCGCCAAGGGTGTAACAGTGGACCTGGCGGATACCACGATTGCTGATGCCAAACGCTTCGTGCCGGTGAATTCGGGGTCGGAGTTGCACTTGCAGGGAACCCAATTGCAGTTGCAGATGGCTCCTCAAAGTGTCGCAATCTACAAGGTGGAATGATTCGCGGCATCGAGCCGCCTTGTTTGGCGGTCTGCGCTGCGGCTCAAATTCCCAAGCCATGGTGACGGGCGTCACTGTTCGGGGCGTCGCCACCTCGTAGAGTGATATCGGCGTGACTGCCTGCCCGGTTCATATTTTGCCGCGGGCTGAATGCCCAGAGTTTCGAACAATTCGAAGCCTGACATGTCTTACAATGTCGGGTGCTTGCGTGAGTCTAATAAGAACAAGGAGATTTTGATTCCATGAAGCGTTTCATTTTCAGTTTAACTGTTGTTGCATTGATGTCTGGAATGGCATTTGCCGCCGAAGACGGCGCAGCGATTTACAAAACAAAGTGCGCCATGTGCCATGGCGCGGGTGGGGAAGGGAAGGCAGGCCCAGCGTTGAAGGGAACCTCGCTTACCGCGGCCCAGATTGCCGATGTCCTGGAGAAGGGAGCCCCGGGCAAGAAGGCCCCGCACGGTAAAGCCATGACCGGCATGACCGCCGACCAGGCGTCTGCGGTCGCCGCCTATGTGAAGAGCCTCAAGTAGTCGAACGCGGTTCAAACAGCGGAGCCGGCACATAGCGGTCGGCTCATTCCTGCTGGCGTCGTTTGCTTACTTTGACGACGCCAGCACCGCGACGCCGAAGTGCGGTAGCGTGACGGAGTGGACGGCATTCCCCGCAAGGACATCTTGCATCGACGCCGGCAAGTCGACGGTCCGTGGTCTGTTTGCGAAGTTGACCAGGATAAAGACCTCGCCTTTTGGTCCGTATCGGGGGTAGACTTCGACCCCATCGGGCACCTGGCCAAGAGCGGGTTTCACGTTGCTTACCTCGGTCATCCAGCTTGCTGCCTGCGCCATCGTCTCCTCGTCGAGCCATGCGCCGAAGTAAGTGATCCGGCCCTTACCCACCTTGCGAGTGATGGCCGCGGGCTGCCCGTCGAGCCAACCGTTGCTCTTGCCATAGCGCATCAGGACCTCGACGTCGGCCTCCTTCGCGCTCAGCAGCTCGGCCCAAAGCTGGCTCGCTCCCGCGCCCCACTTGCCCTCGACCGGCACCGGATCGACCAGCGCGTAATACTGCTCGACGCGCCCGCCAAGCATGTCGGTCAACGGTCCGGGCTGTCGCTGCGGCCACAATCCGTTGTCGTCGTCTTTCATGGCAGACCGTTGCCCCAGAACCAGATGCCCGCCGTTGTTAACGTATTGCATTAAGTTTTTCGCGATCGCATCCGACACGACATTCAGCCCCGGCGCCACCACTAATTTGTATTGGCTGAGTGACACCGTTGGAGGAATGACATCTATGGACTGCGAGATGGTCCGCAGTGGTCCGTAGTAGCTGAGGATTTCGCTGACCGGATCGTAGTTCTTGTTGTGCTTCTGCCATTCGATAGCCCAGCGGCTGTCGTATGAGTGCAGGATCGCGACCTCTGACTTTACTGACGTCCCCGCCAGAACTGGGCTTGCTTTCTCGAACTCGCGACCAATCTGAGCGATCTCCGGATACAGAGGGTCGGGAGATCCATCCGGGCCAACCAGAGTCCCGTGATATTGCTCCTGGCCATTCAGTGCGCTGCGCCATTGCCAGTAGCTGACGGTGTCGGCTCCATGTCCGATGTCGTGCCAGGCCATGGCGCGAACTTCTCCTTTGTCGAGCCAGTTGTTGATCGAGGCCCAGTTCACGCCGCCGGGCTGGGTCTCCATCACCCAGAAATTCTTGCCCTTAAAGCCGCGCGTCAGGTCATGGGCCGCGCCGTTCTTCACGGGATCGAGGTGTCCCTGGCCGACGTAGTCGTCCCACGAAGCAAGGTCAAGGTCCTGCGCAACCGTGTAATGGTCGTAGCCGTTGAACCATCCCATCATGTTGGTGGTGATGAATTGCCGGGAGTCGGCGTTGGCGCGGATCACCTCGATCTGGTTCTTCTGATAGCTCCGCCAGGTGTCGCTGACGAAGCGCATCCAACTCACCAGCAGCCCCGGATTTCCATACCCGGTCTGGATCGGCACTTGGTCCCAGTTGAAGTAAGTCTCGCTCCAGTACGACGTGGTCCAGCGCGTGTTGAGGTTGTCGAGCGTGCCGTAGCGAGCTTTCAACCACTGCTGAAATTGCGCCTTGGTATCGGCGTCAAAGGATACGTTGGCGTACTCGTTATCGATCTGCCAGCCTACGACGTTGGGATTGTGTCCGAAGCGCTTGGCCAGTTGTTCCGCCATGGCTCGCGCCAACTCTCGGTACTTCGGATTGGCGAAGTTGAATTGCTGGCGGTTGCCGTGCTGGTCCTTGCGGCCATCCTCCATGGTGCGCAGCGTTTCAGGGTATTTCTGAGTCAGCCACGCTGGAGGAGCAGCCGAAGGCGTGCCGATGACGGTAACAATGCCGTGTTTCGCAGCCGCCGCGATCGCATGGTCCAGCCAGTCGAGGTCGTACTGGCCCTCGGTGGGCTCCATGCGGCTCCAGGCAAACTCGCCCACGCGCACCATGTGAATGCCCGCCTGCTGCATGAGCGCCAGGTCGGCGTCCCATCGCGACTCGGGCCACTGCTCGGGATACCAGGCGGTGCCGAGCAGGATTGCAGGCGTCTGAACTTTTTCCGTTTGCGCGTTGGCAAACATGGCGATGACAAGCATGAGAGACAGCAATGCGAATAGCAGGCGGCTAGTGTAAGGCCGTGAGTTAGTACGGTGCATGGGTGAAGTCTCCGGAAATTCGGACGAGGGGAATGAGGGCATCGATTGGCGAGGCCATTCTACTCGCACCAATGACGAGGCGATCAGGCGGTTGACCAGATTTCTCCGATGATGCGCTGAAAGTTCGCACCCAGCACCTTCTCGATCACCGACGACGGTTGGCCACGCTTTTGCAACTCAGCGGCGATCACCTCCATGTGATCGGGGCCGTTGAGATCGGGGACGTAGGGATAGCGGTCTTCGCCGGGTGCTCCGATGCCGAGTTGCTTGCGGCGAGCGATGTCTTCGTCGAACGCCTTCTTCTGTTCAGGAGTCAGATGGACAGCCTGGATCGAGCTGTCCGAGCCAATGCCGACGTGATCGGCTCCACAGACGTTGATCGCATGCAGCACGTGGTTCATCACATGCTCGCGCGTGGGCACCGTCGGCGAGGCCACCAGATAGGGCATCAGATAAACGCCGAAGTATCCGCCGCGATCGGCCAGCGCTTTCATAATTTCGTCGGGCTTGCTGCGGGGGTGAGCATAGACTGCGGCGCATCCCGAATGGGTGATGAGGACCGGCTTGGCTGACGCCTCGATAGCTTCGGATGTGGTGCGGTAGCCGCTGTGGCTGAGATCAACGGCGACGCCGATCTCGTTCATCTTGCGGACGGCAGCGTGTCCGGCTTTGCTCAGTCCGGCGTTTCCGGGCTCGAGACAGCCGTCTCCGAAGATGCTGCGGTTGTTGTAGGTGAGTTGCATGATGCGCACGCCCAGACGGCGAAAGGTCTCGATGCGCGACGGGTCAGCTTCCAGAAACTGAACGTACTGAAAGCCCGGCATGATTCCGATCTTGCCCTCGCGCTTGGCGCGGGCGATGTCGGATTGCTGACGAACGATGCAGAACACCTCGGGTGACTGTTCGACGAGCGCATCCACGTATGCCAGGCTGTCAACTGTTCCCTCGAAGGTGGGTGCCGAAATTGTGAAGTTGATGGCGGTGATGCCCGAGCTTCGCACAGCTTCAATCGCGGACTCATTGGGAAGCCCGTCGTCGCTGGTGAAGGGCGCGCACAGCGTATCGATGACGACGCTCTTGCGGTAGAGTGCGGCGATATCCGGAGAAAACTGCTCGGCGGCTTCGGCCAACACGCGAGGTACGAGAGACGCCACCGCCAGCGTGCGTCCCAGCGTGACTAGAAACGATCTGCGACTATTTGTGGGCAACATTCGTGAATCCGTTCACTTTGTCACTTCGAAGTTGGCATGGAGTGTAGCGGTCGAATCATCACCGGCCCATACGTCGAAGACCGCGGGCTCCAACACCCACTTCTTTTCCGATGGGCTCCAATAGATCAGTTCATCCTTGCCCAGCGTGAAATGCACTGTCTTCTTCTCTCCCGGAGCGAGCGATACCTTTTCGAAACCCTTAAGCTGACGGACCGGACGCGAGGCGCTGCCCGACTGCTGGTGAATGTAGAGTTGCACGACTTCGTCTCCCGCTACGCTCCCGGTGTTCTGAACGTCGGCCGAGACCCCGATGCTCTCGCCGATGTTCGCGTGCGTCTTATCCAAGTGCAGATTGCTGACGGCGAAGGTTGTATAGCTCAGTCCGTAGCCGAAGGGATAGAGCGGCGAGGTCTTGATGTCCTGATAGCGCGACTTAAACTTCGGGTCGGTATCCGGCTCGTGCGTAAGAGTGTGCGCGTAGTAGAGCGGCTCCTGTCCGGCGCTGCGCGGCCAGGTGACGGTAAGCTTGCCGCCGGGATTTGCGTCGCCAAACAAGATGTCGGCGACCGCGTTGCCGCCCTGGCTGCCGGGCTCCCACGCTTCGAGAATCGCGGGGACGTGCTCCGCCGCCCACGAAATGTTGAGCGGGCGTCCGTTGATCAGCACCAGCACCACGGGTTTGCCGGTGGCGACAACCGCTTCCAGCAATTCCTGCTGGCGTCCTGCCAGGCGCAGCGACGAATTCGACGCCGCCTCGCCCGCCATCAGCGCACCTTCGCCCAGAACCATGATTGCAAGGTCGCATCGTTTCGCGGTGTCCACGGCCTGCTGAAACGCCGCCTGCGCATCGGCCGGGCTCTGCGGAGGTTCATCATGCAGCTTGATGCCCGGCATTCCGTCGAAATTCGATGGGATCTCCCGCCGGATGCTCGGCCCCTTGGCGTACTCAACGCGAAAGCCGGAGCCGACCTTTTGCTTGATTCCTTCGATTACAGTGACAACATCTTTGCCGCCCGTGATCATGCCTCCCCAGAAGCCGACCTGGGCGGGGCCTGAGTCCGCGACCGGACCAATCACCGCTAGCGACGAATACTTCGTGCCAGTCTTGTCCAGAGGCAGCATCTGTGCGTCGTTCTTCAGCAGCACCATGGTGCGCTGTGCGGCCTCACGGGCGACCTGAGCGCTGGCCGGATCGTTCATCACTCCGGCAATCTTTGATTCGTCGATGTAAGCGTTCTCGAACAGCCCGAGCTTGAACTTGGCGACGAGCATCGGCCGCACCAGTGCGTCGATTTGCGCTTCAGTGACGCGCCCTGCCTTGACCAGCTTTGACAGCTCATTCAGGTAGGTGTAGCTGGCCATGTCCATGTTGACTCCGGCATGGAAGGCCTTGTAGGCCGCGTCCTCACGATCGCGCGCATAGCCATGCGTGACCAGGCTTCCGATAGCTATCGCGTCGCTGACCACGAAGCCCTTGAACTTCCAGTCCTCGCGCAGCACGTCATGCAGCAGGAAGTAGTTGCCAGTCGCCGGCACCTCGTTCAGGTCCATGTAGGCACTCATCAGGCTGCCGACGCCGGCGTCGATCGCTGCCTTGAAAGGAGGGAAGTACACGTTCCAAAGCAGGTCGTCCGGCACGTACGACGAATCGTAATCGCGTCCGCCATCAGCCGCGCCGTAAGCCGCAAAGTGCTTCACGCATCCCAGCACATGGTCCGGCGGCACCCAGCTCTGGCCCCTGGAATCCTCGTACCTGTGCCTTCGCCATGATTGCCCCGAGGTACGGATCTTCTCCTGCGCCCTCCACCATGCGGCCCCAACGCGCGTCACGCGCGATGTCCACCATGGGAGCGAACGTCCAGTTGATGCCTGCCGCCCGCGCTTCACGCGCCGCGATTGTTTGCGTGCGCTCCACCAGCGCCGGGTCCCATGCCGCCGACATCGCCAACGGAGGTGGAAAGATGGTGTGGTACCCGTGGATTACATCCAGCCCAATGAGCAAAGGGATGTGCAGCCGCGATTCCTCCACGGCAATCTTCTGAAACCGGTTGATCTCGGCCGGCTCCGAGACCCAGAGCACGGAACCCGCGAGCCCCTTGCGGACTTGCTCCTCTGCCGTCGCCGGCGCGTTGGGAAGCACGACGAGCGGCACGCCTGCCGCCTGGTTGAGCTGCCCGATCTTTTCCTCCAGCGTCATCTGCTTCAGCAGGGCGTCGGCACGCTGTTCGGCGGATTTAGACGCCTGACTTTGAAGAGTTGGGGCTTGAAAAACGACGCAGACGATCGCGATCACCCAAAGTGAAACCAGCCGGGTGCGGTGGGTATTCGAGTTTCTCTGCATGACGTCCTTTCGCGTGCGTGACGTTCGAGACAGCGGCTATTTACCAGTCCGCCATCCTAACACTGAAGGGGGCTTGCTTTGGAGTGAATGCGACTGAACGGCCAAACAGTCTATTTAGCTTCGGAGGTGCCCAGCCGTCATCATGGATACGCAAACAGTCGCGAGGCAGACGATTGGGACTAGAGAGATGAGAATTGACAGGCGATCAGAAAGGCTGCGCCGGGGCTGAGAGAAGCACCCGGCGCTAGGTTCGAATAGCTGCAGAAAAAGACAGGACTGCTCTACATCACAGATCGCAGATGCTCGACTGCCAGGGTGTGGATTTGCGACACCCTGGATTCGCCAACACCCATCAGCTCGCCCACCTCTCGCATGGTGAGTTCCTGCTGGTAGTAGAGCATGAGAACTTGTTGCTCGCGTTCCGGCAACCGTGCGATTGCCTTCTCCAGTCGTTGATTGCGTTCACCGGCCAGACAGAGTGTGAGCGGGTCCTGATCCGGCGGACCGGCGATGTTCTGGGCCAGGTCGGTTTCCTGCCCATCTTCGTAGGACTCGCATTGCAGGCTGCCGATCTCCAGTCCGCGAATTTCATTCAGCAGATGGTGAAGCTCGCGCATTGACAGCCCCAGCGCTTTTGCCAGTTCCGGCTCGGAGACTGACCGTCCAAGTTCCACCTGCAATTTCTGCATCACGGTATCGACCTGACGCGACTTCCGGCGCAAATCGCGTGGACTCCAGTCCATCTCGCGCAGACTGTCGAGGATGGCGCCACGGATGCGGAATTTCGCATACGAGGCAAACTTCACATGTTTCTCAGTATCGAATTTGTTGAGCGCATCGATCAGTCCCACGATGCCGGCGTGAACCAGGTCCTCGAAGGGGACATGCTGGGGGAGGTGCTCATGAATGCGCCGGGCGATGTATTTCACCTGGGGCATTTGCTCGAGCACGATTTTCTCGAACTCTTCTTCGGTGCGCTGCTGCTTGGGCGCATCGGCCGTCTTGGAATCCATGGTGTCGTCTCCAATTCGCAGGTGTCACCGGGAACGAAGGCCCCGGCGGCAACCGGTCAGGGAAAGCGCGGCAGCGGTTCATGCGTGGCGACGGGAAAGGAAGAGAATGAAGACCGTCATGAGCGCTGATTTGCAGCGCTGGAGCCGTCACACGCAGTCGCTCGCGCGGGAGGTAGTGCAGATCTTCGTCTCTGCGCGCTACTGGGCGATTGGGGGAGCTGGACGGGCAGGCGACTGTTCGCTGATCGTTACCGGGCTCAGGAATGCGCCAGTCCGTGGAGGGACCGCTCAGCCGGGGGTGTCCGGCCGACCACGGTCCGATTCCTCCTCCAGCGGGCTGCAGCACGCGATCGCGGGCGCAGCAACGATGCAAGCGGGATACGCGATCGTCTTCATATCCCACGTTGTAGTAGTTGTGTCTTAGAAGAAAATTAGTTGGAGATTAGAAGATTCTAGGGAATAAAAAGGGCTGCGGGAGCAGCCCAAAACAGGATCGGATTCCCAAATGTGGAGATTCAGTTGGCGAGGAGCAGCCGCACGTAGCCGCCAAATTGTCCGCACTGGTTCTGTGTCACCACCAGGTCTCCGCCGGCGGCTCGAATGGCGCGTTGAGCGATTCGAAAGCTCAAGTCGGCAGGGTCTGCAACGGGGATTGCAACGAGAGCATTGTTTCCGGCCGACCCATTGCTGCTGAAACTTAGCTGGAAGATGCCGGGCTTTGCACACTGCGGCTGAACGTGCACCGTGTGGCGCTTCGGGCAGGTGCGCAGGAGAAAGTCGAACAGATGGAAGAAACCATTGCGCAGTCGTGCTTCATTGCCAAGGACCCTGGCCGTTTCACACTGCACGGCCAGGTTTACCTTCGCGGATTTTGCAACCGGCAGAAGATCTTCGCGGAGTTGCAAAAGCAAGTTCTGAAGCGCCACAGGATGGGAGGTATCGCCGGGCTCTCCCGCATCCTGCAACCATCGAGCTTCCAGGAGTCTCTGGTGCAGTAGTTGTGCTGCCTGCAGGGCCGTTTTCAGCCGGGCGCGAAACTGGCGGGCGGTCCTGTCCTGGCGCAGCGATAACTCAAGTCCACATTCCAAGGCAGTAAGCGGTTGGCTGACGGAGTGAAAGAGCTCCGATGCGAAGGCCCGCTCGGACTGCGGCGCCGATAAAGTTCCAATTGCCGGTGCTGTCATGCCGCCACCTCGGATTGGCAGCGCAGTTCGTAGCCCACGCCGCGCACTGTGTGGATGAGCTTGGGAGAAAAACTGCCGTCGATCTTCTTGCGCAAATAGTTGATGTAAACGTCCACCACGTTGGTTCCCGTGTCGAACGACAGGTTCCACACGTGTTCAACGATCATGGAACGGGTGATGCGATGGCCGGCGTTGCGCAGCAAGTACTCGAGCAATCCAAACTCTTTCGAGGTCAGCTCGATTCGTTTTCCAGCCCGCCTGACCGTTCGCTCGACACGGTTGAGTTCGAGGTCGGCGAGCTTGAGCAGAGTCTCCGCGGCAAACGGACGCCGCCGCAACAGCGCACGCACGCGCGCCGACAGCTCGGTAAACGAAAAGGGTTTGAGCAGGACATCATCCGCTCCAGAGTCGAGCGACTGCACGCGGTCTTCTAGTCGACTCCGGGCGGTCAGCACGAGCACGGGCAGAGAAGGCTTCTTGGGGCGAATGGCATTCAGAACTCCAATGCCATCCAGCTTGGGGAGGTTCAGATCAAGAACCATCAAATCGTAATCGCTCTCGCAGGCCATCCTGCGGGCGTCATCGCCATCCGACGAAGTGTCGACGGCATAGTGCTCGGCTTCGAGTCCCTTACGCAGGAAGGTGGCCAGGGGGACATCGTCTTCAACAACCAAAATACGCATTGCGCTATTACTCCTTAACTCGTAACTTCACTTCTCATTCTTGGAGCCTCTCAGGGCAGGGTCAATGCAAGAACCCTGGAAGTGACGGGTCTGGTTACCGATTCGGGCGGTGTTCAAAACGGAACTGGAGCCATGCTGCCAGCTCGACCAAAGTCGGAGTCGTCCCGCCCCACGATCGAGCCGAATTCTGCTTCACAAAGACCTGTGATTGCAGTCACAGCGGCAGTGCGCCTCATTTGGCATAAGTACAACATGCCAAATGTGGGGACGAAGTCGAACTTTCTCAAGGTGTCCACCAAGTTGAAGAAGTCGTTGGTAACGGCTGGTGTGGTCAAACGCTACCCTTCCAACTGTTCTTTGTTTGAGTTAGGGCAGGAAAACCTGGGAGTTTACCTGGTGCTGAAGGGAAAGGTCTGTCTGGCGGTCAAAGACTTGGAAAAGCTGGACCGGGTCTTCTCAGCGGGTTCGCTTCTGGGGGTTCCCGCCACTTTCACGGGACGGCCCTACAGCCTTGAGGCTGTGGCAGTTACCGACGCAGAAGTCTTGCATGTCGAACGCCAGACTTTTCTTGACCTGATGACGACACAGCCCGAACTTTGCCGTGAAGCCACCGACATGCTAAGCCAGGAAGTCAGCTTCATCCAGGCAGTCCTCGCCGAACGCCGCCGACAAAAGGTCCATTCCGTCTGAGGCGCTGAAATCCTACCCGACTGAGTTATGCTTTGATATAGTCAAGCGCACCGGGCATGTGTCTGTTGTGGTTAGGATTGCGTCATTTTTTGGTGCTCCAAAGCGGGTTACAATGCTGCGAAGTTGCGCTCCCAATGCGGGCAGGGTCGTATCCCCTCGGTGATGTGATTCAAGAAGGTGAGCTCAGCAGGGGTGTGAAGCTCGAGAGCGGGCCGGCGCTACGCCCTCGTTTCGGTGCGAAACTTCCCAGAGCACCACAGTCTGATCGGGCAATCGAATGCAAATGAAGGGCCGAGTCATTTCGCACTACGAGATCGAGGAAGAAATTGCCCGGGGAGGCATGGGAGTCGTCTACCGGGCGCGGGACTTGTCGCTCAATCGATCTGTGGCGATCAAGGCGTTGCCGGTCTTCACTTCGTCGGATCCCGTTGCAAGGCAGCGCTTTGAGCGCGAAGCACAAGCCGCCTCGGCGCTCAACCATCCGAACATCGTGACGATCTACGATCTGGTCTCGGACGAGCATGCCAGCTACATCGTCATGGAGTTGATCGAAGGCAAGACGCTCGGGGACACGATTCCCCTGGGCGGGTTGCCGCCGGAGCAAGCCATTCGCTATGCGCACATGATGGCAGATGCGTTGGGTTGCGCGCATGAAGCGGGCATTGTTCACCGCGACCTGAAGCCCCAGAACGTACTGATTTCCCGGCGCGACCGCCTCAAGATTCTTGACTTTGGCGTGGCCAAGCTGAAGTCGGAACAGTCCGGTCAACTGGCTACGTATGAGAACTTGACGCGGCCGGGTGCCTTTCTTGGAACCACGTATTACGCTGCGCCGGAACAGTTTTCCGCGGGCGAGATCGATCAGCGAACGGACATTTACTCGCTGGGCGTGGTGTTCTACCAGATGCTTACTGGCCGGGTTCCGTTTTACGCGGACAATCCGCTGGAATTGTTGCAGGCAATTTATCACGAGCAGCCGAAGCCGCTGCGTCATACCCATCGGCACTTTCCGCCCATTGCAGACCAGATCGTTGCGCGAGCGTTGCACAAGCTTCCGCAAGGACGCTACCCCAATATGGCTGCTTTTGCCGAGGAATTGGAAGCTGCCAAGGAGGCGTTTCGCCAGGCGACAGTGGAGTCGTCTGCGATGGGGACGCAGATCACCGATGCGCCGATAGCTGTCCCGACAATCGGCTCAAGCCGGTCTGCATATCCTCCGGTATGGATCGAGCCGCCGCGGGCCGGACATGAGAAATCGTCGATAGCGGTGCTGCCCTTTCGCAGCTTGTCGTCGGACAAAGAGGATGAGTACATGGCGATGGGTATCGGCTCGGAGATCAGCAGCGCACTGTCGCGGGTGCCGGGAATCCGGGTCGCCTCCAATCTCTCGACGATTCACTACCAGAATGAAGTCCCGGACCTGCAGGAGGTCGCAGCCAAGCTGAAAATTCGCTACGTGCTGACGGGAAGCCTGCGGCGTTCCGGCACGCGAATTCGGGTGATGGGAGAACTCGCCGACGCTCTCGCCGGCTCGGTGCTGTGGTCGCGCACCTACGAGCGCCACTTGGAAGACCTGTTCAAAGTGCAGGAGGAGATTGCCGAATCGATCGTAAGGGCAACCGGTGGCGAGCTGATTCGGGCGGGATCGGAACATGCCGACAAGGCTTCTGCTCACGAGCTCGATGCGTGGGGGTTGGTCCGCAAAGCCTATCACTTCTGGAATTACGGCTTTCATCCGGCTGGGATCGGCGAGTCGCTGGATTTGCTGCGCCGCGCGATTCAACTCGATCCTGGGTACGCCAGCGCCTACGCGTTTCTAGCGCTGTACCTGATCGAACGGGTGGTGCTGGTGTTGACGGACCGTCCCGAAGAAGATCGCGCCGAAGCCAATGCCGCCGCCACGAAGGCGGTGGAGCTTGCGCCGCAGGACGCCGAGGTTCTGGAGAACGCCGGGCTTGTGTGGCTCCATTGCAGCGAATATGACCAGTCGGTTGAGGCCCTTCGGCGCGCCGTGCAGATCGCGCCCTTCAACCTGGTGGCGTGGGGATACCTCGGACTGGCGCTGGGCTGGGGAGGCAAAGAGCGCGACGCGCTCGAAGCCGAGAAGATTTTGACCAAGCTGATTGCGGAAACCCCGGAGCATCCATCGTTGGCTTACTGGCACTACTTCCTCTCCGGGGTGTACGTTCGCCTCTCGCGATTTCCCGAAGCCGCCGACCATGCGCAGCGCTGCGTTGAGTTGCAGCCGAGGTTTTACATCGCGCGCATTACCCTGGCCAACGCGCTCGGACATTTGGGGCAAATTGAACCGGCGCGGAAAGAGATGGCCCACGTTCTTGCCACGAACCCTTACGTCAACGAGGCAGTGTTGCACACCGAATACCTGAATATCGCACGCGATCCAAAAGTCGCTGACCTGCATCTTGCGGGACTGCGAACTGCCCAGGCGTTTCCCACTGTGAATGTCGGAGAGATGAAATGAGTTTCAGGACATCGGATTTTCGAGTTATCACGACCGGCCTGCAGTATCCGGAAGGCCCCATCTATCAGAAGGACGGCAGCGTCCTGGTGGTGGAAATTCAGGGCAAAAAACTCACCCGGGTGCTGCCCGACGGCACCAAGGAAACCGCGGCCAATCTGGGCGGTGGCCCCAACGGAGCGGCCATCGGGCCTGACGGTGCGGTCTATGTGTGCAACGACGGCGGACTCGACTTCATCGCCGTCGGCCCGGTTTCAGTCCCGACATATCAGCCGGCCGACTACGTTAGCGGCTTGATTCAGCGCGTGGTTGGCTCCAGCTACTCGACGTTGTACAACCATTGCAACGGCCAGACTCTTCGCAGCCCCGATGATCTGGTCTTCGATGCTGCGGGCAATTTCTGGTTCACGGATTGGGGCAAGACCAGACCGACGGACCGGGACATTACCGGCGTTTACTATGCTGCGGCGGACGGCAGCAAGATTACTTTGGCCCTTCCTGGGCGGCAGGCGCCTAACGGCATTGCGCTATCGCCGGATGACAGTCGGCTTTACGTTGCCGAGACCTATGCGCGATGGATTCTTTACTGGGAATTGTCGGCGCCCGGCGTGATCAAGCCCAATCCCAAGACCCTCGATGGTTCTTACGTGCTGACCGCCGCGATACCGGGGCAGGGAACGCTCGATTCCATGTCGGTGGATGTGGAAGGCAATGTGTATGTTGCGACCATGTTGCCGGAGGGTCCCAGGCCGGACGTGCCCGGTGGCATCACCGTGATCTCGCCCAAGGGTGAGATCCTCGAATTCATCGAATTGCTGATCGACGGTCAGCCTGAACCACTGCCTTCCAACATCTGCTTCGGTGGTCCGGACCGCAAGACCGCATTCATCACTCTCGCCGGCACCGGAAGGCTGGTAGCCTGCGAGATGAAGATTCCTGGCAAGCCGCTGCACTTCAACAGGTAGATCTGGGCGGGGACAATAGCTGTTGCCGGTGGGAGATCACATGATCGAACGAGCGCTGCATCGGCTGTGGACTGACATCAAAACGGATGCGCAGGCTTTCTGGCATCACCTCAGGCATGCGGTGTTGCACCCCTGGGATTCGCTGCTCGCGCTGCTGGCCGGGATCGGATGGTTGATCATTGCGATTCCGCGCTTGGCCGGCTGGCTCCTGCGCTGGTTATGGCGCCAGATCAAATACGTCGAGACAATCACCCTGCGCGGTTTGGTTCGATTTCTGCTGTGGGCGGGCGTGGTGCTGGTCTGCCTGGTGTTTCTCGGGATCGCGTTCCTCGTTCTTTACCCGGGCACGCAACGGCCCAATTTTCAAAGCGTCGATCAGCATATTTATCTCAGTGAAGGCCGCGGTTGGAGTGGTGGCTTCGAGGAGCCGTTGCGGCAGCTTTTCTATTACACCCCACAGGGCACCAGCGTGAAAGGCCTGCCTTACTCGTGGTTTGTGAACCTCGAAGTTCCGCTGGGGAAGAAGCAGTTCGCCAGCCCCGAACGCATGAACTCCTACGGTTTCCTCGTGGATAGCACGGCCACGAAGTCCAATCCCGACCACCTGCCGGTAGGGTTCACCAGCCATTACGACTCCGCACTGGGAGCGCCCGTACTCGACATCACCTGCGCGACCTGTCACACCGGAGAGCTGGTGGTCAACAAGAACGGCAAGCGCTATGGTCTTCGCATCGATGGCGGAGCGGCGATGCATGCGTTCACCACGCCCAAGCCGGGCAACTTTACGCTGGAACTTCTCGCCTCTCTGACCTCCACCTATCTTGATCCTTTCAAGTTCAATCGGTTTGCCAGGCAGGTGTTGGGACCGGCCTATTCCCACGGTTTCTGGAAACTCCATAGCGACCTGCGCTCGCAGATTTGGATTTTCCTGAAGCAAGCGTGGAATGATAACCAGCCTCTTCATCCGCTGTATCCCACGATCGAGGGGGTTGGGCGAACCGATGCCCTGGCGCGCATTGGCAACACCGTGTTTGGCGATGAACTTAGTGCCTCAAACTATCGACTCGGCGACGCGCCCGTCCGGTATCCCCCAGTGTGGGACATCTGGAAATTCGACTATGTGCAATACAACGCTTCAGTGCGACAGCCAATGTCCAGGAACCTGGGCGAATCGCTGGGCGTCGGAGCGAAAGCGACGTTGCTGAACCGGTATGGCGGGCCAATCCCGGAGAAAGACAGATTCGACACGACCTCGGAGATGGACAACCTCCACCGGATTGAGGTCGCGCTGTGGAGCCTTGAGCCCCCGAAATGGAATGAGGACTGTTTCGGCAAGGTCGATCTGGAGAAAGCTGCCGAGGGTCAGAAACTGTTCGCAATGACCTGCGCGCAGTGTCACGGGCCATTCCCCGCGTCCGATCCCATCAAGGAATGGAAGGCCCCGCTGAAGACCGCGGCCAATGCGAAATACATGGAGACCGCGTGGGATCAATTCCTGGCGGATGCCTACAAACAGTCATCGAACCAAGGCCACGCGGCGTACGCTGAAACGAAGTGGACCTATCCATACGACGACCCGTTTCCCTTGTGGGTGATGCATCCGCTCACCGTGCAGGACATCGGCACCGACCCTACGACAGCCGTCAACTTTGTTGACAAGCAGATCGACCTGCGAAAACTTGGGATCGATACTGCAACCGTCGCGCAGTTGTTGAGCTCGGTGTTTCAGACGGACCTGCGGCTGGAGATCAAAGCGCGTGCCAACGACATTGTTGCCCGGACGGCCAGTATTTCCGGCGCGCAAGACGTTCGCGCTGCTGCCGCCGACATAGCACAGCAGATCAACACCAAGGACCAACCGCAGGCCGGTCAGCCGCTCAGCAACGGCGAGCGGGACAAGCTGAAACCGCTGGCGGCCAAGATCCGGCAGCGGATTCAGACGGACGCATCGCTGTCCTCCGACCACGATCTGATGACCGACGCACTCGCTCTGGACCAGCGCATCACATCCGGCCAGTCGCAAATTGATGCGGTGGTGGGGTCACTCGACCTGGCGAAGGCCAACACCGGCGTGGGCCTCAGTCTCGTGGGCTACTACATGCGCACCAGGTACTACAACGCCATGGGATTCAGTCCGGAGAAGATTGCGGTGGTGAACGGCTTCGGCCAGATCGACCTGCCGGTGGCGGCTCCGCAGTACAAGCCGCGTCCGCTGGCTGGCATCTGGGCGGTTGGCCCTTTCCTGCACAACGGATCAGTGCCGACGATTTATCAGCTGCTCATTCCTGCCGACAGGCGGGACAAGAAGTTCTGGGTCGGCACGCGCGACTTCGATCCGGTAAATCTCGGACTGAGCACGCAACGTCTCACCAAGGGTGGCTTCCAGCTCGACACCAGTCTGACGGGAAATTCGAATTTGGGGCATGAGTTTCGCCGTGGGTACATACCGTGGAAGATCGGCAGTCCGCCACAGTACGGCGTGATTGGACCGGAATGGACGGAAGCGCAGCGCTGGCAGATCATCGAGTACTTGAAGGTGCATCGCGACACCCACAATGTGAAACTGGCGCCGGACCGCAAAAACATCATGGAGTACTTGCAGGAAGGTATCGACAGCCGGCAGGCATGTCAGTAGCCGCGTATTACCCGGACGGGAGGAAGGCTTGAACACTCGCAGAACGCGCATCATCATTGGGTTGGTGGTACTCGCGGCGCTGGGATATTACTTCTTTTTGCGCAGCAAACCGCCGGGTCCGATGGGCGAAGTGGTCTCGCCCGACGAAGACTACCTGACGGCGCAGATTGTGGCGTCGGCGTTGTCCATGGTCAACGCCAGCCATCAGACCATGGCGGCGAAGCCGCTGCCGGGAAATCCTCCCGGCTCCCCGAACGTCACCTATCCGACTGCCACCTCGGCGAACGCCGGCCAGCCCTATAGGCGGGATGTCCACGCCAAGACCTACGGGTGCGTGGAGGCGACGTTCCGCGTGCTGGACAACCTTGATCCGAAGTATAAGCAGGGCATCTTCGCCAACCCCGGCGAGTACCACGCGTGGATCAGGTACTCCAGCGGCAGCACACTGGTGCAGAGGGATGGTGTCCGAGACGCGCGCGGCATGGCGATCAAGCTGATGGGCGTGCCCGGCCGCAAGCTGATGGAAGACGATGGTGTGCCTCATGCCGAGACTCAGGACTTCGTCATGATGAATGCCACGCAGTTCTTCATACTGAATCTGCCTGAGTACCTAGGTTTCACGCAGTATCTCGGCGAAGGCAGCAACTACGGATATTTCCTCGGCGGGTTCACTCCTGATCTCCCGAAAAAGAATTGGAGCAAGCTATTCAACTTCAGCGGGTATCATCCGCGGGAAATGATGTTGGCCCTCAAGACCCTGAAGCCGCCGCCCGACAGCCTGCTCAACACCCAGTTTTACAGCGTAAGTGCGTACACACTGGGGGCGAACAATGTCGTCAAGTACAGCGCCAGGCCGTGCGACGATGCCAAGGCCGCCGACGTGGACCGCAGCGGGCCCAACTTCCTGCGCGATGAAATGACCGCCCATCTGAAGGACCGGGCCGCCTGCTTCGAGTTCATGGTGCAGCTCCAGGTTCCGGGGAAGAACATGCCGGTGGAAGACACCACCGTGGAGTGGACTGAAAGTGATTCGCCATTTGTGCCGGTGGCGCGAATCGAGATTCCGAAGCAGTCGTTTGTCGAGAATCAGGAGACCTGCGAAGACCTTTCATACAATCCCTGGCACTCCTTACCCGCGCACCGTCCGCTGGGCGTGATGAATCGGATCCGCAAGCCGCTTTATCTGGAGGTAGCCCGCTACCGCCGCAGCATGAACAACGCACCGTTATGCGAACCCAAGGACTGGAATGTGCCCGACGAAAACAGTTGCGAGACGGTGGAAAACTCGATCGTCACGCCCGGCAGCAGTTCCACTGCGAGCCCGCCTGTGAAGCCGCCAGCAAATCCCTGAGCGAGGGCCGGATTGGCGGTCTTGTCGGAACCGAGATCGCCATTGGATTTAGAGCAATTCCTCCTCTGGTGTATCTGCGCAGCGCCGCTGCAGGGCCTGTACCAAACTCCGATCGCGCTTTTTGCGGTCGTTCAAACCATGCCTGGCAGCGCTCGATTCGGCCGCGTAGCGGCGGCGTGGTGGTAACCCCCGACCTGGGAAAGCGCTCGACCGGTATTCTTGCAGTCGTCCTGCGATCCGTCCCACTTTGAGAAAGATAGGTTACGTTCGTCACATTGGCCTGCCGATTTTTCTTGGCCCAGCCACAGCCGATGGAGTATTTCAGATTCTGGCTGGCCCGGCATAGGCGCGGACGAGGCTCCTGCAGAGCGCAGAGAGCTGCCAGCTAAGTTCTTTGATAACAAGACTTTGCGTATAACTCGTTTGTTTCCATGACTTTGCAGAGAATCGCGCAAAGCAGCTAGGTTTTGGCTGCAATGGCCCCTCAAAAAGTTGACCTAACTTCAGTGTTTGTAAGACTTTGCATATAAATCGTTTGTTTCTATGATTTTACAGCGAAATGGCGCAAACCAAGCGAGTTTCGGCGCCAAAATCCCCCAAAAAGCGAACTAACTTCAGTATTTATAAGACTTTACGTATAACTCATTTGTTTGTAGGACTTTGCAGGGAATTTATTCATAAGTCGTTGATTCTGCAAGGTGAGTGGGTAGGGGGGTAGGGGGTACCCTGATATTCAGCCTACCGCTCTCAGTTGCAATCGACCCGGAGCGCCATGGCTCTCGCTCTTGCTGTCTTGATGGAAACCGCCCCCTGAGGGGAATCCGGTTACACCCTCTGTGAAAGTGCTCTAGAAGTTATAAATATGGTTTTTTGGGGGCCGCGCTCGGCAATTCGGAAGGATGGTCTTCCAGAAAGTTCGAAACCTGAAAAACTGGAACGGAAGGTGGGAGAACTACGACCTCCGAGGATGCCGCTCGTGAGGCTCGGACCCCATGTATGCAACCCTTTTACCGAGCCTCACGCTGAACAGCCGGACTTAGCCCTGACCGCTCGAGCAGGCATGCCGTGTGTCTCGACAGCGGCAACGTCACAAGAACCACAACCCAACTGCCCAAAGATGTTGCAACTCCAGTTCCACACCGGATCCAACATAAGTCATTGATAAAATTTGATGTTGCGCTTCACCGGCTCGGCTCTTCTCTAGAAATCTGTAGCCTCGGCGGCATGCTCCTACAAGTTCTTGGAGGCAGCGGCCTCTGTGGGTTCTGCTATACATACGTTCGGAGGATCGTTCGATGCCAAAACTGGCGATCGATGGAGGACGGCCAGTGCGGACCGACCCGTTGCCGGCATGGCCCCAGTTCGATGCTGCTGAAGTCAAAGCAGTTTCGGCCGTACTTCGCTCCGGAAGAGTCAATTACTGGACTGGCGACGAAGGGCGGCTGTTCGAGCAGGAATTCGCCACTTATACCGGGACGAAATATGCCATCGCCGTAGCTAACGGCACAGCCGCGCTGGAGTTAGCTCTGTACGCCCTCGGCATCGGGCCGGGCGACGAAGTCATATGCCCCTGCCGCACCTATATCGCTTCGGCCAGCTGTATCGCAGTGCGAGGAGCGAGACCTCTCACTGTCGATGTCGACTACGAAAGCCAGAATCTGACCGCAGAGACAGTTCGGCAGGCAATTACAGCGCGGACCAAGGCGATCATCGCCGTGCATCTGGCCGGCTGGCCCTGCGATATGGACCCAATCATGAGTTTGGCGGACGGGTTCGGCCTTGCGGTTGTGGAGGATTGTGCGCAGGCGCACGGCGCGAGTAATAAAGGCCGTCCCGTGGGTTCGATGGGCCACATTAACGCGTTCTCGTTCTGCCAGGACAAGATCATGACCACCGGCGGGGAAGGCGGCATGGTCACCACAAATGACGAACAGTTGTGGCGGCGGGCGTGGGCCTACAAAGACCACGGAAAGAACTACGACCTGGCGTACACAAACGAACCTCAGGCAGGGTTCCGCTGGCTGCACGAGTCGTTCGGGACCAACTGGCGACTGACGGAAATGCAATCAGCTTTGGGTCGGCAGATGATCCGCAAGCTTGATTCCAGCGTCAACGCCGCAGCCACTTTGCTGGACAAATGAACGAGGCGTTTACGGCGATGCCGGCGCTCCGCACGACCGAGCCCCCGAAGGATGCCTACCATTCGTATTACAAGTACTATGTCTTCGTCCGGCCGCAAAAACTGCATAACGGTTGGGACCGGGATCGAATCATAGCTGCTATCGAGGCGGAGGGGATTCCGTGTTTTTCTGGCAGTTGCAGCGAGATCTATCTAGAGAAGGCATTTGACGGGATGCGCCCGCCGGATCGATTGCGGGTTGCAAAGGAACTGGGGGAGACGAGCCTCATGTTTCTGGTGCACCCTACGTTGTCCGACCGCGACATTCAAGACACGATTACCGCAGTGCAGAAGGTCATGGGACACGCCTCCCGATAACCGGCGGCTTGCTTTCCAGCGAGGTGGCAATTGAGGTTTTGTTTAGTGTGCGTAACTTTGCTTTTGCTTGCAGCAACGGGATCGGCCCAGAAGACTTCACCCGGGCCTGGTTCGGTACCAATTGCCTCGCGCAAGCGGATTTTCGTGGACGGAAAACCACTGCCCTCGAACCGGGTCATTGTCAAAGACGGAGTCAGCTATGTCGATTTGGCCTTGCTGGCAAGGACACTGGGCGCTACGGTGCATTCAGGAGACGACGGGGTGACGATCCGTACTGCAACCAAAGCGCGAGACTGCGACAGGAGCGCAGTCGAGGGCCAACGGTTCTCTGAGCAGTTTAGAAGCGATGTTGCCGGGGTTGCGGACGAAATCGAAAGCCTGCGGGCTGTGGTCCTGAAACGGGAGAAAGTTGCAATCGGTCCCAGGTTTGATGCCATCGACAGAAAGCTGTCGTTAGCAACGGTCGATGTGCAGACCGATGCCGACTTGGCGGTCTATTACGCGTTGGCCTATGCCAACAACTCGCTGGCCATCGCATATTACAAACAGACGCGAGGAGTTCCGGCAGAAGAAGCACAGAGGAACCAGCTGGATTCCATGCTGTGTGCGATGGAGAGCAAGTTTGCTTTGATGAAGGGCGTGTTATTGCCAGGCGGATCGTGCAGCGTCTTCCAGAGAATGGAGGCGCAAACTGCTTCCGAATAGGGAAGCCAGCGCGAGGCCCCAGGGAGCGGGCTTCGTGATGACACCCGCTGTCGTGGGGGCTGCTGAAATCGAGTCGGATGGGATGCCTGGCGTTACATTTTCCGCTACATTAGGAAATGTGGCATTCGCAAGTCATTGAAGGGCCTGTAGCTCAACGGTTAGAGCAGGGGACTCATAATCCCTTGGTTGGGGGTTCGAATCCCTCCGGGCCCACCAGCAACACCCCTAAACTCGCTATCGAAATGGCAGCATCGAAACGCAATTCAGTTGCGTCATCGCAGGGAGCGGAGTTCCAACGATCGGTGTTTGGTTGATTTGCCCCGAGGTACGCGTGACGCACTGCCCGACGGCGCTGGTCGCGTGCTAATATCGAAGCCTTCATCGATTGCTCGGAGATAAGGTTGTGAAGCTGAGTTTCCGAATGGGGTCATTACGAGGCTGCGTCGCTGTTCTCTCGACAGGAGCGTCCACAGCCGCCTTCGCCGCTGGCGGTGTAGATCCGGCGACACCGAGCATTTTCTCTCCGGCCTCAACTCCGGCCGACTCCATCTATCATTTGTCGTTATTCGTGCTGGCAATTTGTTTTGCCATCTTCGTGGCGGTCTGCGGCCTGCTGGCTTACGCGCTTGTGAAATTCCGGCAGCGTCCCGATGACGATGGCCGTGAGCCTGCCCAGATCTACGGCAGCAACCAGGTGGAATTGGCTTGGACGGTCATTCCCGTGCTGATCGTGGTGGTGCTGTTCCTGGCGACCGCGCGTGTGATTCACGCGGTGGAGGACATGCGATTCCCTCCTGGGACCACCGAAATCACGGCGGTCGGGCACCAGTTCTGGTGGGAGTTTCAGTATCCGCAGCAAGGATTCATCGCGGCCAATGAGTTGCACGTTCCGGTTAGCGATCCCAGGAATCCGACACCCACGCACATCACGCTTCTGTCGGCGGATACCGACCACAGCTTCTGGGTTCCAAAGCTGGCCGGCAAGACCGACCTGATTCCAAACCGAACCAACAGCATGTGGATCGAGCCGCACGAGACTGGAGTCTATGTTGGCCAATGCGCGCAGTATTGCGGAGTCCAGCACGCCAAGATGCTTTTGCGGGTGATCGTGCAGTCGCGCGAAGACTTCGACCGCTGGGTGGCCAGCCAGCAACAGCCTGCACAGAATGAGGAAAGTGTTGCCAGAGGCCGTCATGTATTCGAAACCACGGCATGTGTGAACTGCCACACCGTCGCGGGCACGAATGCTCATGGAAAGTTCGGTCCCGACCTTACTCACTTGATGAGCCGCGAGACCATTGCAGCCGGCGCCGCGCTCAACGATCGGGAGAACCTGCGGCTTTGGGTCAAGGAACCCGACGCCATCAAGCCCGGAGCGCTGATGCCCGCCATGCAACTGGACGAAAAAGACCTGGATGCAGTCACCGACTACTTGCAGAGCTTGCGCTAACCATATGGGGACCCGCTGATGTCAAACGCCGAATCAGTTCTGAAGCCGATGACAGTCTCGCCCGCCAAGGAGAGTGCGAGGCCGCTGTTCGACCAGGTGCACGAGTGGATTGTCACCGTAGACCACAAGAAACTCGGCCTGATGTACATCCTGTACGGCATTGTGTTCTTGGTGATCGGCGGCATCGAAGCCACGATCATGCGTATCCAGTTGGCCATCCCGCATAACCACTTCGTATCGCCACAGACGTTCAATCAGTTGTTCACCATGCATGGCACGACCATGGTTTTCCTGGTCGGCATGCCGCTGCTGTTTGGCTTCGCGAACTATCTTGCGCCATTGATGATCGGCGCCCGCGACATGGCGTTTCCGCGGCTCAACGCCTTCAGCTTCTGGATGAGCGCGTTGGGCGGCATCATCCTCTATTTCAGCTTCATCGGCGGCGGAGGGCTGTACGGCGCCGGTAGCGCTCCAGACGTCGGCTGGTTTGCCTATGCCCCACTGACCTCGCAGGCGTTCTCGCCCGGGCACAGCACGGACTACTGGATCATCGGTTTGCTGGTCAGCGGAGTTGGCAGCATCGGAACCGCGCTGAACATCGTGACCACGATCCTGTGCCTGCGCTGTCCGGGGATGACGCTGGGGCGCATGCCTCTGTTCGCTTGGTTGAACCTGGTTGTTTCGTCGCTGGTGCTAATCGTGGTTTCGCCGTTGACGGCGGCCCAGATCATGCTGCTGATCGATCGCTACCTCGGGGGGCATTTCTTCGACACGCAAGCCGGCGGCTCAGCCGTCATCTGGATGCACTTCTTCTGGATCTTTGGCCACCCGGAGGTCTACGTCCTGATCATTCCGGGATTCGCGTTCGCCTCGGAGATCATCCCCGTGTTCTCCCGCAAGCCGATCTTTGGCTACTCCATCATGGTGGCTGCCACGGTGGCAATTGGTTTCCTCAGCCTCGGTGTATGGGCGCACCACATGTTCACCATCGGCATGACTTCCTACGCCAACGCCTTCTTCACCGCCTCGACCATGGCTATAGGTGTGCCGACGGGAATCAAGATTTTCAACTGGCTCGGTACCATGTGGGGCGGGAAGATTCGGCTCACGACTCCCATGCTGTTCTGCATCGCATTTCTCTTTCAGTTCCTAATCGCCGGCCTGACCGGCATCATGCTGGCGGCTTCGCCGTTCGATTGGCAACTAGGCAACTCGTATTTCGTGGTCGCGCATTTTCACTACGTACTGATTGGCGCGCTGGTCTTTACCATCTTCGCCGCACTCTATTACTGGTATCCGAAAGTTACCGGCCGAATGTGGAACGAGACTCTGGGCAAGTGGCACTTCTGGCTGTTTCTGATCGGCTTTCATCTCACGTTTGACTTCATGCACGTCCCGGGCGTGCTGGGCATGCCGCGCCGTATTTACACGTACGAACCCGGACGGGGATGGGAGATCTGGAACCTGATCATCTCGGTAGGCGTGATTTTCCAGATTGCCGGCATCCTGTTCTGGGTGGTGAATTTCGTGTGGTCGTATTTCAAAGGCAAGCTCGCTGGAAACGATCCCTGGGACGCGTGGACGCTGGAGTGGAGCACGGCTTCGCCGCCGCCGGAATATAACTTCGCGAAGATTCCCGTGGTGCGGAGTCGGCGTCCGCTGTGGGACTTGAAGCATCCCGAAGACCCCGACTGGAAGTACGAGTAAGGAGACGCTGGAATGGCCTCTACAACGGTCGCGCTACCGCAATCCGAAATGCCGATGGCTCACGAGTTGCGCGGTCGCGTCGGCATGTGGTGCTTGATCGCTGCTGAGTCGGCGATCTTCAGCATCTTCGTGGTCGCCTATCTGTACTACGCGGGCAAGAGCCTGAATGGCCCGACTCCCCGTGAAGTACTGCACGTTCCGGTGTTCAACTCGATTTGTCTGTTCGCTAGCAGCTTCACCATCGTTATGGCCGAGCGCGCCATCGTGCGCGGCAAGAGCAAGCTGTTCGGGACCTGGTGGTTGCTTACCATCGCGCTGGGCACGATCTTCATCCTGGGAACAGCCCGCGAGTGGTACCACCTGATTTACAACGAAGGGCTGACCATCAGTTCCAGCCTCTTTGGTACGACGTTCTATTCGCTGGTGGGCCTGCATGCGTTTCACGTGATCGTCGGCCTGACTGGCCTTTCGATCATCATGATCTTCGCCGCACTTGGGCATGTGAGGCAGGAACACGCGCCCCGAATCGAAGTCTTCGCCCTGTACTGGCACTTTGTCGATGCAGTGTGGGTCGTCGTACTGACCGTTGTGTATTTTGTTGCCATCTAACGCGGCTCGATTAGTGGATATGGAATCACCAGACCAACACGTAACCGGTAATCCCGAAAGCGTCGTGCTGCCGGCGCCGACGGCGTGGCCATTCGTGACGGCGCTGGGAGCTTCGCTGATTTTCGCCGGAATGCTCACCAATGCTTCGATCAGCATTCTTGGGGCGATTCTCTACCTCGTCGGTGCGGTCGGATGGTTTCGCCAGGTGCTTCCGCATGAGCACCATGTCGAGGTGCCCGTCATTCCCGAGACGGAACCGGTGACTGCGCCTGCGCGTGCAGTGGCGCGCTTACCGGTCGTGCAGGAGGTCAAGCGTGCCTGGCTTCCGCTCAAGATCTATCCCATCTCCGCGGGAGTGAAGGGTGGACTCGCCGGTGGTGTCGCCATGGCGCTGCTGGCCATGCTTTACGGGCTGATCTTCTATCGCAGCATCTGGTATCCCATCAACCTGCTGGCGGGTAGTCTGTACGATTCACCCAACATCCCGACGACTGCGGCGTTGATGCACTTCCGCTTCGACTGGTTCCTGTTCGCGCTGGCCATGCATCTCACGATGTGTCTGCTCGTGGGACTGCTCTACGGCGCGATGCTTCCCATGCTACCGACTCGGCCCATCGTTTTGGGTGGCGTCATCGGCCCCTTGCTGTGGACCGGCTTGCTGTATCGCGTCCTGGATTTCGTGAATCCACTGCTGAACCAGCAGATCAACTGGATCTGGTTCGCTGCCTCGCAGGTCGCTTTCGGCATCGTCGCCGGGCTTGTAGTCGTGCGCCAGAACAAAGTATGGACGTCGGAGAACCTGCCTCTCGCCATGCGCGCGGGCATCGAAGCGCCCGGCCTGATGCACGAGCGCGAGGGCGAGGACCACAAGCAATGACCCTCCGCCTCGCATGGGTAGGTGTGCTGCTTGCTGCGGTTGCGCTTGCGGGTTGCTCCCGTCTCAGCGGAAAGCCTGCGCCCGGCCCCGAAGTTCCCCGGCCAGACTCCGTCCTCGACCCGGTCGTGCTCTACAGCCGAAACTGTGCCGGGTGCCACGGAACCGAAGGCCAGAAGGGCCCGGCGATGGCGCTGTCCGATCCGGTCTATCTGGCGATCGTGGATGACGAGACGCTGCGATCGACGATTTCAAAAGGTCGCCCCGGCACCGCCATGTCAGCCTTCGCACAGAAAGAGGGCGGGATGCTGACCGACGAACAGGTCAACGCCATCATTCACGGCATTCGCGAGCGCTGGGGCAAGCCGGACGCGCTGGCCGGGGTCTCTGCGCCTCCTTATGCTGCGAAGGAGCCAGGCAACGCTCAGCAGGGCGAGGCGGAGTACGCCACGTTCTGCGCCTCCTGCCACGGTACCGGCGTCAAGGGCGGACCGAAGGCGGGCTCGGTGACCAACGGCGCGTATCTTAGCTTGATCAGCGATCAGGGACTGCGCACGATCGTCATCGCTGGGCGTCCTGACTTCGGGGCGCCGGACTGGCGGGAAAACGTTCCCGGCCATCCCATGACCGATCAGCAGATCAACGACGTTGTCGCATGGCTCGTGGCGCAGCGCCCCAAACACCCAACCCAGGCTTCTGTTGCGAGTCCACCTTCTCCCGGAGGGATTCATTGAGCGATCAGGAAAAAGACGCAGTCTCGCGGCGAGATCTGTTCGCCAAGATTGGAGCGCTGCTGAATGGTCTGGCGGTTGTCATTCTGGCGACGCCGGTCATCGGCTATCTTGCCTCGCCAATCCTCGGCGGCGACCGCGGTCAATACAAGCGCTGGATCACGTTGGGTGAACTCGATGAGTTCCCCGAGGGCCAGACGCGACTGGCGAAGTTTGAGAATCCCATCAGAGGTGTTTCGGACGGAGAGACGGACCACATCCCTTGCTGGGTGCGCCGCATTCAGGGCGATGAGTTCCAGGTCTTCGCGGTGAATTGCGCGCACCTCGGCTGCCCAGTGCGGTGGTTCGCCCAATCCGGATTGTTCATGTGCCCGTGTCACGGTGGCGTGTACTACGAGGACGGTTCGCGCGCTTCCGGACCACCGCCGCGAGGCTTGTTCGAGTACCAATACAAGGTAGAAGGCGGCAAATTGCTCATCGAGGCCGGACAATTGCCGACGCTGTCAACCACAGCGAGCCTGGGCGTGAGGAAGAGCGGATGCCAAGGTTAAAGAGCATCGCGGACTGGTTCGACCGGAGATTGCAAATCGGCGGGGTGGTCCGCGAGGCGATGACCCATCCCGTTCCCCGCAAATCGGCGAGCTGGTGGTACGTCTTCGGCAGCGCGGCGTTGACTTTGTTCATTCTGCAGGTGTTCACCGGCATCATGCTGGCGCTGATCTACGTCCCCTCCGCCGCCGAAGCCTGGAACAGCCTCCAATTCCTCAACCACAGTGTCACCCTGGGATGGTTCCTCCGCGCCGTACACGGCTGGGGCTCGAACTTCATGGTGGCGGTTGTGCTCATCCACCTCTGCCAGGTCTTTCTCTTTGGCGCTTACAAATTTCCGCGTGAACTTACCTGGGTAGTCGGCGTCTTCTTGTTACTCATGACGCTCGGCATGGCCTTCACCGGCCAGGTCCTGCGCTTCGATCAAGATGCCTACTGGGGACTCGGCATCGGCGCTTCCATCACCAGTCGCATTCCGTTCATCGGCGGGTATGCCGTTCACATGCTGCTGGGCGGGCCCATCATCGCCGGCGCAACCCTCTCTCGCTTTTTCGCGCTCCACGTCTTCGTGATTCCGGGACTGCTGATCGCGCTCGTGTCGCTGCATCTGCTGCTGGTGTTGAAGCTGGGCATCAATGAGTGGCCCATGCCCGGCCGCGTTGTGCGCCGCTCGACCTACATCAAGGAGTACGAGGAGCTGACGCACAAAGACGGTGTGCCCTTCGTGCCGGCGGCCATCTGGAAGGACATGTTCTTTTCCGCCGCCATCATCGTCAGCGTGATGGCCTGCGCATGGTTTCTCGGACCCTTTGGTCCGACTGGCTATCCCGATCCCACAATCGTACAGACCATCCCCAAGCCGGACTTTTTCTTCCTGTGGCTATACGCGATGTTGGCCTTACTGCCGCCGTCGATGGAGACGCCCGCTCTGCTTATCGGCCCCGTGGTCGTTATTGGCTTTCTGATTCTGCTGCCGTTCCTCTCGGGCGAAGGCGAAAAGAGCTGGAAGCGGCGGCCTATCGCAGTGGTTACGTTGCTGCTGGTCGCTGTCGCGCTTGGGACCTTTACCAAACTGGCGACCTACTCTCCCTGGAGCCCTGTCATGAACGCCTGGAGTGGCGATCCGGTGCCGGTCGAATATCTCAACGGGCGTTCGCCGCTGGAGCGTCAGGGCGCGCTGGTCTTCCAGGTGAAGCAGTGCCGTAACTGCCATTCGATTGGCGGCTCCGGTGGTAAGAGAGGCCCGGCGCTCGACAGGGTCGCAACCAATCTCACCCGCGATCAGCTTGTGCGCCAGGTCATTCAGGGCGGCGGCAACATGCCCG
Source organism: uncultured Acidobacteriaceae bacterium (assembly GCA_963758255.1). Lineage (GTDB taxonomy): Bacteria > Acidobacteriota > Terriglobia > Terriglobales > Acidobacteriaceae > DASRAA01. Next base: position 127,882 of record CAVWUX010000002.1, read on the forward strand.
CGTACGGTAAGAACCTGAATCCCGCCGAGGTGACCGCCCTCGTTTCCTTCCTGGAAACTCTGCGCCCGACCAACCAACTCCCGGCGCGCGACGCATCGCAGGCAGTGCTTACGCAGGAGGAGCAAAGCCCGCATCCTAAGAACAATCCCTGACCGGTCATGCCGTCTGTTTATCAAGCCGTACTGGGTTCGTGGTCGATTCCTCCGGCGGCGACCTTTGCGATTGTATTGTCGGCGCTCATCTATTTGCGCGGATGGTGGCTACTTCGCCGCGCGGGCTCACCGAACGTCCCACCCTGGCGGGCTGTGGCCTTCCTGCTCGGACTGCTGTCCCTCTGGGTGGCCCTGGCATCGCCCATGGACGTTTTCAACGGCTTCCTGCTGACAGCCCACATGCTGCAGCACATCATGCTGATGATGGTTGTGCCTCCGCTGATACTGCTGGGCGCGCCGTTGGTCCCCATGGTGCGCGGGCTGCCGGTCTTTGCGGCTCGAGAATTTGCCGGCCCGTTCTTGAACTGGTCCGTGGCCAAACGCGTGGGGAGCGCCCTGACCAATCCCGTCTTTGCCTTGCTCCTGATGGGCATCGCGATGTTTGCCTGGCATGTTCCGGCGCTGTACGAGTTGGCATTGCGCTCGTCCGCGTGGCATCAGACGGAGCACGCCTGCTTCCTCGTGGCTTCGTTGATCTTCTGGTGGCCGGTGGTGCAGCCGTGGCCCAGCCGCTCCCAGTGGCCGCGCTGGGCGATGGTACCCTACCTGCTGATCGCCGACCTGCAGAACACCGCGCTGTCCGCGATCATTGCGTTCTCCGACCGCGTTCTCTATTCGTCGTATTCAAGCGCGCCCCGCTTGTTTGGCTTGTCCGCCCTCGAAGATCAGGTCGCCGCTGGGGCCATCATGTGGGTTCTGGGATCTTTGGCGTTCGTCGTGCCCGCAATCGTCATCGCGGTAGAGTGCTTGTCCAAGAGGTCGTCACAAGAAACAATTGCCGCGGTCCGCCCTCGCGATTCATCGTCAACCGGGACTTTTCTTGCACAGCTAACCGAAGTTCCGTTTTTCTCGCGTTACACGAAACCTCGTTGGAGCGGCGAGCGGTTGGAGACGACAACTTTCCTGGTTTTGTTCGCTGCTGTGGGGCTGTGCTTCGGCGTCTTGCTGTCGGGTGGCTCGAACAATGACGACGATCAGGCCCTCCGCTTCAAAGACACATCGGGGCCGTTTGAGGTTGCGGTTTTCACTCCTGATGGAGACCTGCCCGTGGGGTCCTCGGCATTCAGCGTGCTAGTGCAGAACCGACACACTCAAGATGTCGTGCTCGATGCGATGGTCGATCTCACGGCGCAACCGGCTCGCGACTCCCAGGCCCAACCTGTTTCGGCGCGAGCTAGTCACCGCGGATTCGCCAAACAAACTGATGCAAACGGCAGAGCTGGACTTGCCTACGGAAGGCAATTGGAACGTGAATATCGCGGTGCGGCACAATTCCGGCGAAAGTTACTTTTCTGTGCCGGTTCATGTGGCGAAGCCGGAGTCAGACGGTGTCTATCAGGTGTCCTACGTTGCCATCGGGGCGATTTCTGTCGTCCTGCTTAGCGTTTACCTGGGACGGCATCGTATGCTCGTCGCCAAACGCCCGGCTCAGGCCTGAATCGGCGCGATCGTCGAGGAAGCCCCCGGAATCATCGAGTCATCCATAGGGATAGAACACGAAAAACAACAGCGACAGCGCCGTCAGGATCCAAAGCCCGGGTTTGAGTTGGTCAATCTTTCCAGCCACCAGCTTGCAGATCGGATAGAGCACAAAGCCCGCCGAAATCCCTATTGCGATGTTGAAGGTGAACGCCATCAGTACAACGACCGCGAAGGACGGGATGGATTCGGAATAGTCTTTGAAGTCGATGCGGACGATAGGCGAGAGCATGAAAAGCCCGACAAGGATCAACGCCGGCCCGTAGGCTTGCGCCGGGATCGCCGCCACAAATGGCGCGAAGAACAGCGTCAGCAGGAAGCAGGTTCCCGTGATCAATACTGTGAAGCCCGTCCGTCCGCCCGCCTCGATACCGGTGGCCGACTCAACGAACGCTCCTGCGGTGGTGGTTCCCAGCGCCGGGGCCAGGCAGGTGGCGAACGCATCCACCAGCATGGGACGCTCGATCTGCGGCAGTTGACCATTTTCGTCCAGGAACCCCGCACGCGCCGATACGCCGATCAGCGTGCCCATAGTATCCACGAAGGCCATGATGAAGATGGTCAGGACAACCGGAAAGGCTCGCCAGGTGAGAGCTCCCCGAAAATCGAGTTGCCAAAAAATCGGGCCGAGGCTTGGCGGCAGGCTCATCAGGTGTTGTGGCGGACTGGCCGTCCCGGCGACGAAGGCGACAATCGCCGTGACGATAATTCCGAGCAGAATAGCTCCGGGAAACTTGCGAATCGTGAGAACGGCGAGTAGCAAGAAGCCGAACATCGCCACCAGAGCCGGGTGAGAGGTCAGATGTCCAGCCTGCACCGGAGCGCCCGGCACTCCAATCGCAACCAGTCCTGTCTGGTTCAGCCCGATGAAGGTGAGGAACAGTCCGATTCCAACCGCGAAGCTATATCGCAAGCAGGTGGGCACACCCTCCACAATCCACTGCCGCAACCGCAATATCGTCATCAGAACGAAGAGAACGCCCGCGATGAAGATTGCTGCCAGAGCGGTCTGCCATGCGAAACCCAGCATCTTGCAAACCGTGAAAGCGATAAATGCGTTCTCGCCCATGTAAGGAGCAACCGCAAATGGACGGTTGGCGTAGAGGGCCATGAGGAAGCATCCCGCGACAGCTACCAACACGGTCGATACGAACGATGGCCCTGCCGGAATCCCAGCCGCCGACAAGATCGCAGGATTGACTACCACGATGTACGACATGGTCGTGAATGTCGTGAGACCGGCAACGACTTCGCGAGTGAGGGTGGTTGCGTGGCGATCGAATCCGAAGAACGCATTCAACCAGTTCAAGGACAGCTCCGCATACCGTGGCGTGAGGAGTGGGTTGCGAAGTGCGAAGGTAAATGGATGGAGAGCGCAAGTCAAATGAAACCCGACCCGTGCTTAGAGTCTGCGTGCTATCTTTGCGATTTGGGGGCGATTGCTGCCGCACAACCTATCTCTTTCGCTCTCCCGCCGCGCCTTGAGCAAGAAGCAACAACCCGATTCGGTCGATGTTCCCGTCGGCATCGAGTTCCGCGATCCCGTCGCGGCGGCGGTGAACCTCGGACGACTGCGAGGACACGCATCCGAATCGGTTATTGCGGCTTTTCTTCAGTACCTGACCACATCCCCCATTCCGGATTCCGTGCTTGTGCAGTTCGATCGGCTTCTGGAAGCGGCATCCGGCGAACTGGCCGCCACCATGGCGGCGCATCCGATTCTGGTCCATTACGCGGTGCTCATATTTGGACACAGTGCCTGGTTGGGCGGGGCACTGATCAAGAACATGGATTTGTTGCACAGATTCGGGCGCGCCAAGGACCTGGATCGCGCGTACTCACGGGAGCACTTCCGCGAGGAGTTTGCGCGTACGCATACGCGCTCCCCGGATCGCGATATGGCGGCGTCGCTGGCACGCTTTCGCAAAAGGGAATACGTGCGAATTCTCTTGCGCGACGTGCTTGGGGTCGCCAAGCTGGCGGAGACCACTGAGGAGATTTCCGCGTTGACAGACGCATTGATCGAAGAAGCATTGATGACGGTGAACGCGCAACTGCAGCACCGGTATGGAACTCCGCAGTGGGTTGACGCGCAAGGACGGTTGTGCGATTCGCGGTTCGCAGTGCTATCACTGGGAAAGCTGGGCGGCAACGAGCTGAACTACAGCTCCGATATCGACCTGATGTTCATTTACGACGGTGGGATCGAACCTCTTGAGCAGGACATCTCGAATCGCGAGTATTTCATCCAGTTGGCCCAGCAAACCACGGAACTCTTGTCACGCCACACCCGGGAAGGGCAGGTATTCCGCATCGACCTCCGGTTGCGTCCGCAGGGCCACGAAGGCGAATTGGCGGTCGCGCTGCCGCGAGCAGCCCAATACTACTCAGAAGTTGCTCAGGATTGGGAACTGCAGGCCATGATCAAGGCGCGTCACTCGGCGGGAGACGCCGGTCTGACCCGCGAGTTCGTTCGTGCAGTTGAGCCGTACGTGTACCGCCCGAACGTGAACTTTGCCGCCGTCAAAACGGCGCTCCAGAGCCGGGAGAGAATTGACAAACGCGGCAAGAAGCAGGTCTCGAGCCGCCTAGCAAGGGACCCAATCGACATCAAGCTCGACCGTGGAGGCATTCGCGACATCGAGTTCCTGGTGCAGTGCCTGCAGCGAGTGTATGGAGGCGAAGAACGGTGGCTGCGCTCGCGCGGGACGCTTTTTGCCCTTCAGAAACTGCACGACAGAGAGCACATCAGTGGAACAGACTTCCACAGTCTGAGCAGCGCATATGAATTCCTGCGCCGCCTTGAGCACTTGTTGCAGCTTCGGCAGGGTCAACAGACCCATCGATTGCCCGCCAGCCAATGGGAATTGCGAGTGCTGTCGAAATGCCTGGACCGTACAGGTTCTGCAGCTCAATCGGCAGACGAGTTTGTCTTGCAGGTTCGGTCTCGAATGGCGTCAGTAGCGGAGATCTACCGGCGAATTGTGTACCAGGAGCAGGGCCCGCACTTCATCGACGCTGGAGGTAACCTGAGACTGCAGGCGCTAGTCTCCCCGTCTGCCGAGAGTTCCTACAGCCAGATTATGCGACGGCTGGCGGTGGACGCTCCGCCCTTGTTCGAGGTGATCAGTCGTGCCGATTTATCCCCGCACGCGCGACGAAATCTCGACCGCTTCTTGAGCTCAGCAGCAACTAACTCCGAACATTACGGCGCGGTCCTGCGCGCTCCGGAGGCGGTTGAGAATGCTCTCAGGATTTTCGAGTTCAGCGCCTTCCTCACAGAGACCCTGTTGCGATACCCGGGGGACGTGGCGCTTTTGGATGGAATCATGAAGCAGCGGGAGAATGAGTCGGCGGTACTTTTCAACGGCGTGCCGCCGCCGGCCCATGCCGGGTCCGATCCGCTTCTTGCGTATATTCGCACGAACCACGTCGACCGCCAGGAAGCCTTGGTTCTGTTACGTCAGCAATTCCGCCGCGCGCTTTTCGCTTCGGGTGCGCGAGACCTGCATTACGGCCGCAACGTGTGTGAGTCCTTGGAGGAAAACACCGCCACTGCCGACCAGGCTCTGCGATCGGCGCTGACTATTGCCGATCCGCCAGACGGGTTTGCGGTGATGGCACTGGGCAGATTGGGTAGCCGCGAGTTCGACCTGCTGTCGGATGCCGACGTGCTGTTCGTGGCGGACGAGGCAGCCGTACTCGAGGACGCCCGGCGAGCCGCCGAGCGGATCATGGAATCGCTCACCGCGTACACGCGCGATGGAACCGTGTTTCCGGTGGACGCGCGTTTACGCCCGCAGGGAAGCGAAGGCGAGTTAGTCACCACCCCGATACAACTCGCCCGATATTTCGCAGGCGATGCCCAGTCCTGGGAGGCGATTGGCTATCTGAGATTGCGGTTTGTCGCCGGCGACGTTGCGGTTGGTCTACGGGCGCTTGCAGCCGTGCGCGAAGGTATCGCCGAAATGGCGGAACGGCCGCAGTTTGATCTTGAACTGTCGGAGATGCGCTCGCGTCTGGAAGCAAGTGATTCAGCTCCGAACTTCAAGACCGGGCCGGGAGGCACCTACGACATCGACTACCTCGCCGGTAAGCTCCAGGCTAGGCATCAAATTTGGAGTCAGGGAAGTCTGACGGAACGTGTCGAGCTGCTTCGACAGTACGGACTACTCGGCGAGCAAGAGTGCCGGGAGCTCGCTGCCAACGCGGAGTTCCTGCGCGCGCTCGAGCATTTCGTGCGTCTGGTCACCGGGCGTCCTGGCAAATGGCTGCCTTCGGGCGACCATGCGCAACTGTGTGTCGCGAAGCTTATGGCCAGGATGCGGGGAAACGAGGAAGCCCGTCTCTTGGAGGACAACTTGGCAGCCGTTTTGCGCCGGACGCGGCAGATCTACGCGCAACATATGTTTTGATTGAAGCCCTTCCATGGCGGGTGGTACCGTAGAAGGTTCGGGAAAGCCCGGTTGCCTCTCTAATCAAGAGCAAGCATGGCGCGTCGCAGGCGCCCACCGCAGCCATGATATGACGTACCCGCGAACGATGATGGCTCGGATCACCGGAATGCTGCGACTCTCCCGACACAAGGCTTCATAAAACTCAGGGTCTTCATTTCTGGCCCTTATTTCCTGAGGTGTCGAGTGGCGGCTTCTTATAATGGAATTCCTTTACCTACCAGCGGAACCAAGATCACATTTGAGAACGGCAAACTGGTTTTTCCTGACAAGCCCATAATTCCATTCATTGAAGGCGACGGCACCGGGCGCGACATTTGGAAAGCCTCGGTCCGGGTCTTCGATGCGGCAGTCGAGAGGGCCTACGGCGGCAAGCGGCGTGTGTCCTGGTACGAAGTATTCGCCGGCGAGAAGGCCATGGGCCGCTTTAAGACCTGGCTGCCTGACGAGACTGTCAGCGCATTCCGCGAATTGCGGGTTGGAATCAAAGGTCCGCTCACGACACCCGTAGGCGGCGGCATTCGTTCGCTGAATGTCGCCCTCCGGCAGATTCTCGACCTCTATGCCTGCGTGCGTCCCGTGAAGTACTACAAGGGCATTCCTTCGCCGGTCAAGAACCCTGAGCGCATGAACATCGTGATTTTCCGCGAAAACACAGAAGACGTTTATGCCGGCATCGAGTGGAAGCAGGGCACAGCACAGGTTAGGAAACTCATCGATTTCCTCAACAACGAGATGCTGGCCGGAACCAACAAACATATCCGCGAAGATTCCGGGGTGGGCATCAAACCGATCTCGGTCTTCGGGACCAAGCGGCTGGTTCGCATGGCCATCAAGTACGCGCTCGACAATGGCCGTAAGTCGGTGACCATCGTGCACAAGGGCAATATCCAGAAGTTTACCGAGGGCGCGTTCCGCGAGTGGGGATACGAACTTGCGACGGAGGAGTTCCGCGATCAAGTCGTTACCGAGCGCGAGAGCTGGATCCTCGACAACAAGGACAAGAACCCCAGTCTCACCATCGAAGAAAACGCCAAAATGTTCGAGCCCGGGCTCGAGTTCGCTCAGCAAGATTTTCGGGATGCGCTCTACCTGGAAGTAAAGGGCGTGCTCGACAGCACTTACGCTACCCATGGACGCGGCGCCTGGAAGAAGAAGCTGATGATCAACGATCGCATTGCCGACAGCATCTTCCAACAGATCGTCACCCGTCCTGATGAGTACGCCGTGTTGGCCACTCCGAACCTGAACGGCGACTACATCTCCGATGCGGCGGCGGCGCAAGTAGGTGGACTAGGCATCGCCCCGGGCGCAAACATCGGCGATCAACACGCGATCTTCGAAGCCACTCACGGTACGGCTCCGAAGTACGCCGATAAGGATGTCATCAATCCCGGTTCCGTGATTCTTTCAGGGGTCATGATGTTCGACTTTATGGGCTGGCACGAGGCGGCCCGTCTGATCGAAGGCTCCATGGAGCACACCATCCTGCAGAAGAAGGTCACGTACGACTTCGAGCGCATGCTGGAGGGTGCGACCAAGGTCAAGACCAGCGAGTTTGCCAGCCACATGATCCACAACATGGAGCCGATTGCGGAGTTGGCGGCGGAGTAAGAATACGGGCTCGAAATGCACAATCCAACGCTTTAATGACTACTTGCAGTGCATTGCTAATAAATTATTTAGGAGTGATTACTTATGCGTAAGAAAGTGACAGTTGTGGGCTCGGGTAATGTGGGCGCCACTGCGGCGCATTGGATGGCGGCCAAGGAACTCTGCGATGTCGTTCTGATCGACATCATTGAAGGTGTGCCGCAGGGCAAGGGGCTTGATTTGCTGGAAGCCATGCCCATCGAGAAACGCGATTCGCATGTGATCGGCACCAACGACTACGCCGATACGGCAAACTCTGACATCGTAGTCATCACCGCGGGAATCCCGCGCAAGCCTGGCATGAGCCGCGATGATCTGCTCAACACCAACTACAAGATCATGAGCGACGTTGTGGGCAAGGCGGTGCAATATTCGCCCAACTGCATCCTCATCATCGTGTCGAATCCGCTCGATGCCATGGCCCAGGCGGCCTACAAACAGAGCGGCTTTTCGCGCAACCGCGTGATCGGGATGGCAGGCGTGCTTGATTCGGCGCGCTTCCGCACCTTTATCGCGCAGGAGCTGAAGGTCTCGGTCGAAAACGTGACTGCCTTTGTCCTGGGCGGGCACGGCGACACCATGGTTCCGCTGAGCCGCTACTCGACGGTCGCGGGCATTCCCATCACGGAGCTTATCGAACCAACCCGGCTGGAGCAATTGGTGCAACGCACCCGTGACGGTGGCGCCGAGATTGTCAAGTATCTCAAGACCGGCAGCGCTTACTACGCGCCTTCAGCGGCCGTGACCGAAATGGTAGAGGCCATCCTGAAGGACAAGAAGAAAATCCTGCCATGCGCCGCGTATCTCGAAGGCGAGTACGGTATCAACGGCCTGTACGTGGGCGTCCCTTGTAAGCTCGGCTCAGCCGGCATCGAGGAGATCATCCAGATCAAGCTGACCGCCGACGAGCAGGCCGCGCTGCAGAAGAGCGCAGACTCGGTAAAGGAACTGGTGGGCGTAATCGGGGTCTAAGAGGCTGCTGGAAGTGGGCGGCATGAGGGTGGTGACTTTTGCCATTTCAATTGCCGCCCATTTTCACGAACAAAGGCGCGTCCGGTGAACTGCTGCGCTACAGGATCGCTTCTTTAGTCAATTCTTGGACAATCAGTTTAGCTACGCCGTCGATCGCCTTGTCGGCCGAACGAGGATTGAAGGTGTCGCTGATGCCGGTCCAGACAATCTCTCCCTCAGGCGAGCGCGTGTCGTAAACGTTGGTCTCGATGCGTACGGTCTTGTCCTCTCTCAAGTAGTCCGGCGAATACACGACCGGGTAGACCGCGCCGTAGTAACCGTAGAACGACCTGTAATACGGATACGGCATCATGTAGGGCTGGCCCGGAATATAGGTGACATTGGTTTCCACCTTCACCAGTCGCGAGACGATGACGGCGTCGATCTTGAACTCCCGGATCTGCGTCTTCAGGTAGTTGAGATCGAGCTTGGTGCCTTCGGGACGGAGCAGGATGGTGTTACCCGGAATGGCCTCGACGCCGTTAAGGCCCACCAACTTCGACAGGGCATCTTCAAAGTCGGCACGCACGCCCGGCTTGTCACTCATGCCGAGTACAAGAATCTTGTGAAATCGTGCGCCGGAGTATTCGGGGTTCTTCCAACTTGTGACAAGCCTGGTTGACTTGCCGTTGGCAAGGGTCGCTCCCAGGAGCACGATAGTGAACAGCCACATCCACTTTTTCAAGAAACGTCTCCGTACTGAGTCATCGAAAACAACGCTTGCAAGTTGATTCAGATTTGGCCCAACGCTCAAGTCGGTCTATTCTCCGTTGTAACCCAGTTCGGCGGCCTTCTTGAATGCCTGTTCCGCTTCCGGCTTCATTCCTTTGTCCAAATAAGCAGAACCCAGTGCTGCCTCAGCTTCGGCATAGTCAGGCTTCAAGCGCACAGCTTCCTGAAAGGATGCGATTGCCTGATCGGGCTGGCGCTGCGCCAGGTAAGCCTCTCCCAGGAGATATCGAGGTTCGGCGGCGTCTGGTTGCTGCTGGATGATCTTCTGCAACATCGCAATGGCCTCGCCGGTTCGATGCTGCAATAACGCGCGCTTGGCGCTCACTAGTTGTTGCGTCTCGATGATCTTTGGACTGGCGAGTTGGGGAAGCTGGGGATACTGTCGGCGAACCGCCACGTTGCCGAGGAACAGGACCACCGCCATCGCGATCCAGGTAAGACGTGCCCATTGCCGTCGGATGTCGGGTGCGACCATGATGTGCTTGGAGAGGGCCGCGCCCATCGCCAATCCTGCGACCAGCCCGCCGATGTGGGCGGAGTTGTCGATGCCCGGCGTCAGTCCGAAGAACAGGTTGTAGCCGACAAACAACAGCAGGCTTCGCATGGTGCCGGAGATGGCTGCTTTGGGGATCGGCAGGTGTCCCAGATAGAAAACCGCGATGGCCGCGCCTGCCAGCCCGAAGATCGCGCCCGAGGCCCCGGCGCCCACACTCAGCGGATGCCACCACAGGCTGGCAAGACTTCCTGCCAGCCCGCAGAACGTGTACAGGACGACGTAATTCATCCGGCCCAGGACGCGCTCAGCCAGTTGGCCCAGGTTCCACAGGCACCACATGTTGAACAGGATGTGAACAATCCCGATGTGCACGTAGTTGGAGGTGAGCATCCGCCACGGCTGCGTCCCCAGCGACAACGGCCCCCAATTCGCTCCCCAGCGCAGCAGTTGTTCGCGGGTGGGGTTGAACAGCGATGCGCCCGAGAGCGCCATCCCGATGAACACCGCCACGTTGATGCCGACGATGACATGCGTGGCCGAAATCTCCGTCCCGATTCGGCGGCGTGACACCAGCACCCCCGGTATCGTGACGCCCGGAGGGGCCGGATTGTGCGCGCCACAAAAGGGGCAGACTGTGCCTGCGGCGATCTCGCGCCCGCACGTGTTGCACTGCATCATGCAAGACTCCAACTTCAAGGATACACGGGAGCGAGCGTGCTTCCCGCCTGGCGGACTCTCCTGCCCCGCAGCGATGAACTTGATTCCACAATGTCAGCGACTCATCACGATTCGCGTTACGTTTCGCGGAGATGTGCGTCCATAGATGAAAGCCCGATACCGTTGGAACCTTTCGCTGGTTGCATTCGTACCATTAGTCGTGAGGGATGGGATCGGCGACCTTCAGGATTAGCGCGACGTCAACAGCATTTGAGAAGCGGCGTACTTTTTGTCCGCAGGTCACAGACTTTTTGCAGAGGCAGGAATAGCATGAGTGCATCGATACAAGTCATCGGAAAGGAGGCTCCCACCATGGAATTTCTATGCAGAACTTGCGGCAGGCAAGAGGGCGAGCCTCAGGGCTGGCACCTCGTGATTGAACTGGCCAAGCCCGGCACCAACATCAGAAATACGATGTTTATTCTCAACCAGTGGGACGAGAAGCGGGCGACTGAACCCAACGCCGCTTGTTTCTGTTCGACTGAGTGCAAGAACAAATATCTCGCCGACCGGCATCATCAGCTTGTGGCCTAGCCAACGGCTCGGCACCTGAAGTTAGAGCGCGATTTCCTGCGCGAAAAGAGGCCGCCTAGGCGGCCTTTTGAATTGACTTCAACCCTTTCTAGACCCGCTCGATCTTCACCGACTTCAGTACGACATCCTTGTTTGGCTTGTCCTGGCGGCCACGCGGCACTGCGGTGATCTTGTTGGCGACGTCCTGACCCTCGACGACCTCTCCAAAAATCGTGTGATTGCCGGTCAGCCACGGCGTGGGCGCTACGGTGACAAAAAACTGCGATCCGTTGGTGCCCGGTCCGGAGTTAGCCATGGCCAACTTGCCGGGCTTGTCAAACTTGTGGGGCGATCCCTTGGTCTCGTCCTGGAACTGATAACCGGGGCCGCCCATGCCGGTACCCGTTGGGTCGCCGCCCTGAATCATGAACTCGGGAATGACCCGGTGAAAAATGGTGCCGTCATACAGAGGCGCTTTGCTTTTCTGACGAGTGCGAGGGTCGGTCCATTCCCGCGAGCCTTCAGCGAGTTCAACGAAGTTCTTGACTGTGATGGGCGCGTCCTGCTCGAACAGTCGGCAGACGATCATACCCTCAGAAGTATCAAAGGTGGCATAAACACCGGGTTGCCGGTCCATGAGAATTCCTTTCCATGCGGATATCTGGCGGCTCCAGTACAGCGGTACACAGCGGTACGAGGAAAAGTATCACCTGCACTATTGTAGGGCCTGCGTCGGTTTCGCGGGAGCGTCGGGACTCGCGCACGGGGTTGTTTGGATTCGTCAGTGGATTCGACTGCGCCAGTTAGAATGAAATTGCGATTAGTCAAACTATGCCCTCCAACTGGATCTTCTGGGTTCTGTTTAACGTTTTCGTTCTGGCGATGCTGGCTCTCGACTTGGGAGTCTTTCATCGTAAGAAGCGCGTGGTGGAGTTTCCCGAGGCCATCGGATGGACCCTGGTCTGGATAGCCTTGGCGGGCGGGTTCGCGGTGCTGATTTACTACTTCGGTCACACCATGACCGGGTATCACAATCGCCCGAACTCCGAGTTGACGCTGGAATTCATTGCCGGCTACCTGATTGAGGAATCGCTGAGTGTTGACAACCTATTCGTATTTCTCCTGATCTTCCGCTACTTTGCCGTACCGCGCCGGTATCAGCACGAAATCTTGTTCTGGGGTGTGGCGGGAGCGCTGGTGATGCGCGCCATCTTCATCCTGGTTGGCATCAAGCTGCTGAACGCCTTCGAGTGGATCATCTACGTTTTCGGAGCGATCCTGATCTACAGCGGCGTCAGATTATTCAGGCAGCAGGGCGCTCATATCGACCCTGAGCGGAACATCGTTTTGCGTTTGTTCCGGAAACTATTTCGTGTGACCGAAAACTACGAAGGCGACAAGTTTTTCGTGGTCCGGCGCGGGGTACGCTACGCCACCCCCCTGGTCGTGGTGCTGCTGTTGATTGAGACCACCGACCTCTTGTTTGCGACCGACTCAATTCCCGCGGTACTGGCAGTCACTCGGGAACCCTTCATTGTCTTCACCTCGAACGTTTTTGCGATCCTGGGTCTGCGCTCGCTTTACTTCGCGTTGGCGGGAATGATCGAAGTCTTCCACCTGTTGCACTATGGCCTGTCCGTCATCCTGATCCTGATAGGTGCCAAGATGCTGGCGTCGCATTACATACATGTTCCCATTGGCATCGCTCTGGCCGGTGTGGCGGGAGTGCTGTTCGTCTCGATCGTACTGTCGTTGCTGTTTCCCAAGAAGGCTGAAGCCAGCGGCTAGTGCGGCGCTAGAACGCCGCATCCCCGCGATCCTTTATTTTCAATGGTTTCTCGCCTCCCGTAGCAGACAGGAGGTTCGCCTAGCAGAATCTTGGTCGCAGTAGTCGGCCGAATCGATGGTTGGCGGAACGAGGTTGCTTTCGCCGGAACATGATTAACGCGAGTTCTCCAGTGACTTTCGTCCTCAATCGTGCTGGCGAACGAGCGGTGCTGCCGCACTGCCTGAGGTGCAATGTCGCTTGACAACGCCTTAGGCCTTGTCGAGGGCACCCGCCCGACCTATAGAGAATCACGCCACGTTAGTATTCTGGAACGTGATCTCCAAGCCAACTAAGCCCGCCAGGACCCAGCGTTGGAAAAAGTATGTGTGGCCGTTTGCGCGATGGTTTGTCGCTGGCGCGCTGGTTCTTTGGTTGGCCGCCGCGCTGCTGCTCGTGGCGGCGCGCTGGATCGATCCACCGACAACGGCGTTGCAGATCGAGCGCCGGATACAAGCATGGATCCATGGCAAGCCGTATCAGAAGCGCTCTCAATTCGTGCCGCTGAACCAGATCTCGCTGAATCTGCAGCACGCGGTAATTGCGGCGGAGGACGGGCGCTTCTACCAGCACCACGGCTTCGACTGGCACGAAATGCAAATCGCTGTCCAGGACGATCTGGAAGGCGAACGAACTCGCGGAGCCTCCACGCTTACACAGCAGCTCGTAAAAAATCTCTTCTTCGGGACGAGCCGGTCGATTGTGCGCAAGGGCGCAGAGGCCTCGCTGGTACCGGTGGCAGAATTTGTACTTGGCAAGCAGCGCATTCTGGAGCTCTACCTGAACGTGGTCGAGTGGGGCCCTGGCATCTATGGGGCGGAGGCGGCGTGCCGCATTCACTACGGAATGTCGGCGCGGAACATCGGGCGGGAAGAGGCAGCACGACTGGCGGCAGTTCTACCCGGTCCGCTGAAACGACGGCCTGAGCGTATGAACCGTTACAGCGCGATCATCCTGAATCGGATGCAACAGATGGGGTGGTGAGGTGCCAACGTCACGCCAAAAGACGGCCGAACCCTTCGGCAACCTCAGGACGGGGTATATAATTCGTGCCCGTTCGCATCTGGCACGAAACTGCTAATTCAAGGAGCGCGTCGTGCACACTGAACTGCCCCGCCCCACCACCAAAGCAAGCGCCACGACGAGAAGAGACGGGCGCCATTATGGCCTGGCGATTGTCGTTCTCTGCCTGTTGACGGTACCGGCGGTCGCTCAAACTTGCCCGGCCCCCAAACCAGAGTTGCAAGCCCCAGTTCAACCTGGACAGTTATGACGGGGGCCAACAAATAACCATAAATGACTGTCAGACGAACACCTCATCGAGTCGCTGCGCGTGGGCTGACGCCCTTTCGGCTGACATCAAGGGATTTAAGACGTACTTCCTTGCTTGCAGCCTGAAGACTACCGGGTCCTATTGCGCTTTGTTACTATTCCGGAGTGCCGGGGAGCCCTTACCAAACTCCAGGGTGCACGTTGTCGCAGAACGGGACTGCTGCTGAATGTGACTGTTACAAAATTAGTCCGGACACTCCCGGTGCAGGGTCGTACTCGTACGTAGAGATCAGCGCCATCCTGAACAAGGATGTTTACCTCAGCACTGTCCAACAATGCGGCATGGACGGTAGTCAATGCCTGAATTTCTCGGATCTAAACTCCGGCCTACCGGAGGCAGACGTATGCGCTCTGATCGGAAACAAACCCAACGGATTGTTCCCCGGCGCCGATCTGATCTCAGACTTCAGCCAAATACGGTTACTGCCCACCGCGAACAGCAAAGTTCCGCCCGCGGGTGACGTCGGCGCCTTCATGCAAGCGTGTCCGAAACCACCCCTGCATGCAAACCTCTACGCTGGGTGCATGACGGCCCCCTGCATGAATACCGGCAAGATCGACCAGAGAACCGGCCTTCCTCTCGTCAGTTGCACTTGCCCAACCTACAACGGTCCCAATTAGGTAGGAAATCCACAAATCCAGGGCAAATCATGCAGTCCTAATCCGTATGTCTGGTCGTCTGCGTATACCGACATCACAAAGTGATTTTTTATCCCCAGACGTGACGCCCGGGTGGGTCTCTTTGCAAATGGACAAAGAGACCCAGCCGATCAAAAGAAGGTGGAATGCGGCATCCGCGTGAGTCGCCATTTCAGTTGCAACGCTAAACGAGAGCGGCTAAGGTATTGCATCTGGTCTTTTGGGGAAATACAGAAAACTCAAGGAGCACACGTGGCAAGTGTTGCCGGGCAGGAAATTTTCGCGTCGAAAAAAGCAGCGAACACCATGGCGCCGCTCAAAACGTTTTTGAGCAAGTACTTCTATCTTAGTATGTCACTGGTGATGGCGGCGCTGGTGGTGGCAGGATTCAGCCGGACGGTCAACGCAAGTCTCATCCACGCCAATCCGCCGCGGCCGTTGCTGTTGTGGTTTCACGGCGCTGCGTTCTCGACGTGGGTGGTGTTTTTCATAGCGCAGTCCGCGTTGGTGCGGGTGCGCAAAGTGAGCGTGCACCGACTGCTCGGGTGGTTTGGAGCCGGGCTCGCTGCAGTCATGGTGGTTCTGGGCTTCAGCATCACGCCCGTCATGACCCGGTTTGACATGGTTGTACTCCACCAGACTGGCGTTGATTCGTTTATCTCGGTTCCGTTTTACGACATGATCGCCTTCGGCGCGTGCATCGCGCTGGCTATTTATTGGCGGAAGAAACCGGAATTCCATCGGCGGCTCGTGTTCATCGCTAGTTGCGGGCTGATGGACGCGGCCGTGGGCCGCTTTGCGTTCATCTTCGACAACAGCCTTTTCTTTCCCTGCCTCGATTTGCTGATTCTGCTCGGCGTCGGGCGCGATCTGGTGGTGGACAGGCGCGTCAATCAGGTGTACCGCTACGCTTTGCCGGCGTTAGTCGTTGGGCAGAGTCTTGCGGTGTACCTGTGGAGGGTAAATCCGGCGTGGTGGCAGGGTGTTACGCGGGCGATTCTGTAGACGAAAGCCCCACGCAACCAACTGAAGGCGGAATGAAGCACCCTCCTGTAGATTTTTGGGAACTACAAAGACACGAGGAGGGCCACCAAGCGTCTCACCCTTGGCATCAGTCGTACAATTTCCCTGAAGTGGAGGGGCCGATGGCGGTTGTGTCTCTGCGCGAGGTGGTCGAGGCGCTCGACCTGCAAAGTGACGAGCTGCAGTCTTACCTTGATCCGGATACGGGAGAGATTGTCACGTTCGGCGAGGAAGAAGCAATGATGGCCGAGCTTGACGATTGGGAAGACGCCCCAGATTGGATGAAGGAGATACTGCCCAAGGTCAAGCGAGCTCTGGAAGACGAACGCATGCTGGAGCTGCCAGACAAGGTGCACATCGACGAATGGCGAATGATGCAGGATTTCGCTTCGGAGGATGAGCAGTGCCGGTGTCGCGCTGAATTGGATTCGGCGGTACACGGTGCAGGAGCGTTTCGGCGGTTCAGGGATGCGATTCGACGGCTGGGCCTGGAGGACCGGTGGAAACGCTACCGTGAAGCGGCCTTCGAGCAGGTAGCTCGAGAGTGGCTGAAAGAGAACGGGATTGCGTATTGGTGAACAGCAGTCGTGGGGACTTCGGAGTGGAGAACGAAGACTCCTACTCAAGGCCGTCCGCCACGGCACCCGCGGCCTACTGTTTTCTTGTATGCGTCTCTTTAGAATCAATGAAATAGCTGGAAATTATTCGCAAGCTACTGATTGTAAGTGACTTATACGTATCCAATTGACCCACAATAGTTTAGATGCGGTTTTGAGCGTCTTTGGGGGCTCAGATTCTCATACAACACATACAAGTCATACACGAAATTGTCATATATTACATACAAGTATGACCGATTTTGTCATACATCACATACAAGTATGGCGCCCGCGGCACGTTTCAAAGAACGATTTCAGGTCTGCGGACTAGGCGCAGACCGAGGCAAGAGGCACCAATCCCTCTCCTCATCACGATACTTCCCTAAAGGAGGTGGAGAGGAAAGGGCGCCGGTCACGGGAGCGTGTGATAACTGGAAGCCGTCAGTGGACGGGTGGTTGACTATTCGGAGTGAGGTCGGGGTTCGGGACGAAAGGCCCCACATCTGCCAACTGAAGGCAGATATGGGCCACGGGATGTGGGGTGACCGGCCGGTTTATTCATCCTTCGCAAAGATGCGAGACAGTAGTTTGGGGTCGGCTGAGGGGTGTGTCCGTTTGTAAGTAGCCCAAGGGGATTCGACAGCAACGATTCCTTGTTCGTCGAAGGCGTAGTGACGATAACTGCTCCACGGCCAATCTTCCGGCTGGGCGACTAGTACTTAGTTGCAATGAAAGGCGTGCTATGTCATGATTGGGCATGAGCAAATACCCCACCGCCCTTACATTGACACCAGAAGACCGCTCCACGCTGGAGAGTTGGGTTCGCGCGGGCAAGACCGAGAGGCGTCTGGCCGAGCGAGCCCGCATGGTTCTGGCCGCCGCCAACGGTCAAGGCACGATTGCCATCGCCCGTGCGCAGCGCAGACGGCCCGCAACCGTCAGCAAGTGGCGAGTACGTTTTTCCCAAGCTGGTTTGACCGGGCTACAGGATGCCCCGCGGCCAGGAGCTGCGCCCCGCTACGACGAAGACACCCGGCGCCGCGTTCTGGACCAACTGGACCAGCCGCCGCCAGCCGGCCATGGGAGCTGGACCGGAGGGTTGGTGGCGAACGCTTTGGGGGATGTATCCAAACATCAAGTCTGGCGCGTGTTGCGCACCCAAGGAATCCATTTACAGCGCCGCCGTAGCTGGTGCATCAGTACCGATCCGCAATTTGCCGCCAAGGCGGCCGATATCGTTGCCCTGTACCTGGACCCGCCGGAACACGCGGTCATCCTTGCGCTGGATGAAAAGCCGCATATTCAAGCCTTGGAGCGAGCGCAAGGCTACTTAAAACTGCCCAACGGCCAAGCGGTGACCGGTTTCAGTCATGAGTACAAACGCCACGGCACCACAACTCTGTTCGCCGCCCTCAATGTGCTCACCGGCCAAGTCAAGGGCGGACACGCTCACCGGCGTCGACGCTGCGATTTTCTTGCCTTCATGAACGAGGTGGTCGCACTCTATCCGGGCCGGGAACTGCACGTGGTGGTGGACAATCTCAATACCCACAAACCGAAGCATGACCGTTGGCTGGCGCGCCATCGCACGGTCCATTTCCACTTCACGCCTACCCACGCCAGTTGGCTCAATCAGATTGAATGCTGGTTCAGCATCCTGAGTCGTCGCGCTTTGCGAGGGGCAAGTTTCACCTCACCCCAGCAGGTCCGAGAGGCAATCGACCGATTCATAGCTGCATACAACAAAACCGCCACGCCCTTCGAGTGGACGAAACGTGAGATTCGCAATGTGCATCCCCATTTATCTTACGCTAATCTACGCAACTAAGTACTAGTCCGCTTTTCACCGGATTGCGGTGAATGTACTTGAGAGCTGCAATGAATTCCTCGTTATCGCGGACGTTGCGGTCGTAATAACGCCGCTGCCATAAAGGTGTCGCTTGTTCATCGTGGCCCACGGCTTTGTGGCCCATATCTGCCTTCTTTTGGCAGATGTGGGTCTTTGCATACCTTGCGCACGCGATCTTCACGGATTGGATAACAGTTGCAATGGTGCCCTGCTTCGGCTCGGAGATGAGCAAATGCACGTGGTTGGGCATCACTACAAAACCGTAGATCAGGAAGTCGTAGCGGAGGCGAGCACGCTCCAGAACTCGCAGGAATGCGTCGCGGACAGTAGGAGTGTTTAGAAAAGACTGCCGACGGTAGCAGGTGAAGGTGATGAAGTGCGGCAGGCGGGATTGGTGGAAACGATACAAGCCCCAAGGCACGTGCTAATTCTATTCTCGGCGGGATTGTGATTCCAGCATTTCGTGGCCATCCTCTGCGGCGATTGGCGGTTGTGGCAAAAAGACCCACATCTGCCAAAAGAAGGCAGATATGGGCCACAGGATATGTGGGCCACCAGCCGAGCCTTGGTGCGTTGAGCGCACCAAGTGTACCCGACGGCTGGGAGCCGACACGGTTATCTAATCAGCCAAAAGCCCCACATATCCCAAAGTCAGGGATATGTGGGCCACCAGCGAAAAGCCCCACCGAAGTGGAGTCGCGCTCCGACCGGCTCAAGAATTTGGAAGGGCGCTGAGCAGCCCCGGGCGTCATATGAGTGGGTTTTTTGGGTTAGGGAAGGAAAACCCCACTCAAGGCCGTCCGCCACGGCGGACGTCCTTGAATGATTTCATGACAACGTCGACTCCTGCCGGCGGGTAAATTGGTGGTGCTGAACGACCAAGGCTCGGGAGGAAGGAGTCGACGCGATGATCATTATAGGCTGCGATTTTCACCCGAGCGCGCAGAGGATAGCGTGGAAGAACACGGAGACCGGAGAGTGCGGCCAGCGCGAACTGAAGCACGACGGCGAGGCCCAAGCCTACTACCGCGGGCTGCGCGGGCAAGTGGTGCGGGTAGGGATGGAGGCGACGGGGCACGCGCGTTGGTTCGAGCGGCTGCTGGCGGAATGCGGCATCGAGTTGTGGGTGGCCGATCCGGCGCAGGTACGGGCGGCGGCAACCCGCAAGCAAAAGACCGACCGGCGCGATGCCGAGTTGCTGCTGGAGTTGCTGAGCGACGGGCGGCTGGAGAAGATGCGCATCCACATGCCCACGCCGGCGGAGCGCGATGTGCGGCGGCTGGTGCTGCATCGTCATCGGTTGGTGCAGATGCGGACGCGGGTGATGAACCAGTTGCAGGCCATCGCCCTGAACGAAGGGTTGCGCAAGAAGCGGGCGCTGTGGACGAAGTCGGGGCGGGAGCAGTTGCTGGGGCTGGAGCTGATGCCCTGGGCGGCGACGGCGCGCGCGGACCTGCTGGTGCTGCTGGAGGATCTGAACCGGCGCATTGCGGAGCTGGATCGGGCGGTGGAACGGGAGGCCGAAGCGCGGCCGGAGGTGCGGCGCTTACGCAGCCAGCACGGGGTGGGTCCCATCGTGGGACTGCTGTACGTGCTGACCATCCTGGATCCGACGCGCTTTCAGAGCAGCCGCCAGGTGGCCAGCTATCTGGGGCTGATTCCCAGCGAACGCAGCTCGGGCGAACGGCAGCGGCTGGGACATCTGACCAAGCAGGGCAACGCGGTGTTGCGCGGGTTGCTGACGGAAGCGGCGCACACGGCGGTGCGTTTCGACGCCGACTGGCGGCGGCAGTACGTGCGGCTGGCGATGAAGAAGAACCGCTCGATTGCGGCGGTGGCGATCGCCCGCAAGCTGGCGGTGCGGTTGTGGTGGATGTGGAAGTTGGGACTCGAGCCGGGGCAGAAGATCGAGTCCGGTTCGCATGTCGGGCAGCCTGCGGTGCCCCATGGGGTGAAGTTTGATCCCCGCTCGAATGAATAGGCGCCCGGCCTCCCTCGCGTGGCGAGGGAGTTCGAAGTAAGAATCATGGTGGCAAGACCGAATAGATGGTTGGTGGAACCTGGGTTCCATCGAGAGATTCAGGAAACGAGCCTTGGTCGGCAAAGCAGAGTCTCACGGCAGAACACACCGGGATTTTTCCAATAGAGCGAAATGGCGCTGGGAAAAGCTCGCGCGGCGGAGTGCGCTCAAAAAGCTCTTGACGCGGGGCGGGGTTGTCATAGATGGGGCACCCTCAAGGTGATTTCGTTGAAGTGGATTGGTTGCCTGGGCCACCCGCCAGAGCGGAGAGCTGACCCGGTGGGTCGGCAATATCTTCTCCGATCCTGACCAGTCAATTCCGTCGCCCCGAACGGACTTGTAGGTTGACGCACCCAAGTTAGTCCAGCAGAAAAGCAACTTAAGGGCGCCTGACATTTTCTCCGTTCTTTATCAGCCCTTGACCAATCACTTTCCAAAAGGCGGCCAAGTTACCCCATCCACTCCTCGATCCGCCCGCAGCCAGCATCGCTCGGAGAAGGAGGCGCCCCCGTGCAGACGAACAACTAGAGTCACCCAAACAAACGTGCCGTGCAACATATTAATGGGTAGTGACTCATATCCCTTGAAAAGCAAGATTCCACTTAGGCTCTTGCCGACTGGCAGCTCGCCATCATTATTCAATCTATGGTCCAGCACAATATCGCGCGGGTAGGTAAGGCTTGTGGTCGGAAGAACGTATTCTGATGCCGTGCTGTCAGTCTCCCTAGGATCAGCGATCGCCTCCAGCACTGTGGAGCTCCAAGTCGGGCGCAAAGCGAAACTTGATATGACGGCCGGCCGGCGCCGCGACTCGTTGGTGATCGCAACGCTGAGAACATAGATCGTTGGTCCCGAGCCAGGCGTTACAAAGGTGCGATCCGTAATTGTGTTTCCGATTTGTCGGACCAGGATGCTTCGCCGCTGGTCTACGAGCCAAGTGAATGCTTGCCAGCAAAGCGAAAGCACAGCCAGACAAAATCCTGATACAGCAAACCCGAAATGTTCGTCGCTAGCAAAGCTGACCATATTGACGGGTGGCGCAGCCATGGCGCCTGCCTTATCCTTCGTGACACACGTGGGGCGATATTACCACCAAGATCGAACGCTGCTTCCCCATAAACTGCACGGCGCGTTTCTCCAGAAACGGCGGGTGGCCCGAGCTTTCGACCTGAGATGATACATCATCTGCCACACTGGGGTGCCCCACCCTTGTGGCCAGCATTTGGCGACAGGGTGGGCGCGACGTCAAGAGGCATGTTCATATGTCTCTTTCGCCACGTGGTCCAGGGCGACTCGATCTCCACTACGCCGTCGATTCCGGTGGCGTAATGGCGGAAGGTGCTCCACTCCCAGTCTTCCGGCTTCTCGACCAAACCACGCTTCAGCGGATTACGATGGAGATACTTCAACTTCTCCACACGTTTTTCTGCGCTCCGCACGTTGAAATCGTAATATCGGGGCTGCCAAACGGGGCCACTTCATGGATTGCCTTGCTATGATGCGAGCCCGCAGGGCGACATTTGTGTTAGCCGTGCGCGTAAGCGCGCGGTCAGCTGCCCCAATTTATCCCGGGAGCCCGCCTTGGCGGGCGGCACCCTCACCCGAAAATCTCCGCGCTATCGAACCGCACCCCGGCACCCTCCAACAACAACACCAACTCCTCTTCAAACCGACGCTTGCGATGATGCTCGTCCTGATTCGCGATATACCTCTTTACAGTATTGATCTGCGACGGACTGACGCTGATCCCGGAATACCCGTCCTGCCAGGCAAAACGCACTCCCAGTTCGCGCATGTGCCGCGATGAGTTGGCTTTGATGTCGCGCATTACCTCGGCCAGGTTTCGGTTCGCGGGCAACGACAGCAGAACGTGGACGTGATCCACGGTTCCACCAACCGCCAAGAGATCGAACCTGCAATTCCGGGCAATGCCGCGGATGTAGGCCCACAGCAATTGGGGATCGCGAATTAGCTGGGTTCGTTGTTTGGTGCTAAATACGCAATGCACGTAATTCAGGACGTAGGATTGGGCCATCGTGCGATTTCATCACTCGCGGCAGGAATACGCTGTAATGGTCGTCACAGGTCCATGTGCCGCCCGCCAAGGCGGGCTCATGACCTTTTGGCTGTCCCAATGCGCGGGCTCACGCCCACGCCTCACACAAATGTCGCCCTTCGGGCTCTCACCCTTCTCTCGTCGCTAGTACGCCGCAATCCCCGTGATGTGCTCGCCGATGATTAGCGTATGGATGTCGTGGGTGCCTTCGTAGGTTTTGACTGACTCCAGGTTGGCCATGTGGCGGAAGATGGGGTACTCGTCGGCGATGCCGTTGCCGCCGAGGATGTCGCGGCCCATGCGGGCGCACTCCAAGGCCATCCAGACGTTGTTACGCTTCAGCATAGAGATATGGTAGGGCTTTACCTTGCCCGCATCTTTCAACCTACCTACTTGTAGTGCGAGTAGTTGGGCCTTGGTAATTTCACTAATCATCCAGACTAGTTTCTCTTGTACAAGCTGGTGGCCGGCGATAGGCATGTCGCGGAACTGCTTGCGGAACTGCGCGTATTGCAGCGAGCAGTCGTAGCAGGCCATGGCGGCGCCGATGGCTCCCCAGCCGATGCCGTAGCGCGCCTGGTTGAGGCAGCTGAGGGGCGAGCCGAGTCCTTTGGAGCAGGGGCAGGAGGCAGTCGGCGGGGATGCGGACGTCTTGCAGCGAGAGGCTGGAGGTGACGGAGGCGCGCAGCGACCACTTGCCGTGGACGTCGGCGGCCTTGAAGCCGGGGGTGTCGGTGGGGACGATGAAGCCGCGGATGCGGTCGTCTTCGTCGGTGACCTTGGCCCAGATGATGGCGATGTCGGCGATGGAGCCGGAGGTGATCCACATCTTCTCGCCGTTGAGGACGTAGCTGTCGCCGTCTTTCTTGGCGCGGGTGCGCATGGCTCCGGGGTTGGAGCCGGCGTCGGGCTCGGTGAGGCCGAAGCAGCCGAGGATTTCGCCCGTCGCCATCTTGGGCAGGTACTTCTGTTTCTGCTCTTCGCTGCCGAAGGTGTGGATGGGATACATGCACAGGGCGGACTGCACGCTGACGAACGAACGCACGCCGCTGTCGCCGCGCTCGAGTTCCTGGGTCATGAGTCCGTACTCGACGGCGGACATGCCGGCGCAGCCGTAGCCGGTGAGGGAGGCTCCGTAGAAGCCGAGCTCGCCCATGGGCTTGATGAGCTCTTTGGGGAAGCGTCCGTCGCGGTTGCACTGCTCGATGATGGGG
Organism: uncultured Acidobacteriaceae bacterium; assembly: GCA_963758255.1. GTDB lineage: Bacteria > Acidobacteriota > Terriglobia > Terriglobales > Acidobacteriaceae > DASRAA01. Next base: position 151,706 of record CAVWUX010000002.1, read on the forward strand.
ATGAGGTTCTCTTCGATGAAGAGGCGGGTGTTGTCGCGCACGAGGCGCTCGTCGTCGGAGAGAAGCGAGTCGAATTCGAGGAAGTCAACGCCTTTGAATTTGATGGCCATGAGTGTGGGTGCTCTTAAACGAACCTATGAGGTAGCAGGTTGAAGTGGCTGGTGGCTAGTGGCTGGTGGCTGGAAATCGGGCAGTCAAGCGGGGTGTAGAGTGGTCGGTTGGCTGTGTCCTGAGTAGCGGAGGAAATGTGATGCGGAATCGGTTTCGGTGGGTTGCCGGGATATGCGTTGCGTTTTGACTGGCTGCCGTGTGGTGGCAACGCGCAGACGGTGAACTTGTGGCCGGGCGTGGCGCCGGGGTCGGAGAAGTGGACGTACAAAGAGTCGTCGGTCAATGTGCCGGGAACCGGGACGGTGGTGTTCGGCGTTACTGACGCCCACGCTGACGGCGTATCTGCCGGAGAAGAGCAAAGCGACGGGGACGGGCGTGATCATTGCGCCGGGCGGAGCGTTTGTCGCGCTGGCGATCGACGTGGAGGGCAACGGAGGTAGCGAAGTGGCTCAACGAGCGAGGCATCGCGGCGTTCGTGCTGAAGTACCGCATCATGGAGAAGAAGGGCGAGGGGCTTCCGAAGGACATGAACTGGGACGAGGCCGCGAAGTACGGGATTGCGGATGGGGTGCAGGCGATCAAGCTGGTGCGGGAGCACTCGAAGGAGTGGGGCGTCGCGCCCGATCGAGTCGTGTTTCTGGGATTCTCGGCGGGAGCGATGGTGACGAGCGGAGTGCTGCTACAGGAGGATGCTACGCTGCGGCCGAACTATGCTGCTCCGATCTATGGAGCGCCGTTTGGGGTGATGCCGAAGATTCCGGCGAAGCTGCCGCCGGTGTTCATGGCGTGGGCGCAGGACGACCCGCTGGTACTGAGCTACGTGGAGAAGTTTTACGCTGCGTTGATGGCGGCGGGGCACAAGCCCGAGGCGCACATCTATATGTCGGGTGGACACGGGTTCGGCATGAGGCAACCAGGGGCCACCAGCGATCATTGGATCGATGAGTTCTACTGGTGGTTGCAGGCGCAGGGATTGACAAAGGTGGCGGCGAAATAGCACGTTCTCTTGTTCGACTTCGCGCAAGATCTCACAGCGGTTCGCACGTCGACCGCGTTCGGAGTACCTTCGCTAGGTGTCGATGTCGGGCGTCTTCAGCGCTGCAATTCTTTGGAACTCCTGCGATCTCTGGTAGGCCTCTTGTACGAGTCGCGACGCTTCCTCGCTGAGGTGGAGGTCACTTCGCGTCAGCAGTATTTGCAGCGTCGAGTGAAGCAGCAGCCCCTGGTTACCGCATTCCTGTTGCACCTGCCGCAGTGTCTCGGCGATTTGTCGGAACTGGCGTTCGCGGCGGTTCCGTTGCCAGAGCGCCCAGCCGAGGCCTAGCCCCAACAAGATAAAGATTGCGCGATACGCCAACATGCCCGGATGCTCGGCTATTTCGTTCAGCAGACTGTTTCCGGCAGCCGAGGCGTCCATCGCGGTATCGATGAGAAAGGCGCCGATTCCAAAGGCGAGTCCGAAGTAGACCTCTTTGTATTTCTGGAACATGTCTGATGCTCCTGAAGTCTGGCCAGAGATCAATTCGCATGCGTGCATCCACGAGAGGCGCACGAGTGTGGCTTCCACTAAACATACTCCAGTTCCGGTAAACGACGCGTGGCCCGATCGGTGGAATCCACGGGACTAGAGCGGCGACTGCAGAAGAAAGAACTACGCTTGCGCGCCTGGCTGCGCTGCGATAGCTAGAACTGCACACTGCGCAGCATGTTTTCAAATGTGGGACGGAAGCGGTCGAACTCCGCCCGCGGCGCTACGAACACGAAGTACACGACCGAGCTGTCGGGCCGCGGGATGGTGACGAGCCAGTCGCGCTCCGGCTGCTGCTGGCCGTTGGCGGTGACGAAGGGCGAGGTGGACTCAAGAGCTAGAGAGCGTCCTTGAATCCCGTTGATCGAGATGGATTGCGTGTTGCCGACGGGCCGCAGGTTGTTCTTTTGCTGCATCTCGTCCACGAGGCTCCTGGTGATTTCATCGAGACTCATACGCTGGCCGTTGGGCGGAGCGGCGGAACTGATGAGGACTCCGTAACCGACTCCGGATTGGGTGACACCGGCTTGAGGGGCGATCGTGACGTAGTCGCCTTGCCGCTGCGGCATTGTGATTTCCCAATTCACCGGATGGGCGAGGCGCAGAGGACCGAGGTCGGCGTTGCGCGTCTGCCGGCTGGGCAAAACGCTTTGCACCGGGGGAGCAGCAGCGCCTGCTGTGGATGCGCCGGTGTTCGTGGGCGCCGGTAACCCGGCGGGGACGACGCCGTTCTGCTTGTTCAGAGTGGCCCATCGGCCAGATTTTGCGCCCTGGGCGATTTCTTCGGCGGTGTAAACCTTTACGCTGGTGGCGCGCTCTTTGGCCCTTCGAAAAGCCGCGCTATTAGTCTGATAATTCTTCGGCGGCCAATTCCGAATTTCACTTTCGATGGCCTGCTCGCGATTGCCAGGATTGGGGTGGTCGCTGAGCCACTGCGGCGGCTGCCCGCCTTCGGCCGCAAGTTTCTGGAAAAAGTCCGCCATCGCCTCCGGGTTGTATCCGGCCTTATAGAGGATGATCGCGCCGACGGCGTCGGCCTGGGATTCGTCATCGCGCGAGTACTTCATCATTACCGTTCCGGCGCCGAACTGCACGCCCATTTGAGCGAGTTCGCCGCCAATTCCGCCGACCGTGGCGCCGAGGATAGCCCCGGCGAGTCCGAACAAGGTCGAAGTCCACTGTGCTTTGCCAGCTTGCTTGGCGGAGTGCTGCATGTAAACGTGGGCCATTTCGTGGGCCATCACGCCTGCCAGTTCGGCTTCGTCAGAGGCGGCGGTGATCGTGCCGACGTTGATGAACATCGGACCGCCCGGGAGGGCAAAGGCGTTAATTTCCTTCTGCGGAATTACGTGAAATTCAAATGGCCAGGAATCTTGTGATGGGATGGTCGCGACCAGCTTTTCGCCCAACTTGCGGACGTACTGCGTCTCAGGGCTGGAGTCGGGCAACACCGGCATCTGCTGGTAGACCTGGGCGGCGGCCTGCAAGCCGAGCTGGCGCTGCTGCTCGCGAGACATACCCGCGTTACCGGGATCGGGGAACGAGGGAGCGCGGGATTGGGCGTAGGCGACGGACGCCAGCAGCAAAGCGATCAAGATCGACCGTGAACGTCGCAGATGCAGGAGAGCTGTCACCATACGACTATCAGTTTATCGCCCTGACTCACGAAAACCATCCGGTAAGTCCCGTAGAGACAAAGCGCCGGTTTCCCATCAGGGGAGCAATGCGGCATTTTCGCGGAGGTCATGTAGAATAGAGAAGCTACCCCGGCGAGTAGAGAGAGGCGTCACGGGCGCCCGCCTGCAGTCGAAGCCGCTCGAAAAGAGCGTGGGCTGAAGACATGTGCATCTCGCGCTGGCCGCGCCTTCCCGCCCGGCCTTCACGTGTTGCCAAATCCATCAAGCTAAAGGGTTTTCGGGTTGCGGGTGAAGTTTGGCCGGAAGGATCATCTTAGGAGAGAGCAATGGCAAAGATCGCAAAAACCGCAGACCGTAAGAAGGTCATGGATACCAGCAAGAGCACGGATTGCCCGAAGTGCGGCAAGCCCACCCGCATCGTAAAGCGGGTGAAAGACCGCGAGCGCGACGTTCCGGGCGGAATTTATATTTCGTGCTCGGCGTGCGAGTTTTACGAGAAGTTATAACGTTTGTAATAATGCCTTTCTGCGGGCGCGGAGAGATCCGCGCTCGTCCTATTGAGGAGAAGTCGTGACGGGATTGCTGGCATTATTTCCGGCCGATTCGTTCACCTATCTCGCGCCTCCGTATTTCGTGGGATGGGGAACACTTGCGCTGATCAATGCCGGGTCTGGCTCAGGGAAAGAATAAGAGCGGGCTGCTGTGGTTTCTGATCTCAATCTTTCTGGGGCCACTGGCGACGCTGATCCTGGTGCTGCTGCCGAAAGGTTAGCAACGATATTAGCTTTTTAACGTCGAAAGTCCTCTGAGCCGCTGAGCGATTGCCCACCCATGTATACTTGGCGCGCTTCGCGTAAATCACCATCCCAAGAGGCCTTACGTGTTCTCGTCCAGAAGAGATCTCCTTCTATCCGTCGGCGCTCTGGCGGCTGCCAGCGTCCTTCCATCAGTATCGGCCGAGGCGCAGGACTCGAGCCCGCTTGTCACGACGGCGCCCGCAGCTTCGGAACCGATTTGCGTGACTGACTTCGAGCCGCTGGCCAAGTCGAAGATGTCGGCGATGAGTTGGGAGTACATCACCGCCGGTTCGGGCGATGAGCTAACGCTCCGCTGGAACAAGGAAGCGTATCAACGGATTCGCCTGAGGCCCCATGTGCTGGTTGACGTATCAATGCTCGATACGCGGGTAACATTGTTCGGCCAGGAGCATGCCTTCCCGATTCTGCTGGCTCCCACGGCGGCCCAGAAGCTTGTGTATCCCGAGGGAGAGTTGGCCACGGCCCGGGGTGCGGGCGCCGCCAGCGCAACCATGGTGGTCAGTTCGTTTTCCAATACGAGCCTTGAGGATGTAGCGGCGGCGGCAAAGGGTCCGCTATGGTTTCAGCTCTACGCGCAGACCGACCGCGGCTTCACTCGCGAATTGGTGCAACGTGCCGAGGCGAGCGGGTACCGGGCGCTATGTCTCACGGTTGACACTCCCATCACCGGGACGCGCTATCGCGAGCGGCGGGCTGATGTGAAACTGGGACCTCTGCCCAACCTGACGGGTTACAAAGGAGCAGAATTCCGAACCGGATCGCTGGAGATTTTCAGCAGCGTGCTCGATCCGGCCTTGAGTTGGAAAGACGTGGAATGGCTACGTTCCTTCGCCAAGATCCCGTTGCTGGTGAAAGGTGTAATCAATCCCGAGGATGCCGACCGCGCGGTCAAGGCAGGAATCGGCGGAATCATCGTCTCAAACCATGGCGGCCGCAATCTTGACACTCTGCCTGCCACCATTGACGCTTTGCCCCAGGTAACTGACAAGGTCGCGGGAAGAGTGCCCGTTCTCGTCGATGGCGGAATTCGGCGTGGGACCGATGTGCTCAAAGCGCTGGCGATGGGCGCCAATGCAGTACTCATCGGAAGGCCATATCTCTACGGACTGGGAGCCGCCGGGCAGGAGGGTGTCACCAGCGTCATAAAGATCTTGCAGCGCGAATTGCAGATGGCCATGGCGCTGACCGGACGTCCGAATATCAGCGCCATCGATCGTTCGGTAATTTGGGGATAGCTACGACGCGCTAGCGAGAAGATGCTTTGGCGAGCGCGGCGCGGTAGTCCGCGTGGAGTTTGTCCTTCCACGCTTGTTTCCACAGGGAACGTTTTTTCATGTAGTGCTCCATGTGGTGGAGCGGGTCGTGCTCCTTGCGCGCCTTGAGGACTGCGGGCCTGGAGCCTCGCCCATTGGGGACCTCATCGGCCTCGGCGTGCCAGCGCCAGGTGCGGCACTCGATGAGCGTCGGGCCGGCGCCGCTGCGGGCGCGATGAATCGATTCCTGGGTAACGCGCCAGACGGCGACGACATCGTTGCCGTCAACCGTGATGCCGGGGAATCCGTAGGCCTCGGCGCGGTCGCGCAAATCTTCGTCAGCCTTCACGACGCTGGCCCCATTGGTATGTGCCTGGGCACAATTCTCGACGACGAAGACAATCGGCAGCCTCTGGCGGGCGGCGAGGGTGGCAGCTTCGTGCCAGAAACCGAGGGCGGCGAGACCGTCATCGGCCATGGTTACCACCACGTCTGTTTTCTCCTGCTGGCGGTAGGCCAGCGCGACTCCGGCGGCGAAATTGAATTGTCCCTCAATGGTCGCTGTTTGCGGAATGACCTTCAGCGAGGCAACCTGGCTGGAGGGATGCGCGGCTGGATATTCCTTCTCGAGACCAAACAACTGGGCGAAGACTTGGCGGAGCGGAGTGTTCCTGACGACGTGGGTCGCCAACTTCGGAGTTGTGGTCGCGAAGCTGTCGTCGGGCTGAAGTCCGATGCAGGCCCCGACCTCGGTGGCTTCGCCTCCCAGGAGTGGCACGGGCACACCGGGAATCTTGCCGGATCGCAACAGGCTGAGAACCTGTTGTTCGAGCAACCTGGTTTTCAGCATTACCGCGTACAGTGTGTGCAGCACTTCAGGGTTCGACGGCGAAGCGTCGGTGGGGAGCGAAGATCGTAACTGAGCCGAATCGGTCGGTGAGCCGGGAAGTCGCCCTCCGGGCTTGGGGCGAGTGGTTGTAGGGGCGGCCATGCAGGCTGGTCTCCGAAAACGATCATTGTATAGCAGCGAATTGTGACAGCCGCGGGGAGGGTTCGTTCGGTGGAGGGGGTTGAGCGGTGTCGCGATGCGCTTGATGACAACGAGCAGGTTGCGATCGGCAGGGATATATGAATGTTTCGTGACAGTTTTCAACACGAATGTGCATAAGGCTGTGGAAATGGCCGGATGTGAGAAAGCTAAGTTGCGGGCAACAGGTAGCCTTCAACACTCTGCACCGAACCAAGTGCGAGTTTGCGCGAAGCGATGGGTGGATGATCTCGCAATGCGGACTGGGTGGGTTGCGATCGATTCGGCGAAGGACAAATCCAGCGTGTTAGTCTGACGCGATGAAAATCCGGCTCGACAAACTGATTGTGCAGCGTGGCCTGGTAAGTTCGCGGGAACGCGCGCAGGCGTTGGTGTTGGCGGGCCGGGTTCTGGTGAACGAGCAAAAGATCGATAAAGCCGGAGCCAGTGTCGACGGCGAGGCGGCGATCCGGATTCTGGGTGACGAGATGCCATACGTCAGCCGCGGTGGGCTGAAGCTGGCGCGGGCGATCGAGCACTGGCACATCGATGTGCGGGGCAAGGTGTGCATGGATATTGGCACATCCACCGGGGGGTTCACCGACTGCCTGCTGCAACATGGCGCGGCGGAAGTGATCGCGGTGGACACCGGCTACGGTCAGATTGATATCAAGCTGAGGGGCGATCCGCGAGTGCGTCTGCTGGAGAAAACGAACGCGCGATATCTAACGGCGGAGCAGGTCTGGCCGGAAGCCGAAGAGAGACGTCCAGTTCAGTTCCTTGCGATGGATGTGTCCTTCATCTCGGCGACCTTGGTGCTACCCGCGGTGGTGCAGTGCGTGCGCGATAGCGAGGCGCCCGGCGGCATCGAAGTGGTGGTCCTGGTGAAACCGCAGTTCGAGGTCGGGCGTGAGCGTATCGGTAAAGGTGGAATCGTTCGCGATGCCGAGGCGCAGCAGATGGCGGTGGAGCGAGTGTCGGCGACGGTGGCGCAGCTCTGCGGCAAGGAAATCGAGGTCATCGATTCACCGATCCTGGGGGCGGAGGGGAACCGGGAGTTTTTGCTGCATGCGTGGCTGCCGTAGAATCGTCTGAATCCTGCAGACGGAGTCACAACGAACAGTGTTCACTTCGGAAGAACGTAACCGGGTTCGCTCCAGTATCCTCGAATTTGCCGCTCGCGACCCACGCATCGGTGGCGCCGCGATAACGGGCTCGGCGGCAAGTCAGAGCGAGGACCGGTGGTCGGACATAGACCTTGCTTTCGGCGTACGGGATGCAAACGAGGTTGGGGAAGTTCTCTCCGATTGGACCGCTCGAATGTACGAACAGCATCGTGCTCTGCATCATGTCGATGTCAAGGCCGGTGCCTGGATTTACCGGGTATTTCTGCTGCCTAATACGCTGCAGGTTGACCTTGCTTTCGTAGCCGCGGCGGAGTTTCGAGGGTTGTCGCCAGCGTTCCAGCTGGTGTTCGGAGACGCGAAGGAGCCAGCCTACGGCCCGACCCCTTCCTCAGCGAATTTCATCGGCATGGGATGGCTTTATGCACTGCATGCGCGGAGCAGCATTGCGAGAGGAAAGCTTTGGCAAGCGGAATACATGATTAGCGGCGTCCGCGACCACGCGCTTGCGCTGGCCTGTATTCGGCACGGCCTGTCTGCTGCCCACGGTCGTGGCTTTGACCAGTTGCCCCGGGAACGGACTGCGCAGTTCGAAGGTTCTCTCGTACAGAAACTCGACAACGCCGAGCTCGCACGAGCTTTCCGGGTTGCGATTCGCGGATTGCTGTCCGAGATCCAAAGCCTAGATGCCAATCTGGCAGGCCGGCTCCGAGAAACCCTAATCGGTCTGAGCGACATCCGCTCTGAGCAGTGAGGTGCAACGAAAGATCAGGGACTCCCAACTAGCGGCATCAACGTGAAGCCAAGCCGCGTGCGCTACACTGGCAGGGAACATTTCACCGATATGAAATCTGCTGCGATCATCTCCAAACCGTCGAAGAAGGAGTTGGGTGAGATCCTGCCCGAGCTGCTGAACTGGTTGCACCAGCGCGGCTATCAACTCTATCTGGACGAAGAAACCGCCCGCTACACCAACGGAGAGGAGGTGGTTTTGCGCGAGGAGATCGGGAAGAAGCATCCTGACTTCGCGCTGGTGCTGGGAGGCGACGGCACATTGCTCTCCGCCGCTCGTTCGGTGGCCCACGAAGGCGTACCCATCCTGGCAGTGAACCTGGGCTCGCTGGGATTCCTGACCGAAATTCCGCTCAACGAACTCTACGTGGCGCTGGAGGCGGTCGATCAGGGGCAGTGTCCTGCGGAAGAGCGCTCGGTGCTCGATTGCCACCTCATGCGCAATTCGGATTGCATAGCGCAAAACTTTGCGCTGAACGACGTTGTGGTGAACAAGAGCGCAATTTCGCGTCTGGTGGAGTTCGACCTGTATATCGACGGGAACTTCGTCTTCCAGTACAAGGCAGATGGCGTGATCATCGCCACGCCGACCGGATCGACGGCGTATTCGCTGGCCGCCGGCGGGCCGGTGCTGATGCCTTCGGTTGACGCTTTCGTGGTCACGCCGGTGTGTCCGCACTCGCTGACCCATCGTCCGCTGGTTGTTACGGAGACGTCGCAGATTGAGCTGCAAGTCGAGACCGGCGAAGAGCAAGCATTCCTCAGTATCGATGGTCAGGTCGGAGTTCCGGTGGAGCAGGGCGACCGCGTCGTTTGCCAGCGTGCCGCGCACAAGGTGAAACTGCTGCGCGTCCGACGGACGTTTTTCGATGTGTTGCGCAGCAAATTGAAGTGGGGACAGCGATAAGACAGTTGCCAGTGGCCAGTGGCCAGTCGCCAGAAGAGCAGTGCCACATATTCAGGCACGAGACAGAACGTGCCCCTCGGCACTTGATCGAACAAAGACTTTTTGGGGAAGGGCGCGACGGGAAACCGCGCGCCCGGTGAATTAGTCAGTTTTGGGTTTCAAATTATCTTGCAGCCAGAGACGGGCCTCTACTTCGCACTTCTTTGAGCAGAATGTCTGTCCTTCCCGAGCCCGGCTCGTGCTTTTCAAGTATTGGGAATAACACCAGACACAAACTGCCGTGGAAGTAGCGGCATCGTATTGATTGGGTTGCATGTGTGCTCTCCAATGGAAAGGGAGCATAGGCCAACTCGCGGGCAAAGGCAATCAGGAAAATTGCGGTTATTCAATCCCTAAACAAATCAGAAGCGACAGTTAGCAGGTGCTAAATGCGCTCCGGCGCCATGAGGTCGCGGACGGTCTCGCGTTTGCGGATGACTTTCGAGCGCTTGCCATCGACCAGCACTTCGGCGGCGCGGGGGCGCGTGTTGTAGTTGGACGCCAGTGACATGCCATAAGCCCCGGTGTCGAGGATGGCGAGAAGATCACCTTCCTGGAGTGCGGGGAGTTCGCGATTGCGGGCGAAAAAATCCCCGGTCTCGCACACGGGTCCCACGACATCGACTTTGGAAAGCGCGGCCTTGCTGGGATCGAGCACGACCGGGACGATTTCGTGATGGGCACCGTAGAGCGAGGGCCGCATCAGGTCATTCATGGCAGCATCGACAATCAGAAACTGCTTGCCGTCGTTATGCTTACGGTAAATAACTCTGGTAATTAAGACCCCTGCTGGTCCAATGATAGAACGTCCAGGCTCAAGTAATACATGAAGTCCAAGACGCCGGAGCGGGGCGATGATCGCGGAGGCATAGGATTTTACTCGCGATGGGAATTGTACTCCAGGATTCTTGGCATACGAGATCCCCAGACCGCCTCCCGCATCGACGTAACGGATGTCGTGATCGCCGCGGCGCAGGGCGCGTACCAGCGAAGCCACGCGCTCCATGGCTTCGCGAAAGGGATCGACGTCTACGATCTGGGAGCCGATGTGCACGCTTACGCCAGCGGCTTTCAGATGGCGCGACTCTGCACCCAGCCGATACAGATCGGGAGCCTCGCGCATGGGCACGCCGAATTTGTGTTCGTGGAGGCCGGTCGAGATGTAGGGGTGGGTGCGGGCGTCAACATCGGGATTGACCCGGATGGCAAACCTGGCTGTCTTGCGCAGATGCGTGGCGCGCGCGGCCAGCAACCGCAATTCGCTGGCGCTTTCCACGTTGAACAGCAGAATGCCGGAGCGCAGTGCGAGATCGATTTCCTGCGGCAGCTTCCCGACTCCGGAGAACACGACCTGTGAAGACGATTTGGGGCTGGCCAGGCGCACTCGCTGTAATTCACCGCCGGAAACGATGTCGAAGCCGCAGCCCAGCGAGGCGAGCAGTCGAAGGATCGAGAGGTTCGAGTTGGCCTTTACGGAATAGCAGACGGTGTGCTCGCAATCGCGGAAAGCCTCGTCGAACTGCTGATAGCGGCGGCGTATGGCGGTCGCCGAATAGACGTACAGCGGCGTACCGTGCTGCTGCGCGAGTTGGCGGAGCGGTACTTCGTCGGCGAGGAGTTCACACGGCTGGGATCTCCGCGAACGAATATTGCGGCTATAGGTGAAAGCGGGAGGACGTTCCTGCGGGCGAGAGTCGCTCACTTTTTGGCGGGCGGTCCTTTCACTTTGAGTACCACGATGGTCTGATCATCGAAGGCGTCGACTCCCTTGGCATGCTCCGAGACGGCGCTGAAGATGGCCTGCGCAATTTCTTCGGCGCTGCGGTGGGCGTTCTTGAGCACTACCTTTTCGAGACGGCCGCGCCCGAACATGTTGCCCGCGGAACTGGTGGCGTCGGTGATGCCATCGCTCAGGAAGAGGAAGACATCACCGGGCTTGGTGCGCAGGTTGCGTTCGTCGTAGGAGGCGCTGGAGAAGAGCCCGATCGGCAGACCAGTCACGGGGATCTCTTCAAACTTTCCCTTGTTCAGATACAGCGGTCGCGGCAGGCCGGAGTTGGCCACCTGCAGCGTTCGCTGGCTGTCGTTCCAGATGGCGAAGATCATGGACACATACTGGCCATCGATGGGGCGCTCGGCGAGCGAAAGGTTGATGGCTTCCAGCATGCCGGCCGCGCTGGGTTCCTCGGCCGAATGCGAGCGCGTGATGCCGCTGACCAGCGCCGCATAGATGGCGGCGGGAGCTCCCTTGCCGCTGACATCGCCAATGGCGATGCCGATGTTGCCGGGGCCGCTGTACTTGAGGAAGTCGTAGAGGTCGCCGCCGATCTGGCGCGCAGGCGCGAAGCGCGCCGCCACTTCAGCATGTTTCAAGACAGGTCGTTTCTGCGGCAACAGGCGGAACTGGAGCTCGCGGGCAAGCGCGAAGTCGTGCTCGAGGCGATGCTCCTGACGCGCGATGCGCTCGTAGAGCGTGGCATTCTCGATGGCGATCGCAACCTGTGCGGCCATGGTGGTCATGATGCGGACGTGCTGGTCGTCGAAATATCCCCGGCGGGTGTGTTCGATGTCGAGCACGCCGATCACCTTGTCTTTGTAGATCAGTGGAATGCAAAGCTCGGAGCGCGTCTCGGGGTTGGCCATGATGTAACGCGGGTCTTTGGAGACATCGGGCACCAGCACAGCCTGGGCATTCTGGGCGGCGTAGCCTACCAGACCCTGTCCCATGGGGATTTCGCGCTTGAGGTGTACGCTCTCGTTGAAGCGCAGAGAGAAGCGGTGCTGGAGGAATTGGCCCGTGGGATCGACCAGCAGAATGGAGAACATCTGGTAGTCGATGATACGGGTTACCAGGTCGGCAACGCGCTGCAAGAGCTGATCGACATTGAGGATGGAGGTCAGTTCGCGGCTGATCTCGGTCAACAGCGTGAGTTGCCGCGCCTGCCGTGCCACCCGCGTGTAGAGGCGGGCGTTCTCGATTCCGACGGCGATGCGGGAGGCGAACAAGGTAAGCAGACGCTTATGCTCGTCGTTGAAGGCGCCCGGTTGGGCGGCTTCCACGTCGAGTACGCCGATGACCTTGTTCTTGGCGATGAGCGGCACGGCCAGCTCGGAACGGACTCCCGGCGCGGAATTGATAAAGTTCTGCTCTGCCGTGACGTCGTTGACCAGGACCGCTTCGCGCCGTTGCACCGCCTGTCCGGTGACGCCTTGTCCCACTTTGATGCGAATGCGCTCGGCGACTTCGGGAGGATGACCCACCTGGAAGCGCACACGCAACTCCTGAGTTTTCTCGTGGAGCAGGAGGATGGCGAAGATTTCGTAATCGATGAAGCGCTTCAGTACTTCAGCCACGCGTTGCAGAAGAGTGTTCAGGTCCAGGGTGGTGTTCACCGCATCGGCGACTTCCAGCAGGTAGCTGTCGAACGAACCTGTGACTGTTAAACGTGTGGGGGTGGTCATTACGCCGGAACTCAACCCTCATGATAGCAGTGAGAGATGTGAATATCGTTGGAACAGTGCATTTCACGCAGGTTTCACGAGTGTCTGTGACTGCGGTTGCGGCGGGGTTACGCAAGTCCTAGAATTCATCATGCTGTGAACTGAAGGTATTCGCGATTCGATTTGATACTGGCTTCAAGGTTTGCGAGGGAATGATGAATCTGCAAGGGAACCGACTGACATGGCTGGGACACGCGACCTTCCGCATTGAAACCAGCGAGGGCAAGAGCATCTACGTTGACCCATGGGTGATGGAGAACCCGCTTTGCCCCCAGGGCGAAAAAGAAGTGAAGAAGGCGGACGTGCTGATTTGCACCCACGGACACTTCGACCACATTGCCGATGCGGTGAAGATTGCCAAGCAACACAAATCCACCGTGGTGGGGATTTTCGAGTTATGCATGTGGATGCAGAAGAAGGGCGTGGAGTCGATCGCGCCGATGAACAAGGGTGGTACGCAAACGGTCGGCCGGGGTGAAGATTACGATGACTCACGCCGACCACTCGTGCGGCATCATGGAGGATGACGGCAGCATCGTCTATGGCGGCGAAGCCTGCGGCTACGTGCTGGAACTGCCGGGCGGGGTGAAGCTCTATCACGCGGGCGACACCGCCGTGTTCGGCGACATGGCGATCATTCGCGAGCTGTACGCGCCGGAAATTGCGTTGCTTCCGATTGGCGATCATTTTGTGATGAGCCCGCGGGAAGCTGCATACGCGTGCAAGCTGCTGCAACCGAAGTTCGTCATTCCCATGCACTATGGGACGTTTCCTATGTTGACGGGACGTCCGGCGCATCTCAAAGCGCTGCTGGGCGCAGGAGGGCCGGAGGTGGTGGAAATGCAGGCGGGGGAGACGCTGGGGTAGGGAAGGGAAAGAGGTAACTGGTAACTGGTAGCTGGTAATGAGCAGTAGAGCATAAGCAGTAAGCAATAAGCAATAAGCAGTAAGCGATAAGCCAAAGCGAAGAACGAAGAGCGAAGAGCGAAGAGCGAAGAGCGAAGAGCCCTTATGATCACCGATCCCAAGGTCGAGAACTACCTGTACGCCATGCTGCCGGAGCGCGGCGCGACGTTGCGGGAGATCGAGCGGCAGGCGAAGGAACGCGATATCCCCATTGTGGGTCCGGCGGTGGGACGGCTGCTGTACCAGTACGCGCGGCTAATCGGCGCCAAGACCGTCTTCGAGATGGGTTCGGCAGTCGGCTATTCGACGATCTGGTGGGCGATGGCGGTGGGCGAGGGCGGCAAGGTGCATTACACCGACGGCAGCCGCAAGAATGCCGACGAGGCGCGGCGTTATTTCGAACAGGCGGGCGTGGCCGACCGCATCGAGGTGCATGTGGGCGATGCGATTGAAATGCTATCGGAGCGGAAGGAGCAGTTCGACATTCTGTTTCTGGATATCGACAAGCACGATTATCCGCGGGCGGCGCGCATGGCTCCCGAACGGGTGCGGCGGGGCGGCTTGTTCATTACCGACAACGCGCTGTGGCGGGGCGATGTGAGCTACGCGGCGGGGAATCCGGATTACAAACCGGGGAAAGAACCGGATGAGACAGTGCGCGCCATCGTGGAGTTCAACGAGATGATGTACAGGTCTCCCGACTGGTACACGACGATCATTCCGTTGCGGGACGGAGTGACGGTGGCGATGCGGGTGTAGCAGAGGGTTTCAGGCTTCGAATTTCAAGTCAGGGTTGTCGCTAGACTAGATCGACTGCACCGGTACCAACCGCAGATCGTCCACCAGCCCGACTTCTTTCTGGAAGAACGGTTCACCGTACTTCACGCCTGCCATCATGCCGTAGAAGTGGGCCATGGAGGCGACGCGTTCGCGAATTTCGGCGTGAGCGGGGAAGTCTTTGCTGCCCGCGGCCTGGTCGGCGAACTGCTCCTTGTAGGCCAAGATGGACTCGAGCTTGGCCTCGAAATCGGCAGTGATGTCCACGACGAACGTGGGGCGCACATCGTAGTAGAGCGTGGCGTAGATGATCTTGAACGGGCGGTGCGGCGCCAACTCGCGTAGAACATGGATCGTGAAGGGATTGATGTCGTGCGTAGCCGGAGTGTCTCCCAGCCGCGTCAGGCCAGCGAGGAAACAGGCCTCGTAGCCGAGAGTTGCGCAGGTGTAGTGGTCGGGATGGCGGCCCTTCCAGTAGGGCAGGATCACTACGCGCGGGCGCTGCTCGCGAATGACGCGCGCGATCTTGATGCGGTTGGCATAGGTGTTCTCGACGCGGCCGTCGGGGATGTCGAGGGCTTCGCGCCACGCGACTTGCAGGATTCGTGCGGCGTCGGCTGCCTCTGAGGTGCGGCTCTCGGCGGAGCCGCGGGTGCCTAATTCGCCTTGCGTGAGATCGAGGATGCCGGTGCGCGCGCCCAAACGCGCCATCTTCAGTAAGGTGCCGCCGCAGGTCTGCTCCACGTCGTCGCGATGGGCGGCAATGGCGAGGACGTCGAGGGAGGGCGCGGTCACTTCTTGCGCTCCACCAAGAAGGCGGCGATTTCGCGGAGGTCGCTGGCGTTGTCTCCGAAGCGATCGAGTGCGGCGTTGGCCTTGGCGATCAGCTCGTCGGCTTTGTTGAGCGACGCCTCGATGCCAAACAGCGAAGGGTAAGTCGATTTCTCGGTTGCAGTGTCCTTGCCCGCGGTCTTGCCGAGTTGCTCGGAAGTCTGCGTGACGTCGAGCACGTCGTCGACGATCTGGAAGGCGAGTCCGATGTTCATGCCGAAGTCGCGAAGGCTTTGGATTTGCGAAGCATCGCCTCCGGCGTACATGCCGCCGGTGACCACGCTGGCGGTGAGCAACGCTCCGGTCTTCGAGCGGTGGATGTACTCCAGCGTTTTGGCTTCCGCGTGCTGGTGTTCGGCCTCGAGATCCATCACCTGCCCGCCGATCATGCCGTCGATGGTGCCGGTGGCGTGTGCGATCTCGGCGATGATGGCGACGCGTGCTTCGGCGGGACACTGCAATTTCGCGAGCACTTCATAAGCGTAGGTTTGCAGGCCATCCCCTGCGAGTATCGCAATGGCGTCGCCAAATACCTTGTGACAAGTGGGACGGCCGCGGCGCAGGTCATCGTTGTCAAGCGCGGGCAGATCGTCGTGGATGAGCGAGTAGGTGTGCAACATTTCCAGCGCGGAAGCGAGATCTTCGACGCCTTGCGGAACGCAGCCGGCAACGACGCGAGCGGCTTCCATGCAGAGGATGGGGCGCAGGCGCTTGCCTCCGGCGAAGACGCTGTGTCGCATCGCCTGGTGAATCGACGCGGGATACTGAGTGGAAGGCGGAAGCAGCCGCTCCAGTGACTCGTCTGTGACGATGCGCCCTTGTTCGAGGATTTCCCTGACCATGAAGAGGGAAGTATAACAATGCCAGTGGCTCGTGGTCAGTGGCTGGTGGCTGGTGGCGGATTCTGTTTTCGAGGGACGCACTTTTGCAATGGCTTATTGAGCAACAAAGGGGTCCTTCGACTCGGTCGCTGCGCGGCTCCGCGCTCAGGATGACAAGTGATTTGCCGATAGGGCCTGCAATCACACTCGCAAGCGGGACGGCAGGTTACGGGTTCGTCGATTTGGTCGCAGGGGGCTTACTCTTGCTGGCGGCGAGTTTGGCTTCGCGGTCGGCATCGGCGATGCGGCCGAGTTTGCGGTAGGCGACAGCGAGCTGTGCGTGCGTGCCGTCCGGCGCTGGAGTCGCTTTGGCCGCGGCTTGCAGGTGGGGAATCGCTGCAGAGGTCTTTCCCTGATCGAGCAAGATCCTGCCGAGCTGGAATTGGGTTTCAGCATCATCGGGGTTCAGCTTCAGCTCAGCCTCGAATTCGGCGACGGCATCCGCGGGGCGATTGAGATGAAGCAGCACGACTCCGGCGAGAAAGTGGGCGCGCGGGAGCGAAGGATTTTCCTGGCTGGCCTTTTGAAAGCTGGCCAGCGCACGCGCCTGATTGCCGATCGTACCGTACGCCTCGCCAACCAGAAGCAACGCCTCGGGCGAAAGCGGTTGCTGGCCCAGCCGTTCGAGGATCACCGTGGCTTTGTCGGGTTGTTTGGTGCGCGCCAGCGACGAGGCCCAGGCGCAGGCCACGCGAGGATCGCTATAGGCGACATCGCCGACCCGGTCGAAAGCCTTGACCGCGTCGGCGTACTGATCGCTCGAATACAACGCCATGGCGAGCATGGGCCAGATGATCTTATCGTTAGGCTCCTGCTGGGCCGCCACCTTAAGCGCGCGGGCACTCTCGGCGTATTGCGTGGAGCGGAAAGCGGCGAAGCCGATGTTGCGCATCAGATGCGGGACCGCGGGATTCCACCTTTCCGACTGCTGAAAATAGTCCAGCGCCGCCACATACTGCTTCTGGCGAGCTTCGGAGGTTCCGAGATCGTTGTAGGCATTGCCCAGGATCAGGCTCAGGCGCTGCTCGGCACTCTTGATCTCCGTTCTCTGTTCCGGCGTAAGTTTCGGAGCTGTCTCGCCGGGCTGGGCACCCGGATCGATCATCGCCGTGGTTGGCACCGAAGGTTCACCAGCCATGCCTGAACCCATGGTTCCCTGGGTCTTGGAGGCAGGGGTCGTGGCGTGGCTGTCGGCCATGGTTTTGTCCTGCATTTCCGAGAAGATCCTGGTGTAGCTCACACCCTCGTCTTTTCGGCCGCTCTGGATGCAGATGCGACCTAGGACGTAGTAGGCGCGGCGGATCTGGTAATTGTTGCGGGCCGTGTCGTCACCGGTAAGCGCGATGGCCTTGCGCAGAAGTTCCTCGGCCCGCTGGTTATCGTGGCGAGCGTAAGAGTTCAGGCCCATATAGAGGTAGGGTTCTGGCCAGTCGGGCTTGTCGGCGGCAGCGGCTTTTAGGTAGCGGTCGGAGTCGTCGTAGAGCTTGTCGTTGTTGTCGACATAGCCGAGGAAGAAGTTTCCAAAGAAGTCGTGGGGATTCACCTTGACTTCTTCAGTGAATTGCTCGCGTGCCTGCGGAGTAGCCACCCACTCGTTCTGGGCCATGTACAGCAGTCCGATGAAGTAATGGGCACGCGAACCCTTGGCGTCGAGAGCGGCGGCGCGATTGAATTCACGCACGGCTTCGTCCGTCATACCGGCGTTCTGGTAGGCGCGGCCTATCATGATGTGCACGCTAGCGCGGTCGCCGGTGGCGGCAGCAAGTTCTTTGAAGATGGCCGCGGCCTTGCCGGCTTCGTGCAGATTCAGGTAGGCCGTGCCCAGGGCGTAGGCGACCATCACGTTGCTCTGCAACTCGAGTGAGCGCGTGAGCGCCTCAGCGGCCGGACGCCACTCCTTCTTATCCATCAGAAGCTTGCCTTGCACGTTCCAGGCGTCAGCGTTCTTGGGATCAGACGTGGTGATGGGGGTAATTTCCGCCAGCGCATCGTCCGTGCGGTGCGCGCGCATGTAGGCGAGAGCCAAGGCGATATGAGCGTTGGGTGTGTTCTCGAACTCAAGGGAGCGCTTGTACAGGTCGATGCTCTGCTGGTTGTCTCCTTGCGCCAGTTTTAGTTCAGCGATGGCGCGGAGGGCAACGGCAATGACACCGCGGTTTGCGGCGGCAATTTTGACCACATCTCCGCTCTGCTCGGCGGCACGGACGGCTTCCATGCGAGCCGGCAGGTAGTCCATGGCAGAGGATGTCAGTGTGCTCTTCGGGGCTTCCGGAGCCTGGGCGACGAGGCGAGGAGACAGTCCGAGTGTCAACACCACCAATGCGAGAAAGGAATGCAGGGCATCGATCCGAAAGCGGTGGAGTTGGAGGGCGAAAAATGGCCGGAAAGAGGTCAATGCACGATTGCTCAGATGGAACTCTCCAAGCTAAACGGCTGCAAGAGTGCAGTCAAGCGGGCGCCGAGGCGACGCCCGCGAAGGTCAGGTCAGGCGACGGAAGAAACGTGCGATTCCCGGATCGCAACGTAACGCTCCGCGGCCTGCACGATGCCAGGCACATCGTTGGCGAGGCAGCAATCCACGGCGCCCATGGCGAGGGACTGCGACCACATGGCATCGTCAGCCAGGCGGTGAGTGCAGACAAACGCTGTGGCGGGGAATTCGCGGCACAGTTCTCCCAACTGGGGGAAGGTGACCAACTCGAGATCCACGATGGCGAGCGGGGCCCGGAGACGGGCAATGGCGCCGCGGGTTTCCTCCAGGCTGTCTACAGTTGCGATAGCGCGAAACTGTCTCTGAATTGACCGCGCCAGGTTGTCAGTAAGAGCAGGATCGCGGTGAGCGAGAACGATGCTGGTTGGCTGCATGGCAACACCCCCTTGCTTGAGCCGAAATGGACGAATGGCGCCAAAATCGAAAGTCAGCAACGCAGCGGAACCGCCGCAGGGGAGAGAAGAGGCCAGTAAAGGCGAACTACAATTTGGCAGCTTCGCCAGGAGGGGTAGCGGTTTCAAAGGTCTCCGGCTGCAGCTTGCCATCGCGCTTCAGCAGGATTTCAACCTTGCCTTCGGCTTCTTCCAGTTCCTTGCGGCAGGAACCGGAGAGCTTCATACCCTCATCAAAAAGCTCCAGCGCCCGGTCGAGGGAAACATCTCCCTTTTCCAGTTCGGTTACGATCGCTTCCAGACGTTGGAGAGACTGCTCAAACTTGGCCAAGCTCAAACTCCCTGGATGATTCTATTCCGAATTGCACTCGGCGATCATCAAGAATGCAAGAAATTGAAGGGCACGCCCGATTTTTTCATACTACCCGGATGGCGAATCCAGCGAGCCGGCGGCCATCTCACTTCTTCATCAGGTCGAGTACGGACGCCGTCATGATAATGACGCCGGTGCGGATGGTCGGTTCGGGCTGCGGTATGAAATAGGCGGAATGCAACGACGGCAGTGGCTTGCCGGAGGCCTTGCTCTCGGCTACTTTTTCCGGGGCGACCGCGCCGAGTCGCAGCATGACGGTGGGAATCTGGTGGCCTTCGAGGCCGAACAGGCCGAAGTCCTCGCTCACCATTTCCGCGTGCGACTTGACCACGTTGTCCGCACCCAGCGTCTTGACGCACACGGCGCGCAGGCGGTCGGCCAGTTCGGGGTTGTTGTAGGTGACGGGCGAGCTTTCTGAAAGGATTGCGACTACAGGCATGCGGTCAGAGGGTACGCCACCGGCCATGGCGATTCCCTCGGCGGTACGCTTCAGGTCGGCGAGGATCTGCTTCTGCACGTCATCGTTGAAGGAGCGGATAGTGAGGCTCATCTTGACTTCGTCGGGAATGATGTTGCGCTTGGTGCCACCCTGGATGTAGCCGACGGTCACCACCGCCGGGTCCTGCGGAGGAATCTGGCGGCTGACGATGGTCTGGATCGCCATGATGTATTCGGCGGACAAGACGATGGGGTCCTTGCTCAGCTCGGGGCGTGCGCCATGGGAGCCGACACCGCGCATGGTGACATCAACCGAATTCACCGCAGCAAGGGCAGGACCAGAGACCACGCCAACCTTCCCGGCTTCGAGCATCGCGTCATCGTGCAGGGCGATGACGTAATCGGGCTTGCCGAAGCGGGCGTACAGATTGTCGTTGAGCATGGCGCGCGCACCCTCCACGGTCTCTTCCGAAGGCTGACCGAGGAGAATCAGCGTGCCGTGCCACTGACTCTTCAGTTGGGCAAGGGTCTCTCCGACACCGATGAGGGTGGACATGTGGATGTCGTGGCCGCAGGCGTGCATCACGCCGACGTCGTCGCCGGCCTGATTCTTGGAGCGGGCATGGCTGGCGTAGGCCACGCCGGTCTTTTCTTCGATCGGCAGCGCGTCCATGTCGGTGCGCACCAGCACCGTGGGGCCCGCGCCATTCTTCATGACCGCCACCACACCATAGGCCTGGGCGCCGTCGTCGTACTTCCCGACGTTCTCCGTGACGGTATAGCCAGCCTTGTGCAGGGCCTGGGCAACCAGGGCGGAGGACTGCTTTTCCTGGTGCGACAACTCGGGGTGCTGGTGGAGTTCCTTGTAGTCCGAGAGCAGTTGTGGAAGTTCGGAGTTCACCAGCGTAGGGATGTCTTGCGCAGAGGACATGGCGGGCAGCAGCAGAGCCGAAAGCGCCAAGATGAGCGGCTTCATGGGGAAACTCCTTGTGAAAATATTGAAGTGGGAGTGTACCACTTGGCGCGCGGCCGTCAGCTTACTGATGGTCGCTATTCTGCCCCGCTCAGGCCGAAGCGGTCTTGGAGCTGCCCAGTGCTTCCAGCACATCGACGGCTGACGAGTAGCGTCCCTGGGGAGCGCTGATCTGCGCGCCCTGCACCATGTCGCGCACCGCGGTCAGCATGTCGCGCGCGATGGCAACGCCTTCGGCGCGTGCAGCCTCGCCGGTGCCGGCACGGGACATACGCGCGATGATCTCGTCAGGCACGGAAACCCGCAGCTCGTTCTTCATGAACTCGGCGTTACGGGCGCTCACCAACGGCCAGATTCCGGCGACGACGGGAATACGGCAGTGCTCGATCCGCTTGAGGAAGTCCTCCAGCAAACGCAGGTCGAAGACCGGCTGGGTGACGGCGTACTCCGCTCCAGCCTGCACCTTGTATTCAAAGCGCCGGATCTCTTCATCGATGTTGGGCACCCCGGGATTGGCCCCAACACCGATCACGAACTTGGTGCCATTGCCGATGGGGTTGCTGCCGATATCGAGCCCGTGATTGAGATTGTGCACGATATTGACCAGGCCGATGGCATCAACATCGAATACCGCGGTGGCGTCGGGATAGTTGCCCATCTTGGGCGGATCGCCGGTGATGCAAATCAAGTTGCGAATTCCCAGGGCGCTGGCGCCCAGCAGGTCTGACTGGATGCCGAGCACGTTGCGGTCGCGACAGGTGTAATGCAGGATAGGCTCGATCCCGACCTCCTGCGCAACCATCAGGCACAGGGCCTGGTTGCTCAGGCGAGCCGATGCGCGCGGACTGTCAGGGATGTTGACGGCGTCTACTCCCACCGACTTCAGGTAACGCGCGCCCTCAATTTCCTTGGTGCCCTCGGTGCCTTTTGGGGGCACGATTTCCACCATGACCACGAACTCGCCGTCGTCGATCCTGCGGCCGAGGCGCGAGCGGTCCCGCAGCGGCGGCGGTTCGACCGGGTGTTCGATAGGACGAGGCTTGGGCGGAGGCGGCGGGACGTCGCGGGACCTTCCTTTGAGTCTCCCCTTCATTTCATGGATGTGCTTGGGAGTGGTGCCGCAGCACCCACCGACCAGGCGCACGCCGAGGTCAACGAACTTACCGGCATAGCTCGCCATGTATTCGGGCGAGGAAAGAAAGATAGTGCGGCCATCGACGGCGCGCGGCATGCCGGCGTTGGGCTGCGCCGACAGCGGGACTGTGGTTACCGCTCGAACCCGCTCCAGAGCTTCATACACGGGCGCGGGGCCAACGCTGCAGTTGATTCCCACTACGTCAGCGCCCCAGTCCTGCAGTTGCCGGCCGTAGTGCTCGGGACTCGACCCGTCGAGGCAGTTGCCGTCCTCGTCGATAGTGACCTGGGCGACTACTGGCAACTCGGGATTGACCTCTCGCGCAGCCAGGATCGCCTGATGCAATTCTTCGAGGTAGCCGAATGTTTCCAGAATGATGAGATCGACGCCTTCTTCATTCAGAGCGGCAATCTGCTCGCGAAAGGCTTCGCGCGCCTCCGACAGGGCAATCTTGCCCAGGGGTTCGATGCGCACGCCAAGGGGTCCGACGGCTCCCGCGACCATGGCGTCGAAGCTCTTGGCGGCCTCGCGGGCCAGGCGCGCGCCTTTGCGGTTAATTTCCGCCAACTTGTCCACGCAGCCATGCTTGGACAACCGAAACGAATTAGCGCCGAAGGTGTTTGTTTCTATGATCTCAGCGCCGGCCTGCAGGTATTCGAGGTGGATACCGCGGATCAAGTCGGGCTGCGACAGATTCAATTCGTCATAACAGCGGTCAATGAAGATACCCTTGGACAACAACAGGGTGCCCATGGCGCCATCGCAGAGGACAGCTCCTTTTTGCAATCGAGAGATGAGGTCGGTCGCCATTTTCCTCTTCGGGTAAGGTCAGTTGAATGTTATTGGAACTCTATCGTAAACCGAGGCACAAGACCACCGTATCGGGGCGCGTCGAGGCGGCTCCTCGGGCTCTGTTATAATCTGGCAGAAACTCAACAACTCAAGCCATATCAACAGTATGAGCGAGGTACAAGTTTGAAGCGGGCAGTACTTCTCCTGGGAACCCTGGTTCCACTCCTGATTATCGCCTCTTGCAGCAGCAGCAATAATAGCGTAACCGGTCCCAACGGAAACGTGACCGTCAACGCACCCAGCAAGCTGAAGAACCGGGCGTTCATTACCAACCAGTTTTCTGGAAACATTCAGATCATGGACAGTCAGACGGACACGACTGCCTATTACACGGTGACCAACAACAACACGGGGAATACCGGTCCGGGCATCACCGGAACGGCAGTGTCAATCCCGGTCGCCAATTCTCTGACATTTGCCGTTCTCAGTCCGGACGATCTGGAGACCCTGGTTTACGATCCGCTCGTAAACACTCTGACGTTTGTGACCAATTCTTCGGAAGCCCCGAACGGAGTCGTGAATCTTTCAAGCGCGGCGGGCATGGCGCTGTATTCGCCGGACTCGAAGTACATCTACGTCCCCGAACCAAACGTGACCTTCGCCAATTCTCCTCCGGGTGGAGTGCAGGTCATCAGCACCGCAAGCGGGCAGATTATTGGGACGTTCGCGGTGCCTTCGGCTACCTATGTTGCGATCAGTCCTGACGGCAATACTCTGCTGGTATTTGCGAATAACGCGGACACCATGTGGATCGTCACCCCCACGGCCAGCGCTCCCACGGTAACAGCGGTTTCCGGATTTGCGCGGCCGGTTAACGCGTTTATCAGCAGCGACAACAACACTGCCTATGTGCTGAATTGCGGACCGGAGTGCGGCTCCAGTGCCGGCCCGCCATCGGTCATGAAGTTCGACATTCCGTCCCGCACCATCACCTCGACGGTTGCGGTAGGCGGCGCACGGGTGGGCCTGCTGAAGAGCAACAACCTCTACGTCGCGGGATATCCGGGAGGAAGTACCGGTACTTTTGACATCGTGGATATCAGCGCCATGACGCGCACCACCACCAACTCGGTCATCATCGGCGATGGCACGCATACCAAGATGGCGGTGTCGAATAACAACATGTTGTACATCGGAGCGTCCACTTGTATTAACGTGACCAACGGCTGCCTCTCGATCGTGGACCTGGGAACCAATCAGGCTGCGCCGCCGGGGCCGCCGCGCGGACCGGTAACGGGAATGCAATCCATCCCCAACCGCAACACCATGTACGTCATCGAGGGCTCGGTGCTGGACATCTACGACACCACCACCGGACAGTTGCAGTCCTCGCAACTGGCGTTTCGAGGAGCGCTCAGCGACGTCGTGCAAGTCGACCAATAGGATTTCCGATTGCTGACATAGGTACAGGGCGGCCAGCTTGGCCGCCCTCTTCTATGGCTCGACTTTCAATTCCGGTGTGTCATTGCGGTTGAAGCTTCAAATGATGCCGTGCCGCACGCTCGACTGCCGCGGAAGAAAACGGCAAGTCGAAAGTCCGTCCGCGGTAATACGCGTCCCACTGGTCGTCATAATGCTCGTCGAAGATGTTTCCGGACTGGCCGTTGACGATGTTCAGTGTGGAGTCGTCGAGGTCCGCCATGTCGGCCGTGTAGCGCTCGGATGGCCCAAAGCGCGGACCCGCTTGTTTCACCGTCAGTCCGTCGCCTGACCAGGGATAAGGTCCGGGGCCGGCTGCGCGCTTGAGGATGGGCACATTGCTCCAGAAGGGATGTTTGATGTCGATCTGATGGACTTTGCCCCAGGTCCAAACGTTGAGCGATTTGGGAGTTTTGGAGTCGGTGACAGCGGCCTCGACAGCCGCAGTCAGCAACTCGTTGTAGTCGCTGTAGCCCGCCGGTAGCCACTGTGACGGCTGGTGAGACAAGATAGTTTCCAGCCAGACCGGGTTCATGAACCAGCGCGTGTATTGTTTCCATTCGTCGCCAAGCTTCGGTTGTAACAAGAGTTCGGTCAACTTACCGCGCGAGTAATAGGCGATGGTGGGTGCAACCGATTCGGCATCCATGGCGCCGTCCCAACCGCGCATCAGGTCTGCCGCCGCCTTGGCCCTCTCCGACGCCTTGGGAGTGTGATCGATGGCGTAAACAAAGCGCTCGGCGCAGTAACGATCGAACTCCGAGACGACATCGGTCTGGATGGCCAGCATGTCCGCCGGAGTGTATTTCTTCTTCTGGCCGAGCAACTTGTAGATTCGTTCGGTGCGGTAGGGTGAATCCCATTCCATGCTCATCGAATAGGGATAGCCATCCGGGCTGACGCGACCGTTGGCGGTGGCGATGATGCCGGAGGGCGGATCGAATACCCGCGGCATCTCGTCGTAGGGGATGTAGCCCGTCCACTCATCGGAGTCCGTATCCCCCGGAACGGGCAACGAGCCATCGCCCGAGCTGCGTATGGGAACCAGTCCGGTGGCCTGATATCCGATGTGACCGTCCACGTCGGCATACACGACGTTCTGGCCCGGTGCGCCGAAGTTGGAAAACGCCGCGCGAAACTCGTCCCAATTCCTGGCCGAGTCCACCTGAAAGAACACTACGTCGGAGGCCTTGGGGTCGTAGATGGTCCACTTGAGAGCAAGCTTGCGGGTCTCACCCGGAACCAGATCGGTGATGATCGGTCCGTGCCGGGTGACAACGACGTCTAGATTCACCTCGGGCTTGCCCTTGACGCGAATGATTTCCTTGCGATGCTCGGGCTGCACCCATCCCTGCGGCGTGAGGTACTCGCCCTTATCGTTGAACTTCTCGATGTACACTTCTTCGACCGCCGGCCCCAGGTTGGTGAATCCCCAGGCGACGTAGCGGTTGTGCCCGACGATCACGTAGGGGACGCCCGGCAGGGTCACGCCAGCGACGTCGAAGTCTCCGCACACGAGGTGGGCCTCGTACCAAGTGTTGGGCAGCCGCAGATCGAGGTGCATGTCATTCGACAAAAGTGGCTTGCCAGTAGCGGTGTGAGCGCCGGAGACGACCCAATTGTTGGATCCGGGATGGAAGCGGACCTCGGGCGCCGAGTCAAGCGGCGGCAGTTCGAAGGGTAGAAGCACAGCGTGATGAGCGGGAGCCTTGCGGGGCGCGGGTTTCGCGCCTTTCCCGGCCGGAGCAGAAGGCTCTTCTTCGCCGGGAGCCGCTTCTTCGGGCAATCCGTTTTCGAGTGAAGGGCCTTCGGAGCCCGGCGGATGATCGCGCCAGGATGAGTTCACGAACAACTCCGCCGTGAGCTCGGGTCCGAGCTTGGCCAGCACTTTTTCCTTCAGCAACTGTTCCTTGTAATAGCCGTGATTGAGGAACTCGGTCATCGAGAGGCCGACCAGCAGCGAATCCTCAACCGTCCACACATGCGGGACGTAGGTGAGGAAGCGAAACTCCAGCGGAAGCGTCTTGCTATGTTCGGCGATGTAGGCGTTCACCCCATTGGCATAAGCTTGGATTTGAGCGCGCTCCGTAGGTTCCATGCGCGCCGCCGTCTTTTCCGCCACCTGTCGCAACCCGAGGATGCGCTGCTCGCGGTCGGTGGCCACAAGGTCGGGACCGAGAATCACGGCGAGATCGCCGGAGGCAAAGCGTCGCGTCATGTCCATTTGCCAGAGCCGTTCCTGTGCGGTGACATATCCTTGGGCGAAGAACAGGTCGTTGAGGTTGGCGGCCGAGATGGTCGGGACGCCCAACGAGTCACGAGTGACCGTCACCGGCTGGGTCAGTCCGGCGACCTGAATGGTGCCGTCAACTCGTGGCAGGGCGGCACGCACTGCACGATAGAACCAGAGATCGAAGGCGAGAAAGACGATCAGCAGCAGCACCAGCAGCGCGATCACGGTACGGAACACAAGCGAGGTGCGCGACGAACGGGAGCGAGTTACCACAGTTGAGGATTCCATACGAAAGCCTGATTGTAACGGACACGGCGATGAAGCCGGCGCTGCGGACGGCATCTTCGGTGCTATGCTGATATCGAAATCTGCCGTGGATGCGCGAAGGATGGGTACCAAGAGAGGGAGCAGCCAGAGCGTTCTGCAAAAGCGGGTGGACGACCAGCCGCACATTTCGCGGGAAATGGTGCGCGAGGCCGAGTCCATCTTTCACAATCACCTGCGGCACGTGGGTCTCAAACATACCGGGCAGCGCGATACCATTCTCCGCACCTTCCTCGACACGCGCGATCATCTTTCCACCGACGAACTCTACCGCCTGGTGCGCAAGAAAGACGAACGCATCGGATTCACCACCGTGTACCGTACCCTGAAGCTGCTGGCCGAATGCGGCCTGGCCAGCGAAGTGGCGTTTAACGACGGCATTGCCCGCTACGAGCACCAGTACAACCGCCGCGACCACCATCACATGGTGTGTACCGAGTGCGGCAGCTCGGTGGAGTTCTTCTCCACTGACATCGAGCGCATCGAGCAGGAGATCGGCCGCAAGAACAAGTACATCACCACTCGCCACACCTTCCAGATCTACGGCGTCTGCGAAAACTGCCAGGCGAAAAGCAAACGCCCGGTCGCGTAGTGCCCTCTGCCATGCTCTCCCTCGTTGAAGCTGCCGAACAGATACGCAACCGCAAGCTGTCTCCTGTGGAGCTCACCAAAGCATGCCTCGATCGCATCGAGCGCATGAATCCGGAAGTCAACGCGTTCATCACGGTGACGGCGGATTTGGCGATGGAGGAGGGGAAACAAGCGGAAGACGAAATCACGGCCGGCAAGTGGCGCGGTCCAATGCATGGAATTCCCGTTGCACTGAAAGACCTCATCGATGTGGCAGGGGTTCGCACGACGGCCGGCAGCAGGCAGTACAGCAATCGCATGGCGACAGAAGATGCCGTGATCGTCGCGCAACTGAAGCAGGCGGGCGCCGTGATCGTCGGCAAGACCAACCTCCACGAGTTTGCCTTCGGCGGCAGCGGTATCGTGAGCGCTTCAGGTCCGGCGCGAAACCCCTGGGACAAGTCGCGAATCACAGGCGGATCGTCATCGGGATCGGCAGCAGCGGTGGCGGCTGGCATGTGCATCGCCGCCATCGGCACCGATACTGCCGGGTCGGTGCGCTGTCCGGCTGCTCTCTGTGGAATTGTCGGCCATCGCCCCAGCCGGGGAACCCTGAGCAATGACGGGATTGTTCCGCTGGCCACGTCGTTCGACACGCCTGGTCCGATGACACGCACCGTTCGGGATGCGGTGACGATTCTCGACTGCCTGACCGCGCCGAATGCATTGAAGTTTTCCGCCGGACTGGATGAGCCGGTCACGAAGCTGCAGATTGGCATCGCGCGAAACTTGTTTGACGCCGCCGATCCGGAAGTTGCGCGCTGCTTTCACGAAGCGGTAGCCGCGATTTCGGGGCTGGTCAGCGACGTGACGGAGTTCGATCTGCGGTGGGTGACTCCGCCTGAGATTCGAAGCTATGAGATCTACAGCTATCACCAAGGGATGTTGCAGCACACGCCGGAGCTGTATGACCCTCGCACGCTCGACCGGGTGCGCGAAACCGCGGGCGTCAGCGAAGCCCAGTATCGGCAGGCACTTCGAGATCTGACCACATTCAACCAGCAAGTGCGCGTTTTCGACACGCTCGACGCCGTGCTATCTCCGACCGTTCCCATTGCTGCGCCCCTGCTCGCCGAACTCGAGGCGCTCGATTCACCCGCTCTGCGCCAGTACGAACTCCAACACCTCTTGAAGAATACATTTCCGTTTAGCTCACTTTGGTTGCCCAGCGTCTCCGTGCCATGCGGATTCACCGACGAAGGCTTGCCGGTGGGATTGCAAATCTCGGCTGCGCCCGGAGCCGACGATGTGGCGCTGCGCCTGGCCCACGCCTATGAACAGACGACCGAGTGGCATAAGCGGGTACCGACGACCGCAAACTAGAAACCCAGGAAAACCGGCTCCGGCTGTAGCTCAATGCCGAACTCCGATAATACCCGCGACTGAACTTGATCTTTCAGCGCGACGATGTCGGCGGCTGTCGCTCCTCCACGATTGACGATGGCCAGCGTATGCCGGCGGGAAATCCCGGCTGCACCTCGGCCGTACCCTTTGGAGAATCCGGCCTGCTCGACCAGCCAGGCGGCCGGGAGTTTGTGAAATCCTTCACCCGCGGGATAACTCGGCAAGATCAGGCCGCGCGAGCGCAACTTCGATTCAAGCTCTTCAAATCGTGGCTGGGTAACGATCGGGTTCTTGAAAAACGATCCTGCGCTACGAGCGTCCTCATCGCCGGGAACGATCAGCATCGCTTTGCGTTGGCGAATGTCGCGCACGGCAGTTCGCACTTCCGCCAGCGTAGGTTCGGCGCTCGCGCCGGCGAACGCCTTCTGGAGATCGGCGTATCGGACCGTTGCCTTCCCGGCGCGGCGAAGCGCAAACGACGCGCGAAGAATGATGTAGCGATCGCGCTGCGTGGTGTTGAAAATGCTGGTGCGATATCCAAAGGCGCACTCGGCGTTAGGAAACGTCCTCAGTTGCAGCGATTCGCGATCGAGTGCCACCACCTCGCTGATCGCCTCCGACACTTCCTGTCCGTAAGCCCCGACGTTCTGCACCGGAGTGCCACCCACTGAGCCCGGGATTCCGCTGAGGCACTCAATGCCCGCGCAGTCTTCCTCGACGGCACGGGCGACGAATGCGTCCCAGTCTTCGCCGGCAGCGACGGCGTAGGTTATTTGATCCCTGTCCGAAATTCTGTCAACGCCGCGCAGAGAAACCTTCAGCACCAGGCCGTCGAACCCGCTGTCGGACACCAGCAGGTTGCTTCCGCCGCCGAGCACGAACAGAGGCAGATTCCGCGACTGCGCGCATTGGACTGCCTCGCGGACGTCGTCTTCCGTGCGGGCTTCGCCGAAATAACGCGCCGGGCCTCCTACGCCGAGGGTGGTCAGCGGAGCCAGCGGCACCTGTTCGCGGATGATCATGAGCGTAGAGTCACTATAAATGGGGGCCGCCGTTCAGGTGACAAAACCCGTCGCCCAGTGGACACTTGCCTTGCTCCGCTGCGGCTTGCTTCCTTTCGCCGCGAAAGAGCATCAGAATGGAAGTAATCATTCCCTTATCGACAGGAGCCGAGATGTATCCAGAGATATTGATCGTCCCGATGCGCGAGGAGCTAACGCGAGCCGGTGCAAAAGAGTTGCGTACCGCCGCCGAAGTGGACGCCGCACTGGCGGAGAAGACCGGTACCGCGCTGGTCGTCGTAAACTCGGTTTGCGGATGCGCGGCTGGGAAGATGCGTCCCGGCGTGCGCATGGCGCTACAGAGCGGGGCGCGTCCCGACCGCGTGTACACAGTGTTCGCCGGGCAGGACCGCGAAGCCACCGACCGCGCGCGTCAACTCTTCGGAGCTTACCCGCCGTCCTCGCCAAGTCTGGCGCTGTTTCGCAACGGAGAGCTGGTGCACTTTGTGCCACGCAGTGAGATCGAAAGTCGCTCGGCCGAAGATATCGCGGGCAGGCTGAGTAGTGTGTTCACGCAGTATTGCGGACAGCCAGTCGCCAACAACTAAACAGATCGCCCTACAAACAGGAGGAGCCTCGTAAGCGGCTCCTCCTTTCTGTTGCTTCAGCGTAGCTACTTCCCGCCGCTCTTGAATGCTTTGATCACAATGTCGTTGGGCTGATTGCCGACCGGAATGAGCGTGACCAATGCGCGGGCGGCGCTGATCTTCGAGTTGTCACGCGTCTTCACGGTGCGCACCACGGCGACGTCTCCCGACTTGGTATCGACTACCAGCAAGTGCTCTTCGTCGGGCGTCAGCGCAAGGCCGTCGGGATGGCTGCCCACAGGCACCGATCCGATGACCCGGCCTTCGTCGATGGCGTACACGCTGATGGTATCGGAGCCGAAGTTACTCACGTAAAGCAGCGAGTTGTCTGAGGTCACCAGACCTCGCACCGGGTTGCTGCCGATGAGGTAGCTGCCGCTGACCTCGTTGGTGTAGGCCTCGACGATGGAGAAGCTGTTGGAATCAAAGTTGCTAACGAAGATTTCGCCGCCGTCGGGTTTCAGCGCCATCTGAATTGGGAGCTTGCCGATGTCAAGCAGCGCCAGCAGGCGATCCGTCTTGAGATCGATGGAAGCAACCTGGTTCGAGCCGGGACAAGCGGTAAACACCTTGCTGCTATCGGGAAGAATCACGACATCCTGCGGCTGTACGCAGACCGGCACGGTACTGCGGACGGCGAGCGCCTGTGCATCGATGAGAGAAACGGTGTTATCGGCGCGGTTGCTGACCGCCACCACGCCGCCGTCGGGCGAAACCTTCGCCAGCCCGGGCGAATTGCCGACGGGAATGGTTGCGATTACGGCACGCTTGTCGAGATCGATGACCGACACGTTCGCCGATCCTGAGTTGGCCACATAGGCGCGCTTGCCGTCAGACGAAACCGAAACGAAATACGGTGCCCGATGCACTCCAATGGTCGCCACCACCTCATTACGGTCGGCATCGACGATGCTGACGTTGTTTGACTCGGTGTTGGCGACGTAGACTTCATTGCGAACCGGATTGTCCGCCAGCCCACTGGGATTTTTGCCAACCGGAATGGTCTTGATGTTGCGCAGCGCCAGAGTATCGATCACGCTGACCGAGTCACTCTGCCCGTTGCTGACATAAGCAAACTCGTGATAGCTGGGATCAATGTCCGCACGCTGGCGGCACGCCATCGCTGGAAGCATGCACGCGGCCAGCGCGGATGCGCACAGCAACCTGCGCGGCATCCAGCGGCAGGGAAACAACGCTTGCATCAGTCGGCGGCCGCGCCAGCGGGACGTCGCGACGCCGGGTCGGCCACAGGATCGGCAATCGTACGTCCCAACACGCTGCGATCTGTCGCACCTCGACCATCAGACTGTCGAACTGGTCGGGATAAAGCGACTGATTGCCGTCGCTCAGGGCGTGATCGGGATCGGGATGGACCTCGATGATGAGTCCATCGGAGCCCACGGCGACCGCGGCCCGCGACAGCGGCGTGACCTTATTTCGCTTGCCGGTGCCGTGACTGGGATCGACGATGATGGGCAGGTGGCTCAACCGCTGTACCGCCGGAACCAGGCTGAGGTCAAGCGTGTTGCGGGTGTGGTCGGCGAAGGTGCGCACTCCGCGTTCGCACAGAATCACGTTGTAGTTGCCCTCGCTCATGATGTACTCGGCGGCCATGAGGAACTCTTCCAGCGTGGCCGACATGCCGCGCTTCAGCAGCACCGGCTTGCGAGCGCGTCCGGCACGCTTGAGCAGCGAGAAATTCTGCATGTTACGCGCGCCAATCTGAATCACGTCGGCATAGCTGTCAACCAGCGCGAGTGATTCGTGATCGACAGCTTCTGTTACGATCAGCAGCCCGAAACGCTCGCGGACTTCCGCCAGGATTTGCAGGCCCATTTCGCCCAGGCCCTGAAATGCGTAAGGGGAAGTGCGGGGCTTGTAGGCGCCTCCGCGGAAGAAGCGGGCGCCCGCCTTGGCGACACGCTCGGCCGCGGCGAAAGCCTGCTCGTGAGACTCGACGCCGCACGGCCCTGCAATGACCGCAACCTCGTTACCGCCAATCGTGGCATCGGAGTCGGCGAAGCGGATAACCGTGTCTTCATCCTTGACGTCGCGACTCACCAATTTGTAGGGCTTGCTGACGCGGATCACTTCTTGCACGCCTTCGAGGGCTTCGAAGGTGCCGGTCTCCAGCTCTCCCCGGTTGCCGGTGATGCCGATGGCGGTGCGCGTGGCGCCGGGCATGGAATGGGCGCGCAGTCCCAGACTTTCAATTTTCTGGCAAACGGCCTGCACCTGCTCTTCCGATGCATTGGCCTTCATGACGACAAGCATGACCAACCCCTTGTGATTAGCTAGTGTACCGTCCATCCGCGCGACGGACAATCAGAGCTGTTGGCAATCCGATGTCATGGAGCGCAAAATGACTGGGTCATGCATACACGCAAGCTTTTCCTGATCTCTGCGGTTTTGCTGATTGTTGGACTGGTTTCGCTGTGGTCTAAGTGGAACGGTACCGCTGGAATTAAGGCTGGATCGCCGGTCAGTATGTGGGGGGTGAGCTTCTGTGGCTCGGTGAGTGGCTGGCCCGCACTGATCGGAATCGTCTCGATCCTCGCGGCGCTGCTCATAGTTCTGGCGGCGCTGATCAGTGCAGCGGTCGCGTCACCCCCAGAGGCCTGAGATCGCGCACGTAGTCTGAGCGGTGACCTACAATCGAACCACATGGCCCGCCAGGCGGAGCACAAAGAGAAGGACATCCTGAAGCTGTTGCCGCCGCCCGCGAAGCCTCCAAAGCTGACGGCGCGACGAATTGGCATCCACACTTCAACGGCAGGCGGAGTAGCGAACGCTGCCGAGCGGGCCTATCGGCTGGGATGCAATGCCTTCCAGATATTCTCGTCGAGTCCGCGCCAGTGGACGCCCTACGAGCTCTCGCGCCCGCAGCAAAATGAAATGATCCGGCTGCGTGCGAAGTACGACTTGCGGCCGCTGGTGATTCATGCCAACTACCTGGTGAATCTGGCCGGAGGCAATTCGGAATTTCGTGTCAAATCGATTGCGGCATTTCGCGGCGAGGTCGAACGCGCTCTGGCATTGCAGGCGGAGTTCCTGGTGCTGCATCCGGGATCGTTCCGCGGCGGCAGCCGGGAAGAGGGCCTGCAGCGCGTCGCGTTGGGCATTGAACAGGCTGCCGATGGGCTCGATTTAGAAGCGGGGGGTTTGCGAATCCTGATCGAGAACACCGCCGGATCGGAATTCTCGCTCGGCGGCAACTTCGAGCAGGTCGCGGAGTTGCTGTACTTGTTGCGCAGCTTCGTGCCCTGCGGAGCCTGCATCGACACCTGCCACACTCACGTAGCCGGGTACGACATCGTCAGCGAAGAAGGATACAACGAGACACTCGATCAACTCGATCGCACCATCGGGCTGAAAAATGTTTACGTGTGGCACTGCAACGACGCCAAGGCCACATGCGGATCGAAGCTCGACCGCCATCAGAGTATTGGCAAGGGAACCATCGGCCTTAAGCCCTTCCGCCGCCTGCTCAACGACAAGCGGCTGGCCAGCGCTGCCTTCATCGCGGAAACCCCCGTCGACAAGCCGCTCGACGACCTCGCCAACTTGAACGCGCTCAAGAAACTGGTCGCAAAAGGTGGAAGCACCAGGCTTTAGCCAGGTGAGGCTAGGCTCGTTTCGCGACGGGCTTTAGCCCCGGCGAATCGCTCGCATTGTAAAATCAAAGTTTATCCCCACGCACTCACTGAGCATAATGCATGGCTGACACGGCAGAACAAAACCCGAGTTTCTCTCTCCGTCCCGAGCGTTACGAGCCCGAGACCATCGAGCAGAAGTGGTCGGAGCGCTGGGCCAACGACCCCACGCTCTACGCCGCCGAGCCACCCACCAGCGCGCGCAAGAAGTACTACGTCCTCGAGATGCTGCCCTACCCCTCGGGCGCTCTGCACATGGGACACGTGCGCAACTACGCCATTGGCGACGCACTGGCACGCTACATGTGGATGCAGGGCTACAACGTCCTTCATCCCATGGGATGGGACGCCTTCGGCCTGCCCGCTGAAAACGCCGCCATCAAAAACCAGACCCCGCCGAAGCAGTGGACGCTGCACAACATCTCTGCCATGAAGGCGCAGATGAAGCGGCTGGGTTTCGCCTACGACTGGTCCACGGAAATTACCACCTGCTTGCCCGACTACTACCGCTGGAACCAATGGTTCTTCCTGAAGCTCTACGAAAAGGGGCTGGCCTACCGCAAGAACGCGAAGGTGAACTGGTGTCCCGAGTGCGCGACCGTGCTGGCCAACGAGCAAGTGTTGTCCAATGGCTGCTGCTGGCGGCATGAGAATACTCCCGTCGAGCAGCGCGAGTTGGAGCAATGGTTCCTGCGCATCACCGATTACGCAGACGAACTGCTGACAGCGCTTGACACGCTGCCCGGATGGCCCGAGCGCGTCACCGTGCAGCAGCGCCACTGGATCGGACGCAGCGAAGGCACACTGGTGGATTTCAAACTCGACGGCCAGGCAGGTCCTGCGAGCGATGTCATCACCGTGTTCACCACTCGCGTGGACACCATCTATGGCGCGACCTCGTTGCAGTTGGCGCCCGAACACCCGCTCGTCGCCGATCTCGTAGCCCAGAATCCGCACTTGCGCGGCAAAGTTGAAGAGCTGATGGCCGAGCAGCGCAAGGCCAAAGAAGTGGGAGACGTGGGCGCCATCGAGAAGCACGGCATCGATACCGGACGCTTCGCCATCAATCCCTACAACGGCGAGAAGGTGCCGATCTGGGTAGCGAACTACGTACTCATGGACTACGGCACCGGCGCCATTATGTCCGTCCCAGCGCACGATGAGCGCGACTACGAGTTCGCCAAGAAGTACGGACTCGACATCCGCGTCGTCATCATGCCGCGTCGTGAAGGCGACGCTCCCGACGGCGAACCCAGTAATCCGGTGCTGCCGTTCACCGAAACCAACAGCCTGGTGATCAACTCCGGCGACTTCAGCGGTCTGGAGAGCGACGAAGCCATTGCCCGCATGTCGAAGTACGCCGAGGACCACGGCTTTGGCAAGGCCACGGTGACGTTCCGCCTGAAGGATTGGGGCATCAGCCGCCAGCGCTATTGGGGCACGCCGATTCCCGTGATTCACTGTCCCAACGACGGCATCGTTCCCGTCCCTGAGCAGGACTTGCCGGTGGTGCTGCCCGATAACGTGGACATCACCCTCGCCGGCGGTTCTCCGCTGGCCAAGTTGCCGGAGTTCGTCAACACGACGTGTCCCAAGTGCGGCGGCCCCGCTCGCCGCGAGACCGACACCATGGACACCTTCGTCGATTCGTCCTGGTATTTCTATCGCTACACCAGTTCCGGCGCCGCGAGCGCGCCCTTCGACCTCAACGCCGTGGCCTACTGGTTCCCCATCGATCAGTACATCGGCGGCGCCGAGCACGCCATCCTGCACCTGATTTACTCGCGCTTCTGGACCAAGATGATGCGCGACCTCGGACTGGTGAAGAATTCCGAGCCCGCCGAACGCCTGTTCACCCAGGGCATGGTGATCAAGGGCGGCTTCAAGATGTCGAAGAACCGCGGCAACGTGGTCTCACCCGACGACATGGTGGCCAAATATGGCGCTGACTCCACTCGCATGTACTCGCTGTTCGCCGCCCCGCCCGACCGCGACCTCGACTGGCAGGACTCAGGACTGGAAGGCGTCAGCCGCTTCCTCTCCCGTGTCTACCGCTACGTGATGCGCAACGCACCGAAGAGCGAAAACAATTCTGGAAGTGTCATCCTGAGCGGAGCCGCGTTTCGCGGCGGAGTCGAAGGACCCCTTTCCCACGGGGCAGCGTCGGGTAAAGATGGTGTCATCCTGAGCGAAGGCTCGCGTTCTTTGCGAGCCGAAGTCGAAGGACCTGCTGTTTCTTCCGGCGCGGAATCACTGTCACCGGGAGCGAGAAAAATCCAGCGCAAGCTCCACCAGACCATCCGTCGCGTTACCGAGGATTTTGGCGGGCGCTGGCACTTCAACACTTCGATCGCCGCCATCATGGAGTTGGTGAACGAACTCTACGCCCACGAGGAGAACGTGCAGCGCGGCGCCGAGCCGCCCGCTCCCGTCCAGCTGATGGCCGACGTGCAGCGCAAGCTGGTGCTGATGCTGGCTCCCTTCGCTCCCTACCTTGCCGCTGAGCTCTGGGAAGCCCTCGG
Organism: uncultured Acidobacteriaceae bacterium; assembly: GCA_963758255.1. Lineage (GTDB taxonomy): Bacteria > Acidobacteriota > Terriglobia > Terriglobales > Acidobacteriaceae > DASRAA01. The sequence continues at coordinate 188,265 of CAVWUX010000002.1, forward strand.
CGAGATCTCCAACCTGCTCCGCGAACCCTGGCCTAAGTACGATCCGTTGTTGGCGAAAGAAGACGAAGTCGAGATGGCGGTGCAAGTCAACGGCAAGATCCGCGCGCGCATCACCGTACCCGCCGATGCGGAAGAGGCAGAAATCCGCGAGACCGCCCTCGCCGGTGAAAAAGTCAAAGCCGCCATCGCGGACAAAGAGATCGTGAAGGTGCTGGTGGTGACGGGCAGATTGGTGAATGTGGTGGCCAAGTGACAAGACGATCTATTTGCTCATAAGGCGCGACGAGCCCAGGAGCCAGGCAGCATCTAAGCGCCTGGTGAGCGATCTAAAGGGCAGGCAATAGCCAGTAGGCAGTTGCCAAGGGTTGGACGCCAGTATAGGGGAGACTGACAGCAGACCCGGTTCGGTTTTGCTCACGGGAAAAGAAGCTTTGATGGTCCACCCGGCGGGAAGCCCGCAGTTCCCAGATGCCGCATGAAGATTACGCACACCCAACCGGCGACCAGGGCTCCGTAAATCAGGTAGAACGCGAACGTGTAACCAAAGACGCGGTAAAACCTCGGAACCGGTCTGTCTTTGAACTGGCCTTCTGGAAATTTCAGTATCCTCTCTAGCAGCGCGCCATGCTGAATGAGAGCGCTGGCATGCTGATCCGCACGAACCCCATAGACGAAAAGGCCAAACGTGAGGCATGCCCCGAGGACACCCACGGCTACATAGATTCTTGGGGCAAACCCACTTTCATTGTGCAGCAGAAGCGACACAGCGACCCCGATGATCCCTGGGAGAATGGTAAGAAGCTGTACCTGTGTGGCCCGGACGGCAAAATAGCTTTTGCACGTCTCGGTGTAAGCCATCCGCAGGGTTTCTTCCCTAACCGCTTCCGCGTCCGTCATGGAAAATCTCGCCTCGTTGCACTCAATCAATCCGATCAGCGGCCCACATTTGCCACCGGTCGGTAAATGTGGGTGGAGCCGACTCTACTCCATTTCGGCAACGGCGGTCACCTTCGTCTCACCGCGTCGCTGATTTCGCTCCCTGCGCAAGTGTGATTCGCCGCCACCGAGCTCTTGGAAAGCCTTTTTGAGGAGACCGCGCAGATTCTCAAAGGACACTTTTTTCGATTCGCGTTCTGGAGGGTGTTTTTCGGGCTTACGTCGCCTGTTGGTACTTCGTTTCACAATGGAATTGTAGTACCTGAACGACGACTAGATTAGTGTTTACTTCAACTCAGCCAGCGCTCTCTTCACCTTGTCAGCGTCGTCGCCATCGGGATTGAGCTTCAGGTACGCCTCGTAACTCTGGCGCGCGGCATCGTCCTTGTGCAGCTTCTGCTGCGCCTGGGCCAGGCCGACCCAGGCTGCGGCTGCGTCGGGATTGAGCTCTACCGCTTCCCGCAGGCGGGATTCCGCCGCAATGTAGTTCTTCTCGTTCAGGTAGAAATAGCCGACGTCGATGTCTTTCGCCGCCTGTTGCGCCTTCTGCTCTTCCTCCGTCAGTACCTTTGCCGGCGGCGCTGCGGGCGACGACCAGCAGGAGTGAAAGATCACATTGATGCAATGCGGGTCGAGCTTGTTCGCAAGCTTCTTCGCCTTCGACTTGGGAGGCGGACTGGTTTGCTGGCCCAGATCGGGTGCGGGAGCGTCTGGCGGCGTGGGTGGAGCCTCAGGCTCGGCCCGGGACGAACTCTCCTGCGGATCAACGGGTGGGGCAGTTTGCGCCAACACGGGAATCCCCGTGACGAACAGCAGCAGACCGAACGCGAGAATTCGGGACATGGGCACCGTCAAGATTGTACTGCGCCTGCCGCCCACAGTTGTCCGCGAAGCTTCGGCGTAAGGAAGCCGCCTTTGGCCGATTGTCGTCAACTAACGACTGGCGATTGACGACTGTTCCACTTCGGGAATCGTCGGTTACCTTTGTACTATCGGGCTGTCGAGTTTTCTGGACTCGGCTCGCCTCGATGCTCTATCCATGAAACTGGCATGCTTCGCGTCAAACGACCGGCGCGAAACTCGGCACGGGCGGCACTCGTCTTAACTAGGCCTGTCCGGTGTCGCCGCAGGGTGCGTTTTTCTGGCGTCCATTTTCTGGAAAGATGGCAAAATGCCCTCTTTGGTGCCACCTAAGTTATTTGAATGCAATACTTTACCCGGAAGTCTTACGGCCCCAAGATCTTGCGCGGAATTTTCGCGCAAGTCCTTGATTCTAATGAACAGGGGAGGGGGTACGTGGAGTAACAGACTAGTTAACAGATATTACTCGAACTCCTTCAACTCTTCCGGATGCCGTTTCAACTGCCAGCGCCAGAAGGCGTAGAACGGAGCGCCGAGGAAGACGATCCCGATTCCGACCAGCGTCTCCTTGGGACGGGTGATCACGGAGTTCAGCGCCCAAGCTCCCGCCATCAGCAGGTAAAGCGCGGGGAGATAAGGATATCCGGTGCAAAGATACGGCCGCGCGACATTGGGACGCTTACGGCGCAGAACAAAAAGTGCCGCTACGGCAGCAACGTACGACAGCACCATCATGAACATGACGTAGGTGTAGAGCTGGTCGTAGCTGCCGCTGAGTGCCAGCACGATGGACCAGGCTCCAAGTGCGACGAGGCTGAACGCAGGCGTTCTGTACTTGGGGTGAACGCGGCCCATGGCGTGAAAAAAAGCTCCGTCACGCGCCATGGCGTAAGAGACGCGCGCGCTGCAGAGGATAGCGCTGGAAGCTGCACCGAAGCACGAGAGCGCAATGGTTGCGCCCAGCCATTTGGCGGCGTTCGAAGAAAAAAGCGCGACGGCCGCGGCCTGAGCAATTGTGGTTTCGTTCGCGACCTTCGTGATGGGCAGCGCGTACAGGTAAACCACGTTAACGCTGACATAGACAACGCCGACCAGCAGCACTCCCATCAGCATGGCGCGAGGCAGAACCCGCTGCGGGTCCTTGATCTCGCCGGAAACCCAGGTAACGTAAACCCATCCGTCATAGGCCCAGAAAACGGCGATGAGTGCCACGCCGAAACCTGAGATCATGTGCGATAACGACGCGGGCTGATCGAGCGGCAAGCTGATCGCATAGTTCGACCACGAGCCTTTGCCGATGGCGAGGCCGAGCAGAACGAAGATGCCAATGGCAGCGAACTTGGCCCAAGTCGCGGCGTTGATCAGCGCCGAGCCCGCGCTTCAGGCCGAGGACGTTGATGGCCGTCAGCAGTACAATCGCGCCGATGGAGACGAGGTGGCCGCGAGTAAGCGTCCAGCCAAGTAATGTCGGCAACGGGCTGATGTGCGGAGGCGAACGGCAAGATGGCGCCGAAGTATTCGGCGAACCCCACGGCGAGCGCGGCGATGGTGCCGCTCTGCCCGACGGTGAAGATCATCCAGCCATAGAGAAACGCGGGGAACTCACCGTAGGCCTCGCGGAGGAACACGTACTGCCCTCCGGCTTCGGGATACATGGCCGCCATTTCCGCGAAGGCGAAACAGGCGAGCAGCGAGATGAGTCCGCCGACAAGCCAGACACCAAGAAAGTAGAGCGGCTTGTGAACGGCGGTGGCGATTTGTCCAGCGGTGAGAAAGATACCCGAGCCGATGATGCCGCCGACCATCAGCATGACCGAGTCCATCAGCGAGAGGCCGCGGACGAGTGTGGGTTCGTGACTTGTGGTTTGGTTTGCAGGGATTGACACGGATTGCGGCATGATCAGCCCATTCCCAGATCTTCCGCCATCTCCAGCGGGGTTCCGCAAACCCTGCAGATCACTGCGGAGCAGTCGCCGCAGGTGAGCGGGTCGTCCACTTCGCGCGCGCAGTTGGGGCAATATAGCGGCGACGGAAGCTTGATGGAACCGTTTGTGGGTTCGTCGGGAGTTTGAGCCATCAGTTTCCGAGACTGTAGCATAGAGGTTCGAAATCCGCGAGGGAACGATGAGCGACAGCAGAACGGCATCCGCCGACGAGCAGTTACGCCAGGAATTCAACCAGTGGGCCGAACAAGGCAAGGGCGAAGAGATGGAGGCCCATCACATCAGCATTACCGAGCAGACGCTGGCGCAAATGAATCTGAAGCCGGGCGAGCGAGTTCTAGACTTAGGCTGCGGCGCGGGCTGGGCGAGTCGCCTGATCGCGAAGGCGGTCGACAGTCCTGAACGTTCCGGGCAAGTGATCGGTCTCGATGTGTCGGATGAAATGATCCGGCGGGCGCGGGCGGCTTCCACTGATTACGACAACCTGATGTTCGTGGTGGGCTCGGCGCAGCAGGTTCCGTGGGAGGAGAACTTCTTCGACAAGGTGCTGTCAGTCGAATCGTTCTACTATTACGCGGACCAGGAGCGCGCGCTGGCGGAGTTGTTTCGCGTGATGGCACCCATGGGCGAGTTGTTCATCCTCATCAATCTCTATCGCGACAATAACTACTCGCTGCGGTGGGTGGAAGAATTGAAAGTGCCGGTGCAGGTGCATTCCGAGCGGGAATACATTGAGATGCTCAGACGCCACACGTTCGAAGATGTGCGGGCGGTGCGAGTGCCCGATCTTACGCCTACTCCTGAGGAGTATAGCGGGCGGTGGTTCAAGAATGCCGGGGAGTTGCGGGACTTCAAGCGCATTGGAGCGCTGCTGTTGATCGCGCGCAAGCCGGATTTCGAGTCGCCCCCTCCGGCGTACCAGGTGTATTGATGAGGAATTTCGTGTCCCACCCTACCGCCAAAATCGGGCGGCAGGATGGGGCATCCAACCGAGTGGATGGCGCGTCGCGGACATCGAGTTACGCGACGTTACGCGCGATGCATTCAGTGTTTACAGACCACTCTGTCCGGGGCCAATTCGAATGCCGCCGTTCACGTTATGGAGTTCGATGCGCGTCCCGCCGTTACCGAGCTTTCCGTCGAGATGCCTGCTCATGAACCTTCCGTGAACTTGCAAAGGGAAGTCGGTGGTAATGCCACCATTTACAACGGAGGCGCTGATGTCAGCGTTGGGAGAAGCCGGCAAGCCGAGATCGATCGAACCGTTTACCGACTTCAAACGGATTTCTTGCACGTTGTCGAGCGATGTGTAGTTCGCATTGATAGCCCCATTGACTGACGTCAGTTCGGCGCGACCCGTGAGATCGCGCACGTTTACCTTGCCGTTGACAAGTTTGGCGGTGATCTCACCTGTGAATTGCGTAACCTCCAGCGACCCGTTGACCAAATTAATCTCGTCGAGCCGGGCGGCACGCGGCACGTGGAGCTCGTAGGTCACGGTTGCGGGATTGTTGTTGTTGCGGCCTTCGGGATATTTGGTCCTGATGCGCACTGAGTCACTACTGGCGTCAACTTCGATGCGGGCCTCGTCCAGCTTTTGCTGATCGCGCGCTTTTTTTACAGCGTCGATTTGGACTTCATTGCGCTCCCAACCGGTGATGGTAACGCTGCCATTGATGTTCTCCAGCGAAACGCGGCCGTTGGACGAGAGCGGAACGGTGCGGTGAAAATCCTGCGTCACCTGCGCGCTGGCTGGGACTGTGAACGCGACCAGCGCACATAAGAAAGCTGCACCTAAGAGTTTTGATCTGAGGGAACGATCCATAATTCCTCCTGTCGGCGGTTAGACGAGGAGAGATACGCAGGGTTAGGAGGAATTGTTCCTATTCCCATAACGGCAATGGGTAGGGAACAACTAATCCTTAAAGCGATAGCGGATGAGGTCGTAGAGGGCTCTCCAACCATCCTGCCAACTGATTTTCTTGCCCTCGGCATAGGTGCGGCCGTGATAAACGATGGGCACTTCGTAAATGCGGGCGCCCAGCTTGGCCGCTTTTACGGTCATTTCGGTTTCGATGCTGAATCGGTCGGAACGAAGGTGCATGCGATCTAGCAACTCCAGGCGAAAGACCTTGTAGCAGGCGGTTACGTCGTGAATGGCGATGCCGGTAAGCGAATTGACCATAATGGAAAAAACACGGTTCAGCAGGTAGCGATAGTAGCGGGGAACGCGATGGGAGCCGCTGTGAAAGCGGTTGCCGAAGACGGCGTCGGCATGGCCTTCGAGGATGGGAGCGAGCAGGATGGGATAGTCGCCGGGGTCGTACTCCAGGTCGGCATCCTGGATGAGGACGATCTCGCCGGTGGCTTGGGCAAGCCCGGTGCGGACGCCCGCGCCCTTGCCCATGTTCTTGTCGTGCAGGGCGAGCTTCACGGAGTTCGCGCCGTTGCTTCCCAGGACGTTCGTCAGATCGGCCTGCTGCAGAAACTCGCGGGTTCCGTCAGTGGAGCAGTCATCCACGATGACGAGCTCCTTGCGCAAGCTGACCGGCTGGCGAGCCACCTGCTGAAGAAGTTGCATCACGGTCTTCCGTTCGTTATAGACCGGAATGATGATGGAAAGCGTGTGGAACCGCGGAACACCTGCGTCGTCAGTCGGCATGGCGAGGCTGAGCAGCGGCTTTCGAATGTGGACTGCGCGGACTGACTTGAGTGAACAAATAGACTCCAAGAATCACCAGCTCCGGATCGATCGGGTGGCGATAACGGGGATGCGGGAAGCTTACATAGTAAACCAGCGGGTAAAAGATCAGCAGACTGGCAAACAAGAAGACTCCGTGGACGCGATGCTTGATGGCGAGAATGAGTCCGGCGATCGATAGCAGCGAGGAGGCGAGGAAGAGCGAGTTTTTGAACTGCTCCAACGCTTGAATCTTTGAGAGCCGCGGCAGTCCGTTCCAGTAAAAGATGACACGGCGGAAGGTCACGATGGCAAACTGTTTTGGGTTCTCGGCGATCCATTGTTTAGCCAGGCGGGATTGCTCGGCGGAATAGGCGGCCTCGCCCATCTCCCTATATTCACGGTACAGAATCGGGTTCTGGCTGGGATGGTACATGGCCACCCAGATCCCTTCGGCCAGGGGATTGTTGCCGCAGCGAAGCTCGACGCCAACGTTATCGCGCACGAAGACCGGTTTGTGAAACACCTCGTAGTTGCGCACCAGCCAGGGCATCATAGTCATCCAGAAGAGAACGGCGGCGACGGCGGCAGGAAGTACGAATCGCTTTCGGCGACGGTAGAGTTGATAGATGAGCCAGCATCCCGCGAAAGGCAGAAATGAAAGCGTTGAGGGATTGGTGAGCCCGATCACTCCCCATAGCACGCCGTAGCCGATCCACGATGTGATGCGGTCGTCGCCTTCCATCTCGACGGTCAACATGAAAGCCAGGGTCAACAGAAGGGCGGTGAGACTGGTCTCCCAGATCCAGCGCACCGACCAGTACATGATGTAGGGCAGTAGGGCCCAGATCCATCCGGACCAGAGTGCGACGTTCTCATTGAACACGCGGCGCGCGGTGCGATAGATTGCCCACGCGGTAAGGGCCGAGCAAAGGCTGTTGAAGGCCAGCAGGGCGAACGACGCGGCGTGCGAGTAGGTTCCGAAGGCGCGGAAAGCGAGCGAGACGATCCAGGGATAGACGGGCGCGGTCCAGGCAGAGGGGCCGGTGTCGCCGCCGAAGGGAGAGCTGAAGCCATGACCGTTGGCCAGCGAATAGGCGATGCGGCCGATCTCCCAGCCAAAGCTGAAGTTGGCGTCGGTGGTGCGGAACTTGTAGGAGTGGGCGATTGCGATGTAGAGCACGCGAAGCGTGAAGCCGATGAGCACCATCCAGCCGGGTGAGTGGATGATGTGGCGCCATCGGGAGGTCGGGGCACTTTGGGTTGAATTGGGTGGTGGCGCGGAGGGCACTGGTTGGGGGTTCAAAGGCATGCAGGCAAGGAAAATTGTACCGTACGGGTGCCTGAAGGATGACTACGCGGCTTGTGCGCTGGCGCGGCGAAGCCTAGACTCAAAGCATCGAAACGGGTTCTTGTGATCCCGATCACAGCCCTGCGTAGAGTGTTCGACGAAGATAGTGGGTTAGCAACCTGCAGCTAAAGAAGGTTTTCATGGGTTGGATTAACAACCGGTTTGAGAAGAATTTTCTGGTCACTACCGTTGACTACGTATTCAACTGGGCGCGGAAGTCGGCGATCTGGCCGATGACTTTTGGCCTGGCGTGTTGCGCCATTGAGATGATCGCGGCTTCGACGTCGCGCTTCGATATCGCGCGATTTGGGTCGGAGGTGTTTCGCCCCAGTCCGCGACAGAGCGACCTGATGATTGTGAGTGGTACGGTGACGCTGAAGATGGCTCCGGTGGTGAAGCGAATTTACGACCAGATGCCCGAGCCCAAGTGGGTGATCTCGATGGGCGCGTGCTCGTCGGTGGGGGGGCCGTTCAATACCTACGCCGTGCTGCAGGGCGTGGATCGCATCGTTCCCGTGGATGTGTATGTGGTGGGCTGTCCGCCACGACCGGAGAACCTTTTCTACGGATTGCTGCGGTTGCAGGACAAGATCGACAAGATGAGCATTGCGAAAAAGCCGACGGAAGTGCGGCTGCGGGAAGACATGGTCGATAATTTCAAGGAGCAGATTCGGGTGGCGCAGGCGAACTTCGCCAATCCGGAACAGTTGGTGCAGCCTGTGGAGACGCCGGTTATCGGAGGCAGATAACAGGCGTTTCGGCAGGTCACAAGGCGCGCGTGAAGCGCGTCCTTTTTTCTGCACGTTTTATGGCATGGGCACTTCGGCGACAGTGAGACTTTGGCGGAAGGCCGGTGTACAGCCGGATGCCGTTGCGCACCGAAAATAGCAGTGCCAAGCCTGATTTTTAGGGCACAATACACGATATGGTCATTTATTTTCTGAGGCACGCCAATGCGGGGCAAAAGCATTTCAGCAACCCGGCGAAGGACGAGAAGCGTCCGATCGACAAGCTGGGAGAAGAGCAGTCCCATGATGTGGGACGCGCGATGGCGGCCATCGGCGTGGTCGTCAACGTAATCATTTCCAGCCCGCTGGCGCGGGCAATGCAGACCGCCGCGATCGTGTCACAGGAAATTGGCCATGAGGAAAAGCTTGTACTCGATGATGCGCTGCGGCCGGAAGCGACGTTCGAGAAATTCAAGGGACTGCTGAATCGGTACAAGGACAAGACCGCCATCATGGTTGTGGGGCATGATCCCAGTATGACGGAGTTCGCCAACCGGGTGCTATCCGGCGGTCGCCCCCTGGCCGCGATCGAGATGAAAAAGGGCGGAGTGGCGAAGGTGCAAAACGATCCCCGGGGCCATGCCGTGCTGAAGTGGTGTATGCCCCCGAAAGTCGTGCAGAAAATTCAGCGGAGTTCGGCGAAGAGGTCCCGTCCGAAGACGGACTTGAAATAAGCTTTCTCCTGCTCGACTGCCCATAGCTCCAATTCAACACCTTCCGAAGTTGATGGCGTAAGGCCCAGGCGGACCGGTCCGTGCTGGTGAATGCGGACGCGAAGTTCGCTCACTGCGCCGCGGCGTCCTTGATCGAGGGCGCGCGCCAGGCGAAGCAGCGCGACCGCTTTCGGTACCTCCGCCTGATCGGCGCGAGGAACCATCCGCATGACCGCGTCGCCCGGGGCCGGCAGGGAATTGCCTACATAACGGGCAATGGCGGCGATGATGCGCCGCTGCACCGGCGTGTATCCGAAGAGTTCAGACTGGGCGATGATGTAGTGGGTGTGGCGGCGGCGTCCAGAACGATTAATGTAAGCGCCCACCTCGTGCAGCATGGCGGCGGCTTCCAACCAGTCGGCGTACTGAGGGGGCAATCGGTGCACGGAGCGCAACCGGCGGAAAAGTTGCATAGTGAGGTCGCGGATGCGCTGAGCGAACGCCATGTCGGCCCCGTAGTGGCGGGCAACGGCAAGCAGGGCGTCGCGCCGCTCAGACTCGACACGCTCTTTCATGGCCGAGCTGCCACTGTAGTCGGCCAGCATTTGCGCCAGCAGACCGTCGCGCAGGCCAAGCGGAAGGTAGCGGAAACTGCGCAGGTCGCACATGCCCATCAGTTCGGCGAAGACCATGGCGCCGGCGATGATGATTTCCGCTCGCCGAGGCCCGATGCCGGGCAGCGCCCGCCGCTCGTCGAGATTTCGCTTGGATAATTCCTTGAGAATCTTCGAAACCGCAGGATGAGGAACGGTGTGCGGCTTGGACTCGTCATAGCCGCCGACCTTGGCTTCGTATAGGCCGGACAATGCGGCCGGTGTCCCAGACGTGGCGATAACGGTTTGCACGTTCGCTTCGCGGATGCGTCGCTGAATGCGCGAGATTTCGCGCTGCACGAAGCCGCGCATCTGATCGAGCTCGTTCTTCTTGGGAGGATCATGGTGCATGAACGTCTGCGTCATGCGAACCGCGCCGATGGGCAAGCTCACCATGTCTTCGATGTGGCCGGAGACCGTGATTGTCAGCTCACAACTGCCGCCGCCCAGATCAATCAACAGTGCGCGCTTTTTGGCGATGCGGGCATGAGACAGGATGCCGAGATGAATGAGGCGTCCTTCTTCGAGGCCGGTGATAATTTCGGTCTTCCATCCGGTGGCGGAGCGCACCCAGTCGAGAAAAGCACGGCTGTTGCGCGAGTCGCGTAGAGCGGCGGTGGCGACCACGCGCACGCGGTCGGCGGCGCAGTCCTGCACCGCCCGGTGAAAGCGCTTCAGGACCCGAATGGTTTCCGCCATCGCCTGCGGGTCGAGAGCGCCACTGGCAAAGACGCTTTCGCCGAGGCGGGTGACTTCGCGGTCCTCGTGTAGGGTCTGCAAACGTCCGCGCACAGCGCGGGCGATCTTCAGGCGGACAGAGTTGGAACCGATGTCAACTGCGGCGAAGGTGGGCATGGTCGGGTCGGGAGCGTCGTGCTTTGCCGCCGACGCAACCGTTAGCACGATAGCTGGCTCGGGAGAGGATGGCAACAACGGGAGCACGACGCATTGCCGTATTCTGGTAGGGGCGCGCCAAACCGGGGACGTAACTCCCGGAGAGGCGGCTGTGAGATTCAGCGCATCTAATCGATTTATGGCACAAACGGATCTGCAGGGCCCGGAATTGAAGTCGAGCGGCTCGGGGTTGCAGGAGAGTAGAAGGGACTTCGCCGCGCCGGCTTCCAAGAGGTCACGAGTGGCAGTGGCGGTGCGCGCCCTGCGGCATCGCAATTTCCAGCTATTCTTTGCCGGGCAGTTGATCTCGCTGGTGGGAACATGGATGCAGACCGTGGCCCAGTCATGGCTGGTGTATCGCATGACGGGATCGACCCTATTGCTGGGCACGGTCGGTTTTGCGAGTCAGATTCCGGTATTCCTGGTCGCACCTATTGGGGGCATCGTAGCGGATCGGGTGAACCGCCACCGGGTGGTGATCGCGACCCAGGTCAGTTCGATGATTCTGGCGTTCATCCTGGCGTTTCTCACGCTGACCAATCGAATCCAGGTGTGGGAAATTATTGTACTGGCGGCAGGACTGGGCGTGGTGAACGCATTCGACATCCCCGCGCGGCAGGCGTTTCTGATTGACATGGTGGGAAGGGAAGACCTGATGAATGCGATCGCGTTGAACTCGTCCATGTTCAACGGCGCGCGCATCCTTGGTCCAGCCGTCGCGGGCGTTCTGGTGGCCTGGGTCGGGGAGGGTTGGTGCTTCTTCGTCAATGCCGTGAGCTACATCGCGGTCATCGCCGGACTGCTGCTGATGCGCATCGAGCATCCTGCGAAATTAAGCCACGAGGGCTCGCCGATCGAAAACATTCTCGAGGGATTTCGTTTCGTGCGGGATGCGGCGCCGATCCGGGTCATTCTGCTGTTGCTGGGGTTGGTGAGCCTGGTGGGCATGCCTTATTCGGTGTTGATGCCGGTGTTCGCAAGCGAGATCCTGCACGGCGGCGCGAGAGAACTCGGAATCCTGATGGGAGCAACCGGAGTGGGTGCGCTGCTGGGTGCGCTCAGCCTGGCCGCGAGGGTGGGAGTGAGAGGGCTGGGACGGGTGATTGCGATTTGCGCCGGCGGCTTCGGGTTGAGCCTGATCCTTTTCGCGTTCTCGAAGATTCTCTGGCTGTCGGTGGTCCTGCTGGTGCCTGTCGGCTTCACCATGATGGTACAGATGGCGGCGTCGAACACGCTGGTGCAATCGATGTCGCCTGACCAATTGCGCGGACGCGTGATTGCGGTTTACTCAATGATGTTTATGGGCATGGCTCCTTTCGGCGCATTCTTTGCAGGAGCGATCGCGCATCGAGTGGGCGCGCCGTGGACGGTGGCCTTGGGAGGCGTAGCGTGCATTGTAAGCGCGATCGTGTTTGGTATGAACCTGCCCAACATCCGCGACCAGGCGCGCGAATTGATCCTGGCCCAGGGCATGACGGGTGGGTCGCCGGCAGAAGCAATGACAAGCCGGGGATTATCGTCGGCTGATTAACGCGGCTTCTTCGCCGGCGGCGGAGCGGCGGTGGTGACGCCGAGACGCTTGAGGCGATCGCGGGCCTGCGAGGCTTCGATGGACCGCGGATAACGCGCGATGAGGCTGTTCAATTCACGAATGCCTGCCTCCCGCTGGCCGAGTTCCAGCAAAGCGTAGCCCTTCTTTAATTGAGCGGCTGCTGCCTTGGTTCCGCCGGGATACTGCTCCAGCACCTTGTCGTAGTCTTTCACGGCGGCGTCGAAGTTACCCTGACGATATTCGATGTCGGCAAGGTAAAACTGCGCATTGCCTGCCAGGTCGGTAGTGCCGTAGTACTTGAGGTAGTCGCCGAACTCCTGCGAGGAGAGGTCGTACTTGCCTGAGTTATAGTCGCGCAGCGCGTTGTTATAGAGCGCGTCAGGAGGAGGCGCAGCTGACTGATTGCCTCCTGCAGGGGCGATCGCGCCCGAAGCGGGCGAAGCCATGGGCTGCCCTGGAAGCAGGTTCTGGCCGCCCTGCTGCATGTCGTCGAGTTGCTTGGTGATCTTCGCCAGCCGGGCCTTCAACTCGTCGACGGTGTCGTGCAGCGATTGAATCTGGCCGGAGACTTGCTCAAGCTTGCTGCTGGTGTCGGCGGACTGAGTTTGCGTCTTCTGCTGCAGACTGTTGACGGCAGCACTCATCTTGTTCACCGAGTCGGTGCTCTGCTCGACGAGGTTGCGCATGACGCCCATACGCTCGTCGACGGATTGTTGCAGCCGCGCCACCTGGTCCGACAAGGTCTGTACCTGGGTCTGCAATTGGATGATTTCCTTGCTGACGCCGAAGGCGGGATGCACGCTCACCAGCAGGATGGCCATCACGGCCAAGAGCGATGTTTGGTTGCGAACTCGCATAGATTTGGTTCCTGATCGGAAGATTGCCGTCCTGAAGAGACTATCGTAAACCGCAAAGGTCCACAGGGCGGAGTGTTGTGTCCGGTAACGCCGGTTGAATGTAACCCGCAACGAATACCACCCAATTCATTGGCGATAATAGGGGTCCTTCGACTCCGCTCCCTCCGGTCGCTGCGCTCAGGATGACAAGAGGCGAGTTTCGGTGAAGAGATCCGTTGAAATGTCGGCTAGCAGGGAACCGGCGTGGGTTTGACGCACCCCGGTTTCCCGGCCTCGACCGTACTGCATCACTTCGAATACACGAAGTGAGCGCGGCGGTTCTGTTGCCAGCAGGTCTCGTTGCTTTCTGTACAAAACGGCTTTTCCTTGCCGTAGCTGATGGTGCGCATGCGGGTCGCCGAAACTCCGGCTTGTACAAATGCCTGTTTGGCTGCCTGGGCACGGTTCTCGCCAAGGGCCAAGTTGTATTCGATTGAGCCGCGTTCGTCGCAGTGCCCTTCGATCACGAAATTCATGCCGGCATGCTGTTGCAGGAAGCGCGCGTCCGCCTGAATCGTGGATTCGGCTTGTGACGAAATGTCGTAGCTGTCGTAGTCGAAGAACACGTCTTTCACATTCTGTGAAAACAAAAGGGAATTGCTCTCACTGCCCGTCGAACTGGAGGTCGGCGGGGGCGGAGGAGCAGGTGTAACGGTGATGCGCGCAGTCGCTTCCTTGGTGCCGGTCTCATTCTTGGCGACCAGGCGGTAGGTGGTCGACTCGCTGGGCGTGACCTTGGTGGAGCCACTGGGATCGACCTTGCCGACGCCGTTGTCGATGGTGACATCGGCGGCAAAGTCGGTCGACCAAGTCAAGGTCGAGGCCTGGCCGGCGACGATGGTATTGGGATTCGCGGTCAGCATGGCTGTGGGCGCTGGAGGCGGGGGTGGCGGCGGTGCCGGTGTCGGTGCCGGTTTCTTTTTGGCGCAACCGGCCGCCGCCAGGACCACGGCCAGCGCAAGGACAACCTGGATCCACTGAATCCGTTTCATTTTCAACTTGGTTCCTCCCAACGCGAGAGCACTCGCTTTAGTTCAGGTTTGAGGCGGAGGGTGCTCCCTCCGCTCGTTAAGAGTATGAGCTACATAACCTATTTGAAACTCCAATTCGGTTGCGAATTCTCGCCAGATGTAGTCAATTGCCGCGCCTGGCTGCCATCGGCCAGCATGCTCCAGATCTCCGTTCTGCCGGTACGGTTCGATTGGAAGACAATATGCCGGCCGTCGGGCGACCAAGAGGGGAAATCGTTACGTCCGCCGTCGTGCGTGAGTTGGACCCACTGTTTGCTGGCGACGTCCATCACGTAGATGTCGCTGGCGCCGGGCGCGCCTGGTCCGTAATGGCGGACCCAGGCAAATGCCAGGAATTGTCCGTTGGGTGACCACGACGGGGAAACCGCGTAGCCCTGGTCGGTCATGCGCACGACGTTGGTCCCGTCTGACGCCATGGTGTAGATCTGCGGCAGGCCGGTGCGACCGCTGACCCACGCGATCTGCGCGTTCGTCTTGGGATTCCATGTGGGCGACACGTCAGGACCCTTGGTGTTGGTCAAGCGCCGGACTTCGCCACCCGAAATCTCGACGACATAGATATCGGAGTCGCCCGAGCGGGATGAGGAAAAGGCGAGCAACTTGCCGTCGGACGACCACGCAGGCGAGAGGTTGGTGCCGCCGAAGCGAGTAAACGCGACCGGACGGTTCAGCTCCAGCGAATACATCAGAATTTGCCACTCGGTATTGGAGACGCCGGAGTACGCTATGCGCGAGCCGTCGGGCGAAACGTGTGGTGACAGTGCGATGGTGCCAAGGTGCGTGAGTTGCTTCTGGTTGGCTCCGTCGTAATCCATCTGCCAGATTTCCTTGGTGCCGCTACGATTGCTGACGAAGTAAATCTTGGACTCGGCGATACCTTGGATGCCGCCACCGAGGCGGAAGATGATTTCATCGGCGAAGCGATGAGCGATGAGACGAGCATTGTCTTCGCTGGCGGTCTCGCGATACTGCTTGCCGAGCACCTGCGGCGACTGTGCGTTCTTCACGTCAAACAGCCAGCCTTGCACCCCGATTGAGCCGCTCTGAACGGTCACATTACCGAAGGCGAGCATGTTGGCGTTGGGAGGCGGGGCGTCCCATTCAGACAGCTTGACGTCTTGCGGCACCCCGGGGGTTGCCACCGGATAGAAACTTGGCGAGACCATCTCAAAGATGCCGGCAGCCTGCAAGTCGTTCCAGAGAGTGGTGCTGAAGGTGACCTCCAGCCTCCTGGTTTCGGCATCGCTGGCCATAGGCTTGAAGTCGGGCACCGCGAGCCGGATCTTCTCCACACCCAGGCCGGTTCCGGTGCGAATCCAATCCTGAGGGGGAGCGCCATAGGCGGCGCTGGCGAATACGAGAGCGAAGATGATGGCTGCGAATCGTTTCATTACCATTTCCAGAATAAACCAGTCTGCGACGTTCATGCGGCGTCCACGCGCTTAATTGCGATTTCGTTGCGTGCGTCAGCGGCGATAATCGAACCAGAACTCTACTGCGACGTAGCTTCCCGAGTACCCCGCGGGTAGAGGACCGAACGTATCGATCCGCTGCAAGGCGCGCACTGCGGACTGATCCAGGGAAGGAATCCCGCTGGACTGCTCCACGCGAATGTTGGACGGTTGGCCCGAACGATTGATCTCAAAATAGATGTAAACGCGGCGAGCGTCGGAGATACGGGGATCGACTTCGTACTTCAACCAATTATCTGACACCTTGCGCCGCACGATGTCGACGTAGTAGGCAAAGCGGCTGCCGAAATCGCCTTGGCCGCCCTGAAATCCGAATCCACCCTTGGTCGCGCCTGAAGTGAACGAGCCGTAAGGACCACTGACCGGACCGCCTTGTCCGTAGGGGACCTGATTGTCGGGTTGGGCCTTGGCCACCTGCTTGGGCGGCTCTTTTTTCGGAGTTGCAGCCTCGTGACTTCCTTTGAGTTTGGCTTCGCGGGCGGGAATCGGGATCGCTTTAGGCTCTTCCTTCGGAGTTTCCTTGGGCTGCGACTGCGAGAGGCCCTTCGACTCGTTGGCCAGGACGTTTTCCGCCTCCGGCTGAGCATGCGGCAGGGGGATGCTGCTGACCAGAGTCGCGCTCATCGCGCCGCCACCGCCATCGGTACCACCCCAACTCTCGCCGCGCCCGCTGGGGAAGATATTGAATATCGCGAGGGCGAACAACGCCAGGTGCAGCGCCACTGATCCGAACAGCGCCGGGCGAGAGACGCGATCATGCGGAAAGATGTCAGCGCTGGCTGCCATTCTTCTCCAGCGGTTGCGTCACGATGCTCACGTTGGTGATGCCGGCTTGCTTGACCGCGTCCATGACCGTGGCGAAATGCGCCGAAGGGAACGTCTTCGTCCGCTCGCAGGAAAACCGACTGGCCCTCCGGGTCGCGAATCTTCTGGCGCAGTTGTGCGCCGATCTGGTTGATGTTGATGGGTTCGTTACCGAGGAACACCTTTTGCTGGCGGTCGATGGTGATGACCAGGCGCTCTTCGGTGATTTCCTTCACCGTCCTGGTGTGCGGCACGGCGACTTCAATGCCGGACTGCAATACCGGCGCGGTCACCATGAAGATGATGAGCAATACCAGCACTACGTCCACCAGGGGGGTGACGTTGATGTCGGAGAGCGAAGTCTGGGTGCGTCCCTGGGGGGTGGTGTATGCCATTAGCGCCGCTCCACGCTTTCCGGGACATGGCGCACGGCCCCGCTTTGGGCGCGCTCGACCTCGTTGATAAGTTCGAGGCCGAAATCGTCCATGCGGGAGCCGAACTCGCGAATGTGCTGCGTAAACATGTTGTAGGCGATCACCGCTGGGATGGCGGCAAACAGGCCGGCTGCAGTAGTGATGAGAGCCTCGGAGACGCCGGGCGCGACAGCGCGCAAAGTGGCGGCACCGGCGGTGCCGAGTCCGTGAAAGGCGTCGATAATGCCCCAGACGGTTCCGAAGAGGCCGATGAACGGGGTGACCGCGCCCGTGGTGGCCAGCCAGGGCAGGCGGCTCTCGAGCCGCGTCAGTTCTTCGGAGGAGGCGATCTGCACCGCCCGCTGCAAGGCGTTCACCCGAATGGGATGCGGAGCCTGCTTGCGGAGTTCGCTGTAAGCGCCATCAAATACGGCGATCAGCGGGCTGGGCCGGAATTGTTCCGCCACGGCGGCGACGTCCTGCAGCCGCTCGGATTTGCGGAACATGCGGATGAAGCGGTTGCTCTGCATGCGCGCGCGCCGGAATACTCCCCACTTGGAGAAGATGATGGCCCAGGAGACCAGGCTGAACGCCAGCAGGATCACGAGGACGGTTTTGGCGACGAGACCGCTGGATTCGATGAGACCTGAGATTTCACCGCCGATGGCGGAGGCAAGCAAGGGACAAATAACATTCATTAGTGGGTATCAGCCTCATTTCACTATCAGACATTATAGGGGTTTGACGCGGAGAGATCGGATTCGCTGCGCAAGGTTCCTCGGGAGTAAATGACGATCGCAGCGAGGTCGTTTCTATTGTTTGTCATACGTGATCAGTCAGCGTTATTGGCAACCCCCGAGAACCGACCACCTGATGCTGTTTTCCTGCTACACTGCGGCGTAACTTCGCAAACGAGACCTCACTGTGCTGCTGGAACTGCGGGTAGAAAACTACGCGGTCATCGACAACGTCGCCGTGGAGTTCGCCCTCGGTCTCAACCTCCTGACCGGCGAAACCGGTGCTGGAAAATCCATTCTCATTGATGCCTTGGCACTTTTGCTGGGCGACAAGGCTTCGGCGGACGCCGTGCGGCACGGTGCCGAGAAAGCGGTTGTGTCGGCGGTCTTCGAAGCTGATTCGAAGGTGCTCGACGAGGTGCTGGAGGCAAATGGCCTCGATGCAGGCGAGGCGCAGCTCATCCTGAGGCGCGAGATTTCTGCCGGCGGCAAGGGACGCGTATTCGTCAACAATCAGCCGGCGACAGTGACAGTACTACGCGCACTGGCGCCGCATCTGGCCGTTATTCACGCACAGAACGAAGCGGTGCTGGCCTTCGATGCGGCGTCGCGCATGGCGTTGCTCGATAGCTTCGCCGGGTCCGATGTGGTTCCGGTGACAGAGGCTTTCGCAGCATGGAATGGGGTCCGCAATCGCATTGCCGAACTGGAGCGCGATGAGCAGGACCGGCTTCGACTGGTTGATCTATGGAGCTTTCAGCGGAAAGAGATTGCCGGCGCGAACTTGCATCCGGAAGAGGACGCGAAGCTGGAAGCCGAGAAGCGGGTGCTGGCAAATTCGGAGCGCATTCTGGCATCGGCGATGGGGGCGTATGACGCGCTGTACGAGAGCAGCGTGTCGGCGGCGGCGCTGATTCGTGCGGCAGGAAAGCATCTGGAGGAACTAGGGCGCTTCGATGACAAGTTTCGCGAGTCGCTGGCGCAACTGGATTCAGCGCGCATCACGGTCGAGGACATCGGGCAGATGTTGCGCGACTACGCTGAAGGTGTTGAGGCATCGCCGGAGCGGCTGGCAGAAGTCGAGGACCGGCTGGCCGCGATTGACCGCTTGAAGCGCAAGTATGGACCGACACTGGCAGACGTGATCGCCTTGGGTGAAGACCTCGATCGCAAGCTCAATGAGATGGAGAACAAAGATGAGGTCCTTCGCAAGCTGTGGGTCGAACTGGCGCATGCGGCGGAGCGTTATCTGGATGTCGCGCGGAACTTGTCGCGGCACCGCTATGAAGCTGCGCGCAAGTTGGAGAAGCAGGTGGAGAGCGAAATCAACGAACTCGCCATGAAGGCGCGCTTCAAGGTCGAGGTGAGCGGGGCGGATGAGGAAGGGAACTGGACGTCGAATGGCTTCGACGCCGTACAGTACCTGATTTCGGCCAATCCGGGAGAGCCGCTGGGGCCGGTTGAAGAGATCGCGTCAGGGGGTGAGCTCTCGCGCGTCATGTTGGCCCTGAAAACGACCATCGATGCGGCGATGTCGAAGCGAGTGCGACACAATGGCGCCAAAAGCGGGGCCGGGCAGCGGACCTTGGTGTTTGATGAAATCGACTCTGGCATCGGCGGGCGCGCGGCGGAGGCGGTCGGAAAGAAGCTGAAACAACTGGCCGGCACAAAGCAAGTGCTATGCGTTACGCACCTGCCGCAGATCGCGTCGTTTGCTGATCAGCACTACCTGATTGAGAAGAAAGAGGCAGGCGGAAGAACGAAAACATCCGTCCGCCAACTCGACACCGAAGAGCGCACACGGGAGTTGGCTCGCATGATCAGCGGCGCGAAGCTGACGGATACCTCGATCAAGCACGCTGAACAGATGTTGAAGGCGAACCGGTGACGCGGCGATGGGGCACCCAAATTCGCTGTTTTTGGCTACTTAATGGCGGCTTCTTTGCCCGCCATGCGCCGCAGGATGCCGATCTGGCCGTTGTGATAGCCCTCGTGGTAGCTCAACTTGGCCAGCGCCTGGCCTACAGTTCCGAGCAGCGGCGGGCGGCGGAACTGTTCCGGAATCTCGGCCGACAAGGTCGCATCGTCCAAGGTTTGGAGAGCGGAAATCAAGCGCTGCTGGGTTTCGTCGAACGCGCTCCGTAAGCGAGCGAGATCAACCTCGTTTCCACCCTCGCTGAGGGCGGCCGAGCCGCGCTTGTAGGCCGCTGCTTCCTGGTCTGTGAGCACGGTGGGAGAAGCCCCTGCCAGCATGAGGACCAGCCCTCGACCGGTTACCATGTGGCCGAGCACCCAGTTGATGCAGTTGCCGGCGGGCTCGGGACTGAGCATGCTGTCTTCGTGGGTCAGTCCGTCGAGGTTACGCTCGATGGCGCCGTAACTGAATTCGTAGATTTGGGCAAGTTCGCTGCCGGTCATAGATGTGCTCCTCCGATGGGATTGTACTAGGTGGGGGTTCGGGCTGCTCCGAGCGCTTGCCGTTAACTGCTGGAAAAGCGCCGCAGAGTGCTAAATCTTGCAGTTTCTTGACGTTATGTTGGTGGTCATGCCACTGCTACAATAGAGTATCTGTGGGAAGTTTCGGGTTAATACCCGGGTAAATCGATAAGGATTTCATGACTCAAAGCGAGGCCAAGACTCTACTTTTGCTGAAGCCGCGAGGCTTTTGCGCCGGGGTGGTTCGCGCCATCGACATTGTCCGGATCGCCCTCGAAACCTTTGGGGCTCCGATCTACGTCCGCAAGGAGATCGTACATAACCGCTACGTGGTTGACGAATTGACTGCCAAGGGCGCGATCTTTGTCGATAGCGTCGAAGAAGTACCGGCCGGCGAGCGGGTGATCTACAGTGCGCACGGCGTGGCTCCCGAGGTACGCGAAGCCAGCAAGCTACGCGAGCTGCGGGTGATCGATGCTACGTGCCCGCTGGTCACGAAGGTCCACGTGGAGGCGGTAAAGTTTGCGCGAGAAGGCTATTCGCTGGTGCTGATCGGACACCATGATCACGATGAGGTGATCGGAACGCTAGGCGAAGCTCCGGCTGTGACCCAAGTCGTGGATTCGCCGGAGGACATTGGAAATTTGCATGTGACTGATCCTGATCGCGTGGCCTACCTGACGCAGACGACACTGAGCCTGGACGAAACCACCCACGTGATCGCGGCGCTGCGAAATAAGTTTCCCAACATTAAGGGGCCGCACGCGCAGGATATTTGCTACGCCACCGAAAACCGTCAGACTGCTGTGAAAGAAGTCGCCGGCGATTGCGACTTGTTGCTGGTGGTTGGTTCCGACAACAGTTCGAATTCCAATCGACTGGTCGAGGTTGCCCGCAACATGGGGACCAGCTCGCACCTGATCGAGAACTATCGATCGATCAAGCCGGAATGGTTGGAGGGCGTGAAGACCGTTGCTTTGACGGCGGGCGCATCGGCTCCCGAGATTCTGGTTCAGGAAGCGGTGTCGTATCTGCAGGAGCAGGGTTTCACGGACCTTCGTGAAGTGGAAGTGATGCCGGAGCATGTCCGGTTCGGGCTGCCACCTGAGATCGTGGAAGCCATCGGGGCTGCGCCGGCCCTGGCCGAGTAGGAGCAAGACGAAGAATGGCAGAAGCGTTACCCCCCAATCCCGGCGAAATGCGACTCGGAAGGCTGGATGATATTAAGGCCCGGGTTGCAGCCGCGATCGACGCATCTCGCAAGTACCTGTTCTCGCTCCAGCACCCTGAGGAAGGGTATTGGTGTGGCGAACTGGGCGCCGACACCACGCTGGAATCCGATTACGTTCTGCTGCAACGGCTGCTGGGTACGGAAGACCCGGAGCGCACGCAGAAGTGCGCGAACGAAATCCTGTCGCACCAGAATGATGACGGTGGCTGGCCGATTTTCAATGGCGGTCCCTCGAACATCAGCGCGTCGGTTAAGGCCTATTTCGCGCTCAAGATGGCGGGCTACAGCCCCGAGCATCCGGCGCTCAGTAAAGCCCGCGAACGGATTCTGGCCATGGGTGGCGTGACCGAGGTCAACACCTTCACCAAGATCTATCTGTGTTTCCTGGGCCAGTACGACTATGACGCGGTACCGGCGATTCCGCCGGAGATCACGCTGTTCCCCAACTGGTTCTGGTTCAATATCTACGAAATTTCGTCGTGGTCGCGCGCCATCCTGGTGCCGCTTTCGATTGCCTACGCCAAGAAGCCGTTCAAGAAGATTCCTGACGAACAGGGGATCGATGAGCTTTTTGTGGGCGGTCGCAGCAAGTCGAACCTGCGCCTGAGGTGGGAGAAAAAGCTTATCAACTGGCGCAATTTCTTCCTGCTGCTTGATCGAATGGTGCACTTCCTGGAGAAGGTGCATATTCGCCCGCTGCGCTCGCTTGCCCTGAAGAAGGCCGAGAGGTGGATGCTGGAGCGCCTGGAAATGAGCGACGGGCTGGGTGCGATTTATCCCGGCATCATGAATTCGATCATCGCGTTGCGGTGCCTGGGTTATTCGCTCGACGACCCGCAGGTCATTCGCGCCATGGATGAGTTCGAAAAGCTCGGCATTGAAGAGGAGACGACGTTTCGGATGCAGCCGTGTATGTCACCAGTATGGGACACGGCCTTGGCGGTTTTTGCGCTGGCCGAGAGCGGAATTTCGCCAACCGATTCGCGCCTGGTGCAGCCCTCGGAATGGATGCTGAAGAAGCAGGTCACGCGCAAGGGCGACTGGTGCGTGAAGAATCGCAAGGCGGAGCCCGCGGGCTGGTACTTCGAATTCAACAACGAGTTCTATCCCGATGTGGACGACACCGCCATGGTCATGCTGGCGCTGGGCAAGGTGAAGACGGGGAACGAGAGCTATCAGGACAAGTCGGTGCGGCGGGCGCTGGACTGGGTGCTGTCGATGCAGTGCAAGAACGGCGGGTGGGCTTCCTTCGACAAGGACAACGATCGCATGGTCTTTCAGTACGTTCCGTTCGCGGACCACAATGCCATGCTCGATCCACCGACGGTGGACATCACTGGCCGCGTGCTGGAATGCCTGGCGGCTTACGGCTACTCCATGAAGGACGCGCCGGTGCGGCGAGCGGTGGAGTTCATCAAACGCGAGCAGGAGCCGGATGGCTCGTGGTTTGGGCGCTGGGGTGTGAACTATATCTACGGCACCATGCTGGTCTTGCGTGGGCTGGAAGCAATTGGCATGGACCACCATGAACCCTGCGTTCAGCAGGCGGCGGAATGGCTGCGCATGATGCAGAACCCCGATGGCGGATGGGGCGAAACCTGTGGCTCCTACGACGATCCGAACACCAAGGGCGTGGGACCGAGCACGGCCTCGCAGACCGCGTGGGCAGTGATGGGTCTGCTGGCAGCCAGCGACACTCGCAGCGATTCCTTGCAGCGCGGCGTTGCCTACTTGCTGAAGACGCAGCATCGCGACGGTTCATGGAATGAAGCCTGGTACACCGGAACCGGATTTCCGCGAGTGTTCTACCTGATGTACTACATGTACCGGCAGTATTTTCCGCTGATTGCGCTGACTTCGTACGCGAAGGCTTCGGCGGTGTCACAGGAAGAGCAGCTCCGGATCACTCGCAGCGACCGCTGGACGCGCTGAAGCGAAGCCGCGCACAGGATCGCGGCCCTTCTGGCAGCACGTGGAATCTCCATCATGAAATGTTTTGTCACGGGAGCGACAGGGTTTCTGGGGAGCCACGTGGCGCGGCAGTTGATGCAGGGTGGCGCGGAGTTACGCCTGTTACAACGGCCATCCAGCCGCACGGAAAATATCGCCGATCTGCCAGGCCGAGAGGGTGATGGGCGATCTTCGCAACCTCGAATCTCTGAAGCGAGGAATGGCGGGTTGCGAATTCGTGTTTCACGTTGCCGCTGACTATCGTTTGTGGGCAGTCAACGGTCAGGAGCTTTATCAGTCGAACGTCGAGGGCACGCGGAACATTCTGCAGGCGGCGAGAGATTCAGGGGTGCGGCGGGTTGTGTATACCAGCAGCGTGGCCACGATGGGGTTCGGCAGTAACGGCCACCTGACCGACGAGAGCTCTCCGGTCACGTTGTCGAACATGATTGGCGACTACAAGCGCAGCAAGTTCATGGGCGAGCAACTCGTGATTGAGGCGGCAAAAGGCGGTCAGAACGTTGTGATGGTGAATCCGACGACGCCTATCGGGGAGCGGGACATCAAGCCCACGCCAACCGGGCGGATCGTCGTGGATTTCCTGAAGCGCAAGTTTCCTGCCTACGTCGATACCGGTCTGAACCTGGTGGATGTAAGGGATTGCGCGACGGGCCATCTGCTGGCGATGGAAAAAGGTGTCCCACGCGAGCGGTACATCCTGGGAGGCGAGAACCTCACGCTCAAGCAGATACTCGACAAACTCGCGGCGATTACGGGACTGCCATCGCCCAGCATCCGGCTGCCCTATGCGGTTGCCTATGCCACGGGCGTGGTAGATACCCTGGTAACAGGCAAGATGCTGAAGCGCGAACCACGCGTGACGCTGGATTCTGTACGCATGGGACGCAAGAAGATGTTTGTTACCACCGCCAAGGCGGAACGGGAGTTGGGATGGAGTCCCGGCCCAGTCGACGGGGCGCTGCAGCGGGCGGTGGATTGGTTCCGGGCAAACGGCTATGCCCCATAGAAGTGTTGCCGTGGTTGTGGCTATGCGACGTGAGGTCGGGCCGTTGTTGCGAGGTATTCGAGCCCAGCTTGCAGAAGGGATTGAATTTTTCGAGCTCAGCGACGCAGTGGTTGCGGTGGGCGGCGTCGGAGAAAGCGCGGCGAGACGTACCGCCGAATCGCTCGTGAACAAGTACTCGCCCGAGGTGCTGGTTTCTGCCGGCTTGGTTGGCGCGCTTACGCCGAAGCTGAAAGTCGGCGACGTTGTCGAAGTGAAGGAAGTCGTCGATGCCAGTTCGGGCATGAGGTTCGAGACAGGACATGGTAATGCTGTGTTGGTGACAGGCTCGGCGGTCAGTGGCCCGGCGGACAAGCCAATCGAGGCGCAGCGCTGGAACGCTGACATCGTCGACATGGAAGCGGCATCCGAAGCAGCGGTGGCAAAAGAGCACGGGATCGAGTTTATGGCCATCAAGGCGATCTCGGACGAATTGAACTTTCCCATGCCGCCGCTCGGCCGATTTGTGAGCGATAAAGGCAAGTTCGAGACGTTACGCTTCCTGGCATGGGTCGCTGTCCGACCTAAGTGGTGGTCTGCAGTTCGGCAACTCAGCGCAAGCAGTAACTTGGCGGCTACGAACCTGAGTCAGGCATTGAGACATCTAATTCAGGAGCGCGCGAAGTTCGACCAAGAGAAGGGAATTCGTCAGGCTTAGGGGCTTCACAACCATGTCGGTTGCCACTCAAATCGGCCGATCAATTGGCGATTCACCATTGCCCGCCTTCATGCGCGCTGCCGTATATCGCGGCGTGAACGATGTGCGACTGGAAGAGGTGCCCGTTCCCGCGATTGGCGCCGGCGAGTTGCTGGTGCGGGTTCACACCTGCGGAATCTGCGGCACCGACCTGAAGAAGATCGCGACCGGTTCGCATTCGGCGCCGCGGATCTTCGGCCACGAAACCGCGGGCATCGTGGTTGCCGTCGGAGGCGGAGTTTCGCAATATCACATCGGCGATCGCGTGATGGTCTTCCATCACATTCCGTGCGGTGACTGCTACTACTGCAAACACAAGGTTTTTGCGCAGTGTCAGACGTACAAGAAAGTTGGAGCAACCGCAGGCTATGAACCCAGCGGCGGAGGTTTCGCCGAGTACGTAAGGGTGATGGATTGGATCGTCAGCCGTGGAGGCGTAATTCGAATTCCGGAGAGCGTATCGTTCGAGCAGGCATCGTTCATCGAACCGGTAAACACCTGCATGAAAGGTATCGACACGATGAAGCTGATGCCGGGAGAAACGGTGCTGGTGATCGGGCAGGGTCCGATTGGCATTATTCTCTCAGTGCTGGCTCGAAGGTGTGGTACGAGAGTAATCACTTCCGATTTGTTTCCGCAGAGGCTTACAATAGCCAAGACATTCGGCCTCACTGAGAATATCGACGCTTCCACCTGCGACTCCGTTCGTGCAGTCAGGGAAATGACGGAAGGTCGCGGGGCGGATGCGGTCATTGTTGCTGTAGCTGGAAATGGGCTGATTCGCCCGGCCATGGATGCCACGCGTCCGGGCGGGCGAGTACTGCTATTCGCGCAAACGCAGCACGGGGAAGCTATTATCGATCCCGCTAGCGTGTGTGTCGATGAAAAGAGTCTGTTGGGTTCTTACAGCGCGTCAGTCGATTTGCAGGAGGAGTCGGCACGATTTGTGCTGGGCCGCGAGATGGATCTGGAGCGGCTGATCAGCCATCGTTTTCCGCTGACCGAGTCGATTGATGCGCTGCGCCTGGCTGCCCATCCCAAACCAGACTCCATGAAAGTGGTCATTCAGCCGGGCAG
Organism: uncultured Acidobacteriaceae bacterium; assembly: GCA_963758255.1. Lineage (GTDB taxonomy): Bacteria > Acidobacteriota > Terriglobia > Terriglobales > Acidobacteriaceae > DASRAA01. The sequence goes on from CAVWUX010000002.1 coordinate 214,383, forward strand.
TGTATGGAAGGACTCCTAGAGTGAACGGAAACATGACAGCGGCGGTCCTCTACGGTAAAGAGGACGTCAAAATCGAGCAAGTGCCGATCCCCAAGCTGGACGAAGGGGAAGTGCTGGTCAAGGTGCAGGTGGCCCTGACTTGCGGTACCGATTTGAAGGTCTATCAGCGGGGCTACCATGCCCGCATGATTGTGCCTCCAGCGCTGTTCGGCCATGAGCTGGCTGGTGTCATCCATGAAGTTGGGCCGAACGTTAAGGGATTCAAGAAGGGCATGCGCGTGGTGGCGCTGAACTCGGCGCCATGCGGCATGTGCTTCTACTGCTCGAAGCACCAGGAAAATCTGTGCGAAGACCTGCTGTTCAACAACGGAGCGTATGCCGAGTACATTCGTATCCCGCGGCGCATCGTTGAGACCAACATGCTCGCGATTCCGAACCATGTGAGCTATGAAGAAGCCGCCATGACGGAGCCGCTGGCTTGCGTGTTGCGCGGGTTACACGAAACCAAGATCGAGATTGGCGACTCAGTAGCGGTGATTGGAGCCGGCCCCATCGGACTGATGTTTGTCCAAGTGGCTAAGCTTACTGGCTGCAACGTAATTTCCGTGGTTAAGCGGGATTCGCAGGTGACTGCCGCCCTTCGGGTCGGCGCCGATCAGGCAGTACAGATCGATAACGTGGACGATCCGGTCAAAGCGGTGCGCAAGCTTACCGTTGATAACCGGGGCTGCGACGTGGTGATTGAGGCGGTAGGACGCCCGCAGGCATGGGAATGGTCGATCGACATGGTGCGCAAGGGCGGCACGGTGAATTTCTTTGGCGGCTGCGCCAATGGAACCAAGGTCGCGCTCGATACCCAGCGATTGCACTACAACGAGCTAACTCTTAAGGCCACGTTCCATCACACGCCGGAGACGGTCCGCAAAGCCTTCGCCCTGATCTCGGAAAAGAAGATCAAAGGCACCGACTACATCACCGGTGAGGCGCCGTTGTCCCGATTGCAGCATGTGCTGCGTCACATGCTGAACCGTAACGGCGACATAAAAACCGCAATTATTCCGGGACAGTAGGCGTCCAGAATTGATCCACATCTCATGTCTTCCATACCGACTGACAACCGGGTGTCTTCGTCACAGCCGGGCGCTGCCTCTCCCGATGAGGCCGCCAAGGGCTGGCAGGCTTTGCCGCCGGAGTATGCCATCCCCGAGCATGGTCCCTCGCTGATCGAGGCGCAGCAATACTGTGCGCGCCTGGCAAATTCGCACTACGAGAACTTCTCGGTAGTCACGTGGTTTCTGCCGAAGCAACTGCACCAGCACTTCTATAACGTTTATGCCTACTGCCGGATCTCGGATGATCTGGGCGACGAAGTTGGCGACAAGCAATTGTCGTTGATGTTGCTGGACCAATGGGAGGCTGAGCTGGAGCAGTGTTTTTCGGGTGAGCCGCGGCACCCGGTGTTCGTCGCTTTGCGCGAGACGGTGCGGGAGTTCGGCATCCCGCAGCAAGAGTTCGCCGATCTGCTCACGGCGTTCCGGCAGGACCAGATCGTGACGCGATATCCGCGCTTTGGCGATTTGCTTGGCTATTGCCAGTACTCGGCGAATCCCGTAGGTCACCTGGTGCTGTACCTATGCGGTTATGGTGACCCCGAGCGGCAGAGGCTCTCCGACTACACTTGCACCGCGCTGCAACTGGCAAACTTCTGGCAGGACGTAGCGGAGGACCACAGTAGAGGCCGAATCTATCTTCCGCTGGAAGACTTCGCCCAGTTCGGTGTCACGGAAATGGATATCGCGCAACGGCATGCCACGCCTCAGTTCCTTGCCCTGATGAAATTCGAAGTCGAGCGTGCGCGCGAGTGGTTTCAGCGCGGATTGCCACTGGCGAAGATGGTGGACAAGAAGCTCGCTCCGGATATTGAACTGTTCAGCCGGGGCGGCCTGGCGATCCTGGATGCCATCGAGCGCCAGGCGTATGACGTCCTGAGTTCGCGACCAGTCATCCCCACGCGACGCAAGTTGTGGCTGGTGGCCAGAGCTGCGCTGGGTAATTTGTTGTGAGCGAACACCCGCTGCAATTGCGGGCCGCCTATGGAGTCTGCCGTCATATTGCGCGCTCGGCGGCCAAGAACTTCTACTACGGCTTCCTGGTACTGCCGGCTCGCAAACGCAATGCACTGTCGGCGGTATACGCCTTCATGCGGCACGCCGACGACCTTTCTGACGATCCGTCGGTCCCTATCGAGCAGCGGCGCGAAAAACTGAATGAATGGATGAACGCGCTGCGGCGCGTGGTGGATGGGGAGCGCACCGACGATCCCGTGCTGATGGCACTGGCGGATACGCAGAAGACATTCAACATTCCGCTGGATCTGCCGGAAAAGCTGGTGCAAGGCACAGCAATGGATTTGCCGGAAGGGGGGAGCGCGGGAAAAGCCACTCAGGCCGTGCGCTATGAAAACTTCGATCAGCTCTACAATTACTGCTACCACGTGGCCTCAGTGGTGGGGCTGATCTGCATTCGAATCTTCGGTTACCGCGACCCGAGAGCTGAGAAACTTGCCGAGCGAACGGGAGTTGCATTCCAGCTCACCAACATCATTCGGGACGTGAGGGAAGACAGCCAGTTGGGGCGCGTTTATTTGCCGAGCGAAGACCTTCAGCGCTTCGGCGTAGAAGCCATCGCGCTGACCAACGGCAATGCGGCTACGGCGTTCCGTCCAGTGTTGGAGTTCGAGGCGCAACGGGCACGCGACTACTATCGCTCCGCCGAGGAGTTGCTGCCGCTGATCGACGACGACAGCCAGCCGGCGTTGTGGACCCTCGTCGAAATCTACCGGCGTCTGCTGGAGCGCATTGCGGCAAGAGGCTACGACGTGTTTACTGAGCGCGTGCGGCTAACCGCTGCCGAGAAAGTTCTGGTCCTGGCGAAAGGTTTTGTGCGCCGGCTGACATGAGTTTCGATCACAAAGACAAGAAGCTGACTGTAGCGGTGATCGGCGGCGGATTGGCCGGCATGTCAGCCGGAAGCGCACTGGCCGATGGGGGCTACCATGTCGAATTATTCGAGCGCCGGCCCTACCTTGGGGGACGGGCATCGTCGTATGAGCTTCCCGGCACCGGCGAAGTGGTGGACAACTGCCAGCACGTGTTGCTCGGTTGCTGCACCAACCTTATCGATTTCTATCGCCGACTAGGGGTGGAAAACCAGATCCGCTGGTATGACGAGATCACGTTTCTGCTTCCGGATGGCCGGGCTTCAACGCTGAAACCGAGTTGGTTGCCTGCTCCCATGCATTCGGGCCCGTCGTTTCTGGCGTCCCCGGTGCTGGACATGAAAGACAAGCTGGCGATCTCGCGGGCGCTTCTGGCTTTGATGCCTGAGCTGCCTCCTGATAACGGAGAGAACTTTCAGTCTTGGTTACTGAGGCACGGCCAGACGAAGCAGTCGATCGACCGGTTCTGGGCCCCGGTGCTGATCAGCGCGCTTAATGACGAACTCGATCAGGTATCCGTACGCTACGCGGCGCTGGTGTTTCGCGATTCGTTCCTCAAGTCTCCTGAGGCGGGTCGCATGGGTCTTCCGGCTGTGCCGCTGTCGCAACTTTACGGAACAGCGGCATCGTACATAGAGGCGAGAGGCGGGCGGGTGCATCTGCGGGCCTCGGTCGATTCGTTGCAAGCAGACGACAATGGTGTGCGCATTGACGTCGGCGGGGACGAGGTGTCTACGGACTTCGCCGTCCTGGCAACGCCGTTCAACGGTGTCGAGAAGCTGCTGCCGAACATACCCGAGATGCAGACACTCCGCGAGCAGGCGCAGCACTTTGGTTCGTCGCCGATCACCGGAATCCACCTGTGGTTCGATCGCGAAGTTGCGCCACTGGACCACGCTGTCTTGCTGGAGCGGACGATCCAGTGGATGTTTCAAAAGTCGAAGATCCTGAACACGCGGCGTGAGTCGGGCGAAACCGGCAGCTATCTGGAACTGGTCGTTAGCTCTTCCAAGACGCTGGTGGACAAGTCGCGCAATGAGATCATCGAGCTCGCGATGCGAGAGCTGGCGGAGTTCTTTCCGGCTGTTCGCGAGGCGAAGCTTACGAAAGCGACGGTCATTAAGGAAATTCATGCGACGTTTTCGCCCACCCCGGGCAGCGATGCGTATCGCCCGTCGCACCGCAGCCCGTGGCCGAGGCTATTTCTTGCAGGCGACTGGACGGCAACTGGCTGGCCTTCGACCATGGAGGGTGCTGTGCGCAGCGGATATGGGGCTGCTGAGGCGCTGGCCGCGGCGAGCGGTGACCGTCAAGAGTTTCTGGTGCCGGATCTGCCCGCAAAAGGGCTGATGCGGTTGTTTGGGTAGTCGCGATTCGAACCTTTCTATTTCCCTTTCTTCGAATCAATTGAATAGTTTCATTTGCTCCAAGTCCTGCGGCGGGGGATAGGCGCGATGCCGGCTTTCGCGGATGATGCTGTGTTTCTTGCGCAGGCTGGACATCAGGTCGGAGAGCCGCTTGCTGTATGCCTTGCTGACGAACGCGTGGTCGGCGTAGCGCTTGCGATAATCGGCCAATAACTCTGGGAACTCCTTCTCCAGAAACGGCAGGAAGATGCTCGCCGAGCAGGGTTTCAGGAAGAGCGTGTTGGCGGAGATGTACTTTCCTCCTGCCTCCTTGGTGGCTCGCACCAATTGGTCGAGCGCCGCCGAAGAGTCGGTGATACCTGGTAGGACGGGAGCGCAGATTACGCCTGCGTTCAATCCCGCCGAGGACAACTTAGAGAGCGCCTGTAGCCTCAGATCGGGCCGAGGCGCGCGCGGCTCAAGGATGCGTGCCAGCCTGGTGTTGAGCGTGGTGACCGTCAGACTGATTGTCAGAGCGTTGTGCTCGGCAACTCGCAGCAGGAGATCGATGTCGCGAATAACGAGATCTGACTTGGTGACGATTCCGATCTCGAGCCCGTGATGCAGGGCGAGTTCCTCAAGGATGCTGCGCGTAACTTCGAAGCGCTTCTCGGCCGGTTGATAAGGGTCGGTGGCGGTGCCGATGGCGATTTGCTCCCCGCGTTTCACTTTCTTCAACTCCTGGCGCAGCAGCCATGCGGTCTGCTGCTTGACGTAAATCTTGCGCTCGAAGTCGAGGCCATCGCGCATTTCCATGAACTCGTGGGTGTAGCGCGCGTAGCAGTACTTGCAGGCGAACTCGCAGCCGCGATAAGGGTTGATGGTCCAGTCGAACGGAACTCGCTTGCTGAGGCATCGATTGAGCAAAGCCTTCGCGGGAAGAGTAAAGTATTCGACCTCGTGGCCCAGTCGGAGGGAATCTCCCTGGGCGGCTAGTCTGGCGATGCCGACCAGAGGAGCGGGGGAATCGGGCTCTTCGATTTGCAGGAGCGAGGGATGCATGGAGTGCACCTACTTTCGCTTTTTGTTCGCTCTTAAAGATAGCGTCCGCGGGAGATCGATGTCAACCGTCTTCGGAGCGAATCGGGGATTGCCCGGCAACAGGCTCTTCTGGCATAAGAGAATCCGCCGCGCACCGGCAAATCGGTGTAGTGGGCTCGATCACGGTGTACACTGAACGGCAGCCGGGTGAGGCTTCATTTGTCTGCCAGTCCACATTTATTCCGCTCTCATCCCAACCTCAGCGATGAAGTGAATCGCAAGTTGGTGCAGTCAGAGATTGAAGGGGGCGTGTTCCTCAACGACCTGCCGCCCGCGACGGTGCTGGAAATTCAAACCCAGCACCATTGCTACCAGGTTGTGCTTCTGGGCGACAATAACGTGCTTATCTCGGGGCATCCTCAGTACTGCCCAGAACCAATCCAGGTGGCCATCGCGGGTTCGACCTGGGGAGGGTCGATGCTGAAACGCCGCTTCGTCGGCCGCGGTATGCATCTGGAGTTCTGTCATCCGGAGTACCAGACACCCATAGTCACGTCTCGTGTCCAGGAAATCCGCGAGCCGCAATTGCAGCAGGTCCGAGATCAATGCTCTGGCGTAGATCTCCGACGTTGACTCACCGTTCTCTGGGCAACCTGAGGCACGTAGCGGAATCTAGAACTTCTCTCGCATATATGGCGTATCTCCTGGAATGGGGTCGTCAATGCAACCGCAACCAGGAGAACCCATGAGAATCTCGTTCGCTCGCTCCGCACGAATTTTGGCAGTCGCGCTGTTTGCTATCGCGCTGCCTTGCGCAAATGCGCAATCGCCTAAGCCCGCGCCGACCACGCAAGAGGCGCTGTATCAGACGGTCGCGGCGTTGGACACCAAGCTTTTCGACGCGGTCAACCATTGCGACATGAAGACGGTCGAAAGCATGTGGGCTGACGATGCGGAGTTCTACCACGACAAGGACGGGCTGATGGTTGGCCGGCAAAACATTGTCGACGCCATCAAGAACAACCTGTGTGGCAAAGTGAATCGGGAGCTTGTGCCGGGGACGCTGGAAGTCTATCCGCTGGGAAGCTATGGAGCGGTCGAGATTGGCGTACATCGCTTCTATCATCCGTATGCACAGGACCACGGAGTCGTCGGAGAAGCGAAGTTTATTCACATCTGGCAGAACAAAGATGGGGTTTGGAAGATCACGCGGGTGATCAGCTATGACCACGAGACGGCGAAGTAAGGGAGACGCAGGTTAAGCGGCGCACGACCCCGCCCTATCGCCAAAAGCGGCGATAGAACGGGGTACCCGGGGCGCCTTCGCTCAGGATGACAGAAAAACGATTACGGTTGACCGGGACCGCCCGGCCCCTGCTGTCCCATCTGCTCGATCAGGGCCTTCGGAGGTGGCGGGATGGCGATGTCGATGTTGGTCACGGGTCCCAAGCCGCTAAGCGGCTTGTCGAATTCCGCATCGTTGCCTACCACCAGCACTGCCAGCTTGTCTTTCTGGATGTACTTGCGGGCGACCTGGGTTACCTGGTCCGCCGTCACCTTTTCGATCTCGCTGCGATAGCGTTCGAGGAAGTCCAGCGGGTAATGATAGAACTCGTAGGCCATCTTTTCGCGCAGGACTTTGCCCGGCGTGTCGAAGCGGAAGATGAAGGAGTTGAGGATCTGGTCCTTGGCGCGCTTCAGCTCGTCGGCGTCAGGCGCTTTCTGCTGCATCTTGTCGATTTCCTCGTACAACGCCTCAATGCCGACGACCGTGGTGCCGCTCTTGGTCATCATTTCTACCTCGGTCATGCCGGGATGGTTGAAGCTCGTACCCACGCCGCCGCCGACGCTGTAGGCGAGGCCTTTGGCAGCTCGAACGTTGTTGAAGAGGCGGGAGGAGAAGCCTCCGCCGAAAATTTCATTCATCACCGAGACGGCGTAGTAGTCGGGGTTGTCGCGAAGAATTCCAAGATCGACCATGGCTATCGTGCTCTGGTTGACGTCGGTCTTCTGAACGAAATAATAGCCGGGCTTGGGCGGGGCGAACTTGATGTCGGGATCTTTGGCCTGCGGGCCCTTTGGCCAGGATTCAAACGCCTGGCGCAGCCTGGTCTCCATCGCGGTGGGGTCGAAATCGCCGCTGACACCGAGGATGACGTTATTGGGATGAACGTACTGCTGGTGCCAAGTCAGCAGGTCTTCGCGCTGAACGGCGAAAACGGTCGCGTACTCCTCGTCGCGGGCATAGGGATTGTCCTTGCCGTAAGCGAGGGCGGCGCTTTCGCGTCCCACAATGGAGCCTACGTCGTCATTGCGACGAGCGATACCGGTGTACATCTGTTGCTTGGCGAGTTCGAGCTTGTCACCCCGGAACTCGGGATTGCGCAGCAGATCGAGATACATGTCGAAGACGGAGTCGAAATCCCCTTTCAGGCAGTTAAGCCCAATGGTGGTCGAGTCAGGACCGTCGCCGGTCTCGATTTTGGCAGCGCGGGCCTCGAGAAAGTCGTCCATCTGATCGCCGGTCTTGGTCTTGGTGCCGCCAGTTCGCCAGACGTCACCGTAGAGCGCGACCAGTCCAACTTTGCCGGCAGGCTCGGAGATCGAGCCGCCGCGAATGCGCGCGGTGACGGTGATCAGGGGAAGCTCGTGGTCCGGCTGCAGGAAGATGACCATGCCATTCGCGAGTTGGATGCGCGTAGGCTGCTGCGGAGTGAATGCGGGAAGAGGCGGAAACTTCAACTGATTCCACGGAGTGGGCTGCTGCGCGCTGCTCACGGCCGCCAGCAGCACGATGAAGAGCAATGCCGGCACGTAGTGCGATTTCAGAGCTCGCATTAGTTGGCTCCTTTAGCGGCTGCGGCAGGCTCGCTCAGCGTTTCGATGGTGCCGATGGTGCGATTGTTGTCCTGGAAAGCCTGATTCGCCACGCGGCGAATGTCAGCTTTGGTGACCTTGTCGACCTTATCCAGGTATCGGAACAGTTCGCGCCAGTCGCCGTAGCGGGTCTGGTAGATGGCCAGTTGCTGGGCCAATCCTGAGTTGCTGGCCAGCCCGCGAATGAGGTCGGCCTTGGCGCGAGTTTTGAACATTTCCAACTCTTGATCGGTCACGTCCTGGGACTTCAACTTGGCAATCTCATTCTGGATCGCCATCTGAATTTCCTGGTTGGAATGTCCGGGAAGGGGCACGCCGTAGAACGCGAACAGGTGAGCATACTTTGTGCCGGGAAACCCGGAGAAGCCGGCTGCGGCCGCGGCAATCTTCTGGTCACGGACCAGTGAGCGGTACATGCGGGAAGTGCGGCCGTTCGACATGATGTCGGTGATCGCATCGTAGACCGCGTCGTCGGGATCGAGGTAACTGGGGCGATGGTAGCCCTCGACGTAGAGCGGCTGGGCCTGGTCATGCATGTTGACCACGCGGATCGAATTCTGGGGCGGCTCGATCGTGGTCAACTCAGTGGGCTTGGGCTTCGCCGGTAACTGGCCGAAGTAGCGCTCCACAATGGGCATCACCTGGTTGGGATCGAGGTCACCCACCAGTGCGATGACCATGTTGCTGGGTACGTAATAATCGGTGGAAAAACTGTTGGGCGTCGGTGGCCGAGAACGACTGCAGGTCGGACGCATAGCCGACGGTGGGCCGGTGGTAAGGGTTCGCTGCAAACGCGGTGCCGAGGAACTGCTCGAGCAGGCGACCGGTTGGGTCGCTGTCGGTGCGCATGCGGCGCTCTTCCATCACCACATTGCGCTCCTTGTAAAACTCGCGCATGACGGGGTTGGCGAAGCGGTCTGATTCAATGGCGGCCCACAGCTCAATCATGTTCGACGGCATCGAGTAGTGGTAGGAGGTGTCGTCCTAATTGGTGCCCGCGTTCATGCCCACCCCGCCGTGGCTCTCTACGATTTCGCCGAACTGGTTCTTGATGACGAACTTGTCGGCTGCGGCGATGGCGTCCTGCCACTCCTTTTGCAACTGAGCCAGCTTCTGGGGATCGCGCCCCACGCGCTTGATGCGTTCGGCCTCGAAGGCCGCGTAGGTCTGCTCGACCTTGGCGAGAGCGACCTTCTCCTCGGCGTAGTTGGTGGTGCCGATGTCGGGCGTGCCCTTGAAGGCCATGTGCTCCATCATGTGCGCCAGGCCGGTCTCGGAGAGCGGATCTTGGGCCGAGCCCGTGTCGACCAGGGTGAAAAATGAAAAGACCGGCGCTTCGGGACGACGGAGGATGAGCACCGTCAGTCCATTGGGCAGGGTCTTTACTGTGACTCTCTTTTCAAATGATGCCAGGTCCTGGGCTGCCAGCGGCAGGGTCATTGCCAGCAAGATCAGGGCCGCCAGCTTTGGCGAAACTGCGCTTCATCGTGCCTCCGAATGGTAGGAAGACGTAAAGATGGTACAACTCTGAAAGTTACGCAGTATAAGACGGATAAGTCAAACGGAGGGAAGCGCAAAGCTGGCCGGGCGGCGGGATCGGAGTGCGTGTCCGTTTTTAGGCTTTGTTCTGTGGCCATTGCGATTGAGATCATTTGCGTGGCTCTGCGAAGACGTCGCATACTCTGAGGGGCGAAAGACTGGGATCCGGACATGCCGAAAAAGATGCAACACGCTGACCCTTCTCTCTACGTTGGCACCTCCGGCTGGGCTTATTCCATATGGAAGCCGGAATTCTATCCGAAGGAGGTTCCGGCGAAGAGCTTTCTGAAGTTCTACGCAACCAAGTTGAACGCCGTCGAAGTGAATTACACCTTTCGCCGCCTGCTGTCTGAGAAAGCGGCGGAGACTTGGATGAACGATACCGGGCCAGACTTCCGGTTCGTGGCGAAAGCCAACCAGTACATCACCCATATGCGGCGGCTAAAGGATGCTGAGGAACCGCTGAAGCGATTTCTCGGTTCGCTGGAGCCGTTGCTGAGGCGCAAACAGCTTGGTCCGGTGCTCTTCCAGCTTCCGCCCAACCTCAAAGCCGATGTTGGAATGTTGAGCGAGTTCCTCTCGTTGCTGCCAAGAGCAATTCAGGCCGCTTTCGAGTTTCGGCATGAGTCGTGGTTCAACGATGAAACCTATCAGGCATTAACCAAGAGCAACGTTGCGCTGTGTATTGCGGAGACGGAGTCGGTTACCACTCCGGAGGTGCGGACCGCGAAGTACATTTACTTTCGCTTTCGCAAGCCAAGCTACGATGCCGCCGAAGTCCGAAAGCTTGCCGATCGAGTGGAGCGTTGCCTGGTTGATGGGTTGGAGACCCACGCTTTCTTCAAGCACGAGGAAGACCCTCGCAGTCCGCTGAATGCCGTTGAGCTGCTGACGACGGTTCGTAAGAAGCTGGCGGGCTGAATCTCGCTCGTTATTCCCGGCGCGCTCGGCGCGGGCCATACTCACCTTGTGCAAAGTGCCGATCCGAATCTGCGTCTGCTGAACTCGTTTCTCGACTATCTCAAGGTCGAGAAGGGACTGGCGCCGCTCAGCGTTTCGGCGTACCACTCCGATCTGGAACAGTATTCTGAGTTTCTTCTGAAGCGAAAGCGCGCGCCGCTGTGCATGCGCGGCGGCAGGATGTGCGCGACTTCCTGAATGCGCTGCTGTCGAATGGAGTCGATGGGCGAAGCGTGGCACGCAAGCTTTCGGCGTTGCGGCATTTTTACAAGTACCTACTGCTGGATCGCTACATCAAGACCGACCCGACGCTGAACATCGATTCTCCGCGGCAGTGGAAGGTGTTGCCCAAGTCGCTGTCGGCGGACGAAGTCGAGAGCGTGTTGCGGGGTCCGGCGCGCGCCAAAGACGATCGCCTGTCGCAGGCGCTGGGAATACGCGATCGGGCAATCCTCGAGGTGTTCTACGCAGGGGCGCTGCGGGTGTCCGAGGTCATCAATGTCAAGCTCGAAGACCTGAAGCTGGAGCTCGGTTATGTGCTGGTGCGGGGCAAGGGCGACAAGGAACGCATCGTTCCTCTGGGACGCGCGGCGCAGGAGGTCGTGCAACAGTATCTGCGTGATGCCCGCCCGGTACTGGCGGCAGGGAAGTCGTCGCCGACGCTATTCATTGCGCGAGGAGCAAAGCGCATCACGCGCCAGCGGGTGTGGCAGATCGTGGACGCAGCTTCCAGACAATCGGGACGCCACGCCAGCCCGCACATGCTGCGCCACAGTTGCGCCACGCACATGGTGGAGAACGGCGCCGATCTACGCACCGTGCAAACCATCCTGGGACATGCCGACATTTCGACCACGCAGGTCTATACGCATCTCGCGCTCGACCGGCTGAATCGCGTGTACAAGCAGCATCATCCGCGCAGTAAGGGGCGGGCGGCGTCGAGCAGGGAAGGCGAATGACGAAGCCGGGCGCAACCATAGTCGAAAAGGCGGTGGCGAAGTTCATTCGCGCACTGCAAGAGCGAAACGCTTCGTCCCATACGATCAAGGCATATCAGACGGACCTGGCGGAGTTTGCCCAATATGTGGGACCGCAGGGCTGGCGCGATATCGACCACGTTCTGATTCGCGGATACCTGTCGAGCTTGTATGAGCGCGGGCTGAGCAAGACGTCAGTGGCGCGAGCGCTGGCGGCGTTGAGATCGCTGTACCGGTGGCTGGCGCAGGAAGGCGTGGTTCAACAGAACCCGGCTTCACTGGTGGCAACGCCCAAGTTACCGAAGAAGCTGCCGCGCGTGCCCACCATCGAGGAAGTCAACACGGTGCTCGATGCCGAAATGCCTGAGTGTTCCGCGTTCAGTGAGCGCGACTTTGCGATTCTCGAACTGCTGTACGGATGCGGGATCCGCAACTCTGAACTCATTGGCATCAACGTTGATGACATTCGCTGGTCGAATGAGGTTGTGTTGGTACGCGGCAAAGGGCGCAAGGAGCGCTACGTACCATTTGGAGACTCGGCGAATGCTGCGGTACGGGCGTATTTACCCGTACGACACAAGGTGCTGGCGGAAACGAAGCGCACCACGGAGCGAGCACTGCTCATCAACCTGCGGGGTAGCCGCCTTACCACTCGCAGCGTTGGGCGTATCGTCAAGCAAATCGCGGTAGCGAACGGACTTTCGCCCGACGTGCATCCGCACACCCTGCGTCATGCCTTCGGCACTCACATGCTGGAGGAGGGCGCGGACCTGCGGGCCATTCAGGAGATGCTCGGACACGAGCGGCTTTCCACCACGCAGCGGTATACGCAGTTGACGGTCAAGCACGTGATGGAGGTGTACGACCGCACCCATCCGCACGCGAATAAGGGCTGAAACTAGGTTCTCGGCTTGGGGACAAGGCAGGTTCCTCGACTCCGCTTCGCTCCGCTCGGCATGACGAAACCGGGAAACTCACCTTGAGTGAGAGACGACCTCGATGGGCGGCTCTTTGTGTTCCGCCGCTCCGCTCAACTCGTCATAGGCGTCAACGATGCGGCTGCGGATCTCTGCAGTCATCTCTACGTATTGCGCTTCAGGGTTGGGGACGGGCGCGGGCGGGTACACAGGATCGAGGAACCGCACCTTCAGTTTGGATAGCCCGCGGAATTTCTCGCCGCGCGGCCAGGCTTCAAAGAAGCCCTCTAACGCGACCGGAACGACGGGACACTGGGTGTGAATCGCAAGAATCGCTGCGCCCTTCTTGAAGAGCTTGGGCGAACCGTCGATGCTGCGCTCGCCTTCGGGGAAGAGCACGAGCACGCGTTTCCGGCGGAGGCCGTAGGCTCCGGCGCGCATGGCGGGCACCAGGTTGGAGTCAGGGTCGATGGGAATGGTGCGGATCAATTCGGCAAGATGGCGCATCAGGCGGCTGCCGAAAATCTCGCTGGTACCCACATAGAACGTATCTCGCATGATCTTCCACGGCAGGCAGGCGATGACAACCGGGGCATCGAGATAGCTTTGGTGGTTGGGACATAAGATGAACGGTGCCGAAGTCGGGAGCTTCTCGATGCCTTCCACCTTGAGGTGGAAAAAGTCGCGGAGCATCAAGTGGATGAGCCTGAGGCCGAGAAAGTAGAGGGGAGCAGCGACAGGGTGATCGTGGTCGATGGTCTCGCATTCGGTTTCACTGGGAGGCTCGGCGATCACGTCTTGCCATCCGGTGGCAGTGCGCTGGCCGCCGCCGGTGTGGGCGATGACGGCGTCGACGAGATCGCGCACGGTGTAAATCTCAGAAGAAACGGAATCGGGAACGTTGGCGCCCATCTGCTGATCGAGGGAGACGAGGAGCTCGACGCGCTCCATGGAGTCGAGGCCGAGGTCAAGTTCGAGATTGTCGGCGGGATGGGGAGGGTCTCGCTTGAGCTTTGAGGCCGCCTGAATAATCGCGAGCGCGTTGCTGACCGTGGGTTGCTGGGTCCATTCAATTTCTTCGGGCGTGAGTTGGCGGGGAGCGTTGGCGGCGGCCTGCGTGCCTTCTCCGCGCTTGACGCGCTGCTCGACTTCAAAGCGCTTGATCTTGCGGGTGGAGGTGCGCGGAAGATCGTCCTGCCAGATTTCGTAGCTCAAGATGCGCTTAGTGGAGGGAACTTTCGCCGACAGGCCCTCGATCTCGAATCGCAGCATGTCGCCGACGTTGACGATTTTCATGCGGCGAAGATTTTCGAAATCAGGCACGATAACGCCGTGGAGGCGCTCGGAAAAAGGCTCACCGGGCGCGCTTTGCAGGCCGATGACGCAGATCTCCTTGATGTTGGGCGACTGCAGGTAGTGGGCTTCGATCTCTTCGGGGTAGATGTTCTTGCCGTTGCTGAGGACGATGACATCTTTCTTGCGTCCGGTGACGAAGAAGTTTCCGTTGGCATCACAATAGCCGAGATCGCCGCTGCAGAGCCATCCGTCGCGATACATGGCGGCAGTGACATCGGGCCGCTTGTAGTATCCGGCCATGATGATGCCGCCGCGAAAGGCAACCTCGCCGACGCTGGCGCCGCCGTGCTCGGGCGACGGCTGGCCGTCGAAGATTTTCATTTCGTTGCCGGGTAGCGGCTTGCCCACGGAGCCCATGACGTTCGTGCGGGGCGGCGTGACGCTGGCAGCGCCGCAGGTTTCGGTCATGCCGTAACCCTGCAACATGGTGAATCCCATGGCTTCGAATTGGCGGCCGATGGCAGGGTCGAAGCGCGAGCCGCCGGTGACGAGGTAGCGCATGCGGGATCCAAGCATGTCGTGAACGCGGCCGAACAAGAGCTTACCTAGGTTGACGTGGAACCTGCGGGCGAAGGCGGAGACGGCCATCATGGCGCGGAATACGGCGCGGACAAGCCCGCCCTTCTGCTGCACCTCTTTGTGGATGCGCTCGTGAATGAGGTAGAAGAACTGTGGCACACAGGCGAAGACGGTGATGCCGCGCTCCTGCAGGCCGCGCAGCAGTTCGGTGGTGTTCATCGACTCGAGGTAAACGACCCGCATGCCGCACGACAACGGGAGCATGATGTTGGCCATCTGCGCGAGGGAGTGAAACAGGGGAAGAATACCGAGGATGGCGTCTTTGGGGCCGACGTCGATGACCTTGAACACGGCCTCGGCTTCGGCGTCGAGATTGCCGTGGGAGAGCATTACACCCTTGGGATCGCTGGTGGTACCCGAGGTGTAGAGGATCATGGCGATGTCGTCGGGTGCGACCGGTACGGGATGGAAGCCGACGGATCCGGCGGCGAAGATTTGCGCGAGGTTCAGCAGGCCGTCTTCGGAACTCTGGCCGTCGATGAGAATGAGCTTGATCGGGAGATCTCTGGCCGCTTCCTTGGCAACGACGAGGCGCTGGCGGTCGGTGAAGAGCAGGACGGCGTCGGAATCGAGGAGCAGCTTGCGGACCTGGTCGGTGTGGAAGGCGGTGTCGAGGGGCACGGCGGTGTTGCCGGAGGCCAGGACGCCGAGGTAAGCGGCCACCCACCAGGGATGATTGGCGGCCAGGAAGGCGCACTTGGAACCTTTGGTGATGTTGGACTGAAGCAGCCAGTTGCCGACGGACTCGGCCATGTCGCGGAGCTGGGTGAAAGTGTAGCTCTCGACGGGCGCGGCTCCGGCAGCGACCGCGGAGGATTCGCGCTGGAGTTCTACGGCAATCAGGTCAGGGAATTGACGTACCGATTCCGTAAAGCGGTCGTAGAACATGCGCGCGCGGTCCGATCCAGGTTGGAATGAGTGCTGGGGCGTATCTTACGCTGGTCAGTTGCCATTAGTCAGCAGCCAGTTGCCAGTGACGACCGATTGCCGCGGAGGCGCGTAGGGCAAGTAGAAAGCGTCGTTCCTGCCACCGCCAAAGTGCGACCGAGGCGGGTTGCCGGCATCCAATGTGGTAGCCTTTAACCTAGGGGTAGTGTCCGTTTGGAGCGCGCGGAAGCCCTGAAAACAAAGGCGTAAACCACGCGTTTTCCCAAGGAAGATTGCATTGATCAACAAGTTGATGGCCAAGGTGTTTGGCACCAGCAATGAGCGCGAAGTCAAGCGCATCATGCCGCTGGTGGAGCGCATCAACGCGCTCGAGCCGGAGATGAAGCAGCTCAGCGACGAGCAGCTCCGGGCCAAGACCGACGAGTTCCGCAAGCGCATTCACGAGCGCGTAGACGCGATTGAAGACCCTGACGAAAAAGCAGCTGCACTGAAAGAAGTCCTCGACGAAATTCTTCCTGAAGCATTCGCAGTTGCGCGCGAGGGCGGCTGGCGCGTGCTGAAGATGCGCCATTTTGATGTGCAGCTCGATCGGCGGTATCGTGCTGCATCAGGGCAAGATCGCTGAGATGAAGACCGGCGAAGGCAAAACGCTGGTTGCCACGCTTCCGGTGTATCTCAACGCTCTGGCCGGAAACGGCGTGCACGTGGTCACGGTCAACGACTACCTGGCCAAGCGCGATTCCGAGTGGATGGGCAAGCTCTACACCTTCCTGGGACTGACGGTCGGCGTCATTGTGCACGATCTCGACGACCGTGAGCGCCGCGAAGCCTACGCCGCCGACGTCACCTACGGAACCAACAACGAGTTCGGCTTCGACTATCTGCGCGACAACATGAAGTTCGACCTCGCCGATTGCGTGCAGCGCGGACACAACTACGGCATCGTGGACGAAGTCGATTCCATCCTGATCGACGAAGCCCGGACCCCGCTGATCATCAGCGGCGCCAGCGAAGAGTCGACGGACAAGTACTACAAGGTGAATCGGATCATCCCGCAACTGGAGATGGGCGAGGAGATCGACCGCGGGGCAGGAGAAGACAAGGTGCTGACCGGCGACTACGTTGTCGATGAAAAGCACCGCACCATCACGGTCACCGACATTGGATGGGAGAAGGTTGAGCGGCTGCTGGGCATTGGAAACATCGCCGATCCCGAGAACTGGGACTTGAAGCATCACGTCGATACCGCTGTCAAAGCCCATGCGCTGTACCGGCGCGATGTCGAGTACGTGGTAAAGGACGGCGAGGTGCTCATCGTCGATGAGTTCACCGGACGCCTGATGCCGGGACGCCGCTGGTCGGACGGGCTGCACCAGGCGGTCGAGGCGAAGGAGAACGTCAAGATCGAGCGCGAGAACCAGACGCTCGCCACCGTCACCTTCCAGAACTACTTCCGCATGTACAAGAAGCTGGCCGGCATGACCGGCACGGCGGAGACGGAGGCTGCCGAGTTCGACAAGATTTACAAGCTGGAAGTGGTGGTCATTCCGACCAACCGCGAACTGCGGCGCATCGAGAACTCCGACGTGGTGTACCGCACGGAGAAGGAGAAATACTTTGCGGCGGCAGATGAAATCATGCGGCTGGCAGAAACCGGACAGCCGGTTCTGGTGGGCACTACCTCGGTCGAGAAGTCGGAGCGGCTCTCCGACCTGCTGAAGAAGAAGGGCGTCAAGCATGTCGTGCTCAACGCCAAGTATCACGAGAAGGAAGCCGAGATCGTAGCTCAGGCCGGACGCAAGGGAGCCATCACCATCGCGACCAACATGGCAGGCCGCGGTACGGATATTCTGCTGGGCGGCAACCCTGAATTCATGGCCAAGCAGGAGTGCATCAAGAAGGGAATCGCGCAGCAGTTGAAAGCTGCGGCCGGCGAGGTCACGGCGAAGCCGGACGATCCCAATCTTTCGTACTTCTACTACGGCGGCAACGAGTACCAGGTGCCGACCGCGCAATGGCAGGAACTGAATACGAAGTTCAAGGCGGAGACGGACAAAGAGCACGAAGAAGTCATTGCCGCGGGTGGACTGTTCATTTTCGGCACGGAACGTCACGAGGCGCGGCGCATCGACAACCAGTTGCGTGGTCGTGCCGGACGCCAGGGCGATCCGGGTGCGTCGCGCTTCTATTTGTCGCTGGAAGACGACCTGATGCGCATCTTCGCCAAGGAGTGGGTGTCGAACCTGCTGCAGCGGCTGGGCATGGAAGAGGGTGTCCCCATCGAGTCGGGGCTGATCACGCGGCGAATCGAGGCGGCGCAAAAGGCCGTGGAAGGCCAGAACTTCGAGGCCCGCAAACATGTGCTCGAGTACGACGACGTGATGAACAAGCAGCGCCAGGCGGTTTACGGACTGCGGCGTCAGTTGCTGGAAGGGCTCGACCAGAAGGAACTCATCCTCGAGGATTACGTTCGCGACATCCTCGGCGGTTTGCTCGACAAGTACTGCGGGAAAGACGTTCATCCGGAAGACTGGGACACCAAGAGCCTGAAGAACCAGATCTTCACGCGATTCGGCGTGGACGTGGAGGCTGAAGGTGTCGAGGCTGACAAGCTGAATCGCCAGGAACTGGGCGATGCGATCTTCGAAAAGCTAAGCCAGCGTTACGAGGCTAAGGAGAATCTGATCGGGCCGGATGCCATGCGGCATCACGAGCGCATCATCATGCTCAGCGTGCTCGACCAGCAATGGAAAGACCACCTGCTCGGGATGGACCACTTGCGCGAAGGCATCGGACTGCGCGGCTATGGCCAGCACGATCCGCTGGTGGAGTACAAGCGCGAGTCGTTCGACATGTTCGAGGCCATGATGGAACGCTTCGAGGAAGAGACCGTCCGCTACCTGTATCTGATGCAGGTGATCGAGGCCCCATCGCGACCGGCGCCGCAGCCTCTAATTGAGGGCGGCGGAAATGGCGACGCCTTGGCTGCCGTGAGCACGGCCAGACGCCCGAGGATGGCGACCACCATGGACGACATGGAAGCGGAGTTCCAGCGCCGCAAGCGCCGGGAACTGGACCAGGCGCGCATGGCGGGAGGCGGTGCACAAGGCACGGTACAACAGGTAGTCCGGGGCGAAAAGGTTGGCCGCAACGATCCTTGCCCCTGCGGCAGCGGCAAGAAGTACAAGAAGTGTTGCGGGGCGTAAGCCGCTCCGCAAATTAGTTTGTATCCCGTCGCGCACGCGGCGGGATATTCTTTTGGCCGAAGCTGCCAGCCTTCGATATCTGGGAGACTTGGATGTTGTTATGTCCGCACTGTGGTGCATCGTTGACCGATCACGCACGGTTCTGCCCACGGTGTGGCGCCGAGGTTTCGCAAACTCGCGCCGTGGATGAATACGAGACGACAGTCCCGCCTGCAGCGACAGAAGAGCCGGAGCTCGGACGCGGTGCGGTCGTGGGTTCCCGTGGCGATGCATCCGGCGAAGCGCTGCCGATACCCGAAAACATCGCCGCAGTGGTGGTCTACATCACCATCATTCCCGCGATCGCATTCCTGCTCGTGGAACCCTTCAAGCGAAACTTCTTTGTTCGCTTCCATGCTTTTCAGCACTTGTTTCTTTGGGTCGTCGCGTTCGCCTTCGGAATTGCTGCGAGCGTCGTTGGAATGTTGCTTCAGTTGATTCCATTCATGCGGGTGTTGGTGTTTCCACTGCTCGGTTTGGCCAGTCTGGCGTGGCTCTTCTTGTGGGTCTTGTTGGTAGTCAAAGCCTACCATCACGAGCTGTTCAAGCTCCCGATCATCGGGGACCTGGCAGAAGAGCGCATGAATCGCTGACGCGCTGCCCTCCGCGCACAGTTGTTCCAGTTGCGGGAATAGGGTAGTTTGTACCTTCTACTTTCTACTTTTGTGATCGCGAGAGGACTGTATGGCCATATTCAAGCTACGGGCGACAGGACGCCTGCTCACGCTGCTGCTCTGTATGATGACGGTGGTTGGGCTGGAAGCACAAACTGCTGCGAAATTCACGGCTGAACAAAAGGCTGAAATCGACGGCATCGTCCGTCAAGTAATGGAGAAGTCGGGTATTCCCAGCGCGTCATTGGCAGTGGTGAGAGACGGGAAACTCGCCTACAGTCAGGCGTACGGGAAGGCCAGACTGGAACCGCCGCTGCAGTCGACCGCGGCCATGCCGTACAGTATCGGCTCGATCAGCAAGCAATTCACGACGGCGGCTATTCTGATGCTGCAGGAACAGGGCAAGCTGTCGCTCGACGACAAGGTAGGGAAGTGGCTTCCCAACCTGACTCGCGCGAACGAGATTTCCATCCGGCAGATCCTGTCGATGACGTCAGGCTACCAGGACTACTGGCCGCAGGATTACGTCATGCCAATGATGCTGAAGGCGACGACTGCGGAGGGAATCCTGAAAGGCTGGGCGCAAGTCCCCCTGGACTTTGAGCCGGGCACGAGGTGGCAGTACAGCAACACGAATTACGTCATCGCCGGACTGATTGTGGAAAAGGTCAGCGGGAAGCCGCTGTACCAGCTGTTGCAGGAGAAGGTGCTGCGTCCGTTGGGAATGAGCAGCGCGTTGAACACAGACGCCAAGCCGATGGGCGCGGGCGATCCGTTGGGCTATTTTCGCTATGCGTTGGGACCGCTGCGTCCTGCACCCGAGGAGGGCACCGGCTGGATGTTTGCTGCCGGAGAGCTGGCGATGACTCCCGCCGATCTCGCGAAGTGGGACATCTCGGTGATGGACGAGTCGCTGCTGAAGCCGTCGTCGTACCTGGCGATGGAGACCGAGACGGTGTTGAGGAACGGCCTGGGCACGAGCTATGCGCTGGGCATGAGGGTGACCAGTGTGCGGAACCATCGGGTGCTGGGGCACGGCGGCGAAGTCTCAGGGTTTACCGCGACAAACATCGTGTTGCCCGACGACAAGTTCGCGGTGGCGGTGGCGACCAACCAGGATGCCGTTTCGGCTGCCGGCGAAATTGGGCAGCAGGTGATGAACGCGTACCTGAACAGCCTGAATGTCGCCGATCCCAAGCAAGACGCGCTGGTGCGGAAAGTGTTTGACGACCTGCGGGAGGGCAAGATCGACCGCAGCCTGTTTACCAACAATGCGAACTTCTATTTCTCGGAGCAGGCTCTGAAAGATTACGAGAACAGCCTGGCGCCGCTCGGCGAGGTTCAGAGGTTCCGCCAGACCTCCAGCTCGCTGCGCGGCGGAATGACCCATATGTTGTATGAGGTGAAGTTCAAAGAGAAGACCGTGGAAATCAACATTTATCAGATGCCGGACGGCAAACTGGAACAGTATTTGATTGCGGCGCAGGATTAGCCGCTGGGTTTTACGTAGGACGGTTGGGCACCGCCGGGAGCGCTTGACAGAAGTCACGACGGCATGGGATTTCTATTTGCTTTTCCTGTGCAACAAGCCGTGCCCAATTCAATTGATCGACTGGCAGCGCAGCGACCGCTGCCCGCAAGTATCGGAAAGGGTTTGTGAAGGTAAAAGTCTTTTACCACGACAAGTGTTTTGACGGAGCCTGTTCGGCGGCGCTTTTCTCGCGATTTTACCGGGAGCGAATTCGCGAGCACGCCGAATTCGAGTATGTCGGCCTGGTCCATCGCGCCGGGGCGTTGTTCAATGAGGCAGAGTTCACCGGCGACGAGAACGCCATCGTCGATTTCAAGTATTCGCCTTCACCGCGCATTACGTGGTGGTTCGACCACCATCAGAGCGCGTTCCTTACGCCCGACGACGCCTCGCACTTCGAACAGGACATCAGCAATACGAAGTTCTATGACCCCGACTACCGGTCATGCACGAAGTTCATTGCCGAGGTTACGCAGCAACGTTTCGGGTTCAATCCCGATCCGGTGGCAGAGCTGGTGGAATGGGCTGACATCATTGACGGCGCCCTTTATTCCGATCCGCAGACGGCGGTGGAGATGAAGGAGCCGGCCATGAAACTGACCATGGTGATCGAGTCGAACCAGGACGTTGGATTCATCCCGAAGCTGATTGAAATGCTGGCGTATCAGCCGCTGGGAGAGATCATCCGGGTGCCCGAAATTGCCGAACGAATTCCGGGGCTGATGGAGCGGCACCGCAAATCAATCGAAATCCTGCGGGAGCGCACCGAATGCAAGGACGGAACGGTTTTCTTCGATGTCACCGATCACGAGCTCGAGGGCTACAACAAATTCATACCGTACTACCTGCACCCGGATTGCACCTACAGCGTAGGGCTGAGCAAGAGCAGTTTCCGGACGAAGGTTTCGGTCGGGTCGAATCCGTGGGCGCCGGTGGAGCCGGTGGTGAATCTCGCCAAGGTCTGCGAACGCTACGGGGGAGGCGGACACGCGCGCGTGGGCGCGATTTCGTTTCCGCCGGGAAACTTCGAAGTGGCGCGGCAGGCGGCGAAGGACATTGTGGCGGAGTTGAGGGCGAGCTACGCAGAGCAGGCGAGGTAGGTAACAGATACGCCACGGAGAACTCGAAGCGCACTGAAGAGCGACGATGCTATTCGTGGAAGGGTGGAATGCAACACTTCATTTCGGCCCTGTGCTGCTGATAGCAGCTGCGGCCTTGGCTTTGCGGCAGCGCGCAAAAAGAAGACACGATTTCGAGTACCTGTTCAGCTTGTTTCCACTTTGGTGGCGATGGTTTCCCTCGTTCCCTTGATGTTCTTTTGGGTGATGCCTAATCCTTGAACCTATTCTGTGCCGCTCTTTTCTCCAAACCACATGATGGCTGCCAGAGTTGCTGAATTCAATTCGTCCGGATTTGGAGGAGAGGGATGGGCGGAGCACGCCTTCATTGGATTTTCTTCGCTCCGTATTCTCCGTAGCGAACAACCTGGCGCGCCAGACCTCTATCACAGGGCTCTGTGTCCTGCATCCTTTCGCACCTGGTCTCCCGTCCTGTAAGAAAGGCATTGTGAGGGGAGGGAGATGTGTCTCTCACCGGGCCGTACCCGAGATTGCGGCCGCATTTCGGCTCTTTGAAAACTCCGATCAGCATTGTAATGGGCGGATAGACGGCCGCCGCCGCGGCATGGTCTGCTTTTAGCATGTATGAAGTTGTGCAAACAGAGAACAATCGTCGAAAATAGCCGCTGTAACTATCTTTGAAATGATATGGATAGATATAACTTATTTATTTTTCAATGAGTTGCGAACAATTTCCGGCTAACCCACTGATTCTAAACAGCCGGTGATTTTTTTTGCGTTATTGTGTTATATCTGGCCAACACACTAGATCATCGGGACCTGAAGGGGATGGGGTTCCCGATACCCTTTGCCGAAGTACAGGAGCTAGTGGTTGGTGGTCGAATGATCGATCAGACGCTTTTGGGCGCTACGCGCACAACCTGCCGCAGCGTGATGGGCCAGCCCTGATGGAGGCGGTTGGCGACTTTGCTGCCGGTCTTGATGGAGTGTTCCTCCAGCAAGCGAGCGCACCAGCTCCTGATCGCGTTCTTCGCAGGCGCCAAGGATTTCCACGGCAACAAAGTCGGGATGGAACTTCTGATTGTTGACGAAGGTGCCGCTGGGGTCCCAGACGAACGCGACTCCACCCGTCATGCCCGCGCCGAAGTTGGTGCCCGTCGGCCCGAGGACAAGCACCGCGCCTCCGGTCATGTATTCGCAAGCGTGGTCGCCAACGCCCTCGACCACCGCTGTAGCGCCCGAGTTGCGAATGGCGAATCGTTCCCCGGCGCTGCCGACAGCGAAGAGCGACCCGCCGGTGGCTCCATAGAGGGCTACGTTTCCGACGATGACCTGGGCCGACTCTGCGCGCGCCAGCTTGCCTCGGGTGCGAATCACCAGTTCGCCCCCTGACAGGCCTTTGCCAACGAAGTCATTCGCCTGGCCTTCCAGGACCAGCTTCATACCGCGACCGGCAAACGCACCAAACGACTGCCCCGCAGTGCCACGCATGCGGAAGTGAATGTCGGGATACAGGTCCGGTTGTTGCGTGCGCAACAGCGCCAACTCGCCAGAGAGCCGCGCTCCGAGGCTGCGGTCCTCGTTGCGGACGGTCACGCTGAATTCGAAGGGCTTGCCCGCAGCAGCCGCGGAGAGAGCAGGGCGGACCCAGGCGTCGTCTACCGGCGGGTGCTCTTCCGGACGATTGTTGCGTTTTCCCTGCCAGCTCACTGGACCATCGCCCACCTGGGCCAACATGGGCCGCAGGTCGAGCTTGCCTTCGCGGCGAACCTGCTCCAGCAAGTCGGAGCGCCCGATGGCCGCTTGCAAGCTCGGCAGTCCAAGGTCGGCGAGCATGCGTTGCAGATCCTCCGCGATGTTCATGAAGAAGCGGATGACGTGCTCCGGCTTGCCGCGGAACTTGGCGCGCAACTCGGGCTTTTGCGTCGCGATCCCCGTGGGACAGGTATTGAGATGACACTGCCGGGCCATATCGCAACCCAGCGCAACCAGAACGGCCGTGCCGAAGGAGAATTCGTCGGCTCCCAGCAGCGCCGCGATGAGGACGTCGCGAGCAGTGGTAAGCCCGCCGTCGGTGCGCAGGCGCACCCGCCCACGCAGTCCATTGAGGCGCAGCATCTGTTGCGCTTCGCTGAGACCAAGCTCCCACGGGTTCCCGGCATGCTTGATGCTGCTGAGCGGAGACGCCCCCGTCCCGCCGTTGTAGCCGGAGATGACGATGTAGTCCGCATAGGCTTTGGCGACGCCGGCAGCGACCGTCCCCACGCCCATCTGCGATACCAGCTTCACGCCGACGGGCGCGCGCGGGTTGACGCGCTTCAAGTCGTAAATCAGTTGCGCGAGGTCTTCAATGCTGTAGATGTCGTGATGCGGCGGCGGGCTAATCAGCGAGATGCCCGGTTGCGCATGACGCAAGCGGGCAATCAATTCGCTGACCTTGTGGCCGGGAAGCTGGCCGCCTTCGCCCGGTTTCGACCCCTGCGCGATCTTGATTTCCAGTTCTTCGGCGTGAGCCAGGTACTCGGCCGTGACGCCGAATCTTCCCGAGGCAACTTGCTTGATCTTGTTGTTGTGCAATGACAACACGCCCGAACTATTGCCGTCGGGCCGGTACGCCGCGGGATCTTCGCCACCCTCGCCGGTATTGGAGCGCGCGCCTAACTGGTTCATCGCGGTAGTAATGGTCTGGTGCGCCTCCGGGCTGAGCGAGCCCAGCGACATGGCGCTGGCGATGAACCGCTTCACCAGGCTGGATGGTGGCTCGACTTCATGCAGCTCCAGCCTCGGCCCAGCGGCTTTGATCTGAAGCAAGTCACGCAACACGGCGGGCTCGCGTTCGTCCACCGCACGCGAGTAGGCCGACCAGGCTTCAGCGGGTGCGAGTGTGGCCGCAGCTTGCGTCGAGGCTCGCGCTGCCCCGACGGCGACCTGCAGGTCGCGAGTGCGCTGCGGCTGCCAGGTGTGCGGTTCGGAGCGTTCCGCGCGGCGGAAGCGCACCCAGCCGTAATCAGGTAGTTCGGTGCTGTCCGGTTCCGGCGTCCAGGATGAGCGGATCGCGGCTTCGATGTCGGCGAAGTCCTGGCCGCCCATCGGCGAAACCGTGCCGGGAAAGCAGAGGTCAGTGATTCCGGAATCGAGCCCCAGAACGTCGAATAATTGCGCGGCGCGGTAACTGTCGAGCACCGAGATGCCCATCTTCGACATGACCTTCGCCAGACCGGAGTTCAGGGTATTCAGCAAGCGAGCTTCACCATCTTCGCCGGCCAGGGATCGGGCCGTCTGCAAGGCGAGCCACGGACACACGCAACCGGCGCCATAGCCAATCAGGACCGCCGCATGGTGCACGTCCCGACAATCGCCGGCTTCGAGGGCGAGTCCAACCTTGGTGCGCAAACCCGCCTTGACCAGCGCCTGATGCACGGCTCCAGTGGCCATCGCCATCGGAATCGGCAACAGTCCCTCGCCGGCAATGCGATCAGTCATCAGGAGAATGCAGATGCCGCCGCGTACCAGCTCGACTGCGCGTTCCTGCAGTTCGACGATGGCCTGCTTCAGCGAGTTGCCCTCGGCGACGGTGCAACTCAATTCGGCGAGCGGCAGCTCGTCGTGCAAGGCATAGGTGCCCTCGCGCAGTGCCGCCACCTGTCCGAGCGAAAGAAAGGGCGTGGGCAAAACGAGTCCGGGAAGCGGAGCGTGCTTGTCGAGCAGATGAGGCCACGGTCCAAGTCGGGTGCGCAATGAAACCACGCAGGCCTCGCGCAGCGAATCGATGGGCGGGTTCGTGACCTGCGCGAATCGTTGCCGGAAGAATCCGTACAACGGACGCGGAGCTCGCGCCAGAGCTGCGATGGGAGTGTCGTCGCCCATCGACCACACCGCTTCCTTGCTCTCCATCGCCATCGGAGTGACGACCATCTTGACTTCTTCGCGGGTATAGCCGAAGCCGCGCTGCAGGCGGGTGAGCTCGTCCTTGTCGAGAGCCGCGACCGGCGTGGCTGATGGCTGCAGCGGAATGTCGTCGATTAGCTCCGTGTAAGGTGACAAATCATCGAAGTAGCGGTCGAGCTCCTCACCTTCGATCAGGCGGCATCGTTCGAGATCGAGGAGGATCATCTGTCCGGGACCGAGACGTCCACTGCGGATGATGGTGTCGCTATCCACATCGGCGAGGCCTACTTCGGAGCCGGCGACGACCAATCCCGTATCGGTGATCACAAAGCGGCAGGGACGAAGGCCGTTGCGGTCGAGTGCAGCACCCAGCCAGCGTCCATCGGTGAAGACCAGCGCCGAAGGGCCGTCCCAGGGCTCCATACAGTCGGCGTGGTAGCGATGAAACGCGGATTCCTTTGGGCCATCGGCCGGGCGGCAGCATCATGCGCACGGCTTCGGCAACGTTGCGCTCATAGTTGGAGAGCAACTCGGCGACTTCGTCCAGGCTCATCGAGTCGGAGGCGTCCGGAGTGTAAATCGGGTCGCACTCGCGCGGCAGGGTGGCGCAGCGGGCATCGACGTGAGCGCGATTGCTCCAGATGGTGTTGATCTCGCCGTTGTGCGCCACCATGCGCAGGGGCTGAGCGCGGTCCCACGAAGGCAACACATTCGTCGCGTAGCGCTGATGAAACACGGCGAAGTGGGTGGCGTACTGCTTGTTCTGCAGGTCGGGATAGAACTCGTGAAGCGTGCGTCCGGTACAGAGTGCCTTGTACACCAGCGTACGAGTCGAGAGCGAGCAAACGTAGGCGCTGGTTCCGCCACGCTCGAAGGCCTTGCGGGCGAAAAACAGGCGGCGCTCCAACGCATTGGTGTTGCCGTCGAAGGACTCGGCGGTCGTCATCAGCGCCTGTCGAATGACGGGCAGGGAAGCCGATGCCAGTTCGCCAAGCACTTCACGCGCAATCGGAACATCGCGCCAGCCCAGCCACTCGAAACCCCGCGCCGAGATGCATGCTTTGAAACGCTGCGCGTCACGTTGGGCGGCCTCTTCGTCGTCTGCGGCAGGAACAACATTCCCACTGCCAGCGGCTGTTCGGGACGCAACGAGATGCCTGATTGACTCAGCAGAAAACCACGCGGCACGGCGGTCTGCACGCCCACGCCGTCGCTGCTCTTGCCGTCGGCGGCGATTGCGCCGCGATGCGCAAGGCGACCCAAGGCGGTCAATGCAAGGCGAAGAATTTCGTGATCGGAATGGCCGTGCAGGGTCGCAACAAATCCGACTCCGCAGGAATCGTGATCGAAGCGCGAGCTTACGAGGTTAACGCCACCAGAAGAAACACTGCTACAACCCATAGTCCACTATAAATGGAATTTGCCAGTGCAATTGAAGCGGGAATTTCCTCAGCCACGAAAATACTTGTGCGGCCAACCGGCTGCGGACCGCACTCTTATGGCACAGTAGTTTGGGATGGCTGACAGCCAAAGCTTGCAACGCCAAGGGCGAGTAGCATTTACCTATCCTGACTTCGCCTACTACCAATGGCGCGGCTGTTCACCGTCATGGCGACGGAGATGCAGTCGGTCGCGGTGGGCTGGCAGGTTTACGAAATCACCAAGCGGCCGTTGGACCTCGGCTTTGTCGGGCTGGCGCAATTTCTTCCCACCATCCTGTTGTTTCTGGTGGCCGGACACGCGGCTGACCGCTTCAGCCGGCGAAACATCGTCGGCTTTTGCTATGTCGGACTTGGTGTCGCGTCCACGATTCTGTTGCTGCTGACGATGAGCGGATCGCGTTCCGTGCATGCGATCTACGCAGCGCTGGTGCTGGTGGGCGTGGTGCGATCGTTCAACGGAGCCGCTGGCCAATCGATGGTTCCACAACTTGTTCCTGAGGAGCACTTTCCCAACGCCGTGGCTTGGGCGCAGACCGTCTTTCAAGCGGCTACGATCATAGGCCCCGCACTTGGCGGCCTGATCTACGCCGTCTTTCGCGGACCTGCAGCCGTGTACGGGACGTCAATGATCGCCGCTGCTGTATCGGTGGTTGCGGTAAGCCGGATACGGCTGAAGACGGCGAAGCGGGCGCGCGAGCCGATGAGCTTATCAACCGTGTTCGCCGGGTTGCGCTTCATTTGGGAGAAGAAGCTGATTCTTGGAACCATTTCGCTCGATCTGTTTGCGGTACTGCTGGGTGGAGCGGTGGCGCTGCTGCCGGTCTATGCGCGCGAGATCCTGCATACTGGGCCGTGGGGATTGGGCATCTTGCGCAGCGCCCCGGCGGTTGGGGCGGCAGCGATGGCGGTTCTGCTGGCGCATCGTCCGTTGCGGCGGCACGCCGGCATTACCATGCTGTGGTGCGTTGCCGGGTTCGGTGTCTTCACCATCGTATTCGGGCTGTCGCGCAACCTGATCGTGTCGCTGATCGCTTTGCTGTTTGTGGGCGCGTCCGACATGGTGAGCGTCATCATTCGCGGAACGCTGGTGCAGTTGTCCACTCCTGACCTCATGCGGGGGCGGGTGAGCGCAGTGAATTCGCTGTTCATTGGGACGTCAAACGAGTTCGGCCAATTCGAATCAGGACTGACCGCGCAATGGTTCGGCACTGTTCCGGCGGTCGTGATTGGCGGCGTTGGGACGTTGGTCGTGATTGCCCTTTGGGCTTGGTTGTTCCCGGAGCTCCGTAACGCCGACACTCTTAGCAGTCGACAACCTGCAGTCGCACAGGAGTCGCCATGACTGCCGGCAGCGCCTACTACGCTTCACAACTGCGCCATGAGCTGAGCCTGCGCAACCGCGCGTTCGCGCTGCAGCGACAACTCGCGCACGTAGAGAGTCGCGGCGGAATGGCGGTGACAGTCTATCAACCGCACCCCACTCGCCTCCGGCATGGCAACTTCTTCGATGAGAGCTACGCCGCTATGCTCGCGATTCCGGAATGGCGCAAGCGGCTCGAGAAAGTACACACGCAAGCGAAGTCGTCGCTGCCCAGCACTGGCCGTGGCTGGAAGGAACTCGACTCGTCGATGAGCTCGGATGCGTTGCTGATGAATATCTTCTGCTGTCCGTACGTGGCGGATGATCCGCGTCTGCTCGGGTTGCTGGGTATCGATACCGCCGAACGACCCGAGTTCGGCTGGAGGGCGCGCGTGCCGCTCAAGAACGGCCTGGCCGATCGCACCGAGGTCGACATGAAGCTGGGCAACATGCTCTTCGAAGCCAAGCTGACCGAGTCGGATTTCCAGACTTGCGACGCAGTCGGCTCTGCGCGGCTATCGCGACTTCGAAAAGGTTTTCGAGGCGAGGGACCTTCCGCGGGAGGGGAAGAAGCTGGCTTCGTATCAACTGATCCGCAATGTGCTGGCTGCGCATGCGAGCGATTGCGGATTCTGCGTCTTGCTCGACGCGCGGCGTCCGGACCTGATGGAAAGCTGGTACGCGATTCTCCGCTGCGTTCGCCCTGTGGAGCTGCGAGTGCGGTGCAAGGTGCTGACCTGGCAGGAATTAAGCGCGGTCTTGCCGGAGCCACTGGGGGAGTTCCTCGACCTGAAATACGGCATTGTTGCTCCCGGGCGTTCTCCAACTAAAGTATTTGACGGCATCGACTTAGAGGGGTCGGAGTAGGATGGCGGGCGGTTCAGCCGGAAGGCAGGAACTCAGAGCAGGCACCCCATTAGTGCCTCTTATATAATTTGGTACATCATTAACAAGTCTTACTCGGCCGTGAAAATTTCTAATTTCTCTCGACGCAGGCCGATCGAGTTAGGTATAACTCAAAAATCAGTCATGGCATTGGCAATTCAATCCCGAATTCAACCGAAAGCCGATTCGATTCTCGTGATCCGGCGCCTGGCCCTGGTACGCGCACTCACCCTTGTACTCCTACTACTTGGAGTAGCGGGCGATACCGGAGGCGCGGGGACGTAGGCAATCAGCAAAAGAGATTCTGAAAAGCCACTGACCCGCTAAGCGGAAGTGGCTTTTGTTCTATAGGCCGCAAAAGTAGTCACCGTCTCGAGGAATGAGGAAAGATGAGCGAAGACAAACGCAGGGAGCGCAGCCGGCACATTACCGAAGGCCCCACCCGGGCACCGGCGCGTGCCATGTTCAAGGCCGTCGGCTTCACCGACGAAGATCTGCGCAAACCCATCATCGGAATCGCCAACACCTGGACCGAGGTCGGTCCCTGCAATTATCACTTGCGTGAACTCGCCGCCGCAGTGAAAGAAGGCGTCCGCGAAGCGGGCGGCACCCCGATGGAGTTCAATACCATCGCGGTTTCAGACGGCATCACCATGGGATCGGAAGGCATGCGCGCTTCTCTGGTGAGTCGTGAAGTCATCGCCGACTCCATCGAACTGGTGGCGCGCGGACACATGTTCGACGGCGTGGTGGCGCTGTCGAGTTGTGACAAGACCATACCCGGCACAGTGATGGCGCTGGCCAGGCTCGACATTCCCTCGCTGATGCTCTATGGCGGATCGATTGCCCCCGGCCACTATCACGACCGCGATGTCAGCATTCAAGACGTCTTCGAGGCGGTGGGGAAGTACGCGCACGGAAAGATGAACGATGCCGAGTTGAAGGACATGGAAGACCATGCCTGTCCCGGGCCCGGCGCTTGTGGCGGACAGTTCACCGCCAACACCATGTCAACCGCCTGCGAATTCCTCGGCATCTCTCCTTTTGGCAGTAACGCTGTTCCCGCAATGTCTCCCCTGAAATCCGAAGTCGCCAGACAAGCCGGACGGCTGGTGATGGAGTTGTTGCGGCGCGACATTCGCCCGTCGCAGATCATCACCGATGCGGCGCTGAAGAACGCCATGACCTGCGTGGTGGCTTCGGGCGGTTCCACCAACGCCATCCTGCACCTGCCGGCGATCGCCAACGAATTGGGACTTACTTTTCCGCTGGACGAGATCAACCACATCTGCTCGCGGACTCCGGTGTTGTGCGACCTGAAGCCGGCGGGCCGTTTCATGGCCACCGACTTCTTTCGCGCAGGAGGCACTAAATTGCTGGGTCACATCCTGGCCGAGGCCGAGTTGCTACACGGCGATTGCATCACCGTGAGCGGCAAGACCCTGGGTGAGGAGGTTGCTGAAGCCAAGGAGCAGCCGGGACAGGAGGTGATTCGTCCGATCGAGCGGCCATTGAGTCCGACGGGTGGGCTGGCAATTCTCCGCGGCAATCTTGCACCGGAAGGCTGCGTGGTCAAGCTGGTGGGCCATGGACGGCGCGAGCATCACGGTCCCGCGCGGGTCTTCGAGTCGGAAGAGCTGGCATTCGAAGCCGTACAGAGTTCGCAGATTAATGCGGGCGATGTGATCGTGATCCGCAACGAAGGGCCACGCGGCGGCCCGGGCATGCGCGAGATGCTGGCCGTAACCGCGGCGTTGGCGGCGACGCCCTTGAGCGAGTCAGTGGCCTTGCTGACCGATGGCCGCTTCTCCGGCGCAACTCACGGATTCATGATCGCACACATCGCTCCGGAAGCCGCGGCGGGTGGACCGATTGCGGCCGTGCATGAGGGCGACATGATCAACATTGACGTCGATCACGGCAGGTTGCAGCTCGAAGTATCCGAAGCGGAATTGCGACGCAGGATGGCGAAGTGGGTACCGCCGGTCCCGCGCTACAAGACCGGGGTTTTCGCCAAATACGCGAACAGCGTTTCGTCGGCCGCGTTTGGTGCGGTCACCAATCCGACCCGAGGACGCGAAGACGCCGATGCGGACGGAATCTGTGTTCCCGATTTCGACAAGGCGGAAGCCCGAGGGAGATGAGCAAGATGCGATTGACTGGTGCGCAAATCGTTTGGAAGTGCCTGGAGCGCGAAGGCGTGGACACCGTCTTCGGCTATCCCGGCGGATGCGTCTTGCCCATGTACGACGCGCTGCAGCACACGCCCAGCATTCACCACGTGCTGGTGCGGCACGAGCAGGGCGCGGCCCACATGGCGGACGGATATTCGCGCGCCACCGGCAAAGTCGGCGTCGCGCTGGCGACGTCGGGCCCGGGAGCGACCAACCTGGTAACGGGCATCGCGACTGCCATGCTCGACTCGTCTCCCATCGTCTGCATCACCGGACAGGTGGGCAGCAAATTCATCGGCACAGATGCCTTTCAAGAGGTCGACATCACCGGCATCACCATGCCGATCACCAAGCACAACTACATGGTGACCGACGTCAATGACATCGCGCGCACGCTGCGGGAGGCCTTCATCATTGCGCGCACGGGACGTCCCGGCCCGGTGCTGGTCGACATCACCAAAGACGCGCAGATGGCTTCGTGCGATTTCGAGTGGGAGGCTGTGCAGCCGCACTTGCGCAAGCTGGAAACTTGGGATGCACCCGATCCGCAGCAGCTTGCCGAAGCCGCAAGCCTGATCAACAGGTCCGAGCGTCCGGTGATCCTGGCCGGACACGGAATTTTGATGGCGCGCGCGATGCAGGACCTGCAACTGTTCGCCGAGGCTAGCGATCTTCCGGTCGGCCTGACGTTGCTGGGACTGGGAGCGTTCCCGCACTTCCATCCCTTGTGCCTGGGCATGATGGGAATGCATGGCGAAGCCTGGTTGAACCACGCCATCCAGTCGGCAGATTTGCTGATCGCGTTGGGCATGCGATTCGACGACCGCGTAACCGGCAAGCTCGATAGCTATGCCCAGGATGCGAAGAAGATCCACGTGGACATCGATGCTTCCGAGATTCACAAGAATGTTCGCGCCGATGTGGCCATCGTGGGCGACCTGAAACACGTGCTTCCGAAGCTGACTCCGCTGCTTACACCCATGAAGCGCGCCGCCTATTGGGCGGAGATCAACGATGCCAAGGGCGCGGTGGCGGTGCACGATATCCGCAACCTGCCCGACACCGGACACCTCTACGCAGCGCACGTGATCAATGATCTGTGGCGCGAGACTAAAGGCAAAGCGCTGATCGTAACCGACGTTGGCCAGCACCAGATGTGGGAGGCGCAGTATTACCACCACAGCGATCCCCACTCGCTCATCACTTCCGGCGGACTCGGCACCATGGGCTTCGCCCTTCCGGCTGCGATTGGCGCGAAGTTCGCGCGGCCCGACGCGGACGTCTGGGTCATCGTGGGTGACGGCGGCTTCCAGATGACCATGGCGGAGTTGGCGACGATGGTGCAGGAAAACATCAAGGTCAACATCGCCATTATCAACAACGGCTATCTCGGAATGGTGCGCCAGTGGCAGGAGTTCTTCTACGAGCGCAACTACGCTGCCACGCCGCTGGTCAATCCCAATTTCACCAAGATCGCCGAGGCCTACGGCATCCTCACGTTTGCGGTTACGCACCGCGACGAAGTGGCTCCGACGGTACAGAAGGCGCGCGAGCACCCGGGGCCGGTGCTGATCGATTTCCAGGTGGAGCAGGAAGATTCGGTGTATCCCATGGTCCCGGCGGGCAAGGCGCTGCACGAGATGATCCGGCGACCGAGTGCCATCGTAGAGACGGCGGCAGACGAGTAAATCTTATGAACATGACCTATTTGTTGGACGTTGCAAACCATACTGGCGTCGTGACACGCATTTCCCTGATCTTCCGCCGGCACGGAGCCAACCTGCACTCGCTGTCAACGGCGAAGACCGAGCATCCGTCGATCGTGCGCATCGTAATCACTTCCGACATCGAACGCCGCCCGGCCGAGCGCATCAAGGGCCAGCTCGCAAAACTGGTCGACATCTTCAAGGTGGACATGATCTCGCATGAAGAGGGCACCTTCCGCGCCTTCGGAATGATGAAGATCGCATGCACGCTGCAGACCCGGCCGCAAATTCTGCAATTGCTCCAGATTTTCAATGGACGAGTGCTCGAGCTCACCACCGAGTGGATCCTGGTCGAGATGACCGGCACCCCCGAGCAGCTCGAGGGCCTGCTGCAAGTGTTGCAGCCGTACGGGATTCTGGAGGCGGTGGAGACCGGCCCAATCGTCATTCGACACAACTCACCGCGCCACGCCACCAGACCGCAGCCTACATGGGAAGTGGTTCCTGGAGCACTGTCTACTAACGCTAATTCAAGTCCTACTTCAACTTCAAATCCGACTCAGGAGAGGAAACGCTATGGCACAGATCTTTTATGACAACGACGCTGATCTTTCGCTGGTGAAAGCCACCAAGGTCGCTATCATCGGCTACGGATCGCAAGGCCATGCGCATGCCCTGAACCTCCGGGATAGCGGAGTTGAGGTCTGCATCGGATTGCATCCGGGCAGCCGTTCGCGCGCGCGCGCCGAGGCTGCCGGACTGACGGTGAGGTCGGTGAGCGACGCAGCAGCCTGGGCCGACACCGTCATGGTGCTCGCGCCCGATACCGAGCAGGCGAAGATCTATCACCGCGACATACAGCCCAACCTGAAGCCGGGCAAGACGCTGATGTTTGCGCACGGCTTCAACATCCGCTTCAAGACGATCCAGTGTCCCGTCGGCGTTGATGTAAGTATGGTCGCTCCCAAAGCGCCTGGGCATCGCGTGCGCGAAGTGTTCGTCGAGGGCGGCGGTACGCCCGCGCTCGTAGCCGTTGAGCAGGATGCGTCCAGCAAAGCCTGGCAGTATGCGTTGTCGTATGCGAAAGGTATTGGCGCAACCCGTGCCGGGGTGCTGAAGACCACGTTCACCGAAGAGACGGAGACGGACCTTTTCGGCGAGCAGGCGGTGTTGTGTGGTGGCGCCAGCGCATTGATCAAGGCCGGATTCGAAACGCTGGTGGACGCGGGCTATCAGCCCGAGGTGGCGTACTTCGAGTGCCTGCATGAACTCAAGCTGATCGTTGACCTGATGTATCGCGGCGGGTTGAGCTACATGCGTTACTCGGTCAGCGATACGGCCGAGCACGGTGACTACACCGCCGGCAAACGCCTGATCAACGATGAAACCCGCAAGGAGATGAAGCAGATTCTCGAGGAGATCCGCAATGGCAAGTTTGCGGCCGAGTGGATCAAGGAGAACGAAACGGGGCGGCACAAATTCCTGGCGGAGCGTGAGAAACAGCGCAATCACCTGATCGAGAGCGTGGGCGAGAAGTTGCGCGAGATGATGCCGTTCCTTAATCCGGTGAAGGTGTCCGATATTGAGGCGCCGGCGAAGGCGAAGGAACCTGAGGTCGCCGCGCACGCGTAGAAATCAGGAGCAGAGAATGGCGTTTTTTTCTGAGAGCAAGTGGGTTTGGAAGAACGGGAAGCTGATTCCCTGGGAAGAAGCCACCCTCCACATGTCGGCGCACGGGCTGCACTATGGGACCGGCGTCTTCGAGGGTATTCGCTGCTACAACACGGAGAACGGACCGGCCGTGTTTCGCCTCGATGCTCACATGGAACGTATGTTCGAGTCGGCGCGCACCTACGGCCTCCCCATTCCCTATTCGCAGGAAGAGCTGACCGATGCTGCGTTGGAAGTCATCAACGCCAACGGCTTCTCCGATTGCTATGTGCGCCCGATCGCGACCTACGGCAGCGCCAGCCTGGGTGTGCACCCGCGGAATTGCCCGGTCGAGGTCGCCATTCTGGCGTGGCCTTGGGGCGCCTACCTCGGCGCCGACGCGCTGGAGAACGGCATCCAGGTCACCGTCTCGCGATGGAAGAAGTTCAGTTCGCTGGCCATGCCCGCCACGGCCAAGGCCTGCGGCCAGTATCTAAACTCGATGCTCGCCGTGCAGGACGCCGTGCGCCGCGGGTTCGACGAAGCGTTGTTGGTAGATGAGGAAGGGATCATCGCCGAAGGCTCGGGCGAGAACTTCTTCATGGTGCAAAACGGTAACGTGCTGACCAACGACGAACGCGATCACGTGCTCATGGGAATCACCCGCGATTCAGTAATCATGCTGGCGCGCGACCTTGGCTACAAAGTCTTCGTAGGTGAAATGCGTCTGGAAGAGCTGGAAGTAGCCGACGAGGCTTTCTTTACGGGAACGGCGGCGGAAGTTACACCGATCGCGGCTCTCGACCGCAAGCCAATCGGAAACGGCAAGCCTGGTCCGATCACTCTGGAATTGCAACGCGCCTTTTTTGCGGCCACTTCAGGTCGCGACCCGAAGCACCAGGATTGGCTGACTCCCGTGACCGCGAAGGCAGAGGTGAAGGAGACCGTTCAGCGCTAGTGCTCCGCGAGCAGGAGGTAGCGCGACCCCGGGGCTTGCGAAATGGCCTTACAGGTTTTGAGGAAGGCTTGACCAGCATGAGAGAGCACGGTCCCAGTCCGGTAGACCAGACGCAGCTTGCGCTCCATGGCGAGTTCGGGGCAGGGCACGTGGACCAACTCCCGGCTGGCGATTTCATGCTCCACCGCGATGAGCGGAACCAGGGCCACTCCGTTTTCCATGCGGACAAATTGCTTGATGTCCTCGATCGTCGGCAACTCGACGTTCATGTGCAGCGGCGTGTGATGTTTCTTGAACGCCTGGATCACTTTTTCCCGGTACGGACTCAGCACGCTGTGTGCGATGAACGATTCCGCACCGAGGTCCTTGATGCCGATGGACTTCGCTTTCGCCAGCGGATGACTCGGATAGACGATCAGCGCCAGTTCGTCGCGGTAGAGCACGTGCGACGTCAGCTCGTCGTCGTCCGGCCTGAACGAGAGGACGCCGAACTCAACGTCGTGGTTGAGCACCTGTCCCGGGACTTCGCGGGCCAGGGTACGCATGACCTCGATGCGGATCATCGGGTGCATGCGGTGAAACAGGTGCAGCACTGGAAGCAGATAGCGGGCAGTGAACTCGTTGGCGGCAATGACCAGCTTCCCCTGGTGCAGCATGCGTAGCTCTTTGAGGGAGTCGCGGGCTTCTTCGCGAATGTTCAGCAGCTCCTTGGAATACGTTTGCAGCACCTGGCCGGCGTCGGTCAGCGAGCCGTCACGGGAGGAGCGGTCAAACAGCCGTTCTCCCAGCTCGTCCTCGAGCTTGGAGATGGTCTGGCTGACGGCTGACTGGGTGCGATGCATGCGGGCGGCGGCGCGGGAAAAGCTTTTTTCCTCGGCCACAGCCAGAAAGGTTTCCAGTTGAAAGAGCTCCATCATTAACCCCTTTCCGAATTCGGGAAGGACAAGTAATTGAATCATGTTTGCTAATGATCCTGCAACAGATATTAGTTTGACTAATTGTAAGTCGGTCGGTAGCCTTGAGAAGTCACACCTTGGAGGAAAACGTGAAGCGAGAACGGGTATTAGTTTTTGATACGTCGCTCCGCGACGGCGAGCAGGCCCCCGGATGCAGCATGAATGGGGACGAGAAGCTCCTATTCGCCAAAAAGCTTCAAGTGCTGGGCGTGGACATCATCGAGGCCGGCTTCCCGGTCGCCTCAACCGGCGATGCCGAGGCCGTACGCCGAATCGCCACCGAAGTACAGGGGCCGATAATCGCAGCACTGGCGCGCTGCGTCGAGAAGGACATAGCCATTGCGTGGGAAGCAGTTAGCCGCTCCATGCGGCCGCGCATCCATACCTTTCTTGCCACCTCTGACATTCACCTCGCGTTCAAGCTGAAGATTGGGCGCGACGAGGCGCTGCACCAGGCCGCCAAGATGGTCGCCTATGCCCGCTCGCTGTGCACCGACGTGGAATTCTCGCCCGAGGACGCAACCCGGTCGGACATAGGCTTTCTGTGCGAGGTGTTGCAGGCGGCGGTTGACTCCGGCGCGACCACGCTGAACATCCCCGATACCGTTGGCTACACCACGCCGGGCGAATATTCCGAGATCATCCGCACCATTCGCCAGCGCGTGAAGGGCATCGAAAACGTTACTATCTCGGTTCACTGTCACAACGATCTCGGTCTGGCGGTAGCGAACTCACTGGCTGGCGTCGAGGCCGGTGCGCGGCAGGTGGAGTGCACCGTTAACGGCATCGGCGAACGCGCCGGCAATGCTTCGCTGGAAGAGTTCGCCATGGCCCTCCATGTCCGTGCCGACCGCTACGGCGTCGATACCGGCATCAACCATCCTGAAATTTACGGGGCCAGTCAGTTATTGTCGCAGCTGATTGGTTTCGAAGTGCAGCCCAACAAGGCCATCGTGGGGCGCAATGCCTTCGCGCACGAAGCGGGCATCCATCAGCACGGTGTGCTGAGCAATCCGCTGTGCTACGAAATCATGACGCCGGAGACGGTGGGCATTCCGGCCGAGCGCATCGTTCTGGGCAAGCACTCAGGACGCCACGCGCTGGTGTACAAGTACCGCGAGCTGGGCCACGAGCTTGCGGTTGACGAGGTCAACCAGATCTACTCCCAGTTCACCATGCTCGCCGACCGCAAAAAGAATATCTACGAGCAGGACCTCATCGCCATGCTGTATGCGCACCGCAGCGGAATGCGCGAGCATCAGGCTCCGCGGCAGGAGATGCGCCCGGTATGAAGTTGCGCATTGTCATTTTGCCGGGAGATGGAATCGGGCCGGAAGTAACCAGGCAGGCGGTTGCCGTGCTCCAGACAGTTTCCGACGTCTGTGGCTACGAGTTTCGTTTTGAGACCCGCCACATCGGCGGAGTTGCCATCGAGCAGGACGGCACGCCTCTTCCGGAAAAGACACTGGCAGCCTGCCTCGAAGCCGATGCCGTTCTGCTGGGTGCGGTTGGTGCGCGCAAGTTCGACGGTCTCACCGGCGAGAAGCGTCCCGAGGCTGGACTGCTCGCGCTACGCCAGGCGCTAGGCGGCTTTGCCAATCTCCGTCCCGTGAAAGCGTACGAAGCTATTGCTGACTGCTCGCCTCTGCGCGAAGACGTTACCAAAGGTGCGGACATTCTCATCGTGCGCGAACTGCTCGGCGGACTGTATTTTGGCGAACCCCGCCAGTTGAGCGACGAAGGCCACGCCCACAACACCATGCGCTACCACAAGGACGAAGTCGAGCGCGTCTCGCACATCGCCTTCCAGGAAGCGCGCCGTCGCAAGCATCTCGTTACCTCGGTGGACAAGGCCAACGTACTCGAAACCTCGCAGCTCTGGCGCCGCACGGTGAGCGCCGTCGCGAAAGAATATCCCGACGTGCAACTCGAGCACGCCTACGTCGATTCCTTTGCGATGCAGTTGATAACCACGCCTACGCGCTATGACGTAGTGCTGACCGAGAACCTCTTCGGCGACATTCTGTCCGATGAGGCAGCAGTGATCAGCGGCTCGCTGGGGATGCTGGCCTCCGCAAGTGTTGGCGGAAAGGTCGAGCTCTACGAGCCGGTACATGGTTCGGCGCCTGACATTGCCGGCAAGAGCATGGCCAACCCGTTTGGAGCGATCCAGTCAGCGGCGATGTTGCTGCGCTACACCGCCGGCCTCTACCATGAGTCCGACAAGATAATGCAGTCGGTTGATCGCACGTTGGCGCGCGGACTGGTCACGCCAGACCTGAGCGGACGGCGCAAACGCCCGGCTTTTCCCACCGATGCGATCGGCCACGCCGTGGTCGAGACCGTGACCGATCTGCTGCAGATGCAGATGGCCTACCACGCAGTCTGAGGTCCGGATGTCGAAGCCCAAAACACTGTTTGAAAAAGTTTGGGACGCGCACGTGGTGCGTTCGCCCGAAGGCGAGCCGACACTCCTCTACATCGATCTGCACCTCGTACACGAAGTAACTTCGCCGCAGGCCTTCGAAGGGTTGCGTCTGGCCAACCGCAAAGTTCGCCGTCCCGATCTGACCTTCGCCACCATCGATCACAACGTCCCGACCACCTCGGACGAGCGCTTTCAGATCAAAGATCAAATCGCCGCCCAGCAGATCGCCACTTTGCGCAAGAACTGCGAAGCCAGCGGCATACCGCTCTTCGATATCGGATCGGGCCGGCAGGGCATCGTACACGTGATCGGACCCGAGTTAGGTTTGACCCATCCGGGCATGACCATAGTGTGTGGTGACAGCCACACCAGCACCCACGGCGCGTTTGGCGCGCTGGCGTTCGGCATCGGAACCTCCGAAGTGGAGCACGTGCTGGCGACCCAGTGCGTCTCGCAGATGAAGCCGCGCAGCATGCGGATCTCGGTCTCAGGTCAACTGCCCGAGGGCACGACGTCAAAGGACCTGATTCTTGATATCATCCGTCGGCTGGGCACCGACGGAGGTACCGGACATGTGATCGAGTATGCCGGTGAAGTTGTTCGCGGTCTCACCATGGAAGAACGCATGACGATGTGCAACATGAGCATCGAGTGCGGAGCGCGCGCAGGCATGGTCGCTCCCGATGAAACCACCTTTGCCTACATCGAGGGCCGCCCCTACGCCCCCAAAGGGAGCGCGTGGACCGAGGCAGTCAGCGCATGGCGGCAACTTGCGACTGACGATCGCGCAACCTTCGATTGCGAAATCACTGTCGACGGCACGAAGCTGGAGCCGGTCGTTACCTGGGGTACGAATCCCGGAATGTCGGTGCCGGTCACGACCAGCATTCCAAGTCCCGACGATGCTCGCAACCCATCGGAACGCGCCGCCATGCTTTCTGCGCTGGAGTACATGGGATTGAAGGCGGGCACCCGTGTCGAAGACATTACCCTTGACCGCGTATTCATCGGCTCATGCACCAACGGGCGGCTGGAAGACCTGCGGGCCGCGGCCAAAGTTATTCACGGGCACAAAGTGCATCCCAATGTCACCGTCCTTGTCGTTCCGGGATCGGAGGCGGTGAAGCATGCCGCCGAGCAGGAAGGAATCGATCGCATCTTCAAGGAGGCAGGCGCGCAGTGGCGCGAGCCGGGATGCTCGATGTGCCTGGGAATGAATCCCGACATTCTCGCGCCGAAACAGCGCTGTGCTTCCACCAGCAATCGCAACTTCGAAGGCCGCCAGGGACGCGAAGGACGCACGCACCTGGTCAGTCCCGCAACCGCAGCTGCCGCCGCCGTGGCCGGCCGCTTCGTGGACGTTCGCGACTGGGAGTATCGGAACTAGCCATGAAACCGATTCGCCAGCATCGAGGAGTCGTCGCCCCGCTGCACCGGGAGAACATTGACACCGACCAGATCATTCCCAAGCAGCACCTCAAGCGCATCGAGCGCACGGGCTTCGGAGAGTTCCTGTTCTTCGACTGGCGCTACCATCCCGATGGCCGCCACCGCGAAGACTTCGTGCTCAACCAGGACCACTTCCGCACCGCGACCATGCTGGTTGCGGGCAAGAATTTCGGATGTGGCTCCTCGCGCGAACACGCGGCTTGGGCGTTGGCAGAGTTCGGCTTCCGCGTGATCTTCGCGCCGTCCTTCGCCGACATCTTCCGCAACAATGCCGGCAACAATGGCCTGCTTCTCATCGAACTGCCGGAGCCGGTGATCCAGCGCATCGCCGACCACGCCCACAAGCATTGTCCCTATCACCTGTCCGTTGATCTGGAGAACCAGACCGTCAGCGACGACTTCGGACTGTCGGAAACCTTTGCGATCGACGCCTTCCGCCGCCATCGGCTGTTGCACGGTCTCGACGAGATTGGCATGACCCTGGAGCACGAGGACGACATCGCGCGCTTCGAAGCTGCCAAAGCAGCCAGCTAGCGCACGCGGCGTGCCTGAGTGAGGGCCAGATTCCAACGAACCACTAGCCACTGTTCTTACATCTCCGCCAGCACCCGGTGCACCAAATGCACCGAAATCGATCCCTCACCCACCGCCGAAGCCACGCGCTTCACATTTCCCGCTCGCGCATCTCCAACGGCGAACACGCCCGGCAGGCTGGTTTCCAGCAAGAATGGCGGACGAGGATAAGACCACAGCGTCTTGTCTTTACCGCTCGCCTCTAGGTCGTGGCCAGTCACGATGAACCCTTTGTTGTCGAGCGCGAGGCAGCCTTCCAGCCAGGCCGTGTTGGGCATGGCACCCGTCATCATGAATACGTGCCGGATTGGCACGATCTCGGTCGTTCCTGTTTGCTTCTCGTGCCACTGAACGCTTTCCAGGTGCACAGCTCCCTCGAGTGCCAAAATCTCGGTGTGAAGGTGCAAACTGATCTTCGGGTGGGTCTCGATCCGCTGGATAAGGTAACGCGACATCGTGTCCGAAAGTTGCCCCGACCGCACGAGTATATGGACCTTGCTCGCAGACTGCGACAAGTACACCGCGGCCTGACCCGCCGAATTTCCTCCGCCAACCACGATCACTTCCTCACGTTCGCATAGTTGGGCTTCCATGTTAGTCGCGCCGTAGTAAACGCCGACCCCTTCGAATCGCGCCAAGTTGGGAATCGTCGGCTTGTTGTACTTTGCGCCGCTGGCGATGACGACGGTCCGGGCGGTCAGCTTGTTTCCATTGTCGAGTTCGATCTGGTAGGGACGCCGGTCGCAGTGCAGCCGCACCACATCGTGCGCAACCATCATCGCCGCTCCAAATTTCTGCGCCTGATGGATCGCCCGCGTCGCCAGCTCCTGGCCCGATATGCCCGTGGGAAATCCGAGGTAGTTCTCAATCTTGGAGCTCGATCCTGCCTGTCCCCCGGGAGCGCTGGTCTCAATCACCAGCACATTCAGGCCTTCCGAAGCCGCATAAACCGCGGCTGCCAGACCCGAAGGGCCGGCCCCCACGACGATCAGGTCGCGCACCTCCGACTCGTCAACCGGATTGTTAAAGCCGAGGCAGTCCGCTACTTCCTGCAAAGTCGGACGGCGCAGAACCTTCGAACCCCGGCAAATTAGAACCGGGACATCCTCAATCTTGACGTTGAACTGGTCGAGCAGCTCTTGCGACTGGCTGTCTTTGTCGAGATCGACGAACTCGTAGGGGTGTCCGTTGCGACCCAGGAACTCGCGCAGCCGTAGCGTGGCCGCGCAGTGCATCGAGCCCATTACAATCGCGTCACCGAAACCTTGTTTTACGAGCGCGAGGCGGCGCAGGATGAACGCGCGCATGAACACCTCGCTCAGTTGAGCGTCTTTCGCGATCAAGGTGCGCAAGTTCTCCGGGCTGATTTCCAGGAATTCTCCCGCCTCGGTGACGCGGGCCCGCACCAGGCTTCGCCGTCCAGAGATCATGTTGATTTCGCCCGTGAATGCACCGGGAAGGTGAGTCGTAATCAATCGTTCGCCCTCTTTTTTGTCGTGCTGCAGGATGTCCAATTTGCCTGAAAGCACAATGAACATGGGAATGTGGCTGTCGCCCACATCAAAAACGGTCTCGCCGTCCGACACGGACCTGACTTTTCCATAAGGCCGCGCGCGGTCGAGCTGCTCGGCGGTCAAGGTGGGGAATGCCTGGGTAAAAGGATCAAGCGCGCTCATTGCGGCCGGTAGTGGCAAGCTTCGTCCGGACATGGGAATCCTCAAAGAAAGACTTGAATGAATGGACTTTCAGTAGATGCCGCAACCGGGCGGAACGAATCAGGCCTCCCTCCGCCGGCGAGTCTGGTCGCGAGCTTATTGATATAACTATGCAGGATCATTTGCTGCGGCTCGGGGAGGTGCGTTCGTGCGCGACGTCGGCGTGTCAGCAAGATGGCAGAGTCTCTCGGCAGTGGTGCTGCGCGATGTTCATTTCTGGATCCCAGTGGTAGTGCTCGCCGGCGGACTGGCGGTGTTGCGTTGGATCAGTTGATTCCCAGGCGGCAGCCGCTGGAGTCTGCCACGCGACCGCAGCCGGTCAACGATGAGCGGCTGCGCAACTTACATTCGCTGGGAATTCTCTGCGGCTTCGGCGCCGGGGCATGGTTGGGAGCGGCGGAGGCTCCGACCAAGCTGGTGACGGTCGGTATCTCGCCGGTGGTGGTATCACTTCTCATGGTCGCGGGAGTATTTCTCGCGCGCTGGAGCGTACCCGCCTTGGTTCGCGGCACGGCACAAGTCGGATGGGACTTGCGGCAAGCTCCGCACCTGGTTGTCTG
Source organism: uncultured Acidobacteriaceae bacterium (assembly GCA_963758255.1). Classification (GTDB taxonomy): domain Bacteria; phylum Acidobacteriota; class Terriglobia; order Terriglobales; family Acidobacteriaceae; genus DASRAA01. Next base: position 258,074 of record CAVWUX010000002.1, read on the forward strand.
GGGAGTACTCGCCGGATGCCTGTGGGCCGTCGCCAATACCCTGACCATTTTTGCCATCCGCGATGTCGGCCTGAGCATTGCATTTCCGCTGTGGAACATGAACAGCCTCATTGGGATCTTCTGGGGATTTACCTTATTCAACGAACTGCGCAACGCCGGCGTGCGCCGTTGGCTCAGTGTTCTCGGCGGTGCTTTACTGATGTTCCTCGGCGCCTGTCTGTTGGCCTATGCATCGTCAGCCCAAACCACACCGGAGCACGCCGTCCGCGGAATAGTGGCGGCCTTGGCTGCCGGGGTCCTATGGGGAACCATGTACATTCCTTACCGGAAAGCGTATCTCACCGGAATGAATCCCATGTCGTTCGTGGCGTTCTTTACGATCGGAGAGCTCATCACGATGACCATCCTGGCGGTCAGCTACAGCGGCGGAGCGTCACCCCTGTTGCGCGACCTCCTTCGGGCAAAAGAAGTTTTATTCTGGTTGTTGCTCGGAGGCTTCGTCTGGGTCATCGGCGACTTGTTTCAGCAGTACGCCGTCAAGTATGTGGGCATCAGCCGCGGAATTCCTCTCTCGAATACCAATCAATTGTGGGGAATGGCGTGGGGCATTCTTGTGTTCGGAGAGTTGCGAGGCAAAGGCCTGTCGCTCTATGTGCAGGTGATCGGAGGATCGCTCTTGATGGTGGCCGGTGCCGCTGCCATTGCACTCTCGTCCGTTACCAGAAATGAGCATGGACGCTGGCACGAGGCGGCCCATCGTGAGGGCAAGCGATATGGAGTTTCCGCCGATTACGTTCAGGCGGGGCTTGCCGGAGAGAACTCCGGCGGCGAAAGCGCGGGTGGCCGTGCCCGCACCTGGCTGGACTGGAGCATTGTGGCAATCGCTACTGCAATCTTCATTGGATTGGCCGCCATTTGCCGGGTCCCCGACATCTCCCTGAGCTGGACCGCGATTTACCTGCTGGCGGCGATTTTGATGCTTGTCCTTTTCGCGTGCGGCACGGCCTTGTGGAAGGCAACTCGCTTCAGCTAGCGACGGAGCTAGTTCGCTACTAACCTGCTACGCCAGCGATCCACGAAGAGCCACCACACATAGCGTTCCCACTCGCTGAGTGTGGTTTTCGCCCATTGCCGATTCGTCCACCAGCGTTCGCCGAAGTAGTACGGGTCCGGAGCGGCATAAAACGAAAAATGATATTGCGGCAGACGCTTTTGCAGGATCTCACTGCTGCGCCGGGTATGGTAGTTCGAGGTCACGAGCAGGATCGACTTCACCCCTGATCCCGCCAGGCACTCTCGCAGATAGCCCGCTTCGTCGTAAGTTGAACTTTGTTGCAGGGGACAGATAGTCGATCGCCCCGGCGTCGTCCGATCCAGCATCTCCTGGGCGAGTTCGATGTCCGAGTGTCCAAACGTCCGGCCTTTTGCGAATACGTCGAGCATGAGGCGGGGAGCGTAGCCCTCTTGCAGGAGCTTAACGCCGTTCCAATAACGTAAGTCGTTGTCTCCACCAGCCAGTACAACGATCAGATCGGCATGCTCGGGCTGGTTGTCCACCACCAGGAAAGAACCGGCGTGCCGGAAGAGAAAAACTGCAACGATCCCCAGCACACTCAGGACGACGATTCGCTTCCACATGATCGTACTGATCTTATCTTAGGGGGTGTGTTGCAGACCCGAATGCAGTAGACGGGAAACGCGGTCGCGCACTCGGGAGTGAGCACAGGTTGGGAGAACACGGCGTAGAGCAAGTGGCCAGGTCGCTGGCCGACTCGTACTTACGGAAACACGCTGCGTATCTCGCTAAGCCTTTGTGATCCTGTGCCGGCTGCGATCCTGCGCGCGCGAAACGATTCACGCTCACAACTTCCCGCAGCCGGCCACCAATCCCTCAGCTACTTCCCTAAGATGTTCTTTCCGAAATTGAACTTCGTTCCCATCGTGACGCGCACGCTGTTACGACCGCCGTTCAGAATGTTCGAGAAGAAATCGTAGTGAACAAAGTCAGTGGCTACACGAATACCGAAGTGCGGGGTGGCCTCCCAGGTCAGTCCACCTCCAAAGCCGTAAAACACTACCGTGTCAGAACTCGACGTGTTTCCGTTCAAGAGGCCGCTGACAATCTGTGCGATGTATGGGTTGTCGGGCTTGGCCTGGACGGTCACGTGCAGCGCCCCGAGTGCCGGACGCACAAAGAAAGTCACCTTTTTCAGTCTGCGGTAATTGAATTGCGGTCCGGCCTCATACGTATAGACCGTACCGTCGAAAGGAACCGCAATTGGGATCCCCAACTGCTTGAAGACTGGTACGAGCGGCGCCAATTTAGCCTGCGTTGCCGAATTAAGATTGCTCGGCAGCAGCGTAGAGTGGCCATTTTGGTAGCTGAAATCGGCCCCGAGCGTCAGCCAACTGCGCATGTTGACGCCAAAGTCGGCGTCGAATCCGCGCTGCACCAGATTTAGTGACGGCGTGCTGAGGTAGGAAAACGCGGTAAAACCGCTGTACTGGAGGACGGTGGTTTGTTGTGCGAGACACGTCATAACACCAACGGAGAGAAAGACGAGCAAGAGTATGAATGTAGAACGCCGCATAGGGCTTCTCCTCGCGAGCTATTTGAATTAGGATCCGGTCGAATTCAGGGCGTCTTCAGTTCTTGTGCGCACGGCGAACATGACTTTACAGTCCGCTGAACCAGACACATTTAGTTTCTGTCAATCGGGGTGTGTCCGAATAGCATATTCGTGGCAATTAGCGAGCTCATTCCCAAAACGGGACACTTTTGGCGCCCACAGCCTTCCCGCCGGGCTACGTTTGCGAGCGCACTTGGGCCAGACGGTTGGCGATGATGGAGTAGGCGGAGGAGTTGAACGAGAGACCAATGTGGGTTCCCGGAACCTCAAAGTCCGAATCGACATTTCCCGTCAGACAATACCGCCAGTCCACGATCCCGTCGTTACGTGTGTAGATGGCGGTCTCCAACACTGATTCTGGAACGTTGCGCCGAAGCGAATCGAGGAAGTTGCACGTACATCGACCGGTGTAGCACGCGGGCAGGACTCCGGCGCCATGCTCTCTCAGAATTTGCTTGCGGACCAGTTCCGCCGCCTGCAGCACGGTGCGATGCGCAACCGTGCCGCGGAAGGGTGAAGCCAGAGTGATCACCGAGGCCACATCATCGGGCCTTTGACTGGCCACCGAACGGGCGATGATCCCTCCCAGGCTGTGACCGATGACATGGATCTTCCTCTTCGTGTCAAGGAGAGCCTTCTCGATGCATGCATTCAGCCGTTGCTTGATCAGGATATTGGGACACTCGGCATTGATGCCGATCCCGGAGAAGTAAGGACGATAACCAATGCGCCCCAGCCAGGTGTGGAGTTGCGACAGGTAAGCGTCCGTGCCAAGAAATCCCGGAACCAGGACTACTGCCGAACCATCACCGTGGGGGATTCCGAGACCGTAATAAACGGGAGAGGCATGTAGCAGGAGAATGTCGGCGGCAAATAACGCCTCCTGCCAGATAGAAATGTCTGCTTCTTGCTGATCTTCGCGAAAGTCAGTATGCCGTGGGCCCGTTGCCAAATCCAACTTCTCCTGGGTTTCAGAAGTGGGTTCGGTCGCTCTCAGTTACAGGGAGGTTGTTCCGCTCATTAGCAGCGGGAAACTGTCTGGCGCCGTCCTCGGGAGATCAATATAGACCTTTTGCTCGACGTTGCCAAAGGATATCTCCGGAAGGGAATGTCCCGCGATACCAAACGTGTCCAGTCCCGCAACTCAAAGTGCAGCGCAGGGCCTCGTATCGGGCTAGAATTGGCATTGTGCAGTGCAGCAAGAAGGTGATGCCACATGAGCCCAGACACCATTGTGATCAAGAAATATCCGAATCGCAGGCTCTACGACACTTCCTCCAGCCGGTACATCAATCTGGAGGACATTGGCGAGCTAGTACGAAAAGGGAAAGACGTCCAGGTGGTTGACGCGCAGAGTGGCGACGACCTCACGCGCGTGACCCTGACCCAGATCATCGTGGACGACGCCAAGCAGCAGCCCACCGGACTGCCGCTGGAACTGTTGCGCCAACTCATTGTGTCTTCGGACCAGGTTGGGCGCGAATTCATCATGTGGTATCTGAAGTCGGCGTTCGACGCCTACCAGGGCGTCCAAAGCAAGCTGCAAAGCGGGCTTGCCGGAGTGCAATCCGCGGCGGCGTCGCCGATCGGCATGATCAAGAACCTCATCCAGGCACAGCCACCCGAAAATCGTCCGCCTGAGACCCGAACTGACAGCAGTGCGGAGCTGCAACGACTTCGCCAACGTATCGCTGAGCTGGAGGCGCGCGCCGAGAAGCCCAAACGGCAGAAGGCTCCAGCCAAACGGAAGCCGCGCAAAAAAGGCAGCTAGATATCTGGGCCGGACGAAACCTGATTACTGTACGCTGACCGCAACCGGCTCGGCCTCGTCGTCCCACATCGTCTCCGACGCCGGCGGAATGAAGCTCATCGCGCGCTCGGTCAGGGCAGTTATGGTCAGGCTGGGATTGACCCCCAGATTCGCGCCGATGACCGAACCATCGCAGATGTACATGTTCTTGTAGCCGAAGACGCGATTGCGGTAATCGACGACGCCATTCTCCGCAGAGTCGGCAATGATGCATCCTCCGAGACAGTGCGCTGTACCGGGGATGTCGAACAGAATCTCCGGAAGCATGCTCATGGCTGTGCCTCCAGCAACCTGGGCCATCTTCAGGGCAAACTCGTTGGCCTGCGGAATAAACGTCGGGATCCGTTGGCCGCGACTGACCAGCGACTTGCGGAACGGCGAGAACAGCGAGCGCTCCCAGCACATATCGATGTGGCCATCGAGTGCCTGCATGCACAGCAGGATCACCGACTCTCGTGCCCAGCCGAAGGGCTGCATGATGCGGAATGTCCTGATCGGATGCACAATCCCCGACACCAGCAGGTTCTTCAGCCACAGGCCGATTCGGCCCGGCCCGGCCCGTCCCCCCGTCAGGATCGTCGTCCACGCCGACATCGAGTCGGAGCCGTTGGGATAGCGCACAGCTTCGATGTGCGTGTGTTCGTCGATGTAAATTCCCGAGCCAATCGCGACTCCCTTCGACAGGTCGTCGGTCGTTCCCGGCACGCGCACGCCGATCAGCGACTCGGAGTTGGTGCGCACATATCGGCCCAGCTTTTCGCTGACCCGCGGCAGCGATCGCCTCTCCTTCAACTTGAAGAGGAGTTCCATCGTTCCCAGCGCCGAGGCGGCGAAAACGACCGCCCGGCACGTGAACCTTCGCGGATGCCGGTTGATCCAGGCTGTGGACCTTACGGTTGAAACTTCGTATCCACTGCTGCCCTCGGCCAGGCCGTCAAGCGGCCGAACATCGACGACTTCTGTTTCCGGAAAAACCCGTGCCCCGTGCTTCTCGGCGAGGTAGAGATAGTTCATATCGAGAGTGTTTTTCGCGCCGTGGCGGCAACCCATCATGCAGCCGCCGCAAGCCTGGCAAGTGGTCCGGTCCGGCCCCTCGCCCCCGAAATACGGATCGGGATACGTCACTCCTCCGGCCACTCCCTCGGGCGCCTGAAAGATCGCTACGTTGGTGCGATAGAAGGTGTCGCCCACTCCCACGGAATCAGCCGCCTTTTTCAGCAGACGGTCCGCCGGTCCCAGGATCTTGTTCACCGTCACACCCAGCATTTGCGACGCAGTGTCGTAATGCAGGGGCATCTTCGATTTCCAGTCGTCGAGCCCCTTCCACGAGCCACTGTCCCAGACCTTGTCGGGAGGACGCAGCATGGTGCTGGCGTAGGTGATCGAGCCTCCGCCGACCGCACAGCCATGCAGAATGGTGACATGGCGGAAGAAACGCATGTTGAAGAAGCCTCGAAGCGCAAGGCCCGGCCGCCAGAACCAGCGGTGCATCTCCCAACTGGTTTTGGGCAGGTTCTCGGGCGTCCAGCGCCGGCCCATCTCCATAACCGCGACCCGGTAGCCCTTTTCCACCAGACGGTGAGCGCTGACGCTGCCTCCAAAACCGGAGCCGATCACGATGAAGTCGAAATCGTATTTGTCGTCTTCGCGATTCATGTTCAGTGCCACAGTCTATTCAGATTGTCATCGTGAGGCGAGGTCGCCGCGGCGACCGAGTCGAGGGACCTGCTGTTCAGCCGTCTTCCCCAGTTAGCAGTTACCAGTTAGCAGTTACCAGTCGCCACGCCACGCAAAGCCAGCTGCTAGTCGCTAGTTGTAAGTTGCTAAGTGCTTCTTCTTTTTCCTTCCCCCCACCACCGCCAGCACTTCCTTGGGCTGCGGCATCCCCCGCCGTGCATACCGGATCTTCCCATCCGGTCCAATCAGGTACACCGTGCGGTTCACAATTCCACCATCGGAGTTGTACAACTCCGCCACATGCTGGTCGGCATCCACCAGGAGCGGAAACGGAAACTTGTAGCGTTCGCGAAACTCCCGATGGCTTGTGGCGCTCCCCGGGTTGACTCCGAAGACAACCACGTTCAGCCCGCGAATGTCCGGCCACGCGTCGCGGAACTCGCACAACTGGTTTCGGCAGATCATGGTGTCGTCGCCTGGATAAAACACCAGCACTACATTCCTGCCCCGCAGCGACGACAGTTTTATCTTCCTGCCCGCCTCGGTGGGTAACGTGAAATCAGGAGCCTTTGAACCAACATCTAACGGATCACGCGGTAACCAGGAGGAGAACATCTAGGGCCTACTTTCTTCCTTGCCTTGAAAGGACATGGCTTCAGCCATGCCGTACCGGTGATGAATGGTTGTCATTCCGAGCGGGCTTCAGCCCGCGAGGAATCTGCTGTTCTGACTCTCTTCGCGGCCCTCTGCAGTCGTGCCCAATCGCCAGTCACCAGTTACCAGCAACCAGTCACCTAATGCTAGCTGTTTCTCTTCGCCGCTGCTTCGGCCTTGCGAATGGCTCTTTCGTGTAAATCGTAGGTCGCCAGAGCCTTGCCGGCGCCCTCGCGCGCCATCGCGGTGCTCATCTGACGCTCGCCCTCGGCAAAAGTATCTTCGGCATCGAGTCGCATGCACTCCGCCTCTTCATCCGCATCCAGCACCTTCTGAGCAATAGCCAGAACCTCGGGGTCGAAGGCCTTGGCATCGTCCTTGGATTTGGCGCCGCGCTTTCCCTTGGGAGCGTCACCGTTCTGTGTAGCCAGGTAGTTATAGGCCCTCTTTAGGTCGTCGCTCCACGTGGCTTTAACTTTGTCTTCGGCGCCATTGAGGGCGGCAGTGGCTTTGTCGGCGATGAGGCGCACCTTGCGCTTTTCCAAGAGCCACTTAAACACGCCCCAATCCTTGCCCGCGGTCATGATGGCCCGCGCTTCTTCCACAGCTTCCAGCTTCTTCATGGTGGTGGCAGTCCAGAGATTGGAGTCACAAACTAACGTGACATTGTAGGGCGCAGTGCAGAGATTTGTTTGTGACGCCGGAACGCCGCCGCAGTGATTCCCATATTGGGAATAGCCGCCGAAGAGATTGTTGGGAGCGAGAGTTAAACCCGGAGGCATAGAGAATGCGGAGTAGTCCTGATCAAAAACTCTGTGTTTCTGCGGTGAACACCCGGCCCCACCAGCTACCAGTTACCAATCAGCCAAAGCTAGTTGCTATTCGCTGATGGCTCTCCGTGTCCTCAGTGCCTCCGCGGTGACATGCCGTTCACTCCAAGTCCCGATACGCCACGCTGGTCAAGAACTCCTCGAACTCGCCTTTCGACATCTCGGTGAACAACTCTGCTGCCCGGTCGAACTTGTGGTCTTTGGGCGTGGTCTCCGCCGCCTTCCACCGTTCCACCACTTCGCGCAAGATCCCGTCAAACATCTCCGGCGTGATCACCCGGCCGTCATCCATGCGCGCGCCGTAGTGGACCCACTGCCAGATTTGCGAGCGGCAGATTTCCGACGTCGCGGCGTCCTCCATCAAGTCGTAGATCGGGACGCATCCGTTGCCCCGCAACCACGACTCCAGATACTGCAACCCGACGTCGATGTTGCGGCGCAATCCTGCTTCGGTGATCTTGCCCTTGGGCAGTTCCAGCAGGTTGGCTGCGGTAATGGGCGAGTGTTTGTCCGCCGGCGGCGCAATCTGGTTCGGGTGGTCATGTATTCGTCGAAGATGGCCTTGGCGACCGGCACCAGCCCAGGGTGCGCCACCCAGGTTCCATCGTGACCGGCGCGGACCTCGCGCAGCTTGTCTTGCCGCACCCGTTCCATCGCCTCTTCGTTGGCCTTGGGGTTGTTGCGGATCGGGATCTGCGCCGCCATGCCCCCCATGGCATGAATGCCGCGGCGGTGGCAGGTGTGAATCAGCAGCTCCACATACGACCGCAGAAACAGCTGCTGCATGGTGACTTCACCGCGATCAGGCAGCACGCGATTTGCATGGTTCCGGAATTTCTTGATGAAGCTGAAGATGTAGTCCCAGCGCCCGCAGTTCAATCCGGCGGAGTGATCGCGCAGCTCGTAAAGAATTTCATCCATCTCGAAGGCCGCGGTGATGGTCTCGATCAGGACCGTTGCGCGGATCGTGCCATTCGGTATGCCCACGTACTCCTGCGCGAACACAAACACGTCATTCCACAGGCGGGCTTCCTGGTGACTCTCCAGCTTCGGTAGATAAAAGTACGGACCGGTGCCGGAGGCGATCTGTGCCTTGGCGTTATGGAAGAAGAACAAGCCAAAATCAAACAATGAGCCGGAGATCGGAGTTCCATTAATCAGAAAGTGCTTTTCGTTAAGATGCCAGCCACGAGGACGCACGAACAGCACCGCGGGCTTCGGATTCAGTTTGTATTCCTTGCCTTCGGGCGAACGGAACTCGATAGTCCGTGCCACGGCGTCGCAGAGGTTTTGCTGTCCCTCGATGCAGTTGGTCCACGTAGGCGAGTTCGAGTCCTCGAAATCGGCCATGAAGACACTGGCGCCCGAATTAAGCGCATTGATGATCATCTTTCGATCGGGCGGACCGGTAATCTCCACGCGGCGATCGAGTAAGTCGGAGGGAATCGGGGCCACCTTCCAGGAGGCCTCCCGGGTTGGAAGGGAGGCTTCCAGAAAGTGGGGCAACTGGCCGGCGTCGAAGCGCGCCTGACGATTTTTTCGTTCCTGGAGCAGTGCCTGGCGCACCGGTTCGAAGCGCGTGTGCAAAGCCAGCAGAAACTCAGTTGCCTGCGGGGTGAGAATGCCGGGTTGGGCATCCACCTGCGGTCCCGCAATACGGATCGCTTCAGTCTGAGTAGTCATGCATCGTCCTTTGACCCAATAACGAAACGGCAGGGGTGATTGCGCATCACCAGGCCGTTCCGTCCGATGCAGGCCTCAGTCGTTCGCAGCCGTGCTGGGTAGCGTCGGTTCGAGCAACATATACAGATGCGGCATGGGAGTGCGCTCTGTCGCTTCCCCGTCATTGTAGTCCTCTACCCCCATCTCGAACTGCTCTGTCTCGGTGGAACCGGGCAGGGCGCAGGTAGATGTCTGTCCGTTGCTGATCGTGGTGGCGACGGCGTCGAAGTACCCTGTGCCCACAAAGCGCTGGTGCTTTAACGCCGAGTAGCCGAAGTTCTCTGCCATTTCGAACTCCCGCTGCTGCAGTTGAGAGTAGGCGGTCATGCCGGACCGGGCGTAGCCCCTTGCCAGTTGATACATGGACAGATTGACCGCGTGGAATCCGGCCAGCGTTATGAACTGGAAGCGATATCCCATGGCTGCCAGGTCGCGCTGGAAGCAGGCAATGTCCTCCTCATTCAGCTTCGACCTCCAGTGGAACGAAAGCGAGCAGTTGTACGCCAGCATCTTGCCGGGGAACTGGGCATGGATGGCGTTGGCGAACTGCCTCGCCTCATGGAGGTTGGGCTCCGAGGTCTCGCACCACAGCAGATCGGCATAAGGTGCGTAGGCCAGCCCGCGGGCAATGGCCGCCTGCAGCCCGCCGCGATAGACATAGAAGCCATCGACGGTGCGCTCCCCGGTGAGGAATTCCCGGTCACGAGTGTCGTAGTCGCTGGTGATAAGTCCCGCCGAATTGGCATCGGTGCGCGCGATGATCACAGTCGGCACATCCATGGTGTCGGCGGCGAGACGAGCAGCCACCAGCTTTTGCGTGGCTTCCTCCGTAGGCACCAGGACCTTGCCGCCGAGGTGGCCGAACTTCTTGGCCGACGATAACTGGTCCTCGAAATGGACTGCCGCCGCTCCGGCTTCGATCATGGCCTTGGTCAGCTCAAAGGCATTCAGGTTCCCGCCAAAACCGGCTTCGGCGTCGGCCACGATGGGAAGCATCCAGTCAATCTCCGGATGCGCCTCGCAGTGGGCAATCTGGTCGGCGCGCAGCAACGCATTGTTGATCGACCGCACCACCGAGGGAACGCTGTTGGCGGGGTAGAGGCCCTGGTCGGGATACATCTGTCCGCCGAGGTTGGCGTCGGCGGCAACCTGCCAGCCGCTCAGGTAGATGGCCTTCAGTCCGGCCTGCGCCATCTCTACCGCCTGGTTGCCGGTCAGCGCGCCCAGCGCGGCGATGTACGGCTCGGTGCGCAGCAGCTTCCAGAACTTCTCAGCACCCATACGGGCCAGGGTGTATTCGATATGGACTGTTCCCCTGAGCCGGTCAACGTCGGCGGGGGTGTAGGAGCGGGTGATGCCTTTCCAGCGGGGTGAATTCCAGGAAGCGTCATTGGTAGGTCTGCTTGGCTTCATGATTGTTCTCCGAAGTACGAGGATGTCAGGCTAGTAAAGCGCGATTTTGCCCTCACTACAAGAGTTACTAGTCCGAATCGGACTAGTGACCGCAATGACCCAGCCCTAGCCAATGCTTAAGAATAGCGTAGATATAAGCAATTATGTGCAATTGGCTTAGCGAAGATTTGACCATCCTTACAGGCTTCTCCGAGAGCGGTACCAGGGCAGCTAATCCGATTCGGACGGAAATAGCGTAAAATCCCCAGATGGCACTCATTTGGGTCTCCCAACTCGACGCTCACCTCGGCGCACGACGCGTCGCCCAGGGCTTCCAGCTCCTCAACGAGCACTCCAAGACCATTCAGACCATGCGAGCGTCAGAGCCGGACGGGTGCTCGATCATCGTGCGGCTGGCCGAATGGATGGACTTGGGCTATCGCCAAGAGGGGCTGCTCAAGTCGCTGATTGACTTGTTCTCGCCGGAATTTCGCGCCGACCTGCACACCCGCGAGTTTCTGGAACTGCGTATGGCCGAAGGCTTTAGCGCGATGGACGAAGAAGACCTCGAGCGGGCGATCGGGTTGCTGGACTTCGTGTTGCAGGCGGAAGCGGAGTTGGGCGATCGGGGCTTGGTGGCGATTGCCCACTTCTGGAAAGGAAGGGCGCACCGCAAGAAGGGCGAGTATGACGCGGCCATGCGGCATGTGGCGCGTGGACGGGAGATGATGCAGGCGGTCCATCAGTTGCGGCTGGCGGCGGTCATCCAGATTCAGGAGAGCTGGCTGCTGTTCCAGGAAGGAAAGGCGCAAGACGCGCGGCGGATGCTGGACGAGGCGCACTCGCATCTGGCGGAGACGGACGACGACCTTTCGCTGGGCAACATCGAATCGGCGCGGGGACGCATGGAGCAGCAGGCGGGACGGTATGCCGAGGCGCTGGCGCACTTTGACAAGGCGGTGGAGTTGTACGGGCGGCGTGATCCCAACCATCGCAACTTGGCGCGGGCGCTGGTCAACGCCGTCACGGTGAAGCGCTTGGTCGCGCTGCAACTGCGCAAACGCATTGACGCGCGGGCGGAGCAGGGGGTCGGGGGGCAGCGGAGCGGCAGCGCGGCTGACTTGGCCCGCTACAACCAGATGTGCAGTGAGGCGCTGACACAGCTCGACCGCGCGGGAGAGATTTATGTGCGCCAGCAATACTACGGAGGCATCGCGGCGGTGCTGGTGAGCAGCGGGTACCTGCACCTGGACGGCGGCAACATCGAGCTGGGAGCGCGCGAGGGCCAGAAAGCGTACGAACTGGCAAACGACAGGAGCGATTATATCCACATGGCGCGGGCGCGGGTGCTGCAGGCGATGGTCGAGAACACGCGGGTGGACGAACAACTGGGCGAAGACGCGGACGTGGCGGTATGCGCCAGCCGGGCGCGGGATTTTGCCGAAGAAGCTATCCACTGGGCGGAGCTTACGCAGAACCGGCGGCTGATCGCGGAGGCCTACGTGGCCCGGGGCATGGTGTACGGCAACGATTTCTTCCTGGACTGGGAGGGAGCCAAGCGCTGTGCCGACAAGGCCTCAACGCTGTTGGCAGCCGACGACCGCGACCATTTGTGGGAGGACCTAATGGCGCTGAAGTCGCGGATCCTGCGGTCCTCGACGATTGACGAGACTTTGCGGGCGTGGTCGGAGGGGATTCTGGGCGACAAGACGTTTCAGCAGGTGACGGAGGAGTTTGCGGAGATTGTGATTCCCAAGGTGTGGGAGCGGGAGGGGAAGAAAGTAAGTCGCGTGTCGAGCCGGCTGGCGATGTCGCCGAAGAAGGTGAGAAGGATATTAAGGAATGTGGGGTTGGGGAAGTAGCTGGCAATAAGTAATAAGAGTTGGGGTTCATGGTTTAAGTCACGTGGTGGCTGGTAACTGGTCATTGGTATCTGGCGGGGCCACGCAGAATTCGACCGCCGGGACCATGGCCGGGCATGTTCTGGAAGAGACCGAACGCCGCGCGTCGTTTAGGAAAGGGCGATTTTGCATCAACTCACTCGAATGTGGACGACGCATCGAGTGGGAAACTCACAGCCGATGGGTGCTGGGGCGTTTTCGGTACGAATCCCGAAGACGCAGCCAACTTCTGTGCCAACTTCTGTTTGCCCGCTCGGAAGAACCTCAGTGACTGTCGGCGGCAGATCTCCCACGAAGAAGACTTCGGGCCCGTGAGGGCTTCACATTCAGGTGAAGACGTATTTCTCATGCGGATTACCTCCGTGTAACTCGTAACTGTCTCCCCGGCCGGAGGAGTTGAGGCAGTACGAGCGATTGCATCATTACAGTCGTTAGCCCTACGAAAGACGCCTTCAACATGAGTTGTGATGAACGCCTCCTGCGCGAAGTGTGAAACCAGGGTTGCACAGTCCCTCTTTTCCAGCGCATGTTCGGACAATTGGTGAATCCCAATCCGAGCAATCATTGAACGATCTAAACCGCTCCGAATTCATCATTGAAGCGGATTCGGTTGGCAGCCAAGCGACAGGCGCCGCGGCTGGCTCGACCAAAGGCACCTGCGGCAGTTGAACGAAAGGACAGTGTGATCTACAAAGAAATCGTCCAAGCACTCGCCACAGGAAGTTAAGCAGAGCCTCCGAGACACCGTGCCGCGGCATAAATTTGGCATTCTTCACGTTTTGGATCTCAAGAACTCTCTCCACGAAAAGGGAATTGACCTAGACAACGAAGTCCGAATCTACGATGTCTGCAACCCGCTGGCAGCATCGCAGGCTCTGCACCAGGACATGACCACTGCGACGGTGCTGCCGTGCCGGATAGCCGGGTACACCAATGGCGGCGGCAGTACGATTGCCACGGTGAAACCGACGGATCTTTTCGCTGCGACCGGTGGTCACTCTTGCTCAGAAGAAACTGCACCACGATTGTTAAGCTCAATACCAGTGCGCTGCGCTGGCGTTATTCAGACGACGAAGCGGCAGTCCAGTGCGGGATGAATTCCTGAAACCGGCCAATCAGCATTTGGCCTGCCGGCGAGCCAAAAGTTACGAACGAAGGAGAGATCAAAATGACGAGTACAACAGTTGTGAAAGATCCTGTGTGCGGTATGGACATAGAGACGGGTACCGCCGCTGGACAATCCGAGTACAAAGGCCAGACGTATTACTTCTGCGGTTTCAAGTGCAAAGAGAACTTTGAGCCTAAGCCGGAGCAATACGTGGGAAAGTCCACGGGAACGCCGAAAAGCGGCCCTGGCTGCTGCGGCTAAATTCAATAACGCAGCAGGTGGAAGTAGCGCCCGCCAGGTCCTTTCAACCTGAGGCTACGGTCATCTCGAATTCACGGTTGTGAACCCGGAACTGCGAAGACGATTCCGTTTGAATCGTTCTGTTTTGCGGTCTGCCTCGGTGCGACCGGTAAGTAAGAAGCGCCTAGCATCTGCATGGCAGAGAGCACTGCCGGCACGTAGTTCCGGGTTTCCTGTGGGAGCAACTGTAGCCTGCTCAGTTGGAGAAAATCGGGTGTGCTTCCGCGTTCAACCGCTCGCTGGACTCTCTGTTCGCCAGCGTTATAGGCAGCAAGGGCCAGCGGCCAGGAACCAAACTGCTGGTAGAGATCGCGCAAGTACTGTGCTGCCGCGCGGGTGGACTGCTCGACATCCAATCTCTCGTCCCTTGAAGGAGGTGACGAGCAGTCCATATCGGCGGGCGGTGTCGGGCATCAACTGCCAAAGTCCCAGTGCACCTTTAGGTGAAAGCGCAGTGGTTCGGCCACCGCTCTCCACTATGACGACGGAGACAATCTCTTGTGGAACACCCTCACGCTCCAGGATTCCACTCAGCGTCGGACGAAGCTTGTCGAGGCGCTTCATCGCAGCACTAACACTCGGGGACAGCTCCGAACGATATTTCAGGTCGAAGTCACGCACCAGCATTTCAGGTGGGCGAGGCGGAACAGCTTCGTGACTCTCGTTGGCGGCGTCGGTCATGCGCTGGACCGCATCGGCAAGCAGGTCGTCCGCGGCGCGGTCGAGCCCGTCATGCATGGCAGAGAACTGTTCGGAAACTTGCACGGAAACAGTTGCCGCAGCACTTGGCTGAGCTTCGGCCCCTGACACACAAACAGTAACCAGAACAAGCGCCGCACCGGTAAGTAGTGGCCTACGCATTCCCCACTCCGTTTGCGGGATTGAGCTGCACGCCTGCCGGGTTCTCCTTCAGAGCAGGCTTCACTTCCCAGTTCCATTTCCAAATGGCATAGACAGGCGGGTAAACCACGAGTTCCATCAGGAACGACGTAATGATGCCACCCACCATGGGCGCGGCGATTCGCTTCATTACGTCCGCTCCGCTTCCCGAGGACCACATCAGCGGCAGCAAGCCGAACAACATGCAAGCTACGGTCATCACCTTGGGACGAAGGCGCTTGACGGCGCCGTTCACGATGGACTCGCGCAGGTCATCCCAGTTGCGCATCTCGCCTTTGCGGATGGCCTCGTGATAGGCGAGATCGAGATAGAGGAGCATGAAGACGGCGGTTTCGGCATCGACGCCGAGGAGCGCGATCAGGCCGACCCAGACCGCGATGCTCATGTTGTAGTTGAGCAGGTAGAGCAGCCAGACCGCGCCGATAGCGGAGAACGGGACCGCCGACAGGATGATCGCGGTCTTGGTTACGGAGCCGGTGTTGAAGTACAGCAATAGAAAAACGATGAGCAGCGTGATGGGCAGGACGATCTTCAGTCGCTCTTTCACGCGCTCCATCGACTCGTACTGGCCGCTCCATTCCAGTTGGTAGCCCGCCGGGACGCTGACTTTCTCCGCGACCACCTGCTTTGCCTCTTCGACGTAACTGCCAATGTCGCGGCCGGAGACATCCACGTAAACGTAGCCGCTGAGACGGCCATTTTCATCGCGGATCATGCCCGGCCCGGTCTTGACTCTGATGTCGGCGATTTGCCCTATCGGTATCTGCGCGCCGGATGGAGTCGGTGACCAGCACGCGTCGCAGCGACTCAAGATCGCTGCGATAGTCGCGCAGATAGCGCACGTTGACCGGGTAACGTTCGCGGCCTTCGACGGTTGTCGTGACCGGCTCTCCGCCGATGGCCGACATCAGTACGTCGTTGGCGGCGTCGATGGTCAGGCCGTAGCGCGCCAACTCATCGCGTTTCAGCGTGAAGTCGAGGAAGTATCCGCCGGATGTGCGCTCGGCAAAGACGCTGGTCGTGCCTTTCACGTCTTTCAGCGCCATCTCGAGTTGCTCGCCGATCTTCTGGATTTCCCCGAGATCGGAACCGAGCACCTTTACGCCGAGCGGCGTGCGCACTCCGGTGGTGAGCATGTCGATGCGGGCCTTGATGGGCATGGTCCAGGCGTTGGCGGTCGCCGGGAATCTGCAGGGCGTCATTCATGCCACCGGGCCCATAAACCAAATCTTCGGTTGACTTGTGGTCGGGCCAAAAGCGGCGCAAGAAGGACTTCATCCAATTGGGAGCCCAACTGGAATACCAGCGAGGTTGTGTCGGCCATTGCTCGTGCGGCTTGAGCACGATGACGGTTTCCATCATCGAGTACGGCGCAGGATCAGTTGAGCTTTCGACCCGCCCCGCCTTGCCAAAGACGGTGGCGACTTCCGGGAAGCCTTTGATGATCTTGTCCTGCACTTGCAGGAGGCGAGACGCCTCCGCCGCGGAAATGCCGGGCAATGTGGACGGCATGTACAGCAGGGTGCCCTCGTCGAGTGGGGGCATGAACTCAGAACCCAGCTTGAAGAAAATCGGGACGGTGACTGCCATGGCAAGCAGGGCTGCCGCGATGGTCTTCCACCTGTGCTCAAGTACAAACTCAACCACCGGGTGATACAGCTTCATCATCGGACGGCTGATGAAATGGTCATCTTCACTCCGGATCTTGCCCACCAGAATCGCATTCACGACCTTCCCCAACCAGCGGGGACGGATCTTGAAGTTCTCCATGTGCGTGAACAGGAGCCGCATCGCGGGATCGAGCGTGATTGCCAGCACAGCGGCAATGGCCATGGCGAAGTTCTTGGTGTAGGCCAGCGGCTTGAACAGACGGCCCTCCTGCGCTTCCAGCGTGAACACCGGCAGAAAGGCAACGGCGATGACGAGCAACGCGAAGAAGCTGGGGCCGCCTACTTCTTTGACGGCGGAAATTACGACGTCGTGGTAGTCGCCCGGCCTGCCTTCGGCCTCCCAATGTTCCAGCTTCTTGTGGGTTTGTTCTACCACCACGATGGCAGCGTCCACCATCGCCCCGATCGCCACCGCGATTCCGCCCAATGACATGATGTTCGCTGTCATGCCGCTCAGCTGAATGGGAATAAAGATCAGAATGACCGTGACCGGAATAGTGATGATGGGGATGATCGCGCTCGGAAAGTGCCAGAGAAAGATGAGGATCACCAGGCTCACAATGATGATTTCTTCCATCAGCGTGTGCTTCAGATTGTCGATGGCGTTGTCGATCAGCTCCGAACGGTCATACGTCGTGACGACCTTGAGGCCCTTGGGCAGCGTAGGCTCGATGTCAGCTAATTTGGCCTTTACACGCTGGATGGTCTTGTCGGCGTTCTCGCCGAAGCGCATGATGACCACGCCGCCGACGGTTTCGCCGCGGCCATCGAGTTCCACGACTCCGCGCCTCATGTCGGGGCCGTAGACTACGGTTGCCACGTCACGCACCCGCACGGGAGTGCCCGTCTGCGGGTTGTACATGATGACGATGTCGGCAACGTCTTTCAGCGACTTGATGTATCCGCGTCCCCGTACCATGTACTCGCGGCCGCTCATCTCCACCAGCCGAGCGCCTACATCGTTGTTCCCCTTCTGAATGGCGCTAACCACCATGTCGATTGGGACTTTGTATCCCAGCAGCTTGTTGGGATCGACGTTGACCTGATACTCGCGGACAAATCCGCCCGCGGCCGCCACCTCCGCCACTCCCGGCACCGATTGCAGCGCATAGCTCAGGTACCAGTCTTGGTACGTGCGCATCTGGTCTAGGCTGTACTGAGCAGTGGTATCCACAAGTGCGTACTCGTACACCCATCCGACCGCCGTGGCGTCCTTCGCGAGTTCGACATTCACGCCCTTTGGAAGTCGCGGTATGACCGAGTTGAGATATTCCAGAGTGCGCGAACGCGCCCAGTAAATGTCGGTCCCTTCCTCGAAGATGATGTAAACGTAGGAATAGCCGAAATCGCTGAAACCGCGGATGTCCTTCACTTTCGGCATCCCCAACAGCGCCGAGGTGATCGGATAGGTCACCTGGTCTTCCATGATGTCGGGGCTACGGTCCCACTTGGAGTAAACGATCACCTGCGTGTCGGAAAGGTCAGGGATCGCATCGAGCTTGGTGTTCTTCATCGCGTGCCACCCGAATAGAACGGCAGCCCCCACCAGCAGGAACACCAGGAACTTCCGCTTCGCCGAGAACTCAATAATCTTGTTGATCATTGGGTGTTCGCCTCCGCGAGCAGTTGCTCCATGCTGAGTATCTGGCCGCCGTTTTGAGCGACGAAAGCTTCTGCATCTTTCTTTTTCGCGAAGGCGAATGCGCCCGGTGAGCAACGGTCAAACGCCAAATCCTGGGTGTGCTTCATGTCATCCATGTGCATTGCGTCGTGACTGCAAGCCAGGGCACGGCTGTGGTTGACGTAATACGCCGTCGCCGGGTCAATCACCTTCGCGGTCGGGTAGTCGCGCACGGAGATGAAGCGTACCGGCTTGTGCTCCTGGCGCGATTCGCTCACGGCGCACTGCGGACAACACGCCTCCCGCCGCTCTCCGCCGATCTCGACTACGACGCGGAGTTTGTCCTGCAAGGGACGCAGGCAAAAACCGCACTCCGTGGGAGTACGAAATTCTCGATACTCGTACCAGCCGAGGCCAAGCATCGCCAGCACCACGAGGCCAAACACCGCGAGACCTGCCTTTTTCTGTGCGCTCATCTTGTCCTCCTTAGTGCTGCATCCCGCCCATGGCGCTCTTTAGGCGGCTCTCGGAATCGATCAGGAAGTTGCCGGAAACGACGATTTCTTCGCCCAGCTTCAACCCTGACAACACCACGATGCGATTATCGAACTGCGGCCCCATCGTGATCCGGCGCGGCTCGAACCTGCCGCCTTCATGCACCACGAAAACGATCTGTTCATTACCGGAGTCCAGAACGGCCTCAGCGGGCACCAGCAGCTTGGTTCCGTAATTGACTTTCAGTTGCACGTCGGCAAACATCTGCGGTTTCAGTTCCAACTCGGGATTGGGAAGTTCGATGCGAACCTTCAAGGTATGGGCCTGTGCGTCCACCATCGGGTAGATGTAGCTGACGTCGCCCGTGCCATGTGCGTCCGGGGTAGTAGCTGAGCTGCAATTCAACCGGCTGGCCTACGCGGATGTAAGGAACTTCGTATTCGTACACGTCGGCGTTGGCCCAGATGGTCGAGAGATCGGAGATCGTGTACAACTCGGTATCCGGCGTCACCGAGGTCTGGGGAAACGCCTTGCGATCGGTCACAAAACCAGTGGACGGCGAGTAGAAGGTGAGGTACTTGCTGACTTCCCCAGTTTCATCCAGCTTCCTGATCTGCTCGTCGCTGATGTCCCACAACTTCAGGCGGTCGCGCGACGCTTTCAGCAGCGAGCTTGCGCCATCGGAAACCTCTCTGAAAGGAGAACTGCCAAGATATTTCTCGCCCCGCTTAGAGATCAGGTACTCCTCCTGGGTGGCAACCAGGTCAGGGCTGTAGAGCGTAAAGAGCGGCTGGCCTTTTTTCACCACCTGACCCACATAGTCCACAAAGACTTTGTCGATCCAGCCGCTCACCTTGACGTGAACGTGCGCAATCTTCGTCTCGTCCGGCGTGATCTGCGCGGTGGTGCGTATCGTGCGCTCCAGCGATTGCCGCTCCACTTTGCCCGTGCGGACGCCGATCAGTTGCTGCTTTTCAACCGAGATCATGACTGTGCCCGCAGGCATTTTCGCCACGCTGGCTCGCTCGTCCGCGTACTTGGGGACAAGTGTCATGCCGCAGTCGGGCGCAATGCCCGGTTTGTCCGCCTTGTAGGCCGGATGCATGGGATCATACCAATAAAGGACCTTACGCTCGCCAGGCGCAGCCGATTGTCCGCTCGATTGCGCAGCGTTATTGCCGCCCGCGTAGGCTGGAGCATATTCCGGCACCAAATCCATTCCATCGGGCGCCTTGCCGGGCTTGTCATAGTGGTGCTGCGGATTCATGGCGTCGTAGTAGTACAGGGCTTTGCGCTCTCCCTGGGAAACCTGGCCGGCACTATGCGCGCCCTGCTGGTTCCGCCAGCTCAATATCCGCCGCCCATAAATGAGCCCCAGCGCAACCATCACTACCAGCACCAGCGCGGCGATTCTCAGTGGTTTGTTATTCATGGTTCCTTGCTCCTTCACTTCGCGGGTTCGCCCCGCCATCGGAGGGCAGCGGTCGCGCCGAAGTCAATTCAACACCGGCGAGGCTCTCCATTCGCGCCAGCGCCGTCTGGTAATTGGCAAGCTCGCGGTAGTAGTCCACTTCGTAATTCAGGATCGTGCTGAAGTTCGACAGCACGGTGAGAAAGTCAACATTGCCGACCTCGTAGGCTGACATCGACGACTCCAGCGCCAGCGACGACTGCGGCACAATCGCTTTCGAGTAGAGATCGAGCAGTTGTTTCGATGCCTCGGCCGACAGGTAATACTGTTTCAACTCGAACTGCAACTCGAGCTTGCGGTTGTCCCGGCTGCGCTCGGCGCTGATTGCTTCTTCCGTCGCCTGCCTGACCCCTTCGCGCTGTTTGGTTTTGTAGAAAACCGGTACATTCACCGTGAACGTCATGCCGTTCATGTCCGGCATCAGCGGACGCTGCTGGTACATGTAGGCAATGCCGAAGTCCGGCAGGTAATCCTTGCGCGCCAGTTGCGTTGCCAGCTTGTTCTTTTCGATCATCTGCTGTTCCCGCTGTAGTGAGGTGTCATTCTTGGCCGCCAGCAGGTAGAGAGCATCGACCTTTTCGTTCAGCGCCGCAGGCTCGACGCTGGCTGCAGGAGGCAGTGGCGATCCCGCACCGCGGGCCATGTAGGTGTTCAATCTGGCCTGCGCCGTCGCCCGCTGCTGCTCCAGAAGGGTGATCTTTTGCAACAGCAGCGAGATCTCCACCTGCGATCTCAGCACGTCCTGCTGCATGCCTTTGCCCACGCGGTAGCGGGCCTCCGAAATGCTCGACAATTTTTGCAGCAGATCTTTGTCCCTGCGCGTTATCAGGAGGGCCTTGTCGTAGAAAGAATATTCGTAGTAGGCCGCCTTAACGTCGGCTACCAGGCGTCGGCGCACCGCCTCGTAGTCCCACTGCGCCGCGTCCACGTCCTTTGAGGCGATCTGGCCCCGCAGCTTCAATTTGCCCGGATACGGCAGGCTCTGCATCACGCCGACGCCGCGATAACTGGAGGGATCGCCTTGCTGCACACTGAAGGGCGTGAGATTGCCCATCCAGCCTACAGACACGTCAGGATCAGGCAGGCTCTTGGCTTGCGGGACTCTGTGCCTCTGTGCGTCAACGGAATGTGCGGCACTCTGCACTCCGGGATTCTTCGCCAGCGCCTCGTTAACCACTTCGTCGAGGGTGAGAACTTGCGACGGTGGCGATTGCTCAACCGCTGCGGTTGGACCGGCAAGCGGCGCGGCATTGGGGGTCGTCGAAGATTCCTGCGCGGGCGCGGGCAAAGCCAGCAAACTCACCAGGAGAATGAATCCTAACCTGCTCATAGATCAATCCCGTCAATTCGAAAAAGGGATGTATCTCAGGCCATCAACGCCCGAACGACAGAGACGCTACGAGGAGGGACTAGATAAGAAAGGTGCAGAGGGAGGACTGTGCGGGACGAAGAAGACTCGCGTCGGCTTGTTCGGTGATCACGTCCGTTCGCGCCGGACGAGTCACCAACGGCGCTACTGTCACGACTGGGCGGTATGCGATGGATGGCGGCGCCTCGACTTGCGATTCAGTTGCCGGCGCTGACTCGCCAGAGGAAACCTGGCAACACGGAGCGGGCGCTCGCGGGCCGTTTATTGCCATTGACGGTTGCGATGCTACAGCGGCCGGACAGCACTGGTGAGAACTCGGCGCCGCTGTACACGCGCCGACCAGGGCCACCGATGGCAAGACCCCAAGCGTGAGCACCAGAGCCATTCCGACGAGTTTGAGCACACGACGTATCAAGACAATCTCAGTGTAGCCACCGTTGACCAGCTCAACGGTGACCCAAATCACATTCTATCGTGATTTTCGCGTCAAGAGTCGTTCTCCTACGTACTCGTTAACGGCATCGGTCGCAGCCCCCCAGAAATCCTCGTCGGGTAGGGTCCTTCGACTCCGCGTCGCAAGAGCGGCGACGCCTGCGGTCAGGATGACACCCTGGAAGTTTTTCATCTCCCTGGGCGGGGCACAAGCCCATTGGGAGCCCGGGGCGGACTCCAACGGCCGGATCTACCAACCAACCGAGGAAGCCGTGCTGGTCACGGCAAGCAAGGTGAAACACGCTACTGCCGAAAGAATCAGTACTCTGACGCTGCATCTCCTCACTCGCTTTCTACGAACAAACTGAGAATGCGTTCATTGTGGACGAGAAGAGCTCCCAGCCGATGCTGGATGGTGCAACTGGACCCGACTAGCGGAAAGTGCACGTTCGGCTACGCGATCATCTCGCTGCGTTCGTCTTCCTCGCTGGGGTCGAAGGAGTCTGACAGGTCGGAATACGAAATGTCGAGCCAGGCGCAGAGCTTGGTAAGGATGACCAGTGTCCAAACCGGCTCGGAAAGATCCAGCAGGGTCAGCGTTCGTCTCGTCTTTCGGGCCCACGTTTGCAACTCCACAAGCAAGCCCAGGCCGGCGGCATCAATCTGATCGACCTGCGCAAGGTTAATTCGCACACAGGGTTCGGGGCGCGATTGCACCATGGTGCGCAACATCTCTTCTTCGACACCAAAGACCACGCGTCCGGAGCATCGCAACGTGGCCACACCATTTCTTGACTGTACGTCTATTCGCAGCATTTCCTCAGTCTCGATTCGTTGTTGCGAGTTGCTGACACGCCGGCCAGTTTGCTGATAGGTGGTAGTTATGCAACACGTCGTCATCCATCTCTATGATGCATAATCTTCGTTGCGGAGAGATCAATTGCCCGCAAATTGTTAGACGTAATTAAGTGGGTTCCAGTTTCGGTGGCAGTGTGCGTTAACAGACTTTTAATCTGCGTTTTGCAATCCGCGCTGGCTTCCGGCCACTCTGCACACGCATAATGCAGGAGTGTCACTGCCTCCCGATGTGAAGGATGACAGGCAGCAAGAGGCGGTGGGGCGCAGGGCCGTTCTGGGCAGGGAATTCGAATTCCCGGGAACGCTAGCTGCCGTGCCCGACTCGCGCGAGCGAATCATGCAATTCGTCGCGCAGTATTGCCCCGACGAAGAAGCCCAGATCGACATACTGGTGGCGGTGCAAGAGGCACTTGCGAACGCAGCGCTGCACGGATGCAGCGACGATCCGGCGAAGACAATTCATTGCACCGCCACGGTGGATGCTTCCGATGTGACCATTACCGTCCGTGATCCCGGGAGGGGCTTCGATCTTGCACCGGCCAATCCCGACAATTACACTGCGACCAAATCTCGCAACGGACGCGGCATTTGCCTGATCGGGAGCCTGATGACGGAGGTCAGCTTCGCGCGCGGAGGCTCCGAGATCCGGATGCGAAAGCGCGTCGCACGCCACTCCAGTGTGTAGTTGCAGGTGGGCGGTGCACCGCTGATTCGATAATTGCACCAAGTTCGTTGCAATATGGCCACAAGAGGCCTTCCAATCGGCAGTTGTGATCGATAAATTCCGTCAATATCGCTTATTAACGCTTTTAATTGGCAGTGCGATTTGGTGAAGCTATACCCTCAAGAGTGATCGCCAACAAATCTAATTTCACCATGGCGGTTCCCAATCCCCATCTTGAGGAGATTCATGTCGAACGAACTACGTAACTTCTTGGCGCTTCCGTATGACCAATTGGAGGAGCTGAATCTGCAGGCCAAGGAACAGCGCTTCAAGCGCGTGGCCGCCCACAAGATTCAGGAAGAGCGCCTGAAATACCTTACCGACGAAAAGCGGATTAAGGCAGTGACCGTGCTGTTCAGCGACCTTGAAGGCCGCCTGCACATGCTGGACTATGACAAGAAATTCCTGGTCAAGAGCTGGGACAACCTTACCTTCGATGGCTCGTCGATCCGCGGCTTTACAGCGCAGCGCGAGAGCGACTTGCGGCTCGGAATCGACTGGAGCGCTTTTTATTGGGGACCATCCGACGTGTTTGGGCCAGGAAAGATACTGGTGTTTGGCGACGTCATCGACAAGGGGGGAACTCCGTACGGGGCGGATATTCGCGGAATCCTCAAGGCATTTGCCGAGGAGATGTACAAGAAGGAAGGGTATACCCTCAACGCAGCCAACGAAATTGAGGGCTTCATTTTCGCAGGAAAGGACGCGGAGCGTCGCTATCACGAGACGGGCAAATTCGAGTACGTCAACACAGGCGGCTACTACCATTCACTGCCGGGCGATCCGCTGCGCCTGTTCATTGATACGACAGCCGAAGTGCAGCGGGCCATGGGCTTCCAGAACGAGAAGGACCATCCCGAAGTGGCGCCGTCGCAATTCGAGATCAACTATTCGTACGGCGAGGTGGTTGCGGCTGCCGACCAGATCCAGCTCTACAAGCTGATTTGCCGCCAGGTAGCGACCAACCTCGGTATGACGGCATCGTTCCTACCCAAGCCCGTCGTCGGGGTCAACGGTAGCGGCATGCACACCAACGTCTCGGTCAGCAAGGGCGGCAAGAATTTGTTCTGGGATCCTAAGGGCGAGGAAAAACTCAGCAAGATGGGATGGCAGTTCATCGATCGCTTCCTGACGCATGGCAACGATACTTGCCTCCTGCTGAATTCCAGCGTGAATGCGTATCGCCGCCTCGATCCCCACTTTGAAGCGCCAAACCAAATCAAGGCTTCACCGGTGGATCGTGGTTCCATGATCCGCGTGCCCATTGGAAATGAGCGGAGCATGCGCGTCGAAGTGCGCTCGGTTGCTCCCGACGCGAGCCCATACCTGGTGATGCTCGCAGTGTTCAAAACCGGACTGACGGGTGAAACCGCGAAGATCAAGAACCTCCGCCAGGCCGAGCGGTATCTGCCCGACAATATCTATGACGCGATGGCAAACTTCCGTAATGCTGATTGGACAACGAAACTGCTCGGCGCCGATGTGAAGGAGCGCTACGCTGACCTGAAACAGGCCTCGGCCGACCGTTGTCCGCGGCTGTTGGGCACGTACGTCAAGGCCCCAGAAGTGCAATACCATCACGACGTTTACAACCAGTACCTCTGGAACATGTTTTAGGCTCCCTGTTTCTGTTTCGTAGTCTGCGAAGGTTCAGACGCCCCGGACGATCCGGGGCGTTTGAGTTTCAGCGGCGACGGGTAATGGCCCTGAAGCGAATCCCTTTCACATCAAATTCATCTTTCGGCGAGAACCAGCGGAATTACGGTGGACCGGGCAGGTTTGAAGGCGGTCATCAGTTATTATTAGGCATCACCTAAATCGGATGTGGGAAGGCGTTTCGTTCGAATGAGAATCCTGCTCGGTCTGGGCCGCGGGCTCGCATTCTTGTACCTAGTATGCTGTGCCAGCCTGGCAATCGGCTGCGACCAGTTGTTGGAAGGCGAGTCTCTCTGGATTCGTCTGGCCAGCCCGATATCCACGTACACCGCAAAAGTGGGCGACTCCGTACGTGCGGTGCTAACGCAGGACGTCGTCTGCGGATACGACGTTGTGCTACCAATGGGGACACCCATTGAGGGCGTGGTACGCAGCAAACGCAAAGTGGGATGGGGTATTCGCCATGAAACTGCGACACTCGAACTCGATTTCAACCGGGCCATGATCGAACCGGGTGTGACCATCGAAATTTCCACTCGCGTTATGGACGTGGAAAATGCCCGAGAGCAGGTGAAGAACGGCGTTATTCAAGGCGTGCTCAGTTCAGATACCTTTCAAGGACGCATCAATAGCCGGCTGATCCACATGCCCACGTGGAATCCGTACTCCGATCTGGGACTGATTATTTACAAAGCAACCTTTCCGATCTTTCCCGAGCCCGAGATCTATTACCCGGCCGGCACCGACCTGCACCTGAAACTTAAGCAGCAAGTGTCCGCGCCGACTTTACTTAAGAAGAGCACTGCGACCGCGGACGATCCAGGCTTTACTTCGGAATACGATTCACTGATTCAGCAGTTGCCGCACCGCGCAACCACGGAGAAAGACGTCGACGCCGACTTCGTGAACCTGGTTTTTCTGGGCTCGCAGACGCAGGTGGAAGACGCCTTCCGCCAGGCGGGATGGAACAATAGCGATCCGGTTTCGAAGCGCGCGTTCCTGCGCAACTTCTATGCTCTGCTGAACAACAGCGGCTATGCCCAGCAGCCGATGAAGACGTTTCTGCTTGACGGGAAGCCACAGGACATGACCTGGCAGAAGGGCCTGAACAGTTACGGACGGCGCGACCATCTCCGCATCTGGCAGTGGACCGGCGACGACGAAATAGATTCGGTCTGGGCGTGTTCCTCCACGCGTGATACCAGCGCAGTGTTGTCGGTGAAGTATCGCGGTTTCGTTCACCACATCGCGCCCGACATCGACGACGAGCGCAGCAAGGTAATCCGCGACCTGAACTTTGCCGGGTGTGTGCAGTCGGTTAGTTATGTAGCTCGGGAGGGGATCGCGACGCTGGCGCAGAATGCGACCGGAGACCCGATGCGCACCGACGGCTCGATTGCCGTGGTGCAACTGAAAGATTGCGAACCCACCGTGCCCGACCTGCCGGCTTCGACCACGAATCGGGAATTCAAACCGGGGAGTCACGCTTTCCGATACATCAGGCGGCAGATCCTGACGTTCAGGAATGACATCTGGCGCGCCAACATCGTTTACGGCGTCTATGATGTTGCGCGAATGGCGATTGACGCGCTGCGGCACCGACCCACCTTGCCTCCATCGGGTGAGACCCAGGCGTTAGTTCCCCACGTTGCCGAGCCAGGCGTTGCGGGAGCAGGGAACCCGTAAGTCACCCGCCCGGCGTTCCATCGAAGCACGCCAGAAACATCCAATGGATCCCTCGACTCGGTTCAGGCCTCTGTTAGGCTGAGTGCTTCGCATGGCATTCTCGGGCATCACCATTTCCAACTATCGCCGTCTGGTCCGCGAGAACGCCAATTTTCGCAGGCTGTGGATCGCCCAGATCGTCAGCGAAAATGGAGACTGGTTCTACACCCTGGCGATCTATAGCCTGTTGCTCGACTTGACAGGCAAAGCCTCTTCAGTCGCGCTGGCACTTGTTCTCCAAGTGCTGCCACATACCCTGCTTGGGCCGTTTGCCGGCATGGTCAACGACCGCTTCAGTCGGCGGAAGATCATGATCGCCACCGATTTGCTGCGCATGGTGATTGTGGCTTGCATGCTGCTGATTCGTTCGCCGGGATCGGTGTGGATTATCTATCCGCTGCTCGTTCTCGAAACCGTGATGGTGGCGTTCTTTGAACCTGCCCGCAACGCGGTCATTCCCAATATCGCGGCAGAAGGCGATGTGATCGTTGCCAATACGCTTTCCTCCGCCACCTGGTCATTTGACTTGGCGATGGGATCGGTGTTGGGAGGAGTCGTCGCAGCATGGCTCGGGCGGGATGCGGTGTTTGTGCTGAACGCGTTGTCCTTCGCAGTCTCAGCGGCGCTAATCAGTCGCATGAGTTTCGCAGAATCGCACGCCGATGTGACGAAGCGGCATCCGGAAGACCGGAAGGCGGGATGGTCCTCAATTCGCGCGGGGGTCAAGTACATTACACACGATCCCAAACTGGCGGCCGTGGTGTTACTCAAAGGGGGCGTCAGCATCATGGGTACGTCCTGGGTGCTATTTCCGGTGATGGGTGAGCGTATCTTCCCAATTCAGATTGGGGGCATTTCGCACACGCGCGCTGCCTTGTTCGGCATGAGCCTCCTGATGGGAGCGCGTGGCCTCGGGGCCCTGCTTGGACCGTTTATTGCATCACACTGGACGGGACAACGTGAACGCAGCCTTCGCTTCGGCGTATTGGTCGGTTTCATTTTCGGAGGAGTTGGATACCTCTTGCTGGGCAGTGCCCGCAACATGTGGTTTGCTTTCGCGGTGATCGTCGTGGCACACGGCGGCGCCTCAACCGTCTGGGTGTTCTCTACGACCTTGCTTCATCTAAACACGGAGGACCGCTTTCTCGGGCGGGTCTTTGGAGCGGACCTGGCAATTTCGATGTTTGTGTTGGCGGCAGCCGCATGGATTGGCGGGCAGGCGCTCGACACTGGAATCTCTCCGCGAGCCGTTGCCGCCGGAACGGGCGCCTTCATGTTCCTGCCTGTCATAATGTGGACGATGGCGTTGCGATTGTGGAAATCTGATTCGAGCTGAAAGTTCCATATCACCACCTAGGTGGTTACATTGCTACCAACCTCAGTGTTATCTCAATTGATAACGGAAGAGGCTGCTTGTTGACTCTTGATGACACAGATAGAATCCGCACATAGGGACTCCGAAAGCAAGATATACTGCGAAGATAACTGACTTTTGGGGCAGAATTCGCTCCCGGCCAGTCCAGTAAGACAACTGTGGGGGATATGCCAGGCGACGCGGACCGAGCATCTCGGAGAGCGCAGGAAGGAACTGCCGTTTCCAGCGGTGAGAGTTCGGCCGCCATGCCGCAGCCCGCGCTCGACCCGGATGAGATGACTTCCCTGGAAGTGAATCTTTCCGATCTCGCGCAGTCCGATAGCCAGGCACCGCCCGATTCGGGCCAGCCTGTTTCGTCTCCTGAACCGCCCAAACGCGACTCGTCCAACGACGCCACCGTCGCGCCAACGCCGAAGAAGCGTGATGCCAGTTCCGGCACACCCAGTCCCATCTACGCCGCCATCGGCGCAACTGTTTTAGAGATCGGTACTGTCCTTGGTGGGCGCTACGAAATACAGAAATTGCTGGGAATGGGCGGCATGGGCGCGGTGTACAAAGCGCACGATCTGGAAGTTGACCGCACCGTTGGACTCAAGGTGATTCGACCTGATCTTGCCGGGAATCCCGCCATTCTTGCGCGTTTCAAGCAGGAACTGGTGCTGGCGAGACAGGTTACGCATCGCAACATCATCCGCATCTACGACCTGAACGAGGCCGAGGGCGTCAAGTTCATCACGATGGAGTTCATCGAGGGTGAAGACCTGCGCACCATTCTGACGCGCGAAGGAAAAGTATCGCCGAAAGAAGCCATCAACATCATGCGGCAGTCGTGTTCGGGCCTGCAGGCAGCGCACGCCGAAGGCGTCATACACCGCGACCTGAAGCCCAGCAACATCATGCGTGACGGTTCGGGCCGGGTGGTGATCATGGATTTCGGATTGGCGAAAACCGTCCAAAGCGACGGCATGACACAGACCGGCATGATGATCGGGACGATGGAATACATGTCGCCCGAGCAGGCCATGGGCGCGGAGCTGGATGCGCGATCCGATTTGTTCACCATGGGATTGATTTTCTACGAGCTGCTGACGGGAAACATTCCATTCCGCGCCGAGAGTGCCATAGCCAGCCTGGTGAAGCGCACGCAGGAGCGTGCAGTGCCGCTCTCGGACGTCGACCCAACGATTCCGCCGTCGCTGAGCCTGATTGCGGCCAAGTGCCTGGAGCGCGATCCGAAAGCGCGATACGACACAGTTCAAGAGCTGATCGACGATCTCGATATCTTCGAGGGCAGACGTTCGAGGTCGAGCAGCTCCGGGCGAACTGCACTGGTAGCGTCGGCGTTTGCGGCTCCCACGGTCGAGACGGAGCCCCCAGCAATTCCATCCCCCAGTATCGTGCCGGTCAAGCGTTTTCCCCTCAAGTGGATTGCAGTTGGTGTCGCCGGGATCGTGTTGGCGGCGGGCAGTCGGTGTCGTTGTCAAAATCAAGACGGGCGGCTTTGGTGACCAGGTGGCATCCCAACCGGCGGCCCTGACGCTCGCGATCGTCCCTTTCTACAACTCATCGAGCGACCCAAGCGTGAATTGGTTGGCGTCCAGCGTCTCGGAAACCCTGGGCACCGATATCGGCCAGTCTAAACGCGTGCGACTGGTTTCGCCCAGCCGCTTGCAGCAGGTCTTGCGTGATCTGCATATCTCGCCGCAATCGCAGCTTGACTTGTCGACACTGAAGCGCATCGCTGAGTTCACCAATGCTGACACCGTGGTGTATGGCCAGTACCAGAAGTTCGGCGAACAGATACGCATCAATGCGACCATCTATGACTTGAAGCACGATCGCAACTTCGAGCTCAAGACGGATGTTCCGAGCGAGAAGGACCTTCTCGCGGGCTTGGACGATCTTGCTTCCCAGGTGCGGACTAATCTCTCGACCGACCCGAATGTTCAAAAGGACCTGAAAGGCCACGCGCAGTACGTTTTGACGAAGTCCGTGCCTGCGCTTCGTGACTATGACGAGGGGCTGCAACTCGCCCGTTCGGGCAAGGACCAGGACGCCGCCAAGAAATTCGAGGAAGTCGATCAGCGAAGACCCGAACTTCGCGATGGCTTATTCGAGACTGGCGGAGTCGTATCACAATCTGGGATTCGACGACAAAGCCGAGCAAGCATCGCGCCGCGCTGTAACTCTGAGCGACAACCTTCCACCGCAACAGAAGTACCTGGTCGAAGCCAATCATGCCGTGATCATGAACGACACGGACAAAGCCATCACGGCCTACGAGAAGCTGACTCAGGTCAACCCCGATGATGTCGACGCGCAACTTGCACTGGCGGAGCTCTACGAGAGGGTAAGCAATTACGACGAGGCCCGCAAACGTCTGGCGCGTGTGCGGGCCGCTGACCCGAAGAACCTGGACGCCCTGCTGGCCAGTGGCAAGGTGGAGATTGATGACGGTAATCAAACAGCGGGGCTCGAGTTCTTGAATTCGGCCTACAGCCTGGCGACGCAGTTTGGTAATGACGAGGAGAAGGCGTCCATCGAGCAGCAGATGGGCACGGCCTACCTGAGCCTTGAGCAAGCTCGATGAGGCTCTGAAGAACTTTCAAGCAGCGCTGGATATCCGCAAGAACCTCGGGCTGGAGAGAGGCATTGCCAGCAGCTTGAACATGATTGCCACCGTGCAGGACCGGATGGGGGATTCCAGCGCAGCGCTGGCGAACTTCAAAGAGTCCTTGTCTCTGTTTCGGAAAATCGGCGACAAACACAGCACGGCGGTTATTTTGATGAATTTGGGGTCCTACTATTCGGACCATGCAAGATACGACGAAGCGCTGAAGAGCACCACCGAAGCGTTGTCGATCTTCCGGGACGTGGGCGACGAGGCATACCAGGCATTGTGCCTGAACAATCTGGGCACGATTCGCAGCTATATGGGTAGCTTTCAGGATGCGCTGACCTACTTCCAGCAGGCGTATCAGATACGCGAGAAGCTCAAGCTTACGGACGACATGGCTCAGTCCCTCCACAATCTGGCTGAGACGAATGTCGAACTTGGGCAGTACGACACAGCGATAAAACAGTATCTCAAGGCACTCGAAATACGGAGAAACAGTGGAGACCAGAACGGAGTAGCAATCAATTCCAGCGGCCTGGGTGCATTATTCACAGAGCAGGGCAAGTATGCTGCGGCTCTCAGTGCACTGCAGGAGTCGTTGAAAGACTTCCAACAGAGCAACGATCACACCTGGCTGATGGCGGAGGCGACAGGCCGTTATGGGAACGCGCTGTCGGAGGTGGGCCGTTGGGACGAGGGACAGAAGAGCCTGGCAGATGCCGAACGACTTGCCACCGAAGTCAAGAACGACACCGTGTTGGCGCAGGCGTTGAATTATCTGGGCGACAGCTATTTTTACCGCGGCGATTACAGCACCGCCCGCCAGGAATACGACAAAGCGTTGCAGGTGGCAACCCGATCGAAGAATCGCGAATTGCTTGCGGTCGCGCACTTCAACATGGCAAAGCTTGATGTCGTTCAGGATCATCCAGCCTCGGCCATATCCGTCTTGAAGGGCCTGGTGGAACAATCGGACTCTCTGGGCCTGAAGGCACTGTCGGTGCAGTCGTCGGTCTATCTGGCGCAAGCGCTGCTGGCGGTCAAGAAACCGGCAGACGCGCAACAGGAACTGGATCGCGCCATGAACCGCGCGGAGAAACTCGGCCTCCTGGTGGAACAGGCGAAGGCACATTACCTGATGGGACAGATCTTAAGCATTGGCGGAAGGACGAAGGAGTACGCACCCCAGTTCCAAGAGGCTGTTCGGATTCTGGAATCGATCAGCAAGGAAAGTGGCGCGGGCCGCCTTCTGGACCGCTCCGACTTGAAGGACATCTATCACGACGCCGTCAAGTCATACCAAGGCTCCGCTTAGCATTCATTCCGGTTCGAGAGCCTCTCTTTCTCAGTTACGAACTTGCCTGTCCGTACTTTTCGTGAGTCCCCGAAAAGCGACAACCCCGACCGTAGCCGGGGTTGTCCTTGTTCTGCGGTGACGTTCTAATTGTGGGTGAACAACTTGAACGTGGCCGCGAAGTCGGATGGAGTGCCGCCTTTACCGGTTGTCCTGCCATCCAGGATATTGGGATCGTAGGATTCGAAGATACTCACCCAGTTGTTGCTTCCGACGGGATCAGATTTGAGGTAGTCGGCGTTTTGCGGTGTGATGCCATCCGATGTGTAGAAACTGGTGTTGAAGGTTATGCAGCCTGTCTGGACAATTGCCGTGCACGGGTTCAGGCTGACTGGGCAGGGTACATCAACGGTCGGATTGCTTGACCGCTGGCAGGTTACCGAATAAACGATGCAATTTCCACCTGTCTGCAGATAGACCACGCATTGCTCATTGCGGAACGGAGTTCCCTGTTGTGCCAGGAGTCGAGTCTGGTAAAACACACTGCGCGGGGTGGGGTTCGCCACCACCGTCATGAGATACGGGTCATTGGGGTCATTGACAAACCCGGCGAAGTAATTCACTCCCATGTCGTGACCGCCAAAAATATAGTCGGCCTGGGTACCGCCCGGAGGAATAACCTGCTGCACTTGAGTTGGAGTGTGCGGAGTGAATTCCCACGCCTGAATATCGTGCGCTTGCGGGACAGTTGTCTGCGAGGCGGTGAATCCCACCCACGCGGAGGTGCCGCCTGCCAGCGTAATGCCCTGGGAATTGTACGCGTTGTTGATGTTGTACGGGATGTTGATGGACGTGACCGCCGCTACCGGACAACCAGAGATCCTGTTGTTCGGACACGGAGTGTGAGTGCCGGGAATGAAGGGCTGATCGATCCAGACCATCAGGGTGCCATTGCCGATGATGTTTGCTGGCGGAGTGTATTCGATAACAACCTGGTGCGGTAAGCCATCTGCGCACGAAGAGTTGCCACAGGTAACCCCCAGGTGCGGGATATTGCTGTTAATCCCGGAACCAACAAGGCAGTTCCCAACCGTGTGAGTGGGAGCGTTGGCCTGTGTGCCGCAACTCTGCACCGCGACATGATTTGCGTTGGGATCCCAAGGGTTGGCGAAAGTGTCGAACTCCACGGCCAGACTGTTTGGAATTCCAGCGTACCCCATTCCTCCGAACCCACTGCCAAGTGCTGTGACTGAGGCATTCTGAACGACAAACGCAAAACCGTCGGCAGGAGCGCAACAAATCCCGGTGGAATGAATCTGAAATTTGAAATACGTCGTAAATCCGGAGTTCAGGGGTTGCGACAGCGAAAACCAACTCGCTGCGGTTTCGGGGTGCGTCGCTCCGACGCCTTGATATCCGTCGGTAAGGCGGAGCACTTTCACACCGCCACGGGTTGCCTGATGTGCACTGCCATTCATCCGCAAATTCGCCACCGACGAGAAGTCCGGGAAATATCGGACCTGCTGCGCAGAGGCCGTCGCCAACCACAACAGCACTGTCATACCCGCCAGAACGGTCTGTAGTGCTCGTCCAAATCGCATAGGAGTTTCCTTTTGAGGCCCGAGTCGCCTGGTTTGTGCCGATGTTACCTCTTCGGTTCGGTCGGCTGTGTTGAGAGGGAGGAATTTCAATAGTCGCTGGGAGTCTTGCGAACCGCTCCCAGCTTACCGATTCTGCTGTCGGTTGGGGCAGATGTCAAGCATATACAAGCTCAAACTGCACTCAAGCGGCCGTAAGCCCCGTTTCATGGTGCACATCTACCCACTGAGGTGCGACCTGGAATAGGCATTTCTTACCAGAACTGGCGACTCCACTGAGGATCGCCCCTCAGAGTCCGCTCTTGATCGGCAGGAATCTTCGAGCCTGAAGATAATGTTGCCAGTGTGAGTTTCTGCATACTTTCGGCAAATGGGGTGAGACGCAGTATCCGGTATTTGTCCGCGGGTCGTCCGGGAGTATTCTG
Source organism: uncultured Acidobacteriaceae bacterium (assembly GCA_963758255.1). Taxonomy (GTDB): domain Bacteria; phylum Acidobacteriota; class Terriglobia; order Terriglobales; family Acidobacteriaceae; genus DASRAA01. Next base: position 292,328 of record CAVWUX010000002.1, read on the forward strand.
AGTGTGAACTGCGCGGTCGTAATGACGCGGCCGATCAGGATCGAGCGGTTCTATTCATAGGAGGTCGATCATGTCTTCACGCCAGCTTGCAATCCGTAGCTTCCTGGTGGCTTTGGCGGTCGTCACCTGGATGGCCTGGAATCCGCGGGTTTCCAGCGCTCAGGACCAGCCCGCAGCGACGGCGGGACCGTCATCGCCGGAGATTCACGCAGTTCTCGAAAAACTGGTTCATCCCAAAAGAGTGAAGGTTGGAGACGCTGTGGTTGCTCGCATGACCGATCCAACCACTTTGAAGGACGGAACGGAGCTTCCGAAAGGAACAAAAATTCTTGGCAAGGTTACGGAAGTAAAGGTAAAGGCGGACAAGGAAGGGCCGTCGAAATTGGGCGTTCTGTTCGACAAGGCACAGCTTAAGGATGGCAAGGAAATGCTCATCACGATGGCGTTGGTCAGCGTTGCTCCGCGATGGGAGCCGGGCGGTGTTGACCCAGTAGCTGCTGATAACGGGGCATCGTCCGCCGGCCGTATTACCCAGATGTCGCAAGCTGCGGGACGCACGGATGGAAGCGCCGGCAGCAACACACTGGACAAGGGACTTGGCATTCGCGGCACGACTTCGGTCTCCGAAGACGCGATGCACCCGGGAGTCTGTTATTTGGAGAACATGACGATCGCAAGTTACTCCATGGGCGAGCCGGGGACCATTCTGCAATCGACCAAGAACACCGTGTACCTTGATTCGGGGAGCCGGTTACTGTTGCTGGCACAATAGGCTTTCAGCTTCCAATCGGGAACTTGACTGAGCCGCAATTGCAACTGCGAGTGCGATCTGCGATCAACACGCTTTTGCCCTGCGATGCCGAACTTGCGTTCCCAGGCCGGGACGAACTGTCGTGGTTCCAACAGTGGGGTAGCACGAATTGGTGTATAGTTAAGTTGCGTGTGTTAGAACGGCGCGTTCGCAGTCATCCCTCCTGCAGCTCGAGCGATTCCTGCCCATAACCTACCGATCCCGCATCGCGACATCAACATCAAGGATATTGAAGAAACAAATGGAACAAGGAACAGTAAAGTGGTTTAACAGCGACAAAGGCTTTGGATTCATTTCGCGGGAGAATGGCGAAGACGTTTTCGTTCACTTCTCGGCCATCCAGTCGAACGGTTACCGTTCGCTACAGGAAGGCCAGGCCGTCAGCTTCGACGTCAAGCGTGGTCCGAAGGGCTGGCAGGCTGAAAACGTGCAGGTACTCTAATCTTGAGTTCGCGATGGAGGGCAGGGCGACCTGCTCTCCGGCGCGCATTGGTCGACCCAAGCCCTGGAAGCAGAGTCGACGGTCTTACACAACCTAACCAGCGGCCGCGGTGCGCCATCGATCCCTGATCCGCGAAACGGCCTCCTATCTTAGAAGTGAGGCGACTATGAAAAACATTTACGTGGGGAACTTGCCCTTCGATGCGACTGAGGAACAGCTTCGCGGCTTGTTCGAAGCTTACGGCCCGGTCGACAAGGCGAGCATCGTGACGGATCGCGACACCGGCCAGCCACGCGGATTCGCTTTTGTTGAAATGACGGATGACGATGCCGCCGGCAAAGCGATGGAAGCGTTGAACGGCACCAATCTGGGTGGCCGCAATCTCAACATTAATGAAGCGCGTCCGAAGACCGATCGGCCTCGTGGCGGTGGTGGCGGCGGTCGCAGCGGATACGGCGGAGGCCGGGGCGGCGGCGGAGATCGCGGACGTTCCGGTGGCGGTGGAAGCTGGGGACGACGCTAGTTCATCCAAGTCCCAAGTAAGGGCGCCCGAGGGTGCCCTTCTCATTTTTTGATCGCCGTCGGTGGGGTCCTCGTACTAACGGCACTTGGCGATCACTGCGGTCATATCGTCGCCTGGTTCGCCGGGACTAAATCTTTGGACAGTCTCAAGCAGCACGTGCAGCAGCGGAGCCGCGGCTAATGTACGGTTTCGGCGCAGGGCCTCGCTCAGACGGGCTTCTCCAAATTCATCTCCATCCGGCGAAGATGCTTCTGTCAAACCGTCGGTATAGATCAATAACACATCGCTTGGGTAGAGCTGGAACTGTGAAACGTGACAGCTCCACTCCGGAAACATTCCCATCACCGTCGCAGTCGATGTCAGCCATTCCACCGAGTTGTCAGCGCGCAATACCAGCGCGGGATTATGGCCGCAGTTTACGTACTGCAACACCCCCTGCCGATCGTTGTAGCGTCCAAAGAACATCGTGGCGTAGTGGTTGGGCTCGGTGTTCTCATAGAACAACTGGTTCACGGAGTGCAGTAGTCCCGCCAGATCGTCACGTGCGAGGGCGTACTGCCCGCGCAGATTGGCTTGCAGGTTTGCCATCAGCAACGCTGCCGGAAACCCCTTGCCGGAGATGTCGGCGAGAGCCAAGCCAAGAAGCCCGGGCCCGAGCTCGAGGAAGTCGTAGTAGTCGCCGCCGACGACCCGCGCCTGCACGCAATCGCCGGCGTAGTCAAGCGTTGTCAGTTGAGGTGGATGTTGTGGGAAAAGCTTGCGCTGCACTTGTCGCGCCAGTTCGATTTCGTGCGATGCCCGCTTTTCAACCTCCATGTATTCTGCGATGTCTTCGCCGAGCCGGATGTTCTCCAGCGTGTTCCCCGCCTGATTTGCGACCACGGCAAGCAAGCGTTTGTCCTCGCCGGAATACGGCTCCTCGGACTTGCGTGGGCCCAGCACCAGCAAGCCCAGCTTCTGGCCTTCTCTGCCTGCAACCGGGACGAGACACTCCGCACCAATCTGTAGGAAATAGTCGTTGCCTGCGGCCGGCGTGACTTCGACTGGCTCGGCGCGGAGGAAAGCCTCTTCCGTCATGAAAGAGCATTCCGGCAGGATGGCTGGAGCGTCAACCGTCTTGCCAGCTGATCGCAGTACAAACTTCCCACGCTCCTCGAAATAGTTGAGCAGGAAGGTGGCGTGAAGCGCCTGTGCCAAGCTGGTCTCCAGCAATTCGGAGAGCTGGTCTCGGGTGCGGACGGCACGGGTCTTTTCGACGAGGTTTTCCAGGATCTGGCGGGTGTCGTAGGCGCTGCGGAAGAATGCCTTATCGACACGGGCGCTAACGCGGTGCTGCAGCATGGTGCCCATCCCGACCAGCACCATTCCAAAGGCCGCGCCGACCGGTATCCCGGCACCGGCGTTTGCCGGAAAATGCAGTGAGAAGGAATGCGCGAGCGCCGCGGTGGCGGCGACACCGACAACCACCATCAGGATCAGAAATCCTCGTTGCACTAATAGATACCGTGCACTGCGGCGGAGAAGAACAGGTATTTCCAGCACGCGGTGCTTGACGACGGCGTAGGCAAACGAGAGCGGCATGAGAAACATCGCGATCACCGCTGTCGCCCAGGCCCAAAACGGTAGCTGATAGGGGGTGGTATGCCTGTAAACCACGATCACCTGCAGTACGAACCACGGAAACATACCGGCGAATGTGCCCCACGCCATGACCCTGGTCTTGCGGCGGGCCTCCGTGGTAGGGGCCCTGAGACTGTTGCCCAGCAACGAAATCATCGCCAATCCGTAGCCGATGAAGAAGTAGGATCCAAGAAGGTAGCGAATCTCCCGGCTCGCGAAGCGGTCCAGCACCGGCCAAAGCGGGTCCATGCTTCCTGTTAGCAGGGCTGCGAACGCGAGTGGAATTGCGACCGACGCTGCCGCGATCGGCATCAGGTACTTTAACCACGGGATGCGGGCATCGAGGGGCGACTGGGCCGGAAAGGTCGCGAAAAGCCAATACATCGAGGTTGGCGCCAGCGCAAAGAAGACGATCAGGTACCCAAGCACAAAATTGGGCAATCCGGCCGGCATCATGCCGGTCAACTGTTCCATCGGCGCTGAGGCCACCAGGCCAGCGAAACAGATTGCCGTCAGCCATGCGGCTCGATCGTCCACGCGCAGGAGCAACAGAGGTATTCCGACGAGGACAAACGGTACGGGATATGAGCTGAGGAGTTCGTGAACGATCCATTGGCTGATGGTTCGCGGTCGGGTATCGGGCCGGGCGAGCGTCACCTGGACCGGCCGCGTGATTCCCGTGCTAGGAGTCTGAACTTGCAGGGTGACCTGATCGCCCGGCTGGCCGCCATTGGTGACGGTCAGATACGGTTTGGGAGATCGAATGGCGTGCCCATTGATGGCCAATATGCGGTCACCGGATCGCAACCCCGCCTGACTCGCTGGGCCTCCAGGGGCGACGGAAGTGATTTCCAGATAATGTTCACGGAGTTTGGGCTCAAAGCTGAAGCGAAATTCAGCTTTTGGCTCAAAACGGATGTAATACATCCAGATCGCGCTGTAAGCGATCGTCGCAAGCGCAAAGGCTATGGCTACGGCAACGCGCACCCGATGCCACTTCGACTGGGCCGACCAGAAGGGCTGAGTCTCGTTGCCGCGGTTCTCGTTCGCCGGGTCCGCCCCGAACTTTACCGGGCGTGCTGCTTCAATGCTGGATGCCATGGTCCGAGTTCGACGCCAACTCAGTGTCTCTGGTGCGGCTTCATTCTACCTTGGAGGTGGCTACAATCCACAAGGCCGGCATGCCGGAGATGCCTGCACGACCGTTCTGATACGCTGATGCGAAATGCGGGGCTCCGGGTGCGCGCCCTGATTGAGATATGAGCGACACTTACTACAGTACGATCGAATTCCGAGGAGTCGAATATCGCCTCCCATCGGGTAAAGTGCTGCTCACGAACCTGGACCTTGTTGTGCGTCGCGGCGAGACCCTCATGCTGCTGGGACGCAGTGGCTCCGGCAAGACCACTTGTCTCAAGCTCATCAACCGGCTGCTGGTTGCTTCCGCGGGCGAAATTCTGGTGGAGAACAAGCTTCTCCTCGAGTGGGATCCGATCCGGCTGCGCCGCCGCATCGGGTATGCGATACAGGACGTCGGCCTCTTTCCCCACTACACCGTCTGGCAGAACGTCGCCCTGGTGCCAAATCTTGAGAAGTGGGACCGGCCGAGAATTACAAGTCGCGTTGAGGAAGTGATGCAATTGGTTGGACTGCCCATCCAGGACTTCGCCAGCCGGTATCCCAACCAACTCTCGGGCGGACAGCGACAACGCGTGGGGCTGGCTCGCGCCCTCGCGGCTGAACCGCCGATCCTTTTGATGGACGAACCGTTCGGTGCGCTCGATCCCATCACGCGTGCGGAAATCCAATTGGAATTCAAGAAACTCCAGGAGAAGTTGGGAAAGACAATTGTCTTTGTAACCCACGACGTCGGGGAAGCGTTGATGCTGGGCGACCGCATCGCGTTGATGGATGGAGGGCAGCTGCGGAGTATCCATACTCCGGAGAATTTCATGAATGCACCCGACGAGCTGGCCCAGGAGTATATGAAAGCGTATCGCATGGCTGGACAAATGTTTCGCAATTGATGGCGACTCGAACGCTGCATGCCTTGCTACGGATTGATCACCTTATTGTCGAGTCCGGACTGGAAGGATCTGGGTTGTGAATTTCCTGCTCACCCATAAACGCGAAATCGCCATGCTGACCGGTGAACATCTGTGGCTGGTCAGCGTCTCGATGTTGATAGCGGTCGCAATTGGTCTCCCGCTGGGTATTTTGCTGACACGAAACCCCAAGCTCAAAACGCTCATCCTGGGCAGCACCAATATCGTTCAGACCATTCCCAGCCTGGCGTTGTTTGGACTCCTGCTGCCACTGCCCTGGCTGGGAGCGCGTGCAGACCGGCTCGCGATTTTTGCCCTGGCGCTCTACGCGCTGCTTCCGGTGGTGCGCAACACCTATGTCGGAATCGTTGGAATCAGCGAACCAGTCCGCGAGGCAGCGGTGGCCATGGGACTCACATCGCGCCAACTGCTTTGGCACGTTGAGTTGCCGCTGGCGTCGCCAGTGATTCTGGCAGGCATTCGCGTGGCTACCGTAATCACGATTGGCGTGGCAACCATCGCCGCGGCAATCGGAGCCGGCGGCCTGGGCGAGTTCATCTTCCGGGGCATCGCCATGGTGGACAATGGCGTGATTCTGGCGGGTGCAATTCCCGCCGCGTTGATGGCCTTGTTGGCCGACTTCTTTCTGGGTGAGATAGAAGAGCTCCTCGCGCGCAGGCAGCACTGACATGATCGACCGTCGCGCGTTTCTTTCCGGACTGATGCTGCTGGCCGCCGGCTGCAAAACGCAAACTCGCGACATCGTTGTCGGATGCAAGAACTTCTCCGAGCAAATGATCCTGGGCGAGATGTTCGCGCAGATGCTGGAGCAATTCTGCCGGACCCGAGTGGATCGACGTTTCTACCTGGCCGGGACCTACATCTGCCAGCAGGCGATTCTCGCTGGACGTATCGACGTCTATCCCGAGTACACCGGCACTGCGCTCGCTGCTGTGCTCAAACAGAATGCCTCGGGCGATGCTGGGGAAGTTTACGAAGAAGTGAAGCGCGAATACAGGCAGAAATTCGACCTGGACGTGATGCCGCCTCTGGGCTTCAATAACAGCTTCGCCATGGTGATGCGCGGCGACGATGCGCGTCGCCTCGGCCTGACCAAGCTCTCACAATTGGCGCCCGAGGCCCCGCAACTGAAGTTGGGCGTGGGCTACGAGTTCCTGGAGCGGCGCGACGGTTATGCAGGACTGGTCAAGACATATGACCTGAAGTTTGCCGAAGCGCCGCGCGTGATGGACCTGGGCCTGCTGTATCGGGCGTTGCAGAACCACTCGGTCGATATCGTGGCGGGATCGAATACCGATGGCCTGATCGCAGCACTCGGACTCGTAGTGCTCGAAGACGATCGGCACTATTTTCCGCCCTACGACGCCGTGCCTATCGTTCGCCCAGACTTGCTGCGCCGGTTTCCTGCGGCGCAAACCGCCTTCGACCGGCTTGCCGGGCGCATTACCGCCGACGACATGCGGAAGTTGAACTACGCGGTCGATGGCGAGAAGGAGGACGCGGCCGCCGTCGCCACTCAATTCCTGCGGCAGAAAGCCCTTCTCTAATTTGGTGACTCAGTGAGCCTGGCCGACGCCGGATCCTCGCTCACGGCCCGCTCTGGCACATTTCGGCCATCGAATTTCGCCAGAAGATTTTTTACTTCAAGCCGAGTCGAAGCGTTTCCAATTGTGTTGTATGAATATGCATAGAGATGTATATTTATGCTATGTCGAAATTGTCGCGCCATTCTGCTATTCGGGACCTGGTAAGCCGCCAGGACGTAGCCAGCCAGGACGAACTCCGGCGGCGGCTTTACAGGCGCGGCCACCGGGTGACGCAGGCGACGTTGTCACGCGACATCCATGAGTTGCGGTTGGTGAAGACAACGCACGGATACAAATTCCCCCAGGGCGAGGTGCCGGACTCATTTCTGCCCTCGATTGAACGCCTGATTCAGGAGTTTGTGTATGAAGTGAAGACCGCGCAGAACCTGGTTGTGATCAAGACCAGTGCGGGCAGCGCACAGCCGGTTTCGGCAGCGATTGACGGCGAGGAATGGGAAGAAGTCGTCGGAACCATCGGTGGCGATGACACGATTCTTGTAATTGCTCCTGACAATCCGACCGCGGAGAGATTGACCAACCGCATACGTGGCTATTTTCGGTAAATCGTAAATGGGGCAGCGCATACAACCCGCGGTGTTTGGAGCGACCGGCTATTCCGGATTCGAATTGGTGCGCCTGCTGGCGCGGCATGAGGACGCAAAGAAACCACTGCTGTTTCGCCGCAAGGGCGACAGTGCGTACAAGGACCTGAGCGAGGCGTACCCGCAGATCGCGGGCAACGGCGGGTTCCCATTCGAGGGCTTCTCCTGGGATCGGATGAAGGATGCAAGCGTGGACGTGCTGTTTCTGGCCACGCCGCACGAGTTTTCGCGCGAGCTGGTGCCGGAAGCGGTGAGCCGTGGTTTTCGTGTGATCGACTTAAGCGGAGCGTGGCGGCTGAAGAATGCCGGCAATCGTGCCGTGTACGGATTCAGTGACGCCGATGCGAAATCCGCGGCAGAGCTGGATGAGACTGCGGTGTACGGATTGCCCGAGTTGCACGCTGAGGAGATCAAAAGCGCGACGCTGCTGGCGAATCCCGGCTGCTATCCGACGTCGATCATCCTGGCGCTGGCGCCGTGGATTCAAGCGGGCTACGTAGACGTGGCGCACGGCATCATCTGCGATTCCAAGTCGGGAGTGTCTGGAGCCGGGAAGTCGCTTACAGCAAAGACCCACTTCGTCGAGGTGGAAGGTGATTTTGCGGTCTACAGCGTATTCGGCCATCGGCACACCGGCGAAATGCGGGAGCAGCTCGGCCTGGATGGCGAATCGTTGCAGTTCACGCCGCATCTGCTGCCGATTCCGCGGGGGATTCTTTCCACTATTTACGTAAAGCTGGCGAAGGCGGTGTCCGCGGAGGAACTGGATCAATCCCTGCGAGAGTTCTACGCGGGCAAGCCGTGGGTGCGGATCTTCGGTCTAACGAAACTGCCGCAAATCAAGTTCTCGCGCAATACGAATTACTGCGACATCGGGTTCCGGCTTTCGCCGGATGGGACGCGAGCGGTGCTGGTGTCGTGCATTGACAACCTCTTGAAGGGTGCAGCCGGGCAGGCAGTGCAGAACATGAACCTGATGTTCGGCTTCGACGAGAAGGCAGGTTTGCAGTGAAGCTCGTCATCAAGATTGGCGGGGCCGCGCTCGACAGCAAGGAACTAGTGCAGAAATTTGCCAGGACGATTCCAAGCTTGTGTAAAGAGGGCCACCAGATCGTGATCGTGCACGGCGGGGGAGCGGCGTTGAGCCGCACGTTGAAGCAACTGGGCTGTGAAACTACTTTTGTCGACGGTCTGCGCGTGACCAACGCCCAAACTCGCGACGTGGCGATCATGGTGCTCGCCGGGCAGATCAACAAGCAACTGGTAGCTGCCATCGGCGCCGCTGGGCAGCCCGCTGTCGGCCTTTGCGGCGGCGATCTCGGCATGTTTCGTGCGGCCAAGAAGCAGTCTCCGGACCTGGGATTCGTGGGAGAGATTCGCTCTGTAAATATCGACTGGATGCAACGGCTTTGGACCGCTGGCATCGTTCCGGTGGTATCGAGTCTCGCGCTCGGCTTTGATGGCGAGTACTACAACGTGAATGCCGATCAGATGGCGTCGGCGTGTGCGGTCGCGTGCGGCGCGCATGCGCTGATCTATCTCACCGACGTTCCGGGTGTGAAGGACGCGGAAGGTACGGTCATTCGCTGGCTCGACGTCAAAGCCATCGCGCAGATGGTGCAGAAGGCGACCGTAAGTGGCGGCATGCTCCCTAAGCTCGAGGCTTGTACCAGCGCCCTGAAAAAAGGAGTAACGCGGGTGAGGATTCTTCCCGCCGATCATGCCGAGGTACTGCCCGGATTCTTTACGCAGCCGATCGACTGGGGCACGGAGGTAATTGCGTCATGAAGATGCTTGCCTTCGACCGTGCCCTTGAGCGACATGGCTGACCCTGGCGCTCGCAGTTGCTAACCCAAAAGTGCTTTTCCCTTTCCCATCTGGTCGAACCAGTAAGGAGGTATGACGTGATCGCAACCACCATTCCCGCGGGTGCAAACCAGGGCCTCTTCACCCAACGCAGCGTCTCGGGCCGCGACCTGATATCGATCCAGGACTTTCAGCCCGACGAGCTGGCCTGTGCGCTCGAGCTCGCGTCCGCCATGAAGGCGCGTCCTGGAGACTACCGCGGGACGCTGGTCGGGAAACAGATCGTGCTGTTCTTCGAGAAGCCGTCACTGCGTACGCGCCTTACGTTTGAGGCGGGCATCAACGCACTGGGTGGGACTTCGTTTTTCGTCGATCAGACACAGTCACGGCTGGGAGCGCGCGAAAGCCTGAGCGATGTAGCCCGCAATCTTGAGCGTTGGATCGACGGTGTGGTGCTACGAACTTTCGCGCACGAGACCGTGACGGAGATGGCGCAGCATGCATCCATTCCGGTGATTAACGCACTAAGCGAGCGGGAACATCCTTGCCAGGCTCTGGCCGACATGCAGACGTTGCAGGAACAGTTCGGCAATCTGCATAATGTTCGCCTCGCATACGTCGGGGATGGCAACAATGTGGCACACTCGTTGATGCTGGCGGCGGCGAGCCTGGGCGCGGCGATCACGGTTGGCACGCCCGCGGGCTACGAGCCGCACGCTGACATTCTGAGCGCGGCCGAGAAGATCGCGGCCGTCTCGGGCGCGAACGTCAAGGTGACTAACGATCCCGTCGAGGCCGTCAGTGGCGTCGATGCCGTGTATACCGACGTTTGGGCGAGTATGGGCCAGGAAGATCAGGCCGCCGAGCGCCGCAAGATCTTCATGCCGTTCCAGGTCAATCAAAAGTTGTTCTCGCACGCCGCCAGGCACGCCGTGTTCATGCATTGCCTGCCTGCGCATCGCGGGGACGAAGTGACCGCGTCGGTGATCGATTCGCCGCGCTCGGTCGTGTTCGACCAGGCGGAGAACCGCCTGCATATTCAGAAGGCCATTATGGTGTTGTTGCTGGAAGGCGGTGTTCACCGCTTCCCCCCGAGGAGTTCCCATGCGTGAGAAAGTCGTCCTTGCTTATTCCGGGGGTCTAGACACCTCCATCATTATTCCGTGGTTGAAAGAAAACTATGAGTGCGACGTCATCGCCTTCGTGGCTGACGTTGGCCAGGGTGACGACATCGACGCAGTCGTCGAAAAGGCGTACAAGACCGGCGCCAGCAAAGTCATCGTCGAAGATCTGCGGCAGGAGTTTCTGACCGACTACGTCTTCCCTGCGATCCAGGCAGGAGCGGTGTATGAGGACAAGTACCTTCTGGGCACGTCGCTGGCGCGACCGATCATCGCCAAGTACCAGGTGGAGTGCGCACTGAAGGAAGGCGCCACTGCCGTGTCACACGGTTGTACCGGCAAGGGTAACGATCAGGTGCGCTTCGAGCATGCCTATCAGGCGCTGGCTCCCGAGCTGAGAGTCATCGTGCCGTGGCGCGAGTGGACGCTGAAGTCGCGCGAAGACTGCCTGGAGTATGCCGAGGCGCATGGTATCCCCGTGGCGCAGAGCCGAGAGAAGATCCACAGCCGCGACCGTAACCTGCTGCACGTGAGCCACGAGGGCGGCGAACTAGAAGATCCCGACAACGCACCGCTCGATACCACGTGGACGTGGACGAGGTCTCCGCAGGAGGCGCCCGACAAGACTGAGAAAGTCTCGATTGAGTTCAAGAAGGGCTTGCCGGTCGCGGTGAATGGAGTGGTGCTCGATCCCGTGGCCGTCGTGGAGGTTCTGAACGAAATCGGCGCGCGCAACGCCATTGGTCGCGTTGATCTGGTGGAGAACCGCTTTGTCGGAATCAAGTCGCGCGGCTGTTATGAGACCCCCGGTGGCACGCTGCTGCTGACCGCGCACCGCGAGCTCGAGGCGCTGTGTCTCGACCGCGAACTGGCCCACTTCAAGCAGCATGTCGGATTGAAGTATGCCGAGGTCGTGTACTTCGGGCTGTGGTTCACGCCACTTCGCGAGTCGTTGCAGGCGTTCGTGAAAAGCTCGCAAAACGACATCAATGGAACCGTCACATTGTCACTTTACAAGGGGAACATCGATATCGCTGGGCGCAAATCCGAATCGTCGATGTATCGTCCCGATGTGGCCAGCTTCACCATGGGGACGAGCTACGACCAGAAGGACGCGGAGGGCTTCATCCGCATTCTAGGACTGCCGGCCCGCTCGCGTGCGCTAATTCACCAGAAGACCGAGGTAGCGAAGTGAAGATGTGGTCGGGCCGCTTCAGCGAGCAGGTGAATGCGGAGTTCGAGCAGTGGCAGCGTTCGTTTCCATTCGATCGCATTCTGTTGCCTCACGAGGTAACGGCAAGCAAGGCTCACGCTGCTGCCCTCGCGAAGGCCGGGGTGATCGACAGTGCAGAGCTGTCGCTGACGCTGAAAGCCCTGGATCAGATCGCGTCTGAGGGGATTCCCACGGACGACGATCGGTCGATCGAAGACGTTCACCACTATGTTGAAAAGCGGCTGGTGGAGATTGCGGGTGAGGTTGGACTGAAGCTACACACGGGGCGTAGCCGCAACGAACAGATTGCGACCGACCTGCGGCTCTACGTGCGCACCAAGATCGACGACATCTCGCTGTTGCTGGTGGAGCTGGCGAGCGAGTTCGTCTCCCAGGCCGAAAAGGCAGGCGACGCGGCCATGCCGTCGTACACGCACTTGCAGCGTGCCGAGCCGGTGCTGGTTGAGCACTGGCTGCTGGCGTATGTCGAGATGCTCGTGCGCGATCTGTCGCGGCTTGCCGACTGCCGCAAGCGGCTGAACCTTTGTCCTCTAGGTTCGGGGGCAGTAGCGGGGACGGTTTTGCCGCTTGACCGCGCTGGCATCGCTGAGGCACTGGAATTCGACGCCCCAACCACGAACAGCATCGATGCGACCAGCGACCGCGATTTCGCCATTGAGTTTGTGCAGGCTCTGTCGTCCGTGGCGCTTCACTTGAGCCGATGGGCGGAGGAATTCATTCTCTTCGCAACCACGGAGTACGGTTTCGTGAAGCTTCCTGAAGCTTTTTCCACCGGCAGCAGCGCAATGCCGCAGAAGAAGAACCCGGACGCGCTGGAGTTGATTCGCGGCAAGGCAGCGCGGGTATTTGCCGACGCGACCGCGTTGGTCATGACGGTGAAGGGGCTGCCACTCGCCTACAACAAGGACATGCAGGAAACGCAGCAGCCGGTATTTGCCGCTGCCCAGCAGGTGGCAAGCATGGTGCGAGTTGCCGACGGGCTTCATGGCGAGCGTGACGTTCGACTACGCGCGCATGCAGGAAGCCGCGACCGGCGGATTCATGAATGCGCTGGCCGGAGCAGCCTACCTGGTTCGCAGCGGCATTCCATTTCGTGTAGCGCACGAGAGGATCGGCAAGGCTGTCCAGGTTTGCGTGGACAAAGGTTGCGAGCTCGAGCATCTCTCGCCCGAAGACTATGCGAGCTGCGGCATCATGGCCGATGCGCAGTTCTACGAGGCATTGCAGTTGCAGCAGGTGCTGGCCATCCATGATGTACCTGGCGGCACTGCTCCCGCGCAGGTACGGGCGGCGTTGAAGCAGGTGAAAGACACACTCTTGACGTATGCGGGAGCCGCCCATGTTAGCGCGTAACGCAACATTGCCCGACGCGATTGCGATCGAGCAACTCATCCAGATCCATGTCGGCGACGGGACCCTGCTGGGCCGGTCGCTGGCGGAAATTTGCGAAAACATCCGCGACTTCGTCGTGGTGGAGCACGACGGAGAAGTCGTGGGCTGCGGTGCATTGCATCTTTATGGAATGCATCTTGCTGAGGTGCGCTCGATCACCATCGGCGAGAAGGCGAAAGGGAAGGGCGCGGGGCGCATGCTGATTGAGGCGTTGTTCGCGGAAGCCACGCGCCAGAGCGTCACGTGCGTGTGCCTGTTCACACGTATCCCGGAGTTCTTCGAGAAGATGGGATTCACCGTCGTAGACAAAGAGCTCCTCCCCGACAAGATGTACAAAGACTGCCTGCGCTGTCCGCGCCTGCACGCCTGCGACGAGATTGCGATGTACATGGGCGAACTGCCGGAGAAGACCGTACTCGCGACGTCGCCGCATGCCGCGAGGTTCTACGCGCAACTGGTGCAGGTGCAATCCTAGGAGCGCCTACTCGTGTCTGCTGCATCAGATGAGACTGCGCGCCGGCGCAGCAACAATCCCAGCACAATCCACAGGGTCAGCGCAGCCCATTCGTAGCCACTGAAATGTCCTGGCACAGTGGGAACGACCTTCATCGCTAGCACCAGGAGGGTGACTACGATTCCGGTGGCTGCTGCTGTCCGCCCGAATGCGTGGGGTCGCATGCGCAGGTATGCCGCGCAGGCCGCCATCCAGCCCAATGCCGATGCAAGCGAGCCCACTTCGGCGATGGGTACGAGAATGGACTCCCCGGCAAACATGCACATGGCCGTGAAGAGCCCGATGCTGACCACGGCGACGGATGGGGTGCGGTTCTCGGGATGAACGTAGCCCAGCCGGGAATCGGCCAGTCCTCTGCGACCCAGGGCAAACAACAATCGCGTAGCGGCGACGAAGTTTCCGTTGAAGACTTCCAGCAGCGACAGCAGGGCGGCACACATGATGACGCTGACAATCCAGCGCGCACCGACGGCATGCTCGAATGCTACCGCCGTGGCGAAACGCTCATGCAGCAGGTCCTGCCAGGGAGATACGTAGGCGGTGGCCGCGATAACGGATACGTAGAATCCGATCCCTACCAGCATCGCCGTCATGATCGCCAGCAGAAACCGGCGCGACTGAAACTCCGAACTGGCTTCCTCCGAGGCCTTGCCGATCGATTCAAAGCCGGTCATGAAATAAGGCACGATCTGCAGCACCAGCAGGACCGAGAGGGGAGCCGATGCGCTGAAAAACGGCTGCAGATTCTGCGCGGAACCATGCCGGGTCCCCGCCGCTATGAAGGAAGCGACCAGCGCGATAGCGCCGAATGTCGTCACGTTTTGGAAACTCGCGCTCATGCGAATGCCGCGGTAGTTCATGAAAGTAAGCCATGCCGTGAGCGCCAACCCGATGACGACGTGAGGCAGAAAAACCGGCTTTCCGGCGACCCGGTATAGTTCGAATGAGTTCATGGCCGGAAAGATATAGCTGGCGATGCGGCCGATGGCTACCGCTTCCCATGGGCAGACGATGTAGTAGGCCAGCAGCATCATCCAGCCGGTTGCGAAACTGACGGACCTGGGGAAAACTGCGGAAGTATAGGCGATTTCCCCGGCGGCGTCGGGCATGGAGCGTACTAACTGGCCGTACACGTAGCCGATGGGTAGCAGAAGCGCCCCGCCCAGCGCAAAGCCGAGCATGGCGCCCAGCGGGCCGCCGCGCCGCAGCCAGTCGTCCATTACGACCAGCCAGCCAACACCGATCATGGTGCCGAAGCCGAGCGAGAAAAAGTCAGCCAGCCGGAGCTTGCGAGCGAGCGAAATCATGGATGTGCGAGGGTACTCCAGCCGCTGCCGGATTGGGAAGATGCGCTATCAGCCTTTCAGGTATGGCAGCATTTGCTTGAATTGCGCGGTGCCGGAGGAGCGCAGAAGCTCATAGATCATCATCTCGGTGGTCGAGATGACAGCGCCGGCGGCCCGCATGCGGTCGATGCCGATCTCCCAGTTCCAGCGCACCCGTGAACCGATGGCGTCCGACGCCACGTGGACCAGGTAACCGTCATTCAGTGCTCCCAGGGCGGTCTGCATCACGCAAATGTGCGCTTCCATGCCGCACAACAGAACGGTGTTGCGATTGCCCGGTAGCGACTTCAGCGCCGAGCGAAACTCATTGCATCCAAAGCAGCTGAAATCGAGTTTATCGATGGAGCGGACGTTGCTGACCAGGGAAGCAATCTCCGGCACGACGGAGCCCAGACCCTTGGCGTACTGCGTGGTGACAACCACGGGTATCTCCAGGATATGGGCCGCTCGAATCAGCAACTGCGAGTTCTTGATCAGCTCGTCCTTGTTGAAGATTGGCGGCAGCAGATTCTCTTGAATATCCACCACGATCAGGGCGCATTGGTCAGCCACCAGCGGCTGTCGCGCTACATCAGTTGCATCGGTTGCAAATGCGGCGGTACCCAGCATGGACGTCATAAGAGCCTCGCGATGGAAATGATTTTGCCCATTCTATCGCGCACCAGTATCCAGTGTGGTGACATTCGCGGATGCAAGGTCCGATCGCTCGCCACGATTGAGCAGAGCCCGGTTTTGTTGACGCTCCCGAGCGGCAACCCATACAATCAAAAAGGCGGATTCTTCGACTGCATTCGCAGCTGCCGCTAGATTGCTGCCCCCTCGTTCAACGGCAGGACAGCTGACTCTGGATCAGCATATCGGGGTTCGAATCCCTGGGGGGCAGCCAAACTTTCCCCGAATGTCGCCAGCTTTCGCTGTTCTGAATTTCCGACGATTCCAGTGTTGCAAGTCACAAGCTTAGGTGTGAAAGCTCCATGTCTAACTGACCGTCGAGATTCAGCGAACCTACTGATAGAGTGTTTGCAGAGGCGCCATTACGCCCCAGTCATCATCATAGGTGCAACGCCCAGGCCATGTTCTATTCGACCGACGACCTTCGCATCAAGTGGACTAAAGTCGTTCTGCCACCCGTTTTTCTGGAGGAAGAACTGCCCACTACAGAGACGGCGTCGGCGACCGTCCATCAGGCCCGCGAAAACATAGCTAGCGTCCTGCGTGGGGACGACCGGCGGTTGCTGGTGGTGGTGGGTCCGTGTTCTATCCATGACACCAAAGCGGCGCGAGAATACGCCAGCCGGCTGAAGGAGGCCATCGACGAGCACGCCGAACATCTCCATATCGTCATGCGCGTTTACTTCGAGAAGCCGCGCACGACCATCGGGTGGAAAGGCCTGATCAACGATCCCTACCTGGATCAGTCGTACAAGATCAACGACGGCCTGCGTCAGGCGCGGCACCTCCTGCTGGATCTTGCAGAGATGGGCGTGCCCGCCGGTACCGAATTCCTCGACATGATCACGCCGCAGTACCTGGCCGGGCTGGTGAGTTGGGGAGCGATTGGGGCGCGCACCACCGAGAGCCAGGTCCATCGCCAGTTGGTTTCCGGACTCTCGTGCCCGGTGGGATTCAAGAACGCGACCTCGGGCGATGTACAAATCGCGATTGAGGCGGTACTGTCGGCCGCGCATCCCCATACGTTCCTGGGGCATACCAAGCACGGGCAGTCGGCAATCTTCGCAACCACGGGCAATCCCGATTGTCACGTCATCTTGCGCGGTGGTCGGAACCGCGTCAATTACACCGCTGAGGCTGTGGAGGAGACCTGTTGCAAGCTTGAAGAAGCCGGGCTCAAGCCCAGCGTCATGATCGATTGCAGCCATGCCAATAGCCGCAAAGACCACACTCGCCAGGGCGCCGCGTGCCACGATGTCGCACGTCAGATTTCCACGGGAGACCGGAGGATCATCGGCGTCATGCTGGAGAGCAACTTGGTCGCTGGAGCCCAGAAGCTGCTGCCCGGCAAACCGCTCACCCACGGGCAAAGCATCACGGATGCGTGTATGGGATGGGACGAAACTCGTGGGCTGCTTCGCGACTTGGCGGAGGCGGTCAGCGCCGGCAGGCCCCGAAGCTGATCGAAACCGGCTGCATCTCGCATCTCCGAGTAGTAGTGTAGACTTTGCGACGCAACCTGCAGACTCCGATCGCAGCGCGGCCAAGACGTTGTATTGAAGACCGGAGTGTAGAACGGGAGGGTTGATGAGAGTTCTTGCCATCGATGTGGGTGGAACCAACGTCAAGATATTGGCGTCCGGGCACGAAGCGCGGCGCAAGTTTCCCTCTGGGCCGACTCTTACGGCCAAACAAATGGTCGACGAGGTCAGAAAAGTCGCCGCAGACTGGACCTATGAGGCCGTTTCCATTGGCTATCCCGGACCTGTTATGGATGGCCGAATCTTGTCCGAGCCGCACAATCTCGGCAAGGGTTGGGTCGGTTTCAATTTCGAGAAGGCCTTTCACCGGCCGGTCAAAGTCGTCAATGATGCGGCCATGCAGGCCTTGGGCAGCTACAAGGGTGGCCGGATGCTTTTCCTCGGGCTCGGCACCGGTCTGGGCTCGGCAATGATCATCGATGGCACGCTGCAACCCATGGAGTTGGCTCATCTCCCCTACCGCAAGGGCACCTACGAAGACTACGTGGGGCTGCGCGGGATGAAGAAACACGGCAAGAAGAAATGGCGCCGCTACGTGGCCGATGTGGTGGAAAAGTTGGCGGCAGCACTCGAACCGGATGACATTGTTCTGGGCGGGGGCAACGTGAAGCTCTTGAAGACCCTTCCCGCGAAGTGCAGGGCCGGAGACAACGCCAATGCTTTCAAGGGCGGGTTTCGCTTATGGGAGGAAGACGGACCGTCGGCTGGGGAATCGAAATCGCAGGCCGAGGCTGCAGGCGGTCGCCACCGCTCTACAAAGAAAAAGACTGGTCAGGCATGACACCATGCAACCCGCGGTCGCTTGGCGAGCCTGACCTCCGAACGGTTCGCGCTCCAAGAGATTCGAAGCAAGAGCAGCTTGCCAGGGATCGCTTGACTACCATCCCCCAGACCCCGGACCTCATCGCGCTGATCGAAGAAGCCTGTCAGCAGATTTACGGATTGGTGAAGGAAACTCCACTGGCTCGATTGTCGAGCGACTCCCGCATATCTGTATCCACCCGTGCGTACGCAAAGCTGGATCAGTTGCAGACGACCGGCTCGTTCAAGCTCCGCGGCGCCACCAACAAGATCATGAGCCTTACCCCCGAGGCGGCTGCGGCGGGAGTGGTCACGTCCTCGACGGGGAACCATGGACTGGCCGTCGCAGCCGCGGCACAGCACCGGAACATCGACGCCGAAGTGTACCTCTCATCTCAAGTATCTGAGACGAAGTGCAAAAAGATTGCCTCATACGGAGCGCGCATTCAATTCGCCGGACAGAATCCTCTGGACGCCGAAATCGCCGCCCGTGCTGCGGCCGAGAAATCCGGCCGAACCTACATTTCACCCTACAATGATTGGTATGTTGTAGCCGGGCAGGGAACGATCGGAGTTGAGCTCACGCGCCAGATCGAGCGCATCGACGCCATATTCATCGCAACCGGCGGTGGTGGCCTGATCAGCGGCGTCGGGACCTATCTGCGAAAGATGTCTCCGCACACCGAAATCGTAGGATGCTGGCCGGAGAATTCGCGGGTGCTATATGAGTGCATGCGCGCCGGCAAGATCATCGAGTATCCGGAAACCGCCACGTTGTCGGAGAGCACCGCGGGCGGAGTGGAGTCGGGCTCGATTACCTTTGAGTTGGCGCGGGCCGCGATGCATCGTGGGGCACTTGTATCCGAAGATGCGATTCTCGAGGCCATGAAATGGGCGCGCGAACGAAACTGGACGATCGAGGGCGCTGCAGGCGTGGCGCTGGCCGCTTGCTTCCAGGAGGCTTCGCGGTACGAGGGTAAAACGGTGGTCGTTGTCTTCTGTGGCGGCAATCTGTCACCGGAAGTACAGAATCGCATGGGTTAACCTTTTGGTGCCCTCGTTCTTCACTGAATGAGGACGGCGGAAAAGGGATTCATTTTGCTTCGATATGCCATAGTTCGGCCGCCGGGTGACAACTTCGCACAGGGACTGACCACAGCACAGCTCGGCGCCCCGGATTTGGCGCGAGCCTTGTTGCAGCACGAGGCCTACTGCCAGGCGCTCGAGAGTTGCGGCGTGGAGCTGATCCGCCTACTACCTGATCTCCAGCATCCCGATTCGACCTTTGTCGAGGACACCGCGGTGTTGACCAACCGGTCGGCCATCCTCGCTCGCCCGGGCGCCGCCTCGCGTCGCGGCGAAGTCGATGGAGTGCGGGAGGCGATCGAGCGCTTCTATTCCTCAATTCACCAGATCGCGGCGCCCGGTTCGCTCGATGGCGGGGACGTGTGCGACGCTGGATCCCGCGTCTTCATCGGCATTTCGCATCGAACGAACGAAGAGGGAGCGCGGCAATTGACCCAGTGGCTTGCCGACGACGGCTTCACTTCTTCGCTGATCGACATCCGCGGCATGAGCTCGATCCTGCATCTCAAGAGCGGAATCGCTTATCTCGACAATCGTAATCTCGTAGTGATGGAAGAGCTGGCAGACAGGGAAGAGTTTGCCGGATACAACGTGATTCGCGTGCCAACCGAAGAGGCCTACGCTTGCAACTGCGTGCTGGTCAACGGTCGCGTGCTGATGCCCGCCGGGTTTCCGCGACTTCGGGACGAGTTGGCTGGTCGCGGATACAAGCCGCTTCCGCTCGAAATGTCGGAGTTTCGCAAAATGGACGGAGGGCCGAGTTGCCTCTCCCTCCGCTTTTGAGTTGAGTCTGATGATCCGAGACAAACCGCGCGGATCTAACGGCGTAACTTGCGCCTGAGCAGCAGCGCGATACCGCCAATGCCTGATCCCAGCAGCAGCATACTTGAGGGTTCGGGCACGGGTGCGAAGCTGGGACTCAAGCTAGTACCGAAGCCGCAGTTACTGTTATAACAACTGAAGGTCAGGTTATCGAATTCGAACGCAGGATAGCAGTTTCCTCCCAATCCTGAGCTTGGATCGCTGCAGGCCTTAAAGGTCACGCTCTGCCATGCAGTTGAGGTACCCGCTGGTGTAAAGCTGATCAATACAGCGGTGTCATTGTAAACACTAGAGGTACCTGTGTGGTTGGAATCAGTGAAGGGAAAACAATTGGTTGTCACAGTAGCGGAGCATATACCAAGGCTGGAACCGTAAAAATGCGTCAAATTTCCGCTTTGATCCGTGAAGTCGATCTCGTTCCAAGGATCGACGCTCCCCCAATAAAAAGACAAGCCGGTTATGCAAGACCCGGTACAAACGCCGTTGGAGGCAGACCCAAATGCAATAGTGACGGACGACGACGAATCAGGGGTGGACAAGTAGTATCCGGTGTCGTTGCTGGGTGCCCGAAATAGATTTCCTGTGCCTATGTTAAGGGTCGCGTTGCCAGTAAGACAAAAATTGAACGGGCCGGAGCCGCAGCTACGCGTTTGAGTTTGACAATTCGTATTGCCACAAATTGCCAGACCGTTCAGGTAGTTCTGCACATTGCCACTACTGTACCCGTGCCAACCCCAATAATTGCTTGCCGTCCCGGAAGTATCGTTAAAGAAAATTTTGTTAGTTGTCGTAGAGCGGGAACCGCAGATACCTCCATTAGGGCAGGATACCGTCGAATAGTAAACGTTGGCAGTATTGGGCTCGCATGACCAACTTTCAGAAACTTTATTACCATTACCAATTGTGCCCGATCCAGTGTGTTGGGCCGTTGAACATGACGCCGAGAGATTGCAGGTACCAACGATCATTAATGCCAAAACAATAAGCCCCAAGCTCAATAACCGCATCACAATTCACACTCCAGTCCGGGCACTTAGTTCGAAATCACCGCGTTTCGCCTAGTGCCTGCGAGAAATATCAATGGAGGCTAACTGACCTTTGGCCATTGTGTCAAGGCAATTCGCCAAATTGGGCTGGTCGTCATAAGGAAAACACGGACTACTGCCGACCGAATGGAGCAGGTTGCATTCTTGAAGGACTCCCTTTCTGCGCAATCGCTTGCAGGACGGCGATGTCGGCAGAATCAGATATTCGCCGCTGCCCGAAATCGAGTAGTATCTCCAGGGTCAAAGTGTGGTAATGTCGTCACACTCGAAGAAAAACTGGTGATGACTGGTGCCGGTAGAGAGAGAGCCAAGTGCGGAAGATACGTCACTTTCGTCGTATTCCGAGTGGCATGCGGCCCAGCCATACGGTGGACACGTGAGTTGGGAGTTTGCCCGGTATGCACCGCGCCACGATTCTAGCGATCGTATTGGTTGCAGGTTCAGCCCTGAGCTTGGCCCAGGACAGAGCTCTGATCAGTGGGGACGCTGAAGACAAGCAAGACACGCCGATTTCCGGTGCACGGGTTACGCTGCGCAATGAGTCCCTGCGCGTCGAGCGCACCACAACTACTAACTCCGACGGGTTGTACTTCTTTGCCGAAGTCGTTCCTGCTGAGGGTTACGTCATTACAGCAGATGCTGCTGGACTAGCGTTCTTGCCACAGAGCGTGAAGTTCGACGTCGAGGTTGGGGAGACCAGACACCTTCTGCCGTCGTTTATCGCTGACAAATTGCCAACTCCCGTTTCCGGGCTCCGCCGGGGAACCCAGCACGGTTTGCCTTATCGAGCGGGCAGAGTCGGCGGAGCTAACCTTGCCAAGACAGGTTCACAGCCCGGCGCGCCCACTGTGTCGATCCTGCAGAAGTCAAGCCAACTGACGCCTAAGGCTCTCAGTGGTCGCATCGCGCAGGCCAGGAAACCGGTCGCCTATGTTCCAGTCCGAATAGCGGCCACGGGTAGAGTTGTATCCGCCGGTCACGACAATCCGCGCGGCCAAGACAAGAGTGTAGGTTCATCCGTCCCGGCGCAGCAAGGCAACACGCCTTCGTCTGCGCCTCAACAGGCTGGTTCATCGGCTTCCTCTGGCGGTGGCAAGAAGATTCGCGCACAACAGCGCGACACAGTCGAATCCTCGCACGTGCCGCTCGACACAGTGTCCACGGCGGTCAGCACTGTAATCACTAGCAATCAGTTACGGAATCTGCCATTCTTCAATCGCAACTTTCTGGCCCTGGGCTTACTGGACTCCAGCACTCATGACGTGCCGGCTTGGTCAGAGTTGAAAGACACAACATTCAGCATTTCTGGCCAGCGGCCGACTTCGAATGCGTTTCATGCTCGACGGTATGGATAACAAGGCGTCGAGTAGCAACCAGGCCATACCCTTCCAGGTCAACGATGCGATCCAGGAATTCCGGGTGGTCACCGCTACCTCGGATGCGCAATTTGGTCGCAACATCGGCGGCGTGGTCAATATCATCACCCGCCGCGGAACGGCAAAGTTCCACGGCAGTGCCTTCGGTTTTTTTGCCTCGGACTCGATCAACGCGAGTTCACTGTTGTCGGTGTACAACGACTCGGGGTTCGATCAGGCGGCTGCTTTCGCCGGCCCTTTGAATGCGCAGCCCGCTCCCAACACGAACGACCCAATTGTATTTGCCGATCTATCAGCCCACGTCATACAACCAGTATGTCAAGACAGTGGAGTTGCTCAATTCCACCTACGCAGACCAGAACTACTGCACCGCTCCAAACGCGACCTTCGGCTCGCCAGACTGCTTGCAGCTCTTTGATCCAACTGCCGTGTTGGCTCAGCACAATAGCCACACCCAACCCTTTTCGTCCCAGCAATTCGGGGCTCAGGCCGGCGGTTCTTTTCTGAAGCGCTGGTACTGGTTCGGGGACTACGAGGGTACGCGCATCGACAACGCGAATCCCATTTTCGAGCGCGTGCCCAGCTCTTATGACCGCAGCCACCTCGACCTGTTTCAGCCAGGCACTTCAGGCTATCAGGACGCCCAGTTTGCGCAGAGCGTGCTCTCGCTTTACCCAAAATCGAACATTGTCGCCATTCCCGACGTGCTGGAGTTTTATCAGGGATACGCCCCCAATTACACCAACGTCGACAACTATTTGGGCGGCGTCGATTTCACCCAGTCGGATCGCACCGAATGGACATTCCGGTACAACCTGCAAGATCTTTCTCAATTGCATGATGACACGCTTCCGAACTCCTCGAACTACCCCGGAAACGGGGCACAGCGCGCCGTGTTGAACCAGAACCTGGTGGTGACGTTTACCCATCGTTTTTCCGACCAATTCAGCAACGTACTTCCGTGGCGGTTTCACAAGATTTCAGGTCACGGAGACGCCCCAGGACGCCAACTTCAATGCTGCAAGCGTTGGATTGCCGAGCGGGCCCATGCAGACTTATCTGCTCTCCGGGCTCGACCCGCAGTACGCCGGCGCCAGTCCGTGGGTCGAATGGCGCATTGGGAGGGTGGGAAGACGCAGTCTGGTCCCCATCCTTCTTTGACTACACCAGTTATCACGCCTTCTCTGGACGGGCTATTTCCCTTTGCCCGCATCGGTGCACCGCTGAGCGCTCCCGCAGAGCGCCAGCGACACCCAAGGCGAGTTCGTGGACAACATCGTTTGGTTCAAGGGGAAGCACACTGTACGTGCTGGATTTGACTTGCGAGGTTGCAAAATATCTTTGACAACAACGCATTTGGCCGAGGCATGGTGGTTTCCGGCGACATCGGTGAGTTCACCAGCGATAGCGAAACCTGCGTTTCGCCTGCTTCCCGACGTGCATTCACAGATCCTTCGTACGACTACGCGATCAAGCAACCCAGCCCGTACGATACGACCTTTCATTCCTACGTAGTGGCGGGGTACTTGCAGGACACCTGGCGGGTCAAAGTCTAACCTGACGATCAACTAGGGAATGCGATACGAATATTTTTCTCCGCCGTCAAAGGAGACGAACCAGCAGCTCTGGAATTACGATCCTGTGCGCCAACGGACTGGTCCAACAGGACGGGACACAGGTAGTCGATCCTATGGGAATGAATGTGGGAAGGACGGGTAGCGGATGGTATTCGGTTTATCCGGGAATTCGGCAGAGCTTCCTTGGAACTGCAGCCCCAAGGGAAACGGCAGTTTCGTGGTAGCCAGTACGACGAATTTCGAGCCGCGGATTGGGGTTGCCTGGTCCACTCCCAGCGGCGATACTGTTATTCGCGCCGGGTTCGGGATCTTCTATCGATGGATGCCGGCCAGCCTGATGGCACAACTTGCATTCAACCGGCCCATGCCAAGGTACTTAGAAACTCTCCGCAGGCTCTTTACGGTCAGAACTTCCTCAGTCCTATTGCGGCGGTGGCCAATGCGGATTGGGTAATTCGAGCTTGCTGAACTAGAACCTGCAGCCCGCTTACTATCAGGCTGCCAGCGTCCCATTTCGCCCTGAGCGCAATAGATCCGAGCGAACTTCAACAATCCTCTTACACGTCAGGTAAGTTCTCCGTCCAGCGGCAGATCACGCGGAATACTTCGGCAGAAGTTGACATACATCGGTAATTTCATGGCGAACCTTCCCACGACTACCAACACCGGCTTTAACAACGAGTGGTTCTGCACGGCATCGGCAAAGGGCAACCTGATCCAGCCGTGCGACGCCTTCAGTTTTGTCCCAGTCTTCACCACTGCCAACAGCAGGCTACGGAAATTACAACGCGTTGCGTGGCAAAAGTGACGACTCGAGGCTGGCATGGATCTTCAGGCGCGGGCCTCGTACACATATTCAAAGGCGCTTGATAACGCTTCTAGCGCGGGCGCACCTCTGATTCCGGGCCCGCTCGATGACGCAGTCGCTGCATTGGGTTTCTACGGTACTGGCAATCCGCTCGTGCTATGCGCTGGGAACCAACTCCGGCTCATTTCATGCCTCCTCCGGGAATTTTTGGCACAGGCGCCATTACGGCGAACCTCTCTGCCCTGACGGGGCTCTTGACTGCGGGGGTTAGCACCACCGGCGCCGGCCACGTGCAAGTGACCCCGTACACCATTCCGCAGGACCCGTACAACTTCTTGACCAACGACTATGGCCGCGCCGATTTTGATCAGACCAACCGCTTCATCCTCGAGTACACATGGGAAATCCCCACGTCAAAGCCTTCGCAATGGCTGAGCGGATGGATGCTAAGCGGGGTTTTCACCGCGGAAAGCGGTCAGCCGTTTACGATCTTCAGTGGTCCTATTGCCGGGGAACTGACCCAGCGCGTCAGCTTGACCGGTCCGCTCACAACGACGGGCAACCCCAATGCCTACCTCGGCAATACAGCGTCTATTGCGCTGCCCGGCACGAATTGCCAAAGCCTGTCCAATGCATTCTCGCCCTACGTGGTCCAGCAGACTGTGGGCATCAAGAGTGGAACGGCGGGAACACCGTGCCTCGGCACCTCAGCCCGAAACCAGTTCACCGGCCCGGCTTATGTCGATTTCGATATGGCGATTCAGAAGACCTTCAAGGTCCGGGAGGTGGCGGCGTTGTCGTTTCGGGCCGAGTCTTATAATCTCTTCAACCGGCCCAATTACTACAACCCGATCAGCAGTTACAGCCTCGACGGGGTGACCGAATATTCGCAATTTGGAGAGATCAAATCGGCCCACAACGCACGCCAGTTCCAATTCGCCGTCAGAATGAGTTGGTGAAGTGTCGCCGGGCTGACCTCTGCAGAAGAATCTGGTTCCATTACTCGTGGCCGCGGTGGATGCCGCTTCGCGGCCTTCCCACTCAACCAGTGTGCTCCTGGCAGAGCTTTCGTCGAGTGGTGAGAAGATAATTCAACATGGCTTTTGAAAAACAAGTCTTCATCAGCTACGCACATATCGACAATGAGCCGCTGAGCGAAAAGCAGCAAGGTTGGATCACGCGGTTCCACGCCTCGCTCTCGGCCATGCTGAGCATGCGGATCGGCCGCAGGGCTGAAATTTGGAGAGACTCCAAACTCTCGGGCAATGACATCTTTGCGGATGAAATTGTCCAGCAGTTTCCCAAGACTGCCTTACTGATTTCGGTCATTACCCCGCGTTATGTCGAGTCGGAATGGTGTACCCGCGAGGTGCGGGAGTTCTGCAAGTCGGCGGAAAGTACTGGCGGGGTCCTGGTTGAGAACAAATCGCGTCTTCTGAAGGTCATCAAGATCCCGGGAGCTGACGAAAACCCGCTGCCTGAGGCGATGAAACTCGCTTTGGGTTATCCGTTCTACGTATTCGATGAGCAAGAGACGCCACTCGAGTTGGATCCCGCCTACGGTGAGGAATACACCCAGAAGTACAACTTGAAGATGGCCAAGCTGGCGTTTGATGTAGCCCAGTTGATCAAGAAGCTGGAGTCAGAACCAGACGCCGGCACGGATCCCCAGGCTTCGGCTGCCACGGACAAACCGGCCGTGTATTTGGCGGATTGCAGCGTCGATCGGCGCGAGGATCGCGAAGCTGTCATTGCGGATTTACGTCTTCACGGCTACCCGATTCTCGCCGAAGTGCAGTTGCCCACCGAAGAGGCGACTTTCTTCGCCGAACTGGCCGCCATACTGGGCCGCTCCAGGTTGTCCGTTCACATTATCGGAAACAGTTATGGTGTTGTGCCCGACGGTCCCAGCGAGAAATCGGTCAGTGTCCTCGAAAACGAGCTCGCCATTTTCTATAGCAAGAAATTCGGACTTAAGCGCATTATCTGGCTTCCCGATGGGACGAAGTCCGGCTCTTCCCGCCAGCAGCAGTTTATCGATCTTCTCTTGCGAGATCCGGAAGCGCAGTTCGGGGCTGACCTAATCACCGGCGATCTGGAAGACCTAAAGGCCGCGATCCATGCCGCTCTGAAGAAGATCGAGAGCCCGGCACCTCCGCCGGCGCCAACCGCATCGGCAGAACCAGGCACCAAGGTTATCTACCTGATTTGTGACGAGCGCGACCGGAAGGCGACCATTCCGCTCCGCAAGTTGCTAAAGGCCCGCGGATTCGAGACGTATATTCCAACTTTCGAGGGTGACGCCGCTGCTGTTCGCCAATCGAACCACGAACTGCTGAGTTCCTGCGACGGAGCGGTTATCTTCTACGGAGCCGGCGACGAGGCATGGAAGCGTTCGGTTGATGCTGAGATCCGCAAGGCTGCAGGATCTCGCGCCTCGAAAACTCCGCTCACGCCCTTTACCTATCTGGCTGAGCCGGCGACTGACGATAAGACTGACCTCATCGAACTGGAGGAACCCAGGCTCATCAACTGTCTCTACGGTTTTTCGGAGGCTGCGATCACGGAGTTCATGGATGCTGTCTCCGGGAAGGCGAAACCGTGAGCATCGCGCCCGCCGCCGGTGTCCGCCTGGCGAATCCCTTCCCCGGACTACGACCCTTTCGCGACAACGAAGAACACCTCTTCTTTGGACGGGAAAGCCAGATCGACACCATGGTCGACAAGCTGGCCGCTACTCGTTTTCTGGCGGTCCTTGGCAATTCCGGAAGCGGCAAGTCGTCGCTGGTGAACTGCGGCTTGAAACCCGCGCTGCATCGCGGACTGATGGCCTCTGCGGGGACTTCGTGGCGAATGGCGCAATTCCGGCCCGGTAGCGATCCCATCAAGGCTATGGCCCACGCCCTGGCCCAGCCCGGCGGGCTCTTCGGAAACCAGAGTTTCGAAGGGCTGTCGATTGAAGAGATCATCGAAGCTACGTTGCAGATGAGCAAGCTCGGGCTGGTCGATCTGTATGAACAGGCTCACGTCCCCGACAGCCCCAACCTGCTGTTGATCGTCGACCAGTTCGAAGAGCTGTTTCGCTACCGCAGCCTCCAGCTCTCTTCGGAGGAGTCGCACGGTGGCGAAGACAGATCGGTCGCCTTTGTCAATCTTCTGCTTGAGGCGGCCGGCGCAGCATATCCCATCTACGTGGTGCTGACCATGCGGTCGGACTTCCTCGGAGACTGTTGTCAGTTTCCCGGCCTGCCCGAGGCTATCAACCGCGGACAATATCTGGTTTCCCGCATGTCGCGCGACGAAAGAAGGTCGGCGATTGCCGGGCCGGTGGCGGTCGCCGGCGGCGAAATCAGCCCCGTCCTTTTGACCCGGCTCGTCAATGACGTTGGCGATAACCCCGATCAACTTTCTATCCTGCAGCACGCCTTGAACCGCACCTGGGCGCAGTGGCAACGGGATGGGGGCGCTGGCGCGATGGACCTTACGCATTACGAGGCCATCGGCACCATGAGCCATGCCCTCGATCAGCATGCGGAGCGGGCTTACGCGGAATTGCGCGACGATCGCCAAAAGACCATTTGCCAGAAGGTGTTTCAGGCGCTTACCGACAAGGGAAGCGATGCTCGGGGCATTCGCCGTCCCACCAGCGCGGCGACCCTCTGCGCGATCGCCGACGCTACCCTGGACGAATTGAAATCGGTTCTCGATGTATTTCGCAAACCGAGCCGTTCGTTCGTGATGCCGCCGGCAACGGAGCCGATTGCTCCGGAGTCCATCATCGACATCTCTCACGAGAGCCTGATGCGCATCTGGAATCGCCTCAAGGCTTGGGTGGACGAGGAGGCGGAGTCCGCGGCGCAGTACCGTCGCCTGGTGCAGAACATGGCGCTGCACGCCAAAGGCGCTGCCGGGCTGATGACCGACCCCGAGCTCTCGCTGATGCTGGAATGGCAGCAGAAGTGGCATCCAAACGCGGCCTGGGCTGAGCGATATCAACCCGGATTCGAGTCAGCCATCAGGTTCTTGGAAGAGAGCCGTGAGGCACGTGATGCCGCGCGTGCGGCCGAACGGGAGCGCCAGAGGCGGGAGCTCCGTCGCACCCGCCAAATCGCCGCGGTGTTGGGTACAGCGTTTGTGCTCGCTGTTGGCTTTGGAATCTACGCGCTCTTTGAGCGGTCGCGGGCGGCTGAGGAGCGGGTCGCCCGGGAGCAGACCGAGGCCTTGAACCAGGCGAAGCAAAGGCTGCTGGAAGAACAGGAGAAGGCGCGAAAGGAGTCGGAGGCGCTCAACCAGAAGCTCACGGTGGC
The DNA here is from genome assembly GCA_963758255.1 of uncultured Acidobacteriaceae bacterium. GTDB lineage: Bacteria > Acidobacteriota > Terriglobia > Terriglobales > Acidobacteriaceae > DASRAA01. Next base: position 321,427 of record CAVWUX010000002.1, read on the forward strand.
GCTGGATGCCGCCCAGAAGGCCACAGCCGAGGCCCAGGCCGCGGACGCGCGGGCGCAACACGAAGCCGAAGTCGCGACTCGAACTGCGCAGATGTTTATTACCGCCATCAAGGCCCAGGCAGCCGCTCAGCTCGCTGCTTTCGAGCAACTGGAGAAGATGGAGATCCTGCAGCAGGATACCGACGCTAAAAAGAGTGCAGCAGTGCTCGACCAGGACAAGCAAGAGCTCGATGATGTCAGCAAGCGGGCCAAGGAATTGAGTCTCGATGCTGCCCGCAAGTCCGCGGAGGCCGCCGCCATTGTCGCTAACGCGCACATCATCAGTCCCGACCAGATCAGCGGTTCCGATTTGTTTGACATTGAGCACGGACAATCGCAGGTGACCGGCTATAGCGGCGACGGCAAAACCAGGAACCCGAATGACATGTTCAGTGGCTCCGGCGGGTCGCCTGATCGCGCCACCGTTTTTGCCGACGGACAACAGGTTGGCACCGAGCACTGGATTGAATGGAAGACGAGAAAAGAAGTGACGCTCAGGAGCCTCGGACTCTTTGCCGCCCACGACGCCATTCGCCTGCGGCGGTCTTTTAGCAACTTCAAGTTATACGTTAAGAAACAAGGGAAATGGGTTGCAGTGACGGAATATAGTCCAGCATTGATGTACGGCGAGAGCTGCGGGCCCAAGCCCTGTTTTCCGCCACCCGCCATCAAGTACGCCCCCGGCACGGTTCTGGCCGCGTGCCTTAACGTGCCGCCCACAACTGGACAGGAATTTCGTGCTGTTTTCGTGCAGTCAGTCAGTTCCGTTGAACGCTTTTCCGGTCCGCGTGTCCTGCAACTCGACGGCTATGCTGGTTCCAACTGTTCCAAATAACTTCCTGACCACATCACTGCAGATCGTCAACCTGCACCTTCATGTGGCGCAAGTGCTCCCGCATGTGATGGAGGTAGTCCTCAAAGACGAACTGAAGCGTCAGAGGGGCTGAGTCTCCGATCATGCACGTGCGCGACCACGCCGCGTCAGGGACGGCCTCAGCGGCGGCCAACAACTGCCGATTGAACGCGCCCCATAGTCCGATCAGTTCGTGCCAGTCTCGCTTCTGGTAGGCATGTAGCTCCACCCACCTGTCGCCGTCGTAACCGGGCATGGCCAGGTTGTCTTCCAATTGCGCGCGAACAATTCTTTGGTGGTTGTTGGCGGCGGAATCGAGCAGGTGTCCGAGCTCTTCCTTCACTGACCACGCGGCAGCTGGCTTTGATTCGACTGCATCCGGCGGTAACGCCTCCAGTCGCCCCGGCAGCTTCTCCAACAAGTTGTTTAGCGATTGCAGTGCTTGCATTTCCTCTTCCCCCTTGGCTCACATTATGCCCCAGATTGTCATCCTCCCGTTCCACCGTCCCAGCCCGTATAATCGAAGCTTCTCTTCATGAGCTATCAGGTTCTCGCGCGCAAATATCGGCCCCAAAAGTTCTCCGACGTCATCGGTCAGGAGCACGTTACCCGCACCCTGAAAAATGCCATTGAACAGCAGCGCATCGCTCATGGCTACATCTTCAGTGGACACCGAGGCATTGGCAAAACGACCATCGCGCGCATTTTGGCCATGGCGCTGAATTGCCGGTCCACCGATCATCCAGTCCCTGAGCCTTGCGGTGTCTGTGATTCCTGCGTCGAGATCCGCGCCGGCAATGCCGTAGATGTAATCGAGATCGACGCCGCCACCAACCGCGGCATCGATGAGATTCGCGAGTTGCGCGACGCCGCACGTTACCGTCCCGCGCGCGATCGCTACAAGATTTGGATCCTCGACGAGGCTCACCAGATTACCGACGCCGCCTTCAATGCGCTGCTGAAGACCCTGGAAGAGCCGCCCTCGCACGTAATTTTCATGATGGCGACCACCCAGCCGGAGGACATTCCGCAGACCATCCGGTCGCGCTGCCAGCATTTCAGTTTTCACGCCGTCAGTTTTGATGACATCGTCGGCCAGCTGCGTGACATCGCCAAACAGGAGGGCATCTCCGCCGACGACAACGCGCTAGCCATGCTGGCCGAAGCGGGCGACGGATCGATGCGCGACGCCCTTAGCATCATGGATCAGGCCATCGCCAGTTGCGGCGACACCCTGAGCGCCGATGTTGTGCGCGGATTAGTCGGTACCGTCGGCCCCGAAATTCTCGAAGACGTGATGGTCGCAGTCGCGCGCAACTCCAGCGAGGACGTGCTTCGCACCGTTGATCGCCTGCTCGTCGAGGGCCAGAGCGCGCAGCACTTCGCCCGCCAGATAGTGCGATTCCTGCGCAATGCCTTGGTGTCCAAAGTGGCAGGCAGCGATTCTCCAGTGCTGCAGATTTCATCGGACGAGCGAGCCAGGGTCTCACGCGTGGCCGAGCAGTTCAGTGAAGAGGACCTCACCCGCTTCTTGCAGATCATGCTGCGAACGCATTCCGACCTCGGATACAAGCAAGAGCAGCGCTTCCACCTTGAGCTGGGCCTGCTGAAATTGGTGCACGCGCAACGCCTGCTTCCCCTCGAACAGTTGCTGAGCGGAGAAGCCGCGAAGTCCAGCGGAACTCCATCACGCACTGGCAGCGCGCCGTCTGGAAGGACCGGCCCCGCCGTGACCCGCAGCGCGCCGGCAACCGCGCGAGCTACAGCTCCTGAGACTTCATCGTCGCGAGGTACGTCAGCATCTCCGTTCAAGGGACCATCGCCGTTCGAGGCAGATCGCAGCCGCAAGAGCGAACCCAAGGCGGAGGCTCCGACACTCGCGAATGCCTCAGTCGGACCCGCTGCATCGGCTGCCGTGGCAGTCGCTACCGAAGACACTCCCTCGGACGCCGCGATCGAAGTGACCCCCGAGCTCGCGCGCAATGCTGTGTTAGCGGCCCTGGAAGATGCCGGACAGCAGATGCTGGCGCATAACCTTGAGTCGGGAGAGTGGAGCGTTCGCCCTCACGAAGTGTCGGTGAAGGTGACGATGTCGCAAGTGATGGTCGACGTCGCATTGGGCGATGGGCCCAAGCGCATCGTGCAGGAGGCCCTTCTTCGCGCAACCGGAAAGGCACTGAAGTTCAAGATGGTGAGTGGCGGCGCGCAGTTCGCGCCCAAGCCTGCGCCGCCTGCCGCACGTCCGGCCAACGGGGCGGGAGCGCGCAGTCGCGCCATGTCCGACCCGATCGTGCAGCGCATGCAGGAGAAGTTTGGGGCCGAGATTCGCTCCGTGATTGACCAGAAAGAGCGCAGCTAGAGACAGGGCGCGACCCGATTTTTCGAGCGTTGGAGCATTCATGGGTGGATTCAATTTGCAGGAAATGCTGGCGCAGGCGCGGCAGCAGGCTGAGAAGCTGCAGGAGAAGATGCAGCAGGTTGTGGTCGAGGCATCCTCGGGCGGAGGCAGCGTCACAGTCAAGATGAACGGCCAAAAACAGGTCCTGAGCGTAATCATCGAACCTGAGGTCGTAAAGTCCGGCGACATCGAAATGCTGCAGGACCTGGTAATGGCCGCGGTGAACGCCGCCGCACAAAAAGTGGATGACGCCATGAAGTCCAGCCTCGGCGGCATGCTCGGCGGCCTGGGCCTGCCTGGGATGTGAGCGCGAAGCGTTCAGGTGGTCCCGGGCCTTTCAGGCCGGGGACCATCCAGCTTTCAAAATATGCGGGGCTTTAGCCCCGGAATGTGCAACCGAGGTCTCCTTGTCCAGATTCGCCGAGCCCATGGCTCGCTTGATCGAAGAACTGAAGAAGTTGCCCGGAGTGGGCGGCAAGACGGCGCAGCGCTTCGCCTTCCACATTCTCCGCTCCAGCGATGAAGATGCCGAAGTGCTTGCCGACTCCATTCGCCAGTTGAAGGCCAGCCTGCACCTTTGCTCGGTCTGCAATAACATCACCGACGTCGATCCCTGCGTCTATTGCGCCAACCCCACTCGCAACCAGCGGCTGGTGTGCGTGGTGGAAGAGCCCACGAATATCGCCGCGATCGAGAAGACCCGTAACTACAACGGCGTGTATCACGTCCTGCACGGCACGTTGTCACCTTTACACGGAGTTGGCCCCGACCAGTTGCGCATCACGAACCTGTCCCGCCGGGTCGAAGAGGGAAGTGTGGACGAGTTGATCATCGCCACCAATCCCACCGTAGAGGGTGAAGCCACCGCGACCTATCTTTCGCGGTTGTTCAAGTCATCCGCAGTCAAAGTCACCCGTATTGCCACCGGCGTCCCTGCCGGCAGCGACATCGAATACGCCGACGAGGTCACCATGCAGAAGGCCCTCGAAGGCCGCCGGGAGATTTAGGGGACTATTTCGCAGCGCCCTTTCCGGCGCGCGACAAGTGAGAGTCAATGGCTTCCGCCCACTTGGGCCCGCTGTTGGCGTCGGCGTGGGCCATTCTTAGAACCTGTTCGTTGGCCTCCTCGCGTAGGGCAGTGCGTTCGTACGCGACGTCCACCCTAGTCTGGTGAGCGCCAGTGCTTGTAACGTGGATGTCGATTAGCGCCACCATGACGTCGGCGATCCAATAGACATACTGCACGTGACCCGTGTCCCGGTCGAAGACGGTATTAGTCCACACCCGGTCCAGGCCCTCCTGCGTCGTCGTGAAAACCATCCCTTGCTGATCTCGCGCCGGCAAAGGATGAACAAACTGCGGCTCAAATCCTGCGGCCCACTTGCGCTCTTCATCCGCGCCGAATAACGGAAACACCTCGGCGTATGGAGCTGAGACCACAAAACTGAATTCTTCGCGTGTATGCGCCGGATCGGCGGATCGGCCATTCTGATTCTGAGCAACGGACGACACGACCACACCCGCAACCAGGGCCAGCAGGGGATACGCACACAGATGATTCATTTCCGTTTCTCCTTCAACTGATGGCTGTCGGCGGCCTTCAGAGTCAGCCCGTAAATACTGCGCAGTTTCTCGATCTCTTTCAGCGTGTCGGCGGAGAATGGTGTCTTGCCCTCGAAGGCATGCAGCACGATGCCTTCCAGCAGGTCGCCGAGCGTCATGTCCTTCAGTTCGGCCAGGCCCTTGAGGACTTTTAATAGACGTTTCTCCATGCGCACGCCGGTTTGCACTCGTTCCACGACAATGGGGTGCTCGATTTGTTCTTTCATGGTACTAATGTACCAAATTACCAATATAACGTCAAGAAGATTTTTGGGAACTTCGGGCTGCTCGAAAGAGCGACGCGGATGCATGAGCCCTTTTGTGCGCTCCCTCACAACCGGTGAGTGACCGATGTCACCGCCCCGGTGGTCGCGGAATTTGTACAGTGAAATTGGCGGAAGGACCGCCAAGACTGCTACCGGTGAGGGTGGCAGGCACATAAGTTCAGGAGAACAGCAATCATGGCGTACACGATCACTGATACCTGCACCAAAGACGAACTCTGCGTAGAAGCTTGCCCGACCGACTGCATCCACCCCAAGAAGGATGAGGAGCAGTTCGAGGCCGCGACCCAGTTGTACGTTGACCCCAACGGCTGCATCGACTGTGGAGCCTGCGTACCGGTCTGCCCGACCAACTCGATCTTCCCCAACGAAGAAGTCCCGGCCGACAAGGCTGAGTTCATCGAGAAGAACGCCGCTTACTACGCATAAGCAGGCCGCTGCGCCGCCCGGCGCCGCCGAGTCGCACGGTTGCAGGACTGCGTCGCTTTCCGAAGCTCGAATTGCACGCGGCACAGCCTTGCGGCTGTGCCCTTCTCTTTCGCGTGACGCGGTTCTGTTCAGGGGTTCCCATTGCCGGAGGCACCAGCTATAATCCGGCCTCATGCGTTCCCCGAACAGCCGTTCCTTCTCTCCCCGCATCGCACCTCGCCTAGCCTGGCTTGCGCTGATCCTGTTGTTGGCGCAAAGTTGGTTGTTTGCTCAGGCGACGGCTACCGCTCCTGCGCCGCCGCAGCCCGCAGCCGCTCCGCAGGAAGACATCCTGCTCTACATCAAGAACGCCTGGAACACCCTGGGGCGTTCGATGAACGAGTGCTCCTCCGTCGCCGACCCCAAATTCGGCGCGGGCGCAACTTCGGTGCTCTACCTGCCCTTCGGCGTGACCCCTCCGCCGGCGGTGGCGGCCCTCAGCAAGTGTGGCGTGAAGGTCGAGAACCTGCCGAAGAAGATCACCGGCCTCGGCACCATCATGCCCGAGCAGTTGAACGCGCACGGCCTGTTGTACCTGCCCAATCGCTACGTCGTGCCCGGAGGCCGCTTCAACGAGATGTACGGCTGGGACAGCTACTTCATCATCGTCGGCTTGCTTCAGGATGGTGAGCGCGACTACTCGCGCGGCATCATCGAGAACTTCTTCTACGAGATCGAGAACTACGGCGCGGTGCTCAACGCCAATCGTGCCTACTATCTCACCCGCTCGCAGCCGCCGTTTCTGACGTCGATGATCCTGGCCCAGTACGCCGCCGACAAGAAGGCCGGCAAGGACGACCGCAAATGGCTGGCACGCGCCTACGATTACGCCCAACGCGATCACGCCCTCTGGACGAAAGCGCCCAAGCTCGCGGGAGACACCGGTCTCGCCCGCTACTTCGATGTCGGCGAAGGCCCGGTGCCTGACATCGCCGACCATCCTGAGTACTACGCCGCCATCGCCGACTGGCTGCTCAAGCATCCCGACGTCGAAGCGAAATACGGATACATCGCGCCCACGCTGGAGAAGGGAATCGGCCCCGAGCTGCAAGTGCCGCTGTGCGACAACAAGGCGTGTCCCAACGCGCATCCCGTGAAACTCACCGCCGATTTCTACCAGGGCGATCGCGCCATGCGCGAGTCGGGCTTCGATCCGTCGTTCCGCTGGGGCCCGTTCGACGGCTCCACCCAGCACTACGCGCCCGTCTGCCTCAACAGCCTGCTCTACAAGGCGGAGATGGACCTCGCCGAAATGGCCACTATCCTCGGCCACCCGCAGGACGCAAAGAAGTGGCGCGGCGAAGCCGAGAATCGCAAGAAGCTCATCAACAAGTACCTGTGGGACGCCGAGAAGGGCATGTTCTTCGACTGGGACTTCACCACCGGTAAGCAGTCCACCTATGACTACGTGACCACCTTCTATCCGCTGTGGGTCGGGCTGGCAACACCCGAGCAGGCCAAGGCAGTGATGAAAAACATCGGCATCTTCGATCACCCCGGCGGGCTGGCCATGAGCAACCAGCAGACCGGCGTGCAGTGGGACCTGCCCTACGGATGGGCGCCCACCAATCTCATCGCAGTCGAAGGCATGCGCCGCGAGGGCTTCAGTGCCGATGCCGACCGCGTGTCAGAGGAGTTCCTCGATACCGTGCTGACCAACTTCAAGCGCACTGGCACCATCCGCGAGAAGTACAACGTGGTGACCGGAAGCGACGAAGCTCCCGTGGTCGCGGGCTATCACGAGAACCTGATCGGCTTCGGCTGGACCAACGGGACCTTCCTGGTACTGCTGCACGCGCTGCCCGCAGAGCAGCAGAAGATGGTGCTGCAGGGAACGGGAAGCGGAAAAGCCAACTGAGTTGGGATCCTCTCAGGATAGGGTCGTCGGAAACGACGGCCATATTTTTGTGTCCGATAATGCGCAAATCGTGCGAAATTGCGAGTTCACGGTTGTTTAGAATCAATGGCTTGGGAAGAAATTGTTCGCAAGAGTATGATTCTACATATAGTTATACGTATCCATTAGTGGCCGTGGGAGTTAGCGGACGGTTTTTGGGGCTGCATGGGCGCTGCGTTCCAAAATAGGAATTGTCAAAGAGCGATTCTTAGTCGCGGTCAAGGCGCGACGCGGCCAGAGACACAAATCCCCTGGCCGCACGAGACGGTTGTAGCGCGGTCCGAGGGCGGGATGCTAGAGAAATCGGAAGGTGGACGAAACTAAAGTAACAAAGGATCTTCTAAGTGCGGTGTCCCATGTTAGCTCCCCAAAGAAAGGTCGAACATGGGTACCCAGATGGCTGGCAGCAAAAGGGTCGCCGTTGCTACGGGGTTAATCCCAAGACGGGGCGCGAACCCTTCAACAAGCTCAAGTAAGGCTCTGGGGCATGAGCCTTCAGCTTAGGTCGCTGGCAGTCCTTTTGCCTTGTCCCGGACCTGCCGCTGTTCGAGCGCGAGTTTGTAGGCGATGTAGTACTTGTAGATGTTCGCGACGTAGGTGACCGTCTCCTGGCCGATGTCCTTGGCCGCAACCAGTTCGACATTGCCAAACCAAACGTTGGGGTCAAGTCCCATGTCGGTCGCCTGCTTACGCAGCCGGGCGATACGATTCGGTCCGGCGTTGTAGCTGGCAAACACGAACAGGGTCTGGTTGAACGGAGTGATGTTGGGGTCGTTGAAGTACTTATCATCAATGTTGCGTAGCATCTTTACGCCGGCATGAATGTTGGTCTCTGCCGTCCCCACGTTCGGGATGCTGATGGGAGGCGCGGCCGCGTACTTGGGTATCACCTGCATGATGCCCACCGCGCCGCTGGGGTTCCTTCGGCTCTGGTCAAGTAAAGACTCCTGATAGCCCTGTGCGGCAATCATGAGGTAGTCGAAGTTGTACTCGCCGGCGTACTTCTGGATGAACGCAAGGTTCGCCTGGAACTTCTTCATCTCTTCGCCGGAAGTCGAGTTGGTCACCCATTTGGTGTTCTGCAGATACCGCCGTAGCAGGGTATTGCCAAACGACGTTCCCACCGCATGGGACGCGACAAACTCGTCCACCAGTTCCTTGAACTTCGGATTCGTTTTGCGCATTGCCCACGCGAGTTGAGTACCGCTTGCGACCACCAGGTCGGGATTAGGTTGAATTTTGTCGAGCACCTTCGACCAGAGGGCGGCTCTCTGATTCGTTGTGACCGTCGCGGGGATTAACCCGGCGTTCACCATCTGTACCAGGTCGTCATCCAGCAGGTATTCGTTCGCCTTCTTGATGACGATGGGAGCCTTGCCTTCCTTTCGCAGTGTCTCGTTCACTTTCTGCAGGTTGGTGTAATAGGTCGACAGCGGGTTCGCGTACACCTCTTTGCCGCCGAGGTCGGCGAGCGTGGACACCGGGCCAAAATCCGGGCCCGTCACGACAATCTGGGAGACGTCCGTCTGAATCGGCGTGGAGAAGGCAACCAGCTTTTCGCGCTCAGGCGTGACTACGAGTGCGTGGGCGATCAAGTCTCCAACGCCTGCGGTCAGGGCGGCCTCAACCTGGTCGGGACGCAAAGGGATAAAGGTCACTTTCACGTCCAGCGTTCCGGTCTTCAACTTCTGATTGACGAACTTCTGGAATTCCTCCAGCGCCTCGTACGTGATGCCCTTGGGAAGGCCCTTGGAGTAGAAGAACGAGATAGGGTTGATGAGGACAATGGCGCGAATGTTGCGGTTCTTTGTCATCTCATCAAGATCGCCGGTACGACGCCCGAAAGCCGTTGGGAGCTTGACTTCGCTGGAGGGCGCGAGAACTTCGTCAGGCGACGATACTGGCGCCGACGGAGCGGCCTGTTGCTGGGTCTGGTCGGTGGCGGCCGGAGGCGCGGACTTCTTGCTGCAGGCGGCTAGCGCAAAACAAAACGTCAGCAGCAACAGGAATCGCAGGAAGTGGCGGGACGACTTCGCGACTGGGAACATTCGTGTCCTCGTGCGACCAGCTTAAATGAGGGGCGTGCGATGTCAAAGACCAGTTTGTGGCCGCGGGCAGAGCGCGACTGGGCCAGAGAGAGTGATCCCATGGCCTGACAGATTGGTTGTAGCGCGAACCGGAGGCGACGCGCTACAGAATATGGAAGGGCGAAAAAACCGAAAGTAACCTGGGGCAATCTGAGTGGGTGTGGGGTGCTCTGAGTTACATCGAACAAGGATTGAGAAGGAACGGGGCATGTGCCGTCCCTTCGCCGCCACGCGGCTCCGGGACTCCGAGGGTAAGCGGTCTTCCCAGCGTTGAAACGCTGGGCTTAGATATGCTGGCCCTCCGGGCCTGTTTTCGGGCGGGTTTCGAAGAGTCACCCCAAACCGAAGATTCGAGTACCCATGTTAGCGCCCAAAGGAAGGGCGCGAACATGGGGCACCAAGCCCCACAATTGCCAGAAGCATGTCGTGGGACTGAACAACGTCTTGAAAGATCACAGCACCTGCCACGTTTGAGCCATGCTACTATCTATGCCCACCGCAAGATAACTGCGCAGGAGCGGCCGAAGTCGAGCGAGTGGATCAAAGTCGTCACAAACCCCTTGGGATTGGCTGGCTTCGCCTTGTTCCTGGTTTTCGGATACCTCGCAAAGCTCAAACGATTGGACGAACGTCGCTGGATCGCTCCTATCGCAATGTTGCTGGCGCTCGGCGCGCTGATCGGCGGACTCACTGTCGCGTACATTCAAGTGCCTAAAGCTGCGCCGGTTCCCGCGCAAAACAGCCAACCAGCACTCCCCGCCAAACAGCAAACCAACCAGCAAGTCCAGCAAACAAGTAAAGGCGACTGCAGCCCGAACGTTCAGGGTGTACAGGGCGACGTAACAATCAGTGCTGATTGCAGTGAGAGCAAGGCGGAGGCGCGGAAACCTGCCGCTCAGAAATACAGACAGGATAGCAAGTAGATGCTGCCTCGGTTCTAGTCTTGATGATTGCTATGGCGGCGCAACAATCGCTGCCGACGACCGTGCAGAAGTCAAGCGGATCGTGCAGCCCAAACTTCGCTAACGTGACAGGAAATGTTAAAGTGATTTGCCCTCCACGCTTCGACCCGCAGGCGGTTAGAAATTGGCTCAAGCAGGCCAAAGAGCAGAAACTAACTCTTCAAGAGACGGTCCGACTCGTAAACGAGCAGGCCGCCAAATACGAGGAGCAGGAAGCGCAAATCAAGCAACTGAAAACGCAAGCCAAGGAACAGGAAGGGGAAATCAAGGAGGATAAAGCCACGATTGGTGGCATCAATGCGGACTCAGAGACGTCGAAGCTGTGATAGCTAGCTTGCAACAGGCCGAGGATTACCTCCACCAAGGCGAACTAGAAAAGACCAGCGCCATACTCGTGCCAATCCGATTGAACCAAATCCTGGTTGAAACGATCCAACACTCCAAGTCCACTCTGATGTTGCGGCTGCTTGGGAGAGATTGCTGTTGATGGCCGCTCTGGAGACAGCGCGGCAGCCGAAGCGCTGGCCAAGGCCTTTGTTCAGGCGGACGGCCGTCCCGTGCCCCTCGACTTCAAGCAACTCGCGAGTCGAATTGGAACCATTAGAGAGACAGGGGAACTCCTGGGCTGAGTTCGCTCTCTTCATTCTTTACTCCTACGGACGCCCGGGATATCCCCAAGTTGACCACGAACGCGCATCATACTGTAAAGAGCGGCGGCCGCCCTTCGGCCCGTAAGTGCAGTACGTCCGTGCTATTAGCCAATAAGGCGGCGATTGTTCGAGCGTTTTCTAGTCCAAAGGACACCGCGTTGGCCATCTATTGGGGCGAGTCGGCAGTTGCATCGAGAGATACGGTCCTGCTTTGGTTTGGCTCTACCGGTATTACCAAGATCCCTCAAAGGGGCAATGATACGTTGAAAGCCCGCGACTATGGAGCGGGCAGTGGCGAGCGGTACGCCCGGCGTTGAGATTGATGGGTGAGGACTACTTCGCTGGCAAGATCATTAACAAGACCGGAAGAAGGCCGGTCACCAGTAGACGCCGCTCAATGGGACGACCCCAGATCCCAGTTTGAGTTGTCGGCGGCTTATGGTAAAGGGATTTCGAAGGTGCAGGGATGGGCTTGACCCGTCTGTCGGACATTGGAGATGACTACTCCGGAGAGGGCGTCGTATTGGTGGATGCGGGAGGCGAATGAAAGGGTATCAAGCGGCTGCGAGCGTAGCTTGCACGGGGGTGGCTACAGGGATGTTCCAAATCGTTCGCGAACAAATCCGAGCGAGTTCACAGCCAAGACATCCGGGAATTCTCCAAAATGTCGTGGACGAATTCGCCCAGTGAGGCGTCTGAACGCCACTCATCCAAGCGTCGTGCCGATTCGGAAAAAGTTACAGTATTTACCGGCATTTGCTCCTTGTGCAGTCTCGCGACCGCCATAGCCCTCAGAACCTGGAATCGGCTGCTCTGGACAGTTGAGGAATCCTGAAAGAAACCTACTTTGACTCAGGATCAATACATGGGGCTGCAGGGTTCACGTTCGGAAAAAGCCGGGGAAATTACGAAGATTATACGAATCCATAGGGAGCGGCAGGTTGCCCGCACTAAAACCTAATTCGCGTGACTGGATTTGTCCTGCCGCCGGTAATTGCCAGAACGGGGTGGCGGGTATCCTCAGTGCAAGCCTGGTGCTAGGCCCGCAGCTGCCTCAAAAACTAAAAATCCGCACTAGTTTTGCCAATGCAGTATAGGCGTCGGCGCCGAGCAGCACGGCACGGCTCGTGATATCTGCGCCACGAACTTGTAAACTCGACAATGGACAAGAAACAATAAGCCCGGTAGAAAAGCGGCCTGGAGCCGAATGCAACGAGTTGCTGTAATGGTCGCTTTTAGAACGGTATATCTTCGTCCGTAATTTCACCGGCGGGGGCGGGAGCCTCGGCGTGCTCGGGCGGGCGCTGATCGAAGTCGCCGGAAGACTTGGCGCTGCCGCGTCCGCCGGAATATCCGCCGCCTTCGCCGCCCTCGCGCTGGCCGCCGACAAGTGTCAGTTCGTTAGCCAGGATTTCCGTCTTGTACTTCTTCTGCCCAGTCTCTTTGTCGTCCCAGGACTCGTAGTGGATGCGGCCTTCGATGAAGACCGTGCGGCCCTTCTTCAGGTACTCGCCCGCGATCTCGGCGGTGCGCCCGAAGGCCTTGATGTTGTGCCATTCGGTCCTGTCCTGCCAGTTGCCGTCCTTGTCTTTGACCGACGAACTGGTGGCCAGCGAAAACGTGGCAATGGTCATGCCGCTCGGGGTGGACTTCACTTCCGGGTCCTTGCCCAGATTGCCAAGCAGAATCACTTTGTTGACGCCTCGTGCCATGAGAACCGCTCCTATCTGTTACAGGGGATGAATGAACTGCAAAGGATATCAGAAAGCGGATATCCGCTACTTCACGAAAATCTTGTACAACATTACGAAAATAACCACCCCGGTAACCGAGACGTACATCCAGATCGGAAACGTATAGCGAGCGATTGCTTTGTGCCGTGCGAAGTTGCCTTTCAGCGCCCGATACAGCGTCACCAGAATGAATGGCACCACCACCACCGCCAGAAATGTGTGCGACAGCAGGATGGCGAAATACACCGGTCTCCACACGCCCTCGCCCTTGAAATGCGTGACACCCGCTCGCAGAACCAGGTGGTAGTACAGGTACGAGATCAGAAACAGCGTCGAGGTGATGAACGCCGCGATCATCATGCGCTTGTGGGCGGCGCGGCGGCCGATTTTGATGAAGTAGTAGCCCGTGCCAATTAGTACGGCACTCGTGCCGTTGAGGAAGGCGTTAAGGGCAGGGAAGAAGGTGGGGGAGATTTGCATGTCTCTTTGGCCGTGCGGACTAAAGTCCGCGCGGCAGATCAAAAATGAGGGCTCATCGGCACGACTAAAGTCGCGCCCTGATACGAAACGCTCGCCACAATGAGTTTTTCCGCAAGCTGGGAAGCCGTGCCTTTTCAAAACGTGCCCGCCCCGGCCGAGGTTCGGGGGCCTCATACTCCCGGCTTGGTGGTCCGCCTGTTGGCCACCAGGAAGCACAGGCTGAACATCACCAGGGTGAATCCGGCCAGTACTACGAGGTTGGTACTGAGTGAAAAAGTGCTCGCGACCTCTCCTGGATACAGCAGCATGCGCAGCGCGTCAGTCCCGTAGGTCAGCGGATTGATGCGCATGATGGCGCGAATCCAGATTGACGCCCCCGACAGCGGAAACATCGATCCCGAAAGCAGCCACAGCGGGATCAGGAACAGATTGATCACGGCGTGGAAGCCGGCGGTCGAGTCCATTGGCCAGGCGATGAGGAAGCCCAGCGCCGTCAGCGAAAACGCCACCAGAAAAATGACCACCACCGTTAGCGCGAAGCTCAGCAGGGTGAAATGAATGCCGATGGCGGGCGCGAAGACGAGAAAGATCAGTCCCTGCAGGGTCGCCAACGTCGCCCCGCCCAGCACTTTGCCGAGCACGATCACAGAGCGGCTGACGGGCGCGACCAGCACCGACAGCAAGAAGCCTTCCTTGCGGTCTTCGATCACCGTCATCATGGTGAAGATGGCGGTGAACAGCACGATCATGATCAGCGCGCCGGGGAAGAAGTACTCGAGATAGTGCTGGCCGCCGGCGCCGCTGGAGCGAAACGATGATCCGAAGCCCGAGCCAATCACCAGCCAGAACAGCAGCGGGGAAGCGATGACGCCGACCACACGGCTGCGTTGGCGGTAGAAGCGAACGATCTCGCGCCACCACAGCGAGATCGAGGGAAGGACGATGCCGACTCTCGACGGGGCCGCGAGGGTCGCGGGAAGTGTTTGAGTGCGAGTTGCCATTATTCGCTCACCAAGTTGTTTACGGCCGGCTTGGAGCCGGTGTAGGTCGCGATCCACCAGGTATTTCCGAAACTGTCTTTCACGCCTGCGCCCCGTTCATCGTAAGGCTTGTCTTTCGGGGCCGCAACCGACTGGGCACCAGCAGCGATGGCGCGTTTGTAAGTCGCGTCCACGTCTTCGACATAGACGTAGACCGAAGACGGCGTTGCGAGCGACGGCAGGGAATCTCCGGTTTCCAGAACCACGACCGAGTCACCAATCTGCAACTCGACGTGGTCGCCGTTCTCGGCCTCGGCACGTTCGAGCTCGCGGGCGCCAAACGTCTTCTTGACCCAATCGACCAGCGCCGGAGGTCCGTAGAGATATGGTCGAACCGCGCCCACACCATGTCGGATGTACAGCGTTCCCATGACTACTTCTCGCCGTCCTGCTTGTCCTCGCTCGGTCCAGAAGCGATGCCCGGTCCGCCGGATGAAGACGTCTTCCAGGCTCGGCTTGTGTACCGAAACGCCTTCGATCTCACCGGGGAACGCCTCGACCACATCGGTGACGAAACGATGCCCTTGCTCGATCTCTAAGCGTACCTTGTTGTCGATCACCGAGGCCTGCAATCCAAAATGCTGTTCGATGTGCTGCGCCAGCGCGTCGGGCTCGTTGGCTTCCAGCAAGATCACGTCGCCGCCGATCTCGCTTTTCAACTCCGACGGGGTTCCCAGCGCGACCACGTTGCCTTCGGCATAGATTGCCAGGCGATCGCAACGCTCGGCTTCTTCCATCAGGTGAGTGGTGACCAGCACCGACACGTTTTCATCGTCGCGCAAAATCTGCAGGTACTGCCACAGGTCACGCCGCGCGCCGGGATCGAGGCCGGTGGTCGGCTCATCCAGCAGCAACACCGAGGGATGATGCAGCAGTCCCTTGGCGAGTTCGAGGCGGCGCTTCATGCCGCCGGAGAAGGCTTCCGCTTTTTCTTTCGCGCGGTCGGCGAGTCCGACGCGGCCCAGCATCTCCGCCACGCGGGACTTCAGCGCTGCGCCATGCAGGCCATAGACGTGACCGACCAGCATCAGGTTTTCTTCGGCAGAAAGCTTGATGTCGATGCTCTGCTCCTGGAAGACCACACCGATCTGGCTGCGGACCTTGCCAGGATCTTTCGCAACGTCGTGCCCCATGATGAGCGCATGTCCACCAGACGGAATCATCAGCGTCGACAGAATGCGAAATGTAGTGGTCTTGCCGCTGCCGTTGGGGCCGAGCAGGCCGAAGATCTCCGCCGGACGGACGTCAAACGACACGCCCGCCAGCGCGGTGCGGTCGCCGTATTGGTGGCGCAAGTCCTGCAGTTGAATGACGGGTGTGCTAACTGGAGTGCGCTCGGTGGCGTGCTGATTTTCGGCTTCGGGAATGGCGGTCGTCCTGGAATTCACGATGCTTCTATTCTATGCCGTGCGATTGAGCATCATCAGCGCAAACAGCAGCGGCAGGTAAATCACGGTGGCTTGCAGCAGATGCCGCGCCCGCAATTTGGAACTCGCTGCCACGGGCGCCAGCTTCATGGTCCACATGCGCACGCTGAACCACAGCAGTCCGCCGCCCAGCAGCAGCGCGCCGGCGAAGTAGGTCCATCCGGTCATGCCCATCAGCGTGGGAGCCAGTGTCACGGGGACCAGCGCCAGCGAGTAGAGCAGGATCGCCCGAATCGGTCGAGCGGCCATCGCTTTCCACTACCGGCAGCATGCGAACGCCTGCGTTCTCATAGTCTTCGCGGTACAACCACGCGATGGAGTGGAAGTGGGGGAACTGCCAGAAAAACATGATGGCGAACAAAACCACCGCTTCAGGATCGATGCGGCCGCGAATCGCGACCCACCCCAGCAGCGGCGGCATGGCCCCGGGAAACGCTCCGAGGAAGGTGCAGATGGGATGCACCTGTTTCATCGGCGTATAGACCAGCAGGTAACTGGCCGAGGTCAAGCCCGTTAGTAGCGCCGTCTGCCAATTGGTGGTCAGCCAGAGATAGATGACTCCGCCGATGGTCATGCCGAATGCGATAACCGACGCATGAACCAACCCCAGGCTCTTAGTCACCAGTGGACGCATTGCCGTCCGACGCATGCGTGCGTCGAGGTCGCGCTCCATGACTTCGTTGATAGCCGCCGTGCCGCCACTTACCAGGCCGATGCCCAGCAGGGCATTGAACACCGTCCACGACAGCAACGGAATTCCTGACTTGGCGGCGGCAAAATAAGCGCCGCACCATGTGGTCAGGATGATCAACGTGGTCACGCGGGCTTTCACGAGGACCGAATACTCGTGCGCCAACGCGGCGACACCGATGCGGGGAACAGCCAGTGGCTGAGTGGCTGTGCTCATGCGGTGACGGCCTTCCGGGACGAGGTTGTCATGACTGCTTCTCCGGCGTGGACATCAATCATACGCCGCGTCTGGATGGCGAGGACGACCGTGGTCGCGAGCAATAGCGCGCCTCCCGCAACGTGGGCCACCGTGCTGAACACCATTCCGGCCAACGGCTGCACGGCATCCCTGCCCCACTGCACGCGAGTGAGATACGCGAAAAATCCCGAGTCCCAGTTGAATCATCAGCAGCGCCAGTACGGTCTGGGCTGGTTTGCGCAGTTGCGCCACACTGCCATAGCGCGACAGCACGCGGACCACCGTCCAGCAAAGCACAGCAGAAACAATACACGCACCAATCAGGTGCGGCAGCAATTTGATGCCGGAGTGCCGGAACGCCGCGCCCAGGATCAACTGTATCCACACGCAGGCGGCGGCGATCACTGTCAGCGTCGGAGTGCCGGGAGTGACGCCGCGCTCCGCGATCGGCTCGCTGTCTTGCAACCAGCTTCGGCTGGTGAACAGCGCCATCGCCGTCACTACGCAGAAGATGGTTTGCGCCAGCGTGGCGTGAGCGGTAGAGATCGCCCAAGGCAAATAGAACAGCACGGTGATTCCGCCCAGGACGCCCTGTCCCACCACCGCCGCCAGCGCGATCCACCCCAGCACCTTCATCCACCTGCGTGTTTCGACCCGCTGCGTCCAGACAGCCATTGCGATGATGAGCAGACCAATGAACTCAGCGAACATGCGATGGCCATGCTCATACTTCACCCCGCCTACCATGGGCGGAATCTTGTACAGGGAACCGAACGATGTCGGCCAGTCAGGCACCGACAGCCCAGCGTCGTTGCTGGTAACCAGGGCACCGAGCACGATGAGCACAAGTGTTGCTCCGGCGAGAAACACGGCGAAGCGATGATATGCCTGGTTATACGGAATCGTCCGTGAGGTCAGAACAAGCTCCCTGTCAACGCTGGGTTCGCACGGCGATACCCCTCGCGTGCCGAACCGCACCAATCGATTAGTTGCCTACGGAAACAATGCGATGCGCAATCGCGCTGCGACCACCCTGATCCTCGGCAGAGCGGCCGAATCGGTATTGTATCAAACGATTTTGTGTGGCCAACGATCTTCCGCGGCGGCTTCGGGCCGCTACGTTTGCGGCTTGTCGATTCCCGCCAGATACTGCTTGAAATTGCTCGATCGCCGCCTGGCTGTACTGCCCCACCTCGATCAGATACCCGTCGGGATCGCGCATATAACAGCGCAATTCATGGCCGTGATTATCCAGCGGCTCGGTCAGGAAATGCGCGCCTTTGGCCTTCCATTCGCGGTAGCAGGCCCAAATGTCGGCGACGCGCAGGTTCAGGAAGCTGCTGACCTTGTTGGGGTCCTGAGGAGTCTCGAGAAACACGTGCGGTTTGTCGGGCGTTGGACCTCCTCCCGAATTAAGAATGATCCACGAGTTGGCCAGCTTGATGTAACAGGGATCTTCTTCCTTGACGACCATCCCGCCCAGGACGCCGACGTAGAACTCCTTGGATCTTTCCTGGTCTGCAACCGTCAGGAAATGGGTCACGCAAAAGCCGCTTTCGGCAATTGGGGCATAAGGCAGATTCATGGGCCCTCCTCCTCTCACGGACGGAAATCGAAGCTCACATCCTGCTTGTCGTCCTTTGGACCGACCGTGATCTTGCGCTCCTGCTCACCAAGCTTCTCATGCACCGCGGCAATCGTGTACGTGCCTGGCGGCAGGCCCTTCAGCGCAAAGGCTCCATCCTTTCCCGTCACCGCAAAGAACGGGTTGCTCATGCACGTTCAGGTACATCTTCATCCAGGGATGCTGATTGCACTTCACCGGAATCATCACCTCGGCGGCGGTAAACTTTCGCTCGAACTGGCCTCCGTTGGGCATTTCCGACTGGTTCCACTGCGCGTTGTTCTTCGGCACTCCATGGACGTTGTGCAAGGTGTCATCGGTGTCGAGGAACTCCACCGGCTGCCCGACCATGACCGCCGCAACGTGCGGCACGTAACGGCAGCCTTCCTGCGCGATGGTGACTTTGTCGGACGGAGCAGGGAAGCTGCGTCCGCCTAAACCGTCTTTCACGTACACCATCACATTGGCCAGCCGTCCGTCATTCACCAAGACAGTTTCGGCCTGGTTCTGGCCCTTGCAGCTCGAGTCCGCCGACATGTCGATCTTTTTCGCGGGCGGGACGGGCCCGTCAAAGTGAACCACACCGCTGATGGTGGCTACCGTAGCGGGATCGATGGGTGTGGCGGTCGCAGCCTCGACGGATGAGGATTGTGCCTTCGGACTGACGGGCTTGGTGCAACTGGTTGAGAGGAACAACAATGGAAAGACGATGGCAAGAATTGGTAGACGATTACGAATCATGAATGGGCCCTGAATAGAATCTGGTTATCGTCGACCCCATGATTCTACCCGGACGTCGAGCGCCATGCACCCCGGCGCGCCGCGTCTTTCTCGCGTCATCGATGCAACAGCAATCGAATCCGTGCACGACAGTTGCGGACGACTGCAATTCTACAGCTCGGCTTCCCGCGTTACCGGCGCAGGCACCGGAACGGTGTGCAGCGCCTCGATCACGGCGTCGGCGAATTCCGTGGTGCCGGCCTTGCCTCCCACATCGCGGGTGACGTGTTTCTTCTCCGTGTAAACCTGCGCCAGGGCAGCGTCGATATGGTTGGCGGCATCGTGCTCGCCCAGGTGGTGCAGCATCAGCACGCCGGAGCGCAACACGGCTGTTGGATTGGCCATGTCCTTGCCGGCGATGTCAGGCGCGGAGCCATGCACCGCCTCGAAGACAGCGCAGTCGGCGCCGAAGTTCGCGCCCGCTACTAGGCCGAGGCCTCCAACGAACGCAGCGCACAAGTCCGAGATGATGTCGCCATAGAGATTCTCCAGCAACAGCAGGTCGTACTGGTAAGGATTCATCACCAACTGCATGCAGGTGTTGTCCACAATGTGTTCGCCGTAGGTGATCTCGGGATATTCCTTGGAGATGTTGCGCGAGCAGCGAATGAACAGCCCGTCCGACATCTTCATGATGTTGGCTTTGTGGATGGCATGGATCTTCTTGCGCTTGAATTTGCGCGCGTACTCGAAGGCGAAACGCGAAATTCGAATGCAGGCCTTCTCGGTGATGATCTTCAGGCTCTCGACCACGCCGGGCACGACTTCATGCTCGATGCCCGAGTACAGTCCCTCGGTGTTCTCGCGCACCACGATGAGATCGACATCGGGATACTTGGTGGGAACGCCGGGCAGGTTGATGATCGGCCGGAAGTTGGCGAACAGTTCGAACTGCTTGCGCAGTGCGACGTTGATGCTGGAAAATCCGCCGCCCACCGGAGTGGTGACCGGCCCCTTCAGGCCGAGATGGGTGCGCTCGAGCGACTGCGTCAATTCCTTGGGGATGTATTCCTGGTACTTTGCGAAAGCCTCGGCGCCGGCGGCGAAGCTCTCCCACTCAAACTTCACGCCAGTAGCTTCCAGAATGCGGACAGTCGCCTTCACCACCTCGGGGCCGATTCCATCGCCAGGGATCAGGGTAACGGTGTATGCCATAGGATTGCTAATTTACGGCCTTAGATTTAGTGGCAGCGTTTTCTTTAGTATCCAGCAATTCTTTCAACTCTTCCATGAACTCGCGCACATCTTTGAAATCGAGGTACACCGAGGCGAAGCGAACGTAAGCAACTTTGTCGATGTGCTTCAGCCGGTTCATGATCAGCTCGCCGATTTCGCTGGCCTTGCGCTCGCGCTCGGGTGAGTCGACCACCAGC
Organism: uncultured Acidobacteriaceae bacterium; assembly: GCA_963758255.1. Classification (GTDB taxonomy): domain Bacteria; phylum Acidobacteriota; class Terriglobia; order Terriglobales; family Acidobacteriaceae; genus DASRAA01. Next base: position 342,052 of record CAVWUX010000002.1, read on the forward strand.
CCTTCGGCGTCGTTTACGATCTGCTCCAGCTTTCCCATCGACACTGGCCGCTTCTCGCACGCCCGCAGCAGCCCGTTCAGGACTTTTTGCCGCTCGAATTTTTCCCGGCGTCCGTCTTTCTTGATCACCATGTAGGGGATCTCGTCGATCCGCTCATAGGTGGTGAAGCGCTTCTCGCACTTCAGGCACTCGCGCCGGCGGCGGATGGATTCGCCTTCCTTGCTCTCGCGCGAATCGACCACCTTATCGTTTTCAAAGCCGCAGAACGGACACTTCATGGATGATGGAAAAGGCGGGTTGGGTGGACCCGCATGTGGATTGTAACAGGGGGAAGCCGGCCATTTGTCGAACTAGCACGGCGGCAAACGACGCTTTACTCGGCCAGCGCGGCCTCCGCTTTTTCTTCTGCCGCCGCCACTGCCCGCAGGGAAACATGTTCGCGTCGCGCCAGCAGCAGTCCCATGGGAATCACCGACATGAAAGTGCACACCCAAATGAGCATGCCGCAACTGACAGCGACTTCGTTGTGAACGCCGAAGATCTTGTTCATTACGGCGATGGTTGCCAGTTGCGATCCGCCGCCCACACCAGGAAGCTGAATCAGCGAGCCGAACATGGCCGAGACCATGAGGAGCATGATGCTGGCGGGACCAAGTTGCGAAAGCTCCCCGCCGTAGGCGTGGGTGATGAGCCAGTACGCCACCGCAATCACCGCCCACATGGCCGCCGACAATAGAAACAACTGCAGGAACGACGATGCATCGCTGATGATCTGCAGGCCGTCGGTGAACGACACTACCTTGGAGCGAAGGCCATGTGCGAGCTTGTGGCTGCGGCCCTCGAGTCGCTTTTCCAGGTAGGCCGCGACGGCGTAGCCTGAGCGGCGCAGTAGGAGGGCGACCGCGGCCAATACCAGAATGCCGCACAGGAACAGTCCTGCCGACCATCGCACTTCCGCCGCCAGATTGTGGTGGGGCAGGGTGCTCCACAGCGGATCTCCCACGAATCCAACGACCACAAACATCAGCGCGACCGACGCCATGTCGAAGATGCGCTCCACCAGCCACACTGCCACCTGCGAGGAGAACGTCTGGTTTTCCTTGCGCGCGATCAGATAGGGACGGATCATTTCGCCCGGCCGCCCCAGCAGCGCCAGTCCGGTAAACCCGATGAACTGCGGTCCGATGAGACGCGCAGTGGTGGTTGCGCACAGAGGCTTCAGGAAGATGCGCCAACGCAACGCGCGCAGCACGTAGGTCACATAGGTAAGCACGATGGAGAGAAAGATAAATACCCAGTTAACGTGGCTGGTGTTGCTCCAAAAGGTTGCCCAGTCGAACTTCTTCCAGGTGTGCACCTGAAGGTAGACCAGCAAGCAAAGGACTGCCAAAACGATTGCCGTTGCCAGGGTGCGCTTCTTGTTCATGATTGAGAATCGTCAGGCCCGGGATGGCAAGGCCGCTGCAAATGTTCGAAGTCACACGGTAAACGACGCTGGGGAATGGGTCAAACGCGCTTACTCGCTGCCGGCGCGCAGCAAGTCGCCGGCTCCTTCCGCGCCAGCGTTCGCATTGCCGCCGGTCCTACGAGAGGCAGTTAACGCTTTCCTGCGTTGCTTCCGCCAGCTTCTTGCGGTTGTAGTCCTTGATGATGCGCGCTACATAGGAGTGGGTCTCGCGGTACGGAGGGACGCCGTTGTACTGCTGTACCCGACGCGGGCCGGCGTTGTACGCCGCCAGAGCCTTGGCGGCATCGCCGTTGTACTTCACCAGCAACTCCCGTAGATAGCGCACCCCGCCGTCAACGTTTTCGGCCGGATCGAAGCTGTTTTTCACGCCCAGATCGGTGGCAGTTTGCGGCATGAGCTGCATCAGCCCTTGCGCACCTTTCCGCGAAACGGCGCGAGGGTTGTTAGCGCTCTCCGCGCGAATGACACTGGCAATGAAGTCGGCGTCGATTCGGCTGCGGGAACTGGCTGAGCTGATGATCGCGCTCAGATCGGGTGCTGTCGGGACTGGCGAGCTGGCTACTTTCGGCTCCGGGGGAGCGGGCTCGAAGCTTTCGATCTGCGAAGTAGAGACATCCACGTAGCTGCCGCTTGGCTCATTGCCCAAATACAGCCGCGTGGTCTCGCCAAGCATTTCGTGATGCTCGTGGCGAATGCTGAACCCGTTGCGCAGGTTGGCCATCTCGGCGGCAGGCAGTTGCGCGGCGAAGAGGACAACTAGCAAAGCGAATTGGAGGACTCTACGCATTCAGGATGGCGGCGTTCGACTCCAACACCTGATCGACGATGGCGGCCACTCCGTGCTCATCATGGTGGAGCGCGACCCTCCAGCCATTCTGCTTCAGATCGTCGGAGGCGTTACCCATGATCACCGGATGGCCGGCAAAGGTCAACATCTCAATGTCGTTGTAATTGTCGCCGATGGCCATGACCTCGCTGCGGTCGATCCCACGATGATTGGCCCAGCGCTCCAGCGCGTGTCCCTTCGAGCATCCGGCGTTGAGAATATCCACGATGCAGAGGTCGCGATGGCCGTACTGGGTGCGCAGGGCGGTGAAGTCGTGGCTGAAACCGCAGGCGGCAAGTTCTTCCTGTGCCCGGTCCATCAGCTCGACGGGTCCGCAGAACATGGCCTGGATCGGGTCTTCGGTCAGCGCATCCTCAATCGGGCTGATGTACTCGATGAAGGGCGCGTTCTTTTCCATCCAGCGCTGAATCACGCCATAGAGTTGGTCGTGGTTCTCGCAGACGATGGCGCCCTTGCTGAGGCGGTCGAACGTCACCACCATATAGTTGCGGTATTTACGCATCGCCTGCGCCAGCCTGATCGCTGTCGCCTTGGGCAACAGGTCGCGATGAAAGGTTTCGCCCGCGGTGGAGCGTGTGACGGCGCCGTTGGAGCTCATCAGCCACAAGTCGAAGCCCAGTGACTGAGCGATGGGTAGCGCGAAGTCGTGTCGCCGTCCCGTGCCTAGCATGATCTCAATGCCGGCCTCATGCGCGCGGCGCAACGCATCGCGATTCTCTTGCGAAAGTTCGACCTTGGAATTCAGCAGGGTGCCGTCAATGTCGATGGCGATCAGGCGGATGGGGCGCGTCACAACTCCATTCTAACAAGCAGTGATCAGCCACGGCTGTTTGTACAGCACTTGTTTTAACCGCTGTGCAACATTGCCACTCCGCAAAAAGCGAATCGTTGCGAGTTAAAAAACCGAATTGCTCCGGCACCTTCCGGCAACGTAAAGTAACACTACGATGGAACTCCGCAAGGATCCAATCACGCGCTCGTGGGTCATCACCGCCGACGAGCCCGAGAACGACCGGCCGGAGCGATTATCTCTGTCCCTTCTGCCCCGAGTCAGGACAGCAATTGCAGGTGGTCGCTTCCATGCCGACCGTGAACGGCAATCCGTGGTCGGCGCGCGCGGTGGTGCATCCTCGCCCCATCTACCGGGTTGAAGGCGAACCGGGTCGCGCCGGAAATGGTCTGTACGACACCATGCAGCCGGTCGGCGCACACGAAGTCATCATCGAGAACGCCCGCCACGACCGGCAACTGTGGAACGCCGACGACCGCGAAATCGAAGAGTACCTTGCGTTATGCGCCCATCGCATCCTTGACCTCAAGAAGGATGGCCGATTCAAGTACGTCAGCGTCATCAAGAACTTCGGTAGCCACTCCGGGCAGGAGTTCGACCATCCCACTTCGGAGGTGGTGGCGACTACGTTTGTTCCCCGTCGCGTTTTGTACGAGTTGCGCGCAGCTCGCGAACATTACAAAGTGAAGGAACGCTGCGTTTTCTGCGATATCTTCGCGCAGGAGATCAAACAGGACAAGCGCGTCATCGAGATTCGAGGAGATTTCCTGGCCTCCTGTCCATACGCATCACGCACGCCCTACGAGACTTGGATTGCGCCGCGCGTTCACGAAGCGTATTTCGAGCGTCTCGCCCGCAAATCCGGAGCGCTGCGTGATCTTGCCGTGCTCCTCCGCCGCACGCTATTCCGCATCCGTACCATCGCCGACGCCTTCCACATGGTGCTGCACACCTCACCCAACACGCTGCACAAGTCGGAGACTCTGGGCTATTGGAAGACCATCGACGACGACTACCACTGGCACATGGAGATCCTTCCGATCCTTGGTCCCAGAGCAAAGTCGTACACCTTCAAAGAGGTATATTCCTCGCCCGTGAGTCCCGAGTCGGCAGCTGCGCGGCTGCGCGAACGCCCGACCGAGATGTAGGGAGCGGAGTACAATCGCTGCCCGGGAGCCTGCGATGACCGTACGCCGACTGAAAACCTACACCGCGCAGACCGGCTACGTGTATGACTACTATTTCGTCGGCAAACGGCCCGCGCTGGCCGACGATCCTCTCGCACCAGCGACCGAATTCATCTTCGACATCAGCTCCGACCGCAAGACCATCTACGCCGTGAGCGTTTTTCTCCCCCCGCAAGCGCTGGAGTCCTTCGCCTCCAGCCACGGACGCGCTCTTAGCGAACCCGAGCAGTACGCCGCGGTCAAGTTGCGTCTCATGCAGGCCTTCGACGAAATTCCCGACATGCTCAACCGCGGCCGCCGTCTGACTCTCGACGCTGAGGCGCTCCCGGCATTGCTCGAATCGGTTGGCATCGACTGAGGGACAAATGCCGTTTCTGCCGCTCACCTCTCGCCGTATACTCAGTCAAAACTGAGATCTGGACATACTTCAATCGAGTGAGGGAACAGCTGTTGTTCGCACCGCACAAGCGACGCGACGCAAGCGATGGACTCTCGCGCTGCTCGTCTCGTTCGCGGCCCACGTCGTGTTCCTGCTGGTGCTCACCCGCCACTCCCGTCCTGTGTTTGTGATGCCGTCGGATGTAGCGCTGGGAATTCCGGAATCCTCGGGTACGCTGATCTACCTCGCTCCCACGGGTGCGGAGAGGGCAGTACCCGCGCCAGAAAAGCCAAAGCTTGCGTTGCAAGTCCCGCCGGACCCCAAGCCACCGTCTACTCCCAAGCCCGAGCCCATAATCCAGGAGAATGAGACCGACGTAGATAGCGCCAAACCTACGGAGGCTGCCCGCGGAGGTTCGCCTTACGGTGCGCGCATTCCGGGGGCTCCGCTCACCGGTCATGAGGTCATTCCCGCGTTGCCGCAGGTGTTTCCTGATCCAGCCGTCTCGCGCGCCGACTTGCCGCCCGGCGTTCAGGGTGACGTGATCGTCGAAGTTACCATCGACGAACAGGGAAACGTCGTCGAGACCAAGCTGATCCGGGGAATCGGCTACGGCATCGAAGACCGCGTACTGGCTACGTTGCGCCAGTGGCACTTCCGGCCGGCGTACAGAGATGGCGTGACCATCGCCTCGCAGCACATCGTGAGCTTCCACTATCCCAGCTAGGGATGCCTCGGCAAACGCCTGCCCAATCCCCCTGTGACCTAAATCACACCCCCGCGTGATAAGCACACTCGGCCCTGCGCCTCCGGTGTTTATACTGATTCGTACACGAACGAATGCGACCTACCTTCTTAGGTCTGTGGGGTTTATGCCTTTAGTTTGGCTACGAGTAGCGGTGGCTTTCTATGCGGTCGGGCTGGTCTACTCCCTGCTTTTGCTGGCCAAAAAAGGGAACCTGCTGGCCAAAGTGGTCGAGCCCGCCGTCGGACTCGGATTGATCTTTCACTTCGTCTCGCTGGTGGAATACACCTCCCAGATCGGGCGACTCTCCTGGGCGTCCATTAACTATTCCGAGTCTCTGCTGGCGTTTGTCGCCATGGTGGTGTTCTTCATTTTCTTCGTGGGATATCGCGCCACCTCGCCCGGCATCGTTATCTTTCCCATCGTGTTTGTGTTGACGTTCGCATCGGCCGTAGGACAAAAACCGGTGACCTTCGCTTCGCCGGTAATGCGCAGTGGCTGGATCTTTGTTCACGTGCTCATGATCTTCACCGGTTACGCTGGGCTCTTTCTCAGCTTCGGAGCCAGCCTGCTGTACCTGATGCAGGAGCGCGCCTTGAAGTCCAAGAGCTCCGATGGGTTGCTGTCGAGGTTGCCGTCACTGCAAACCATCGACGACATTGGCTACAACTCGCTACTCTTCGGCTTTCCCTTCATGACCTTTGGATTGATCGCCGGATCGGTGCTGGCGATCGAGAAATACGGCCCGCTGTTCTTCACCGATCCTAAGATACTGCTGTCGTTCATCATGTGGGTCGTGTACATGCTGCTGCTGTACACGCGCTGGAATTCGGGCTGGCGTGGCCGCCGCGCCGCCTTGCTCGCAACGTTCGCTTTCGTCGTGGCGCTGGGCGTGTGGGCCGCCAACAGCCTCAGCCGCGTACACAGGTTCCCGACGCTATGAATCTGATTGTCATTGGCGTGAACCACCAGACCGCTCCGGTGGAGGTGCGTGAGCAGTTCGCAATTCCGGAATCGCGCCTGCCGGAAGCGGTGAGATGTCTGGCGTCACAACCCGGCATCGAGGAGGCGATGATCGTCTCCACCTGCAACCGGGTTGAGTTGGTCGCTCGCGCCAGCGATGACAAGATTGACTTTCACGCTTGCATGCAGAAGGTCTATGGCTTCGATTCCCAGCCCTACCGCAAGTATCTTTACGAATACCGTGAGCGCGACGCCATCCGCCACGTTTTCCGGGTGACCTCGAGCCTGGACTCGATGGTGGTGGGCGAGCCGCAGATTCTGGGCCAAGTGAAGGAAGCCTATGCCACAGCCCGCGCTGTCGGTGCCGTCAACTCGCAACTCGATGCACTGTACTCGCGTGCTTTCGCTGTGGCCAAACGGGTACGGACCGAAACCGCCATCGCCATGTCCGCGGTCTCGATCGCTTCGGTGGCGGTCGACCTCGCCAAGAAGATCTTCGGAAACCTCGAAGGCAAGAGTGTTTACCTGGTGGGAGCTGGCAAGATGTCCGAACTTGCCGCTCGGCACTTGCTGGCGCATGGAGCCAGCAAGATCTATGTTGGCAACCGCACTCATGAGCGTGCGGCGGCCCTGGCCAAGAAATTCAACGGCGAAGCCATCGTCTTCGATCAGCTCTACGATACCGTCGATCGCGCCGACATCGTCATCAGTTCCACGGGTGCGCCGCACACCATCTTCCGCAAAGAGCATGGCGAGAAATTCCTGAGCCGCCGCCGCAATCGCCCAATGTTCTTCATCGACATCGCGGTGCCGCGCGACGTCGATCCGGAGATGAACAAGCTCGACGGCATCTTCGTTTACGACATCGACGATCTGCAGCAGGTTGTGGCCTCGCACATGTCCGACCGTCGCGCAGAAGCCGATCGCGCCGAAGCCATCGTGCAACTCGAGGTAGACAAGTTCCTGGCGCGGCTGCAGACCCTCGATGTGGTTCCGACGATCGTGTCGCTGCAGGAGCATTTGGAAACGGTTCGCCAGGCGGAAATTGATCGCGTCCGCGGACGATTGGGGGCGCTGACTCCCGAACAGGAGTTGGCGGTTGAAGCGCTGTCGCGCGGTATCATCAACAAGATCATGCACACGCCAATCACCACTCTTAAGAGCGCGGCGCGCGAGTCGTCGGAGTCCACGACGGTCATCGATCTGGTCCGCAAGCTCTTCAACCTGCGCGATGCGCGCAAGGCCGCTGCCGATGAAGAGTTGGCCGCGCGCGAGAAGACGGGAGCGCGACGCTGATGGCGCGTTTGAGAATTGGCTCCCGCGGATCGCAATTGGCTCTTTGGCAAGCTAACCACATATCGTCGTTGCTGCGCGAACGTGGCCACGAAGTCGAGCTGACGATCATCAAGACCACCGGCGACAAGATCCTGGATGTCGCACTTGCCCAGGTCGGCACCAAGGGCATGTTTACCAAGGAGATCGAAGACGCGCTGGCGGAAGGCCGGGTCGATCTGGCAGTGCATAGCCTGAAAGACCTGCCCACAGAGCTTCCTCCGGGATTCGAACTGGTCGCTATAACGGAGCGCGTGAATCCGCGCGACGTACTTCTGTCCGTTGATTACGACTGTCTTGATGCTTTGCCCAAGGGCGCGAAGGTTGGAACCAGCAGTCTGCGACGGCAGGCGCAGTTGAAGGCGTTTCGTTCCGATCTGGTCATTCATCCATTGCGCGGGAACGTTGATACGCGTGTGCGCAAGCTGGAAGAGGGCGAGTACGATGCCATCATTCTGGCTGCTGCAGGTCTCACGCGACTCGGCAAGACTGAGCTGGTGAGAGAGTACTTGCCGGAATCGTTCATGTGTCCGGCCGCTGGACAGGGAGCGCTGGGCATCGAGATTCGCGCAGGCGATGTCGAGATGCGCAAGCACCTGCAGTTCCTCAATAATGCCGACGCGCGCGCTGCGACAGTATGCGAGCGCACGCTGCTGAACAAGCTTGGTGGTGGATGTCAGGTTCCCATCGGCGCGTTCGCCGAGGTGAAGGACGGCAAGTTGCATCTCACGGGAGTCGTTGCGCGTCCTGACGGTTCGGAAGTGCTGCGCGAGCGGCAGAGCGGAACCGATCCCGTCGCGCTCGGTGAACTGGTCGGCGAGACGCTGCTGAAGCGCGGCGCGGTCAAGATCCTCGAAGACGTTTATGGGGCGACAGCAGCGGCGCCCCAACAGCCATAAGCGACATGACCAACGCCAAGCCACTTTCCGGATGCCGCGTGCTGGTTTCGCGCGCGAAGAAGCAGGCGGGCGCGCTGTCGTCGGCGCTGAAGGATCTCGGGTGTCAGGTGATCGAGATTCCCTTCATCGAGATCCGCAAGCCTTCGTCGTTCAAGCCGCTCGATGCAGCGTTGCAGAACCTTGCGAGCTACGATTGGCTGATTCTCACCAGCGTGAACGGCGTTGAGGCGATGTTCGAGCGGATGGCGAAGCGGAAGGTCGATCAAGCCACAGTGGCGAACCTGAAGATCGCCGCGATCGGACCGGCGACGAAGTCTGCGATCGAGAAGCAGGGCTTGGCTGTGACGGTTACGCCGAAGGAGTATGTCGCCGAATCGGTCGTCGCCGCGCTGCACAAGCGGGTGAAAGGGAAGCGCGTGCTGCTGGTGCGAGCCAAGGTCGCGCGCGACGTGATTCCGCGGGAGTTGCGTAAGGCCGGAGCGACGGTCGATGTGGTCGAAGCCTACGAGACGGTTGCGCCGAAGACGTCGGAGCAGCGATTGCGCGCTGTGCTGAAGAGCAAGCGCAAGCCGCACGCGATTACGTTCACGAGTTCCTCGACGGTGAAGAACTTCGTAGGTTTGATGGGGTTGCGGAGCGCGCGCGCGGCGCTCAAGAAGTCCGCGCCGAATCATGGAGTTCATTCCGCGTCGATTGGGCCAGTCACTTCGGCCACGCTGCGCGAGTTCGGATTGCCGGTTGATATCGAGGCGAAGCAGTACGACATTCCAGGACTGGTGAGCGCGATTGTGGCGCACAAGAAGAAGATCCGGTAAAGCACCGCGATTCGCTTTTCGCTATTCGCCCTACGCTCTTCGCCAAGATTGACAAGGTTGCGCTTCACGCCTTCATGAGATGGCGAAAAGCGACAAGCCAAAAGCGAAGAGCGTCCTATCCTGTCACTCATAAATCGAACAGCCGCAGCCGGGGGAGGGCACCCGGACCTTCAGGAAATCGGAGACGCGCTGGTAGGCGTCGATCTGATTCTCGACGCGCGAGAACTGATGGCCTTCGTTTTCGTAGATTTTGATCTGCACCACCCCGCCTTTCTTCTTGATCGCGGCCGCCACCTGTTCGGCTTCGCCGCGCGGGTCGCGCACGTCGTTGCCACCCGCGATGAGCAGCAGAGGCGCCTTGATGCGGTCGATGAAGTTGATGGGCGAGCGGTCTTCGTAGAGCGCCTTGTTCTCCACCGGATCGCCCATGATGGAGATATCGTACTCGCGAATGGCGGGGTCTTCGGTGGCCAACTCGGTAAACCAGTTGGTGTAGGGCACGATGGCCACGCCCGCTCCCCACATGTCGGGATACTTGGTGACCGCCATCATGGTGAGGTAGCCGCCGTAGCTGGCGCCCATCGAGACCAGCTTCTTCTTGTCCACGAAGCCACTCTTTGCGATCCACTCCGCGGCGTCCACGATGTCATTCAGGTCGCCGCCGCCTTCGTCGCGATAATTGGCGTTCATGAACTCTTTGCCGTAGCCGGTAGAGCCGCGAAAGTTGGGCGCGATGACCAGATAGCCCTGGTTAACGAGGTACTGGATTGCGCGGTTGAACGAGTTCACGAACTGGCTGGTGGGTCCGCCGTGGATGTACACGATGGCGGGAAACTTGCCGTTGCGCGGAATGTTGTTGGGCACGTAAGCGAAGGCGGAGATGGTCCACTTGCCATCGCGGCTGGGGAAGTGAACGAGATAGGGCTCGACCATGTCGGCAGTGCGGATTCCGCCCACGAGTGAGTGCGTTATCTGCTGCGTGGACTTGCTCTTCAGGTCGTAGATCCAGGCATCTTCCGGAGCGGTGGGGCCGTTGTGGAAGTAGAGGAGCTTCGATCCATCGCTCGAATAGGGGACTGGATTGCCGCCCAAGGAATTCACGCCGGCACTCAGCGGCAACATTTCGGCATTACGCGCGGCCAGGTCGTAAAGGTAAAGGTTGGTGTTGCCGTCCACGTTGGCGGACCACGTCAGCGTGCGTCCGTCGGGCGAGAATGAACCGGCGTTGCTCTCCCACTTGTCGCTGGTGAGCCAGTCGATCTTTTGGGTGGCGATGTCGAGGAGTCCCACATTGTCGTACCCGTTGTGAGCATTCGAGGTGATGAGGATGGTCTTACCGTCGGGCGAGAGGTCGTAGGCGAAGTAAGTCTGCTCGCCTTCATGGGGAGTGAGCCTGGTGGTCTTGCCGGCGGCCAGCTCAAGCAGGAAGATGTCGGCGTCCTTGAAGGAAGCGTTGGCCTGCGAATAGACCACGAATTTGCTGTCGCGCGAGAAGATGGGGGCGAGGTTGCTGCGGCCTTTGGCCGTGTTCTGCGTGAGGTGCTGCACATGGCGGGTGTACACGTCCATCAGGTCGATCTCGTAGCTTGAGCCGGTCTTTGGCTTTGGCCGTGTAGGCAACCAGCTTGCTGTCGCGCGACCAGACGGGCGACTCTTCGGAGATTTCCTTGGTGGTGGTGAGGTTGACTACCTCGCCGGTCTTGGGGGAGACGAGGAAGATGTCCCATTGCTCGTTGCCGTCGTAGTCGGAGGCGTAGGCGATCCAGTTGCCGTCGGGCGACCAGGCGGGATCGGTCTGGCGCTGCTCGCTTATGGTGAGCTGGGTTGGCCATCCGCCGGTGGCGGGCACGAGCCAGATGTTGTTGCGGCCGGTGATGTTGGAGACGAAGGCGATCTGCTTGCCGTCGGGCGACCAGGTGGTGCCGCCGATGTTGCGGGTGGTGTAGAGCTTCTCGATGGTGAAGTTCTGCATGTTCTCGACGGTCTTGCTCTCGAGCTTGGTGGGGTCAGTGAGGGCTTGCTGGGAGAGGGCGGGAGATACGACGAGAAGCAGGAAAAGACCCACACAAGCAAAGAACGCTTGTGTGGGGCACCCGAGCCATCTATCGAAGGTCAGGAGCGCAAGAGGGGTCCTTCGACTCCGCTGCCTGCGGTCGCTTCGCTCAGGATGACACAGGGTGGGATAATTGGCGGGGGTACCCCCCTCCCCCCTGTTTTGCGCAAAATCCTCATAACAAAGACTTTGCGGGGCGACCATTGTGCAAAATCCTGAGCGCGTAGGAGTTATGCGGAAATTCCTCTGGAATAAGGACTTAGCGGAGGTCATGACAGCTTGAAGATATGCCGGAGGGTGGGAGGTTGGCAAGAGCGGCCGTTGCGTAGGTGTCTGCATGCGGTCTCGTTGGCGAGGGACACGAATTCCCTCGTCCTCTTGGGATGCGATGTTAGGGGATGAGCAGGGGCGGCGATAGGACGTGGGTCACGGGGGAGTGTGATAAGCGGCGCTCGGGCGGAAGTCGTCGCGGAGGAGTGTCGCCGGCTGAAGCCGGCTCGCAAATAATATAGGCGGGTTGTCCGCGGGCTTACGCCCACGGCTCACACAAATGTCGCCCTGCGGGCTTCGAGTGTTCGGCGCTCAAGAGATGAGGTTTCGATCAGGTCTTTGAGCGCTCGGCGATGGCTTTGAGCACAAGTTCGCGGTTGCTCAGAGCCAAGGCGAAGTCGGGCTGGAGGCGGATGGCCTCATCGTAGTCGGCGAGGGCACCGTCCAAGTCGCCTTTGGCCTTGCGCGCGTTGCCTCGATTGTTGAAGGCCTCGGAGTAGTCGGGCTTGAGTCGGATGGCTTCATTGTAGTCGGCGAGGGCACCGTCCAAGTCGCCTTTGGCCTTGCGTGCGATGCCCCGGTTGTTGAAGTTTTCAGCGTAGTCGGGCTGGAGGCGGATGGCCTCATCGTAATCGGCTAACGCGCCGACCAAATCGCCTTTGGCCTGGCGCGCGATGCCCCGGTTGCAAAAGCATTGCCGTAGTCAGGTTGAGTCGGATGGCCTGGTCGTATTCAGCGAGGGCGCCGTCCAAGTCGCCTTTGGCCTGGCGTGCGTGCCCCGGTTGTAGAAGGCGGTCGCGAAGTCGGGCTTGAGGCGGATGGCTTGGTTGTAGTCTGCGAGGGCGCCGTCCAAGTCGCCTTTGGCCTGGCGCGCGGTGCCCCGGTTGTTGAAGGCTCAGGCCTAGTCGGGCTTGAGGCGGATGGCTTGGTTGAAGTCCGCGAGGGCGCCGTCCAAGTCGCCTTTGTCCTTGTCGCGCGAGGCCCCGGTTGTAAAAGGCTTCGGCGTAGTCGGGCTTGAGGCGGATGGCTTCGGTATAGAAGCGGATTTCCTCAGTCGTGGTCGGTTGCATTGAAACCCGCGCTCGAACCATTGCTGGGCGGTAAGCTCTTCTTCGGCGACCGGCGGGGCGGCTGCGACTGCCGCCTTCTGTTCGGTGGCGGCTTGCCGCGCAGCGGAGGATGCCGGGTGGATTACGGCATCCAGCGCTACATTAAGGAACTTCGTACGCAGCTTATCCATGCCTGCATCGAAGTACTCGGCGATCACCGTCATGGCGTTGTAATGCTTGAGCAGAGCCAGTTTCCCGGTTAACTGGGCGGCGATCGCAGGCGCGCCGAAATCGAAACTCTCCAGCATCAGCGGCACGATATTGCGCTTGGAATCGATTGCAGTTTCGATTTCGCGCCGCAGCCAGTCGCCCGAGTCGCTACAGCGCTCAAGTGCGGAGGGCGTCAGCAGGACGAGAAAGTGGGCTCGGGCACGGATGTTCTCCAGGATGACGCTCTCGAAGTCGCCGCTGGCGACACCGGTGTAATCAACGAAAACATCGTAGCCATGGTGGGTGAGGTACTGGGAAATGGCCAGCGCCCAGGGGACGTTGGTGCGGCGATAGCTGATGAAAACGGTTTTCTCGATGCGTGCCATGGCGGAGGTAAGGACTCTCTGATCAAGTCACGGCGAATTCCCGCAGCGGCCTAAAGAGGCTGCTGAAAAAGGCCAAAATGCAGGTCCCTCGACTCGCTTCGCTCGCTCGGGACGACCAAAATAAAAAGACTTGTACGGCACGGCTGAAGCCGTGCCCCTTCAAAACAAGGCCGAAAGCTACTTTTTCAGCAACCTCTAAAGCCGCAACGGATTGCGGCATTTACGGACGGCCCTTCGGCTTCGCTCAGGGCGGGCTCTAAAGGCCGTCCCCTTCAAAAGCCATACTTAATCAGAGTCTCCCTAATGCGGGTGAAGGGTGAAACGACACAATACCAGAAACAGGCTGTAAGCAACACGCAGGAAAAGTGAACAGCAGATGCTTCGCCCCCGGGCGAGCCGTCAGAAGAATCCGAGACAGAGTGAACGGAGAGTCAGTTTCCGGATTGGTTCTGGTGGGAGAGTTGGGCGGCGCGGGTTTCGCCCTGTATGGCACCGCGGCGACCGGGAGCATTGGCGAGTGCGGTCTGAAATTCTTTTAGCGCGAGATCGGGGTGATTCTGCTCCAGCAGCAGATAGCCGAGCTGTTCGCGGGCCGGAACAATCGGCCCCGGTGTTACGGGAAGTTTCTCGACTGCGTCTTCGTCGTCGGCTGCCTCGCGCATAAGGGCTACGGCCTCATCCGGTTTCCCGTTGGCCTGAGCTGACCACGCCATGACTTCGCGTTTCAGAATCGCCGTCTGAGTGGCCCAATAATCTTTGCCTGAAGTGTGAAGCTGGTCTTCGATTTGCTGCAATCGGTCAATTTGGATGCGCGCCTCGGGGGCGTGTCCACCGCGGGCGAGTCCGAGGCCCCGAGCCCAAACGGCAATTGCGACGACCTGAGGCGGGGCTCCCGTCGGAGCTACGATTTCTGCGGCGTCGGACCAGTGACCGAGTTCCACAGCGTAGCGAATGGGAATCGCGGTCGAGGCGTACGCTATCTTGAATTCGTCTTCGTTCAGTTTCGGCATCTGCTTGAGGTGCTGAATGACCTGAGCCGCCTCGCTGTCACGTCCACTCTGCAGGTAGGCATAGACCAGATAATCCATGGAGTGGAGTTCTTCTCCGGTGTCGCCCTGCCGGCGTGCAGCGGCGCTGGCTGCAAGGTTGGAAGCGATGGAGTCGTCCCATAGGCCGAGTCGGGTGAAGATATGCGACGGCATGTGCAGTGCGTGTGGCGCCGAGGGCGCGATCTGGGAGTAGGCCCTTGCCGCGGAGAGCCCTCGGGGTGCGAGTTCCGCATTGTCGTAGGCATGGATGAGGTAGTGAGGGATTCCCGGGTGCTGCGGGTAGGAGCGGTCGAGCGGCTCAAGCAGGCCGGCGGCCTGTTTCTGCCGGGCGTGAGTTTTGTCGGAAGGAGGTGCGTTCGCCAGCAGTGCAAGGGCGTAAAACACCTGGGCTTCGACATCGTTCTGGTTCTTGGAAGCGAGCGCGCTCATGGCGGCCTCGTAGTTGAGCGCGCGGGTGCGGTAGGGAACGGTGGCGGCGTCCTGATAGATCAATGACAAGGCGTCGATAAACTGGCGCTCACGTTCGGTGGCCGCCGCGAGTTGCCGGGCCTGCTGAATTTCCTTTTGTGCGATTGGGATAGTCGCGGGCGAAAGCGGTGGCTCCCAAAGCTGGTGGAAGTAGGTCATGGCAATGCCCCAATGCGCCATGGCACAGCGGGGGTCCGCCTTGGCTGCGGCCTGAAATGCATTTTCTGCGGGGGCGTAGGCAAAGGAGTGCAGCAGCGCCACGCCGCGCTCGAACTGCTGTTGGGCGGCGGGAGCGCAAGAGACCGGAAACGATACCTTGCCCAATTTCTCAGGTACGCCGTGGCTGTGTGTTTCCTGCGCCGACGAGAAGGGAACGATACACAGCAGAGCGAGCAATATTCGCCACAGATCGGGCATCCGGATCTCCCAGGCGAGTGGCGCTGTGCGGACATCCGAATTCTACATCGAAGCTGGCGACAAAGGTTCCTATTCGGCGCGTAGCGGGTTCAGAGGTTCGAGTGGGGGCTCATCGGGCGGGACTTCTCCGGTGTTCGGTTTCGTGACAGCGCAGTCCGGAGGTGGGCAGTGGGAGCGGGATGGGCTTGGCTGCGAGTCTGGATTCGACTGAGATTACGTCACTTGTCTGTGGCAATCGACGTGCTCCACCGAGGGGGGAAGAGTGTACTTCAGGCTGGGGGTGGCCATGCGAGCGTTGCTGCAAGATCTGCGATACGGAATTCGAGTGCTGCGGAAGAGCGCGGGATCGACCACGGTGGCGTTGCTGACTTTGGCGCTGGGCATTGGCGCCAATACTGCCATATTCAGCGTGGTGTATGCGGTGTTGCTGCAGCCGCTGCCGTATCAGCAGCCGGACCGTTTGGTCACGTTGCGCGGGGGAGACTCGGCGCTGAACATTGCCGACTTCGCGGCGCAGAGCCGGACCCTGTCGCGGATGGGTGGATTTGCAGAGTGGCCGCTGGACCTCACCGGCCAGGGCGAGCCACGCAGCATTGCGAGTGCGCTGGTTACCGGCTCGCTGTTCGAGACGCTGGGGACGAAGCCGATGCTGGGACGCACGCTGACGGCGGAGGACGACCGAGTGGGCGGCGCGCGAGTCGTGGTGGCGAGTTACGGCTTCTGGAAGTCGGTGTTGAACGGCAATCCGCAGGCGATCGGTACTCAGATTACGCTGAGCGGACTTCCTTATACGCTGGTGGGCGTCATGCCGCCCGGGTTCGTCATGCCGCGGGGTACAGGGCAGCTCTGGGTGCCACTCGGGGTCGCATATGCGGAGGCAGCTCCGGCGCGCGGAGCGCATTTTTTCTATGCCATCGGACGGATGCGCGACGGGGAGACGCTGGCTGCAGTGCAGGCTGACATCGATGCCGTGGGCAAACAGTTGAGCGAGCGTTTTCCCGCCGAAGAGCGCGATCGCAAATGGACCGTCATGCCGGTGCACGAGCGGGTGGTGGGAAGAATACGGCGGCCACTGCTCATCTTGTTGGCGTCGGTTGGCTGCGTGTTGCTGATTGCCTGCTTGAATCTTGCGGGGCTGGTGCTGGCCAAAGCGGCGGCGCGACGCCAGGAAATTGCCGTTCGGGCGGCACTGGGTGCGTCGCGCATGCGCATCATTCGCCAATTGCTGAGCGAGAATCTGCTGCTGTCGGTGGCGGGTGGAACGGTGGGAGTGCTGGTCGCCTACCTGGGACTTGACTTGTTGCTGGGCATGAAACCCGAGGGAGTACCGCGGCTGGAGAATGTCGGCATCAGTTACACTGCGCTGGCGTTTACGCTGGCGATTTCGCTGCTGGCGGGGCTGCTGTTTGGGCTGGTACCGGCGCTGCAGTTGTCACGAAGCGCGTCGGCCAGCCAGTTGCACGTGATGGGAAGAGTTGCCGGCCAGGGCTTCCGGAGCTTCCCGTTGCGCCGGGTGTTGGTGGTGTCGGAAATCGCAATGGCGCTGGTGCTGCTGACCGGTGCGGGATTGCTGATTCGCAGCTTCTCGAAGCTCAGAAATGTTGATCCAGGTTTCAATCCCGATCATCTGGTAACGCTCAGTGTGCAACTGCCGGTGTCGCGCTATAGCGAAATCGAGAAGCAGGAAGCCTTCTTCGGCGAGCTGGAGCGCCGCATCCAGGCGGTCCCCGGCGTCGAGGCTGCCGCCATTATCTCGGAGCTGCCGCTGGGCGGCAGTACGATCGATCACAACGTGGTAGTAGCCGGTCTGCCTCCCGTGGCTGTGGGCAAGGAGCCCGAGGTACTGACCCATGAGATCAGTCCGGGATACTTCGCGACCATGGGAATTGCGTTGCTGCAGGGGCGGGAATTCATCCAGCAGGATGACCACGGCAACCAGCGGGTGGCGATCGTCAGCGAGAGTTTTGTGGGCGCGTACCTCAAGGGGAGGAACCCCCTGGGGGAGCGGGTGCGCTTTGCGCGTGACGAGAGTGGGACGTGGTACACGATCGTTGGAGTTGCAGCCGACGTCAAGAATGCGGCTCTCGATGCCAACGACGGACCCGCCATCTACACCTCGCTGACACAAAAGGGCGAGCCGTGGAGGCGCTGGGGCGCGGTGGTGGTGAGAAGCAAGAGCGCTGACCCGAGCTTGCTGATTCCAGCGTTACGAAAGCAGATCTGGTCGCTCGATCCGCAGCTTCCGCTTACCGAGTCGAAGACCATGAATGAGGTGATGGCCGCCTCGATCGCGCAGCGTCGGTTCAGCATGACTCTGCTGGGTCTGTTTGCGGGATGCGCATTTTTGCTGGCGATTGTCGGCGTCTATGGTGTGCTGTCGTATCTGGTCACGCAACGGACGGGAGAGATCGGCATCCGCATGGCGCTGGGAGCGCAGCCCGCTGACGTGCTGAAGCAGGTCGTGGGTGAAGGCGGCAGGCTGGTGCTGGCGGGAATTGTTCTTGGAGTTGTGGGTTCGATTGTCTCGATGCAAATCCTGAGCAGCTTGCTGTTTGAGGTCAAGCCGACCGATCCGCTGACCATACTACTCACGGCGGCCGTGCTGGCTGCGACTGCCATGCTGGCCAGTTACCTGCCCGCGCGACGGGCGAGCCGAATCGACCCCATGACGGCGTTGCGGTACGAGTAAAAGCAATAGCAGATTCCTCGCGGACTGAAGTCCACTCGGAATGACAAAGGACGGGGTCTTTACGGCGCAGCTAAAGCTGCGCCTCTTCAATACGATCTAACCCGCGACTTATCCCGGGGCTTGCGATTGGCGGTGAAGGCCTCCCGCACTGCCTCCCACTCTTCGACTTCCTGATGCGAGGGTTCGTCCGGCTGCTCAGGGGTGTTCACCCAGCGCGGCGCCGTCCTGGCGGGACGAGATACGTACGTCGGGCTGCCGTAGTCGGGCTCGACCGTCTTTACCCATTCGACCAGTTGCTCCAGTGTCCAATTCTTGCGGCGCATGACGTGATGGTCGAAGAGGTGGGCGATGATGTCTTTGATGCGCATCTGGCGCGGCAGCAGGATGCGCCAGCATTGGCAGGGGCGCGCCACCGGCGTGAGGACCCAATGCCCCCAAACGTCTTCGGTGCCGAGCGTCCTCCTTTCTTTCGGGTCAAATTCGGTGACGGAGCGAAAGCTGCATCCCTTGGCGACGGCAGCCATGCCCAGGGCACAGCCTGCCTGATTCTCACCGAAAACTTGTCCGCCGGCCTTGGGAGCCAGGACTGTGCTCCCCAACAAGATTGCCTCACTGAGCTTCACTGGAGCATCTCCTCTCAGGTCCTCGCGGGGAACCATCGTTGTACACGGCTCTCGCCTTGCGAAGCGCTGGGCAAGACCAAACTACCCGGCTGAAACATGCACAATACTTGTCCGTGAAGGATGATCCGGCGCGAGAAATCGATCCATTTTTTGCGCGGGATCGAGCCGCATCAGGTTCTACTCAATCGGGCCGGAGTATTTGACGAGTGAGGGGCAGCCCTCGCGAGCTGCCCCGACGCTTACGATGCCAGTTATTCGCTGGCTTTGTTGTTGCGCTGTGCCGCCTGCAATTTCTGGATATCGGCGGGCGTCAACTGCGGCCGTTCGATATCCAGGGTCAGCTTGCTGATTGTGCCGGTGAACGTGAATGGGGTTTGGTAATCCTGATCGTCCACCCCTGTGCCGGTGTCGCTGCCGATATCGAAGTTCTCGTCCCACTGCAGGATGAGCGGCAGGGTGTGTTCCATCGTCTGGGTGGCAACTGTCTTACCATCCACCTTCAGCAGGCCGGTACCACCCTGACCTATACCGACAGGGCTACCGTACTTGAGCGTGGCCATGCCCATGCCGTTGTACTTGAAGTCGAACGACAACGTGTGTTTGCCGGGAGGGAGAGCTTCCTGACCTTCCCATTTCACACGCTTGAGATCGACCAGGTTCCAGGTGAATACGGGTTTGCCTTTCAGCACATAGAAGCCGTAACCACCGAAGCGTCCGCCCTGGGTGACGATCATGCCGTCGCCACCGTTCTGCGGAACTTCCACCTCGGCCGTGAACGTGTACGAGGAGTTGAGCACGCTGGGCGCGTCGCCGTTAGGCGTGCCGGTGATCGGGCCGTCCCAAGTGAAGTGGGTGCGGCCGGCACTCAGGCTGGGACGCGGCGCGATCAACCGCGTGGCCACGGTCGAATCCAGCGGCAGGACCTGATACTTTTCGGCTTCCTCCCAGAAAAGCTTTTCCATTTCCTTCAACTTCTCCGGGTACTTGTCGGCCACGTTGTTGTACTGCGTCCAGTCGTGGGTGACGTCATACAGTTCGTACGGGTAGTTGGCAGGATCGTCACCCATACCGCCCAACGTGACCCACGGTGGACGCATGACCTTGGTGCTGGCGATCCAGCCGTCGTGATAAATCGCGTGGTCGCCCATCATCTCGAAGTACTGCGTGTGGTGCTGCGACGGGGAGTTGGCATTGGCTTTGTCGAAGGTGTAGGCAAAGCTGGTGCCCTCAATCGGCTTCTGCGGAATGCCGTCCACCATCTCGGGCGCCGGTATGCCGGTGCCTTCGAGGATGGTCGGCACGATATCGATCATGTGGGCAAACTGGTTACGAATGCCGCCCTTGTCGGTGATATGACCCGGCCATGCGATGGCCATGCCCTGGCGAACGCCTCCCCAGTGCGAGGCGATCTGCTTGGTCCAGGAGAAGGGAGTATCAAACGCCCACGTCCATGCCACGGCCATGTGCGGATAGGTGTATTGCGTTCCCCACACGTCGTAGAAGTATTTCAACTGGTCTTCCACCGGCACCGTGATCTGGTTGAACATCGCGACTTCGTTGGGTGTGCCCACCAGCGTTCCTTCCGCGCTGTTGCCGTTGTCGCCGTTGATGTAGATGATCAGAGTGTTGTCGAGCTTACCTTCCTTTTCGACCTCGTCAATCACGCGCCCTAT
Source organism: uncultured Acidobacteriaceae bacterium (assembly GCA_963758255.1). Classification (GTDB taxonomy): domain Bacteria; phylum Acidobacteriota; class Terriglobia; order Terriglobales; family Acidobacteriaceae; genus DASRAA01. Next base: position 362,364 of record CAVWUX010000002.1, read on the forward strand.
TTCGTGGTCGGTATAAGCGACGTAGGCAGCGAAGACGTCCACCTGACGAAGGAACATCTTCTTTTCGTCAGGCGTGAGTTCGTCCCAGTTCTTCAGCAGGTCATGCGGCCAGGGAGTGAGTTGCGCATCCTGCGGGATGACGCCCAGTTTCTTCTGGTTGGCATAAATGGTTTCGCGCAGCTTGTTCCACCCGTCGTCAAACAGATGCATGTCGCTGATCTTCTTCACCCACTCTGGTGTGGGGTGGTGCGGCGCGTGCGTCCCGCCAGGCACGTAGTAAATGAAGAAAGGCTGGTCCGGATTCACGGCCTGGAGACGTTTCATGTACGTAATGGCGTCGTCTGCCATGGCAGTAGTCAGGTTCCAGCCGGGATGCCCGACGTAGGGATAAATCGCCGTCGTGCCACGAAACAGATTGGGCTGCCACTGGTTGGCGTCGCCGCCAACGAAGCCGTAGAAGTAGTCGAAGCCCATGCCGGTTGGCCATTGGTCGAACGGTCCCGCCTCGCTGGCCTGAAACTCGGGAGTGTTGTGGTCCTTGCCGAACCACGAGGTGCGGTAGCCGTTGTCCTTGAGGATGCGACCGATGGTCGCTTTGTCGCGGCTGATGACGCTGTTGTAGCCGGGGAATCCCGTGGACTGCTCCGCGATCACGCCGAAACCCACCGAGTGATGATTGCGACCCGTGATGAGCGCTGCACGCGTGGGGGAGCACAGCGCGGTCGAATTGAAATTGGTGTAGCGAAGGCCCATGGCCGCGACGCGGTCCAGGGTTGGCGTCGGGATGACGCCGCCGAAGGTGCTGGGGACGCCGAAGCCGGAATCGTCGGTCATGATGAGCAGAACATTTGGAGCGCCCTTGGGCGGGACCACGCGCGGCGCCCACCAAGGAGTGGACTGGGCGGCATTGCGCTCTATCTTGCCTTCGAACTTATCTGGCGGTGGTGGAAGTTGCTTTCCACTTATTGGGGCGGTCGCGCACGGCGAACCTATCGGACAGTTGGGCTGTTGAGCGGCGGCCGAACTTCCAGCCGCGAAAAACGACACGGCCAGCGCTCCCAGGGTGAGTTTTCGAAAACCGGCTCCAAGATCCATAATCAGTGCCTTTCAATTCAATGCTCGAGGTTAGTGTCCAATTGGGGAGGATTGAGGTGACAGCCATGTCGATGTGGCATGCATTCATGCTGACGGCTAGATGCTCTTTGTTCCGGTGGAAACAAGTCTAGTCGCGCCAAAACGGCGAATCAATAGCCTAAATAACAGTGCTGCGGGTACCGTCAGCGCGGTTGCGTGGATCCAACTCGGTTACGGCTTGGCGCTCTTGTGAATGTCCACCGTGCTCCAGGTTTTGTCGGCGGCGTGGCAGAGGTCTTCCAGCGGACACTCGGCGCACTTGGGCTTGCGGGCGATGCAGATGGCGCGGCCGTGATGGATGATCTGGTGGGAGAAGTCGATCCACTTTGAGCGTGGGATGACGCGCATCAGGTCCTGTTCAATTTTCGGCGGGTCTTCATTTTTGGTCAGCTCCAGGCGGCGGGAGATGCGCTGCACGTGGGTGTCAACAACGACGCCGTCGGCGATGCCGAACCACGAGCCGAGGACAACGTTGGCGGTCTTGCGCGCGGCCCCGGGGATGGTGAGAAGTTCTTCCATCGTGTGCGGGACTTCGCCGCCGAAGTCGTTCACGATCTTGCGGGCCGCGCCGACGAGCGACTTTGATTTGTTGCGGAAGAAGCCAGTTGAGCGGATATCGGGCTCGAGCTCTTCGGGTTGCAGCGCGGCGAAGTCTGCGGGGGTCGGGTACTTCTTGAAGAGAATGGGAGTGACCATGTTCACCCGCGCGTCGGTGCACTGCGCCGAGAGGATGGTGGCGACCAGCAGTTCCCACGCACTGTTGTGATGGAGAGCGCACTTCACGTTGGGATAGCGCTGGTCGAGGCGCTGCAGGATGGCGGTGACGCGCTCGGGGGCGAGGGGGTTGTAGGCGTTCGTCGGCTTAGGGGTCTTGGGCCTCGGGGCTTTCGCTGGGAGTGGTTTTCAGTGGTTTGGTCGCGATGCGGGTGGTGCTTGCGCCTTGTCGTGGCGTCCGGCTTTGGAGGGTTGGCGGGGGATGCGGCCGCGTGGCATGGGTTGTCTCCGGGATGAGTATAACGGGGGTGGGACATTTTGCTCCTCACCGGGAAGGACACGTCCACCAAGATCGAACCCACCACAACGACACAGAGGCACAGAGAAGAACAGATTTCACCACGGAGACCACGGAGCGCACGGAGTTTTTCAATCAGGTGGCTCGGTAGAGTCTGCTTGGCGGCTGTTCTCCCACCCTGTCCCAAAAGAGGGGAAAGGATGGGCACCCACATCGTGGAGATTCGTGCGCAGATTACAATGAAGGATTGAGCATCATTCATCCTAGAATTGTGTGGAGTTCGTGATGGCTTCGAAGGACCGAGGTACAGGTGGTCGCGACTGATTTGCCGGCGATGCCGCTCACGCTGGAAGGCTACAGCGTGCTGCACCAGATGTTTCGCTTCCGCTGGGCGGAGTGGCGCAAGCTTGACGGAGCGCGGCAGTCGGAGATCGTGCGCGAAGTGGCGGAAGCGTTTACGGCCAGTGAAGAGGCTGGGCAGTTCGCCGCCTATTCCATGCTGGGACACAAGGGCGACCTGATGCTGGTGCACTTCCGCGACTCGTTCGACGAGCTGAACCAGGCGGAGTTGCTGCTGGACCGCACCGGCTTGCAGGAGTTTCTGGAGCCGACTCACTCGTACCTCTCGGTGATCGAACTGGGGCTGTACGACTCTAGCGTGAACTTTTCAGGCAGTTGACGGAGCGCGGGGTGGTTCCGCTTACCGAGGAGTGGAACAAGGAGATCGACGAGACGATGGAGCGGCAGGGGGCCGCCATGCATCCGCGATTGTTTCCGAAGATTCCGGCGAGCCGGTACCTGTGCTTCTATCCCATGGACCGCAAGCGCGGCGAAGACAAGAACTGGTACATGCTGCCGATTGAAGAGCGCGCAGCGGCAGATGGAAGAGCACGGCATGGTGGGCCGGCGCTACGCGGGCAAGGTGCAGCAGATCATCACGGGCTCGATTGGCTTCGACGATTGGGAGTGGGGCGTGGATTTGTTTGCCCCCGAGCCGCTGGTGTTCAAGAAGCTGATCTACGAGATGCGCTTCGACCGGGTCAGCGCGGAGTATGCGCTGTTCGGGCAGTTCTTCCTGGGGCTGCGGTGTCCGGTGGAGAAGCTGGGGGAGTGGGCGGAAGGGAAGCTGCCAGAGATAGCAATTAGCAATTAGCAATTAGCTTTCGCCAACACCAAAACCGACGACTAGTCTCCCGTCGCACGATACTTCTAGATCCGGAGTTCTCTTACTTCCCAATGATCGCTCATATTATCGAAATTCTTGCGGCGTGGATTACGTCCGTCATCTCGGCCATGGGGTACGGCGGCGTGATGCTGCTGATGGCCATCGAGTCGGCGTGCATTCCGCTGCCGTCGGAAATCATCATGCCGTTTTCGGGCTACCTGGTGTACACCGGGCGGTTCTCGTTGCTCGCGGTGGCGACATGGGGAGCGATTGGCTGCAACGTGGGGTCGATCCTGGCGTATGAAGTTGGATATTTCGGTGGGCGTCCGCTGGCGATGAGGTATGGGCATTACATCTTTGTGACCAAGCACGACCTCGACATGGCTGACCGCTTTTTTGCGCGCTGGGGTTCGCTGGCGGTGCTGATTGCGCGGTTGCTGCCGGTGGTCCGGACGTTTATCGCGCTGCCGGCGGGCATTGCGCGCATGCCGCGGCTGAAGTTTCACATCTACACGTTCGTCGGGTCGTGGCCGTGGTGCTTTGCGTTAGCGTATGTCGGCATGCGGCTGGGCGAGCAGTGGGACAAGGACCCGCGCCTGAAGCTGTGGTTCCATCGCATGGACGGCGTGATTCTCGCGGTGTTGATTGCGGGCGTGGCGTATTTCGTGTGGTCGCACGTGAAGGGCCGGGTGCGCACGAACTCAGGATCGTCGGAAGAAACCGCTGACTAGGAGCGATTCTTATGCACGACATTTCGGCGACCGCCTTTGTCGTAAATGTGTCGCGATCGATGCGAGTCGATATCAGTCATGACACCTACGCCCATTTGTGGGTGACGGAGGAGGCACGGCGGCTGTGGGACCAATTGGCCCGCGAGGTCTATCCGTACGACCAAATTTCATCGAGCCTGCGAAATCGCTTCTACCTCGAGCAGCTCACAAAATTTATCGGCACGAATCAGAAACCCGCATTTGTAAATATCGCGGCGGGCTTCAGCAACTATCCGTTCCTGGTGGATGCGTCTTGCCGGTGCGCAGAGGTGGACTTCGGACACATCATTGCGTATAAGCAGGAGCGCCTAAACCAATGGCAGCAGACTGGCGTGTTGCCGCGGCGCGAGGTTGAGATGCTGGGCGCGGATTTGACGAGCGACTCTGACAGAGAGCGGCTAGGCCAATCGCTGGCGATTTGGTGTGATGGCGGACCGTCGTTCGTGATGATGGAAGGACTGACGTACTACCTGAGCACGCAAGTGCTGTCTGATTTGTTGAGGCGAATAGCAGAGCGACAGACACGCGGTTCGGTACTGGCATTCGAGTATTGGACGCCGGATGCGGACGACTATCCGGTGTACCGCCGGCTGGAGTCGTACCTGGCGGAGGGGTTCGGCGAGAAAGACCAGCACTACCAGTTACTCGACTCGCAGTTCATCCACGCCATTGCAGGATATGACGTCGTGGAGACTTCGGACATCGCCGCGCAAGAGTTGCTGTACTCCGATACCCGATCACTGCAAGATCCAGACAATCGATTGCCGATTCACTTCGCGGTGCTGAGGAAACGCTAATTGCACTCAGTGTGAGATGTGAAACGCACCAAACCCTGCAGTTCGGTGCGTTCCGTGGGTGAGGAGAGTCTCACGCGGCCTTTCCGACTTCTGTCGCTTCGACAACCTCTAACAGCTTGCCGCTCTTCACATCGAAAATGTATCCGTAAATGGCGATGTTCGCCGGCACCAGCGGGTGCTCGCGAATGCGGGCGACGTCGTCTCTCACGCTCTGCGCCTGATTTTTGATGGTGAGCCACTCGATGTACTCGCCGGCGCGGGAGCCTGGGCCTCTGCCGATGTCGTGGAAACCACGCTCGGTGAGCGCGGCGGTCTCGAGGCTGCTGGCCAGCAGGCCGCGAATCACTTCGTTGGTGAAGAACTCCATGCCGCAATTGGTGTGGTGAATGACGAACCATTCGTTTGTGCCCAGCAACTTGTAGGAAATGACCAGGGAGCGAATGGCGTCGTCGCTGGCGCGTCCGCCGGCATTGCGGATGATGTGGGCGTCGCCTTCGGCGAGTCCGGCGAATTTGGCCGGGTCGAGGCGGGCATCCATGCAAGTGAGAATTGCAATACGCCGCGCCGGCGGCATGGCGAGATTGGACTTGTCGCCGAAATTGGCGCTGTAGTGTTGATTGGCGGTGAGGACTTCCTGGAGGACTTTGCTGCTCATGGGAATGGCTCCTTTGTATAGAAAGTTGATGGATCGCTGCCAAAGGCAGCGGCCCGAGTGAGAAATTGCCAACGACTGAGCGACGTTAAAACGATTGAATTGGAGATCCGTCAAAGCGGAGAGAGACGGCTAGCTACAACAACAACAGGGGCGGGTGTAGAGGCAGCAGTTCATTGGTTCAATCAGTTGCGCAAGCGTGGCGCTCGCGACTTGTTGCCGATAATACCGGCCTGAGCCGCAATCGTCAACCGGTGTTGCATGAGATGTGTGACGAATTGCAGAAGATTCTACAAATCGATCTTGACGGCTTTTGCCACCAGGCGTTCGTAACGCTTCCACGGCACCAGCCGCCTCAGCCAGACCTGGATCTTGGCGTCGGTGCCGATGAGGTAGCGCAGTTTGGGATTGGGATCGTTGGCGATCCGCAAGATCAGTAGCGCCACCTCGCGTGCGTCGCGACGATTCTTGCGGTTCGACTTCACGAATTCGGCGAAGCGTTCGCTGCGTGCCTTGTTGGGCGAGCTTGCATCCAGAGCCTTTTCTCCGATGAGCACATTGCGCTCCCAGATGTCGGTGTCATACGCGCCCGGTTCGACGAGAGCCACGCGAATGCCCAGGGAGTGAGTTTCGATGCGCAACGATTCGCTGAAACCTTCAAGGGCAAACTTGGAACCGCAGTAGGCTCCGAGCATGGGATGGCTCAGGCGGCCGCCGACTGAACTCACCTGGATGATGTGTCCCGACTTCTGCGTTCTCATTACAGGCAGTACCGCCTTGGTCATGGCGACGTTGCCGAAGAAATTGGTTTCGAACTGGTGGCGGATCTCGCTGAGTTGCAGGTCTTCGCCAAATCCGGCGACGCTGAATCCGGCATTGTTGACCAGCACGTCGATGCGGCCGTGGTCGTGTACGATTCCTTCGACCACTCCGGCGATGGAATCGAATTCAGTGACGTCGAGGCGGCGGAGGTGAAGCTTGTCGCGAACCCCGGCTTTTTGTGCGGCTTCGTCGAGACGGCCGCTGCGGCCGAGGTCACGCATCGTGGCCACAACTTGGTAACCGCTCCGGGCAAATTCGATCGCCGTCAACAGCCCGATGCCGCTCGAGCTTCCTGTGATGACTGCAACTTTCTGATTACTCATATAGTGCTCCGCCAAATCCTGCAGATCGCCAACGAAGGGCGAAATGGTTCCGTTCACGTTTCGAGGTTTGCCAACTTCAGTACGAATACGAGAAGATAACAGGTTTGTACACCCTCAATGAAACGGACTGATAGGTATGCCAACTGATAATCCGCAGGACAAGAGCAAGTCAGGTCGCGGGGAAGTCGCGCCCGCAAAAGGGAAACTGGGCGTCATGATTCCCGGCATGGGAGCGGTGGCGACTACATTTGTCGCCGGCGTGGAGGCGATTCGCAAAGGCATTTCAAGCCCTATCGGGTCGGTGACCCAGATGGGTACCGTTCGCCTGGGTAAGCGCACGGAAGGCCGCTCTCCCAAGGTGAAAGACTTCGTACCCCTGGTCGGGTTGGACGACCTGGTCTTTACCGGATGGGACATCTTTGAAGACGACATGTACGCCGCGGCGGGCAAGGCCGGCGTGTTGGAGCGCTCGCTGCTGGAGCAGGTCAAGCCGTTTCTGTCTTCGATCAAGCCACGCAAGGCCGTGTTCGATAAGAACTACGTGAAGAAGCTCGACGGCCCGAACGTCAAGAAGGGCAAGAACAAGATGGAGTTGGTCGAGCAGGTGCGTCAGGACATTCGCGACTTCAAGACAGTCGAGTGGGGCCGACCGGCTGGTGATGATCTGGTGCGGATCGACGGAGACGTTTATCACGGCAGGAGCCGTGCATCAGACGGTGGCGTCGTTCGAGAAGGGCTTGCTGGCCAACGACGAGAATATCGCTCCCTCGATGGTCTACGCTTACGCGGCCCTGCAGGAGTGCGTGCCCTTCGCCAATGGCGCACCGAACCTGACGGCGGACATTCCGGTGATGCTGGAGTTGTCGCGCAAGAATGAAGCGCCGATCTGCGGCAAGGACTACAAGACGGGGCAGACGCTGATCAAGACGATCCTCGCGCCGGGATTCAAGGCGCGCATGATCGGCCTGAATGGATGGTTCTCGACCAACATTCTGGGCAATCGCGACGGCGAAGTGCTCGACGATCCGGGGTCGTTCAAGACCAAGGAAGAGTCGAAGCTGTCGGTGCTGGAGCACATCCTGCAGCCGGACTTGTATCCCGAACTGTACGGCAACATATTATCACAAGGTGCGCATTAACTATTATCCGCCACGTGGTGATAACAAAGAGGGTTGGGACAACATCGACATCTTCGGATGGCTCGGCTATCCGATGCAGATCAAGGTCGATTTCCTGTGCCGCGACTCGATTCTGGCGGCGCCCATCGTGCTCGACCTGGTGCTGTTCCTCGACTTGGCCAAGCGGTCGTCGGAGCTGCGCGGCCTCGGTATTCAGGAGTGGCTGAGCTTCTACTTCAAGTCTCCGATGACGGCGCCGGGGCTGTATCCGGAGCATGATCTGTTCATCCAGTCGATGAAGCTGAAGAACACGCTGCGCCACCTCATGGGCGAGGACATGATCACGCACCTGGGGTTGGAGTATTACGACTAGACGCACCGGAGACGCTGGCTAGTCCTCGGGCGGTGTGCCGCGAGCGGCGTCCTGCTCCATCCGGCGGAAGTAGTTCTTCGTCGTCGGAGGAGTGCAGGTCCACCCATTCTTCATCCGTCATGCCGCTGCGCCATTGCAGAAGAGGAATCGCATCCGGTCCCACCGGGTGGCGCAGTTGCCATGAGTCGCCTTCGGCGATCTCCACGATCTTGTGCGCGACCACGGAGGGTGAGGCCGGAGTTTGCAGGGCGTTGGTGAACATGGCAGCGAAGCGCGCGCGATGCTGGTAGAGCGAACCGTTTGACGGGCCTGCAATCCGCCGGGCCATCGACGTATCGATGATGCCGGGTTCGACGATGGCCACGCGAACATTGAACGTCTTCATCTCGCCTGCCAGGGCTTCGCTGAGTGCTTCGAGAGCCCACTTGGAAGCGGTGTAGGGGGCCAGCGGCGGGCTGGCGAGGCGTCCAGCTACCGAAGTGACGTTGATGATGCATCCGCTGCGGCGTTGCCGCATGCTCGGCACCAGCGCCTGAATGCAGCGGAGGGCACCGAAATAGTTGGTCTCCATGACAGCGCGAAAATCGGCGAAGGGAAGCTCTTCGACAGACCCGGCTCGTTCTACGCCAGCGTTATTGACCAGCACGTCGATGGGACCGTGACTCTTGAGTATGGCCGCGATTCGATCGCTCACCGACTGGTCGGAGTCCACGTCCATTGCCGAGACGGAAACCGGCAACTTCTCGCGGGCGGAGGTCTCGGCGAGCTCCGGAGACTGCGCCGGGTTGCGCATGGTGGCGTGAACGTTGTATCCGGCGCGGCCAAAAGCCAACGCCGTCTCTAACCCAATTCCTTTGCTGGTTCCGGTGATCAATACCGATGCCATCGTTGGCTCCTTGAGCGTTAGGGATAGCCTCGCAACAGTTGCGGCATTATACCGTTAGGGGTCGTCGTCGCCGCTTGCCCGGTGGTGTGAACCTGCAGTAGCGCTGCTGACAATCCGGCTCGCGAGCGGCGCCGCAGATACGGGCCGCTCGCGGAGCATAACAGAGACGAAGAGGACTATTTGTAAGTGGCGGTGGCGCGAGATAAATAATCGCGGTGCGCCGAGTAGTCCACCATGGAGCCGAAGGCCGGACCGCGCAGCGGGTTGGCCTTCGAAGCCTCGCGGAGCGCGGCGTTGACCTTGTCCAGGCCTTCACCGTTGGCCGCGATGTAGATGATCCAGAACGTGTCGGGCGATTCGGTATGGATGGCTTCGGTGTCGATCTCGTACTCGTGAATGGCGCCGTCAGCCAGCATCTTTTCCAACAGCGGCACAACGATGTTCTTGCTCAACAATGCGACCGCGTCGTCGGGCGCGTCGGCCTTCAGTTTGTAAGACGATACGTGGGTGTACGCATCCTTCCAGGTTCCGGCGTGCCAGTTGTAGTAGCGGCTGACGTAGATGCCGTCCCAATGCTTGGTGGCACTGGACAAAACATTCGTGGTCGAGTTGCCGGACTTGTAGAACTGGTCGAGCACATTGAGCAGACCGGCCATGGACATCGACGACCACCAATCGTCGTGAGTCGGGCCGTCGGGCTGGTGAACCAGGTTCACGTCGCTGCCGTAGGCGACGAGAGTCCCGGCGGCGATGGCCTTGTCGAGGATAGTCTGGTCAGCCGCACTAGCCTTTTCCATTTCTCCCCACTGCGCGCGAGGAATGGCCCAGTTGCCGACGTACGAGTACATTGGCGGCTTTTCCTTCACCTCTGATGTTTGTGCAACCATCGGCGCGGCGCAGACGACCGCCATCGCGAGTGCGCACAGTACTGCAAAAACTCTCCCCGTTTTCATGTTCATGCTTTCCATCCTCCGTGATTTATTTGAAGCCGCTGTTGCACTGACGAATGAATTGTGGCGTTTCACACACGCCGGTTGGTTGCCGGGCACGTGACTTTCGTTGTTGAGGCCGACCGAATGCAAGGTCTTAGGAATGCGGGACAGGAACAAAGAATCAGTGATTGATAGCGCGAGGCTGGGTGCAGGTGGATCCCTCGATCGAGACGCCCTAACTGCACTTGCCCGGGACTGGAATCGACCTACTGACTATATGTTTAGTTGCGGTGAAACACAATCGTGCAATAGTGGCGGCCACCGAGGCCACTTCCGGGGACGAAGGTGCCGTATTCATTCCACCTTCAGGCGCGGCTCACTACTTGGCACCTGGTCCTCGTGATTCGAGGCCGGCTACTGCGGCTTGGGAGTAGGCGTGGTGGTCTTCTTCGTGGTGCCGGTGGTGCTCTTGTGCGATGTGGTGGATGGCCTCTTCGCCGGTGCTGCCGCCGGGTGGCGCGGGTCGACGATCTTCACATGCGTGATCCTGGGCGGGTTGAAAGGACGGTCGTTGCGCGGATCGGTGGCGAGGCGGGCAATCTGCTTGACCAGATCAATGTTGTCGCACTGTCCGAACAGGTTATAGTGGCCGTTCAGGTGTGGGGCGGGAACCTCGGTGATAAAAAACTGCGAGCCGTTGGTATTCGGCCCGCTGTTGGCCATGGCCAGCCTTCCGGGAACGTCGAAGGTCAGATCGCTTTGTTCGTCCCTGAAGCTGTAGCCGGGGCCGCCGCTGCCGTTGCCCAGCGGGTCGCCTCCCTGGATCATGAAATTGGGAATCACGCGGTGAAACACGGTGCCGTCATAGAACGGCTTGTGATGCATGGTCACGCCGCTGGCGGGGTTGGTCCAGTCCTTGGTGCCAGTCGCCAGACCAATGAAATTATCCACGGTGATGGGCGCCTTGTCGGGGAAGAGCGTGCAGTTGATGTTGCCCACGGTGGTTTCGAAGATGGCCTGCACGGGCTGCGGAGCGGTGGTAGTTTTCGTGGTTGGTGCGGCGGCGGGTTTGACGGCAACGGGTTTGGCGGATGTTGATTTCGGCGAGGTGCTGCTGGTTTGCGCGGCGGCAAAGCCGGCGAGAGCGAAAATGAGAATTGCGGTTAGAACGTTACGCACAGGACCTCCCGATCAAGAATACGTTTTCGAGCGTACTGAGATCATGATAATTAGGACCAACAGCAGGTCCCTCGACTCGGCCGCCGGGGCGACCTCGCTCGGGATGACGACTTCCATCAACAAACTCTATTGCGGCGGCGCGTCCGGCGCCACTTCGTGGCGTGTGTCCTGATGGGCCTCTTCCGCCTGAATCTGCTTTGCGGTTTTCTCCACCTCACCAAAGACGCGCATCAGGTTGCCGCCGAGAATCTTCTGAATGTCAGCCGCTTTGTAGCCGCGCTGGTAGAGCGCCTCGGTGATTTTGGGCAGGTCGGCGGCGGAGTCCATGCCCTGGGGCGCGCAGTCGATGCCATCAAAGTCAGAGCCGATGCCGACGTGATCGATGCCGGCAATCTTCACCATGTGGTCGATGTGGTCGATCAAATCAGCTGAGCGGCGGGCGCGGCAGTTTCTTCTCCAGCACGGCTTCGGCTTCGTAAAGCTGCTGCATTGACTGCGGCGTGCGTTCACTCATGAATAGCGCCTGAACTCGTTCGTAATCCGGGTCCTTAGCTGCCTTGAGTTCCTTGCTGCGATCCACCCACTTCTGCGAGATGAAGCCGCAATAGAAGTTCACCTGGGCGACGCCGCCGTTGCGCGCCAGTGCGACCAGCATGTCGTCGGTCATGTTGCGCGGCGCATCAGTGAGCGCGCGCGCCGACGAGTGCGAGGCGATGACGGGCGCACGGCTGGCCACCAGCGCCTGGTAGAAAGTGCGGTCGGCGACGTGCGAGATGTCGACCATCATGCCCATGCGATTCATCTCGCGCACCACCTGGCGGCCAAAGTCGGTGATGCCCTTGTGGTGCTCGACGGTCTTATCGTCGAGGTCGCCGCTGGAATCGCCCAGTTCGTTGGTGTTCGACCAGGTGAGCGTCATGTAGCGCACGCCCAGGCGGTAGTAGTCGCGCAGCACGCGGATGTCGCCCTGCAGCGCGTGTCCGCCCTCGACGCCCATCAGTGACGCCAGTTTGTGCTGGCGATGCGCGGCCAGGATGTCCTGGGTGCTGAAGGCCATCATCATCTTGTCGGGATGGCGGCGGGCCTGCTCGTAGACCGAGTCGATCATGTCGAGCGCGCGCTTGATTTCCTGGCCCTTGTACACCTTGGGATCGACCCAGATGGACCAGAACTCCGCGCCTAGATTGCCGGCCTTGATCTTGGCGAAGTCCATGTAGCCTTTGCCGGCGTCCTGTGCGAGGTCGAAGTTCTCGTCGACAAAGCGCCCGGGCGTGTCGGCGTGGGTGTCGATGACCAGGGCGGAGTTGTGGATGGATTGCCAGGATGCTGGCGCCGCGGGCTTGGGCGGTGGCGTGGTTGGGGCGGCAGTCTGGGCGATCGCGGCGGCGGAGAATACGATTACAGCGAGGACAACCCGGATGACGGGCATCAAGATGGCAGGCTCCCAAGAACTAATCCGGATGATTGTAAATGATGGGGTGGGCGGGTGAGCACAGCCGCCTGAACCAGGCGCGCGCAAGTTATTCCTTGAGACGCAGCGAGATAGATAGGACAATGGCTGGATGAACCGCGTGATCGAGGAAAAGCGCCCGGAGTTGGAACGGATTTGCCGAAGACACCACGTACGGCGGATCGAGTTGTTCGGCTCAGCGACGGGGCCAGACTTTAACCCGGCGGCCAGCGACCTCGATTTTCTAGTTACCTTCGATGATCTCTCCAACAAGCGATTACGCTGATGCGTACTTTGGGTTACTGGAGGACCTACAGCGATTGTTTCAGCGACACGTGGACTTGGTGATCGAGTCTTCCATTCAGAATCCCTACTTTCGGCAGTCCGTTGATTCAACCCGGACCCTGGTCTATGCGGCTTGAGTCGAAGAAGTATCTGCATGACATTGCCCATGCTGCTGGCTTGGCGCTGCAATTCGTCGAGGGCAAGGATTTTTCGGACTACGTCGCTGATCCTATGCTGCGGTCGGCGGCGGAACGACAGTTGCAGACCGTGGGCGAAGCGCTGGTGCGGTACGGATACGCCAATATCGATGATCGCGTGGTGTGGGGTGTGCTGGAGCTGAAACTCCCTGTCTTGCTGCGTGAAGCAAAGTCGCTACTCGACGAAGGCTGAAGTCGACGGGCAACATCCACGAACACAACCCCACACCCTTGCCACAAGCGGGTACGAGTGTGTCTCTTTATTGCGGAGTTTACGTCCGGAACAAGTCCTTCACCGCCTGCCACATCACCTGGCCGCCGACTTCGGCGATGGACTTGGTGAGCGGGATGTCTTTGGGGCAGACCTCGACGCAGTTCTGGGCGTAGCCGCACTCCTGGATGCCGCCATCGCCCATCAGGGCCTTCAGGCGCTCGACCTTCAGCATCTTGCCCGTGGGATGGGTGTTGAACAGGCGCACCTGTGAAATGGTCGCCGCGCCGACGAAGCCGGTGTGCTCGTTGAACTGCGGGCAAGCCTCCATGCAGCAGCAGCACGAAATGCAACGCGACAAAGGATAGGCTGCTTCCTGCTGCTCGGCCGACTGTCTGGGGCCGGCGCCGAGGTCGTAGGTGCCGTCAACCGGCACCCATGCGTGTACCTTCTTCAGGTTCTCGAAGAGCACGCTACGATCCACCGACAGGTCGCGGATGACAGGGAACTTGGAGAACGGTTCCAGCTTGATTGGCTGCTCCAGCTTGTCGATGAGCGCGGAGCAGGCCATGCGAGCGCGGCCGTTGATGAGCATGGCGCAGGAGCCGCAGACCTCTTCCAGGCAGTTGGAATCGTAGGTGACCGGAGTGGTCTCTTTGCCTTGCCGCGTGACCGGACGGGCGGCGATGTCCATCAGCGACGAGGTGACATTCATGCCGGGACGGTAGGGGAGTTCGAACTCCTCCCAGTAAGGCTTGGAGCTCGGGTCAGCCTGGCGCTTGATCTTGATGAGTACGGTTTTGCCGTTGTTAGCCATGATGATATTTGATGGGGCTAAAGCCCCGGATTCTCAAAACTCAGTTCCAACGCTGGCCCAAAAGGCCAGCACTACCAAAAACTAGCCACTAGCCACTGACCACCAGCCACTGACTTACGTCGCTGCGTCATACCGCCGCGCACGCGGCACAATCAGCGACGTGTCCACGGGCTCGAATTCGAAGCGGGGCTCGTCGGCATCGGCCGCGAAGTACGCTTTGGTGGTCTTCAGGAAGTTGGCATCGTCGCGCTCGGGGAAATCCGGCTTGTAATGCGCGCCCCGGGACTCGTCGCGCCACGCCGCCCCCTGCGTAATCACCCGCGCCAGTTGCAGCATGTTGTAGAGCTGGCGGGCAAACACGAACGAGGTATTGGCCCACATGGTGCGGTCGCTCAGGTTCACGTGGCGATAGCGCTCCAGAAGTTCGACCAGCTTGGCGTCTGCCTCCTGCAAGTTCTTGTTGTAGCGGATCACCGTGCAGTTCTTGGTCATGGTGTCGCCCAACTCGCGCCACAGCAGGAACGGGTTCTCGGTGCCGTCGTTGTTCATGAGGCGGCCGTTGATCTCCTCCTGACGCTTCTTCTCCGAGTCGTAAACGTGATGTTTCGGCGTATGTCCGCTCTTGATGACATTGTGGGCATACTTCACTGCGCCCGGTCCGGCGATGAATCCGCCATAGATGCACGACAGCAGCGAGTTTGCGCCCAGCCGGTTGGCGCCGTGGATGGAGTAGTCGCATTCCCCGCAGGCGTACAGTCCCTCGATATTGGTTCGCTGCTCGAAGTCAACCCACAGCCCACCCATGGTGTAGTGCATGCCGGGGAAGATCTTCATGGGCACGTCGCGGGGGTCGTCGCCCACAAACTTCTCGTAGATCTCGAGAATGCCTTCCAGCTTGCGATCAAGGGTGGCGCGGTCGATGTGCGTCAGGTCGAGGTAGACCATCGGCTGGCCGTCGATGCCGAGATGGTGTTCGTACACAACTTTGTGGATGGCGCGGGTGGCGACGTCGCGCGGAACCAGATTGCCGTACTTGGGATACCACTCTTCCAGGAAGTACCAGCGCTCGCTTTCGGGAATACTTTTGGCGTCGCGCTTGTCGCCCGCTTGCTTGGGGACCCACACTCGGCCGCCTTCACCGCGGGCCGACTCCGACATCAGTCGCAGCTTGTCTTCGCCGGGGATCGACGTCGGGTGCACCTGGATGAACTCGCCGTTGGCGTAGTACGCGCCCTGCTGATACAGCGCCGACTGCGCCGATCCGGTGCAGACCACCGAGTTGGTGGACTTGCCGAAGATGGCTCCGATGCCGCCGGTGGCGATGATCACGGCTTCGGCAGGGAAGGTGACGACTTCCATACCGCGCAGGTCCATGGCGCAGATACCACGGCAGACGCGGTTCTCATCCAGCACCGCCGAGAGAAACTCCCAACCCTCGTACTTGGTGACCTTGCCTTCGGCCTCATAGCGGCGCACCTGCTCGTCGAGCGCGTATAGCAATTGCTGCCCGGTGGTGGCGCCGGCGAAGGCGGTGCGGTTGTATAGGGTTCCGCCGAAGCGGCGGAAGTCGAGCAGTCCTTCGGGCGTGCGGTTGAAGGGCACGCCCATGCGGTCGAGCAGGTCGATGATGCCCGGCCCCATGTCGCACATGGCTTTGACCGGCGACTGGTTGGCCAGGAAGTCGCCGCCATAGACGGTGTCGTCGAAGTGCTGCCAGGTGGAGTCGCCCTCGCCCTTCAGGTTCTTGGCGGCGTTGATGCCGCCCTGGGCGCAGACCGAGTGAGACCGCTTGACCGGGACGATGGAGAAGAGGTCAACGTGACCTCCCATCTCGGCAATCTTGATGGTGGCCGAAAGTCCTGCCAGTCCACCACCCACAACGATGATCTTAGGATGAGCCATAAGAATGTCGATCTTTACGTAACAGAAAAACAGCGGCAGTAGCCGCCGGAATTAGTGCAACAGAGTTGTTTCAAACGTCTGCTCAGGCACCCGGGCCCGGAACCAGCGGCGCGCTCACGAAGGCGCGGATCGTGGCCAGTCCAATGGCGATCAGCACCACCGCCAAAGCGAGACAGACATAACCGAACCATTTGCGCGCCTGTTCGCCGACTGTGATGCCCCACTTGGCGGCAAACAGCCACAGGCCATAGGAGAAATGCCACGACGCAGCGGTGATGCCGACGACGTAGGCCGCAATCGCCCATGGATTCTGAAATTCGTGCTGCACCTTCCAGAAGGCAGCGCCGTAGCCGCCGCCCATCAGATGCACGCCGGTGAAACGCATGTAATAGGTGTGGTAGACGATGTAGAAAAAGGCGATCATTCCCGTCCAGCGCTGCGAGGTGTACAGCCAGTTGCCGGTCCAGGGATACTCGCCCACGTTGGACTCGCCGCGGTACCAGATGTAGAAGCCGTAGAGCGAGTGGTAGAGCAGAGGCAGAAAGATGAAGCCCCACTCCAGAACCGACACAAACGGCAAACTGGTGAGGAACTTGACCTGGTCGTTATAGGCCGCCGGGCCTCTCATCGCCTCGGAGTTGGAGATGAAGTGCTCGAGCAGAAATGCGCCGATGGGAATGATGCCGGTCAGGGAATGCAACCTGCGCAGCAGGAACGAGTTGCCCTCGCCGGCGCGCAGACGAGGGAACTCCCTTGGCCACTTGAATCGTGCTCTTGCTAATAGGACTGGCGGATGAAGCCACGACGCCGACTCCTTATAAATGATTCGCGGGATGATGAGGCGAACCTTGCATTATCAATTTCGCAAACTGCGCAAGTCAAGAAACTCAACAAGTTGACGCGGACGAGTCCCGGCAGGGACGATAGATCTTAGCCCAGCGCTTCAGCGCTGGGAAGACGGCAAAATGCAACTCAAGTCCCGGCAGGGACGGCAGATGATCCCGACTTTGCATCTCGGCAACCGACCGCAGATTCTTAGCTGGTACCTGGAAACGCTCATTCAGAATAGCGGAGCGGGTTGGCCAGCCCATGGTGACGAACATCACTGAGCGTTGTGAGGATGCAGGTCCCCGATGTGGTCGGCCCACTCCAGAAATTGGCGGAAGGCCGCACCGCGATGGCTGTGTTGCGCTTTCTCCTCGGCAGTGAGTTCGGCGAAGGTCTTGCCGATCTGGGGGAAGAAAAACAGCGGATCGTAACCGAATCCGTTCGAACCGCGCGGTGCATGAAGGATGATGCCTTCGGCCCTGCCGTGAAACGTCGCCAAAGAATGTCCGTTGCGGGCCACCGCGATCACGCAGACAAAGCGGCCGGTGCGGTACTCGTTGGGAACGTCGTGCAACTCGCGCAGCAGCCGGGCGTTGTTGGCCTCGTCGTCGGAGTTGGCGGATTCGTCGTGAGAGTTGTGCTCGTCTGCGGCGTACCGCGCCGAGCGCACACCCGGAGCACCCTGCAATGCGTCCACCTCCAGACCGGAGTCGTCAGCGATCACCAGCTCGCCTTCGCTGTAGTGGCTGTATTGTTCGGCCTTCTTGCGGGCGTTGGCCTCGAAGGTGAGGCCGTCTTCGATCACCGGCGGCAGCGCGGCGAAGTTCGGCAGGGTAGCAATCTGTAGGTCATGGGCGGCGGCCGCTCCCACCAGGTCGCGGATCTTGCCCTCATTGGAGGTGGCGACGAGTACGCGTTTCATGCTGGGTAACTACGCGTGCATGTGCTCGTGTTCCACCTGTTCGAGGTGGTTGAGTTCACGGAGCGAGAGGAAGACCTTCCACAAAGTGAGCATCAACGCCACCGTAAATAACAGGAGGGCGAGGTTGATCATCCAGATGGTGAACTCGAACGAAACGCGATAGCGTGCGATGCCGAGCAGTCCGGCCACTCCGCAGGCAATGAACACGTAGCCGGAGAAACGGCGCATTTCGGAGATGTGATGATTCAGCGCGATCGCCAGGCCCAGCAGCACCGATGCCAGGAAAAAGAAGGTCCATTTCCACTGCGAGACTTCGGAGATATCAACGGCGACCGCGTCGGTGAACGGTCGAACCTTCATCGCGGTCAGAATGGCGCCATTTTCGAACACGTCGGCGACCGCTGCAAAGCTGATGCACAGGGCTGAGCAGACCGCGAGGAAGCGCTTGCCCATCCGTCCGGCAAGCATCGCGAGACTCAGAAAGGTCAGCCAGTACAGCAGAATGAAAAAGTAATCCATGTGGGTGTTCCGCACCACCATGTTGATGTTATGGTCGATCCCATCGTTGTCGCCCTGGCCGTCGGCATTGGTGGCTTGATTCAGCGCCAGGACATCAGAGCCCAACTCCACCCGCAAGATGCGGTTGTACTCAGTCCCCTGAAATCTGGGTATGACCATCATGAGGATGGCCCACACGGACATCGCCAGAATCAGGACTGCGACGGTTTTCTCAATGACTCGCATCGATATGCCCCCCGAAGTTGCTGCTGTCGGAATCGAAAGTCGCGAAGTGGCAGGCTACAGGTGTATCGCGTGCAAATGCCGGTACAGACGAGGCATGTTAATTTAACACGACCGGCGATTGAAGAATCCAGTGTTGATGGGGTCAGGTAGCTTGTTTGTAACCCACCTTTGTATATGCGGACGGCAGTTGCTGCAACCATCCAGTTGCGCCGCGAGGGCTGGCCGCGCGAATGGTGCAGCTGCATGACGCCCGACCAGAAGTCAGCTTCAGCCGAACATCACAGTGTCGTCGCCCGCGAGCAGGGGCTCGCCCGCCAACTCTCGCGGCGGCAGTTGGGCATGATTGCCATCGGCAGCGCCATTGGTACCGGACTGTTTCTCGGCAGTGCGCTGGCGGTCCGAACCGCAGGCCCGGGAGTCATCCTGACCTATGTTTTCGGTGCGCTCATCACCCTGCTATTGATGGCCTGCCTTGCCGAGATGGCGGTCGCGCATCCGACTGCCGGGTCGTTCGGCGTCTATGCCGAACTCTACGTCTCGCGATGGGCCGGATTCGTGATTCGCTACACCTATTGGGCGGCGCAATCCATCGCCATCGGCGGGGAAGCCGTTGCCGCCGCCATCTACACGCAGTGGTGGTTTCCGAACTCACCGGCATGGGCCTGGGTGGTGTTCTATTCCGCTGCGCTCATCTTCATCAACGCGCTCAGCATCGGCGCTTTCGGTACGTTTGAGTATTGGTTTTCGATTATCAAGGTGATCGCCATCATCGTGTTCATCCTGTTGGGTGCGGCGATGATTTTTGGCATTCATCAGGACCGTCCCATCGGACTGCAGAACTTTCGCCAGTACGGAGGATTCCTGCCGCACGGTCTGCTGGGCGCATGGCTGGCGCTGGCGTTTGTGATCTACGGCTACATCGGCTCGGAGGTCGTCGCCGTTGCGGCGGGCGAGGCCAAGGACCCGGAGAAATCCGTCCCGCGCGCCATGCGGACCATGCTGTTCCGTCTTTCTGTTTTCTACATCGGAGCCATCGCCGTGTTAGTGGGGATCGTGCCCTGGAACCAGATCCAGCCGGGCCAGAGCATCACGGTCAGCCCCTTCGTGCGTGTCTTCGAGGTCATGCGTATTCCGGCTGCGGCGCACGTCATCAACTTCGTGGTGCTGACCGCCGCCCTGTCGAGCATGAACTGCAACTTGTACATGGCGACCCGCATGATCTTTTCGCTCTCTCGCGGAGGCTATGCTCCCGAAGTGTTGGGCCGTCTCACGCGACAGGGAACACCCTTCGCGGCGCTGTTGTTTTCGGCAGGTGGACTCGGGGCAGCGACGCTGTTCGCGATCTGGTTTCCCGCGTCCGCCTATGTCTATATGTTCGGCATCTCTCTGTTCGGCGGGCTGTTCGTCTGGTTCATGATCTTCGTCACCCATCTGTACTTTCGCAAGTACTGGCGGGACTGCGATGATCGCGCCCTGTCGATCCGCGTGCGGTTCTTCCCCTTCACCACCATCCTGGGCGGAGCCGCCGTGCTGGCAATCCTCGTATCCACGTGGTGGGTCGAGGGAATGCGGGTCGCCTTACAGTCGGGAATCCCCTGGCTGCTGGCGCTGACGGTCGTTTACTTTACCTGGGGACGCCAGCGCGAACGTAGCGCCCAACTCCGCATCGCTGCGCGCAAAGCCGCAGTCCCCGACGCGCTGGAATAACCGCCCGAACTCAATCAGCGGTGGTGAAACGTACCGTACGGCGACTGCGCCGGAGCGGGAGGGCCGGGCGGCAGCACGTGTCTGCGCATGCCGGCGTCACAGACAGCGTAGCCCCAGTCAATCAGCTGCTGCTGCAACGTAGCATTCATCCCATCGAGCCGCGTGGCGGTCTGCGCGAGCTTGGTGGTGAAATCGAAGTCGCACACCAGCGCATCGGCCAGCTGGTAGTTCGCGATGTTGGTTTGAATGCTCCAGAAAGTCCCGGTACGTTCCTTGCTTTGATACGACGCGATCAGGACACGCTTACGCAGAGCGGCCACCTGGTTGTAGATCGTGTTTAGAACTCGACTGATCTGCTGCGGCCACAGATGACTGGGATCGGCCTGGGGTTCAAGCGCGCCACCGCCGTCGCTCACCAGCACCTCGGCGCAGTTCTTCCACGCGGTTTCCATGCCGAAGTTGTCGTAAACGCCTCCATCGCACAACACCGCCTGCGAGCGGTATGCAGGGGTATTAAATGGAGGCTTGGAAGGAAACGTCGGATTCGGATCGAAACTTGCGGGGTCGAGATCAAAGACCGCCGGTGAAAGTACGGGCGGAAAAGCCGACGACGCCGCTACCGCGCGGGAAAGCGGCACGTTGGGGTTCTTGATCAGCCCAACTTTGTAGTCGCCCATGTACGGCTTTTCGAAGCGCCACAAAACCCCCGTCTGCATGCTGGTGGCGTTAAAGATGAAGCGCGGCGAGTCCGGCAGGTCCTGCAACGTGGTAGCGCCGAACAGATAATCCGCATAATGCTTGGCGACGACATTCGATGCACCCTTCACAAAGCCTTCGAATACGGACGGCGCGTCGATGGTCTTGCCGGCCATTTTACGGATCGGCTGCGTTACCAATTGATCGAAGTTGACCGCGAACCCATAGTTGTTGAAACCCAGCTTGGCCCAGTTCATGGCCAGCACGCCCGAGGTGATAGAGCCTCCCGACACGCTGGAAATCCGGGTCAACTTGGGCAGATAATTCAGCTCGTTCAACCGCCACAGGCAGCCCAGATGAAACAGCATGGCCCGGTATCCGCCTCCTGAAAGGCACAAAGCCGCGCCAGACAGCGGCTTGTCGGTTTCGGCGGCGGTATCGCGCACGGGCTGCACCGGCTGTTGCGGGTTGGGATTGCTAACTTCGTCGGCCATGTTGCCTCCTGGGGGTCATGCGACTACTTTTCGTTTGAGATGATAGTGCCGGCAGGGGCATCGAGCTCCCCACCGCTTTCCGGTTCGAGCCGAACTGTATCACCGTTCGGCTGCGAGTCAAGCGGAAGTCGCGCCGGGAGGGCGGAAGAACTGCGGATCCAGAGCCAGACGACGGTGAATTGAGCGTTCGCGTAAGGGGAGGGGAAACCACGGCGAGATTTCCTTTTCGCCCGGCAACGTCTAAAAGTTCCGAAAATACGCAATTTTGGAGCGAAATAGCACCAAATGTGAAGAACTGTAAAATAATTGCGTTTTCTAGGTGCAATGAGCGACTTTTTGAGGCAAAATGCGTCTATACAGGTAACCCAAATCAGGTGGGCGCCGCAACCCCGACAGCAACCCCAATAGGCGCCCACCGCCCCCTTCAGGCCCATTCGAGCAAAAGTTGCGCGGAATCACGCGTGTTTGCGACTGCGTGTGTGCTCAGCGGCAGTCGGCTTTTTTACCCACGGTAATCGTAGCGCCATTACGACGAATCATCGCGTCAACATCGGCGCTACAATAAACCAAGGCAGTCGCTATGAATTCGCCAGTTCACGAAGCCCGTTGGTGGGAGACCATGGACGATGGCCGCGTCCACTGCTACCTCTGTCCTCGTCACTGCCACATCGGCGACGGCCAGCACGGATTCTGCTTCATTCGCAAGAATGAGAGCGGGCGTCTGATTCAGCTCGGCTATGGCCGGCCTGCTGCAGTCGCGATCGATCCCATCGAGAAAAAACCGCTCAACCATTTCTTTCCCGGAACGACCATCCTTTCGATGGGCACCGCGGGCTGCAACATGGGTTGCTTCTTCTGCCAGAACTGGGATATCTCGAAGGCCAAGTCAGACCAGGTGCGCTCCGCCGATCTTCCTCCGGGGCAAGTGGTGGAGCTTGCGCTCGAGCACCGCTCGCCGCACATTGCGTTCACCTACAACGAGCCGACCATCTGGGGTGAATACGTCATCGACATCGCGCGCGAGGCGCACGACGGCGGGCATCAACACCGTGATGGTGTCCAACGGCTACATCACCCGCGAGGCATTTTTCGACATCTACCGTTACATTGACGCCGCCAACATCGATCTGAAGGCGTTCACCGAGAAGTTCTACTCCAAGGTCACCCTGACCCACCTGCAGCCGGTGCTCGATACTTTGCGCTGGCTGCGTCACGAGACCGGCGTGTGGTTCGAGATCACCAACCTCATCATTCCCACGCTGAACGACGACGATTCCGAATTCAAGCAACTCTGCGACTGGGTGCTGGAGAACCTGGGCGACGACGTGCCGCTGCACTTCACTGCGTTCCATCCCGACTTCAAGTTGCAGGACAAGCCGCCGACTCCGCCGGATACGCTGCATCGCGCGCGACGTATGGCGATGCAGATGGGCCTGAAATATGTGTACGAGGGGAACATTTATTCCGACGGCGGTAACACGATTTGTCCGGACTGCAAGCAGGTGCTGATCACCCGCTCGTGGCATTCGGTGATGTCGAACAAGGTGAAGGATGGCCGCTGCGCCAAGTGCGGAACTCGCATCGCCGGGGTGTTCGCGCGAGAAGAAGCGGTACAGCGGCGGGAGTGGGCGAGTGCGGCTTCAGTCAGCTAGAGCGCTTGATTCTTAATTGTCCGAACCCAGGAACCGGCCGGTACTCGACGCGGCCTTGCGCAACGCACTTCCCACCGAGCGGGCGCTGGTGTCGAGAGCGTCGCCGGTGTGGCGCTGGGCTGTGTCCAGCGCATGACCGGTACTTTCTCCAGCCGTTACTAGCGCGCTCGCCGTGGCGCCGGCGGCTAGCTGTATGCCGGGTGTGGCTGGTCGAACCGCTACGAATTGGGCGTTACCGCTTGCCTGTAACTCCGCGAGCACTGCGTCCGGGAAATCGCTGTTCATCTTGTCTCGCAGCACCCACAGTGGCGACGCTGTCCAATCCGATCCATTCAACGGGGCATCGGGCTCACCCACATTGACGACTCGCGGAACTGCCAGCGGCTGGAGTCCTTCACACTGGTCCGAACCGCAACCTTGCTGGCAGAGGGTGCTGTCGAGGTAGGACGCGTGCCGCCCCGCTGATACCGAGACGGTCGGTCCGCGGTCGATGGCGTGTATCAATCCCGCTCCTACGGCGTGGCTCTTGTCGCACATCGTCCCTTGCCGAGCGCTGGCGTACCAATACAATGCCACCCAATCGGCGGCGGGAGCCGTCATTGAACTGGCCGTCACTAAGGCGGACACATGTTCCACGTCCAGCGTGCGTGACGCCTTACCACACTCGCGTTGCCACAAGTGATAGAAGTGCAATTCGACAAGCACGCCCTTCTCCCCGGCCACGGAGGTCGATTTGGCAAAGGCCTGTCCGTAAATCGTGCCGTCCTGCTGCAAGCCAACGGGATCGATGGCTCCCCCAAGAAACAGCGACGGGGCCACATCGCAGTCTGCTGCGCTCACCAGAAAGTTCGGCAGGAATCGCTCAAGAAGGGACTGCTCTACCGAATCGGGGATGCCGTCGCGGTCCAGGTCAGCCCGTGCAGGAACTGGCACTCCGGCGGTCTGACCAACCGCGGACGCGCAAACACCAAAGGAGAGCGCAAGAGCGAGCGTCGCGAGGTTCATGGGACTAGCTTACGCTTCCTGACGCGGTTTGATGCGAAATCGCACAGCAAGTGTCTGGATGTACCTGCGCAATCGGGAATTCCTCAAGCTTGACGGCCGAGCCGGGGTCAGACTAGAAGTGGTACGTCGATGTTGCGATTCTGTGCCGTATGGTGAGTAGAGATGAAACTCCGCATCTTTCGACTGTGTGTCATCGCGTGTCTTGCCGTTCTGGCAGTGCCGCTTCCGGCTTACAGCCAGGTAACGGTGATCTTCGCCCGCCACGCTGAAAAGGCCGCGTCGCCTGCCACAGACCCGCCGCTCACCGAGGCGGGGAAGAAGCGCGCCGAACTGCTGGCCTCCATGCTGGCCGACTCCGGCGTGGATGCGATCTACGTGACGGAACTGCAACGTACGCAGCAGACGGCCGCTCCGCTGGCAGCACGCGTGCATGTGAAGCCCATCGTGATTCCCGCCGACGACACCGAGGGATTGGTCAAAGCAATTCGCGCCCGGCCAAACGGCGTGGTGGTGGTCGTCGGTCACAGCAACAAACTGCCGGCGATTATCGCCGCCCTCGGCGGACCGTCGATCAAGATCCCTGAGACGCAGTATGACAACTTGTACGTACTGACCGTGGGCCCAGCGCAGAGCTCGTTATTGCGCCTGCATTATGGCGACTCTGCGCCCGTGAATGCGCCCGCCGGCAGCATGAAGGACATGACCACTACGCCACCAAACAATTAAGTTTCAGCCTCAGTGCGATATCTCCGGAACAGTCGCCGGATGCTCCTGTAACGCCTCCGCGAAAATCTCGCACTGCTTTTGCCGCAACTGGGAACTCGCTACCGGCCCGCTGTCGGTGAATTCAAGGAACTTCTGCGCGCCGGCTTGATACTGTGGCCACGGCAGTCAGTCCCTTGCCGTTGGGGTTGCCGGTCTTGGCGAAGTTCGTCCAATACTCTTGCATTGCTTTCGAGATGGCGTAATCCGCCGCGTCGTAATTCGGGCGCGTGGGCCGCTTCTCGTCCAGGTTCCCAAACACGTAAACCACCTCAGAGGCGTGTACGGCGCCGATCTCCGGATGTCCCGGGACCCCGCGGTTGAACTGGTACAGATACGTCGGCTGCTTCGATTCGGAATTCCATCGTGCAACGACGACCGCCGGGCAGCGAAACGTAATGTCCGTCATCCACTGTGCGCCGGCATCTCCATAAAGCGGGTCGGGCGCGCCTTGTGTGACCTTTCCGTCCGCTGCCGTGCTGATGCCGTACAGCGGCAGCGCTTGCGCGGCGAGCTTGCCATAGTCCTTCTCAATATCTTTCTTTACCTCGGCGGCCTTCGGCGGGCCGCCGAATTCCCGAGCATTGATACCCATGATCAGCCCCGCCGGTAGTTGCTTGCCCTGGGCGAACACCTCCGCCGGCGACTGCGGCAAAACTTGGCCATCAATGGTGACCCCCAGCCCGCCCGGAATTCCGCCCGGCGGCACGACCTTAGCGAAGGCCGCGAGCAACTGCTCCACGCTGGCGGCGCGCAGCGCTTTCATGGTGTCGACACCTGCGGGAAGATTAGCTGCGGCGGCAAGCTTCTCGCCAAACTGTTCCTCCACATTCAGGGGCACCGGGCCATGGTCGATCAGGACGCTGCCGCTCTCCGCAATAACCCGATGAAATAATCCCTTCGCCATCGGCGAGGTCATCAGCAGGTTCACGTCCATCGCGCCCGCCGACTCGCCAAAGATCGTGACATTGCCTGGGTCGCCGCCGAACTTCTTGATGTTCTCCTGCACCCATTTCAAGGCCGCAATCTGGTCCATCAGGCCGTAGTTGCCGGCGGTGTGGTTCGGCGTTTCCGCGATCAGCGCCGGATGCGCGAAGAACCCGAACAGCGCCAGCCGGTAATTCAAACTGACCAGCACCACCCCGTGACGCATCAGACTCTCGCCGTTTTCGTTGCCCGACCCCGCCACGTTGCCGCCGCCGTGGATCCAGACCATGACCGGCTTCAAGGATGTCGGCGGCAAGCCGGGCGTCCATACGTTGACGTACAGGCAGTCTTCGTTCACCACCTTCGGCATGCCCCACATCGGGTTCTGCGCGCACGTTCCGCCGAATTGCAGGGCGTCGCGCACGCCAGTCCACGGCTTGACCGGCATCGGTTCGCGCCAGCGCAAATCGGCGAGCGGAGGCTGGGCGAAGGGAATCCCCTTGAAAACCGCACCGCCATCTTTCAGCGGCTGCCCGCGAACCTGGCCGCCCGTAACGGAAACTACCTGCGCCTGCTCGGCTGCGCACACACCGGCGCCGAGCAGGAGAACCGTTAAGAAGACCGAGACCATGCTGGGAGATGTCCTACGGACCGTGTTTCTCATAAGCGACAGTTCTAGCTGGATACGCGGGAGATGTAAAGTAAGGCCGCTGGCTGCGCCGCACAAGCCTCTTATTTTTGTCTTTCGTCGCGGGCTGCTTCGGCCGCGGCCTACCTAGCGCTCCACCTTCCAGATCCATTTGTCGGCAGGAATCGGCATGAAGTCTGCCATCTTGGCCAGCAGCCTTTCGGGATCGCGATCCTCGAGCACTAGCGCGCGGTTCTCTTCGCGCAGAAAGCCCTCGCGTACCGCGTGGTCGAAAAGCTCCAGCAGGGGATCGTAGTAGCCCTCGACGTTGAGCAATCCGCAGGGCTTGGCGTGAATGCCAAGCTGCGACCACGTCACCATCTCGCAGAATTCCTCGAACGTTCCAAAACCACCCGGCATCGCGATGAAGCCGTCCGACAAGTCCGACATGATCGTTTTGCGCTCGTGCATGGATTTCACGATGCGCAACTCGGTCAGGCCTTGGTGACCCACCTCTTTGGCCATCAGGGATTCGGGAATGACACCGGTTACTTTGCCGCCGGCAGCCAGGGCCGCATCCGCCAGTATGCCCATAAGACCGATGTTACCGGCGCCATACACGATCTCCACGCCACGCGCGGCTAGGAGCTGTCCCACGGCAACGGCGGCGGCGCGGTAGGCCGGGTTGGTTCCCGAATTGGAACCGCAGAAGACACAAACCCGCTCGAAGTTCATAGCGTTCGTACGTTGTTCAGTCAGCCTGATCAGTCTAGCCGAATATGGATTTCGACTGTTTTGGTGCTGTCAGGCAGGGCGACTTTCAAAGAAAAACCGCAACCCCGGTGCCACAATACATTATAATGTCCATTATAAGCCCCCCTTGGATCGCCCTAAAAAAAACGGCGAGGCTTGGCCTCGCCGCTGTCACGAAAAAGCCAACTCAGTGCCCGTCCAGGCAGCCTTTCTGATTGCTGCTATTGGGATAGCCCGTGCCCGCGGTGTAGGCGGCATTCGACCACTCACCCTGCAGCTTCCATTTATTGCCATCGGGGAAAGTGACTGATGGCACGTGGAATGTCCACGCGCACTTGTCGCCGTTCTCGGCGCCGCTGGAGTCGTACCATGCGCCGGGGTTAGCGGGATCGCTGCGCGCTTCCGATAATTCATGAGAGGAGACGTTGGCAATGGCTGCTAGTCCCTGGGAGTGGCCCGTGGTCGTGTCCTTGGGATCGCATCCCGCATCTCCATCAAGATTGAAGAAGAACGCGAACTGCACGGCCTTTCCGCCGCATGATCCGGCGCTATGCCAGGCGCAATAGCCGGCATTGCCGCGCTTCACGTCCGAATAGACCGCATAGTACCCATTGCCACCGGGATCGGGACTAGTGATGACCTTGCAGACTTCGGCGAGGATAGTCGAGGTGTTATTGCCTCCCGAAGCCGTGGTGCCATCAATGATGTGGCCGCCATAGCTGTTGGTAGGCCCCACCTGTCCGTTGGAGCCAGTGTATTCGTCTACCGTCTTGGCGTAGTTGGAATTGGAGTGTCCGGTGTACCACAGGTCCATGCCGGTGATCTTGTCGCCAGAGTAGGTGCCCCAACTCTTGCCCCAGAAGATCGCCGTGACATTCGCGGTCGGCATGATTTTGCCGCCGTGATAGGTCATGTTCGGATTCTTGGCGCGGGCCAGTGGCGCGGTGCTCACGCCGCGGGCCCAGGTAATGCCGAGGATCGGCGGGTTGGCAGCGGTGGGAGACTCAGCTTGGCCGAATGCCGAAATGGCGGCCAGTGACGCTAGCAGCAACAGGGAAATCTTTCGCACTTGCTCCTCCGAAGTGGCTCACGCCACGGAAATGGCCTAATGGAAATATCAGGCTGGAATAATTGCCCGGTATCGAAAAAGCCCCGCAATGCTGCGCTGATTGCAGTAGTCTGTGGTCTTAAAGTAGTGCTTGTCAATTCCACCTAAGAGGTGGATGCCGGTGCCGCTCGGGATTAGTAGCGATGGCGGCGGACGCAAGCGATACGGGTCGTGAACCCGACGCATCCATCGATATTTGGGTGACTGTCATCTGACAGGCCAGCCCGCTTCCCACTAAGGTGGAATTCATGTAACGCACTCGTACACAACACGTTACGTAAAGGAGTGGCGGTAGAAGCAAGTTGACCTCCGGTTACATATCACATGCAGTTGTGATGTTTGCACTTGTTGAGTGTGCGCTCTCCGCAGTCTGCTAAAGGGTATCTGGAGCAGTGGCCTCGCACGCCACCGCGGTCAGGACACCGTAGAAGCGGTTGAATTCGGCTGTTTTCTGCGTTTTCCTGCGGTCACGTAAGCATGTGACCGGGCGCACGGCACGGAGTGCGGCATCGCAAGAGGTGTGAAGATCGAGGCTGGTGAGTCCCGGATGCGCGCTCAGCGTGCGCCGGCCATTAGTTGGGGATACGCCGTGCATGATAGGGGGACGTCGTGCTTTCACCATATGGGCTGGACATCATCGAAAGTTGCCTGAGCTGTAAAATGCGGGCCGACCATATTTTTTGCGATCTTCCTGCCGCCGCCCTGCAGTCATTTGAAAACATCAAGTATGCCACCGCATATCCCAAGGGGGCCGTGTTGTTTGTCGAGGGCCAGTCACCGCGTGGAATTTTTGTGTTGTGCAAGGGCCGGGTAAAACTTTCGATCTGCTCGACCGACGGCAAGACGCTGATTCTCAAGATTGCCGAACCCGGCGAAGTCCTCGGACTCAGCGCCTCGGTGAGCGGCAAGCCCTACGAACTTACGGCGGAAACCGTCGATCCCTGCCAGGTCAATTTCGTGAAGCGGGAGGACTTTCACCGCTTCCTGCGCGAGAATGCCGATGCCTGCCTGCGGGTGGCCGAGCAACTGAGCGAAAAGTACAACAGCGCGTGCCGCGAAATCCGGGCCCTGGGACTGTCACATTCAGCCGCCGAGAAGCTGGCAAAGCTGTTGCTTGAGTGGAGCACCAAGAACGGCGAAGCTGCCAAAGCGGAGCCGCGCATCAAGCTGGCGCTCACACACGAGGAGATCGCGCAGATGATCGGCACCTCGAGGGAGACGGTTACGCGGTTGTTTGCCGATCTGAAGAAACGGCAGATCGTGCAGACCAAAGGCTCGACTTTGCTGATTCGAAACAAGGCCGCGCTCAAGGCAATGGCGATCACTCAATAAGGCGGTCACCAGATCGGGAACGGGATCCGCGGCGCTAACTGGCCGCCTTCAAACAGTGCTTACCAGCGCATAACGAGCGCTTTGCGCGCGAAAATGCTGGCCCGCGCGGGCCGGAGGGTGTGAACAAGGTCACGAAAACCGGTGACTGCTATCACTGCGCTGACCCGGAGTAAGGACGTATTACCAAAGCATCATGGAGAGCGCGAATCAACAAAGTTGCTTGACCTGCGACTTCCGTCCCGATCGAATTTTTTGCGACATGCCAGCCGACTCGCTGAAAGACTTCGACGAGATCAAGTCGCTGGCGACTTATCCCCGGAACACGATCTTGTTCGCCGAAGGGCGGCCGGTTCGTGGTATCTACCTGCTGTGTGATGGCCGTGCCAAGCTCTCCATCTGTTCGGATAGCGGCAAGCGCCTCACGATGCGGGTTGCCGGTCCCGGCGAAGTCCTTGGGCTGGGCGCCGCTTTGTCCAACACCCCGTATGAGATAACGGCGGAACTGCTGGACACGTCGCAGATCGTCTTTATCCGCAGAAAAGAGCTGATGAAGTTCCTGCGGGAGCACCCGGATGTCTGCCTGCAGGTGGTGCGCATGCTGAGTCAGGACCTGCATGGGGCCTACGAGCGGGTCCGCACGATTGGCATGGTACACTCTCGAAGGCCACGCACGATGATGCGTCCTCGCGCCATGTTTGCTTAGCTTTCGTCTTCCTTCGTTCTGGCCCGCGATGTTTGCGGGCCTTTTTGCGCCACTTCGAAACTGAGGATGTGACAGGGCTGCCGCAGAAATTAGCCACGGAATGCTCAAGACTCGCGGCACAGTGTGAATGTAACTAAAGTAACCACAATTGGGAGAACGCGATTAGGTTACTTTCGTCAGTTGCGCAGCTCCCCATCCTGGATTAACTATGGAATCAGCCAGGCACCAACGGTGCCGTGCGGCGTGTTCAAGCCGCTGTCAGGAGCGCAATGAGCTACCTGGAAACTCGATTCAGACTTCTGTTGGGAGTCGCGCTTTGGATCGGCTGCTGCGGGTCAGTCGCGGCAACAGCCCAACAACAGGTAAGTGACTCCAAACCCCAGACCTCAGCCGCCCTGCCCGGGTCAACGGGTGGTCAGTACGCCGAGAATGACATCTGCCAAACCTGCCATCAGGACGTGTGGGAGAAGCACTTCGCCAATACTCCGCATGCCGCGCTGCTCAAGGGCGAGCAGCACGGGTGCCAGGCATGTCATGGTCCGGCGCAGGCCCACGTTGACGGTGGCGGCGATCCTACAAAGATCATTCGCTTTGAGACCCTGAGTCCGGCGGAGACGGCGGCCATCTGCACCAAGTGCCACCAGTCCAGCCTGGAGACGCAGAATTTTGCTAAGTCCGCCCACCTGGCCAATGGCGTGAGTTGCACTTCATGTCACAGTCCGCACAAGTCGAAAGACGTCAATTTCCTGCTGGTGAAGCAGCAGACCGATCTGTGCTTTGGGTGTCATGCCGCGCAGAAGGCGGAGTTTGCTCGGCCGTTCCGTCACCGCGTTGACGTGGGACTCGTCCAGTGCAGCGACTGCCACAATCCGCACGGGACGCAGGTAGGCCACCAGGTGCGTGCCGCTGCGGGTCAGTTCGCTGTGTGTACGAAGTGCCACACCGATACCATGGGGCCGTTCGTCTTCGAGCACGCTCCGGTCAAAACCGACGAAGGTTGCCTGTCGTGCCACACGCCACACGGCTCGACCAATCCGCGTTTGCTGCAGGTGAACAACATCAACTTCTTGTGCCTGCGTTGTCATACGCCGAACATGAATGGCGCAGCGGGGCGGCCTATCGGACCGAATCATGATCAGAGCACCAAGTATCAGGCGTGCACCCTGTGCCACACGCAGATTCATGGATCCAACTTCAGTCCGGTCTTCTTCCGGTAGTTGCGAGGCATGTGATGGGTTCTCGAAGCCGTGTTAGCGCTTTTCGATTTGTGCTCCCGTTGATCGCGTTCTGCCTGTTCGTGGGAACCGGCCTGTCGGCGCAGAGTACGGGACAACTATCCACTCCCAGCGCACCCGCTTCACCGGCGGCCCCGGCAGAAGGCAAGGACATCGGCGGCTTCCATGTGACGCAGTCCTTTGAACTGGGGGGCCGCATCAACGACGTCACTGGCAGCCAGGCGATGTACAACACGCTGGTCGATCTGCAGAGCGGTGCGCGCATTCTCGAGCAGTCGCTTACCATGCAGTCGCTGACCCATCAGGATATTTTCGACACGCTGACGCTGAACAGCTTCGGATGGGGAGGCGATCCCGAGCAGGCGGCGCGGCTGCGGGTGTCAAAGTACCGCTGGTACACCTTCAGCGGCAGCTATCAGCACATGCAGAACTATTTTGACTACGACCTGCTTGCCAATCCGCTGAACCCTCCGACAGGACAGCCCTTCATTCCGATCCTTACGTCTCCACACAGCTATTACGACCGGCAAAATTTGTACAACTACGACCTCGTAATCCTGCCCATGCACCGCATTTCGTTCCGCGTGGACTATAACCGCAATCGCATCACCGGGCCGTCGTTCAGCAGCGTCCACCAGGGCACCGAGTCGCTGAACAACGAGAACTGGGACACCACGTTGAATGGCTATCGCTTTGGCGCCGACTTCCGCGTCAACAAAAAAACAACGCTGAGCTATACGCAGTTGCTCCAGTATTACGACGGCGGCCAGACGTATTCGCTGAACCCGTTCAACTCATGGCCGCTGTCCAACGGACAGCAGGTGACATTCGGGCTTTCGTGGTTCAACGGTGGAAGTCCGTGCAGTGCGCCGCTGAAGAACGGAATCGCCAACCCGGTTTGCAATGGTTATTCCAATTACGGGCTCTACCAGCACGTCAATACAACCATTCCGACGGAGCAGCTCAATCTCCGGTCTTCTTCGCTGAAGTGGCTAGACTTCAACGGCCAATATCAGTACAGCCACGCCAGCTCGAGTACACCATTGCGGGAGACCTACTTTGGGTTGACTTCAAGAACCAATGAGCGTGGTTACGACACGGCGGGCAGTTCTTCGAGTTCGAGGTGGAACTCGTCGTCCGCAGACGTTTCCGCGACGATTCACATCAACGATCAACTGCGACTGGTGGAGACGTTTCGCTTCCGGAATTTCAGCGTGGCCGGAACCTTCCTGGACCAGGAAACCGCTTATTTCAATGCCGCCAGTCTAGGTACGGGGTCGCTGCTTAACCCGATCGCGTCGTTTCCGCCGACAATCCTGACGCATTCATCCAGTTCTCCAGCCGACATCACGAACGAAGTCAACGTCAACATGATCGGTCAGAAGACGTACCAGAACGATTTCCAGATGCAGTACGACGTTACGCGGGTATTTGGCCTGCGCGCTGGGTTCGTTTGGAGTCAGAATACGATCCAGCCGGGCAATATCTATCAGGCAGCTCTGGGCGACATCTACTACCCGAACACGCCCAATCGAGGAAACTGCGTCGGAGTGCCGCTAAACCCTGACGGCAGTTGCACATTTGTCGGCGAGATCACGCCGTGGGGCAGTCCGACAACCGAAATCAACCGTTATTCGGCCGTCTTCGGCGCCTGGTATCGCAATGGCAAAGGAGTACACGCGAATATCGACGCCCAATTCGGCACCGCCGACAACTGGATCTATCGAATCGACCCAACGAGCTTCTTCAACGTCAAAGGCAACATTTCCTACGCACCGCAGCCCTGGTTGATGCTGGGAGCGAACTTCGTTTTCCAGCAGGGGAAGAACAACGCCGCCGACATCAATTTCAACCAGCACAACTACGTTGCCATGGCGAACGCCACGATCACACCCGGGAAACACTGGGGACTCGACCTGGCGTATAACTTCGACGCCATCCAGCAGAACATGATCCTGTGTTTCCAGGACACGCTGCCTCCGGCAAATTCCACGGCATGCCTGGGTGATCCCAGCTTGTTGCAGACCTATGGCGTGTACCAGACCCACACCCAGTACGGCTATTTCGCCTTGACGCTGACACCCATCGAGCGCGTCACGATGCGCCTGGGCTACAACATCGTAGATAATCAGGGGAACACCACCCCGTTCAATCCACTGCTGCCCCTGGGGCCGCTTTCCTCGATGTATCAGACACCTCTGGCTGCGGTGGACGTGAATATCTACAAGAACGTGACCTTCAAGGCGGGCTGGAACTACTACCAATACAGCGAAGGATCGTTCGTCGGGCCCACGGCTTCGCGGTACTTCCACGCCAACAACACCACGCTGGCGCTGCGGTACGCGTTCTAGCCGTCGTGCGCCGGATGGGATCGACGCGCATGAATGCCGTGCGAACCGGAACGTACGCCGGCTTGTGACTGCAGTCACACCCCCGAGTGAGCCCACTCACTGCCGCTGGTTACTCCAAACTGCGATTTTTAAGAGTCACCCGCATCGGTCCGGCGTTTGCCGTACGGTTGCGTTGGACCTCAAGGCAGTGGCCCGTACGGGGACGCCAAAACTACGGAGGCAAGAGCAAAACAATGAAAATCAAGAGTTTGGTTCTGGTCGGTTGCCTGGCACTCGCCGGTTCCGCGTTCGCGGCAGACGGTGCGGCTACCTTCAAGGCGAAGTGCGCCATGTGTCACGGGGCTGACGGCAGCGCCAGCACGGGCATGGGCAAGAGCATGGGCCTGAAGGCGCTGGGCAGCCCGGAAGTGCAGAAGATGTCGGACGCCGACATGACCGCCCTGGTCGCGAATGGCAAGGGCAAGATGCCGGCATTTAAAGGCAAACTGAGCGACGAGGACATCAGCGCCGTCGTCAAGTACGTCAAGACCCTCAAGTAATCGAGGCGGTCTGAAGTAGCCAACCCGGATGGGCCTGGTTGGCTGAAACTGAGAGGATTCTGTGAAGCGTAGCGGTTGGATTGTTGTACTTGCTTTGTTGCTCAGTGCGATGGCTTTGGCCGCTCCCAAGGGTGCGGCCAAGGCTGCCAAGATGAGCAACGAAGATTGCCTGGCCTGCCATAGCGACCCCACTCTGGAAAAAGAGGAGAACGGGAAGCAGGTCAGCTTGCACGTGGACGACGCCAAGTTCAAAGCGTCCATCCACAGCTCGTTCGGATGCACCGATTGTCACAGCGATGTCAAAGCGTTTCCCCACGATCCCACGCCAGCGAAGCCCGTCTGCGCCACCTGCCACGCTGACGAACAGACTGCGTACGCGCACAGCATCCACGCCAAGGCCGGCGCCGCCGGCAACGCCAACGTAGCCAAGTGCCAGGACTGTCACGGGAACGTTCACGAGATCCTGCCGGCTAGCGATCCCAAGTCGAAGGTCGCGCATGGGAACATTCCCGCGACCTGCGGCGCCTGCCACGGTAAACAACTGGTGATGGCCAGCAGCGGAGTCAGTTCGGCTCCGTATACCTCCTATGAACAGAGCGTCCATGGCAAAGCAGTTACGGGCGGGTCTGAGTACGCTGCCGTATGTACCGACTGCCACGGCACGCACGACATCATGGCAGGCACGGACCCCAAGTCTCCGATTGCCAAGTTCAACGTCCCGGCCACGTGCGGCAAGTGCCACTCCGATGTGGAAAAGGTATTCATGCAGAGCACGCACGGGCAGGCTCTAATCCGCGGCAATTGGCATGCTCCGGTGTGTACCGACTGTCACGGCATTCACACGATTAAGGCGCCGAAGGACCCGAACTCAGCAGTGGCGGCGGGCAATGTCGGCAACACCTGTGGATCGTGCCACGCCAGCGTGAGGCTTTCGTCGGAATTCGGCGTGCCAGGGAACCGAGTGTCGTCGTACCTTTCCAGCTATCACGGACTGGCATCGCGCGTGGGGTCGGTGACGGTTGCCAATTGCGCCAGTTGCCACGGGGTACACAATATATTGCCGTCGAGCGACCCGCGGTCCACCATCAACCCCGCCAACCTCGCCCAGACCTGCGGGAAGTGCCATCCGGGTGCAAACGCGAAGTTCATCACAGCGAAAGTCCACCTCGATGGCATGCAAAAGGCTGACGTAGGCACCAAGGTCATTGGCTTCGTCAGCAAGTTCTACATCTGGATGATCGTTGCCGTGATCGGCGGCATGTTGCTGCACAATTTGCTGGTGTTCCGAAAGAAACTGGCGCTCCATCGCATGGGGCATCCCCGAGTCCTGTTCCGCATGACGCTGGCCCAGCGCGTCCAGCACCTGACACTGCTCACCAGTTTCTTCATCCTGGTGCTCACCGGATTTGCCTTGCGCTATCCCTCGTCGTGGCTGGCGATCGGGTTTCTCAACGAACATATTCGCAGCCTGATTCACCGTTTTGCCGGGGTGGTACTGATCGCGGTCAGCATGTTCCATATCTGGTACGTCAGCAGCAACCCCGACGGCCGGCAGTTTATCAAGGACATGCTGCCGGATTGGAAGGATGTCACCGATGTTCGTGACGCCATGCGGTACTACCTTGGTTGGAGCGAGCAACGGCCCATGTTCCGACGCTTCTCCTACGCCGAAAAGGCCGAGTACTGGGCACTGGTGTGGGGCATGTTCGTCATGGCTGGAACGGGGCTGATGATCTGGTTCAAGGTGCTGTTCGCGGATCGAGTGCCGGGATGGTGGATTGATGTCGCCATCGCGATTCACTGGTACGAAGCCGTGCTGGCGACGCTGGCCATTGTGGTGTGGCATATCTACGCCGTGATCTTTGATCCCGATGCCTATCCCATGAACTGGGCCTGGTTCGACGGAAAGATGTCGATCGAGCATTACCAGCACGAGCATCCGCTGGACACGCTGGCGATCGCGAAAGCGATGGGCCCTGAAACCGAGGACGAAGACGCCAAGGACGAAGAGCAGTCTGTGGGAAGCTCGCAATAGTGGGTGCGGAGTTGGGTTTCGCGCCAAATGGCCGCCGGTCACCCTGAAGCAAAATCTAGCGCTGTTTTTGGTTGCTGTAAATCCTTGATGTGATAACTTCGGAATCATTTTCAAACTGATCCGATGCAGAGGTCATAAATGTCTGCGGACTCGCAGGAAGTGAATGCTCAAGACTCCCATCCTCCAGTCAGCGTAAAGCTCTATAAGAACCCCATCACCCTGATGGGCATCGCACTGGCCGCTGTTGCTTTTGTGACCATCCTGTTCCTGATTTTTCTGGATGCTTTCAGTCGCACCTCCAGTCCGTACGTAGGAATTCTCGCCTACATGGTGGGTCCGGCGATCATGATCGTGGGTCTGATCATGATTCCCATCGGCATGATCATCGAGCGTCGTCGGCGTCTTCATGCCGTGGGCGTGCCACCCCATATTCCCCGCCTCGACCTGAATAATCCGGCGCAGCGCAGCACCGCAGCATTTCTGCTCAGCTTCGTCGTGATTTTTACCTTGATGAGCGCGGTTGGCAGCTACAAGGCCTATGAATTCACCGATTCGGTGCAATTCTGCGGACAACTCTGCCATTCGGTCATGAGCCCGGAGCTCACCGCTTATAAGGCGTCACCGCACGCGCGGGTGGCTTGTGTCGAATGCCACGTGGGATCGGGGGCGGGCTGGTATGTGAAGTCGAAGCTCTCGGGCATCCGGCAGGTGTACTACACGGCGATGGGGACATATCCGCGGCCGATCCCGACGCCGGTCCACAATTTGCGCCCGGCTGCCGATACCTGCGAGCAATGCCACTGGCCGAAGAAATTCTGGGGAGCGCAACTGAAGGTCTTCTCGCATTACGGCACCGACGAGCAGAACACGCCCCGTGTCCTGCGCTTGCTCATCAAGACAGGTGGTGGCGATCCCAGCCTGGGGCAATCAACCGGCGGGATTCACTGGCACATGAACATTGCTTACAAGTTCTCTTATTTCTCGACGGACGAGCAGCGCCAGGTTATTCCGTGGGTGCGGATGGAAGACAGCAAGGGGAATGTCACTGATTTCGTCACCAAGGACAATCCCCCGACACAGGAGCAGATTGACCAGGCCACCAAGCGCAGGATGGATTGCATCGATTGTCACAACCGGCCGTCGCACGTCTACACGCCGCCCGACGTCTCGGTTGACCGGAGCATGGTGGCCGGAAGTATCGATCCCAGCCTGCCGTTTATCAAGGCGCAGGGCGTGGAGGTGCTGGTCGCCGACTACAAATCGCACGACGAAGCCAGGCAGGCGATCGCGGAGAAGATCCCGAAGTTCTATGCAGAGAAATATCCGCAGATCGCCGCCGCGAAGGCCGACCGTATCAACAGAGCCGTCAGCGAACTACAACTCATCTACGACACTACGTTTTTCCCAGTCATGAAGGTCGACTGGAAGACCCATCCCAACAACATTGGACACTTGTATTACCCGGGGTGCTTCCGCTGCCACGACGGAAACCATGTCAGCAAAGACGGCAAGGTCATCAGCAAGGACTGCAACTCGTGCCACACGCTGCTCGATGAAGAAGTGGGTTCGATGCACGTGGCGCAAATGCCGACTGAGCAATTCAAGCATCCGGTGGATATCGGCGATCTTACGGCGGTGAATTGTGCCGACTGCCACACCGGAGGTGTCGGGCCGTAGAGCGGGTTGGCAAGATTGGCAACACCGGCGGGGCACAGGAGTCAACCTCGGCCCCGTTTTCTATTTCAATCAATGCCCGGCGAACGAGCGAAAGAATTCACTAGCGCTGCGGAGTCTTCTTGTGCAAAATGCAGCATGACGTAACCAGGAGGAATACTGTGGACAAAGTAAGCGAACAAAGGCTGGCGCAGGTTCATCCGGTGCTGGCGGCGAAGATTCGAACAATGGCCGACGCACTGGCGGCCGAGGGAATCGTGATTCGGGTGGTGCAGGGACTGCGTACTTACGACGAACAGGCCGCACTGTACGCACAGGGACGCACTGCTCCGGGGCCCAAGGTTACAAACGCTCCTCCTGGCAGCAGCTACCACAACTACGGACTGGCCATCGATTTCTGCGTTGGTATCCCGGGCTCGAATCCGTGGCAACCTGATTGGAAGGCCACGGACTCCAAGGGACTGCGTCCGACGTGGGCGCGGGCGATTAAGCTCGGCAAGGCCCAGGGACTGGTCAGCGGAGCCGACTTCGAGTCCATCAAGGACTATCCCCACCTGCAGATGGCCGGCAATCTTCCGATCGGCGCACCCACCCCTAAAGCGAAGCAGTTGCTGGTCTCCAACGGAATGAAAGCCGTGTGGGATCTGGCAGGCCTGCCGGTAGCTTAGATCGCTCAGAAATCAGCCCTGACGCCCCTGTTTG
The DNA here is from genome assembly GCA_963758255.1 of uncultured Acidobacteriaceae bacterium. Lineage (GTDB taxonomy): Bacteria > Acidobacteriota > Terriglobia > Terriglobales > Acidobacteriaceae > DASRAA01. The sequence continues at coordinate 401,186 of CAVWUX010000002.1, forward strand.
CGCGCTGCGCGGACGGGGGGCGGTTTGCTCCCGTCGGGAGAGGAATCAGGGTGATTTTCAGCCGCCCGGCTGAGATGCAGTTTCCTCCACCAAAGCTCGGGTGACGCACATCACAGGTCGCGGTGATAAGACTCACGGCTCCCCGGCTGCATAAATCCTATGGTTGAGTACAGATAGACGAGCCGGGAAGGCAAGACTCGCCCGAGGAGAGAGCATGGCAGCAGGCAACGGCAAATCGCATACGGGGGCCACGAAAGAACTCACACCGCGGCTGATCTTCTGGGAGGTGACCAAGGGCTGTAACCTGCGCTGCATCCACTGTCGCGCTACCGCCACGGAATTGATGTCGCCCGCCGACCTGCCGACGTCCAAGGCGCTCGATATCATCAGCCAGATCGCCAAGTTCGGGAATCCGATTCTTGTGCTGAGCGGGGGTGAGCCGCTCTATCGTCCCGACATCTTCGAGCTCGCCGAATATGGCACGAGCCTGGGGCTGCGGGTTGCTCTGGCGACCAATGGCACGCTGGTGACGAGGGACGTCGCCGAAAAGATCAAGCATGCGGGCATCAAGCGAGTGTCCATTTCCTTGGACGGCTCGGACGCAGCCACCCACGATTCGTTCCGAGGCATTCCGGGAGCTTTTGACGCCGCAGTGTATGGCTTGCGCAATCTGCAGGACGTAGGCGTGTCGGTGCAGATCAACACTACTATCGCGCGGCACAATGCCCACCAATTGCCCGAGGTGCTCGACCTGGCTCGCAGACTGGGCGCGGATGCGCTGCACACGTTTTTGCTGGTGCCGGTGGGTTGCGGCGTCGACATCGCTGCCGAGCAGATGGTTCCTCCCGAAGAATACGAGCGCATGCTGAACTGGTTCTACGATCAATCGTTGACCGGCGACATCGAGATGAAGGCCACCTGCGCGCCGCATTATTTCCGGGTAGCGCGGCAGCGTCGCGCCGCCGACCGCCGGGCCGGCAAACCGACGCCCGATGCGCCGATCGCGCACCATCCTCCGGGACACATCGGCGCCACGGAGATGACGATGCCGGGCTCGACTGGAATTTCACTCAAGCCGGGGGGAGGTCCGCCGGTTGGTCACACGGGGCATCCCGGAGGCCATCCGGGCGACATGAACGCGATGACCAAGGGCTGTCTTGCCGGAACCGGAGTGTGCTTCATCTCGCACGAGGGCGAAGTCTTCCCGTGCGGCTACCTGCCCGCGATCGCGGGCGACCTGCGCAAACAGAGCTTCGCCGATATCTGGACGAACTCGGTCGTGTTCAACCAACTGCGTGACGACGACAACCTGAAAGGGAAGTGCGGGTGCTGCGAGTTCCGGCACGTGTGCATGGGCTGTCGAGCCCGCGCCTACGCCGCCACCGGAGACTTCCTGGCGGAAGAACCGTTCTGCGTGTACGAGCCGGGGACGTCGGCGCAGATGATTCGCGAAATAGCTGAGGCCAAGAAGTAAGCTCTCGTCTTCTGGCTCTCCTCCACCGGGTCCCGCAAGGGGCCCGGCTTTTGTTTGGCGGGATGCCAGTTTTGAAGCGCAGTGTCGCTTGAACGTTCCGCGCAATTGATCGATAGTTGGGCAAAGCGTAGTAACCTATACGACGAGGCCTAATTCGCGGGAAGCCCCTGGCGGATGCCTCGCTGATAACCTCGGACTTCGTTATCAGTAACGAACTACCAGCACATGTATCTGGGCCATTCCGCCCATATTGGACGTGAACTAACTTCATGCATACCGACACTTTGATCCAAGCAGATCAGGCGCCAGTTGCGGTGACGATCGTCCAGCCTCGAAAGGCCTTTTGGGACCTGGAATTCGGGACCCTGTGGGAATATCGCGAGCTGCTGTATTTTCTGGTGTGGCGCGACATCAAGGTCAAATACAAGCAGACCGCACTGGGCGTGACATGGGCCATCTTGCAGCCGCTGCTGGCGACGCTTATTTTCAGCATTTTTTTCGGGCGCCTGGCCAAGATACCTTCGGATGGAGTGCCTTATCCGGTGTTTGCCTATGTGGCCATGGTGCCGTGGCTGTATTTCACGAATGCGCTGACTGAGTCCTCCAACAGCCTGGTGGCGAGCCAGAACCTGATCAAGAAAGTGTATTTTCCGCGGCTGGTAATTCCGATGGGATCGGTGATCGCTGGCTTGGCGGACTTCTGCTTTGCCTTCATCGTCCTGATTGGGATGATGTTTTACTACGGGATCGCTCCGAGCGCCTCAATTTTCCTGTTCCCGGTGTTTCTCCTGCTGGCGGTCTGCACGGCGCTGGCGGCGGGCTTGTGGCTGTCGGCGCTTAACGTGCAATTTCGGGATGTAAAGTACACAATTCCGTTTCTGACGCAGTTCTGGCTTTTTGCGACGCCGGTGGTGTATCCGAGCAGCCTGGTTCCGGCAAAATGGCGGGCGTTGTATGGACTGAATCCGATGGCGGGCGTGGTCGATGGGTTCCGGTACGCGCTGTTGGGACGGGCAGCAAAACCGGGTCCGATGATCTGGGTATCCGCCGCCGCTGTGGCGGTGCTTCTGCTGGGCGGCCTGCTCTATTTCAAGAAAATGGAGTCGACGTTTGCCGATGTGGTATAGAGCGCGACAGGCAGGCATGGCGACTGTTGAAGAGGCATTTCTGTGAGCACGGTTGCGATACGCTCGGAAGGCTTGGGCAAGAGGTATCGGTTAGGTACAGGCCCTTCCTATAAGACGATCCGCGAGGTTCTGCCCAGCCTGGTGAGCGGGGTGATTCGACGCGCGCGCTCCCTGGGATCACGCGACTCCAAGCGCGACAGCTTTTGGGCGCTGCGAGACGTGTCGTTCGATGTCAAGCATGGGGAAGTCATCGGCGTTATTGGACGGAACGGGGCGGGGAAGAGCACGCTGCTGAAAATCCTTTCACGCATTACCTGGCCGACCGAAGGTCGCGCTGCCATTCATGGCCGGGTGGGATCTCTGTTGGAGGTCGGGACCGGCTTTCATCCCGAACTGACTGGCCGGGAGAATATCTTCCTGAATGGCGCAATCATGGGAATGCGGAAGGCCGAGATCGCTGCGAAATTCGACGAGATCGTCGCCTTCTCTGAAGTGGAAAAGTTTATCGACACGGCGGTCAAGCATTACTCCAGCGGCATGTATGTTCGTCTGGCGTTTGCCATCGCGGCCCACCTGGAGCCGGAAATCCTGATCATCGATGAAGTCCTGGCGGTGGGAGACCTGGCTTTCCAGCAAAAGTGCCTGGGAAAAATGAGCGAGGTCAGCCGCGGCGGGCGCACCATCCTGTTCGTTTCGCACAATATGGCCGTAGTCGAGAAGCTCTGCGAACGCTGCATCGTGTTACACGATGGGCGGGTCGAATACCAAGGCGGGACCGACGAAGCGATTCATCACTATCTCAACAGCATGCTCGCCGCCAGCAACCCCGATGGTCATGTATTTGATTTGAGTCTGGCCACCAGTCGACAGTCCAACGTGGGCAAACTGCTAAAGCGCGTGGAACTTTACACGGACGACGACTTACCGGTTCTCGAGGGTATCCGCATTGGCAGAGGGCTGAAGGTCAAGATCCACTTTGAGCTGCCTCAACCGACGCGGAGTTTCGATATGGGACTGGGCTTCGACACCCTGTTCGGGCAACGCATCTTCACGGCGCACAGCCTGTTCGAGCCGGCCCGGCCCACCGGGGAGCGGGTTGGACCGCAAGTGTTTGTCTGCGACATTCCCAGCTTTACCCTGACTCCAGGCACCTACAACATGCGGATCTGGTTGGATATCAACCACAAAGAAGCCGATTTGATTAACCAGGCAGCACGAGTCATGGTGCTGGAATCGGACTATTACGGTACCGGCAAGGCGCCGTGGAATGGCGCATTCGTACTGAAACACAAATGGTATGTGGAGCAGGGTGAAAGCGTGGGCCGCTCTGCCGAACAGCGTATCACCGATGGTTAGGCCGAAGCCTGGGTCGGGAGTGTGCATGTTAAAATGCAGCTCACGATCCCGTCACATTCAATAAGCTATGCCGATTAGTCTGATAGCTAGTTCGGCGACTGCAAGTATTCGATCCATCTTCGTAATAGAGGGACGAACGACCCCAGGACTAACGGATGCAGACTGAGTCACCGAAAATGGTCGTGTTAGCGTCGAGCTTTTACACGGCAGCGCTGGAGAAGCCTTTCGAGCAGGCGCTGGCGAGACGCGGTCACGCCGCCGCGGTCGCTTGCGCACCCTACAACCAACTGCATACGTTTCTTCTGGACCCTGGTTCGGTGATTCCCGAGGACACCGCCTGTAAGGTCGTACTTCTATTGCGGGTCGAAGATTTCATCCGGTTGGAACTGGCGGGACTCGGCAAGTCTGCGACCATCGACGAAGCTGCATGTCTTCGCGTATTTCGGCAACGTGAAGGTGAGTTTACCGACGTCCTGGGCCGCGCGTCGCGGCTTCCTCTGACGGTGATGATCTGCCCGGCAGGCCACGGCGCCTACGATCTCACCTTTCTGAAGAAGGCGCCCCGCATTTCCGAACATAAGATCGCTGCACAGTTGCGCGGGCAGCAGAAGCATTTGATCCTTGAATGGTCGGAGTTTGAACGTAGCGGCGAACCGGGACGCTGGTTCAATGTCGCGGGCGATCGCCTGGGACACGTGCCATTTACACCCGAGGGATTGGATGCGCTGGCTGACTTTTTTGTGAGCCAAATGGAACGAATGCCGACGGCGATGCTGGAGAGCGGATCTGACGCTCTGGACAATGTCGATCTGGAGCGTTTCCTAGCCGCGCTTGAGGTTGGGATGTCCGTCCATCCCTTGACGGGGGAGGACGAACAAGCAGTCGTCAACCTGATCCGCCACACCACCCACTTCATCAACCTACCGGGCGGCAAATGGGAGCCTGGGTCCTTGCGAGCGCTTGCGGAAGGCATGCCAGGAGGCGAGGCCTGGATTGCGCGAGTGAGCGATCGCTTCGGGGAATATGGCACTTCTGGTGCGATAGTGTTCGGGATCGACGACGGCGTCATGCGGATCCGCTTTGTGTTTTTGACCTGTCCGGTGCTGGGTAAGCAGGTCGAGTACGCACTATTTGACTGGATGGGGCACATCGCGCAGCGGAGACAGGCTGAAAGCATCCAACTGCCCTTCACGCCAGGGCGCGATAATCGAATCCTCTCTGAGCTGGTGAAACGCCTTGGCGGTCAGGAAGTTGAGGCCGACGCGGCGGGTGCTCAAACGAGCTTCGTACTGCCGGTGCCGGGATTGATCGAGCGGATATCGAGCGCGGCGCCGAATCCGTCTGCTCTCGCCTCGATTTGTTCCAAACTACAAGCAGTGGAGGTTACGCCTTGAACGAGGATGCAACCGTGACACCCCAAGACAAGATTCGGGGTTACATCCTGGAACACTACTCGGTCCTTCGGGCGAAGGGCTTGGCCGACGATGATTCGCTGGTCGGCATGCTGGATTCGCTCGCGGTCCTGGGCCTGATTGGTTTTATTGAACCCGAGTTTTCCATCGAACTCGATCCTTCGGACGTGACCGACGAGAACTTTGCCACAGTCTCGTCCATTGCGAAGCTGGTGGCGCGATACAGCCGGGCGTCAGTTTAGCGCCGCAGGATGACATTGGCCAACCCCTATCTCCTACATCATTTGCTGGATCAGGCTGCGACAACGAGTCCTTCGTCGGAGGCGGTCGTCGACCTGGTCGGGTCACGGCGCTCGTTCGACTACCAGACGCTTTACGCTCTAGCCAGTCAATGCGCCGCCGTGCTCCAAGCCCAGGGGCTGGCGCGTGGCGATCGAGTCGCCACCTACCTGCCCAAGTCGGCTGAGGAGGCTGCTGGTATTTTTGCGGCGACCATGGCAGGAGGGGTATTCGTGGACGTCAACCCGCTTCTGCGCGGTCACCAGGTGGCGCACATCCTGTCCGACTGCGGCGTGAAGTTTTTGATCACCTCCAAGTCTGACTGGAAACGCATTTGCGACGAAGCCGGGAAGGTCGAATCGCTACGCTGCCTGCTCTTCGTGGACAAGGACGATGACGGGAGCGAGGAAACGCTTCCCGCGGTCTTCGGTGTCATGCAGCCCGGAGGGACCGTCCCCCGAGCCTCCACAGCGATTGGGGAAGATCTAGCAGGCCTGCTCTACACCTCGGGATCGACCGGCAAGCCGAGGGGAGTGATGCTGTCTCACCGCAACCTGCTGGCCGGCTCGCGGATCGTTTCCAATTATCTCGAGATCACTCGCTCGGAGCGTATCCTTTCGATTCTACCGTTCAGCTTCGACTATGGCTTGAACCAGTTCGTGACCACGGTCCAAAACTGCGCAACCATCGTGCTGTTCGTGTACCGATTTCCGTCGGAACTGGTTCGGGCACTCAGAGACGAAGCGATTACCGGTGTTGCGGGCGTTCCGCTGGTGTGGGCAGGGCTCACTCATCACACCTCGGGACTCGGGAAGACAGGACTTCCCGCGCTGCGATACATAACCAATAGCGGCGGGGCAGTGCCCACTGCGACAGTGCAGAGTTTGCGGCAGCTTCTGCCGGCAACCCAGATTTTTCTGATGTATGGCCTGACCGAGGCGTTCCGTGCAACATATCTGCCGCCGAGTGAGGTCGATCGCCGTCCCAACTCGATTGGCAAGGCCATACCTGAATCTGAGATCCTGGTTGTCAATTCCGATGGGCAGCCCTGCAGGCCCGGCGAGCCAGGGATTCTCGTTCAGCGCGGCCCCACCGTGTCGCTCGGTTATTGGGGAAATCCAGAGCGGACGCGCGAGGTACTTCGCCCACATCCGTTCATTCCAGCCGACCAAGGGGGCGACATCGTGTGTTACTCGGGGGACTTGGTCCGGACGGATGAGGAAGGATTTATCTATTTCATCGCAAGAGCTGACGGGCAGATCAAGAGCCAGGGATATCGGATTAGTCCTTCGGAAGTCGAGGAAGTCCTAATGGAGAACGGTGATCTTTCGGCAGCAGCCGTGATCGGATTGCCCGATTCCAGCTCCGGGGAGCGGGTCCATGCCATCGTAGTACCCGCAGGCGCGGCGCCTACAGACCCGGATGAAGTGCTTCGCCGGTGTGCGCAGCGATTGCCGGGATATATGGCTCCCAAGAGCATAGAGTTCGTGGAGGGGCTGCCGAAAACCCCGAACGGCAAGATCGACTACCAGTCCTTGCGCGCCGAGCGAGTTGCGCGCAGCCAGTGAACCAGAACGTTAACAACGATTCAGTTCCAAACCTCAGCACCAGGCTGGCGGGCGAGCTGCTGGTGTGGGAACAAGGCAAGGCCACGCTGGCGGGCGCGTCTGCGTCATTGGAGGAGCTTGCGGCCGAATACGGCACGCCCTGCTATGTCTACGACAGGTCGATCCTGGAGCGGCAGTACAAGCGGCTCCGCCATGCCCTTCCTGAACCGGTTGAAATCTACTACTCGATCAAAGCCAATCCACATCCCAGCATCGTCAATGTATTTGTTGAGCAAGGGGCGGGGTGTGAAATTGCCTCCGGCGGCGAGTACGTCCTGGCACGGCGGGCCGGTGCCGCCGCTGAGCGGATCGTGTTCGCCGGTCCGGGCAAGGGCCGCGACGAGATCGAATTCGTGGTGTCGCGCGGGATCGGCGAGATTCACCTCGAAGGATTCGACGAAGTAGAGCTGCTGGACGAGATCACGAGGCTGCTGGATGTTCCGGTCAACGTATCGATCCGGATCAATCCAAGCGCAGCTTCCGGGGGCGGCCTTCTGATGGGCGGTCAACCCACGGCATTTGGGTTCGAGGAAGAATCGTTGGACGACGCGGTACGTGCGGTGATGGGTTGCTCACATATGCGATTGCGCGGCGTCCACCTGTATACGGGGACGCAGATCCTGAGCGCTGAAATACTTCTGAAGCATTGGCAGCATGCGATCGAACTCGCCAAACACACATCTGCGCTCAGTGGTCAGCCCATAGCGACCATCGATCTTGGCGGCGGCCTTGGCATTCCCTATTTCGCTCACGAGAAGGAACTCGACTTGGACGTCCTGGGCGAGGGCACACGGGCGCTCGTTGCCGAGGCACATGCGAGTGCCAGTCTATCGCACGCTCGATTCGTCGTCGAACCGGGACGGTTCTTGTCGGGTCCCGCGGGTATTTACGTGGCCCGGGTTCGGTCAGTGAAGATGTGTCGGGGTACGACATTCGTCGTGCTCGACGGCGGCATGAATCATAACCTGGCGGCATCGGGAAACCTGGGCCAGGTGGTGCGGCGGGACTACCCAATTGTCAACCTGAGCCGCAGCCGCACGGACACGGAAGAACAGGTGGTTATCGTCGGACCGCTCTGCACGCCCATCGATACCTTGGGCCGGAAAGTAATGCTGCCACGTCCGCAGCGAGGTGACCTGCTTGGCATCCTGCAGTCGGGAGCCTATGGGCTTAGCGCCAGTCCGGTGCGCTTCCTAAGCCACGCCACGCCAGCCGAAATCCTGGTCGGCGGAGCCAGCCAGCAGCTGATTACTCCGCGAGTCTCCAAGTTCGAATGAACGGGCGGCAGATGAGTCCATGCGCTGCTTCCTGTTCAATTCGACGTGCGCACTGATTGGCAATTGCGGAAAGTCTTGGCGGTCTTTATGATTTCGAACGATGACACTTTCGAACCCTGGGTCGCAACATGAGTGAACAGGTGCTGGTTGCATCGCGGACCAATCGGGTAACGCAACTTACCGTCGAAGCGTTCGTCTGCGAGTATCTCCAAAAGAACCAACCGGTCATCATTACTGGCGCCATGCACGACTGGAAGGCGCTGGAGCAGTGGGAACCTGCGCACCTCGCGGAACGCTTTGGTGACGAACAAGTACAGGTCTACGGTGATCTTTTCCGGTTGGCAAATATCACCACACTTTCGCACTACCTGGATCGGTATTTTGGTCGTAACGGCGAACCAATTTCGGCAAAAGGCGGAAGTTCGGTCCCGTATGTGCGGTGGTATTGTCACCTCAGCGGCGAGGAACGAGTGCCATGGGCCGACGATGCGTTTGCGCGTTTGTCGGGCGACTGGGCCCGCCCCGCGTTCTTCCCCAACAATTCGTTCGCGCTGCCCTTTTGCCCGGCGTCCGAAAGCATAGACCCAAGCCGCGACTGGTTCCCGGCCCGCGGTTTGTTCATCTCAGCCCGAGGGGCGCGCACGCGGCTGCATGCCGATCCCTGGTGCAGCGATGCTCTCCTTTGTCAAATCTACGGAAAAAAGGACTTTGTGATGTACCACCGATCACAAGCGCCGTATCTGGTGAGCAATGGGCGGTCGGTTGACATCGAGGCGCCCGACCTTGATGTCTTCCCGAACTTCCCCCAGGCGCAAGTGGCGGTTCGGGACACGCTTGAGCCCGGAGAGATCCTGTTGGTTCCCGCGGGCTGGTACCACCATTTCAAGAGCACGACCGACAGCATTTCACTGACTTGGAATTTCGTGCATTTATCAAGGCTGGGAGAGTTTCTCGATTACCTGGGCCGCGGACTGGAAGAAAGCGAAGTCAAACAGCTAGCGTACGCGTACCTGGAGTCTCCTGGGCATCGTCCCATCAACAGCGACGGATTCGTTGGAAGCTTCATGAAGTGGCGCGAGTTTTTGACTGCGCGGTAACCCTGCCGGATCCCTGTGAATCATGAGTGGCGGACAGTTCTTGCAGTCAGGACTGCTGCGTAATCGGTGGTTTTGTCATTCACGTGACTATCCACGCAAGGGACCGCAAAATCGGGCGTTCTGTCCCGGATGCTCCCCGCATGATCTCGACCCCGGCGGTTCGACTCCGCACCGAAAATGACAATATTGAAGACGTGCGCACTTTCGCAGCCGTAACCGTGAGCCGCAACCTGTATTGAACAAAACTCGATTCTTCCAACCAACTCATTTTGCTCGATTCATAAATAGTTGAACAGCTGGGAGCAATAATCAGAGCCGTCTGCTGACCAAACGTAAATCTCCTATGGCACTAACGTGCAGCCTATAGTTAACCACCTTTGTTTTATTTGATTTAGATCAGTCGGGAGGACGGGAGTCGGGTATAGTTGTTGATGACCCTTTTTGGGACACGGGGGTGGACTAGACCTTCGTGCGGGTTTGCGTGTCTTCGGCTGGGGTTCAGTGTGAGTCGTGAGGACGTGACATAGATGGTTGACAGGACAAAGCACATAAGACGGGCATCGGAAGTGTCCAAGTCGTCCGCCGGTTTCTTGCTTCTCAACACTGCTCTTGTCACGGTGGCCTACAACTCGGAGGCGATCCGAATTCTTGCGTTTCCGACTGAACCGGATTGGATCGAAGACGTGCAAGCTTTTATGGACGATAGCATTCGGAAGAAGCTTGCGTGTAAAAGAGCGTCAGAGAAATCGGGTTTTGTTCAAGAGTTCAAGTCCGGAAACCGGACCTATGTTTGTCATGCCCTGGCTCTGAGCTCTGGAAGCGAGGGCGCGACAGACAACGGCGCAAAGTTAGCATTACTACTAGAGCGGCAGCCAGCGACAGCTCTGTCTTTGAAGCGACGGATGTGGGAGAAGTTTGGCCTGAGTCCACGGGAGCGCGAAACCGTTGAGTTGTTAATGCAAGACATGAGCAACAAGCAAATCGCCCAGCTCATGAGCATAAGCCCGAATACAGTGAAGGCCTTCCTTCGCACCATAATGATGAAGCTCAATGTAACGACCCGGGCCGGAATCGTCGGAAAGATCCTCGGGTTCTAAGTCAAGTGAAATGGATCTGGGAAGCGCAAGTGCGGCAGCTCCCCCCGCAGCACCCTGACCCTGAATCCGTTAGTGGCTGGCGATCTTGCCGGGGGGATGCCGACTCTGGTGACGCGGCAATTTGCCGCAAAAGATTTCATGAAAGCACGCTGCCATAAAGATTACTCAGCCCAAAGGTGACTCCAAACACTGCCCAGTTACATTTACTTCTGTGGTGCCAAGCTCGCGACTCCCGCGCACTCTATGGTGGATTAGACGGAGCACTTTCTTCCCCTCGACAATCCAAACATGGATACCGATATTAGGTTCCTAAATTAGGCCAAAAGAACTGCCGCGAATGGCCTAGTTAATTTGGACTAGCACACACAGAGAATTGCGGCAGACCGCAAACAGGCACAGTATGAGGCTCACATAGAGGCCATGCGGTGGGGAGCAAAGCCCGCCGGGACTTCGGCTTCCTAGGTGTCTGAGATGCAACGCCACTTGCGTCGCCCATTTGCGATAGTCATCTTGCCGCCCCTCGTCGGTTTCGTCCAGTCGGCTCCGTCGACGGGAACCCCACGCTTCTATCAAAGCGCCCTCTCTCTACTATCCAAGCCCTGTGGCGTATTTTGCGGCAATCTCCGAGTGCAAGACAAGCTGGGCAACAATTTGATCTCACGAAGGCGATGTCGCAGTCGGAGCAAGCCATGAAACGTGCAGTCTTCACCTTAACGGCACTGCAACACCAGGTTCATTCCTCTCTCGCTCTCGTTCTTATCGTTTTCTTTCTGTCAGCCGCTTGCTTTGCTCAAGCACCGGCAGAGGCTGACGCTTACGTCGCCAGCAGCACGCCCTCGACCAATTACGCCTTCAGCACTGTCCTGGCTTTGCAGCCGAACGTATACAGCTACATTCGCTTCAATCTCAGCGGCATTCCGTCCGGCGCCACGGTGCAGAAGGCGGTGCTGCGCATATATATGAACTACCCTTCGAATGCAGTAGCAGGCACGTTTGATGTGTATCAGATCAACACTGCATGGTCGGAAACCAGCCTGACCTGGAGCAACAAACCGGCGCTGGGAGTATCGGCCACCGGTGGTCACCCGGTGTCGCTGGGCAGTTCCAACTATCAGAATTTTGTGCTGGTTGACATTACGCCGCTGGTGCAGAACTGGGTGAACGGCACGATCCCAAATAACGGCGTGGCGCTGATGACGACGACGACGGGAGCGTCGTATCAATTCGATAGCAAGGAAGCCACCTACACGAGCCATCAGCCAGAGCTGGAGATCGCGATTCCGGGCGCTCCGGGAGCGCAAGGGCCGCAAGGGCCGAATGGGCTTTCGGGCAGCCCAGGGGCCGCAGGGCCCACCGGGCCGACGGGGCTGCAAGGGCCACAGGGGCCGTCGGGTGGATCGACCAACTGGCGTGGGACTTGGAACAGCGGCGCCAGCTACAACGCCATCGACGCAGTGGCGTATAACGGATCGTCCTACATCGCGCTGTCCACCAACGTGAATGCGCAGCCCGACATTTCGCCGGGCATCTGGCAGTTGCTGGCTGCGGCGGGTACAAGCGGCCAGGGGTTCGTTTTTCGGAATGCGTTCAGCAACAGCACCAACTACAACGCCTACGATGTGGTGACGTACAACGGATCGAGCTATGAAGCGACGATGGCGATAGCGTCAGGGGGAGGCACGCCGGATCTGAATGCGAAGTGGGCGTTGCTGGCGCAACAGGGAGCGGCGGGCCTGGAACGGAACAGCATGCTCAAACGAACCTGATCCAACATGCGCCACCCACGTTACCTGGAGCGGCGATACGAATGATGACACATATACCAATCCCATAACCGGCATGGCGTACAAGAATCCGGCAACGACCTGTACGGCTGGCACCTGCATGTCAGGAAACTACGGATTCGACGGCACGACGAATACCATCGACGCCGCATACGGGACATATACTTATGTTGATTTCAAGAACATGGCAGGGACCAGTAGCGTCGGATTCAAAGCGCAGATCAACACTCAGAATCTTACGTTACGTGGCATTACAATGAATAACGCCCCAGGAATAGCAATTAGAGACTGCTCAGCGACTGGGTCGTGTACCACTGCCAGCACTGGAAATCTTACGATCAACGGAATTCAGGTTACGAATTCCAACAGGGCCACGGGCAGTGTGGCATGTCTATCTATCACATCTCCTACCTCGTCAGCATCGGGAATCTACAGCGTGCAGAATGTTGTGCTCGATTGCCCGATAGGGACCGGCACGGCAGGATCGCATTTCATTGATTATAAAAACATATTTCTGTCTGCTGGGAATGGGGGCAGCTTTCCCGGGCAGTATCCAGGTTGGCCCACCAATGTTACCGATGGGGGCCTTCACGATTCCGTATTTCTATTTCATAATGGCTACAATTCTGGGTCGGCCTATTCAAACAGCGTCAGGACAAACATACCAGTTAAGATGATCAACTCGGTTTTCTGGTCCGAGTTGACACTGCTGGTGGGAGATCATGACCAGGCATTTCAGGGTTTTCCTAACAGCACTGACGGGACTGGTTATATGCTCAACGAGCATAATTTCACAGGTGGGATGGTCAACGCTGGCAGCCCTGGTGTGGTAACGTCGTTTACCTCCGGAGCAGACATGCCGATCCTGACAACCGTGGATTCGAGAAACAATGTGACCGCTTGCGGCTACGATGGGTGGGGGTCGTCGCAGGTTCAGTTCATGCGTATTAATGGCCCTACGCATCCACTCTGCGTCGGCGGCACTCAAAGCTGCACGCAGGAGCGACTACATAACATGGTGATATGCAATAACAACAGCATGTCTCCTGGCCTGGCAAGCCACACATCCGTGAACGGCGCCGCGGGTGGTGAATCGCCCTCCGGCATCGCTCCGAACACTGTACAGTCAGACGACTCCAACATCCGTTTCCACTCGACCACCACCAAGGGATCGGGACCAGTGATTGCCGCCATTGGCCCGACTGTCTATACGTCCTGGATTACTTATTACGGCAAAAATGTCGATCTCAACACTAACAACACGGCTAACCCACCGATCTCCACCTGCTGCACTTCCTGGTTTGTTACCATAGAGCAGGACATCGTTAGAACCAATCCGGTTGTGCCGTTTGTAGATCAGATGAGAACTGTTCCGTGGTTTATGGATTATCTGGACGCGAGCGGCTTGCTGACCAAGGCGTCATTGGGCGCATCGGCGTGGCAAACCGGCATATTTTATCCTGCTGGTGCGTATGTTACTCAACATGATCCAAGCGCATGGAGCGACAAAGTCACTTATTGGTACTGTATCCAATCTCACACCTCCTCGTCGCTGAATGCTCCGGTCATAGGCAACGATGCCTCTAATCGGTGGATAGGGTCGAATCCATATTGGGTTCCGGCATTTATTCCATGGCTGAAAAGGCAGGTTTATAACGGCACGACATACAATGACGGAGCAGTTGACTGTGTGGGATGCACGGCGATTGGATTGCTGAACAGGTGGCTTCTGGCAGGATACTATGTCCTCGACCCGACTCTCTGGACGGGTTGTAAAGTAGATGCGACATATAACCCACTGGGGGAATGTGGTTTGCAGGTGCCTTCAACAAGACGAATCCCTCCTCCAATGGCAATGAATTGAGGAATTAGGGGAACGGGCGATTCTAGCGGTCCAGGGCTTCTTTAGGGTGCTTGTGGGCAGCGACGTGTCAACGCTCAAACGGTCCGTTGTGGCTGGCTGACGGTACAACTAGCGTGACCGCCAACCGTGTGGTCTTAAGCTCTGGAGTTGGGGGACGGCCGTTGACGCCGGCTCGGCGACCAAGGTAATCATCGGTGAAGCGAAAATGCGGCGCAGTGCCTTGGACGACCATTCAGCACATGGCGCCTCCAGCAGTCGTGAACTGACGCCAAGTCATGATTCATATCGGGGCTCGCGCTAGGCACGATTCCCGTGCCAGCGCTAGACGTGACTCCTGCCTCGTGCCCCGCCCCTCGTGGGCAGAATCCACGCCCTAGCCTGAGTACATCCGCTGATCAAGCGTCAATTCGACATCGCTCAACTCATTGAATCGCCATTGAAGAGAGACTGTAACCAGCTATTTTTGTATTCGCCGTCGCGTTTTTGTGGTACTTTACGCCAATGGCAAAGGTGCTTTTGATCGTGCCGCACTTCTGGGATCCGGTGTGCGTTCCTTTGGGTATTAGTTCGCTCAAAGCCTACGCCGAGACTCACGGACACAATGTCGATCTATTTGACTTCAATACCGTACCCGAGGTATTCGGTGTCCAGCGGTCATATTTCTCCGAGTGCAAGGCACAGTTTCCACATTTCAAGGACTGGAATATTGAGCGGAACGGCACCGAGATGCTGGCCATCCACCAGATCCTGTACCTGTTCGCCCGCAACCGCAGCGACTACCCGGAGATGGTGGCCGAGGTCCTGAACATGGATGGGCGAGACATGGACCAGTTCATGGACCGGCTCGATGTTTCGCGTTTCGATGCGCTGTTTGCATCGCTATATTCGCGGGTCTCGTCCATTCTGGCGCGCCTCTTGAGTGCTGCCAAGTATGACGTGGTCGGTTGCTCTCTATTCAACTCGACTTGGCCCGCCACCCTGTTTCTGCTGAAACGGATCAAATCACAGAGGCCGAGTGTCCGCACGGTCGTGGGAGGCCCGGGACCGCTTCTGGGAATCACGTCCAAGGCCGAAGAAGTAGCCGGCTTCATGAATCATCACGAGTTTATCGACTATTTCGTAGTCGGCGAAGGTGAGCACCCGTTCCTGCGTGTTCTGGAAGACCCGGAACTCCCGCGGGGAGTCGTTGACCCGGGACGGAACCTCACTCTCATCGAGGCGCGAAAGTCGTTTGTGAAAGCTGAGGACCTTCCTCCGCCGGATTACGGGCAGCTCGAAATATCAAGGTACCTGCAACTCTCTGTAGCGAGTTCGCGAGGATGCCCGTTCGAGTGCTCGTTCTGCGCGGAGACGGTGTTCTGGAAGGGATTTCGGTCATTGGGGAAGGGCCGCACGTTTCAGCAGATGGACGCGCTTGCGCAAAAATACCATCGCGGGTCCTTCTACTTGTGTGACTCGCTGAGCAACACGACGATTGAAGACCTTACGGCTGACATTCGGAATACCGGCCGGCAGTACACGATCGATTGTTATCTGCGTGCAGATAAGACCGTTTCTGAGTATGAGAAGGTGCGTCGTTGGCGCGAAGGAGGACTGGTGCGAGCCCGGTTAGGTATGGAGTCGGCCAGTCAGCGCATTCTCGACGCCATGATCAAGAAGACGACGCCGGAGTCGATGGAGCGAAGTCTCGAAGTTCTTTCCGCCGAAGGTGTGATCACCAGCACCTTGTGGATCGTTTGCTACCCGGGCGAGACCGAAGACGAATTTGACCAGACTATTCGGTTCATCAGGTCGAACCGATCACGGATTTACCAGTCGGACGCCTGGATCTTCCAGTATCATCCCGCCGGTCTGGCGCACTCGGGCGAGATTGAAAATGAGCGTGGATCTCATACCCGGTACAACAGCGAAATCAACCGTATTCTTGCCGTCGCGCCGTATGTGGTGGACAAGGATCTATCTCCCGGAGAGCGGTTCGACCGGTTGGAGAGATTCGTCCGCACGATGAGGGAACTGGAGATACCGAATCCGTACAGTGTTTACGAGTGGATCGCCGCCGAAGGCCGATGGAACTCCCTGGGACGTGAAGTCCATTGGAATGTCGAGACGAGTATGCTGGCGATGAACGCTTGAGTACGGATGGGCACTAGAGGCTGAGATGGACCATTCCGCTGAAAACGTCGTGAAAGTACGGATAGCCGCAAACTTTACGGTGGAGCCGATCGAAGAGTTTCTGGCGTATTGGATGTCGGAGTTTGGAATCCCTTGTGAGATTCGCTTTGCCCCCTACAACCAGGTTTTCCAGCAACTGCTCGAAGGCGGCCTGCTGCGCACGAATCTGGGAGGCATCAACCTGGTCGCGTTGGATCCTGACGCATGGCTGGGCGAGGGGCCGTTTGAGGCGGCACGCGAACAATTAGAGCAGACGGTTGCGGACTTTGGCTCTGTGTTGCGGGCCGCGAGTGCTCGCGGCGCGGGAGGAGCGGTTTTGTTATTCCCTCCCAGTGCCGACCCAAATCAGTCCGAGGAGCGCACCCGTGCTATCGCTGCAGCAAGGACTTCGCTCCTGAAGGACAGTCAGTCTGTCCATGGCTGGAGCGTGTTGGACCTGGCCGATACGGTCAAGCTCTATTCCATATCCGAGCCTCGCGATCCGTTCACCGACGAATTGGGAAACATACCGTTTACCGAGGAGATGTATGCGGCAGCGGCGACGGCGTCGGCCCGATGGATTCGCGCCATATGCCGGGAGCCCCGCAAAGTGATCGTCCTCGATTGTGATGAGACGCTGTGGAGTGGAAACCTCGGCGAAGGGGCGCTGGAGGTCACGCCACCCTATCAACAGGTGCAGCAGTTTATTCTCCGCCAACGGGACGGTGGAATGTTGCTAACCCTGGCCAGCACAAACGACGAAGCGGAAGTAATGACTGCGCTGGAATCGGATACCTGCCTGCTGAAGCCCGAAGATTTTGCAGCGTGGCAGATCAATCGCCTACCGAAGCCGGACTCTCTTCGGTCGCTGGCGGAAGAACTCGGATTCGCGCTTGACAGCTTTGTGTTTATCTCCGGTTCTGCGGAAGCATGCATGGAGGTACTGAACCATTGTCCGGAAGTGCTCACTGTTCAGCTTCCGTCCGATCCAGTCGCGATACTGCCGTTTCTTCAGCATATGTGGGTCTTTGACCGGCAGGCGACGTTGATCACGCCAGTGGACCAGTTCCACTCCAACTTGGCTGATGATCTTGCGGAAAGCATCAAGGAGGGGCATACGATGATGCACGTCGCCGCGGGGTTGCAGACGGCATCGGCAGTTGTCGCCGCCGTCCGGACAGGGAAGAAACGCCGGCCTGTAGAAGCCGGCCCTTTGGTAGCGCCGCGCAACCCGGTGGAAGAGTCTCTGGCGCGCATCTGGTCGGAGTGCCTGGCCATCGAACCCATCGGCGCCATGGATAACTTCTTCGACTTCGGTGGACACTCGCTAATCGCGACGCGCATCCTGACGCGCGTGCGGTCCGAGTTCGGAGTCGAGCTTAGCTTTAACAAGCTATTTGAGAAGCCGACCATTGAGGGAATGGCGTCCGGAATCATGGACGCTTCGATCGCACCAGTCGCAGCGAATCGACTCTAAAATCGCATTCTCTAACAGGAATATTGCTTCGGGAGCCAAGCAACAGTCCGCACGACCGTCTGCTGCTATTGGCTAACCCTGCGTGGTCGTGGCCGGAGGGATAGATCACGCTCCAGGCCTCTGGATTAACGGCGGATGCCTTGATGCGGTCTTCGGCCTGATCAGTGGGAAGAATGTAACGAGTGTCCAGATCGCCATCCGTCGTCGCCTGCAGAAATGTCAGCATCGGCTGGTTGCGCCCGCTCGGAATGTACTCGAAGACCACCTTATCGAAACTGCGTTCAGCGGCGATTTGAGCGAGAGCCGAGAGGACGGCATGCTCGACCTGCTTGCCCAGGACAGTGCAGCTCAACGCCATGGCCTCGACAATCAGCGCATCGTCGGTCGAGCGAAATGCGACGAGCCCAGACGGACCGTAATCCGAGAGCCGGTCTGCAACGGAAATCAGCATGCATTTCTTCGATGCAATGAGGGCATTCACTTCGACCTCAGAGATCAACGGCTTTTCACCCGTGAGCGAAAACGACGCAGCCGTTCGAAGTATGCGATCAACGTGGGTTCGCTGGCTGAGATCCGCAGGTACGATTTCGACGCGGACGCGCAGTCCAGCCAGGTATTTGGCTAACTCAGGAGACCCGCTTGACGCAGGTACTGCACTCAAGTCTCTGTGGGCAAACGTGCGCGCGAGCTGAACACCCACAAACTGTCCAAGCTTGTCGAACCCCTCCTGAGTGTATGGTTTGTGTTCGGTCCGGTCCGCATTGCGATCGTCGAACTCGCCTGAGGCCAGGAAGCCCGGACTGGTCAACGATGTGACCTTAGGGAGATTTCGGACCCGAGCGGCCACCAGGTTCGTGTAAGTGCGGCACAGCGCGACGAGTTTATGCCTCTCGGAGATCCAGCCTGTTGAAGGGCACGGCATGAACCACACTTGCTTTCCACGGTGCGACAGGGTCGAAATGTTGTTAATAAACCCATCCGTGGCCACGCGAAGTCCTTGCCGAGCCAGCGCATCCGAAAAGACGTCGTTCTCTGACGATGTTAGCTCTTCCCGTAACCAATCCTCGGCACGGAGCAGGACGATCGTACCCAGAATCTGGGGAGATGACGGCGCCAGCATATACTCACCCGTGACATCGGTCGCGGCGACGACAACCCCGTCTGCGATGCCCGCATCGACGACTGCTTGCACGAGTGAAGGTTCAATCGAGCTGCAGGAGAAAGTTGATGTTACCTGGAGAAGTAGCCCGGTTTTCATGGTTGTTTCAGATGTAGTTGGATGTCCTGTCTAATCATACCGAGTAACAGCGATTGGAGTCTCGCACATTTGGCAGGTTGTGATCCCCACTATGCGGAACGCAGTGCAAGAGTGCCACAGAGCGGATCGTCGCGAATCCAGTTTATGAAAGTTTGATCGTCATTTATTCGCGTGCCAAACTGCGATCAGTTGGGTAGGGAGGCGAACACCGCATACTGACCGCCGAGTGGGAATCCCCTCAACAGGCTTTCGACTGCATCTCCCGTGCGGAGGTAAATAGATTCCGGCAGAAACAGGAAATAGCGCGAAGCCGACAATACTAATCCTGCAGATTGCATGAGCAGGCGCGTTTCGCGCTGCTTTAGCAATATTGCGTTGGCATCGACGGGGGTGCGGCTCACGATGAGGCGAGTCACTGGGTTGTAGGGATTGTGCTCCATGATAGCGAAGACGCCACCGGGCTTCAACACGCGTACAACCTCGTGGACCAGCGCAAGCCTCAACGCCGGCGGTACGTGATGAAAAACACACGCTGCGGTCACCAGGTCAAATTCAGCATTTTCGAAAGGAATCTTCTGAGGATCGCTCTGTGTTCGCTTATCCACGCCCTTAGCAGAATCCAGCATCTCCGTAGAAGGGTCACAGCCGGCGAGGCGACCAAAGTCGTCGCGCAACAAAGCGAGTAGATCGCCCTTGCCGCACCCGAGGTCCAGGTAGCTCAAGCAGGATGTGTCGATGGCGCGCTGGCGGAAGTACTCCCGTACCAGGTCCCGCCTTCGCTGGTGGAAGAAGGTCGAGCTCCCCCCTCCGAATCGGTCACGAATGGGATCCTTAAGCAGATCTTCGTACGAGCCGGCGTACCGGTCAAATTCGGGATGGCTCATCGGTATTCCCCTTTCCAAGCCGGAACGCTGGTGGATACAGGCTTCGCAGCTTCGAGGTTGAGCGTGCGCGCCACAAGATAGAGGGGCCGATCTTTGGACTGCTCGTAGATCTTGCCTACGTACTCTCCAAGTATGCCTATCGTCATGAGCTGTGTCCCGCCAATGATGCATACCGCTACCATCAGGGACGACCAGCCACGGACGGCGTACCACTGAAAGACGCGGGCCAGTAACACGCGCAACACCTCCTCCAGCCCAAAGAGCGTTACCAGAAATCCCACGATCGTGCTGACGCGGAGAGGCAGGGTGGAAAAGGACGTCGCCGCAGTCCACGCGAAAGCCAGCATGTTGCGCAGAGGGTACTTGGTTTTTCCCGCGACCCGCTGGACCCTCTCGTAGGGTACTGCAATTTGCGGGTAACCGACCCAGGCAACCATGCCGCGCAGAAAGCGATGAGTCTCGCGCATCTGTTGCAAGCCGTCGAGGCAGTTTCTGGAAATCAGGCGGAAGTCACCAGCGTCGACGGGCAGTCGCTTGTACACCAGGCTGCGCATCAAGCGGTAGAACAGCCAGGCGCTGAAACGCTTGAACCATGACTCGCCTTGCCGCACCATCCGAGCAGCATAGGCTACGTCGTATCCTTCGCAGTAACGGCGAATCATCTCGTGGATGACTTCGAGCGGATCCTGCAAGTCGGCATCTAGCACAACCACTGCGTCACCTGCAGCAAAATCGAGCCCAGCGGTGCAGGCAATCTGGTGCCCAAAGTTGCGCGATAGGTGGATGACTTTTACCCTCGGGTCCTCCGCGGCCCACTCGGCGATGTGGGCCAGCGTCGAGTCGGAGCTGCCGTCGTTGACCAGGATGACCTCCGTCTCACCGGAGACCTCAGCCATGAATTGTTCTAACGCTCGGCGGAGGAAGGGCACCACCTGCTCCTCGTTGTACATGGGGATTACGAGCGAGAGCATGGCCGGGTACGGACGCGGCTGTAAAAGGTGAAAACTCTGGCTCGTCGTGGGCATGATTCGTTCGCGGTGAAGACGTTTGGTCGTGCTAGTTTACCATCGCGTTTGTAACGCGAGAACAATCTGACTACGGGTTTGTCACGTAGTAGATCTGCATGGTCTTGCCGACTTTAGCGATTAAGTGCTGTTGAGCGACCCACGGAAAACATTCGGGAAAGCGACGCACGCGACGCACCGACATGGCGACCCAACCTGAAGGCGTCGCTCCACAAGGCAAGTTTTCTGTGTCAGGAAGCCCCAGCGCATCCGGATCATACAGGCCTTCGTAGGCAATCTGGACGTGCTCAATGTGGTGCTCATGCAAATAGGTTGCGAGGCGCGTCAAGTCTTGTCCCCAATCGAGATCGCTGACCACCAGCAGGCGTGACGGATCGCTGCCGCCGAACTCGTTAAAGTAGGCGAGATAGTCGGGATGCGACCGCGCCGAAGAAACCGCCAGCCAAGCAAATAAGAGAACGGCAACTGTCCTGGAGAGCATGCGCCGATCGCGGCGCTGCCAGAGTGCCGCCAGTCCGACCGCAGCCAGAATACTGAAGAATACGAACATTGGCATCACATAACGCACGCCCAGGTTAAGGCGGGCGGGCATGGTCACGATCATGATCATGACGGCGGCCGCCAGGGGCGATGGACTCTCCCAATCGCGTTGGCTCCGCCGATATCGAAGCAGCAGAACTATTGATCCGCCAGCCGCGAGCAAAAGCACGGCGAGAGGTGTTTTTACTGCAAGCGAGGCGATGAAGAAGTACCAAAAACCTGTCTCGCTGATACGGCCGAAGAGGTATGCCCTGGCGCCTTCGCGGTTTTGGTCACGCAGGGACCTGAGGCCGTCGATGATTTCCGGCGCAGGTACCGGTACTGTGGAAGTGATTCGATGTACGACGCCGGTAAGACGCGATGACGGACCAAAGATCTTTGCGGCTAAGTGGTCGGGGACATGTGTGACCTGATCGAGAGGAGCGTGGGAGAAGCGATAGACCGCCCATGTTGCAAGGAATGCGCAGAGTACGACAACAGTCGCGGTACGAAACAGCGCCCGCCAGTTGCGATATCCTGCGGCGAGATACAGGGCGAAGATCGCGGTGCCACAGGCGGGCAAGAAAACCACGGCGGAAAACTTCGTGCACAGCGCCAACCCGGAGGCGATGCCGAAATGCACTGCGGTTCGCATCCGTGGTTCGCGCAGCCACAGGGTGAATGCGTAGAGCGCCCAGCAAAACATCGCGGTGAACGGAATGTCAGTGGTCGCCAGCCCTGAGTGTGCCAGAACGGTTGGCAGCATGGTGAACACTGCGGCGGCCAGCAGTCCAGCGGTCGCGCCGAAGAGCCGTTTCGTCCACAAAAACACCACGACTGTAGCCAGCACGAAGTAGGGCAAAACTCCGATTCTGGCAAGAGTGAGATTGCGCCAATAGTGTCCGTTCGCAGAGAAGATGCCGTAGGTGTAGTACCAGTTCGTGGCTCCCGTTCCACGCACACCCGCGAGATAGGGAAGGAGTGCGACCGAGATGCGCGCCAGCGGGGTGTGCTTGGTCTCGAGCCGATAGACGCCTTCTTGCAGCCATTCGATGCCACCAGAGACGTGAGATGCCTCGTCGAGAGTTTGGTTGAACACGTGATAGGTGGAGACGATTCGAAGGATCGCGACGGCGAGCAGCAACGTTAGACAGAGTGTCGATACCCCGGGACGGGCAAAGATCCCAGACGTTGATCCCCTCTCACGGTCGACGGACTGGGGCGCGATGTCGATATCGGCGGTGGTGATATCTCGGTTGGGCATGGCAGACCTTAGTCGACCGCTTCCCGCTGCGTTCGCCATCTGATTCTCTTTTTCTCTTTGCAACGAAACCGGGTCAGAGCCTTCGAGCAAACACAGGATACCCGAATCTCGAAGCTCCCGTGATGTTCCCTTGCTTGAGGTGAGATCAGCAGGTATTCAATAATCAGTTAACATCAATTATCTTGACCATCTCTTATAATTGGTCAAACATAAGAAAAACAGACGGGTATGGGGTAAGAGATAGGGTAACAGTCGGGTGTTTTGGGATCAGTCCCAATCTCTGGTTAGTTTGCTCGCTCAACTTCATAAATAGTCGCCACCGCCTGACCTGATAGGTGGCTTCTTCGTCAGAGCGCCACGTGAATAGTAGCGGTACGATCATGGGGTTTTGGAGAGTCGGACAGCCTGGCGAAGCGCTAGCTGCCATTGACGCCCGCAGCCGAAAGCAGTGGCGTTATGGCGAGCTATGCGACGATATGGGCCGAATCCAGGCTGCCTTGCCACGCTTGGGACGCAAGTCGTTAGGGCTGCTGATTGCACAGAACCGTTATGAATGTTTGGCAGCTTACCTTGCGGCATTGAATGCCGATAGCGCCCTCATGCTGCTGGATGCCACGCTCAACGCCACCCTATTGAGCGATTTCCTGGCGGCATACCGGCCGGACTGGATTTTTGCTGCTCAACCGGGACTCGATTTCGCCGGATACCAGAAGAGCAAGTCGGGAGTGCCGGGGCTCCTTGAGAATCCAGAGCCGCAGCAAATAGAGATTCATCCTGATCTGGCGCTCCTGTTGAGCACTTCCGGGTCTACGGGAAGCCCAAAGCTGGTTCGGCTTACGTTGAACAACTTGGCGGCGAACGCGGAATCCATAGCGCAATATTTGCAATTGACGCCCCAGGAGCGGCCAATCACTTCGCTTCCCATGTCTTATTCGTACGGTCTCTCGGTTATCAACAGCCATTTGCATGCGGGCGCAACCGTCGTTTTCACCGAGGATGGTGTGCTGCAACGGGAGTTCTGGGATGCCGTTGACCGTTACGGCTGCACATCATTCGCTGGTGTTCCATACACCTACCAGATGCTGCTCCAGACCGGACTCCTGAGCAAGAAGGGCTCATCGCTGAAGTCGTTGACGCAGGCTGGAGGGCGGCTTGAAGAGCGTTACATTCAGCAGATGTACGAACTGGCGCGCGATCGCAAGTGGAGGTTCTTCGTGATGTACGGCCAGACGGAGGCGACGGCGCGGATCTCATATGTGCCGTTTGAGCAGCTTGGCAGCAAGGTCGGCTCGGTTGGAGTTGCCGTGCCCGGCGGCTCGCTCACCGTCGACGGGCAAACAGGCGAGCTGGTATATCGCGGTCCCAACGTAATGATGGGGTACGCTGAGCGTATCCAGGACTTGGCCAAGGGCGACGAGTTGGATGGTGTGTTGTGGACTGGCGACCAGGCCCGCCGAGATTCTGACGGCTATTTCTACATCACCGGGAGGTTGAAACGTTTCCTGAAGATGTTTGGTAAGCGCTTCAACCTGGATGAGGTGGAGAAGCTCCTATCCCGCCACTTCGAGTCGAGCGTGGCGTGTTATGGCCGAGATGATCTGCTGATGGTGGCCGTGGAGGGTTGTGAGCATCCGGAAGACATTGGCCCAGCCGTTTGTTCGATGTTTGATTTGCCCCGGACGGCGGTAAGGGCGGTTTCGGTGAAAGAACTGCCGCGCACTTCCAATGGTAAACTCGACTACCAACGCTTGGCGGAGTCTGATCCGGAGCGCAGAGTGGCAGCAACACCTTAAACAGCAATGTGTTAGCGGAAAAGACAATGGCCGGAGAAGCATCCAGTACGGAGCCGCAAGGCCCGCCGGTGTTGGCGGGGAGGCAATACGCTTCGGAGGAAGCACTCGCCAGGATCTGGTCCGAGGTGCTGCGTCTGCCGAGTGTAGACAGGACGGCTAACTTCTTCGAGATTGGCGGCGATTCGTTGAAGGCGATGGAAGTAATCGTGCGCGTCAGCGAAGACATGCAGGTTGATCTGCCGCTGATCGCCTTCTTCGAGAATCCCACCGTGGCGCATCTCGCTGAAGTGTTATCAGGCGGGCAGCGAGCGTCGGAAGTGGCACTTGCCAAGATCTGGGCCGAGGTGCTACGTCTGCCGAGGGTTGAGCCGGACGCGAACTTCTTCGACATTGGCGGCGATTCGTTGAAGGCGATGGAAGTAATCGTCCGCGTCAGCGAAGAGTTGCAGGTCGATCTGCCGCTGATCGCTTTCTTTGAAGACCCCACCGTAACCCACCTGGCGTCGGTCGTTGACGAACTGAAGGGGGTCGCGACGACGTCGATTACGCGCGTTCCGGGCCGGCGTGAGTTTCCGTTGTCCTACGCGCAACAGTTGTTCTGGCTGTTGGAGCAGCAGAATCCGGGCACTGGAATTTACAACACGCCGCGTGTCTTTCGCATTCGCGGCATCGTGGATCAGTCGGTGCTGGAGCGCAGCTTGAACGAACTGCGTCGCCGCCAGGAGATTCTGCAAGTGCGCTTCAGACAAGGGGTTGACGGCCCCGGGCAGATCGTCGACGGCGGTGACCCATTGCAGCTTGCGGTCACGGATTTATCCGGCCTGGGAGCCGATGCAAGCGAGCAATCTGGAATGAAGCTGGCCTTCGAGACCGTTCGCGAGCCGTTCAACCTGAACACCGGACCGGTACTGCGGGCGCGACTGGTCCGGCTTGCGGCCGAAGACTGGCTGCTCTGCATGGCGGTTCACCATGTCGTCAGCGATGGCTTCACGGGCAGCATTCTGCTGGACGATTTGGGATCGATCTACGATGCGTTTGCAGCCGGCGAGGGGAGTCCACTGCCGGAACTGGACTTGCACTTTACCGATTACGCCGCCTGGGAGCAGCTGTGGATGCAGGGTTCGCGTCTTGACGAGGAACTGGCGTATTGGCGCTCGGTCCTCCAAGCCGCCCCGACTTCGATCGATCTACCGACGGATTTCCCGCGCCCCTCGGAGCCCGACCGTTTGGGACACCTCCGATCGATCGCGATTCCAATCGAACTGCTCGAGCGGCTGCAGGCTTGCGCGCAAACGAACGGGACAACCCTGTTTACCGTCCTGGCCGCGGCATTGCGAATTCTGCTGTATCGCTGGTCTGGTCAGGCTGATTTCTTGCTCGGCACCGTCTCCAGCAACCGCAGCCGGAGCGGCGCTGAACGCATGATCGGCTGCTTCGTCAACCCTCTGCCTCTACGTAATTCGGTTAAGACGGGCGAGAGCGCGCTCGATCTGCTGGTTCGCGAAAAGAAAGCGGTCATGGAGGCGTTCGCGCATCAGGATTGCCCGTTCGCCAAGATCGTGGAGGCCATCAATCCCGAACGGACGAGCAACGACAATCCTCTATTTAACGTTGCACTGATGCTTCAGAACTTTCCGGATATCGCGCGGAGTGGGCGCTACTTCCATGCCGAACTGGTCAACTTTGACATGCAGATGGCGTTGCTCGACTTGCGTTTCATCGCGATGGAGACCCGTGACGGCCTGCAATTGTCGTGCGAATACAAAAGCTCTCTTTTCGGTGAAGAGACGGTGGATACCCTGCTGCACGCGTATGTCGAGGTGCTGCGAGCCACCGCCGACGATCCTGCGACGATGCTGGCTGATATCGTACTGCCGGAGCCGCTAATGCGGCAGGCAGCGGACGCGCGGAGGCGCGACCAGATACCGGCGGTTGCGATCACCGCGTCATTCACGGCAGAACCAATCGAAGAACCGCTGAATTATCTGCTGAGCGAGTTAGGCATGAAGTATTGCGTCGCCTTTGCTCCGTACCAGCAGCTGTTTCAGCAACTACTGGATCCGACGAGCCTGGTGCGCACAGCCGAAGGATTCGCGGTCGTTCTGGTGCGCTCCGAGGACTGGCTGCACGACGAGAATGGAGCGAATGGCGATCCGAGAGAGAAGCTGGAGCAACTCGCGGACGAGTTGATCGGCGCGCTTCGAGCTGCGCAGGACGGTCCCGCACCGCTGATTGTTTGCTTCTGTCCGGCATCAAGAGCGATGAGTGAAAAGGCCGATTGGATCGAGTGGCATCGCAATCTCGAAACGAAGGTGACGGTTGCCTTCGCATTGGTCCCTTCGGTGCAAGTGATTTGCAGTGGAGAAATCCTCGATCTCTATCCGGTTGATGAATACGAAGACGAATACGCCCAGCGGTTGGGAAACGTACCATACACGACCGATTTCTTCTCGGCTCTTGGAACCATGCTGGTGCGGCGCATGTGGGGAATCGCGGCGAATCGCTATCAGGCGATAGTAATGGACTGCGATCATGTGCTGTGGAGTGGCGGCTGTGGGGACGGACAGCGGGTGGTCGTGGACGAGGCCCGCCGCGCTGTGCAGAAATCGCTGCTGGAGCAGCGCGACGCAGGGATGCTGCTGTGCTTGTGCAGCGGGAGAGGGGAAGAGGATGTGCGGGCGGCGCTGGAAGACGATCCGGCAATGCTGCTTCAACGTGACGACTTCGTCGCGGCGGCATGCGGCCCTCAATCGAGCACAGAACGTCTTGCCGAGGTTGCACGCGAATTGGAATTGGGGCTCGACAGCTTCATTTTTCTGAGTGGAGATCAGACTGCATGTTCCGAAGTGGAATCGGCATTTCCCGAGGTACTTACGTTGCAGGTGCCTGCGGATTCAGATGACATTGCGGCTTGGCTCAAGCACGTCTGGGCCTTCGACCGGTTCAACGGCAGATAGCCCAGATTGCGAAAACGTCTCCGCGCGGGCGCGGCAAAACCTGGTCGTAGAGACAAGGTACTTAAAGGTAACGGGAGACTGTGAACAAGCCTTCAGCAGTATCACGCATTGCGTCAAAGTTCGCTGATCCGCGCAACGTCTCCAAGGCGGTTGAGGCGCAGAAGGCGCGGCAGAGTACGCAAGCGGCGTATGAGGTTCCGGCGAACCCGACGGAAGAAATTCTTAGCGCGATCTGGTCGAAGCTGCTCGCGATCGACAAGATTGGCCGCAACGACAACTTCTTTCAGATGGGTGGGCATTCGCTGCTGGCTACCCAGATGCTGGCTCGCGTCCGCGACGCCTGCAACGTCGAACTACCGCTGAGGGCAGTTTTCGAGTCGCCGGTGTTGGCGTCGTTTGCGGAGAAGATCGAGTCCAGCCGCAACCCCGGTGTGGTGATCGACCGGCCCACGCGGCGGCTTCGCGGTAATACCGCTCCCCTATCGTTTGCACAACAGCGTTTGTGGTTCATCGACCAGTTGGAGCCGGGCAGTCCTCTCTTCAACATTGCCCTGATGTACCGCATGCGGGGGCCCCTGAATGTGACGGCTTTGGAAGATACGGTCAATGAAATCGTACGCCGCCACGAGTCCCTGCGGACGACATTCCGAGATATCGACGGGCAGCCCGTGCAGGTGATCGCCCCGGAGTTGCGGTTGCCGCTCGTAGTCAACTCGATTACTGCAGCGGACGACAAGCAACGCGAAGCCGAGGTGCGACGGTTCACCCGGGAAGCGGCTGTCCAACCGTTTGATTTGGCGAACGGCCCACTTCTACGGTCGTCCTTGCTACGTGTCAGCGAGCGAGACCATGTTTTGATGATCGTCATACACCATATCGTCGGTGACGGTTGGTCGGGGACGCTGCTGGTGAGTGAACTGGCAACGCTTTACGAGGCGTTTGCAGAGGGTCGCTCGTCGCCACTGCCGGACCTGGCCATTCAGTACGCTGACTTCTCCGCGTGGCAGCGCGATTGGTTGCAGGGAGAAATTCGGGACAGGCAAGTTGACTATTGGCGTGGCCAACTGGCGGGTGCTCCGGCCGTCCTGGAGTTACCGACGGACCGGCCTCGTCCAGCAGTGCAGATCCACCGCGGCGATCTCATAAGTTATCGCATTCCCGCCATGATTGCCGACCGGCTCAAGAGTTTGAGTCAGGCGCACGGCGCCACGCTGTTCATGACGCTGCTCGCCGGTTTTCAGCTTCTGTTGTCTCGCTATTCGCGGCAGGAGGACATCGTAGTTGGCTCTTCGGTTGCCGGCCGCAGATACGCGGATATTGAGCCTCTGATCGGATTTTTTGTTAATACGCTGGCGATGCGCACCGATCTCTCCGGCGATCCCACCTTTGTCGAATTACTCGGGCGGGTCAAACAAGTCACGCTGAACGGATACGCGCATCAGGATATTCCCTTCGAAAAGCTGGTTGAAGAACTGCAGCCGGAGAGGAGTCTCAGCTACAACCCGATCTTTCAGGTGCTCTTTAGCCTTCAGGAACTTCCCAGGCAAGTGTTTGAAACAGCGGGCATACAGGTGGAGAGGTCAGCGGTGCACCAGGGAACATCGATCCTGGATATGTCCTGGTTCGCCTTCGAGGTGTCTGATGGCATCTTGCTGCGGGTCGAATATGACACCGATTTGTTCGATGAAGCCACCATTCTTCGCGCGCTTGGACACTTCGAGAAGTTGTTGGAAGGAATTGTCGCCCATCCTTACCGTGCTATTTCCGAACTGCCGCTGTTGACAGACGAGGAGCGCCGGCAGTTGGTGGTGGACTGGAATGCGACTGCGGCGGACTATCCCCGTGACCGCTGTCTGCATGAATTGCTGTCCGAGCAGGCCCGCAACAACCCCGAGCGCGTGGCGGTGGTCTGCGGTATCCAGCTGATGTCGTACGGCGAGTTGGAGACGCGCTCCAATCAACTGGCCCGTTATCTGCAAGCCCACGGTGTTGGCTCCGAAACGCTGGTCGGACTGCTGCTGGAGCGTTCGCCGGAGATGCTGGTGGCTCTGCTGGGCATTCTGAAAGCGGGAGGAGCCTATGTTCCCCTTGACCCCAGCCATCCCCGGGAGCGACTGGAATTCATCCTGCAGGATGCAGGGGTACAGCTTCTGCTGACGCAGGCGGCGCTGTCCGGGGTGCTGGCGGATTCGGCTGCGCCGACGATTGATCTGGATACTGTCTGGCCGTCACTCGGCGGCTTTAGCGGCGAGGCGGTGCCGCGCTGGGCGCGTCCCGAAGACCTGGCCTATGTGCTGTACACGTCGGGGTCAACGGGCAAGCCCAAAGGGGTGGAGATTGAGCACCGCAACCTGGTGAACTTTCTGGTCAGCATGCGGGAGAAGCCGGGTCTCAGGGCGGATGACGTTCTGGTGGCGGTGACGACGCTGTCGTTCGATATCGCGGGGCTGGAGCTGTATCTGCCGTTGCTGTGCGGGGCGAGGGTGGTTCTGGCATCGCGCGAACAGGCGGCGGATGGGGAGCAGTTACGGCGCCTGTTGGCTGATTCGAAGGCGACGGTGATGCAGGCGACGCCGGCGACCTGGCGCCTCTTGCTGGACACTGGCTGGACGGGAGATCCGAGACTGAAGATTTTGTGCGGGGGGGAAGCCTTTCCCCCCGACTTGGCCAACCAACTGCTGCCCTGCTGCGGCGAGTTGTGGAACATGTACGGGCCGACGGAGACCACGATCTGGTCCTCGATTTACCGGGTGGAGCGTGAACTGACCCAGGTGGCATCGATCGGGCGGGCGATTGCCAATACCACGATGTATGTTCTCGACGGGCAGGGTCAACCCACGCCCATAGGGGTGCCGGGGGAGCTGTACATCGGGGGCGAAGGGGTGGCGCGAGGATACTTGAAGCGTCCCGAGCTGACCGCGGAACGGTTTATGGCTGATCCGTTCCGGCCGGGGGAACGGATGTATCGCACCGGCGATCTGGCCTGCTACCTGGCCGACGGCAACCTACGCTTCCAGGGGCGGGCGGATTTCCAGGTGAAGCTGCGTGGCTTCCGCATCGAGCTGGGCGAGATTGAAACCGTGCTTGGGCGGCATCCGAGCATCGATCAGGCCGCCGTTGTCCTTCGTGAGGATCGTCCTGGCGACAAGCGGCTGGTGGCGTATTTGGTGCCAGCATCGGGTTTCAAGGTTGAGGCTGCCGATCTGCGAAATTGGGTGAAAGATCGTCTGCCGGAATACATGACGCCTGCAGCTTGGGTTGAGATGGAGAGCCTGCCGCTCACGCCCAACGGCAAGATCGATCGGCGTGCTCTTCCGGCTCCCGAGTATTCGCGCGAAGATAGCGAGGTTTTTGTCGCTCCGCGGAATGCGAGGGAGGAGAAGTTGACGGAGATCTGGAGGGCGGTGTTGCATGTCGACAAGGTCGGGGTGCAAGACAATTTCTTCAGCCTGGGCGGCCATTCATTGCTGGCCACGCAAGTGGTTTCCCGCATCCGGCAATGGGCACAGGTTGACCTGCCCCTTCGCGCCTTGTTTGAAGCTCCCACGATTGCGGACTTGGCACAGCGTATAGAAGCACTGAAGGCGGGGACTACGACGTTGCCTCTACTGCAGCGAACTCCGCGAGATCGCTCGCTGCCCCTGTCGTTTGCTCAGCAGCGCCTGTGGTTCCTGGATCAACTGGAGCCCAACAACCCGCTCTACAACATTCCGGTAGCACTCCGCTTGAAAGGTACTCTCTACACGGAGCCGCTGGTGCAGGCGCTGAACGAAATTGTCCGGCGGCACGAAATACTGCGTACTCACTATGCGTTGGAAAACGACCAGCCCGTGCAGGTGGTAGCAGATGAGGTCAAAATCGAAGTTCCGGTGGTCGATCTGGCGTGGCTGCCGTCTGACTCCCAGGAATCGGAAGTTCAACGCATGGCGATTGAGAATAATCGCCATGTGTTCGAGCTGATGACTGGACCCGTATTTCGCGCGAATCTTCTGAAGCTGGGAGAACAAGACCACGTCCTGTTGTTGAATGCCCACCACATCGCCATGGACGGGTGGTCAGTCTGGCTGTTAGCGGATGAATTGGCAGTATTGTATGGAACGTTTTTGGAAGGGAAGACGTCTCCGCTTCCGGAGCTGCCGGTACAGTACGCCGATTACGCCGCCTGGCAGCGAGGGTATTTTGAGGGCGAAAATCTCGACAAGCTCCTGAGCTATTGGAAGCAGCACCTGGCCGGTGCTCCCGCCACGTTGAATTTGCCCACGGACCGGCCGCGCCCTTCGGTGCAGAGTTTCCGTGGCACATCCCAGCGTTTCGTTGTTCCCGAGGCCCTCTCCGATCAAGTGATAAGTTTCAGCCGCCGCGCCGGCGTCACCCCCTTCATGACGCAATTGGCCGCCTTTCAGGTGTTGTTGTCACGCTATTCAGGCCAGGATGACATCGTGGTCGGAACGCCCATCGCCAATCGCAATCTCGGGGAAATCGAGGGACTGATTGGAGTCTTCGCTAATACGCTCGCCTTGCGCACCAAGCTGGGCGGCGATCCTAGCTTCCGCGAGTTGCTGGAGCGGGTAAAGGAAACCGCGCTGGAGGCTTATGCGCACCAGGACATGCCGTTCGAGCGGTTGGTGGAGGAATTACAGCCTGACCGCAGCCTGAGTCACAGTCCGCTGTTTCAGGTGCTGTTCTCGCTGCAGAATGTCCCGCGGCGGGAGTTCGAACTCAGGGGACTTCAGCTCAAGCCGCTGGGCGGCGTTACTGGTACAACTGCGAAATTTGACATATCGGTTTACTTGTTGGCAGACGCGGACAACAGCCGAAGTGGACTGATCGAGTACAACACCGACCTGTTTGACGGCGCGACTATCGATCGCCTGTTGCGTCACTATCTGGGCTTGCTGGAAGCGGCGCTGTCGAACCCCGAGACCCGTATCTCGCAGCTGCCCCTGCTGACAGCCGAGGAGCGGCAGCAGGTTCTGGTCGAATGGAACGCCACCGAGGCGGAATATCCCCGCCAGCTCTGTCTGCACCAGTTATTTGAGCAGCAGGTGGAACAACGGCCCGAGGCCGTGGCGTGCCTGTTCGAGGACCAGCAGATCAGCTATCAGGCATTGAACCAGCGCGCCAATCAGGTGGCCCACTTTTTGCAGAAGCGAGGCTTGGGGCCGGGGCAGCGGGTGGGTATTTTCGTCGAGCGCTCGCTGGACATGATGGTGGGGTTGCTGGGCATCCAGAAGTCCGGAGCAGCCTATGTGCCGCTGGATCCTGCCTATCCGGCAGAGCGCTTGCGGCTGACCCTGGAAGACGCCCAGGTGCCCTTGCTGCTGACTCAACAAAGCCTGTTGTCGTCGATGCCCGAGCATACGGCTGACGTGGTATGTCTGGACTCCGACTGGCCGCAGATGGCGCTGGAGAGCGCCGCCAACCCGCGGAGCCGGCGTGCAACCGGAAGACCTGGTCTATGTGATTTTCACCTCCGGCTCGACGGGACGCCCCAAGGGGGTGCAAGTACCGCATCGCGCGGTGGTGAACCTGCTGAGCTTCATGGCGCAAGAGCTGCGCATGGGGCCTGACGATGTCTTTCCCGCCCTGGCGTCGTTTGCCTTTGACATGTGCATTCCGGAGCTCTATCTGGGGCTGGTGACGGGGGGACGGGTGGTGTTGGGCGGACGCAACCTGGCCGCCAACGGCGAAGAACTGGCGGCGTTGCTGTGCCGGACGGGAGCCACGGTGGTGCACGCTACGCCCACCACCTGGAGTCTGTTGCTGGAAGCCGGTTTTAGCGGCAAAGGGTTGAAGCGGGCCATCGGGGCAGAGCCCTTGCCGCGGGAGTTGTGCACCCGCCTGCTGGAGGCGGACCACTCGCTATACAACTTCTACGGACCGACGGAGACCACGGTCTGGTCGGCTTTCCATCACTTCCGCTCGGCGGACGAGCCGGTGGTGGTGGGCCGTCCCCTGGCCAACACCCAGATCTACATTCTGGATCAGAACCGGCAACCGCTTCCGGCGGGGGTGCCGGGCGAGATTTACATTGGCGGAGACGGGGTCAGCTGCGGATACCTGAACCGGCCCGAGTTGACGGCAGAGAAGTTTATCCCCGACCCGTTCTCGGGTCGCTCGGATGCGCTCCTGTACCGGACGGGGGACTTGGGCAGGTATCTGCCCGACGGACGTATCGAGTTTCAGGGGCGGGTTGACAACCAGGTCAAGATTCGCGGCTTCCGCATCGAGTTGGGCGAGATCGAGACCGTACTGAGCCGGCACGCTACGGTGCAGGAGTGCGTGGTGGTGGCCCGCGAAGACGTAGCCGGCGACAAGCGGCTGGTGGCCTACGTGGTGCCGGTACCGGGAAGCAAGATTGACACCGGCGAACTGCGGCACTGGGTGAAAGAGCGCCTGCCGGAATACATGGTGCCGGTGGGCTGGGTGGAGTTGGCGCGTCTGCCGCTGTCGCCGAACGGCAAGGTGGACCGCAAGCATCTGCCGGCGCCGGAATACGAGCGGCCGGAGCTGGCGGGTGAGTATCGGGGGCCGCGCACGCCCGCGGAAGAAGTGGTGGCCGGCATCTGGGCGGAAGTGCTGAAGCTAGAGCGGGTGGGCATCGACGATCAGTTTTTCGAACTGGGCGGGCACTCGTTGCTGGCGACCCAGGTGGTGTCGCGCATTCGTCAGGCATTTCAGGTGGAGTTGCCGCTGCGGGCGTTGTTCGAAGCGCCCACGGTGACGGGGTTGGCCGAACGGGTCGAAGCCCTGCAACGGGAGCAGCAAGGGCCGCTGGCCCCGCCCATCCGGCCAGTGCCGCGCTCCGCCCCCCTGCCGCTGTCTTTTGCCCAGCAGCGCTTGTGGTTCCTGGATCAGGTGGAGCCCAACAATCCGCTCTATAACATTCCGCGGGCGCTACGGTTGACGGGTCGTCTGAATGTATCCGCTTTGGAGACCGCGCTGAATGGCATTATGGAGCGCCACGAGATTCTTCGCACGACCTATGCTTCAAAAAAAGGGCAGCCGTTCCAGGTGATCGCGCCGGAGTTGAAGTTGCCGGTCCCCGTCATCGATCTTAGCGAATTGCCCGAGGCCACGCGCGAGAAAGAAGCGCGACGTCTGGCGCAGGAGCAGGCCTCGATGCCGTTCAATCTGGCGAGCGATCCCATGATGCGGTGCCTGGTACTGAAGATGGGTGATGAGGATCACATTCTCGTGCTCAACACGCATCACATTGCAAGCGACGGCTGGTCGGGAGGAATTCTCCTGCAGGAGTTGACTGCCCTCTACGAAGCGGCACTGCTGGGCAAGAGATCCCCGTTGCCAGAGCTGCCCATTCAGTATGCCGACTATGCCGTCTGGCAAAGAAACTGGTTGCAGGGCGAGGCTCTGGAAAAGCAACTAGATTATTGGAGGAAGCGGCTGGAAGGCGCGCCGCCGGTGCTGTTGCTGCCCACGGACCGCCCGCGTCCACCGAAGGCGAAATTTCGTGGCGAGAAGCACCATTTCCTGTTGCCCCCCAGCTTGACGAATGCAATTCGTGACTTGAGCCGTCATCTGGGTGGCACCGGGTTCATGACCATGCTGGCAGCGTTTCAGACGCTGATCCTGCACTACACGGCGCAGCCAGACGTCGTTCTGGGAACGGATCTCGCCAGCCGAACGAGCATTCAGATCGAGCCCCTGATTGGCTTCTTCGTGAACTTGCTGGTGCTGCGCGCGGACCTGTCAGGGGATCCAACTTTCGAGGAGTTGTTGGTTCGGGTGCGCGAAATCGCACTGGGAGCGTATGCCCACCAGGACCTGCCATTCGACAAGCTGGTGGAGGAGTTGCAGCCGGAACGCAGTCTGCTCCACAATCCCCTGGTGCAAGTGTTGTTTGTTCAGCAGAACACGCCGCGTTCCGTATCGCCAATGCCAGGGTTGGAAATGAACCCGTTTGCACTGGATGTGCCATCGAAGTTCGACATGGCGGTATTTGTCACGGAGACTGACGAGGGAGTGGCAGGCATCTGGCTTTACAACCCAGACTTGTTTGATGCATCAACCATCGGCCGCATGGCTGAGCTGTATCGACTGCTGCTGGAGAAGGCGACCGCCGATCCCGCGATGCGCCTTAGTCAGCTGCAGGAGTTGCTGGTCAAGACAGAACAGCAGTTTCGCGCCACGCAGCACAAGGAATTCCAAGAACGCAGCCTGAAGACGCTCAAGACCGTCAAGCGCAAGGCGATTGCACGAGACTAGAGGAGGAGATCAGGGCCCCGATGAGCAGTGAAAGCGTTGCAGGTTTTCGTCTCTCTACCCAGCAGGAGCGGCTCTGGTCGCAGCTGGGCGGTCAGGGGTCGCCCTTCTGGACGGAGTGCGAACTTCTTATCGAAGGCGACCTAGATGCCGCGAAGTTGGAAAAAGCGGTTCGCACCGTGGTGGCTCGTCACGAGATTCTTCGGACTGTGTTTCATCGCCAGAGCGGGTTGAAGTTGCCGTTCCAGGTGATTCTGGAAGTGCCCGACTTTGCCTGGCAAATGGCCGATCTTAGTGGGCTGGACGAGTCCGAGCAGCGTGACCAGCTTAGGGCCCTCGTGGTTGAGCGCGATGCCGGGTTTGATTGGGAGAAGGGACCGGCGTTGCATATCGTGCTGGCGACGCTGGCTTCGCAAAAGCATGTCCTGGTGCTCAGCCTTCCTTCCATGTGCGCCGACCTCCGCTCGATGCAGAATCTCGCTGGCGAAATCGGACGTGCCTATGCTAACGAAGTCAGCGAAGGCGACGAGGTCATGCAGTACGCCGACGTGGCGGAGTGGCAGCAGGAATTGCTGACCAGCGACGAAACCAAGCCGGGCCGCGACTACTGGCGGGACTATTGCCGGAAGTTGGATCTCGCCTCGGTCGGTTCCATCTTGTCGATGTTCGAAAGGAAAGCCGTTGCGGATTTCCTGCCCGACGTGGTGGTGAAAGAGGTTGAAGCTGCGGAGCTGACGAAGCAACCGGATTCTTCGCTGCAAGACTTTCTTGTGGCCTGCTGGCAGGTGTTCCTGTCGAGAGTGACAGGCCGGACGAGCATTACCGTCGGCTGTCAGTTGGACGGCAGAAATCATCCCGAGCTCGAGAACGCGTTGGGCGTGTTTTCCAAATACCTGCCGTTAGGGTCCACATTTGCGGAGGGAACATCGTTCGACTCGCTCTACCAGCAAGTCACGCGTGATCTGAGGGATTTTCGCAACTGGCAAGACAGTTTTTCCTGGAGCAACGCTGGTCTGACAGATGGCATGGAGCACGGGCCCATGCTACCCGTGGCCTTCGATTTTGGTGAGCTCGAGGAGCGCCGAACGTTCGGTGATGTTGCGTTCACAATCGTGCGGGAAGAGGAGTGTTGCGATCAATTTACGTTGAAGCTGTCGGCGCGTCGCCAGGGTGGCCGTCGGTGGCTGGAATTTCACTTCGACTCCGCTCGCCTTGATCGTCCGACGATCGATCGCTGGAGCGAGCATTTCCTAACGCTTCTTGCCGCTGCGGCCGCTGGTCCCGGGACGCTGACTAGTCGACTGCCGTTGCTTGATGACGTCGAACGCGGCCGCTTGTTAGTGGATTGGAACCAGACCGCAGCCGACTATCCGCAGAGTCTGTGCATTCACGAACTATTCGAAGCGCAAGCTGCCATGACGCCCGACCTTACGGCGGTGCGTTACGAAGACAACGGTCTGACCTATCGGGAGCTGAATGAGCAGGCGAACCAGTTGGCGCACTTCCTCCGCGGCAAGGGCGTAGGCCCGGATTCGCCGGTGGGATTATGCGTTGACCGCAGCACTGCCATGATGGTCGCGGTGCTGGCCATCCTCAAGGCCGGAGGAGCGTACGTTCCACTGAGTGCCGATCATCCCAAGCCACGGCTGACGCAGCAGTTGGTTGGCGCATCGGCCCTGGTGACGGAGAGCAAGTTCGAAGGCCAGATGCCGCCGTTTGGCGGCCAGGTGGTTCTCCTGGATCATGACCGTGAGCAATGGTCAAAGGCGTCGACGTCGAATCCGCCAACAAACACGACTCCCGAAAACTTCGCCTACGTGATTTACACCTCAGGATCCACGGGAACGCCGAAGGGCGTGGCTGTGCGGCACCGAAACCTCGTCAACTACACAACATTCATTCAGCGCCGCCTAGAACTCGAGAAATACTCCGAACCGCTGCATTTTGCCACCGTGTCGACGCTCGGTGCAGACTTGGGCAACACCTGCATCTATCCCTCACTGGTGTCAGGAGGATGCTTGCATGTCATCGCGCACGACGTTGCGGCGGACAGTGACCGCCTGCGCGATTACATGACACGGTATCCGGTGGACGTGCTAAAGATCGTTCCGTCTCACCTCATGGCGCTGCTGAATGCGGGCGGTGGCGGGGAAGTGCTGCCCCGGAAACATCTGGTCATGGGTGGCGAAGCACTGTCGATTCCGCTGATGGAAAAGATCGTCGCGGCGGGCGGCAGTTGCGAGGTCTGGAATCATTACGGGCCAACTGAAACTACCGTGGGATCGGTCATGCTGCGCCTTAGGGACTATGACTGGGAAAACTCCCGGGCCCAGACCATTCCGATTGGACGCCCGATTGCGAATACTCGGGTTTACATACTGGACGCGCAGGGAGAGCCGGTTCCCATCGGAGTGGCCGGTGAGCTGTACATTGCGGGCGAGGGCGTAACGGCCGGATACATCAATCAGCCGGACCGCACTGCCGACCGCTTCTTACAAGATCGGTTCGCACAAGATGCCAACGCTAAAATGTACCGAACGGGCGACCTGGTTCGATACCTCCCGGATGGAAAGGTTGAGTTCCTCGGCCGTGTCGATGATCAGGTCAAGATCCGCGGCTTCCGAATCGAGTTGGGAGAAGTGGAAGCGGTGCTGCTGCGGCACGGCGGAGTGAAGCAGGCAGCAGTGCTGGCAGTGGCTGACGAGCGTGGCGAGAGATCACTGGTTGCATACGTAGTCGCTTCGGCAGGCGTGGAGGAACTTCGTAGCTACCTGCGGGGGCAACTGCCCGACTACATGATGCCGGCGGCGATCGTGGAGTTGTCAAAGCTTCCGTTGAACGCCAATGGCAAAATCGATCGCCTGGCATTGCCGAAACCGGAGGACGTTCGGGGCACGCAAAAAGACCCCGTTGCCCCGCGGACGCCCAGCGAAGAAGTGATTGCCGCCATCTGGGGCGAAGTTCTGCGGCGCGACGGAATCGGTGTCGAAGACAATTTCTTTGAGATTGGCGGGCATTCCCTTCTGGCGACACAGATCGCTTCACGTTTGCGCGAGCACTTCCGCATCCCGGTGGCTGTCCGCACGATATTCGAGGCGCCCACAATTGCTGATTTGGCGAGGCACCTCGATAATGCGCGGCGCGAGGAACAGGGCATGGTTCCCCCGCCAATCACAGCCGTTCCACGGGACGCGGCGTTGCCCCTTTCGTTTGCCCAGGAACGACTATGGGTACTCGACCAAATCGAACCGAACAATCCGCTGTACAACATCCCGCGAACCTTGCGACTCAGGGGCGCGTTGCTGACCGAAGCTCTGGAAAAGGCGCTAAATGAAATCGTGCGTCGGCATGAGTCGCAGCGCACAACGTTTGCCGTGAAAGATGGACATCCGGTGCAGGTGATTGCGCCCACTCTGACCATTCCGCTGGTTCTTCAGGACCTGACGTCACAGCCGGAAACGGAGCGCGAAGAGGAGGCGCGACGGATCGCCATCGACGAAGTCATGCGGCCCTTCGACCTGGCAACCGGCCCGCTGGTGCGCGCTCACCTGCTGCGACTGGCGAAGGAAGACCATGTGCTGCTCCTGACGATGCATCACATCATCAGTGACGCCTGGTCGGCGGGTATCTTCCTGCAAGAACTGACGGCGCTTTATGAGGCCTTCCGCAATGGCGGTCCTTCGCCGCTTCCGGAACTGGCTTTGCAGTATGCCGACTATGCGGCTCAGGAACGGCGGTGGCTCCAGGGAGAAGTCCTTCAGAAGCAACTTGCATTTTGGCGTGAACATCTCAAGGGCGTTCCTGCGGTTCTGGAGTTGCCGCTCGACCACCCGCGCCCCAAGGTCAGGACGTTTTCAGGGTCCTGCGAAACACTGCACGTGCCTCTGGAGACCTTGCGGGCGTTGAAGGACTTCAGCCGCCAGGAAGGCGCTACGCCCTTCATGACGTTGATGGCCGCCTTCCAGACCCTGTTGTCGCGATACTCGGGGGAGGAGCATATCGTTGTGGGGACTGACCTGGCCAATCGCACGACCCGCGAGACCGAGCGAATGATTGGCTTTTTCATCAACCTGATGGCGGTCCGGACCGATCTTTCCGGCAATCCCACATTCCGCGAACTGCTGGGGCGGGTGCGGGAGGGACTCCTGGAGTCGTATGCGCATCAGGAGATACCGTTTCCCAAGATTGTCCAGGAACTCCAACCCGAACGAAGCGCCACCCACAATCCAATCGTTCAGGTACTGTTCGTGATGCAGAACATTCCCCGAGCAAAGCGCGAACTGGCTGGGCTGCAACTGGATTACTTTGAGGTGCCAATCACCACTTCGAAGTTCGACATGGCGGTCTTTGTCGCCGAGAAGCCAGACGAACTAGTGGGATACTGGATCTACAGCACAGAATTGTTTGAGCAGACCACCATTCAGCGCATGTCGCGGCACTTCGGCACCCTGCTGCAGAGCGCAGTGGCACAGCCCGACTCCCGGCTCAGTGCGCTCGCCATGCTGAGTCCAGAGGAACTGGAGCAGCAGGAAGCGGAGAAGAAGCAGCGAAAGCAGTCACAGTTCAGGAAGCTGAGGGCAACCGCGCCCGAAGCCAATTGGACTGGCGACGGACGATAGCGGCAAGCAGCTATCGTGAGGAGAGCTCCTGTTGGCACGACTTCACTTCCTTGGGCTGTCAGGGGAGCACGGTTTAACTTCACCGCGTCACATCGAATGAATCATTGATTCGGCTGCAAGGGCCGCCGCGTAATCGCCCGGTACCTGAATGTCCCACAGTTTCCATCGTGTGACTTCCTTTTCATCCGGGCGCGTAGCCAGCAAGGCGGCCGGCATAGCGGGAGCCAATGAGACGTCGAATTGGTCTAAAGGATGAGACAAGCCCTCCCCAAGGGCTTTGATGAAGGCTTCCTTGCGCGTCCAGCAACGGAAGAATGCCTCGTGGCGCAGTTCCACGGGAAGTTCCCGCAGAGCGAGGCGCTCCGCCTCCGAAAAGAAGCGTTCGGCAATTTCGTTGGTTCCGAAGTCCCGCCGCACACGCTCAACATCGATTCCGACCTTGCGTCCGCGTGCGAATGCTAGCAGGACCTGGTCGCCACTGTGTGAAATGTTGAAGTCCAGCGTTGTATCCGATCCGGGCGCCACCAGGCTAGGACGACCATACTCCGTGTAGGCGAAGCCCAATTTCTCCGGAGGTAAGTCCACATACGAACCGAGCAGGGTACGCAGGACGCCGCGTGACACGATGTACTCGTTTCGATCGGTGTCGAACCGAAAGCGTGCGGCCCGTCGCTCCTCGTCTGCCGAGAGAAGCCGCCGCAAGGCCATAAGCTCGGCACTCCCACGCTCGCGGCTCATCCTCCACACATGAATCTCATCGCGGGTGAGAGCGGGAGTGCGCGGGCCTTCCAAATCGAGATAAAGCTCACGTACCTCGAATGCAGGGCTGGGATAGGGAGCTGCGCTCATCCTCTTCAATTGTGGCGACTAACCGGAGATCGTTGCGGTAGCGGGATCGGCGTCCGCTTCGCTTGAATCCGGCCGTTCCAGACGCCTACTTGCGGGACGGACGCGCTCTAGTAGGACCTTGCTGACGAGGCGTACATGGGGTTCGCGAAGCACTTCAAAGTGACTCGCGTTGATCTGGTGGATTTCCACCCCACCTGCGCTCCGTGCGCCCCATCCCAACTGGGGGTCGTCGATGTAGTAGTAAGGCTGCTTGGGTCGCTTGAAGAGCACAATCGGAGCCCGGAATCTAGGAGGCGTGAAGTTCGCTGGCCAATACGCCTCGTCCCAAGGCCGCGAGGCTTTGGCTTTTCCCGTCCAAACTCGCAGGCGATTATCCAGAGCGTGGCTAATCCAATTCAATCGTTCCCGGATGCTCACCGATCCCAGGCTGCGTAGCCGCTGGCGATAGTTGAACAAGCGCCAGCGCCAGCGGCGGTGAACGTGTTCTAACACCCACGTATCGAAGATGGCAAACAGCCCAACTTCGTGGCCCTCGGACTCAAGCTCCAAGACCATTTGTTCTGCGATCTGGCAGCCTCCGCACATGGCGGCGAGGAAGTAAGGCCCCTGCGGCTGCACGGCACGCATCCCAGCGACATACTGACGGGCGAATGCTCGCGATTCCTGTAAGTTCGGTGGCCGTCCGTGGATGACCGGACCTTGCGCCTGCAATTTGAAGAAGGGCTGATCTTCGCCCAAGAGACGAGATAACAGGGCATAACCCAAAACGCGCACGCCAGGCTCGGCAACAGCAAATATCGGCAGAGCGTCGGCGCTACCAGCTTGGAGTTCAGCTACCAAAGGCTCGGGTTCGGATCCCGATCCTTCGCGAAGGAGTTGGGCCAATGCTGCCACTGTAGAACCCCGGAAAAGGCTTGCCAAGGGAATCTCGCGCCCTACCACTTTTTCGACTTCGGACAACAATCGAACAGCCAGCAGCGAATGGCCCCCGAGATCGAAGAAGTTTTCATCCACGCCAACTTCGGAGATACCTAAGACTTGCTCCCAAATCCTGGTCAATATCAGTTCGAATTGATCGCGCGGAGCGGTCTTGCTGGCGGACCCAATGCGCCCCCACTCTGGAGCAGGCAAAGCGCGGCGATTGATCTTCCCGCTGTCGGTCAGGGGCAGCGCATCGAGCCTCACGAAGACCCCTGGAACCATGTAGCTAGGAAGACTCTGCTCCAGATAAGTGCGTAACTCCGTGAGAACCAGGTCTTGAGCAAGCTTGGCAACGATGTAGGCCACCAGCCGCTTGTCGCCAGGACGATCCTCACGAAGGACAACGGCGGCCTGATCGATGCTCGGATGCCGCCCAAGCACGGTTTCAATCTCGCCCAGCTCGATGCGGAAGCCACGCAGCTTCACCTGGAAGTCCGCCCGCCCCTGGAAGCGTAGGTTGCCGTCGGCCAGGTAGCAGGCCAGATCGCCGGTGCGATACATCCGTTCCCCTGGGCGGAACGGATCAGCCATAAACCGTTCCGCCGTCAGTTCGGGACGCTTCAAGTATCCTCGCGCCACCCCTTCGCCCCCGATGTACAGCTCCCCCGGCACTCCTATGGGCGTGGGTTGACCCTGCCCGTCGAGAACATACATCGTGGTATTGGCAATCGGCCCGCCCGATCGATGCCACCTGGGTCAGTTCACGCTCCACCCGGTAAATCGAGGACCAGATCGTGGTCTCCGTCGGCCCGTACATGTTCCACAACTCGCCGCAGCAGGGCAGCAGTTGGTTGGCCAAGTCGGGGGGAAAGGCTTCGCCCCCGCACAAAATCTTCAGTCTCGGATCTCCCGTCCAGCCAGTGTCCAGCAAGAGGCGCCAGGTCGCCGGCGTCGCCTGCATCACCGTCGCCTTCGAATCAGCCAACAGGCGCCGCAACTGCTCCCCATCCGCCGCCTGTTCGCGCGATGCCAGAACCACCCTGGCCCCGCACAGCAACGGCAGATACAGCTCCAGCCCCGCGATATCGAACGACAGCGTGGTCACCGCCACCAGAACGTCATCCGCCCTGAGACCCGGCTTCTCCCGCATGCTGGTCAGAAAGTTCACCAGGTTGCGATGCTCAATCTCTACCCCTTTGGGCTTGCCCGTTGACCCCGACGTGTACAGCACATAGGCCAGGTCTTCGGGACGCGCCGAGCGCGGCACCACCTCGCCGCTAAAGCCGTCGAGCACGGCCAGACAGTATCCAGATCAATCGTCGGCGCAGCCGAATCCGCCAGCACCCCGGACAGCGCCGCCTGCGTCAGCAGAAGTTGCACCCCTGCATCCTGCAGGATGAATTCCAAGCGTTCCCGGGGATGGCTGGGGTCGAGAGGAACGTAGGCCCCTCCTGCTTTCAGAATGCCCAGCAGTGCCACCAGCATCTCCGGCGAACGCTCCAGCAGCAGTCCGACCAGAGTTTCGGAGCCGACCCCGTGGGCTTGCAGATAACGGGCCAGTTGATTGGAGCGCGCCTCCAACTCGCCGTACGACATCAGCCGGGTGCCGCAGACCACCGCCACGCGCTCGGGATTGTTGCGGGCCTGCTCGGACAGCAATTCATGCAGACAGCGGTCGCGGGGATAGTCGGCCGCGGTCGCATTCCAATCCACCACCAACTGCTGGCGCTCCTCGTCTGTCAACAGCGGCAACTGGAAAACTGGCAGTGCGGGATCGGCCACAGCGGCTTCCAGCAGCCGACCGAGGTGGCTCAGCATCCGCCGGATCGTCGTCTCCTCGAAGAGGTCGGTATTGTAGATCACCGTTGCGCGCAAGCCGTCCGGCAACTCCGACGTCATGAGCGAAAGGTCGAATTGAGAACTCTGTGTTCCCGTCGCAAATGGGGTTGCCGTCAAGTCGCCGATCTGGCGCCCCCCGGTCGGGACATTCTGCAAGGCCAACATGACCTGAAACAGTGGATTGCGGCTCAAATCCCGAACCGGCTTAATTTCTTCAACCAGCTTTTCAAACGGTAGGTCCTGGTGGGCATACGCGCCCATGGCGGTTTCACGTACGCGGGCCAGCAATTCGCGGAAGCTCGGATTGCCGGAGAGGTCGGCACGCATCACCAGCGTGTTCACGAAAAAGCCGATCAACGGCT
Organism: uncultured Acidobacteriaceae bacterium; assembly: GCA_963758255.1. Taxonomy (GTDB): domain Bacteria; phylum Acidobacteriota; class Terriglobia; order Terriglobales; family Acidobacteriaceae; genus DASRAA01. The sequence goes on from CAVWUX010000002.1 coordinate 445,701, forward strand.
CCACTTCTCCGCGATTGCGTCCGGCGATCGGAGTGCCGATGATCACGTCCTGCTGGCCGGAGTAGTGCGAGAGCAAGACGTCGAAGGCCGCCAGCAGAGTCATGAATAGCGTGACACCTTCGCTGCGGCTCAACTTCCAGATCGAATCAAGGAGTGCTCTCGGAAAAATGACGGTGTGTTGCGAGCCCCGAGACTTCAGTACCGGAGGACGCGGGTAGTCCGTTGGCAAGTCCAGGCTAGCAGGAGCTCCCGCCAGGTGATGCTTCCAGTACGCAACCTGCCGTTCAAGCGCTTCTCCGGCCAGAAACTCCCGCTGCCAGACCGCATAGTCGGCATACTGGATGGTTAGCTCGGGCAGTGGCGAGGGCCGATTCTCAGCGAACGCTTCGTACAGCCCGGCCAGCTCTTGCGATAAGACACCCAAAGACCAACGATCGCTGACGACGTGGTGAGTATTCAGAACCAGGACATGATCGTCGTCAGTCATCCGTATCAGTGTCGCCCGCAGCAGCGGCGCCACCGTCAGATCGAACGGGCGCTGCACCTCTGCCTTGGCGCGGCGCAGCGCTTCACTCTCACGCTCGGCTTCGGCAAGGGAACGTAAGTCCTGAACGACGAGAGGTAGCTTGATGTGCGGCTCGACAACCTGCACTGGCCCGGAGTCGATGACTCGGAACGAGGTACGCAGGGTCTCGTGCCGGCGGACAATTTCATTCAGGCTGTTTTCCAGCACATCTGGCTGCAGGGGCCCCTTCAGACGGGCCACGTACGGCACGTTGTAAGATGCGTTCTTCGGGTCCAGTCGGTCCAGGAACCACAAGCGCTGCTGGGCAAAAGACAGCGGCAGGGGGGCGGAGCGCGGCACTGGCCGGATGGGCGGGGCCAGCGGCCCTTGCTGCTCCCGTTGCAGGGCTTCGACCCGTTCGGCCAACCCCGCCACCGTGGGCGCTTCGAACAACGCCCGCAGCGGCAACTCCACCTGAAACGCCTGGCGAATGCGCGACACCACCTGGGTCGCCAGCAACGAGTGCCCGCCCAGTTCGAAAAACTGATCGTCGATGCCCACCCGCTCCAGCTTCAGCACTTCCGCCCAGATGCCGGCCACCACTTCTTCCGCGGGCGTGCGCGGCCCCCGATACTCACCCGCCAGCTCCGGCCGCTCGTATTCCGGCGCCGGCAGATGCTTGCGGTCCACCTTGCCGTTCGGCGACAGCGGCAGACGCGCCAACTCCACCCAGGCCACCGGCACCATGTATTCCGGCAGACGCTCTTTCACCCAGTTCCGCAGTCCGCCGGCGTCAACCTTGCTTCCCGGTACCGGCACCACGTAGGCCACCAGCCGCTTGTCGCCGGCTACGTCTTCGCGGGCCACCACCACGCACTCCTGCACCGTAGCGTGCCGGCTCAGTACGGTCTCGATCTCGCCCAACTCGATGCGGAAGCCGCGAATCTTGACCTGGTTGTCAACCCGCCCCTGAAACTCGATACGTCCGTCGGGCAGATACCTGCCCAGGTCCCCCGTCCGGTACAGGAGCGCATCCGAGCGACCCGAGAACGGGTCGGGGATAAACTTCTCTGCCGTCAACTCGGGCCGGTTCAGGTATCCGCAGCTGACCCCGTCTCCGCCAATGTAAATCTCGCCCGGCACCCCCGCCGGAAGCGGCTGCCGGTTCTGATCCAGAATGTAGATCTGGGTGTTGGCCAGGGGACGGCCCACCACCACCGGCTCGTCCGCCGAGCGGAAGTGATGGAAAGCCGACCAGACCGTGGTCTCCGTCGGTCCGTAGAAGTTGTATAGCGAGTGGTCCGCCTCCAGCAGGCGGGTGCACAACTCCCGCGGCAAGGGCTCTGCCCCGATGGCCCGCTTCAACCCTTTGCCGCTAAACCCGGCTTCCAGCAACAGACTCCAGGTGGTGGGCGTAGCGTGCACCACCGTGGCTCCCGTCCGGCACAGCAACGCCGCCAGTTCTTCGCCGTTGGCGGCTAGCTCCCGTCCGCCCAACACCACCCGTCCCCCCGTCACCAGCCCCAGATAGAGCTCCGGAATGCACATGTCAAAGGCAAACGACGCCAGGGCGGGAAAGACATCGTCAGGCCCCATGCGCAGCTCTTGCGCCATGAAGCTCAGCAGGTTCACCACCGCGCGATGCGGTACTTGCACCCCCTTGGGGCGTCCCGTCGAGCCGGAGGTGAAAATCACATAGACCAGGTCTTCCGGTTGGACGCCGGCTCCGCGGGTTGGCGGCGCTCTCCAGCGCCATCTGCGGCCAGTCGGAGTCCAGACATACCACGTCAGCCGTATGCTCGGGCATCGACGACAACAGGCTTTGCTGAGTCAGCAGCAAGGGCACCTGCGCGTCTTCCAGGGTCAGCCGCAGACGCTCCGCCGGATAGGCAGGATCCAGCGGCACATAGGCTGCTCCGGACTTCTGGATGCCCAGCAACCCCACCATCATGTCCAGCGAGCGCTCGACGAAAATACCCACCCGCTGCCCCGGCCCCAAGCCTCGCTTCTGCAAAAAGTGAGCCACCTGATTGGCGCGCTGGTTCAATGCCTGATAGCTGATCTGCTGGTCCTCGAACAGGCACGCCACGGCCTCGGGCCGTTGTTCCACCTGCTGCTCAAATAACTGGTGCAGACAGAGCTGGCGGGGATATTCCGCCTCGGTGGCGTTCCATTCGACCAGAACCTGCTGCCGCTCCTCGGCTGTCAGCAGGGGCAACTGCGAGATGCGGGTCTCCGGGTTCGACAGCGCCGCTTCCAGCAAGCCCAGATAATGACGCAACAGGCGATCGATAGTCGCGCCGTCAAACAGGTCGGTGTTGTACTCTACGCGTCCACTGAGACCGTCCTCGCCTTCCAGGAGGAAGAGGGACAAGTCGAACTTCGCAGTCGTACCAGTCACCCCTCCCAGCGGCTTGAGCCGGAGTCCACTGAGTTCGAATGCCCTACGCGGGGCATTCTGCAGCGAGAACAGCACCTGGAACAACGGGTTGTAACTCAGGCTCCGTTCAGGACGCAGTTCCTCCACCAACCGCTCGAACGGCATGTCCTGGTGCGCATAGGCCCCCAGCGCGGTTTCCTTTACCCGCTCCAGCAAATCGCGGAAACTGGGATCGCCGTCCAGCGTGGTGCGTAGAGCCAGGGTGTTGCTAAAGTACCCAATCAGCCCCTCGATCTCCGCGCGATTGCGATTGGCGATGGGCGTTCCCACCACGATGTCATCCTGACCTGAATAACGTGACAGCAACACCTGGAAGCCTGCCAGCAACGTCATGAAGGGAGTGACGCCGGCCCGGCGGCTGAAACTTATCACTCGATCGGAGAGGGCCTCGGGAACTACGAAAGACTGGTTTGCCCCACGGAAAGTTTGAAGTGCCGGACGCGGCCGATCCGTGGGCAAATCCAACGTGGTAGGAGCGCCGGCCAAACGCTCCTTCCAATAACACAGGAGTTTATCGAGAGTGTCTCCCTGCAGATGAGTGCGCTGCCAGACGGCGTAATCGGCATACTGCAAGGGGAGTTCGGGCAGCGGTGAGGGGCGGCCCGCGCAGAAAGCCTCATACAGGGCTGCGAGTTCAGTAACAAAAATCCGGCGCGACCAGCCGTCAAAAATGATGTGGTGCATGGTGAACAGAAGCGCGTGATCTGCTGGTCCCAGTCTAAGAAGCGTCGCGCGCACTACAGGCCCGTTCTTCAGGTCTACCGGCAGGCGCGCTTCCTTCATGGCAGCCGACTGTGCCTCCGACTCCGCGTCCGGGAGTCCGCTGAGGTCCACCATCGTCAGCGGAAAGCGCACCGAGGCTGACACAATCTGTACAGGTTGGCCGTCCACCATATCAAACGTGGTTCGCAAGATTTCATGACGATGCACAATCTCGTTCAGACTGCGCTCCAGTGCACCAGCATTGAGACGGCCCGTCATCCGGATCGACCAGGGCACACTGTACGAGGTAGTGTTCGGATCGAGCTGATCCAAAAACAGAAGACGCTGCTGCGCGAACGTCACTGGAAACACGTAGACGTGTGCAACCAAAGGTTCCGGAGAAGGGCTGAGCCCTGTCATCCCTGCTCCGACTTTGCTGTCAACCTTCATTGTGGATGCGTTTCCCAATGCCTCGGCCAATATCGTTGCTACTTACGCCCGCGCGCCGTTGATCCGATCAATCTCGGCGCCGTCGATCAGGTCGCCAAGGGCAACTACGATCTTGCGCGGTCCCACGAAAGCATCACGAGCGTGCGCCGTGAGCATATTGTCGAGCGTGACCATGTCTCCCACGCGCCAGACGAAGCGCACGGCATTCTTCTCGTAGATTTCGCCTACATGGTCCATGACCGAATCTGAAATCTCGGAACCGTCGCCGTAATAAACGTGCCGCGGCAGGTCCTCGCGCTTGAATATCGAAAGCAGTGACTCGCGCACGTCGGGATCGAGACAATGCACATGATGCAACTGCACTTGGTTGAAAAACGACAACTCGCCGGTGACAGGATGCCGCAACACCGCACGGCAGCGCTGCCGGACCCGGAGGTCGTCCTTGCCCATCCACTGGCAGGTGAAGCCCTGTTTGCGGCATGCCTCTTCAACTGTCGCGCGATCTTCGGTCTGAAAGAAGCGTTGCCAGCTCACGTCGAGTCCGTCGGAGAAGTTGCGGACGTAGGTGAGCCCCTTCTCTTCAAATTCCTGACGAATGGCCGGGTCAAGCTGCTGGTACACCTTGCGGCAGTCAACCACCGGAGAGCATCCGCCTTCCTTGGCCGCGATCACGCAGAAGAAACTGATGCGTGTGGGCCAGCGGCTCATGTGAGAGCTTTCATTGTGATACAGGATGCACTTGTCTTCCGGGTAAGGAGTGGAAGTGTAAATATTGCCGCCAACACCCTCGCGGGGCAGGTCCCCATAGTCCGCGTAGATTTCCCGGTATACCCCTGCCGCTACGCGCTCGAAGTCCTCCGGGGTTTTCAGGTTGAAACCCCGAAACAGAATGCCCCCGTGCGTGTGCAGCTTCTGTGCTATGTACTCCCGATTATTGCGTGCCCAGTCCGCCAAGTCGACCTGATCGGCAGCCGGCTCCATCACGAGCGGAAGGGACTGGTCAGGCCCCATCTGGCTTTCGCGAATGGGGTTGAAATTCTCTAGGTCCACGGCTTTGCGCCGGATTGTTCCCAGACTCTTGGCTGGCGGTGGCATCGTACGTTCCATTTCATGCACCTCGACTCTTGTCAGTGACCCACGGAGATCGCTGCTACGACTTCTTCTTGGAGATAGGGCGTTAACTTCTGTGCTGTGAGCTCAACTAAAGGCTCGTTCATGATGTCGCGCCGACTTTGAATGGCGTCATCGCCGATGACGCGATGTTCGAATCCAGCCGCCAAGCCATCCCATCCAAGGTTGGGGCCGTATTCATCGCTTCCTGCGCCATAGAACAACACAATCGTTCCGGAATAAGGCTTGGGCGTGTATTTCCGTTCCGCCTCGCCCAAGGTGTCGGCCACGTACCACGTGCGCATTGCCGGCGGGATGCGAAATCCTAGAGCCAGCAGAATTCGTCTCAGCCGTTTGCGTGCGATAGCGTGAACGTTCCAAAACAGTGCAATGTACTTTCCGCGCAAGGCTTTCACCGGTGACGACAGTAATGTCGCCAGCCGCGCACGCGCAGGTTTTGTCGCCGGACGTGCGCTGGCGCGCGGCACCAGGTGGTTGAAGCGCAGTTCCGCGCTGAAAAGGGCGACAAGCGCAGGCTGCTCGCCCTGCTGCAAGAGTTGCTGCCCCATCTCGAAGGCCACGAGCCCCCCGAAACAATATCCGCCAATGCGGTACGGCCCATGTGGTTGTACCTTGCGAATTTCCGCGAGGTAATGGGACGCCATCTCCTCGACCGTCAATCGCTGGAATCGCTTCCCATCGAGACCTTCAGGTTCGATGCCATAAAACGGCTGATCCGGACCTACTTCCCGCGCCAGCTTGTGCAGAAATAGCGTGCTACCTGCGCCTCCGTGCACGCAGAAGAAGGGCGCCTTGGATCCTCTACCCTGAATCGTTACAAGCGTGGGATATTCGGCATCTTTTCGTAGTGGCCGCAATTCTCTCGCTAGTTGCTCCACCGTCGGCGATCGGAACAGAGTGGAAAGAGGCAGTTCCTTTCCAAACGCGCGCAGGATCTTCGTGAACAACCGGGCCGCAAGTACCGAGCGTCCGCCAAGTTCGAAGAAACTTGCGGTCACGCTGATCGGGTTAATTTGCAGTACTTCTTCCCAGAGTTGAACCAGCTTTCGTTCCGTCGCATCGCGCGGAGCGACATACTCGACCTGGGTTTCGAAGTCGGTCACCGTCGGAGCCGGGAGGGCTTTGCGGTCTACCTTGCCATTCGGCGTCAGCGGCAGCTTGTCCATAAGAACAAACGCAGACGGAGTCATGTAATCGGGCAGCTGTTTGGCGGCGTGAGCGCGCAGTTCAGCCGAACTCGGCGCGTTCGCACTCCGCCGAACGAAATATGCAACCAACTTCCTGTCGCCCGGCGTATCCTCTCTCGCGGCTACAACCGCCTGATTCACGCCCGGGTGCTGTTCCAGGACCGCCTCGATCTCGCCAAGCTCGATCCGGAAGCCGCGAACCTTGACCTGGTGGTCAATGCGCCCGAGGAATTCGACATTTCCATCCGGCTTGTAACGGGCCAAATCGCCCGTGCGATACATGCGTGTTCCGGGCTCGGCACTGAACGGATCAGGTACGAACTTCTCTGCGGTCAGCTCATCGCGTTCAAAATATCCCCGCGCCAAACCGTCGCCGCCGATATAGAGTTCACCTTCCGCACCCTCATCCACGTGCTGCCGATTCGCGTCCAGGATGTAGAAGGTGGTATTGGCGATCGGCTTGCCAATCGGTATCAGTTTTTCGTCTTTGCCCTCAACCTTGTAGACACTGGACCAGATCGTGGTTTCGGTGGGCCCATACATGTTCCACACGGCCCCGCAGCGCTTCGCAAGCTGACGCGCCAGATCGACCGGGAGCGCTTCTCCCCCGACCAGCACCTTCAGTTTGGGGTCTCCTTCCCAGCCCGACTCAAGGAGAACCCGCCAAGTGGTGGGAGTAGCCTGCATGATGGTCACGCCGCTGCGCTCAAGTAGCTGCATCAGCACTCGCCCGTCGTAGGTAACTTCGCGAGGAGCCACCACCAATCGCCCCCCAACCAGCAACGGAAGATAGATCTCCAGGCCTGCGATGTCGAACGACAATGTGGTGACAGCCACCAACACATCATTCGCACTCATGCCAGGTTCCTGACGCATGGAATGGAGGAAATTGACTACGCTCCGGTGCTCGAGCTGCACGCCCTTCGGTCGGCCGGTCGATCCGGATGTGTAGATGACATAGGCGAGATTCTCGGGCTTGACTTCTGTCACCACCGGTCCCGCGTCCTCATGCTCAAAAGCCCGCCAGTCAGGATCAAGACAAATAACCTCAGCTGAGGTGGAGGGCAGCGACGGAAGCATGGAATCCTGTGTCAAAAGCAGTGCTATGTGCGCATCATCGAGCACGTACTTAAGGCGATCGCTGGGATAGGCCGGATCGAGGGGTACGTACGCGCCGCCTGCTTTGAGAATACCCAGCAGGGCAACGACCATCTCGATCGAGCGCTCTAAGCAAACTCCGGCCAGACGTTCGGCCCGCACACCCCGTTTGCGGAGAAAGTGAGCGAGTTGGTTGGAGCGAGCATCCAACTCTGCATAAGTCAGCTTCCGCGCCTCAAATTCGATGGCGATAGCCGAAGGACTCCGGCGTGCCTGATCTTGCAGAATTTGATGGACGCAAAGATCCCGCGGGTAGTCCGCCCGAGTTTGGCGTCGTCCCCACACTTTTGGGCCTCCATCAGGAAGTGAAGCGGGCGCGCGAACAAAATGAGGCCCGGGGTTGCTGCCGTAAGCGGTCTTCGGCATATCCGAGGAGTAAACAGCCATGGTAATCGGCCAGATCAGGAATTGAGCTCCAGCGTGTTCTGCTAAAGCTTTGCGAGTATTAAACTTATAGGACTATTTTATCGGGATGTCAATAGGATTCTGAGGCAAAAATCCATCTTTGACAGCTCGAGATTTGGGTCATTAGACTTAGGTCTGCAGGGGGATGAGACGTTGATGGCAGCGTGTACACCATTTTAGTGGTATTTCATTCCGCGCGATACACGGGGACAGCCAGAAACACCTAATCTGGATGGGCTAGCGGGTTGCTGCTTGACCTCAAGAGCGGCTTGCACGGTACTGCTCGCGCGAAACCCGGGAAATTGCCGATTCGCGGGCATCAAGTACGGTCGTGCCGGCGTCGGTGATCGCGGCTGCTAATCCGGTGATCGTCGGGCTATCAAACAAGGCCCGAATAGGCAATTCGACTTTGAACCGCTCCCGGATACGCGATATGACTTGCGTGGCCAGAAGGGAGTGTCCGCCAAGATCGAAGAAGTTGTCGTCGGTACTGATGCGGTCGCGGCGCAAGACTTCAGCCCAGATTCTTGCGACGCCTTCCTCTGTAGGCGTGTGGGGCGGAACATAAACCTTGGTCTCCACCGCTTCGGGTTCCGGAAGCGCCTGACGATCAACTTTTCCATTCGCCGTTAGGGGAATCTTGGGTAGCAACATGATCGCCGACGGCACCATGAAATCGGGCAACTGCGCTTTCAAATACGCGCGTAAGTCCTCGGGAGAATTGTTCTGGTCGTGATCGACAACGACATAAGCCAGCAGACGCCTCTCGCCCCGGTCATCGTCCTTCGCCAGAACCACCGCCTGTTTGACGCCTGTCCGTTGGGCCAGCACTGACTCGATCTCTCCCAGTTCGATACGAAATCCCCGAATCTTCACCTGATCGTCGCCGCGCCCAAGGAACTCGACGTTCCCGTCAGGAAGATACCTTGCCAGGTCGCCGGTGCGATACATTCTGGCGCTGGCATCGCTAGCGAAGGGATTCGGAACGAAGCGTTCTTCCGTGCGGTCTGGTTGGTTCAGATACCCGGCAGTGACTCCGTCGCCCGCAATGTACAGTTCTCCCACCACGCCCGAGGGTACGGGCTGCTGCAACGCGTCGAGGACATACACCTGGGTATTAGCAATGGGGTGTCCTATCGGAATGCCGGCGGACGGCGAGTTCTTCCAGTCAAACTCGGGAAGACGCAACGTCAGTGATCCGACCGTCGTCTCGGTGGGCCCATAGTGATTGAAAACTTCGCAGCTTGCGCCCAACCCCTCGATGCTTTCCATCAACTTGGGGGTTAGAGTTTCTCCGCCAAGTATCAGGTACTTGCGCGGCAGGACTTGTTTCGCTTCCGCCGACTGCAGCAGGGCCTGCAGATGCGATGGCACAATCTTGAGAACGTCGAGCGGATACTCGGAGGCATAGCGGGCGAAGCGCCGGGCGTCAGTCGAGACGTCATAGCTGATGACATGAAGGCATCCACCGGAAATCAACGCAGGGTAGATGCAGGTATTCCCAAGATCGGCACCGATGGTTGAGACTGTTCCAAAATGCATTCCGTCAGGCTGCGCGTCGAGACGCAGACGTCGCGTGACGAAGTGGCTGTAATTGACGAGGTTGCGGTGACGAACGGCGACGCCCTTAGGCACGCCGGTCGAGCCCGAGGTGTAAATCACGTAGACGAGATTTTCCGGTGTGGTGGTGCTGAAGGGATTGGAGCGAGGCTGATCGCTCCATACTCTCTGGTCGCGATCGAGGCAAAGCGTTTGGCCGCCAAACTCCGGCATCTGGCCAAGTAATTTCGATTCGGTGATTAACGCAATGGCGCCCGTCAATTGCTGAGCCAGCCGCGGTTTGGGATTGTCGGGGTTGAGCGGCACGTAGGCGCCGCCGGCCTTCAAAATACCTAGCAGGGCAACCATCATTTCTGCCGAACGCTCGACGCAAAGCCCGACCAGCGAATCGGGGCCGACACCCATCGATTGCAGGTGATGCGCCATCTGGTTGGCACGCTCATTCAACTCGCGATAACTAAGGAGGTCGTCGTTGAATCTCAGTGCTGGACGATCCGGTGTGATCTCGGCTTGCGCTTCGAAGAGCTCATGGAAGCATTTGTCTCGCGGGTAATCGGCGGACGTCTGGTTCCAATCGACGATCAGTTTGCGCAATTCCTCCTGCGGCAACAGCGGTAAGCGGCTGACCTGCGTCTCCGGTTCCGACACCGCCGCAGTGAGCAGTATCTGAAAATATCGGGACAGGCGCTCAATCGAATCTTCGGCGAAGCGCTCGCCATCGTACTGAAACTCAAGTGTCGGGCCGCGGTCGGTCTGCACCGCCGACAGTTTCAGCTTGAAACGATCATTGCAAGCAAAGACCCGTTCCGGTGTGAAAGACAGATCGCTCTCCGTCTGCAGGGAGGGACGTTTCACATACTCGAAACTGACTGGAGGCTCAGGTCCGAAGCCCGTGCCGGGAACATAGTGTTCCTGCCACTCAGCGGCCTGGGCGAGAGACGTGTGAACGTGGTCCACAACCTCGCGAAAGCGGAAGTCGCCGTCAAAACGGGAGCCGACAGGCAGAGTCTTTTCAATCAAACCAACTACGTCACGGAGCTCGTCGTATTCACGTCCATCGGAGACCACACCGACTATAAACGTGGATTGCCCAGTGAGCCGCCAAATCAGAGACTGCCAGGCTGCGAGCAAGATTTCAGCGGGTGATGCGCCAAACTTTGCGGCAAGCGATTCGACCTTGCTCCATGTCCCAGCGTCCAGCGTGCTTGACAACAATCGAGGAGAGAAATCACCGCCATTTCTTAGCTCGTTCGGCAACAGAAGCACCGGAGCGACGTCCGCAGTGCTCTTCCAGAAGTCGCGGCCTTTGCGGGCAGTTTCATCGTCAGCGTCGCTGTCCACCAAGTCGTTCTGCCATTGCGCAAATTGGACATAGCGGAGCTGATCTTCTCCACCATCCGCGGCTACGCTGGCGGCAAGCTGTCCGAGGTCCCGAACCAGAACCTGTAGCGAGCGCGAATCTGCAGCCAAAGCCGGAAGACCAAGAATGAGCGCAGAACGATCAGGAGCAAGGAGCGCGTACTTCGCGGTCAGCACCGGCCCGGCTTCCGGGCGAACACTAAGGATTTGCTCCCTGTGAAACAGCTCTTCCAACTGGTCCCGCTGCTCGGAATCAGGAAGGCTAGTCAGGTCGATCGCTTCGAGGGAAGGGTCACAGCTGTCGACGACTACTTGGAAGGGGAATTTCATTCCCGGCTGCCGTCGGTAAGACGTTCGCAGGATTTCGTGGCGCGCCGCGAGTTGATGCAGGGCGTATCCCAACTGCACGGTCGAGAGTTCTCCCTGAACTGCAATCAGGCACGCTGAACGGTAGGCACGACCACCTTGCAGCGTCCAAACATGCTTTTGCTGCGGCGAAAGCCAGAATCCCGTGTTAGCCGTGTCCGACATCGGTCTAAACTCTTATTCGTCGCGGCCTGTCGGCTCGCGGCCCGAAGATAATCCATCAACCGGGCTTATTGGGGGAAAGTTGCCTCGACAAGAAACTCGTGCTCAACCAGCTAAATATCATTAGAAACATGCACTTAAGTGAGCACGATCATAGCGCCAAGATCGTGACCAACACCATAAACTTCCATCAAGAGATTCGCACGATTTGCTGCGGTTGTCCAGCTTGAAACCAAGCACAAAAGTGGATGCTCTAGTGTCAAGATTTGCAGTGGCACAACTTCTGCGGGCCTAACTCCCAGTCAGCGGCCGCTCGCCCAGCTCTCCCGGGTCCGGCGGAGCCACTGGGTTGTGTGGGTTGGTGCGCTAACTAAGCGGAGACGTGCGATTATCTTGCCGCGTGAGACTCAAGTCACATCTGTCGGGCGAATACCCATATTACGATTTCTGCATGGCGATACACCCAGGCATTTTGCAGAAATCCAGACTGAAGGCTATGGTCATCCCCCGCGAGCACGGCGCGTGGGGAATGTTGCTGCTCCCCTTGATCACTGGCGCTGTTGTGGCAGCCAGATCCCCAATTGACATAGGTGCACTCCTTCTTTTCGTGGCTGCGGCCCTGTCGCTTTTTTGGTTTCGAACTCCGGTCGAAGCGTGGCTGGGTACTTCGGCCATCAAGGCCCAGTCGCAATTCGAGCGCACGACCGTAGCCAAAGTTTCGCTCGCTACCCTGGCGATAGCCGTTGCAGGCGTCGCAGCGTTGTTTTTCGCTGGCTATTCGCGCGGACTTCTGGTCATCGGTGGAGTGGCGGGTGTGGCATTCGCGGCGCAGGCGGCGGCCAAGAGATTGGGACGCCGGGGTCGCATGCCGGCACAGATAATCGGTGCGGTCGGATTGACCTCAACCGCCGCTGGCGCCTATTACGTCGCCACCGGGAAACTCGACCAGACTGCGCTAGCGCTTTGGCTGGCAAACTGGCTGTTTGCCGGCGACCAGGTGCATTTTGTGCAAGTGCGCATTCACTCCAGCCGCGCAGGTACAGTGGACGAAAAGTTGCGCCAAGGCTATGTCTTCCTCGCCGGACAAATCGTCCTGTTGGCAGTCGTCATTACGCTTTCTCTGAAAGGCGTCTTTCCAAAGTACGTCGCGCTCGCCTTCGTGCCCGCGCTGCTTCGCGGAACACTCTGGTTCTTCCGCGGACTCCAGCCGCTGGATGTACACAAGCTAGGGCTCTCCGAACTGGCTCAGGCTTTGCTCTTCGGGGCGCTGCTCTGTGCGGCGTTCCTGGTCTAATTTAAACTTGGCAGTGACCTAGCCTTTTCCTTCGCCCTGGGCCACCATCGCGACCTTGTCGACGTGAAGCGATCCGCTGGCCGTCATGGTGCCGGTCACTTTGACGTGCTGCCCTACATGATCGGCGACCGCCGCCGGGTTCTCGATGGCGACGACCTTCTGATCCTTGTCGGTAACGAGGACCGGTTTCTCGCCGTTCTCTACGCACTTCTTGGCGCACTGGGCGTGGGCGGCATTCGCGCCTTTGACTCCGCACTTGGAGTCGCTGATCCATCCTTCCCAGCTACTGTCTTTTGGAGCAGCCATGGCTAGCAGGCTGCACAGATAAAGCCCCAGAACCAACAACGCTGCCTTTTTCATGTTGCATCTCCCGCCCGCATTCGGATGCGGACTTCTGCGAGACGAGCGATTCAATTCGCCTCGTGTACCAAATTCGTGAGGAACAGTTGTAGAATCCTCCCCGGCTTGATTGGGCACGAGTATATTGCAGAACTGACCCGAACGCGAATTGCCAGCCGCATCGCCAACAAATGGAAGGCAACGGTATTCACAAATACAGGAGGGGATTCCGGCGGAGAAACTATGTCCCACGTGGAACAATAACGCGAGAAGGTCAACAGTTACTTGCTCTTAGGGCTGGCGTCGGGGTGGTTTTCAGCAACGTCGGAAATGGTACGGGGATCGGGTTTGGCCTGGGGTTGTACCAGCACCACCTCGCCCGGCATGACATATCCAAGTTTCTCGCGGGCCTCTTTCACTATGGTATTCGGGTCGCTTTGCAGTTTCCTGACGCGGTCTTCGAGTTCAGCGTGTTCCAGCTTAGCCTTGTCGATCTCCCGTTGCAGGCGTTGGTACTCGGCACGCTTGGCACGCCATTGCATGGCGCCATTGGCGCCGACGACGGCCTTGTATCCAATGAGTACGGCAAGGACACCAATGCACAGAGTCGCCACTACGCGACGCATACGAGAGAACCAGATGCCGGCTTTGCCGCTCGGGACCATCACTGTTAGTCAGCCTTCCAAATCCATCGGCAGAACTTAATTTGTGACACAACGCTCAAGCGCTACTCGAACGTTAGCTGCAATCACATACAGCCCGCTCTTGCTAGTGGACGGCGGTTTCGAAAACCCGTCAAGCGAACGTCCGGCGAAAGTCCGTGGAGGAACCAACTTCGCAAACGCCTGGCGTGGTGCAACGATTCGGAGGCACGGCCGCACCTACAGTCCTCAACGGATTCGATTCGCGTGCTAAAGTCGCTGGCAGGATTGGCGCAGCCTCACCTGTTTCAAAGGAGGTATCCCGATGGCGAACGCCCGAATTGTTCTGACAACCGTTGGCTTGCTGGAGAAGGCTCAACAACTGGCCAGCGCGCTGGTCGAGCGCCGCCTCGCCGCCTGCGTGAACATCATCGGTCCTATCCGCTCTGTGTATCGCTGGAAGGGCGCCATCCAGCGCGAACAGGAATACCTGTTACTCATCAAGACGACGGCGGAACGGGCGGCTGATCTGGCGGCTGCGTTTGGCGAACTCCACCCCTACGAACTGCCTGAACACGTGGAGCTTTCTCTCGAAGGCGGTAGCGACAGCTACCTGGAATGGCTCACCACGCAGGTCTCTCGCGAAGTGGATCAGTAGGCCAACAGGATTCGCAGATCGCGCACATTATTACCAGTAGGTCCGGTTACGATCGCATCGCCAATCGACTGCAGTAGAGGGTATGCGTCGAATTGGAACAACGCTGCTATCGGGTCGAGCCCACGTTGCTGGGCGCGTGAGATGCTCGTTCCATCCACCAGCGCGCCTGCCGCTGGGCTGTTTCCGTCGATGCCATCGGTTCCGGCAGTGAGAACGGCGATAGGTTCGCCCACGATTTTAGAAGCGCAATACAACGCGAACTGCTGATTGCGTCCTCCCGAGCCAGACTTGTTGCCCACCCTCACCGTGACTTCGCCGCCGGAGATCAGGCAGACTGGTGACGAGAGGGCACGCAGTTTGCGCAATCGCGCCAACAAATAATCAGCCGCTCGTTGGTATTCCCAATCGTCGCAACTGCTGTCAGCTTCAACGTCAAAACCAAAAGTCTTGGCGCATTCGACGGCCGCATCCACCGCCGTCTGGTTCGACAGCACGGTGACGTAGCGGCTGTTCCGGAACGCTGGATTACCTTGTTTGGGTGTCTCCTGCAGCTGCGCCAATTCAAACATCGACCGCACGCGCTCGGGAAAGCGCGGGAGCATGTCGTAACGTTCAGCGATCGCGTAGCAGTCTGGGACCGTCGTACTGTCAGGCATGGTGGGACCAGAGGCGAGCGCGTCAAGCGCGTCATCTGGAACATCCGAAACCAATAGCGATATCTGGTTCGTGCCAGCCGCGGCCTGCGCCATTCGCCCACCTTTGATCGCTGAGAGGTGTTTGCGAATGGCGTTGATTTCCGCGATTGGCGCTCCGGAATGGACCAGCGTGGTGTAGGTTTCGACGATCTCTGACAATGTCAGATCTGGCGAAATTGGAGTCTCCGCAACCGCCGATGCGCCTCCGCTGATGAGGAACAGAACCAGCGACCTCCTGGGCAGGCCATGAAGAAACTCGAGGATGGCGTTGCCTGCCCTCAGCGAGTCTTTGTTGGGGAGAGGGTGTCCGCCATAGAAGTACTCCAGCCTTGCGACTGGCGAAGGCGGCTTTACGGGGCAGGCGACGATTCCACGGAGTCCGACGGGAACGAGGTTGGACAAGGACTCGGCAATGCTGTGTCCGGCTTTCCCGATGGAGACAACCCCCAGGTTCTCGGCGTTGCTGAGGTCGTAACCGTAATCGCCTATGAATAGTTGCTGGCCGTCGTAGCGGAGATTTCGTGCTAGCGCCTCGGGTATGCTGCAATTCTCCAGCGCAAAGTCAAAGATGTGGCGAATTCGTTGCCGCATCTCACGAACTGGAAAATCATCCGATGAATCCGGCGGGGGCGATGGACCTGGCATGCGGCACGATTATATGCGCGGCCGATCGTCTGCTCGTGCATTCGCACTGTCGCTCAGGATTCGTTAGCTGTGCGGAGTCAGTTGTTCCTGCAGCCAGCTTTCAATCGTCATGCGCATTTCGTTGAGGTGACCCTCGAAGAAGTGGTCGCCGGGGATGAACACCAACTCCTTGGGATCGGCGGCATTGACAACAACCGCTTCCAGTTCATCGTGTGGGCCAAACTGGTCGTGATCGCCGCTGAGAAACAGCTTCGGTTTGTCGCATTCCCGGAGGAACTTATAGGAGTAGAGCCGGCCTTCGGCCTCCACCGGTGTACCCAACGAAATCAGCGCACGAACCGCAGGATCAGGGCAGCAGGCCTGCAATCCCATGGCCGCTCCAAACGAGAATCCTGCAAAGATGATAGGCAGAGAGAATTCGTGTTTCAGCCAAGCGAGGGCGGCCCTCACGTCTTCGACCTCTTCGCGTCCATCATGTTGCCCCGCACTAAGGCCGGTGCCGCGAAAATTAAAGCGCAGCACGGGAAATCCGAACGCATGCAGCGCCTTCATGGCATGAAACACGACTTTGTTGTGCATGGTTCCGCCAAATAGCGGATGAGGGTGGCAGACGAGTCCGGCATGCGACGCATTCACCGCGCCGACATTGAGCAATGCCTCGAGCCGGCCGGCCGAGCCGTCAAGAAAGATCGAGCGGATGGCAGCGTGCGAAGCGGGCAATTGATAGGTCCGGCTGCAAGGGTGCAGACGATCATCATAATCCACGATATCTTAAAAGAGCTGGCTGGGACGTTCAGTTGTCGATGCTGGATGCGAGTTTCGCGTTCAGTTACCTGCCGCACTCATGAATCGGAGAGCCAATGATTCGCTTCGGGATAGTCGGTTTTGGTCAGCATGCGGTGAAGCGGTTGATGCCAGGATTTGCCAACGCCAGAAACTGCCGAGTTACGTCTCTATCGCGTCGCGATGCAGAATACGCTCGCGAATCCGCACGCGAGTTCGGCATTGAGCACGCTTTCACATCGACGGCAGAGCTATGTGCATCACCCGACGTGGATGCGGTGTTCATTGCGACGCCAGATGCGCTGCATCTTGCCGACGTGCTGGAGGCGGTGCGCCACGGCAAACCAGTCCTTGTCGAGAAGCCGATGGCGATGAACGCCGACGAGGCGCGCGAGATGGTCGAGGCGGCGCGCGACGCGAACGTACTGCTGGGCGTTGCCCATGTGATGCGATTCGAGGAGAGCGTTCGTTGGTTTCGTGAACGCATTGCCGCTGGAGCAATCGGAAAACCAGTACTGGCGCGGGCCGTATTTGTCGCGCCCCTGATGAGCAGCCCTCGCACCTGGATCAACGATCCACATCTCGCTACCGGCGGGCCGCTGGCAGACGTGGGCGTGCACTGCCTCGACACGCTTCGATACATTCTGGGAGACGAAGTGCAGAGCGTGATGGCCCAGGCAGAGTACGACCCACGGTGGGTGGTCGAAGCGTCGGGAACGGCCCTGTTTCATTTCGCTGGCGGAACCCTGGCGACGATATCTGTCTCCGCGCGAGCACCCTATCAGACCCTGCTGGAGGTCATCGGTGAGGGCGGCATACTCTCCGCCGTGAACGCATTGAATGTCGAGCATCCTGTGATCCTGGAGTTGCGTCGCGGCTTCGATTTGGTTGAACGCAGGGAAGTGCTGAATGACCGCGCCTACACCGCCCAAGTGGAAGCCTTTGCCGCCGCGGTCGAAGGACACCATTCCTGCGACATCCCAGGTGAAGAGGGACTGCAAAACCAGTTGATACTCGACGCCATTTTCCGCAGCGTCAACAGCGGCAAGACGGAAACTGTCTAGCTTGCAGACGGTCTCGATGTTACGCAGAAGATGCCTTTTCCGTGAGTGGAATTCTTGCAAAGCCGCAAAGCAATCTATTCCGACCCTTCCTTCGATTCGGCATGATGTGGCAATGCCGGCGGCATCTCCGAGACGTTCCACGCCCATGCTGCTAGCAGGGCTGCGCCTTCGTTGATTTGGTCCGGAACAACCTTATCGAAGGTGTCGGTCTGGCTGTGGTGCGCCTCGCGGTAGTGGTCAGGGAGTTGCATGCAGAAATATGCGGGCACACCCTTTTCGAGAAACTCAACGTGGTCGGAGGCTCCGAAGTAGCGAGTGCTCAACGGCTGCAAGCCGAAAACTTCCTGCAGTGGGCGATAGATTTCCGACATCAGCGGTGCGGTTTCCCATAGGTTTTCCAGCGCAATGCTGAAAACTCTTCCCGTGCCCAGGTCGTGGATCAACACCGCGTCGATCTTGGAGATCTCCGCGGCGTGGTTTTTGACAAAGGTGTCTGCTCCGATGCCGCCTTCTTCTTCGCCGGTGAACAACACGAATGTAATGGTCCGCCTGGGTTTCCATCCCAGGGCCTTCAGCGTGCGTGCCGCTTCGAGCACCGCCATAGCGCCGGTGCCGTTGTCGAGCGCGCCTTGTCCCAGGTCCCACGAATCAAGATGCGCGCCGAGGATGACGCGTTCGTCGGGAAGCTCAGAACCCTTGATCTCGGCCACGGTGATGGAAGCCGCAACGGGCGTGGCGCTGAAGCTGTTTTGGAGGTTCGCGGTGAGCGTAACTGGTCCGGCTTGCAGCAGGCGCCAAATCAAGCCGTAGTCTTCATGTGCAAGGAACGCCGTCGGCACGGAGCTGGGCGTGTAAGCCGGATGATTGCCCGTCATGTTGAATAAGTTGTCGGTCTTGCCGCTGTCCATCAGGATGAGCGCCGGCTGCTCTTCGCCAAGCTGACGCATCATTTGTGCGCGCTCGCGCCATGACATCACGCCATCGGCATTGACTCCGCGCGGGGGAGGAATCACCGCATCGTAGGCGTTCTCTGGATTGGGATCGACCGCCGAGAGATCGCGAGGATTGCCCGCCAACACCACCGCGCCTTTCAGTTTGCCCTTGTAGGCATCGATGTCCGACGGTTTCTGAATGTCGATCGCGATCACCTTGCCCGAAACGTCGCCGTTGGTGGCCTTGCTCCAACCCAGGGCGCGAATGCCAATGCTTCGTTGGACGGGGCTGGTGATCTCCGCGGATTCGCTGCCACGCGTCCAAGCATGAGAGATGTCGGTGGTTTCGAGATGTGCATCGACGCCATAATTCTGAAATCGCTTCAGCGTCCAGTCGCTCGCTGCCTGCATCTGCTTGGAGCCGGTCAATCGCGGGCCGATCTGGGTCGTGAGATACTCCAGATTCTTCATCAACTCAGAGTTCGCCTTGATCTCGCCGGCGATTTTCTGATCGGCCTCTTCCATGGCCTTGCGGTATGCCTGTTTCTCTTCGGGAGTGCGCGGGGAGGAGGGCTGAGGCGATTGCGCCATCATTGGTCCGCTGAGAGCAATCGCGCACACGATTACCTGCAGCAGGCAGCGGGTTCGAATCATTGCACCATCCTTACGTGAATTGGCCGGGAGCTCAATCATAGCTGCTGTTCCGGTGGTTCTGCCACTTCGCCCGTTCCGTGGGAGGCGTGTCCTGGTCGCATCGGGCGTCGTTCCTATCATGTATTCTTGAATCTTCTGCATGCCCGATAACCCCTCACCGATTCTGACCCCGACTTTACGCTCGAAGTTCGTTGTGCTGGTCGTTTTGCTGGCCCTGCTGCTGCAAACTGCGTGGGCCCAGGAGGCGCCGCAACCCGTACCGGCGCAGCCGACCAATCCGCAGACCACTACAGTTCCGGGCATCGGCACAAGCGTACAAGACCAACCGCAGACACAACAGGCGCCGCCTGCGCAGTCCGAAACGCAGAAACCCATCACCAAGGCCCAGGCGAAAGAGCTCTTCCGCTCGGTTGACGAGATCCTTCAGTTCGTCAGTCAGGATACCGGCCTGCCCATCAAGCACAAGGTGAAGCGCAAGCTGATCACTCGCGACCAGGTGGAGCGCTACGTCGAGAAGCGGCTGAAGGAGGACAAAGATACCCAGCGGATCGAACGATCGCAACTCGTGCTACGAAAGTTCGGCATGATTCCACCCGGCTATGATCTCCACGCCGAATTCCTCAAGTTGCTCAGTGAGCAGGTCGCCGCCTACTACGACTCCAAGACCAAGACTGTCAACCTGCTCGACTGGGTGCAGCCCGAGTTGCAAAAGACGGTGTTGGCACACGAGTTGACGCACGCGTTGCAGGACCAAGCGGTTGGCCTGGAAAAGTGGAGCCTCGCCGGAGCCAAAGACGACCTTCCCCTTCCCGATCAACAGGAGGTGGTGGTGGAAGAAGCACAGGCAGCTCGTCAGAATGTAACTGAGGGACAGGCGATGGTCGCCATGATCGACTACACGCTGGCTCCCGCCGGCCTCAACATTCTGAGCGCTCCCGACGCGGTGAAGGCGATGCGGGCCGCAATGGCGGACGACAAGGATCAACCGGTGCTCACTGCGTCACCCGTGTTCCTGCAGGAGTCGCTGATGATGCCCTACACCTTTGGCCTGGATTTCGTGCGCGACGTTTTGAAAGAGCAGGGGAAATCAGCGGCGTTTGGCGGCATGCTCGAGCACCCGCCGGTTGACACCCGGCAAATCATGGAGCCATCCACCTATCTGTCAGGTCAGGTGGTGCCGCCGCCAACCATACCGGATCTGGACAAACTAGTCGCTCCCGACTACCAGCGTTATGACTTCGGCGGGATGGGCGCGTTCGACATCTATCTGCTGGTGAAGCAATATGCTCCCAATACCGACGCCAAACAGTATTACTCGCACTGGCGCGGCGGCTACTATCTGGCGGCCCATGAGACGTCGGCGCCGAAAGACCAGATCGCGCTCATCTACCTGTCGCGCTGGGACTCTCCGGAGGCGGCGCAGGCGTTTGCGAAGTTGTACGGCAACTACGTCCCAAATCGTTATAAGGGTGCAAGCGGCCTTCCTGCCTCCTGTCCGGCGGGCGAGTCCCAGCCGGAGTGTTCAGTGCGGAAGTGGGACACGGCAAATGGCAAGGTGGTTATTGATTTGCGAGGACCGGACATGTTGATCATGGAGAGCTTGAACGACACTACCATGGAGCGGGTGCGCGCGGCGTTATTGCCAGACTCGGTCCGCCCACAATGATCGCGTCGCAAAGTGAATATCTGTCACACCCGCATAAAATCAAGCGAATATGCAGATTCGATGGTAAGCCGCAGGCCTGTGCCGCATGTCACAATCCCTTGTGACATAAGTATTACAATCGCTTCGCTTCCGAGTTGATAGTCTGGGATTGGCTCTGCTGCGCCTGTGCGCGAGGAGCGACAGACAACACCCAAGGGGTTACATGACTCGGAAACACAAGATCAATTGGATTACGTCGTCCTTCATGGTGGCGTTCCACGTCGGCGCAGTGGCGGCCCTCTTCATGTTCAGTTGGCCCGCGTTTTTTACCGCACTCTTTCTTTACTGGGTAGCGGGCAGTCTCGGGATCGGACTGGGCTACCATCGCCTGCTGACTCACCGGGGTTTCAAGTGCTCTAAATGGGTGGAATACGTCCTCACGACCTGCGCCACTCTGGCGCTGGAGGGCGGACCGATCTTCTGGGTGGCCACGCACCGCGTGCATCACCAGCTCACCGACAAACCCGGCGATCCGCACAGTCCTCGTGACGGTGGCTTCTGGGCGCACATGGGCTGGATCATGAGCGGCGAGTCGCTGCACAACAAACTCCAGGGCCTGCTGCCGTATGTGCCCGATCTTCGCAAAGACAAGTTCCATGCCTGGATCAGCGAATGGCATTGGGTTCCCATGGTTGTCGTCGGCTTGATTTTGCTGGCCGTCGGCGGCTGGAAGGTGATGTTCTGGGGCATTTTCCTCCGGACCGTATTCCTCCTGCACAGCACCTGGTTTGTGAATTCGGCTACCCACATGTGGGGGTCGAAGCGCTTTGCCACCGACGACGATTCGCGAAACCTGTGGTGGGTTGCCCTGTTGAGCTTCGGCGAAGGCTGGCACAACAATCACCATGCCCATCCGCAGTCGGCGCGCCACGGCCTGGCTTGGTACGAAGTGGACTTTAACTGGTACGCAATCAAGGCTCTTGCAGCCCTTGGCCTGATCTGGGACGTGAAGCTGCCCAAGCTGCGCGAAGCGCGCATCAAGGCGGTGGTGGAAGCAACACCGAAGGTTGAGGAGCAACTCGTCGGCGCCTACAGCGGAGACTGATTTCAGATACCAGCGGCTTAACGGGGACGGCGCACTTGGCGCCGTCTTTTGCTTTTGCGGTGCTATGCTTCCCTTGAAACGTCATGCGCATCACCAGCCGCAAAAGGACCATTGCGTTTGCGATCACCCTCGGCGTTCTCGTCGCTGCTGTAGCGTTCGTACTCAACGTCAGTTGGATCGTGCTCAACTGGCGAGAGGTCGTTCCGCTGATTCTCGGCGTCATCTTCTTCGGATTCATCATCGCCGGTGTCATCCTGAACACCATCTTTCTGGTTCGCGAGGTGCGTCGCAACGAACAGCAGGACAGCTTTCTGAACGCCGTCACGCACGAGCTGAAGACGCCGATCACCTCCATCCGCCTTTATCTCGAAACCCTGCAACAGCGCGAAGTTGACGAAGCACAGCGCCGCGAGTTCTATCAGGTGATGCTCGAGGATACCCAACGGCTGATGGGAACAGTCGAACAGGTCTTGCGTGCGGCGCGCGTTGTGCAGAAGAACGCAGTGTTGAACAAGGCCGAGGTCGAAGTCGGACCACTGGTGCAGGACTCGGTTGAGTTGGCGCGCTCCCGACATCATCTGGCGCCCGAGGCCATGGCATGGGAGCTCGATGGCAAGACAGCGGAACGCTTGAGCGTGTTGGGGGATCGTGATGAGCTTTCGACCGCCCTGTCCAACGTGCTCGACAATGCCGTGAAGTATTCGCAGAAGGATCCGCGGATCCGCGTGGAGGTGCTGACGCCCGATTTGCAGCGAGTGCTGATCAAGGTACAGGACCGCGGCGTAGGGATTCCACGCGGCGACCTGAAACGCGTGTTCAAGCGCTTTTATCGCGTGTTGACCCCTGGTTCGGCGCAGGTAAAGGGAAGCGGTTTGGGTTTGTTTATTGTTCGCGCGATTGCCCGCCGCCATGGCGGTAACGCCTATGCGGAGAGCGAAGGAGCGGGCAAAGGAACAACTGTAACCATCGAACTCCCAAGGTGTCAGCAATGACAGGCCGGATCCTGATCGTCGAAGACGAAGAGCATTTAGCGCGCGGATTGAAGTTCAATCTCGAAGCCGAGGGGTACCAGACACAAGTCGTGGGAGACGGAGAGAGCGCACTCGACCTGTTGCTCAAGCAGCATGTCCCATTCGATCTGCTGGTGCTCGATGTCATGCTTCCCGGTAAGGACGGCTTTACCGTCGCCTCGGAGCTACGCAAGGCCAATCATTACGTCCCGCTGCTGATGCTGACAGCGCGGGGGCGTCCAGAGGATGTACTGAACGGTTTCGCCGCGGGAGCCGACGATTACCTGCCAAAGCCGTTTGACTTGAATATCCTGCTGGCGCGCATCCAAAGCCTGCTGCGCCGACGCGAATGGAGCCGAACGCTCGTCACTGATCCGCCGAACCAGTCGCGCGTGGCCGAATCGAAGGGTGCGGACTCGCTGCGGGAATTCGACGTGTATTCGTTCGCCGGCAAGCAGGTGGACTTTGGCACTTTGGAATTGCGCGCCCACGGCAAGATCTTCCGGCTCACGCTGATGGAAGCTGAGCTCTTGCGCCACCTCATCGCCAGCGGCGGCAAGGTGGTCTCGCGTAAGCAAATACTGGAAGAAGTGTGGGGACTACGTGAAGACACAGACACGCGTGCCATCGACAACTTCATTGTGCGGTTGCGCAAGTATATCGAGAAGGACCCCTCCAAGCCTCAGCACCTGCTCACCGTTCGTGGCATTGGATACCGCTTCCTGCCTGCTCCATCCGCGGCGAATCGTACGCAAGGGAATTGAAGGGCAAGCCACACGCTGGCTGGACACACCGAAATGTGAGCTTCGTCATTGCCGCCGAGACATCGATGCCGTAAACTTCACGCGCATCGGGATTTACTGCAGCCCGCGAATTCGCCCATGAAGACGCAGGGCTTGGGCCCTGCCAGCACGCAACAGCAGATACCGGCTGGTTGCGAGGGCCGAAGGATTAGTTCATGAAACGCTTTTACTTCTGGTTGGTCAGTTTTTGTATCACCCTAAGCTGCCTGTGCCTGGGAATTCGCCTGCTGGCACAAGACAATGTAAGTGTCACGGTCAGCGCAACCAGCGCCGATAACACTCCACTCATGACTCTCGGCAAGCCCGACTTTACCGTCCAGGATTCGGGCAAGCCACGCGCCATCACGACATTTGCTGGACCGGACGCGAAACCTGCCGCCGCCGCCCCAGCTTCAGCCCAACGAATTCAGCAACCAGCCTGACTTTCGCGAGACCAGCGGCGCAATTTTCGTCGTCCTCGACACGATTCACACCCGCTACATCGATGAGCGCGACGAGCGAGTGCTCATCCTGAAGTTCCTGGGACAAGCGGCCCAGGCCAAACACGCGGTAACGCTGGGCATCTTGAATGACAAAGGACTTCACCTCTATCACGACTACCACACTGGATCGGATGTGCTGCTGGCGGCGCTTAGCAAGGCCGGTCTTGGAGGAATGAAGGGTGTCGCGCCTCCGCCCGGTGTCAACGATGCGGAAGTGGCCGCCGAAGCCGCGCGGCTCACCACGTTCAGCAAAGGCGATCTGTCCAACGCGATGGGAGAGGGAATCATATTGCGCGCGAACATCGACCTGCCGCTCATCATGTTTCAGGACATCGCTTTTGCGTCCGACGGGCTCCCCGGCCGCAAGGCTCTGGTATGGGTGACCAACGGAGTGCCGTTCGATATTGATCCTAAATCGATGCAGTTCAAATCGCTGCAGGTGTCGAACACCGGCGTGGCCGTCGGCGGCGTGACCGTTGGGGGCTCGAAGGACGCAGCTCACCACGGCAGAAATGAAGAGGCTGTCACCCATCTGGCGTCGCAGCATGCGAGCGCTATTTGATGCCGGAGTAGCAGTTTATCCGGTCGAGGTCCGAGGCTCGACGTCCGCGGCAGCCAACACCCTGACTCAAATCAGCATGAAAGAGCTGGCCCTGCTCACCGGCGGCAAGGCCTTCTACGGGAGCAACGATCCCTTTCCCGAAGTACTTGCAACCAGCAATGGAAACAAAGCCGGCTACGTGCTCGGTTATTCCACCGACGCCAATAGCAGCCACGACTTTCGCCGCATCGAGGTGACTGCCAATCACCAGAATGTCGAAGTCGCTCATCCCGCCGGGTACTTCCCCTACGAAGGCACGCCGAAGTCACGAGCGGGTGATGAAATCGGACTCGCCATGGGTTCGCCTCTGGAATACACCGGAATTCGCTTTAAGGTCTCGGTTGCGAGTATCGAAGAAGGCTCTGTAGGCAAAAAGAAAGTGAACCTTGTGATCAGTCTTCCAGGCAACGCCGGGATCTTGAATGAAGCGGCAGGCACCGTGGATGTTGGTCTACTCGCTGTCGCCACAAACACCAAAGGGGAGAAGGTCGGCACCATGAACGAAGGCGCAGGCGGAAAGTTTCCGCCGGAAGCCGTCGCCCACATCAAGGAATTAGGATTTCAGCTCAAGCGTTCTTTCGACGTGTCACCCGGAGAATGTACGGTGCGCTTCCTGGTGCGCGACAATCAGACCGGGCTCATGGGCGATGTCCTATTCCCGCTGAATGTGAAGTAGGGGAGAGTTAGCTCAACGAGCCCTGGCCAGTACGAGGGTGACGTCGTCAGGCTGCTCGTTGCCGCCGATCCAGTCCGCCACGGCACCTGTCACCGTCTCGCTGATGCGCGAAAGCGGCTGGTGCCGATGGGCGTGAATCAGTTCCACCAAGCGCTCTTCGCCAAACTCGCCGAACTCATTCTCGGGTTCCGTTACGCCGTCACTGAACGCTACAAAAATATCGCCAGGCCGCATTGGAATGCGCGACTCTTCGTAGCTCATGCCATCGAACAATCCCACCACGGTTCCGGAGGTGTCCAATTGCGTGACGCCGCCGTCGCCGCTGATTACGTACGGAGGAAGGTGTCCGGCATTGGAGTAGGTCAAGGTTCGAGTAACGGCGTCGTAGCTGCCCAGGAACATGGTCGCGTATTTTTCTGGAGGCGTGCTGCGATAGAGCTGGTAATTCAGCGTGGCCATCAACATCCCAGGAGAAAGCCTGCTGTCACGATTGCCGTCCCCGCGATAGTACAACTGCAGATCTCCCGTAGTTTCACCTCCACCGATCGGCACCGCGGCGAGTGTAAGGTCGGGTTCCAGCGAATAGGCCCGGACGAAAGCATGAACGGTGGCCATCAGCAGAGCGGCAGAGATGCCTTTTCCGCTGATATCGCCCACAGCCAGGATCATGCGCTCTTCGTGCAGAGGCAGAAAGTCGTAATAATCACCACTAACCGTGCGCGCCGGACGGCACACTCCGTGTACTTCCAGCGTGCTCAAGTCGGAAATCTGCCTGGGAAACAGCAGTGCCTGTACTTCATGCGCAATCGCCAACTCGCCTTCCAGTCGGTGCTTTTCCTGTTGCTCGGCCATCAATTTTGACAGGGAAGAGGACATGGAGTTAAACGACTGCTCCAGCGATGCCATTTGGTCGCGCGACCTTATCTGGATGCGGTGGGAGAAGTCTCCGCGATTGACCCGTTGCGTCGCGGTGTAGAGTTCGGCCACCGACTTGGTCATGCTTCGAGTCAGACGTACTCCGATGAAAAGCGCAATCAATTCGATGAATCCGAAAAAGATGCCAATGCCCAGCAGGACTTGGATGAAGATTCCGGCCTTGGTGTTCAGGTTCCCAAACAAGACGTTGTACAGCGTCGATGGCCGGGTCCCGACGACGATGACTCCCGTCGAGTCTTTGCCACTCTCCCAGTCCACCACGTTAAACGGCGTCCACCAGCGAAACACGGGATCAAACCGAGTAAGCGGTGCGGCTATCTGTCCGGCTTCGACAGTTTGTTGTCCACCGCTTCTAGCAGCCAGGGACTTGGGGGGCGCGAAACTCTCCCGCGAAGATGCCGGCGCGGTCGCCTCGCCCTCCGACGACAACGGGGCGGGTTTGTCAACGTTGATGTCCTGGTCTGGCGGATATAGATCGACCGAACCGACGCGCGCCGCGTGTTGCAGCAGCTCCGAAGTGACCGGCAGATTGGAAAGCACGATCAGATGTCGCGGTCCCACCTCCACCCGTTTCAGCGCGCGCAGGTGGAGCCGACCGCCATCCATAACAAAGCTGCTGAAGTCGCCTTTGACCACATCTGGAATTCTCTGGTGAGACTCGGCGATCTTCCCCCCGGCTCAATCAGGAATCCCTTGCCGTCCTCCAGGAGCAGCACGGTTCGCTTATTGAACGCCTCGTCGCTGACGCCGGAAATTTCGGCGGCCAATTGCGGAGTCAGCTTACCCGACTGAATCAAAGTGCGGCACTGCGCCGCGAGTGCAGTGTTGGCTGCAGTTAAGTGTTGCAGTTCAGTATCGAGATCAGTCAGTGCGATGTAGGTGGCAAACTGACCGGCAAAAAGGTAGCCCGCCAGCAACACCATCGACACCAGTAGCACGATGGGAATGACGCCAATAAAGACGTAGGTGACGATCAGGCGATTGCGCAGCCGCCACATCAGTTCCTTGCGCACCCACCGCATGCTTCTTATCAGCAGGCAGCAAACGAAGACATAAGTGATGAAAGTGGCCCACCCGCTCAGCATCCTTCCGCCGAAGGCGGGAGCGATCAACTTCCACGCTTGCAGCAACAGCGCCAGCCCACCGAACCACAGCGTTATCTTTCCCAGCTTGCTGGTGGGGCGCAGCATCCTGCTGAGTGCAAGGCGCATTTGCGTCGGGTTGGGGAGCTCAATCACAGACTGCCTTATCCTGAATCTTGATCGTTAGCGGATTATAGCCTCCGCGACCAGAGCGACATCTGCACACTATTACGCTTTTGCGGAGGGCAACGTTCCCGTCGCAAGCTACCTGCATTGCCGCGACGCAATTCCAGCACCTGGCGAGGACCCGAGCGAGGTCAAATTTCCGGGTATAGATCAAAAAAAGCGTCGATGCTCGTGCGCAATTGCTTTTCGATATCTTCCTTCGATCCTTCAACCACATGCAGGGTTACGTGCGCCTCTCGGCCATTCTTGAGCTTCACTGGAGCCTGGCCAACTTCCTCAATCTCATCAGAAGGAAGCAGACGCATTCCATACACCAACGTGAGCTTTGCCATGCAGTCGATTTTACAGCTCCGTGCGCATCTCGTTGTGTGAATCGTGGTCGGCTTCGCTACCCCGTAATGTACTTAGTTTCGCGAACCCCGTGCGCTTGCTAGAATCCGAAGGAAGTTAGTTTCCGTTCAACTGGCTGCAACGCCAGCATTTGCTCTTGTGCGCGCTTTTGGAAGATAACGCTTCCGCATCTTCGTCGCATTTCAGGAATCTATTGCTATTTCTATGACCGAAAACGTTCGCAACGTCATCATCATCGGCTCCGGATGCTCGGGGTTGACCGCCGCCATCTATGCCGCTCGCGCCAATCTGTCCCCGCTGGTCATTGACGGGCACGAGCCCGGCGGACAACTGGCCATCACCACTTTGGTCGAGAATTTCCCCGGCTTTCCTGATGGCATCCAGGGGCCGGACCTCATCGACAACATGCGCAAGCAGGCCGCTCGCTTTGGCGCCGAGTACAAGACCGGACATGTGGTCAGTGTCGACCTGAGCCAAACGGCCG
This sequence comes from uncultured Acidobacteriaceae bacterium, assembly GCA_963758255.1. Taxonomy (GTDB): domain Bacteria; phylum Acidobacteriota; class Terriglobia; order Terriglobales; family Acidobacteriaceae; genus DASRAA01. The sequence continues at coordinate 474,192 of CAVWUX010000002.1, forward strand.
ACGGGAACGAGACCAAGCCCATCGAAGTGAATCTGGGCCGCGAGACGCTGTTGACTCGCGCGTTGATCATTGCCAGCGGTGCTTCGGCACGCATGCTGGATCTGCCGAATGAGAAGGCCCTGATTGGCCATGGCGTTTCTCCGTGTGCCACCTGTGACGGATTTTTCTTCTCTGGCAAGGAGATTGCTGTGATCGGCGGCGGCGACTCGGCGATGGAAGAGGCGCTTTTCCTCACCCGCTTTGCCACCAAGGTCACGATCATCCATCGCCGCGGCGAATTCCGCGCCTCGAAGATCATGCTCGACCGGGCCCGCCAACACGACAAAATCGAGTTTCTGACCGACACCGTGGTTGACGATGTGTACGACGTCACCAAGAAGGAAGTCACAGGACTTCGGCTGCGCAACATCAAGACTGGCGAGCAGTGGGATTTCCCCACCAGCGCCATGTTCCTCGGCATCGGACACACTCCCAACGCGCAGTTTGTGGGCGAACAGCTCGCTCGCGATGGTGACGGCTATCTGCTTCCTTCCGATGGATACGTCTGTACCAGCGCCCCGGGGGTCTTTGTCTCTGGAGACGTATCTGATCGTCACTACCGACAGGCTGTCACGGCCGCTGGAACCGGATGCATGGCTGCACTCGAAGTGGAGAAGTACCTGGAAGAAATGGGGAAGTGACGACCACGGATGCTGCTGGCAGCGTAGTGACTGCTGACAAGAATGCCAAATCCCACTTCAACGCAATACGGTGCTGACGAACTCAGCCGTGCTGAACAGGCTGCGCATTTCATCCTGGAACGCACTGCCTTGCGCCCGCGCATCGCGCTGGTCTTAGGCTCCGGACTTGGTGGGTTCGCGGATGAACTGTCGGGACGCAGTCCGCATCCCCTACACCGAAATCCCATCTTTTCCGCGAAGCACGGCGATCGGCCACGCTGGGACGCTCGTCATCGGGACCGTCAGCGGTATCGCTGTGGCGGCCATGCAGGGGCGAGTGCATCTCTATGAAGGTTACTCAGCGCAGGAGGTGGCGTTCCCCATCCGCGTGTTTGGCCGCATGGGCGTGCGAGCTCTGGTTCTGACCAACGCCGCCGGCGGCATCAACCCGGCCTACGGACGCGGCGCACTCGTGGCCATCCGCGACCACATCAACCTGCAGGGCCAAAATCCTCTTGTCGGCGCAAACGACGACCGCCTCGGCCCCCGCTTTCCCGACATGACGGATGCTTATAATGCCGAGTTTCGTAGCTTTGTGCTGGAGGAGGTGGCCCGCGTCGGCGGTGACATCTACGAGGGTGTGTACGCGGCCATGCTGGGACCAAGCTATGAGACTCCAGCCGAGATTCGCTACCTGAAGACGATCGGCGCCGATCTTGTAGGTATGTCCACCGTGCCGGAAGTAATCGTCGCGCGCCACCAGGGCATCGAGGTGCTGGCCATCTCTTGTGTCACCAATATGGCAGCCGGAATCAGCGGTGACAAGATCAGCCATGACGAAGTGCTTGAGACCGGAGAGCGCGTTCGTGGCAAGTTCCTGGCGCTGCTGCGTGCGGTTCTGCCCAGGATCGACAGCTACCTCCATCATCGGACCCAATAGTTCTTCAACTGTCGCCGTCGCCCGGCACATCTCCTTGCGCTACACTGGAGCCGCATGTCCGGGAAGTCCTATCTCATTGGCATTGCCGGGCCGTCAGGAGCAGGGAAGAGCTACCTTGCCCGGCATCTATCCGAACGTCTGCAGGCGCCGGTCCTGGCACTCGATCACTATTACCGCGATCTCTCGCACCTGCCTCTAGCGGAGCGCGCATTTTGCAACTTTGACGATCCGGCAGCCCTCGAAGACCAACTGTTGATTGCGCAGGTGGAGCAACTGTCCGAAGGAACGGCCGTCGAGGTACCGACCTATGATTTTTCGCTCCACACCCGCACCGCAGTGACGCAGCCATTTCAGCCGGCGCCATTTGTGGTCCTCGAGGGTTTGTTTACCCTGCATTGGCCCGGTCTGCGCCGCCTTCTGGGCACCCGGGTGTACGTGGACATGACGGATGACGTTTGCCTGCAACGCCGCCAGGAGCGTGATGTGCGCGAACGCGGCCGCACCCCGGAGTCGGTGGTCGAGCAGTTTCATACGACGGTAGCTCCCATGGCGGAGCGTTACGTCCGGCCCACTCAGGCTCATGCCGACGTAGTGGTCTTCGGCGCGCCTCCCATTGAAGAGGCAGTCGAGCGCGTGCTGGAACACATTCGGCAGACTGCTCGAGAACCCAGTTTGCACGATGCTGCGGGTCATGCCGTGCGTTCACCGTCGCCTTCTATACCGTCCCGCTAAGGAGTGAAATGAACCTCCGTCGTCTTCCTGTCCTGTTGTTCGTTGGCCTAGGCGTTGTGTCCGCTACTGCTCAGGTGGCTGCGCACAAGCCACAGAATGAAATCTCGTTGCCTACCAGCAAGACGCTGCGGGAACCGGTTCCGGGCGAACCACAGCGCACCAACAGCCTTCCGGTCACGGCGGCGCTTAGTCCTGACGGAAAGTATCTCGCTCTGCTCAACAACGGCTTCGGATCGGCTGAGTCGGGTTATCGCCAGTCCATCGCGGTGTTGGATCTGGCGAGCAACCAACTGCGCGATTTCCCCGATTCACGGTTGCCAATACACGCCAAGCAGACCTACTTCATCGGACTCGCCTGGAGTGGCAACGGACGTGAACTCTACGCGTCCATGGCCTCACTCACCGACCCCGAAGGCAAGAAGGCGGGAGACACTGGCAATGGCATCGCGGTGTATCGATTCGCCAGCGGAGCGCTAACTCCCGAACGGTTTCTGAAACTGCCCCCGGCGCCACTCGGCAACGATAGCAAGAACGTTTACGGGTCGCAGTTTGTTCCCGCTGGTTATGTGTCTCCGTATCCCGCGGGAATCGCCATGGTGAAGCGCAACGGCGGCGAGGCGCTTCTGGTCGCCGAGAACCTCGCGGACGATGCCGTGCTGATCGACGCGACCGATGGCAAGGTGCTGCATCGCTTCCCACTGAGACGCGGCAAAGTCGTGCCCAGCACATTTCCCTACGAAGTAGTCACGAATCGCGATGGCAGTCGCGGATGGTGCTCGCTATGGAACGGATCCAACGTGGCCGAACTCGACCTGCGCTCCGGCAAAGTCGTGCGCGAGATCGCCTTGCTCCCTCCCAAGTCGGAGACAGAATCGTCCTCGCACCCAACCGCGTTGCTGCTTAGTCCCGACGAGAGCCGACTCTACGTCGCGTTGGCCAATCGCGACCGTGTCGCCGTGATCACGACGGCGGACGGAAAAGTAGAGCGCTACCTCGACGCTCGTCTTCCGGGGCAGTCCTTAGGCGGGAACTACCCCATCGCACTGGCGCAGTCCGCGGACGGCAAGACGCTCTACGTGGCTGACTCATCTTCAGACGCGGTTGGAGTCTATGACTTGCGCGAAAGCCGCGGAACCCATGCACAGGCCAATCAAGACCGTGCATCTTACTTTATTCCCACAGAGTGGTACCCGACGGCACTGGCATTGACGAGTGACAGCTTGTTTGTGGCCACGGGAAAGGGAATCGGCACCGGTCCGAACTCCGGCAGCGAAACTGTGCCGTTGCCGGGGAACGAGTCTGAGCATCCCTACATCGCCTCGATGGTGCGCGGCTCGGTGGCTCGCGTAAACCTGAAAGATGCGGAACGCGATCACGAGATTTTGACCGCAAGGGTGATGCAGAGTAATCGCATGGAAGGCCGGACCAACCAAATCACCTTCGCAAGCGGTAGCAATCCCATCAAGCATGTCATTTACATCATCAAGGAGAATCGCACCTACGATCAGCTCTTCGGCGACATCAAGGAAGCCAACGGCGATCCCTCGCTGGTGATGTATGGCGAAGACATCACACCCAACCAGCACAAAGTGGCTCGCCAGTTCGGAGTGCTCGACAACTTCTACGACAGCGGCGAGGTCTCAGGCGACGGTCATCCGTGGTCGATGGCGGCCATCACCACCGACTACAACGAGAAGGCTTGGCCCATCGGGTATCGCAGCGACGAGCGTGACTACGACTCGGAGGGCACGGTAGGTGACATCGTTCCCCTCAACGAAGGCATTCCGGACGTGAACGAGCCGGCGACCGGATACCTGTTCGACAATCTCGCCCGCCATCGGATGTCTTACCGCCATTACGGGGAGTACATCGAATCTCACTGGTGCGAGGAGCTTGATCAGAAGTACACGCCCGCAACGACGGGAGCGCCTACCGGCCAAACTCCTAAGTGCGACCGCAGTGACATCAAGCCAGGCGAAGACCTGCCCGCAGTGATGGGCGGCGGCAAGAGCCCATACCAGTACGTTATTCCTTTGCTGGCCTACAACGTTCCGGTCAAAGCCGATTTGCGCCACCACTTCGACCCGAATTATCCCGACTTCAAGGTGGAGTACCCCGACCAGTTTCGCGTGGACGAGTTTCTTCGCGAGTTCGCGGGGTTTGTCGAGGCGCGCAAGAACGGCAAGGGTGAACTATTGCCCAGCTTCGCGCTGGTGCGGCTGCCTGACGACCATACTGCTGGGACCAAGGCCGGCTCACCGACTCCCAATGCTTGTGTCGCCGACAACGATCTGGCAGTCGGCCGCTTGGTGGAGGCCATCTCCAACAGCCCGTACTGGGACGACACCGCCATCTTCGTGCTCGAAGACGACGCGCAAGATGGCGCTGATCACGTCGACGCCCATCGCAGCATAGCGCTGGTCATCAGCAAGTATTCGCCACACTCGCCTCAGCCTTTCGTGGACCACAATTTCTACACCACGGTGAACATGATCCACACCATGGAAGCGTTACTCGGTCTGCCTCCAATGAACAACAATGACGCTCGCGCGGCTGTAATGGCGCCGCTGTTCACCGGGCCGGGCGATCAACCGGCATTCAAGGCTGAGTATCGTAATCGTGACAATGGCACGATCTATCAGGCCAACGCGAAGAACGCTCCCGGCGCGAAGGAGTCAGCAGCCCTTGACTTCTCGGTGGCCGATGCGGCGGACACAGAGGTGCTGAACGCAATCTTGTGGCGGGCAGCCAAAGGCGGCGTTGCCATGCCGGAGCCACGCCATTCCGTCTTTCCGGCTTCACCCGGGGAAAAATAACCGCGGGATTTTTCGCGTGGCGCACTTGTTGGTAATTCGGGTACCTCTATTGCGCTGAACGACTTGGCCACTGCCGATGTGATTGATTCAGCACGACGATTACGACGCTGGTGCAAGAATTTTGCCGGGCTCGTCACCTTCTCGGGGGATGTCGGGCAGGACTTCTGCATTAGAATAGAATGCTGAGAGAATGTCGGGGTAAGGCGCCATAGCCAACGACGACAAACCTAACGGTTCCGGTATAGGCCGGCAACAAAGCAAGGACAGCATCGCGTCACGGCAATCCGACGGCGACAGCGGCGGTGTGCCTGGGGACGCCCCTGAACGAAGGCACGAGTCGCTCTCCTTCTCCACGCCGACGCCGGGATTCCTGGCTCAGGTGCGGACCGCCGAACTGCTGCGGGAAGCCATTCTGCGGCATGTCAGGTATACGCTTGTCCGGCCAACCTCCGAACTCAAAGCGGCCGATTACCTCAAGCCGGTATCGCTGGCCATTCGCGATCGCATCGTCGATCGCATGCTGGAGACGGAGTCCCGCTTCCGCCATAAGGACGCCAAGCGCCTGTACTACCTCTCCATGGAATTCCTCATGGGCCGTTCGCTCGGCGATAACCTGTCGAATCTCCGCGTCGAGGAATTGTGCCGCGAGGTACTGGCAGGGTTCGGCGTCGACCTAGACGATGTGCTCGAGAGCGAATCCGACGCCGGACTGGGCAACGGCGGACTTGGCCGTCTGGCGGCCTGCTTCCTGGAATCGCTGGCCACGCTCGGCATGCCCGGCTACGGCTACGGCATCGATTATGAGTACGGCCTGTTCAAGCAGGAAATCTTCAACGGCTTCCAGCGGGAAAAGCCGGACCGTTGGAAGGCCAATGGCACCCCGTTCCAGATCGAGCACCCGGAAGAGGCGATCAGCATTCCGATGTACGGCCGCATGGATTCCCATCGGCGACGACGATGGCAATCTGAAGCAGACCTGGATCAATTACAAGATTGTGCTCGGAATCCCGACCGACATGCCCATCGTCGGCTATCTCGGCCAGACCGTGAACTGGTTGCGCCTGTTCAACGCACGCGCCTCGGAAGATTTCGACATCGATATCTTCAACCGCGGCGATTACCTACGAGCGGTTGAGCAGAAGATCGCCAGCGAAAACATTTCGCGCGTGCTCTATCCGTCCGATTCCGCGATTGCCGGCAAAGAGCTGCGCCTGGTGCAGGAATATTTCCTCGTCGCTTGCGCCGTCGGCGACATCATGCGGCGCTTCCGCCAGCAGCATAGCGACATCGAACTGCTGCCCGCCAAGGCCGCCATCCAGATGAACGACACGCATCCCAGCCTGGCCGTGGCGGAGTTGATGCGGGTGCTTCTCGACCAATATGGCTTGCCATTTGACAAGGCCTGGGACATCACTCGCCGGACTCTCGCCTACACCAACCACACGCTTCTGCCCGAGGCGCTGGAAAAGTGGTCGGTGCCGCTGCATGGAGAAAGTCCTGCCGCGGCACGTGCAGATCATCTTCAGCATCAATCATCGATTCCTGCGGGACATTCAGCGCCAGTCCGTCATCGATGGCGAAAAGTTGCAGCGCATGTCGATCATCGAGGAAGGCTACGAGAAGCACGTGCGCATGGCGCATCTGTGCATCGTCGGCAGCCATTCGGTGAACGGAGTGTCAGCCCTGCACAGCAAGCTGCTGGTGACATCGCTGGTTCCTGAGTTCGCGGAGGTCTGGCCGGAGAAATTCAACAACAAGACCAACGGCGTGGCTCCCCGCCGCTGGCTGATGAAGGCCAATCCCGGGCTGACCGACCTGATCAGCCACACCCTCGACGAGCAGAAGTGGATTACCGATCTGAGCCGTCTGCGCGAACTGGAACCGTGGGCCGAAGGACCCGGAGTTTCTGCGCTGCGTTCAAGGAGGTCAAGCGCCAGAACAAGTTGAAGCTGGCCGAAGCCATCCGGGACCAGGTCGACGTGATCGTCGATCCCGAGTCCATCTTCGACGTCCAGATCAAGCGAATTCACGAGTACAAGCGCCAACTGCTGGCGGTGATGAACGTGATTCACGACTACCTGCGCATCGTCGAGCACGGGGAAACCCCGGTGGCGTCCAGGCACCTACATTTTTGCCGGCAAGGCGGCCCCGGGATACTGGGCGGCCAAGCAGATCATCAAGCTCATCCACAACGTCGCCGACGTGGTGAACAATGACGAGCGTGTCAAGGACGCCATCAAGAGTCGCGTTTCTGCCCGACTACCGCGTGTCGCTGGCGACGCTGATCATTCCCGGCGCCGACCTGAGCGAGCAAATCTCCACTGCGGGCATGGAAGCCTCAGGCACCGGCAATATGAAACTGGCGATGAATGGCGCTCTGACCATCGGTACCTGGGACGGCGCCAACATCGAGATCGCGGAAGAGGTCGGCCTCGACAACATCTTCATCTTCGGTTTGCGCGCGGAAGAGATTCTCGAGATGCAGCAGAAGGGAACCTACAATCCGCGTGATCGCTACGACGCCGATACCGACGTCAAAGAAGTTATGGACGCGCTGGCCTCGGACCGTTTCTGTCCCAACGAGCACGGTCTGTTCCGCTGGATCTTCGATGAACTCGTCCATCGTGGCGACCGCTACTATCACATCGCTGATTTCCCCAGCTACGTCGAGACCCAGAAGCGGATCGCCAGCGAATATTGCCAGGACGAGATCTGGTGCAGCAAGGCAGTTCTCAACGTAGCCCGCATCGGTAAGTTCTCCAGCGATCGCACCGTGCTGGAGTACGCGCGCGACATCTGGCACATCGGCCAGTACGAAAAGTCCGCCGCGAGCGCTAAAGCGGCCGCCAAGTCACATTCTGCAGGTCTGCCCGATCCTCCCGCGTTGAACGGAGATGCGATTCCGGTCGTTGAACTCAAGCCAGAGGCGGACCGTAATCCTGCATCCGAGTGACGCCGAGCGCGTCTTCTTCATGATTCGCGGCAGGCGAACTGCCAGGATTTTCTACGCCAGATTCTCGCTAGCCGCGGCTTCGGCTCCGGTCGCAGCTTCGTTCTCTGCCACCGTGTCGGCGAGTGGATAACCAAGTTCTTTCCAGGCGTGATATCCGCCCAGCAGAGGACGGACGTTACGGATTCCGTGCCTGCGAAGTTGCAGCGCCACACGGGCGCTGGTGGCTTCGTTGGGTCAAGTACAGAACAGTACGATTTCGCCATTGCGAGCGATTTCGTTGTGCCGTCTCGCCAATTCTTCCGGACTGATGCGCAGTGCGCCCGGCAGGGTGCGTGGGTCGGGCAGCAAGTCGAGCGGATGCCTCAAGTCGATAATGGTTACGCTCTCGCCCGCTTCCAGCCGTTCCCTGAGTTCGTCGGGTGTGATGCGGACCCCCGCTACCTGCTTCAGGAAGCGGCGACGCTCGTAGAGCTTGTACGCGATATAACCGACGATCCCGCCGACTACCAGCAGCAGCGTCCACGAACCGAATCGCGCCACATCGTCGGCGATGCGGTCCAGTTGCCGGCTGAAGATTAGACCCAACCCGGCAAACGCGCTCGACCACAGCAGGGCTCCCAGCCAGTCGAACAACACAAACTGCGCCACCCCGATGCCGGCCGTTGCCGCCAGTGCCGGAGCCGCGGTATTCAGTCCGGGAACGAACTTGCAGATCAGGAGCGTCTGCAGCCCCAGTTTCGTAAACGTTGACTCCGTGCGCCGAACGCAGGAGTCCGGTTCCAGCGCAACCTTGCAGAGAAAGTTGAGGACGATAGGTCCCTTGCGCTTGCCGAAGAAATACCAGAAGGTGTCGCTGATCAGCGACCCGGTTGCCGCGACCATCACCACCAGCGCGAAGTTCAACTGGTGTTGTCCGGCCAGGGCGCCTGCCGCCAGTAACAGGGGCGTAGCCGGGATCGGCAACCCTGCCTGTTCGACCAGTACCCAGAAGAACAGCAGGAGGTAGCCGTGTTGCACGACGAATTGCAGGGTTTCAGCCATGGATTATCGACGGAACGGTTGAACCTATTCAGATGCGCCGAAATCTGCGAAAGTTTCCCATAGCCAAGGCCCGGATCCATCGGAGACGAGGAGTGCATAGGGAAAGCCGAGGTGCCTTTACTGCCCGGTGGCGGCCGCGTAATCTGCCGCCACATCTCCAGGTTTCCACTGGTTGCCCTCATACACCTTCGCAATCTTGCCGTCGGCGCCAATCAGGACAGTCTGCAGCGTATGCACAATCTGGCCTTCCTTCTGGTTGTAGGAGAGGCCAAAGAAATCCGCAGCCTTGCGCACTTCCTCCGGCGATCCGGTGGCGAACTGCCAGTGCTGAAAGTTGGGATCTACATTGCCTACGTAGCGTTTGCCGTAGTTGAGCAGCACGCTCGGTTTGTCGTATGCCGGATCGATACTGATACTCAGCAACTGCGCCTTTTCAAAAGCTTCAGGGCTCTTCTGCAACTGCTTCAAAACCTCGCTGAAGTTATTGCTCATGAGCAGGCAGAAATCTGGCACCGGACAGCGCGTGTAAATAAACGTTAGCAGCAGAGGCTTTCCGCGAAACTGTTCCGTGCGGATGGTCTTGCCGAATTGATTAACCAGCTTGAAGTCGGGAACGTCATCGCCTGGCTCCGGGATGCGCAAGCTGGAGGTTCCGTCGCTTCCAGTGTCGCTCCCTTTGGTGAAGGAAATGTCCTGTAGTTCGGCGTGGTCAGTCATCACCAGGGTGGCGTGAATGTGATCGCCAGGGCCAATATTTCTGAAGATCCAGTCCTGATCTCGGGCAACGAGGAACGGCATCGTCATGCCCGGCATCAGTCCCGGAATGTCCTGGTGAGCGACCGTGATCTCACGGCTCCCCGAGTCCACAGCCACCACGCGGCCCTGCAATTCGTACCGCTTGCCTGCTGGTTTTTTCGTGCAGTCAACTGATGTCAGCAGCAGCCCCACACACAGCGCAGCCAACACCAGAAGCCGCCGGCCCAACACCGTCCTAGACCAACTCCCATTCGAAAACATGTCACTATGATTTTATGTGAGTCCCAGCCGGGACTGTCGCTCCGAATCATGGGATTGCTCGAACGTGGACTTCAGGGCGATGATCATGGTACGAGAGGCGAGATGAGGACACTCGGCATTGCGATCGGCGTGATGGGAGTACTCTGGCTCGCCTATTTCTGGATGGCCGTCTTTCTGTACCCGTATTACAGGGTGACGATGCCAGGATTGAAGATGGTCGAGACCATCACGCTGGGAAGCGCAGTAGCCTTCGCGTTTTCCGGAAAGACCGTTTCGCGATACTGGTGGAGCGGCGTCGCCGCATCGCTGTTGACTTTCACTGTGATCATGGTGCGGGTCGGATGATAGTTCGCCAGCTTCTAGTACATCTCACCCGATCCGCCGAATTCCGCGCATACCGCATCGGCTACGCGCCGTCCTGCCAGCATAGCTCCGTTGAGAGACGCGGTACCGCAGTGGTCCCCGCAGAAGTAGAGTCCGGGCTGGGCGCGCACGCCGGACATGGCGACCCCGCCGTGCTCCAGCGACTGATCGGGCAATGCATCTTCGATGTGGTAGGACCGCAGGTACTCCCAGCCGTTCACTTGCGCCCCAAACCAGGAGATCAGTTGCTCGCGCACATCGCGGATGAGAAGGTCTTCGTCGAGCGGCGCATGCAGCACCGTCACCGACACCAGGTGACACCCGCGGGGTGCGTATCCGGGAGCGATCACGCTGGGAACACAAAGATTGTTGATGGGGCCTTCGCCCTCTCCGTTGAGCACGAGATATCGATCGCCTATGGGTGCATCGGCGGCGGCAAAGTAGAGGCAGCGCACTCCCCTCATGGCGGTGCGTATGCCCGCCTGCGGTAGAAGTCGCGCGGCGTGGACCGGGTCGCACGCCACCACCACCGCTCCGCCGAACAATTCTTCCTCGCTCCGCAAACGCACACCGCCCGGCCACACCTGCTGCACCGGCGTGTTGCAGCGAATGTTCTCCTGCCCCACCTGTGAGGCCAGTTGACGCGGGATGGCCTGCATGCCCCGGTTCGGAATCGCCGCCATTCCCTGGGCAAACATGCGATAGACGAAGCGAAACATGCGACTGGAAGTCGCCAGTTCGGGATCGAGAAATATTCCCCCAAGAAAAGGGCGGAAAAATCGCTGAATGATCTTCTCCGAGAATCCGTACTCGCGAAGCGCCGTGATAGTCGGCACTTCCGGCGCGCTGAGCACCTCGTCGATCTCGTCGCGCAAAACTTCTCCGCGTAATTTGGCGCTCAGCAATTTGTCGTTAAACGAGCCGATTGGAGCAAAAGCCGAAGGCAGAATGTTTCGCGGCCGCCGGATGGGATCGGAAATCGTTTGAAAGTGCCCGCCGGCTCGCACCATCGCGCCCGGTTCGAATTCCCGAAGGTCAAGGTCGCCGAAGTTAAGGCAGCGCCGGGCCTCCGGATACGCCGTCAGCAGGACTTGGAAGCCGCGATCCAGAAGGAAACCGTGTACATCGTCGGTGCGCACGCGTCCCCCAACGTCATTCGAGGCTTCCAGAACCTGCACGGACAAGCCGCGACGCTTCAGCTCCACCGCCGCCAACAGGCCCGATACCCCGGCTCCCACCACGATTACATCGGGATTCATAACCCAAGTTTACGCGAAGCATTTCACGGAAAGTTTTGCGGTGGCCGGCTCCCCCAAGCCAGCCACCGCGAGCGGACCGCACGAACCTTGCGCCCAGACTTGCGGCCCGCGAAATCAGGAAACGCTACGCATCTCCTGATTACATTCTTGACTATAACGAAAAACTATTTGATTATAGAGAGAAATACAAATCAACTCGCGACTGGTGTGCAATCCGCGAAAAACTTTGATCATTTTGTGCATGAGAAGAAAAAAGCGAGGTCAACTGTGGTCAGCAAGACAATTGAAGACAATCTGCGGCCTTATCAAATCGGACCAAAATTGCGTGCCCTGCGGTTAAAGAAGAGCATGGGACTGGTCGAACTTGGCAAGCACACGGGGCTTTCTCCGGCGCTGCTTTCAAAACTCGAGCGTGACAAGCTGTATCCCACGCTGCCTACACTGCTGCGAATCGCTATGGTCTTCAGCGTCGGGCTCGACTATTTCTTCACCGACGAGCGCAAGCGTCACATCGTCTCGGTCGTCCGCAAGGACGAGCGCATCAAGTTACCGGAGCGTCCCGGTGCATCCGAGGTCGCGTACTACTTCGAGAGCCTCGACTTCAAGTGCAACGAGCGGCGCACCAGTTCGTATCTCGCCGAATTTGAGCCGGTGGAGCTGGAGAACTTGCGGCCGCACCAGCATCCGGGCTCCGAATTTCTGCACGTCATGAAGGGCAAGCTCGGACTCAAGATCGGGCTCGACGACTATCAGCTCGACACCGGCGATTCCATCTACTTCGATGCCAGCGTTCCGCATACTTATCGCCGGGTGGGCAAGTCGCCGTGCCAGGCGATGATCGTGACTGCCGGGTAACCGGGCTGGATTACGCGGTGTAACATACGGAGAGCCAGCGCGCGCCGGGCCTTGTGATCAGGGCTTTCCCGGAGGACGGAACTGGTATTCAGGCAGGAGGCCCAGCATGGATCGGCGGTCGATTGGCGCGCACGAATTGCAGGCGATTGACGGGGAGCGCGGCGCCGCCGTGGTTCGCGCTGTGCGTCAGACTTCTCCCACATTGGCGGACGCCCTCACCGAGTTTGCGTTTGGTCAGGTCTTTTGCAAGGCTGAGCTTGGCCGGCGCGAGCGCGAACTGGCCACCGTGGCAATTCTCGGTGCAATCGGCGGCGCGGAAACCCAGCTTCGCGTGCATCTCGGCGCCGCCTTGCGCAGCGGAGTCGATCCCGATGAGCTCATCGCACTGTGCGAGCATCTCGCGCCCTATGCCGGCATTCCACGTGCGCTTAACGTACTGCGCGAAGTGCGCGTGTTGATCGAGGATCTCGATGTCGTGCGTCCGCGAGCTGCCCGGCGGCTCGATCTTGGCGATCACGAGACTGTACTCTCCGAGACCGGTCAAGGCGAACCCTACCTCTTGATTCACTCGCTGGGGACCGACTGGCGGGTGTGGCGCGACGTAATCCCGCAGTTGGTCGAGCAGTATCGCCTGATCGCATACGACTTGCGGGGTCACGGGTACGCGTCCAACGCTCCGAAAATCGAGGCCATGCAGACCTACGTGGACGACCTGGCGCGTTTGCTTGACGAGCTGAACCTGCGCAAGGTGCGCCTGGCAGGACTGTCGCTGGGTGGAGCCATCGCGCAGTTATTTGCCGTGCAACATCCTGATCGCGTCATTTCCCTGGCACTGCTTTCGACCATGGAACGCGGGGTCCCCGAGAAGTACCTTGCGAATGCCGAGGCGGCGGAGCGAGAGGGCATGGCGTCCCAGGTGGCACCTTCTCTCCTCCGTTGGCTCACCCCGGAAATTGTCGCCGAAAATCCCTGGTACGTTCGTTATCTGCGCGAGCGTGTGATCCGCGCCCAGGTCCCCAACTGGGCAGCGGCTTGGCGCGCCTTGGCGAGCTTCGATGGCTCCGCGAGTCTGCGTGAGATTCGTGTCCCCACCCACGTGATTGCTGCCGAGGCCGATGCCCACGCTACCAGTCCTCAGGCGATGAAGACGCTGGCGGAGGGCATTCCGCAGGCAAAGTTCTCAGTCGTCGGGGGCGCGCCGCATCTTTCTTCGCTGGTAAGGCCGCACGAGGTTGCTACACTGCTGGCGCATAGCTAGTTTGCGCCTCAACTCAAGGAGACCATGCAGACCTTCGAATCCTCCTTGGCTCAAAACGAGCCGCGCGCCCGCGATCTGGGCATTCCCTTCGACGGCACACCAGGCGCGCTGAACGCTATCACCGACGTCGCTGGCGTGGAGGTGGGCTTCACCACTCTGATTTCCGGATCGGGCAAGCTGGTAGTCGGTCAGGGCCCGGTGCGCACCGGAGTGACGGCGGTCTTGCCCCGAGGCGCGAAGAGCAGCAACGATCCCGTATTCGCAGGCTGGTATTCGTTGAACGGCAATGGCGAGATGACCGGTACCGCCTGGATTGAGGAGTCGGGTTTCCTCGAAGGCCCGGTCATGATCACGAACACCCACAGCGTGGGAGTCGTCCGCGATGCCGTCATCCGTTGGCGCATCGATCACGGAGCCGCCGACCGCAGCGGGCACTGGTGGTTGCTACCGGTGGTCGCCGAGACCTGGGACGGCCAGTTGAACGACATCAACGGCTTCCACGTCAAGCCGGAGCACGTGATTCATGCGCTGAACTCAGCCGCAAGCGGCCCGCTAGCCGAGGGCAACGTCGGCGGCGGGACCGGAATGATCTGTAATGGTTTCAAAGGCGGCACCGGGACCGCTTCGCGCCTGCTGAGCGGCGATGCCGGCGGTTACACCGTCGGCGTACTGGCGCAGTGCAACTACGGGACTAAATCGCAGTTGCGCATAGCAGGAATCCCGGTGGGACGGGAACTGCCCAATGGCATCCCAATAAAAGACGATAACGGATCGATCATTGTTGTGGCCGCCACAGATGCTCCGCTACTGCCGACGCAACTCAAGCGGTTGGCGCGACGGGTCCCCCTCGGACTGGGCATGCTGGGAAGCTACTCCGGTGACGGTTCGGGCGACATATTCATCGCGTTTTCGACTGCCAATCCCGGCGCGTGGCGAAGCGGTGGAGTGAAGCATGTCGCCATGATTCCCAACGACGCCATGAACCCTCTGTTCTTGGCCACGGTGCAGGCCGTGGAGGAATCGGTAGTCAACGCCATGATTGCGGCCAAGAGCATGAAGGGCATCAACGACTTCGAAGTGCCGGCGATCCCACATGCGCAGTTGAAGCAGGTCCTGAAGAAATACAACCGCTTAGTTGAGCCGGGAAGCAGTCAAGGGCTTTGAAAAGGCGCGGCGTCTCAAGCTGCGGCAAAACCCGACCTCGGGTGGTGCTGGCCTGCAGACGAGCATTCAAGTCGTCTACTTTTGTTCCCCCGGAACGGCTGGCACTGCGCGACATTTCCAGAACATACGACCAAAGGATATGAGACGTCAGCGAAAACGATGTACGGAACAATGGTGACGTGGAACACGAGCGAAAGTGCGAGGTGCCCTTGCGAATGCCTCGGAGGTACGGTTAGCTAGCACGAGAAGAATCACGCGGCGAGGGTTGCATGAACATCGCAGAGTTTCGCGAATCGCTAACGAGCGCTACTCCGCCAGAGAGCTTGGGCCCGGCGCTTGAGGGGCTGTGGTGGGACGCTAAGGGAGATTGGACAAAGGCCCACGAGTCGGCCCAGCGGGATGAAGGGCCGGACGGCTCTTGGGTGCATGCCTACCTGCATCGGAAGCAAGGGGACATGGCAAATGCGAAATATTGGTATCGAAGGGCCGACCGGGCCGCGGCGTATGGCGATCTGGAGCGTGAGTGGGAAGCGATCGTGAGTTGGTTGCTGAGGCACGCAAGCGAGTAATTCATGAATTCGCTAGTCGATCCCCACTACTCTTCATCGCGGTCGCGGGTGATGCCCAAAGGTTGAGCGGCCGATTCCTCGGGCAGTCTCGGCAAGTCCGAAATCTTGAGCTGTGATTTCAGTTGCGGGAGATCGGTCTTTTCGATTTCCGCCCATTGTTTGACAAGCGTCTGCGTCGAGTTGTGCAGTACCGGTACGGCTTGTGCCGCTTGCGGTGTGGGTGTGGCGTCAACGTCCTGGAGCACGCTGAAGAGTTCCATGAGCGATCCGCGTACGCTGGAGAGAGTCGCGGCCTGCTGAGTTCCGCGACGGCGACGGCCTTCCGCGCCTGCGAAGGCATCGAGTTTCTGGGCGAGGGCATCAAGTTTGGCGGCATCGGCCGACGAGGGCGACTTGGCGCGCTGGACCTTGATTTGGGCGCGAAGCTGATCGACCTGGTCATTAATGGGTTGCAGCGCGAGGATATCCTCGTAAATCTGGTGGGAGAGATCGAATTGCTGCTGCAGGCCGGCGATGGGTGTCTTGACGCGCGGGTCCATCGTGATGGTCAGCTCTTGCGTGTGCTTCTGGCCGTTGGCAGTGAGCACGACCTTGTACTTGCCGGGCATCGCCCAGGGCGAAGTCGGAGCGGGCGCGGTATTTTCGTAAATCGCAGCGATGGGGTATTCCGGCTTGACGCCAGGCACGGGCGGATAGTGCATGTCCCAAAGGAAGCGATGGAAACCGGCTTCGCTGGAAAGCTTCTGAGGGGGACGAACCCAGTAAGTGGGAATGGCGACTTCGGGGTCGGGAGGGGGCAGGGGATCGGCACTGGAGTATCGACGCACGAGTTTGCCGGAGCTGTCGAGAATTTCCAGCGTGACCGGGCCGGAAGCGGTGGATTGCAGATAGTAGTCGAGGATGGCGCCGTCAGGCGGGTTCTGGCCTGCAGGGACGTCAGGAGGCAGCGGAGTATCGGTGTTCATGTCCCAACGCACACGATACGTATGCTGAGGCTCAAACAGGTAGGCGCTGCTGGCGAGAACTTTGTCATCAAGTTGGCGCAGGGGTGCGATGTCGTCGAGGATCCAGAAACCGCGGCCATGGGTTCCGATGGCGAGGTCGTCGTCCTTGACGATCACATCGCGGACGGAGGTTGCTGGCAGGTTAAGGCGCAGCGACTGCCAGTGGTCGCCGTCGTCGAACGAAACATACACCGTGCGCTCGGTGCCCGCGAACAGGAGACCTTTGCGCTTGGGATCTTCGCGAACTGCGTTCACATTTTCGTTGTCAGGGATGCCGGTGGTGATTTCGGTCCACGTCTTACCACCGTCGCGGGTGCGCAGAATGTGAGGACGCAGATCGTCGAGGCGGAGGGTGTTGATAGCGGCATAGGCGGTGTTGGGATCGGTGTGGCTGGCTTCGAGGATCGACACCTTCTGCCACGCGCTCAGGGTTGGCGGAGTAACGTTGTTCCAGTTTGCTCCGCCGTCGGTGGTGAGCCAGAGGAGACCGTCGTCGGTGCCTGCCCAGATGCGATTGATGTCGAGGGGCGAAGGCGCGAGAGCGTAGATGACTCCGCGCTGCGTGGGCTTTACTTCACTGGCGAAAATGCCAACACTGGCCGGGACTTCCCAGGTCTTGCGGGTGAGGTCGGGGCTGATCTGCTTCCAGGTGCGGCCGCCGTCGCGGGTAGTCCAGAGCGTATTAGCCGCGAAGTAGAGAAGATGCGGATCGACAGGGGAGAACATCACCGGCTCGGTGCGTACGACGCGGAAGTCGGGGGTACGGAGGGCGATCGGCATGACGTACTGCGCCTGAGCGGTGCGGCGGTCGTAGCGAGTTAGCTTGCCACCGTAAACGATGTCCGGATCAAGAGGATCGGGTGCGACATATCCGTATTCTTCCGCGGCGACGGGATGCCAATCACGGAAAGTGATCTCGCCGTCGTTGCCGCGGCTGGAGATGCAAACCGAGCCGCTCTCCTGCTGTCCGCTGCAGAGGCGGTAGGGGAAGGCGTTGTCGGCGCTGACGTGATAGACCTGCGCGGTGGGCTGGTTGTACCAGGAACTCCAGGACTCGCCACCATTGACGCTAACGATTGCACCCTGGTCGCTGACGATGAGGATGACGTCGGGGTTATTAGGGTTGATCCAGATGTTCTGGTAGTCGTCGCCACCGGGGGCGCCGCGAAAGCCCGTCCAGGTCTTACCGCCGTCGGTGGACTTCCAGGTGACGGTGGAGGTCATGTAGACGATGTCAGGATTCTTTGGGTCGATCATCGGGACCGGTAAATCTCCGCCGCCAATGCGGCCCCGAGGACGAGGATCGGTTGTGGCGACGTGCCAGGTGGCCCCAGCATCGGAGGAGGCGTAGAGATCGACGGTGTCTTTGGTGGCGACGGAAGCAAAGAGGCGTTTCGGATCGCTGACTCCAACGCTGACGTAGGCCTGCACGATGCCGTCGGGCAAACCGCCCGCCAGTTGCTTCCAAGTTTTGCCGCCGTCGGTGGACTTGAAAATGCCTCCGCCCTCGCCATTCCAGGCGCCGTTCTCCCACGGGCCCTCACGCGCCTCCCACAGAGTGGCATAGACGGTATTGGGGTCGGAAGGATCGATTACGACGCCGGCAGCGCCAATGTTCTCGTTCTTATGCAGAACCTTCTCAAACGTTTTGGCTCCATCGGTGGAACGATAGATGCCGCGCTCAGGGTTGGGGCCGTAAGGATGTCCGGCAACGGCGACGAACAGGCGGTTAGGATCATGAGGATCAACGGCCATCTGGGAAATTTGCTGGCCATCGCGAAGGCCTAGGTGCGTCCAGGTCTTGCCGGCATCTTCGGACTTGTAGATACCGTCACCGACGGAGAGATCGGGTCGGTGGAGTCCTTCGCCGCTGCCGACGTAAATGATGTTCGGATCGGAAGGTGCAACTACCAAGGCGCCGATTGAGCCAGTGGGCTGTTGATCGAAAATCGGCTGCCAGGTGCGACCGTAGTCGGTGGTTTTCCAGACGCCTCCGTTGACCGCGCCGACGTAGAAGACATTCGGCTGGCTGGGTACACCCGACGCGGCGCGAGTGCGTCCTCCGCGGAAGGGGCCAACGTTGCGCCAGCGCATTTCGGTAAGGACCTTGGTGTCAACCTGCTGGGTCTGGGCCTGGTTCACGACGGGGACCGCAAACAAAAGAACGGAGAGAAGAGCAAGTTTTGTGCGCATCGGTATCCAGAAACGGAGATTTGTGCCGGCGGGAGTAGCCAGTTCGTGCTTCAGCATGCCGAGATGTAGTCTAATTCATCCAAACTTGACGTGTGAGGAAACTTCGATTTGATGGACTCGAAGATGCAAAGGATCCCCGCAATTCTTGGCTTACTGCTTCTTACGTTCACCAGCACGGCGCTAGTGGCGCAAACAGTCCCGCCGGAGTTGTTCAACGGCATGCGGTGGAGGTTGATTGGCCCGTTTCGCGGTGGGCGCGTAGTGGCTGTGTCAGGGATTCCGGGCGATGGAGCGACCTACTTTTTTGGATCAGTCGGCGGGGGTGTTTGGAAGACGCAGAACGCGGGGGTGACATGGGTGCCGCTGTTCGACGGTCAGCCGATTGCGTCGATAGGGGCGTTGGCGGTTGCGCCGTCAAACTCGCAGGTGATCTACGCGGGAACTGGCGAGTCTGACATTCGCAGCGATTTGTCTTCAGGCGATGGCGTTTACAAGTCAAGCGATGGCGGGAAGACATGGGCAAACGTTGGGCTGCGCGACTCGAGGCAGATCAGCCGCATTGTAGTCGATCCCAAGAACGCAGACGTGGTTTATGTGGGGGCGCTGGGCCACGCGTACGGGCCGAACGCAGAGCGGGGTGTGTACAAGTCAACCGACGGCGGCAAGACGTGGACGCATGTGCTCGACAAGGGGCCGGAGATCGGGGCCAGTGATCTGGCGCTGGCGGTAGGGAATCCGGGGACGCTGTTTGCTGGAGTGTGGCAGGCGCATCGGCCTCCGTGGACGACGTACGCGCCTTTGGAAGGGCCGGGTGGAGGACTTTATCGCACGACCGATGCAGGCGCCAACTGGACGCAACTGAAGGGCAATGGTCTACCGGACGGAGATTGGGGCCGGGTAGGAGTAGCGGTTTCGGCAGACGGACGGCGGGTGTACGCGCTGATCGAAGCGGGGAAAAAGTCGGGACTCTATCGGTCGGACGACGGGGGAAACACGTGGGCGCGGACAAATAGCGACGAGCGGTTGACCAGTCGCGGGTGGTACTTCAATCAGCCGACGATCGATCCCAATAACCCCGACGTGGTGTATGTGCCCAACGTAGCGCTCTACAGGTCGGAGGACGGCGGCAAGACGATCAGCATTGTGCGGGGAGCGCCGGGTGGCGACGACTACCATCAACTGTGGATCGATCCTGCGAATTCTTCGCGGATGGTGCTGGGAACCGATCAGGGAACCAGTGTGAGTCTGGATCGAGGGCAGACATGGTCATCGTGGTTCAACCAGCCGATCGGGCAGTTCTATCACGTGACCACGGACAATAGTTTTCCGTACGCAGTCTACGGCGCGCAGCAGGACAGCGGCAGTGCCGGCGTTCTGAGCCGAGCAGATCATGGTGTGATTGGGCCCACGGATTGGTTCATGATCGGAGGCGGCGAGAGCGGCTACGTCGTGGCCGATCCCAACGATCAAAACATCCTGTACGTGACCGGCGTGTATGGCAGCGTGGTCCGTTTTGACCGGCGGACTTCGTTGAGCCAGGAGATTACTCCGTGGCCTCTGCAGAACTTTCGATCAGAAATCGACGAGCGTAAATACAGAGACCCATGGACCCCAATGCTGGCGATGTCTCCGATTGAGAAGGGCACGCTTTTTCTGGGCACACAGTTCGTGATGAAGACAACGGACGAGGGACTGCATTGGCAGAAGATCAGTCCTGACCTGACGGGTGCGGTGGCGAATCCGACGAATGAGAAATCTGCGGCGCCGGTAACGGTGCTGGATGCGAAGGAGCGCGGTTTTGGAGTGATCTACACGATCGCGGCGTCGCCGAAGAATTCGG
This sequence comes from uncultured Acidobacteriaceae bacterium, assembly GCA_963758255.1. Taxonomy (GTDB): domain Bacteria; phylum Acidobacteriota; class Terriglobia; order Terriglobales; family Acidobacteriaceae; genus DASRAA01. The sequence continues at coordinate 494,855 of CAVWUX010000002.1, forward strand.
AGCTGATCTGGGCGGGAAGTGACACTGGGCTGATTCACGTGACAACCGACGGCGGTAAGACATGGAGCGACGTGACTCCGAAGGGAATGAGCGACTGGAGCAAGATTGCGATGATCGAGGCGTCGCACTTTGATCCGGCGGTCGCGTATGCCGCAGTTGACCGCCATCGTTTGGACGATCAGGCGCCTTATCTGTATCGAACCCGCGACTATGGGAAGACGTGGCAGCCGATCACTACCGGTATCGGTGGAACTTCATTCTTGAGAGCGATTCGCGAAGACACGCAACGGCAGGGACTGTTGTTCGCGGGAACGGAGCTTGGGGTTTACGTTTCGTTCGACGATGGAGACCATTGGCAGTCGCTACAAATGAACCTGCCCAGGACCTCGGTTAGGGACCTGACAATCCACGGCGTTGACCTGGTCATAGCAACGCATGGACGGGCATTCTGGATCCTCGACAACATTACGCCGCTTCGGCAAATCAGCGAGCAGGCAGACGCATCGAAGGCGCGACTCTATAAGCCGGCTATGGCGGTACGGATCGACAACGATGCGTTTCTGGGAAGTCCGCTACCGCCGGAAGAACCGACGGCAAAGAACCCGCCTGACGGAGCGATCATCGACTACTACCTGCCGGCGAATGCGGCCGAAGTGAAGCTCGAAGTCTCGTATTCCTCGGGAAAGCTTGTAAGGCGATATACGAGCGGCGACAAAAACGAGGAGAAGCGGCCTCCGTTACCGATTGCGGAGGGCTGGTTGCCAAAGCCCAAGGTGCTGGAGAGTGGCTCGGGCATGCATAGATTTGTTTGGGATTTGCGATGGAGCAGCGCGGGCGCGGGCGAAGAGTTTGAGGAAGAAGGTTTCCGCGCACCAAAAGGGCCGCGTGTCACTCCGGGAGTCGTACCAGGTGAAGTTGACGGTGGACGGTGTCGCTCTTACTGAACCTCTGCAGGTTGCGATGGATCCGCGGTCAACTGCGACCGCAACGGTGCTGGAGCAGCAACTTGAGCTGGCTCTGGAGATCTTCGCGGAGGTGCGGCGGAGCCGTCAGGCGATGATGGAATTGAAAGCCGTCAGCAGCAGTCTGGGAAAACTCAAGGAACAACTGAAAGGGCAGCCCCAGTTGCTAACTTCGGCTGAGAAGCTGGAAGCAGCGATTGGCGCCATCGGGAAGGGGAATAAGACGAATCCGGAAGCGATGGGACTGGAGACAGCGAATAGTGGTCTGCAGTCAGCGCTGCGGGTGGTCGAAGGCGGGGACCGCACCACGCCGCAGCAGGCCATCGAGGTTTACCGGCTGTCGGACGAGGCCGCCAAGACCCGGATCGCGGAGTGGAACAAGCTGAAGAGCGGTCAACTTACGGAATTCAACCACGCCGTCGAGAGGCTCGGGCTGAAGCCGATCGCGATTTCGGAGCTTGAAGATTCGATCGAGTTTCTGCTTTCGCAGTGAGGGCGGCTGATTAGAGGGCCTCGGAAAATAGCTGGCTTTGTATTCAGACGTGACGGTACAATGCTCCGAACGCGGATTGATCTAAGGGAGTAGCACCTATGTATGAAGAGGTTGTCGAGCAAGACTCCGTCAACGATCGCGCTTCAGCGCAGCGGTTGCAATTGGGGCCGCTGGAGATCGATGTGATGGAGATGATGTGGAGGTTCGGGGCGAGCAACGTCCGAGATGTGGTGGGACGTTTGGAGCGAAAACTGGCCTACACGACCGTGATGACCACCCTCGACAGGCTGTATAAGAAGGGCCTTTTGGACCGCGAGCTGACCGACCGCGCGTTTGTTTATTCGGCCAGGCTCTCGCGGGAAGAATGGGACCGCCGCCGAGCCGGCGAGATGATGGCCGGTTTCCTGACGGGTCCTGAGGAATCGCGTCACCTGCTGCTATCTTGCCTGGTGGATGCGGTTGGAACCCATGACGCTTTGCTGCTGGATGAACTGGAAACGAAGATTCAGCGAAAGCGCGAGGAACTCTCCGAGAAAGACCGCAAATAATGGTTCTGCCCTACTACCTGCGGCTGCTGTGCCTGTGCTTCGCCACGTTTTTCGTGGTGCATGCATTGAGCTGGCTCGCCGTTCGGTCGCTGGCAGGGGCCGCGGTCAGACTGGCTGAGAGCATGCGGCCGCGCTTGGCGTCGAAGCTGCTTTTTGGTCTACGAATGTCCCCGTCAGCGCTGACTCTGTTTATCGTGGTGGGATTCTGCATACCCAGCTATGTCTGGCTGGAGCCAGACATTTCCGGCGAGAGAGTCGGTATTTCCTGTCTGTTGACCGCACTGCTCGGCGCTGCAGTCTGGCTAGTTGCGCTGCTAAGAGGGTTTTCGTCGGTCGCGCTTACCGCACGGTATATGCGTGGTTGCCAGAAGAATGGCGTGACAACGACGGTGGGGCTGGATTCGGCGCGCGCAGTGGTGCTGAACGATGACGCTCCGCTGATGGCAGTGGCTGGCGTAGTGCATCCGTACCTCGTGGTGTCGCAGTCGGTGATGAATGCGTTGAGTGACGAGCAAAAAGAAGCTGCCTTCCGCCACGAGACGGCGCATCGGATATCGCGCGATAACCTGAAGAAATTCTTATTCCTGCTTGCCCCTGACATTCTGCCGTTCATGTCGGGACTCTCTAAATTGGAACGTGGCTGGTCCAGGTTTACGGAATGGGCGGCCGACGATCAGGCAGTGGATGGCGATCCGCAGCGGGCCCTTTCACTGGCTTCGGCGCTGGTCAAAGTCGCGAAGATGGGTGTCCACCCCGCCCCGTCATATTTGCTGTCTTCGCTGGTGGATGACGACCGTGAACTGGCGACACGAGTGGACCGCCTGCTGCGCGAGCCCGCATACGCGGAGAAGCCTTTGGAGCCGATCGTTGCCTTTGCTCGCAACGCTGCATTGCTTATTGCCGGCGTAGCCGCAACCGTATTGCTGTGGCCGGGAAGCCTGGGCGGAGTGCACCAATTGCTCGAGCATCTGGTGCAGTAAGGGCGCCCTGTCTGCGACAGATCTCTCCTTACAAAACCCCATTGAAGAGAGCGGATTGCCACTCGACGCAGTCAACGTAACTGCGGCGTAATCGCAGGACATTCCATGGCTGTTTGGCGGGCTGCTGAATTCCTTTCTGAGCTTCGTTTTGAAATACCAACTGCCGCGAAAAGGTTTGCCAATTCGGGCCATGCTAAGATGCTTTCGAATGTGATTGTTTATGATCGATTGAGAGCGACCGTCGGTAGTTGAGACTCTTGCAGTGCTCTTGTATGTTGGCAATGGCCCTCGGACTGGTTTTGAGGTACTAGATTACGATCCTGCGGCGAAGCACGAAAGGAAGCGATGAGCATATTGCGACGCACCGGTGTCTCCCCCGCGGTGTGGGTGCCGACGTTGTATTTCGCCGAAGGACTGCCGTTCTATGCCGTTGGCATGATGGCCCTGATTTTTTACTCGCGCATGGGCGTGGATAACAGCACCATCACGGCGACGGTGAGCCTGCTGGGGCTGCCGTGGTCGCTGAAGCCGCTGTGGAGCCCCTTCCTCGAGATGTATAAGACGAAGAAGTTCTTCGTCGTACTCATGGAGTTCGTGGGCGGATTGAGCCTGGGGCTGCTGGCGCTATGCTTGCCGTTGCCAGGATATTTTCGCTATAGCATTGCATTCTTCGCCGTCGTCGCCTTCTGTTCGTCGACCCATGACATCGCGGCCGACGGGCTATATATAGGCAGCTTGAGCCGGAAACAGCAGGCGGAATACGCGGGATGGCAGGGCGGTTTCTACAATATCGCGCGGTTTGTTTCGCAGGGAGGACTGCTGATCCTCGCTGGTTACCTCGAAAACCGCATGCCGGTGGTCCGCGCCTGGATGATCATCTTCGCAGCGGTGGGAATAACCCTGGTAGTCCTGGGCCTGTTTCACTCGCGGGTTCTGCCCGCAGGTGGAGTGGAGCGCCATGCCCGCAGCCTGCGTGAGATGCTGGCAACATTTTGGGACGTCGTGGTTACTTTCTTCACCAAGCCCAACATCTTGTTTCTCTTGCTGTTCGTTTTTCTGTATCGCGCGGGTGAAGGGCAGGTCGTAAAGATTGGGCCGCTGTTTCTGAAGGCGGCCCGGACTCAGGGAGGCCTGGGCCTGAGCACCACGGAATTTGGAACGATCTACGGAACGTTCGGTACGGCCGCATTCATCGTGGGAAGCGTTCTCGGTGGATACTTCGCAGCGTGGCTGGGCCTGAAGCGAGCGCTGTTGCCGCTGATCCTGGTGATGAACCTTCCGATGCTGACGTATTTCTATCTCAGCACTGAACTACCGACGAGTACGGTGTTGATCACGTTGGCCATGTCGCTGGAGATGTTCGGCTACGGCTTTGGATTCGTTGGTGTCATGCTGCTGATGATGCAGGAGATCGCTCCGGGCAAATATCAGACGGCGCATTACGCCTTCGCCAACTCGCTTATGAATCTCGGACTGGTGCTGCCAGGGGCGATTAGCGGATGGATCCAAATGAAGATGGGGTATCGGCATTTTTTTGTATGGGTGCTAATCTCGGCCATTCCGGCAATGATCCTGGCGCGATTTGTGCCCATCGGAAGGGCCCAGGCTCGGGAGGTCATGCTCGAGGAGGCAGAGGTGTAAGGTCTCAAGTCTGGGCTGCTCGAGTCTGAATGTTGCAGGAAGAACGGATGCCGTCATGATATCGAACGAATTGAATCCCAACAAAATACCTCTAAAGGCGGTAATCCTGGCGGCAGGCAAGGACGCAATTACTGCCGACGGGCAGCCTCTGGTGCTGCAGAAGCTGGGAGACAGCAGCATTCTGCAGTATGTGGTTCAGAATGCATTGCAGGTTGTCCTGCCGGAAGACGTCTACATTGTGGTGGGGTACCGGCAGAAGGAAGTTCGCGATCACCTGGGCCCGAAATTTCACTATGTCGAGCAGGAAGCGCCACTGGGCACGGGCGACGCCGTCCTACAGGCTTGCAAGGCCCTGCCGGATTTTGACGGCAATCTGCTGATTCTCTACGGAGACACCCCGCTGTTCCGCCCCGCATCCATTCTGGGACTGCTCAATCGGCACCGTCTGAAACAGGCCCATCTGACACTGCTGACCGCGGTGGTGGATCGGCCACTGCCGTACGGGCGCATCATTCGCGATGCCGCAGGGCAGATCATGGACATCATCGAAGACACCGAGGCATCGCCAGAGGTACGTGCAATCCGCGAGATTAACGTGGGCGCGTACGTGGTGAACGCCAAGGTGATTGCGGAAGCGTTGCGCGCATTGTCGCCGTCGCCGGTCGATGGCGATTATCGCCTGACCGACTGTGTACACCAGTTGATCCGCTCGGGACTCAAGGTTGAAAGTTACCAGCTCTACGATCAGGACGAAGTGCAGGGAGTGAACTCGGCGGGCGATCTCGAACGCGCGGAATTCATCCTGCAAAAGCGGCTGTATCGCCCGAGACGGCAGGAAGAGCAGAATCTGATCGCGTTTGGCACGGGAGGTTGGCGAGCGCTGATTGGCGAAGGATTCACGCTGCACAACGTGCGACGGCTAAGCCAAGCGCTGGCCAATGAAATTACGCGGCAGTCGGTCGAGAAAAGGGGCGTCATCATCGGGTACGACCGGCGCTTCTTGTCGAAGCAGGCGGCGGAGGCGGCGGCGGAGGTCTTCGCCGGCAACGACATCCCGACCATTTTGCTGGCGGAAGATGCGCCCACACCGCTCATCACCTATGCAACCGCAATCAAGGACTCGGCGTACGGACTGGCTTTTACCGCCAGTCACAACCCTCCGGAGTGGAACGGCCTGAAGGTGTTTCATGGCGACGGCTCTCTATTGCTTGACCATGAGACCAGGCAAATCGAGCAGGAGGCGAACGCGCTGACGCAAGGCGACGTCATCAAGCTGGAGTTGGACGTGGCGATGGAGGCCGGGATCATCGAGAAACGCGATTTCACCAATGAGTACGTTGACGCAGTAGAGGCATTGATCGATTTGGAGGCGATCCGCAATGCGGGTCTCAAGGTGATCGTCGACCCGATGTATGGTGTAGGCCAACTCACGCTGGGAACGGTATTGACCGAGGCGCGCTGCCGGGTGACGTTCATCCATGAGCGGCACAACCCCTTGTTTGGCGGCCGTTCGCCTGCGCCCAATGCCGAGGCCCTTCGGCTATTAAGTTCAGAGATGCAGGAAGGGAACTACGATCTCGGGCTGGCGATGGATGGCGATGCCGACCGGGTTGCGATGCTCGACGAGCGCGGCGAGTACGTCTCGATCAATGACATTCTTCTGCTTTTGTACTGGTACTTGCACGAGATTCGAGGCGAGCGAGGCGGCGTGGTGCGAAATCTCTCCACGTCGCACCTGCTCGATCGGCTGGCCAGGAAGCTGGGCGAGCAGTGCTACGAGACGCCAGTGGGTTTCAAACACATTGTTTCCGGAATGCTCGAGCACAACGCGGTGCTGGGAGGCGAGTCGTCGGGTGGTCTGACGATTCGCGGCCACATTCTGGGCAAGGACGGGATTTTTGCTTGCGCACTGGTTGTCGAGATGCTCGCCAAGACGGAACAGAAGGTGTCGGAGCTGTTGGAGCGGGTGTACGGCCTGACGGGGCGCCTGTATTACGTGGAGGAGAGCCTACCGGCGACTCCAGAGATGCGGATCGCCGTGCCCAAGCGGTTGAAAGAAGCTCCAAGTAGCCACATCGGACCGTACAAAGTAGTCAGCGTCTCACAAATCGACGGAACCAAGCTGCTTCTGGAAAACGACAACTGGGCGTTGCTGCGGTTCTCGGGTACCGAGCCGGTGTTGCGATTGACCGTGGAGGCCGACACTCCAGAGAAAGCTACGGAACTGTTGCAGTGGCTGCGTCAGTTTGTGACGGCGGAGAACGGGAAGTAGACGGCAAGGTGGGGATAAAAGGCGGAGGCAAGGGTTGCGATACGGCTATTTTGACAATGCAAACCGGGAATATGTGATCGATCGGGTGGATGTGCCGGTTTCGTGGACGAATTACCTGGGCGTGCGCGATCTGTGCACGGTGATCTCCCACAATGCGGGAGGGTACTCGTTCTACAAGAATGCCGAGCACCATCGCATCACACGTTTTCGGCAGAACGGCGTGCCGCTGGACCGCCCGGGGCATTACGTGTATCTGCGCGACGATGAGACGGGAGAGTACTGGTCGATTTCGTGGCAGCCTGTCGGCAAAGATCTGAAGGCCGCGAAATACGAGTGCCGGCATGGTTTGTCGTACTCAAAGTTCTCGTGTGAGTACAGCGACATAAGAGCTAGTCAGACGCTGTTCGTCCCGATCAACGATGACGTCGAGCTGTGGGACGTGCGAATTCAAAACACCGGCAGCAAGCCGCGCAAGTTGAGCGTATTCTCATACGTCGAGTTTTCGTTTCATCACATCGAAATCGACAACCAGAACCTGCAGATGAGCCTGTATGCGGCGGGGTCGAGTTACGCCGACGGCGTCATCGAGTACGACTTCTTCTACGAGCCGTGGACCTTCCACTATATGGCGGCCAGCTTTGAGCCTGACAGCTACGACTGCGTGCGCGACCGTTTTCTGGGTAGTTATCGGACGGAGACGAGTCCCATTGCGGTCGAGCGCGGAGAGTGCCAGAACACTTCGGAGCTGGGAGGGAACCACTGTGGCGCGCTGCACAAGCATCTAACGTTCGCGCCGGGCGATGAGACGCGAGTTGTTTTCATGCTGGGCGTCGGGCCGCGGGCGACCGGAAAGCAGATCAAGGCTAAGTACTCGAAGCCGGCAACAGTCGATATGGCGTTTGAGGCTTTGCGGGAATACTGGCAGAAGAAGCTGGAGGTGTTCCACTGCAAGACGCCCAACGAAGGCCTGGACACCATGACCAACATCTGGACGCTCTATCAGGCGGAGACATGCGTGGTGTGGTCGCGGTTTGCCTCGTTCATAGAGGTCGGCGGGCGCACCGGGCTGGGTTATCGCGATACGTCACAGGATGTGATGAGCGTAGTGCATACCAATCCCACGAAGTGCCGTCAACGAATTATCGAGCTGTTGAAGGGGCAAGTGAGCGCGGGCTACGGACTGCACCTTTTCGATCCGGACTGGTTCGATCCGGAGAAGCAGAAGAAGCCAGAGTTCAAGTCGCCGACGATCGCGCACGCTCCCGACCGCCAAACGATGATCCACGGGTTGGAGCACACGTGCTCCGACGATCACCTGTGGCAGGTGGTGACGATCTGCGAGTACGCGAAAGAAACGGGCGAAGTGGGCCTGTTCGACGAGGTCGTACCGTTTGCTGACAAAGGCGAGGCGACAGTGTACGAGCATCTGAAGCGCGCCCTGGATTTCTCAGCCGAGCAGGTGGGCACAAGTGGTATCTGCAAGGGACTACGTGCGGACTGGAATGACTGCCTCAACCTGGGCGGCGGAGAGAGCGCCATGGTGTCGTTCATGCACCACTGGGCGCTGCGGGCCTTCGTGGAGGCGGCTGAGTACCTCGGGCGATCGGAAGATGCGGCGAGATATTCCGCGATGGCAGACCGCGTGAAGAAAGCATGCGAGCGAGAACTTTGGGACGGCGAGTGGTATTTGCGGGGCATCACCGCGAAGGGGCTGAAGGTAGGTAGCCACGAGAACGAGGAAGGGAAGGTCTTCATCGAAAGCAACACCTGGGCAGTGGTGTCGGACGCCGCTTCGCCCGAGCGTGGGCGGGCGGCGATGGATGCGGTGGACAAGTATCTCTACTCGGAGTATGGGATTCACCTCCTCTGGCCGGCATTTTCCAAGCCGAATGACGATATCGGATTCGTGGGGCGCGTGTACAAGGGTATCAAGGAGAATGCGGCGATCTTCAGCCACCCCAATCCGTGGGCGGTTATTGCGGAGTGCAAACTGGGGCGCGGCGAGCGCGCCATGAAGTTCTATAACTCGCTGCTGCCGTACAACCAAAACGACCTGATTGAGGTGCGCGAGGCGGAGCCGTACTCGTACTGCCAGTTCGTGATGGGCAAGGACCACACGGCGTTTGGGCGTGCGCGGCATCCATGGCTCACGGGTAGCGGCGGATGGAACTACACCGCCGTGACGCGGTGGATACTCGGTGTGCGGCTCACTTTCGATGGCATGGTCATCGATCCATGCGTACCGGGTTACTGGAAACACTTTGAAGTGAAGCGGCAGTGGCGAGGAGCTACGTACAACATCACGGTTGAGAATCCGGATGGCGTGCAGAAGGGTGTGAGGTCTATTACGCTGAATGGAAAGCCCGTGACGGGGCCAATACCCGCGCAGAGTGCGGGGTCGGTCAATGAGGTGGTGGTGAGGATGGGGTAGGAACTCTTCACCCGCAAAGTTACTTCTCGAAGCTCAGGAAGATGCGGGTAAAGGCCCAGTTCTCCTGCGTGATTCCGCTACACATAGGCGACACGTTACCAGAGCAGTTGCCATTGTCGCGTCCCACTGACCAGAAAGCGAGCAGGGCAACAGCATTACGGTTGGCCAGCGCGTAGTTCACGACGACCTGGGCGTCGGCGAGGGTGAAGATCTCGCCCGGCGTGTCGTTGACGCCAATCATGGGCGTAATGCCGATGCGGGCGTTCGCCCCCAGCGATTTCAATTGGCACATCGCGCCGGAGGCAGCAGCAACGGCGTTTGGCCCCATGGCACCTGTGGGTACCGGCGAACCATAGTCCATCGCCATCAGGTTCACGACGGCAACGGGTGTGCCGTATTTCACTGCACTCTTTATCACGTTGACCGACAAATCGGTGAGACCGGCTGGGGTGGCGGGAAGCGTGTAATTGATTTGTATCCCTGGGTTGGCGGTTGCGAGGGCCTTCAGTGCTTGGCTGCGGCGATCAATCGAAACCGGATCTTCAATCGCCGTGTGCTCGATATCGAAATCGAGGATCTTGACCTTGTACTTGTCAACTACCAACTGATAAGCGGCCTGCAGGCTGGGCACGTCGGAGCAGGCCTGGCCGAGCTCGATGCCGTCGTATCCGCCAAAAGCAATGAGGACGTCGCCACCCGACTTCCTGAGCTGGGCAATTCCAGAGGCGATTGTAGTGTCGGAAGATATGGGGGCCGTGCCTCCCCAGGCCGGCAGGCACCCGTTGCCCGAGACGACGAATGCCAGGGTGAAGGTCTTGATCCCCGAGGCGGCTTGAAGTTGCGACAGACTGCTCGTGAGTTTGCTCATGTCTACATAGGGAGCGAATACCCCGGACGGCTGCGGTGAGGTGGTTTGGGCGGTGGTGGTAACTGCCGGACTGCAGAGGACAATGGCCGCAACGAATCGTGCCAAGTGAAGTCGGGACATGAGCGCTCCAGAGTCGTAAGGGACTGTTCAACCTAGCAGAAGGGAGCGGATGGCTCAACCTCGGCAGCTGTCGTGAGATCTGGCCCCAAGCATCAGCGAAGCGTAACGCGGAGTGCGCCCAACTGGAGACTCTTCTCGACGGAGATTCCGCTGCAATTGTCAACCAGCCAGTCGGCGCCGGATGCAATCAGGTCGCCGTCGGGCAGAGTTGTTCGCAGCGCGATCACCCGCGCATCAGCAGCCTTGCCCGAGCGAATTCCTGCAGGGACATCTTCAACGACAAGGCAATCGGCTGGGTTGAATCCGAGGGCGCGCGCTCCGGTAATATACGGCTCGGGATGCGGCTTGCCATTGGTGATTTCGCTGGACGTGATCATGGTCGCCGGGATGGGTAGTCCGGCGGTTCGAATCCGCACCTCTGCCAGGGGCCGGGTGCAGGAGGTGACAATCGCCCAGCGATTGGGAGGAAGGGAAGTCAGAAGGTCGAGGGCGCCGGGAAGGGGGACAACTCCGCCGGTGTCCTCGATCTCACGGCGTTCGACCTCGCGGTTCTCGGCTTCATGATCGGCGTCGGGCAAAAGCTCGCGGATGCTCTCTATGCTGGGCCGTCCGTGGGCTTCGCGGACGGTCTTTTCCGGTTCGAAGCCATGTTCAATGGCCCATTGGGCCCAGACACGCGCAACGGCAGGGGTAGAGTCGATCAGTACGCCATCCAGATCAAAGAGCATGGCGCTGGCGGTAATGACAGTCATGTTGCCATCATAGCGGACATGCCGGCAGCCCTGAACAAGATCGCTATTGACAATCGCCAGATGGGCGCATAGGGTTGTCGTGTACGTACACGATAAGGGCTTTTCTACCATCACTCCCAGAGGCTTCTCAGCGACATGATGCTAGCGGATTTGCGCAACCAGGTCTTGCAAGCGAACCTCGAACTTCAGCGGAGAGGGCTCGTCCTCTACACTTTCGGGAATGTCAGCGGCGTATCGCGTGACAATGGCTTCGTGGTCATCAAGCCCAGCGGCGTTCCCTATGAAGACCTGACCGCCGAACTGCTGGTGGTAACGGACCTTGAAGGCAAAGTGGTAGAAGGCAAATTGCGTCCGTCTTCCGACCTGGCGACGCACCTGCTGCTGTACCGGAAATTCTCGACCATTGGAGGCGTTGCACACACGCACTCCGAATATGCAACGGCGTGGGCGCAGGCGCGGCAACCGATCCCCTGCCTGGGCACTACTCATGCGGACTATTTTCAGGGAGCTGTTCCGGTAACTGCAGAGATGCGCGATGGCGAAATTGCTTCTGACTACGAGAAAAATACAGGCGAAGCGATCGCGCGCGTCTTCGATACGATAGACTACGCTGCGGTACCCGGCGTACTCGTAGCTAGCCATGGGCCGTTTACGTGGGGGCCCGATGCGATGACGGCAGCACAGACGGCAGTCGTACTTGAGATGCTTGCAAGGACTGCGTACCTGACGATCGGTATCGACCAGGGCGCGGCGGCGATCTCACAGGCCCTTCAGGACAAGCATTACCTCAGGAAACACGGAACGGAAGCCTATTACGGTCAGGTAAGGAACCAAGAATGATTCCACTGATGGCAACGGTCGCCGCGACCAGGCTGGTACATCTGTCCGCGGTCGACGTGGTGATTATCGCCTTTTACTTTGCCCTGGTGTTGGCGATTGGCTGGTATTTGAAAGGCCAATCGAACACCGGCGAAGATTTCTTCATGGCGGGCCGGGAGATGACGGCCTGGATCGCCGGACTGAGCTTTCTCTCGGCGAATCTCGGGTCGCTGGAACTCATGGGCTGGGCCGCTGCGGCGTATCAATACGGCATCCTGGCGACCCATTGGTATTGGATCGGCGCCATCCCGGCGATGTTATTCCTGGCGCTGGTGATGATGCCGTTCTACTACATCTCCAAGACGCATTCCGTGCCGGGTTACCTGAAGCTGCGCTTTGGCGAGTCGGCGCGAACCTTGTCGTCGGTGTCGTTTGCCTTCATGACGGTACTGATGAGCGGCATCAACATGTACTCGATGGCGTTGGTGATGAAGGTCGTGCTGGGATGGGACATCAATTTCAGTATCTGGGTGTCGTCAGTCACGGTGGCGGTGTATGTGGCGCTCGGAGGCTTGCGCTCCGCGATATTCAACGAAGTACTGCAGTTCATTCTGATCTGGGCGGGCGCGGCGGTGATTCCGGTGATGGGTCTCATCGAGGCCGGGGGTTGGACCAATCTGAAAGCCGAGATTGGGGTGCGAGCTTCGGCCGAGTATACACACCTCTGGTCAACACTGGGTTCATTCAAAGACAATCCCATGGGAATCCATTGGACTGGAATCGTCCTGGGCCTGGGCTTCGTGATCTCCTTCGGGTACTGGACGACAGACTTTCTGGTGGTGCAACGCGTCTTGTCGGCCAAAGACCTGCGCGCCGCCAAGATGGCGCCGATCATCGGCGCTGCGTTCAAGATGTTCGTTCCATTCATAGTCATTCTCCCCGGATTACTGGCGCTGGCGGTGCTGCCGCAAAAGCTGGTGGGTGAAGGAGCAGCAGTGGCGTCCGGAGGACACAGCTACAACGAGGTCTTGCCTCTGATGCTAGCGCGTTACTGTGGACCAGGGTTGCTGGGACTGGGCATTACCGCGTTGATAGCCGGATTCATGTCGGGCATGGCGGGTAATGTCAGCGCGTTTACGACGGTGTGGACATACGACATTTATCGCGCGCTGATCAAAAGGGACGCCAGCGATGAACACTACGTCAAGATGGGGCGCTGGACCACCATAGTCGGGGTGTTGATCTCGGTGGGCACGGCCTACCTGGTGATGTCATTCCTGAGCATCATGGATTACGTGCAAGCGTTATTCAGCTTTTTCATCGCGCCTTTGTTCGGGACCGTGGTCCTAGGCATGTTGTGGAAGCGGGCAACCCCGAAAGGCGGGTTCTGGGGCCTGCTGGCGGGCACGTTGTCGTCAATTGGGATGTGGGCTTGGGTAAAGGTCGATCCTGCGGCGCTGCGCTACGTGGCACTTTCGCCTGACGCGCGTGACATGGCCGAGAACATGTATCGCGCGCTGTGGTCATGGATTGTGTGCGTCATCGTGACGGTGGTCATCAGTCTCCTGACCAAGCCGAAGCCCGACGCCGAACTGGTGGGACTTGTGTACGGCGTAACGCCTATTCCACACGAAGCCGACGTGCCGCTGTGGGAGCGTCCGATCTTCTGGGCCGTCGTGGTGGCCACGGTATTCGTGATTCTCAACATTGTGATGTGGTGAGGGAGCAGTCATGCGAAGTGGCGGAGGCATCTCAATCTGGTTTTTTGTCGGCGTCTCGCTCCTGGTCAACGGAGCGTTGACTCTGGGTGCGGGTCTTTGGGAGCTTGTTTACCCTCCGGCCAATCCGGTGGTGTTGTTTCACTATCACGCCAACGTGTGGTGGGGTGCCGTGCTGTTGCTGCTCGGAATCTTGTACAGTCTGCGCTTCTCGCCCCGGCGTGCGTCGTAGCTACGGGACGAGACTCGTGGCAAAGGGACTCTAAATGCCAAACAAGAAAATGACCATGGGCCTGATCGTAGGCAACCGTGGGTTCTTCCCCGACCACTTGGCGAACTCTGGGCGGGAGGAGATGACGGCCGTCCTGCAAAAGGCCGGCATGGATGTGGTGGTGCTGACGCCGCAGGAATCCAAATGCGGGGCTGTAACCACGCGCGAAGACGTGCGGCGCTGCGTCGAACTTTTCAAGAAGAACCGCGAGCGAATCGATGGTGTCATCGTCACACTTCCGAATTTCGGCGAAGAGCGTGCTATTGCAGACACGCTGCGACTGTCAAACCTGCAGGTGCCGGTGCTGGTGCAGGCGACTCCCGACGATGCGAAGAAGATGACGATTGCGTTCCGCCGGGACAGCTTCTGCGGCAAGATGTCGGCCTGCAACAATCTGAAGCAATACGGCATTCCGTACTCGATCACTACTCTGCATACGGAAGCTCCCGATTCGTCTGAGTTCGCCAGAGACCTTGATTGGTTCGCGGCTGTCTGCCGCGTCGTGAATGGGCTGAGGAACCTCCGCATCGGCTCAATCGGCGCGCGGCCGACGGCATTCAATACCGTTCGCTACAGCGAAAAGTTGCTGGAGGCGCAAGGCATTTCAGTCGAAACCCTGGACCTGTCGGAAGTGCTGGGGCGAATCTCGCGCATGAACGATACCGACGACGGCGCTCAGAGCAAGCTGGCGGCGATCCAGCAATATGTGCAAACCAGCGGCGTGCCAAAAGAAGCGCTTCTGAAGATGGCGAAGCTTGCGGCGGTGGTCGAGGACTGGATGCGCGAGACCGAGGTTGCCATCAGCGCGGTGCAGTGCTGGACGTCGATCGAAGAGAACCTGGGTATCGTGCCTTGCACCGTTATGAGCATGATGAGCAATGAGCTGCTCTCCAGCGCTTGCGAAGTGGATATCTGCGGCGTACTGAGCATGCACGCCCTGCGCCTGGCATCGGAAACTCCCTCGGCGCTACTGGACTGGAACAACAACTACGGGTCGAACCCCGACAAGGCGGTCTGCTTCCATTGCTCGAACCTGCCGAAGCACTTCTTCCGCGACGTGAAGATGGATTTTCAGGAGATCATCGCGGGAACGGTGGGAAAAGAGAACACTTTTGGGACCTGCGTGGGACAGGTGAAGTCCGGTGCCATGAGCTTTGCCCGCTTTTCGACCGACGACTGTTCCGGCCGGATACGCGGCTATGTTGGGGAAGGACGTTTCACAGACGATCCACTCGAGACCTTTGGCGGAGCCGGCGTTGTAGAGATTCCGCAGATGCAAAAGTTGCTGCATTTCATCTGCGAGCGGGGATTTGAGCACCACGTGGCGGCCAATTTTTCGACGGTCGCTGCGGCGGTGCACGAAGCCACTACCCGCTATTGCGGGTGGGAGATGTACTGGCATGATCGGCCGCACTCCTAAGTGCAACCTCCGCTTGGTTGGTGGCCCGGGTTGTAGTGACCTTTGCGTTTCTGGTCGCCGCGACGTCTAATACGGTAGGAGCCGCACAACGTGAAGGCGAAGGGGGCGGTTGCAGGAGCAAGGAAACGAATCCTTATGAAAACTACACTGCTACTTCTGGTGCTAATGACAATGACGGTGCAATCGCAATCCAAGGTCACGAAACAGGCCTACGGCAAGGCAGACGACGGAACTCCGGTCGAGTTATATACGTTGCAGGATGGCAAGATTACTGTCCGCATCATGACCTATGGCGGCATTGTTACGTCGCTGGAAGTCCCCGACCGCGACGGTAAGACGGCGGACGTCGTTCTGGGTTTCGACTCACTCGACGGCTACGTCAAGACGGGTAATAAGCCTTACATGGGCGCTATCATCGGCCGCTACGCCAACCGCATCGCTGGTGGCACCTTCAAGCTTGATGGCAAGACCTATCACGTTCCCAAGAACGATGGAGACAATGCGCTCCATGGCGGAATAAGCGGATTCAACAAGAAGGTGTGGAGTGGCAAGGAGATCAAGGACGGCGTCGAGCTGACCTATGTCAGCAAGAACGGCGAAGAGGGATTCCCGGGAACGCTCACTACCACTGTGCGTTACACGCTGAGCGGAAATGAACTGCGCATCGAGTATTCAGCGACGACCGACCAGGACACCGTGCTGAACCTGACCAATCATTCCTACTTCAATCTGAAGGGTCAGGGGAACGGGGATATTCTCGGCCATGAGATGAAGATCAACGCGCACCGCTACACACCAACGAACGCGAACCTGATTCCGACCGGCGAGTTGGCGCCGGTGGCGGGGACTCCGTTTGACTTTCTTAAATCAATGGTAATCGGTTTGCGAATCGACGCCGATAACGAGCAACTCAAGCTGGCGCACGGTTACGACCAGAACTGGGTCCTCGACAGCGGCGGGAAGAAGGTTGAGCTGGCCGCTGAAGCCTACGAGCCTACCACCGGTCGCGTCCTGGAAGTGCTCACCGATCAGCCAGGGATACAGTTCTATACGGGCAACTTCCTGGACGGATCTGTGACCGGGAAGGGCGGAAAGGTCTACAACAGGCGCAATGGATTTTGTCTCGAGACGCAACATTTTCCTGACTCACCCAACCATCCCAGCTTTCCTACCACCGAGTTGAAGCCGGGCGAAAAGTTTCACTCGGTGACGATCTACCGCTTCTCGGCGCGCTGAAGAGGTTGCTGAAAAAGTACCTTCGGCCATGTTTTGAAAGGGCACGGCTTCAGCCGTGCCGCAAGACGCTGAAAATACGACGGGCTTTAGCCCCTGAGGTCCTTTCCCGACAGCGAAGATGCCTTTTTCAGCAGCCGCTGAAGCCAGCACGGGTGTGAGGGTGGTTTCTGTCGCCGGTGAGCGCATCAGCGATGCCATTCACTAGCTTGGTACCGCATAGCGCGTTCACTGACTTTTAACAGACGGATGCCGCGATTCTGGGGGATACTACTTAGAGCGTGTTTCATAAATGGCGATTTGAAAGGGCACGGCTTCAGCCGTGCCATCCCGAACTCCTTAAGATGTGGGCTTTAGCCCCTGAGGGAATTTCCTGTTGCGCGACAATTTGATTTATGAAACATGCTCTAGTCAGCAAGCCTTACTTAAAGTGGAAGTTTGCTGGGGGCTCCCGATGCCTGCATCCGTCAAGAATTCCGGTCGACGCGGCCGCTCTACCCTGCAGTGGCCCACCGGACTGCGCACGAAATCCACAGGCGAACGCATTCATGTGGCTGCAGTTTGCTACCGGATGAAGGGAAGCGAGCCGGAGTTTCTGCTGGTTCGTACACGAAGCGGCCGATGGACTTTTCCCAAGGGCGGGGTTGACGGAGATGCTACTACCGCTGCTGCCGCCGCCCGCGAGGCGTACGAAGAAGCAGGCGTCGAGGGCAAGATCGAGCACGCCCCATTTCACTGGTATTTTCACTCGAAGCGGGAGCGGCTGCGGTCTCGACGGCAGGTTGTGCCGGTCCACGCGCACCTGTGTGAAGTTGAGCGGTTGGTATCTCCCATGGAAGATCATCGAAGCCCGACTTGGTTCAATGCCGAAAAAGCGCGGCGGCGTTTGCGCGAGAACCGCACCCCGGAGTTGGCAGGTGAGGTTGTCCAAGTCGTCGACCGCGCAGTGATTCGAATCCGCGCTCGCTCCCGCCGAGCCGCCTGACGCGCACTCCTCCAACAGCACTGCGGGCGCAAATCCGCGCATTCCGCGTGTTTTGAAAGGGCACGGCTTCAGCCGTGCCGTACAGGTCTGAAAAGTAGCTTTGGGCCATGTTTTGAAAGGGCACGGCTTCAGCCGTGCCGTACAAGTCCTTTTATATTTGTTATTCCTCGCGGGCTTCAGCCCGCGGGGAATCTGCCCCTGAAAATAACGAGCGCGATGCAACAGAATCAATAACTTTCGGAAGCGTTCGCCGGTATTCTTGCAGTCGTCCTGCCATCCGTCCCACTTTGGGAAAAAATAGGTTACTTTCGTGACATTGGCCTGCCGATTTCTGTTGGCCCTGCCCCAGCCGGTGCTTTATTTCTGATTCTGGCTGGCCCGGCATGCGCCTGGGTGACGCTCCTCCTCAGCGGAGAAATCTGCCAGCTAAGTTCTTTGATAACAATACTTTACATATAAACCGTGTGTTTTCAAGACTTTGCCGTGAGTCGCGCAAATCAGCCAAGTTTGGCGGAAAGAACCCCAGGAAAGCGACCTAACTATTTTGTTTACAGGACTTTACATATAACTCATTTGTTTCTAAGACTTTACAGCAAAATAGCGCGAAACAACCGAGTTTTGGCGCCAAAAACCCCTAAAAATGCACACTAACCCATTTGTTTGTAAGACTTTACGTTTAACTCATTTGTTTGTAAGACTTTGCACGGAATTTGTTCATAAGTCATTGATTCTGCGCTGGAGTGGGTAGGGGGTAGGGGGTAGGGGGTACCCTGATTTTTCAGCGTAACCTGTTTCAGTCGCCGTCGACCCGGAGCGCGTTGGCTCTCGCTTTTGCTGTCTTGGTTGAAACCGCCCTTGCCTCTGCGGGGAATCGGTTACACCTTCTGTGAAAGTGCTCTAACCTTGCGCTTCAGAGGGCCCGGTTTCGCTATCGCCAGAGTCGTTCCGGTAGTCAGGCCATATGAAACGCAGTGGAGACTTCAACCCGGCCAGCACCAGAAACCGCAGGATGGTGAGCTGCTCGCGGGCGCTAACGTCGTAGGCCCTTAGCCCCATGTAGGCCGCGATACTGAAGCTCACAAACAGGTTGAGGATGAAGATGACGCCAATCCCTGCAACCGCCTGATAGAACCATGTCCGGCTGACGCTGTCAGTACCAAAGTGCGCGACTGCCAGGGCCAGGGTTCCGCTCGACAATGTAACGTGGCGTACATCGAGTGGCAGTCCGAAGAAGCGCCCAATCACCGGGGTAAACCCCAGCAGATATCCGAGCACGATGCTGGTGCTCCATCCACCCAGGTTCCTCTTTACTACCCGGGCGAATTTTTTCATGCGGACCTCGCCAAGCTTCGAGCCCAGCGGATGCTGCGCAATCGCATCTGGCAACCGGTAATAAACAGCGAAGTTCTCACACCACCCACCAGACAATGCCGCGAGCCACAAAATCACACCGGTGATGGCTGCGTACAGAGCCGTTCCGGAGGCCATCGGGTGAAGAGTCTCGTACACGTGGGTCGCAGATTCGGTGGACAAGTAGGGCCCTGACGACATGAGTAGCCATAGGCGTTCGAACGCAAGCGCGCCAAGGCTGACGGCAAATACATTGCCAAGGGCGGCAGCCAACTGCGTGCTGGTGATACGAGAGACAAACTCCGTCAACTTGTTTTCGCGTTCGAGGCCACGGCTTTCACGGATGATGCCGGCAAAGGTGGCTGCGGTGGCTGCGGGCTGCTTGGTGGCGAGGACCAGACCGAGCATCTGAAGAATAATAAAACTGATCGCATAGTTGGTTCCGCTGGCGAATCCTTCGACAAAGGGCGGCAGGTGAGCGTCGATGATTCGCATCTTCAAGGCGGCGGTGATCACGGTCAGCAACCCGCCGCCCAATGCGGCACGCCACATGTGCCAGTACTCAGGACGGTCGTGGGCGATATAGTGTTCGCCACTATGACCGGTGCGCTCGACCATCTTTCTGGCGATCAAATTCAGGTTCTCGCGCAGTAACGAGGTGAAGCTGAGGTCAGAGAGGCGGCCTTCCATAAGTTGGCCGAGTAATCCGTGAACCGCCAAAACCTTGGCGTCATTGGTTTCGGCGGTCGTGACGTCAACGATGGATTCCATGCGTGCGAGGCACGCGGTGATTTTTCGCAAATCGAAAATCAGCTCGACGCTAACGCCTGCGGTCTCCATGTGCTGATGTACACTCACCATTTCCGTGCGACAGCGATGAACCACGGCGCGCCATCTTGCCAGCGTGTCCGATGTGGCGTGAGGATCGGATGCGGCGATGAGGTCTTCGGTGTGCGACAGGATCCGGTAGAACGGCGAATCGGAAACCCCCTGTGATGAGGTGCGCGCCCGGACTTCCGGCTCGAGCCCCAGAGCGCTAACCCGCGAGCCGAGCATGCGGAGCGCTTCTTGCAGGTCAAGATATTCGTGACTTGCGAAATGCGGATCGCCGGCCGGGGTCACCACCGCGACGAGGCGCTGGAACAGCTCAGTAGGACTCGCAAGAAATCGCCGGACACTGCGCTCATTGGGATACAACATTACCAGTAGCTTGGCGGCGTCCGTCTGCTCGCGAGCGGACGGCAAGAGACGGGCGGAGATTCGATACCCGATCTCGGAGAGGAAGCTATGATCGGATGGAATCCCAGCCTCTGCAAATAGCGAGACACAGCTCAACTGGGAGAGCAAATCCGCAAATGCAGCCTGGACGCGGGCTCTCCATTCGGCATTGACTTCCAGGTACTCAACCAACCCAGGCAATCCGGAGAAATCGGCGACCGAGGCTGCTGGTTTGCGCATCCAACCAACGATTGCAATGAGCGCGGCGGTACGTTTGCGCAGGGTTGCCGCCTCGCAGAATGCTTCCACCAAACCGGTCAATTCGCGCGGTGCAGTACGTGGAGGCACCGCACCTGGGATGGAGAAGCCAGACGAAGGCGCCGGCACTGTACCGTTGGCGGAGGGAAGATCTGCTGGCTCGGTTGACACGCTCTCATTGTGCGACAGGCCAGTGAGTCTGCCAAGTGAATGGCAACCGTCTGCCAGCCGTCCGGTTTAGAATGACGAGATGTATCGTCTCCGCGGCAGCAGAGATGCACCTGAGATGAGTGGCTGAGCCGTGACCCTAGGTCGGAAGCAGGTAAGTGGCATTGGTTGCAAGACGAGGGCGGTTGATGACTGAGTCAGTTTCGAATACTCCAACAGACGCGCGGCGGCGGCCGACCGATCGTTCGAAATACGGTGCTGCCCTGTTGACATGGGGGTCGTTGGCTTTAGCAGCCGCGGAGAGCCTTTGCGTCATGGCTGTCGGACTCAATGGTGTGAGGGTGGCGCTAGGAGTAGGTTCGCTCTTTGCCGCCACTGCCGGCGGTCCGGCGCAGGGCTTTCATCGCAATAGCCTCCGCCTGCCATTTCTTGCGGTCGGAACGGTTGGCGCCTTGTTAAGCCTTCTGCTGCTTTGGAACGAAGAACGCATCCGTCGCAACCCGTCGGCGGCGTGGCGTGTGCGCCCGCTGACGGCCCAGCAGCGAAGGAAGAGGTGGTTGCAACTTTCACTTGCTATTGCGACTCTGTTGCTGGTTGCTTTGGAGTTGATCACGCACCCGCGGTTTCACCACGAGCTATAGCGTTTCACACTACGCCTCAACGTTCGGCGTCTTCACTGTTCATCTCGCGCTGCAGGCGCGAGTGCAGGCGCTCACTGTAACCCACCGGCAAAGCGAAGGTCCGCTCATCTGCCACCAGGTAGAGGATGTTGCGGGTGGAATCCAGAACGGCCGCACAGTGACGGCAATTCGCGAGGTGTTGCTCGATCGAGTCTCGGAGCTCCTGCGGAACGGTGCCGTCAATGTAGTTCGAAATTTCCTTCCACACGTGTTTGCAGTTCAGAACCATGATCCACCTGCCCTGCGCTTGAACATCCCGAGCAATCCACCACGCCCAATGTTTAACTGCGGTGCCAGCGTCTTTTGCATCATTAGCCTCGCCCGAAGCAGGCGCGTCTTCACCACACCTTCGCTAACCTCAAGTGCGGCGGCAGCTTCGGCGATACTGAAGTCCTGAACATCACGTAAGATCAGGACCTCCCGGTATATCACGGGGAGTTCCTGTATCGCCTTTTGAAGCATCTCCCGCAGCTCTTTTCGCTCCAACGCCTCCAGCGGAACCTCGCGCCAGTCGGATATGACCGCTGGAGTGAATTCGCCGCTGTCCTCATCGGGGACGGCGTCGACCGATTCAAACTCGATCAGCCGGGCATGGCGCAGACGTCCGCGGGCTTCATTTAACGCAATCGACACCAGCCAAGTGCTGAATTTCGACTCTGCGCGGAAGGTGTGCAGATTTCTAAGCGCCTTGAGCACCGTTTCCTGAGCGACGTCCTCAGCGTCGTGCTCATTTTGCAAGATCGAATAGGCCGCAAAATATACGCTTTTCTCATAGGGGCGGACCAGTTCGTGAAACAGCTCACGCTCGCCGCCTAGAATCCGCCCAATAAACGCCCGGTCCCGAAGTTCGGGCCCCTCGCTGGGCACAACGGTCGAACTGCGTTGCTGCGGATTCACTTCGGTGAGCCAGCCTCCGCTGTACCTTCACGGCTGTAATCGAACGTCGCCATTTCTATGACTCGCGGGCAACCGGAAAGTTACAGGATGCCTCATAGAGGAGAAGCGCCAATGACTTGCCGCGCGTTCTTGGGTAACAGAGCATGGCACAGTTTACAATTGGCCGCGGCCAGCGAAGTCCGAAGGGGGTCGAACGTCATGATTGAGCGCCGACAATTTCTCCGCCAAGGTTCCTTGGCGGCCTGTGGCTTACTGCTTGTTCGTTCCCCTCAATCGGCATTGGCCGCCACAACACGCGCGCCTTGCCGCATTGAGGTCTTGCTTGGCGAAGAACTCGGCACGATCTCTCCGAATATCTATGGACATTTCACGGAGAACCTCAGCGGCGTGATTTACGACGGAATCTGGGTAGGGAAGGACTCCAAGGTTCCCAACATCGACGGTATCCGATCCGAACTCGTGGAGCACATGCGCAAGATCAAGCCCGCCGTGGTCCGTTTTCCCGGGGGCTGTTTTGCCGACAGCTACGACTGGCGTGACGGAATCGGGCCGTCCGACAAGCGCCCGCGGCGAACCAACTTCTGGGACGGCGCTGAAGGGGAAAGCTCCCCATCCAATCACCGCTACGACCCGAACCAGTTCGGAACCGACGAGTTTGTGCATTTCTGCAGACTGACTGGCAGCCAGCCTTATCTTGCGGCGAACCTGCGCAGCCTTCCGGCGGAAGAGTTCTATCGGTGGGTCGAATACTGTAACTCTCCGTCAGGGAGCACGACGCTCGCGGACATGCGAGGCAACGCCGGATACCGCGAACCCTTTGACGTCCGCTATTGGGGTGTGGGGAACGAGTCATGGGGGTGCGGCGGGAACTTTCTTCCCCAGGAGTACGCCACGGAGTTCCGTCGGTATGCCGCGTGGGTTCCGGGATACGGCAAGCCGCTGTCACTGATTGCGTCGGGGCCGAACTCTGACGACTGGAACTGGACCCGTGGATTCTTCGAAGCAATGGCGCGCAAGGGAAAAGACCAGATCAACAGCGTCTATGGCTTCGCCCTTCATCATTACGCGTGGAACCTGTCGCGCGGCAAGACTCAGGATTGGGACCAGGGTAAGGGGGACGCCCTGAAATTCGACGCGCTGGATTGGTATGAGTTGTTGCGCGAAGGCCAGAAGATCGAGGATCTGATAGAGGGCCACTGGAAGCTGATGGGGGAAATTGACACCCAGCATCACGTGAAGCTGGTGGTTGACGAATGGGGTCCCTGGTACAAGCCCGGCAGCGAGATGACTCCGGGCGACGCACTGGAGCAGACTCCGACCATGCGGGACGCCGTATTCAGTGCCATGACTCTCGACATCTTTAATCGCAATCCCGAGAAGGTCACAATGGCCAACTGCGCCCAACTCATCAACTGCTTGAACAGTCTGTATCTGGCGCACGAAGACCAATTTGTGGTCACGCCCGTGGGCCACGTGTTCGAGATGTACGTTCCGCACCAGGGCGGCAAGGCTCTGCGTGCCGTCTTCAGCGCTCCTCCAATTCAATACGATCGTGACGGCAAGCCAGCCCAGTTCTGGGGACTGAAGGGCTCAGCATCGATCCGCGACAGGACCCTGGCGCTGACAGTTGTCAATTCCAGCGTCAGCGATGCATGCGAGACCGAGATCTCACTTGGAACTGTGTATCCAAAATCCGGAACCGTCACGACCCTGTCGAATTCCGATATTCATGCGTACAACTCATTTCAGCGCCGCGACGTAGTAGTGCCGCAAACGATCGAGTTGAAGATTACGGGAAAGGTCCTCGTACACAGCTTTCCGCCAGCATCGGTCACCACCTTGCAAATCGAACTGAAATGAGTTCGAAGTCCACCAAGCCGAGTGGTCAAATAAAAACAGAGGGTGCGCTTGGCGCACCCTCTTTGATCGAGGTCTGCAGAACCGGCTACGCGCCTTCGCTGGTCATGATGAACAGCGGCTTCATCTCGAAGCTCTTGTAGTATGGACGCAGGCGCTCTGTGTTGTAGTGCTCCTTGACGTTTACGACCTTCTTGGTGGAGGTGACGACTTCGATGGGGAGGTTGTCGTAACGGCCGTCCCGCAGCACGACGAGCCGTCCGTGAATGTTCTTCAGCAGGAGGTCGAGCGCGAGATTGCCATAGGCCATGGGCACGATCGAGTCGATAGCATCCGGGTCGCCTGAGCGCACCAGGTAGCCCAGCTTTTGCTGAATGGTGTCGATGGTCTTTCCGTTGTTGTACTTGGGAGACAGTTCCTTCAGCTTGTCGGACACCAGCTCGCCGATGCCGCCCAACTTCTTGTGTCCGAAGGCGTCAGCAGATTCGCCCTCAAAGACCATTTCTCCGCCTTCGAACATCGCGCCTTCTGACACGAGCACGACCGAATAGCGGCTTGGGTTGCGGCGGCGGTCCTCGCTCAGCAGGTCCGTCAGCTGGTCAATGCTGAACTTGTACTCGGGAATTACGCAACGATGAGCGGCGCCGGCCATGGTAGGCAGCATAGCAGTGAAGCCGGCATAGCGGCCAAACACTTCGAGCACCATAAAGCGCTCGTGCGAGCCAGCCGAGGTGCGCAAGCGGTTGGTCATCTCGATAGTGCGGGTGACGCAGGTGCTGAAGCCAATGCAGTAATCGGTGCCCGGAACGTCGTTGTCCATCGTCTTCGGGATGGCCACGACCTTGACGCCTTCCTGAAACAGGCGCACGCCGTAGCTGAGCGTGTCATCGCCGCCGATGGGGATGAGGCTGTCGATCCCCAGCCACTCGAGGTTCTTGAGGACCTCGGGTGTCAGGTCGTTCTTTTCGGCGTTATAGGTGTCTTGCAGGTGTTTTGGGACGCTGGCCCTTCCCACCTTGCTGGGATTAGTACGCGAGCTGTGCAGAAACGTGCCTCCGGTCCTGCCGGCGCGGTTGACCAGCTCTTCGGTGAGGACCTGGTAGTTGTCGCTGTTGTCATGCTCGGGGTCACGCACGGTATCGACCAGGCTCGCCCACCCTCGCCGAAGCCCAATAACGCTGTAGCCTTCGCCGAGGGCTCGTATGGTCACAGCGCGAATTGCAGGATTCAGTCCGGGGACATCGCCTCCGCCTGTCAAGATCCCGATAACGCCTTTTTTGCCACTGGTCACCATGATGAGAACCTTCCTTTTCGAGAGTCAGGAGCTAATTAAACATGAATCACAACCGCCAGTGCTGTGACAAGGCGCACAGCGGGCAACGAAGGTCTTTCGAACTCCGACCATTGGTCAATTACGGCCTGTGGTACTTTCCAGTTTACCCGGGGGCAAAGACTGCCAATGCGGGAAACTCTATATACTTTCAGCACGCGGCGGCCTCAGAGGCCTTTAACCATCTTGCATGGCAACAGAACCCACAGCAGCGACTTTAAACGAGCAGGATCTCCGCGACCTCGGATTTGGGGCGGTGGTGTCGCGGGAGAGTCATGAGCGTCTCTTGAACCGGGACGGCAGCTTTAATGTGCAACGCGGCGGGCTTCGGTTTTGGTCATCTTTCAGTGCCTACCATGCCATGCTGACGATTCCATGGTGGCAGTTTTTCTCCGCCACAGCACTGCTGTATCTGATCGTAAACGCCACGTTTGCGGCCGCGTACCTCGCCTGTGGACCAGGGGCGCTGGGAAGCGATTCCGTAGGCATGGAGAACCATACGTACCTGCGTGCATTCTTTTTCAGCGTACAAACGGTCTCAACGATTGGTTATGGTCAAGTTGTTCCGATTGGGACTGCCGCCAACACGCTGGTAACCCTAGAAGCGCTGGTTGGTCTGATGGGCTTCGCCATCGTGACCGGACTGCTGTTCGCCCGTTTCTCGCGACCTACCGCCAAGATGCTATTCAGCAGCCACGCATTGATCGCGCCTTATCAAAACATCACAGCGCTGGAATTCCGGGTCGCCAACGCCCGTTCCAATGAGCTGATCGAAGTTTCGGCCAAAGTGCTGCTCAGCCGGTTTGAGCAAGTAGACGGGGTGCGGACCCGCCGTTACTACCAACTCGAACTCGAAAGAAGCAACGTCACATTTCTCCCACTGACCTGGACGGTGGTACATCCCATCACCGAGCGAAGCCCGCTGTATCGGGAAACCGCAGAGACGCTGCGGAACTCACAATCGGAGTTCCTAGTCCTACTAAGCGGCTTCGACGAGACGTTTTCCGCCACCGTTCAAACGCGGACTTCCTACATTTCGAACGAAGTTTTGTGGGGGCATCGCTTCGCCAACGCTTTCGTGATTGGGGCCGCGACAAACAACAAAGTCACCGTCGATATGCGGCAGTTTGACAAAGTGGAACCCACGCAACTTACACTTGATCGTTGATGCCTGCGATGCCTCTGAAAGAATTCACGGCGGTGCCGGTTTTGTACGTTTGGACTCCGATCACTAACTCTGTTTAACTCCGCGCCTGACGACAGATCGTCAGCGCCTCACCAAAGGGAGGAACCATGGCTGAAACGTTATTGGATGGCGTCAAGCGAGCATCGGGGTGGTCGATCGTTTTAGGGATACTGATGATTGTAGCCGGCATGCTGGCAATCCTTGCCCCGCTTATTGCGGGCGTGGTCGTTGTCTATGTGGTTGCCTGGACCGCGATTTTCAACGGAGGCGCGCAACTGGTATTCGGCTTCCGTACTCACAGCGGCGGCAGAATGGCACTCGAGATTCTGCTGGGTCTGCTGTACATTGTCGCAGGTGTCTTCATCCTGCTGCATCCGGCAGGAGGCCTGCTGGCCTTGACTTTGATCATTGCATGCATACTGCTGGTCTACGGTGTCTTTGGCCTTGTGCTGGCGTTTCAAATGCGTCCGCACGCAGGATGGGGGTGGGTACTGTTCGACGCGATCGTAACCATCTTGCTGGGCGGCCTGATCTGGGCGCACTGGCCAGGCATCAGCGAGTGGGCTCTCGGGACACTTGTAGGGATCAGCTTTATCGCATCGGGTGTGTCCCGATTGATGCTGTCGCTGGCGGTCCGGAATTTGGCGGCCCGGGCGACGTAGTCCGAATTCCATTTCAGCGCACTGGGCTGGCCACGAAAGGTGTGGAGCCCCGTGTCTTTTTGCCTGTATTGGCAGCGGTGGTTGCAAATGGAACCGTATGGCCGGCAGGCTCGTGCAGTTCGTCCCAGAACTGGAGCGGAGACATCATTGCATCGTTCATCCCGGGATACAATCTATTAGGTTTAACCCGAGCCGTCGCTCTTGGCCGGGGCTGTCGCACCAACAAATACTCATCGCAGCAGCAGGTGGCGGGAATTCTATGCCTTACCGTTGGAGCCGTCGGAGTCGTAAGCCCGGTATTTACGATTCGAGTGGGCTGTTTCTGATCGTTTCTCTCATGTCGTTGACATGGCTGGGCGCCTGTAACCGAGGCACAGCCGAGGGTCCTCAAGGGCCTCCGACGATGCCGGTCAAAGTGCAGCGCATCGGATCACAGGAGATTGGAAGGACCTCGGAATACGTCGCCACCATAAAGTCCCGGAACTCCGCAACCATCATGTCCGACGTAGAGGGCTGGATTTTTGCCATCCACGTGAAATCCGGCGATTTGGTAAAAAAGGGCCAGTCGCTGATGGAAATCGATCCGCGGCGCCAGGCCGCGGCTGTCTCCAACTGGGAGTCGCAACGCGCGGCCAAGATGGCGACTCTGCAATTGGCGAAGGTGCAACTTGACCGGGCCATGGGCCTGTTCTCGTCAGGGGTGACCAGCAAACAAGAGCTCGACCAGGCACAGTCTGCATACGATGCGGCCAACGCCGATGTTAAGTCGCTTGACGCGCAGATCCATCAGCAGCAAGTGCAACTCAAGTACTTCAGCGTCTTCGCGCCGGTGGACGGTATTGTCGGTGACATACCCGTCCACGTTGGCGACCGGGTGACCAA
Organism: uncultured Acidobacteriaceae bacterium; assembly: GCA_963758255.1. GTDB lineage: Bacteria > Acidobacteriota > Terriglobia > Terriglobales > Acidobacteriaceae > DASRAA01. The sequence continues at coordinate 522,856 of CAVWUX010000002.1, forward strand.
CACCACCGTGCTGACGACCATCGATGAGCGAACTGGACTTGAGGTGTATCTTCCCATTCCGTCGGAGCACGCGAGAGAGCTAAAGCTCGGTGCCCCAGTTCAGATCCTTGATAACGATGGCAACGTGATTCTGGCAACCAGGGTGGACTTTGTGTCTCCTCAGGTCGAGACCGCCACGCAGTCAGTATTGGCCAAAGCTCCGGTTGACCAGGCTGCTGGCAGGCTGCGTTCCCAACAACTGGTGCGCGCGCGAATCACCTGGAGCACAGAGCCCGGCGTCACCATTCCGGTTGTAGCGGTGGCCCGCGTAAGCGGCCAATTCTTTGCGTTCGTTGCGGAGCAAAAGGATGGCAAAGATGTTGCCCGGCAGATTCCGCTCACTCTGGGGGAGATATCGGGCAACGATTACACCGTGCTGAGTGGATTGAAACCTGGCGATCAGGTCATCGTGTCGGGCGGGCAGAATCTTGCCGACGGCATGCCTATCAAGATCCAGCAGTAGCTCACGGCTTCTGAAAAGAAGGGCACTCGCTTTGTTTGCTGATTTCTTTATCAAGCGTCCGGTCTTCTCGACTGTTACCTCTCTGTTCATCGTGATCGCCGGCGCCGTCTGCATTCCGTCCCTGCCGATCGCGCAATTTCCGCAACTGGCGCCGCCCCAGGTTTCTGTCAACAGCTTCTACACCGGAGCAAACGCTCAAACGGTCGAATCCGCCGTTACCACCCCTTTGGAGCAGGCGATCAACGGGGTGGAAGGCATGCGGTACATGACATCCAGCAGCGGCAACGATGGCAGCAGTTCGATCACGATTACGTTCGAACTCACGCGCAGCCTTGACATTGCGGCAGTCGACGTACAGAACCGAGTTTCAGCGGTAACCGGGCGCCTCCCTAACGAAGTAAAGACGACCGGCGTCGTAATCACCAAAAACGCCAGTTCATTCATCATGGCTGCTGGGTTCTACACAGCCGACAATCGCTACACCCAGGGATTTATCAGCAACTATCTCGATATCTATGTCAAAGACGCACTAAAGCGTATCAAGGGCGTCGCCGACGTCATCATCTTCGGCGAGCGTAAGTACTCCATGCGTCTGTGGCTCGACCCGTCGCGCCTTGCCGCCCGAGGACTGACCGCCAGTGACGTAGTGACGGCGCTCGCGCAGCAAAACGTCCAGATTGCCGCCGGACAGGTTGGCCAGTCTCCCGCACCGAAAGACCAGATGTTCCAGATCAGCGTGCGGGCCGTGGGCCGTCTGACCGAGGCGTACCAGTTCGACAACATCATCCTCAAGCCTGGATCGAATGGCGCGCTGGTGCGGCTGAGAGACGTGGGGAGGGCTGAGCTTGGCGCGGAGGACTATAGTTCGGTGCTTCGCTACAACGGCTACGACGCCATCGGAATTGGAGTGAGCCAATTGCCGACCGCCAACGCTTTAGACGTTGACAAAGCGGTCAAGGATGAACTGGTCCGACTCTCGAAGCGCTTTCCTCCCGGACTCGAATACCGGGTCGCGTTCGACTCGACGACCTTCGTCGGTGACTCCATCCGCGAAGTGCTGCAGACGCTGGTGGAAGCCATTCTCTTCGTAATGCTGGTGATGTTCCTGTTCCTGCAGGATTGGCGTACCACACTGATTCCGGCGATCACCATTCCGGTTTCGCTCATCGGCACATTCGCATTCATCAAGCTACTCGGCTTCTCAATCAACACACTGACGCTGTTCGGCATCGTGCTGGCAACTGGGCTGGTGGTGGACGATGCCATCGTCGTCATCGAAAACATCCAGCGCCACATGGGAGAGGAGCATTGCGATTCTCATTTTGCGGCGTCAGAGGCCATGGGTGAAGTCACCGGGGCCGTGGTTGCTACCTCTCTGGTGTTGGTGGCAGTCTTTGTGCCGGTTGCGTTCTTTCCGGGTACAACCGGTTTGCTCTATCAGCAATTCTCGCTCACCATTGCGTTTTCGATCGCCATTTCGGCCTTTAACTCCCTCACATTTACGCCATCGCTCTCAGCGCTATTGCTCCGTCCCGAGAAGGAACACAAGAACATCATTTTCCGAGGCATTGAGACTGCGATCAAACACACGACCACCCTATATACGGCGTCAGCCCGAAAGGCAATCAAGCTGCGTTATCTGGTTCTGGTTGGGTTCTTTCTTGGGTTGGCAGCCACGTATGTCGTGTATAACCGAGTGCCCACCGGATTTGTCCCGGACGAGGACCAGGGTTGGTTCATCATCAACGTGCAGGCACCTCAAGGTGCCTCGGTGGAGTACACCTCGCTGGCCATGCGCCAGGTCGAGGCTGTTGTCAGCAAAGTTCCGGATGTGGTGGGCGCCTTTTCCGTAATGGGCTTCAGCTTTACCGGAAACGGGCCTAACAAGGGTATCGTTTTTATCAATTTACAGGACTCTAAGAAGCGTAAGGGAAGCGAGCACTCTGCCAGCGCCATCGTGAATTCGCTTCGCGGCCCGCTGAGTCAAATCACCGAGGTGCAGGCCTTTCCGTTTCTACCGCCAGCGATCAACGGAATCGGTAACTTTGGCGGGTTTACATTCGAGGTGCTGGACGAGGGTGGCCACACCCTCCAGGACTTGTACAACACCGCCCAGGAAGTAGTGCGGCAGGGAAACGAGAGACATGATCTAGCCGGCCTGTTCAGTTCCTTCACCGCAAACGATCCCCAGTTTGTGGTAACGATCGATCGTGAGAAGGCGCGCAGCTTGCAGGTGCAACTGCAACAGATTACCGACACGCTTCAGGTCTACATGGGCTCGGCGTATGTAAATGACTTCGACTTCAACAACCGTGCTTACCGCGTTTATGTTCAGGCCGACGAGCAGTTCCGCAGCCAGCCAAGAGATATCCGCAATTACTACGTGCGTTCTGACGGCGGCACAATGATTCCTTTGGATAACGTGGTAAGGGTCTCTGAGACCGCAGCGCCGCAGGTGATCAGCCATTACAACCTGTTTCGCTCCGCCGAGGTTAACGGTGCAGCGGCTCCCGGATACAGCTCTGGGCAGGCCATTACGGCGATGGACACGGTCGCAAAGAAAGTGCTTCCGGTTGGATTCAACTACACATGGTCAGGGCTGTCGCTGGAAGAGATCAAGTCGGGCAGCCAGTCCGCCATGCTCTTCGGACTGGGTCTGCTGCTGGTCTACCTCACGCTCTCTGCCCAATACGAGAGCTTTGTATTGCCGTTTATTATCCTTCTGAGCGTGCCGATGGCCATGCTCGGCGCGCTTATCGCCCAGTCTGCGCGCGGCCTCCTTAACGATGTTTACTGCCAGATCGGATTGGTGATGTTGATTGGCCTTTCCAGCAAGAATGGCATCCTGATCGTTGAGTTTGCGGAGCAATTGCGTGCCAAGGGTCTTTCGGTCGTCGATGCAGCAGTACAGGCCGCGCGCCTTCGACTCCGTCCTATACTCATGACGTCGTTCGCTTTCATCCTGGGTGTTCTGCCGCTTGTGTTTGCCACGGGCGCCGGCGCGGCCAGCCGCAACTCCGTGGGTACTACTGTTTTCGGTGGAATGATCGTCTCGACCGGCCTAAATCTGTTCTTCATCCCAGTGCTTTACGTCATCGTGAAATCGATGACCGACCGCAATAAGGAAGCGTCGGTCCCGGCACCGCCATCGGGCACCGAATGACGACGTCGTGACCGATTGCGGTGTCAGTGACTGCTCGATTCTGCGTGTCATGAGTCACCGCTGCCATTGATCTGCGTCACAGCATTCGTGTTCGGCACGCGTTAAAAGGAAAATAGCACAAGAATGAATGGTAGTGGTCGTGCCCGCTCCGTTCGCTGTGACAAATCCTTGGCGTGACGCCCCTGCCATTCGTTGAGCGACCCCACCGTGTGGGGAGACTGGTCGCGCGCAATGGCAACAGCACACCTCACCGCAGATTGCGTCGGCATTCACAAACTGCTCATTGCCACGGATTTCTCTCATCACTCCGCCGCTGCCCTGAGATATGGTCTCGAATTCGCCCATCGCTATGCTGCACAGGCTGAGATTGTCTATGTGCTGCCACCCGACGAGTATGCTCTGGCAGGATGCGAAGCGCTTACGGCGGCAAAGGACTCCGCCAGGCGTGATGTGCTGGACCTCAAGACTAAACTGCGCCGCAGCGAAGGACTCGAGGAAGATGTGGACTACAGGGTCAGCATGCTCGAAGGGCCCGTATCCGAATCTCTCCTCGAATGGGCCAGGGAGAAGGAAGTCGATCTGATCGTGGTGGGCACCCATGGCCGCGGCGGACTCGGCAAGATAATCCTGGGATCGGTGGCGGAGAAGATTTTTCGGCACTCGCCTGTGCCTGTGCTGACAGTTGGCCCTCACATCAGGAGACGCAGGGAAATCGGCAGCACATCATGTATTCTGGCCCCCTGCGACTTGACACGCAAATCCCACCCCGCCGTTGACCTTGCGTGCGAGCTGGCCAAAGAGCGGAACTCTCAACTTACCGTCCTGCACGTGATCGAGCGCGCCGATCAGGGCATCAAGGTGGATCCCGAGCGCGTCAAGCAGGGAGTCACTAAGAAGCTGGCGGAGATCCTGGGTCAGCATGCCGAAGCAGTTTCCGTTTGCTACCGGGTCGAGTGTGGCAAGATCTCATCGACGATTCTTGATGCAGCCACCGAAATTGATGCGGATCTGATCGTGTTAGGAGTTCGGCCATCCTCAGGCCTCTTCGACCGCTTCATGTGGCCGATTGCCTACGAAGTCGTGCGCGAAGCCGCCTGCCCGGTTCTCACCGTTCGTGGGAGCGTTCCAACTCGGTGACCAAGTTTGTCTCGCAGCACACACTGCGGCGTGACCGGAGGGAGAAATCAAATAGATCTCGACGCCTATCACTTCCCGATTCGGCCCATTCAGCCTGGGGAACAGCACTTCAGCGATTTGGCGACTTAACGTGAATGATATACAGTTCACGGATGGCAGCAGGAATCATGCAGCGGATATCCCGCTACGCGCTTGGGCGCGCGCTGGTCTTGGTGTTTTCTGTTGCGCTATGTGTCGCGCAAGAGCCGAGTCCCAGCGAGAAGTCTGTCCGGCCCCAGCCACAGAGTAATGGCGGGCAATCGAGCGTGCCAAGCCAGGCAATGAGCCCTGAGAGCCTGCAGAAACTGGCCAACAAGGTCCGCCATGAATTGGTGATGCTTCCTTACTACGACGTATATGACAACCTCTACTTCCGCATCCAGGGTCGGACGGTCACATTGCTTGGCGAGACACCGAATGCGAGCACCAAATCAAGCGCAGAAAACGTTGTGAAGCGCCTTGAGGGCGTCGACAAGGTCATCAACAACATCGAGCTACTGCCTCCGAGTCCTGCCGACGAACGGATTCGACGGGCGACCTACAGGGCGATCTACAGCTATGGTCCGCTGTTCAAGTACTCACACGCGCCGGTGCCGCCGATTCATATCATCGTAAAGAACGGTAGAGTCACTCTGGAAGGCATTGTCGACAGTGAATCCGACAAGCAGATTGCAGGGATGCAGGCCAACCAGGTTCCCGGGACATTTCAAGTCACCAACAATCTGCGGGTGATCGGCCCAACCGGTGGCGAGAAAAAGAAGAAAAGCTGATTTCACAGGCGGTTGCCCAAACGATCAGGCTTCCGCTGTCGCCCCAGGCGAGGCAGTTTCATCGAGGGACCGCTTGGCGCCAGGGCTCCCGAATACGGCCATTAGCTTGTCGTGCAGGCTGGTTGCTCTCCGCAGATCTCGCCAGATGTCGATCCACTCGTGGAAGGCTATCTTCAATGGATTACAGAAGTTCATAGAACTTCCATAAATGTGGAGTTCTCCGTTCCGGGGCGCAGGATTGCCCCCGCGAGCGTTCGGCACATACATATCAAAATCCTCAACAGCGAAGGATATCGAATTACTATGAGAGTCATGCCTAACGAGTTGATGGCGGTGACGTTTGTCGTTGTGCTTTGTGTTGGAATGGTGGCGAGCTTCGAAATTGGCCAGCACCTGGGAGCACGTGCAGCCAAGAAGGAAGGCGGCAAGGTCGGGTTAGGGGCCATTGAAGGCGCGATCTTTGCCCTGCTTGGACTGTTGATCGCCTTCACGTTTTCCGGCGCGGCTTCGCGATTTGAAGCACGGAGGCATCTGATTGTAGACGAGGCCAATAATATCGGGACGGCGTATCTGAGAATCGATCTGCTTCCCGCCGAGGCGCAGCCTGAGATCAGAGAGTTGTTCCGGAACTATCTGGATGCGCGTCTCTCTGCGTACCGGCACGTTTATGAAATGAACGTCGCGAAGGCCGAACTCGCAAGGGCACAGGGGCTGCAGACGGAGATCTGGAGCAAGTCCGTGGCGGCGGCCGGTAAGTCCAATACCACGGCGGCGAGCATGCTGCTGCTCCCGGCGCTGAATGCCATGTTCGACATTACTACGGTCCGGACGGCGGCGACTGAGGACCATCCCCCCATTGAGATATTCCTCATGCTGGGTTTCATCGCTCTGGCAAGTTCGCTTATGGCCGGATATCAATTGGTGAGTACACAACGCCGGAGCACGCTACACATCATTGGCTATGTTTTGATCTTGTCCATCAGCGTCTATGTAATCCTCGATCTTGAGTTCCCGCGATTGGGAATTATCCGCGTCGATGCCTTCGACCACTACCTGGTGGATGTGCGAAACACGATGAAGTAGCCGCACTATTCAGCTCCCTTGAGCAGAAGTTGGTCTGCGGGCGAAAAGGCGTGCGCCTGGATCATCGTCGTGCTCAGCAGGGCAGTCAGTCCCGAGGAGGCGAGGATCATGGCGATGACCACGAACTGGTAGATCGCGGCATAGAGCGGTTTCGCGCCCGACAACAGCATGCCGGTCATCAGGCCGGGAATCCACACAATCCCCAGCGAGCGCAGGTTATCGATGGCTGGAATCAGCGAGGAGTGAATACTGTTCTCGGCGTAGCGGCCGATAGTCGCCTGGGGTGTGGCTCCCAGTGCGAGAGCGGTCTCGATCTCGCCCGTGTGTGCCAGCACTTCCGAGCGGAAGCGGTTCAGCGCCAGCCCGTTGGTGTTCATGGCATTCGCGATGATCATGCTTCCCACGGGAATCAGCGAAGTGATTGCCGTGTCGATCACGCCGGCCCACGTCATGATGGCGGTTACCAGTCCTGCTCCCGCCGCTATGGAGTACGTCGAGACCTTGGTCGCACCGGGAATGTTCTTGGCTCGCTTCGCCGAGATCGATCCCGCCGCCAGCACCATTCCGCTCAGCAGAAACACGCTTGTCCACCGCGGCGCTTTCAGCAACAGTGCCAATATCGAGCCAACGGCAACAATTTGGACAATCCCGCGAAGCAAGGCGACCGCCGCATCGCTCTCCAGGTGAATGTTTCGCCGCCGCGCCAGAAGCACAACTGCCAGCGCCATTACTGCTGCGATGGCGGCTTGTGCCAGGCCCAGAGCAATCTGCGAGGGAAAAAGTGACTTAAGCACCTAGCACCTCCGCGACAGTTCCGCTTTGTATCAAATGTCCCGCGTCCAGCAGGATCACGCGATTACATGTCCTGCGCGCCTGGTCGCGGTCATGAGTCACCATCACACAAGTTAGGCCCTGATCCCGGACTATGCTTCCGATCAGCGCCTCGATTCCGAGCTTCGAGTCTTCGTCCAAGGCGGACGTCGGTTCGTCGAGCAGCAGCACCTCGGGACGGTTGGCGAGAGCGCGGGCCAGCGAAACTCTTTGCTGCTCGCCGCCAGAGAGGACAGAAACTTCCTGCCCTGCAAATCCGGGCATCCCAACACGCTCCAGCAAAAGGGCGACTTCTTGCTCGGAAACTTTCTCACCTCGCTGGGCCGGCCCGAAGCGGAGGTTCGACGCGACGTCCCCGGGAAACAGAAACGGACGCTGCGTTACCATGCCGACGTGCCGTCTGAGCTCACGGGGCTGCAGGTGACGATAATCCTGCCCATCGAGATACACGGTGCCACTGGTTGGTTCGTCCAGGCGGTTGAGCAAGCGCAACAGCGAGCTCTTGCCGGAACCGCTGGCTCCAACGATACCCAGCAGATCATTCCTCGCAACATCGAACGAAATGTTTTCCAGGATGACTCTGCCTGCCACCTCCCGACCCAGCTTTTCCGCACGTAACACCATGCCCGTATCTTTCTGGGAGGTGGTCATGGAGCCAAGTTTCCGTAGTAGATCTTGGTTTCGTATTCGATAACAACTTGACCATGCTCTGCGTACCTTGAAAAGAGCTTGGGAAGTTCGCGGAGCATCGCTTCCGCCTGTTCTCCTTCCTTCGGCACGTAGGACGAAGACAGCAGCCGGCCTCGCAAGCCCTCAAGATCAAAGCGCTGCCGGGTTCGTTGCGAGATGAAATGCACCGGGTTCGGCGAGAAGAATCGTGCGATAGCGTCGGGGCTCGCTACGATTTTGTGGTTGACCTGCTGATAGTCGATCGAATGCCGCCGCAAGAAATCGTCATACGCCCCGAGGAAGGGGGTTGCCTGAGTGTCCCGGTCATGCCAGATCAGCACCGTCCAGCCATCTGGCCTAAGGACACGCGCAAATTCGATTCTCGCCGGCGCAGGTCGAAACCAGTGGAATGCTTGTCCGGCCACGACTAAGTCCATCGACCCATCAGTAAGGGTAGTGTTCTCTGCGCTACCGTCAACCATGCTGAAGTTTGCAAACCGCGCCAGGTAGAGTTCTCCGGCCTGACGCATCTCCAGGTTCGGTTCGACGCCAATCACACGGTTGCCATTTTCGAGAAAAACCTCGGCCAAGAGCCCTGGACCACAACCGACATCCGCTACGACATGTTTCGGCTGTAAGCCGCATGCAGTCTGGAGAGCTTGAACAACCTCAGAGGAATAGTGGGGACGATATTTGGCATAGTCTTCCGCCCGGTTGGAGAACCGCGCTACGGTATCGTGAACTGACTCGGACATGGGTGTATCTTATCGTGAGCGATGAAGCGCCTGGCTACACCCAAGCCGCCGCTGGCGGTCGCGATAGCAGCAACGATTCGCCAGATTCCCCGCGGACGCGTGAGCACCTACGGAGCGGTCGCCGAGGCTGCTGGCTATCCCCGCTGTGCCCGGCATGTTTCCCGAGTCTTGAACCAGGTGCCTGGCCTTCCGTGGCAGCGAGTATTGGGCTCTGGAGGCCGTATCTCCCTGCCGGGCGAATATGCCTTTGAACAGCGATTTCTGCTGCAAGCAGAAGGAGTGCGATTCAAAGGCCGCCGCGTCGACTTGTCCACCTACGAACATCACTTTTCTGGGACACGGCATAAGCTTTCTTCTCGTCAGCGGTGATCGTCTCCCGCAAAAGTAGCATTCGCGGCAGCAGCGAGCCGCTTCCCAACCCTCGCGAACTGCTCTAGAATTGAATGGGCGAGTAAATTGCCCGCCATACTATGTTCCAGTCACGTTCTACGGCTCCCCTAATCGTTTTGGGACTATTGTTGTCGGCCACAGGACTTTCTGCCCAGCGTTATACGGGCCATGATCACGCGGTGTTTCATCGCCAACCGCCAACCTCTCCGTCGGCCGTCAAGCACCAATCTTCATCTCCGGTGGACGGAGCGGCGAATCGTCAAAGGCCGACTGCACCCGCGTCCACTTCGTCTCCGCAAGTCTCGCGAGCTTCGTCTGCACAGGGCAAACTCGACTCGGACTTGAATCACTCCTCGGCAGCTCCCAAAATCGAGTCGCCCGCTCCCCGTTTGTAATCGCAATCGCTACCTGACTCGATCTGTTGGCCTCTCGATTCCGTTGCGGTAACCGAAAATTAACACTCCCTTTGCGAATTGGGTTATAAGATACAAGTCTATGCAGGAAAAGCCCTTAGATATCGAACGAGTGGACGATACAGGCGGAGCCAGCGTCATACTGCGTCTGCACGGTCCGTTGCTGCTAGGTAACTTCTTCAGCTTCCAGTCGATGGTGCGCAGCGATCAGTCGAAACTGCTCATTGTCGATGTCGCCGACGTTCCGTATATTGATTCGGCGGGAATCGGCAGCCTGGTAGGCGCGTACGTGTCGCGGGAGAACGCTGGCCGCAAACTTGTTGTCGTTGGCGCCTCCGAACGACTGCTCAATTCACTGAAGGCCACCAAGGTCGATCAGCTATTTACCTTCGCAAGTAGCGTCGAAGAAGCTCGCTCGAAGGCCTAAGGCCGCGTCCCACAACTACGAGGGTCAGCGAAAGGCACTAGCCCCAAGCACGTCCGAATCTGCCAAAACTCGTCGCCGCCGGCGTAGAGACTGCATCGGTCGCTGTGAGTCCTGCGCCGCCGGCGAAACGCGCCAGTCTACTGGATAATGCTGGCGAAGGGTGGAAGTCACGCCAAGTCTGTGCGGCAGGGAAACGAGAGTAACCTCGACGCGCTGGGGCCAACGGCCGAAAGAAACTCTAGCCAGCCAACGGCGTTGGCGCTGGTCCGGATTCGGTGCTCGCCAGTATCTCGATGACGTTCCGAACATCGTGGACTTCGGCGGCGCGGATGAAAGCGATCGCGTCCGTCTTGAACGGTGGGTAGAGAATGGCGCGTCCTCCTACGGATGTCGCCAAGTCGAGCCCGTCGATCGAAACATCGTGCAGAAATGGTGGCTCGTTGGCCAGCCGCTGGGCAACAAACCAGGCTGCCTTTCGCGCGAGTCCGATATTGAAGTTGATCAGCGTGGTCTCACTGCCCAGGCCGACCGTCGATAGATTCTTGACGAGTGGTGATAGCGCCGACATGTTGGCTTCAACCGCCCCGACCTGGGCCGCGAGAACCTCGTTGATTTGGTCGAAGTCGGCTTTGAGCTGCGGCAATTGGTCGCCAGGACTGACTTGGGCGCTGGCGACACCAAGGTCGAGATTGATATGGGCGTTCATCCCCGCCAGCAGATGTTGCAGGATCAGGCGGCTATCATCGCGACAGGCTTCGAATGCCAGTTTCCAACTGCGACTTGGTTTCGCGCCCGCCTGGTGTGTAGCGACAGCGTCAAGGTAACGCGACGCAAACACCACATCCAAACGCTCCATCAGCGGACCATTCTGAAAACTCCCATTGCTCAGGCCATCGCGGACGGCGCGTGTGACGCGCCGATAAAGGGCGGCGAAGTATCCCATCCGGCTGTTTTCATCCCAAGAGCGCTGGATGATCGCGTCCAGTGCGGTGATGACTTCGTCAATCGTGTTTGCGGGCATGTAGCGGATACTACCAGACACCATCAAACTTCCAACGAAGCCGGCGTTCTGAGTCACGGTCTCACTGACACGCTCTGGCCCGCGTAGCGCACCATCTTGTCAGCCTGGTCAGTAGGGGGGATTCCTGCGCCATGATTCTCGCTCACGAACACAACATGGAATGTCCGGCTCGCCAGCATACCCGGAAAGGTGCCTTTGCGTTCGCCAATGGTCAGCGTTTGTGATGCCTCGTCCCATCGGATTGGAATGGTCGCGTATACCCCTTTCTCATAGTCGTAGCCGTCGTTTTCGTCTTCGTAGAGCGTGAACGAGCCATCGGCGCCGCGATAGACTCGCAATTCGATGGGATCGGCGGGCTTCTCCGCCGCATATTGCAAGTCCGGACCCATGGGAATAATCGAGCCGGCTCGAACATACAGTGGGATACGATCGAGCGGAGCGGAGGCATCGATCATCATGCCGCCCGCCTGCTTCTGCCCGGTCCAGAAGTCGTACCAGGTCGTCTTTGGCAGGTACATTCGCCGTGTGTCCGCACCCGGTTCGGTAACCGGACTTACCAGCAGCGCCGGCCCAAACATGAACTGATCGCCTACATTGATCGCCCGTGGATCGGAGCGAAAATCCATCGCCAGAGCGCGCATGGGCGTATAGCTGTCGTTCGTGATCATCCACGCCATCGAGTAGATGTAGGGCATCAGGCGATAACGCAGCCGGTCATAGCTGGTCATGATCTTCTGTGCATCGGCTCCGTAGGACCACAGCTCGTTCTGGTCGGTGGTGCGGGTGCCGTGTACGCGAAATATCGGACTGAAGGTTCCAAATTCAAACCACCGTACGAAGAGCTCGCGATACGCAGGATCATCCGGATTGGCGCTGGTGAATCCGCCAATGTCGGTTGTCCAGTAGGGAAGTCCGGAGAGCTCGAAATTCAATCCGGCAGGAATCTGGCGCTGAAAGCTAATCCAGTCGGAGTTGATATCGCCCGACCAGGCCGTGACGGCATTGCGCTGGCTGCCGGCGAAAGCCGAACGGGACAGGATAAACACACGCTTCTGATTCGAGGCTGCGCGCTGTCCCTCATAGACTGCGGTGGTCGTCATGAGAGGAAAGATGTTGGCGTAGCGATTGCCGCTGCCGATCGCCAGTTTGTGGTTGAGCTGGATGTTCTCCTCGCGCCCTTCCGTCTCCGGCTCGGTGGTGTCCAGCCACCAGGCGTCGACCCCGAGCTTGAACAAGCCATCGTCCATCAGTTGCCAGTAGTATTTGCGAGCGTCGGGATTGCTGGCGTCATAGATCGCCATTTCCGCCTTATGGTACGGAGGCTTGGCCACCACCGTCTTATCGATGAACCAACCGTTCTTGTCCATAGTTTCGTAGGCCGTCGAGCCCGGCTCGAAGAATGGCCACACTGAGATCATCAGATGGAAGTTCTCGCGGTGCAGTTGGTCGATCATGCCCTTGGGATCGGGATAGTTCTGATTGAAAACATGCTCGCCCTTGCGGTTCCACCAGAACCAGTCCTGCACGATATTGTCGATGGGGATTTTCAGGTCCCGGTATTTTTGCGCCACGCCCAGCAGTTCAGCCTGCGACTGGTAGCGGTTTTTGCACTGCCAGAAGCCGTAAGCCCACTTGCCGAACATGGGCGCCTGCACCAGTCAGTTCGCGGTATCCGGCGATGACCGTGTCGAGTTCCGGGCCGTAGAGGAAGTAGTAGTCGATGGTGTCAGCGACTTCGGAGCTCAGATAGAGCGCGTGCACGAAGCGGTTGTTGAAGCGGCTGCGCGACATGTTGTTCCAAAACAGCCCGTAGCCGTTGCTGGAAACCATGAGGGGCACGGCGATGTTGGTATTTTCCTGCGACAAGTCGATCGATTCGCCACGATAATTCCAGACTCCGGCCTGATGCTGGCCTAATCCGTAGATGGCTTCGGTGGAGCCGTAGCCGCCGAGGGTCATGTAATCTTCGGCGCGGTAGGTCTTTTCGCCGTTCACCGTCACGGGCGTCATGGTCTTGGAGTCGTCGTGCAACAGAACTTTGCCGGAGGAATCGGTGTAAGTGATCGCGCCGGTCTTGCGATCAACTGCGACTTTGACGTCGGCGGTGCTCAGGCCGACGGAGTCGGCGGAGTCGTCCAGCTTCCACTCCGACGGCGACCATGAGGTCTTGACGATCACCGGGTTCGGCTGGTCGGGAAAGGCCTCAGTCGGCGAGTAGGTGAGGTGGAGGATCGCCGGGGAGCAGACCTGCAGCTTGAGCGTCCCGACCTTCTGGTGGACGAGGACGCCGTCGGCCAGCTTTTCGACGCTGGTGACCGGGTTGGGAGGAGTCCACTGGGCAAAGGCGAGCGTGGCAACCAGTAAGGGAGCGACCAGCAGAGTACGGCGGAGAAAAACGCAAAGTTTCATAAGTTGGCGTCCGCGGGCAAACTTGTACGAAGTGCTAGGGTACCAGCACCGGAAGGAGGACGACACCGCGGGTGTCCCAGGTAACCCATCTACTCCAAAACAACAATCGAGGGGGCACCCGGCAGAAATGTTCTCAGCGCGGTGAAGAGCTGGAATCGAAGCACGTGAGACATGAGAAACTTGTTCAGGCCGCATAACAATCATGGCGGCCCGGCGTGCCCTATCACAACCTTTACCCCGGCGTTCTCCGCCTGACGGATACTGTCGAAGTCCGACATTTCTACGCCCTTCGGAACTAACAATAAATTATAATTAGTGCCTCTCATACTGTCCCTATATTCGTTCTTAAACGCATGCATTAAATGGGATCACCAGCACTGTATTCTGATTTCTGATGTCAAATAGAGGGCTATTTTGCAAGTTGTTTGCGTCGTCTATATCTTTTGTTGGCGGGGCATGGAATGCGTCCGCAGCAACTGAATTTATCCGAAAACTTAGTAAAAAGCCTACCGTCCGCAATAACCTGCCCTTAAAACCGGGGGAGTCCACCGATATTAGGCCGCCATTAGGATTGGGCAGCATTCCCCAAAACAACATAGCTTCTGAGTTGCCCGGCAATGCAACAAGAAATGAGGTATCCAACGAAATCATTACTAAAGCCCGCATTACTCCCAATGGCCAATACTTTTGCCATATTGAAAGTTGGGCGCAAGCTTTATTCTTTGACCTCGTCCTTTCCTACAGCCACTGATCTTGGCAAGCTGCGGGCGGATTGTTTCGTCCCAATGAATGACGCCCAGATAAACACCAATGGAACTCAGACCAGCACCACTTGCTGATCGTTGAATCCGACTTCCGAAGTTTGCCGAGATAACATCTCGTGCGTGCACGAATGATTCGTTGAATGTCATATACGTCTGGACGGGTAGGGTCTTCAGCACGCTGGCCCGCATAATAATGGTCTGGCCGTTCTCTGATACGCCGTGACACGGGGCGCGACACACGAGCATACCTGACGTTCAATCGCGAATTTTGTTACCTTGGAAGACCACGAAAGACAGTGCACAATAGACCCCTATATTGACGGATTCACAAAATGGCGATAAATCCTCAGAAGGACTTCTAATTCTGCCAAGGCTATTGCCCGATGCCACAGAGAGTATGCATTTAAAGATTTGAGGAAGTGATGGCGACCGCCGGGTTCTATAAAAGCATTCGACTGCGCCTTGGGCGGGGTCGCTGGTGCCAAGAACTTGACAAAATCAGTTTGTTGATGCGAAAGGAGTTTCGAGCCAAGTTCTTGGAGAGGGGATGTCAAGAGAAAACACTTCTCCCCTCGCGGGAGCAGAGGTCGTTCTCTGGCATCCAGCCCCTTTCGTCGCGCTGGAGTGGTGGCGACGCGCAGCTCTTCGGTCGTTTTCATCTCCGCGCTACGGCATTCTTCGCTAGCTGAAGCTACCCAAGCCTGGCTGTGGTCCCGCTCAGCGGGCCAACCATGGTTCTATCTGAGACTCGCGGTCCGAGCCCGCGGCACTATGGCTTTGTTGGGTTCTCCGAGGGAGCATACGGTGGCCCGTGAGACTTGGCGCCCATGGCGCACGCAGCCTAACCCGCCGAAAGATACTTACCCTCGAACCCGAGGCGGGTGGCTGCCGCGATGATCGGGACGCCGGGGCCTAGGCCGCGTTGAGCGCTTCCGCCCCAAGTACGCCAAGAGCGACGCCGCCAAAGCCGAAGCCAAGAAGTAACCCAGTTTCACAGGTTCACCCAAGCCTCCGCCGAAAGCGGAGGCTTTGCCTTGTCGGCCGATGACGAGCGCACTTTGCGACGAAAACCCCACCCGCCAAAAAGAAGGCGGAATGGGCCGCCCTGTTTTGTAAGCTTATTGTTTACAATGACTTAACTGCGTGGTCCACCCGCCGGCTCTCTCATTGTTGGAAGGCTCTATTTTTTCAGCTTGCCGCACAGCATGCTAGCCACGCTAATCAGCCCAGAGCCGAGCAATATGCAGGATGCTGGTTCGGGAGTAGTCCTTGTCGCGGTTAGATGGAGCCCATCGTTTCCTTGTCCATCGAGATAATACCAGTACCCGTTTCCTGTTACAGCGAAGCCGTTCGCCGTCGTGCCTGTGAACGAGTAACCCATCCCTGCTTGCACGTGGAACGTGTCGTAGTAGTCGTACTCTCCTGAGAACCCACCATCGGTGACAGTTCCGAAGATCGGTACTCCGTTGAGTGCTGGGTTGGAAGGGTCGGTTATTATGATGTCAACCACGCCGCCGATGAGTTGGCCAACCCAAGATACGTAGCAATGGGTCGGATCGATGCAGCCGGAGTCTATATTCAAGCCGTAAATATAAGAGAAAATAATCACATCAGCGGTTCCCTGCTGGCCGCCAATGGTTCCCCAGAGAGAATAGGTGACGTATTCTTCGTCAGGGAAACCCGCGCCGGGAGCAGCATTCAAACAAGGGCCGTTCGGGCAGGAGAAGTCATACGTCGTTGTTGAAGCTGAGGCGCTCTGTGGTGCTGCAAGAATCGTGCAGCAGACAAGAAGCAGGAGCGTCGCACCGCAGGACATTACAGATCGCGCTTTCATTTGTTCCCTCCAACTGAGCGGCTTGTGGATCGATGCTTCCAATACCTAGGTCGGGGGCGCCCTTGATCCATAGCTCGCAAGCTCCAGGAGCGTGGGAGTCACATTATCATACCTTCGGCCTCCTCAAACGACGAAAATACCGAGACAGGGCAGGCGGGTGGCCCGGCCAACCAACTAACTAATCTGGGTGCCCCGTTCTAGCCCGGTTTTGGCTAGGGCGGGGCCTTTCGTCCTTCGGTAGCACTCAGTCCAGGGCGACTCAATTTCCACTACGCCGCATTTTCCAGTCAGATAGTGCCGAAAGCTGCTCCAGGTCCAATCTTTGGGCCGCTCGACTCGCAAGCCTGTAACGTTACGGCATCGTTCTCAGAAACATTCCAGAGTTGATGCCTGTCCCGGGAATCACCTCCCCGAAGTTCGATGGCCAGACCGAGACATAAGGGAACAGGAGTTGGCTGTTGCACTCCACTACTACCTCATAGGCAAACCCCGTGCCATACGTATTCGCATTGTGGGTGGACTGGTTGGCCGGAATAGTGACCTGCAATGGTCCCGGCGGCATCGCGACTTTGGCCGCGCCGACTGGACAGCGAAACACCGTAACTTGCACCTTCTGCTGAGTGGAATCATTATTGATGATTGTCCAGTCGAGCGAACCTGCATTGTGGGGAAGGAGAAATGGGCCGCTCGTGTAGCGATACTTGTACCCCGGTTTCATGGCATTCGCCAATACAGAATTCGCCGGGAGGTCTTTCTCCGGCGTCAGTTTGAGCATTCCACTGGAAGCTTCCGTCTCGGCACTGAGCTTCTTCTGACTAGGCATCGACGTCTCCTTTCTGAACCGGCATTGCACCATCATACTCGTCCGTTCGCCGGCGGGTGGCCCGGCCAACGAACTAACTAGAGCGTGTTTCATAAATGGCGATTTGAAAGGGCACGGCTTCAGCCGTGCCATCCCGAACTCCTTAAGATGTGGGCTTTAGCCCCTGAGGGAATTTCCTGTTTCGCGACAATTTGATTTATGAAACATGCTCTAACCTGGGGGTCAATCTATTCCCGGAAGGCAATTACCTCAGCCACTGAATTTTGATTTCCCGCTCAAGCGGCCTGAATTCCGGGTCGCCGGTCACGAGTTCCGCCTTCTTTTCTTTGGCCAGCGCGGCGGCGAAAGCATCGGCCAAACTCATCCTGAAACGTGCTTTGAAATCGGCGGCAGTGTCCGCCAACGCCCGGGTTGTGGAATGAAAATCAATGGGCAGACCCACCAGCACCTTTGCAGCTTCCGCCCATGCTGGTTACTTTAGTTTTCCCGCCCACCGGATTGTCCTTGTGCCCCCGGCTCCCCGCGAGCTATAAGCAATTTCGGAGGCGAGGGATTGGTGTCCCCGCCGCCTCGCGCCCATCGCGCGGGCGAACTTCGCTCTTTGACAATTCGAGAGCCCCCTGCGGGGCGGTTAGCCGTGTGAAACTAAAGTGCTATAATACTTGTATGGTTTGTATGACAAAATTGATACATACAAGTATGCTTTGTATGGCAAAATTCATACATACAAGTATGAGAAGTATTACAAAATTCCGCGGCAGAACCCCCGATTTGCGCCCCTAAGTCCCACGCGCTGAAATGGATACGTATAACGCCTGTATAATCAATTGGATGCGAACAATTTTCCACTAACCCATTGATTCTAATAGGCCGCTAACAAATAGTTTTCGTTTGTACCGCTTCAGTAGGACCTAAACTGCGGGGAGTTGCCCAAAACTCCCTTATCGGAGGGTGATCGCCTGCTCGCCCAGCTGCTCGTTGATCAGGCGGTTGACCAGCTTCTTGATGCCTTCTCCGGTCTTGGTCAGCACGAAGTCTTTTCTCTGGTCAGACCAATCCAGCTTGAAACTGGTGGAGAGAGCGGAAATCCATATCTGCCGCGCCGGGGAGTTGGGAGAGACGACGAACTTTCCGGGCGGCTCCTCGAAGCTGATGTGCAGTGCGCCCGCATTGTCCTCGGCCTCGAAGTCGGCCTCGCCTTCGGCTTCGTACAAGCTGCGCTTCAAGCCCTCGATCGCCTGGTCCGCAAGTCGGCGAAATTCCTGATCGTCCATAGCAGGATTATATGCCCGACCGAAAGACATTGGTGGCCTGAGATCGGGGCGATTCGTTAGAAGCAGTCCCGTAGGCGGGCAAAACTTTCCACCTGAAGGAGTCGGCCGTCGGCTGCATGGTTGCGGAGCTCGTCTCGTTCCAGCATCCAGGTATTGTCGTGGGGCACGAAGACCGCATGTAAGCCTGCTTCCAGCGCAGGATTGATGTCGGACTTGGGGCTGTTGCCGATCATCCAGGTGAGGTCGTGGACCAGGCCATATTTTTCCACTATCGCCCGGTAGGCCCCGGGATCTTTTTCGGAAACCACTTCAATTGCCGTGAAGTGCTCCTTCAGTCCTGAGCGCTCAACTTTTCCCAATTGCTCGGTAATGTTCCCTTTGGTCACCATGAAAAGGCGATGACGTTGCGAGAGGTCCACCAGCGTTTCCGGCACTTCGGGAAGAAGTTCCATGGGATGCTCAGCAATTCGGTACGCAATGCCCCGAATGGTCTCGTGCAACTCGGGTGTGACCACTTCGACCGAGAGCCTTTCAAAGCAGATCACCAGTGCGTTGGCGAAGCTGTGCATGCCATAGCCATGCTGGCGGATGTTCTCTCGCTCGACGTCGTAGAGTACGTGCCGGACTTCATCGGGCGTGTATTGGTGGTGATTCAGGAAGGAGACAAAATCGGTGATCGCCCGCTCAAAGTAAATGTTGTTTTCCCAGAGCGTGTCATCGGCGTCGATGAGCAAGTTCTGGCCTGGCGGTATCTTGTTCGGACCGTCGGATGGCATATCTTCTATCTTATCGAACTGATGAGAGGTGAATCGACCGCGGAGAAACGTCAAGAAAGACTACGCAGGAACGGCGGCGTCGCCGACGAAATCGACGCTGGGTTTGTGCGGAATGATGCCTCGCTCATAGCCCATTTCCAGCAGCTTGCTGATGGCTTCGCGGCCGTCTTTGCCGTAATCGAGCGTTCGTTCGTTTACGTACATCCCGACAAACTTGTCGGCTTGCTGAACATCGAGATCACGCGCAAACTGCATCGCATACTGCAGGGCTTCATCGCGGTGGTCCAGGGCGTATTGGATGCTGCTACGAAGGGCGTTGCAACAGGACGTGGTGAGCGCCGGACCAAGCTCGCGTTTGATGGCATTGCCGCCCAAGGGTAACGGCATGCCCGTGAGGTCCCGCCACCATTTACCCATATCGACGATACGGTGCAAGCCCGCCTTGTTGAAGGTGAGCTGCCCCTCGTGAATGATCAACCCCGCCTCATAGCGGCCTTCCAGCAGCTTGGGGATGATTTCATCGAACGGAACCACCTCGGTCACGACGTCGGGAGCGAAAAGCTTCAGCGCGAGATAGGCAGTCGTCATGGTTCCGGGCACGGCGATCTTGACGCTCGCAATCTCCTCCAGGGGGATATTGCGGGAAGCGACGATCATAGGGCCGTAACCTTCTCCCACGCTTCCGCCGCTGGGCATGATCGCATACTTGTCCTGAATGTACGGATAGGCGTGAAACGAGACGGCCGTAATGTCGTAATACCCGTCAAGGGCCTTGCGATTCAGCGTTTCGATGTCGCACAGCGTGTGGGTAAACTTCACTCCAGGTACGCGCATCTTGTTCGTGGCCATGCCGTAGAACATGAAGGCGTCGTCGGAGTCGGGGCTGTGAGCCACCTTGATTTCGCGGGTCTTACTACCAGCACTGCTCATATGGGATCAGGTCACTCAACCGGTGAAGCAATCAGAAAACGTCGCCTAGCGCTTACCGCTGATTGACGGGTCATATCGTTCGCTGCAAACGCCGTGCCAATGCCGCCGCGAGCATGATCTTCATAATCTCGGCAAACAAGAAGGGAAGCAACCCGAAAGCCAACGCTCGCTGCCAACTCTGCGTGAGTGTTGCCAGCCATGCGATGCCGGCGGCGAACAGAATAAGTTCAGCGACGACTCCAGCCACGAGATTTCGTCCGAAGGAAGCAACTCCCCGCTCCGAAAGCCATCCCGCGACAAAAGCCACAACCGGATAGGCCAACAGATAGCCTCCAGTGGGGCCGAACAGTTGCGCGATGCCACCCACACCGGCCGGACTGAAGACCGGTAATCCTATAGCTCCCCAACCGAGGTAGATAGCAGCCGCGGCGAATCCGCGCTTGCTGCCGAGCGCCAGGCCAACCAGTAAGACCCCAAAGTTAGCCAGCGTCAGCGGTACTGGGGTGAACGGAAGAGGTAACACCAGACGGGCGCATACCGCGATCACGGCACTGGCGCCGATGACAATCGCGGCCTGCTTAGCCAGGCCCAACCACGGCTCGGCTACATTTTCTTGCGCATGCGCTACAGTACGTGCCATTGTTTTACCCTCGACGCCCCGAAACGCTCAGCGGCGGTGTTGCGAAGACTCGTCTTCCTCGGCAGCCTCGTCGAGCACGGGGCTTATTTTCGCTCCCGTGTGTGCTTGTTTCATGTGCCGCCTCACTCGCAGCAGGACGGCAATGCCAACCGCTACGAGCGCTGCGGTGCACAGCACCAGGAGCACAAACAAAACCTTGATCACCACAGAATCTCAGGATAACAGATGGAGGTGTCGGAACGATGGCCAGCAGGTAGCCCTCAAAGGGCCGAGCGCTCGTAGGCAGGACGCGAAACTGATGACAAAGAAGCTACTTCTTCACGGCGAATTTCCCCGCCATCGCGTCCTCGATTTCCTCCGCGGAATGGGGTAGCGCGGCGGTCAGGTTCACCAGCTTACCTTCGGGCGATACCCATACGATATCTTCGATGCGCACACCGATCTTTTCTTCCGGGATGTAGATTCCTGGTTCGATCGTGAACACCGCGCGGCGAGGAATTGGGGCATTGATATCGCCGACATCGTGAACCTCCAGCCCAACGTAGTGGCCTAACCCGTGGATGAAGTATTGTCCCAGCGGCTGGCCGCGAAGGTCCTTCCCGTGAGAATTGATGTAGTCGTAGGCGACCTTGAAGAGGGAGTCAGATTCACGGCCTGACAGCTTTGATTTGCCCTGCTTGAATGCAGCCATTGTGGCCTGCTGAGCTCCGAGCACAATGTTGTAGATTTCGCGTTGCCGGTCCGTGAACTTGCCACTGGCCGGCGCTGTCCGGGTAATGTCGGAAGCGTACATGGCATATTCGCCGGCCACATCCATCACAACCACGTCGCCGGCCTCGATCGGGGCGTCGTCGGCCGAATAGTGCAGAACGGTGGAATTGGCTCCGGCGCCGACAATCGGGGCATAGGCCGGTCGCTCGCAACCCGCTTTCATGAACTCGTATTGCATGCGGGCGTCGATATCGTGTTCGTTGAGTCCTGGCTTCAGCATCTGCAGCGCAGCCATGTGAGCCGCGATGGAGGCGTCGGTAGCGTGCCGGATGCGAGCAATTTCGCCGTCGTCTTTCATCACTCGCAACTGGGCAAGCAAGGGCTTCACGTCGTGCGTCGAGGTGCGCAGCGGGAAGGTGTTGGTGCGTCGCAACCAATCCATCGCACTGGCCGACGGTGAAGGCTCTCCGTCTTGTGAGACATCTACGTAGATCGATGCAGTACCGTTGCCCAGAAGCCGTGCCAGTGCGGCGGGCATGTGATCCAGATTGTCGACCTGATCGAAACCCGTGATTGCCGGCGCCTGGGGGTTGTCGGCGCCCAACTTGGGGCCTGTCCACTTTTCCTGAGCGACATTGTGAACGGGAAGAAACAGAATCTCGGTGTATGGCCGGGGAGTGACGTTTTCCTTGGCGGTTACCTCCGAGGCAATGACCAGCGCGGCGCCGGGCTCGGCCCATCCGGACAAGTAATAGAAGTTGTTGTCCTGCCGGAATCCGTACACGGCATTCGGACCCTCAGCCTCGGTCCCGGCAAATAGGATGGCCACGCCGCCATTCATTTTCTGCGCAAGCGCCATGCGACGTGCGCGGTAATCGGCATTTGCCTGCCGGTCGAGTGCTGGGCAATTTACGGCAATTCCGGCCACCATCAGACCCATCAACCAATTGATAAGTAAATTCTTGTAAGTCATTGATTTCATAATTAGTATTCTTGCCTAAACTCCGACAGGAAAGGGCTTGGCGCTGTGTTCTTCGGCGCGGGCGGCCACCAGGCTGTCAAACCGTCCCTGCAACAACGACATTAATCCTGTGTACCAATATCCGAAGACAAACAGGAACAAGAAAGGCACCGTGATGTAGTTTTCGTTGGCGATAGCGTACCAAACGGTGAGGGCAAAGTAGGCGCCAATCAACAACTCGATATAGGGAATCCACCCCAGCCGCTTGCGATACTTCTTGGCCGCTGCGCTCTTGTCCTGTTTCGTGACTACGCGATACTTGGGCGTGCGCGCAAATGCTGTCTGTTTGCCGACGATCGCCTCCAGCACCGCTTTCGTGTTGGTTATTGTCAATCCGATACCCAGTCCCATGAGCGGCGGCAAATACAGAAATGTTCGCAGCCAGTTCCTCGGAAAAAGTTCTTTTTGTGATACCAGGTAGAAGCTGGATATGGAGAACGTCGAGGCCATGAACAATGGCAAATCGATGTACAGCATCTGGAACCAGCCCTGATAGAAGCGGATCATCATGGCCGGCATGAGCAGCGTGCTGAGGATGATCATCAGCGGGTAACTGAGGTTCGCTGTCAAGTGATACCAGGCTTCGATCTTCTCGCGTCGGGAGACTTGGGCGCGGAGGACCTTGGGCAGGTCTTTCTTGGAACATTGAATCAGGCCCTTGGCCCAGCGCGCCTGTTGCGTCTTGAAAGCGGTCATCTCGATCGGCAGTTCCGCTGGACACTCCACATCCTGCAGATACTTGAATTTCCATCCCTTGAGCTGTGAGCGGTAACTGAGATCGGTGTCTTCCGTCAGAGTGTCGTGTTCCCAGCCACCTGCGTCGTCGATCGCCTGGCGTCGCCACATGCCCGCGGTGCCGTTGAAGTTGAAGAAGACCCCGGCGCGCGACCGTCCCCCGTGCTCCAGCACGAAGTGTCCGTCCAGCAGAATGGCCTCCACTTCAGTCAGGAAGGAGTAGTTTCGGTTGAGGTGCGTCCAGCGGGTCTGCACCATGCCGACTTCAGGTTCCGCGAAGTGGTGGATCACCTTCATCAGCCAGTCGGGATAAGGCGTGAAGTCGGCATCAAATATGGCGACGAACTCGCCAGTCGCAAATTTCAGCCCGGCATCAAGCGCCCCGGCCTTGTAGCCTTCGCGATTAGTGCGGTGGTGATAGCGGATATTGTGCCCCAAGGCGGCATAGCGCTCGACTACGGCACGGGCGACCTCAACGGTTTCGTCGGTGGAATCGTCGAGCACCTGAATTTCGAGCTTGTCGGACGGATATTCCATCCTGCAAACGCACTCGACCAGGCGATCGATGACATACTGTTCGTTGAAAATGGGGAGCTGTATTGTGACCTTGGGCAGTTCCGCAAAGTGCGACGGCGGGTCTGTTGTCTTGTTCTTGCGATGCTTGAAATACAGGTATACCAACTGGTACCGGTGCATGCCGTAAAACGCCAGCAGGATCAGCACAATGAAATAGGGAATCAGCAACGCCAGATCAAAGGCATTGGCGTGATAAAGACCCTTAAAAGTCGTGTCGAGAAAATGCGTACGCAGATAATGGCGGATGCCACGCGGTTCGGCCAGAACGGTGAACATCATCATCAGAGTAGCGTTCAGGGGCTTGATCCCTCGACAAGTTGCGCCGATCTTGCCATCTGGCGCGGGTTTGTTCTGCAACGCGATGATTGTACCTGACGCGCCCACGCCGAAAAGCGGAACTCCCCGGACAGAATTCGTGAAGATTCACTGGGTGTGCGCGCGGCACAGGTTAGGGCGGACAGCGGGGACGCGTTGACTACCGCCCTTCGCGGGCTAACAATAGAGTCAAGCGTGACGGGATGCATCTGCGAAGGATAGGATTTGTCGCTCTAATCTGTCTGTTGGGTTGCTCACTGGCAGAAGCGCAGTTGCAGACTGCATCCTCACCGCCGGCTGGAGATCAGAGCGGAGTTACGGTGGGTGATCCCGAGGACGCACTTCTGTCCCCGGGTCGATACACCAACGCCTACTTTGGTTTCCAATTTGATTTTCCGCCGGAAGCCCGGTTAAAGCCCATCCCCACGCCAGCAGCCCTTGACCGCCGTATTCAACTGTTGGAGATGATTGGCCCCGGCCCGCAGCGTGCCGCCATCTCGATATCTGCGTATGAGTACAAGGGGAAGAACTGGACAGACGCCAAAGGAATCTTGCGTAAACAGCTCGACCAGGAGCTTTACCGGGGTGTCGAAGAGCTCCATGGTTTGTCAAAGACCACCATCGCCGATCGCCAATTCTATTACTTCGAAACCCGCAAGGGTGTCACCCAGCATGTTGCGTTTTCCACGGAATTGAACGGATACGTCGTAGTGACAGTTTTGCAGGCCGACGATGCAGGATTGGTCAAGGACTTGAAATCGGCATTCTCTCGAATTCAATTTTTCCCTCCGCAAGAGGCCCGGAAGTATGCCGGTTCGCTAGCTGCCGAGTACGAAGGACCGGCGGTTTCATCGCAGCGCCTGCGCGAGCTGCGGGAGTCCCCTCCAGCCGAGCACATGGACCCCGGCAAGATCGAAGGCAATGTTTACCACAATGCGGAGATTGGGTTGCGCTACGAGATACCCGCGGGCTGGAGCATTCAAGCGCAAGGGGGAGTCGAGCCCGCGGTGTTGCGCTATCGGGAGAAAGTGTCAGGGGAGCCGACAATGGGACCTCGTGAGCGGGAGGTCGTGAAAGCGTGCCGGCGAACCCTGCTTTCCGCATGGAAGACCAAGCCCGGCCCGGACGGTGAAGTGCCCTACGACGAGTTTGGCGAGGTCACGCTGTCAGCCATGCCGTTGTCGTGCTTCCCGAATCTTCATTTCCCGGATGATCCTCACGATGTGGATGGCGTCCGCAGATTTCTGCTGGGACTGAGCTTCGCGCAACCGATCCAGCGCGACATGACAGACGCCCGCACCTTCGAAGCCAGCGGGAAGACACTGGTCATGACGCACGGAACCATCGCCTATAGGGAAGAAGGTGACGCGCTCTCGCGGCGCATTTCCGTGGCGGTGGTGCTGGCCGAGCAGCGTGGATACCTGCTTGCATGGCTTTTCGCCGCTCCCCACGACGAAGAGCTTCGTGACGCAATGAATGCCAAGATGGGCTTCGATCCCGATGTGGTGACAACGGAAGCGAAGGCGAGCGCCGTCGGTCGTCCCGAGAAATCGCCCGCGGGAGGATCGGCCGCACCTGAGGCAGCTGCTGAGCATCCGACTTCAGACGCTGCGCCGGGTGCACACGACGGTTCCAGTTCGAAGAGCCAATCTGTGGAAGGTTCAGCGCCTGCTAGCGATCCGACGGCGTTTCGACCGACGCTGCTGAAGCCAGGGGAGACTGTGGAGGAAGGGCAGACTCAGGCAAAGCCATCTCCGAAGAGCAGCTCGCATTAGTACCGCGATGAGGTCGCCTAGGAGCTGGTTAAGTGCTCAGCGGCTTTTCGAATCTGTTCGACGTGATTGAGATCGTGCCCCGCGACCTGACGCACCAGATCGGCAACGCTCATTCTGCCTCTCTCAGCATGTATACCATGGCGCTGCCACTGCTCAGGGCTCAGGCGGTCGAGCATCCGTAGGTTGGCCTCGCGAAGAAATCGAAAGAGTTGGAGTGATTGACCCGCGTCGCGCGAGGAATACTCTCCCAAGGTTTCCCAAAGGTCCTGGTCATAGCTCGACAAAGCTGCGCCGTCGTGCTCGATCATCTGCCGGTATCGCCAACTGCTGCCGATCTCTGTTTCGGAGAGGTGGGCGAGAATCTCCGCAACGGACCATTTGTCAGGCGCCGGACGTTGACGAAGTTTTTCCGGAGGAATGCCCGCGATCAACTGCGCTAGCAGGCCGGCGGTTTCGCGTTGAACGGTCAGGGAATCCTTATCTTCCACCAGCGCGAGGATGCGCGCTTTGTATTGCTCTGGACTCTCCATAGGATTACGAACTCAATCTGACAGCTAGTTCATGAAAAACTTGGTGTACAGCGTGTCGCGCTGCGCCGGACGGAAGCCGGCATCGCGAATGATGCGTCGCAACTCTTCTTCTGTGGTGCAGTTGCGCACGCCAGCGGCGCGAACGACGTTTTCCTCGATCATCACTGAGCCGACGTCGTTCCCGCCAAACCGAAGTCCCATCTGGCATACTTTGAGACCTTGCGTCACCCAGCTCGACTGCACATTCTCGAAATTGGTGAGGTAGAGGCGGGCAATCGCCAGCGTTTTTAGGTACTCGACCGCGGTGGCCTCATCCCACCCGCGTCCGCCCAGCGCTGTGTTCTGCGGCTGGAACGACCAGGGAATGAACGCAGTGAAACCGCCTGTCTCTTCCTGCAGATCATAAAGAACCTGAAAGTGATTGACACGGTGCTCGTAGCTTTCGCCCACGCCAAACATCATGGTAGCGGTGGTGCGCATTCCAAGCTTGTGAGCGGTGCGGTGGACATTCAGCCAATCCGCGGTAAGGCACTTCAGCCGTGCAATCTTGAAGCGCACTTCATCGTCGAGAATCTCGGCGCCACCGCCTGGGATGGAATCAAGCCCGGCATCGCGGAGACGCCGGATGGTGTCTTCAATGGTCAGGCCGCTTACTTCCGCAATGCAAATGATCTCCGACGCCGAAAAGCAATGGAGGTGCACCCGCGGGAAGCGCTGTTTCAGTCCGCTGAGCAGGGCTTCATACCACTCGATCTTCAGGTCGGGATGGAGGCCGCCTTGCAGCAGGACACCGGTGCCTCCCAATTCCACCGTCTCGCGCACCTTGTCGTACATGGTGTCGAAATCCAGGATGTAACCTTCGGCAGCCAGTTTGCCTTTCAACGGCCGATAAAACGCGCAGAACGTGCAGTACTCGGTGCAGAAGTTCGTGTAGTTGATGTTTCGATCGATGATGTAGGTGACCACGCCGTCGGGATGCAGGCGGCGGCGAACCCCGTCGGCTTCCATACCGATGCCAATGAGATCATCGGAGCGGAACATCTCAAGCGCTTCAGCTTTGCTCAGGGACATAAGGGATCACAACCCACTGTGACATTCTAAAACATTGGAACCCGCCAGGCACGAAAGCCGAATAACACAAAGAACTTGGGAGCGGCGGGGTTCGAAGCGCTCCGCAACAATCCTCTTCGAGACGCGTTTATATCGCAGACTGCTATTGCGCCAATCCCTGTAAAATGTAAGGGTATTCAGGGATGATCGTACAATGTTCCGGCCCTAGCTTCTGGATTTTCCGCGAGAGTATGTGAGCCAAGCCACTAAAGGACAAACGATGAATCGACCCGCTCCTTTTGGATTTCCAAACGGAAAGACCCTCCGTCGCCTGCTTCCCAGCGTTGTGCTGGCCCTTGCGTTCCCGGCCTGGGCTTCGCTGGGTGACAACGTTACCTCAGTGCAAAGCGACAAAGTGCACATGAAGGGGACACTGCGTAGCGTCGCGACGCAGCGTTACGTGAAACACGAGATCCAGATTCCCACCGGCCAAGTGGTGCGCGAATTCGTGTCGCCTCAAGGCGTGGTTTTTGGCGTGGCATGGGAAGGACCGTTTCAGCCCGACCTGGAAAAAGTGCTTGGTTCCTACTTCGAACCGATTAAGCAAGCGGTGAGCGCGCAGCAGCGGCGGGGACACGGCCCAATCTCCGTCGAGACCTCCGGTTTTGTCTTTCAGCAAGGTGGACACGCACGCAGCTTTCATGGCCGGGCCTACGTGCCCTCCATGGTGCCGCAGGGTGTAGCTGTCACCGAGATCCAATAAAGGAGCGTGCGTGCGAATTCTAGGAATCCTTGCGGGAGTGGGTTGCCTTGCGCTGCTGGCGGCTTGCGGTGGCAGCAGCAGCAATAACACGACAACAACCATTACTTTGGTTGGCGCGAGTTGTTCGCCGACTTCTATCCTCTCCCTACAGACCACCCAATGTACCGCCACGGTTACAGGCACGGGTAGCTTCAGTTCCACGGTGTTCTGGTCCGCGAGTGGTGGCGGGACGATTGACGCGACCACCGGACTGTTCACAGCGTCCACCGTGCCCTTCACCACCCAGGTGACAATCACCGCCACTTCGACGCAGGACACGAGCAAAAGCGGCACGACCACGATCACCGTCGCTGCTGCAGGTACTGTGTCGTCAGTTGACGTTATTTGTAATCCATCGTCGGTGCAAACCGGACAACTGTCGAGCTGCTCGGCTACTGTCAACGGAACGGGCGCCTTCAGCACCGGGGTGAACTGGTCAGCCAGCGGGGGAAGCATCAATCCCATCACCGGCCAATTCAGCGCGTCGAGCGCCGGTGCTTATACCATCACGGCGACTTCCCAACAGGATTCGACAAAGAGCGGCACTGCAACAGTGAACGTAGTCGCGGGGGCCAATAACGTGTTGCCGATCGTGGTCGACGCCGGGCCAACTGGAAGTTATGTCAACGGAGCGTTTGTCACGGTGACCGTTTGCACACCCGGAACGTCCACATGCCAGACGGTCGATCATGTGCTGGTCGATACCGGCTCGATCGGTCTCCGACTGCTTGCCCAGGGAGCGGCAGGCGGCAAGCTCGACCCGACCGCCTTCCCACTTCAGACGGATGCGAATCAAAATCCGATCGCCCAGTGCAATCTGTTTGTCGATGGCTTCGCCTGGGGCTCGGTATCGCTGGCAACCATACAGATGGCGGGCGAGACGGCAACTACGGTTCCGAACGCAACAGCTGCGGGAGTGCCAATTCAGATCATCGGCGATCCCCGCGTGCCGAGTGTACCGACCAGTTGCTCCTCGCAGACTACCGGAACCGATGAGAGCAACCTCGCCGGATTGCAAGCCTACGGAGTTCTTGGTGTCGGGACTTACCAGCAGGATTGCGGGCCAGGGTGTGCAAGCAATACGAGCGTCCCTGCCGTTTACTACGCTTGCGCCGGCGGCTCGTGTAATCCGACGCTGCTGGGGCTTCCCCAGCAGGTGACCAATCCAGTGTGGGTCTTGCCCCAGGACAACAACGGAGTACTGGTCCAGTTGCCCCCGATTCCTACAGGCGGCACTACCACGGTGACGGGCTCGCTGATTATTGGCATTGGTACCCAGGGGAACAATGGGCTGGGCTCGGCAACCGTCTTCAACACCGATGCCAATGCGCTCTTTACTACAAACTTTAACGGGCAAACCGACAGTTGCAGCTACATCGACAGCGGATCGAACGCCTACTTCTTCCCCAGCTCAGGTAACCCGTTGCTGGTGGCGTGCACCGGAAACACCACCGGTTTCTATTGCCCGGCAAGCCTGTTGAACCTTACAGCCAGCAACCAGAGTACGGTAAACGGGCAAACCGGCGCCGTTAGCTTTAGCGTTGGCAATGCCAATACGCTATTCAGCAGCAATAACGGGCAAAATGTAGCATTCAGCGAGCTGGGCGGCCCGAATGCGCCCATTAGCGGGTGCGGCAGCTCGTTCGATTGGGGCTTGTCGTTCTTCTACGGCCGGGCCGTGTTTACCGGAATAGAACAGCAGCCGGTGACCGGGACGAGCTATGTAGGGCCGTTCTGGGCATACTAACGGACGATTGCATACGTAGGGTGTGAGCGGAGTCTTAAGACTCCGCCCGGCTACCCCTTGACCAGGGCCAGTTGCCGGCGTTTCATAGTGGCGATGCCCGCCAAGAAAAGGAAGACTCCCGACAAGCCGGCAACGAGCACGTCGCCTAGACTTGCCGCCACTGGGCCCCCCAGGTCAAGCCGCCCGACGATGCCATCGGTGTACGGCATCCCGAAAACGATGAAGGGCAGTCTGCCTTGGGAATGGGCGCGCGACCGGCTTACTGACTCCCACAACTATCTCGTCACGACCGTGCGTCCCGACGGACGCCCGCACACCATGGTGGTTTGGGGCATTTGGCTGGAGAACGCCTACTACTTCAGCACCGGCTCGACGACGCGCAAAGCGAGAAATCTCGCCGTCAACCAAAACTGCATCGTATGCAATGAAAACGTGGAGGAGGCCGTGATCGTTGAAGGCCAGGCGAGGCAGCTTGAGGTGCCGGAGATTCCCAAGGTGGCATTTGAGTTGTACCAGAAGAAATACGGCTGGAAGCTCGATCCCGAGATGGGACCAGTGTTCAAGGTCACGCCACGAGTAGCTTTCGCCATGCCTGAGAAACTGTTTCCGGCAGGTGCGACCCGGTGGGTGTTCGATTGATTGGCTCCAGCCGAAGGAGCGGACTGAGGGCGCAGTCACTTTCTGGCGCTGCCAAACGCTACGGGACCAAGGAACCTAAGCTCCGGAACGGACGGAATGAGGCCCACCTCATACGCATAATTCAAGAAGAGCTGCAAGCCCGAGTGGCTCTCCCGGTCGAGGTAGTAGTGGATGTTTTCAGTGAGATAGGTCGTCACCTGGGCTTCGGTGATTCCCAACCGCGGCCCCCACTCCTTCGCCAACGCGGCGATGCTCTCCGGTAGCAGTCCGTGATCGCGAGACTGCTGGAAAGTTTTGGTCAGGTTCGTCCCTTTCGATTGACGATGCAAGGCATCCATACGTACCGCCCAGAACGCGAACACGAAAGGCTTTCCAGTTAGCCTCCGCCAATCGTGTCCCAGGTCGTAGAGATGGTATTGCGAGTCGTGGATCGCGATCTGCAGGGCGGAGTCGCCAATCAACAGGGCCGCATCGTGGTGCTTGAGCATCTCCTTCAGGTCAGGCGGATGGGCCGTAAACTCGCGATGTCCGCCGAAAAACTTTGCGAACAGGATCTGGGTCAGGGCGACCGACGTGCGGGACGAGGTGTCGGTCGCGACGGTGCGAATGTCTTCGATGCGCTTCTTGCTGACCAGCAGGATCGAACGCACGCGGTCTTTGGAGGCAATCGCGATGTTGGGCAGGATCACCAGCCCGGGAATCTGGGCATAGGTAATTGCCGGGATGATTCCGATGTCTGCGCGGTTGGCGGCCAGGGAAGCAGCACATTCTGATGGGACCGTGTACTCGATCTCGAAGTTCTCGTCCGCCGGGCCATGCTCGAAGTCCCACATCAGCGGGGCTGTATTCAGGAATGAGATCGCGGAAATTCGAAGACCGGGCATGAAAGATCGAGTCTAACAAAGGCAAGTCGCCGGCCTGACGCGCCCATTGAGAATTCAGGTACGGCGTCATCCAATGGGACCCAAGCCGGCTTCTATGGCTACCCAGACACGTCCTCGTGTGACGCGCGACCTTGACGGTAACCGGCCATGTAGTTACTTTCCAGGGTGGCCACTCTGTGTCTGGTAGGGGAGTTCCCCAAAGATGGAAACCGAATTCCAAGTTGCCTCGCATGACCTAGACGCCGTCCGAAGCGCTGCAATGGCTTGCCTTGTCGCTTACACCCGGTATCGGTGCCGGCAGGGGTCGCAAGCTGGTGGAACTCTTCGATGGCGTTGACCGGCTCTTTCGCGCAACACTTACCGAGCTGGAGGGCGCGGGGCTAGCCGCAGCGGCGGCCCAGAGCCTGGCAACGGGCAAGTCACTGGAACTGGCGGCTGAAGAGCTCGACCGGGTCAAGGCGTTTGGCGCACACGTGGTGGCACAAGGAGAGCCCGCGTATCCTAAGCGTCTCTATGAAATCTACGATCCTCCTCTCGTGTTGTACATGAGGGGTAGCGCCGAAACCCTTAACAAGCATGGTCTTGCAGTAGTTGGAACTCGCCATCCGACGCCCTACGGGGTGGGAATGGCAGAGCGACTGGCCTGCGATTTGGCGGCTCGCGGACTCGTGATTGTGAGCGGCATGGCGCGTGGGGTGGATTCCGCCGCACATCGGGGAGCGCTAAACGCGCACGGGCAGACCGTAGCGATCTGGGGCACTGGTGTGGACGTGACCTACCCCAAGGAAAACCAGAAGCTGGCAGACCAGATTCTGGCCGCAGGAGGATCAATTCTCAGCGAGTTTCCACTAGGGACCTTTCCTGCTCCCCAGAATTTCCCCATCCGCAACCGGATCATCAGCGGTTTGTCCATCGGCGTACTGGTCATCGAGGCGGGTGAGTACAGCGGGACCAGAGTAACTGCACGTTGCGCTCTGGAACAAGGTCGCGACGTCTATGCCGTTCCAGGCAACGTTACGAACAAGCTATCATGGGGGCCTAACACATTGATAAAGCAGGGTGCTGCTCTCATCGCAACCTGGGAGGACGTGTGGGAGGCATTACCGGCCGACACTCGTTTGGCACTGGCTCCGCCGGAGCAGCCTGCATCCCAGGCACCTGCAACAGCATCACTGTTTGGTGGCTCGAATCTGTCTCCGGACGAGAAGCGGATCTTTGCGGTCTTGCGAGCCGACGAGCCGACCCACATCGACGAGCTGGTCGAAAGGCTGGTGTCCCACCTGTCCTCGTCGCAGATATTCGCAGCTTTGTTCGAGCTGGAGTTGAGCGGAAGGATACGCGCCCTGCCAGGAAAATATTACGTGAGGGTGATTTGATGGGAAGCGCCATCAGCGGCTAGCTCAAGCTCTCAGGGAAGCTCAGGTCGCCAGATTCCAGGGCAATCAAGGATCACGTGGGTGAATCAAGGCCGGCTACGGCGGCCACTTTTGCCGCTGGCAGACTTCCGTGCTAGTTTCATAACGGATAACGCAATGATAAAGAGGTTCCATTGTCAAAAGGTTTAGTAATCGTCGAATCGCCCGCCAAGGCGAAGACGATCCAAAAGTATTTAGGTGCCGGGTACGAGGTGGAAGCCTCGCTCGGGCACATCAAAGACCTGCCCAAGAAGTCACTTGGGGTGGACCTGGACAACGAATTTTCGACCGAATACGAGGTGATTCCGGGTAAGGAAAAGGTGATCGCCAGGCTAAAGAAGCTGGCAAAGTCGGCGGAAACGATTTACCTGGCTCCCGACCCGGACCGTGAGGGCGAAGCCATTGCAGCCCACCTGGCGGAAGAGCTGGGAGGGGAGCGGGTGGACGGTAAGAAGCTGAAGAAGGGCGCGGCGGTCGTAAACATCCGCCGAGTTACATTCAATGAAATCACCAAGAAGGCTGTCCAAGAGGCCTTTCTACATTCCCGCGACATTGACCGCAATCTTGTAGATGCGCAGCAGACTCGGCGCGTGCTCGATCGTCTGGTGGGCTATCAAGTCTCTCCGTTGCTGTGGGACAAGGTCCGCCGCGGGCTTTCCGCCGGTCGCGTCCAGACTGTGGCCCTGCGTCTCATCGTGGACCGCGAACGCGACATCAAAGCGTTCGTTCCGACCGAATACTGGACGCTGGACGCTCATTTGGCGGGAGAAAAGCCACCGGCTTTTGATGCCCGGTTGGTAGGCACCAATCCCAAACAAAATGTTCTGCCCAACGAAGAGGCGGCGAAGAAGCTCGAAGAGGAACTCAGGAGCGCTACTTGGACCGTGCGCTCCGTCGAAAAGCGCGAGCGGCGCCAGAATACGGCTGCGCCCTTTACGACCAGCAAGTTCCAGCAGGATGCCTCGCGCAAGCTGCGTTTCAGCGTCAAGCGCGCGATGATGATCGCCCAGCGCCTGTATGAAGGGGTCGATCTAGGTGAAGAGGGAACGGTGGGCCTGATCACCTACATGCGAACCGATTCGACGCGCGTCTCGAACGACGCGATCGCAGAAGTTCGCGAGCTGATCGGCAAGGAGTTTGGCCCCCAATTCCTGCCGCAAGCGCCGAACGCCTTCAAGTCGAAGAAAGATACGCAGGACGCACACGAAGCGATTCGTCCCAGCTCGGCCGCCAGGCACCCGGAAGACATCAAGCAGTACCTGCAGGAAGACGAGTTCAAAGTGTACAAGCTGATCTGGCAGCGTTTTGTAGCCTCCCAGATGAATCCGGCGATTTTCGACCAGACCACGGTCGACATCGACGCCACCAGCAAAGGCAAAGATCATCGCTTCCGTGTGAGTGGGTCAGTGCTGAAGTTCGAGGGCTTCCTGAAGGTCTACGAGGAGTCGAAAGACAGCAAGGACGAGGAAGACGAGGCGCTAAAGCACAAGCTCCCCGAGCTCAGCGAAGGACAGGTTCTCACCCTCAAGTCGCTCACCTCGGAGCAGCACTTTACCGAGCCTCCTCCGCGCTTCAATGAGGCTTCGCTGGTGAAGGAGCTGGAAGAGCGCGGTATTGGGCGGCCTTCCACGTACTCGGCCATTATCAGCACGATCCAGGAGCGGCAGTATGTGCAAAAGGTAGGCGGAAAGTTTATCCCCACCGAAATTGGATTCGTGGTGACCGATCTGCTGGTGGAGAATTTCAAGGACATTTTCGATTTCCAGTACACGGCCCGCCTGGAGGAAGAACTCGACGAGATCGAGGACGGCAAGGAGCAGTGGAAGAACGCGCTGGCCGAATTCTACGAAAAGTTTGAGAAGGACCTCCATTACGCCGAAAAGCATATGGAGAACGTGAAGCGCATGGAAAAGCCCACCGACCAGGTTTGCGAACGGTGTGGCTCGCCGCTGGTCATCAAGTGGGGCAAACACGGCTCGTTCTTCGCGTGCAGTGCCTACGACAAGACCGATCCCAACAGTTGCACGTTTACCAAAGAGAATCCGATCGATCTGCCGGATCTTGATTCGGCCGACCTGCAGGAGACAACGCAGGAAGAGTATTGCGAGAACTGCGGGCGTCCGATGGTGCTCAAGCGCGGGCGGTTTGGACAGTTCATGGCGTGCACGGGATATCCGGACTGCAAGACCACCCGGCGTCTGGATCAAGCGAAGAAAGTACCTGACATTCCGCTGGATGAGAAGTGCCCGCAGTGCGGACGCAATCTGCTGATCCGTCATGGACGCTTTGGGGAGTTCATCTCGTGCAGCGGATATCCGGAGTGCAAGTATGTCAAGCAGAATCTCATCGGAGTGAAGTGTCCGGAATGCAAGGATGGTGAGATCGCGGAGAAGAAGGCCCGGCGCGGTAATTTCTTCTACGGCTGCACCAACTATCCCGAGTGCGAATTCACCTCGGCGTTCAAGCCCGTAGCGGAGCCGTGCCCCGTCTGCAAGAGCCCGTACCTGTTGGAAAAGCAGCTCAAGGACGGCACCTACCTGGTGTGTCCGAACAACAAACGCACGACCTCGGAAGAGCCCAAGCGCCGTGGCAAGAAGAAGAAGAAGGAATCCGAGGAACCCGCGGTCAAGTGCGACTACTCGCGCCTGGTAAGCGTTCCGGAAGCGGTAGCGTAGCGGAAAGGAGCTGTCATGGACGGTCAGCAGGCTACACACCACGATGCAGAGCTCATCCTCAAGCTGTATGATCTGCGGCGCGAGCCGGTGATGCGGCAGGCGCGGGCGCACTTTGTTGCCATGCCGCCGACTCTCGAAGCCTTTCTTGCGGTCGTTTCGAATCCAACGAGCAAGGAGAATTCCTACGTCCGGCAAGTGTGCGGGTATTGGGAAATGGTCGCGGCACTCGTCGTCCACGGAGCTCTGAATGAGGCACTGGTGTTCGACACCTGCAGCGAAATGTACTACGTGTACGCCAAGGTCCAGCCATTCCTCTCTGCTCTCCGCGAGAAGACCGGCGCCGCCGATCTTTTTGCAAACGTAGAAAAGCTGGCGGAAGGCTCGGCGGCTGGCCGGGAGCGTCTGGCGCGCTTGCAGGCGCGAATTAATGCCGCTTACGCGGCTGCATCGGAAGCCGCTCCCGAGCGGGCCTAGCTCAGATATTCTCTGATGTAGGGATCGTGGCAGAGCAGCAGTTCGGGCGCGGTTCCCTCGAAGATGATCTTGTGGTCGCGGAGAATCAGAAACGTGGTGTGGACGTTGCGGCCCGCATCGTCCTCGACCGGTACCATCTTGTTGAGACTGCGGTCGAAGTAGTGGCTTGCCATGGTGAATGCATCCTGTAAACGGTGTGTCACCAGCAGGGAACTGGTTCTGTACACGTCACGCTGCTTCACCACCAACTCAATGATCGTGTTTGAGGTAACCGGGTCGAGTCCACCAGTTGGAGAGTCGTAGAGCAACACCTCCGGCTGAGTGATGATCGCTCGCGCGATAGCCACTCGGCGCCTCATGCCGCCTGACAGTTCGGCGGGCGATAGATTGTACGTTTGGCCCAACTCCACGAACTCCAGGGCTTCGATTACGCGCGCGTGAATCTCGTCCGTGAGTTTGCCGGTTTCTTCCATCAGCCGGTAGGCTACGTTCTCTTCGACCGTTAGCGAGTCGAACAGCGCACTTTCCTGAAAAACCATGCCAATCCGGCGGCGCAGCCCATACATGTCCTGCTCGCGCATGGCGGAGATCTCTTCACCCAACACGGTTATGGTGCCGGAGTCCGGCTTGAGGAGCCCGAGAGCCAGCTTAAGGATTAGCGTCTTGCCGGTGCCGGCCTCTCCTAGTAGCACTTTGGTTTCGCCGCGGGCAAGTTGAAACGATAAGCCCGACAGTACCGGCTGATCGAATGCGATGGAAACGTTATCGAAGCTTACAGTTTCCCCGTCGCCATCCACGATGGACGCTTGCGGTTGCTCGACTGGGGGCGCAAGGCTGGACATGGCCTACCTTCCAAGGATTCCCATCAAAAGCTGGGTGATGAAATAGTCGCTGACCAGGATGAGCACCGAGGCTGCAACCACAGCCTGCGTGGTGGCCCGGCCCACGCCCTGCGTGCCACCTCTCGCGGACATACCGTAGTAGCATCCGACGGTGGAGATGATGAGGCCGAACACAACGGGTTTGCAGAGGCCCATGAACACATCTTCGAAGCGCAGAGCCTGGTACGCCGTGTTCCAGTACTCGTTGGTATTCAGTCCGAGCCGGAGATAGGAAATGACATACCCGCCGGCAAGGCCAACCAAGTCGGAGATAATGCTCAGAAAGAAGAGCATGATGGCTGTGGCGATCACCCGTGGCGTCACCAGCTTCTTGGTGGGATCGACGCCCATGGCGCGCATGGCGTCGATTTGCTCTGTCACCTTCATCGAGCCCAATTCACTGGCCATTCCGCTCGAGTTGCGGCCTGCCACCATCAGGCCAGTCAACACCGGTCCGAGTTCGCGCACCATTGATAGCGAAACCAACTGTCCGGTGAGTGACAGAGAACCAAACTGCTGCAGCGTGTTGGAGGTTTGTAGCGCCAGCACCGCACCGGTAAAGAAGCCGGTGAGGACCACAATCGGAAGCGAGCCGACTCCAATTGAGTCCGCCTGTAATAAGGTGTCGGCGAAGTAACGCGGCTGTGCGAACAGGTTGCTCAGCGACCTGCCAGCCAGGAGTGAGTACTCCTGCACGGCTTCGACGTTTTCCTTTGCAATGTCGGTCAGATAGGAAATCGGCATGCTTTAGTCCAACAACGTGCCCAGAACGAGAATATAACAGAGGGGGATAGGCACACCCCATGGAGGCGGTTTTCGTCCTTGCAGTATTCTGATTTCGGTTCGCCAGTTCCAAATAATTGCACAGCGCCGCTGCGTGATTTAGTATCGGTAACCGGATGAGTTGTTACGATGGTAAGGGGGCAGGAAATGGCGTTTCAGGTGGATCGGAGCGCATTCGATCCCGATTCTGGTTTTGAGTATTACATCTGCTTCAAACCGCCGAGCCAGGTCGATGGCGATGAAGTGACCTCGCGCATCTCGATCGAAGTGTCGGTTTCTGTATCGGAGACAGGCGATATCGCCGATCTCAGCTTCGTGCTGCCCAAGGTCTGCCGCAACGACTATTCGCTGACCTACATTCGGAAGGATCCGACCGCAATTTGCGTGGAGAATCGGGTATTTGTGTCGTTACCTGGCCTGAGTGGAGATGCCGTCCTCAGCGCTCCCGGCACGGTGGAACTCGACAACGGTGGGCGCATCGTTGCCATAGAAATCAACGGCTGTATTCCTCACACTACGACCTTCAAGCCGGCTCGCGCCTAGGTTACGGCAGGGGGCGTGCGGGAATTCCGTCAGGTATGATGACGGCGTGGAGGGTGTGTCCGCATTCATTCTCGCCGGGGGACGCAGTTCCCGTATGGGAACTGACAAAGCCTTGCTGCCGTTCGGCGGTGAAAACCTTCTGCAGCTTGCGTTGACCAAGGCGAAAGCGGTCTCACCGAGGTCGTTCATTGTGGGTCCCCGCGAGCTTTATTCTTCGTATGGCGAAGTGGTCGAAGACAGGATTGGAAACTGCGGTCCGCTGGGTGGAATTCATGCCGCGCTGTGCGCGACGCCGACCGATGTAAACCTAGTATTGTCGGTGGACATGCCGCTAATGAGGACTGGCTTCTTGCGCTGGCTTATAGATATTGCAACATCGGGAAGAGAATTGGCAGTCGTGCCGGAGGCGAAGGGCCGGCTGCAGCCACTCTGCGCGGTCTATCGGCGGGCCGCTCGAGGAGTGATCGAGCAGTCGCTGAAGATGGGTGATTTCAAGGTGGACCGTATCTTCACTTTGCTTCCCACTCGCTGGGTTGAAGAACGCGAACTGCTTTCGGCTGGGTTCTCGGCAGAGATCTTCTGCAACGTCAACACGCGGTCGGAATACGAAGCGGTCAGTAAGATTCAAATGCAACGTCTCATACAGGAGTCCGAAGGCTAATGGCGCCGAACGAACGCAAGCCATACATTCAATTCGACCACGTGCACAAGGCCTTCGGCGACAAGGTCGTCATCAACGACTTGAGTTTCGACGTCATGCCGGGAGAAACGGTCTGCATCCTGGGCCGAAGCGGTGTGGGCAAGTCGGTATCGCTGCAGATGATCATGGGTTTCCTGAAAGCGGACAGCGGCCATGTGTGGGTAGCGTATGAGGACGTTACCAACTATGGCGAAGAAGAGATGGAGCAAATCCGCAAGAAAGTCACTATGGTCTTTCAGAACGGTGCGCTCTTCGATTCGCTAACAGTCGGCGAAAACGTTGCCTTTCCGCTGCGTGAACGCGGCGGTCTCGAAGAAGAGCAGATCTACCAGATCATCGACGGATTGCTGGACATGGTCGGCGTGCGCGAATTTCGCGATCAGTTACCGTC
Organism: uncultured Acidobacteriaceae bacterium; assembly: GCA_963758255.1. Taxonomy (GTDB): domain Bacteria; phylum Acidobacteriota; class Terriglobia; order Terriglobales; family Acidobacteriaceae; genus DASRAA01. The sequence goes on from CAVWUX010000002.1 coordinate 562,153, forward strand.
CGATCTATCCACCGGCATGAAGAGATCCGTGGCCATTGCGCGGGCACTGGCCGCGCAGCCCGAAGCTGTGCTGTACGATGAGCCGACCACAATGGTCGATCCTCTGATGGCCCACTTGCTCGGAGATCTGATTAAGAAACTCAAACGGCAGCTCAAGCTGACCAGTATTGTCGTGACCCACGATATGGCGCTGGCCAAAAAGCTTGCCGACCGCCTGCTCTTCCTGCACGATGCGCGGGCTATTTTCTTCGGGACGTTTGCGGAAATGCAAAAATGCAACGAGCCGATCGTGCAGGAGTTCCTCGAACTGGACTCCTTGGACTTCGAGCGTTATTTTGGCGCGCAACGCCCGCCACACTCCGCCCTGCTCTAATCGGAAGTCAGAATCCTCGGGCAACCAGACGGTCTGCCGTTAGCGCCGCAGCTTGGTTGTCGCGTTGCGTCCACTTCTCGAGATATTTCGCCACGATGTCAGTCTCGATGTTGACCGGGTCGCCGGGCTTGAGCGACTTCAGGTTGGTCATTTTGATCGTGTGCGGAATGATGGCAATAGTGAGACGTAATCCTTCAAGACTGGCCACCGTCAGGCTGATTCCTTCGATCGCAATCGATCCCTTGAAGACAACGTATTTTTCCAAGTCGTCCGGGATATCGATCAGCATCCAGAAGTCGTCGGCGTTGGCGATCGGGTCGAGCCCAATCAAGCGGCCGGTGCCATCGACATGGCCCTGCACGATGTGACCGCCCATGCGGGCGTCAACTTTCAAGGGCAGTTCGAGGTTCACCTCTGCACCAGCAGTAATGCGGGAGAAGGAAGTGCGTGTCCAGGTTTCTTTCGCAAGGTCCGCGCAAAAGGTATTGGGCTTGACATCGAGGGCTGTCAGGCACACACCGCTGACTGCGACGCTGTTGCCCTCCTTAAGTTCCTTCGCAGAATTGGGGGCCTTGATAGTAATGCGATGATTCCCGCCACTTTCGACGATACTGACAACCGTTCCGACTTCTTCCACCAATCCGGTAAACATGATGACCACCTCATATATTGCTCGCAAGAGCGAGCCAGTTATGGATTATTGTCAACTGTATGAATCACGTCCGCGTAGGGATCGCGCAGATAACCTTCGACCGCGAAATCTTCGCCGAAGCGATGCAAGGTGAGCGAGCGCACGTAGGCTGCCTCGCTCATCTTCCGGTATCCGGTGCCCAGGGCCAGCGGGATCGAAGCTGTTCCAGCAATAATCTTCGGAGCGTAGTAGAAAAAGATCTTGTCCACAATCTCGGCCGACAACGCCGCCCAATTCACCATGGCGCCGCCTTCGATGATGAGACTGGTGATTTCACGTTCGCCAAGCCTTGCTATCACGCGTTCCAGATCAGGCCTGCCGCTGGATGCCGTAGCCGCGCTGGGGAAGGGAATCGTCCCATCTTCCAGTGGTTGATGCATAGGAACCTGCTCTACTACGATGCCGCGTGACTCAAGTTCCTGGCGCTTGTGTTCCTCGGCAAAGCAACAAAAAACGATGACGTCGTAGTTACCTGTCCTGACGACACGGGAGTCCAGGGGTAGCCGCAATCTGGAGTCGAGAATCACCCGCAATAGCGGCCGGCGTCGAGGGAGGCCGGTGCGATCGGTCAGCAACGGGTCGTCAGCGATGATCGTTCCCACGCCAACCATGATGGCATCGTTGGCGTGCCGCATTTCGTGCACGTGAGCGCGAGCCACCTCACTGGTGATCCAGCCTCCGGTCGAGGCCAGCGAGCCCATGGTGCCCGGCGTAGCACCATCCCCGGGCGGAGGTGCGATCTTGCCATCCAGGGTCATCGCAGTCTTCAGCGTCACGAAGGGTGTCTTGTACCGAATGTACTTGGCAAACGCCTCGTTCAGCTTGCGGGCCTCGGGCTCGTAGAGTCCTTCCTGGACATCGATCCCGGCAGCCCGCAGCTTGGTGAGTCCGCGCCCCGCGACCAGGGGATTTGGGTCCCTCATCGCGACGACCACTCGCTTGATCCCGGCGGCGATGATTGCATCCGCGCAGGGCCCGGTGCGGCCAACATGAGAACAAGGCTCCAGGTTCACGTAGAGAGCAGCCCCCGACGATCGTTCACCGGCCGCTTCGATCGCGAGAATCTCCGCGTGCTTGATGCCATCGTAGGTGTGGGTACCGCGGCCCACAACTTTACCTTCCTGTGAAACCAGCACCGCGCCCACCCTTGGGTTCGGCGAGGCAAGAGAAATACCACGCTGGGCAAGCTCCAGTGCCTGCTGCATGTGTCGCGCGTCGCTGGGTTTGGCTGCCATCTTCAGTTGAACAGCGACTCGACAAAATCCGTGGCGTTGAAGGGCAACAGGTCGCCGACTTTTTCTCCGACTCCGACGTATCGCACGGGCAGGCCCAGTTCCTTTGAAATGGCCACCACAACCCCGCCTTTCGCAGTTCCGTCGAGCTTGGTCAGCACGATCCCGGTTACGCCGGCCGACTGCGTGAACAGCCGGGCCTGCTGCAGCCCGTTTTGTCCGGTCGTGGCATCCATTACCAACAACGTCTCGTGTGGAGCCGAAGGAATGAAGCGCTGCGCGGTACGCCGCATTTTCTCCAGCTCCGTCATCAGGTTGCTCTTGGTGTGCAGTCGGCCAGCCGTATCCACGATCACGTAGTCGAGGTTTCTTGCTTTGGCAGCCTGCAATGCGTCGAAGAGCACCGCTGACGGATCGCCACCCGGCTTGTTCTTGATGACTTCGACTCCGGTGCGATCGCCCCAGATTTCGAGTTGCTCGATGGCCGCCGCGCGGAAAGTATCGGCCGCCGCCAGTAACACGCTTTTGCCCTGTGCTCGCAAGGCGTATGCGAGTTTGCCGGTCGAGGTGGTCTTCCCGGTGCCGTTAACGCCGACCACCAGGATCACTTCGGGCTCGCCATCGACCTTTTGCACCGGCCGCTGGTCGGCGACATGAAGAATCTTGAGCAGCTCGTCTTTCAACACTCGCTTCAACTCGGCTACATCACCAATCTGTTTGCGATCCACTTTTGCACGCAGAGCCTCGAGTACAGCCGACGTGGTCGCCGTCCCCAGGTCTGCGCCGATGAGGGTAGCTTCCAAATCGTCCAGCGTATCCCGGTCGATTTCCTTGCCAATCGAGGCGATATCCTCAATGCGCTCGCTCAGGCTGTCGCGCGTGCGCGTGACCGCCTCTTTCATCCGCTCCAGGAAACTTGGTTGTTCTTCGGTGCTGCCAAACAGGGTCTGAATCATCGATGGGTCCGTCGCGCGCCGCCAGAAATGGGGTATCAACACGCGAAAACCCACAAATCCGCCGACCTTTGATTATAGACAAGCTGGTACGACACCGCCCTGACTTCACAAGCAACCGCTCGGCAGCCGCAGTGCGCCAACTCGCGCGAGATGAACGGTTTGTGTACTCTGTAAAACAGCCCCGCAGATTGTGCGGGACCACCTTCGAGAATTGATGACTTTTTTCCAGATGGCCGCAGCAGTCTCTCGTCTCCAGCGCACGCTCGCTTCGTTGTCGATAGGCCTGGTTTTGCTGTGCGGAGCTGGGAATGCGCAAGTTCCGTCGCCCTGGGTGGATACCAAGCCGCTGTCCGTGGATACGGGTGTCACCGGCCTCAAATTGACGCTGCGTCGCCTGCACACGACCGCCCGGCTGATGCACACCACAGCGCATCCGGACGACGAGGATGGCGGCATGCTTACGCTGGAGTCCCGTGGCCGCGGAGTAACCGCCCTGCAGTTGACCCTGAACCGCGGCGAGGGCGGCCAGAACAAGGTTGGCAGCAATTTGTTCGACGAGCTTGGAATCCTTCGTACTCTCGAGTTACTGGGAGCCGATCGTTACTACGGCGTAGAGCAGCGATTCACCCGCGTGGCCGACTTCGGCTTTTCCAAGAGTGCAGAGGAGACGTTTACCAAGTGGAGTGGCCACGACATTGCCCTTGCCGACATGGTTCGTGTCATTCGTATGTTTCGGCCAGATGTAATCTGCACCCGCTTTCAGGGCGCCGCCCGCGACGGTCACGGTAACCATCAGGCCTCGGGAATTCTCACGCGGGAGGCATTCCGCGCCGCCGCCGATCCCACGAAGTTTCCTGAGCAAATTCGGGAGGGTCTGCAGCCCTGGCAGGCGAAGAAGCTCTATATGGACAATGTTCGTCCATCGGAAGATTGGAACGTCGAGCTCGAAACATCGCAGGAGGATCCTCTACTGGGGGAGTCTTACGTGAAGTTCGCTTGGCAGGGGCTGCAACACCAGCTCTCGCAGGGAGCCGGAGGATGGAAGCTCACTGAAGGCCGCCGCACGAGTTTTTACAAACTGATTGACTCGGTTCTGCCCAATAAACAGGTGAGCGTGACGCATGAGCAGGACTTCTTTGACGGTATCGATACGTCACTGCCAGCTTTGGCGACGCGCTTGGCTGCGGATTCCTCTAAAGTCCCATGGTTACGGCCGCGCATCGAGGAAATAGCCAAGTTGGTGGACGAAGCCAGTTCGGTCGTCGATAAGAATCCGCAAGCTGCCGGAAGGCCTTTACTGCATGGCTTGGATCTAACGCGCGCGCTAATTGGAAAGGTTGAAGCTTCGGCTCTTTCTCCCGTCGAAAAAGCAGACCTGCTAGACAGTCTGCGCACCAAGGAGCAACAGTTCGAGCAGGCGGCAAATCTGGCATACGCTTTGGACCTGGGAATTGGGCCGGGGACCCCTGACGGGCGTCCCATGGCTGAAGAGTTTGACGCTGGAAGCGGGAAAGTATTGGCGGCAGTGATTACGGCTGGAAAGTCGTTCTTGTTGCTGGCCAAGCTCCACAACGGCAGCACAGTGCCAATGGACATAAAGAAATTTGATCTCGACGTTCCGCGCGGGTGGAAATACGAGTTGTTCATGGACAAGGTGCCTGCACGAATCGCGGCAGGTGATGGATGCACTCTGATGTTCCGGGTGTCGCCGCCGGCTGACGCACGAATCACCAAGGCCTACTTCCATCGCGATGATCCCGAAACCGACTCGATTTATCAGATCGACGATCCGGAATACGAGACCCTGCCGCTGCCTCCTCCTCCGGTCACGGCGCAGGTGGAGTACAGCGTCGAGGGACAGGAGGGGGTGCTGCGAAGCGTGGCTCGCACCCCTGTCCACGATATCAAGGGCGAAGCTTGGTCGATGCCATTAGCGGTCGTGCCACCGTTCTCAGTGAACGCCTCCCCGGCTACCCAGATCATTCCGGCGGGGCCGAGTCCTTCCGCCGAACTGAGCGCAGTGGTGCGGGCAACCTCGGACCATGTTTCCGGCACAGTGCGTCCTCAAGTGCCCGATGGCTGGCGGGTGGAGCCGCCATCCGCCGTCATCGAGTTCGCCAAGAGTGGCGAACACGCTGCTGAATTCAAGGTGCTGCCCGACGGCGCCGGGGAAGGAAGGTATAGGGTCCGCGCGACGGTTGCTGCCAATGGCCGACAGTTCGCCGAAGGCTACAGCCTCGTTACACGCCCTGATATCGGCGGGTTCTTCTACTACCAACCTGCCGTTCAACGCGCTGCAGTCGTGAACGTAAAGGTGCCGCCGAATCTCAAGGTCGGATACATCATGGGTGCTGGTGACGACATTCCCACTGTCTTGCGGCAGGTCGGCCTCGACGTGACTCTACTTGTGGCCGGCGACATCGAGCGCCTCAATCTTCAGCAGTTCGGAACGATTGTTCTGGGGATTCGCGCCTACGACACGCACGAAGAACTAAAGAAGGACAATCAGCGCTTGCTCGACTACGTGCGAGACGGCGGGACGCTGATGGTCCAATACAACACTGAGCCCGGCAACTTTAATGGCGCGAATCTCACTCCATACCCAGCCGAATTGAGCCGCAGCCGCGTTTCCGTGGAAGATGCCTCTGTCGTAGTTCTGGATCCCAAGAGCCCGGTCTTTCACTATCCCAATCTCATCTCTGAGCGCGATTTCGAGGGTTGGGTGCAGGAGCGCGGTCTCTACTTCATGGACAAGTGGGATGACCACTACACGGCGCTGCTGGCCTGCAATGATCCCGGCGAGGCGCCGCAAAAGGGCGGCCTGCTTGTAGCGCAGGTTGGCAAAGGCTATTACATCTACAACGCTTATGCCTTTTTCCGCCAGTTGCCGTTCGGAGTTCCCGGCGCCATCCGCCTTTATGTCAATCTGCTAAGCGTGGGACATGAGCCCAAGTGAGGCCCAGCGACAACCAGAGCTAATCCGTGGAGTCGGCCTGACCGGCGCCACCACGCTGAACATGATCGACATGATCGGCGTAGGTCCGTTCATCACCATTCCGCTGATCGTGACTGCAGCCGGAGGTCCCCAGGCAATGCTGGGCTGGATAGCCGGCGCTGTCTTCGCGCTCTGCGACGGGCTAGTCTGGGCCGAACTGGGAGCCGCCATGCCCAACGCCGGCGGCTCCTATGAATATCTCAAGCAGGCCTACGGACCCAACTCGCTAGGTCGTCTGTTGTCGTTTCTTTTCATCTGGCAATTGTCGTTCAGCGCGCCGCTTTCTATTGCCTCCGGCTGCATCGGCCTTGCTCACTATGCCGGATACATGTTGCCCGGCTTGGATCATGTGTGGCTCTCGCACACCTATCACGTCGGACTACCAATACTCGGTTCGCTCGAAGTCAGCACTGTCCTGATGTCTGGAACCCTTGTCGCCATGGCGAGTTGCGGCTTCATCGTTTTCCTCTTGTACCGGCGAATCACGGTGATTGCCAAGCTGGCCGAGTTGCTTTGGATCGGCGTGGCGATCGCCATCGCATGGATCATCTTCGCTGGCCTCACCCATTTCAACGCCACTCGGGCCTTCGATTTCCCAACGGGAGCATTCACCCTTTCCCCGGAGTTCTTCACCGGAATGGGGGCCGCTATGCTGATCGCCACCTACGATTATTGGGGCTATTACAACGTGTGTTTCCTCGGTGGAGAGGTAAAAGATCCCGGGCGCACGATTCCGCGTGCCCTCATCCTCTCGATAGTGGCCGTCTCCGCCATCTACATCGTGATGAACATAAGCGTGCTCGGGGTGGTCCCGTGGCGCGAGATGGTTGGCCATTCCGGCACTGAGAGCAACTACATTGTCTCGGTTTTCATGGAGCGCATTTACGGCAACTGGGCGGGCCGCGCCATCGCCGCTCTGATCATTTGGACTGCATTTGCCTCGGTGTTTTCCTTACTTCTTGGATACTCGCGCGTGCCTTATGCAGCCGCACTCGACGGTAATTACTTTCGTGCCTTTGCCCGCGTGCATCCTGAGAAACGCTTTCCTACGGTATCGCTGCTGGCGCTGGGTGGTGTCGCAATCCTCTTCTGCCTGCTTCGTCTGGCGGACGTTATCGCAGCGCTGGTGGTCATCCGCATCCTGCTGCAATTCATCGTTCAGGCGGTAGGGGTGATGGTCCTTCGCCACCGTCGGCCCGATATGCCACGGCCGTTCCGCATGTGGCTCTACCCGCTGCCTGCGCTGATGGCGATCGGTGGGTTCACCTACATTCTGCTGGCGCGTAAGGATTTTCAGCGACAAATTAAGTACGCAGTTGTCATTCTGATCGCCGGCCTGCTGGTCTATTTCGTGCGATCGTGGAAGAGAAGAGAGTGGCCATTTACGCGTGCGTCGCCAAAAACAGGGCCCGCAGTTTGACGCCAGCGTTTGGCCCTGAGAGTTCGGAATGGGCTAGAATGCTGAAGCACGTGGCTCCAGGCTTCTCGGTAAATACTGTGTGGAGGAATTCTCAATGAAAACGCGAATCGCTTTATGTTGCCTTCTGGCCAGTCTAGCAATCACAGCAGCAGCAATCGCTGCCAACCCGGATGCCAAACCGACGTTTGCCGCGGTTCTTGATCATCAGTTGAGCAACACTGAGAAGACCGTCGTTCCCGCTGCTGACGCCATGCCCGAAGATAAGTACGACTTCGCTCCTACCCAGGGCGAGTTCAAGGGAGTACGCACGTTCGGCGCTGAGGTCAAGCACATGGCGGTAGCGAATTACCATCTCGGTGCCGCGATCCTTGGTGAGAAGCCCCCGGTCGATACCGGCAAGGGTCCCAACGGACCAGAAGCGATGAAATCCAAGGCCGACATCATGAAATTCTTGAACGACTCGTTTGTTTACGCTCACAAGGCCATAAACAGCATCAACGAAGCAAACGTACTCGAGCCCGTCAAAAGCCCGTTCGGACCCGACATGACTACTCGCCTGGGCTTGGCAATCAGCTTGATCAGTCACCCGTTTGATCATTACGGACAGATGGTGGAATACCTCCGGATGAACGGCATCATTCCGCCTGCTAGCAGGCGGTAAGTTCAGGGTCACGGAAGGTCGCTGCTAGGGCGCGAGGAACCGCGCCCTTCGCTTTGCGAAGTGCCGCCGATCCGCTCGGTTACAATCCCACATAAGAAGCCGCTGACGAGAAGATGCATATCCCTGACGGATATCTGAGTCCTTCGACATGCGCGGTCCTATACGCGGGAGCAGGCCTCGGTTGGTACGGAGCACTGCGGCGAATCAAGCGTGCCATGACCACTCGCATGATTCCCCTGATTTCGGTCTTTGCCGCGTTTTGCTTCGTCCTGATGATGTTCAACTTGCCGCTGCCCGGAGGGACTACCGGTCACGCGATCGGAGTGACAATCGCAGCCATCGTAATTGGGCCTGCAGGAGCGATCATGGCGGTCTCGATTGCAGTCGCCATTCAGGCACTGTTCTTCGGCGATGGCGGTATCACGACCTTGGGCGCAAACTGCTTCAACATGGCCGTTGTCGCCTCGCTGGTAGCATACGGGACATATCGTTTGATCGCCTCCGGTGCGGCACTCACGTCTCGCCGCCGGGTGCTGGCAGCAGCCATTGCCGGCTACCTTGCCACCAATGCGGCTGCGTTCGTCGCCGCCGTGGAGTTCGGAATTCAGCCCATACTTTTTCATGACGCTCGCGGTGTCCCCCTCTATGCACCCTACACACTAGGCGTTGCCATACCAGCTATGATGATCGGCCACCTCGCAGTCGCCGGTGTCGCTGAGGCCGTGGCTGCAGCCGGCTTGGTGGCCTATCTACAGGTTGCCGATCCCAACTTGCTGCAAGCTACTTCGGGGCTTGCGCGCGATCACTCTGGCGCACTTCAACCGGCACCGCGGAAGGCCATTCGCAAGCTTTGGGTAACGGTGACGCTGCTGCTGCTGCTGACGCCGGTAGGTGTTCTCGCTACGGGAGCGGCGTGGGGTGAATGGGGCGCGTCGGAGTTTGCCAGTGCGGAAGGGCGCGCGCGCATCGCTGCCGCTTCGCAACACCAGGCCGCTCCTTCAGCGGCTCCCACGGGTTTGCAGCGTCTCTCTAGAATCTGGACTGCTCCCATCCCTCTCTACGCTCCTCAGTTTGTGAGGAGCCCGTCATTCGGATACTTGCTATCCGGAATGTTTGGCGTCGGACTGGTGATGTCGCTTTCCCTGGCCGTACAAAGCTATCTTCAGCGAAGGCGTAGCCCGGAACAGACCAGATGAAGCGTAATCGAGCTATTGCATCGACGCTGGTTGGCCTGACGCGAGCGATGGGGCGTGCTGTCGTTTCCGAAGAGGTGGCGCGACAGCGAGGCCTTTTGCAGGCCCTCGATCCTCGAGTACGCCTCACCGGGATGCTGGTGTTGGTCCTCGCCGTTACGCTTTCGCACCGGATCAGCGTGGTACTCGTGCTATTTTGCGCAGGGGTACTACTCGCTGTGTTGTCGAAAGTCAGTCTGGCGGCGCGCTTGATGCGCGTTTGGTTCGTCGTACTTGTCTTTACCGGTGTAATTGCTTTGCCGGCGATCTTCCTTACGCCGGGCGAGACCATCTACAGTACGGCTGGCGGAGCTCTCCGAATCACCGCCCAGGGGACTTCTGCCGCAATCCTCCTGATTGCGCGCGTGGAAACCGCAGTTACTTTTACGACGCTTCTGGTCTTATGCACGCCGTGGATGCAGATGCTGAAGGCGCTCCGAGCGTTTCGCGTCCCGCAGGAAGTGGTGATGATGCTGGCCATGACGCACCGGTACATTTTTCTGCTGGCCGAAACTTCTGCCCAGATGTTCGAAGCGCGTCAAAGCCGCACGGTGGGAGTGCTGGACAGTGCTGTCCAGCGCGGCTTGACGACACGAACCGCCGGTGTCCTGCTCAGCAAGAGCGTCGAATTAAGCAATGAGGTGTACCTTGCGATGCAATCGCGCGGCTTCCGCGGAGACGTAAAACTCCTGTCTGAATTCCGCATGTGCTTGTGGGACTATGTTGGTTTGGTGGCCTTCTTTGTGGGTAGTGGATTTGCTGTGTGGATGGGAAGGGCATGACCACCGATCCATTGTTTGAAGTACAGGGTGTCAACTTCGAGTATGAAAAGATTGTCGCACTTCAGCAACTTTCGCTCACCATTGATCGCGGACAGTCAGTCGCGCTGGTCGGTGCAAATGGCTCGGGAAAGTCGACCCTGCTGCGGCTGCTGGATGCGCTTTGTTTCCCGTCCACAGGAAAGGTCAGCTTTAGTGGCGATCAACTGACACCGGAACAGTTTCGCGATGACAACTACACGTTCGCGTTTCGCCGGCGCGTGGCGCTCGTATTCCAAAATCCTGATGTCCAACTCTTCAACCCGACCGTCTTCGACGAGGTGGCCTTCGGGCCGCTTCAGATGGGCTGGGCAACCGCCGAGGTTATCGCGAGAGTTGACGACACACTCCGGGTAATGGATATTTCCCATCTGCGCGACCGCGCTCCATACAGACTTTCTGGAGGCGAGAAGAAGCGGGTCGCCCTGGCCTCGGTGATAGTGCTCGACCCCGAGGTGTTGCTGCTTGACGAGCCGACGGCCATGCTCGATCCCCGCAGCCAGAGCCAGCTCATCGATCTCATCCAGCAATGGAAAGGGTCTTCCAAGACGGTCGTCACTGCCACTCACCAACTTGAGATTGTCGAGGACATCGCGGACCGCGTCCTCGTGCTCGAGCAGGGAAGTGTCACCGCGAGCGGTTCGGCGCGCGAGATTCTCGCAGACGGAGATCTATTGCTGCGCGCCAATCTTGTGCATGCCCACCGCCACACCCATGGAACGATGTCGCATTCGCATCCTCATCTGCATTCCCACGGCGAGCACAACCACTAAGCGTCGTCAGTAGTGGAACCGGTACTTTACCTGCACCGAGAACATCCGCGGATCCGCCCAATGCGACCCACCAAAGGTATTGCTCTCGTCCAACTGGTAACGAACGTTAGAGATGTTCGTACAGGCAAGCCGCACGGTGAAGCTTTCGCCAAACGTCTTTCCCAGCGACAGATCAAACGTGGTGTAGGGAGGCAGGTGATCGGGTCCATCTCCGTTCAGAAAACCGGAGCCATAGTTGATGGTAAACGCTCCGAAACTGCGCCACGGCAGGTCGCCCTCGATCCCGGCCGAGAGGGTGTCGCGCTGATCGTGGTCCAGATAGAAGCCCCCTTCTTCGGGAGGCGAAAAGTCGGTGAGTCCGCCGGTAACTCCGCCGAAGCCTTGAGCCTCCTGGTGCGAATACACGAGATGAGTGTGGTAGTGGCTCATCAGGAGCGGTGAACGGATCGCAACTTCCACCCCTCGAATACGCGCCGAGCTGATGGTGAGTGGCAGAAAGATATTGGAGTTGCCGATCGCGTCATGATCGAAGTAATTCTTCGCTCCGGTGCGAAAGTAGGTGACACTGGAGACCCAGTTACGAAACGGAATGGTAATGCCGTACTCCTGCTGGATGTCGCGCTCGCCTTGCAAGGGAAGAAAGGTCACTCCCTGACTGGCGGCGTACTCCAGCAGAGGTCCTGACACGGTATCGAGTGGCGGTGGCTGGTAGTAATACGAATAAGCGCCTCGCAGCACCCAGTTCAGCTTCGGAATGCGAATGGCGGCGCCCAGGCGCGGGTCGACCGCATTCTCACTCACTCCGCCGGAAAAATGCGTGAGCCGGAGACCGCCGGTGAGGGTTAGCCATGACGTTGCTTTGAACTGATCTTCGAGAAAGCCAGCCACGAGACTTCCCTTGGGATAGACCGTCTGCTGAAATTGGTCGCCTGTACCGTCGTTGGCGACGACAGAGAAGTAAGAGTTGTCCTGCTGTGCGAAGGCATAAACTCCCACGCGAGCGTTATTTCGGCTGTTCAGCGCCGCGAGCGTTACCTGACCGCCTTCGTAATTGGAGGCGCGGTTATTGGTGGCGATCGGAACCGCATTCAGTCCTCCCTCATAGGCGGCGCGGTTGAAATGATAAAAAGGACGACATCATGAGCATAAGGCCCGGCGAGTAGGTGTGGACCCAGGTCGCAGTCCCGAAGATATCCTGTTCGCGTTCGCGGTCGTTAATCCCGGCGTCTTGCATTTCGGGATCGTTCGGCACCTGGTAGTTGTCGAGGCGAAGGCCCGCATCAAATCGGATTTGGTCCTTGGGGTTGGGGTTGTAGATGAGGGATGTGAACGCGCCCCCGCCGAAAGCTTGATTATGCAAGTTGACGCTGGTTGGGGGCTCGAGCCCCCAGTCCGTGTTGTTGCCGCTCAGGCTGAAATAGTAGGCAAATTTCGCGGTGTGGTCCCCGAAACTCAGGAGATCGTCTGTCTGGTTGTAGTTGCCGTAGCTGACGATGAGCTCTGCCTGCCGGTCGCGCTCAAATCCCGTGTTCGGAGCCACGTTGAAAACGCCGTAAATGCGGTCACCGTACTCGGCAGCATAACTGCCGGTCTCGGCTTGCAAATATGAGACATCCTTTGGGTTGAACTGGGGTCCTACGTTGGACGCAATGTTGGTGTTAGGGACCGGAACGCCATCAATTGCCCAGGTAACCTGATGGCCGCCGCGCACATGCAACTGGTCGTGAACCATGTAGGAGCCAGGAACAAACTCGGTAATGATCTTGAAGCTGTTGCTGGAATCCACTCCGGCGTAGCGCGAGATCTGTTGCTGGCTGACGAGGATGTCGCGCCGCGGCGAATCTGGATTCAGGTCTTCAGGAGCGGCGGTCACCGTGACCTTCTCTTGCGCGACGGCAATTGCGAGTTGATAGTGGAGCACGGGCGCGGAACCGGAAACCACAACCAGCGCCTGCGATTGCGGCGCGAACCCGGAGGCATCTATCGCAACGGTGTACTTCCCGATCGGGATGGCGTCGAAGTGAAACTCGCCGTCATTGTCGGTGTCGGCGCTCAGTTTGTACGCCGAATCGCTGGCCTGGAGCGTGGCATGAGCACCGCTCACCGGGTGGTGTTGGGGGTCGTGCACAACGCCGCGTATGTTTCCGAAGATGGTGGCAGAGCACGGCAGTGCCACCGCGAGAACCATGGACGTAAGTAGAAATCGTTTCGACGATGAAATGCTTTGTCGCACGTAGGTGGTCTCCGAACGGCCGCATAGGCGATGGACGGGCGGACATGCACGGCCGGAGCCACGCAGCCATCGCCAGATCAATGGAGAGTTACGCAGGTTGCAGAGCAGTGACCTAGGCGGTGGGAGGCCCGCGCTTGTGCGCGTCGCCAAGGTCGGACGAGCCAAGGGCCAAGAAAGCCGGTGAGATCGCGTCCCCACCCAGAACGGAGATGCAAATGCGATGTCGCGTGGCTGCGAGCGCAAACACTTGGGTGGTTACGGCCGCATGTTGACGATAGGGGCAGGCGCCCAGCGGAGACTTGAAGCCAGTAAGACCGGAAGTCTCCATCATTCCGTTGCAATGATGCTTGCCGTCCGCCCGGCAACACGCCGGCAGGGAAACCGAGTGTGCCTGTGCTATGGGCGCAAGGATGCTGGTTAGAATCACCATCACCACCGCAATGGACACACCCCGCCTCATGAATACGCGGATTCTAGCACATCACCGATTCCTGTGATAAACACTCAAGCAGCGGTCGTGCTGAGTGCGCTATGGTGGTCTTGCGCGCCAAATAAATACCAGCGATTGAGCGGGCGCTGTTCGTCATATTCTCGGAGGAAATCTGTGCGTTACGTGATGGCTATTCTCGCCGTTGCTGGAATCGTTGTGTCGGCCTTGGCTCTGCAGGTGCACTACAGCACTGAGTCCGCTCCGTGCAGTATCAACGAGAAGTGGGATTGCGGCATCGTGAACCACAGCCCCTACGCCCAGATTCGGGGAGTCCCAGTAGCCGCCATTGGTATCGCCGGCTACCTGTTGATGGGGGTTCTCGCACTCCTCCGTCGCCGCGGAATATTGCTGGGTGCAGCGCTCGCCGGGATGGCTTTCTCCCTCTACCTCACCAATATCGAGGCACGCGTCCTTGGGGTGTGGTGCCTCTACTGCGTGATCTCACAGTCAATCATCGCCCTCTTGGCGCTGCTCGCCATAGGCTGGGTGGTCTGGTACCAGCTGCGAGGCAGGATTATCTCAGCGTGACGCGGTTCAAGCACCCCTCAAGCCGTCAAGCCTCAAGCTCGCCCGGCTCGACCTGATCGACATAACACCAGATCCAAGCTTCCCCTGGCTCAATCGATCGCATCAGGGGATGGTGAACATGTTGGAAATGCTTCGTGGCGTGTTTGTTTTTCGATGAATCGCAGCACCCTACGTTTCCGCACGTCAGGCACATGCGCAAGTGTACCCACCTATCGCCTGCCTTAATGCACTCCTCGCAGACATGCTTGGTGGGTTTCGTAACTTTCACTTGATCTAGGTGAGTACAAGTCTCAGGCATCTGATCTGTCCCGTTGTGTGGCTAACGCTCTAGGTTCTTGCGGTCCCAGTTTCCCAGGGTAGCCGCTGCTTCGTAGGTAGTCTGGAGAAATTGCAGTAATGAATTCCTGGGCGACGGTGCACCGCGTACGTCATCGTACATCAGTATGAACTCGTGCAATTCTGGATGATAGAACGCCGCCTCCGGCTGCACTTTGTACTGTGCAAACCCGGGCGGCTCAGGCGCAGCATAGGCGTAGAACGCGGGTCCCTCAACGCCGTTGCCTCCCGGCCAGAAGCCCGCGCTGCTAACTTCCTGCGAGTAAGCCTCCGCCGTGATCGCGTCGGCGCCAGGACGAGGTGGGGCTGCTCGTCCGCTGAAACGGGTTACGGCTAGGTCGAAGCTTCCCCAATAGAAATGTACTGGACTCACCTTGCCGGTGAAATGACCTCGAAATTCTTTGAACACGGCGTCGCTCCACACCAGTATTCTCCAGAATCGGTTCGCAGCATCGGCGTCGTACGATGCATGGACCAGGTCCTTCTCGAAGGGAATCGGGTTTGGGAACTCGTCCGGCGACGCGTGAATACTTACTTCAATTTCTAGCTCCTTAAGCGCCGCCATGAATGTCACATAGAAATCCGCCACGGTCCGCGGTTCCAATTTCAGCCGACGAACCTCGCCGCGGCTGGTTTCAATCAGCAGCTCGTGATCGATGAAATCGAACCGTATCTCGAATGATCCGTAGCCGTGCGGGATGGGAGACGTGGTCAATCCCCGTGAGGTCACATAGAACGTAATACCCCACCAATGGTTGATCGCGGGGCCGAGCGCCATACGGACCTTGCCCACGATTTGGGTCCACATGTGCAGCGTATCGTAGGTGGCTTGCCAGTCCTTGAGCGGCAGTTCCGGCAAGTCGGGCGCTGTAATATGCGTAGCGTCAGGGCTCATTGGCGCTCTCCATTTTCTCCTTGATTTTCAGATAGTAGATGAGCGCGGGCCGAAAAGGCTGCGAGATTTCTTGAATTGAGACTTGCGTCATACATACCGGGGGCAGCCCCTCGGTTGAAACCTCACGGTAGCGGGTTGTGTTCCCGAGGCGAGTACGTCGCGGAGAATTGCGCGATTTGGTCCCGGACTTAGGTTCGGCTTCGGGCGCAATTTGCAGTGCCTGTTCCAGCGACGCTTCCGGCGCTCCGTCGTCAGTCCTCAGCAATGCGCAACCAACGTTTCACTGCGGGTCAGCAGCAGAAGCGGAAGGCCGATCGCCAGTTCTACACTACAGGCTCCAGGTGGGCTGTGAAGTGCCGGAGGAACGGGGCCTCGTAAGTCAGACGCATTCCTTTGATCTGCTCGCGCCTCTTCCACACCTGCAGGATGATCTCCACCACATAATCAATGTGGCTTTGGGTATAGACGCGACGCGGAATTGCCAATCGCACCAGGTCCATGGTGGCGGCATCTGCGAACATGAGGGTGCCAATTTCGACCGAACGAATTCCGCCCTCCAGATACAACTCCGCGGCGAGGGCCACGCCGGGGAATAAGTTCAGAGGTACGTGAGACAGAAAGGCGCGCGCGTCAAGGTAAATGGCGTGTCCGCCGGGAGGTTCGACGATGGGCACTCCCTGCTCTGACAGGTGGTTGCCGAGGTAGGCCGTCGATGCGATGCGGTAACGCAAGTAATCTTCTTCCAGAGCCTCCTGCACGCCAACGGCGATGGCTTCGAGGTCGCGACCTGCGAGTCCGCCGTAGGTTGGATATCCCTCCGTCAGAATCAGCAGGTCTTTTTCCTGACGCGCGAGTACGTCGTCGTTGGTGCAGAGGAACCCGCCAATGTTCGCCATGCCGTCTTTCTTGGCTGACATGGTGCAACCATCGCCCAAGGCAAACATCTCCTGCGCAATCTGCTTGGGCGTCTTGGCTTCGTACCCCTTTTCCCGCATCTTGATGAAATACGCGTTCTCGGCAAAGCGGCAGGCGTCGAAGTAGAGCGGGATGTTGTGTTTACGGCACACGGCGCTCACAGCCCTGACGTTTTCCATCGACACGGGCTGTCCGCCACCGGAGTTGTTGGTCACCGTCAGCATCACCAGGGGAACGTGTTGGCGCCCGACGCGCGCGATCAGGTTTTCGAGCGCCTCAACGTCCATGTTGCCCTTGAAGGGCAGCCGCGTTGACGGCTGGCGAGCTTCGGGAATGGGCAAATCGACGGCCTCAGCGCCTACAAATTCGACATTGGCCCGAGTTGTGTCGAAGTGGGTGTTATTGGGCACCACGTCGCCCTTCTTACAGGCGACGCTGAAGAGGATGCGTTCGGCCGCTCGGCCTTGATGTGTGGGAATGACGTTCCTGTATCCGAAGATCTCCTGGATCGAAGCACCGAAAGCGCTCAAAGCTCTTGCTGCCGGCATAACTCTCATCGCCTTCCATGATGGCGGCCCATTGGTGGGTCGACATCGCGCCGGTGCCCGAGTCGGTCAGCAGGTCGATGAGCACGTCGTCGGCAGGAAGGAGGAAGAGGTTGTAATGCGCGGCGCGCAGCAGTTCTTCGCGTTGTTCCCGAGTTGTCCAACGAATCGGCTCAACACTCTTGATGCGGAAGGGTTCGATGATCGTCTTGGTCAGCATGTCGGCTCCCGTGCGATTCTAGCGTGTGCGGGTTTCGAATGCCCGTGGGAAGGAGTTCAACTCCTTGCACCGCGAAGACGAATGCCGGATTTTCCGAGGAAGTTATGCGAATATGCTGTTTACTATTTGATTATCAGGAGAGCGAAACCTGGCGTCAGTGCGATCTACCCCCTCCCCCCACCGAATCCTTAGAATCAACGGTTTAGACACCATTTCTTTCGCAACCCACTATAAACAATGCGGTTATCGGCAAGACATTGAGCTGCATGGGATTAGACTCGCAAACTTGCCCCATTTCGAAGCTCATTGCGCCTAGATGAGCGAAGATGGGTAGTAACCCACTACTTACTAGGAGCGATTCAAATGGTTAAAGAACGTGAGCCGCAATGGGCCTGGACGCGTGTCCCAAGCCCACTGGGGACACATATCCCCGAGCCGCAGTGTAGCGCTGTGGGGAAGGTTGCCAAGTTACGAAAGTACTCGTACCAGGGTCAGAACGAAAGAGGTTTTGAAGCACCCGCCCAAGTCAACTCGGCACCCGCCACTATGCGCCAGAAGTCAACGGGGGCTCAATGCCAGAAGGGTTCAAGGTTGCGCTATTGCCATCAAGTTCTTCTTTAGGTTTTTCCTCCCACGTCAGCCACTTCAAATCCAGCACCATGATGGAGTAGAAAACCGGAACCATCAGTAGCGTGATAAACGTGGCCACCGTCAGACCGCCGATCTGCGCGTAACACAGCGGTTGCCACAACGGACCGCCGTGCATCGCCAGCGGGAACAGCGCCAGAACCGTAGCGCCCACCGTGATCATCACCGGCCGCAACCGCACGATCCCCGCATCGATTACCGCCTCCTCAAACGGCTCTCCTTTAGCGTGCATCTCTTCGATAAAGTCGAACAGCACAATGACGTGGCTGACGATAACGCCGATGAGGCTCGCGATTCCCAGAAACGCCATGAACCCGAACGAAGTATTCATCACCCACAGCGCGATCAATGCGCCCGACACGCCATATGGCGCCGCCGCGAACACGAGGAACGGCTTAATCGCATTATTGAACTGGAAGAGCAGTGCCAGATAGATCGCCGTGATCGAAATCAGCAGAACGACCGCCAGGTTGCGAAACCCCACCTTCTGCTTGTCGAACTCGCCGCCGATGGTGATTCCGTATCCCGGCGGCAGGTTCTTCTCCAGCTCCATCAACTTCGGCACGGCAATCTTTGTTATCTCCGACGGCAGGTGCCCGGGCGCAGGAAACGCGTAAATCGACATGGTCCGGAAGTGGTCGATCCGGATGATGCGGTCCGTGGCCATGCTGTTCTGGATGCTCGAGATCTGCACCAGCGGAATCTTGGTGGAGCTGGATGACCCGTACACATAAAGGTTTTGAATGTCCGATAGTTTCGCGCGCTCGTCCATTTTCAGCCGCGCCACCACCGGAATGTTTCTGTCGCCAGCCTGCAGCGAGGTCACCGGGACCCCGCTCATCGCGCTAGTTGCGGAATTGGCGACATCCATGTTCGTGATGCCTGCGAGATTGGCGCGGTCGGGATCGACCACGAGGGTTACCGTGGCGCTTTCCGTATCCCATTCATTGCGGACGCGCTCAGCCGCGGGCGCCGACCGCAGTACCTCCGACACCTGTGCGGCAATCTGCCGCATGGTGCGGATGTCCTCTGCACTGCCGGCGGTGCTTACGTCCGCCCGGCTTACCACACGAATCTCCACCGGGTAATTCACCGGATTCGTCTGCAGTTGCCGCAGGTCGATCCGCGCTCCCGGCACGGCGGCGGAGAGCACGGGCTGCACCTGGTCAACGAAGGCCGGGGTAGCCTCTTTTTGGCTCAGCTCGACCAGCACCTCTGCGTAGTTGAGCTGCTGCGGCTGCGGCGACAGCGAGAACCAGAACCGCGGACTGCCGCCTCCCACCCAGGTTGTGACGTATCGCAGAATGTGCGACGGACTGCTGCCTTTTTCCGGATGCTGCTTGTCCCATAAGTCCGCCTGCTGGCGAACGATCTGCTCCACCTGCTGCGCCGTCTGGTTGGTGGCGCCGAAGCTGGCATCGTTCGGCAGCCAGACGTCCGCATAGGACCAGTACTGCACGTCATCGGGGAAGAAAGACGTCTTCAACTGCGTAAATAGGAATCCAGCGAGAATGATGAAGGCGAGAGAGGCGATGGCCACCTTCCAGCGGTGGTCGATGGCAAGCTTTGCCGCCCGCGCATACCGCCCGGTGAATCCTGTGGTGCGCCGTTCCTCGATCGGCGCTTCCGGTTTCTTGTCGGCGCGCAGGATGTAATACGCCAAGAGAGGGATGAACGTCATCGACGCCAGCCGCGACGCCACCAGTGCGCAGGTCATGACGATGGGTAAGCTGAAGAGAAATTCGCCCGTGTTTCCGCTCAACAGCAGAAACGGCAGGTAGGCGACGATGTTGGTAATGGTCGCATACAAGATTGCGGTCGCAATCCTTGTCGGTCCCAGCCAGGGGGCCACGATTCGCGGCTGGCCTTCGGCCAGCATGCGCTTGATAGAGTCGCCCGCCACCACCGGATCATCCACCAGCAGGCCGAGTGCGATGATCAGCGAGGCCACCGATACCTGCTGAATATCGATCCCCAGCAGATAGATCATGCCGAACGTCAGCGCCAGCGTCACCGGGATCGACATCGCCATGAGCAGCGCCGATCGCCATTCCCAGAAGCCGATGAGCGAGACGATCACCACCAGCCCGATCGCCTCGTACAGCGCATCCATAAACAGGTCGATCTGCTCTTTGACCTGTATGGGCTGGTCCGAGGTGTGCACCATGATCAGGTCATCCGGCAGATATTGCTTTACCGCGTCCAGCTTTTCGGTGAGATGCTGCCCGAACAGATTGATCTGCTGCCCACTGCGCATGTAGATGGCAAGGGTGACGGCCCTGCTGCGGATCCACTTTCCGTCCTTGTCCTGCCATGTGAGGAAATTCAGAAAGGTCGGCGGACTCTGATACCCGCTCGAGATGTCCACCAGGTCGCGCAGGTACACTGGGCTGTTCGAAGACGAAACCCCGATGACGACGTTGCCGATCGCCTGCGCATCCGGAAATAGTCCCGAGGGATTGATGACGATATCTTTCGTTCCCACGTCCAGCGACCCTGCCGGGAGCGTGATGTTCTGCGCCCCCAACACGTCCTTCAACTTCGACGGATCGTACCCATACTGCGCCAGCCGCTGTTGCGAATAATCCAGGTAGACCTGCTCCGGCAGAACGCCCGAGCGTGAGACCCGTGAGGTTTCTGGAACGCCTTGCAGGGTGCGCTGAATCAAGTCGGTGTAGTCGTCAAGATCGTGGTACGAGTACTTGGCTCCGGCCACTTGTTGCAATCTCGCCTCTGTGTCAGCCGGATTGCGAATAATGGCAGGCCCCCACGAATCGGGATGAAGCTCCGAGCGATGTAAATTCGCCCGGATCAGGCGCTCCCCACGTTCGCGGATGGTGGCGTCATCCAGCGGCGTGCTCGCGTCCAGCCCCACATATCCCGGCCCCTCAAAGAAGTGAAGATCGGTCAGCGCTCCGTTGTGACTGGCAATCCTTGCAATGTTTTCGAAGTCGGTTCGGACTGGCCCAGACGCCACCGACAGCGGAAACGCATAAATCACGCTAACCCTGGGTTGCGGGGCATCCTTCGCCAGCGCTGCCCGCGTGCTCTCAATGGCTTTCTTGATGCCGATCGACCGCAGCGCCACTTCCGTTGGTGTGACCATGGGACTGGCCACCGTCAGCATTAGAGCTGCCGTATCGCCGAAGTTGCTGTTGAACTGAATCGGCCCAGCGCCCCGCGGCAGGTTTAGCTGATTCAGCTTCAGGTTCATGTCGGAGAATTGCTTCTCCTTGTCCTTCACGCTGTCATCAAGCTGGATGTAGACGACCGCGAGGCCCGGGAAACTGAGCGAGCGCATTCCGAAATTGGACGGGCTTGGTGGTCGCAGCGTCGAATTCAGGGCGATGCTCTGTTCGATGGGACGGGTGACGAGTTGTTCAACCTGCTCGGCGGTCGCACCCGGCCATTGGCATTGCGCCACTGCCACCCGCACTGGGATGTCCGGGTCCTTCCGCTTGGGCATGTTTTGATAGCTGAAGAAGCCCCACACAAACGTCGCCAGCAGCAACACCAGCCCAACCTGCCGGTGCTCGGTGAAGAACCGGGCCATGTTGTGGGTGGTCGCGATATACTCCGCGTCGGTTTTGTGTGCGTGCGCCATTTGTTCTCTGCTACGGAATCACCCTCACCTCTTCGCCCGGCCGAATCATGTTTGTTCCCGACGTCACCACCCTGTCCTTCACATTCAATCCGCTCAACACTGCGATATTGTTTCCGTAGGTATCTCCCAGCGTCACGTCCTGGGTATGGACTTTCGGCGTGTCTCCCGGCCCATCGGTCACAAACACCGCGAAGCCTTCCTTTTTGTCGGGACTCCGTATCACCGCCGTCAGCGGGACAACCATCACTTTCTCATTCGAACCGCCTCCGCCAATCGAAATGGAAGCAATCATCCCCGCCTTCAAACGGTTGCCTGGATTGTCGATCCGCACCTCCACCGAGAACACGCGGCTCTTGGGGTCCGCCGCCGCGGAGATCGATGTGATGTGGCCGGAGAAACTTCCCGGCAGCGCCTCCGTGGTGACAGACTGTGGGCTACCCAGCTTCACATGTTCCATCGCGGTGTCAGGAACGCCGAATACCGCCTTCACTGTGCGCGTGTCCGCGAGCGTAAATCCGTTGGTCGCCGGTCCAACCAGGGTGCCAACATCGACGCTGCGCTTCAAGATCCATGAGTCGAAAGGAGCCCTGAGCTCGCAGTAGCCAAGAGCGATCTGGGCTTCGGCCACTTGGGCCTTGGCGTTCGCAACTGCCGCCGTGGTTGATTGCACCTGCGCGTTGGTATCGTCGTAGTCCGGCTTGGTGGCGGCACCGGCCGCGTAGAGCTTCGAAATGCGGCCAAACGACAGCTCGGCTCTCTCGGATTCTGCCTGCGAGCGGGCCAGTGACGCCTTCGCCTGAGAGAGTTTCTCCTTGTAGTCGTCCTCTTGTACTGTTGCCAGCAGCGTGCCCTTGGCCACGTAGTCGCCCTGATCGATATTCCGCACGTGTCCGTCGGCGTCTCGTACCTGCCGGATGCTCACCAGGTAGCCATTCGACTTGAACGCCAAATCCACCTGCTGGTAGGGCTGAATGTTGGCCGAATAGGTGTTCGTCCTGCCCGCATCAATCAATTCCACCTCTGCCGTACGCACCGGCGTCGGAGACTTCTTCACCTCCGCCTCGTGCCGGCACGCAGTCGCGGTCGCCAGGCACACAATCGCCAGCAGGGAAGTAAGGTTCATCCGCGTTCTCACGGTGTAGGACATAGCGCTTACTCCTCGCCCATCGCTTTCTGCAGTCGCGCCCTCGCTGACCAGAATGACGCCAGTGCTTCGCTGTAATCCGCATTGGACTTGTCCACGCTCGCCTGCTGTTGCAGCACATCGCGTAACAGCTTGGTCTTCTGGCCGTACTGCTCCGTCACCTCGCGCAACTTCTCACGGGCCGAATCGCGATAGACCGCGGCTGCCGCCACTGCGGATTGCGCCTCGTGGACTGCGCGGTATTCCCGGTCCACGTTAAGCAGCACCTGTGACTTCGTCTCGTCGAGGTTCACTTTGCTTTCCTCGACCTTCAGTGTCTTCTCGTTTACTTCATGCTTGCGCCGATTCCAGTCCCAGGGCTCCCAGCTGAACTCCAGTCCCACACCGGCGATGTTGGTGGGCACAAAGTTGACGCCGAAAGGGGAGAGGTAGTGCACCGACAGGTCCAGGTCCGGCAGATATTTCGCCTTGGTCTGTCGCACCATGTTTTCCGCTTGCTTGGTGGTGATCTCTGCTTCCTTGATGTCAGAATTCTGTTCCAGCGCCTTCGACTCCGCCGTCGGCAGGTTGTCCTCGCCGGGCGAGAGCTCGGCGGCGGGCGCCGTGTTGAACGGGGTATGAATAGTCGCGACCCATCAGGTTATTTAGCGTGTCTTTTGCCGTCGCTAGTTTGTCCTGCAACTTCAGCAGTGAAAGCCGCTCCTGCGCCAGCTTGGCCTTGATCTCGAGCAGCTCTGATTTCAGCACCACCTGTTCGGCCACATATTGGGTCGAGATGCGTTCCAGCTCCTCGTATTGCTTGATGCTGGCCTGCGACGCCGCAATGCCGTCTTCACATTCCAAGGCGGTGTAGTAGGCCTCACGAACGTTGGCCACCACGCTCTGTTTCTTGCCGGCCAGCTGCTGTGCCGCCATCTCCACCGACAAGCCTTTTCCTTCGAGGGCGATGTTGATTTTGTAAAGCGTCAACAATGGCTGCGACGCGGTTGCGAAAACATACAGGGTTGGCTTGGAGGGTGTGGTGATGTTGGTGTTGGTGGCGGGAATCGGCCCGATGCCCGAATACGTTCCAAACTGCCCCTCCTGCACCACAAAGCTGATCGGAGCCAGCAACTGCGACCCGAAGGCGTAGGTGTTGAAGGAAGGATAGCGGCGAGTCTTGAACGCGAGATAACTCTCTTTGGTGTCATCCAATTGGAGCGACGTGATCTTCAGGGTGCGATTGTTCGCCAGCGCGATCTTCACCGCCTGATCGACGCTGACGACCTCCGGCTGATCCTGTGCAGCTCCGCCTGCGATCAAGATGCCAGCCGCGATCGCGACCCCGCCCAGCTTGAACAGCAACCCCCGCATCCTCCTCCAACGCTGCCCACGAACCCCACCGGCTCATCCAAATTATTACGTTCCGCGCACCTGCACCGGCAGAACGCATCTCCCACGGAGCCGATCCATAAGTGGAAGATCCGGCCTAACGACTCATGCTGGATACTTTGCACGCCGAGTTTATAGGCGTGAAGGGCTTTGGGCAACCCTCAGTTGATCTTCACAGGTGTCTTTTTACGGGTGAGGGGAAGCCTTCTTAAGATGACAGCCGCCCGCTGACGGCGAACGGCGCGAATTTTCTGAGCCACAGGCGAAAAGCCGAAGCAAAGAGCGTTGCTAGAACGTAAACATCACCTGCAATTCAATCCTCCGCGGAGCCGATGACGATCCCCACGGGCCTCCGGAGATCGCATTTGGCTGTCCAAAGATCGGCGAACTGAGATTTCCCACCAGCGGAGCAAAGTTGATGTGGTTGAAAATGTTTCGCGCATTCACGCTGAACGTCAGGTTGTAGCGGCGGTTGCTCGCGCTACCGAGGCCCATCGGTCCGCCCATCGCCGCGCCGAACCTGGGGCCACGTCCGCCGTGCCCTCCGCCTGGTCCGCCCGTCATCCCTCCGCCGCTCTTCGTTTCAGGGCCGAAGCCAATCGTCTTGCTCAGTCGCAAGTTCAGCGAAAACCTGCCCGGCCCTGTTCCGTAATAAGGAGGAATCACCGTCTGTCCCGCTTGCGGTGTCAGGTTGAACGTGCCCCACTGCGTCACCACAATGTTGGGGCCCGTCTGGCCCGGCGTGGCAAAAGTCGGCCGGTCGTTGAAGATCGAATCGCCGTTGTAATCCTGCCCCAGGGTGATGTTGAACGGAATCCCCGAACTCACCACCATAAACGGGTTCAGGCGAAATCCCCGGGGCAGTGCGATCGTGCCGCCGATAAATGCGCGGTTGCGCACATCGTAGGCAGTGGGCCCGTAGTTCTCCGCCAGATCGTACTGGTTATTGGGAAAGCTGCCGGCGCCGTTGGTGTTGGCATTCACGTTGTTCCACGTGTACCAGCCGAACAACGACAGCTTCGAGCCGATGCGCACATTGGTGTTTACGATGAGCTGGTTCTGCTCATACGTTCCTCCCGATTCGTACTGGTAAATATTGCCCGCGCTGTCCCCGAATGGCCGTACACCGCTGGTCGGGTCATTGGGATCGTAAGTATTGGGAAACGGCGCATTGATATTGCGGGTCAGAAACTGATGCACGCCTCGCGAGTTGATATATGAAACCGCGATGTTCGCGTCCTTCGTGATCTGCCGCTCCACGCTGACGGCCGTCTGCATAACGTATCCAGCGCGCAGGTTCGGCGAAATCTGGTACACCGTGGGAAAGGTCTTCGCCGTATCCAGCAGCGGACTGCCTTGCGGCGGAACAATCGGATAGAAGTTCGGCTGGTCCACGATGTATCTCTGCTGCGTCGTTCCGTTCAACCGGTCGGCCTGCAGGATGTACTGTTCATCGAAGCGGTCGTAGAACATTCCCCAACCAGCCCGCAGCACCGTCTTCGGTGTGGGACCTTTTCCTAAACCCCACGCAAACGCCAGGCGTGGTGCCAGGTCGCCATTGTCATGAATGTCCGTCTGCGTCTCGAACCGTAGCCCATAGCTGATGGTGAAGTTCGGCTTCCACCTCCAGTCGTCGGAGAAATATAGCCCCACGTCGTACATCGTGACTGCTGTCGACGGGTTTCCATAAGTGATCGAAAACTGTCCCGCCCCGCCCCCTGCAGCGCGGATCTGCGCCGGCGTCCATCCATTCGCGATACCTTGCTCTGTGATCTGGTATTCGTCGAGCGAGTTAAAGGTAAACGTCCCGTTGAAGTTCGAGTTTGCGTAGCTGGAATCACGAACCGCTCGCAACCTTCCGCCGAACTTGAACATGTGCTTGCCTGCCATCCATGACGTATAGTTCTGCAGCTCGTAGTGGTCCTGATTGTCGATGTTGTAT
Organism: uncultured Acidobacteriaceae bacterium; assembly: GCA_963758255.1. Lineage (GTDB taxonomy): Bacteria > Acidobacteriota > Terriglobia > Terriglobales > Acidobacteriaceae > DASRAA01. The sequence goes on from CAVWUX010000002.1 coordinate 588,175, forward strand.
CCCGAACTGTTGCCCCCGCCCACAAATGCGCCCTGCACGTATAAGGTCGGGTCAGTGTACGCCGGTGTCTGATTGTTGCGGTCGCGAAGATAACGGAAACCCAGCTCATTGACCACTTTGGTTCCGAACAGTTGCGTATCGCTGATCTGCAGTGTCTGCTCGGTGCCCGTCTGGTTGTACGCCTGCGTCGGCAGCGAGAACTGTCCTACTCCGTTATTTTCCTGATTGTCTTGCCACCACTGGTAACGGACGCTCAGCGTGTTGTTGGGCGTCAACTGAAAATCGATCCGCGGACTTACGCTTGTTCGTGTCCTCGGGGTCGAGATCGACGTATCGTAGGGAACCGGCTGCAGACTCGGATCAAGCACAAACGCATTCACCACCGCGTTGTCGCCGATATTTCGCCGCTCAAAGTTGATGAAGAACGACGCCTTCTTGCCCATCGGCCCGCCGAAGTTGGCCATGTACTGGGTTGAGTCATACGGCGGATTGCTGGTCGCAAACGGACTCGTCGAGTTGAAGTACGATGAATTGCCCATCACCGACACCTGGCCGTGATATTGGTCTGTCCCCGGCTTGGTGAAAATCTCGATGCGGCCGTAGCCGAGTTTGTCGTACTGCGCCGAGAAGGGGTTCTGGTTGATGCGAATCTCGCGAATCGACGACTTGGGGGGCAACTGTCCGCCCGTGAATCCATCGATGTAGATCTGCCCGCCATTCGGCCCCGCCGACGGCCCCGCCAGCGCCTGTAGATCCGACGCCAACTCATCCGGATCGTCCGACAGCACGTCGAGGTCTTTGCCTGTCAGCACCATCTGCGTTGCATTGTTGTCCGCTGACGCGTCGACACCGATCGGGTTCTCGGACACATCCACGTTCTCCTTCTCGACCGCAATCGATAGTGCGACATCCACCTTTTGCGATTGCCCGGGCCCTACATCAATGCCATCGACTTCGTAAACCGAGAAGCCCTTGGCTGTGACTTTGATCCCGTACTGGCCCGGCGTGAGGCCTTTCACGTCGTAGGCGCCCGTCTGGTTGGTCGTCGTAGCCGTCACCTTGCCGTCCGGCGCCGTGATTTGCACGTCCGCCTTGGTGACCGCGGCGCCCGACGGATCGGTCACAGTACCATGCAGCGACCCCGGACCTCCCTGGCCCCACGTTGGAATCGCGAGAAGCATGACGAAGAGCGACGCTGGCAAAATAATATTCATGAACAGTCCAGAGCGACGAGCCTGATTTCCAAGGCGTCTTACAGGGATGCCAATCGCCGGCGGGCGCGTATTGCGACGCGAGTCGCACGATCCGGGATTTCTAGCCACCAGCCACTGAGCACTAGCCACTATTGCGCCTCGCTCGGCCCGCTCAAACTCCACGGCGAAAGCATCATCTGGTTTCCGGAGCCCGCAGTCAAAATCGGTTCGACTCCGCCGAGTAACGTAATCGCCGTGACCTCCGAGTCCGATCCTTCTGTCGCGACCAGGATCACCGCATCGCCCTTCTGGAAATCCGCCACCGACATCGCCGGCAAGCGGCTCAACATCTGTTGCAGGTCGCCCCCATGTCCTCCACCGCCTCCAGGTCCTGCGGACGAACCTTGCCACGTTCCATTTCCGGGCCTCGCACCGGCGGGCGCTGCCGCCGCTGGTTGTCCTTCGGGTGTCTGCCCCTTTAGACGCATCGCAATGCGCTGCGCCATCATCTGCGGCAGCTTGCGCAGTTGCGAATCTGGGGTCACCTTTACCTCAACCGGCTTCCGGGTCAGCAGGTCCATCACTGTTAACGAATTATCGGCTGTATTTGCCGCCGTGACCGTTCCCGCGATGTTGCGGAATGATCCGCTTACAATTTCCTCGGCCGCGAACTCAGTTCCATCGGCGTTCTTCGTGCCGCGTGCGCGCAACTGGTCGCCGGGATGAATGTCAGCCAGCTTGCTCGGCACGGCGTCATCAAACTTCACCGAGTGCGGAGCATAACGCCGCACGATCGTCTTGTTCGTCGTTTGGATCAGAACCTTCTTGCTTCCGGCCAACGTCGTCACCGAAATCGTCACCGTGCCCGCCGCTGGTTCTACCTCGCTTACCAGTCCGCCGATGCCGCGCTTCTGCCAGTCTTCGCGCTCCAATTGTTGACGTGCTGCCACGTCCGACTGCTTCATCACGATGACCAAAGTCGCCGCCAGCGCCTTGCCGTCCTCCGACGCTTTGCCCCTCGCAAGTACGCGGTCGCCTGCCTGCAGATCCTGCTGAGTGATCGGCGTCGCGTTCTTCAGGTCCGTTGCGCCCGGAGCAATCCGCACTACTCGCACCGCCTCGGAGAGCGAAACGCTCACGCTTTTCCCATCGTCCGTTGTAAGCACCAGCGTCCCGCCGCTGATCGACTTGATCTGGCCAACAGCCTTCGCTTGCGCAGGAACTGTCGCCGTGCCTTGGGCGAGTGCATAGGTCGAAGTCAGAATCGCAGCGCCGACGGCCAGCCGCATGAGCATCCGCCTCGCATCCCGTGCACACACTCTCGATTTGCTCACCACCACGTGCAAACAATCCTCATCGTGTATTCCCCCGAACCGTCCTTGAAGTTCCCGATCGGCATTGATTTTGGGTGCGTCGGCTTCCGTCCGTTCCTCTGAAACAGAGCATGGGATCTACGCTGTCTCTAGGATTTAATTGTCGTATTTGACGCCGACGTGTTCTGTGTCGTTTTGTAACGAACAGTTAAGTTGACGGTTTTGCGGGCATGACCCTGAGCCCAGCGAAGGGGGAAGCAAGCAGGCGAAATCCTGAGCGAGCCCGCAAGGCGAGTCGAAGGATCTACAGGACCCTGGTGTGAGCGAAGCGAGAACCCGATTGGATTCGCACTCGTGTCACCCTGAGCGCAGCGACCGTAGGGAGCGAAGTCGAAGGACCCCTTGCGAGCCATTATCCAAGTTCGAGGTGAGCGCACGGACCTCGCAACGTCAAGCGGAGCGCAGATCCAAAAAGTGACAGCGCACTCAGCACTCAATAACGTTCAGCGCCAGTCCCGCCAACGAAGTCTCCTTGTAGCGCGACTGCATGTCGAGCCCGGTCTGATACATCGTCGCAATCACCTGGTCGAGCGAGACTTTGTGTTCGTCGGTTTCACGCATGGCGATGCGGCTGGCGTTGATCGCTTTCACCGACCCCATCGCGTTCCGCTCGATGCAGGGAATTTGAACGAGTCCCCCGATTGGGTCGCAGGTCATTCCGAGGTTGTGCTCCATACCAATTTCAGCGGCATACTCCACCTGCCGGTTTGAGCCGCCCTGGGCTGCGACCAGCCCGCCGGCAGCCATTGAGCAAGCAACGCCCACTTCGCCCTGGCACCCCACCTCCGCACCCGAGATCGATGCGTTCTCCTTGTACAGGATGCCGATCGCACCAGCCGTCAGGAAGTAGCGGAACAACCCCTCGTCAGACGCACCCTCGACGAACCGCATGTAGTAATGCGCGACCGCCGGAATGATTCCCGCCGCGCCGTTCGTCGGGGCCGTGACCACTCGTCCGCCGGCTGCGTTTTCCTCATTCACAGCCATGGCGTAGACGTTGACCCAGTCCATCGGCGCCAGAGGATCAGAGCTGCCTTGCTCCGTCAATTTGCGTGCCAGTCGCGGGGCGCGCCGCCTCACGTTCAGTCCGCCCGGCAGGACTCCCTCCGTCTCGAGACCCCGTCTTACACAGGCTTGCATGACCTCCCAGATGCGATCAAGATCGCCGCGAATTTGCGAGACATCGCGCCACGTCTTTTCGTTCTCCAAAACGATCTGCCAGATCTCCATGTGCTGTTGATCGCCGATTTCCAGCAACTGATCGGCACTGGAAAACGGGAAGGGAGGCGCCTTCAAAGGTGACTGACTGGCATCTTCTCCATCGCGCGCGACGAACCCGCCTCCGACGGAGTAGAAGACGGCTGAGTACAACTCCGCGCCGACTGAATCGAACGCCGTATAGCGCATGCCATTCGAATGTCCCGGCAGCATTTGAGTCTTGAGAAACAGCAGATCGGTGTCTTCGTGGAAGGGAATCGCAACGCCGCCCAGCAACTGCAGCGCCTGCTGCTGTCGAATACCGCCAACCTTTTCACTGATGCTCGCCGGATCAACCGTCTCCGGCTGCTCGCCCGACAACCCAAGCAACACAGCCCGGTCGGTGGCGTGGCCGTGTCCGGTGAGAGCCAGGGAGCCGTACAACTCAACCTGCACCCGCGCAACGCGATCGAGCAGATTTCGCTCTTTCAAGTCGAGTCCAAATCGCCGCGCCGCACGCATCGGGCCTACCGTGTGCGAACTAGACGGCCCGACTCCGATCTTGAAGATTTCAAAAATGCTGGTTTTCAACTATTTCCTCGTCCGGCGGGGCCGCCGCATGCCCCAGCTACCACCAGCGAGATTCTAGTTGTTATCGGGCTAATTTGCTGGGATTTCGGATCGAGATCCCGATGGTCGCGGTCCTTCGTCAGCCCGGGCGTAAAGACGGCGTCCCATCGCCTCTTCACAACCAACTAAAATATTAGTTACCTTTTCGAAATTCGTGCGTCTAAGAAACTGTATTCCTCGATGATGGGAGAGATGGCGAAGTGCCTCCGAAGAAATCCCCAACCCTGACCGAAGCCGAGCTGCGGCTTATGGAAGTGCTTTGGCAGCGCGGCCCATCGACCGTGCAGCAGGTTCTGGACGCCTTGCCCGGTGACAAACTGCTGGCCTACAACTCCGTTCTTACGATAATCCGGATACTAGAGAAAAAGGGCTATGTGGCCCACGCCAAGGACGGCCGTGCACATGTGTACATGCCGCTGGTCGAGCGGGCTCAGGCCACCCGTTCCGAGGTCCGCCATCTGGTCCAGAGGCTGTTCCACGACTCGCATGAACTGCTGGTGCTGAATATTTTAGAAGACTCTGGGCTTAGTACAGATGAGTTGCAACGTCTAAAGCAATACTTGAAGGATCGGGAGTAGCCAGTGGACGTGTTGATAGTGCCTTACAACGTGCACGCGTTAGCCAAGATTGCCACCGATGGGATCCTGAATAGTCTGTTGGCCGGCATCGCGCTCGCCCTCCTGGCTTGGGCGGTCACTCGAGTATTCGACCGGCAGGGGTCAACCACCCGGTTTGCAGTGTGGTTCTCTGCGCTGGTAGCAATCGCGATCCTTCCCTGCGTCGTTCAGTTCGGAGCCAGTCGCGGAGCGACTCTCTCAAGTGCGTCCCGTGGCGTTTGGACTTTGCCCGAATCATTTGCTTTGTATTTGTTTGTGGCGTGGATAGCCGGCGCGTCCTTCGGGCTTCTGCGGGTTGCTCTAAGTCTCCGGAGGCTACGGCAACTTCGTTCCAGCGCCACGCCGGTAGATCTCAGCCAAGTTAGTCCAACACTGCGCGCGAACCTGGCGGAGATTCAAACCCATCGTCGGGTCACGCTGTGCTCCTCTAAAACGGTTCGTGTTCCTGCGGCGATTGGATACTTTCGCCCCATGGTCGTGTTTCCCGATTGGACGCTGGCGGAGATTCCTCCAGCGGAGCTGGAAGCAATCCTGCTGCATGAACTGGCCCATCTCCGCCGCTGGGACGACTGGACCAATCTCGCTCAGAAGATCGTGAAAGCGATCCTGTTCTTTCATCCCGCCGTGTGGTTCGTCGAGCGCCGTCTGTCTATCGAGCGAGAAATGGCTTGTGACGATGCCGTGTTGGCCTCCAATTTCAGCCCGCGCGCCTACGCGGAATCCCTTGTCGGCCTCGCGGAGAAAAGCTTTCTGCGTCGTGGCGTCCAATTGGCACAGGCCGCAGTCGGCCACGTGCAACAGCTCAAAACCCGTATCGCTGAGATCATGCGCAAGGACCGACCGGGAAATGGACGCATAAGAATCCCTGTTTTCGTCGTAATGGCTGTCGCCACGAGCTTCTCCGTATACAGCGTGTCTCGCGCGCCGCAGCTGTTTGCATTTTCCAGCGAACCGCCGCAGATTGCTGCGTCACGCTCCGACTATCAGCCGGCTCCGCGCGCAGCGGTCGCTGAGGCCCAGCTGGTGAAAGCCAGTTTCGCGGACAACCGGCAGCCAATGAGTCCAACCATCCGCGCTGCAACCGCAACTCGCCGTCCCACTGCCGCCCGCCGGGCGTCAACGCCACCGATTGCGATTGCCCAAAAGCAACTACAGCAGCGATTCTTCGAAGATGAGATTGCAGCGCCGCCAATGATGGTTCTGTCCGACTTTGTGCCGGCGCAGAATAGTGCGAGGCCGTCCGCTGTTCTCGTCGTCGTGCAAGGCGAGCAGTTTGGAATTAACGGTCCGGTCTTCTGGCGCCTTACTGTGTTCCAACTGTCGCCGCGGCAACCGCACGTCACTACCGGAGGCATTCCCAGAAAAACATAGACCAAGTTTTCTGACCCGCAAGGGCACAACTGCAGCATGAGCAACTAATTAGTTAGTTACAAGCGCAATGGACCACGAAGGATCAACAACTAAGAAATAACGTGAACAAAAGGAGCAACCCAATCATGACCACCCTCTTTAAGAAAATCGCCAATCGCCGCATTGGAGCTGCGATCCTGGCAGTAGCCCTGGTCGCCGGCATCGGCGCCTATCACTTCCTTGAACCCACGGGTGTCCACGCCGCCCCCACCTCCAACACTGCCCCGCTCGACGACAGCAAGATAGCCACCCTGCTCTCGCTGGATGAGGCAATGGAGACGGTCGCCGCGCGCGTCACCCCGGCCATTGTCAACGTAGCCGTCACCTCCAAAGCGAAGCCGCAGGCGGCGATGATCCAGCAGAACATGCCCGAAGGTCTGCCTGACGACATGCAGCAGTTCTTCGAGCGCCAGTTCGGCCGCAACTTCCAGACGCAACCCCAGCAGCCGCAGTTCCAGCACGGCATCGGGAGTGGCGTGATCATCTCGCCCGACGGATACATCATCACCAACAACCACGTCGTTCAAGGCGCGACCGACATCAAGGTCACCATGAGCGACCGCCGAATCCTTACCGCCAAGCTGATCGGCACCGATCCACTTACCGACCTCGCGGTGATCAAGATCGACGGCAGCAACTTCCCCAACGTTCCGCTCGGCGACTCGTCCCAGCTGCATCCGGGCCAGAGCGTGCTTGCCTTCGGCAATCCGTTTGGTTTCCGCTTCACCGTCACCCGCGGCATCGTGAGCGCGCTGAACCGTCCCAACCCTTACTCGGACGATCCGCGCAAGCCCGGCCAGTTCATCCAGACCGACGCCGCCATCAACCAGGGCAACTCGGGAGGCCCGCTGGTCAATGCGCGCGGGGAAGTGGTCGGCATCAATACCTTCCTGATCTCGCCGTCTGGCACTTTCTCCGGCATGGGATTCGCTATCCCCACCCAAATCGTGCAGCCCACGGTTGACTCGCTGGTGCGTTACGGCAAAGTCAGTCATGCCTACATTGGTGTCGGCATCACCGACGTCACGCCGGAGAACTCCAAGTTCTTCGACATGAAGACCGCCAACGGCGCCGTCATCACCGAAGTGCAGCCCGACTCGCCAGGCGCGAAAGCCGGGCTCAAAGTCGGCGACGTAATCGTCGAACTGAACGGTAAAAAGGTTACCGACGCCGGACAGCTCCAGATGGAAGTCGGCCAGAAGCGTCCCGGAACCAAGATCGCCCTTGTGGTCATGCGTGACGGCAAGAGCATCGACTTGCCTGTCACTCTCGAGGAGCTGGGCGGCGATCACGAAGTGAAACTCGCCTCAGCCACCGACAACGGCAAGCCGCGATGGGGAGTCGGCATCGGCGATCTCACCTCGGACGTTCGCCAGCAGCTGCAGGCGCCCGCGACCCTGAAGGGCGCTGTAGTCGAGAAGGTTCAGCCCGGAAGTCCGGCCGACGACGCCGGACTGCAGCCCGGCGAAGTCATCCAGAGCGTGAACCGTATGCCGACGTCGAGCGCTGCCGATGTGCAGAAGGCGCTAAGCAGCATTCCTAAGGGACAGGACGTATTGGTCCTGGTGTGGGGTAACGGTGGAAGCACCTTCCGCGTGTTGCACGCGGCGAACGGAGCCGAAACTTCTCCCGGAGCATAAGTTTCGCGGAGCGCACGTCCTTCAGATCTTCGCCTACACCAGCGACCGGCAGCACAACCCACTGACCCAACGGGCACGGAGCGATTCCGTGCCCGTTTCCTTTTCCCCTGCAAGTTGAGAAACTCGGGACCGCTGGACCTCGGCCCTGGCGGACCGTTAGCTCTCCCCGCCAATCTGGCTTATCATGCATCTGACGACCGAGGAGGCAGGTATGGCTCATTGCACCAAGTGTGGCGCCGAGATCCCCGACAGCGCGCAGTTCTGCCAAAGTTGTGGACAACCGCAAGTTGCAACCCAGCCGGGAACTGGCTTCCGGCCCGCGACGCCACCCTATCAACCAGCCACGACCGGCCTGTCTGAGAATGCTGCCGCCACACTGAGTTACGTGCTCGGCTGGTTGACGGGCATCATCTTCTTTCTCATCGACAGTCGTCCTTATGTGCGCTTTCACGCCGCTCAATCCATCGTCACTTTTGGTGGACTTCACGTGGTGCGCATTGTGCTGGGCCTGGTATTCGGACTGGGCTGGGCGTTTGGCGGATTTGGTCCGTTCGGGGGCGACCCTATGCGCCATTTCGCCGGCTTCGGCATCGGACTGATGCTGATTGGGCTTATCGGCCTGTTATCCTTCGTCCTGTGGATCGTGTGCATGGTCACGGCGTTTCAGGGTAAGCGCTTCATGGTCCCCATCGCCGGAGATATCGCGGCGAACCTGGCCGGGCATTAGAGCACTTCCACCTCTGGTGTATGCCGGGGAGCGCCGCCGCAGGGCCTGTTGGCAAACTCCGATCGCGCCTCTTGCGGTAGTTCAAACTATGCCTGGCAGAGCTCGCTGCAGTCGCTCAGCGGCGAGTGGGGTTCGCCCCAGCCTCGGAAGCGTTGCCTTCGGCTCCAATCGGTTATGCTTGCCGTCGTCCTGCCCTCCGTCCCACTTTGGGAAAAATAGGTACTTTCGTCACATTGGCCTGCCGATTTCTGTTGGCTCCGCCACAGTTGGTGCAGTATTTCTGATTCTGGCTGGCCCGGCATAGGCCCAAGCGAGGCTCCTGCAAAGCGCAGAGACCTGCCAGCTAAGTTATTTGATAACAATACTTTACGTATAAACCTTTTGTTTACAAGACTTTGCAGAGAATTGCGCAAACAGGCAAGTTTTGCCGCCAAGAGTCCCTAAAAATGCGACCTAACTTATGTGTTTGTAAGACTTTACGTATAACTCATTTGGTTCTATGACTTTACAGCGAAGTGGCTCAATCCAAGCGAGTTTTGGCAGTCAAAATCCTCCCAAAAAGCTACCTAACTTACTTGTTTATAAGACTTTACGTATAACTCATTTGTTTGTAGGACTTTGCGGAGAATTTATTCATAAGTCATTGATTCTGCACGGTGAGGGGTAGGGGGTAGGGGGGTGGGTAGGGGGGTACCCCGATTTTTCAGCGAACCCTGTCTCAGTTGCCAATCGACCGGGAGCGCCTGGCTCCCGCTTTTGCTGTCTTGATGAAAACCGCCCCCCGAGGGGAACCGATTACACCTTCTGTGAAAGTGATCTAGCTGCGTCAAGTTAGAGTGCCGATCCTCCTCACGAAAACAACGGCTTGGCATCCGGCTTTATCTCGGTGCCTTTTGCGGCCTGGCCGACTGTCGTAGTTACATCCCAGATGTCTTTGCAGTACTCGGCGATGGAGCGATCGGAAGAGAATTTTCCCATGCGGGACGCATTCAGGACCGACATGCGCGACCATCTTTCCTGGTCGACGTATGCTTTGGCCACTTGATCCTGGCAGTCGATATAGGACTGATAATCCGCGAACAGCAGGTAGGGATCCTGATGCAGCAGGGAATCAAGCATCGGCCGGAAGAGGTCGCGGTCGCCGCGAGAGAACTGTCCGGAAGCGACCCCATCGATCAATTCGTGAAGCACCGGGTTCGATTGGTAGATGTCCCACGGATGGTATCCAGCCGCCTGGGTGGCACGAACCTGATCGACCGTCAGTCCGAACAGGAAGAAGTTCTCAGCGCCCACGGCTTCGCGGATTTCGACGTTGGCGCCGTCCAGAGTGCCGATCGTCAGCGCCCCGTTCATGGCAAACTTCATGTTTCCTGTGCCGGACGCTTCTTTCCCCGCCGTTGATATCTGCTCGCTAAGATCGGCCGCTGGATAGATTATTTGGCCCAGGCTCACGTCGAAATCGGGAACGAAGACCACCTTCAGTCGCTGGCTCACGTTCGGGTCGTTGTTGACCACCTCACCGACGGCGTTGATGAACTTGATTATCAGCTTGGCCATGAAGTATCCGGGGGCAGCTTTTCCTCCAAACACGAAGGTCCTCGGCACAATCTCCAGCGCAGGGTCGTTCTTCAGCCGGTAATACAGCGTGAGAATATGAAGCACGTTGAGGTGCTGCCGCTTGTATTCATGGATTCGCTTAACCTGGGTATCGAACATGGAAGCTGGATCAATGGAGATACCGAGCTGCTTCTTGATGTAGTTCGACAGCCGCGCCTTGACGTCGCCTTTTACTCTTCGCCATTCAGCACGAAAAGCGGAATCGTCAGCCAGGCCCTCGATCTTTTTCGATTCATCAAGATTTCTGATCCAGCCACCGCCGATCTTGCTGGTCACAAGAGCAGTCTGCTCGGGATTGCTCACTGCCAGCCATCGCCGCGGAGTGACCCCGTTCGTTACGTTAACGAACTTCTCCGGCCACATCTCGTAGAAATCGTGGAAGAGTTCCTTCTTCAGCAATTGGGTGTGAAGTTCGGCGACTCCGTTGACTTTGTGGCTTCCCACGCAGGCGAGATGGGCCATGCGAACATACTTCTGGTCATGTTCATCGATGATCGACATGCGCACGACTCTGGCCTCGTCGCCCGGGAAACGCTCCCGGACTTCCCGCAGGAACCGTGCATTGATCTCGTAAATGATCTCCAGGTGCCTTGGCAGCAGCGAACTGAAAAGCGGCACCGGCCAACGTTCCAACGCTTCAGGGAGCAAGGTGTGATTGGTGAAGCTGAAAGTGTGGGTCGTGATCGTCCAGGCCTGCTCCCAGCTCATGCCGTTTTCGTCCAGCAACAACCGCATAAGCTCAGCCACGCCGATCGACGGATGGGTGTCATTCAGTTGAATTGCCCATTCCTGATGGAACGTCTCCAACGGGAAACCAAAGCGATGTTGGAAGCGGATCATATCCTGCAAAGAACAGGAGCTAAAGAAGTATTGCTGCTGCAAACGAAGTTCCTTACCCTGAATTTCCTCGTCATTGGGATACAGCACCTTCGAAATGTTTTCGGCGAACACCTTCTCCGAAACGGCTCCCTGATAATCGCCGCTGTTGAAGCGCTCGAAATAGAAAGACTCCGTAGCTTCGGATTTCCACAACCGCAGATCATTGACCACGCCCGAGCGATACCCCACGATGGGCGTGTCGTAGGGAATACCTTTGACTATGGAACGCGGAACCCAGCGAACACGGTAATTGCCCTTGTCATCTGTCCAGGGTTCCGTGTGACCGCCAAAACCGACTTCGACCGCGGCCTGTGGCCGCCGGATTTCCCAGGGATTACCATACCGCAGCCAATAGTCGGTCATTTCAACTTGCCAGCCGTCGCGAATCTGCTGGTGAAACATCCCGAATTCGTAGCGAATTCCGTAACCGATTGCCGGGACTCCCAAGGTGGCCAGTGAATCGAGGTAGCACGCCGCCAGCCGTCCCAGACCTCCGTTGCCGAGGCCCGGCTCGCTCTCCTGCTCGACAATCAGGTCGAAGTCAAGGCCAAGCTCTTTCGTTGCCTGCCGGATCGGATCCCCCAACCCGAGATTCAGAATGTTGTTGGCGAGATAGGGCCCCATCAGGAACTCCGCGGAGAGATAGCAAACAACACGCAGTTCTTCGCGCGAGTAGCTCTCCAGTGTGGCAATCCAGTGCGCCAGTATCCGGTCGCGCACCGTGTAGGCGAGCGCCGTGAAATGGTCGACATCGGTGGCCGTTCCAGGAGTCTTCGCCGCAATGTAGTACAGGTTGTCGAGGATGGCCCGTTTCAGGGTTTCGACACTGGTGCCTGTTCGGTCGTCTTCCACTACTACAGCCGGTCTTTGGGGCGTTTCTTCGGCCATTGCTGAGCCTTTCCTGGGTGCGGTGTTATTTGATGAGATCGGATACGCGTGCGGAGCCGACTCGCAAAGACGGGCAAAGCAGGTGGAGTCTTCAGCCCGCAAACCAATGGTAGCGGAATGGGGGAACTACGAACAAGGCTGTATTGCTGGAGTTCGCAGCTGTTCTATGAAAGTTCAGTTAACGAGCCGTCATAAATCGGGCGCACAGCTCACAGACAACGCCGCCCTATGTGAGGCGCAGGTATGTCGAATAGTCCTCGTTATCAATCTCGGTAAACGGCACCATGGCGATGGAACCATTTGCCGTCTCTACCTGCCAGCGCCGCATTCCGGTGCGCTTAGCTGCCAACAGTTGTTTCTGCGTCACCTGAGGAGCCGCATTTGTGATCGCAAACAGCACCAGAGGCCCGTTCATTAGCGCAACCATTTCCGGATGCTGCGCATCAATGGCCTCCAGTCGGGTCGTCATCGGCAGATCGAGCTCGATGCGGTCACCTGTCTTCCATTGACGGCGCAGTACCGCGAACGTCCCAGGAGCGAGTTCCGCGGCCTGCCGCTTGCCGTTTACCGCAACCGATGCTCCGCGCGTCCACCCTGGAATCCGCAGATACAATCCAAACTCGTGTGGGTTCGCCATCGTCAATTCGAAGTGCACGACGCTGTCGAAGGGGTACGTGTTTTTCTGCGTAAGGTCGATTCGCACATTTTGGTGTTGCCATTCAACCTTGGATGGAATGAACAGGTTCACATATAGGCCCTGGGAATCGTAAAAGTATGTGTTGATGCGATAGTCCGCCGCCACCTGCGGCAGCGTACCCGAACAACATGGCCAGCGGTGGTTGGAATATCCTTTGTGCCCTGCGAAGTTGTAGTCGGAATAATAGAACGCCGTCCCATCGGACTGCAGCGGTTTCGCGCCCAAGACGGTGTTGTACATCAGTCGCTCCACGCTGTCTCCATAGCGCGCATCGCGAGTCACGCTCAGCAGATAGCGGGTCAGCTTGAAATGGGCGTATGAGCCGCACGGCGTCTCGAAGCTCTTGTGGTTGTCGCTGAGGCTATCAGCCAGCGCGCCACTGTCCGGCTTGCGCAGGAGCTCGTCCGGACCCCACCCTCCAGTAGCAAAGCTCTGGGTCGTTACCAGCATCTCGAAAGCATTGCGCGCCGCCCGCAGATGTTTCTTGCTTCCCAGAGTCAGGTAAGCTTGCATTGCCGAATTCAATGCGTTGACATAACTGTAGGCATGCTTGCCGGGGAGCACGTTCTCGCCCGCAGCCAGCGGATCAAAATACGTTGCATCGTCCAGGTAGCGAACGGCCAGCTCGCGGTAGCGCTCGCCCGCGCCGCGCTGGTAGGCGAGGAACAAGTTTTCCGGCAGAGTATAGGACTCGTCCCAGTTGTAGGAGATGTCTTTGCCGGAGCGCCAGCTCTGTTCACGGTCTATGGCTTTGTCCGGCAGGTGCGGCAGTGCAATGTCTGTCGTCTGTTGCAGGATTGCAAAAGCCTTCGGATCCTGCGCGAACTCGTGCGAGTCGATCAGTCCGCAGACCAGCTTGTCGTAACAGTACGCGGGGAAGCGGTTGTTCTCGAAGAAGCCACCCCCAATGGACTCTGCGAACGTGCGATTCAAGCGCATGACCTTCTCGCGCGTAGCCGGGTCTCCGGTGATGGCGTAGTCCCGGGCTAGCGCGGACACCCATTGTCCGAAGGTCCCACCGGGACAGAGCCCTGCGCTGTCCTTCCGGTAGTCGTAGTCGGGCTTGTACATGTACCAGCCGCCCAGGTCTTCGCCAGGGGCCGGCATTCCCGACATCGCCCGAAAGGGCTTCATCAGGCTGTCGTCGTTGAGCCCCATCAGGACCGCATGTGTGTTTTCGAGTTGCCTCTGGTGGATTTCGCTGTTGAGGGTCACATCGCCGTAATCAAATGTCTTCAACGGAGAGCCGACCGTATGCTCGTTCTCCGCCGCCGCCCACAAGTTCTGGCGCGGAATTGCCAGACCAGCGCTCAACACCGACGCCCGTTGCAGAAACTCGCGCCGCGAAATCTCGGCAAACTTCATGACATCCTCTTAAGGCTCCAAAGAGCCAGCGGAGCAAAGCTTTTAGCGTCGGTCTAGATGAACGGTCCAAAATGTGCTGCTTCGACTTGCTGTCCAGCAGCGACACCAATTTCAGTTAATGCCTTAATGTTCTCGACCGCATCCATCTTTTGCATGCTCGCGGGATCGACGTTGGGGAAGCCCAGGTCCGCAAGGCCCTTGCTACTGAGATCGACGTTATAGCGGCAGTACAGAAAGCGACGGCCCAGATCGGTCGATAACGGGATCTTCGGAGCAGCATAATACTGCTCCTTCGTCATACCTTCATGCACTTCGCGAGGCACCAAGTCCATGACCTCGCCATCGAGATGAGCGCCGTACGTGCAACGTCCGACTGTGCGACAGTTGATGTCTTGATCGATCTGGATAGTATTCATCAGCCCGCCCGGAATTCCTGCGGCGTTTGACAACATATTCAGACCAGGCGCGGCCGCCGTCGTCCCGAAAGACTCTGCCGCTCCAGTTCCGACTGAAACTATCAGCAGGTCCCTTTCTCCGCTGCGCCAGTTCAGCCGATAGGCCGACTCGGTCGCCATGCGATAAAGCAAGAACGCCGGATTGTTGTGCGAAGTTACCCCTCCATCCACAAATACGAAGGTCTTTGACGGGTCGGCTGGGTCCCATGCCAGGACTTCAGGCGGGAAAAATACTGGTGCGGCAGTACTGGCCCGAACCAGTTGCCAGAGCGGGATCTTCAGGTTGCAGTCTTTGAGCGTGGGATCGTTGTACTTGGCATCGGGATTGGTGCTGACCGGCCAGGGCGAATCAGTGGTGAAATTCTTGGTCACCACCAGCAAGAGGCACTTGAGGCTCTTCTCGGAAACAACCTCCGCCGGTTCGAGGGTGGTGTCGTGGCCAAAGACATCCTGCAGCTTGACCTTCAGCGGGTCAGCCGTGTAAAGCGATCGAAGGCGCTGCAGCAGATGCGATGACTCGAACATCTGCTCGCCGGCAGAATTGTAGAAGGAAAATATCTCGGCGACGGTCATCCCGCGCGAAAGACACGCGGCGATGATGGCCCCGGTGCTTGTCCCAGCGATGTAGTCAAAATAGTCGCATAGTTTCTGGCCGGACTTTTGAGCCACCAACTTTTCGATCTTCTGCAAAATACCCAGGGTTAGGATGCCGCGAATGCCGCCGCCATCGAGCGCCAACATGCGGTGAGGTCGGTCCTGCTCGTAACGCGAGCGCAACGATTTCCATCTTTCAGGGTGAAGCAACATAGGAGCTCCTTTTGACAGTGACGCCTGACGCTCGTCGTCCCGTTGTGCGAGACTAGACGACGGCGGAAAACGGAAGATGATCATAGCGCTAGCTGGTCGTAGAGTCGATGCAATTAATGCCAGTCAACCAAGATTCCCCCTGCACAACGTCGAGAGGGTCGGTGCGGCCGTTCGTAGGCTGTTTCAAGAACATGGGGCGACGGCGATTGTAAGCTCGGCTGCGTGCGGCGCTGATCTCATCGCTTTGTCAGAGGCGGGGAAGCTGGGACTGCGCCGGAAGATCGTGTTGCCGTTTGATCGCGCGCGGTTTCGGGAGACCTCGGTCGTGGATCGCCCCGGCAACTGGGGCGAGATTTACGATTCGATTCTCGACCAGGCCGAAGCCGAGGGAGACCTAGTTGTTCTGGATATCCAAAAGGATAGCGATCCCTACTCGACAACGAACAGGGCAATCCTGGATGAAGCGATCGCACTTGGGCAAGAGAGCGGCGAATCGGTGGCGGCTTTCCTGATTTGGGATGGTGTTCCACGTGGAACAAACGATTACACCCGCGAGTTCGGCGCCGAAGCCCGGAGACAAGGCCTAGTTGTGTTTGAAGTTAGCACGGCCTGAGGCGCCTTTGCGGCGTAATGACTTGAGACGAACCGAACACTTCTATTGACGGATTTCAAGTCTCTGCCACAACGACTGAGTCGCCGCAGGAATAGACCTCGCTGGCCTAGCTATTGTCAGCAATCGCAAGGTCACGAGCACGGGAGTCGGTATCAACCGCTCACCCCAAGTGAGGAGCCATTCCATTCCGTCGCGCCTCGGCTGTTTCTCGACCAATCCACGTCAGGGACCAGCCTGCACGCAGCCCAGCACGTGGTTGTCGTACTCCATCTGCAACTCGTAGTAGTGACCGAACCATGATTGGTTGGCAGTGCCGCTATTCCAAGTATTTGTGCCGTATTGGTAGGCACAAAGATCGCCGATCTCGTTCCCTTGCACAGTGAACCAAGCATCCAACTCCGGATCAGTGATCGCCTCGCTGATCTCGTGGCTCGCTGATGTCGCCGCTGTATCCGCCTCGGGATCGTTGGTGGGAGACGGCGTGCCAAACACTTGACAATTGTTGGTGTCCCCGTAAGGTTCGTTTGCATAAATGATCGGAGGGTTACCAGCGATGAAACTATGATAGGCGCAATAGTCGGTGTAGGCGCACGAGGAGCTCGTAGAATCAAAGCACGACCCCTCTCCGCTCGAAGTGTAAAGCAGGAAGATGTTGTTAATGCCGCCTGTCCATCCCTTAAGCTGCATGACTTTCAGGACTTCCGCCTGGATTTGGGCATCGGTAATGCAATTGCCGGGCGTGGCCGAGTCGTTGCAGCCGGACGCTGGGAAAGGGCTGGTATCTACATACGTGGCGTAACCCCCAAACCGGTTGTAGATATAAGTCCTCACACCATTTATGGTTTGATAGTACTGAGTATTGTTGTTGCCGATAGCATGCGATGAGTAGTCATGCGAAAGCAAGGTCTGCACGAGCTGATAATGGGCAGACATGCTGGTCGCGCCGCCGTTTTGCAGGTGCGCAGGAACCCAGTAGATTATGTAGAACTTGTTGCCGGAACCGAGTCCGGTCATCACCTGTCCTCCGTTGTAACGCAACGGCCCGTTGTCTTGAGCAGTCAATCGACGGAGCTCCTGTGCTCGCTGAACGGTGGGAAATATGTGGGCTTTGTGTGATCCGTTCGAGACAGTGAGAGGCGACTCTGCTTGGGCCCAGGCTCCGGCTTGGGAAAGCAACAGAGACGCAGCAAACGCACCAGTTAGTGCGGAGATCCGCAAGGCTGGGGAAGATTTCCTCATGATGTACGCTCCCGATGTGAAGACCAGCTAGCACAGACCTTTGATCTTCGACTTCCAGCTTGTTGGGCTGAAGGATGCCAATTATGTGCCGCTTCATTTTTCAAAGCAAGCGATATTTTCCAATTAGTGCCTCAGCAGTCGGTTTGGCTCCCTTGCGCGGTTTCAGACGAGAAATGCAGTAGGGGGTTGAAACCGCCCGACGTCCGCTGTCGGCATTCCTAGCGATTTCAATGAGATAGGATGGGGGCCCTGGGCAGAGTCGAACTGCCGACCAACGGTTTAGGAAACCGCTGCTCTATCCATCTGAGCTACAGGGCCGGTTAGTGATTGCCCAATTATCGCACGTCGGAGTGACGTGGGGTCGGGACTCGAGTGCGGCGGAATCACTGCTCCAACGGCTGCCGAGGTACAGCAATCGTTGATATTCTTGCAGCAGCCTGAGTCGCCTATTTGACCGACGGAGCTGCTGTTCGATGGCTGACTGCGCCAACAAGCCATTGCTTAAGAGGGCGACGTTTGTTGTCTCGACCCTGCTTGTGAGTTTCCTGCTCACTGGTTCAGCTCTGCGGGCGGCAGCCCAATCGACCAAAGCTGAACGGCCTCAATTGCCCTTTGGCTTCACCGCCCTTAGCCCGGTTGAAGTTGGCATCTACGACAGCAAAGCGGAGCCTTCCGCGGAAATCCTCCAGGCGATCAATGTGATGACCCTTCGAGGCTGGGAAACCATCCGAAAGTACTACCCGGAACTGGGCGTCGTTTCGGAGAATGCCAGCAGGAGCGTCAATCCCGGTGACCCCGAGGACCGGCGGTTCTTTGCCGCTTTTGTCACAGAAGATCCCGGTCGCAGTCCGATGCCTCTGGTGTCCATGATTTGCTCTCTGGACGCGAGTGAGGTGTCCGGCCGCCTGAAAGAGTTGCGCGACGAGCTCCTGGAAGCCATGAGAATCGAAGACTACTCCACTTGGCCTGCGGATCGCCTCGGACAGTCCATCCATGAACTGACGCAAGTGCAGACCACGGAGAAAGGGGTGAAGTACAGGGCTCCGAAGAGGACTTTGTCATTTAAGGAGGCGGTGAGACTTTATGCTATGACGGTTGCTCTTCTGACAAAGGACACAAAATGGCCCCAGTGGAGAGAGACAGCGCGAAAGTTGGGTTATTCGCTGCCTCCGCCACCTGACATGAACGACTTCACCAACCGGCTCCGGCACCAGTTGCCCATCATCATTCCGCCGGGAGCGACCAGGGGGATGCTCCTTTATCGCCCAGGATGGGACATTGCTCAGCCCTTATCGAAGGAGGAATACGAGGAGCGGGCCGACGTGGTTCTCATCAAGAGATCTGGTACAACGTTTCATGTCGAGCAATTTCCAATCTACCTGAATGCCGATCAGAAGACATGGAGTCCGCCGTGGATTATTCCGGAAGATGACTGGAAAGACTCCACGCTGGTAGCGCGTAAGTTCGAGGAGCTGTGGACCCGGTTCGACGGCCCATATATGTGGTACAGGAGCGATCAACTTAATGGCGAGGATACATACCGCGCAACTGTAAAATTCCAGAAGGGCGACATCGTGATTGAGGCCGAACGCTTTGTCCTGCGACGCGGCAGCGTGGTCAGGACGGCACGGGATCGATCCTACGATCCGCTTTCCCAGAAGCGTTTTGTGGCCGGTGCGGAAGCGCCGACCGATCCCCTGACGGTTGATTTCCCTGACTTCGACATGTGGCCTGCTATGTGGCGGCTCATGAGCAAGAACATTAATGAGACGTCCTATCGGCATGATGATCGCGAGCTGTTCTGGTACAAGACAGGGGAGAATTCGTTTAGCAGTTCGATATTTCCCCGAAAGAATGGTGGGGCCACGGTTGTTGAACCAGTTCATCCCGTGAAAACCCCAAGCAGTGGCATCGTCCCTCGTTTCTCGGGTTCGGGCGCCGAGCAGCCCAGCGAGGTGCAACTCCTGACCCCCGATCAACAGACGAGCATCAACATCGCGGCCGGTCTGATGAACCGTTGCCTGGAGAATACGGGTGGATCGGAGGTGGCCGCGATGCGAGTTTCGATGCCCAGGGATAAAGAAAACCTTACCCCGATCTACTTCTATAGCGTCAAGAATAGTACGTCGGTCAGGAGATCTCCGAACTCGCTGGTGGTGGTACTGTCGGAAGGCTATTACAACAGCTACGTCTCTGCATTTAACCGCATCCTCTGGGTCTTGGAGAAAGCTTTCGACAACGATGCCAGTAAGGATGCGGCGATCAATCACGCTATAGCCGGTTACCTCCAAACCGGATTGCCCAAGGATGCCACCAGCCAGCAGGATCCCGCCGTAATAGCTTGGTCTGAAATATTGCGGGATAGGACGATAGAGCAGCTCTTCAACGCTTCGATCACGCCTAACGCTCAAAAACAAGCGGCGCAGAAGGCTCCAGTTGATGCCGGCGGGGCTGCAGTCGCAGCTTCGCCTCACACCGAGGAATGGCTGACGGTTGCCGCGTTGCCGATGCCCTTGAATGGCTCACCCATCGATCCCAACCAACGAAAATCAGCTGAAGTTGCGCTGGGGCTGGTGAATCTCTACCTCGCCGATTCTTCCGGTCCCGCAACCGAGACGTGGCGGCGTTGGTATCCGCGCGGAACCGCGATCACTTTCCTTGTTGCTGCCTCAGGCGAACTGGGATCCGCAAAGGAAGAAAAGCGCGAGATAACGTCCTCTGAAGGCGAAAGGCGTGACGAGGTGAATGTCGCTGTCGAACTTCCAGCACGAGCGTACAGCGACTATTTATCTTCCCTCGCATGGCTACTCGGGGTTCTTGAGGTGAATGCGCGAGGCCGCACTCTGAACGGGCCATCCACGCCTGCCTTGGGCGGGCAAGGGACCGGCGTCTCGAACGTTCTTGAGTATCTTCGAAACCTGGATGTGTCGCAAGAGAGCGCAGCGATTCGGGACCTGTCCCAGAAGGGAGTGAATTGGAAGACGCTCTCGACCGCGATTCCAGACGTCCCGTCGCTTTTTCTCAATGTGCAACCAGATGCGAGCGGAAGTTCTGGACTAGACATTGGGAGTTCAGCATCCACTACAACCTCGCACCCCGGGAACGCTTCGAGTGCGGTCCTCACGCCCTTGATCGTCGTGCAATTTCCTTCTGACCTGGGTTCGGGCCAGCTCGACGCGACCGCACAGGAAATGGTGCGAGAAGTCATCAGGGTAATGAACCTGTTCTTGAGTAAGAAGGAGTACAAGCAGGACAAGGGGGCGGAGCAGTTACGAAGAGCTCTCGATCCCGTCACACAACTTTATGTGTACCGCAACAAGAACGAAGCCATCAACGTGAAGCCGGAAAACAAATCCAGCATTTTCGTCGGTATGCCGGCTCAGGAGGTCAGCTATCCCGCGATGTTTGTTGAATTGCTCCGCGTGTTGGAGATGCAGGACAAGCGGCTGACGTCATCTTGGGAGAGAAGGGAGCAGATTGGCGTATCGATTCGGAAATTCCTCGATGCTTATGGAAAACTTAACCCGAATGAGCCGGCGATAGCAGAACTAAACGCCCTCGACGTCAAGACCCTGACCAAGCTTTGGTGAAGTGGTCCCCGCCCCCTGGCTCCAGCACGCTCTGCGGGAAATAGACTGGGCGACTTTCCTAGTGCCTCGTGCTCGGCGCAGTCGAATTCAACGAACGCGACGGGGTTTCGTTCCACCACCCCCCACCAAGTGCTTGGAAAAGCGAGGCGGAGTCTGTGTAACGGCTGGCGGCTGAGGCAGTGCGGTCGATGGCGGTTTGCAGATATTGGCGCTGCGCGTCCAGCACGGAGAGTTGGCTGATGCCCCCGGCGGTGAATCGTTGGGAGGCGATCTGATACGTAGTCTCGGCCTGGGCCGCAGCCTCGGTACGCGCCTGCAGCGTCTGGGCATCGTTGTCGATGGCGCGCAGTGAGTCGGCAACCTCCTTGAAGGATTGCAGGACGACCTGGCGATAAGCTGCATCTGCTTCTTCGTAGGCCGCGATGGCCTTGCGGCGTTCAGCGCGCAACGCGCCACCGTTGAAAATGGGTTGCGTCAGAGACGCGCCGACGCTCCAGACACCTCCGCCGCTGGTGAGGTTGGTGCCGACACCTCCGCCGCTGGCCGATAGAACGATCTGCGGATAAAGATTGGCGGTGGCGACTCCGACCCTGGCGCTGGCCTGATGCAAGAGGGACTCCGCGGCGCGAATGTCAGGACGCTGTCGCACTAAAGACGAGGGCAGACTGACGGGCAGCTCGTCGGGGAGGTGGAGGTTGTCGAGGCTGATGCTCTCGATGTGAGCTTCGGCAGGCGACTTGCCGATGAGGAGGGCGAGCTGGTGATTCACGACATCGAGTTGTTGCTCGAGCGGCGGAATGGATGCACGAGTCTGCTCAACCAGAGTGCGCTGACGGTTGATCTCGTATTGTGGGAGACCTCCAGCGTGAACACGGCGTTGGGTGATGTCGAGCTGCTGCTGTTGCAACGCGAGCATCTGGCGGGTGAGATCGATTTGTGAACGCAGCTCGGCCTGGCGGATGGCGGCAGAGACCACGTTGCCCGCCAGCATGAGTCGCGCGGCCTGGAGTTCCCAGCTCTGGTATTCGACTTGCGCGTTGAGGCCTTCGATGAGGCGGCGGTTGGCTCCGAAGATGTCGAGGGCATAGGAGACGGCCACCGATCCGTTCAGAAGATTGAACGGAGGAGGGCTGGGGAAGGGAACTCCGAAGGTAGCCAGATCGACTTGCTCGCGCTGCGCGGAGATGGTTCCATTCACGGAGGGATATTTGGTTGCGCCGGTGCGCGCGTTGGATTCTTCCTGAGCTTCCTTGAGACGCGCGCTGGCCTGAGCTAGCGTGGGGCTGTTGGCAAGGGCTTCGCGGACGAGGCGATCGAGTTCAGGAGATTGGAAGAGCGTCCACCACTGTGCAGGGATGTCCATTGAGGAGTTGAGGTGCTGGGTGGCCCCGGCTGGGCCGGATGAGCTGACGGTGGCACTCGGCTGAGGGGCGGACGTGTAACTCCCGACGGTTGGTGGAGCTGGGGCGTGATAGCGCGGGCCGACAGTACAGGAGCCGAGTAGCACTGTGGACAGTAGACCGAGGGCCAGCGTTGCGCACGCCGACGGCTGTCGTTCAAAAGGGGTCCTTCGACTGCGCTCCCTCTGGTCGCTTCGCTCAGAATGACGAGAGCCCGGAGGCCGGGATGAACTCAATCCAAACACAAAGGGGCTTCGAGTCGATTTCATGACGCACACCTCAATCCAAGGTCCGGCGGTAGGTCTTGACCGCGATCGTCATCACAACCAAGGTGAAGAGGATCAGCGGCCACACGCTCGGCCAGGAGTTGGCCCATCCATTGCCCTTGAGCATGATGCCGCGGATGAGCCGGTTGAAATAAGTCAGTGGCAGCAGGTTGCCGAGGAATTGCGCCCATCCGGGCATGCCCTGGAAGGGAAACATGAATCCCGAAAGAAGAATGTTAGGCAAAAAGTAAAAGACGGTCAGCTGCACGGCCTGTAATTGATTTTGTGCCAGGGAGCTGAGGGTGATGCCGACGGTCAAGTTGGCGGCAACGAACAAAAGCGCGACGAGATAAATTGCGCCGATGTTGCCAAAGAAGGGGACGTTAAAGACAAAGCGTGCCGCCAGCAGAATGATGGTGGATTGAATGAGTCCGATGCCAATGTAGGGGATCAGCTTGCCGGTCATGACCTCGAGCGGCGTTGAGGGCATGGCCAGCAGGTTCTCCATGGTGCCGCGCTCGCGTTCACGGGTGATGGCGAGTCCGGTCATCATGACCATGGTGAGGGTGAGGATGACTCCCATGAGTCCGGGGACGACGTTGTACTGGGTGATGCCGTCCGGGTTGTAGAGACGGTGGACCTGTACGTCGAAGGGCGCCGGAGCGCCCGCCAAGGGCGCGAGAGGTCCAGTCAGGTCCTTCTGGATGACCGACTGGACGATGCCGTTCAGGGCAAAGATTGCATTGCCCGCGGCAGTTGGGTCGGTGGCGTCAGCCTCGATCAGCAACGCGGGACGCTGGTGACGCAGGAGCTGGCGGGTGAAGCCGGCGGGAATGTTGACTACGAAGAGAACGTTGCCGCGCCGCAGAGCTTCGCGTCCGGCGGCTTCATTGGGGAGTTCGCCGACGATCTTGAAGTAGTTGGAAGTCTTCATTGCCCAGATGAAGCTGCGCGTGATGTCGGTGTCGTCGGCGTTGATGATGGCGGTATCAAGGTGCTTGGGATCGGTGTTGATGGCATAACCGAAGAGCGCCATTTGCAGAATAGGAACACCGACGATCATGGCGAAGGTGACACGGTCGCGACGGAGCTGGAGGAATTCCTTGCGAACGATGCTCCACCAGCGCGAGAGCGAGAATCCGTTGCGTCGTGTCATGCCTGGCCTCCAAAGTTGTCGGCGGAGCGGGTCATCATGTAGATGAAGACGTCTTCCAGGCTGGTGTCGATGGGCTCGGCGCGAAGACCCTTCGCCATCACGTCGGACTCGACCGTGCGCTGTCAGCGCGGCGGCGTCGATTCCGCTGACGTGCAAAACCGTGCCAAAGGTGACAGTCTGGTCGACGCCGGGCCGGCCACGAAGCGTGTCTTGCAACTCGATGAGGCGCTCGCCATAGATGGCCCAGGTGCTGAGATGCTGGCCGGCGATTACTTCTTCGGCGGAGCCTTGCGCGAGAAGCTGACCATAAGCGATGTAGGCGAGCTTGTGGCAGCGTGAGGCTTCGTCCATGTAGTGAGTGCTGACGAGGACGGAGATGCCGCGAGCGGCGAGGCCTTGCAACTCGTCCCAGAAATCGCGGCGCGCCTTGGGGTCAACTCCGGCGGTGGGCTCGTCTAGTAGAAGTAGCTTGGGCTGGTGAAGCATGCAGGCGGCTAGTGCCATGCGTTGCTTCCAGCCACCGGAGAGTTCGCCGGCAAGCTGTCCGGCGCGTCCCGTGAGACCAAGATCGGCGATGGTTTGGCGGACGACGTCGCGACGATTGGGAACGTCATAGATGCGAGCTACGAAGTCGAGGTTCTCGGAGATTGTGAGGTCGTCCCAGAAGGAGAAACGCTGGGTCATGTAGCCCACGTTGCGTTTGATCTCCGCACTTTCCCGCTGGATGTCGTAGCCGAGACATGAACCGCTGCCGGAATCGGGCTTCAACAAGCCACACATCATGCGGATGGTGGTGGTTTTGCCACTACCGTTGGGGCCGAGGAACCCGAAGATTTCGCCGCGGCGCACCCGCATGGATAGGTCTTTGACCACGTGCTTGTCGCCGAAGTGCTTGTTCAAACCCTGTACGTCGATCGCGAATTCGGAATTGGCCTGCGGGTTCATTGCACCGTTACCTCGATAGGCTGGCCGGGATGAAGGGCCGGCGCCTTGTCGACTGGCGGCTTGGCAATGATCATGAATACCAGCTTGGAGCGGTTCTCATTGCTGTAAATCACCGGCGGAGTGTATTCGACCTGGTTCGAGATGAAGGTGATGGCGGCCGGGATATCGGCGGAACAGCCGTCGCAGTGCACGGTGACGTTTTGTTCGAGCTTGAGCTTGCCTATCAGCGACTCAGGCACGAAGAAACGGACCTCGATATTTTCCGGAGGAAGGATCTGCACGACCGGATTGCCAGCCGATACCCATTCGCCTTGGCGATAAAGCGTGTCGAAGACGAGTCCGTTGCGAGGGGAGGCGATCTGCTTCTGCTGCAACTTCCAGGCGGCTTGCTGGACGGCAGCGCGGTCGGCGGCGACCATCTCGGCCTGAGCCTTGATCTGCTGGTCGCGGCCAGGTAAAGCTGCCACCGCCAAATCGCTTTCGTACTGGTGAACGATGGCAGTGTTCGACTGCACGGCAGCGCGCGCGTTGATCAGGTCGGTGAAGGGAACTCCTCCGGCGGCGTACTGAGTTTCGTAACTCTTGAGCAAGTCGATGGACTTCTGCTTTTCAGAGAATGCCTGCGCCAACTGGGCGCGAATGACATCAACCTCGGGAGGACGCTTGCCGGTGCGGAGATCGGCGAGACGGGCTTCGTCTGCGCTCAGGATCTGCTGCGCCTGACGCTCGGCGGAAGCCTCCGGTTCCTGGTCGAGTGTGAAGAGGGGACGGCTGACGCTTACGACCTCGCCACGTTCCACGGACAACTGGTCAAGCCGGCCAGCTTGCGGCGAGGCCACATAGACAAACTTACCCTCCACATATCCCTGGTAGGTGTCGCTGGGCCGCCGGGAACAGCCGGACAGCAAAGCCGCCAGGCAGACAGCGAGAGCGAGAAACACGGTGCGGGAAGATGAATGAGAAACGGTCATGGTTTTCTCCGCTGTGATCGCTTGCCGCGAACCGGTTTATGGGAAGGGCGCGGAGGACGGCGAAGGCCATCCAAGAGGAGCGCTGTGATATGACACCGCATTGCTTCATGGCTGAGCGGAGGGCGCTGGAAAATCTCCGACCAGACTTTGATGGTGGCCATGTGGAGCATTACCAGTCCGAGCGCCGAAAAGACCACGAGCAGCGGATTGATGTCGGGATTTAGTGCGCGCGCAGCCTGGCCGCGGTGAATGGCTTCGGCGACCAGTTGGACCTTGTCGCGGGGAATGCGGCGCAAAGCCTTGGTGCGTAAGAGACCGCCCTCATTGAGAATCTCGCGCACCCAAGTGGAAGGAACCCAGGGTGCCCGCTCGATTCCGGTGAGCAGCCGTTGCACGACGCCGCGAAGGGTCTCGATTGGATCATCGCCTGGCTTCACAGGTTCCCACACGCTGGTGATGAAGGGGACAAGTCTTTCCTCCACGACGGTGTCCATCAGATGTTCGCGGTCTCTGAAGTAGTAATGGACCATGGCAGGGGTCAACCCGGCGCGCTTGGCGATCGCGGAGAAGGTGGAGGCCGCCACACCCTGCTCGGCGAAGAGTTGAGTAGCGGAGGTGATCAACAGCTCGCGCGCATCGCGTTCCCGGCTGGCGGCTGGACGCCCCAGCTTCTCGGGTGGTTGCTTTCGTGGTCGACTGGATACCGACATAATTAATTAATTGAATAATTAAATTATACAACACCATAAATGTCAAGACAAGAACCTCCTCGTTGCCTGCCTGCTCGTTTACGACGTTAGGTTCGGGTCGCGCTGCGGCGCCTAGATGTAAGCTGATGGTTCCTCAACCGTGTCGGAAGGGGGCCGATTCCTATTCGTAACTGGGGGAATAAGTGTCGGAGCGCTCTCGGCTATCCAGTTCCGCAGGATCTCGGTCTTCGATACGCTGAGGTCGGTGAACTTGGTACCGGCGGTTCCGTCGGGCTGGTACCAAGCGACGGTGGCGTTCAGCTCGATCCGGCGGCCTGAGCCCGGAAGGGTGAAGCTTAGAGTCAGCTCGTCAGCTGCAGCCAGCGGGGTCTGTACATTCTTCAATCCCAATCCGCCCTCGCTTAGGTTCTTGGCTTCGGCCACAGAGCAACAGCCCTCCTTAGTCTGGATGGTCACCGGGATGTTCAATTCCGCGCGGCATTCCCCAGGCGAGCGCAACGTGACGTCCCTCAAAAGACCCTTGCTCCGCCTCTTCGTAATCTGGTGCTCATTGAGTTTTCTGCAAAAGGTGCGGCGAGGAATGCCCAACTGTGCCGCGGCCAGGCTCTGATTGCCACCCGTAGCTTCCAGCGCCCGTAGGATCAAAAGGCGCTCCATTTCATTGAGCGTGGTTGAGTCGCAAGAGGCTACCGTTACTGGGGGAACGGGTTTCGTTGCTGCCGTATGCAGTTGGGCGCAAATGTCGTCCGCGGTGATTTGGTGGTGCGGGCTCAGTATGCCTAGTTTGGTGATCAGGTTGCGAAGTTCCCGAACGTTACCCGGCCAGTCGAACTGAGTAAGTAGTTCAAGTGCTTCTTCCGTGAAGCTGGCTTCCGGTCGTCTTTGTGCGAGGAAGTGTTCAGCCAGCGCCCCAATGTCCAGTGGGCGTTCCCGGAGGGGAGGCACGGTGATATGGACTTCGCTGATTCGATGGTAGAGATCACAGCGGAAGACCCCTGATCGCACCGCAGCTTCGAGGTTGCGGTTGGTGGCCGCTATCAGCCGGACATCAACGCTCACTTTCCGACTGCCCCCAAGACGATAGTAGGGAATCGAATCCAGCACGCGCAGCAGCTTGACTTGCACCTTGGGGTCTATTTCTCCGATCTCATCGAGAAATAGGGTCCCGCCGTTTGCCAATTCAAAGAGACCAGGTTTCAGCGAATCAGCACCGCTGAACGCTCCTTTGTCATAGCCAAACAGTTCGCTTTCCACCAAGTGCTCGGGGAGCGCGGCGCAGTTGACGTCCACCCACGGCCTGGAACCGCGACTGGAGTACTGGTGGATCAACCTTGCGATGACTTCTTTCCCAGTACCGGTCTCGCCGGTAATGAGGACAGCCGCGTTGTGTCGGGCGAAAGTGTGTGCCGTTTCCAGGACCTCGATCATGGCCGGATCTCTGGCGACAACCTCATGGAGTAGCTCTGCGCTTGCTTTGGGTGACGTGCTCATCGCCAGCTTTCCCCGATCGCCTTTCGCATCTTCCTTACTTAGTTAGAATCGACGCATCTATCCAACTCCTTAGTCGAATTCGCGCCAGATTGGCGCAACCTTGCCCCTCAGCAGTGCCACAATGGCACACCGCGCTTTCCGACGATCCGCCCCGGCTGCTCACTTCAAACGAGTTATGACCCTCTCCGCAAATGGCTGTTCCCTTGCACTACGGATGGGCGGTTTATCACCTAGTTGGAGGTTGTTTCCATGAAGCGTTCCCTTGTACTCGGTATAGCGGTGCTGATACCCGCGATGGTTTTGGGGCAGAACATGAAAGTTGCCCCGGAACTCAGGCAGGTAGCGAATGACCGGACGGTATCGGTAATCGTGCAGTACCGGTCAACCCCCGGAATCGTCCATCACAAACAAATTCTGGCCCGCAGCGGCAAAATCCAGGCGCAGTTGGGACTCATCAACAGCTTGCGCGTGCAAGTCCGGGCCGGCGCTCTGGCTGACCTGGCGGCGGATGCCGACGTGGCCTACATCTCGCCCGACCGCCCGGTGCGAAGCCACTTGAACAATGCCGCTCCCGCGATCTTGGCCAACTATGCGTGGGGATTGGGGCTGGACGGCAGGCGTGTAGGGGTCGCAGTTATTGACAGCGGTATTCACCAGGTGAACGACATCGCCCAAGTCTCTGGCCAATCGCGCCTTCGCTACAGCTACGACTTCGTCGGTGACGGCCCGGATGACGGTTACGGCCACGGGACGCATGTCGCCGGCATCATTGGTGGAAATGGCATGGATTCAAGTTGCAGTGGGTGCAACGTCGTGATTAAGGGAATCGCACCGAACGTCGATCTGGTGAGCCTCCGCGTGCTCGACAACCATGGGGTGGGCAGTGACAGCGCGGTGATCCAGGCGATTCAGGCGGCGATCAGCCTCAAGGCGGCCTATAACATTCGCGTCATCAACCTTTCGGTGGGCCGGCCTATCTTCGAAAGCTACCAGGTGGATCCCCTGTGCCAAGCGGTCGAGCAAGCGTGGCGTGCAGGAATCGTTGTGGTCGTCTCTGCCGGCAATGGCGGGCGCGACAACTCGTTCGACAACACTGGTTACGGCACGATTGAGGCACCCGGCAACGATCCGTATGTGATTACAGTGGGGGCCATGAACACCAAGGGGAGCGCCAGTCGCGCTGACGATGTGATGACCAGCTACAGTTCCAAGGGGCCGACAGTCATCGACCACATCGTGAAGCCCGACATCGTGGCCCCGGGGAATCGGGTGGTGTCGCTGTATGAGCCGGGCGAACTGGAGGCGCGATACCCCCAGAACGTGGTTCCGTTCAGCTACTACCGGAACATGGATGGCGCGGCCGCTGCCCCGAGCTATTTCGTCCTGAGCGGAACCAGCATGGCCGCGGGCATGGTCAGCGGCACCGTCGCCTTGATGGTGCAGCAGGATCCGACTCTGACTCCCGATCAGGTCAAGGCCCGGCTGATGAAAACCGCCTACAAGAACCTGCCCCGCTATACCAGCGTGACCGATGATGGCGCGACCTACGACATACAGTCGGATGTTTTCACAGTAGGGGCCGGGTATCTGGATGTGCAGGCGGCTCTGATGAACAAGGAACGGGCACCGGGGATCGCGAAATCGCCGACTGCGTTCTACGACTCGACAACGAACAACGTGCATTTTGTCGCAGATCTGCAATCGCCGTGGGGGCAGGCTGCGCTCGGGAGCAAGTTTGGGTTATTGCCCGGTTCCGCAACCTGGGGTTCGTCTGCGGTCTGGGGAGGCAATGTGTTCCTGCCCAACTCAGCCACGTGGGGAAATTCCGCAACCTGGGGCAGCTCCGCTCTATGGGGCGACTCGGCGACTTGGGGTAACTCTGCTACATGGGGTAACTCTGCGACTTGGGGTAACTCTGCCACATGGGGTAACTCTGCGACGTGGGGTAATTCTGCAACATGGGTCAATTCTGCAACGTGGGGAAACTCCGCAACCTGGGGTGGCTCCGTGCAGATCAAAGGCGAGAATTAGGAGCAAGCACGTCGATGAGACCCATCGGTCGCTCCCCACGAGCACCCGGTTGCGGCCTCGAACACAGATGTCAAGTATCCGTTGGAGATTCACCAGCAAGGATTGCTTGATCAGCGGGTGGCGCGGCACAAGGCAGCACCGGGCCACCCAACTCCTAAAGTCTTCTGTTCCTGGCGCCGAAGTATAGACCGGAATGTTCCATCTCTCACCACCTGGGGCAGTCCGGCAGTGCCAAATCCAGTTAGGTATGGTGCGGACATTCGAGGCATCTTGATCGGCGAGCCGATGGAACAGCGAGACTCGAACGGACCCCCGATGACCTGGCAAGCCAAAGCCTTCGTGGCGGCGGTGATTTCCAGTGGATTCTTGGTGCTGGCCGCGGAACTAGTGCTGTCTCCCTTGCTGTCGCCGGCTAAGTTTCTTTGCTACCTGATGGCGGCCCTGGTAGCGTCGGGCCTGAAGGTCGGCCTGCCGGGGATCAACGGCGCTATGTCGGTCAATCTGATTGTGATCCTGATCTCCCTGGTCGAGTTGTCACCTGGGGAGACGTTGGCGCTAGGATGCGCTTCGGCTGTGCTTCAGACCTTCTGGCACCAGCGTCGCATCGAGCCGGTCCATGCCGCCTTCAACCTGGCGCAAATCGCCATTTCCATCGAGCTGGCGCACTTGGTTTTTCGGTACTTCGCAGTGATCTTTGGCCCGGCCACGCCTCTGCGAATCATGACGACGGCTATCGCCTACTTCCTCGGCAATACCGTTCTGGTGGCGGCGGTGGTGGCCCTGACCGAGCACCGGACGTTCGGCAAAACCTGGGTCGACTGCTACTTCTGGTCGTTTCCCAACTACCTCGTCGGAGGGGCACTGGCATGGGGAATTACCTGGTCGAACGCCAATCTGGGATGGCAGGCCTCGGCCATGATGGTCCCGGTCGGTTATCTGATGTACCGCTCCTACCGTCTTTATCTCGGGAAGCTGGAGAACGAGAAGCAACACGTCGAACAAATGGCCGAGCTGCACCTCCGGACGATCGAGGCGCTGGCGCTCGCAATCGATGCTAAGGACCACACCACACACGATCATCTCCAGCGCGTGCGGGTCTTCGCGCTCGAAGTCGGCAGGGAAATGGGACTCGGCGAAGAAGACATGGAGGCGCTGCGCGCCGCATCGGTCCTACATGACATCGGAAAGCTGGCCGTTCCGGAACACATCATCAATAAGCCCGGCCGCCTGTCGCCGGAGGAGTTCGACAAGATGAAGATCCATCCCATCGTAGGAGGAGAGATTCTGGAGCGCGTCAACTTCCCCTACCCGGTGGTTCCGATTGTCCGCTCCCATCACGAAAAGTGGGACGGCAGTGGCTATCCTGACGGCCTGCAGGGCGAGCAAATACCGATCGGCGCGCGTATTCTGGCGGCGGTGGATTGCCTCGACGCCCTGGCTTCAGATCGTCAATACCGGCGGGGCATCCCCTTGGACGAGGCCATGGCGGAAATTGCCCGTGGTGCAGGGAAACACTTTGATCCGCGGGTGGTCGAAGTTTTGCAGCGCAATTACCTGGAATTGGAGCGTAAGGCCGGGGCTTCGTCCGGCAGCGCCGCCGCCACCAAGTTGTCCACCGACGTGAAGGTGAAGAATGGTGAGGCTCCTGCGGCGGGCTTCGAAGCCACCAAGAAGAAAGATCCTTCGAAAGGAGATTTCCTGGCATCGATCGTAGCAGCGCGTCACGAGGCCCAGACCTTGCTGGAATTCAGCAGCGAGCTGGGCCGCTCGCTAAGCGTCTATGAAACCCTGTCCCTGGTAGCAGCGCGCCTGCGCAAGTTGATCCCCTATAACTCCGTCGCCATTTACCTGCTCCGAGGCGACAAACTGATACCTGAATACGTCACGGGAGACGACTTCCGGGTGTTCTCTTCGCTCGAGATTCCCATGGGAGAGGGCCTCTCCGGGTGGGTGGCCCAGAACCGCAAGCCCATCCTCAATGGGAATCCGGCGGTCGAACTGGGCTACCTCAAGCAAACTAACGGCGGCAGCTCCATGTCCTCTGCGCTGGCCGTACCGCTCATGCGCGAAGGTGACGTAGTGCTGGGTGTTTTGTCGTTGTACAAGCTGGAGCCGGATGCATTCGCCGCCGACCACCTGCGCATCCTGCTGGCCATGACAGAAAAGATAGGAGTATCGATTGAAAATGCCATTAAGTACCAATCGGCGGCGGACTCGGCAAAAGTCGACTTTCTTACCGGCCTGCCCAACGCCCGCTCGTTGTTCACTCACTTGGAAGTGGAAGTGGCGCGCTGCGTGCGAGAGCGGAGCCGGCTGGCTGCGATCATGTGCGACCTGAACGGGTTCAAGGCTTTCAATGATAGTTTCGGGCATCTGGCGGGCAACAAGGTGCTCGAAGTTTTTGCCGCCAAACTCAAGCTGGCCTGCCGTGAATATGACTTCGTCTCTCGCATGGGGGGAGACGAATTTGTCCTGGTCACACCCGGCTTGAGCCAGATTGCCGGACGGGAAATCTGTGAGCGCGTGAACTCGGCTGCGGCCGAAAGCGCACGCGAGGTTTGCGGCGAGCCGATCCTCTCAGCCAGTGTGGGAGCAGCCTTCTTCCCCGACGATGCCGGCGACGCAGAGCAATTGCTGATGGAGGCGGACAAACGGATGTATGCCAGCAAGAAGGCACGGCCCTATGCCGGAGCGTTTCCCGACCTGCCTACACCCACCATGATGACGCAGTGAGGAAGCCTGAACTCGATGTGCCGCGCAATTCTGCACCGCTTGATGTTGGTTACGATCACGATCGTGGCCGGAGGCTTGCTGTCGGCGACGTTGGTCCGCTACGCCCCCGGCTTTGGCACCGATGAGCGACAACTGGATGCCAGACTGAACAGCGAAAGCCTGCAGTCCATCCGCAACGCCACCATGGAGGAGCGCAACGTCGGTCGCTTTTACGTCGAATCACTGTGGCGGATGTTGCGGGGAGACCTCGGCACCTCCCGCTCACTGCAACGACCGGTGCGTCAATTGCTCGCCGAGCGGGGCACGGTAACCCTGGCGCTGACCGGCAAGGGACTCTTGACGGCATGGCTGGCGGCGGCGTTGGTCTTGGTTACGACCTGGCTGTTGCGGTCCTCGCTGCTGGAAACCGCGTGCTCGCTCGCCGGCGGATCGCTGCTGTGTCTGCCGTCGGGTGCGATGGCGTTGTTGCTCGTGATCGGAAACGGGCCCGGATACGTGGCGCTTGCACTGGTCCTATTTCCCAAGGTGCACCGCTATCTGGGAAACCTGGTCGATGCGACCGCCCGCATGCCGCACATCACAACCGCCAAGTCCAAGGGGATTTCCACGGCTCGAGTACTTTTCTGGCACGTGCTGCCGGTGATCCGGCGCGAAGTCGTGGCATTGGCCGGCGTGTCCGTCGCGCTGGCAGTCAGTGCGTCCATCCCGGTGGAAGCATTATGTGGAATCCCCGGTATTGGTCAACTGGCATGGCAGGCCGCCCTCTCTCGCGATTTTCCAGTGCTGACGAGCGTGGTGCTGTTGGTAATTGCCTGCACGGTCTTGGCGAATTCGGGCAGCGACCTGCTTGCCCAGGACGGGAGACAGACGTGATGAAGGGCATGCGTCTGGCGGCTCTCGTGATCGCGTCGCTGCTGGCCGTGGCCAGCCTGGGAGGCAGCTTTCTCGCTCGCTTTGATTACATTCACCAGGACCGCCTGTCCATCAGCGCGAGTCCTTCGCGACAGCACTGGCTGGGCACGGACACGCTGGGCCGCGACCGGTTCTCCCGTCTGCTGCACGGCACCCGGGTCTCGTTACTGCTGGCTCCCGCAGCGGCCGTGGTCTCAGTTTTGCTGGCCTTCGTTTTGGGCGTGGTACCCGGATTTATTGCGCGTTCGTGCGAATCCGCAGTCAAGATTCTGATCGACCTGATGCTGTCTATTCCCTGGCTCTTTCTGCTGCTGATTGTCAGGGCGCTGCTCCCGCTGAACTTATCGCCCGGCTATTCGGTGACCATCACGTTTCTCATGCTTGGTCTACTGGGTTGGGGAGTGCCGGCCAGAATCCTGATGGCGCGGGCGCAATGCCTGCGCCAGTCGGACTTCCTTCTGTTGGCCCGGTGCGCGGGCGTCAGACCCTGGCGGCTGCTTTGTGTCCACCTGATGCCCAACCTGTGGCCGGTCCTGTTGGCCCAGTTCCTGATCGCTGTCCCGGTTTTCATTCTTGCCGAGGCGAATCTCAGCCTGCTCGGCCTGGGCGTGAGCGAGCCGTTGCCATCGCTGGGCAGCCTGTTGCGGGAACTCGAATCCGTCTTGTCGATTCAGGGCGAGTGGTGCATTTTCGCCCCCCTGGTCGTGTTGTTGGTGATTGTCGGCAGCCTGCAAGTTGCCGTTTCTCAACCGGAGGTGCCTTGATATGCGTCGCTCATTGTTCCGTTTGTGCTTGTCGATTGCCCTGCTGCTGGGCACCGCCACGGGCTTCGATGAACTGCGTTTCTACCTGCGTTCCGAACCCAAGACGTTTGACCCGGCACTGGTGGCCGACGATTCGTCGGAAACCGTCCGTTACCTTACAGGAGGAGTCCTGCTGCGCCTGAATCGCCAGACGCAGAAAGTAGAACCTGAACTGGCAGTGGCGTGGAAGGTGTCGCGAGACGGCAGGACGATCACGTTTCAGCTGCGACCGGGGATCCGCTTCTCCGACGGGACGCCATTCAGCGCGCAGGACGTGAAGTACACGATGGACGCGCTGATGGATCCCGCCGTGCACTCGCCTACCGGCGATGCTTTCCGCTCCAGCAATGGAAAGGTCATCTCGTCAGCGACCGCGCCGGACAAAATCTCTATCGTTTTCCCGGCGCCGGTTGCGGGACTCGAGAAACTCTTCGATCAAGTCGCGATCGTCTCGGCACACTCGCCCATGAAGGAAAGGGCAGTGCTGGGCCCATTCTACGTAGCTGACTACAAGCCCGGCGACTTTGTTTATCTGCGAAAGAACCCCAATTATTGGAAGCATGACGAGGCCGGTTACCAGTTGCCCTATCTTGACGCTGTCAAATTGGAGATCCGGGCCAATCGCGACATTGAATTGCTCCGGTTCTCGCGCAACGACATTCACCTCATCAACTCCATGGACGCCGACTACTTTGACCGGCTCTCCCGGCTGTCGCCGGGCAAAGTGCGGGACGCGGGCCCATCACTGGATTCCGAGCAGATGTGGTTCAATCAGTACCCGGGCGCGCCGATTCCAGCCTACAAGCTGGAATGGTTCAAGTCCCGCAACTTCCGCCGGGCTATCTCTACCGCCATCAACCGGGGCGACTTGTGCCGGGTGGTCTATGGCGGCCATGCCGGCTCGGCGGTCGGACCCGTTTCTCCCGCCAACCGGTTCTGGTTCGACGCCCGACTGCAGCCCGTGCCATTCAACCCGGACGAGGCGCATGAGGCTCTTGCGGGAGGATGGATTCCAGCTTTCCGGCGGCAGGCTCCGCGACCGCGGTGGTCACTTCGTTGAGTTTTCGATTGTTACCAACGCTGGGAACCGCGCGAGAGAGAAGATGGCGACCATGATCCAGGCCGATCTCCATGCGATCGGCATCAAGGTCACCGTGGCAACCCTCGATTTCGCTTCTCTCATCCAGCGCATCAGCGAAAACTTCAACTACGAGGCGGTGTTGCTGGGCCTGGTCAATGTGGAGCTTGATCCCAATTCGCAAATGAACGTCTGGCTGAGCTCGTCGGAGGAGCACCAGTGGAACCCGAAACAGAAAACTCCGGCCACCCAATGGGAAGCCGACGTGGACAGGCTTATGAGGGGGCAAGCCTCCACGCTGGACGACAAGACCAGGAAGCGCTATTTCGACCAGGTGCAGGAGATCGTGGCGGATCAGGCGCCGTTCATATACCTGGTAAACCCCAACGCACTGGTGGGAATCTCCCCGCACTTGCAAGGCGCGAAGCCCGTGCCAGTGCGGCCGCAGACCTACTGGAACATCGAGTGGATAAAAATCGCCACGGAGAAGGCAAGCAATGGCAAGTGACGAGGCGCTTCTGTCGGTCGATCTTGTGGTGGACTACCCCAACAAGCAGCGGGCCCTCGACGGCGCTTCGTTCCGCATACGGCGCGGCGAAGTGCTGGGGCTGGTGGGCGAAAGCGGTTCGGGCAAAAGCACGATTGCGCTCGCCATCCTCAAATTGCTTGATTTGAAACAGGGCAAAGCCAGCGGCCGGATCATGTTTCGCGATCGCGACATACTGCAATCTTCAGAGCGGGAGATGGGACAAATCCGCGGCCTGGAAATCGGTCTGGTGCTGCAGAGTCCCATGTCCAGCTTGAACCCCGCATTGCGCATCGAAACCCAGCTGACGGAAGCATGGAAGGCCCATGCCCACGGCACTACCAGCGAACTCAACGCTGCCGTCGAGCGTGCGCTGGCGCGGGCGGGTCTGCCCGCGGACCGTGAGTTTCGTCGCCGCTATCCAGCACAGATCAGCGTAGGACAAGCCCAGCGCGTCCTGATCGCCATTGCGGTAATGCACTCGCCTTCGCTCCTGATCGCGGATGAACCCACCAGCGCGCTGGATGCGGTGACGCAGTCGGAAATTCTCAGGATGCTCGCTGCTCTCAACCGCGAGATGGCCACCGCAGTCCTCTACGTTTCTCACGACCTGCAATCGGTGGCGACAATCTGCCACAGTATTGCCATTCTTCACGCCGGCAAGATCGTGGAGTGCCGGAGGACTCAGGATATCTTGAGCTGTCCGCGGCATCCGTACACCCAACAGCTGCTGGCGTGCGCTCCATGGCTGCAACGGCCGCACTCGCATCCCGCGGCAGTGTCCATGCCTCATGTTCCCGGCAGGACGGAGCAACTTGAGAACCCAACGATCATCCACTGACAGGTTTCCCAGGAAGTAAAGTACTGGCGCCAAGCGACGATAGACTGAGAGAGGAGCTTCTCTAAACGGAAGAAGCCACTATTGGTGGGTGAATGACGTCACGGAGCAGAGTAATCCGTGTTGCGGTGGCCGATTCGAACCAGATGGCATGCCGCCTGTTGTCTGAGGCCCTGGGCAAACAGCCTGGGATCTCTGTGGTCGCGTCCGTGGTAGACGGTGAGTCCCTGTTACGGTCCGTACAAACCTTGAAGCCAGAAATCGCCCTGATCAGCGCCACGCTGCAAGACGGACCCTTTAATCGGGTGGCAGGCCCTAAGGACATCCGCAGCCTCATGCCTCAGTGCCCGTGGATCCTGATGCTGGATCAGACTGTACCGGAGCTTGTGATCGCCGCGTTTCGGGCTGGTGCCAAGGGCGTGTTTTCTCGCGCCCAGTCGGACATCGCCTTGCTGGCAAAATGCATCCGCAGAGTAGTGGAAGGGCAGATTTGGGTCGATAACGCACAAATGCTTTATCTGCTCGAGGCTGTCACCGCTGGTACTTGCGAGAACCAAAATCCCGCAGCCCCTGGCAAGCTCACTCCGCGCGAGGAATCCGTAGTGCGGCTGGTTGTACAGGGAATGGCGAATCGGGAGATTGCCGATTCGCTCCACTTGAGTGAGCACACGATCAAGAATTACTTATTTCGCATATTCGACAAGCTCGGCGTCTCCAACCGGGTCGAGCTGGCCCTGTACGCCGTCGCAAGGCTTAATCTGGCCGATAGTTCGGCAGCCTGAGCGCTCGCGCCTTCCTGCGTCGCCATCATCCTGCACCGATCACAAGAGAGAGTTGAGCACCCGCTGTGCTGCTACTTGCTGGCTATGTTGGAGCTTGATCTAAACTCCCAAGTTCGTGGGTCCAACTCAAACGAAAACAAGGGCTTGGAAGGAGTTCGGCAGGAGAGATTTTGGTTGCGGGGGGTGGATTTGAACCACCGACCTTTGGGTTATGAGGCGACCGAGGCTAGTACTTTCAACAACTTGCGAGACGCGGGTGGCTCTGTAAGTCCTTGTAAGTAGCAGCGGGGAATCCTTATTGGACAGCTAATGGACAGCGATTCCCATGGTGGGCATATCAGGAATCATTGGCTAAGAAACCTCTGAAAAAGCACTGTGTCGGGCTGGGTGCGTCGGGAGTCTATGGATTGGATCGCGCCGATCAAAATCACCCCGACCGCGATGAATTCGCTGCATGTGGCGACTACAGCAGCGACGCTTTTATGATTTCTTGCACATAGTCTCACGTGTTCTGCATAGATCGCCAACCGAAGCAACGCCCGATGACTCCAGCAATATCCCCCTAGTACGCGTTTATTCGTGCCGTTGCACATCCGTGGTTACGCTGCCAGCCGACGCTTCGGTTCGCGCCGCTTTTTCTTGGAACAGGCGGCGCGCAAGCCGCGCCATTGGGCCTCTGACAAGTGCCTAGGGCACAATCGCGCATCCCCCGCCACGATTATCGGTTGACCGATGTAAAACGCTGCAAAAGGAATAGCTGGCATGTGGCGCCCAAGACAACCGCGACATGATCCGGCCCTTCACCTCGGCTTTGGTGAAATGCTCATACTGCAACTCCCACGGCGGTCCTTCCGGCTTGTTTGGCGAATATTTTGGCTGCAATAGCCGCGAGCACAAACGACCACAAAGTCCACATGATGACCATGACCACGATGCGCGGGTCCGCGTTCGGAATGGCAAACGCGGCCGCCAACACTGCTGCTACGTTCCGCGTGCCCATACCCAAGGCCATAACACTGCGCTGATTCTGTTCCATGCCGAAGCCGAACCGATACGTGATCAGTGCCATCCCGACCATGAACAGGGTCATGGATCCGAGGGCAAGTTCGCCGGCCGTGTTGAGTATCCCTCGGCCATAAATCAGAAGGCACCACACGATCGTTACCAAGGTGGAGAGTTGGGCAATCCATTTGACTGTCGGAAAAATTGCGGTAGCCGTTGTTGCGGCGTAATGTCGAATTGCCGCTCCGATGACTAGTGGCAGGAGTATGGTCAGGAGAAGCGGCTTAGCGAGCAACCAGGTGCTGATCGTTACACCCTTGATCAGCAGGGGCGCCATCAATGGCATCAGCACCACCGTTCCGACCGCCACCAGCGGTATGAGCGCCCCCGCGAAGCCCAGGTCTCCACGGGCTTTTCCCACCATCTGTTGAAGAAACGGCGCGCATGGCGCCAGGCTCGCGAGGAGCATCACAATGACGTAGGGCTCCGCCAGCGGAAGAACCTTGGTGATCAGATAGCCGAGCGCAGGCCCCAACACCCAGCCCCACACGAAGATCAGCGCCAACGATTTCTTGTTCCGCAACGCCACGACAACATCGGGCATCTTGACTTGCAGGCCCATGGCCGCCAGGTTGGATACCGTGAAGATTAAAACCAACGGCGGAAATGTGGCCTGAAGAAACTGCATGACAGTGTTCATGTTTCGAAACTCGTCAGCGAAGTTCTCGCTGTTCCAGAGCCTGAAGCTACCCAGGCGTCGAGGATCAGCCGAAGGGGCCAGAGCGGACCAGGATGCTTCCGAAGAGCAAGGCGCCCAGAATCGCGATCAGGCACGCCACCATAAAGCTCAGATCCCACGGTTTATAAGGTTGATCGCTTCTTAAATTCCTTACGTAGCTCCAGTGCTGAATACAGGCGATTACAACGACGAAGGTCCCGAGGCCGGTGAGTACGAGTCCAACGTTGCGTGGCGCGTTCGGCCGCAGAACGGGGACGGTGCTCTGCTCGTCAATCACCTGGAGAAATTTATAAATGGTGAAGCCGAAGCTGATCATGGAGAGGGCCGTGCGGATCCAGGCCATGAGGGTGCGCTCGGCCGCAAGCTTGTTACGGTCGAGCGCCAGCATGTCAACGAGTTTGAGTTCCGGTTGTGGCATGCTCTTTCCTACACAAATGACCTAACTCCACTCGTGGCCGTCATGGCTCGGCGCTTGTCTAGTCCGCACTCATCGCGTCTTGCCAGGACTTCAAATCCAGCGTGAGCATGGCGCGCGAAAGCATGCCTCCGGAAATATTCCTGGCTTTGAACCCGTTCTGCAAGAGGATGCGCGTCGCATAGTACGCGCGCTGGGCGGAGCGGCAAATGACGTCGATTTCGCGCTCCTTCGGAAGTTCGCTGAGCCGCGAACGCAACTGGCCCATTGGGATGTTGACCGCGCCGGGCACGCTCTCGACCGCCAGTTCCACCGGCTCACGGACATCCAGCAGAAATGCATTGTCAGTAGAGTCCCAGTGAGTAAGCGGCATGTCGCCGCGAAGTACATCGGCAGCGACCATGCCGGCAAAGTTGACCGGGTCTTTTGCACTGCCGAACTGAGGCGCGTAGCAAAGCTCAGATTCTTCCAGGTCGTAGATGGTCGCGCCCATCTGAATAGCCACGGCCAGTGCACTGATCCGTTTGTCTACTGCCGGTCCGTCAAGGCCAAGCGCCTGCGCTCCGAGGACCTTCCCGTTGGATTTGCGGAAGATGAACTTCATCGCGAGCATCTTCGCACCCGGGTAATAGCCGGCGTGCGCATTGGGGAAGAGATAGACCTTTTCGAAGTCTCTGTCGCCAAGCTTCTTGAGCGTCTTCTCGCTGACGCCGGTCCAGGCGGCAGCGCCCCCAAACAGCCCGATGATCGAGGTGCCCTGGGTGCCACGGTAGCGGGAATCGCGTCCCGCGATCACATCGGCGGCAATGCGGCCCTGCCGGTTCGCCGGCCCTGCCAACGCGATGAGGCTCCACTGTCCGGTCCCGAAGTCCTTCACCTCGACAGCATCGCCCACGGCGAAGATGTCGGGGTCGCTGGTGCGCATGTGCTCGTCTACGCGGATGCCTCCACATTCGCCGGTCTCGAGCCCGGCTGCCTTGGCCAGCGTCGTGTCAGGCCGAACGCCCAGCGCAAGGATCACTACGTCGGCCGGATATTTCTTGTCCGACTTGGTCTGCACCTCGAGTCCGCCGCCGTCCAATTGAGTGAACCCGGCGACCCCGTCGTTCAGCGCCAGCTTCACGCCATGCTTTGTCAGATGACCTTCGACAAGGTTGGCCATCTCGCGATCCATGGGGGCAAGGACCTGATCGAGCAACTCGACGAGAGTCACGTCGAAGCCGACGTGGACCAGGTTCTCCGCCATTTCGAGCCCGATGAATCCGCCACCGACGACCACGGCGCGGCGAACGGGCTTCACCATTTGGATTCCGGAATAGTTGGACATCCCGGTCAGGAAAGTCGTGCCTCGTTCCACCCATTCGCGAATCGTGCGCGCGTCGGGCACGGTCCGGACATGAAAGATTCCCGGCAGATCGATGCCCGGCAACGGCGGACGCACGGAAGGCGCCCCGGGCGAGAGCACCAGTTTGTCGTAGGACTCGGTCGTGACCTCACCGGTTTTGACATTGCGCAAGTCCACGGTTTTCTTCTTCGGTGATATGGAGATGGCTTCGCAGTTCGTCCTCGCATCGATGGCAAAGTGCGCCCGGAAAAGCTGCTCGCTCGCCACCAGGAGACTCGATTCCTTCGGGATCACGCCCGCCGACGTGATAGGGCAGCCCGCAGTTCGCGTAGGACACGTACGGCCCGCGTTCGACCATGAGGATTTCGGCTTTTTCATCCAGCCGGCGCAAACGCGCCGCACAGGAAGCTCCGCCCGCCACTCCACCTACGATGATGACTTTCATAATGAATCTCCATTTGAGTTGTTCACTTAGCCGGTTACGGCTGTGTTGGTATTCCGACCGAACGCTTCGTCGATGATGGCCTGCAGGTGCTGTACTAGTTCATCGGAGGGCGATTTGTAATCGTCCAGCTCATACACCTTGCCCAGAAACTCGTACTTGCCCAAGCCAAATCGGTGATAAGGCAAAAGCTCGTAGTCGATCACGTTCTTGTGCGGGCGGATGAACGCCAGGACCGCCCGGATGTGTTCTTCGTCGGCATTCACGCCCGGGAATCAGCGGCGTGCGAGCGATGAAGTCGATGTCAGGGAAAGCTTTCGTAGGCTTTCTTGAAATTCTCCAGAATCCGCTTGTTGTCCACGCCGACCCACTTCTTGTGCCGCTCGGGGATCGTCAGCTTGTGATCGTGAAGCATGGTATCGACGTGGGGCAGCACCTGTTCCACGAAGCGCCACGGCACGTTGCACGCAGTCTCGATCGCCGTATTGAAGCCGCGCTTGTGCGCTCCCTTCTAGTAGCGCGGCACTGAAGTCCGGCTGCAACAGGCACTCGCCGCCGCTCAGGGTGATACCGCCGCCGGTACTGCGATAGAAGGAGGCGTCCTTCTCCACTTCGTCCAGTACCTGATCGACAGACATGGTTTCGCCGAAGAGGTACAGCGCCTTCGTCGGGCAGACCGAAGCGCATCTCTTCGCCACAGCCGCTGGCCAGGTCCCAGTTGACATGGATCTTGTCATCGGGGCCGTCCATGACATAGAAGGCGCCTTCCGGGCAGGGCGGCTTCAGACATGCGCCGCATTCTTTTTTCCCTTTACACAGCTTCGGGTCATACGCCAGCTCCGGCTTCTTGCGGATACTCTCGGGATTGCCGCACCATTTGCAGCGCAGCGAGCATCCCTTGAGGAAGACCGTGGTGCGGATGCCGGGACCGTCGTGGCTGCAATAGCGCTGGATGTTAAGGACTGATCCGGTCAGAGCGGCTGAGTTGTTGCCTTGATTGTTCACAGTTCCCTCCCGAGACAGATGCCGAGGGAGCGGGCAGTCTGCATGAACTCGCTGTCTGCGGGCACCGTTCTGATCTTGTTGATCGCCTCCGACAGTGGCACGGACTTAATGTCTGGTGGAACAAAAGCCACCATGGCTCCCTTTTGACCGGCATTGAGGGCGCGTACTGCCCCAGCCCCGTAAGCCATCCCCAGTTGACGGTCAACAGCAGTGGCAGTGCCACCTCGAACCCAGGGACCCAGCACCATCGGATAGGTTTCCTCGGCCATCAGTAGTTGCAGCTTCGCCGCCACAGTTTCGGCCGCCTGACCTGACCGCTGAATGACGTGTTCACTTGCTTCACCCGAGGCCAGAGGCGACAGAGAAGCTTTCAGCGTGGATACAGCCGCCTGAGCTTGCCCGTTGCCGACAAACTTCGCGCCTTCGGCAACCACCACCAGACCGTAAGGCCGGCTGGGTGTCACCTTCTCCTTCAACCTCGCCGCGACGATCTGCAAATCCGAGGGAGCCTCGGGAAGCAGCACCGCATCGGCACACACGGCAATGCCGGCCTGCAGCGCCAGCCATCCGGCCTGCTCGCCCAGAACCTCCACCACTCCGATCTTGCGGGCGGACTGGGCCGACTGGCGAACCCGGTCGAGCATTTCGACAGTAAAGCTGAGTGCGCTGTTGAATCCAAAAGAGACCATGGTGGCGGCGATGTCGTTTTCGATCGACCGGGGCACGCACACCGTGGTCAGCCCTTTGCGATGGAGCTTGTAGAGAATGCTTAGCCCCCGGCCGCCAACGACGGAAATCAGTCCATCGATCTTTTCTGCCTTCAGCCTTTGCAGCAACTGATCGGACATGTCAACTTCTTCGACCATGCCATCGTCCGTTACCTGGCGGACGTGGAACGGATCGACCCGGAAGGATTGGCCCAGGGCGCCTGCGCCGGCTGGATCCAGATTTTCGATTACGTCGGGGCTGAGGTTTACCAGTCCGCCATCGGGATAGCGGTCCGGGTGCAGCAAGCCATCAAAACCATCCCGGATGCCGACCATCTCCCATCCCAATTCGCCCGCCGCCAGCGCCGCTCCAATGATTACGGCGTTCATTCCGGGAACGTAGCCGGCTCCGACATTGATAGCAATGCGTCGAACTAACCCGGCGTGACCCGTTTCTATAGACATGATGTACCTCTGGTATGAGTGCTTTTTGCGTCCTTAATCATGGTCTTCCAAACTTCCGCGGTGTGAT
The DNA here is from genome assembly GCA_963758255.1 of uncultured Acidobacteriaceae bacterium. Taxonomy (GTDB): domain Bacteria; phylum Acidobacteriota; class Terriglobia; order Terriglobales; family Acidobacteriaceae; genus DASRAA01. The sequence goes on from CAVWUX010000002.1 coordinate 631,941, forward strand.
TATCCAGGAGAGTCCGGTACGGCGTGACGGAACGCCACGCCGTACCATGTTCCCGGTTCAGTTCAGGTCTCTCCGAGCACCGCACATACCGAACTCCTGCTCGGTACGAGCGATGATCTCGTCCTGCACCCCAGGGTGCAGTCGCGTAAAGAAGGCGCAGAACCCGGCCACCCGGACGACCAGATCGGGGTACTTGTCCGGGTGCTTCTGCGCGTCTCTCAGGGTGTTGGTGTCCAGGACGCTGAACTGGATGTGCCCGCCGCCGAGGTCCATGAAGGTCTTGACCAGGCGGAGAAGGGTCTCGCGGCCCTTCCTGCTCTTGAGTTGGTCGGGCGGCAGCTTCATGTTCATGTGCGACGAGGTGTACTTCACCGCGTCGATGCTCTTCGCTCCCGACGCCGCCAACGCCGTCGGCCCGTTGGTGTCGGTGCCCGGCATGGCCGACATGCTGCCGTCGGTGAGGGCAACCCGGTTCTTCTTGCCGCTGGGCAGCGCTCCGGTGACGAGCCCGAAGTAGTTGTGGATGCTCTTCGTGTAACAGTCGGGCGTTGACTTGATGTCCTTGCTCAGGAAGTTGCCGCCGATCTTTTGGAAGCCTTCCCAGTTGGTGTTGTAAACCCGACGAACGAGCGCGTTCACCTCCGGAATGTCGTTGCCGTGCTTGGGAGCGTCGAAGCACAGCTTCCGGACCTTCTCGTACTCGCCCTCGAAGTCGGCGGCCAGGGCCTTCTTCAGCTCGGCCATGGTCAGCTTCTTGTCGTCGAAAACCAGCGTTTTCACGGCCATCAGCGCGTTGCCGGCATCCACACCTGCCGTGCAGAGCATGCCGACGGAGTAGAAGTTGGCGCCGCCGTTCCAGACCTCGAGGCCCCGTTCAATACAGCCCTTGGTCAGGATCGAGCGCCAGGTGCAGGGAAGGAACTCCGCACACAGGATGTTGGCGATCATGGAGTGGTTTCGGCAGGTGAAGAACATGAAGTCAACCTGCTTCTCGAACGCCGCGTACAGTTCCTCGAAGTCCTTGAACTTCTCGGCATCGCCGGTCCTGGGTCCTACCTGGATGCCGGTCGAGGGATTCTTGCCGTCGTTCAGCGCCAGCTCCAGGCACTTCGCGAGGTTGGTCTGGCCTTCCACAGGGTGACCGGTCTCGAAGGGAACGTAGGTGCCCACGCAGGCTCCCACCGCCGAACGCCGGGCCTGCTCGATGGTAGCGCCCGCCGAGCCCCACTGATCGAGCGCCCGCGTGACCGCGATGTCACCGTTCACGAACTGGGGCATGCCCATGCCGGTGCCGATCACGTCCAGGACCTTCTCCAGGAAGGCGCCTTTCAGCTCGTCGTGATACATGCACGTCAGCGGAGGCTGGGCCAACTTCAGGTAGCCGGAGGCGTCGAGGATCAGGTAATCCATTTCCGCAGTGGCGTCACCGCCGTCCTCGGTGAATCCGCCGAGGGTGATGCTCTGGCCCAGGTCGGCGGAGTTCATCGTGCCGACCCTCTTCCCGTAGTAGTAGTTGACCTCGTTCAGCTTGATCCACAGGTGCTTCAGCAGGTAGGTCGCCTCTTCCGGGCCGAGTAGGCCGGCCTGCTTCTCGCGCTGGTAGTAGGGCTCCATCATCTGGCCGAAGTAGGCCTCGGAGTAGCCGCAACCGACCTGCTCGAGCTCTCCGACGATGTGGCAGAAGAAGTGGGCCTGCATGGCCTCTCTCATGCTGCGCGCAGGATGCTCCGGCACGTGGTCACAGATCGCTGCGATGTCGAGGAGCTCCTGCTCCCTCTCCGGGTTCTTCTCCTTCGCGGCCATCTCCCGGGCTAGCGCGGCATAGCGGTGGGCGAACCGAACGACCGCCTTCAGCACGATGAGGCACGCTTCGTAGAAGTAGATCTTGGGCGCGTTGGGCAGGCGTATGTCGAGCGCGGCCTGCCGCTCCTCCACGTCCTTGATCACGCTGGCGAGGCCGTGGTGGTAGGCCAGCGGGTAGTTCAGGTTTCCGCCGCCACCCGGCCAGGAAGCGAAGTCCATGAAGAGCCCGGCCTCGACGCCGACATTCGGGTCGTAGCCGAACTTTTTCTGAAAGATCTCGTCACACCGGGACTTGAGCCCGCGCTTCTCCCAGTAGTTGATAGCCCACTCGTTCGCCTCGCGGTCCTCCGGGGTCGGGGAGGTCTCGACGATGTTGTCCTCCTTCATCCACGCTACGCTCCACTCCGGGTAGGTGTAGACCGCGTTCGTGGAGCTCGCCATGCTCCCCACAAAGAGGTTGTCGTCGATGTAAAGCGTCTTGTGGTCCAGCACGTAGGCCAGAAACTTGGCCCTCTGGACGATCTGCTGGGAACCGGCGTTCTCCTCGTACACCTTCTTCATGAACCGGACGCGCTCAAAGTCGATGGTGAGCGGCGTGTGGACATACTGGTGCCTCAGCCGCTGGATACGATCGTTGTCGACCTTAATCCGCGTTTCGGGTTGCGTCATAGTTGCTGTGCTCATCTTCGATCTCTCCTTTTGCCTTTTCAGAAATAAAACTCATTGCTTATGCGGTGCGGCTTTCCTACGCCGGACGGTGTCGTTCAATCCGGTTGATTGCGGGCCTTTTGCACCAGATCCAATCCACTCACTTCCTGTACGGTGGAGAACTGCACGACGGGCGGAACCGGGCTCAACTCCATCAGCAGCAGCAGCCGTTTGTACGCATCCGTCTGCAGATGGCAAATCAAATCCTCGACCGTGGCCCAGTTCGCTTCCACCACGAACTCATCCGGGTCTTGCCAGCTTTGCATCAGCCGGCATTTCAAGCATCCTCGTTGCACCTGCGTGGGGCCGAGCAGCGAAGTCAGTGCTTTCCCTACTTCTTGCCGTTTCCCCTTGGGCGCAAAAATACTCAGTTGCTCGATGATCATTTCTTCTCCCGCCCAGCGATAAAGCCTGAGCCCAGTCAGGTGCCCGTCTCGATCGATGCACGATGCGACACGCCCCGAGAGTGCGGAGCGCTGACCTCAACAGTGCAGGGCGGATGCCAAACCGTTAGCCAAGTGGGGCGGGGATGCTAAAGCATGAAAAGACAGAGAGATGCGGCGAGAAACAGCGAAAGCGTGACGGGCAGGAGAGATTGTGGAAATGTCTGGCTTTGGAGTATCTCCAACGTCAATTGGAGGTTCTAATCGCGGCGAATCCCGAGCTTTTTCATCCTCGCCTCGAGCGTCGTCGGTTTCAATCCTAAAATTTCCGCCGCGCCGCCTTTTCCCCGGATGCGCCACTTGGAGGCTTGCAGGACGTTCTGCAGGTGTTCTACCTCGTCGAGATGGTGGATGGCACGATTTGGTTTCTCCTCAAGCTCCGGGATTTCCGCCCTGAAGATCGGCCCCGTATTGAGGATGAGGTTGCGCTCGATGACATTGCGTAGCTCACGCACGTTTCCCGGCCATGTGTAGCGCTGCAATTTCTGCATCGCCCCGGCATGCACGCCATCGATCTTTCGCCCCATTCGAGTTCCAATTTCTTCCAGGATGTGCCAGACCAGCGCGGGAATGTCCTCCACGCGCTCCCTCAGCGGGGGAACAACAATGGGGAAAACATTGAGCCGGTAAAAAAGGTCGGGACGGAATTTTCCTTCCTTCACCATGGCCTGCAGATCTCGACTGGTGGCCGCAATCACTCGTACGTTCACCTTGATGGTCTTCGAGCTGCCCAGACGTTCGAACTCGCCCTCCTGCAGAACCCGCAACAGCTTCGATTGCACTTCGGGCGGGATCTCTCCCAGTTCGTCCAGAAAAATGGTTGACTGGTCGGCCAGTTCGAACCTGCCGATCTCCCGGGCGAGGGCGCCAGTGTAAGCGCCCTTTTCGCGCCCGAATAGCTCGCTTTCGATCAGGGTCGCAGGAAGCGCCGCGCAGTTGGTCTTCACCATGCTGCGTTGGTTGCGTCCGCTCATCTCGTGGATGGTCCGTGCGACGAGCTCTTTCCCTGTCCCCGTCTCGCCTAGAATCAAGACCGTGGAATCCGTACCCGCTACTTGCTCGGCCTTCTTCAGAACAGCCCGCATCGTTGCGCTGTCGCCCACGACGAGATTGTGGCTGTACTCAAGTTTGATCTCCTGCCGCAGGTAACTGTTCTCGCGTTCCAGTTGCTCCTTGAGCGTCTGTATCTCCGCATAGGCACTTTGCAGCGCTTCATCCGCTCGCTTCCGCACCAGGGCATTCGCGAATGCATCAGCCATGGCTTGAAAACGCGAGATTTTTGCCGCATCCCATCGCTGACGCTCGCGGAAGCAGCTGCAGGACATCGCCCCTACTACCTTCCCGCCCGCCCGCAGCGGAACGATCAACGACGACTTGAGACCCGTGGACTCCATGTGCTCTCTTTCCGCTCGCGCCTCGGGCGGAAAATCGTCGGGCGCAATTACCGTTTCACCCATCTTCATGCGCTGCGCCAGCCACGGCGCCATCGTGTGGAGCGCTCGTTTTGGAAACTCCGGAAATCCCTCCCCGGTCCAGTTGTGAGTGACAAGGATGTCCCCCGAGCTGGCTTCGACCGAGGCTATGCTGGCGCGATCTCCCCCCAGCGCCTCGATGAGAACCTTCAGACCGTTCTCAATCTCTGCGTCCACACGGTCGGCAGGCAAATTGATCAGCGTCGCGGAGACTTCCGAGATCGTCCTTTCAAATTGCGCCTGGTTCTGCAACTGTTGGGCGGTGAGGAGCCTGGCCCTGCGGTCGTGAATCACGCTGACGACCAGCCTGCGGTTTTCGCACTCCAAGGGGACCAGATCGATTTCTACCGGCAGTTCACTTCCATCTTTTCGCAGGCCCCAGAGGTCACCGCCTGTTTCCATGGGGCGAGCGACGGGATCCGCTTGAAAACGCTCGCGGTGCCTTTCATGCGGATCTCGGAATCGATCGGGGATGAGAGTCTCCACTTTGGTGCCAATCAATTCCTCCCGCGTGAAGCCGAACATCTGCACGCATCGCGCATTAAGGTCGACTATGTGTCCTCCCAGGTCACATGCCACAGCCGCATCGCACGCGTTCTGAAAAAATTCAAGGCAATCCTTCGGGGTGAGGCCGGATTTGCGCGGCTCGCCGTGGCCACCAGAGTCTTGTGCGAGGGTTGGAGTCTCCGCTCCAGACGACTCATACACGGGCGAACTGTGACTTGAATCCTTCATGTTGCGCACTCCCGCGACGCTGCGGGTCAAAAACGGACCGGATCGGCCCTTCGGGAGAAAAGCCTGCGACCTCCCGATGGCTATGCGGTTCCCGCTGACACGTTGGAGTTTCTCCAACTCCATTGGAGCACATCCCGAATGTTTCCGCGAATTGTCTTTTCAACTCACTGAAAAAAAGGTGGTTGGCCTTGTTGAGCATTCAATTCCATTTGGCGCACGACGTGCATGTTGCAATCATTGGCACCGGGCAACAGCAATGGAGCCAAAACCCACCTCAACAACAGGTGGCCGAAAGTTATTCAGTGCAGCACCGCGGAGGCGGTACCTATGAAGAGTACGTACAGTTTATGGAAAATACTGTTTCGCGAGGTTCGGGGACTCACCGCGCTGATCTGCATCGCAACGCTGATGCCCGGAAGTCAGGCGTTGGCGGCAGCTCAAACACAGTTGCCCGACGCCCCGTCCGCACAGGCCGCCGCCAAGATCCCCGCAGATCAGCTCGATTCGCTGGTAGCACCCATCGCGCTCTACCCCGATCCGCTCCTGAGCCAGGTGCTGGTGGCCTCCACTTACCCGCTCGAGGTCGTTCAGTTACAGCAGTGGTTGGCCCAGCATAAGGACCTCAAAGACAAGGCACTCGTTGACGCCGTGGAGAAGCAGGGTTGGGACCCGAGCATCCAGGGATTGGCTGCCTTGCCTGATGTCGTCAAACTGCTTTCCGAGAACATCAAGTGGACGACCGACCTTGGTAACGCATTTCTCGCGCAGCAGAGCGACGTGATGGATGCCGTCCAGCGCATGCGCAAGAAGGCCAAGGACGCCGGAAACCTGAAATCGTCCGAGCAGGTCAAAGTGGAAACCAAGACCGTTGATAGCCAGCCGGTGATCGTGGTCCAGCAGGCGAATCCCCAGGTCATCTACGTTCCCAGCTACAACCCGACGGTTGTGTACGGTGCTCCGATTTATGCCTATCCTCCCATCGTTTACCCGCCGGCGGGCTACTACGCGGCTGGCATGGCCGTCTCCTTCGGCGTGGGTGTCGCCATGGGTGCAGCGTGGAGCGGCGGCTGGGGTTACAACACCGGATGGGGTAGCAACAACAACGTCACCATCAATAACAACAACAACTTCGTCAACAACAGCAATCGGCAAAACGTTAACGGCGGCAACCGCGTCAACTCGGGTAACAGCAACTGGCAGCACAATCCAGAGCACCGGGGTGGCGCTCCCTACTCTGACCGCTCCACTGCCAACAAGTACGGCGGTACGGCCCGTGGCGACTCGATGCAGAGCCGCCAGAACAACGCTCGCCAGAATCAGGCGCGCCAGCAGACCAGTGCAGGCAACCGTGGCAGCAGCCCTAGTGCGGGCAACATGAGTGCAAACCGCGGCAACACTTCCAGCGCGGGCTCGGCGAACCGCGGAAACAGTCCCAGCGCGGGCAACATGAGCTCCAACCGCGGCACCAGCGCAAACCGGGCCGGTAACCAGCAGGTCCGTAACACCCCCAGCTCCACCAACCGCAGCGCATTTGGTGGGGCATCCTCCGGCATGAGCGGAAGCTCGGCCCGCGCCAGCAGTTCCCGTGGCTCTTCCAGCATGGGAGGCTCTCGCGGCGGTGGTGGCGGAAGGCGCAGGTAGGTAGGCACATCATGATGAGCGAGGAACTTATGAAATCCAGATTGTTGATTGCGAGAAACCCGTTAACGTATATCGTCCCCATCCTGATCGGACTGTGCTGCCTGTTGCCTCTCACGAGCCTCGCGCAAGCCCAGCCTACCGCAGTCTCCCAGAAGGGTTTCGATACTCCCCAGGCGGCGGCCGATGCGATAATCAAGGCAGCCGGAGATTACAACGTGCCGGAGTCTGCTGGCGATCCTTGGCCCTGACGGAAAGGACCTGGTCGAATCCGCGGATCCGGTGCATGACAAAAGCAATGCCCAGGCTTTCGCCAAGGAGGCATCTGCCAAGAATTCGATCGAAATCTCCAAGTCAAATCCCAATCGTGCGACGATCATCGTCGGCGAAGAAGAGTGGCCCGCGCCGATTCCCATCGTCAAGAAGGGCGGCAAGTGGTACTTCAACACCAAGGAAGGTCGCCAGGAAGTCCTCTTTCGCCGCATCGGCGCCAACGAACTTGACGCCATCACCGTGTGCCACGGCTACGTATCAGCGCAAAGAGAATACGCCTCTGAGGTTCACGACGATTCTGGCATCAACCAGTACGCGCAGAAGATTCTCAGCACTCCCGGCAAGCAGGATGGCCTCTTCTGGAAGAATGCCGACGGAACTCCTGCCGGTCCGATTGGCGAAGCCGTGGCCAATGCGCTCGAGGAAGGCTACTCGACAGGCAAGTCGGGATTCCACGGCTACTACTTCAAGATACTGAAGGGCCAAGGCCCGGCTGCTCCCAACGGCGCCATCAACTACGTCATCGAAGGCGTCATGATCGGCGGTTTTGCGTTGGTCGCGGTGCCCGCCGAATATCGCGTCACCGGCGTCAAGACTTTCATCGTTAACTACGACGGCATTGTGTACCAGAAGGACTTGGGCCCCGATTCCCTGAACATCGTGAAGGCCATGGAGCTCTATAACCCGGACAAAACCTGGCAACAGACGGATGACCAGTGGCCGCAAGATGTTGCCGTAGCTAAGCCATGATCGAGTGTTGCTACAGGCGCTATTCCCTCACCTTCGAAATCCCCAGGGGCACTGTTATTAGAAGAAGGAAATTGATAAGGAGAAACTAATGGCCGCCTCACACAAGAAATCATCTCCACTGACCTATGTTGAAGTTGCTGAGCAGAAACGGTTGAACATTGCGCGTGAGGAAGGCGTGCCTTGGAAAAAGTGGGGGCCTTATCTTAGCGAGCGGCAGTGGGGCACGGTGCGCGAGGATTACAGCACCGATGGAAATGCCTGGGATTACTTTTCGCATGACCAGGCGCGCTCCCGGGCCTATCACTGGGGCGAAGACGGTCTGGCCGGCATCTCCGACGACAAACAGCAGCTTTGCTTTGCTCTAGCTCTTTGGAACGGGCACGATCCCATCCTGAAAGAGCGGCTCTTCGGTCTAACCAATAGCGAAGGCAACCACGGAGAAGACGTAAAGGAATACTACTTCTATCTCGATAGCACACCGACGCATTCCTACATGAAGTATCTGTACAAGTATCCGCAGCGCGAGTATCCGTACAAGGACCTGGTCGAAACCAACGGGCGGCGCTCACGCGAGGAAATGGAGTACGAACTTCTTGACACCGGCGTCTTCAACGACGATCGCTACTTCGATGTCTTCGTCGAATACGCCAAGGCTGACCCAGAAGACATCCTGGTTCGTATCACGGTTCATAATCGCGGCCCGGAAGCTGCGCAGGTTCACCTGCTCCCGACCCTGTGGTTCCGCAATACATGGTCGTGGGGAGACGACGAACCCAAGCCAGTTCTGGGACAGATCAGCAACACAAGCATATTGGCCTCCCACCCAAAGCTAGGCGATCGTACCTTGTACTGTGAAGGTGCGGGGGAGCTGGTGTTCACCGAAAACGAAAGCAATGCCAGCCGGCTATGGGGTCAACCGAATCCGTCACCTTACGTCAAGGACGCTTTCCACCGGTACGTGATCGCGGGCGAAAAGGATGCTGTCAATCCTGCCCATACCGGAACCAAGGCCGCTGCGCACTACGTTCTGGATGTGCCCGCGGGTGGCTCGAAGATCGTGCGCCTGCGCTTGAGTGCAGAACCTACCGCCAAAGCCTTTTCCGATTTCGACCAGGTCTTCGCAACTCGACTGGCCGATGCCGAAGAGTTCTACGAGCGGATTACGCCGAAATCTCTCAGCGAAGACGAGCGGCGCGTACATCGACAGGCGCTGGCCGGGATGTTGTGGACCAAGCAGTATTACTATTTCGACCTGGACCGCTGGCTGGATGAACATGAAGCGCATCCGCTGGGATCGGGCAGCGGAACCGCGCGCAACGCCGAGTGGTTCCACATGCTCAACAGTGACGTGATCTCCATGCCCGACAAGTGGGAATATCCCTGGTACGCGGCATGGGACCTGGCTTTTCACACCATCTCACTTTCCCTCGTCGATTTCGATTTCGCTAAAGAACAGCTCCTGCTGATGCTTCGCAATTTGTATGCTCATCCCAACGGTCAGATTCCAGCCTACGAGTGGAACTTCAGCGATGTGAATCCCCCGGTCCACGCGTGGGCGACGCTGTTTCTCTACAGCGTGGAGAAAGAGCTGGGCCGTGCGGACCTCCGCTTCCTGGAGCGCTCGTTCCAGGGCCTGATGCTGAACTTCAACTGGTGGGTGAACCGAAAAGATCCGCAGGGCCGCAATGTGTTCGCGGGCGGATTCCTGGGACTCGACAATATCGGTGTCTTTGATCGCAGCGCGCCACTGCCAACCGGCGGCCATCTCGACCAGGCCGACGGCACCGCGTGGATGGCCTTTTACTGCCAGAACATGCTGGAGATCGCGCTTATCCTCACCGAGTATGACGCGGCAATGTACGAAGAGATTGCCTTCCGCTTTCTCGAGCATTTCTTGTGGATCACCTACGCCATGGATCGTATCGGGGATAACCACGACGAGATGTGGGATGAGCAGGACGGCTTCTTTTACGATCTACTGCACTTCCCGAATGGCGATGCCACGCGTTTGAAGGTCCGCTCGATGGTGGGATTGCTGCCGTTGTGCGCCTCCACCGTGTTTGACTCGAGACGTCCTGGACGAATCATCCCAGGCTGCGGGAATTGATTGAACTCTTCCGGAAGCGCCACCCCGAGGTGGTGAAACATATTGCCCCGGCTGACGAGAAATTCATCGGCTACGGAGGCCGTCGGTTGCTGTCGACCCTCAACAAGGAAAAGCTGCAGCGCATTCTGGGCTACATGCTCGACGAGAAGGAGTTCCTCAGCCCCTACGGCATACGTTCTCTTTCCCGCCACCACCTTGAGCATCCGTTCGTGTTTCACATTGACGGGCAGGAACACAAAGTCCAGTACCTGCCAGCCGAGTCAAATACCGGCATGTTCGGCGGCAACTCCAACTGGCGCGGACCTATCTGGATGCCGGTCAACATATTGCTAATACGAGGGCTGATAAATCTTTATCCCTTCTATGGCGATGACTTCAAAGTCGAATGCCCCACAGGTTCGGGCAACTACATGACGCTGTTCGAAGTCGCCAAGGAAATTGCGCGCCGCCTGTCGAGCATCTTCCTCCGCGATGCAAGCGGCAAGCGTCCGTGTTCGGCGGCACCAAGAAATTCCAGGAAGATCCTTACTGGAAGGACTACATCCTCTTCTACGAATACTTCCATGGCGACAATGGCGCCGGACTCGGGGCCAGCCATCAGACCGGATGGACGGGGACCATAGCGCGCACCTTGGATCTGTTTGCGCGTGTGACAGCGGAAGATGCATTGAAGGTTGCCAAGCAAACGCTGGCGGCCGAGATGACCCGCCACCAGGTGGCAGGAGAGTGAGCACTTTTTCTGTAGGAGGGGAGCAGCGATGCGCTATGGCTTGAGCGAGGCTCGCGCCGGCAACCCGGTAATGACAGGAGTTGAGGGAGACAAACGTGGCAACGTCCGTTCCGATGCACTCGTATTTTTCGGTGCTACCGGCGATCTGGCTTACAAGAAGATCTTTCCTGCCCTGCAGGCAATGATCAAACGCGGCAATCTGGACATTCCGGTAATCGGGGTGGCCAATGCAGGGTGGAATCTGGACCAACTTCGCGCACGGGCGAAGGACAGTCTGCAGCAGCGCGGCGGTCTTGATCCCCAGGCTTTCGAGAAGCTGTGTGGGTTATTGCGTTATGTCGACGGCGACTACAAAGATCCCGCAACCTTCCAGAGCCTACGCCGTGAATTGAAGGATGCTCGACAGCCAAGCCATTACCTGGCGATACCCCCTGTCCTCTTTGAAACTGTCGTGCAGGGGCTGGTCAAATCGGGCTGCGGCGATGGAGCAAGGGTGGTGCTTGAAAAGCCATTTGGCAGGGACCTGGCGTCGGCGCAAGATCTCAATCGGGTGTTGCTGAATGCGTTCAAAGAAACGGACATGTACCGGATCGATCACTATCTGGGAAAGAAGCCGATCCACAACATGATGGTCTTCCGCTTTGCCAATGCATTCATGGAAGCTTTCTGGAACAGGAATTTCATCGAGAGTATCCAGATCACCATGGCCGAGGACTTCGGTGTGCAAGGCCGCGGCGGCTTTTACGACCAGACCGGCACGATTCGTGATGTCATGCAGAATCACTTGTTCCAGCTGCTCAGTAACCTCTGCATGGAGCCGCCGGCCAGAACCGACAGTGAGTCTATCCGAGATGAAAAAGTGAAGGTGCTCAAAGCCATTCCGCCGCTTGCCGCAGGAGACCTGGTTCGGGGCCAGTTCCGCGGATATCTCGACGAGAAAGGAGTTGCCACAGACTCCACCGTAGAGACGTTCGCGGCAATGCGCCTCGAAATCAATTCATGGCGATGGAAGGGCGTGCCCATTTACATCCGCGCAGGGAAATGCCTGCCTCTCACCTGCACCGAAGTGTTTGCCCGTTTCCGCAAGCCTCCCACCGTAATCAAGGAGAGCGAACTTTCTCCGAACCATATGCGGTTTCGTATAAGCCCTGATATCGCCATAGCAATCGGCACGATGGTAATGGGTCCAGGCGAGCAGATGACCGGCCAAACCGTGGAGATGTTGGCGAGCCGCCAACCTCGCTCCGAGGAGATGGAGGCCTATGAGAGAGTGCTCGGCGATGCCATTGCCGGCGATGCCACGCTCTTTGCGCGACAGGACTACGTAGAGGAAGCTTGGGGGATCGTGGATCCGGTACTGAAGCAAGGATCGCCCGTTCATTCCTATGAGCCGAACACCTGGGGACCGATCGAACTCGACCAGCGACTGTCGCCGCGAGGTGGCTGGCACAATCCCACGGCAGATGTGCAGGAACAGTTCTCGTCAAAAGCACAGGTGTAAGAAGGGGCGCGGACCGCTCCTGGCTGGCGAAACTGATTAGCAGACGGGGAAGGCCGAAGAATTTCGCAACCGCCTTGCAACGCAGCGCGGACGATGATCAAGGTCGTGATTCGATTTGGCGAAGCGTGATGGCCACAGATGACGGAGAACCCTGGATCGCTGCTAGGCGGCTAAAGACACTCGACGATTAGGAGAATGACGGTGGATGAAATTAAGCCGCGCTACGAATTCCGCGTATGGGAGGAAACACTTGCCTCAGTCCACGACAGGCTTGGGCTGATGGCTCAGGCGAAAACGGCGGAAAGCGAAGAGACTTACTTGATTTCCAAGGCCACCGACAAATGCAATGCCAAAATCCGTGGCGCACTGATGGACATCAAGGTGCTCGTCGCAACCGATCGGGGATTGGAACAGTGGAAACCCATCCTGAAAGGAGGATTTCCGCTGGAGAGGTCTGTCATAGCTACCCAGGTGTTTCCCAGCCTCGATCTTTCGCCGCCGCCCTTACCGAAAGCCGCGTACGAACTTGACCAGTTCCTCGATATGATGGCGCAATCAGACGAAATCGCTATCGTGGGCGTCCGCAAGATGCGCTATCAGTTCCGCATCGGGGCATGTGCGGCCGAGTATGCTCAGATCATGATCAATAGTGTGCCGCGCGACACGGTTGCCGTTGAATCCGTTGATCCAGAGGCCGTATTGCAGCTGGTTCGAGAGTTGGGCATCACCGAGGCCAACACCAGTTACATACGAGAGATTAAGCGAGTGCTAGGCTGGATGCCTCAATAGTCAGGCTCTTGAAGAGGGGAAGGAGATCGAATGGCACAAGAGATCGAGCGCAAGTTCCTGGTAAAGAACGATTCCTGGCGAGGTCAGGACAGCGGCAAGCGTTATCGCCAGGGATATCTCAGCACCGTCAAAGAGCGGACGGTTCGCGTAAGAACAGCGGGCGACAAGGGTTTCCTTACGATCAAAGGCATCACCGTCGGTGCAAGTCGGCCTGAATATGAGTATGAGATTCCAGTGGCGGACGCCAACGAAATGCTCGACCAGCTTTGCGAACGGCCACTGATTGAGAAGACCCGCTACCGTATTCCGCACACAGGGCTGGTATGGGAAATTGATGAGTTCGAGGGTGAAAACCGCGGCCTGATCAGCGCCGAAGTTGAACTCAAGGATGAACACCAATCAGTCGAACTTCCGGCCTGGATCGGGCAGGAAGTAACCGGCGATCCGCGATATTTCAACGCAAATCTCGTCGCGAAGCCGTTCACCACGTGGTGAGAATCAATCTGCGTCGAGACTCGACAGGAATCGCAGCCTGCGTATAGAAATCACCGAAAGAGAATTGGCACACCAATAAATATCCGCCATTGAGGAGCTACGATGCCAACCGCCACAGCAACTACACCAAGCCGCATCAAGGAGGGCAAACAACTGCGAACGAGCGAGCCCGTCACCCCCAGTTGGGTTGGTCGTGTTCCCCAACTCAAGCCAGGCCAGTACGCCGACGGCATGCCCATCCATTCGCCCGAATACATCTGCTGCAAGCTCATCTTGCGGCCCAACAAGTTCCACTCGCGCGAGAGCTTCTTCGACTTCGGCAAGGTCTTTAAGGAGCCCGCAAAAGAGCACGGCGTCAAGTACACGACGGAAGGCTTCATCGAACAGCCGGTCAAGATCCGCGAAGTGCTGTTCATCGATACGGATGACTTCCGCCTCTACAACAACGCTTTCATTCTTCGCCGCCGTATCCCCTACAAGGACGGCTTTCCCATCGGCGAACCCGAGATCGTTTTCAAGTTCAGGCATCCCGATTTGCAAATGTGCGCGGAAACCGACGTCCGGCCGAACATCCTCGGCGATCACCGCGTCAAGTTCAAGGTTCAGGCCCTGCCGCTGAAAGAGAGGCTGGGCGGCATCCGTCTGCTCTTCTCCCACAACGTGCAATTTACCCGCGGGGCCATTGGATTAGGCCACGAAAACATCCGCGACATGGACGCTTTGATCGAAATGCTGCCGGTGCTCGCGAAAGTCAGAAAGCACCCGAAGGAAGAGATCCATCTCGTCAGCAACACCATCGTCGAAGAAGTTTTGCAGGACATCGGCCTGCTCGACTTCGGTTCGGGCCTCACCTGCAAGGCCAATGTGGCGATCTGGCGTACCCGAGGTGAGCACCGTCCGCTCATCGGCGAGTTCGCATACCAGTTCCGATTCAAGGACCGCGCAAAGCTCGACCCGGAGGCATTGCGCCGCACAGAGGCATTCTTTATCGGACTGCAGTACGCCGCCGAAGACTACATTGCGCTGAATGCCACCAAGACGGCTACCGTGTACCGCCTGCTGGGCAATCCGCCCAAGTCGCACGAATGATGGCGCCGCCATCAGTTTCAAAAAAGGCCGAATCGCTCGCTGAGCGCCTCGGCATTTCCTACGATCAGCTTCTTGGATTCCGTTTTGCCGTAAACGTGTTCCTCGCCACCACCATTGTCTGGTTCACGCTAAAGCACATTCACGACACCAATCCCATCTGGGCGATTGCCTCGTTGGTGGCTGCCTCTGAACCGGAGCCGGAAACGGCACGCAAACTTTTCCGCAGCCGTATCATCAATGTGCTGATCGGCTGCGGCGTTGGATTCCTCTTCCTCCTGGTCGGCAGCGGCAAGCCACGGATGGTCCCCGTGGCACTTGCGATCACCGTCTTCATCTCCACATATCTGGTGCGCGTCAAGACGATGTGGCGAAACGCCGGAACCACTTGAAAGGGTCTCGCACGATCAACTATGGACTCGCGGGTCTGGTCGATCAACGCTGAAGATGCATTGCCCAGAAACCTAGTGCTCTCGTGGAAATGACCGATTCGACTTGGTTCGAACCCCATCAACCGTGCGCAGGTTGCATCGGCTGCAACTGGGTCATCCGCAAGCACAATTTTTCCCAGAGGACGAGGCGTGCCGTTGAGTGGCCCGTTTCCTTCCATCGCCACGATGCCGTCCGCGATAACGAAGTGGATCGGGACGGTGGCGCATAGATCGAGGATGCTTTCCTGAATGCCCTTCCAGTGGAGAATGTTCTTCGGCCATCCATATCTCGCACCCGGCACCACGCCGAACATGTTCTTCATGCTCAGAGTGACCCCAGACCAGTGATGGGTCTTGATCTTAGGCATGGAGACCAGGAAGTCGCAATCCAGGACAGTGCGTGGCAGCCAAAGATGCTTCATCCCTGTGTAGCTCGCCCGCAATGTTGTACGAATGAGTGCATCGCGATTGAGATCGACAAACCGGATCTTCTCCTCCCGCAGAACTCGCTCATAGCCACTCTGTGAAAGTGCCAGCTGGGTATCTCGCTGGTGTCCTGGCCCTTCAGCCACGACCTCAGATTTAGCACCCATGCGTCGAAATGACTCTACCGCTGCGAGGACCAGCAATGGATGGGTATTGATTGCATCGCCTGGAATGTAGTCGACCAAGTTGGGCTTGAGCAGCACCGTCTTGCCTCCGACGTCAATCGGAAAGAGGAGGAGGCCCGCGGCAAGAATTTGATCAAGCTGATGGGAGTAGTGCTGAGCATTGAGGATCGCGACTTGGGATCGCTTCGGTCGCTGATCTGAATGATATTTGGGCAGAAGAAAAGGAGTGGTGAGCGCTGTACCAGCCGCCAGGGCGGCGGACCCAACAAGAACGTCTCGACGGGTCAGGCTCACAGCGTCACCCCAAACGCCTGTAACGCGCGGGGTTGATCAGGTGCGAGGCAGACCACAGCCAGCGTGCTGGTGTCCTCGATGCTTGAGAGATCAGGACGTGCGATAAGAGAACTGCTTAGCGAAGTAGTCGGCCGCCGGCGTGCAGCGAGAGCAAGAATTGCCCACGCGAGACTCCACGGCGCCGTAAGGGCTGGAGCACCACGCTCCAGGTACCGAACGCCACTTTGTACCACGGCGTCTTGGCCACGATCACTCAAGGCCAAAAAAGCTATTGCCGTATCGTCGGCGTGCGGTGCAAGGGCGGACCCATAGACAACGCCGTTACCGGCATTCCATCCTCCGCCAGGGTAGGCACGATCGAAAAGCATCTGGATGCCGCAATCAATGCGCGCGGTGGCCTGTCCCAAGCCGCCGCAGGCGCAAGATAGCTGCCCTAGGGCAAGGATCGAGAATGCAGTAGGAACAACCCAGCTAACTGTGTCCGGAAACCATGGCCAGCCATATTTGTCGGGGTCGAAACGAACGTGGCGATCAGCGGTGCGAAACTTCCATTTCCAAAACCAATTTGATTCCCGGCCGGCGAAGTTCAGCAGCCAGTGGATGCCCTGCATCCTTGCGGGTATCGCCCACGCCAGATCACGGAGAGCCATTACAGCCAGCGAGGTGATCCAGCCACCCTCTTGATCGTCGCCGGGGAAGACTGGCCAACTGCCATTAGGATTCTGTGTACGCAAGAGAAACTGCTGAGCACGTTCGAAATTGCCTACAGGCGCCGAGCCGAGGACGAGCGCCGAGTAGCACGTCGGCTCAATGGCTGGCTGCGTAGACGAGGCAAGAGCAGCCCAGCCTCCACACGGGAGCTGTCGTAGGGCAAGTTCGGCTAAAAGGGCGCTGAGCACAAGTGAGTCGGTCGTCATAGTGGGCACTTTGTAGTGCGAAATCTCTTTGCTGTCAAAAGGCACAGCGACGACGGCGGTTTTCAGCTGCAAGTCCAACCAAAGCGCCATTTGGGAGTCCGAGAACCCTACTCCCAGTCAAAGTGTGATTGGTGAAATAAAGATGGCGAGCACCCGGCGAACGAAGGCGTTACTGACGGTGCGGCCTGCGGAATCGCCTTGCAGAGTTCAGACCCGGCGACGGGAAAGCGTCTTTTTCCCAGTCAAAGTGTGATTGGTGAAATAAAGTTGGCGAGCACGTGCGAACGAAGCCGATACGGACAGTACGGCCTGAGGAATCACTTAGCAGTGTCCAAACCCGGCGACGGAAAGCGTCTTTTTCCCAGTCAAAGTGTGATTGGTGAAATAAAGTTGGCGAGCACGTGCGAACGAAGCCGATACGGACAGTACGGCCTGAGGAATCACTTAGCAGTGTCCAAACCCGGCGACGGAAAGCGTCTATTTCCCAGTCAAAGTGTGATTGGTGAAATAAAGTTGGCGAGCACGGTGCGAACGAAGCCGTTACGGACAGCGTGGCCTGCGGAATCGCCTTGCAGAATTCAGACCCGGCGACGGGAAATCGTTCTTTTCCCAGTCAAAGTGTGATTGGTGAAATAAATACGGCGAGCACCCGGCGAACGAAAGCGTTACTGACAGCACGGCCGGAGGAATCGCCTGGCAGTGTCCAAACCCAGCCACGGAACAGCGGCCAGTTTCCCAGTCAAAGTGTGATTGGTGAAATAAATATGGCGAGCACCCGGCGATGGAAGGTGTTACGGACAGCGCGGCCTGCGGAATCGCCTTGCAGAATTCAGACCCGGCGACGGAGAAGCGTCCTTTTCCCAGTCAAAGTGTGATTGGTGAAATAAATCTCTGACTTCTGAGTTCCACGGTCTGATTGGAGCCGCAGCTCTGCAGGTATGAGGCGGCGAGTGAACAGAATCAGGGCCTTAGACCCATGGAAACGCATTCGTCGCTTCGCACTCTTGCTCCCGACGTGAGAGGGAATCCACTTACAAGGTTTCCGAATAACCGCAAAGTCCGCGCACCAATAAATGCAAAATTAGCGCTTCCGATGTAGTTTTCACGACGAAAGGAAGCCGAGGTGTTCTCGTCTGCAAGTGAACTCGCCGCGAAGTTGCGTTCGGCACGCTACATGATCGATCCAGTCACCCTGGAGGTGGTGTATCTGGCGGCCCGTATGCGCAAGCCACTGCTGGTGGAAGGCCCGCCAGGATGTGGCAAGACAGAGCTGGCCTACGCGGTAGCGGCGGCGGCCAATACGGTGGTTGAGCGCCTTCAGTGTTACGTGGGAATCACCGAAGAGAAGGTCATCGGAAAATTCGACGAAGCGCTGCAGAAGCTTTTTCTGGACACGCAAGCCGCCAACCTCGGCCAAGACTGGGACCAGATACGGAGCCGGGTGCATTCGCTGGACTTTTTTGCGGAAGGGCCACTGTTGCGCGCTCTGCGCTACGAAGTGCAGCCGTGCGTGCTTCTGGTCGACGAACTCGACAAGGTCGACCACAACATCGATGCCCAGGCCTTCAAACGGGCTTGTTCTTGCTTTGGGCTAGGCCGGTATTTCTACGATATCCAAGCCGTTTGGGTTGATCTGGACCGGAACCGCCAGCCGGTGAGCCACCAGAGCAGATGCGCTCGATCATCGAGATCGTATCTCAGGTATTTCGTCCCTTGTTCCAGTGCGCGATGCTCACTGGCGCAAGACTTGGCGAACTGCTCGGGCTGCAATGGAAACACGTGGACCTGGGAGAACGAAGGTTGGAGATCCGCCAGGCGCTCTGGGAGGGGCAACTGGTTGCTCCGAAGACTCACGACAGCACTCGGTCCATTTATTTTGGTCCTGCGTTGTCATCTGCGTTCGAGGCTCAACGGCTCAGTTCGCGCCATACGAGCCCCGAGTCCTTCGTGTTCTGCAAACGAGACGGCAGCCCGCTAAATCCTGACGTGCTGCGACGGGATGTGTTGTACCCGGCCTTGGACAGGCCTGGGATTCCGGGGAGTTCCAGGAGGGCTGGTTTTCACACTTTTCGGCACTCGGCAGCGAACTTGATCAATGCCCGTACCGGCAATCTGAAACTTGCTCAGAAGCTGTTGGGACATTCCAATCTGAGCACTACGGCCGACGTGTACACGCACACATCGGCAGAAGCCGACGCAAGTGCTGCGCTCGCCCTAGAACAGGCGATCTATGGCGATCTGTTCGCAATTGTTCCCAAAACTGAGAACACGAACAGCAGCGCGGCGGTCAACTAGCAAAAGGAAAATCGTGGCTCAACTCGCAACTGGAACGAACAGAATGACTTGGAAGAGGTTGTTCTGGGAGGGTTTGGTTGCGGGGGGTGGATTTGAACCACCGACCTTTGGGTTATGAGCCCAGCGACCTCGGCTTAACCCCCATTGAAATCAATAGCCTTACAGGTTCAAGACTCGCGAAGATAGGGCGAAACTGCCTTAGTTTTGTGAGCAAGTTGTGAGCAAGTTTTAGGAATCGCAAACTTGCGGGATCGTGGTGTTCGCCTCACGAACTCAGCACCCGCTGCCGATTCATTTTCAGACCTGAACCTGTCACTCTGGTGCACTGGAGAGCCATTGTCTAGATTGACGCAAAACGTCCGGGTTCTCGCAACCAACACCTGACGGCGCCGCGGACGGATGTCCCGAGCATGGGACTGGGGCCATTGCGTCCGTCGATTCGGCGAGATGCTTTGCCAGCACCGGCGTGCACCCACCTGGGACGACGTTTCCGAATTCACGAGGTCTGCGACTACGCTGAGAACCGGCATTCTGACTATGCACGCCGGAAAACAACGGTGCTCGGCCGCGCATGACCGTATGATAAAGGACGCTATCGCCAACATCGCGCGCGATCGTGAGGTCCTACACTTCCTAAGCTGCATCACCCACCTTTTGGGACACTTGTCCGGTTTGCCGACTATACGACCGAGTGGATTCCGAGACCCATGGGCGTTTATCGGGAGTAATCGGACGCAGAAGCCGATTTGTCTTCTGGCAGAACCACTTGTGAGCGATCGTGTCGCTGTTCAGCACACGAACGTATTACGCCCTAGCGGCCGAAGTTGCGGCGAGCAGTCTTCCCGCTCTACAGGCCGGGAGGCTCGTCGCCTTTGAAGTGCGGATCGTACCCGCCGAAGAATAAGCACTCCAACCGGTCCGCCTCAGAGAGAATTCTTCCTGGCACTCGCTTTCTCTCCAGCCGGAGAGACTCTGTCAAGCCGTTTATGGCGTTGGCGACGTCTCTGTGTATGAGTTGATCATGCCGCGTCAAGTCGATGTAGCTTCGGGCGGCCTCTGCGAACGAAAGGAATTCTCGCGTCGGGTACTTCCGCTTCGTTCCGCAAAGCGCCTCCTGGAAAGAGCACCATCGACCTACCACCGCCTTGGCTACGCGGTTCTTCTCGGGATTGTCCATCGAATGCTGCCTTGGCGCTCAGCGACACAGGCGCTTGATTCGACCATCACCTTTCTCAATACTTATAGATTGCCGGACAAGGCGCAGGGTACGCCAGCCGGGCCCTGCCCAGATGCCGACTTCCTGGGCGCTTTGCTGGTGTATTGCCCGCCGCTCGGGAGGCATGCTAGCGATTGTCGGGGGGGCAGACTACCGAGATGAGGACTTCCGGCAAGCTACGTTCCTCTCAGGCTCCAATTCATCCAGTTCTGCGAACAAGTTCCGGCTTAACCGTCGGAACGAAGCCGCTTGCGCCCCGGACACTACCGCTCAGAATGTGAGGACTGATGCAACAGGTGTCACGACAGCCTCACAGTTAGCGCACTGCTCCCTCATATCCCAATGACGCGGATTGAATAGTTCCGAGCAGTCTGGAGCAACATTAATTGGTGAAGGCCCGCGCCGCGACGATGGTACTTCAGACTCTTCATCGTTCTGCTTCTATGTCAGCTGGACGCGTGCGGAAGGCTTTCGTTATTTCACATTCTTGATGAGGACCATGTCGATTGCGAAGGTGCCGCGTGCAATCACGAGTCGGTTGTCAGGGGAGACATCGAAGGCGAAGATGGTATCGGAGTCGAAGTGGGTGAGTTTCCTGGGAGCCTTGCCTTCGATCGCTGCTGACCAGATATTTCCAACGCCACGTACCGTTCGGGAATAGAGGATTGACTTGCCGTCAGGTGCCCACTTCAAAATCTCGGCCTCCCCAAATGCAACTGGGAATTTCAGCTTTCGCGGAGCGCTTCCGTTGACCGGGATGAGCATCGCCCATTCATCAGGGTGTCCAGGCTCTGGCGGGGTCGATAACAGTAGGTCGGTTCCATCGGGAGAAAGGGTGTAGCTAGGAGTAAAGTCGCCGCCGAAATGGAGCTCGTACAAATTGACGGTCTGGCCGGAATCGAGAGACTTGCGAATGAGAAAGCAGCGATTACCCTGCTCGGTGCAGCCAGTGTAAACCAGCGTGGAAGCGTCGGGCGTACAGACTGGGCCAAAGCCGTCAGTGAGGATGGAGGTGGAACCAGTGGTGATGTCGGTCCGGGCGACATGAATCCCACGGCTGGGGTCGGAAGCTGAATAAACGACGTGTCCCGGGCCGCATCGAGTCAGATCTCGATAGATGCTCGAATGCGACCGCAGTTTGGTGGTACGACCGTCCGGGTCGTGCACCACCATCTCAGGATTGGTGTAGGTGTTGGTCACAATCTGCCGATCAACCCAAGCCACGCTGTCCCATCCTTCGCTTCGGGTTGAGGGAAGGAGACGCGGCTGGGAAGCGGCATCCATTACCCAGAGGGTCATGACTGGAGCCCTCGTATTGGCCAACAGTTCGCCAGCGGTTGTGGCTGAGAGGGTACCAAGTTGGTACGGGATTGAGCCGGATGTCAGAGGCTTACTGGTGCCGGTGCGAGCATCGAACTCCCATATCTGCATGATCGGGATAAACCGCTGAGTAACGGGTACCGCTGGAGCGAAGATTTGGCTGCCGTCGGCGCTCCAGGCAGGCTGTCCTACGGTTCCCCACCCTGAAACACTGACGTCTCGCGTGGATCCACTGCGAAGGTCAACGCTGAACAATCCAATTCCCATGCCCTTGCCAAACGCGACCGCTGCCATCGTGTCCTGAGAAGGAGACCACTCGATATAGCGAAAGCCTAAGTCAGCGGGACGCCTGGCAAGGACGCGGCGGTTAGCGCCCTCGGGACTGACCGCCACAATGAGAGATTCGGCGGGCGTATTGGAGATGTAGGCGATCTGCTTCCCATCCGGTGACACCGTGACGCTCCTCATGCTTGCATCCGTGGCCAGTGGCGTTGCAGGCCCACCGAGAGCGGCAATCTTAAATACGCCCAGATTCTCGGGATTCTCAAGAACGCGTAAGAAGTAAATGAAATTGCCGTCGGGAGAGAAGTGGAGACTTGCGATTGGCAGGGATGACCCGGGGAGAAGCTCGATATCCCGATTCGTAGCAACTTGCAACAGGTGCAAGTCAAACTTGTCGGCCTCATTTTGCACGTAGGCTATGTAGCGTCCGTCCGTACTTATCGCGGCTCGGAAGACTTTGCCATTGTCGGTAAGAGCTACCACCTCCAACGAGAGCGAGTTGGGGCTCGGCTGGCTGGCCACGTGTGACCGGCGCAGATACAGCCCCATGCCGGCCGCCGCTAGAACCAAAGCCGCTGTTGTCCAAGCTAGCACGCGACGCCAGCTGAATTGACCGACTACCGCGGTTGCCGCACTGCCCGAATCCGATAAAGCCTCCAGCGCAAACGCCAGGTCCGAAGCCGATTGAAACCGCAGCTCGGGATTCTTCTCCAGGCACCGCCGCACGACTTTCTGCAAAGCGGGCGGAATTTTGGGAGTGGCTTGAGAAAGCTCTGGCGGGTCTTCGTTCAGGATCGCGCTCATGGTCTCTGCCGAACTTGGCTTCTGGAAGGCGCGCTTGCCTGTCAGCATCTCGTAGAGCACACTGCCCAGCGCGAAGATGTCGCTGCGGGCGTCGGCAGGTTGTCCCCGAACCTGTTCCGGTGACATGTAGCCAACCGTTCCCATCACGACTCCGGGCTCGGTCTGCGTCCCGAGGGTGAGCATTGCGTCGCTATCAGTCGATTCTTGCACCTGAGTGAGCTTGGCCAGGCCGAAGTCGAGGATTTTTACCCGACCGTCCCGTCCGAGAAAGAGGTTCTGCGGTTTGAGATCGCGATGGGTGATTCCCTTCTCGTGAGCGGCAGCCAGTCCGCGGGCCACCGCAACCGCAACGTCGACGGCTTCGCGTCGACGCATAGGACCTTGGCTGAGGCGATCTCCCAAGGTTTCGCCCTCAAGCAACTCGCTGACGATGTAGGGCGAGCCGCCGTGCTCGCCGATATGCAGGATGGAAAGGATGTTGGGATGGCTCAGGGCGGCGGCTGCCTGGGCTTCCAGCTCGAAGCGACGAAGACGACCAGGATCCCTGGAATACGAAGCGGGAAGGACCTTGATGGCTACCTCACGTTTCAGCGAACTGTCTCGCGCACGGTACACCTCACCCATACCGCCCGCCCCGAGCTCTCCGACGATCACATACGATCCCAGTTTTACGCCTGGGCTTAGGGCCCTGAGTGGACGCTGCTCCTCGGCCAATTGTTTGGCCACCGACTGCAGGGCGGAACCTTCCATGAAGTTCTCGGCGTCAGCTTCCAAAACAAGCAAGGATTCAACTTCGTGCCGCAACTCTTCATCTCCAGCACATGCCTTTTGCAGGAAGGAGGCGCGCTCATCCTTGGCAAGCTCCAGGGCGGCGCGATGCAACTGTGCTACCCGCTCCCACTGCTCAGGCTTCTTCGACATTGTCCACACTCAACTCGCGAAGAAGCCACACTTTAGCCAGCTTCCAATCGTGCAATATGGTTTCTGCTGAAACCTTCAGCACCTCAGCCGATTCCTCCGCGCTAAGCCCCCCGAAGAAGCGTAACTCCACCACCCGGCTTCTTCTGGGGTCCATCGCGGCCAGGGTCTTGAGCGCGTCATCGAGTGCCACCACGTCCGCCCCTCGCGCCCGGGAAATGATTGATCCTTCTTCCAACGATACCGTCAGGGTATCTCCACCGCGCTTGAGGGAGCGGCGGGAGCGCGCAAAATCCACCAGAATGCGCCGCATCAACTGGGCCGACACCGCGAAAAAGTGGGCGCGGTTCTGCCAGCTCAAGTTCCTGGCGTCGACGAGGCGTAGATAGGCTTCGTTCACCAAAGCCGAAGTTTGCAGGGTGTGACCGGGGCGTTCGCCGGCCATGTACCGCCGGGCCAAGCGGTGCAGTTCGTCATAGACCAACGGCATGAGTTTTTGCAGGGCGCGCTCGTCCCCCTCGCTCCAGGCCTGGAGCAGTTGGGTTATTTCGTGGGCTGGAACCTCAGTCACGCCAGCCTCCCCTGCCGGGATATGGATTTTTGTCGAATGCGGCCATTTATACAACGAATCGGAGCCCGTCGGGAAATATTCTTCGCGCTCACTACGGTTTTCGCGTGTCCTTTGCGCCTTATACAGATGAAAGGGAAAGTAAGTCCCGAGCGCGAGGACGGCTCAACCACCCAACCAGCTGAGGGAACTGTCACCAACTCGGAACCAGTCCACCAAATTCCGACACCCCAAAAGCTTGCTCAGACCTTAAAGGAGGTCGCTATGAAAAACAATTCGATGTCGAACACTCTCGTCTTGGTCAAGACAAACGCAGTACGCCAAGTAATGGCCCTGCTCCTTAGCTTCGCCACTCTCTCCCTGGCGGTGGTTGGCTTGATCTCTACCGCTACAGCGCAAGCTGGTTCACCCGCAGTCGTCCAAGGCACCTGGCTTACGGCAATCACTCGCATCAACCAGATCGGACAAGATTTCACCGCCGTTGTTTGTTTGAGTGCCGGCGGAGTATGGCAAGCAACAGGTTACAATGACCGGCTGAACGGGGGCGTCTCGCCGCTTTACGGCAGTTGGCAGCGCATTAGCGACAATCGCTACAGCTCGAAAGCGTACTTCTTCGCCTTTGATCCCAGCGGCAACCCGATTGTAATGCTCAGAGTCGATACGACTTTCAAGCTCAAGAACCAGAATCAACTCGAAGGCGCCGGTCTAGGCTACGTGTGTTCACTGC
Source organism: uncultured Acidobacteriaceae bacterium (assembly GCA_963758255.1). GTDB lineage: Bacteria > Acidobacteriota > Terriglobia > Terriglobales > Acidobacteriaceae > DASRAA01. The sequence goes on from CAVWUX010000002.1 coordinate 656,854, forward strand.
AAGGTGGTGGCCAGGACTGCGTGAGAACACCGATAGTCGATATCACCTTCACAGCCGACCGAGTCGTGCCCCCAAGCCACTGAGACAGCGCGAGTCTCGAAGCCGCGCCCCTTTTGCAGGAGCGGAAATGTCCAGCGTAGCAACAGAGATCAGACCTTAAGGAGGTCTCCATGAAAAGCAATTCGATTTCGAAGAGTCTCGTCTTAGTGAAGACAAAGCGCACGGTGATGGCCCTGTTGCTTGGGTACGCCGCTGTTACTCTCGCGGTGGGCGCGATGAGCTCAACTGCTAGAGCTCAAGACAGGACACTCGCGCCAACTGCCAGCTCCTCTAACGCTCAATACAAATACACCAGCATCGATTATCCCGGTGGCATAGCAACCACTATTCGCGGAATCAACAACCACGGCGACATGGTTGGTGGCTACAGCGTCCCAGGGCAGCCTCGCCATGCTCTGCTGATCAAGGATGGCAAGTTCATTCCGCTGGGCCCTTCCACTGTCCTGGCCACCAACTACAGTGAGGCTTTCAAGAGCAACGACCGCGGCGATTCCGTCGGACGCTACATTAGCGACGACGGAGTTGTCCATGGATTCCTGCTGAGCAAGAAGGGGATCCTCACGACGCTCGACTTCCCTACTGCCAGCGAAACGCTCGCCAATGGCATTAATGAGTCCGGCACGGTGGTGGGTTGGTGGGACATCCTCGATGCTGATGGCAATCTGCTAGCCCAACACGGCTTCATGTGGGACAAGGGCACCTTTACGGAAGTGAACTTTCCCGGCTCGGCAAAAACCGCCGTATGGGCGAACAATGCTCGAGGCAACTTGGTTGGTTCCTGGGGTACGGAATTGGACCTTCCTGACCACGGCTTTGTCACTTCAAAGGATCGGTTCATCAGCTTCGACGTGCCGTTCCCCGGGGGTAGCTTTACCGTGGCAGGCGGTATCAATGCCTCGGCCGAAATCGTTGGGCAGTACAACGATGCTGATGGGTTCCCGCACGGATTTCTGGCAATGGGAGCGACCTTTACCCCTCTCGACTATCCGGGTGCTCTGATCACCACCGCATGGGGCATCAACTCAGCCGGCCAGATCGTCGGCAACTGGTACGACAATAGTTTCAGGGTACATGGCTTTCTGGCACAACCCGACAAGAAGGGAAAACCATAGAGCCACAAGCCTGGTCCGGAATGTCCCAAAGTATCGTGGCCAAAGCATGTGCGGGACATACAAACTTATACAGAGAGTGGACGCCAAGCCACTCTCTTTTTGTCTTTTCTACACAAACCTAAAAGTTGAGCTTCAACCCGAACTGGATATTGCGGTGCTCAGTCGGGCCAGACTGGGGAATCCCCTTGAGGGCCTGAATGGACGTCACACCAGTCCCGTCCTCAACGTCAAGGTTCCCTGCGTTGATGTAGTAGTTGCTGTGGTTGAACGCGTCATAAAACTCGGCGCGGAATTGCAGATTGAAGCGCTCCGTCAGCTTGAATGTCTTGGCAGCCACGAAGTTAAGGTTCCAGTAATTGGGCCCTCGGAAAGCATTGCGGTGCCCCTGTGGCAGACCGCTATTGCTGTAAACGCAATTTCCATGGTCGAGGTATTGGCAGGTCGGAACCCCCAGCGCGTCACCTGCGTTCACCGGAATGCCGGTGTTCGGATCGATCGGTAGCTCCAGCCAGGTGAACAGGTTCGGCGCCACCGCCGAGGAGTTGCTCGACGCTCCGTTTTGGGAGACCGGTTGCGACGGAATCCAGCGCGGACACGAAAACCCGACAAAGCCCACATTGCTGCAGTCGTATACCGAGTACGGCAGGCCGCTGCGGATATTCAGGATGGGAGAGAAACTCCATCCTCCAAGAAGCTGGCGGGCGACTTCGCTGCTCATATTGCTTCCCCAGGGAATGTTCCAAGTCCCGCTGAGGACGAAGCGATTACGGATGTCGTAGTCGGCATTGCCCTTGTCCAGGTTGGCGTTGTAGGGGTCCAGGTATCCCGCCACGTACCCGCCGTTGGACCCTTCGGTAAAGGTTGACGAGAGGTTATCGATGGCATGCGACCACGTGTAGTTCGCGTTCAAGTACAGCCCTTTGTTGAAGAGGTTGTTGCTCTGGAACTTGACGTTCAGCCCGTTGTAGCCATTGAAGCCATTGGCTCCGCGATAGTTGATGCCGCTGTACTGGTAGTTGAGGCGGTTGTTGATGCGAGCATCGCCCAGGAACGCAGAGCCATAGCCGCCCGCGTTCAGGTTGGAGATATCGTACTCGTGCGTCCCTTTCGATCCGCTGTATTCAAACGACAGCACCGAGTCCTTCAGCACCTGGTAGTCAACCGCTGCCGACCAGAATTGGACGTAGGCGGTGGGAATGTTCTGCTCCACCGCGCGCAAGCTCGGGGTTGGGAAGCAGGACGTTCCGGGCAGCACGTTCGGATTGCCACCGCAAGTGCTGCCCGCACCCGCCAGCGGTCCCAGGTTGTTGGTGTAGATGGGCAGGTTTCCTGGAGCTACGTCCGTCCCGCTGATAACGCTAATGACAGCGTAGTTCGGCGGGTTTTGAATCACGTTGAAGGTCACGTTCCCGAAGTTGCGCTCATAGCCAATGCCGTATCCACCGCGCAGGCTCATGAGCCCGTTTCCGAACACGTCATAGGCAAGCCCACGCGCGGGGCCCAGTTGTTCCTGTCTTGCGCCCACAGTGCGCCCACCGGACTCTGGTTGGCGATCTGCACGGTACCATTGCGCACCTGTTCGAACAAGGTCGCACCAGAACCAAGATAGAAGTTGGAATCCAGCGCCGGATTCGCATTGTGCTGCACGCCGTAGTACTCCCAGCGTACTCCCAGATTCAGGGTCAGGCGCGGCGTCACCTTCCACGAATCCTGAACGTAGAAGTTGCCGTCGTTGAAGCGGTTGTTGCGGCTAAAGTACGGCTGTCCCACAGGCAATTGAAGCAGGCAGGAAGAGTCAACAACGTACTGCCCCGCCGAATTGCGAGTGCAAGGATACTTTCCCTGGGGATCGACCGCACTCAGGAACTGGTTCAACTGGCCCTCCACCAGACTGGCCGCCACCTCCGAAACGCTACCGCTCGAAGCGAGCGCTTCGCCCGCATTTTCAAAAGCACCGAACAAGCGGTTGTCGCGGGTTTGGATATAAGCGCCACCGAACCTGAACTGATGTCTCCCTTTGTTCCACGACAGGTCATCGAACACCTGGTACACGTTCTGCGGACCTCCAAACGGAGTAGTTGAGTAGCCAGGAAATACCAGCGCGCCACTGGCCCCAGGCAGCGTGGCCTGCCCTAGGGTCGAGGCGATCAGTCCCGGGGACACCGGGTTCGCTCCCAGCGGCAATAGGATGTTCAGACGGTTGTAGAGAAACTTAACGGAGTTCACGATGTTAGGGCTAAACACATGCGTCAGGTTGAGGATGAAGCTCTGGTTGAACAGATTTTGTCCTGTGTCGTAGCCAACGTACGGGCTGTTGCTGACGACGCCGGCAAAGTCATCTTCGCTGTAGAGGGCGTAACGGCCGTAAAGCATAGTCTTATCGGAGATATTCCAGTCCACGCGGGCGACCGTCGAGTAGGTGTTTTGCGGCGGCCCGGCGCCGGAATCCGACGGCACCTGGTAGGCGATCGTTTCACCGAACGGGTCAGTGCAGCTCAATGGTGCGGGACAATCGCCACGATTAACCTGCTGCCAGTTGGTCTTGCTCAGTAACTGCAGACCCGAACGCAAATCGCTGCCGTAGGCGTCAAAGAAGTTCGTGGTGTTTGTGGAAATCTGGGGCAGCGCGACGAACGCCGGATCGAGGATGCTCTGCGTGTTGGTGGCATTGCTGCGCACGCGCGTCCACTCCGTGCTGCTGAAGAAGAACAGTTTGTTCTTCACAATCGGTCCGCCGATTGAGTAGCCGAATTGGTTACGAGTGAAGCCGGGCTTCGCGACGCCGTTGGCATTGTTCTGGTAGGTGTTCGCCGCCAAGGCAGAGACGCGGTTGAATTCGTACAGCGATCCGTGGATCTGGTTGGTGCCGGACTTAGTGGTCACGTTGATCACACCGCCGCCCGCGCGGCCGTATTCAGCGGTGAAGCCCGAGGTCACAACCCGAAACTCCTGCACCGAGTCGAGCGGAACGCTCTGACCCACGGTGGCAGTGAATAGATCAACGTTTTCGCCGCCATCTAAAAGAATATCTGTGTTTGCCGAACGCTGTCCGTTGATCGCGTAGCCCGCCCCGCGGCCGCTCTGCGTGTCTTCGGCCACATTTCCCGAGGTGGCAACTAGGTCGTATGGGTTGCGAGTCAAGGTAGGCAGGTCAGTGATCTGCTGCGCCGTCACAACCTGCGATAGCGTATGGGTCTCCGTGTTAACAGTGGTTATTTCGGTCGAGGCTGTGACTTCTAGAGTGGTCGATAGTCCCGTCACATTCAGTTGTGCCGACACGTCGTTCCTCGAACCGACCAAAACCTGAACTTGTCGAGTGTATTTCTGAAAGTCGGGATGCTCAACTGTCACTGTGTAGCTGTCCGGTCTCAGGGCAGTGACTGAATACGCACCTGCCGAATTGGTAGTTGTGCGGCGCGCCAAACCCGTGCTGGAAGAAACTATTGTCACCTTCACGCCCGGCACAACGGCGTTGCTCGTGTCGGTCACTACGCCTGAGACTTGCCCAGTTTCCGTCTGGCCATTGAGACACACAGAAGCCAGTAGCAACACGCTGAGCGCAGCGATCAATGTGACGGGAGCATGTTGCACGTCGATCCCTCAACAAAGGGTTAAATTGTATTTAGGACGATTTGGGAGGCCGTCCACACACCTGGCGAGCAATGACGGAAACGGGTGATCGGTGCAACGCAGTTTCAGTGCGACATGACAGTTACCATAAATGTCAGCCAAGGCGCCGGGGACGATCCTTGGAAGGAAGCATATGCAGTATTCTGCCAGGAGTCTCACGATCCCAACTTCATCGGTTTGCTCCGGCGCGGTTGTAGACCGCATTTCCATTTTGAAAACCGGATTCCAGCAATATACACCCAATACACCCAATGATTTCCCTTGGCTCCGTCTTTCTTAGTTTTCATCATGAAAAGTGGTTCAGGCTGTTCCTTTTCCATCAATAACTTACCGCCCTTTTCAAGGGAGCGCATGTCGTAACCTAACTGAACCGGCCATGATGCTCAGCGAAGCATTCGCTCGTCACACCGGCCAGAAACCAGATTACTCCCGAGAAGTCGGCCAGATCCGGCAACCGCATTGGCACCGCTACTTGATTTCATAACAATGTCGGCTCCCTCGACTTGAGTCGACTTGATAGCGGCCAAGCAACCAAGGCTCGGGAGGAAGGAGCCGAACATGTTGATTATAGGTTGCGATTATCACCCGAGCGTTCAGCAAATCGCGTTTGTAAATGCAGAACCGGGAGAAAGCGGTGAACGGCAACTGCTGCACAAGGACGGTGAGGCCGAAAGGTTTTACCGCGACTTGACACTACGAGGTATCAGCGTGCGCGTGGGGATAGAAGCCACCGGACATGCTCGTTGGTTCGAGCGGTTACTGGCGGAACTGGGTTTCGAGCTATGGATTGGAGATCCGGCCCAGATTAAAGCCGCACGAGTGCGGAAGCAGAAGACCGATCGTCAGGATGCGGAGCTGCTGCTGAAGCTGCTGGTGGAAGAGCGCTTCCCACGCATCTGGATACCAGTCCGGAGAATCTGGATCTGCGCCAACTGCTTTGGCATCGGCATCGGCTGGTGCAGATACGGACACGAGTCATGAATCAGTTGCAGGCTGTGGCTATGAATGAAGGAGTGCGAAGCAAGAAAGCGCTGTGGAGCAAGTCGGGGCACGCCCAGTTGGAGTCCTTCGTGCTATTACCTTGGGCCAGCCGACGCCGGCAAGACTTGTTGGACGTGCTAGACCGCTTGAACCCCACCATCGACGAATTAAGCACGGCGGTGGAGCAGGAAGCCAAGCAACGACCCGAGGTGCTACGGCTGATGACGCATCCTGGGGTTGGTGCGCTGACTGGCCTTGCCTTTTTGCTGATCATCGGATCGGCGGAGCGTTTTGCTTGCGGCAAGCAAATTGGCAGTTACTTGGGGCTGATTCCCTGTGAAGACTCCAGTGCCAATCGTCAGCGGCTGGGACATATCAGCAAGCAAGGTAACACTCTGTTGCGTTTCTTGCTGGTGGAAGCGGCACAAGCTGCCGTCCGTGGCGATGCGGAGTGGCGACGGAAGTTTGTACACCTGGCGATGCGGCGGGATCCCAGAATCGCCAAGGTAGCCATGGCACGAAAACTCGCCGTCAGTTTGTTCTGGATGTGGCGCAAGGAATGGAATTACGAACAGGTTATAAAGTTCGGTTCGCACACGGGACAGTCCGACTACGTCCATGGTGTGCAGTAAATCACCGCCCACTTGATTGGGCATCCCGCTCCCTACAGAGGGAGTTCGAAGTAGTAATCATGATCGACGTTGCGACCGGAGAGATGGTTGGGTCGGACTGAGTTCCACCTGAGAGATTACACGCGAGCCTTTGGTTGATGATGGCAAGAGATTCCAGGGAGAGCGAAATGGCGCGCTCTTAAGAGCGGATGGCGTGGTGCGCCTCAAAAAGTGCTTGACAGGCGCAACATTGTTAGAGATGGACGTAAAACGCCCATACCGTGCTCTTGAAGAACTCCACCGGTTTGCGACCACGAGGACGGAATGCCGACTATTCGCTCAAGTGGATTTCCGCCGCGAACTGCGCCCAATAGCATTCGTAGACGCTGGTGCGTCCATGTGGTGAAACTTCCCGCAACCAAACTTCTGGCCCGCGTATATAGGAGTCAGTGATGTGGATTTCTGAGGGCCCGCATGACTGCGGTCGCTGCCGGGTAGCATCAACCAGTTGTCGAGGCTTGTCCGATTATTTAGAAAATCAGCTTCAATCCGTACTGAATTTCACGCGGCCCTTTGGTGAGGAACGAGAAGCCAGAGCCGTCCTGAACGCTCTGCCGAGTGATAATGTTGTTGCTCTGACTGCAGGGTGAATACGCGCCACTGGCATCCGGAACTCCGCAATTGACGTTCACGTTAAACATAGTAGTGGCATCGCCTCGAAAATTCGTATGGTTGAAGAGGTTGAAAAAATCGATCCGGAACTGGAGTCGCAACTTCTCGCCCCACATCCGCCAGTTCTTGTCGATTGAAAAGTCGGTGTTGACATACGCCGGACCACGGCAATAGCCACGAGGTTCCAACCCCGTCGGCAGAGTGCCAATTTGATAGCCAACCAGCGTCACGGAATTTGGATTGAGTACTGCGGGTCCTCCCACTCCGCCGCAGGCGACGGCGGTTGCCAAGGGTCGGGCGTTGAATGGGAAACCAGTACCCGACAATGAGGAGAGGCTTCCACCAGCGAGGTCCTGAAAGCCACCTTGGAACAGCGTGGTAGAGGTGCCAGAGGAATATTGGGTAATGCCGGTCAGCTCCCATCCACCCACGGTGTTCCGAACGAAGGCATTGCTGTGCTTCAACTCAGGCAGGTAGTAGATTGCGCTTGTCACGAAGATTTGCGGCCGGTTGAGTTCCGTATTACCTCGATCGAGGTTCGGATCCGGGCCCCAGGTGTAGCTCTGCCCGCCCAGGCCACTGGAACCACCATTCGTGACGTTTCCGATCGAATGTGACCAAGTATAGGCCGCCTGCAGTTGGAACTTCTGGAGCTGGATCTTGAACAGAACTTGCAGCGAATGGTAGGTGGCGTCACCATTATTCAACCACCAGGTCATCGACGACCATCCCGGGAACCGGTGCAGGCTGTCGACATTAGCATTCGGCTGGAATGCCGCATCGAGCCACTGGGACTGGGGCACGTAATTAATGTCGTAAGTATTCAATTGGTGGAGTGCATGGTTGCCTACATAGCCGACTTCGAGTGTGGTGCTTCGGGAAAAGGCATGTTCTACAGTGAGGTTCCATTGCAGTGAGTTTGCCACGATATTGCTGGGATCATAGCCGCCAGCAGGGGAGGTGCCGCCAGCAGGGACGGTGCTTGCAGGTTGTGCGTCCAATGTGCGGGTAACGAACGCATTCAGAACGAACGGGGCATTGCTGGCGTTGACGAAAGATGGCCCCACGCGATCACGCTGATAGAAGATCCCGAACCCGGCACGAATCGCTGTATTTCCGCTACCCGTCGGGTCCCAGGAAATTCCAAGACGCGGCGCGAAGAGGTGATAGTTCGTGTCCTTGAGGCTACGGTTGCGACCGGCGGCGGCTTCGGTGAAGGTAGTCCCGAAAACCTTGTTGGCATTGGCGCACGGCGTGTACCCCGGAACTGTGACGAGACCGTTGCAGGCGTCGGTCGATGGCAGGTTGGGGTTGTAAAGTTCCTGGCGGAAGCTGGTGAACTGATTGTCAGGCTGGAAAGGCGGTGTGAGGATCGAATAGCGGACGCCCGCATCAAGTGTCAGGTTGCGGCGCACCTTCCAATTGTCGGCGGCGTACATCTCATAGTCACGCCAACGGAGGTGGACGAACAGGTTAGTGGATTGCTCGAAAAAGCCAAACTGAGCTCCGGGAGCGAGCAGATTCGCCAGGTCGTTGCCGGTTGGAATCGACGTATCCCAGTCGGCGGGGGCGAATTGAGGATATTCGCTCGCGCTGGCGGCGTTCATTTCGTTCTTGCCCTGCCATCCCACGAATCCGCCAAAACGCAGCGTGTGAGCACCCGCAACCTTTGAAAAGTCATCACGAACTGTGTAGATGTCCAGGCTGTTGTGCCAGGGCGCGATCAACGAGATGGCGTTGTAGCTGGTGTACCCTCCCACGCCGCCCCACAACGATGGGATACCAAGTTTGCTGGTTTTGTATTTCTCAGGCCAGATAGGAGGAATTGCAGCCGTGGTCTGCACGAGCAGTGCCGGATCGGTCCCGCCCGGTGTGATGTTGATGCGGTTGTTGGAATAGGCGAACTCCAGGTCGTTCACCATCGAGGTACCGATCGCGGACGTCAAGCGCGCCACGATCTGCCTGGAGGGCTGCGCCCAGTTGCTCTCCAGGACGGGGTAGGGATCGTCGCCCCATAGACCCAAGGTCGCATTGCCGTTCGGCGAGTTGTTCGTCCAATTGTCCCTGGTGAAGCGGAACATCAGCGTCTGAGAGTGGCTGATGTTGAAGTCCATACGGACGTTGAACTGGCTCCAGTCAATCGGAGTTGTGACCGACTGGCTCCAGTTCGCTCCACCAGGCAGCGGGGTCGCTAAGTTAGGCAGCGGGAGTTCCGACGCGATCAGGCTGCCGCCCGGACTGATCGAATTCATGATGTACGGCGAATTGGGATTCGCCAATCCTGCCGCCACCAGGCCCGTCGGCTGCGGCTCGCCGCATGTTGTGGTCGTAAAATCGCCACCGCGTTCGGCAGAAGTCGGAACACAAGACTGGCGGGTCTGGCCGCGACGTTCGAGGTTCCACTCCTGGCTAAGGAAGAAGAACAACTTGTCTTTCTTGATCGGACCTCCGAGCGAATAGCCGAAATCGTTGCGACGCAGAATGTCCTTGCCACCGTTGGGAAGGTCTGTTCCCTGGGCCTTGGCCTGCGCTGCCGTACTGGCGGCGAAATACTCATAGGCATTCAGTGCATCGTTCCGGCCGAAGTAGAGCAGATCGCCGTGCCACTGATTCGAACCGCTGCGAGTCACAATATTGATGACCGCACCGGAAGCCTGCCCGTATTCCGCGCCGTACGAGTTGCGCAGCATTTTGAATTCGCTGATCGCTTCGATTGACGGGTAGATCAGAATGGAGCGGTTGGCCCCTACGTCGTTGTTGTTGGCGCCGTCCACCAGGAACAGGTTGCTGGTAATCGAGTTGCCGTTCACGGAACAATCCACGCCGGAGAGAAGGCCCTTGTACTTACTGTCGAAATATTCTGCAGCAGAAACACCCGGCTGGAGCAGGGTTAATGCGGTGAAGTTGCGCCCATTGAGAGGCAACTCCTGGAGCTGCTCGGCGTTGACAACTTCGCCAAGCGCCGCGCTGTCAGTCTGCACTTGTACTGCGCTGGCATTGACCATCACCTGCTCCGAAGTGCTTCCCACTTGCAGCTGGATGTTCAGAAGTTGGCTACTGGAAACGTGCAAAAAGACAACTGTTGAAGCGGCTTCCTTAAAGCCTGGCGCCTTCACGCTGATGGTGTACGCGCCGCCGGGGAGCTCGGGAGCGATATATTCGCCTTGCTGATTTGTAATTACGGTTCGACTGGAACCCGTGTCGTCGTTGCGAATCATCACCGGCAAGTTGGGAACGACCGCACCTGAGGGGTCAGAGACTATGCCTAACCGTGGGACTCGATGGATTTGCCGAGGAAGCTTCCGACGTTGGCTCCGTGATCACAGGCGCAACCACCACAGGTCTCAGCGACGACGAAACGAAACAATTGAATCGCGTCCTTGGTTCTCTTCCGGACAGCAACCACATCGGAGTGATGCTGGCAGTCGTTCCCGATCCGCTGAAGACCCATTTGTCGCTGGTGTTCGATCGTTATCTCGATGCCATCGAGCAGGCGATTCAAGATAGTAAGTTCGACTTCGACCGCGCGTTGCTGCCCTGGGACGACCACGAGCACGAAGAATCGAGCAATTTCGTACTGCGGGAACTGGAAAGCGAAACTGCCGAAACGAGGGAAGAGGTCCCGGGCGTGCTCATCTTCCGTAAGCTTATGGAGCCGCCGAAATCCAATAACAGCAGGCCGCAAAAGACCGACGCTGCAACCCGGCCAGACTCTCGAACGGCTTGCGTGCCATCGCACGGAAATCCGCGGGAAATTGAGACGTTGCTCATTTTCGTTGTGGGAGAAACCCCGACCGGCGGAATCAACCGCAAGCAGTTCAAGTCGGCACTGAAATTCGCGGAGCATTTTACCCATGCGAAAGCTACCAGCCGTCAGCCGTTGAACATCATCGGTCCGAGCTTCTCCGGCTCTCTTTATTCGTTGGCGCAACTCGTCGAGAACGAAGCCTCGTCGTTCTCGCCCATCACCATTGCCAGCGGGGGAGTGTCCGGCGAGAAATCGGTGGAAGAATTCCGCGCAAGCACCGAGAACTATCTACGGAAGTCCAAGCCGCCGCAGGTGGTGAACTTCGCGTCGTTCTACGAAACCAGCATGGCCATGGAGTTGGCATTGCTTCAATATGCCTGCGACCAGTGGCGGCTCTGGCCGCGCGATGTGGCCGTTCTCAGCGAAACTGAAACCGCTTTCGGCCGAAAGCAATCTGGTCCGATGGACGTCTGCCGCAACCACAGCCTCACAACCGCCGAGTACCCCTCTCGCGCTAGTGTACCCTCGCGGCATCTACCACATCCGGTCGGCGTACGAGCAGCAATACCCTGACGGAAAGGTGCAGGGCGACGATCGGCCGCGGTTCCGCAACAACCTTCGCCCCAACCTAGAAGAGCAGCGCACCGCCGCCGATTCGGTTGCCAATTATTCCAAACAGTCCGCGGTGTCACAGGAGGCGGCCCTGATGGGAGTGGTGGACAAACTGCAAAAGCATGACAGCCAACTGGTCCTGCTCACGGCAAGCGATCCGCTGGACATGCTGTTCCTGGTCCGCTACCTGCGGAAGAACTACGCTTATGGGCGGCTGGTAATTATCGGGTCGGACTTGCTGCTTCGCCACGAGGCGGAGGATCCTGCGGTCCTCGGCGTTATGGCAATTGCGTCGTACTCGCTGAGTCCGGGCAGTTGGGACAATACTGTACACGCCGGGAGCGAAGCCGCCAGCGACAGCGTCTTTTCCGACGATTCTTCGATCGCGACATACAATGCGGCTCGGTCGATTGCCTACTGCCTGTTGCACCCACGGGAGGGATGGTGCGAGCGAGGAATGGACGCCGACCCAAGCGCTGCGCTGTTGCCGGCCGACCTCGAACTCGTAGATTACGGCCCATCGCATTTTGCGGCGACCGGTACGCAGAGCGCGCCGGGGGTTTGCTGCCGTCCTGAGATTCATCTTGACGTGCTGGGGCGGGGAGGGTTCTGGCCGGTCGCGTCATTACAGCCGCTAACGAGCTCCCTTCCCCAGCAACGGCGGACTTCCGTCGAAACCGCGGATACGTCGCCCGCGCTCAACCACAGCCTGCCAGCGTCGTGGAAAACCGCGGCTGTGGCGATACTGGCGGGTTGGATCTTTCTCACGATCTTCCTCTATCGTGCCTCCATCCTGAGCCCGTTCGAAGCCGAAGTGCTGTTGGCGCCCGAACGCTGCCGTACGCAATCAGGCGGATCGGCCACCGTTCCGTCCTGCGAATCCTCAAGCGGATTCTCTCGCGGAACTCTCGTCGAGCTGCTCTGTCTGGCTTGGGGCATGTCTTTAGCCCTCATTCTGTGGCCGCTGTTGACGAGCGAGTTCAGCGCAGATCTTCCCACGGTGGCAATTCTTCTAGCGACATTCCCGGCGTATGGAGCGTTGAGCTACGCGATGTGGCGCAACTTTCGGCGATGGAAATTCCACATTGGAGTCCTTGCTGTTCTGGGATGTGGCGCGCTCTTTACCGCAGAGCCACAGTATCTGTTGTTCCGCTTTCAGTACTTGCACGTAGGGTCGCAGGTCAGTCCGCTCATGCCGTTGTTAGTGGTGACTCTTTCCTTTGGGTGGTGGGCATGGTTTAGTCTATCCGGTCGAGTGCTGACCGATCGCCGTCGGCCGCGGCTGCCGAAACTGCAACAGGGCCTGTGTCCGAAGCTGTCGGCGCTCAGCGGTGAAGAACAGCAGAAACTCGATCGGGCGATGACGCCTGGGTATCTGGACACGCGAATCTGGCTCTCCGCATGCGTGGTATTGGCAGCAGTGATCCTTCTGATCGTGCCTCACCGTCCGCTGCGCAGCTTCGAGCATTACAGCTACGACTACTTGCTGATCGCTCTGCTGATCGGATCGTTCGGCCTGATGCTCGAATCGGCCGTGCGGCTGGTTGTGGTGTGGAACGACGCAAAGTGTCTCCTGCGATCCATCGAAGGCCAACCCTTCCGCTGGATGATTTCCCGTGTAGGAGGGCTCTCTTGGACATCGATTTGGAAGATCGGAACCGGCTCACTGGCGGCAGCGCACTCCCTGCTCACACGCGAGATCGATTCCTTGCGCGTGGCTTGCTCGTTCTTACGTGGTCCCAGCGATCCTGCCGATCCCGCCTGGAACAATGTACTACCCCTGGAACAGCTCGGAATCGTGTGGAATATCTACATCCGTCTCATGGAGCGGCGGCGTCCACCGGCAACGGCCGCGATCGTTCTGACGGGTGCTGCGGATGCCATAGCACCTTCGGATAACGGGCCGATGGCAAAAGAGGCGACCGAGTGCAGCTTGCTGGCCGAGTTCGGCGCCTTTCAGCTGCGACTGGGGCGATCGGCGGCCGCGCTCATGTCGCTGGTCGTCTCTTACTACGGCGTCCACCCGGAGATCCAGTGCGAACTCAGCGAGGACTCGCTGCTTAAGTTGCGCGAGGTGCCGCCCGCGACGGCCAAGGAAGCGATCGAGTACTTCGTGAGCCTGCTGTACATGAACTACATCGTTACGGTGTTACTGAGAATTCGCACCTTGGCTGCAACAGCGGTCGGGATGTTCGTGTTCGACGTCATAGCGCTGAACGTATATCCGTTTGAACCTCGGGCCGTGCTACGAACTCTGCTGTTCGGGGTGTTCACGGCTTTGATCCTCTGCTTCGGCGTAGTTTACGCGCAGATGCATCGCGACCCCACCCTCAGCCGAATGACCGACACCAAGGCCGGCGAATTGGGCGGAGACTACTGGATACGCATGTTGGCGGTCACGGTCTTCCCCTTGGCAAGTCTGCTGGCAACCCAGTTTCCGGCGATTGGGAATTTCCTGTTTTCGTGGGTCGAACCGGCTGTCAAAGCATTGCGCTAACACGGATACCGACGAGAATACCATCTCGGTGCCGTGACCCGTCGGATGTTGTGAAACCACAGAAGAAACGCACCGGTCACGAAGCTGAACGATCGCGAACGACATGGGTAGAATAGCTACCATACAGACTGCAATATAGATTCGGGCAAACCCACCCGCTATTTTCGAGATCGGCCTAGTATTTCGAAACATCGTCTCACGCTTGTACACTCCCGTGCTCGCGAAGCATTCGAAGCACTTCTCACTCGAAGACAGCCTGGCCATCGGCGTCGATCGGATGCAGAGGAACTTCGGGCCGCTGAAGCAACAGGTCGAGGAATGGCAGGCGCTGCAGTTGTCAACGGCTTCGGCAAAGCTGCTGATCTACCAGGCGTTCATCGAGGAGGAGTCTGGGTTTCCCAAGCACCTGGCGCGGCGAGTGCACGATCTGTACTTTCAGCCCGTGCATGAGGAGTTCCAGGCGCGAACCATGTGGAGCCTGTCGAACGCCTTCACCAGCGCGTTCAAGGAACTGGAGCCAATTCCCCAGTACAAGGCGACGGCGAAGCTGGCGGGGTTTCTGCAGTCAGTCCGGCCTTCGTAATCCCCAACAGAAACGTCGATGTGCGGTTCCGACTGACGCCCTCCTTACCGTCCTTGGGATTACGAGGCAGGAGGTGGAACCGCGCATCGGACAGTAACCGGCAAATCGCCATTGACCGCCACTCAGGAGAAATTCCATGAAACTCCGTCGGAATGAATACTGCCCAATCCACCGATCGCTGTTCTGCTGCGGTCGCGAGCAGGCGCGGAAAGAACGCAGATTTCAGCTTGGTGTTCAGCGCATCGAAGATCCACACCACCCGAGGGGATATCGCGAACTCCGGTCGCCAGCGGAGATGCGGAAGCTGCTGAACCGAAAGATCGTCGAGCAGGACGGGAAGTGCGCCATCTGCCACAAGGAATTTGCCGACTGCAGCGACATCGTACCGGACCATAGTGTGGTTTAAAGCATAACTTTGCCGAACCTAAACCATAACCTTGCCGCATGATCTCCTTCAAGTTGTTGATTTCGCGTGGAAGGCCGCCGTCGCTGGCGGGGGCTCTCAAACCATAACCTTGCCGGAATTGCAGTACGGTCGTAGGCTTCCCAATCACATGCGGTTGATTTAGCGTCAAGAAAGTTGTAGTATTGTGTTATGGCTCAGTCTCACCGTGAAGCCTCGCGGCAGCTCTTCGAGTTTGCTGAGCAGCAGCAAGGTTTCTTCACCACCAAGCAGGCTAAGGCGGCCGGATTCGCCGAAAACACGCACCCCTATCATGTGCAGGTCGGGAACTGGATCCGCGAGCACCGGGGTATTTACCGGCTCGCTCTGTTTCCGGCGGCTGATCGGCCCGACCTAGTCCTTTGGGCACTGTGGTCCCGGAACCGGAACGAGGAAGTCGAGGGTGCGTACAGCCACCACACGGCGCTCAGCCTCTACGATCTGTCAGACCTGAATCCGGCAAAGCTCCACATGACCGTTCCGACAGATTTCCGGCGCAACAGCGATATTCCCGGCATCCTCGTACTTCATTATGCCGACCTTTCCGAGAGCGACGTACAGACGGCGCAGGGCTTCAAGTTTACTCGCCCTCTGCGGACGATTCTTGACCTGATCGAGGCTGGCACGGTCGAGCGGAACTTCATCCGCCAGGCGCTAAGGCAGGCTGTCGACCGTGGTCTGATCACTCGCCAACAGATTCGGAACACGCAAATGAGCGGACCTGCGCGCAAAATCGTAGAGGAAGTGCTGCGGCGAGCTGCATAATGCCGTCACCCAGGACATATGCGACGGCGGGAGCATTCCGAAGGGCTCTTGAAGAACGCCTGAAGAGGGCCTCTCTTACTGATCAGATCGATCTCAACCGCCTCCGGCGACAGGTATCATTCGACCGTCTGCTGGCAAGGCTGTTCCGGGAAGAACCAGCGCCCTGGGTTTTGAAGGGTGGTTATGCGCTGGAGCTGCGCTTCAAGGCTGCTCGATCAACGGTGGACATCGACCTGACATTGCAGCGAGTGGGGCCAGCAACATCGGCGGGTGGTGACACGAACCAGGTTGTACGCGGAGATGCTGCAGAGCGTGGCTGACGTCCCTCTTGGTGACTGGTTCGAGTACGTGATCGGACCGCCTGTCATAGATTTGACCGCCGCGCCGTACGGCGGGGCTCGCTATCCTGTCGAAGCTCGAATGGACGAACGGATCTTTGCCCGATTCCACCTGGACGCCGGCATTGGTGATGTGGTTATGCAGCCGCTGGAAACAATCATCTGCCGGGACTGGCTGGGATTCGCTGGCATCGAATCGGCGCAGCGTCCGGATGATCGCTCGCGAGCAGCAGTTCGCTGAAAAGATTCATGCCTACACGCTCCCGCGGAACGCTGCGAACAGCAGAGTGAAGGACTTGGTGGACCTGGCTCTCCTGATCGGATCAGGAGGAATGGATAAACAGAGGATCCTGGACGCCTTACGTCTGACGTTTGAGAGAAGAGGAACACACGATTTGCCGGGGGGTTTGGTTCCGCCGCCAGCGGATTGGCAGATCCCGTTTCAAGCCCTGGCGGAAGAATGCGGGCTCCCAACTGATATCGCCGCGGTGTTTGCGGGCGTACAGGAGTATCTCCAAGAAGTGCTGACAAGTCGTACGGAGCGGTGAACGCGGTATGACCGAGAAGGTTTCAGAATCTCTTCCATTCGAGCCTCCAGAGCGGGAAAATATTCGCCTCCGGGAGGAAAATGCTCGCCTGCGGCGGCTCCTGGCGGTTCACAGCATTCCGATTCCGCAACTTGCGCCAGAGAATCGGCCTCCAACCAAAACTGTCGAGACGGCGCCACCGGTGGACAAGGAGGAGCGTGCCAGAAAAAGAATCGCGCTGTTTCGAAGCCTGTTTCGCGGGAGAGAAGATGTCTACGCACGGCGATGGGAGAATGACGACGGCCGATCGGGATATGTGCCGGCGGCCGTAAAGGACTGGAAGGCCATCAACAAAAGCCGCCCGGAGGAGCGGAAGAAAGTCGACCAGAAGACACGGAAGTTCCTCCCGGTGACCGACGCCGTCATCGAGAACCACCTCTTGGGCAAGGAAACCGTTGGCGTATATCCCCTCCTGTCCGACGAAACGTGCTGGTTTCTCGCGGCAGACTTCGACAAGAAGACTTGGGAGTATGACGCCCAGGCTTTTCTTGAGACCTGCCAGGAGTTGAGTGTGCCAGCTGCCTTGGAGCGTTCTCGTTCCGGGAAGGGCGGCCACATTTGGATCTTCTTTGATCGTGCGCTGCCAGCGATTACCGCGCGCAAATTGGGATGCCTGATTCTCACGCGTACCATGGAGCGCAGGCATCAGCTCGGTCTCGATTCCTATGATCGCTTTTTCCCCAACCAGGACACGATGCCCAAGGGAGGGCTCGGGAATCTGATTGCGCTCCCCTTGCAGTTTGCGCCACGCAAGTTGGGCAACAGTGTGTTCATTGACTCAGACTTCCAACCGTACCCCGACCAATGGCAGTTTCTTTCGACAATTCGACGAATGCCGGCCGCCGCCGCCGAGGAGATCGTTGCGGAAGCTCAGCGCAAAGGCGACCTGATCGGAGTCCGGATTAGCATCGCCGATGACGAGGATGCACAAGACCCGTGGACCTTGCCACCTTCTCGCAAGCGGAAGGAGCGGCCGATCGAAGGGCCGCTGCCAAAGACTGTTCAGGTCGTTCGCGCGAATCTTGTTTACGTGGAAAAGAAGGATCTCCCACCAGCCATGCTAAATCGGCTACTCCGGCTGGCCGCATTTCAGAACCCGGAGTTCTACAAGGCTCAGGCGATGCGGCTCTCGACGTTCGACAAGCCGCGTGTGATCGCATGCGGCCAGGAATTCGCCCAGCACATCGCTGTGCCTCGTGGATGCCTGACGGAGACGTTGGCTCTTCTCGAGGCGCACAAGATCCGGCCCGAAGTTCGGGACGAACGGTACACAGGCACAGCGATTGAAGCGGAGTTCCAGGGTCAGCTTCGGCCGTTCCAGGAGGAAGCGGTCACGAAGATCACCGCACACGACGAAGGTATCCTCTGCGCTCCGACAGCGTTCGGAAAGACCGCCGTTGCGGCGTGGCTGATCGCGAAACGCAAGGTCAACACTCTGGTCGTCGTTCACCGGCAGCAGTTGCTCGATCAGTGGCAGGAGCGCCTTGGGATGTTCTTGGATCTGCCAGCCAAATCGATCGGGCATATCGGTGGCGGCAAAATGGACCGGACGGGTTACGTGGATGTCGCCGTCATCCAAAGCCTGTACCGAAAAGACGAAGTGAAGGACTTCGTTGCTGAGTACGGCCAGGTGATCGTCGATGAATGCCACCACATATCCGCTTTCACGTTCGAACAGGTGATGAGGCAGGTAAAGGCCAAGTATGTTGTCGGTCTGACCGCCACGCCGACGCGGAAGGACGGGCACCATCCGATCATTTACATGCAGTGTGGCCCCGTACGGTTCAGCATGAGCGCCCGGACGATGACCGAAACGACGCCCTTCGAGCACAAGGTGACTCCCCGCCATACGGAGTTCCGGATGGCGCCCGAACTCACCGAGGTCACGATCCAGGACATCTACGCCGCGCTCGTCGAATGATGTCTCGCGCAACGAGATGATCGCCAACGACATCGTACGCGCCATAGAATCTGGACGTTGCCCGCTGCTTCTGACCGGCCGGACAGAGCATCTCCAGTATTTCGCAGCCAAACTTGAGGGTGTTGCCAAGCACGTCTTCGTCTTGAAGGGCGGCATGGGGAAGAAGCAGCGTCGAGCAACGGCGGCGGCCCTGGCATCAGTGCCGGAAAACGAATCGCGGGTGATTCTGGCGACGGGAAGTTACATCGGAGAAGGGTTTGACGACGCGCGTCTGGACACGCTATTCCTGGCCATGCCGATCTCCTGGAAGGGCACGTTGCAGCAGTATGTGGGGCGGTTGCATCGTCTCCACGACAACAAACGATTCGTGCAGGTCTACGATTATGTGGACAACTACGTTCCGATGCTGGCCAGAATGTACGAGCGCAGGCTGAAGGGCTATGCCGCGATTGGTTATGTGATCGAGCAGGAGACGGTTCCACCCCATCCTCCGGCGGCACACCCGTAGACCCGGGCCTTCAGTTGCTGGTAGTTTTTGTCTTGTATCGACAATGTATGTGTGCTAGTATGC
Organism: uncultured Acidobacteriaceae bacterium; assembly: GCA_963758255.1. Taxonomy (GTDB): domain Bacteria; phylum Acidobacteriota; class Terriglobia; order Terriglobales; family Acidobacteriaceae; genus DASRAA01. The sequence goes on from CAVWUX010000002.1 coordinate 675,984, forward strand.
ACCTATACAATGACTCGAACAGAAACCCCGGAACAGGTCAGACTCTGGTTTCAGAGGGCAGTTCGCGATCTCTGGCCTGTGGCCATCGGGTCTCTGTCCTTGCGGAAGAGCCCCTGTATTCGAAAGCGCTGTCAGCCTATGCGAAGCAGGGCAGGGACACTCCAGTTATTCGTTGTATGGCCGCAAGGGGAATCGCCGGTTTTCGATCTATGTGCCTGACGAGTTGGCCGAGGATTTGGAAAGGGCCATCCGGAACGGCCGCGATCTTCAGAAGCTTATGGCTGAAGCCGGCCGAAGGTACACGTTGGCGCTAAAGAACGAGCGCAGTTCGCACATCCGAAAGTAGCCAGCGGCGTCTCTGCCGTACCGGCTGCGGAGGGCAAGTGCTCAACGAGGCGGACTTTCTTGGCTGGTGTGCACGGCTCGGGTTGACCGAGACAACACGTGCGACGATCACTGCGGTACGGTCCCGTAATCCTACTCGTCGCGTTGGAGGCGGTCGCCAAAACGTCTCCGGTCGGTATCCCAGCCGCAAAATGGGCATCACCATCCAGTTCGAAAGCCACCGAGTTGAATTGCCCTTCGCCTACGAAATGGAGCACGATTCTGGAGTGCTGGAGTATTACGACCAGCCGCCCTCCATTCCGCTCGCCTATCCCGCGGCAAACGGAAGACGCTTGTCGATTCTGCATACCCCAGACTATTTTGTGCTTCGCCGCGACTCTGCGGGATGGGTAGAGTGCAAAACCTCGGAGGATCTCGAAAAGCTGGCCATCAAGAGTCCACACCGCTACCTTCGAGACAATTACGGCAACTGGCGCTGCCCGCCGGGAGAAGTGCACGCCTCGGCACTGGGCTTGGACTACCGAGTATGGTCATCGACGGAGGTTAATTGGATTCTCCAGCGGAACCTCCAGTTCCTGGACGACTATCTGCGATTCGACTCTGCGGGTGCGACAGGCTTTATCGACGCCGCCATCAAAACGGCAATCGAAGCAGAACCAGGAATACTTCTGCAGGAGCTGTTGGAAAAGGTCCGCGGCGTTGCGGAACCTGACGAGATTTACCTACTGATCGCAAGCGGCGGCGTCTACGTGGACCTTAGCGCAGCCGCGATCGTCGAGCCAGACCAGGTTCGCGTCTTTGTCAACGCAGAAGTTGCTACTGCATACCAGCTAGCTTGTCATGAGTTGAAGGAGCGTGTGGCGAACTGCGGACGCATCGGCGGCCCGTCTGCTCAAGCGCCAGTTGCGCATAGCGAGGCCTTCCATCTCCTGGCAACGGCCAGCGAGCAGGACTTGGTCGCCGCGAACCGGCGCTTCGATCTTGTGAAACGTCATCTTGCAGGGCGAAAAAGCTCCGCATTCGTATCCCGGCGAGGACGCTGCGCTTGTGGGCGGCGCAGTATAGGCTCGCGAAAGAGCAGTACGGCAACGGGTATGTGGGTTTGCTGGGGAAGACCAGTAAGCGAGGAAACAGAACCAGCCGCTTGTCCGAGGAGTCGCGCGACCTGCTCATTCAGTTTATCGAGAACGATTACGAGAATCTCAGGCAAAAGACAAAGATCGCGTCGTGGGCGGCGCTGAAGCGCAAATGCGACGAGCGTGGCATCGAAGCGCCGAGCTATGTCACGTTCTGTGTCGCCGTGCGCGAGCGTCCGACCTTCGAACAAACGTTAAAGCGGCAGGGGCGACGCGCCGCGTACACCCATGCATCCTTCTATTTCGAGTTGGAACCGACTACGCCGCGCCATGGAGACCGCCCCTTCGAGATCGGGCACATCGATCATACCGAGTTGGACGTTGAAGTCGTCTGCTCCCACACCGGCCGTCCACTCGGGCGGCCGTGGATGACGATTCTCACGGATGCCTTCTCACGGCGTTGTCTTGCGCTCTATCTGACATTCGACGCTCCGAGCTACAGGTCCTGCATGATGATTCTGCGGGATTGTGTCCGGCGCCATGGCCGCCTGCCGCAGATTATCGTCATTGACGGTGGCCCCGAATTCCAGAGCACTTACTTCGAAACGCTCCTGGCCCGCTATGAATGCACCAAGAAGACGCGGCCGCCGGCAAAGGCGAGGTTCGGCTCCGTCTGCGAGCGGCTTTTCGGCACCACAAACACTCAGTTTATTCACAACCTGCGGGGCAACACCCAGATCACTCGCAACGTCCGACAGGTCACGAAGAGCAACGAGCCAGTGGGACAGGCAGCTTGGACTCTTGGTTGTCTTTACGACTATCTGTCATCCTTTCTGTTAGAGATCTACGACACTATTGAGCACCCCGCTCTTGGGCAAACCCCGCGAGAGGCGTATTTCAAGGGTCTGGAAAGCACTGGCGTTCGCCCGAATAGATTGATTCCCTACGATCAAGCGTTCTTAATGGCTACCCTTCCAACAACTCAACGGGGCACTGCGAGAGTGTCACCTGGGCGTGGGGTCATCGTCAACGGCGTGTACTACTGGGCTGAGGCATTTCGCGATCCCACGGTTGAAAATCACGACGTCGCCGTCCGGTACGATCCTTTTGATATCGGCAAAGCTTACGCGTTTGTGAAGAACCGATGGACGGAGGGCCACTCTGAGCACTATGCGGCGCTGCGGGGCCGTTCGGAGAAAGAAATAATGTTGGCGTCCAAGGAGGTACGCCGACGAAGCCAGTTGCACTCTCGGGAGCGATTCACTCTGACGGCTCGGAAACTGGCAGATTTCCTTGGATCAGCCGAAGCGGAAGAGAAGTGTCTCCTACAGCGATTGCGTGATCGGGAAAGCAAGTCGATCCGCCAGAACGGCCCCGCTGTTCTTCCAGACGCAGCCTCCAGTCGAGAGGCCTTCAAGGAATCACAGTCTGGGAGCGCTACGCCGCCGATATCAGTACCCAGTCAAGCTGAGGCCAGCTCGGTCTACGGAGACTTCTGATGACGGCTAACCACAATCGGGAATTGGATGGTACTGAGTTGCGACTTGACCGCTTTCGTTCCTTCACGGTGGCGCATCCTCGGCTCGTGGAAGCCAAAGAGACACTGATAAATGCTATACGGGGCGCCGAGCCGAATTCGCTGATTTTTGTGTTTGGACCGACCGGGGTCGGTAAGACGACGTTACGGTTGAAAACGGAGCAGTTGATTACTGCGGAGCTCTTGAGCGAACTCCATGAAGACATCGCGCGGGTCCCGGTGGTTAGTGTCGAAGCCGTAGCTCCTGAGTCTGGGAGTTTCAACTGGCGCGATCACTACAAACGTCTCCTCCACCAACTTGACGAGCCGCTGATCGACCGTAAGCTGAATCGACAGGTGGAGCGGGCCTTCGTCGAACCCAGCATGCGCTTCATGCCCACATTCAGAGCGGTCGGTACCGAATACCGATACGCCTTGGAGCAGGCTATCCGCTATCGCCGGCCCGTCGCGGTCATGATCGATGAAGCCCAGCACCTCGGCAAGATTTCATCAGGCCGCCGCCTGCTCGATCAATTGGATGTAGTCAAGTCCATCGCCAACCAGACCAAGACCGTACACGTTTTGTTCGGGACCGACGACCTGCTCGCGTTCCGAAATCTGAATGGGCAACTCAGCAGACGAAGCGTCGACGTTTACCTCGCTCGTTACTGTGCCGAAGATTTGGAAGACCGCTAAACCTTTATCAATGTAGTGCGATCGTTCGAGAAGGAACTTCCGTTTGAGTATCCGTCAGACCTTGTAAGCGACTGGGAGTTCCTATACGAGCGGAGCCTTGGTTGCGTCGGCATTTTGAAGGAATGGCTGGTGCGGGCTGCTACCGTAGCGTCTCGAAAGGGTGCCCGGCGGTTGACGAGAGCCAATCTTGAATCTCAAGCCTTGTGCGTAGCTCAATGCGAGCAACTGTACGCGGAGACTACAGATGGCGAACTCAAGTTGAACGAGCGCAGCGAGGCAGTAGCGCGGCTTCGCGGGAGACTGGGTTTGAGCACTCACGCGACAACGGAAGTAGATCCGACACGGCCAGCCCCTCCGGTCAAGCGCCGGCGACCGGGCCAGCGGCTTCCGACGCGTGACGTCATTGGGCAAATGGATGCAGGTGCAGCCGCTCTTTGATTCGTGGTCACTCGCAAGCTCGCCGATTCCGCCGAGAAGCCGGCTCTATTCGCTTGAGCCGATTGGCATCGGTACCGCATTGGTCGAGAGCCTGAGCGGCTACGTTGCCCGGCTTGCCGAAGCGCACTCGGTAAGCGTTGGAGACCTTGTCGGCCGGGTGCTCTCAGATGTTCCGAATGCCCTAGGCGCGATCATCCCGCCGGTGGCCAAAGCTGAACGAGTGGCGCTGGAGCGGGCATTTAACATCGTTGGCCAGCCCGAACTGCGCGCTTGCTACGGCGCGCTGCTAGCCGATCCCGAAGCCCCTGCCTTATTCCCGTATGGTGGATTTGGCTCTTTTTTTGTTGCCGGCGAGCCTTCCCGCGATGGCGAGACGTTCTTCGCTCGCCGTATTCTCGCGTTTTCACCGGATCTGCGGCGACGGCGGTTCCATCTGCCGCTGCGCAGATGTGATTTCTACGACGACCGGGCACTGTGTCGCGACGTGCGTCGCAAGCTGGAGTTGTGGCTCGACCCAGCCGTCCTCCATACACTCTGGGATCGCACATGGAATCAGTGGAAGCATCTGTTGGGAACCAAGATCGAAGTCGAGGGCACGTTCGTACAGAGCGGCAAATACCGCAAACGTCGTGAGAAGTGGGAACTCGTTACCTGGGAAACTGCGTTGCCGAGTCGGTTGGAGGTCAAACTGCCGCCCGATTTCCAGCAGCAAATCGAATCTGCCAAAACTGCCTATCATCGTTTCGGCCAGTATTCGCGGGCTCTGGATCAGATCCGGCTGTGCTTGGAACATCGGGCGGTCGAGCGAGCGGAGCTGCAGCGAATGTGTTCCGAGTTGCATGTTCCCGGGGACTTTGATGTCGCCCAGATCAGCTGGCGCCCTGATTATGAGCCGTTCTTCTATCGCCAGCTCGCACGCCGGGCACGCCGGATCTATCTGTTTCGGGAGGAATACATTTTCGACGTTGAGAAAGCCGTCGTCGTAGAAACCCCTCAGCTTGGCCACGCGACTTACGTCTTCGCCAAGCCCCGGAGCATGGATACCTTTCTCGCCCTGTACACCAAGATCACGAAGGACGACATCCGGCGAAACCGCAATAATGCAGCCGAGCGACTAGGCTTTCTGGGGCGCGTGATTCACGGTACCAATCCAAGAGTATGGCTCAAGGAACTCAGACAGCGGGTGGGGGAGGGAATTGATTTTGCAGCAGCGGCGGCGGCCCTGGCGGAGTGAATCACGGACCAATTCGTGCCCACTTTTGTGGCATTCAATTTGGCGGCGAATTCCTGCACACCAGCTGATTTGCACAGTCAAGGTGTAATCGGTGAAATAAATCTATTGACGATGGTGGTGCCAGATTCAAGCCGCCTGTCCTGACGGACCTAATACGAGAATCTGCATTGAGAACACTTTGCGCAAGACCTTCTATCAAGTCCCCAAAGTTCCTGAGCGATCCGATCTAGGGAACCTCTGAACTACCCCCCTGTTTTTCGAGCGGGAGTGCCTGGAAAGGGGAGATTCAGGTCGATGCCTAGATTCCCATTGGCTCTTTGAGCCCTCTTGCTACCCCGTTCCGGTAGTCGGGGGGCGTTGCAAGACACTACGCCGCTGCGTACAACAGCTTCTTGCGTACCAAGAACAGGTTTACCAGGGCGCAGGTAGCGAACAGCCGGTTGGCATTCTTTTTCAAGCCTCGATAGCGCACCTTCACAAACCCGAACTTCAGCTTCATCACCCCAAACACGTGCTCCACTTTCGATCGCACCCGAGACTTGCTGCGGTTTTTGGCTCGTTGTATTTCGTCGACGCGGTCCTTATAGCGATACTGTTTGTGGGTCATGTCTTGCGCCCCGGGTGCAACTTCCTGAATGGCTTCGGTCTGCCCTCGATAAGCCTGATCGCCCCAAACCTTCGTCTCTTCCCCGTGCAGTAACTCCGGCAATACCGTGCTGTCCGCCACGTTGGCCGCCGTCGCCACTACGCTGTGTATCATCTTTGTCTTGCTATCCACCCCTACGTGCGCCTTCATCCCGAAGTACCACTGCTTGCCCTTCCTGGTTTGGTGCATCGCCGGGTCGCGCTTCTGCTCGCGATTCTTGGTCGAACTGGGAGCATGAATGATGGTTGCATCGACGATGGTGCCAGTCGTGATCCGTACTCCCCGGCTCTGCAAATACAGATTCACCGTCTGCAGAATCTCTCCGCCCAGCTCGTGCTCTTCCAGCACATGACGGAACTTGCATACCGTGGTCTCGTCCGGCACCGGCTCCCGCCCCAGATCGATGCCCACAAATTGCCGCATCACCATTGAGTCGTACAGCGCCTCTTCCAGCCCCGGGTCCGACAGGTTGAACCATTGCTGCAGAAAGTACACGCGCAACATCCGCTCCAACCCTACCGGCGGCCGCCCGTTGCCGGCCTTGGGATAGTGAGGCTCGATCAGCGCACACAGCTCGCTCCACGGCACCACCTGTTCCATTTCCTCCAGAAACAAAGCGCGCTTGGTCTTCTTGCTGTACCGCTCAAAGCCAGTCATCATCGCCAGTGTCCTCTGTTTCATGCTGGCACGAATTTAACCTATACGCCCTGTGGAAAGGGAGAGCTTAATCAGAGTCTCCCTAGGGACCCGCTGACACGGGCATCGTTCGCGCGATCGGGCCGTTTGACCGACCCTTGATTTCAAGTTAACAAAAGCAGCTAGCAGGCCACTCTGCACCTAGCGCCGGTCGGGTGGAGCATAGACCGGTCCAATTGGACGACGTCCTTGCTGCGATGAGAGACGTTGTGTGCCGGTGCTTGGGTACGTCAGTAAACGTGCGTTAGTGGTTCGAGAATTAGGTGATTTTGGAGCGCAGAACGAGCAGGTAACTGATGCAACACCTCGGTCGTAACAAGGCTGTAGTCGCTAGTACCGAACATGATATCGTTTTGGCCGAGGCGAACTCCGCGGTCCCGCTCAAAGGAGACTTTGAGCGTATGGCCAGGAGACGGTTTCAACGCGGTCAGTTGGTCTTGCGCGGAAAGCGAAGTCCGGTTTGGGTGGGACGTTACCGAGAGGACATCATTCGAGACGGCAAGATTCAGCGCCTCGAAAAATGGGTGATCCTCGGGACAAAAACCGACTATCCAACTCGGAAACTAGCCCTTCGCGCGCTGGAGGACCTGCTTACAGACATCAACAACCTTTCCTATCGGCCGCGGCCGGTAGCGCAGTTCTCAGAATTCGCGAAGCGCTGGCAAGAGATCGTTCTGAGCCAGCACAAACCATCAACCCAGCCTCCAATACGTTCTCAGTTGCGGAAACACCTGATTCCTCAACTCGGCAACGTGGCTATGAAGGACATTACCGGCGAACTGTTGCAGTCGTTCATCTCCGATTGCGACTTAAGCGCTAAGACCGTCAAAAACCTAGTCGGGACGCTGCGGATCATGTGGAACTCGGCGAAAGCCTGGGGATATGTAGGGCACGACCCATTTGGTGGCCTAGTGTTGCCTGAGTGGGACCCGCCGGAACAGCCCACGTTCTCGCCGGAAGACATGAGGCGCATCATCGCCGCTGCAGAACCGCCTTACGATACGGTGTATTGGTTGGTGGCGCAAACCGGAATCCGGCGCGGAGAAGTCTGCGGCCTGGACGTCGGCCACGTCGACCTAACCAATCGCGTGATCATCGTCAAGCGAAGCCGTAACGGACGGCACATCACCGACACTAAGAGTCGCAAGCCAAGGATATTCAGCATCTCTCCGCGACTTGCAGACCGTCTTAACTCGTTTGTGACTGGGCGCAATCCCGCCGAGCCACTATTTCTCTCACCCGAGGGCAAGCGGCTGCACCCAGAAAACCTGGTCAAGCGGAAGCTCAAGCCGTTGCTGAAGGAGTTGGGGCTTGAGGGCGGACTCCATGCCTTCCGGCATGGGAATGCCACCGCCCAGGACCGCCTGCACACTCCGATGAAAGTAAGACAAGAGCGTCTCGGACACGTCAGCTCGAGGACAACGATGGACTACACACACCTGGTCGGAGACGACGACCGCAGGGTGGTGGAGCAACTCGACGACTTGTTTTGTCCTTTGCCGACGAGCCAAACAGAAGGGAGGATCATGTAGATGCGAAATTCGCGGCTGGAATTCTGTGAGCAAATTGTGAGCAAGTACAACAGAAACGCCTTCCGGCTGCGACGGAAGGCGTTTGTAATCAGGAACTTGTTTGGTTGCGGGGGGTGGATTTGAACCACCGACCTTTGGGTTATGAGCCCAACGAGCTACCAGACTGCTCCACCCCGCAGTTTGATCATACCGAGACGTGAACTTCTGGTCAAACCAGCCCTTTGTCGCCGTATTGCACAGGTATGCGTCTTCGCTGAGACCCTGCTCGGGATTCATCACGGTCATTGCGGAAACTCCAGAGTCATTTTGGGACTCCCCGAATCCGCCTTACAAGGCAACGATGTGGAATCTCTTGCGGGCAGTGATACGCTGGCTGCATGGGCAAGGATCGCAGCGACAAGAAATCAGACAATCCTGCGCGTCGTGTGGGCGCGCTATTCGGAGATCGCGTTCATTATTCCTGCCGCGGTTGTTGTAGGGCTGCTGATTGGAAAGTTGCTCGACTATTGGTTGCACACGCACTGGCTCTTTTTGGCCGGAATCATCTTTGGCGCGGTGATAGGCTTTGTGCAGATGATTCGCACGGTTACGCGCGCCCAAGACTGACTCGCAGGCTGCATCTTTCCGTAGCGGCCCCTTAAGCTCCGGATTCACGGGGTGCGCATGGCTCGCTTGCGATTCCATGCGATCTGATCTTTTCCATGATAGTGGAGGTTTTCGTGCCACGCGCCATAGCGACGATTCAGCTCATTTTTCGGGGATTCACGATCTTGTTAATCGCGGGACAGGTGGTAAGTTGCCATGCCCAAGAGATAAGCAGCACCTATGCGGATTTGACGATACCTGGACAGTGGCAGACGGCACGGCAGTTTGTAACCACACAGTTCGGGTCGGATATCTACTACGATTCCGGCACTGGAGCTGTTGTCCAAGTCAGCCAGCAGCCGGGGATGGAGAGGGTTGCTGATATCTCCAAGTTCTTCACCGCTACGAAAGCGACCAGCAAGGAAGCGGCGCAGGTGATGTCCGCGGCGGCATTTCCGCTCCCATTTCTGTATACCGAGAAGGCCTCAAAAGACCTTTCGAAAGGGACCAAACCTCCCAAGCTTTGGGAAGTGAAAGACGGCGAAGGAAACCCGCTGTGGTTTTACGCCTCACAGTTGTTCGATGGCTATCAAGTGCGGGATTCCGGTGGCGCCTCCGTGGTCAAGGAAGAGTACCTGCCGGTGCGAGTGACCCGGGCCGAGCAGCGGTCGGTTGCAGGCGGCGACGCATTGTTGTTCGAGGTCGAGGGCGAGAAGCCTGCCGCCGAGGCGGTGGTGAAGCGCTTCCACATGCCGGCGGCCTATAAGGACCAACGAGTGCGCATCGGATGGGTACAGTTTGCCCCCGGCGGAATCGGGTCGGGACAGGGAGTGCTATCGGTCGCGTTCGCCACCGAAGCCGGTTCAAGCCTCACCATCGACGAAATGCTGAAGCAGGTTGCGGCAGCAAAGCTGAAGCCGCTGTAACCGGACACCGACTGCAAAGAACAGCGTACAGGCATTTCGACATATGTCGGCAACTGAGCCCTCGATCCCCGAAAACCCTGCCGATCAATTCTACGGTGCGGCATTGAGGAGAATCCGGCGATTCATCCTTCTGCTTGGTGGAATCGGCCTGGCAGTGTGTTGGATCAGGTTCGGGCGCGTAGTGGCGGCCGGATTTCTGCTGGGAGCCGCTATCTCTTATCTGAATCATGCCTGGCTGGAGCGCATGGTGGTAGCGCTCGGGGAGCGCGTCACCACAGGCCAAAGCCGCGAACGAGGAGGGATTTTGGTGGCCCGCGCGGTGCTGCGCTACGCCTTCATCGCCTTGGGCGCGTATGTTATATTTAGAGTTTCACTAGCGGGACTTTACGGTTTTCTGGGGGGCGTTTGCCTCACGATCGCTGCAATCGCCTGCGAGGCCGTGGTTGAAGTTTATGTTGGACTGCGGCATGGACTCTGACGTTTCATATCTTTGATTGGGACTTACGCTCCGTGTACTTGCCAGCCTATACCTAGGCATCCGGATTCGGGGTGAACTACGGATTTTCGGTAGCAACATTTATGCCTGAGCAGCTCTGGATCACTGCACTACTTAACAAGTATTTTGCCGGTTTGGCCAACGCAGCTTTGGCCATTTTTCACCTGCATTCGCCCCATCCGCAAGCGCCCATCACCAACTACGTGGCCATGCAGTTCGTGGTGTTTGTTTTCCTGGTGCTGATCTTCGTACTCGTCCGTGCGCGGCTTTCGGTGGAGGATCCCGGCAATCTGCAGCACGTGTTCGAAAGTATCAATGGGATGATGAACCAGATGGGCCACGAGATCATTGGCCACGGCTACGAGCGATATACGAACTATCTAACCACGTTGGGAATCTTCATCCTCACCTGTAACCTGATTGGCTTGATTCCCGGGTTTGAGGCCCCGACGGCGATCCCGTCTGTACCGCTCGGTTGCGCCGTGGTTACCTGGTTCTATTACCACATGCAAGGAATCCGCGAAAACGGACCGGGCTACATAAAGCATTTCCTCGGCCCGGTGTGGTGGCTGGCCCCGCTGATGCTGGTGATCGAAGTGGCGAGTCACCTGGCGAGGATTCTTTCGCTCACTGTCCGTCTTTTCGCCAACATGTTTGCTGGCGATATGGTGACGCTGGTGTTCTTCTCGCTGTTCCCCATCGCCATTCCGGTGGTTTTCATGCTGCTGCACGTCGGCGTCTCGATCATCCAGGCCTATATTTTCGTGCTGCTGCCGACGGTGTATATCGGCGAAGCGGTGGCCCACGAGCACTAAAAAGTTTGCTGTAAGCGTGAGGGCGTCTGCACGAGGATGACGTCAACCACCCACTGGCAGCATTTCATAAGGAGAAACACGATGCGGAAACTGACAATTGGAATGTTCTCGCTGCTGGCCATCATGATGATGACCATGCCGGCCTACGCGCAGGGCGGAGCCGCCGCTGCACCAACCACCAACTGGGTCGCTATTGCCTCGGGCTTCGGCATGGCGATCGCTGCTGGACTGGCAGCTCTCGGCCAGGGCCGCGTGGGCGCCGCTGCCTGCGAAGGCATGGCCCGCAATCCGGGCGCCCGTCCTGGAATTCAGCTCGCGCTGATTCTCGGCCTGGCGTTCATTGAGTCGCTGGTGCTGTTCACACTGGTTATCATCTTCGCCAAGGTCGTCTAGTTTCGGCTTCGGCAAACTAGTCAACGCCCTGTTTTCGGACAGGGCGTTTGCTATTTTTTGGGAGATTGCGACCCGACGGATTACTTCAGCAGGTCCTGCGCGCCGCGAATGGCGTAATCCAGCACGTGGTTGGGCAGAACGCCAAGGTAGATGACGGCGACCCCGCTGATGAGAAGGCCAACTCCCAGGCTGAAGGGAATCGGAGCGACTGGAGCCTCGATCGCACGCTCGTCGCGCATATACATGTAAACGATAATGCGCAAATAGTAGTACGCTGCAATCGCGCTGTTGATCAAGCCGATGATGGTGAGCACCACAAGGTTTGACTGCAATGCCGCCGAGAAAACATAGAACTTGGCGAAGAACCCGCCCGTAATCGGGATGCCAATCAACGAGAGCAAGAAAATGGTGAGCAGGGCCGCGATCAACGGCGAGCGGCGGCCTAGACCGGCGTAGTCTTCGAGGGTGACGTACTTCTCGCCCTTGCCCGACAGATGAGCGACGATCGCGAACGCTCCGACATTCATGGCAGCATAGGAGGCGGCGTAAAACATCGCCGCCGAGATCCCCATAGTCTGGCCAGCGGTGAACGCCACCAGCAGATATCCGGCATGGGCAATCGACGAGTAAGCAAGCAGGCGCTTTACGTTGTTTTGCACCAGTGCGCCGATGTTGCCAATCGTCATCGACAGTGCGGCCGAAACCCATACCATCCAGAACCATCCCGGTGCGCCAGTCGCGAAGAGGACGCGCAGTAACACCGCGAACGCCGCCGCTTTCGGGCCGGTCGACATAAAACCCACGACTGGCGCGGGAGAGCCTTCGTAAACGTCAGGAGTCCAGACGTGGAAGGGAGCGGAGGCGACCTTGAAGCCCAGTCCGACAAACATCAGGGCGACAGCAAGATAGGTCAACACCGATTGGTGAGTCTCTAATATCCCGGCTATGACATAGATATTGGTTGAACCGGTAGAGCCGAACACCATCGCGACGCCGTAAAGAAAGAATGCGGTAGCGAAGGATCCCAGCAGAAAGTACTTGAGTGACGCCTCTGCACTCTCGGCCGCACGCCGCCTAAATCCTGCGAGGATGTATGTTGAGATCGAGGAAATTTCCAGGGCGATGAAAATCAGCACCAGCTCGATCGCTGACGACATCAACATCATGCCGACGGATGCGAACAGAACCAACCCGTAGTACTCTCCGGCCTTGATCTGCTGAACTTCGAGATAGTCAAACGAGCTAAGCGTAACGACCAGTGCGATTAGGAGGATGACGAGATGGAAGAAAATACTGAAGGCGTCGACGCGCACCATGTTGAAGAACGCGTCGCCGTAAAAGCGCGATTGATAGAGGGTCGCGGCCACTCCGGCCACTATGCCCAGCAGTGCAATTACTCCCAGCGGCTTCTTGGAGTCGTTTGTGGGGATGAGCGGATCCACCAGCATGACCAGAATGCCAAAGATCGTGAGTACCACCTCAGGGAGGATCCGGATATAGTTGACGGTCGGAATCATCGTCCGATCACCTGCATGAGGGCTTGAGTAACATGAGAAGCTGCGGGTGCGGCGGATTGGATTCCACTGGAGAACTGCTTCAGCACGGATGAGACCGACGGATCGATGGAGTGCAGCCACAGGTTGGGGGCCACTCCCATTACTAGAGTAGCAACTGCTAGCGGCCACATCGAGACACGTTCGCGCGCATCCATGTCCTGCAAACTCTTATTCACGGGATGAGTGATATTGCCGTAAAAGACCCGCTGGTACATCCAGAGCAGGTAGCAGGCCGCCCAGATGATTCCCGTCGCCGCCAGGATGCCGTAAATCTGGCGCGCCTGGAAGGCGCCGTTCAGGATGAGAAACTCGCCGACGAAGCCGTTTAGTAGGGGCAAGCCAACCGACGACAGCATGATGAAGCTGAAGAACGTGGCATACACCGGCATGGGAGTTGCGATGCCGCCATACTCGGAGATCTCGTAGGTGTGACGGCGCTCGTAGATCATGCCCAGCAGCATGAAGAGAGCGCCGGTAGAGACGCCGTGATTCAGCATCTGATACACCGCGCCGTCCATGCCAATCTGGGTGAAGCTGAAGATGCCGAGCACCACGAAGCCGAGGTGGCTGACCGAGGTGTAGGCGATCAACTTCTTCACGTTTGGCTGCACCATTGCGACCAATGCGCCGGAGATGATGCTGATAATGGCGAGTACGATAATCCAGGGAGCGTTGCGCTGCGCCTGGTCAGGGAACAGACCGACATTGAATCGCAACAGGCCGTAAGTCCCCATCTTCAGCAGCACACCGGCAAGCAGGACCGAGCCGGCCGTGGGAGCTTCGACGTGCGCATCGGGCAACCAGGTGTGAAGAGGGAAGAGAGGCACCTTTACAGCGAACGCCACGAAGAAACCAAGAAACAGCCACTTGGCAGCCGCGGAAAAGCCTTCGATCTGGCCGCTCTGAATTGCGCTCTGGACCGTAACGAAGTCGAAGCTTCCCGTATGGGTGTAGAGCCAGATGATCGCCGCCAGCATGAAGACCGAGGCGATCATCGTGTACAGGAAGAATTTGACGGCAGCGTAGATGCGCCTCCCGTGTCCGTAGATACCGATAATCAACGCCATCGGAATCAGCGTCGCTTCCCAGAAAAAGTAGAAAAGGAACAGGTCGAGCGCGACGAAAACCCCAATCATCGCCGTCTCGAGTATCAGCATCAGGATGAAAAATTCCTTCACCTGGGTGCTCACCGATTTCCACGAGATCAGCACGCACAGCGGCGTAAGGAACGTGGTCAGCACCACCAGCCACATCGAAATTCCGTCGACTCCGAGGTGGTAGTGGATGTTGGGATGCGAGATCCAAGGGACATTCTGATCGAACTGAAAGCCATCGAGCCCGCGCACGTAGTGCCAGGGAAGATGCAATGAGGCCAGAAGCGTGACCAGCGAGATTCCGAGCGCGAACCAGCGAATATCGCGAGCACGCCGGGGAAAGATCGAAAGCAGCAGCGCCCCGGCGAGGGGTAGGAAGGTGATGATCGTGATGATGTTGCGATCGACGTAATTCATCGCACACCCTTCCAGACCATGAAGGCGATTACCACGGCAGCGCCGAAGGCCACCCAGCCCGCGTAGGAGCGAATATTTCCCGATTGCATGTGGCGCATTCCGTCGGAAATGTCCCGAGCGCCGGCAGCGCTTTCATCGACGGCGCCATCAATCAGCGTGGCGTCGATGCCTTTCCAGAGAATGTTGGTCGACAGCAGAAGCAACGGCCTGACAACGGCCGCTCCGTACAATTCGTCCACCCTGTATTTGTCCAGAACCAGGGTGTAGAGCCCGCCGGCGGCGCGCGCCCATTTGGCCGGAAGGTCGGTGCGTTTGTAGTACATCAGCCAGGCGAAGAAGAAACCGATGGTCGCAGCGCCGACGGAGATGGCGCTGAACATCAACTCGGTACTATCGCTTTCATGACCGACTTCCGCCGCGGTGACCTCTGCTTCTCCCGTGGAGTGGAACACTGGCGCAAGGAAATGTTCGAAATGATTGGAGCCCCCCATGGCCTTGGGAATGCCCACCCATCCGCCTACCACGCACAGAATCGCAAGGATGACCAACGGAACCACCATCACCATCGGTGCTTCGTGCGGCACACCCGCGCGACTGTCTTCGCCGTGGGAGCCGTGGCCATGGTCCGATGCCGGGGCATCCCCGCCTCGATACTCACCGAAGAAGGTCAAGAACCAGAGCCGGAAAATGTAGAACGAGGTCAGGGCTGCGGCAATCAAGCCGATCAGCCAGAGCACGTGGTTTCCGCTCGCCCAGGTCTGGAAGAGAATGTCGTCTTTCGAGAAGAAAGCTCCGAACGGTGGAAATCCGGCAATGGTAAACGATGCGATCGTCATGCAGCCGAAAGTCCACGGCATGTACTTGCGCAACCCACCCATGTAGCGCATGTCCTGCTGGCCGCCGAGTTCGTGAATGATGGCTCCCGAACACAGAAACAGCAGGCCCTTGAAAAACGCGTGCGTCATCAGGTGGAAGATGCCTGCGCTGTAGGCGGCCACTCCGCAACCCATAAACATGTATCCGAGCTGCGATACGGTCGAGTAAGCCAATACCTTCTTGATATCGGGTTGTACCAGGCCAATGGTTGCTGCAAAAATGGCCGTCAACGTGCCAACCACGAGCACCACCATGAGAGCGATCGGAGCGCGGTTGAAGATCGGGTTCGAGCGCGCCACCATGTAAACACCGGCCGTTACCATCGTCGCCGCGTGGATCAGGGCTGAAACCGGGGTCGGTCCTTCCATCGCATCCGGCAGCCAGACATAGAGGGGAAGCTGCGCCGACTTTCCGCTCGCGCCCACCATCATGAGTATGCCAATGGCCGTCAGAAGCCCGGCTGTGCTCTCGGTGGGATAGGCCGCAACTGCCTTAAAGACGCCGTCAAACTGCAAGGACCCGAAATGCTTGATCAGCAGGAAGAGCGCGATCAGAAATCCAAAGTCGCCAACCCGGTTAACGATGAAGGCCTTCTTGCCGGCGTTCGCGGCCGAGTCCTTAAGGAACCAGAAGCCAATGAGCAAGTAAGACGCAAGACCGACCCCCTCCCATCCCACGAACATCAACAAATAGTTGTTCGCCAGGATGAGGGTCAGCATGAAGAACATGAAGATGTTTAGGTAAG
The DNA here is from genome assembly GCA_963758255.1 of uncultured Acidobacteriaceae bacterium. GTDB lineage: Bacteria > Acidobacteriota > Terriglobia > Terriglobales > Acidobacteriaceae > DASRAA01. The sequence goes on from CAVWUX010000002.1 coordinate 692,066, forward strand.
CGAAGTAGCGGTAGTAGCCGCCCTCGTGCGACATGTAGCCGACCGAGAAAATGTGGATCACGAAACCGACACCGGTCACGATCAGCAGCATGACCAGCGAAAGCTGGTCGAGGTAGATGCCGAACTCGGCACTGAACGGGCCTGCGCTCATCCACGTCGCATAGCGCTCGATGTGGGGAATCTGGTCGGCGGGCAGACCCATGAACTGAACCGCGACCTAGAGCGCGTACGCGAAGGCAGCCGCCGTCGATCCCAGGGCGATCGTGTTCACCAGCGCCTTGGGAAAGCGCTTGCCCAGCAGGCCATTGATGGCGGCGCCGGCAAGCGGCAACAGCGGGATGATCCAGAGATGAAGGCTCATAGTTTCAGCAAATTGACGCGATCGACGTTCAGCGTTTCGCGCGTGCGGAATACGGCAATGATGATCGCTAGTCCAACCGCGGCTTCGGCAGCGGCCACCACCATCACGAAGAACACGAACACGTGTCCGCTGAGCATCTTCAATTCCGCGGCGAACGCGACGAACGTCAGGTTCACTGCGTTCAGCATCAGCTCAATGGACATGAAGATGGTGATGATGTTGCGCTTGATCAGAAAACCAGCAACGCCGCAGGCGAACAGAATTCCACTCAGCACAAGGTAGTAGGATAGAGGGACCATCTATTCCTCCCTCCGCGCCAGAACCACGGCGCCCATAATCGCGATCAGTATCAGGACCGACGTGACTTCAAAGGGAAGCAGGTAGTCGCGGAACAGCAGGTGTGCGACCGCGCGCGGATTGCCAAAGCCCTCGGTGCCGTTAAGGATTTCCGGCCCGCCGATGGCGATCCGGTCCAGTCCTGCGTAACGCATGACCACCCAGATGCCTATGCCGAGGCCGACGATCAGCCCGGGAATGCCAAGCATGGTCGCTACCCGGCTGCCGTGCGGCGTGCGCTCTTCCTCCCCGGCATTCAGCAACATGATGGTGAAGACGAACAGCACCATGACCGCGCCGGCGTACACAATGACCTGCACGGCAGCCACAAACTCCGCGCCCAGCAGCAGGTAGAGCAGCGCCAGCGAGCCCATCACCACGATCAGCGACAGCGCGCTGTTGATGGGATGCTTCTGCACGAGCAGGTTGATCGCCGCGCCAACGCATACCGCCCCGAAAATGATAAACAGAACAAGATGCATGGTTCTACTCAACCGGCCCAGACTGCCGCCGGGTCAAATCTCAGAAAGCCCGCGTTACTTCAGCGCCACCACCAGGGCGGTGACCAAAATGTTTGCAATCGCCAGCGGCAATAGAAACTTCCACCCAAACGCCATCAACTGGTCATAACGGAAGCGCGGCAGCGTGCCCCGCACCCAGATGTAGATAAAGATAAAAGCCAGCACCTTCACCACGAACCAGAAGATCGGCAACAGAGCCTGCAGAATCGGCGGACCAAAAACCGGGCCCGACCAGCCTCCGAAAAACAGTACCGTAGCCAGGCACGCCACGGTGAACATGTTGGCGTACTCGGCCATGAAGAACATGGCAAACTTCATCGAACTGTATTCGGTGTGATAGCCGGCGACCAACTCGGTTTCCGCCTCCGCCAGATCGAACGGAATGCGGTTGGTCTCCGCATAGGCCGCCATGATGTAAATAAAGAAGGCGACGAACTGTCCCGTGAAGATATTCCACTTGGGAATGAACCCAAGGAAGGTCCCCGATTGTGCGTTGACGATGTCGCGCAGGCTGAAGCTGCCTGCGTAGATCAGCACTCCAACCAGCGACAGCCCCAACGCGATTTCATAGCTCACCATCTGCGCCGAGGCGCGCAGGCTGCCCAGCATCGAGTACTTGCTGTTGGACGACCATCCCGCGAGCGCGACCCCGTAAACTCCGATGGAAGTCAGCCCCAGTATCACCAGCAGTCCAATGTTGACGTCGGCAATCTGCAGCGGGGTGTGGATTCCGCCAATCGTGACCCATGGGCCAATCGGAACTACCGCAATGGCAGTCAGCGCTACAGTCAAAGACAGGATCGGCGCCAGTAGATATAAAGGCTTATTTACAAAGGGAGGTGTGATGTCTTCCTTAAAGATAAACTTTAATCCGTCGGCCAGCGGCTGCCAGATGCCGAATGGCCCCACTCGCGAGGGTCCCCAACGGTTCTGGATGTGCGCAACGACCTTGCGTTCCGCCAACGTCGTGTAAGCCACACCGGTGAGCAGAACGAACACGGCGATCACGATCTTGATCAGCGACACGAGGATGTAGGTTCCAATGGTCATCGAATAACTGCGTTCTCGCTGTTTCGTTTCGCGCGACCCGCGCCGCGTCACCTACAGCTACCCACAAAGGACGGGCGCAAGACAGCGCGCCCACTGCTAGTCAGCGGCGACTTCTTTGTCCGCCGGTGAGGCCTGATTGCGCTCCATCACTGAATTCAGCGTGGTGGAATAACGTCCCAATGTGCCCGAGGTAAACAACGTGTCATTCGAGGGCAGAATCAGTTCCGGATGCCCGCTCCCGGTTGCGCCCGTGATCTGCACCAGTTGCGTATGCTCATCCTGGCCCGCCAGCACGCCGAGCCGCGAAATGTCATACCCCGGCACCAGCCGCTGAATTTCGTCCAGCATCGCGACGGGATCAAACGGGCTCATCTTCGGCTCAAGATTGTGCGCCGCCAGCCACACCGCCTGCTGGTCTGACTCGCCCGACTGCGCCCCGCGCGTCTGTCCCATGTCGGCGCGAGTACCTGCGCCGCCGAACGGAACCAGCTTGCGCACGTCATATCCCATGGTCTGCGCGATGCGCACGATGCACTCGAAATCAGTACGCGTCCCGCCGAAGTCGCCAGCCTTCTTCAGCATCTGCAGATCGCCCGCCGTGTTGGTGTAGGTCCCGGATTTCTCGTAGGCGTTGGCCACCGGCAGCACCACGTCGGCAATCATCGCCGTGTCGGTCAGGAACATGTCCTGCACCACGACAAATGTCTTCGACAGCGCGAACGGATCGATGTTGTATCGCGCCACCGGGTTCGAGCCGACCACGTACAGCGCTTTGAGCTTGCCGGCCTTGGCAGCGTCGACCATCTGCAGCAGGTTCAGGCCCGCGGTCTTGGGGATGTCGTCCAGCCACTTCTCGTGGAATTTCGTCGCGCTGTCCACCGGCGCGTATCCCGGCAGCATGTCGGGATAAAGTCCCATGTCGGCTGCGCCGCGCGAGTTGGCGTAATCGCCGAGGCATAGGAACTTCGCGCCCTGCGCCAGGCCGAAATCGACCAGCGCCTTGACATCGGCTCCGCGCAACTCCGAACCAAAGATGATGACCAGCCTTTGCTCGGTCTTGAGGCTTGTCGCGCAACTCGTTCAGTGCTTCGCGCGTGAGATGCGGGGACACGACCGAGTCCGCCGCCGCATCGTTGCCGGCGAGGAACTGCACAAAGCTGCCCTCGGAGCCCGGCGCAATCTGCGCAAACGCCGTCGCCTGCCGCCGCAGCTTGATGGCAGAGGAATTCACCACGTAGAGCTTGGCGCGATGCAGCCGCACGTTGGTGCGAATCTGCCATGCCAGCAGCGGATGCTGGTCCGTCGGATCGTTGCCGATCAGCAGGATCGCCGGCGCATTGCCGACATCGCGCATCGATGCCGTCGCGTTCGCCTTTCCCGCCAGCGCCGAGGCGAAAGCAGGGAAGTCGGCGGTGCGATGGTGGTCGATGTTGTTCGTGCCCAGCACCAGCCGCGCGAACTTCTGCAGCAGGTAGTTCTCTTCGTTCTGGTGCGATTCGAGCCGATAACGCCGATCGAGGCCGGCCCGCCGTCGTTAGCACTTCCTTGAACTTGGAGGCGATCAGCTCGAACGCCTGCTCCCAGGTCGCTGGCACAAACTTGCCATCGCGCTTGATCAGCGGCTTGCTGAGGCGCTCGTTATTGTTGGCAAAGTCGAACGCGTAGCGTCCCTTGATGCAGAGGAAATCGCCGTTGATGCCGCTCTTGTCGCGATTGTCGCCGCGCACAATCTCCATGCCGGTATCGGCGCGGCGCACGCCCAGCGTCGTCTTGCAGCCATCGCCGCAATGCGTGCAGATCGGTGCCGACGTGCTTCATCTCCCACGGACGCGTCTTGTAGCGATACGCTCCCGAGGTGAGCGCGCCGACCGGGCAGATGTCGATGCACATGCCGCACTCTTCGCACTCCAGATGATCTTCTTTATTCGGCGCGATGATGGAGCTCGATCCGCGGTTCTGAATGCCCAGCGCCCAGACGTCCATGCCCTCGCCGCAGACGCGAATGCAGCGGTAGCAGAGGATGCAGCGCGGGCGGTCGAAGTACACCACCGGCGACCACTGCTGCTCCTCGCGATGGTTCTTCAGGTCCATGAACTTCGACTCGGCAGCGCCGTACTTGAAGGTCATGTCCTGCAGTTCGCATTCGCCGCCGGCATCGCACACCGGGCAATCCAGCGGATGATTGCCCAGCAGCAGCTCGATCATCGACTTGCGCGCCTGCTTGATCTTGTCGCTCTCGGTGGTGACCACCATGCCTTCGCGCGACCGGCGTGGTGCACGCGGTCTGCAGCTTGGGCATCTTCTCGATTTCCACCAGGCACATGCGGCAGGCGCCCTGCAGCGAAAGCCCGGGGTAATAGCAGAACGAGGGCACGTCGATGCCCGTGCTCTTGCAGGCCTCAATGAGCAGCGTTCCCGCGGGAACCGTGAGCTTCTTGC
>CAVWUX010000003.1:0-28908 GCA_963758255.1 uncultured Acidobacteriaceae bacterium
GGTTGCGGGGGGTGGATTTGAACCACCGACCTTTGGGTTATGAGCCCAACGAGCTACCAGACTGCTCCACCCCGCAGTTTGATCATACCGAGACGTGAACTTCTGGTCAAACCAGCCCTTTGTCGCCGTATTGCTCAGGTATGCGTCTTCGCGCAGTCCCTGCTCGGGATTCATCACGGTCATTGCGGAAACTCCAGAGTCATTTTGGGACTCCCCGAATCCGCCTTACAAGGCAACGATGTGGAATCTCTTGCGGGCAGTGATACGCTGGCTGCATGGGCAAGGATCGCAGCGACAAGAAATCAGACAATCCTGCCGTCGTGTGGGCGCGCTATTCGGAGATCGCGTTCATTATTCCTGCCGCGGTTGTTGTAGGGCTGCTGATTGGAAAGTTGCTCGACTATTGGTTGCACACGCACTGGCTCTTTTTGGCCGGAATCATCTTTGGCGCGGTGATAGGCTTTGTGCAGATGATTCGCACGGTTACGCGCGCCCAAGACTGACTCGCAGGCTGCATCTTTCCGTAGCGGCCCCTTAAGCTCCGGATTCACGGGGTGCGCATGGCTCGCTTGCGATTCCATGCGATCTGATCTTTTCCATGATAGTGGAGGTTTTCGTGCCACGCGCCATAGCGACGATTCAGCTCATTTTTCGGGGATTCACGATCTTGTTAATCGCGGGACAGGTGGTCAGTTGCCATGCCCAAGAGATAAGCAGCACCTATGCGGATTTGACGATACCTGGACAGTGGCAGACGGCACGGCAGTTTGTAACCACACAGTTCGGGTCGGATATCTACTACGATTCCGGCACTGGAGCCGTTGTCCAAGTCAGCCAGCAGCCGGGGATGGAGAGGGTTGCTGATATCTCCAAGTTCTTCACCGCTACGAAAGCAACCAGCAAGGAAGCGGCGCAGGTGATGTCCGCGGCGGCATTTCCGCTCCCATTTCTGTATACCGAGAAGGCCTCAAAAGACCTTTCGAAAGGGACCAAACCTCCCAAGCTTTGGGAAGTGAAAGACGGCGAAGGAAACCCGCTGTGGTTTTACGCCTCACAGTTGTTCGATGGCTATCAAGTGCGGGATTCCGGTGGCGCCTCCGTGGTCAAGGAAGAGTACCTGCCGGTGCGAGTGACCCGGGCCGAGCAGCGGTCGGTTGCAGGCGGCGACGCATTGTTGTTCGAGGTCGAGGGCGAGAAGCCTGCCGCCGAGGCGGTGGTGAAGCGCTTCCACATGCCGGCGGCCTATAAGGACCAACGAGTGCGCATCGGATGGGTACAGTTTGCCCCCGGCGGAATCGGGTCGGGACAGGGAGTGCTATCGGTCGCGTTCGCCACCGAAGCCGGTTCAAGCCTCACCATCGACGAAATGCTGAAGCAGGTTGCGGCAGCAAAGCTGAAGCCGCTGTAACCGGACACCGACTGCAAAGAACAGCGTACAGGCATTTCGACATATGTCGGCAACTGAGCCCTCGATCCCCGAAAACCCTGCCAATCAATTCTACGGTGCGGCATTGAGGAGAATCCGGCGATTCATGCTTCTGCTTGGTGGAATCGGCCTGGCAGTGTGTTGGATCAGGTTCGGGCGCGTAGTGGCGGCCGGATTTCTGCTGGGAGCCGCTATCTCTTATCTGAATCATGCCTGGCTGGAGCGCATGGTGGTAGCGCTCGGGGAGCGCGTCACCACAGGCCAAAGCCGCGAACGGGGAGGGATTTTGGTGGCCCGCGCGGTGCTGCGCTACGCCTTCATCGCCTTGGGCGCGTATGTTATATTTAGAGTTTCACTAGCGGGACTTTACGGTTTTCTGGGGGGCGTTTGCCTCACGATCGCTGCAATCGCCTGCGAGGCCGTGATTGAAGTTTACGTTGGACTGCGGCATGGACTCTGACGTTTCATATCTTTGATTGGGACTTACGCTCCGTGTACTTGCCAGCCTGTACCTAGGCATCCGGATTCGGGGTGTACTACGGATTTTCGGTAGCAACATTTATGCCTGAGCAGCTCTGGATCACTGCACTACTTAACAAGTATTTCGCCGGTTTGGCCAACGCAGCTTTGGCCATTTTTCACCTGCATTCGCCCCATCCGCAAGCGCCCATCACCAACTACGTGGCCATGCAGTTCGTGGTGTTTGTTTTCCTGGTGCTGATCTTCGTACTCGCCCGTGCGCGGCTTTCGGTGGAGGATCCCGGCAATCTGCAGCACGTGTTCGAAAGTATCAATGGGATGATGAACCAGATGGGCCACGAGATCATTGGCCACGGCTACGAGCGATATACGAACTATCTGACCACGTTGGGAATCTTCATCCTCACCTGTAACCTGATTGGCTTGATTCCCGGGTTTGAGGCCCCGACGGCGATCCCGTCTGTACCGCTCGGTTGCGCCGTGGTTACCTGGTTCTATTACCACATGCAAGGAATCCGCGAAAACGGACCGGGCTACATAAAGCATTTCCTCGGCCCGGTGTGGTGGCTGGCCCCGCTGATGCTGGTGATCGAAGTGGCGAGTCACCTGGCGAGGATTCTTTCGCTCACTGTCCGTCTTTTCGCCAACATGTTTGCTGGCGATATGGTGACGCTGGTGTTCTTCTCGCTGTTCCCCATCGCCATTCCGGTGGTTTTCATGCTGCTGCACGTCGGCGTCTCGATCATCCAGGCCTATATTTTCGTGCTGCTGCCGACGGTGTATATCGGCGAAGCGGTGGCCCACGAGCACTAAAAAGTTTGCTGTAAGCGTGAGGGCGTCTGCACGAGGATGACGTCAACCACCCACTGGCAGCATTTCATAAGGAGAAACACGATGCGGAAACTGACAATTGGAATGTTCTCGCTGCTGGCCATCATGATGATGACCATGCCAGCTTACGCGCAGGGCGGAGCCGCCGCTGCTCCAACCACCAACTGGGTCGCAATTGCCTCGGGCTTCGGCATGGCGATCGCTGCTGGACTGGCAGCTCTCGGCCAGGGCCGCGTGGGCGCCGCTGCCTGCGAAGGCATGGCCCGCAATCCGGGCGCCCGTCCTGGAATTCAGCTCGCGCTGATTCTCGGCCTGGCGTTCATTGAGTCGCTGGTGCTGTTCACACTGGTTATCATCTTCGCCAAGGTCGTCTAGTTTCGGCTTCGGCAAACAAGTCAACGCCCTGTTTTCGGACAGGGCGTTTGCTATTTTTTGGGAGATTGCGACCCGACGGATTACTTCAGCAGGTCCTGCGCGCCGCGAATGGCGTAATCCAGCACGTGGTTGGGCAGAACGCCAAGGTAGATGACGGCGACCACGCTGATGAGAAGGCCAACTCCCAGGCTGAAGGGAATCGGAGCGACTGGAGCCTCGATCGCACGCTCGTCGCGCATATACATGTAAACGATAATGCGCAAATAGTAGTACGCTGCAATCGCGCTGTTGATCAAGCCGATGATGGTGAGCACCATAAGGTTTGACTGCAATGCCGCCGAGAAAACATAGAACTTGGCGAAGAACCCGCCCGTAATCGGGATGCCAATCAACGAGAGCAAGAAAATGGTGAGCAGGGCCGCGATCAACGGCGAGCGGCGGCCTAGACCGGCGTAGTCTTCGAGGGTGACGTACTTCTCGCCCTTGCCTGACAGATGAGCGACGATCGCGAACGCTCCGACATTCATGGCAGCATAGGAGGCGGCGTAAAACATCGCCGCCGAGATCCCCATAGTCTGGCCAGCGGTGAACGCCACCAGCAGATATCCGGCATGGGCAATCGACGAGTAAGCAAGCAGGCGCTTTACGTTGTTTTGCACCAGTGCGCCGATGTTGCCAATCGTCATCGACAGTGCGGCCGAAACCCATACCATCCACAACCATCCCGGTGCGCCAGTCGCGAAGAGGACGCGCAGTAACACCGCGAACGCCGCCGCTTTCGGGCCGGTCGACATAAAACCCACGACTGGCGCGGGAGAGCCTTCGTAAACGTCAGGAGTCCAGACGTGGAAGGGAGCGGAGGCGACCTTGAAGCCCAGTCCCACAAACATCAGGGCAACGGCAAGATAGGTCAACACCGACTGGTGCGTCTTCAGTATCTCGGCGATGACATAGATGTTGGTCGACCCGGTAGAGCCGAACACCATGGCGACGCCGTAAAGGAAAAATGCGGTAGCGAAGGATCCCAGCAGAAAGTACTTGAGTGACGCCTCTGCACTCTCGGCCGCACGCCGCCTAAATCCTGCGAGGATGTAGGTCGAGATCGAGGAAATTTCCAGGGCGATGAAAATCAGCACCAGCTCGATCGCTGACGACATCAACATCATGCCGACGGAGGCGAACAGAACCAACCCGTAGTACTCTCCGGCCTTGATCTGCTGAACTTCGAGATAGTCAAACGAGCTAAGCGTAACGACCAGTGCGATTAGGAGGATGACGAGATGGAAGAAAATACTAAAGGCGTCGACGCGCACCATGTTGAAGAACGCGTCGCCGTAAAAGCGCGATTGATAGAGGGTCGCGGCCACTCCGGCCACTATGCCCAGCAGTGCAATTACTCCCAGCGGCTTCTTGGAGTCGTTTGTGGGGATGAGCGGATCCACCAGCATGACCAGAATGCCAAAGATCGTGAGTACCACCTCAGGGAGGATCCGGATATAGTTGACGGTCGGAATCATCGTCCGATCACCTGCATGAGGGCTTGAGTAACATGAGAAGCTGCGGGTGCGGCGGATTGGATTCCACTTGAGAACTGCTTCAGCACGGATGAGACTGACGGATCGATGGAGTGCAGCCACAGGTTGGGGGCCACTCCCATTACTAGAGCAGCAACTGCTAGCGGCCACATCGAGACACGTTCGCGCGCATCCATGTCCTGCAAACTCTTATTCACGGGATGAGTGATATTGCCGTAAAAGACCCGCTGGTACATCCAGAGCAGGTAGCAGGCCGCCCAGATGATTCCCGTCGCCGCCAGGATGCCGTAAATCTGGCGCGCCTGGAAGGCGCCGTTCAGGATGAGAAACTCGCCGACGAAGCCGTTTAGTAGGGGCAAGCCAACCGACGACAGCATGATGAAGCTGAAGAACGTGGCATACACCGGCATGGGAGTTGCGATGCCGCCATACTCGGAGATCTCGTAGGTGTGACGGCGCTCGTAGATCATGCCCAGCAGCATGAAGAGAGCGCCGGTAGAGACGCCGTGATTCAGCATCTGATACACCGCGCCGTCCATGCCAATCTGGGTGAAGCTGAAGATGCCGAGCACCACGAAGCCGAGGTGGCTGACCGAGGTGTAGGCGATCAACTTCTTCACGTTTGGCTGCACCATTGCGACCAATGCGCCGGAGATGATGCTGATAATGGCGAGTACGATAATCCAGGGAGCGTTGCGCTGCGCCTGGTCAGGGAACAGACCGACATTGAATCGCAACAGGCCGTAAGTCGCCATCTTCAGCAGCACACCGGCAAGCAGGACCGAGCCGGCCGTGGGAGCTTCGACGTGCGCATCGGGCAACCAGGTGTGAAGAGGGAAGAGAGGCACCTTCACAGCGAACGCCACGAAGAAACCAAGAAACAGCCACTTGGCAGCCGCGGAGAAGCCTTCGATCTGGCCGCTCTGAATTGCGCTCTGGACCGTAACGAAGTCGAAGCTTCCGGTATGGGTGTAGAGCCAGATGATCGCCGCCAGCATGAAGACCGAGGCGATCATCGTGTACAGGAAGAATTTGACGGCAGCGTAGATGCGCCTTCCGTGTCCGTAGATACCGATAATCAACGCCATCGGAATCAGCGTCGCTTCCCAGAAAAAGTAGAAAAGGAACAGGTCGAGCGCGACGAAAACCCCAATCATCGCCGTCTCGAGTATCAGCATCAGGATGAAAAATTCCTTCACCTGGGTGCTCACCGATTTCCACGAGATCAGCACGCACAGCGGCGTAAGGAACGTGGTCAGCACCACCAGCCACATCGAAATTCCGTCGACTCCGAGGTGGTAGTGGATGTTGGGATGCGAGATCCAAGGGACATTCTGCTCGAACTGAAAGCCATCGAGCCCGCGCACGTAGTGCCAGGGAAGATGCAATGAGGCCAGAAGCGTGACCAGCGAGATTCCGAGCGCGAACCAGCGAATATCGCGAGCACGCCGGGGAAAGATCGAAAGCAGCAGCGCCCCGGCGAGGGGTAGGAAGGTGATGATCGTGATGATGTTGCGATCGACGTAATTCATCGCACACCCTTCCAGACCATGAAGGCGATTACCACGGCAGCGCCGAAGGCCACCCAGCCCGCGTAGGAGCGAATATTTCCCGATTGCATGTGGCGCATTCCGTCGGAAATGTCCCGAGCGCCGGCAGCGCTTTCATCGACGGCGCCATCGATCAGCGTGGCGTCGATGCCTTTCCAGAGAATGTTGGTCGACAGCAGAAGCAACGGCCTGACAACGGCCGCTCCGTACAATTCGTCCACCCTGTATTTGTCCAGAACCAGGGTGTAGAGCCCGCCGGCGGCGCGCGCCCATTTGGCCGGAAGGTCGGTGCGTTTGTAGTACATCAGCCAGGCGAAGAAGAAACCGATGGTCGCAGCGCCGACGGAGATGGCGCTGAACATCAACTCGGTACTATCGCTTTCATGACCGACTTCCGCCGCGGTGACCTCTGCTTCTCCCGTGGAGTGGAACACTGGCGCAAGGAAATGTTCGAAATGATTGGAGCCCCCCATGGCCTTGGGAATGCCCACCCATCCGCCTACCACGCACAGAATCGCAAGGATGACCAACGGAACCACCATCACCATCGGTGCTTCGTGCGGCACACCCGCGCGACTGTCTTCGCCGTGGGAGCCGTGGCCATGGTCCGATGCCGGGGCATCCCCGCCTCGATACTCACCGAAGAAGGTCAAGAACCAGAGCCGGAAAATGTAGAACGAGGTCAGGGCTGCGGCAATCAAGCCGATCAGCCAGAGCACATGGTTTCCGCTCGCCCAGGTCTGGAAGAGAATGTCGTCTTTCGAGAAGAAAGCTCCGAACGGTGGAAATCCGGCAATGGTAAACGATGCGATCGTCATGCAGCCGAAAGTCCACGGCATGTACTTGCGCAACCCACCCATGTAGCGCATGTCCTGCTGGCCGCCGAGTTCGTGAATGATGGCTCCCGAACACAGAAACAGCAGGCCCTTGAAAAACGCGTGCGTCATCAGGTGGAAGATGCCTGCGCTGTAGGCGGCCACTCCGCAACCCATAAACATGTATCCGAGCTGCGATACGGTCGAGTAAGCCAATACCTTCTTGATATCGGGTTGTACCAGGCCAATGGTTGCTGCAAAAATGGCTGTCAACGTGCCAACCACGAGCACCACCATGAGAGCGATCGGAGCGCGGTTGAAGATCGGGTTCGAGCGCGCCACCATGTAAACACCGGCCGTTACCATCGTCGCCGCGTGGATCAGGGCTGAAACCGGGGTCGGTCCTTCCATCGCATCCGGCAGCCAGACATAGAGGGGAAGCTGCGCCGACTTTCCGCTCGCGCCCACCATCATGAGTATGCCAATGGCCGTCAGAAGCCCGGCTGTGCTCTCGGTGGGATAGGCCGCAACTGCCTTAAAGACGCCGTCAAACTGCAAGGACCCGAAATGCTTGATCAGCAGGAAGAGCGCGATAAGAAATCCAAAGTCGCCAATCCGGTTAACGATGAAGGCCTTCTTGCCGGCGTTCGCTGCCGAGTCCTTAAGGAACCAGAAGCCAATGAGCAAGTAAGACGCAAGACCGACCCCCTCCCATCCCACGAACATCAACAAATAGTTGTTTGCCAGGATGAGGGTCAGCATGAAGAACATGAAGATGTTTAGGTAAGCGAAGTAGCGGTAGTAGCCGCCCTCATGCGCCATGTAGCCAACTGAAAAAATGTGGATCACGAAGCCGACGCCGGTCACGATCAGCAGCATGACCAGCGAAAGCTGGTCGAGGTAGATGCCGAACTCGGCACTGAACGGGCCTGCGCTCATCCACGTCGCATAGCGCTCGATGTGGGGAATCTGGTCGGCGGGCAGACCCATGAACTGAACCGCGACATAGAGCGCGTACGCGAAGGCAGCCGCCGTCGATCCCAGGGCGATCGTGTTCACCAGCACCTTGGGAAAGCGCTTGCCCAGCAGGCCATTGATGGCGGCGCCGGCAAGCGGCAACAACGGGATGATCCAGAGATGAAGGCTCATAGTTTCAGCAAATTGACGCGATCGACGTTCAGCGTTTCGCGCGTGCGAAATACGGCAATGATGATCGCTAGTCCAACCGCGGCTTCGGCAGCGGCCACCACCATCACGAAGAACACGAACACGTGTCCGCTGAGCATCTTCAATTCCGCGGCGAACGCGACGAACGTCAGGTTGACTGCGTTCAGCATCAGCTCAATGGACATGAAGATGGTGATGATGTTGCGCTTGATCAGAAAACCAGTAACGCCGCAGGCGAACAGAATTCCACTCAGGACAAGGTAGTAGGACAGAGGAACCATCTATTCCTCCCTCCGCGCCAGAACCACGGCACCCATAATCGCGATCAGTATCAGTACGGACGTGACTTCAAAGGGAAGCAGGTAGTCGCGGAATAGCAGGTGTGCGACCGCGCGCGGATTCCCGAAGCCCTCGGTACCGTTGAGAATTTCCGGCCCGCCGATGGCGATCCGGTCCAGTCCTGCGTAACGCATAACCACCCAGATGCCTATGCCGAGGCCGACGATCAGCCCGGGAATGCCAAGCATAGTCGCCACCCGGCTGCCATGAGGCGTGCGCTCTTCCTCCCCGGCATTCAGCAACATGATGACGAACACGAACAGCACCATGACCGCGCCGGCGTACACAATGACCTGTACGGCAGCCACAAACTCCGCCCCCAGCAACAGGTAGAGCAGCGCCAGCGAGCCCATCACCACTATTAGTGAAAGCGCGCTGTTGATGGGATGTTTCTGCACCAGCAGGTTAATGGCTGCTCCAATGCATACCGCACCGAAAATGATAAACAGAACAAGATGCATGGTTCTACTCAACCGGCCCAGACTGCCGCCGGGTCAAATCTCAGAAAGCCCGCGTTACTTCAGCGCCACCACCAGGGCGGTGACCAAAATGTTTGCAATCGCCAGCGGCAATAGAAACTTCCACCCAAACGCCATCAACTGGTCATAACGAAAGCGCGGCAGCGTGCCCCGCACCCAGATGTAGATAAAGATAAAAGCCAGCACCTTTACCACGAACCAGAAGATCGGCAACAGAGCCTGTAGAATCGGCGGCCCAAAAACCGGGCCCGACCAGCCTCCGAAAAACAGTACGGTAGCCAGGCACGCCACGGTGAACATGTTCGCGTACTCGGCCATGAAGAACATGGCGAACTTCATCGAACTGTATTCGGTGTGATAGCCGGCGACCAACTCGGTTTCCGCCTCCGCCAAATCGAACGGAATGCGGTTGGTCTCAGCATAGGCCGCCATGATGTAAATAAAGAAGGCGACGAACTGTCCCGTGAAGATATTCCACTTTGGTATGAACCCAAGGAAGGTCCCCGATTGTGCGTTGACAATGTCGCGCAGGCTGAAGCTACCTGCGTAGATCAGCACTCCAACCAGCGACAGCCCCAACGCGATTTCATAGCTCACCATCTGCGCGGTGGCACGCAGACTGCCCAGCATCGAGTACTTGCTGTTGGACGACCATCCCGAGAGCGCGACCCCGTAAACTCCGATGGAAGTCAGCCCCAGTATGATCAGCAGTCCAATGTTGACGTCCGCAATCTGCAACGGGGTGTGGATTCCGCCAATCGTGACCCACGGGCCAATCGGAACCACCGCTATGGCAGTCAGCGCTACAGTCAAAGACAAGATCGGCGCCAGTAGGTACAACGGCTTATTTACAAAGGGAGGTGTAACGTCTTCCTTAAAGATAAACTTTAAACCGTCGGCGAGCGGCTGCCAGATGCCGAACGGCCCCACTCGGGAGGGTCCCCAACGGTTCTGGATGTGCGCAACCACCTTGCGTTCCGCCAGCGTTGTGTAAGCCACACCCGTGAGCAGAACGAACACGGCGATCACGATCTTGATCACCGACACGAGGATGTAGGTTCCAATGGTCATCGAATAACTGCGTTCTCGCTGTTTCGTTTCGCGCGACCCGCGCCGCGTTACCTACAGCTACCCACAAAGGACGGGCGCAAGACAGCGCGCCCACTGCTAGTCAGCGGCGACTTCCTTGTCAGCCGGTAAGGCCTGGTTGCGCTCAATAACTGAATTAAGAGTGGTGGAATAACGTCCCAATGTCCCCGACGTAAACAATGTGTCGTTTGAGGGCAGAATCAGTTCGGGATGCCCTATCCCGGTTGCGCCCGTGATCTGCACCAGTTGCGTATGCTCATCCTGGCCCGCCAGCACACCGAGGCGCGAAACGTCATACCCCGGCACCAGCTTCTGAATTTCGTCCAACATCGAAACGGGATCATACGGACTCATCTTCGGCTCAAGATTGCGCGCCGCCAGCCACACCGCCTGCTGGTCTGACTCGCCCGAATGAGCCCCGCGCGTCTGTCCCATGTCCGCGCGAGTACCAGCATTGCCGAAGGGAACGAGTTTGCCGACGTCATATCCCATGGTCTGCGCGATGCGAACGATGCATTCGAAATCAGTACGCGTCCCGCCGAAGTCGCCAGCCTTTTTCAGTAGTTGTAAATCGCCCGCCGTGTTGGTGTAGGTCCCGGATTTCTCGTAGGCGTTGGCCACTGGCAGCACCACGTCGGCAATCATAGCCGTGTCGGTCAGGAACATGTCCTGCACCACGACAAATGCCTTGGACAGCGCGAACGGATCGATGTTGTATCGTGCGACCGGGTTCGACCCGACCACGTAAAGTGCTTTGAGCTTGCCGTCCTTGGCAGCGTCGGCCATCTGCAGCAGGTTCAGGCCCGCGGTCTTGGGGATGGCATCCAGCCACTTCTCATGGAATTTCGTCGCGCTGTCCACCACGGCGTATCCCGGCAGCATGTCGGGATAAAGTCCCATGTCGGCTGCGCCGCGCGAGTTGGCGTAATCGCCGAGGCATAGGAACTTTGCGCCCTGAGCCAGGCCGAAATCGACCAGCGCCTTGACATCGGCTCCTCGCAACTCCGAACCAAAGATGATGACCAGCCTTTGCTCGGTCTTGAGGCTGTCGCGCAACTCGTTGAGTGCTTCGCGCCTGAAATGCGGGGAAACGACCGAGTCGGCCGCGGAATCATTGCCGCCGAGGAATTGTACGAAGCCGCCCTCTGAGCCGGGCGCGATCTGGGCGAAGCGAGTAGCCTGACGGCGGATCTTGATGGCTGACGAGTTCACCACATAAAGCTTGGCCCGATGCAGTCGGACGTTAGTGCGAATCTGCCATGCCAGCAGCGGATGCTGCTCTGTCGGATCGTTGCCAATCAGCAGGATCGCCGGCGCACTGCCGACGTCACGCATCGATGCCGTCGCGTTCGCCTTTCCCGCCAGCGCCGACGCGAAAGCAGGGAAGTCGGCGGTGCGATGGTGGTCGATGTTGTTCGTGCCCAGCACGAGTCGCGCGAACTTCTGCAGCAGGTAGTTCTCTTCGTTACTCGTGCGATTCGAGCCAATCACGCCGAGCGACGCCGGCCCAGACGTCGCTAGCGCCTCTTTGAACTTGGAGGCAATCAAGTCGAAAGCCTCGTCCCACTTGGCTGGGACGAACTTGCCGTCTTTCTTGATCAACGGAGTGCTGAGGCGCTCGCTATGGTTGGCGAAGTCAAACGCATAGCGGCCCTTGATGCACAGGAAATCGCCGTTGATACCGCTCTTGTCACGATTGTCGCCGCGCACAATGTCCATGCCGGTATCGGCGCGTCGCACGCCCAAAGTTGTTTTGCAGCCGTCGCCACAGTGGGTGCAGATCGTCCCGACATGCTTCATTTCCCACGGACGCGTCTTGTAGCGATAAGCTCCGGAAGTAAGCGCGCCGACCGGACAAATATCGATACACATGCCGCACTCTTCGCATTCCAGATGGTCTTCCTTGTTTGGCGCGATGATGGCGCTCGATCCGCGGTTCTGGATGCCAAGAGCCCAGACGTCCATGCCTTCGCCGCAGACGCGAATGCAGCGGTAACAAAGGATGCAGCGCGGACGGTCGAAATACACCACGGGAGACCATTGCTGCTCCTCGCGGTGGTTCTTCATGTCCATGAATTTCGATTCGGCAGCGCCGTACTTGAAGGTCATGTCCTGCAGTTCGCATTCGCCGCCGGCGTCGCATACCGGACAATCCAGCGGATGATTGGCGAGCAGCAGTTCGAGCATGGCCTTGCGCGCCTGCTTGATCTTGTCGCTCTCAGTAGTGACGACCATGCCTTCCGAGACCGGCGTGGTGCACGCGGTCTGCAGCTTGGGCATCTTCTCGATCTCCACCAGACACATGCGGCAGGCGCCCTGTAGGGAGAGGCCGGGATAATAGCAAAACGAGGGCACCTCGATTCCCGTGCTCTTGCACGCCTCGATCAGCAGGGTTCCCGCAGGAACCGTCAGCTTCTTGCCGTCGACAGTGAGTGTCACATCAGCCACAGTCTTCCTTCATTACCTCAAATCTGGGACGAGTCTTTCTTCACACCAGTGCCGGTTCCAGTACCTTTTCGAATGGGCACGGCTTGCCCCCGAGATGGTCTTCGAATTCCTTGCGAAACTTCTGCACGTACGAGATGATGGGCATCGCTGCCGCATCGCCCAGTGGACAAAACGTCCTTCCGAGCATGTTTTCCGCCAGATACCTTATGTTGTCGATATCCTTCTCGACGCCATAGCCTGCATGGAATCGCGTCAACGTCTTCTTAAGCCAATCTGTCCCTTCACGGCACGGAATGCACCATCCGCAGCTCTCGTGTTGATAGAACTTGATGACCCGCAGCGCGAAACGCACAATGCACATCGTCTCGTCGAGGACGATGACCGCGCTCGACCCCATCATCGAGCCGGCCTTAGCCATTCCGTCATAATCGAAGGGATAGTCAATCTCCTCGGGCAACAGGATCGGTACCGACGACCCGCCCGGCACGACCGCTTTTAGCTGGCGCCCTCCCTGAATTCCCCCAGCGACGTCGTAAATGATCTTTTTGAAGTTGTAGCCCAGCGGCAGTTCATACACGCCAGGCCGCTCAACGTTGCCGCTGATGCTGACCAGATGCGTGCCGCCGTTCTTCGGGGTGCCAAGGTCGGCAAACCACTGCCCGCCGCTCAAGATTATGTGCGGAACGCTGGCCAGCGTCTCGACGTTATTGATCACCGTGGGGCAGCCCCACAATCCGACGACAGCAGGGAATGGCGGCTTGATCCGCGGCACACCTCGCTTGCCCTCCAGCGACTCCATCAGGGCCGACTCTTCGCCAACCTCATATGCACCCGCACCGGAGTGAATATGTACGTCAAGATCGCGCCCCGAGCCAAAGATGTTCTTCCCAACGAAGCCACGCGTGTAGGCGTCGGCGACTGCCTTCTCCATGATCTGAACGAGATAGCGGTACTCCCCACGCAAATAGATGTACCCGGTCTTGGCTCCGATGGCGAGGGCAGCGATCATCACACCCTCAATAATCGAGTGCGGGTCATGTTCGAAAATCAGCCGGTCTTTGCACGTGCCGGGTTCGCTCTCGTCTCCGTTGCACAACACATACTTTGGCTTCGGCGACTGCTTGGGCACAAATGACCACTTCATCCCCGTCGGGAAGCCCGCTCCGCCACGCCCGCGCAGATTCGAAACCTTTACTTCATTGATGATGGCGTCCGGCTCCATCGTCAGAGCCTTCTGCACCGCCTTGTAACCGTCCAGTTCAAGGTAGCGGTCAAGGTTGGTGGCACCCATGCCGAAGCGCTTGGAGACAACCCTCACTTCATCGGGATGTGAAACCAGGTAAGCCATCGCCTACTGCCGTTCCTTCTTCTTGATTTCTTCGATCAACTCGTCGATCGTTGCCGGCGTCAGGTTCTCGTGGTAGTCGTAGTTCACCTGCATCGCCGGGGCCCAGGAGCACGCCCCAATGCACTCCACTTCCTCAACATGGAAGAGCCCGTCCGGTGTCGATTCCTTATTGCCCACGCCCAAGCGTTTCTTGCAGTGCGCAAGAATCTCTTCGCCGCCGCGCAGCAAACAGCTCACGTTGGTGCAAACCTGGAAGTTGTATTTACCAATGGGGTGTGTCCGCATCATCGAGTAGTAGCTGATGACGTTGCGTACCTCCAGTTCGGTGAGATCCACGCGCTGCGCCAACTCTCGAATCGCCTCGTCTGTGATCTCGCCCAACTCATCCTGAGCGTAGAGCAGGATCGGCACCAGCACCGACCGCTTCGTGGGATAGTGCCCGACCATCTCGGCAAAACGTTTTTCCAGTTGTTCCGAAAATTTCATCTGGTGCTTGGCTCTTTCTGGCTCTGACCTACCGGTCGCAATCACCCAGCACAATATCGATACTGCCGATGGCCGCGACTACGTCGGCAATCATGCGGCCTTCGCACATCTTCCGCAGCGATTGCAGATTGGCGAACGATGGCGACCGCATATGCACACGATACGGCTTTGCAGTTCCGTCGCTTACCACGTAATATCCCATCTCGCCGCGCGGTGACTCAATTGGCAGATAGACCTCGCCCTCCGGCACCGTGAACCCTTCCGTCACGATCTTGAAGTGATAGATGAGGGCCTCCATCTGCGTCTTCATCTTCTCCCGATCGGGAAGCACGACCTTGGGAGCATCGGCCTTTACTGGACCCTCGGGTAGTCCTTCCAGCGCCTGCACCACCATCTTCTGCGACTCGCGCAACTCCTCGACACGCACGAGATAACGGGCATATACGTCGCCATCGTTCGAAACCGGAACCTTGAACTTGAAATTCTCGTAACCCGTGTACGGATTGTCACGACGCAGGTCCACGTCAATCCCGCTGGCCCGCAACGTAGGACCCGTCGCGCAAAGCGCCAATGCGTCCTCCGCCGTAATGTGAGCGATGCCCTTGGTCCGCATCACCCAGATCGGATTCGACGTCAGCAGGCTTTCGTACTGGTCGATGCGCTCGGGGAATGGCGTGATGAAGCGCTTCACCCGGTCGAAAAAGTCCAGCGGCGGCTCAATCGCAATTCCGCCAATGCGGAAGTACGAGGTCATCATGCGCTGTCCGGAAACCATCTCAAACATCCGCAGCACTTCTTCCCGCTCGCGGAAGCAGTACAGGAACACCGTCATCGCGCCGATATCCATGGCGTGTGTTCCCAGCCATACCAGGTGCGAATTAATGCGCGTCAACTCGTTCAGCATCACTCGCAGCCACTGTGCCCGCGGAGGAATCTCTATCCCCAACAACTTCTCAACCGCCAGACAGTAAGCGAGATTATTGGTCATGGGGCAGAGATAATCGATGCGGTCGGTCATGGGTACGACCTGCTGGTAAAACTTGGCCTCGCAGGTCTTTTCGATGCCGGTGTGCAAATACCCGATGTCGGGCATGATGCGCACGATGGTCTCGCCGTCAACCTCAAGCAGCAACCGCAACACGCCATGAGTCGAGGGGTGTTGCGGACCCATATTAAGTACCAGCGTCTGATCGGTCGCCGCATCCAGAACCGGAGTTGGTGTCATTTCAGCCATGATTTACCGGTATCCCTCGACGGGGTAATCCTTGCGGAGCGGATGTCCCTCCCAGTTTTCGGGCATCATGATGCGCTTGAGGTTTGGATGCTCATTGAACCGAACACCGAACAGATCAAAGACCTCTCGCTCAAAGAAATCCGCCCCCGGCCAAACCGAGGTGAGGGAATCCACCCGGGCATCGTCGCCGGAGAGTCGCACTTTCAGCCGGACGCGCTTCTTGGTCACTGTCGAAAAAAGGTGATAGACAACTTCGAATCGAGGATCGTTGGGCGTCCAGTCCACGCAGGTGAGATCGGCTAGCGAGTCGAAGTTGAATTCCGGATCGTTCTTGAGCGCCGCGCAGGCCTCTCGAAGAAACGTGCGCTCCACATAAATGGACAGTTCATTGCGGTCGAACTTGGCGCCCTGAACCAAGTCCGCTTTGCACGCCAGCAGACGGGCCAGTTCCGGCCGGTCTTTCAACTGCTCCAGGTCTGTAATTGGCGGTTCCAGGGCCATCTTCAAATCCTCTCCGCCTTGCCCTGCTTGTTCCAGTCGATGACGCCTTTTTTCCAGATGTACCAGTATCCGGCGAGTACGATGCCGATATACACCAGCATCTCCCAGAAACCGAACATCTTCAGATCCTTGAAAATGACCGCCCACGGGTAGAGAAACACAGCTTCCACGTCGAACAGGATGAACAACATGGCAACCAGATAGAACTTAACCGAGAAGCGTTGGCGGGCGTCACCGACAGGCTGCATGCCGCATTCGTACTGCGACATTTTGGCTTTGTTGAACTTGTGATGGCCGATTAGCCACGAAAGCACCACCATGGCCGTGGCCAAGCCTCCAGCCACAATTACGTGGATCAGCAACGGCAGATATCGTGCGAAATAAAAGTCTGGCATTTTGCGCTAACACTTCAGGTTCGCCGTGCTACTAGGGCGCGTAACTTCTTGATGTTATTTTGCGGTATCGATCATGTCAACCAACGGCGCTCCACGTTCACGAGGCTTTCACAAAGAAGATAAGGAAGCGGCAACAAGGTCATGTTCCGTGAAAACGCGCAGAGCACGGGTCAACGGCAATGGGCGCCTCCTCCTACGAAGTGCACGATTTCCAGACGGTCGCCATCATGCAATTGGACCTCGTCCCACTGTGCACGCGGGACGATTTCGCGATTCAGCTCGACCGCAACTCGGTCTCCTTTGATGCCCAGTTCCTGAATGAATTGGCTCAAAGACATTGCCCCCGTGCAGCTTTTTTCTTCGGCGTTTACGAATACTTTCATGGCAGCAATGTATCTCATAGGACGGCAGGATTTCACGGTCAAAGGGAACTAATCATGGCGCCGGTGCGTACCCAATTAACATGTCGACCCAGATCCTGGAGAGGCCTGGCTTGAGAACCGGCACACGAACGACCGGAATTGCTTTGTTGGCGGGATACATCGTCCTCTACGCGGCAACGCTTTTCGCCATGGTTCGCTTCGGCCAATTTGAGGCGGGCGAGGCCCTGGGAGTGTTTTCCATCCTTGGAGTCGGGTTCTCGCTCGCCGCATGGCTGCTGACCATAGGCATTCAGCCGCTCCCTTACAGCGTGCGGGCACCCGGCAGGGAATTGGCGGCGATCGTCGTGTACCTGCTTCCGCTAACTATTTTCGTGGCATTCGGTTTCGCCGCGATTCACCGCTACATTCCTCACGAGCCGGCCGATTCACTTGCGATAGTCTCGGCCAAACTGGCCTTGTTCGTGGCGGTTCCCGCTTGGATCATGGTCGCGCGCTTCGGATACCGACTGGTCGACCTGGCTCCGATGTCAACCAAGATTAGTCACATGCTTGTCTTCCTGAGCATGTCGCTGGTTCTGCTGGTGTTTCAGTCAGTAGTCGGAAGGGGGATGCGCGACATCGCTGACGCACACGCCCCGGGCAACACGCTGCTCTTCGGGATGCCTCTGGTTTTTCTCTGGCTGGTGCTGGAAGTCGGCGTGGTCGAAGAATTCTTCTTTCGCGTGCTGCTGCAGTCACGGCTTTCTGCGGCGCTGCGTTCGGAACTGGGCGGGATTGTTCTGATGTCGCTGATCTTCGGGCTGGTGCATGCGCCCGGACTCTACTTGCGGACCAGCGTCACCCAGGAGGGACTGTCGGCCCATCCGTCGTTCCTCATGGCAGTTGGTTATTCAATCGTGATCACGTCAGTGGCAGGGTTCTTTCTCGGCGTGCTTTGGGCCCGGACCCGCAACTTCCTGGTGCTCATCTTGGCCCACGCTGCCGCCGATCTCCTGCCCAATACTCTGCCGACTCTGCGCGCCTTTCACCTTCTGAAATAGCCACGGACTTTCTTACGCGCCAGTGTCGGGCCCCGAGTTCGCGCGACTTCAAGCGCACTTTCCGCTTAGCACTGCGGTGCTATAATCCATGTTTGCCCAGCATGTCCGCCTATCTCCGCAGCGGACCAGTTGTCATGCGTAACAGGCGACGCCATGGGCATCCGGTAACTACTAAGCTTACGAGGTTGCGTTATGTCCGGCCATTCAAAATGGGCGACAATCAAGCATAAGAAGGGCGCGCTCGACGCCAAGCGCGGCAAGATTTTCACCCGCCTGATCAAGGAAATCACCATGGCCGCCAAAAGCGGCGGCGACGTCGAAAAGAATCCCCGCTTGCGCACCGCCGTTGCAGCGGCCAAGGCCGAGAACATGCCGGCCGACAACATCAAGCGCGCCATCCAGCGCGGCACCGGCGAATTGCCCGGCGTCTCGTACGAAGAGATCACCTTCGAGGGATATGGTCCCGGCGGCGTGGCGATCTTGGTGGAAGTCTCCACCGACAACCGCAACCGCACGGTCAGCGAAATCCGTCATGCGTTCTCCAAGAACGGCGGGAACATGGGCGAAGCCGGCTCGGTCGCCTGGATGTTCCACAAAAAGGGTGACATTGTTATTCCCAAATCCGCGGCCAAGGAAGACGACCTGATGAATCTGGTTCTCGAATCCGGCGCCGAAGATCTGAAAGACGACGGCGAGAATTGGGAAATCCTCACCGATCCGGCCTCGTACGAAACCGTCCTCGAAGCAGTGACGAAAGCCGGCATCAAACCTGAAGTCGCCGAGATCGGCATGATCCCGCAGACCTACACCAAGCTCGAAGGCCATCAGGCCAACACCATGATCCGTCTGTTGGAGGCCCTGGAAGACGCCGACGACGTGCAGCACGTCTACTCCAACTTCGACTTCGACCAGGCACAATTGGAAGAAGTTGCGGGGTAGGTGGTAGAGCTGGCCTTCAGGCGAGCCACTCGAGTTCTTAGTTTGTTTCCGGGACTTCAGCCTTGCATCGGCCGCTCTTCTCGGGGCGGCCGATAGCTCTTGGTTCATCGAGTCATCCTGAGCCCGCCAGTTACAATGATGCGAGTATGACCGCCCGCCAAAGCCTCCTCACATTTGTGGTCGCACTCTTTGCCCTTGGTGCCTGCACCCAACAGCACTCCGATTCTGCGAACGCCAACGATGCGAAACCCGCTGCTGCGGCCGAGGTTTCGACGGCGACGTCCGCGCCAACAACTTCAGCCCCAGCGCAAACTGCGCCACAAATCAACTCCACACGCGCGTTCCAGTACGTGAAGGAGTACGTCGCCATCGGCTCGCGGCCTCCCGGAAGTCCTGGCCATGCCAAAGCCGAGCAGTACATCAAGTCGCATCTCGCGGGTGACAACATCGAGGTCGATTCGTTCACCGCCAAGACTCCTGTTGGCGAGTTTCCCATCCACAACATCATCGTCAAGTTTCCCGGCAAGAAAGATGGCATCATCGTCGTCGCCGGACACTATGAGACGAACTATCCGCTGCCCAAGGAATTCGTCGGCGCAAACGACGGCGGCTCGACCACCGGACTGCTGCTGGAGCTCGCCAATCAGTTTCGCGGCAAACAGCTCGACGGTTACAGCATCTGGCTGCTGTGGACCGACGGGGAAGAGGCCTTTGTGAAATGGAGCGACAAAGACAGCCTGTACGGGACGAAACACCTGGCGGCGAAATGGCAACAGGATGGCACTGCGAAAAAGATCAAGGCCTTTATCCTGCTCGACATGATCGGCGATGCCGACCTCGACATCCAGCGCGACACCAATTCCACTCCCTGGCTGAGCGACCTGGTCTACCAGGCGGCAACCACCCTCGGCTACCAGTCGCACTTCTTCCAGCAGAGCGTCGCCATCGAAGACGACCACATTCCATTTGCCAAGATCGGCGTGCCCGTGGTGGACATCATCGACATCGACTACGGCTACGCCAACGCCTACCACCACACTACCCAGGACACTCTCGACAAGCTCAGCCCCAAGTCGCTCGAGATCGTGGGCGATGTGACCCTGCAGACGATCCAGTACATCAATCAGCGGTAACGCCGGAGTCGGCGAGTGCAGCCGACGCTTTAGATTTATGTCCCATATCGCATTTGTTTCGAGAAAGGGCAAAGCGGAAATAGGCGCTTTTCGCGGTACCACCCCCCCACCCCATCCTGAAAACAAAGGGTTTACAGCACGACTACGTGTAAGTTCCTGCAATCATTAGAACTTATAGGTAAAGTCCTGAAAACACATAAGTTGTATCGCTCATACTGTTGCATGCTTTCGGGAGCAATGTTTATTCATTAGTTATCAAAGATAGCGGACGGCTTTCGGCCTCAGTGCGGGCCCTGGCAAGAGACACCAATCCCTCGCCTCACGCTAGTTCTTTTACACAGGTGGCGACTGGCGCGGAAGTGCGTGGGACACATGCCCGTGTGATAAGAGAGGTGAACTTACACGGGAGCACTCAGATGCGAGGCTTAGAGAGGAAGAAACTCCATATTTGCCAAAATCAGGCAAATGCAGCGTGGCCCAGGCGGCTTTGCCCAAGAACGCCGTGCTGCCCAATAAGCCCGCATCCTGCCTAAAAATCCTTTAGGTCTTCGTTGGCCATATCTTTCCTTGCTCCGCATATTTCTCGAAAACCCTAGTGTAGTGTCCACGAATTAGCTGGACAAACGTTTGCGACGTTTCGGGGCCCGTACAACCAGGCTGGATGTGTTCGAGGGTTTGGCGGCAACGGGCGAGTTTAGCGACGATGGAATCGACCGTCGCGGTCCAGACGAATGGCTTCGGATTTTCGTTCCACGCGGCGAGGAAGTCGTTGATGGCGGCGACAAGTTCGTCGACGCTGAAGAAGGAATCGCGACGGATGCGTTTGTTGGTGAGTTCAGCGAACCATCGCTCGATCAGGTTCAACCAGCTGCAGCTGGTGGGTACATAGTGGATCACGAAGCGGGGATGCTTCCTCAGCCAGGCTTTGACCTCTGCTGTGCCGTGAGTTCCGTAGTTGTCCATGACGACGTGCAGAGTCTTGCCGCCCGCAAATTCGCGATCGATACGCCGCAGAAACTTCAGAAACTCCTGATGCCGGTGCCGTTTATGAAAGTCGCCGATGACCTTCCCCTGCAGCAGATCGAGGGCAGCGAACAGAGTTGTTGTTCCGTTGCGCTTGTAATCGTGCGTCATGGTTCCGCAGCCGCCCTGCTTGAGCGGCAGGCCGGGCTGAGTGCGGTTCTCGCGGAGTATCGTTATTTCTTCGCTGATACGCGAGTTGCGCGCAGCCGCTAGCGCGACGGAGTGTGCAAACATGTTGACTGGTTAGAGTGCATGGACACCTGAAGAAGCTGTCCATGACCACACTACGCTGCTGCATGGAGGAAGATCTCCGCCCGAGCCACAACTCTCCCGGACCGATCCGCAGCTACCACGCAGCCGGCGCTGATTTTGCCCGCTACCTGCACCGGTCTCCTGATCAACTGGGTTCAGAGCAGATCCGCACCCATCTTTGTATCTGCTCAACGAGCGCAGGCTCGCCAGACCCAGGGATTCCGGTGTGTTCGATTCGTTTCGCTAGCTCAACGGTCTTCGATCCTATGATCTAGGTCCGCGGGTAGGCCCACTTGCCGTGCCAAGGATTGGAATCGCGGCTCGGAACGCAAGTTGTCCCACGTTGGATCCACCGCCAGGAACTCCAGAAACGGATCGTGTTCGTGTAGAGCTTTCTCCAGAAACGTAAGCGCTTGAGACTTCTCACCCAGGCCGGCGTAGAGTTCGGCACGATTAATATCACGCACCCAAGGATGCCGCCCTTTTAGGTCCAGATCCAGTTCCTTCCGAATTACGGCCTCATGGCCGCCACTTCGGTAAGCCTGCCGAATTGCATTCTGGATTTCCGGAGGGCGATGGGTCAGTGCGTCCGCCTTCTCAATTTCATTGATGGACTCGTCATACTTCCGCTGATGCCAGTAGATTTGGCTGAGACGGCGGAGGGCGAGTGCGAAGTTGGGATCGATCTCAAGAGCCTTTCGATACTGCTCGATGGCTTGGTCGTCCTGGCGAGCGAAAAAAGAGACCACTCCGCCATGGGCATAGACGGAAGCAGAGACGGGGTCCAGATGCTCTGCCGTGCGCGCATGCGCTGTCGCTTGATCGAAGCGCCCCATGGCCGCCAGGAAAATGGCGTACTGCTCATGAGCGAGGGCATAGTTCGGATTAAGCTCCACGGCGCGCCGGTATTCCTCGTCCGCTTCAGCCCAGTTCCACTCAGAAATTTCCAGAAGTTCGGCCCGGGCGAGACGCGCCTCGGCCAGATCGGGATCTCGCTCCAGTGCGTTGTTCACGGCGGTCTTGGCCAGGGCGGCTGCTACCGATGGCGCCTCTCCCCAATAGACGCTATCGATGTACGCGTCTGCCAGACCAGAGTAAGCCATGGCGGAATCGGGGGCGAGTCGGACGGCTCGCTGGAAATAAGCTACCGATTTCGCATTGGCCTCCTTGGAACGGCGGTGCCAGAAGTATCGCCCTTTTAGATAGGCCTCGTACGCTTCCGGATTGACTAGACCATCATGCGACAGATGCTGCGGGCGCGACGGATCAAGCTCATGGTTTATCGCCCGAGCAATATCGCGGGCAGCTTCGCGCTGTAACGTCAGTACATCGTGGTACTCACGATCATAGGCCTGCGCCCATAGATGGCGATCGTCGGCTGTGCGAATCAGCTGTGCCCGGATTCTGACTCGGTCTCCCACCCGCTCCAAAGTGCCTTCAACCACTGCATCCACGCCCAACTCACGCGCGATCTCCGGCAGGGTCTTCTGGGTGTGCTGGTAATGCATCGCTGAAGAACGAGAAATTACTCGCAGGCCGCTCACCTGAGCAAGATCGGTAGTCAGCTCGTCGGTCATGCCCTCGGCAAAGTAGTCCTGCTCTGGATCGGCAGAGAGATTCTCCAGAGGCAAGATAGCCAGAGACGTAATCTCGTTTGGAGCTTGGGAATTTGGCGTGGCACGTGTCCGGTGAAGCAGCCCTGGGATGAGTGGTTCTATCCGCTTGTAAAGCAGGCTGGCGGCTAGTACACAGGCCACAACGACAAGCATCGCCACAAACTTGCCCTTGCCTCTCGTAACCGAACCAGCTTCAACAGGCTGGGAATCCAAGTTTGCGATTTTCGCGTCGACTGAGACCGCTCGCGAGATTTCTCCAGGCCGAGCACTTGGCGCATCCCGCGCCGTCTCACCTGTCTCGACCGGGGCAATGAAGCGATAACCGCGACGAGGCAGGGTCTCGATGTATCTCGGGGCCTCGGCCGAGTCGCAAAGTGCGTCTCGCAGGCGCCTGACCGCGCTATAGAGTCCTTGGTCGAACGCCACAAAGGTATCGGCTGGCCAGATCCGGTTTTGCAGTTCCTCCCGCGTCACTACCCTTCCGGGTTGTTCTAGCAGGATGCAGAGGATCTGGAAGGGCTGGTCTTGCAGCTTGATGCGGGTTCCGTCTTTGAGCAGTTCGCCAGAATCGCGGTCGAGCACGAAGCGGCTGAAGCGTATCATCCCGGCTGATTGCGGCTGTTCCATCGCGCGCGACCCACCCTGATAGCGGTTCATTTTACCATCAGGGCGTTTTTCCCATTTGAAGCGAGTCGAGAAGTAGTTTGCCTTCAGGCTGTTAGCCCGTGAGGAATGTTCCAGACCCCGGTCAGGCCCGCACCATTGACTGGTGAGCCGGGTTCGCGGCAAGGTTGCGTCCGTTGACAAGCCGCACGCCGGCCTTCCGACGCGGAGTCACATCGAGGAGAATTGCTATGCAGGCACAAGCAAGCAGACCAGGTCATGCATGGGAGCGCATCTGCGCTCTCGTCAGTCGAGGATCAGACATTTCGGGAGCATCGCGCGGCCAACGCCGGACAGCCATCATCGCGGCCACCATGCTCGTCGGATGCACTTTGTTCGTGGCCCCCGTGTACGCATCCTGCCGCGCGCCGAGGATCCCCAACTTGGCAATTACCTTGCCCCAGTCACAGGCGTCCCAGTCGTTGGGAGCAGTTCAATCTTCATCCCCGATTGCAGCGAACGATGCGGACGGTGGCACAATCGTGGGGCTCTGGCACGTCAAGTTTGTGTCCAATGGAGCACTGTACGACGAGGGTTTTGATCAGTTTCACTCCGACGGACTTGAAATTCTGAACGACGACGGAGTACCGCCTGCCGAAGGCAACATATGCCTTGGAGTGTTTAAGAAGATTGGCTCCCGAACCTACAAGGTCAAGCATCCGGCCTTCGTCTGGGACAAAACCGGAATGCTGATTGGGACACTGATCATCCGGGAAACCATCACTCTCGATCGCGACCACGACGGCTACCGCGGCCAGTTTGCGTTTGATTTTTACGACCTTCTCGGGAACCTCACGGAGGAGGTGACCGGCGATCTGAGCGGAGAACGCATCACGGTGGATTGACGTTCTGGATAGTTTCCGGTCAGGTTGCCTTCAGCCGTCCGCTTTTGGAGTCGCGGCGAACGCTCAGCGAGGAAATCGAACCATAGCTTTTGTGGAGGACGCAATGACGTATCGTGATCTCATCGGCCATTGAGAGGTCACCGCGAACAGCTTCCCCGGAAGCCTGGACGTCTGGCTGAAAGCTTCTACCATGCGTCCGGCGGGGGTCTCGCCGGTGTTGTCTTGGTCGGGGACTTTCCGGCAGCCGGGAGACGTTCGTTCGAGGATCGTCCGGCGCCGAATGGACCATGAAAAAAGGCTTTGCTTCGCTTTTTGCCTGTGCGGGCCGGCGAGATACCCATTTCATGGGCTCGTATTTTTCGATCAGCCCATGTGTTTGAGCAGGGCCTTGGGCGCTTTCCCCGTACGGCCATTCAGAACCCAGTCCAGACGCGAAGCGATGTCTTTGCTGGAGGATTCTCCCCAGATGCGACCGACCACTTGTCCGTCCTGATCGAATATGACCGTGGCCGGCACCATGATTCCAAGATCGAACTGCTTCAAGGTGTCGGAGGTGGCGCCCACCCAGATTGGGAGGTTGGTGATCTTCTTTCGTCTGAGGAATTCTGGAATCTTGGGCCGGGTGTCGCTGTCGTCGATCGAAGCGGCAATGAACACCACGCTTTTGTCCGAATATTTGTCGGCGAGTTTGCTGAGGATCGGCAGTTCGTCGCGGCATGGGCCGCACCAGGTCGCCCAGAAGTTCAGCACGATGATCCTGCCCTGGTAGTCCGAGAGCTGTTGCGACTGTCCCGTCTGATCGATTAGTGACAGCTTGGGAAGTGGTGAGGGCGCTGGCGCTTGAGCCAGCATCTCGCACGCGACGGCTAGGATGACGACAAAGGCTACTAGCCAGCTTCGCGACGAGGGTTTGAACTTTTGCTTCAGTGCAGTCATGTTCTTCAAAAGCGGTGTGACAGATTCACCAGAATTGTGTAGTCCGCGAAAAATGCGTCTCCGTTTTTCGTTCCATTCTCCAATTCAGGCACACTCGGTTCGCGATTGCGATCCAGGGCCCAAGGGCCGTTTACCGTGAGAGTGGTGTTGCGAAAGCCGTAGACCAGTCCCGGATCGAGCGAGACGATGTAGCCCGGTCGCCGAAATCCGTTGCTGTCTCCAAATACGTCATGCGCGGGCACACCTTCCCACCGTACACCCAGGCTGAGGGCGAGGTGCTTCAGTCCCGGCACATTGTGTGAGGCGCCGGCGCGGAACAGATACTGGTCGGGCACCGACATCACACCCTGCCCAGGCTGCTTGCGATAGGTCGGCACGCCATTGGTGTCGACCGGACTGAACAGCCACTGACCCTGGAAGTAGGCCATCGTCTTCAACCAGATCCTTTTGTAGGCCTGGGAACCAGCAACAAAGCCCCAGCCTCCTGTGCCCGGCTGCAGCGACTGGTCAGCCACCGCATTGACCGTCTGACCGCCGAGCAGTCCGGCTCCGCGTGCGCCGTAAATGCCCGTGGGCATGGACAAGGCGACGTCGAAGGCGATATTGCCTCCGTTCTCTGTTGGCGGGCGCCAAACCCAGCCCTGCACCCCTACGGTGATGTCGCCGATGCCGCCAACCTGGTAAATCCCCGTAGGCGGGTAAATCTGATTACGCGTTCCGCTATAGAACGGGATGTCACCTATGACACTTAAACGCGGCGTGAATTGGTAGTTGAAGCCAACGTCAAAGATATTCTGGTGGTTCTCGACCGCGTTCGGCCGATTGATTTCTTTTGTACCGATAAAGTACTTGTTGGAGCTGTACACCCGGTAGCCAAGGCTTAACGTCAACTTGTGGTACCAGCTTCCCTTCGATGGATTTGAGTTGGCAAAGTAGAGATCGGAAAGCTCGTTCATCGGCTGCGTACACGAGTGCGCGGCGACGCATCCCTGTGCTACAGCAGGCGGAACGCTAACGCATAACACGAAAAGGAGCAGACAAACAGAATGCATCCCTAAGCAGACACCCCGAGTGTGTAAGCGCACGGTATCCCCCTGGCTTCCAAAGTTGCTGAATTGTCGCTATGAAACAGTCGCTTTCATCGCCGCCACCCCGCGGCAGCGATGAAGAGATTGAGCGTTAGTCAATGCTAGTTGGCTCGTCAGGTCAATAGTAAAAAATAATTAGAGGCGCAATGCGAACCAACTGGGTGTACACCTTCGTGTTCAAATGAAACCGCGGATCATCTCTAGCGAATGCGACTGCCGCCCGCGTGCCGATGAGACATGATAATTCAGATCCTGAGCCTTGCCTGCAGTTCATCGAGGGACCCACTCGCGCTGCGCCGCTAGCTCAACCGGTTCGCCGTGATGGAGGGGAATGAGGAGGCCACTAGCACTTAATTGCGTAAGTTAACGATAGTATTGCGCAACTGCGAACCTTTGACTTCGCGTTTACGCCAGACGAACGGCTTGGCTTTGGGTCCGTCGGCTGCCACGAAGTCTTCAATCGCTTTGCGCAACTGCTCGATGTCGCGAAAAGACGCTCCCCGCAGTGCTTTGCGGCTCAGAATACCAAACCAGACTTCAACTTGGTTCAACCAACTGGCCGAGGTTGGCGTGAAGTGAAAGAACACGTTGGGATGAGCCGCCAGCCAGGCATCGTTTTTCTTGTGGATGCAGTAATTGTCCAAGATCGCGTGGATTTCTTTTCCCACCGGGAGATCGGCGACCACGCGATCCATGAATTCGAGAAACTCAATTCGCCGCTTCTTGCCGGTCGTCTGCGTAGGAACGGCGCCCGTGGCGACTTCCAGGGCGGCAAACAGATTTAAGGGGCCGTGGCGCTTATAGGTGCTCTTGAAACCGCGGACGATTTTCCCACTGTCCGTTTCCACGAATCCCGTCTTTCGCTCCAACGCCTGAATACTCGGCTTTTCATCCACGGAAAGAACCAACGCGTTCTGTGGGGGATTCAAGTACAAACCCACGACATCGGCGGCCTTGGCCGTGAACTCCGGGTCGGTGCTGACGCACCAACTGCGCTGGCGTGCCAAACATACGCCTTCTTTCCGCAACACGCGCCAGACTGCATGCACTGATGTTTTCAAATACTCCGCCAGTGCCGGCCCATCCCATACCGCTTGTCCTTTCGGCGGCGGTTCTTCCAGCGTGGCCAGCACTTGCTCGCGAAACTCCCCTGTATATCGCGGCGGTTTGCCCGATCGCGGACGGTCCCGCAATCCCGCTATTCCCTCCGCCGCAAAGCGCCGACGCCAATCGATCACCGTGTTCGGCCGCACCTTCCAACTCCGGGCCACCGTGCTGACCGGTTTCCCTTCCAGACATCCCAAAACGATTCTCGCTCGTTCCACCAATCGCGCTTCTATCGTGCGGCTGCGCGCCCAATCTTCTAAAATCTGGCGATCTTCTCGCGAACATTCCGGTACCGGTGCCGGTTTTGACAAAGGCACCCCCTTTGCCAATCACATTACGTAATATCCATCACTAATGCAAGTAAGCACTAGCTAACATCAAAGCTATCGGAGTTGAATCTTGGCTTCGCAGTTCGCCGTTGTCCAGAAGCAGTTCTGCCAAAATCCGGGCCTAATGTGTGTGCTCTTCAACCATGCCTGCCGATATGAGCTGTTTGACCGGAACCCGATCTACCTGGTTCGTCAGAGCGCAAACGACGGACATCGCCCAGCGTCCTTACACCTGTTGAAATCAAGAGGCTGGTGGACACTCTTGGTGCTCGAGAAAGGAGCTTGGTGCTTCTCGCTGCATCTACCGGCTTACGCCAGAGCGAGTTGTTCGGTTTGAAATTGGGTGACATCGATTTTGCTGCCGGGACGATGAGCGTTACTGGTCCGTTGTCTACGGAGCCGTTGGCCGGTGCAAGACCGAGTCATCGCAGAAGCCCGTGCCGGTTCATCCGCTTCTCGCCGAGGCTTTGGCAGGGTGGAGGGAACATTCCTCATATAGGAAGCCCGATGACTGGGTCTTCGCGAGCAAGCGTTACCGAGGTAGGAAGCCGTACTGGGGGCAGGCGATCTTGCGCAAATACGTGCGACCAGCAGCACGCCGAGTTGGCATTGAGAAACATATCGGCTGGCACACCTTCCGACATACCTATTCAACGCTTTTGCGGAGTGTCGGGACAGAATCCAAGGTAATGCAAGAGCTGTTGCGGCATTCCTCTTTGCGATCCACGTTGGACATCTACACCCAGGCAATCACGCCAGCCAAGCATGCAGCCCAGGCGGCTGTGCTATCGCTGGTTTTTTCTTCCGAGACAACAGGAGAATCGCTCGCCGAAGCACCTAAAACCGCCACGACGTGACATAGCAGAGTCGAGCAAAAGAACTGGTCGAAGAAAAGCTGAGGGTGCAAAAGGGGCACCAAACTGTGTCCTTTGCACCCCCATTGGTTTCCTTTGAATCGGTACAAAGCCATTGTTTTCAATGGCGGGGTCGACGGGACTCGAACCCGCGGCCTCTGCCGTGACAGGGCAGCGTTCTAACCAACTGAACTACGACCCC
>CAVWUX010000004.1:0-62688 GCA_963758255.1 uncultured Acidobacteriaceae bacterium
CGGGTTCGACCCGACCACGTAAAGTGCTTTGAGCTTGCCGTCCTTGGCAGCGTCGGCCATCTGCAGCAGGTTCAGGCCCGCGGTCTTGGGGATGGCATCCAGCCACTTCTCATGGAATTTCGTCGCGCTGTCCACCACGGCGTATCCCGGCAGCATGTCGGGATAAAGTCCCATGTCGGCTGCGCCGCGCGAGTTGGCGTAATCGCCGAGGCATAGGAACTTCGCGCCCTGAGCCAGGCCGAAATCGACCAGCGCCTTGACATCGGCTCCTCGCAACTCCGAACCAAAGATGATGACCAGCCTTTGCTCGGTCTTGAGGCTGTCGCGCAACTCGTTGAGTGCTTCGCGCCTGAAATGCGGGGAAACGACCGAGTCGGCCGCGGAATCATTGCCGCCGAGGAATTGTACGAAGCCGCCCTCTGAGCCGGGCGCGATCTGGGCGAAGCGAGTAGCCTGACGGCGGATCTTGATGGCTGACGAGTTCACCACATAAAGCTTGGCCCGATGCAGTCGGACGTTAGTGCGAATCTGCCATGCCAGCAGCGGATGCTGCTCTGTCGGATCGTTGCCAATCAGCAGGATCGCCGGCGCACTGCCGACGTCACGCATCGATGCCGTCGCGTTCGCCTTTCCCGCCAGCGCCGACGCGAAAGCAGGGAAGTCGGCGGTGCGATGGTGGTCGATGTTGTTCGTGCCCAGCACGAGTCGCGCGAACTTCTGCAGCAGGTAGTTCTCTTCGTTGCTCGTGCGATTCGAGCCAATCACGCCGAGCGACGCCGGCCCAGACGTCGCTAGCGCCTCTTTGAACTTGGAGGCAATCAAGTCGAAAGCCTCGTCCCACTTGGCTGGGACGAACTTGCCGTCTTTCTTGATCAACGGAGTGCTGAGGCGCTCGCTATGGTTGGCGAAGTCAAACGCGTAGCGGCCCTTGATGCACAGGAAATCGCCGTTGATACCGCTCTTGTCACGATTGTCGCCGCGCACGATGTCCATGCCGGTATCGGCGCGGCGCACGCCCAAAGTTATTTTGCAGCCGTCGCCACAGTGGGTGCAGACCGTCCCGACATGCTTCATTTCCCACGGACGCGTCTTGTAGCGATAAGCTCCGGAGGTAAGCGCGCCGACCGGACAAATATCGATACACATGCCGCACTCTTCGCATTCCAGATGGTCTTCCTTGTTCGGCGCGATGATGGCGCTCGATCCGCGGTTCTGGATGCCAAGAGCCCATACGTCCATGCCTTCGCCGCAGACGCGAATGCAGCGGTAACAAAGGATGCAGCGCGGACGGTCGAAATACACCACGGGAGACCATTGCTGCTCCTCGCGGTGGTTCTTCATGTCCATGAATTTCGATTCGGCAGCGCCGTACTTGAAGGTCATGTCCTGCAGTTCGCATTCGCCGCCGGCATCGCATACCGGACAATCAAGCGGATGATTGGCGAGCAGCAGTTCGAGCATGGACTTGCGCGCCTGCTTGATCTTGTCGCTCTCGGTGGTGACGACCATGCCTTCGGAGACCGGCGTGGTGCACGCGGTCTGCAGCTTGGGCATCTTCTCGATCTCCACCAGACACATGCGGCAGGCGCCCTGCAGGGAGAGGCCGGGGTAATAGCAAAACGAGGGCACCTCGATGCCCGTGCTCTTGCACGCCTCGATCAGCAGGGTTCCCGCAGGAACCGTCAGCTTCTTGCCGTCGACAGTGAGTGTCACATCAGCCACAGTCTTCCTTCATTACCTCAAATCTGGGACGAGTCTTTCTTCACACCAGTGCCGGTTCCTGTACCTTTTCAAACGGGCACGGCTTGCCGTCGAGATGGTCCTCAAATTCCTTGCGAAACTTCTGCACGTACGAGATGATGGGCATCGCTGCCGCATCGCCCAGTGGACAAAACGTCCTTCCGAGCATGTTTTCCGCCAGATACTTTATGTTGTCGATATCCTTCTCGACGCCATAGCCTGCATGGAATCGCGTCAACGTCTTCTTAAGCCAATCTGTCCCTTCACGGCACGGAATGCACCATCCGCAGCTCTCGTGTTGATAGAACTTGATGACCCGCAGCGCGAAACGCACAATGCACATCGTCTCGTCGAGGACGATGACCGCGCTCGACCCCATCATCGAGCCGGCCTTAGCCATTCCGTCATAATCGAAGGGATAGTCAATCTCCTCGGGCAACAAGATCGGCACCGACGACCCGCCCGGCACGACCGCTTTTAGCTGGCGGCCTCCCTGAATTCCCCCAGCGACGTCGTAAATGATCTTTTTGAAGTTGTAGCCCAGCGGCAGTTCATACACGCCAGGCCGCTCAACGTTGCCGCTGATGCTGACCAGATGCGTGCCGCCGTTCTTCGGGGTGCCAAGGTCGGCAAACCACTGCCCGCCGCTCAAGATTATGTGCGGAACGCTGGCCAGCGTCTCGACGTTATTGATCACCGTGGGGCAGCCCCACAATCCGACGACAGCAGGGAATGGCGGCTTGATCCGCGGCACACCTCGCTTGCCCTCCAGCGACTCCATCAGGGCCGACTCTTCGCCAACCTCATATGCACCCGCACCGGAGTGAATATGTACGTCAAGATCGCGCCCCGAGCCAAAGATGTTCTTCCCAACGAAGCCACGCGTGTAGGCGTCGGCGACTGCCTTCTCCATGATCTGAACGAGATAGCGGTACTCCCCACGCAAATAGATGTACCCGGTCTTGGCTCCGATGGCGAGGGCAGCGATCATCACACCCTCAATAATCGAGTGCGGGTCATGTTCGAAAATCAGCCGGTCTTTGCACGTACCGGGTTCGCTCTCGTCTCCGTTGCACAACACATACTTTGGCTTCGGCGACTGCTTGGGCACAAATGACCACTTCATCCCCGTCGGGAAGCCCGCTCCGCCACGCCCGCGCAGATTCGAAACCTTTACTTCATTGATGATGGCGTCCGGCTCCATCGTCAGAGCCTTCTGCACCGCCTTATAACCGTCCAGTTCAAGGTAGCGGTCAAGGTTGGTGGCACCCATGCCGAAGCGCTTGGAGACAACCCTCACTTCATCGGGATGTGAAACCAGGTAAGCCATCGCCTACTGCCGTTCCTTCTTCTTGATTTCTTCGATCAACTCGTCGATCGTTGCCGGCGTCAGGTTCTCGTGGTAGTCGTAGTTCACCTGCATCGCCGGGGCCCAGGAGCACGCCCCAATGCACTCCACTTCCTCAACATGGAAGAGCCCGTCCGGTGTCGATTCCTTATTGCCCACGCCCAAGCGTTTCTTGCAGTGCGCAAGAATCTCTTCGCCGCCGCGCAGCAAACAGCTCACGTTGGTGCAAACCTGGAAGTTGTATTTACCAATGGGGTGTGTCCGCATCATCGAGTAGTAGCTGATGACGTTGCGTACCTCCAGTTCGGTGAGATCCACGCGCTGCGCCAACTCTCGAATCGCCTCGTCTGTGATCTCGCCCAACTCATCCTGAGCGTAGAGCAGGATCGGCACCAGCACCGACCGCTTCGTGGGATAGTGCCCGACCATCTCGGCAAAACGTTTTTCCAGTTGTTCCGAGAATTTCATCTGGTGCTTGGCTCTTTCTGGCTCTGACCTACCGGTCGCAATCACCCAGCACAATATCGATACTGCCGATGGCCGCGACTACGTCGGCAATCATGCGGCCTTCGCACATCTTCCTCAGCGATTGCAGATTGGCGAACGATGGCGACCGCATATGCACACGATACGGCTTTGCAGTTCCGTCGCTTACCACGTAATACCCCATCTCGCCGCGCGGTGACTCAATTGGCAGATAGACCTCGCCCTCCGGCACCGTGAACCCTTCCGTCACGATCTTGAAGTGATAGATGAGGGCCTCCATCTGCGTCTTCATCTTCTCCCGATCGGGAAGCACGACCTTGGGAGCATCGGCCTTTACTGGACCCTCGGGTAGTCCTTCCAGCGCCTGCACCACCATCTTCTGCGACTCGCGCAACTCCTCGACACGCACGAGATAACGGGCGTATACGTCACCATCGTTCGAAACCGGAACCTTGAACTTGAAGTTCTCGTAACCCGTGTACGGATTGTCACGACGCAGGTCCACGTCAATCCCGCTCGCCCGCAACGTAGGACCCGTCGCGCAAAGCGCCAATGCGTCCTCCGCCGTAATGTGAGCGATGCCCTTGGTCCGCATCACCCAGATCGGATTCGACGTCAGCAGGCTTTCGTACTGGTCGATGCGCTCGGGGAATGGCGTGATGAAGCGCTTCACCCGGTCGAAAAAGTCCAGCGGCGGCTCAATCGCAATTCCGCCAATGCGGAAGTACGAGGTCATCATGCGCTGTCCGGAAACCATCTCAAACATCCGCAGCACTTCTTCCCGCTCGCGGAAGCAGTACAGGAACACCGTCATCGCGCCGATATCCATGGCGTGTGTTCCCAGCCATACCAGGTGCGAATTAATGCGCGTCAACTCGTTCAGCATCACTCGCAGCCACTGTGCCCGCGGAGGAATCTCTATCCCCAACAACTTCTCAACCGCCAGACAGTAAGCGAGATTATTGGTCATGGGGCAGAGATAATCGATGCGGTCGGTCATGGGTACGACCTGCTGGTAAAACTTGGCCTCGCAGGTCTTTTCGATGCCGGTGTGCAAATACCCGATGTCGGGCATGATGCGCACGATGGTCTCGCCGTCAACCTCAAGCAGCAACCGCAACACGCCATGAGTCGAGGGGTGTTGCGGACCCATATTAAGTACCAGCGTCTGATCGGTCGCCGCATCCAGAACCGGAGTTGGTGTCATTTCAGCCATGATTTACCGGTATCCCTCGACGGGGTAATCCTTGCGGAGCGGATGTCCCTCCCAGTTTTCGGGCATCATGATGCGCTTGAGGTTTGGATGCTCATTGAACCGAACACCGAACAGATCAAAGACCTCTCGCTCAAAGAAATCCGCCCCCGGCCAAACCGAGGTGAGGGAATCC
The DNA here is from genome assembly GCA_963758255.1 of uncultured Acidobacteriaceae bacterium. GTDB lineage: Bacteria > Acidobacteriota > Terriglobia > Terriglobales > Acidobacteriaceae > DASRAA01. Next base: position 4,963 of record CAVWUX010000004.1, read on the forward strand.
ACCCGGGCATCGTCGCCGGAGAGTCGCACTTTCAGCCGGACGCGCTTCTTGGTCACTGTCGAAAAAAGGTGATAGACAACTTCGAATCGAGGATCGTTGGGCGTCCAGTCCACGCAGGTGAGATCGGCTAGCGAGTCGAAGTTGAATTCCGGGTCGTTCTTGAGCGCCGCGCAGGCCTCTCGAAGAAACGTGCGCTCCACATAAATGGACAGTTCATTGCGGTCGAACTTGGCGCCCTGAACCAAGTCCGCTTTGCACGCCAGCAGACGGGCCAGTTCCGGCCGGTCTTTCAACTGCTCCAGGTCTGTAATTGGCGGTTCCAGGGCCATCTTCAAATCCTCTCCGCCTTGCCCTGCTTGTTCCAGTCGATGACGCCTTTTTTCCAGATGTACCAGTATCCGGCGAGTACGATGCCGATATACACCAGCATCTCCCAGAAACCGAACATCTTCAGATCCTTGAAAATGACCGCCCACGGGTAGAGAAACACAGCTTCCACGTCGAACAGGATGAACAACATGGCAACCAGATAGAACTTAACCGAGAAGCGTTGGCGGGCGTCACCGACAGGCTGCATGCCGCATTCGTACTGCGACATTTTGGCTTTGTTGAACTTGTGATGGCCGATTAGCCACGAAAGCACCACCATGGCCGTGGCCAAGCCTCCAGCCACAATTACGTGGATCAGCAACGGCAGATATCGTGCGAAATAAAAGTCTGGCATTTTGCGCTAACACTTCAGGTTCGCCGTGCTACTAGGGCGCGTAACTTCTTGATGTTATTTTGCGGTATCGATCATGTCAACCAACGGCGCTCCACCGTTCCCGAGGCTTTCACAAAGAAGATAAGGAAGCGGCAACAAGGTTATGTTCGGTGAAAACGCGCAGAGCACGGGTCAACGGCAATGGGCGCCTCCTCCTACGAAGTGCACGATTTCCAGACGGTCGCCATCATGCAATTGGACCTCGTCCCACTGTGCACGCGGGACGATTTCGCGATTCAGCTCGACCGCAACTCGGTCTCCTTTGATGCCCAGTTCCTGAATGAATTGGCTCAAAGACATTGCCCCCGTGCAGCTTTTTTCTTCGGCGTTTACGAATACTTTCATGGCAGCAATGTATCTCATAGGACGGCAGGATTTCACGGTCAAAGGGAACTAATCATGGCGCCGGTGCGTACCCAATTAACATGTCGACCCAGATCCTGGAGAGGCCTGGCTTGAGAACCGGCACACGAACGACCGGAATTGCTTTGTTGGCGGGATACATCGTTCTCTACGCGGCAACGCTTTTCGCCATGGTTCGCTTCGGCCAATTTGAGGCGGGCGAGGCCCTGGGAGTGTTTTCCATCCTTGGAGTCGGGTTCTCGCTCGCCGCATGGCTGCTGACCATAGGCATTCAGCCGCTCCCTTACAGCGTGCGGGCACCCGGCAGGGAATTGGCGGCGATCTTCGTGTACCTGCTTCCGCTAACTATTTTCGTGGCATTCGGTTTCGCCGCGATTCACCGCTACATTCCTCACGAGCCGGCCGATTCACTTGCGATAGTCTCGGCCAAACTGGCCTTGTTCGTGGCGGTTCCCGCTTGGATCATGGTCGCGCGCTTCGGATACCGACTGGTCGACCTGGCTCCGATGTCAACCAAGATTAGTCACATGCTTGTCTTCCTGAGCATGTCGCTGGTTCTGCTGGTGTTTCAGTCAGTAGTCGGAAGGGGGATGCGCGACATCGCTGACGCACACGCCCCGGGCAACACGCTGCTCTTCGGGATGCCTCTGGTTTTTCTCTGGCTGGTGCTGGAAGTCGGCGTGGTCGAAGAATTCTTCTTTCGCGTGCTGCTGCAGTCACGGCTTTCTGCGGCGCTGCGTTCGGAACTGGGCGGGATTGTTCTGATGTCGCTGATCTTCGGGCTGGTGCATGCGCCCGGACTCTACTTGCGGACCAGCGTCACCCAGGAGGGACTGTCGGCCCATCCGTCGTTCCTCATGGCAGTTGGTTATTCAATCGTGATCACGTCAGTGGCAGGGTTCTTTCTCGGCGTGCTTTGGGCCCGGACCCGCAACTTCCTGGTGCTCATCTTGGCCCACGCTGCCGCCGATCTCCTGCCCAATACTCTGCCGACTCTGCGCGCCTTTCACCTTCTGAAATAGCCACGGACTTTCTTACGCGCCAGTGCCGGGCCTCGAGTTCGCGCGACTTCAAGCGCACTTTCCGCTTAGCACTGCGGTGCTATAATCCATGTTTGCCCAGCATGTCCGCCTATCTCCGCAGCGGACCAGTTGTCATGCGTAACAGGCGACGCCATGGGCATCCGGTAACTACTAAGCTTACGAGGTTGCGTTATGTCCGGCCATTCAAAATGGGCGACAATCAAGCATAAGAAGGGCGCGCTCGACGCCAAGCGCGGCAAGATTTTCACCCGCCTGATCAAGGAAATCACCATGGCCGCCAAAAGCGGCGGCGACGTCGAAAAGAATCCCCGCTTGCGCACCGCCGTTGCAGCGGCCAAGGCCGAGAACATGCCGGCCGACAACATCAAGCGCGCCATCCAGCGCGGCACCGGCGAACTGCCCGGCGTCTCGTACGAAGAGATCACCTTCGAGGGATATGGTCCCGGCGGCGTGGCGATCTTGGTGGAAGTCTCCACCGACAACCGCAACCGCACGGTCAGCGAAATCCGTCATGCGTTCTCCAAGAACGGCGGGAACATGGGCGAAGCCGGCTCGGTCGCCTGGATGTTCCACAAAAAGGGTGACATTGTTATTCCCAAATCCGCGGCCAAGGAAGACGACCTGATGAATCTGGTTCTCGAATCCGGCGCCGAAGATCTGAAAGACGACGGCGAGAATTGGGAAATTCTCACCGATCCGGCCTCGTACGAAACCGTCCTCGAAGCAGTGACGAAAGCCGGCATCAAACCTGAAGTCGCCGAGATCGGCATGATCCCGCAGACCTACACCAAGCTCGAAGGCCATCAGGCCAACACCATGATCCGTCTGTTGGAGGCCCTGGAAGACGCCGACGACGTGCAGCACGTCTACTCCAACTTCGACTTCGACCAGGCACAATTGGAAGAAGTTGCGGGGTAGGTGGTAGAGCTGGCCTTCAGGCGAGCCACTCGAGTTCTTAGTTTGTTTCCGGGACTTCAGCCTTGCATCGGCCGCTCTTCTCGGGGCGGCCGATAGCTCTTGGTTCATCGAGTCATCCTGAGCCCGCCAGTTACAATGATGCGAGTATGACCGCCCGCCAAAGCCTCCTCACATTTGTGGTCGCACTCTTTGCCCTTGGTGCCTGCACCCAACAGCACTCCGATTCTGCGAATGCCAACGATGCGAAACCCGCTGATGCGGCCGAGGTTTCGACGGCGACGCCCGCGCCAACAACTTCAGCCCCAGCGCAACCTGCGCCACAAATCAACTCCACACGCGCGTTCCAGTACGTGAAGGAGTACGTCTCCATCGGGTCGCGGCCGCCCGGAAGTCCTGGCCATGCCAAAGCCGAGCAGTACATCAAGTCGCATCTCGCGGGTGACAACATCGAGGTCGATTCGTTCACCGCCAAGACTCCTGTGGGCGAGTTTCCCATCCACAACATCATCGTCAAGTTTCCCGGCAAGAAAGATGGCATCATCGTCGTCGCCGGACACTATGAGACGAACTATCCGCTACCCAAAGCGTTTGTCGGCGCTAACGACGGCGGCTCGACCACCGGACTGCTGCTGGAGCTCGCCAATCAGTTTCGCGGCAAGCAACTCGACGGTTACAGCATCTGGCTGCTGTGGACCGACGGGGAAGAGGCCTTTGTGAAATGGAGCGACAAAGACAGCCTGTACGGGACGAAACACCTGGCGGCAAAATGGCAACAGGATGGCACTGCGAAAAAGATCAAGGCCTTTATCCTGCTCGACATGATCGGCGATGCCGACCTCGACATCCAGCGCGACACCAATTCCACTCCCTGGCTGAGCGACCTGGTCTACCAGGCGGCAACCACCCTCGGCTACCAGTCGCACTTCTTCCAGCAGAGCGTCGCCATCGAAGACGACCACATTCCATTTGCCAAGATCGGCGTGCCCGTGGTGGACATCATCGACATCGACTACGGCTACGCCAACGCATACCACCACACCACCCAGGACACGCTCGACAAGCTCAGCCCCAAGTCGCTCGAGATCGTGGCGATGTGACCCTGCAGACGATCCAGTACATCAATCAGCGGTAACGCCGGAGTCGGCGAGGCAGCCGACGCTTTAGATTTATGTCCCATATCGCATTTGTTTCGAGAAAGGGCAAAGCGGAAATAGGCGCTTTTCGCGGTACCACCCCCCCACCCCATCCTGAAAACAAAGGGTTTACAGCACGACTACGTGTAAGTTCCTGCAATCATTAGAACTTATAGGTAAAGTCCTGAAAACACATAAGTTGTATCGCTCATACTGTTGCATGCTTTCGGGAGCAATGTTTATTCATTAGTTATCAAAGATAGCGGACGGCTTTCGGCCTCAGTGCGGGCCCTGGCAAGAGACACCAATCCCTCGCCTCACGCTAGTTTTTTACACAGGTGGCGACTGGCGCGGAAGTGCGGGGACACATGCCCGTGTGATAGAGAGGTGAACTTACCGGGCGCTCAGATGCGAGGCTTAGAGAGGAAGAAACTCCATATTTGCCAAAATCAGGCAAATGCAGCGTGGCCCAGGCGGCTTTGCCCAAGAACGCCGTGCTGCCCAATAAGCCCGCATCCTGCCTAAAAATCCTTTAGGTCTTCGTTGGCCATATCTTTCCTTGCTCCGCATATTTCTCGGAAACCCTAGTGTAGTGTCCACGAATTAGCTGGACAAACGTTTGCGACGTTTCGGGGCCCGTACGACCAGGCTGGATGTGTTCGAGGGTTTGGCGGCAACGGGCGAGTTTAGCGACGATGGAATCGACCGTCCGGTCCAGACAAATGGCTTCGGATTTTCGTTCCACACGGCGAGGAAGTCGTAGATGGCGGCGACAAGTTCGTCGACGCTGAAAAGGAATCGCGACGGATGCGTTTGTTGGTGAGTTCAGCGAACCATCGCTCGATCAGGTTCAACCAGCTGCAGCTGGTGGGTACATAGTGGATCACGAAGCGGGGATGCTCCCTCAGCCGGGCTTTGACCTCTGCTGTGCCGTGAGTTCCGTAGTTGTCCATGACGACGTGCAGAGTCTTGCCGCCCGCAAATTCGCGATCGATACGCCGCAGAAACTTCAGAAACTCCTGATGCCGGTGCCGTTTATGAAAGTCGCCGATGACCTTCCCCTGCAGCAGATCGAGGGCAGCGAACAGAGTTGTTGTTCCGTTGCGCTTGTAATCGTGCCGTCATGGTTCCGCAGCCGCCCTGCTTGAGCGGCAGGCCGGGCTGAGTGAGGTTCTCGCGGAGTATCGTTATTTCTTCGCTGATACGCGAGTTGCGCGCAGCCGCTAGCGCGACGGAGTGTGCAAACATGTTGACTGGTTAGAGTGCATGGACACCTGAAGAAGCTGTCCATGACCACACTACGCTGCTGCATGGAGGAAGATCTCCGCCCGAGCCACAACTCTCCCGGACCGATCCGCAGCTACCACGCAGCCGGCGCTGATTTTGCCCGCTACCTGCACCGGTCTCCTGATCAACTGGGTTCAGAGCAGATCCTCACCCATCTTTGTATCTGCTCAACGAGCGCAGGCTCGCCAGACCCAGGGATTCCGGTGTGTTCGATTCGTTTCGCTAGCTCAACGGTCTTCGATCCTATGATCTAGGTCGCGGGTAGGCCCACTTGCCGTGCCAAGGATTGGAATCGTGGCTCCGAACGCAAGTTGTCCCACGTTGGATCCACCGCCAGGAACTCCAGAAACGGATCGTGTTCGTGTAGAGCTTTCTCCAGAAACGTAAGCGCTTGAGACTTCTCACCCAGGCCGGCGTAGAGTTCGGCACGATTAATATCACGCACCCAAGGATGCCGCCCTTTTAGTTCCAGATCCAGTTCCTTCCGAATTACGGCCTCATGGCCGCCACTTCGGTAAGCCTGCCGAATTGCATTCTGGATTTCCGGAGGGCGATGGGTCAGTGCGTCCGCCTTCTCAATTTCATTGATGGACTCGTCATACTTCCGCTGATGCCAGTAGATTTGGCTGAGACGGCGGAGGGCGAGTGCGAAGTTGGGATCGATCTCAAGAGCCTTTCGATACTGCTCGATGGCTTGGTCGTCCTGGCGAGCGAAAAAAGAGACCACTCCGCCATGGGCATAGACGGAAGCAGAGACGGGGTCCAGATGCTCTGCCGTGCGCGCATGCGCTGTCGCTTGATCGAAGCGCCCCATGGCCGCCAGGAAAATGGCGTACTGCTCATGAGCGAGGGCATAGTTCGGATTAAGCTCCACGGCGCGCCGGTATTCCTCGTCCGCTTCAGCCCAGTTCCACTCAGAAATTTCCAGAAGTTCGGCCCGGGCGAGACGCGCCTCGGCCAATCGGTATCTCGCTCCAGTGCGTTGTTCACGGCGGTCTTGGCCAGGGCGGCTGCTACCGATGGCGCCTCTCCCAATAGACGCTATCGATGTACGCGTCTGCCAGACCAGAGTAAGCCATGGCGGAATCGGGGGCGAGTCGGACGGCTCGCTGGAAATAAGCTACCGATTTCGCATTGGCCTCCTTGGAACGGCGGTGCCAGAAGTATCGCCCTTTTAGATAGGCCTCGTACGCTTCCGGATTGACTAGACCATCATGCGACAGATGCTGCGGGCGCGACGGATCAAGCTCATGGTTTATCGCCCGAGCAATATCGCGGGCAGCTTCGCGCTGTAACGTCAGTACATCGTGGTACTCACGATCATAGGCCTGCGCCCATAGATGGCGATCGTCGGCTGTGCGAATCAGCTGTGCCCGGATTCTGACTCGGTCTCCCACCCGCTCCAAAGTGCCTTCAACCACTGCATCCACGCCCAACTCACGCGCGATCTCCGGCAGGGTCTTCTGGGTGTGCTGGTAATGCATCGCTGAAGAACGAGAAATTACTCGCAGGCCGTCACCTGAGCAAGATCGGTAGTCAGCTCGTCGGTCATGCCCTCGGCAAAGTAGTCCTGCTCTGGATCGGCAGAGAGATTCTCCAGAGGCAAGATAGCCAGAGACGTAATCTCGTTTGGAGCTTGGGAATTTGGCGTGGCACGTGTCCGGTGAAGCAGCCCTGGGATGAGTGGTTCTATCCGCTTGTAAAGCAGGCTGGCGGCTAGTACACAGGCCACAACGACAAGCATCGCCACAAACTTGCCCTTGCCTCTCGTAACCGAACCAGCTTCAACAGGCTGGGAATCCAAGTTTGCGATTTTCGCGTCGACTGAGACCGCTCGCGAGATTTCTCCAGGCCGAGCACTTGGCGCATCCCGCGCGTCTCACCTGTCTCGACCGGGGCAATGAAGCGATAACCGCGACGAGGCAGGGTCTCGATGTATCTCGGGGCCTCGGCCGAGTCGCAAAGTGCGTCTCGCAGGCGCCTGACCGCGCTATAGAGTCCTTGGTCGAACGCCACAAAGGTATCGGCTGGCCAGATCCGGTTTTGCAGTTCCTCCCGCGTCACTACCCTTCCGGGTTGTTCTAGCAGGATGCAGAGGATCTGGAAGGGCTGGTCTTGCAGCTTGATGCGGGTTCCGTCTTTGAGCAGTTCGCCAGAATCGCGGTCGAGCACGAAGCGGCTGAAGCGTATCATCCCGGCTGATTGCGGCTGTTCCATCGCGCGCGACCCACCCTGATAGCGGTTCATTTTACCATCAGGGCGTTTTTCCCATTTGAAGCGAGTCGAGAAGTAGTTTGCCTTCAGGCTGTTAGCCCGTGAGGATGTTCCAGACCCCGGTCAGGCCCGCACCATTGACTGGTGAGCCGGGTTCGCGGCAAGGTTGCGTCCGTTGACAAGCCGCACGCCGGCCTTCCGACGCGGAGTCACATCGAGGAGAATTGCTATGCAGGCACAAGCAAGCAGACCAGGTCATGCATGGGAGCGCATCTGCGCTCTCGTCAGTCGAGGATCAGACATTTCGGGAGCATCGCGCGGCCAACGCCGGACAGCCATCATCGCGGCCACCATGCTCGTCGGATGCACTTTGTTCGTGGCCCCCGTGTACGCATCCTGCGGCGCGCCGAGGATCCCCAACTTGGCAATTACCTTGCCCCAGTCACAGGCGTCCCAGTCGTTGGGAGCAGTTCAATCTTCATCCCCGATTGCAGCGAACGATGCGGACGGTGGCACAATCGTGGGGCTCTGGCACGTCAAGTTTGTGTCCAATGGAGCACTGTACGACGAGGGTTTTGATCAGTTTCACTCCGACGGACTTGAAATTCTGAACGACGACGGAGTACCGCCTGCCGAAGGCAACATATGCCTTGGAGTGTTAAAGAAGATTGGCTCCCGAACCTACAAGGTCAAGCATCCGGCCTTCGTCTGGGACAAAACCGGAATGCTGATTGGGACACTGATCATCCGGGAAACCATCACTCTCGATCGCGACCACGACGGCTACCGCGGCCAGTTTGCGTTTGATTTTTACGACCTTCTCGGGAACCTCACGGAGGAGGTGACCGGCGATCTGAGCGGAGAACGCATCACGGTGGATTGACGTTCTGGATAGTTTCCGGTCAGGTTGCCTTCAGCCGTCCGCTTTTGGAGTCGCGGCGAACGCTCAGCGAGGAAATCGAACCATAGCTTTCGTGGAGGACGCAATGACGTATCGTGATCTCATCGGCCATTGAGAGGTCACCGCGAACAGCTTCCCCGGAAGCCTGGAGTCTGGCTGAAAGCTTCTACCATGCGTCCGGCGGGGGTCTCGCCGGTGTTGTCTTGGTCGGGGACTTTCCGGCAGCCGGGAGACGTTCGTTCGAGGATCGTCCGGCGCCGAATCGACCATTAAAAAAGGCTTTGCTTCGCTTTTTGCCGTGTGGGCCGGCGAGATACCCATTTCATGGGCTCGTATTTTTCGATCAGCCCATGTGTTTGAGCAGGGCCTTGGGCGCTTTCCCGTACGGCGATTCAGAACCCAGTCCAGACGCGAAGCGATGTCTTTGCTGGAGGATTCTCCCCAGATGCGACCGACCACTTGTCCGTCCTGATCGAATATGACCGTGGCCGGCACCATGATTCCAAGATCGAACTGCTTCAAGGTGTCGGAGGTGGCGCCCACCCAGATTGGGAGGTTGGTGATCTTCTTTCGTCTGAGGAATTCTGGAATCTTGGGCTGGGTGTCGCTGTCGTCGATCGAAGCGGCAATGAACACCACGCTTTTGTCCGAATATTTGTCAGCGAGTTTGCTGAGGATCGGCAGTTCGTCGCGGCATGGGCCGCACCAGGTCGCCCAGAAGTTCAGCACGATGATCCTGCCCTGGTAGTCCGAGAGCTGTTGCGACTGTCCCGTCTGATCGATTAGTGACAGCTTGGGAAGTGGTGAGGGCGCTGGCGCTTGAGCCAGCATCTCGCACGCGACGGCTAGGATGACGACAAAGGCTACTAGCCAGCTTCGCGACGAGGGTTTGAACTTTTGCTTCAGTGCAGTCATGTTCTTCAAAAGCGGTGTGACAGATTCACCAGAATTGTGTAGTCCGCGAAAAATGCGTCTCCGTTTTTCGTTCCATTCTCCAATTCAGGCACACTCGGTTCGCGATTGCGATCCAGGGCCCAAGGGCCGTTTACCGTGAGAGTGGTGTTGCGAAAGCCGTAGACCAGTCCCGGATCGAGCGAGACGATGTAGCCCGGTCGCCGAAATCCGTTGCTGTCTCCAAATACGTCATGCGCGGGCACACCTTCCCACCGTACACCCAGGCTGAGGGCGAGGTGCTTCAGTCCCGGCACATTGTGTGAGGCGCCGGCGCGGAACAGATACTGGTCGGGCACCGACATCACACCCTGCCCAGGCTGCTTGCGATAGGTCGGCACGCCATTGGTGTCGACCGGACTGAACAGCCACTGACCCTGGAAGTAGGCCATCGTCTTCAACCAGATCCTTTTGTAGGCCTGGGAACCAGCAACAAAGCCCCAGCCTCCTGTGCCCGGCTGCAGCGACTGGTCAGCCACCGCATTGACCGTCTGACCGCCGAGCAGTCCGGCTCCGCGTGCGCCGTAAATGCCCGTGGGCATGGACAAGGCGACGTCGAAGGCGATATTGCCTCCGTTCTCTGTTGGCGGGCGCCAAACCCAGCCCTGCACCCCTACGGTGATGTCGCCGATGCCGCCAACCTGGTAAATCCCCGTAGGCGGGTAAATCTGATTACGCGTTCCGCTATAGAACGGGATGTCACCTATGACACTTAAACGCGGCGTGAATTGGTAGTTGAAGCCAACGTCAAAGATATTCTGGTGGTTCTCGACCGCGTTCGGCCGATTGATTTCTTTTGTACCGATAAAGTACTTGTTGGAGCTGTACACCCGGTAGCCAAGGCTTAACGTCAACTTGTGGTACCAGCTTCCCTTCGATGGATTTGAGTTGGCAAAGTAGAGATCGGAAAGCTCGTTCATCGGCTGCGTACACGAGTGCGCGGCGACGCATCCCTGTGCTACAGCAGGCGGAACGCTAACGCATAACACGAAAAGGAGCAGACAAACAGAATGCATCCCTAAGCAGACACCCCGAGTGTGTAAGCGCACGGTATCCCCCTGGCTTCCAAAGTTGCTGAATTGTCGCTATGAAACAGTCGCTTTCATCGCCGCCACCCCGCGGCAGCGATGAAGAGATTGAGCGTTAGTCAATGCTAGTTGGCTCGTCAGGTCAATAGTAAAAAATAATTAGAGGCGCAATGCGAACCAACTGGGTGTACACCTTCGTGTTCAAATGAAACCGCGGATCATCTCTAGCGAATGCGACTGCCGCCCGCGTGCCGATGAGACATGATAATTCAGATCCTGAGCCTTGCCTGCAGTTCATCGAGGGACCCACTCGCGCTGCGCCGCTAGCTCAACCGGTTCGCCGTGATGGAGGGGAATGAGGAGGCCACTAGCACTTAATTGCGTAAGTTAACGATAGTATTGCGCAACTGCGAACCTTTGACTTCGCGTTTACGCCAGACGAACGGCTTGGCTTTGGTTCCGTAGGCTGCCACGAAGTCTTCAATCGCTTTGCGCAACTGCTCGATGTCGCGAAAAGACGCTCCCCGCAGTGCTTTGCGGCTCAGAATACCAAACCAGACTTCAACTTGGTTCAACCAACTGGCCGAGGTTGGCGTGAAGTGAAAGAACACGTTGGGATGAGCCGCCAGCCAGGCATCGTTTTTCTTGTGGATGCAGTAATTGTCCAAGATCGCGTGGATTTCTTTTCCCACCGGGAGATCGGCGACCACGCGATCCATGAATTCGAGAAACTCAATTCGCCGCTTCTTGCCGGTCGTCTGCGTAGGAACGGCGCCCGTGGCGACTTCCAGGGCGGCAAACAGATTTAAGGGGCCGTGGCGCTTATAGGTGCTCTTGAAACCGCGGACGATTTTCCCACTGTCCGTTTCCACGAATCCCGTCTTTCGCTCCAACGCCTGAATACTCGGCTTTTCATCCACGGAAAGAACCAACGCGTTCTGTGGGGGATTCAAGTACAAACCCACGACATCGGCGGCCTTGGCCGTGAACTCCGGGTCCGTGCTGACGCACCAACTGCGCTGGCGTGCCAAACATACGCCTTCTTTCCGCAACACGCGCCAGACTGCATGCACTGATGTTTTCAAATACTCCGCCAGTGCCGGCCCATCCCATACCGCTTGTCCTTTCGGCGGCGGTTCTTCCAGCGTGGCCAGCACTTGCTCGCGAAACTCCCCTGTATATCGCGGCGGTTTGCCCGATCGCGGACGGTCCCGCAATCCCGCTATTCCCTCCGCCGCAAAGCGCCGACGCCAATCGATCACCGTGTTCGGCCGCACCTTCCAACTCCGGGCCACCGTGCTGACCGGTTTCCCTTCCAGACATCCCAAAACGATTCTCGCTCGTTCCACCAATCGCGCTTCTATCGTGCGGCTGCGCGCCCAATCTTCTAAAATCTGGCGATCTTCTCGCGAACATTCCGGTACCGGTGCCGGTTTTGACAAAGGCACCCCCTTTGCCAATCACATTACGTAATATCCATCACTAATGCAAGTAAGCACTAGCTAACATCAAAGCTATCGGAGTTGAATCTTGGCTTCGCAGTTCGCCGTTGTCCAGAAGCAGTTCTGCCAAAATCCGGACCTAATGTGTGTGCTCTTCAACCATGCCTGCCGATATGAGCTGTTTGACCGGAACCCGATCTACCTGGTTCGTCAGAGCGCAAACGACGGACATCGCCCAGCGTCCTTACACCTGTTGAAATCAAGAGGCTGGTGGACACTCTTGGTGCTCGAGAAAGGACCTTGGTGCTTCTCGCTGCATCTACCGGCTTACGCCAGAGCGAGTTGTTCGGTTTGAAATTGGGTGACATCGATTTTGCTGCCGGGACGATGAGCGTTACTCGGTCCGTTGTCTACGGAGTCGTTGGCCGGTGCAAGACCGAGTCATCGCAGAAGCCCGTGCCGGTTCATCCGCTTCTCGCCGAGGCTTTGGCAGGGTGGAGGGAACATTCCTCATATAGGAAGCCCGATGACTGGGTCTTCGCGAGCAAGCGTTACCGAGGTAGGAAGCCGTACTGGGGGCAGGCGATCTTGCGCAAATACGTGCGACCAGCAGCACGCCGAGTTGGCATTGAGAAACATATCGGCTGGCACACCTTCCGACATACCTATTCAACGCTTTTGCGGAGTGTCGGGACAGAATCCAAGGTAATGCAAGAGCTGTTGCGGCATTCCTCTTTGCGATCCACGTTGGACATCTACACCCAGGCAATCACGCCAGCCAAGCATGCAGCCCAGGCGGCTGTGCTATCGCTGGTTTTTTCTTCCGAGACAACAGGAGAATCGCTCGCCGAAGCACCTAAAACCGCCACGACGTGACATAGCAGAGTCGAGCAAAAGAACTGGTCGAAGAAAAGCTGAGGGTGCAAAAGGGGCACCAAACTGTGTCCTTTTGCACCCCCATTGGTTTCCTTTGAATCGGTACAAAGCCATTGTTTTCAATGGCGGGGTCGACGGGACTCGAACCCGCGGCCTCTGCCGTGACAGGGCAGCGTTCTAACCAACTGAACTACGACCCCGCGTCTAGAATCAACGCGATACCGCAAACCCAAGTCAAATAAGGGTATTGCAGGTTTTGCATACAGCGCATAGTTCCTTGCGGTTGCCTGCGGTGGCGCTTCTTCCTGCCAAAACCGCTAATAAACCGCCAATAAATAACTGTGCGTTCATGCGAGATTTATCTTAACACAACGGGCGTGCGACTTGGGAGAAGTGCATCTTTCCATATCGCCAGTTGCGCTGGATCTAACTCGGCACTCGTTGCGCAACGAATCGTTGTGAACATGGAGGGTGTCATGCGCCGTGATGCGGACAACTTCAGCGCTCACCATCGGAACACAATGCGACATACGCCGCTACTTGCTTAGGTACGAATCGCACACTTTACGTGCAGGTGCCACGCATCGTAGAGGTTGGTCATCCTAAATCCATATGTATCTCACGGCCCCAGCGATTGATATTCGCTGGGGGCGTTTTTCACTGCAAACCTTGCCACCATCGACCAGGATCTTTGTGGAGGAACGGATGTGTGGCGAGCCATCGCTCAGCGGCACCTGTTCGTCACTGAAGACGAAGATATTGAAACTCCGGAACCACCTGGAAGGGAGTCGTGGGAGGCCTGAAGGTTTCTCCGACTTGGTCGATCAGTGCAGGATGAGCGTTGCCCAGGAATCTCGAGCCCTCGCGAATGTGCGCGATTCGGCCGGGTTCAAATCCCATCAATCGCGCGCAGGTTGCGTCGGCAGCGACCGGATCATCCGCAAGCACAATCTTTCCCAGCGGACGCGGCGTGCCGTTGAGCGGTCCGTTGCCTTCCATCGCCACGATGCCGTCCGCGATCACGAAGTGGATCGGAACGGTGGCGCACAGATCGAGGATGCTTTCCTGAATGCCCTTCCAGTGGAGGATATTCTTCGGCCATCCGTATCTCGCGCCCGGCACAACGCCAAACATGTTCTTCATGCTGAGAGTGACGCCAGACCAGTGATGGGTCTTGATCTTCGGCATGGAAACAAGAAAATCCGCTTCCAGCACGGTCCGAGGGAGCCAGAGATCCTTCATTCCCGTGTAGCTCGGCGCGTAGCGGAGTGCGAATCAGTTCGTCGCGATTCAGGTCGACGAATCGGATCTTTTCGTCTCGAAGACACTGCTCATAGCCACTTTGTGAAAGCACGAGTCTGTGTGTCGCGCTGATGTCCAGGACCCTCGGCAACTACGACAGACTTGGCGCCCATGCGTCGAAATGATTCGGCCGCGGCAAGAACCAGCAATGGGTGGGTATTGATTGCGTTGCCAGGAATGTAATCGACCAAGTTGGGCTTGAGGACCACGGTCTTGCCTCGGACGTCGATAGGGAAGAGGCGAAGCCCTGCGGCGAGGATCTGGTCAAGTTGTTGGGAGTATTGCTGTGAATCGAGGATCGCAACTCGAGATCGCTTCGGTCGTTGATCCGAATGATATTTGGGCAGAAGAAAAGGAGCTGTGACCGTCGTGCCAGCAGCGAGAGCCGCGCTCCCAACAAGAAAATCTCGACGAGTAAGGCTCACAGCGCCACCCCAAATGCCTCTAACGCACGCTGCTGATCAAGTGCGAGGCAGACCAGCGCCAGCGTGCTGGTGTCCTCGATGCTTGAGAGATCAGGAAGGGCAGCAAGAGAGCTGGAAAGCGAAGCAATTGGCCGACGGTGTGCGGCGAGAGCAAGAATCGCCCAGGCGAGACTCCAAGGCGCCGTAAGGGTTGGGGCAACTCGTTCCAGATACTGAACGCCGCTTTGTACAACCGGGTGCTGCACTCGATCACTCAAGGCCAGGAGTGCAATTGCCGTATCGTCAGCGTGCGGTGCAAGGGCGGTTCCATAGACGACTCCGTTCCCGGCATTCCATCCACCGCCAGGGCAGGCACGATCGAACAAGCATCTGGATGCCGCGATCAACGCGCGAAGCGACGTGTTCTAAACCATCGCAAGCGCACGGTATCTGGTCTAGGGCAAGGATCGAGAATGCAGTGGGAACAACCCAGCTAACTGTGTCCGGAAACCATGGCCAGCCATACTTGTCGGGGTCGAAACGAACGTGGCGATCAGCGGTGCGAAACTTCCATTTCCAGAACCAATTCGATTCCCTGCCGGCGAAGTTCAGCAGCCAATGGATGCCCTGCATCCTTGCGGGTATCGCCGACGCCAGATCACGAAGAGCCATTACAGCCAGCGAAGTGACCCAGCCACCCTCTTGATCGTCTCCGGGGAAGACTGGCCAACTGCCATTAGGGTTTTGGGTGCGGAGCAGAAAGTCCTGAGCACGTTCGATGTCGCCTACAGGCGCCGAGCCGAGGACGAGCGCGGAGTAGCACGTCGGCTCAATGGCTGGCTGCGAAGACGATGCAAGAGCGGCCCATCCTCCACACGGGAGCTGCCGTAGGGCAAGTTCGGCTAACAGGTCGCTGAGCACAATGGGATCGGTCGTCACAGTGGGCACTTTGTAGTGCGAAATCTCTTTGCTGTCAAAACGCAGCGTTACGACGGAGATTTGTCAGCTGCAAGTCCAACCATAGTGCCGTTCGAGAGGCGGAGAATTGGTTGCCCAGTCAAAGTGTGATCGGTGAAATAAAGTTGGCAAGCGCCCTGCAAGGCCGACCAATGTATCGACGTTCCAGCGGATCACCTGCTCGCAGTCCTGACTCTCGAGAGCGAAAAGCCTCTGGTTGCCCAGTCAAAGTGTGATCGGTGAAATAAAGTTGGCGAGCGCGCTGCAAGGCCGATCAAGTACTGACGGTTCCAGCGGATCGCCTGCCGCGTCTAACGTCCAGAGCGAATAAGCTCCTGGTTGCCCAGTCAAAGTGTGATCGGTGAAATAAAGTTGGCGAGCGCGCTGCACGGCCGACTAATGTACGGCAGTCCAGCGGATCGCCTGCCGCGTCTGACCTCCAGAGCGAAGAAGCTCCTGGTTGCCCAGACAAAGTGTGATCGGTGAAATAAAGTTGGCAAGCGCCCTGCGACGGCCGACCTAATGGCGACAGTTCCAGCGGATCGCCTGCCGCGTCTGACTCCAGAACGAATAAGCCTCCGGTTCCCAGTCAAAGTGTAATCGGTGAAATAAATCTCTGACTTCTGAGTTTCACGGTCCGATTGGAGCCGCAGCTCTGCTGGCATGAGACGGCGAGTGAACAGAATCATGGGCTTAGACCCAAGGAAACGTATTCGCCGCTTCGAACCCGCGCTCCCGACGTGAAACCGAACCAACCTATAAGGCTGCCGAATCACCGCAAAGTCCGCGCACCAGCAAATGCAAAAGTAGCGCTTCCGATGTAGTTTTCACGACGAAAGGAAGCCGACGTGTTCTCGTCTGCAAGCGAACTCGCCACCAAGCTGCGTGCGGCACGCTACATCATCGATCCAGTCACGCTGGAAGTGGTGTATCTGGCGGCCCGTATGCGCAAGCCACTGCTGGTGGAAGGTCCGCCAGGATGTGGCAAGACCGAGCTGGCCTATGCGGTAGCCGCGGCGGCCAATACGGTGGTTGAACGACTTCAGTGCTACGTGGGAATCACCGAAGAGAAGGTCATCGGCAAATTCGATGAGGCGCTGCAGAAGCTCTTCCTGGACACTCAAGCCGCCAACCTCGGCCAGGACTGGGAGCAGATACGGAACCGGCTGCATTCGCTGGACTTCTTTGCGGAGGGGCCACTGTTGCGCGCACTGCGCTATGAAGCGCAGCCGTGCGTGCTTCTGGTCGACGAACTCGACAAGGTCGACCACAACATCGAAGCCTTGCTGCTGGAGATTCTGAGCGCCTGGCAGATCACGGTGCCCAAGCTGGGAACGATTGGAGCATCGACCATTCCCTTTGTTGTTCTGAGTTCGAACGAAGAACGACGTCTGGGTGATCCTCTGCGACGACGGTGTTTCTATCTGCGCTTTGAATACCCATCGGTCGAGCGTGAGCGAGAAATTCTGGCGATCCGAAGCAGCAGTGAAAGCCTGCGACTGCGCGGACAACTAGCCGGACTCGCGCACGCTCTGCGCGGCTGGAACATGGAAAAGCCGCCCTCGATCGCCGAGATGCTGGACCTCGCGCAGGCACTGGAAATCCTGGGGGTCGAGGAGATCTCGCACGAGCAACGGGACTTGCTGTTGCCGCTGTTGGCAAAGACTGAGGCCGATCGCAAACGCTTGTTGCTGCGCGCCGGGTTTGAAGGTCTGGTCGCCGATTCGAAGCGCTATCGCGACGAACTGATGGCCGTGGCAGAAGAGGGCTTGCCGGCGGCGGCTGTGGAGGCTGCGGCGTGAAGTGGGCCAGGGCGTGTTTCCTCGTGCTGCTGGTGGGAACCGCAAGGGCGCAAGTGCCTGACGCACGCGCACCACGAGACGTGTCAGCAAGGTGGGCTGAGTATTACGCCGCTGTCTACCAGGTCCCGGTGGAACTGGTGGCCGCGATTATCGACGAAGAATCGGGATGGAATCCGTATGCGGTATCGAAGAAAGGCGCGGCTGGGATCATGCAGTTGATGCCCGCAACGGCGGTGCGGTTCGGAGTGCGCAATCGATTTCTGGTGCAGGAGAACATTCGCGGTGGAGTCGCGTATCTTGCCTGGCTCAAACAGAAGTTCAACGGGGACCTCCGGTTGATCACCGCAGCCTACTACGTCGGCGAGAAGGAAATCTCTTCGCGGGGACTGGAGTATTCCTCCCCCGATGTTCAGGGGTACGTCAAACGGGTCGCGCAACGGTATCGCGCACGACGAGTGCTTAGGGCACGGAGTCAATTGGCGCGGCAGAGGGAAAAGTTGAGGTGACGGGATGAGAAACGCTTTAGTTTTCGGCTGGCTCTCGCTGGCGGTACTGACCGCGACGGCGGGAGCACAACAAACGACCATCGTTCCGCAGGTTCGTACCAAACCGACGGCGGACAACAAAATCACTTCGATTGAACTTGCGGCACATTTCGTGACCGCGATCCGGGTGCCGGAGCCGGTGAATTCAGTCGTGGTGGGAGACCCGGCGCTGTTCCAGGTGGAGCATTCCGAACATGAGCCAGAGCTGGTGTTCGTCAAGGCCCTGACCAACGAACATGCCGAGAGTAACTTGCTGATTTCCACCGCGAGAGGACGCCAGATCAGCTTTCTCCTGGTTAGCGGTGGCGAAGGCCCGAACTCGGCGAAGGTTGATTTCCTGCTGCGATACCAGCCATCCGGCGGCTTTCTGGTCGAGCCCGACGCCGTTCCTTTCGCGCTCGTTGCACAGACCGCCAGCGTATCGAAGGCGCAGGCTGCAGTGGTTTCGTCAGTTGCGAGTCCCTCGGGAACGGGTGCTGCCTTGTTACCCGCCTCACTTACTACGGCCAATTCTCCGGTAGAAAAAGTGCCGACCCAACCCAAACCGGACTCTCTCGACAGCCTGCTGGAACGCCAGAAACAGGCTCCCATGCCTGTGCTGTATGGCGAACGTCCGGAAGGCGACGAGGTGAAGGGCGACCGACTGCGGGCGGGCATCAGCGAAGTCCTCGATGGCGGCCAACAAGTGATTGTTCTGTTCTCGGTGGTGAACACCAGCAAGCACGCCATCCTGTTGATGCCGCCGCAGATCCAGCTAGGCGGCCAGGACAAGTCGGGAAAGCTGATCAAGCACGAGCACTGGTCCACGGCGGAGCAGTTGGCGGTGATCGATTTCCGCCTGAGCCGGCGGCGGATCGGACCCGGGGAACGCGCCGACGGCGTGGTGCTGTTCGAGCGTCCTCCCTACAAGCGGTCGATGGAAACGTTGTTCTTGCAAATGGCGGAGTCCGGCGCGGTAGACAAACCGGCCTTGGCGCCCATCGGTTTTGGAGTCAGCACACTGCGGGAGGCAGCAAACCATGCTCACTGAGGAAACGAACAAGGAACTGAAAACAGCTCCAGCAAATCCGGAGGCGGAAATAGCCAACGAGGAGTCCGCACCGGAGGAGCGTGGCAAAGGAAACTGGCGCGAGGCATTCCTTTCGGCTTTCCAGACAGCGCGGCGGCAGCAGAAACCGGCGGAGAGCCGGCAGGAACTCGGGCGCGACAAGAGCAAATCGCTGTTTCTGCTCGTGGGAGTTTGCGTGGCGCTGTTGCTGCTTTTCTTAGGCATCTTCTCGCGTCCGAAGCAAAAGATTTCACTCCCTGGAGAAAACCCGCGCGGCGAAGCCAGTCTGGGCCGCAAAGTTACACCGGGACAGGAGAACAGCGATCCCACCAAATCGGCGACTCCGATGCTGAGTGCGGATGTGCGTTCCCCAGATCCAGCGCTGGCTGGCCAATTAACGCCGGAAGATATCGGCCGGACCTCGCGAACCGGCATGGCGCCCAGACCAACTGCAGCGACTGCAACCGCGACCAAGCCCCCACAGGATTACGCGCTGAGCAAGGTCGATTTCTCTGACCCTTCCGTGGGACAGGGCACAACCAACCCCAATCCGCCGTCAGCGTCCACTTCGCAGTCGCCATCGGACTCACTCTCCGATCTGAAAAAGCCCTCGCTGGTGTTCGTGCGTTCGACGGAAATCAAACCGACGCTCAGGCCAAACTCGCCCGAGGACACGGAGGAGACCCTGGCGCTTGCGGCCGGCACCCGGTTGGTGGCGCGACTGCAAACGCCGGTGAGTTCGGCAGTCGCCGCCCCGGTGGTGGCGGTCGTTGAATACAACTACGAGCGCAACGGACAGATCGTGCTGGCGGCAGGGTCGAAGGTTTTTGGCCGGCTGACGCAGGTGAATCCGTCGGGCTATGTGGGCATTCAATTCAGCCGGGTGGAGATGCCCGATGGGGCGGTCGAGAAGATCGATGCCTCGGCCATGAGCCTGAATTTCGGGCCACTCAAGGGCGATGTCTCCGGCAAGAAGACAGGCACGAAGTTTCTGGTGCGTTCCCTGACAGGGATGGGGACAATCGCGTCGTATCTGGTCGGTCCACAGGGTTCAACTTACAACGGGCATGATTTCTCCCAACACACTGATGCGCGAGCGTCTGGCCGACAACGTCGCGACCGCAGGACAGGAAGAGCTAAACGGCCTGGCGTTCAATCAGAACCTCGTGGTGACGCTGCCCGGCAACACGCGCTTTTACATCGTCGTCCAGAAACCATCTTCGGACCATGGGGGCGCGACATCCGGGACGCGAAGCACCGGTACCAGTACCGCCGGCTTCAGTGGCGGGGTGCCGAATCTCGAAGAACTTCGCCAATTGATGCAGTTAAGAAGCGAAATCAACGAGCTCTATACCCAGGCCAGCAGCCAGGCGGCGATCCAAGCGCAGCCGCAGCAATGAAGAGAAAGGAGGTGTGTCTTTGGAGACTGGGGTGTCGAACTACGGCAAGACGGAGGCTTGCCCTGCCAGGCTGGTAGCCAGCCTGGCCACCCCAGAGGAGAAGTCAGGCATCTCGACGAATAAGCCGCTCACCGACGCGCTCACGTTTCGCAAATCTGTACCCCGCTACCCCTTCCAGCATCGACCCAAATATGCAGCAACCAAGCCCTGAGATGGGCTAAATTAGAGCTCTGTCAGGACGGGCAGAGACGCAATTCCGCGTGATGCTGGTGTTCCTGCCGATTGGTGATGAAGTGGCGCGCTTGCCTCAAGAATGGTTCCTCAACACGCCGGTGCTTTGGCTGGGAGCACTCGTGTTGATTAGCCTTTTGCGAGGCCCACTGCGAAATGCGCCAGCGTTCTCAAGAAAGCCTTTGAAGTTTGCGGTGGCAAGCCTAGTTGCACTTGGCTTGCTGATCTTGCTTGTGTGGGAACCGGTCATCAAGGCGAGCAAGGCAGTCTCCAGCTTTCACCGCACTGTGGATTCTGCTTATGGGACTGACCCCTATCGGTTGGATCGTTTCGTTCTTCTGGATTCTTTTTCAAGGCGCGACTCAACGAAGATGGAGCACTCCCGTCGACCGTTGGCGGCCCGGTTCAGCGACCGGCACCAAAACCTGTCGAAGTCGTTCGCAATGTACCAGCGGAACGGTTCGGCGATCTCGGCGGCATGGAAGAGGCAAAGGAACAAATCCGCCAGGTAGTGCAGGGACATCTGCATCCGGAAAAGTACGAACGCTACGGGCTGGTTAGAAATGGAATCCTTCTGTACGGTCCACGCGGAACTGGGAAAGACCTTCCTGGCGAGAGCGACCGCAGGCGAGTTCGGGCTGCACTTCGAATACGTATCCGCTCCTAAGCTGCTGACCCGCTGGATTGGCGCGACTGGAGAAAACATCCAGGGAGTATTCGCTCAAGCAGCAGGCCGCAAGCCCGTCCTCTTCTTCATCGACGAGATCGACTCGCTGGGAGGTGGCCGGCAGGACGCCATCGGCGATCCCGGCGGGGCGGGGCGTGAGTTCAATAACATCACCATGGCCCTGATGAGCGCGATCGACCAATACCGTGGAATCAGCGGATTCGTGCTGATGGCCGCGACCAACCGCCTGGATGGCCTCGATGAAGCGCTAATTCGGGAAGGGAGATTTGACATAAAAGTGCGTGTCGATCTTCCAGACGAAGCCACGCGAGTGAAGATTCTGGAAGCGCAGCTCAGCAAGAAACCGTGGAAACGCTTCGACTTGCAGGAATTCGCACGCCGGACGCCGGGAGCCAGTGCAGCCAAGCTGCGCGCCTTGGTAGACCAGGCAGCAAATTACGCGCTGACGGACAACCGGAAGATCGAAGCAAAGGATTTGCAGCGTGCGTTGGATGGAAACGGCGGTAAGGACCGGCCACAACTGGAGCGCGTGGAATGGAACGATGTCGTCATCGCGGAGTCCGTCGAGCAGGACCTGAAGTCCATCATTCGCCTACTCGAAGACCCAACGCGAACGCATTCTTTGGGGTTGCAGGTCCCAACGGGTTTGCTGTTGATCGGGCCGCCAGGAACAGGAAAGACGTTGATCGCGGGCTTGATCGCAAGCCAAACCAAGCGCAGTTTCTATCCGCTCACCGCTGCCAGCGTTCTGGGCGGAGGCGTCGGAGATTCGGTCAAGCGTGTGGCCGCTGTTTTCGCGCGCGCCAAGGAACACAGTCCCGCAATCGTCTTCCTCGATGAAATGGATGGGCTGTTGCCCGCGAACAATCGCTACCTGGCTCAGCACGATGTTCAACTCGTGGAGCAATTCCTTACGGAAATCAGCAGCTTGCAGCCGGAAAACAATGTGTTTCTGGTGGGCACGACCAATCATCCGGAAAACATCGATCCCCGAGTACTTCGAGGCGGCCGGTTCTCCGAGAAGACTTCTGATCCCGCCTCCTGAAACTGCACAGCGAGTGCAACTGCTCGGGCTCTACCTCAAGGGCGCTCGCCTGGAACCTGGGTTAACGGTTGAAGATATTGCCAAACGTCTCAGCGGGCTGGCGCCTGCGGATCTCCAGGCGATTTGCACGGCCGCAAAGCGCATGGCTTTCAATCGAATTGCCAATAGCGACCAACTGCCACCCCTGAACTGGTCCGATTTCGAAAGGGCCACCGAGCGGGTTCGCGGGGACATGGCCCAATTGGACAATACCGGGTTGCAATAGCCACGCACTCGGACCCCCTTTCCAGGCATTACTCCTCTCCCCATTCTTCGTTTCTCTGATCCCTCGGTCTCTTATCCCCGCTGAATTCGCGCCCGTTTGACAGCTTTTTGTTTCCCGGCTACTTTCCGTCGCACATCGATCACTTTTCCGCCGCCAATTTCGGCGAGCGGCGAGGCAATCGATGAGTCTGGGAAAGGAGAAATCTTGGGTGAGGAAATTTCAGGCAGATCTCGGATGGAAGAAACCTCTGGTTGTGGCGGCGATCCTGCTGCTGGCCATTGTGCAGTTTGTGGCCGCACAGAACCTCGGCGCGGCTCCGCAGTTCAACGTGGCGGTTCAAGGACAGACCGGCGCACAACCGGAAGGCAGCTTCCTGAACTTCATTAACTGGGTCGGCAACGTGATCGCACCGGTCGGCGCCGGCGGGGCGGTGCTTGGCGCCGTCGTGTCGTGGCTGACGGGCCGCGGCTTTGGGCGGTGGTTGTTCGCGGCTGCCGCACTGCTGGCTATCTCAGGTGTCACGCGGTTGATCGAGTTCTGGATCACGAACGGAACAGGAGGAGTGACTTAACCGTGCGGCCTTCACGAGTAAGGGGCGGCAAACCAACCAGGCAGCCCGCAACGGCTGTGAAGCGATGCGGGCTGCCTATAACCAGAATGCTTCTTCTCGATGTAAGTCCCGACTTGGGGAATAGGACAGATGGCAACTCCGCAGCTGCTCAACGACATTATCTCGGTCCTGCTCTTACTGGCCCCGTCAGCCGCGCTGCTGTCCCTGGTGATTGCCGGTGTCAGTCTGCGGCGCGAGGGAACGATGACGTTCGCCATCGGGGGCGGATTCACCAAGTGGATGTTCTGGGCAATCGTGTTCCTCACACTTCAGCCGCTGCTGAGTTGGTTCACTTCGTTTGGAGTACCCGTGCCGCTGCCCAATGGAGGAATCGCGACGGGATGGCTGGCGAATCTCCAGTCCGACGTGGCGCAGTTCGTTACCAACTTCGTGGTGCAGCGACTGGTGCCGACACTCGCGGCGTTCTTCGTATTGCGCGCCATTCTGGACGCTGCCTCAGGTCAACATCCGCTGCCGTCGATTCTGGCAGCCATGTTCCTGCTTGGCACCCAGACCACCTACAACCTGATTCAGAGCTACAACACCGGAACGCAATACGCGACTGTCGACGTGCTCGACAGTCTTTGGAATCACCTGGTCGGGACGGTCATGCCGATCGCTGCCGTTCTGGCGCTGGTGGGAGCGATCTTGAACTTCGCGACCAGAAAACCATTCCTGCGGCTGGTTGTGGTGGCGCTAGCACTGCTCACGGTCTCCGCCATTTGGAGACTGCTGATTTCGATGATGTAGGAGAGCGAATGAACCTCGGAAACATGTCTTTCGACCACGGGATCCTTCATCTGGCGAACTGGCTGGGCAACGTGATCATGCCCACGCTCGCCGCGGCCTTCATCATCATCGCCATTTTGCAATTTTCCAAGGGGCAGGAATTCTCGCACAGCATGTATGGGGCATTGGCCTGTCTGCTGGTTTCAGGATTGACGCGGGCGTTTGAGACGTTCGCTTCGCAGGCGGCTTGGAACAATCCCGATCTGTACTGGATTTCCATAACGACCCTGATCGATTGGGTCGCGAATGTGATTTTGCCGGTCTACGCAGCGTCCCAGGTCGCAGCGATGGCACTGCGATTGGGAATCTTCTCGCTGGTCCATCCCACCAGCGGCTGGCTGCGCCACTTTGTGACGGCGGCTCTGTGCCTCATGGTTTCAGGCCTGCTTCGTCTGGCTGAGTTCTTCGTCGCCCATGGGACGGGTGGAGTGACTTAGGAGAGAGAAACAATGGCGCTCGATGTGACACCGATATACCGGAACCTGCGAACCAGAGTCACCTTCTTCGGACTCGAAGCCGAGGACTTGTTCGCCATCCTCGCGGTGGCGGTCGTGATGAACATCTGCGGCAGGTTCCTGAACCGCGAGATGTTCGGCCTGCCGATGAACATGGTGCTGCAGTACCTGGTGCCGATCCTGAGCGTGCCTGCGCTGATGCTCTTCAAGTACGGCAAGCAGCGTGGGTATTTGCTGGACTGGGTGCTGTTCCATACCAAGCCGCACGTTTACTCGGCGCTGGAGCGGGACCGGGAATTAACTCGGGAATACATCAAGGACTAAGGAGTTGGCGATGCCGTTAACGACGGAAAAGTACGAGAAGTCATTGGCCCAGCCACCGCTGTGTGAGCAACTGAAAGTCCGTGATCTCACCGACGATCTGTTGATCCAACTCAACGGGTCGTTCGTCGCCGGATACAGGGTAAGCGGCATTCACTCCTACTACGCGAGCGATGATGACAGGAACCGGACGAAGCTGGTGCTGGAGGCCCTGATCCGCTCCTTGCCGGAGAGATCCATGCGCCTGCAAGTGCGATTTGAGATTGCCGAAGGAGCTGAGGATCTGATCGCACGCTACAACCGGGAACAACAGAATCCCAGTGCGGTTCTTCAGGCAGTCGATCGCGAACAGTCCGACGTCTGGCTGAAGAAAAACGCAGAGGGCTATTACCTGCAGCACATGCTGCACTTCTACTTCATCTGGGACCCGCGCATCCATCACCAGTCGCCGGAGTTGGAGTGGAAAAAGAAGATGCGCGGTTCGAGCTTCAGCATGTCGGCCAGCAAATGCATCGAGCGCAGCCGGCGGGAGCATGAGGACCTGGTCGCCGAGTTCAACAGTCTCATGTCCGGAGTTGAGGCCTCGCTGCAAGCCACGGGCATGAAGATCGAGCGGCTGACGCAAAACGACATTTTCCTGGAGGTCAAGCGAGCGCTCAATCCGCTGGTAAACGACAAACGGCCGTTTCTTCCTCCGAGAGAATCGCTGGTGTACGAGAGCGCGCGAAGCCAGATGGCGAGCGTCAACATCGAGGACGAACTCGATGAACACGTCAAGATTGGCGGACTGCTGTACTCGTTCGTCAGCCTGAAAGACCTTCCCGACGCCACCTTCCCGGGAGTGTTGCGGGAACTGGTGGTGATGGACTTCCCGATCATCATCAACGCCGAAGTTGTCCTTCCCGATCAGACAAAGGCGGTGAAGCAGTACAAGAGCCGGCTGCGCAAAATGACGGCGGCACAGAAGGACATCCACGGAGGGTTCCGGCTCAATGTGGACGCCCAGGTGGCGGAACATCAACTGATCAAGGTCTTGCAGGAGTTGATATCGAGCTCGCTGAAATCCTGCCAGCTCAGCCTGACCGTTGCCGTCCGCACCTCACGGCCGGCCCGCAATCGCTTTGAAGCGGAAGAAGCGGAGCGCACTCTCGCCGACCGCCGGCAGCGGGTGTTGCACGCCATCGGGCGCATGAACGGCGCACGCGGGATTCCGGAGACATTGGCGCAAAAGCGCTTCTTCTTCTCCAGTCTTCCGGGACTGGGTGAGATCAACAAGCGGGAAAAGGATGTTCTGACCCTTCACGCAGCCGACCTGCTGCCGGTGGAGATGCCATGGAAAGGGACGCCCAATTCTCCGTTGATGCTGTTTGAGACTCCCTACCGCCAGCTCATACCGTTCTCGCCGTTCGATTCCGGGCTGGGCGACGCCAACATGCTCATCATGGCCAAGAGCGGCGGAGGCAAGACGTTCCTCGCGCAGCTCAAGCTGTTGATGATGGCGCGTGCCCGTCCGCTGGTGTCGATTCTCGAGCGTGGGGATTCTTACGAACCGCTGGTCGATCTGATGGGCGGCCGTGTGATCAATGTCGATCTGGATGGCAGAGAGACCCTGAATCCCTGGGACCTCCCGGAAGGCGAGACAGGTTCCCAGCAATGAAAAGACGGCATTTCTGAAGAACCTGACACGGCACATGCTCGGCGACAGTCATAACTCGGACACGTCGCTGCTGGACAACGTGCTCACCGATGCGATTGCGCGTGTCTACAAGCGCTGCGCAATTCGCTATTCCAATCCCATCCCGACCTTCAACGATCTGCGCGAGGAACTCGCCAACTGGCGTGACGCCGAGAAGATGCAACGCACGATCGATGAGGCGCACCTGGCGGCGATCAAACTGCGGTCGTGGACCGAAGGCGGCATCTACGCCAAGCTGTTCGACCAACCGACTACGATGCGCCTGGACAGCGATTGGCTGTTCTTCAACGTCGAGGGACTCAGCTCCGATCCCCGGCTCGAGACGGCGATGAGCATGCTGATTGCGACTGCCATGTCTGCTCGCGCCACCGGAAAAACCGGGCGTCCCAGCATCACGGTGCTCGACGAGTGCTGGTTCCTGCTGGACTCACCGGCGCTGGCCCCTGAGGTGGTGCAGCTTTACCGCACGGCCCGCAAGCGGAACTCAAGTGTGTGGGGTATCAGCCAGACGGTCGAAGACTTCGTGGGCACGGAGTTTCAGCCGCGGGTCCACGGTCCCGGCATCCTGAAAAACGCCAGCACGAAGATCATCGGGCAACAGCCCGGAGACGTGACCCCGATGGTCAATCACCTCAACCTGAATCCGGTAGCGGTGAACCAGGTGAAGGGGTTCGGCGCCCCGCGAAAAGGCCGCAGCGCCGAAGTGCTGCTGGTGATTGGGGAGAAGGCCGAGACGACCCAGACGATTCGAATCGTGCCTACGCCACTGTCCTACTGGATATGCACGACGTTCCCGCGGGAGAGGAAATACCGCGCCTGGTTCCTGAAGAAGCACGAAGGAAAGCCGCTGCTGCAGTGCTACCAGGATCTGGCCAGAAAGTTTCCGCAGGGCCTGGCGGATGTTTCGCCGCTTCTGGAAGAGATCTCTGGCGAGGTGAATGGGGTGCCGCGCGTTATGGCGGCAATGGAGAAAGGAAACGGAGAACACTCAAGGCCTTGAGTGCTTCGGGAGGTTGAAGGAAATGCAGGTTCTTTTGTACGTGACGTTTTTCGCAGCGTTTACCTGGTTCGTCGTGACAGTCCAGAACCACCGGCGACTCATGGCGGTGACGCTTGCCGGAGTCATGGTGGTGACGCTGGTGGGAGCGCCGCAGCCAGCACAAGCGCAACTGGGGATACTGCAAGCCATTCAGGCGGTCCTCAATGTAATCAATGGGGTGATTCAGACAGCGTTGACCTCGATCAACACGGTGCGGACGGCGGTGAACAATCTGCAGCAGTTGGTGGTGTGGCCGCAGCAGTTGATCAATCAGGCCAGGGCGCAGGTCACGCAGATGATCGGCCAGTACCGGAATCTGATGACCAACATCTTCCACATAAACCTCAACAGCGCCACCCTGCCCAACCCGCAAGCACTTGAGGCCGTCATCCGGGACCACCAGGTAAACAATTTCCCAGGTTTGACGGCGACGTTTGCAAATGTCTACGGCGCAATCCCGGTTGCGACCGCCGCCAATCCCGGGGACCGTGCCATGTCGGACATGGACGATGCATTGGCCCTCGACAATTTGAAGACGTTGAAGGCTGGCGACCAGGCAACGGACATAGAACTTCAATCGGCGGATGCGATCGAGAATTCCGCCAGCCAGGCAGCGCCAGGTTCTGCGCCGTTCCTAACCGCGACGGCGATTACCTCCGGCATTCACGCTCAGGCCCTGACGCAAAAGCTGCTGGCCGCCGAACTGCGACAGGAAGCAGCTCGCATCGCACATCGCAACACGCTTCGCAAAGAGAACGCCACCAATACGACGCAGCTGCGCGGGGTCCTCGTGAACCTGTTGCAGCACCAGTAAGGGAGAAGGAAGGGACGTCATGAAGAGATTCGCAGATCTGCTCAGAACCACTAAGAACTGGATGCTCGGCCACAAACTCCGGGCGGTCATTCTCGCCCTGGTGCTCGTGTTCACGGCACCCTGGCCGGCACGGGCCCAAATCATTTCCCCATGTTGCGCATTGTTGGTCGCAGGGCTGTCGAGCATTCAGTCGGCGTTGACCAAAGTGGTTGGAGGTGGACTGAACCAGATTCTGGGCGTGGACAAAGCCATGCAGCAGTTTCAGCAGGCTGTGGTCTGGCCACAGAACCTGATCAACCAGGCAAGGGGATTGGTCGGCGCACTTCAGGGTAACTACAACCAGATTCAGAACCTGATGCACATACCTGTCAACAGTGCCACCTTGCCCACCGCACAACAGTTGGAGCAGGTTCTGCTCTCACGTAATGCGAATCAGATCGGGCAAACATCTGGCGCATACACCGCTCTTTACGGTCCGGTTCCGGCGCCCACTGCCGCATCGCCGCAGGTATTGAACATGGTGGACATGACGGATGCGGCCGCCCAGGCGGCAATGAAGCGGGCCATCGAGATCGATGCCCTGGCTGACTTGGAACTGCAAGCAGCGAATCAGCTCAACCAGAGCATTCAGACCGCGGCTCCGGGCAGCGCTCCCATTATCGAAGCGCAGGCGGATGCATGGCTGATCCGGGCGAACGCCTACACACAGTCCGCCACGGCAGACCTGATGCGCTTACGCGCAGTCGATCTTGCCAACGCCAGCGCCGACATCAAGATGGGAGCAACGAACACCACAAACCTGCGTCAGGCTCTGGCCAATCTGATGCAGCACCAGTGAGTCACGAATAGGGAGAGATGCGATGCCAAGTTTTTACTTCGAACAGTTGCTACAAACCGGATTGAACGGAATCGACCAGCAAGGGATTACTGCGGCTGTTCTTCAAATCGCCGGAGTCATTCTCATCCTCAGTCTGTTGTGGTCGGTCTATGAAGCCTATAGCAACGGCGGCGATGTGCGGCTCCTCGGAGTGGCGGCCGTTAAGTATCTGGTTTTGGGATTGGTGTTCCTGAATTACCAAAGTGCCTTTCGTGCAGTGAACAGCATGTTCAACGGTGTGGCCGATGGCATTTACAACCTCTCTGGGGGACTAGATGTAATTCAAGGCGTGGGGAAATAGCCTCTCCCAAGCGTGGCAGACTCAAACCCCAACTGGTTTTCTTCCCTGTGGAACTTGGTTACAGGCGGCATCTCGGCCATCGTTGCTGGGCTGATAACGCTGATCGGCTACCTGATCCTCCCCTTCACCTACACCTTGTTCACGCTCTTTTACGCCCTGTACGGATCGATCTTGTATGTGGTCGGTCCCTTTGTCCTGGCCTTGATCCCATCCCGTGGGCTCGGCCAACTGGGCAGAACCTACTTCGTGAACATGATGATCTTCCAGTGCTGGGGCCTCTTGTACGCAATCTTGCAGTCGCTGATGTCGGCGCTGCAGATCACCAATCCGATGCAGTTTAACGGATCGTTTCTGCAAGCGTTTGTCGGCTCCAGCCAGATGATCGTGATGAGCGTGGCCAGCGTGCTTGCTGTCGATCATGGTCGCCCTAATTCCTTTTATCGCAAGCCGCATCGTCCGTGGCGACATCGGCGGCACCCTGATGACTGTGATCAGTGGAGCAATGACTGCGGGAGCTGTGGCGTCGGGATTGGCATTCTCGGCGGAGGCGGTCTGGCTGCAGGGCGGCAGGCGCCATCCGGTGGGCCGCCATCTCCTCCCTCCGGTGGTTCGGCCGCTGTCAGTCAAGGTAGCGGAGTAGGCGGCCAAGGTTCGGGCGGTGTCGGGCAGGTACAGAGCTCGGGTGGCGGCGCCGTGACTGGCGATTCAAGACCACCCACACCTCCAAGTTCCGATGGAGTCAATAGCGCAACCGTTGCCGATGTCTGCTGGCAGTGAGGCTCCATCCACTGGCGCAACGCCTTCTGCTGCCACAGGGCGGCAACGAATCGCCTTCCGCTGCCGCGCAATCAGCCAGTGGCTACAACGGCCGCAGCCTTGCCGGTTTCGCGGCTTGGCAAGCCGGGCACGCGATTGGCAGAACCATGCGTTGGGCAGGGATGGGTGCAGAACAATGAAAACACCACAGTCGCACAGAGACGCACCGGAGATCGCCAGCTTCACCAGGTATTACGAACACGATGGCATGCTGCGCGCGTACGCCAATCGCTCCATGTTTCTGGCGATCTTGTTTGCGGTGATTGCGCTCAGCTCGCTCGGGTTCGCCATCTATGTCCGCATCCAGCCCCCCACGGTCATCCGCGTTGATAAGGATGGAAATGCCGTGGTGGTGGGCGGTGGCGCAAGGCAGGACCGGACCTCGCAGATGGCAATGGTGTTATCGGCGCAAGCTGCCGGCGCAGATGCGACCGCATCCGAGGGTGTCGCGCCGACGGACCTGGAAGGCAAAGCCGTCGTGCGGCGGTTCCTCGAACACTACCTCTCCTACACGCCGGATTCGGCGCCGCGCAACCTTGCCGAGTCGCTGAACATGATGACCAACAACCTGCGGACCTTCACCCTGAACAAGCTGCGCGACGACGATACCGTGGGCAAGATCGTGGAAGACCACATCATCTCGGATCTCCGGATTCGCTCGATCGAGCGCACCAAGAACGGGCCGTGGGATTACGTCGTGTTCGGGGTCAAGGAAGTGCACAAGGTGAAAAGCGGTGCGGAAGTGACCGACCGCATCGTGGGCCAGTACAACATCCGGCTGGTTGAGGAGCGCAGGAGCGAGTTCAATCCCAGCGGACTGCTGGTGGCCGAGTACTCCGAGAAGCAAATGGTCGGCGAGCGGGACAACGGGCTCGAACAGAAGAGCGAATTGGACAAGTAGAAGGCGCCCAGCCAGCGGCATCTGGCGAATGCAGCAGTGGCGACACGCAAGTTACGCACGTTTCAGGCAATAGGAGTCGAGCATGACAAGCACAACGCAGACACGGTTCCGACGGCAAGAACGACCAGGACTGACAGCGGGGCGGAAACAACCGCAGCTCGAACGAGACGTCCTCGTGCCAGTTCGGACGAGGAAAACAACGGGAACGCGCGCTATTTCCTCGCCAAGGCAAACGGCAACGACGGCACCCTGGCGTTCGATCGGGAGGTGGCGAGCGAGGGCGAAGCGCTGGTCGAGGCGCTGCGCCTCGGGGTGACCTACTACGAGATTCAGGAGTATCGGGTCGTGCCGGATTTTTCGGGAAGAAAGCCGCTACTGGGCAAAGAAGCGGTTAACGGCAAGTAGAGCCCAGGAGTTTTCATAGCACTGGCTTCATTTACAGATGATGTTGATCTGTGGTGAGCGATCCGCAAGCTGATTGCGGTTGAGTGCTGGTCTGGTTCGTTTCGCGAGCCTGGCCGGGAACCTGAAACGTTTTCGACCAGGACAGCGAGAGAGCCGCGCCAGCGTCCCTCCTTTCTGTTCTGGCACTACGCAGAAAGAAAAGGAGGAAGAGATGGTGAAGCAACGGTTTCGGGTGCTGTTCCGACGTTGGTTCTTCACAGTAATGAAGTTCTGCGGACCAATCCTGTTGTTCGAGCTGTTTGTGTTGGTCCGGCAGCACTTTCAGTATGTGCCCCCCAGCATTTCGGATTTGCTGATGGGAGCACTTTTGGCTTTCCTGCTCACGGCTCTGTTGTGTTGGCTGTGGGCGTTAGGAGAGTGGTTGTGGTTCAGGCTGCGCAGGTTACGCGGTTTCTTGGGCGAGCTACGGCAATGCTCCAGAAGCTATTGGAATCCTGAGGCAGTGAGGACCAACAAGGCGTAGCAACGACAACTCGTGTTGGCCGGCGCTTAGCTGCCTGGCCGAAATCTTTTGGTTCGGTTTTCGGCAAGGGCAGCGAAGAGACTGGCACGAGCCGTCTCCTCCGGCTGTCCTTGCTCGACAGCTTAAAGGAGATTCGCAATGCCAAATGCTACGAACTGCGGCGTCAACCCGGTGTTGGCGCTCGAACTTGACCGTAACGGAAACGTATCGAAGAAGACCATGAAACTGGATCGGGAAGCGCAACTCACCAACAGCCTCTTGCAAGGGCTCTATCCGGGAATTCACGTCGCCACGGTTGACGTGCCGACGGAACCCCTGGATTCCTGCGAGCAGGCCATGGTCGAGCAGGCGCTCACCCGGATCGAGATTGATGGCATTCGGTACAGCTTGGTTGGAGCTAGCGGCAGCGCAAAGAACGGTAAGTTCTACGCGGTCGAGAGTTCCTTCGAAAAGAAGCTTGCGGAGAGGTTTCGCTTCTCGCCGCAGGCCGCCATCACCTACTTCGGAATCCTGGTGTCCTCGTGCAAGGTTCTCGTCGAGGTGCCAGATTGCCGCGTCATGGTGGTCGATGACCATGAATTCGGCACCAACGATTGCCGGGGATGGATCTCGCAGTCGTTGTTCCGGAAACTCCAGCAAAAGCACCAGTCCGAACTTCTAGCCAGGGAGACGGAGAGACTGCATGCGCAACGGATCGCCGAACGATCTGAAGAGCAGCAGGAACATCCGTTGACCGAGGAAGAGGAAGCGGCGCTGGTCGAACAGGCGAAGCGCAGGATTCAAGGCAGGCAAATCGGCGCGCATCGCTTCTATCAATTTCGTCTGGCGTTCGACAAGACCCAGGCGAAGGGCGCATTCAAGGTCATGGCGGATGAAGTCGCCCGGCATCTCGATGCGGACATCATCCTGCCCAGATCGTGCGTGAAGCCCAAGTACCAGGGAAAAGTGTTGCGGACGATTCGATCGCTCATGGGAGATCGTCAGGCGCACACCTTCCGCGGTCCGGTCATGGTCGGCTTTCGTGACGTCTCCCGCAACCTCGAATTCAATTCGAGTTACACCCTGCTGGAACACGCCCCGGAAGACTCGATTGAACTGGAAATCAAACCGTACGCTCTCAGCCAGATCGAGAAAGTACGGCAGGCGTTCGAGGCGAACAACTTCACGGAGCTGTTTCAGTTGCTGGGTACGCAGGAGAGTCAACGAGTCCTGGAGCCCGGCGAAGAAACCGATCCTGACTACACCTCGAACGAATACACGGTGGCGCAGGCAGCTCTGATCGCCGACGCTACCGGGTACATGTTGAAGCATCCGTTCATTCAGCATCACCTCCAGCGGGTGTTGATGAAATGGGCGTATCGGCTCTGCACCAGTGGTGGCTTCCGTCTTCCCGGGTTCGCGCTCGCGGACGATGGCTACCTCTTTCTACATGAAGGACAAGTGGTCTGCGGTTCGGATTGGATTCCGAAGACCAGCGCTATCGCCGAATCAAGTTGCCGGCATGGTCTGGTCGTGCGCTATCCCATCCGGATGAAAGAAGACCTCCTGCCGGTCGAAAACCTCTCAGCGGAAGACACCGTTCGTCTGTTGGCGCAGCACCTGGAACAACGTGGGTGCCAGCTTTCGACGGAAGGTGTCGCTGCCGTTGCTACGGGAGCAACTGCAGCTGAGAGGCACGCTGGTCCTTCATTCGGAAACCGCTGCAAGAAACGGCGGGGATTTTGACTTCGATATGGTGTGCCTGGTCGAGGACAACCGTTTTCCACGGTTCGTCGAAGACCGGTTCGCCTACGAGGAACAACACTCCGCCACCAAGAACAAGAACCCCAAACCTCCGAGTCCCTGGTGGAACCTTCCGCAAGTTTCGATGCAGGCCCGCGGAAATCAGATCGGCGCCATAACCGATTTGAAGACTTCGTGCCTGGCGAAAGGAAGGCCAGACCTGGCACGGGAGTTGGTGGACCAGCTTCAGAATGCGCTGGATCAACTGAAGCATGGAACCCAACCCGACCAGGAGGTCATTCGCAACATCCGCAACGATGTGCCCACAGCGCCTTGGCTGAAGCTGAAACAGAAACGCCGGATCGAAGACATGGACGAGCACATTGAAGTCGATGGCAACGATAAGGTCGGAAGACTGTACAACTTCACGCGCAAGGAACTGGGGCGGTTCTTCGGCAGTGCCGCCACGGCGCGCTTGAGCGATTTCCGGGGAGTGATCGGAGGACAGAGCTTTACCCCGGAGATTTATCAGGAGTGCTTCGTGGTCAACCGGTACTACGGGAGCCGAGTGACCGAAATCATGGGCCGTCGCCAACAGCTACTGGCGGAACTGGAGAAAGCCAATGCGGACATCGAGGCGAACAAGCACGACGCCGAGGCTCGCAAGCAGCTTTTCTTCCGGCGCAACCAGGCTTCCGCTGCCTTGAACGCTTACGAAAAACGGGCGGGAGAAGAGCTGAAGGCGCTGGTCAATGGGCTTCAGAAATGGAGCAGCAGCAAGAATGGGACTCGATTGTCCTATCTGTCGGCCTTGCACGCGATCGTTTGCAGGGATAGACGGCCGACTCCGGATCCCAACATGGTGACTGGGACCGGATCGATCGTCTTCTACAGCTTTCCGCAAGAGGTCGTTAACCAGATCGCGGAGCGAACCGGTGGCCGTCCAGTCACCGTGGAAGTTCCCAGTCTGTGCGACGGCGAGGTGGAAATCGACGCGGAAGGGCGGATCTTCCTGGTTCAACCCTTCACCCAGGCCAATGGCCAGGTCGTTGAACGCCTGATCTTCATGGCGCAGGTCACGAAGACGGGGGAAGTGTTCACCGATCGCGACGAGAAAGGCTCGCCCGTTGTTCTGGAGCGAGTCCGGAAGTTCCCGATCAAGGCGGGACGCAGCGAAGTACGCAACGGGAAGGTGATCTTTCCCGACACCCAACGGCGGCCGCAACTCCCCAGTAGGAGTGTCGCGCCGCTGCTTGAACCCAACTAACCACAACCGTCCAGGAGACTTCGGAGGGAGTCTCCTGGACGTACAACATTCGGACTAAAGGAAGGAACAAACAAGCCATGAGACGCGTTGTGTTGATGTTCGCAGTGCTGGCCGCGGTACTTGTCCCGGCTGTTGCGCAGAAGATTGAAACCGAAACCAGTGACCGCACCCGCATCGTGCATCTGAAGACGGCGTTGAACCACCTCACGGTCATCGAAGTCGGCGAACCGGTCGTGCAGGTGGCGGCCGGAAGCCCTTCGTTCAAGGTCGAGTGGCGCGAAAACAAGGTATTTGTCCAGCCCACGGAAGCCGATGCCGCAACCAACCTGTTCATCTGGACGGCCAGTCAGCGCCTGAACTACGAACTGGAGCCCGCCGACTCGGTGACGAACATGGACTTTGCCGTCGACCAGGCGCCAGTGCACCTGGAGCCGGTAAAGCCGACGGCTGCGACTACGCCGGCCCCGGTTTCGCCATCGATCACCGAACTGCTGCTCGCGGGAAAGCCAATTCGGCTACTGCCTTCAAAGCAGCGCGCCTCGAAGCCGGTCGAGGTGTGGATCAGCGATCTGTATGAGAAAGATGGCCGCCTGCTGGTTCGCTACACCGTCTGCAACCACGGCACCGAACCATACACCATCGACACTCCGCTGGTGTACCAGTTGGACGGGGTGCGGTCTCCGCAGTCCCTATACGGTCTGCAAAACTCGCAGTTGGGCGATGAGCAAGCCGCCAAACTCAAGATCAAACAAGAGACGCCGGTAAAGGTGTTGGATGGACAGACTGCAGACCGCGCGGATTGCTCCGGGCGAGGAGGCGGTTGGCGTGGTGGCCCTCGAGATGGCGTCCAGCACACAACCCACAGTCCTGCGCTTTCAGTTTCCCAGCTCCAAGCAATCGGAAGACGGGTTGAGCAACGGCCAGCAGACGCAGATCGCTGCATTTCTGGTGCGATAAGCGCTGAAGCGCAGCCAGAGGCAAAACATGGCAGATCCATTCACCGTCAAGCCGGTTTACAACGCGCTGAGCCAATACATCCGCAATCGAGCGGACATTGGTGCGAGCAGGGCCATGCGTGACGGTGTGCTGGAACCTTCCAACCCGTTTGAACGAAAAGCCGCGAGGCCACCCAGACGCTGGTTTGTGTTGTTGTCTCTGCTCGCTGCGATGGTGTTTGGCTTCTTTCGTTTACTTTAACAACCTCCTGTAAGGCTATGGATATGAACGATCAAAACGATGCAAACGAAGTAAGACCTCCCGCCCCAACCGAGCTGGGCAGCGATGCGCGAGAGCAAATTCGCGACTGGGAGTTTCTCTTCTGGGCTTTCCTGCTGTTCGGCTTGGGTCGGCTGGCGTGGCTGTATCTCTATCAGCCAGAGAACAAAGGCTTTCACTTGGGCCTCTCGTGCGGGTTCGTGTTCTGCGGCGTTCTGGGGTTTCTGATGCGCTGGGTGTTTAGCCCGAAGAGGGGAATAATAATAATGATGCGCGAATCGTACGCCAACCGGCAGCAGAACCCGCCAGTCCTGGAGAACATGGAGATCGTGGTCGCCCTCGTTCTGATGGCGGTGTGCTGGTTCTCCTGGTACGTAGCCCACGAGCGTTACAACTTGACGAACCGCCAGATTGCCGAGGTGGCCTGCTACCTGGCTCTCGGCGGCTTGGCCATCGCCGGCTCCGCCATATTGATTGCCACCGCGCGCTCCCGGCGGGAGAAGGCAGTGGCCCCATCCACCGATGGTTGTCTCCCGCAAGCGGGACGAGCAGTTTACGGCCGATGCCTGGAAGCAAGACGCCGTGGTCCTCGGCTACGACATCCACGGCAAGCCCTGGTACTGGCCGGACAGAGTCCGCGTCATGCAGGGCATCGTGCTGGGCATGACCGGGTCCGGCAAGACCACGCTTCTGAAGAACATCATTACGCAGGACATGGCGCGCGTCGTCGGCACACCGAAAGATCCACACCGGTTGCCGATGGTGATCTTTGATGGCAAAGGGCGATCTTGAATTCTTTTACGACCTTCTGCCGCACGTCCACCGTGCCGGAAGGCTGCATCAACTCCGAGTTCTGAATCCCGCGCGCCCGGATATCTCTGTCCGGTACAACCCGTTCTACTGCAACGACGAGGACTACATGGCCGTCGTCAACATGGTCTTCGGCTCCTTCAACCTGCACGACGAGTTCTTTGCCAAGCACCAGTTGAACTATCTGGCCGACATCGTTCGCGTGCTGGTGTACACCGGCCGGAAGATCAACGTCTATGACGTGCTGGTCGCGGCAATTGACGAACAGGTGCTGCGCGAACAGGTCGAAAAGGCACGTCAGCGCCTGGAACACGACCCATCCATCCCCGTGCAGCGCCGCCTGAACTTCGAGATGTCGGTTAGAAACCTCTACCAGTCGTTTGCAGACCGCGAGCGTGTGCCGAAGATCCAGGGCCTGGTCAACGAGTGTATGACGCTTCTCGACGATGAACTGAGCGTGATCACCGGCCCGTACGACGAACTGTTGTCGCTGGACGAAGTGATCGAGCAGGAGCTGATCCTGTTTGTCACCTTGAACGTCAACAAGAACACCGAGCCCGTACGAGCTCTGGGGAAGATGCTGTTGCAGAACCTGCAACTGGTCGTGGGCAAACGGTACGAGAGTGAGGAACAGCGGCGGCGCACCAACCGCCCGATGTTCAGCGTCGTGTTGGACGAGTTTGCGCCATTCGGATACCGCAACTTCGCACAGATCCTGCAGACCGCCCGCGGCACTCACACCGCGTTTCTGTTCTCGATGCAAAGCCTGCCGCAACTCATGCAGGTTGGCCGGGGCTTTAAGGAAGACGTAACCTCGGCGCCGAACACGACTCTGACGTTGCGCACCCGCGACGAGGAAACAGCCCGCTATTTCCTGCGGGCCTCGGCCGAGCACACCGTCACCCGGCGCAGCGTGTCGATGCACCGCCAGCGACTATTTGGTTACGAGAAGTACGAGGCAACCGACCGGGCCACGGAGAGCGAAGACCGTGAGACCCGCGCACTCGATGAACACATCAAGAACCTTCCCAAGGGACAGATGGAGATTCTGATGACGGATGACACGCGCGGCACATTGCACCAGTTGTTGCACGTCCGTCCGCCGCAGGATGTCACCTTCCCGAACTTCGAGCCGAAGTTGTACCCGCGGCTGCTGGAATCCGTGGAGGAGTCGACTGGCGCGAACCTGCGGTTCAAAACGCCTGAGCTGGCGGCAACCACCCGTTTTGCCCGTCGCGGATAAGGAGAGAGGACACGACCATGAAGCGAACGATCGCTATCGTCACACTCGCAGTGGTTGGACTGATGACAGCCGGTCCTGCCATCGCACAGCAACGGCCGCAATCTCCGGTTGCGTTACGCGGGCAACGACAGGCGCAGCCCCAGGGGCAACGTCAAGCTCCGCCGGCGCGTCCGATGTACCAGCGTCGTGACACCTGGTACGAGTTCCTGCTCAAGCAGTTCAATCCCAGCAATTTCGATTACGGCGCGTGGATCGAAGAACGGCGTCAGGTGTTCCTCGACGCAAGCGTGCGCAACCCGTACTTCAAGTACAGCCTGGGCACGACGATTGCGCTGCTGATCATGGCCATGCTGTACACCAAGCAATGGATCGACCACCGTCGCGCCATGTGGATCACAGCGGAGATGATGACGGACCTGTACAACCACGATCTCTACTCGCGGGATGTCGCTGAGAAGGCGATCCAGAAATACAACCAGCACATCGAACGCTGCAACCGCGCGATCGAAGCTGCCCAACATGGTAGTGCGCTACCGGCGGCGACTGCGGACACGGATCAACTCAACGCCCAACTGCAAAAGACCGCAGGCGAACTTAACGTGGCAAGCACCGAAAACGCCGCCCTCCAGGAACAGCTGACGCAGAAGTCCAACGTGATTGTGGAGTTGTCCTTGCGAGCGGACGCTCTGTTAAAGAAGAATGGCGGAAACCTGGCGAGCTCGCAGCCGATTGATCTGAGCGGTGCTGACCCTAACCTGATAAAGCATATCAACGACCTGCAAGAGCAACTGGTTGTCGAGCGCAAGAAGAACTGGCAACTCAAGGGTACATAACGGTGCTGGTCGCGGTGACAGGATTTGGCAGCGTGTGGCGCAGGCGATTCAGCAAGAACGAACATGACCTGAACCGGTTTGCCCATGGAGCCTACTTCAACACAACCGGTGTGATGGTGAACGGCCACGTGCGACAGCGCCCGCTAATTCTTGGTTACGCAAGGTTCAACGGCGTCGGCGGCTTCGATCCTAACTTTCCTTCCCGAATGATCAATCGTGTTTTTGAGTGTGCCGATATGTGCGTCTGGAATGGCGCGAACAAACTTCTGTTCCGGCGACTCCTTCCTCACGGCGAGGTGCCTGACTTGTTCCTGGTTGTCGCTCGGCCTGATGTCACTGGAAGACTACTGATGGGTTCGGAGGTCTGGCGGTCCGACGACACCTGGCTGCTGGCGTTCAGCGAAGACGGACAACGGCAGGAAGCCATGTTGCTAATGCCGGCACATGCCTGGATCCGTAGCGTGCTGGGAACGTTCGTGCTGGAACCGCGCTCAACTCCATGGATTGCAACCTTGCGCCTGCAGGACTGCGCCAAGGCGGCGAGGTGAGATGTGCGCTACCCGAAAGACAGTCTGCACTTGGGCCGCGAACATGATTATCCCTTACTGCGGCAGCTTGCGCACTCCCGCTTTGCCACGCGCAGCCAACTGTTCGAATACATGCAGCTACGCGGTTGTAGCGAATGCCGCCGGTCATTCAACTGGAGAACCCAAAGGCTCATTCAGCATGACCTTGTCAGCAGACGGACGGTGCCCGCGTTGGGAGCGGAGTACGTCTACGCGCTGACGACGCATGGCGCCGTAACTCTGGAAGAGATCGAGCAGCGCTTCTCGCTCTCGCTGAGTGCGGATCGCAACCAGGGTGAAGACCTGAGCGTGATCCACTCGGTCGAACTCAACAACATCGAACTGCGAGTGGCAAAAGCCGGGCTGTTGGCACGATGGATCCCGGAAGCAGAGATCCGCTCGGAGAACGCACTGACAAACCTGGCCTACAGGAAAGAATACGACGCCGTTGTCACGTTGCGGCTCGGCAGCCGCGAGGTGACATTTGCGTTGGAGTACGAACGGACGCCCAAGTCTCGAAGTAAATATGACAAGATCGCGGAGGATATGTGCCGGGAAGAAAACGTGGATCACTTCCTGTACTTGACTGCCAACGAGCATTTGCTGAGGTTCGCGTCCTGGTCCTTCCGAGATCTTCAGCGGCGTGTCTATTTCGGGCTTGTCACAGACTGGCACCGGCAGTTGCTCGACATGCCAGCCTTCAGTTGGAAGGCGAAACGGTATGTTCCACTCAAGACTTTGCTTGCTCAATGACGGCGCGGCCCCACGCGAACTTTCCCCAGTTTTGGCCCCAAACGACAATGGCGACGCGACGGAACCAACTCAATAGTCTCTTGGAACAAATGGGACTTGGCCCGAGGCACCAGACGTTGGCTGAGCTGTCTGGCGGTTCTGGCACCGAGGTTTAAGCGGTATGCCTACCCTTTGCCTGCCTGTTGTCTGCTCATTGCCTGCTCGGGGGTACTCGTAACTATTCGTATTCTCAATGAGATGCGGCTTGACTACTCCCCCATTCATGCAGGTTTTGCCTATAAAACGACGGAGCAGTTGTGGCATTCGCGCGCGCTATTGCGATGCATTGTGTGCAGCCATGATGACGCAGTTCTTGTACATGCTGAGTTGCTCGTTCCGGTTAGGTGTTGCGGCAGTTGGGCGAAACTGTGCGCGCGCAAGTTGCACAAGCTGGTGCGGCGATACGCGCGGGTTGTGCGCACAGCAGTGGTTCGGTTTGGGCGATGAATGTATTCGACTATCGTTCGAGCGGCGCGGCACTGTGTTGTGCGTGGATCCCCCAGCATCGGTGTGCACATCCGTCGCCAATTGTTGTTACTTACGCGCTGGTTGTTGCCGAACCGTGTGCATGGGCTGGTGCAAGACGAGTGGCAAGGTGCACAGCTCGTTTGAGATTCAAACTGCGTGGTCAGTCT
The DNA here is from genome assembly GCA_963758255.1 of uncultured Acidobacteriaceae bacterium. Taxonomy (GTDB): domain Bacteria; phylum Acidobacteriota; class Terriglobia; order Terriglobales; family Acidobacteriaceae; genus DASRAA01. The sequence continues at coordinate 46,199 of CAVWUX010000004.1, forward strand.
GCACCGTCGTGTGCACACTGCTGTGTAAGGATGCGCATCAGATGCACGCGGCTGTCGATTCCGGTTGCAACGAGAATGTGCACCAGATGTGCGAACTTCCAAACTACGGCCGTGTCCCGGTTGCAACGGAAGTCATGGCATTGTGGCGATGTTCGGGTGATAGACGTGCTCTTAGGACTCATGCACCGCTGGCGATACACCGGTATAACAGTTTGCGCGTGACTCCGAAGGAATCCGGCTTATGAGGGTTCTCGCAGAATATGGTTGGTTGACGGACAATCGAGAATCCCATTCACAGTGCTGTTGGGCCATTCGCTTCAGGTACTTCGATGGAACGCGCCTCCCCGTATACGCTGCTTCCAAAACTCTTCTGAAGTCGGTGTACCGTTAAGTAGAAGGTCGGCAGAGCCAACAGTGTGAACACCGTCGAGGTCACAAGGCCCCCGATCATCACCACTGCAAGCGGACGCTCAATCTCGGTGCCATGCAGCCGCAGAACCAGAAGCGGAAGCAGTCCCAGAATCGCTGTCGCGGCCGTCATGATCTTCGGACGAACTCGACCGATACAAGCGCCACGAAGAGCATCTTCAAACGGCATCCCTTCCGCTAAGAGCCCACGAGTTTGCGAAATTAGAACAAGACCGTTCTGCACAGCGATGCCAAAGAGGCCGATCAATCCGACGAGCGAAGACACGTTCCAGGTCTCGCCAGCTATGAGCAGAGCAGCGATTCCTCCAACCGAAGCGGTCGGTAGTGTCGCCAAAATCACGATAGGTCGGCTGCTGAACCCAAAGCCAGATACAGCAGCAGAAATACGGCGCTAATCGCGACAGCAATAGCGATTGCCAGAGATCGGGCGGCCCGAGACTGGCTTTCGACTCGTCCGCCTACGTTGAAAAAATATCCAGTAGGAAGGCTAAGTTCGCGGCTCAGTTTCGTATTGATTTCCGAAGCGGTGCCGCCGAGGCCCCTGCCCTGCACGGCAGCCTCAACCGCAATACGACGACTTCCCGCCTCTCGCCGAATGGTCCCCGGCCCGAAGGTCTGTTCGATTGTGGCGAGTTGGCTCAGCGGTATGCGCGAACCATCGTGGCCGTCGATTAGTAACGCGCCAATCGACTTCGGGCTATTCCTGTGCTCGTCCTGAAGTTTGATAATCAAGGTCAAACCTGCGTTGCCCGATCCAGACCTCGGACTCTTCCTCTCCAGCAAGTCCCACACGAATCGCCTCGAATTACATCGCCGGGAGTTAGGCCGACCCGAGCAGCGGCCTGGCGCTCAATCGGCTGACCTTCAACTGCGGCATGCCGGTGAGCTTTTCTATTCTCAGTCCCTCTATCCCCTTGACCACCACGCATTAATTCCTGTGCACGTTCGCCAAGAGCAGGCCAACTTGTCCAGGTCGGAACCGAAGATGCGCACCGAAATGTCAGCGGGTGTGCCGCCGAGTCCTTCGTCAATCCTCATTCCTAGCGGTGTAGTGAACAGAGCGGTAGCCCCGGCGACACTCTGGGAGCTTCTTGCGCATGAGGCATTCGAACCCCCTCGGGTGAGCGCCCAACGCGCCTGGCTTAAGAATAACAAGCACGTCCCGACCAAGTGTGCGGTATCGGATCTTCGCTGCGTTCGGCACGTCCGGTTCAACGAACTACGTCTTCTACTTCCGGAAAGGTTCGCAAATGCGTCCTCGACGCGGTGGTTCACCCCGATCGACTTCGTCGAGTGAAGCTTCAGGCGGAAGTACGGTGTGGATCAGGAGTGCTCCCTCATTCAGTTTGGGGATGGAAGTCTGACGCGATGTAGAGAGCCAGTATCAGTACCGGAATCGTGATGAAGGAGGCAATGATTATAACTCCCTTCCCGCGATGCCCAAGGGCATAATCCAGGAATGGTGCGTAGGACGCTCTTCAGCTTTCGCACCAGCCAGACATCTTCATCTTCTACGCTCTTTCTTCGGCCGCAGAAACACCCCAGCGGGAAAACGAAACGAACGTTATACGCGAGCACCAGCGACTGCAGCAATGGCGGAAACCACCGCGGCAGCCAGTGGGCTGTACATCTTGCCCTCGATCCCCGCTCATGGCAAACAGCGGGAGAAAGACAGCCATGACAATTAGAGTCGCAAATGCAATGGGGCCTACCGACCTCGATGGCAGCGGCTAATGCACGTTCACGACGGTCTCCGTTGCTTGTGACCCACTGTAATGCGGTGCACGATGTTCTCGGTCACGATGATCGCCGCGTCCACGAGAAGCCCAACCGCGATGGCAAGGCCGCCAAGCGTCATTGTGTTGATGCCAATTCCCAGAGGTTTCAACAAGAAGGCCGGACAATGCAATGGAGAGCGGAAGCGTGAGAGGTCACGAGTAGGGCGGCGCGAATATCCCCAAGCAGCAAGAACAGCACCAGAATCACTCAGCACCGCGCCGATGAAGCACCGGCGCGTTCAACGCCTCCAAGAGAACTCCCAATCAACTCTGACTGGTCGTACACCACCCGCAACTGCACCCCTTTCGGCAGCGTCTTCTCCTATGTCATCGAGAGCTTGTCGAATGCCAGCCGAGACCTTCACAGTGTCGGCTCCAAACTGTTTGACAACTCGGCAGCTTACGACCTCGCCATTGAGACGGTGGGCAATTCCTCGACGGACGGCGGGGTGCCTCCTGCACATCAGCAATATCACCGATCAGGACTGGTGTCCCGCTCTTCATCGCTACTACTGTGCTCCGCAGATCTTCGACGCCGGTGGGCGCGACCCACGGCCGGGATGGTGGACTCAATTGAGCCTTCGGTTACGAATCCGCCAGCGGCATTGATGTTGCTGCCCCGGACGGCGTGTTCCACCTCATCGAGGGTGATGCCGCGCGCCGACATGCGTTCTGGATCGAGTTCACCTGAAACTGCCTCAGGTAACCCTCCAAGTTGCTCGATAGAAGCCACACCCGGAACGGCCAGAAGTCGGTTGCGAACCTCGAACTCGGGAAAATCGCGCATGAACCATCGGATCGCAGTACCTGGCTGAGCCTCCAGGGTGAATTGAAGATTTCGTTCAACCTTCCCGTTAGGCTCGATATGTTCGGAGCTTCTGTGCGGCGGCAACTGCGACGCAACCTGGTTGACACGCTCGGCCACGAACTGGCGGGAGCGGTAGTAGTCGGCGTCGGACTCGAACTCCACCGTGACCTGAGTAACGCCCAGCAACGAGGTGGAACGATGCGTCTGACTTCTGGAAGTCCCGCAAGGGCAACCTCCAGCGGAACCGCGACTCCGGTTTCTAATTCCTCGGGCCCATTGCCGGGTTTTCCACAATGACGTTGAAGACAGGTGCGGATAGGTCTGGAAAAACGTCACGTCGCAAATCCTGGAGCCAGACAGCGCCCAGAACACTAGCCGCCAGAACGAGCACGATGGTCAGTGCGGGGGGCAAAAGAGCCTTTCAAGATTCTCGTAATCATGTTCCCACTCCTTAGTGTCGTGTTCTTCGCCCTCGCCGGCCGAGCGCTCGGCCTGCGCCTTCAAAAGGAATGCGCCATCGACGATTACCGTCTCGCCAGCCTTCAGGCCGGAGACGATCTCAACCTCGCCGCCCAAGTCGCGACCGCGTCCTACTTCTCGCATTTCAAATTGGATTGTCGGGCGAGGGGAATAAAGACCATCCATCGCTCTTGCAGTCGTTGCAGTGCGGCGGCCGGAATGGTCAGAGATCTTGCCTGCTATCCTGGCCGACCGCTAGCCAAGCTGTCGCGGACATGCCAGGGCGCAGCGCCCCGTCTCGATTGTCAATCTCTAATCGGAACGGTGTCGTTCTAGATTCGGCCTCGACTTGTCTTGCCGACCAGAGTTACGGTGCCGTTAAAGGAGGGCCCTGCAATGCGGGGAATGCGATTCGTGAACGCTCCCCCTTTTCACACGCACGGCATCGCGCTCGAAGGCGTGGACGGTGAGCCATAGACGATCAAGGTTGCCGATGCGAAACAGAGGCTTGTCCGGTTCGGCCAGTTGTCCGAGCACTGCATCTCGCGTAAATCACCGTGCCCGCGACGGACTCCGTAGTGGAAAGCTCGGGTCGTCTGTGAATTGTTCGGTATTACCTTGGCCCAGGCCCAACGAACGAAGTGTCGCCTTCGCGGCACGCATCTCTGCCGTTGCCGCTGCAACATTTGCTTCGGCGTCTTGTACCTCCCGTTGGGGAACGATTCGATCAGCGTTCAAGCGACGTTTACGGTCAAGCGTTAGCTTTGCCAAGTCCAGCCGTGATTGGCAAGTACGGCGTCTAACCGGGCTTTTCCGACTTCGCTGTTCTGCAGTACTGCCAGAACCTGTCCAACACCGATAGACTGGCCCGGGCGCAGCGTTGAGTTTCACGATCCGGCTGGCGATAGGAGCGCCGACTTCGGCGTAGGCGTTCTCATTGGGATGCAGTCCCCGAGAATCGCCGTGCTCTCACCACCAACCCGGAGACTAACGGTAGTAGTCGTGATGCGCAGATTATGCAGCATTGATCGCTCAATGTGCAGTATCGTGGTATCCGTGCGCTTGGCTTCCTTTGTGGCAGGCGTCGAGGCGCGCTCCTCAGATTCCTTTTTCTCTTTTTTGGAGCACGCGGAAAAGAAAGACACAGCGCTAAGAGTGACGTAAATATGTCTCATTGGAGTACCCCGCCCGGCTTTCCAATTGAATTCCTGCGACCGCCGTTTCCAGTAGGCGCTCCGTATAGATAGTGCGCAGATCAAAACCATCACGCCGGATGAAATAGCAGCTCGGCGAAGCCGATCTCGCCCTCTTCAAAGCTCCGCCGCGCCAGAGCTCGTTCTCTTCAAGGCCGGCAAGTCCATCCCGCTCCAATTCCTCGACGGCAGCCACCTCAAGGTTGTAAACGTCATAAGCTGTGCGAACCTCTACGGACACGGCACGTTTCGTTGCAGCTATTTCCTGGTCGATTCGACGGGTGCGAGCTAGTCCGACCGCCTGCAATTCCTGGCCGCGATTGAAGACGGGAAGAGTAAACTGAGCCCTCCCTGTACGATGTTGTCCCCCTGATCGCGCTTGTAGCTGAAGACGGGGGCAATCGTCGGCGAACGAAAACCATTGCCAAGCCGAACGTCGAGCCTGGGCCTCTTCCCTTTCGGCCGAGAGTGCGCGCAAGTCCGGCCGATCACCGGCCTTCTCCATGAGCGTCAGAGATCGAATCGGCGGCGGTCGTGCAGGGCCGTGATCTCGACCGGCTCATCGTTCGACATTCCCAGCAGAATTCTGAGATCTCCGATCGCAGACGTGTACGCGGCTTGCGCGGATCGAACGTCGGCTCGTGCTCTTGCTGCAGCGCTGTTCCGGGCCAGATTTACATCGAGAATCGGAACATCACCAGCCTGGTAGCGCCGCTCCATGCTCTGGAGCAACTCGCCTGCGATATTGCTTGACCCAGTCGCAACGCTAAGGCGCTCGTTGGCCGCCAGCGCCTTGCTGAAGGCGATACTTACATCGCGTAGAACCGACGAAGCACATCCCGGCTCGTGGCGGTTTCGCGTTCGATTCCGGCACGGGCCCCGGCAATTCGCGAAGTTCGCCGACCGCCCAGCTCGAACGACTGGCTTAAGGACACGTCAACGTCGACTGTGTCGCCGCTGGGCGAGAAGCGAGGACCAGCCGATGACGCGACGACAGGATTCTCCTGCTGCAGAACGGAAGCTCCCGTTAATCGGCCCCGCGCCTCCTCAATGCGTTCATGGGCGACCAGTATCTGTGGTGCTCGCGTCCGTGCCCGTTCGAGCGCCTGAGGGAGCGTCATCGGGGCACTCTGTTGGCCCCATGCGCTTGAGGCAGCAACAACGGAAAAAAGAAAAAAGGTATTCAACTTTCGCACTTCGACTCTCCTGTTAGGGCTCCACGATGTCGACCATTGCTCTACCCATCAGAAAGCGATTGATCGCTAATAGACCATCTGCACACATACGGTTAGTTTCCGAGGGGCTGGAACCAATGATCTCGGCAACTTCGTTCAAGCCAAGACCCAGCCCACTAAAGAGAACAACAACGGTTCTCTGTGCGATGGGCAATGATCTGACCGCTTGGACAATAGCGTCCCCAGGAAGCGTCTTCGGCTCGGGTGCTTCAATCGCACGGTCAATTGCGCGATGAATCATGGCCACAGACATACCGCCTGCTAAATGCTTCTGGTCAAGGCGAGAAGCTTCCGCCAGCACTTCGATTGTGAGCGACTCTGCGAGCGTCTGATTGCCTACAAAGAGGCAAAAGAACCGCAGCAACCTAGCATCCCACTCGGAATACACGACGGCTGAATTGATGCCTGACCTATTGAATGAATACATGAAAACCAGTCCAGTTCTCTGAACCACAAGAACGTGAGCAGACGCGTGGCGCCTGACCTACACGAGAAACAGAGAAAGAGAGAAAGAGAACTAGGCCCGAGGAGGGTGATACGGGACGACAGGAGCACCAGCAAGAGCTGAAAGGTAAGGGATCGAAAGCGGGATTATGATCGTCGCTGTAGGCTGCAGGACAAACACAGTGCCAGGCGCGTAGTGCGCACAGGCGAAACAATCTTCTTCAAACTGGCAGGTGTCTCCGCTGTTGCGTTCATGCTGGGCCTGGATTTGTACGATACTCTGCGTGGCTGCAGGTGTTTCCGCGTCGCATGGCTCTGGTATGCACACGTCGAACAGTACGAATGTCATCATGAATAGCGCGACGAACCTGAACCAATAAGGCAACATAGGACTGAATTGATGATATGTGCTAGGCGGCACATCAGTCTACATGGACGCGGCGCGGCATCTTTGAATGGATGAAGGTGGAGCCCACGGTAGGGGAAATCAACCCTCAGATCGGCTCGGAGGTAAGTTCGCCACGACACTATGTGTGGCTCGCCTTTCGTTATGGAGATTTGTCTCAGACATTACCTTTCGGCGCCATCGCCGGGTAGTGATCAATCTGAGCGTGCGACTTGCATCCTTTATATAGACATCGTCCTGCTTAGCGATCTTCTTTCTGCTCTACCCCACTCTCAACCCTAGTACTGCCAACAAAACAAGACACTTAACGCACTTGCTCCCTCCTGCGCCAACTGAGGTGTGCGCCATCGGTCGCGTCTTGGCTTTCAACACAACACGAATTGGGCGGACTGCCCGGAAAGGATCACTGCAATGTTTGGACAAATGATGGTTGAACCCGTTGTGCAGCTCGACCCCGGCGTCGATCTGCAGACAGCGATAGCCACACTGATAAAGGTTGCCGAAAACGTCGAGATCGTTCGTTGGATCGAGTTGCCGGCGTCGGTCCTGCTGTTCTTGCTCGTGCCCGGAGACCCGGATTCTGGGGCGGTCTATGTCCTCGACCGCAAGAAAGGAACCTGGTACGCCGTGGACTTCGAGGACGAACAATTCGGCGGGTACAGCGTAAGCCAGCTCGAAATGCTCCTGAAGGACTGTAACTTCCTCGATCTCATTGAGCGGCCAGGACTTTGGCGCGCCGGTTTGCGGTGGGTGGTAATGCCCGGAATGCGGCCTGAGACCGCCGTTTGACAGAAAAAATATTCCGGGTTATCTAACGACACCCACATCCGAAAACCGTGTGGGGAAATGGCGAACACGAGCGCCCGGATTCGCGAAATTGCCAGAAGGAGGTGACGGGTTAATGGCAACGACAATCACGGCAACCCGGCAGGTCGTCGAGGATTACCAAAGGCTGTTCGTGAACCGCCGCGCCTACACGATGCAGTCCATGCGGCCGCACCCGGAAACAGGGCGGCACTACTACTTCCGGCCAAGCAAGAAAGGGACAGACATACCCCTGATGCTGACCGAGGGAACCATCCGCCAGCACCTGGAAGGCAAAATCACGGTCGGCCTGTATGCCATCAACCCGTCGACCCAGCGCTGTAAATGGGTCGCCATCGACGCCGACTACAAGAACTCCATGGAGGACTTGCTGAAGCTGCAGTACCACCTGACACAGGACAAGGTGGAGCCGGCGCTGGAAATGAGCAAGCGCGGTGGGCATCTTTGGATCTTCCTGGCAACGCCTCTTGCTGGCCAAGGAGTGCCGAATCTACATCCATGATCTTGCCCTGAGGTTGGGAGTGCCGGTGAAGGGCGCGGGCCTGGCGGACGGCATCGAGGTGTTTCCGAAGCACGATGCCATCGGCGCCGGAGAGTTTGGCAACGCCATTCGCGGACCCCTGGGAATCCACCGAGGCGCCAATCGCCGATTTTGGTTTTACGGCGCCGATTACACGCTGGAGGACCAGATCGCATACCTCAACCGTCTGCGAAAAGTCACCGAGGAAGAACTGCGGAGGTTCATCGCTGGCAAGGAAAGGCCAGAGCCGGATTCCTCGCCGCGTCCGGAGAGGGTCACTTCAACGCTACGAAAAACTGGGAACGGACGATCAGAATTCCGCATTTTGGAGCACGTAGGGTACCGTGCGGAAGGTTGGCCGGAACTACATCGCACGCTGTCCATCCTGCGCGGACTGTGGACACGACCGGAGCGGCGACAACCTGGCCATCCTGATCGAAGATCCCCGCTTTTACAAATGCTGGGCTGGCTGCACCAAGGAGATGATTCGGGCTGCCCTCGGCTGCCCGATTCGCGTACGGCATTCCGCCTGAGACAAGGAGAGTGTTGTTGTCATGAAGCAGAAGCGATTTTCAGATGTACTGGGGCTGAGGCTATCGCGGCAGGCGCTGCGGGTGTTGAAAGAACGAGGCATCTTTGCCCATTCGCCGGTAAGCCTGGAACACCAGCACCTGGCGAAACGCTATGTGGTGCGCGGGTTGGAGTCGGGCGGCGCGGTCGGAGACCTTGGGCGATACGTCACCTTCACCCAAGAAGATGGCCAGCCAATCGAGTGGCTGCATCCGGTAGAGGCCATCGGAGTGAACGGCTTACATGCCGTCGTGGTGGCGCCGGTGCTGGTGCGAGTTGAGATGCTGCGCAAGGGACGGACCTACGAACTGCTGATTACGCAGCATCGACCGGGTGCGACCAACGATGGAAAGCGACCGCCACTGGAAACAAGACTTCTGTTTCGTGGCATTCACGGTCGCTTGGATCTGGATTTGTCCGGAAAGGACAAGGACAAAGCTGGCACGGTTCTGCCGACGTTCTATTCGCGCGCCGGGGAGGAAGTCAGGATACCGAAGCGGTTTCGCCAAGCGGTGCGCGCGATAACCGCGGCGGTTCATTGCGACGGCTGTTTCCATTGCCACTATGTCAGGCCGCCGCAGAAGGAAGAGGAACAGGCGTGCGCCGCAGAACGTGTCACAGCCTGACATGGCTGAACGGAAGGAGTGAATAGCGATGCATAGCAAGGTCAAGAACTACGCGCTGGTTTTCTGTCTGTTTGTGTTTTTGTTCGTAACGATCGGAGGCGGCCTGCACATGAACCCGGGCGGTGCATTCCTTGCCGCAGCGACCGGCACTCCACTGATGATTTATGCCTTCAATCGCAAGTCCAAAGGGGATTGCCGGCCAGAGCATGTGCCACCCCGGCTTGCGGGAAATGAGGTTCGATATGGCAGCGACAAATCGGATAACCCCGATTGACGAAAGTGAAGTCGCGGTGAACGAGAGCGCAGGTTCAGAGCGTTCCGAACCCACGCGCGCGGTTCGGCGGCATTTGCCTGACGAACGGCGGGCACTCACCCATCACTTCTCCATCGCCGGGCAGGAGGGATATCTCACGGTCGGAGTTTACGAGGACGGGCTGCCAGGAGAGATCTTCATCACCATGGCAAAGCAGGGCTCGACCATCTCCGGGCTGATGGATGCCTTCGCAACGGTGGTCTCGCTTGCCCTGCAGCACGGCGTGCCATTGAGCGTGCTTTGCGAAAAACTCAGCCACATGCGCTTCGAGCCCAGCGGTTGGTCCGGAAATCCAAAGATCGGCTACGCCAAGTCGCTTATGGACTACATCGCGCGGTGGCTCGAACTCAGGTTCTTGACGGGTGACCAAGGCGAATTGTTCAAAGCCCTTCCGATGCCCATTCAGCCAGCGATGGATGCCAATGGTACGGATCCGGTTGGAGCGCTCGGAGAACTTATCCAGATGGGAGATGCGCCCGCCTGCAACATCTGCGGTTCGCTGATGGTACGGAGCGGAACCTGCTACCGCTGCATGACGTGTGGAAGTACGAGCGGGTGTTCGTAGCTAAGCGGCTCAAATTGTAATTCGTCCCTATACAGGGTATATTAATAGCATCATGCATGCTGCAGACTTTACCGTGGCTGAAGCCTCCTGGGTGACGGGTTTGTCCGTGAAGGCAGTCAATAAAGCGATCGAAGACGCCGCTGTGCCAATTCGAATCGTCCGCGCAGGTGGAGTGCGTCGCCGCTATGTTCCGTACGCCAGCTTACTCTGTTTGCAGCTTCATGCAGAGGGTCTAAAGCGGCTGCCCTTACGCATGCGAAGAGAAGTGTTTCGCCGGGTGTTGAGCGAGCCACAGCAGAAGCAACTTAAGTACACCGATGCGCTGATCATCGACGTGGGAGGAGCAAGAGGGAAAATGAGCAGCAAGCTTCAGAACCTGGAAAAGGTCTCGGGCACGGTCCAATCTGACCCAGAGATTATGGCGGGCACGCCTGTGTTTCGTGGGACGAGAATCCCCGTTTACCTGATTGCCGACATGATCGAACAGGGGACGCCGATCGACGAGATCCTGGAGGGGTACCCATCGCTGACTCGCGAGATGGTGGAGTATGCGGGCATCTACGCGACCACCCATCCTCGACGCGGACGGCCGCCGATACAGCCCTGGTCTGGGACGAAGCCGGTAGGGCGCAAGAAGGGCAAGTTGCGGCGTGTCGCGTAGAGTCAAGTTACTGATCGATGAATGCCTGCATACGAGCCTGGTTAAAGTAGCAACCGACCGGCTTTATGAGGCTTACCACGTGGCCCATCTGGGCATGAGCGGTCTAAAAGACCACGAACTCATGCTCAGAATTCGAGATGAGGATTTCACTCTCGTTACCAACAACGCCATCGATTTCCGGCGGCTGTTTCGGAAGGAGCAGATTCACCCTGGCCTAGTGATTTTCGTCCCTAGCGTAGCTCCGGCAATCCAGCGTGCACTGCTTGAAACCGTGTTGGACTACATCGGCGATCGCGATCTCGTAAATCGCGCCATCGAGATCACACTGACTGGCGAAACGGCAGAAATAGAGGAATACGAAATCCCGCTTACGGACGGAACGGACAGCTAGAATTCCGTCAGATCCAACCTTCCTGATTCTCTTCTTGACTCCTGCACCCGATCTGTCTTGGCCCGCATGACGGGCCAACTATGAAGCCCACGGCCGCATGCCTCGGGTCAGTGCCGCTGTTTGGTTGTCAAAGACCTCGCTTTACCAGCTCTCGCAATCAATCTCACATTCTCAATAAGGAGGCTAAACGCCATGCAGAAGGTTCTGCTGATCGGAAATCTCGGCCGTGATCCTGAGGTGAAGTACAGCCAACAGGGTACGGCCATCGCGCAGTTCTCCGTCGCCACCACGGAACGATGGAAGGACAAAGACGGCGAACCGCAGGAACATACGGAATGGTTTGCCGTGAAAGCCTTCAATCGCCTGGCAGAGATCGCCGGCGAACACCTTCACAAAGGCTCCCGCATTTATGTGGAGGGCCGGAAGCGCACGGAGTCTTGGGACGACAAACAAACGGGTGCCAAGCACTACAGGGATCTCGTCTACGTCGACAGGATCGAGTTCCTGGATTCCAAGGGCAGCGGGAACGGCCATGCGGGACCGGCGAACAGCGCCGACGACCAGACAACGGTGACAGACCAAGAAATGCCGTTCTGACGAAGGATGTCGATTCCTGCGTCCCTCTATTCCTCTACGTGTGCTAAGCACTGATCTTATCAAGAGACATTGACAGGGGCGGCGCCGGTACGGCAAATCATGTGGTCCGTCGTAGGTAACGGAGAGTCAGGTTCAAGGAAGAGGTCATCCCAATGGGAAGATCGCCGACGCCCTCTGGGTTGTCCGTTTTCGTCCGGTAAATCCACCAGCTTCTGCGCTTCGTTCACGTTGTCGATAAGCGAACCGCCGCCCTGGATGTTAAGCATCTTTACGATGTCGGACAAATCGGCGTACTGCACGGCTGGCTTGCGACACCCCGTTCTTTTCCTGCATCTCCGGCGCGCTTGTGATACTCAACGGCCCATCCTTCGCTAAGGGAGCCACGGCCTGGAATTCGCGCCTCGCGAGATGGGCACGACCCGCAGATACGCGAATCCTTTGAGCCGCACCACGCGGCGGTTCATTACGTGATCGAGAACGAGCCCCGTCAAATCGGAGTCCGGAAACGCTTGCAGGTATGCACGCCGATAGGTGCGATAATCCACATGCACCTACACCTGCCTAGGCAAGTGCAGCACCACTGCTTCTGGAACGTCCCAGATGGCCAGCCGGGCATCGGCTTTCTCCGGTTCGTAGGCCTCGACCAAAAGGGCCTGGTCGGGGGAATTGGGCATGAGTTGCGTGGCGATTCGGCCCACTTATTTCTCAATGGCGAACGTGTCTCGAGCGGCGATCGGTACGTACAGGCATGGCAGGAGTCCTGACCTCTTCGGGATGCGAGTTGGCGTGTTCATCAATCGGCCAGAGACCGCCGGCGTGAACTTGTCCGATACAGCCACTGATGCCTCTAGGAGGCATCATACCCCGTGATTGCGATTAGATTGATATTGGGACAGAAAATCGCCGCTCACGGTGCGCTTCTCGCTCCAGCCGCAAGCGCTGCGGTCCGTGGATGTGTAGGTCCTCGGAATTGAGCGCGAAGGCAACGGAACTGACGCGGGTGAATCGCCATTTCTTTCCGGAGTCGTTGGCCAGTTCGCCGATGACGAGCGGCGAGAGGATTCCGGTCGCGCGCACCGAATGGCCGAGCTTCGCTGGGGGACGCACGGTAGCCTTCGCGTTAATAATGACAAAGGCCCGAGCATCCATCGACTCTGAGTTTCCCACCTCGTACGTTGTCCACGCTCTTGTCAATTGATGGAAGAATCGCCCTCCCGTCGGTAATCCGGCTTTTCCTTCAGCCACGGCTTTTGCCCGTCGATCCCACTGACTCATTCTGTGGGCATTGAGAAATCCGGCTCGGGCTGGCGCCGGCGACCGCGATAAATAGCCGCAGCAAAGGCCATAGACTTCCGTTCTAAATCGGCCAGTGGCAGCCCGTTGTATCCACCCAAACCCAGCCAACAGCCTAGCTCGCATTTCCTCAAATCACAACTGAGCTTCAACAAATCCTCAGGTACCTGAAGGAGGGTGCCTCGCCATGCCAACTGAAGACACAACGACATCTCCCTCGGGACTGGATGTGACCAAGCTCCTTTCGGAGCTTGAAGTCCCGTTTTCACCCGACCAAGTCCGGTGGCGGGTTACCAACACAACCAACGACAAGAAGCGCGGTCAGATCGTGCCGTACGCCGATTCCCGCGCCTACACTGACCGGCTGAACGCGCTGTTCACGCCACAGGGCTGGACGCGCGAGTACAAGGTCGAGACGATGACCAATATCACCCGCGTAAAGAAGGGCGAGAGCATCGTCTCGGGCAAGGTGCTGGTCACCTGCACGGTCACGATCCTTGGCATTGGGTCGCATTCAGGCACCGGCGAAGAATGGGCCGACGATGACAACGGTATGACCTCAGCCGACGCGCAGGCCTTCAAGCGGGCGTGCTCCTGCTTTGGTCTTGGCCGCTACTTCTACGATATCCCGCCAATCTGGGTCGATCTGGACCAGAACCGCCAGCCTGTCAGAACACCGGTGTTATCGGCTTGGGCGCTGCCGGAGAACTGGCGCAAGGGGATGCGGCCGCCGGGCAAGAACGGGAACGGAAAAGCCAACGCACCGAACCATGGCATTGGTTCGAACGGAGGCAGCAACGGCAACCATGGCCAGGCTACGAAAAGCCAAACTCGGCCAACCGATGGCGGCGGGAACGGTCACGCCCAAACCGCAAAGTCTAACGGGTCGGCGGCGGCTGGCTCCGGCGACGATCTGGACGCGCGCATTCTGGGATTGGAGAAGGCCGTCGGTACGGCGCTATTCAGAGGCATTCTGCGGGAGTACGGGCGCGCCAACCAGCCTAAGCTAATCCGCGACGCAGCCATCAAAGGGAAGGTCCTTCAGATGCTGGAGTCCGCAACGCGCGGCCTGGACCGTTTGGAAGCTGTTACCCAACGGCTCGACCCGAACACGGTGAAGGGGCTGCTCGATAAGCTGCAAGTCCCACCGCTGAACGAGATCGCGGACATCAAAACCCTGCAAAACGTTGTCTTCGGCCTCGAAGAACTCGCCGGTTCCGACCAACACCACGCAGCCTAATCACCACCACCGCCACCACGAATGCGAGGGCACAGGGATACGTGTGCCCTTCGCTCGTTGAACACAGCCAGAAATGGCGTCCATACCAAAAAACTCCACCACAAACATGCGGAGGCGGAAACGTGTCTCTGAAGGCAGTCACACACATCTCTCAGGTTCGCGGCGGCTCGCAAGCGCGAATCATGCTGGCCGATGACGGCAGGAAATACGTGACCAAGCTCATGGGCAACCCACAGTGCACCAGAGTGCTGGCCAATGACTACTTGGCCTGCCGACTGGCGCGGATGATCGGGCTCAGCGTGCCGGAGCCGGTCATTATTCTCGTGGACGAAGAGACGATCCTGGAGCAGCAAATTACCTTCACCCTGGCTGGCCGGGCGGTTGCTGCGCGTCCGGGGCTTCAATTTGGTTCTGCCCTGGTGACCGGCGAGGTCTTGGACTGGCTGCCAGGGACAATGCTTGGGCGGGTCAGAAACTTGAGGGAGTTTGCTGGTCTGCTCGCCTTCGACAAGTGGACCTGCAACGCCGATGGCCGGCAGGTCGTATTCCACAAGGAGATGCGCGAGCGGAAATACAACGCATCGTTCATCGATTTTGGATACTGCTTCAATGCGGGCGAGTGGAGTTTCCCCGACGCGCCGCTGCGGGGAGTGTACGGGCTCAATGATGTCTATGAGCGGATCGAATCGTGGGACGACTTTGATCCGTGGTTGTCGCGGATCGAGCGATTCTCCGAGCGGCAACTGCACAGCATTGCGGACGAGATCCCATGCGAGTGGTATGGCGAACGCGCCGAACTGCAACGCTTGCTGGATTGCTTGTTGGAGCGACGCAGCATAGTCCGCCAGCTAATCGAAGATTTCAGGACTTCCAGCAGAAATCCTTTTCCGAATTGGACCATGGAACGGTCGACACCTTGCGCGACCGAGGCCAGGGGAGAGCCGCTTGCGGTGTGAGATCCGCCCACCTTCAGCAAACCCTCGATAAGTCTCACGTCGTGGAGGAAAAATGAGAAATGCTGGTCGCCTCAAACTCGGTTACTATCCCTTGCCGGTAGAGGAAGCCCAAAACATCCGCGCCTTGCTGATGTCCTCTGCGCCGTATGCGGCCATTGATCCCTGTGTCGGCGACGGCACGGCGCTTGCTTGAGATCACCAAGGAACACCGGCGCTCATCTGGCCGGCATCGAACTCGATGCCGACCGTGCCGCAGCCGCCAACCGCAATGGCGTTGCCACCGTCCACGGCAGCGCGTTTGAGTGCCGGGTGTTGGCGGAAACCTGCTCGCTTCTGTATCTGAATCCGCCCTATGACACCGAGTTTGGGCCGCACAGTAACAAGAGGATGGAGTTGGTGTTCCTGGAACACTGCTATCGCTGGGTGACCAGCGAGGGCGTGCTGGTGTTCGTTGTTCCGGCTCCCGCAGTGGGCACGTGCGCACGTCTACTGGCCAGCCAGTTTGATCGGCTTTGCGTCTTTCGACTCGAACATCCGGAGTCCGTCCGCTTCAATCAGGTCGTGGTGTTTGGCAGACGAAAGAAAGCGCATCTGCGCGGCGAACCCAAGGGAGCAGATGAGTTGCTCCGGATTGCGTACAAGCCACATCTGCTTCCCGTGCTTAACCAAGAGGTTGTGGAGCGTTATGCGATTCCACCGTCATCGCCCGCGACGATCACTTACACGGGATTGCCGCTGGATGAGATTGAGGATGCGCTGCAGCGCTCTGTGGCGATGCAGAACGCTCGCGGCATTCTCGTCCGCAAGCAGCAGAAGATGAGTGGCCGGCCGGTGACGCCGTTACATAAAGGCCACGTTGGCCTACTGGCCTGCAGTGGCATGCTCAACGGCTTCTTCGGGGAAGGCGAGACGCGGCACATCGCACACTGGCGGTCGGTCAAGTATGTCGATGAGTTCAACGAGGAAGGCGAAGCCGAGGGGGAGACCATCATTCGCAAACGCGAACGGTTCAGCCATGAACTGACCCTCGCCTATGAGAGTGGCCAGATCATCGAGTTGAAGGAGACCAAGGAGGCCAAGCCTAGCGATGAAGAACGCTCATGAACGTTTCGGCAAACTCGTTTATCGGCGGCGCACAGAAAAGACGGCAACCAACCTTCGCGTTTTCCTGGATGCCTTTG
>CAVWUX010000005.1:0-16387 GCA_963758255.1 uncultured Acidobacteriaceae bacterium
AGCCCGTGCCTATAGGAGTCGCCGGCGAGTTGCACATTGGTGGCCGGCAATTAGCGCGGGGGTATTTGAACCGTCCGGATCTAACCGCCGAGAAATTCATACAGGATCCATTCGCCAGCGACCCGCAGGCCCGGCTTTACAAGACCGGCGATCTGGCTCGCTTCCTGCCTGACGGGAATGTGGAGTACCTGGGTCGCATTGATTTTCATGTGAAATTGCGCGGCTTTCGAATCGAACTCGGAGGATTGAATCCGTGCTCTCCGATCACCCCGCAGTCCGCCAGGCGGTCGCACAGTTCGTGAAGACAGTCCGGGAGACAAGCGCCTCATAGGGTACCTTGTGCCCACGTCCGGCAGCGAACCCGATTTTGACTCGTTGCGAGCGAACCTTGCTGGCAAGCTTCCGGATTACATGGTGCCCTCCAGGTTCGTATCCTGAGCGCGTTTCCGATGACCACCACCGGTAAAGTGGATCGCAAAGCCCTGCCTGCCCCGCAGGCGGCATCTCGCGGAACGGAACTCCTCCCGCCCCGCACTGAACTAGAGGCCCGGCTGGTCTCCCTCTTTCGGCGAATTTTGAACGTGGATGCGGTGGGCATCCGGGATGACTTTTTCGTACTGGGCGGCCACTCCCTGATGGCGGCCCGACTGGTTTCGCAGATTCAGGAGGCGACGGGACGCAAAATCCCGCTGGGCACGCTGTTTCGCGCTGCGACCGTCGAATCCCTGGCGCGACTGATCGAGCAGGAAATAGAGGTCGGCTGCGACCCCGTGCTAATGCAGATTCAGCGCGGAGAAAACGGCCGGCTGCCGTTCTTTGCGATCGTTCCGCCAGGCGAAGAATCCTTGGGATATGCCATCCTGGCGCGGCACATGGGCCCCGAGCAAACTGTTTACAAGATACAGGGACACGCGCCGGTGACGAGGGGCAAACGCCCCTACACCCAGCAGGAGATGCAAGCTCTGACCGACGAGTACATCGCCGCAATGCGAACCGCGCAACCACGTGGACCATATTGCGTAGGTGGTTTGTGCGACGGAACCTACATTGCCGAGCAGATTGTTCTGGGTCTCGAAGCGCAGGGTGAAGAAGTGGGGCTATTCGCCATTTTCGATACGTGGGTGATGGAGTATAGTCAGCGGCGCTGGTTGTGGAAGATTTATTACTATGGCCAGCGTCTGCGAGAGTTGAAAGGCCTGAACTTCACCGAACTCTTTACTACATGTAAAGAGATAGCGCAAAGCAAGATCCAAATTCTGGTCGGCAAGAAGCCCGCAACAACGGATTGGCAGCGAACCTACTGGCCGGAAGATTTCGTTCCTTCGAAATTTCGCGCTCCCGTGGTTCTATTCAAAAGGCCCAAGCAGCCATTTTTCTACATCAAAGATTCGCAAATGGGATGGGGCGCGAGAACGCAGGCAGGAGTTGAAGTTCACGAGGTCGATCTTGACCACCTGGAAATCTTGCGCGAGCCCCACGTCCGTATTTTTGGGGAAGAGCTGGCCGAGTATATCGCCACACTCAGCCAGCGCACCCAAAGTTCGCGAGCGATGGAAGAAAACTCGGAATCCTCACTCTCTACCATCTAGATCCGCCAGTCGCAGCAGGTGTCATGAAGTTCGACAAAAGCCAAATCCTGAAAAACGTCGGGTCGAGTTGGTTCGCCCTGGGGGTGAATGTCGTAGTGGGGATCTTTCTCTCCCCCTACATCCTTCATCGCCTTGGAGACAATGCGTTCGGTCTTTGGATCTTGATCTTTTCCGCCACGGGATATTATGGGCTCTTCGATCTGGGCATTCGGTCTTCCGTCATTCGCTATGTGGCCAAATATTCCGCGGCCGACGAACCGGAGGAACTCAACCGGCTGGTAAATACCGCCTTTTTCAGCTACAGCGCGATCGGGCTCGTGACGCTGACCATCACCTTGATCGCCGGTTACTACGTTAGCTCGATCTTTCGCATACAACCCGAGTTCGTGGTCAGCGCGCGCTGGCTTTTCTTGATGGTGGGAACTGCGGTTTCGCTGGGCTTTCCTCTGGGCATGTTCGGCGGCATCCTTGAGGGGCTGCAGCGTTTTTACATTCTGAATCTCACGAGTTTGAGTTCGACCCTGATTCGGGCACTGCTTATTGTCTTGGCGCTGCAGCATGGACGCGGGTTGCTGACCGTGGCGTTCATCACCGTTAGCCTGCCGCTGTTCACGGGCCTGGTCAATGCTGCGGCCGCGTTCCGCTTTTTACGGCTTCGACTCGGAGCGAGCTATGTAAGCCGGTCGAGCTTGCGCCGGATTGCCAGTTATGGCGGGACCACTTTCCTGATCATCGTAGCTGGGCGTCTGCGTTTCAAGACGGACGCAGTGGTCATTGGTGCGTTTGTGTCGGCCGCCGCCATCACTTACTTCACCATTGGCTCGCGTCTGGTTGACTATGCCTCGGAGGTGGTGAACAGCCTCGCCCAGATCTTCGTGCCCATGACGAGCCACTCTCAGGCCGAGGGAGACATCGACGGCTTGAGAAAGATCGTCCTCGTCGGCAACCGCGCCTGTGCATTCATTGTTTTTCCGATCACGGCCATACTTACGATTTTGGGAAAGTCTGTAATCGAGGTGTGGGTAGGTTCTAAGTACGTTGCCGCCAGTTATCCCATACTTCTGGTTCTGCTTTATCCTATGACGCTGATGCTGGCCCAGTCTGCTTCCGGACGAACGCTGTGGGGAATGGCAAAACACCGGACCTGGAGTTGGGTAGTGCTGGCGGAGGGTATCTCGAACCTTGCCCTCAGCATAATCCTCGTGCGGCCTTACGGGATCATGGGGGACGCATTCGGCACCGCCATACCTCTCACGTGTTCGATGTTGTTTTTCATGCCCGGCCATGTCTGCCGCTTGCTACAGATCAAACTCAAAACCTATCTCTATGGTGCGTTCATGTTTCCACTCGCGCTCTGCATGCCACTGGTGGCCGTTCTTTTGCTGATGCAGCGTTGGTTCGTCCCGCATGGATTGAGGCAGCTTTTGATACAATTTACGATAGCCGGGTTAGTGTACGGGGGTGGACTGGCTTGGGCGATCTGGTCCCGCCATGCCTGGGACGTAGGCCAATTGGGGGCGAATCAGGATGATGAAGTAACGCTCGCCCTGGTGGACACCTATAAAGAAGAAGTTTAAGAGATAGTGGCGAGAAGCGTTCGCCTAGGCTTGAACGCTTGCGAGACTTCGGCGAGCCAGCGGCGCGCGAATCGAAGAAATCGACTTGGAGACAGGGATGAGTTTGAGCGCGCGTGTCAAAAAAGATAGTCGATTGAAACGTTATGTCGGGGCGCTGATCTCGACGGCACTGGGCAGAAATCCTGCGGGCAGAAGTCTTACAGTGTTCCCTAACGATATTTTCCTGGTTTCATACCCGCGGTCGGGTAACACTTGGATTCGTTTTCTGGTTGGTAATCTTCTAAACACGTCGGATCCGATCACATTTGCCAACGTAGAACGACGAGTGCCAACGATTTACGCCTGGCCTGACCGCACACTTCGTACCTTGCCACGGATATTGAAAAGCCATGAATGTTTCGATCCGCGCTATCCGCGGGTGGTTTACATTCTGCGCGACCCGCGAGATGTGGTTGTCTCTTTCTACTATTACCTGCTTAAGATGCGCGTCCTCCACGACGGGTATTCCATGGACGATTTCGTAGCCCGGTTTATCAAGGCCGATGTCGTGCCGTATGCCGATCGCTGGGGTTGCTGGGAAGACCACGTCCTGAGTTGGTTGCGCCTGCGTATGGGGAAACCGAACTTTGTACTCATTCGATACGAAGACCTTGCAGCTAATCCTGCCAGGGAACTGGCAAAACTCTCGCCGCTCCTGGGGGTTGACCCTACCCCAGAGATAATTGAGCGAGCCGTGAGTGCGTGTTCGGCCGTAAGATGCGTTCTTTGGAAACCAAGCAATCCAAGGATTGGCTTGTGACTAAGAAGAGCCGACAGGATATACGCTTCGTGCGTGAAGCTAAGTCCGGTGGCTGGCGTGATGAACTGTCTGAGGCCTCCGTGCAGGCTATTGAGCACGCCTGGGGAGCGACGATGCGCGAATTGGGCTACCTAACGTAGGCACTGCGGGGGGAGCGCAAGTATGGAACAGCTAGTTCGGCTCGCAAGATATCTTAGAGCAATTGCATCAACGGCATTGGGCCGGAATCCTGCCGGCCGAGCCTTGACCGTCTTCCCGGACGATATCTTTCTGGTCAGCTACTTCCGGTCCGGTAGCACGTGGTCTCGCTTTCTAGTCGGCAACCTGATTCATGAGAATGAACCTATCACCTTCGCCAATGTGGAAAGGCTGGTACCTCTCATCTACGAGTTTCCGGACCGCGTGCTTCGCAAGTCACCTCGAGTCCTGAAGAGCCACGAGTGCTTCGATCCACGTTATCCCCGGGTAGTCTACATTGTCCGTGATCCGCGAGATGTTGCGGTTTCGTTTTATTACTATAACTTGAAGGTGCGAGTTATCCCGGATGGATACTCGATGGATGAATTCGTCCGCCGGTTTGTAGTCGCTAATATTGTTGGCTACGCTGATCGGGTGGGCTGCTGGCAAGACCATGTGCTGAGTTGGGTGCGCCTGCGGGCGGGCAAGCCCGGGTTTAGGCTGTTGCGCTACGAGGACCTGCTGGCTGATCCCGCAAGGGAGCTTACCAACTTGGCCCCTTTCCTGGGAATCGATTCCACTCCGGACCGGGTTGAGCGCGCCGTCCGGTTGAGTTCCGGTAGCCACATGCAGTCTCTCGAGAAGAAGCAATCGAAACAGTGGGTTACAACGAAAGGCACCCGTAATGATATCCCCTTTGTCCGTGAAGCCAGGTCCGGCGGATGGCGCGACAAGCTGTCGCCTAGAGCGCTCGCTACGATCGAGGATGCGTGGGGTGAGACGATGAAAGAGTTTGGCTACTAGCTCGCTGCGAATACTGAATCTGCCCGCGAACTGGTGAGAAACTAGGAGCACCACCGCAAACTAGTGGTTGAGAAACTCGGCCGGGCCGAAGCTCTCGCAAAGCCGAACGCGATCACAGTCGGCAAGCGGAACTGAGCGATCGCTACTGGATGCCGGCCGAACGCGCTAAGAGCCGCGGCCCGACTGGCGGAGTCTCGTGATAAACTTCCTAGGCAGCCGAGTGCCAGCGCGGATGCCGAAGCGAATCTCGGTTCTTGGGCACTTACGGCATTAGCTCGTGGAGCGATTTCGTGCGACGCATAAGCCCATCGACGAATCCATTCGTTCGCGGTGTATTCCCCCTGCTCATTTTCTTTCTGGTTTGGATTTTCAGCGGCATCTTCGAGAAGATACCATCCCTGAGCGGCCTTCACCTCGTGGCGATAGTTGGGGGATTCGCCCTTATTGTTATCGCGCTCGGCGGACGGCTCCCGGTCATCCTGAACAACCCTATTGCCAAGTCTTTGGCTCTCTTCACGGCATGGTTCATCATCTGTATCCCTTTTGCCGTATGGCGGGGCGGAAGCTTCGCCACGTTTGAAGACAAGTGGTCTCGGTCCGCTCTAGCGTTTCTGTTGGTGGCTGGGTGCATTACCGCAATCGGCCAAAGCAAGACAATCTTCAAGACCATCGGTTATTCGGTGGGAGTACTCGCGGTCGTTACGGTGGGCTTAAGGGGCGTCGACAGAACCGGCCGCCTCGGATTGCTTGGGACACGCTACGAGAATGCGAACGATTTGGCGTGGACGTTGATTTTCGGTTTGCCATTTCTGGCCTTTCTGTTCCTGCGGGGCACCCGGCCGCAGAAATTCTTTGCGCTGCTCTCTGGCGCCGCCATCCTGTTTGCTCTTGTCAAGACCGGATCACGAGCCGGCATGATCGGCTTAGGCGTACTTGCGCTTATGGGCTTCCTCCAGGCCTCCCGCACCGTGAAAATCAGGCTGGCGATAGGGGTCCCGATTCTGCTGGCCTTACTTTTTGCGGTAACCCCTCCTGAACTCCGTGGGCGCTACACAACGTTATTCGGTTCCGGCAAGCCCCAGTTGGCAGCGAAGTATCTCACGAGCGGAGAGCGTTTGGAGAGTACCGCAAGTGCCTCGGCCGAGGCGCGCAAGAAAGTCCTCAAAGACAGCATCCGTCTGACCTTGACGCATCCCCTGTTTGGCGTGGGCCCTGGCAACTTCCCGGTTGCCCAGAACGATCTTGCTCTCGCCCGCGGTGAGCCCAAGGGAGCATGGCTTGTTACCCACAACTCGTACACCGAAATATCGAGCGAAATGGGCATCCCGGGCCTGGTTATCTATCTGGTGTTTTTGTACCGATGCATCAAGCCGTTGAATTCCATAGCTCGCAGCAAGTATCCGGGAAAAGATTGGCGAGACCTGAGGGCTCTGGCAGAGGCCCTGCGGGCGACGTTTTTTGCGGTGATGACCGTCGCATTTCTTGAAAGTTATGCGTACGATCCGAATATCCCTATCATGGCAGGATTGGCGTGCGCGCTGGCTCTCATAGCCAAGCAAAAGCGCTCACTTATAGCCGCGCCTGAGCAAGTCGCTTCTACGCTGGCCACGTTGCCAGAGCCTGCCCTCGAGCCGGCCGCGATGAGCTTTCGTTAGTCCCAGTTTCGGATCGCGGGAGCTATCCTCGCTTGCCCAGGCAGCGCTAACTCGCAGGCGTTCCGCCGAGCTTGGTTCAGTCGGAAAACGTAAACAAAACGCAGCGGGTGCGCTGGTGATCCTATGCTGGCTTCTGCTTCCGATCTGCACAGGAATAGACCGTATTGCGCCGCTGAGGTGGCGCGATGCGCTGAAGGAACGGCAGGGCCGCCGGATTCTCCACGGGTCTGTGCAAGACCGATGTTGTAAACTCAGATGAGGCGTCTCGGCGCTTGAAAAAAGGTGCGCGACGGGTTTCTAGAACTGGAATGGAGAAGCGGATACTGGAAATCGGGAACTGGCCTCCACCTGTCTGCAGTTGGTCAATGAGTCTGGTCGGCCTGCGCAAGGAGTTGGAAGCGCGGGGATGGGACTGCCAGGTAATGAACCTGAACGAGAACCGGCGGGTTCGCAGTCCCGAGTACATCGACGTGCAAAACGGCGCGGATTATTTCTGGAAAGTTCTGCGTCACGCGTGGCGGGGCTATGCGGTGCATGTCCGAGTTAACGGTGAAACCAGGAAAGGGTACTTTCTGGCGCTCGCGGCGCTGCTGCTGGCTCGAATACTCGGAAGACCCGCACTCCTGACCTATGGTGGCGGACATCAGCAAAGTTATTTTCCCGCCCCCAAGGGGTCCTTACGGCATCTCGCATTCTCCCTGTTGCTCCGTATTCCGCAGCGCATCTATTGCAACAGCGAAGCCGTGAAGAAAGTGCTGCTTACGACAGGAATTCCGGCCGGGAGAGTCGAGCCGATTCCGCATTTCTCCAGCTATTACGTTGAGTTTTCTCCCACTCCGTTGCCCGCTGAGATTGAGGAGTTCTATCGCCGCCACGACGGCGTCTTTTTCAGCTATGTCTGCTTTCGTAAGGAGTTCGCACTTGATTTTCTGGCGGAGGCGATAAGGCGCTTTCGCAAAGCTTTCCCGCAAGTAGGACTTCTGCTGGTGGGTCCGTGGGACCGCGAAATGGACCGAATGAAGACTTTTGTGAAGGAGCAGCGCATTGAAGACGCGGTTTGCCTGCTGGCGTCGGTTCCTCACGACATGTTCCTGACCTTACTCAGCTGCTCCCTTGCCTACATCCGGACGCCCGTAACCGATGGGATTTGTTCCTCGGTGCTTGAGTCGCTGACGTTGAAGGTGCCGGTGCTGGCGGCAGACAACGGAACCCGGCCGGATGGGACCTTGCTGTGGAAGGAAGGAGACATCGAGAGTCTGCTTAAGTTGATGACCGAAGCGGCAAGAAATCACGCGGCTATGGTGGCGGCAATTCCCGAGATCGAAGTCGAAGATAATGCCAAGAACTTGGCAGACAGCATCGAGCAGGTGAGCCTGAAGAAGCTGACGACGCGAGATGTGCGTAAGTTAAGCGTGGGCGCGTAGAAGTCCGGCTGTCTGGCCCGCATTTGATGCTGAACGGAAAACGGAGCGGGGACATGGGACCTCAGGGTGTGATGGTGCGGGGAAACAAGGAAACAACGGCGCGCAGCAAGGCGCCGGTTTTTGTGCTGGGCTGCGGACGCTCGGGGACAACCCTGCTTTATCACATGCTGCTTTCCGCCGGGAATTTTGCCGTGTATCGGACGGAATCAAACGCCATCAACCTGCTGGAGCCGCGATTTGGAAACCTGAGCGTAAGAAAGAACAAAGAGAAGTTGATGGAAGCCTGGCTGGCAAGCAAGCTGTACGACCGGTCAGGATTGGATGCGGAGTCGATCACAGCGAAAGTCATCGCTGATTGCCGGAATGGCGGCGACTTCTTGCGTATCATCATGACCGAGATGGCGCGCCAGCAGCACGTTGAACGTTGGGCCGACTGCACGCCGGAACATCTGCTTTATCTGGAGAGAATCAAAGAGACAATCCCTGAGGCGCTGATCATTCACATTATTCGCGACGGGCGCGACGTTGCCTTGTCGACCGCCAAGCAGGGCTACGTTCGCCGGATGTGGTGGGACCACACTCCCAATGTCATGGTTGCCGGGCTGTACTGGGAGTGGATGGTCCGCAAGGGAAGAGAGGATGGAAGGAAGCTCGGACAGGATTACATCGAAGTGCGCTTCGAGCGATTAATTTCCGATCCACGCGCGACCTTGGCCACGCTGAGCGGGTTCCTCGATCAAGAACTTGACTATGACCACATACTAAAAGCCGGGATCGGCTCGGTGAGCGAACCGAACACGTCGTTCAAGGATTCTTCCGGCGGATTCAATCCTCTGGACCGTTGGAAAAAAGGCTTTACTCCAGCGAATCTCGCGATGTTTGAAGCATTGGTGGGAACCACGCTGCAAGAACTGGGATACGAACCGGGGACTAACGATCCACGCCTTCTCGACCGCCCCGATATGAGACGGATGCGGGCGATCTACCGCAGAAACTTCGACTCCAAGCTGTGGCTCAAGGCGAAGACGCCGCTGGGAAAGTTATT
Organism: uncultured Acidobacteriaceae bacterium; assembly: GCA_963758255.1. Classification (GTDB taxonomy): domain Bacteria; phylum Acidobacteriota; class Terriglobia; order Terriglobales; family Acidobacteriaceae; genus DASRAA01. Next base: position 9,071 of record CAVWUX010000005.1, read on the forward strand.
GGTATCCAGAGACCTCTCCTGGCTATAGAGTCATCGCACATTCACAGCTTCCGTCCCTGGCATTGATAATTCTGCCCTCCAATCCAAAGCACAGGGCGACATCGTGCGAGCGGATTCCAGCATCTTCAGACATACCAGCGTCGCGCGCGCGCCGTCGTCCACGGTGACGCTGGGGGGTTTTCCAGCGCGGATTTCAGCGAAAAACGAGCGCATCTGCTCGGCATAGCCTTTTTCCGCGAACCAACTGGAGCGGCGACTAACGAGGTTTGTTCGCACCGTAAGCCGCTTGAAATCATCGGCTGAGGCGCCCATTCCTGGAGCGAAAGCTTCCACGCGTTCTCCGCCGGAGGTCTTACTGCCTATGGTGCAGTAGGTGAGATTGGCGATGGAACCGTCGGCGAAGCGGAAAGTGGCGGCAAGATTGTTCTCGCCGATGGGGTCTTTCTTGCCGGTCGGCAGGGAAACAGCGGAGACAAGGACTGGCTCGGCTTGCAGAAGCCAGTACATCAGGTCGATGAAGTGACAGGCTTCGCCGAGGATGGCCCCTCCGGTGCTCGGGTCTGCCATCCAGTAATCGCCCGAGATGCCGGGAGAATTGATGCGGAGGTTCAGGACCGCTGGACCGCAGCGGCGGGCGAGTTGCTGTTGCAATCCGAGATAGGTCGGAGAGAAGCGGCGGTTGAATCCAATGGTCAGTTGCTTGCCGCTTTCTTCGACGGCCTGGCGAAGCTCTCGACATTCCTCCACCGTCAGCGCCATGGGCTTCTCCAGGAAAACGTGTTTGCCGGCTTGTAACGCGGCAAGTGCCTGGGGCGCGTGTTGCTTGTTGCGGCTTACGATGACAACCACGTCAACGCCAGGATCGCTGAGAACCTGCTCGTATTCAGAGCAGCAATAGTCGGCCCCGAAGCGCAGGGCATAGCTCTTACCGCGGGCGCCGTTGGCGGAGAATACGGCTCGAAGGCGAACGTTGGGAGTCTTCTTCAGGTTGGGCAGATGCACCCAGCGCGCGAGATTGCCCGCGCCGACCACAGCAATTCCTGTACCTCCGGCCTTTGGTGCGGAACCCGGACTCTCCACCTTCCGGGCTGGTTGGAAGACGTCCACGACGTCAGAAGCGCCGGCGGCCGGATAGTTCAACAGGACGGCCAAGCTGGAAGACGACGGGTCCATGATCGTCGCGTACGCCTTGGGCGCGTCAGCAAGCGGAAAGCGGTGCGTAATCAGAGGAGCGAGTTGGACTCTGCCCAGCGACACAAGCCGCAGGAATTCCGCCATGTTGCGGTTCTCGGTCCAGCGCACGTAGCCGATGGGATAGTCCTGTCCTTCCCTTTCGTAAACCGGGTCGTAGCTTCCCGGACCGTAAGCCCGCGCCATGAAGAACTGGATTTCCTTGCGATACATGTCGTACCAGGGGAAGCTCAGTTCGACCGCGCCGACATCGACAATGCGGCCGCGGTCGGCGCAGATCTGCACGGCTTGCTGGCAGGGTGCGGAGGACTTGGCAGCGGCCGCCACGATCACGCAATCTACGCCGCGGCCGTCAGTGAGAGATGCGATGTGGTCCAAAAGGGCGGCGTCGGCCGCCAAAGCATGATCGACGCCGACCTGCCGCGCCAGTTCGACCCGCTGTTCTTTCAAGTCGACCGCCAACACGCGGGCACCTTGCAGCTTGGCCAGTTGCGCAATGAGTTGTCCGACCAAACCCAGGCCCAGCACGGCGACCGTTTCACCCAACCCAAGCTGCGCAATGCGAATGCTATTGAGGGCGATGCTGCCCAGGGTCGCGAAACACGCGTGCTCTGATGGGACGTTGTCCGGTACGGGCACCACCAGATTTGCGCCGGCCAAAATCGTCTCACCGTGTCCGGTGCCCTCTCCTCCGTAGGCGACACGGTCACCAATCTGCAGGTTGGCGACGGTGTGATGTTTGTCCACGATAATGCCGGCGCCGGAGTACCCCAGCACGGCGTATTCGCTGAACTTGGCTTTGACCTCAGCAAGAGTGCTCACCGGTCCCTGCACTTTAAGAACATTCCAGATTTTCGTGAGCTGAGAGGGATTGTCGGCCACGGCGCGCAGCACTCCCTCCTGGTGAATGCTGGCGGTTTCCGTTCCGCTACTGATCAGGGAGAACAATGGCCGGAGGAGAACGTGATGAGGAATGACGATGGGATCGGGTACTTCGTCGACGATGATCTGCTTGAGACCCTTACGTATGAGTTGTTTCATTTGCTTGGGAGCTTCATGAAGATAACACAATGAGTCAGTTGCACTGAAACGGCTGCGAGGTCACGCTTGTCCTACATGCTTGCGTAGATAAACGTGGCTCATCGACCGCCAGACGGCCGCGCCATGTCGGCGACTGGCGTGAGGCTCCTGCGATGATCCAATTCCGCGCGGAACCAGAGTTCCAGAACATAGAGATACCAAAGCTGCAGGCTGACAGAACCTGCGTTCTTGGCGCGTTGCCACGCTCTCGAAAGACCTTCTGCGCGAACCCACCCTTCGTCCGCCAACTTGGAATGTTCAAACACCTCGTCCACATTGGCACGCCACCGCTCCAGCATCCAGCGCTCGGCCGGAACACCGAAGCCGCGCTTCCTTCCCCGAGCAACCCGTTCCCCGATTTCGCGACGGGCCAATTCGCGCAGGACAGCCTTCAATTCCCCGTTTCGCAGCCGCAAGTCATAGGGCAGCGATCGCGCGAACTCGCACAAATCGGCATCCAGGAATGGCGCTCTCGCCTCCAGTGCGTAGTACATGGTAGCGCCGTCCACCTTGACCATGTATTCGCCCACGAAGCGCCCGCGGCGATCGTACTCAAGAAACTCCTCCAGCAGCCGGTGAGCTGACTCAGCGGACTCCGGGATAAGCCGGCGACTCACGCTTGCGCCATCGAGGCGTTCACCGGAAATCCCCTGCAGTTGGAGCGACGGGAATCCGGGTTTCACCCGCACCACCGAACCCAATCCACCGGAAACGTAGTCCATAAAGTGCCGGGCGCGCCCCAGAACCCCTGTCTTCGGCAAGATGTTGCGCAGACTTGGCCACATCTGCGCGACCGAGGCGGGAATGCGTCTCGCCACGCCTTCAGCCTTCAGAAAGTTGTTGTACTCGGGATAGCCGAGAAACACGTCGTCGCCGCCGTCACCGACCAGCAAAACGGTGGCTGACGACTTCACCGCCTTTGACAACCGAAGCATGCCCAGTCCCGAACTGCAGGCGAACGGCTCCCCATAGGCCGCGACCAGTTCGTCCGCCTCGGGAAACTCGTCTCCCGAAAGATCGAGCACGCGGTGCCGAATGCCCAGTTCTTTCGCTGTCTCCAGCGCATCCTCAGACTCGTCAAGAGGATCGCCGGGGGCAGACGCCGTGTAGGCGGTAATGTCGCCGCCCAGCTCCCGAATTCCCCAGCAGACCAGGCTCGAATCGATGCCGCCGCTCAGCAGCGCGCCCACCGGAACGTCGGCCTGCAGACGCCGCTCCACTGCCTGCAGGAACAGCCGGCGCGTCTCCTCGACGGCGTCATCGAACGATCCGCGAAAATCAGTATGTGCCGGTGGCACCCAATGGCTGCGGGTCGAGATGCGGCCGCCGTCCCACTCGAGAATAGTTGCTGCCTGGACTTTCGCTACGCCTTGATAGATGGATCGATCGTCGGTCACGTAGCCGAATTCGAGATATTCAGCCATCGCCTCCGCATCGATCTCCGACGCGAATCCGCCATTCCTCAACGCCAGCGCCGTCGATGCGAACGCCAGCGCGCCAGTGCGCACCGCATAAAACAAGGGCTTGATGCCGAGCCGGTCGCGAACCAGAAACAGCTTGCGTTCGCGGTCGTCCCATATCGCGATGGCGTACATCCCGCGTAGACGCGGCACGAGTGTATCCAGTCCCCACTCGCGGTAGCCCTGCAGAAGGACCTCGGTGTCAGTGCGGCTATGGAACACGCAACCGCGCGCTTCCAACTCGCCGCGCAGCTCCCAGAAGTTGTAGATGGCTCCATTGAAGACGAGCGCGACTCGACCATCCTCGGAGACCATGGGCTGGCGCCCGGCGTCACTGAGATCGAAGATGGAGAGACGCCTATGGCCCAGCGTGGCCACGTCCCAGGATTCAATACCCTCGGAATCCGGACCTCGGCGGGCCAGGGCGTCGTTCATCTTGCGCACGCAATCCCTGGCGTATCTGCGGTCCGAGCTGCCTACAAGTCCAGAAATTCCACACATTTAACCAGACTCAGCGCCTTCGACTAAGGTATCTGATTCTAAGCTTTCGTTTCCAACCCGGTCAATCAACTGGCTTTGCGACTCGCGAAGACTGGCTGCTATGCTGGGCGTGCGTCGCCGTGACCTGCCAATGAAGCCTGGGATCTTGCTGATGGTTCGTGAACTCCACCACGGTGGCAGCGAACGGCAGTTGACCGAAGTTGCGCTGGGACTCGATCGTTCGCGGTTCCAGCCGCACGTGGGTGCGTTCCGGATCGAAGGCATTCGCGCAGACCAGTTACGCGCCGCCGGCGTCCCCATCTTCCACCTCCCTATTCAGTCCTTCAAGTCGCCTTCTGCCATTGTCTCTGCGTGGGGTCTGGCTCAGTACATTCGTGCGCATGACATTCGTCTGGTCCATACCTTCGACATGCCGCTGACGGCCTACGCCATCCCGCTCACGCGCTCGCTGACCTCAGCCGTTGCCCTCGCCAGCCAGCGCTGCCATCTGTCACTCGCAAGTCCCTCGCAGCGAAAATTCGTACTGTTCGCCGAGCGTCGGGCGCATGGCGTCGTGGTGAACTGCCAATTTCTCGAGCGCCACCTGATCGATGATGCCGGCATCCCGCCGGGCCGCGTTCACCTCTGCTACAACGGACTGGACCTTGACCGCTTTCGCCGGGCATCCGCAAAGAGACCCGCTTCCCTCCCGGTTGGATCGTTGGTGATCGGCGTGGTCAGCGTGCTTCGGCCCGAGAAAGGCCTGATCACCTTGCTGGACGCGTTTGCCGACGTGCGTCCGGCGGTGCCAGATCTCAGGCTCCTCATGCTTGGCAGCGGCCCCATGCTCTCCGAGCTTCAAAACCGCGCCCGTGAACTGGGCATCGCCGACGCCTGCATCTTTGAACCATCCACCGATCGGGTCGATGAATGGCTGCAGAACATCGACATTTTCGTTCTGCCTTCTTTGAGCGAGGCGCTTTCCAACGCGTTGATGGAGGCGATGGCGTGCGGCTGCTGCCCTATCGCATCCGAGGTCGGCGGAAATCCCGAGTTGATTGAAGATGGCGTCCGGGGTTTGCTCTTTGAGCCCGGCAATAGTGTGGAGTTGGCACGAAAACTCCGCGAGGTGATCTTGAACCCGGAGCTACGGGCCCGATTATCTGCCGCCGCCCATGTTTTCGTGAACCAGAATTTTTCCCGAAACGCGTCGGCCCAGCGCATGACCGAAATCTATGACGAACTCCTCGCACCGGATGGGCCGAAATCTCCATGATTGGGCATTGCCATGGGCCCCTACCCGATGCCGATCGGATAGGGTTCTCAGCATGTCAGTGCGTCCACTTGGGAAGAGACAGGCTGCTCCAGGCTCTTGAACCATAACTCCAGCATCAGCAACCGGTACATCTGGCTGTGATTGCTGCGGCGCCCACTGTCGTGTTCGGCCAGCATATATCGAACGAAGTCAGGAGATACCATCCCCCGGTCAAGAAAAGACGGACTCAGCAACGAATCGTGGACCAAATCCCGCAACGGTCCACGAAACCACTGATCCAGCGGCACGCTGAAACCCATCTTTCTCCGGGTGAGTAATTGGGCCGGGAGTCGATCTCCTAGGGCGTCCAGCAGGATCCGCTTGCCTTTGCCGTTCTGCCATTTCCAACTTGCAGGAATTCGAGTGGCGAACTCAGCCAGGCGGTGATCAAGAAACGGACAACGCACCTCCAGCGAGGCTGCCATTGACGGCCGGTCGACGCTGACAAGAAAGTCGCCAGTCAGGATAGTGGTGGCCTCAAAGTACATGGCTTGCGAAACGACGTCAGCATTATCGGGAAGAAAGCTATCCGGTAGGAGTTGTTGCAGCATCTCCACATCGGGAGACAGCATCCACTCGGGATTCAGCAATCGCTTGCGCAGGTGGTGAGCGACAAAATTCAGATTAAAATACCGCTCGCGCGGCGACTGCGAACCGACCATGTGTAGAAAATTCTTGCCGTAAGCCGAGTAGGGAAGTGCATCCGCAGTCCGGCTGACCAGCTTTCGCAGAATTTGCGGCAAGCGGTCGAGAAAACGGTATTTTTGCACATCACCCACGATTCTGTAGCCGGCGAAAAATTCGTCGCCACCGTCACCGCTCAAAGCAACCTTTACATGTCTGGCTGCGAACTCTGACACAAGATAAGCGGGGATGGCTGACGAATCGCTAAACGGTTCGTCAAAATGGTGCACTAATTTGTCAATCAGCGAAAGGGAGTCCGGCCGCACGATAATGTCGTGATGGTCGGTCTTGTACTTTTTCGCAACCAGACGGGCATATGGTAGCTCGTTATAAGCACTCTCCTCGAAGCCAATCGAAAACGTCTTGACCGGCTCGCGCGACTGCAGCGCCATGGAAGCCACCACCAAGCTGGAATCGATGCCCCCACTGAGAAAGGCCCCCAGAGGGACGTCGGCAATGAGGCGAATCCTGACCGCTTCATCGAATAACTCACGAACTCGTTCTCGCGTTTGAGCTTCAGAAAGTCCAGTTTGGTTCTCCTCCGCAAATGCTGGCAGTCTCCAGTACCTTCCTTGCTGGACGGTCCCATCTTCCGAGCTTTCCATCCAACAACCCGGCATCAGCTTGCGGATCGCTTGAAACGGACTGTATGGGTCGGGGATATTACCAAACCGGAAATACAGGCGCAGCGCGTCGCTGTCGATGTCGAGAGGCACTCCTGCGGCGCGCAAGCATTTAAGTTCGCTCGCAAAATAGAATCCGGATCGAGTTTTGGCGTAATAAAGGGGCTTCTTCCCGAAACGATCGCGGACAAGGAACATCTTGCGCTTTCGCGCGTCCCAGATGCAATAGGCAAACATGCCGCGAAGGCGGTGAAGTCCCTCGGTGCCTTCCTGCTCGTACAAGTGGACAAGGGTTTCAGTATCGCTGTTGGTGGTGAATCGGTGCCCGCGGCTGATCAGGTCGTCGCGAAGTTCCTGGTAGTTATAAATCTCGCCATTGAAGACCACCCATACTGAGCCGTCTTCGTTGGAAATGGGCTGATGGCCCGTATTTAGATCGATGATGCTGAGACGCCGCATGCCGATCCCGCACGCGCCGTCCACA
>CAVWUX010000006.1:0-122571 GCA_963758255.1 uncultured Acidobacteriaceae bacterium
TAAATTCCCTCATCATCCGGTCCGCGATGACGGATCAGGTCCGTCATCATCCGAACGTCGTCGACTCTCGCCTTGCCGTTGCGAAGTAGGAAGCCCGCGATCCCGCACATATTCAGTATGCTATCATTTCGTCACGCCGGACCGGGAGACGTCGCGCGTTCGCCTGTGGATGCGATCTTTCCGGCCACGTTTCCACATCGCAACGAGTGATGGTGTGCTGCTGTCGGCGAATAGACGCCCGTTTTTGCGATCATTCCGATCATACTTCTTGCGTAGATCCGCATGCGAGAGCCGGGTTAACTGAGTCTGCGCTTGATCAAGGCACATGAGGAGCCGTCTGGGGATGAGTCAGTATTCAACAGAAGTCGCCACTGGAGAGCGTTTCGAATTTGGTGAGAACTGGGCCCGATACTTGCAGGCGCTCGACGACGACAAGATTGAGGACGCCGTCGCGTCACTTAAGAACAGTCTGGAGGTGGAAAGCTTGGCGGACAGGAGTTTCTTGGATATCGGGTCGGGTAGCGGCCTGTTCAGCCTTGCTGCCCGGAAATTGGGAGCTCGCGTTCATTCCTTCGACTACGATCCTCAGTCGGTGGCTTGCACGACGGAACTGAAGCGACGCTACTTTCCCGATGACGACTCTTGGACCGTAGAGACGGGCTCCGCTCTCGACCGAGCTTATCTCACCTCGCTTGGCCAATTCGATGTCGTCTATTCCTGGGGTGTTCTGCACCACACCGGAGACATGTGGACAGCCCTTGCGTATGCTGCTTTACCGGTGGCTGAGGGTGGAAAGCTGTTCATCGCTATATACAACGACCAGGGAACCGCCAGCCGCCGTTGGAAGAAGGTGAAGAAGCTGTATAATCGGCTGCCCCATGCCTGCAGATTCCTGGTCGTGTGGCCTTCCTTCTGGGTGCTGAACTGGCGCTCAATGGTTAAAGACGTTTTGCGGGGGAAGCCCTTCAAGACGATTCGGGACTACGGCAAGCGCAGGGATCAGCGCGGAATGTCGTTCTGGCGTAACTTGACCGACTGGGTCGGCGGATACCCTTTCGAGGTCGCGACCCCTGCGCAGATATTTGATTTCTACCGCGAGCGCGGTTTCTCTCTCACCAAGCTCCGCACCTGTGCAGGCTCGCTCGGCTGCAATGAGTTTGTGTTTGAGAAGAGCTAGCTTGCCCCTCTTCCATTTCAGAGGCTCCAACCAATCTCGTCAGCGCTTGTAATCGGAACCTTCGCTGCCGGGCTTGCTGATCCTGCTGCATTTCCGCATGCTAGGATCAAAATAGTACGCGCGCATGCTCCGCTCCACCTCGATGTGTCATCCCAGTTTGCCCGTCAGAGGCATCAGTGAGGTCACCACATGAAGCCGCAGGTGTTCGTGTTGGGTGCACCTCGTTCGGGCACAACCCTGCTCTACCACATGCTGCTTTCTTCCGGACAGTTTGCCAACTACATGTCCGAAACGCATGTATTCAACCTTGTGGGTCCACGGTTTGGCGGCCTCGCCCGCGAAGCCAACAGGCAAAAGCTGCTGGATGTCTGGTTGCGAAGTTTTCAATTCAAGCGGTCTGGCCTGGATCCGGCGCGATTTGCGGCAACAATCATGAAGGACTGCCGCAGCGAGGGCGACTTCCTCGGCTCTTCATGGAACAGATCTGCGAACAGCAGGCTCTTGACCGCTGGGCGGAATGCACCCCGGAGCATTTGCTCTACCTCAAGCCCATCAAGCAGGCGCTGCCGGATGCCAAAATCATTCACATCATTCGAGATGGCCGGGACGTGGCGTTGTCGGAGATTCGGCAAGGCTGGATCCGGACCTTCCCCTGGGACGGGCGCATCGACTGTCGGTGTCTGGTTTGTATTGGGAATGGATTGTGCGCAAGGGCCGGGAAGGCGGCCGGAGAATAGCTCCGGACTACATGGAGGTCCGTTTCGAGGAACTGGTTCGAAGTCCCAGGGCAGTGCTTCCTGGAATCTCGGCCTTCATCGGCCAATCCCTCGACTACGACGCAATGCTGCAAAACGCCGTTGGGACGCTGAAGAATCCGAACACTTCGTTTTCCGCGGATTCCGCGAGGAAGGAATTTGATCCGATAGCCCGGTGGAAGAGCGAACTTTCGCCCCAAGAACTCAGAGCGTTGGAATCGGCCATTGGACCATTGTTAGTAGAGTTGGGCTATCCGGTTGCCGGCGAAAATGGCGCCAAGAAACCGGGCCGGGACCTTACTGCGATGCGATTACGCGCTTGCTATCCTAACTATTTTGGATCCAAGCTGTGGCTGAAGTCGCATACCCCTCTGCACTATCTCACTGGAATCGGGCTTCTGCAAGACAACTCCTAGACTTAGCCAACCGAGAGGCACTCCACGTCTCGTCTAGGCCACGCTGGCTTCCGAAACGGCCGGCACCCGAGGCTTTATTGCGTCGGCTTCAGTGAACCTGTCCTTTAGAGACAAGAATGGCTGCTCCAGATACTTCCGAGACAGCAGCGCGATAGCAAAGGACACTCCTATCATCACCACGCCACGCACGAACACAGCGCCGGACGGTCCGAAATAGGACACAACAGAAATGCCAAACCGGTGCAGCAGGTACTCGTAACCGTCGCCAACGGAGTGATGGATCAGGTATAGGCAGTAACTGAGCGCGGCGCTGAGTTGCAAGAAGCGCCAGCGTAGGGGGCTGGTCCAAACGGTTCCGCGGAAGGCGACGACCAGCACAAAAAATGCCCCAAAAAGTAAGTAGGCCTGAGTGAAGCGCAGCGCCACCGAGACGGGCGTCGCACTCCCCAACAATCCAAAAGGAGCACCTGCAATCGTCAGCACAACAAAGGCAGCTGCCAGAAGTAAAGCAAATCGAACGCTGTCACGCCTACCGGCGAAAGATGATCTCGCCCAGATTGCCAATAGTGCGCCTGCCGCGAGGCCGTCGAAACGGAACCACGATAACTGGTACATGAACTCGGAATTCACCCCGTGGGCCGCAAATATCCCTCGCAGGACAGGACTAATAAGAAATATCGCCCCCGCCGTGATTGTCAGGGCTCGCTTACTGAGCAGCAAGACGATCAGCGGCCACAACAAATAGAAATGTTCCTCGACGGCTAGCGACCAGAGGGTTGCGGGCCCACCTCCGTGGTGGATGTGAAAGAGTTGAGCCAAATTCGCACAGAAGACTGAGCTAAGAAGAAAATAACGGCCATAGCCACGATAAAAAAACGACCACACAAATATGACGGCAAAGTAAACCGGCATGATCCGCAGGACGCGCCGAATGTAGAAGTTGCGGAAGTAATGGGGATTAGCCTTTCGACCCCAGGAGAATTCCCGTTATCAGGAAGCCAGACAGCAAAAAGAACAGGTCCACACCCAACCATCCATGCCCAACGATCTGCATCACCGGTCCGGGGACAAATGACAATGCTCCTGGGCTATTGGGAAAAGCATAATAGACATGCATGAGCATGACCATCCAGATCGCGATGGCGCGGATGCCATCCAGATCGGCAACGCGATGGGTGGAGGGAGCGGCGACGCGGCCGTGATCTGAAAGCATGTCCAGAGCCCTAGATGTTGAGCGGTTAGATCAACAGTCGAGAGTTTACACCGGCACCAAACCCGAGAGACCAGCTATTTTTCGCCAGAGTAATCAGCCGAAAGTCGATATGTCACATGCAAGCGTCAGGTCTCGCGCCGCAAGAATCGGGATGATCTTATTTCCTGCGCCGGTTCAGGTACACCGCAAGCACGAACACAAGCAGTAACACGCCCAACTCCACAATTTGGGCGATCCCTCTATTCGTAATATTGTTGTACATGCGCGCACGCCCTGAAGCTGGACTCGGGGGATTATTTCATGGGCGCGACGCCCGCGCCAGTGAGAGTCTGCTTCAGAGTCTGGATGTTACACAACTCTAACGGACTACGAGCGTCGTCCCGTCCCCAGGGGCGTTGCGTCCCCATCGACGATCTACCGCCGAAGTGCGGGTGCATAAACGACTTAGCCCGATCGGCGCACGATGACTGTGAACCACTATCCGCAGATTCCGCGAGACGCGATCGTCAATTTTTGCAGGTCCTGTGTTACTCTCAAGACACGGGCCGTTGCGATTTCACAGGCGCCAAACGATTGTATCCGGTATTGCAAAAGGCATACGAAGTCCGCACGAAAGCTCTCTTCCCCTCGGTGCCAATCAGCATACGGTTTTTTGCATTGTTATCACAGGAGTTCCGTAAATGAACGCGACTTTGGACATCACGCGGACCTTGCCCCACCTCGACGCCCTTGAAGCCGAGAGTATCCATATCATCAGAGAGGTTGTGGCCGAATCGGCGCGACCGGCCATGCTCTATTCGATCGGCAAGGACTCGTCGGTCATGCTTCGGTTGGCGCAAAAGGCTTTTTACCCCGGCAAGATCCCTTTTCCCTTGTTGCATATCGATACTGGTTTCAAGTTTCGCGAAATGATCGAGTTTCGCGACCGGATTTGCCGCGAACTTGGAGTGAACCTGATTGCCCACACCAATTGGGAGGCCAAGAAAGAGGGAGCCACTCCTTTCAAATTGGGCACCACCCGCTGCTGCGCTCTGTTGAAGACGAAAGCTCTCTTGGACGCGCTGGCTGCTAATGGCATCGACGCGGCCATCGGTGGCGCCCGGCGCGATGAGGAAAAATCGCGCGCTAAGGAGCGAGTCTTCTCTCTTCGCGACTCGTTGGGACAGTGGGATCCCAAGAATCAACGCCCTGAATTTTGGAACCTCTACAACAGCCGAGTCGAGTCAGGGCAGAGCATGCGCGTCTTTCCTCTTTCGAATTGGACGGAGGTGGATGTGTGGGAATACATCCATCGGGAGAATATCCCGGTCGTGCCTCTGTACTTCGCCAAAGAGCGCGAGATGTTGGTCCGGGGAAATACCCTCATCCCGCTCGACTACCCAATCGACCTGCTGCCTGGAGAGAAGCCGCAACGCGTGATGTGCCGCATGCGATCGCTGGGTTGCACGTTCTGCACCGGCGCCATTCGGTCGTCGGCCGCCACCGTCCCCGATATAATCGAAGAGCTCAAGTTTTTCCGCCGCTCTGAGCGCGAAAACCGCGTGATTGATCATGACCAGGAAGGCTCGATGGAACTGAAGAAGAGGGAGGGGTATTTTTGAGTATCGGTGGGGAACAGCGTGATCTGCTTCGGTTCTTGACGGCTGGTAGCGTCGACGATGGGAAATCCACTCTGATCGGCCGGCTGCTGTACGAGTCCAATGGCATTTACGAAGACCAGCTTTCTTCGGTGAAGAAGGCTTCTTCAGCAAAAAACGTAGAGCTCGACTTGTCTTTGCTGACCGATGGCCTGCGTGCGGAACGCGAACAAGGCATCACCATCGACGTCGCCTACCGCTATTTCTCCACTCCGCGCAGGAAGTTCATCATCGCTGACACTCCCGGTCATGAACAGTACACGCGCAACATGGCCACGGGTGCCTCGACGGCGGAAGTGGCGCTGATCCTCGTGGATGCGAGGAAGGGCGTGCTCAATCAGACTCGCCGGCACACGCTGATTGCCTGGTTGCTCGGCATCCGGCGGATGATCGTTGTCATTAACAAGATGGATCTGATGGACTTCGACGATAAGGTCTTTCGTTCCATCAAGGACGAGTTCGCTAAATTTGCCGCCTCGCTGCGCGGTACCCAATTCGAGTTCGTTCCCTTGAGCGCGTTGAACGGCGAGAATGTCATCCGTTGCAACGGCGTTATGCCGTGGTACAACGGGCCGACTCTGCTCCACCTTTTGGAGACAGTCTCGGCAGAGCCTGACCTGAACCAGGCATTTAGGTTTCCCGTCCAGAACGTCCTGCGTCCCGACCAGGACTTCCGAGGTTATGCCGGTCAAGTAGGTTCCGGCATCGTGAAACCGGGGCAGGAGGTTGTTGCCCTGCCATCCGGGCAGCGCACCACCGTGAAGGAAATACTCCTGTACGACCGCAGCCTGCCGGAAGCGTTTCCGCCACAATCCGTGGTGCTGACGACCACCGACCATATCGACCTGGGACGCGGAGACATGCTCGTTTCCCCCAACCAGGTGCCCACGGTGTCCACAAGAGTGACGGCCAACCTCATTTGGATGTCGCAGGCGCCTTTGCGTCGAGACACGCGATATCTCATCAAGCACACGACCAAGGTGCTCTGCGGCAGAATCGGCCGGCTCAACCACAAGATTGACATCAACACGCTCGGAAAAGTCGAGGCCGAGAGTCTGCAGTTCAATGAAATTGGCGAGGTCCAAATAGACCTGCAGAGTCCCATTTTTTGCGATCCTTATGAGCGCAATCGAACAACCGGCAGCTTCATAGTCATAGATCCCTTCACCAACGACACGGTTGCGGCGGGCATGATCGTCGAAGCGACTCCCCTCCAGGCCGCGGATGGTTTGGATGAATCTTCCGCTGGATCGCGGGTCACCCAACAGCAGGGCTTGACCGTCTGGTTCACGGGTCTTAGCGGTGCCGGGAAGACGACGATCTGCAGAGCGGTTGCTACGGAGCTTCTGGCTCACGGACTGCAGGTGGAAGTGATTGACGGAGATATCATCCGGAACCATCTCTGCAAGGATTTGGGATTCAGCAAGCATGACCGGGACGAAAACATCCGCCGCATTGCCTTCGTGTCGCAGTTGCTGACGCGCAATGGCGCCATCGTTCTTGTCTCAGCAATTTCGCCCTACCGGGCCAGCCGCGACCAAGCCCGCCGGACCATTGGCAACTTCATGGAAGTGTATGTGAGCACTCCGCTTGCCGTCTGCGAGGTGCGAGATCCTAAAGATCTCTATCAAAAGGCCCGCTCCGGTAAGATCCACGGTTTCACTGGCATTGATGATCCTTATGAACCGCCGCAGTCGCCGGAAATCGTCTGCAACACAGATCAAGAAAGTACCCGGGAGAGTTCCTCGAAGGTAGTCGCTGCAGTTTTGAAGAATCTCTCTTCCAAGACTCCTTGAGCATTGACCCTGACATGACTTGCTCATTGGTGAGTGCAATGGAGTCGCCGTGGACTTAGGTACCATCGCAGCGAGAATCGCTGTTGGAGTAGTAGTCGGAATTCTTGTCGGATTGACCGGACTCGGCGGAGGCATGTTACTGCTACCGCTGCTGATCTCGGTTCTCGGCGTACCCCCCATTATTGCCGTTGGCTCTGACGCCGTCATCAACTGCATCACCAAAATTGGTGCCGGTGCGCTGCACTGGCGACGAGGCAACGTCAGTTGGCGGCTGGCTCTCAGTCTGGCCTACGGCAGCATCCCTGGGGCCATCCTGGGGGTGACGCTGCTGGCTCGCATCCGTGCCACCTACGGCGATGAGGTGAATGACTTTCTCAAGATTGCGATTGCAATTCTGTTGATCGTCATCCCGATTGCTTACTACATCAAAAAGCGCCCGGCGGATCTGTCACCCAGCCTTGAGGCCATTCGCCATCCTCGATACCACTTTGGAATCACCCTCATCGGCTTCCTGGCGGGTATCCTGGTTGGCATTACCTCTATCGGCTCCGGAAGCGTCATCCTGATGCTGCTGCTGGTCTTCTATGGTTTGGCTCCGTCGGTCATGGTCGGCACAGACATCATGCATGCCATATTTCTGGCGGGTCTTACCGGGGCACTTCAGTTTCGGCTCGGCAATGTCGATACGGTTTTGGTAGCTTGTGTCATTATCGGATCGATACCTGGTGGTTTGCTGGGTGCCTATCTTACCAAGTACCTGAATGCCCGGCGTTTTCGCCAGATCCTGTGTACTGTCCTGGTTGCCGTGGGTATAAGGATGTTGTGGGTTTCCATCGCACATGCTCACTAACTCTCAAGAATCGGAATATCTCGCGCGCATCCACCATGCGCTGAAGACGGCGTATGACGCGGTAAAGCAGTTTGCGCCGGGCACGTTCGCGGTGAAGGACAACGGCGGACGTGACGTCATCACGCAGGTCGATCGGAAAGTCAGCGATGTGCTCCGGGAAGTCTTGTTGAAGCCAGATGAAGGCTGGCTCTCCGAGGAGGATGTGGATGATCACACCCGGCTTGCCAGACGCGTGGTGTGGGTCGTCGATCCCCTCGATGGCACCCGTGAGTTCGTCGATGGCATTCCAGAGTGGTGTATCTCGATAGGGCTGGTCCTCGACGGCGCCGCCGTCGCCGGCGGCATTTGTAATCCTGCGACCAATGAATTCTTCCTCGGAGCCCTCAACTCGGGAGTGACCTACAACGGCCGTCCGGCCCAGTCCAGCTCCAGGTCGGAACTCGACGGAGCGGTCGTCCTCGCCAGCCGGCAGGAATACAAGCGCGGCGAGTGGACTCAATTCGAGGGCAAGCAAATCTCGGTCAAGCCCACCGGATCAGTGGCCTACAAGCTCGCTCTCGTTTCTGCCGGGCTCGCCGACGCCACATGGACCCTCTCCCCCAAACACGAATGGGATGTCGCCGCCGGAGTGGCGCTCGTCAATTCAGCCGGTGGCAAGGTAGCCTGCATCCGCGATGCCAAGTTGCTATTCAATCAACCCAAGCCGCTTCTCCCCGGACTGGTCGCCAGCAGCAGCGGCATCTGGGACGGCGTGACGCACGTTGTTGACGAAGCACTGGAAGCCATCTCATGAATCAGCCTCAAAGAACAAGAAACTCCAACACAGACCGCTCAGAAGACATAGATGGTGTCGAACTGGAGCCTCGTTAGCCAGGGTTCTGTCTGGCCAAGAGCATTGACCCCTAGCGGCCTCCCGATGAGCGCCGTAAAGCCCACCTGCACGCTTTTCTGGAACATGTAGAACACGTCGACACGGTGCTCGGTCACGTTCGTCCCCTGCCGTATATCGCTGTAATTGAAGTTGCTGATCACCGCCTCGCGTTCCACGAACAGGCGGGTATATCCGGCTTGCCAGTCGCCCTTCTCCAGCAGCCTGCCAACTCTCGCCTCGGCCCAGTAGCCGCGCCGTTGATTTGCGTCGCAGGGGACATTGGTGACCTGCGTGAAAACCAGACTGCTGGTATTCGACGGCGGCGGCAGTATGTTGACGACGTTGGCGCATGCTCTGGTGTTTTGGACATAGTCTCCAATGATGCTTACGGGCAATTTGGCATGTCCGGTGTTCCAGTCCAGCCGCACAATGTTGTCGAACAGTCCGAACTTCGAGCCAAACTGCGCAGAGACAATGTTAGTCACGCCGGTCGGGTAGCGGGTGCCATTGATGGTTACGATGTTCGCCGACGCAGTTGTGGTGATGGAGTTTGTCGGTGCATTGCCTGTGGCCAGCGGCAGCGATCCGGCCCAGGGCGTCTGAGGATTTCTGAGGCTCGCCCTTGTCAGGGCAGTGGCGATCGCGTCTGCATTCTGGAAATCGTAGTACCCCGAATATGCGCTGAGCTGCAAGTGTGAACCAAGCTTCCAATTGGTCTGTAGCTGGGCTCCGTAAACCATGCTTTGAACGATGTTCCTGTTGTTAATCCCGGTCCCGGCAACTTCGGCAAACGGCAGTTCAAATCCGACCACGGCAATACGCTTCAGCACGCCGGCATTTTCGAGCGGAAATGTGAGAGTCTGCGACGCGCCCTCGGGATTGAGGTCTTTATCCCAGGTGAGTTCGGTGTTGTACCAGGGATAGCGAAACTTTCCCGCGGCGAGCGTTAGTGGTTTGAATCTGGCAGGCTTGTAATTGATGTAGGCCTGGTCGAGAGCGAATGCCTTTCGCGTATAGAAGACACCCAAGGTTTGATTGCTGGTGATCGGATCGTTGACGTCACCAGTCGCCAGAGACAACCCCGCCTGAAACTGTGGGCCTAGATCCGCAACGATGTTGAGCCGGGCGCGGACGCGCGCACGGTTGCGGTCGAGAGAGCCATTGGAAGGCCCTCCGAAAGTCGGCTCTTCCCGCAGACGGATGTCACCGCTGAACGACAGCGGCCCCAGTCCCTTGACCCGGCGCTCAAGGTTGCGAATGCGCTCGTCAGAGCTGCCCGCGTTCTGCGGTGTCTGCAAAGCCGCTACATTCGTTTGCGGCCCGGACGCCTGAGTCGATGACTGCTGCTCCGCACTGACCGCAAATAGCGGTGAACGCAGATCCGTGACCGGCCCACCGCCATTTGATTCTGATCCCGATTGCTGATGCTCAAGGGCGGCAATTCGCGCCTGCTGTTGCAGCACCAGTTGTTTCAGTTGATCCAGTTCGGACCGGAGCTCGGCATTTTGTTGCGCGGCCGAAGACTGGTTGTCCCCCTGAGGTCGGGGATCGCCGGGGCCGTCGGCCGCCCGGGCTATGCTGGTCAGGACCAACAAAACTGCAACGACAATGCCGCGGGACGGACCCTTTCGGAGTCTAGTCGACATAGTAAGCCTTTCCGTTTCCTGAATTCGCGGCATCGACGCCGCACGATGCCCGATCTCGCCGCCTTCACCTTGACATAACACGATAATCTCCATGTACTAACTTGAGATTAAGCTTACCCGAAACCGTCCGGCCCTGCCTTGAGTAACCAACTGCTAGTTCGCCGGTGTGAGACCCCACCTGAACTGAATCCGGTGCTCGATGTTTCTAAAGATCAGGCCGTCGATGATGTAACCAATCGTGACGATCAAAATCATCACCGCGATTACCTGGCTCATGTCGTTCAGGTCACGTCCCATCATCAGGAGTTGCCCCAGCCCCAGGCTGACGAAAATCATCTCGCCCGCAATCAACGAGCGCCATGCGAAGGCCCAACCCTGCTTGAGGCCTGCCAGCAAATAGGGGAGGCTCGCGGGAAAGAGCACAAAGAGAAACAGCTTGAAGCCGCTCGCCCCCAGATTTCGTCCGGCCATGCCATAGATCTTGGGCATCTGCTTCCGCCCGGATTCCATCGCAATGGTGACCGACAGCACCGAGCCCATCACGACCACGAACAGGATGGCTTTTTCGGAGAGTCCGAACCACAATACCGCCATGGGAAGCCAGCAGATACTGGGCAAACTCTGCAAGCTGACCAGCAGGCCGCCCAAGGTCTGTTCCAGGAACTTGCTGCTGGCTATTCCCAGGCCCAGCCCTACTCCGATGACCACCGAAAGCGCATAGCCCAGCGCAATGCGCTTCATGCTGATGGCAATCGCGATCCAGAAACTGTGGTCGGCAAATCCTGCCCACAGAGCTTCGAACACTCCTTGTGGTGTTGGGAACAGATAGGGCGGCCATATGCGCAGCCGCGCCACCAGGAACCACGCTCCGATCGCGATCGCGTAGAAGATGACTTGTCGGGCGATTGATTTCATGACGAAATCCGGTACTCCTGCTCCAGGCTCTTGTTGATCTCCTCTCGCAAGTCGTCGAGAATTTCCTTCGCGCACCGGGAGATCGCCGGATGTTCAATCTGACGCGGGCGGGGTTGATCCACCGCGAACTCCCGCTTGATGCGGCCCGGCCGGAAGGTAAACACCGCAACCCGGTCTCCCAGTCTTGCGGCCTCGCGCACATTGTGCGTAACGAAAATGATCGTGCACCCCGTCTGCTCCCATATCCGCTCCAACTCGTCGTGCAGCAGGTCGCGGGTCTGGGCGTCCAGGGCCGCGAAAGGCTCATCCATCAGCAGCACATCGGGCTCGGTTGCCAGCGCGCGGGCCAGGGCAACGCGCTGCCGCATTCCCCCGGAAAGCTCGTGGATATAGCTGTTGCCGAACTGCGACAGTTGCACCAGACGCAGGTAGTATTCGGCTTTCCGCTTGCGCTCTGCTTTCGGAATGCCCTTCATCTTCATGCCGAATTCCACGTTGTCCGCGACCGTGAGCCACGGGAAAAGGCCGAGCTCTTGAAAGATCAGGATCCGGTCGGTGCCCGGCGCATGCACCGGCTCGCCGTCGATCAGGACCGTGCCCGATGTGGGCTGCTGCAACCCGGCAATCACGTGCAGAAGCGTGGACTTGCCGCATCCCGAAGGCCCGACAATACAGAGAAACTCGCCCGCTTTGACTTGCAGGTTGATTCGGTCAAGCGCCAGCAGAGGCGATCCGTTGGTTTTGTATTGCAGCGTAATATCCCGGAGCGCAACTTTAGCCGTCTGCTCCTCGGCAACGGTCTGCATCCTCGGGACCTTGGCCTCGACCGAAGTCGGCCACGCGCCGAAGTGTGAAGATGCGTAGCCGCGGTCGGCACTTGGGATACGTTGTGGTGAAGTCGTCATTGAACGGCCTTTCTTCCCTTCTCTGCTAGAACCTGATTCAGGAAACTCAGTTCGTACAAGCCCGACAAATCAGGCGCTCGACGGCCGAGAAAGCCGGCTTCGTATGCCGATTGGGCCGACGTCAACAGCGAACTTCGGATCGGATCGTACGTGGCTTCAAAACGGCTGAAGGAAGCGTCAATGAGCGCGGGAGACAACGCCTTCCCGGTTTCCTTTTGGATTTGCCCGTTCACGAGTTGTTTGGCTTGAGCTAGATGACCGTTGATCCAGTCGGTCAACTCCACATTGGCTCGCACCCAGTTCTTGACCAGCTCAGGGTGCTCCCGCAGGAACTTCGTGCTCACAATCAGATTCGTCACTACGAACTGACGGTTGGGCCACAAGTCGCGCTCATCGAGAAACAGCCTGCCATTGCCTTCCTGAATCAAGCGCGTGGCCCAAGGCTCCGGCGCCCAGGCAGCATCCAGCTCCTGCTTCAGAAACAACGTCAACTGGTCGGGATTGGCCATCGGCATCACCTGCACGTCTCCGCCTTTATCTCGCGGCTTCATCCCATGCGCTTTGAGCCAGGCACGCAAGGCCACATCCTGTGTGTTCCCCAGTTGGGGTGACGCCACCTTCTTCCCGTGAAAATCCTCGGGCTTGTTGATTCCCGCATTGCTGCGGACCACCAGCGACGCCCCGCCGCTCGCTGCTCCCGAAACCACCTTGAGTGCCTCGCCTTGCGAGCGGACGTAGCCGCTGATCGTGGGATTGGGACCGATATAGGCCATGTCGATCGCGCCTGCGAACAGCGCTTCGATGGCGGAAGGCCCTGCGTTGAAGCTCTTCCACTCGATCTTGACGTTGGAGCCCATGGCTTTCTCGAACCAGCCGTTGGCTTTACCCACCATGGCCTGCGGATGCGTGATGTTGGGAAAGGCGCCGACTCGGACCACCGTCTGTCCGAATCCCTGGGAGATCCCGCAGAGCAGAAAACTGACGATGACAAGCGTCTTGAATTTCATTGCTTATTCCTGGACCGCTTTCCCTGCACGGTCATGGGCAGGACTTTCGCCGGGCTTCCTTTGGGTTCGGGTTTAGCTTTGCGTTGGGCCTTGGCGCCGCGAGGCTTGGAGTTCTTGATAAGGTCAGCCAGCGACGTGTTCTCCAGGATCTTTGCCGCCGCGTCCCGCACGTCCAGAAATACCTGGTACAGGGCCCGACGCTCGTCATCGTTCGCGATCAGGTTCCGCAGTTGCTCGGCGTCACCAAAGGGCGCCAAGGCCCCATCAATCAGGCGAATGATTTCGGCCAGGTAGATTTCTGAGGGAGGACGGCGCAGCTTGTAACCGCCCTTGGCTCCGCGCACGCTCTCCAGCATGCGCGCATTTTTCAGCTCCAGCAGGATCAGTTCCAGGAACTTCTCCGGCAGCGCCTCTTCGTAGGCGATGTCTCGAATGCGCACCGCGCCCTGCTCGTACCGCCTGGCCAGCATGGTCATGGCCTGTAACGCGTACAGACCTTTTTGCGAGATCTTCATGTCTTTTCCACCCGCCGAATTCAGCGGCAACGACATTCTCTCACAATGTCTAGTAAAAACATAGATTTTATTATGTTTTTATTTGCGCGCCGTTCCCGATTGCGGAAAACCTTGTGGCACTACCCCGCTCCTGTCATCATCAATTCTGGTTATGAGGCATCGATGATGAGCATGCCAACCCGCAAGCTACAGCACACCGACCTCGAGGTCTCCCGCTTCTGTTTCGGCACCATGACCCTCGGCAAGCCGCTCGACCAGGCGGGCACCAACCAAATCATCGACCGCTGCATCGATGCCGGCATCAACTTCTTCGACACCGCCAACATGTACAACGCTGGAGTCGCGGAAACCCTGCTCGGCAACGCCCTCAAGGGTCGCCGCGACAAGATCGTGCTGGCCAGCAAGGTGTTCTTCTCCATGGGCGACGGGCCTGACCAGCACGGGCTTTCCCGCAAAGCCATTCTCCGTGCCATCGACGAGAGCCTGCGGCGTCTTCAGACCGACTACCTCGACCTCTACTACCTGCATGCGCCCGACCACACCGTCCCCGTCGAAGAGTCGCTGGAGGCGATGGAAACGCTGGTGCAACAGGGCAAAGTACGCTACCCCGCATCTTCAAACTACGCCGGGTGGGAAGTCGTGCAGATGCTCTGGATCGCGAAACAGCGCGACTGGCACGCGCCCTACGTCTCGCAACCTATGTACAACCTGCTGGCCCGCGGTATCGAGCAGGAATACCTCGCCATGTGCAAGGAGTTCGGCGTCTCGACCGTGGTGTACAACCCGCTCGCCGGAGGCCTCCTCACCGGCAAGCACCGCCAGGATTCTGTGATCCCCGGCACGCGCTTTGACAACAACAAGCTCTATCAGGACCGCTACTGGCACGAGCAGTATTTCCAGGCGGTCGAACGGTTGCGGCAAATCGCGCGAGCCTCTGGGCGCTCGCTCATCAGCCTCTCGCTCAACTGGCTTCTGCATCACACCGTGTCAGACGTGATCATTTTGGGCGCCTCCAGCCTCCCGCAGTTGAACGAAAACCTCGCCGCGGCACAAGAAGGGCCGCTGCCCGAAGACGTCGTGAAGGAATGCGACCAGGTCTGGCACGACCTCCGCGGCCCTTTGCCGGTTTACAACCGCTGAGACCCGACGGACTGATGCGCCTGAGCACTAGTCCCGGAGGGACGATAGATCATAGCCCAGCCTGTGTGGAAACCGAGATTTGTACAGGTGCGGCGGTACAAACCGCAATGGACCAGCCCCGCGGGGGCGGGACATGCTGGGTAAGGCGAGAAAGATTCGAGTCCCCCGGGTGCCTGTGTCATAGCAGCAATTTGATCTGACGGTGGAACAACTGATCGAATCTCGGATGGATTCAGCCGCGCAGCGGCGACATTTGTTTGAGCCGTGGGCGTAAGCCCGCGGTGAAGTGGAAAAAAATCGCTGAGCCGCGTAGCGGCGGCACGGCTATGACACGGACCCCTCGGGGACGACAGAGTTCTCACACAAACTCTTCAGCACTGGGTGAGCCCCAGTCCCCCAGGTTCGCGCCCTTCCTTTGGGCGCTAACCTGGGCACGTTGCCGCTTGAGCCTGTGTCCGTCCCGATTTGGTCCCCACCGGTTACTTTCGTTTCCTCACCCTGCGGATTTTGCTGGCACACGCGCTTGCCGCCAGTTACTCCTAGGCTGTGGGCCAGGGGATTGGTGTCACTGCCCAATCCGCGCCCAGCGCGCGGATACTACAGCTCTTTGAAAATTCCAAAAAACGCGTCGTGATGCGCTGCAACGCCTAAAAATATGACGCTAACCTCAATGGAATGAAATGGATACGTATAACTCTACTTATAATCAACGGTTTGCGAACAATTTCCGCCCAACCCAATGATTCTAAATGGTAGCTTAAAAATAAACGTTGTTCTAGTGTCATAGATAGCTAAGTCAGTACCCGCCTGATGAACCCCTTCACCCCAAACGTTCCCAGCACCCCCAACCCAACCAGCAGCGCGATAAACGCCACCCACGCGGGCATGTGCGGGATCGCCGGAGTGAGCGCGGTGCGCAGCCCTTCGCTCATATACACCAACGGGTTGACGAGCACCAGAATCTGCAGCCAGCGCACGTTGTGCATCGCGGCCCACGGATAGTACACGCAGCCGAAGAACGTTACCGGCACCACGATGATGCCGAACATCAGCGCGATCTGCTCCGGCTTCACTACTGTCCCGATGGCCAGCCCGACGGTCCCAGCGACCAGTGAAGCCAGCACCAGTATGCCGATCAGCGTCCCCCAACTCGACACATGCACCTGCACCGGGGTCGCGGGGATGAAGTACACCAGCGGGAAAATCACCAGCGCGGCCAGCAGACTCTGCACTGCGCTGAAGACGATCTTCTCGATTGCTACCCAGCTCACCGGCAGCGGCGACATCACCCGGTCGTGGATCTCGCGGGTCGCGCCAATTTCCATCGACAGCGGCAACGCCGTCGCCATGATCCCCTGAATGAAGATGCCCACCGCCAGCAGTCCGGGCAGGATCAACGTGCCGAAGCCCGCTCCGCCGCTGCTCTGGAAGCCCTGCCCCATCTTGGGGAACAGGTAGGTGAAGACGAAGACGAACATCAGCGGGTTCATCACCGTGCGGATCAGGAAGGGGATCACCTCGCGCCGCAGCACGCTGATATCGCGCAGCAGCAGGCCGCGGAACGAACTCGCATAGAGTGTGTAATTAGTCACGCAGGTCCCTCCCCGTGAGCTTGATGAATACCGATTCCAGTGTTGTTTCGCTGACCGAAATGTCGCGCAGGTTCTCCCCGGCGATGCCGACGATCTCCGGCAGCAGCCCGCCGCGGCCGTCGGTAAACACCACGAGCCCGCCGGCAGAGCCTTCCACTTCGGTCACGCCCGCCAGCGCGCCCAGGCGATCGCGCAGCCCGTCGGCGCCGGAGTTCTGCAATTGCAACTGAAACACCTTCTGCGCGCGCACGCTGTTCTTCAGTTCCTCGGGAGAACCGCACACCAGGATCTTCCCGTGATCGATGATCGCGACCCGGCCGCACAACTGGTCGGCTTCTTCCATGTAGTGCGTGGTCAGGACGATGGTGATTCCCCGGTCGCGCAGCACCCGGATGATGTCCCACAATGCCAGACGTGTCTGGGGATCGAGTCCGGCGCTGGGCTCGTCGAGAAACAGCACCTCGGGATTGTGCGCAATCGCCCTTGCGATCTGCACCCGCTGCGCCAGCCCGCCCGACAAGGTTTTCACAAACGTCTTGGCACGCTCCGTCAGCTTGAACAGCTCCAGCAGCTCTTCGGTTCTCTTCGCCGCTTCCGCATGGGGAATTCCGAAATACCGGCAGTGAAAGTACAGGTTCTCATACACCGTGCACTGCCGGTCGAGCGTGTTGTACTGCGTTACCACGCCCATGTAGCGCCGCGCCTCAGAGGGATGCTCCACCACATCGACACCGGCGATCGTGACCCGGCCTGCAGTCGGAAGCGAGCGCGTCGTGCACACGCTGATGGTGGTGCTCTTGCCCGCGCCATTCGGACCGAGCAGGCCGAACAACTCTCCGCGCTCCACCGCCAGATCGATTCCCTTTACGGCTTCAACCGGCATCTTGCCCGGATAGGTCTTCGCCAGCTTCTGTATGTTGACGATTGCTTCGCCCGAGGTGGTCACGGCTCTCCGCTTGAGTTGTTTAGGATTACCCCGAAAGGCTGTAGCAGCAGTTTATCAATGAATCGGTTCGTCAGATTTCGCTTGGACAGCAAGCGGACCTTGCTGGCTGCGCCGCTTCGGCGGTTGCAGCATCTTGCACCGAAAGCAGCACTAAGGTCGCATCGTCGGCAAACTTTCCGCTGGCATGATCACGAACGCTCCGCAGGATACCAGCGTGCAATTCCTGCAATTTGGCAGCACTGTTGCTCTCCAGCAACCGCGTCAGCCGCTCCGGGCCGAACTCGTCACCGCTCTCGTTTGCCGCTTCGGTGATGCCGTCGGTGTAGATCGCCAGCCCATCGCCGCAACCAAGCCGGACCCGCTCCGCACCAGCCGCCTGCTGGTCCAGCAATCCCAGCACCGGACGAGTCGGAGCCAGCAGCTCGATGGCTCCATTGCCCCGACGCACGATGGGCGGACAGTGTCCCGCGTTGACGTATTCCAGCATGCGGCTCCTCAGGTCAAGCACGCCGTAGAACAGGGTCACATAATGCCCCTCTCCCAACTGATCGTGAAGAATCGCCTCGACCTCGCTGACGATCTTCTCCGCTCCGCCATCGGATGCCGATAACGTGCTCACCGAAGCGTAGAGCATGGCGGCGATCAGCGCGCCGGGCGTGCCTTTGCCTGATACGTCGGCCACGCAGAGATGCAGCAAGTCCGGATTCGGTTGCCAGACGCCAAAGTAGTCGCCGCCCACGATTCCGGCAGGAACACTCTCGCCGAACAACTCAACGCCTTGAGCAAGCAGGTGACGCCGCGGAACGATCCGCGTCTGCAGTTGCTGTGCGTCCTGTTTCTCGTGCTCGGAGACGCGACGTTTTGTGCGTACCTCGCGCCCATGGTGAACCAGCGCCTGCACCTTCTCCAGCAACGAATCGTTGCGCCACGGCTTTTCGACGAAGTCCGACGCGCCCGACCGCATCGCGTGCACCGCCAGATCCACGTTTCCCCATGCCGTAAGGGCGACAATGGGCAGCGTGTTGTCCAATTTGCGCAGGCTCTCGATCAAGTTCAGGCCCTCGACTCCCGAAGTACTGTCGCGGCGATAGTTCATGTCCACAAGGGCCAAGTCGGGGGATTGCTGCCCGGCTACGCTCAGCGCTTCCTGGGGCGACGCGCACAACAGCACCGGGTAGCCATTCCCGCGCAGCAGCATTGCCAGAGCTTCCCTCACGTGCTCCTGGTCTTCCGCAATCAGAATCGTAGGCTGTTCTTTGTCATACGTCATGATCGGTTCACTATTAATGATGCAGACCAATTGCCATTTCCCGGCAGCGACAAGTGCAACGGAATCAGCCAAATTCTTCAGGGGTAGTGATGAGTCTGCCCAGCAGCGAAATTGTCGTGTCCGAAAACGGACATCGGATCGGCATCTGGAATCAGTCCGCGAAAATGGGCACTTCGCCCTTCTTTTCCAGCTGTTTCCTGCGCCATGGCAGGTGAGCCACGATCCACGTCTGCAGGCGGTCGAGGTACAGGTACACTACGGGCGTTGTGTAAAGCGTCAGCATCTGGCTGACAATCAGTCCGCCGACAATGGCGACCCCCAGCGGACGCCGCAGCTCCGAACCCGTGCCCCGTCCAAACGCCAGCGGGACTGCGCCCAGCAGGGCCGCCGCCGTAGTCATCATGATGGGACGGAAGCGCAGCAGCGCGGCTTCACGAATGGCGTCGAGTGGAGTCTTGCCCTGGCGTTCCATTTCCAGCGCGAAGTCGATCATCATAATGGCGTTTTTCTTCACGATTCCAATCAGCAGCAGAATGCCGACCAGGGCGATCACATTCAGTTCCATGTGAAACAGCATCAGCGCCAGCAGGGCCCCGGTGCCGGCGGAAGGTATCGTGGAAAGGATCGTGATGGGATGGATGTAGCTCTCATACAGCATGCCGAGCACGATATAGACAGCCACCAGCGCAGCCAGAATCAGCAGCGGCTCCGACGAAAGCGAGTCTTGAAAAGCGGCAGCCGTTCCCTGGAAGCTGCCATGAATCGTCGCCGGAAAGCGCATTTCCAACTGCGCTTGCTGGATCAACTTGGTGGCGTCGCCCAGGGCCGCGCCGGGCGCGAGATTGAACGAGATCGTCACCGCCGGGAATTGTCCCTGGTGGGCGACCGCCAGCGAGGTGCTGCTCGGCCCGAAATGTGCAAACGCCGACAATGGTACCTGCGCGCCGGCCTTGGTGATGACGTAAACGCTCTCCAGCGCGTCGGGCGTCTGCTGATATTTCGGGTCAACTTCCAGCACAACGTGGTACTGATTCAGCGTCTGGTAGATGGTCGAGATTTGGCGCTGCCCAAAGGCGTCGTAGAGCACATTGTCAATCTGCTGCGGGGTGATTCCCAGCCGCGCTGCGGTGTCGCGATCGATGATCACATTCTGCTGCAGACCCCGGACCTGCTGGTCGCTGCTGACGTCCTTCAGGATCGGAATCGTTCGCAGCTTCTCCACCAGCTTGGGTGCCCACTCATACAATTCGGCGAGATTTTCGCCCGATAGAGTGTACTGATACTGGGCGTTGGCAAACCGACCGCCGATGTGCAAATCCTGCGCCGCCTGAAAGAACAAAGTTGCGCCCGGCACATGGGAAGCCTTGGGGCGGATCCGGTTGATCACCTCGTCAGTACTGACCTTGCGCTCCTTGAGAGGCTTGAGCATCACGAACATCCGGCCCTGGTTCTGGGCCGTGTTCCCTCCTGAAAACGCCACCACATCCTCCACTGCCGGATCCGCTCTGACGATACGAATGAACTCCGCCACTTTTTCCCGCATTCCCGTGAATGCCACGTCCTGGTCGGCCATGATGGTGCCCATCATGCGTCCGGTGTCCTGCTGCGGAAAAAATCCCTTGGGCACGATGATGTAGAGGTAAACATTCACAAAGACGGTGATGATGGCGATGGCGAAGACCAACCGCTGATGCCGCAACACCCACCCCAGAGATCGCTTGTAACCTTGGTTGAGGCGGGTAAAGCCCTTCTCGCTGGCTCGGTAGAACACGCCATGCTTGGCGCCGTGGGGCTTGAGGAAATGAGC
Organism: uncultured Acidobacteriaceae bacterium; assembly: GCA_963758255.1. Taxonomy (GTDB): domain Bacteria; phylum Acidobacteriota; class Terriglobia; order Terriglobales; family Acidobacteriaceae; genus DASRAA01. The sequence continues at coordinate 20,459 of CAVWUX010000006.1, forward strand.
GCAGAGCATGGGTGTCGTGGTGAGGGATACGACCATCGAGATCGCGATGGCCCCACTGATAGTCATGGCAAACTCATGGAAGAGCCTGCCGATCAGTCCGCTCATCAACAGTATTGGAATGAACACCGCAACCAGCGAGATGCTCATCGACATCACGGTGAAGCCGATCTCGCGCGACCCCAGGAGCGCGGCTTCGAGCGGAGCCATCCCCGCTTCCACGTGGCGCATCACGTTCTCCAGCACCACGATGGCATCGTCCACCACGAATCCGGTGGAGATCGTCAGCGCCATGAGGGAGAGGTTGTTAAGCGAGTAATCCAGCAGGTACATGATCCCGAAGGTGCCGACAATTGCCAGGGGCACCGCTACGCTGGGGATCACGGTGGCACGCACTTCACGCAGGAATACGAACACCACCAGCACCACCAGGACCAGCGAGATGAGCAGGGTACGTTGAACATCCGCCACCGAGGCCCGTACCGTCAAGGTGCGATCATTGGCTACCTTCAGATTGATGCCTTGCGGCATCGAAGCCTTCAGAAACGGCAACTGCTCGATGACCCGGTCGACCGTGGCGATGATGTTCGCACCGGGCTGCCGGAAAATGATGATCATGACGCAGGGTTCACCGTTGAAGCGGCCCGCCCTGTGGGTGTCGCTGTACGAATCCTCCACATCGGCGACGTCTCCGAGCCGCACCGGCGCGCCATTCCTGTAGGCCACGATGATCGGTCGGTAATCCTTCGCCTTCTTGAGCTGGTCGTTGGCGCTAATCATCCAGGCTTTCTGGCTGCCCTGCAGCGAGCCCTTCGCCAGGTTCACGTTTTGCGCCGCCACGGCTGTGCGGATTGCTTCCAGCCCAATGTTCATCTTGTTGAGGATGTTGGGATTCGCCTCAATGCGGACGGCCGGCTGCGACGACCCGCCCACATAAACTTGGCCGACGCCTGCGATTTGCGCCAACTTCTGCGCCAGGACCGAGTCGGCTGCATCGTACATCTGGTCCTGGGTCATGACCTCTGAGGTCAAAGCCAGAATCAGGATAGGGGCATCGGCGGGATTGACCTTGCGATAGCTCGGATTGCTGGGCAAATCCGCCGGCAGGAATCCGCGGGCCGCGTTGATCGCCGCCTGCACGTCCCGCGCCGCCGCATCGATGTTGCGGTTCAGATCGAACTGCATGGTGATGCCCGTCGATCCCACCTGGCTGGATGACGTCATCTCGTTAATGCCGGCGATTCGCCCGAACTGCCGCTCCAATGGAGTAGCCACCGACGACGCCATGGTTTCCGGACTTGCTCCCGGCAGTCCCGCGCCCACGGAGATGACCGGGAAATCGATTTGCGGCAGCGGCGAAACCGGAAGCTGGGTATAGGCCAACCCGCCGGCCAGCAGCAGTGCAACGGTCAGCAGAAAGGTCGCAACCGGTCGCTGGATGGCTGGTCCGGAGACATTCATCTCTAGTCTCCCATCGCCTCGGCGGCTTTCGGCGCGCGCAGGTTGCGCAACGCGACCGCGAGGCGATCAAACCACAAATACACAACCGGAGTCGTATACAGCGTCAATATTTGGCTGAAGAGCAAGCCCCCGATGATGGTCACACCCAGCGGGCGGCGCAACTCGGACCCGGTGCCCGAGCCCAGGGCCAGCGGCACCGCGCCGAACAGCGCCGCGAACGTTGTCATCATGATGGGACGGAAACGCAGCAGGCAGGCTTCGTAGATGGCGTCCAAGGGTGTCTTGCCGTCTTTGCGCTCGGCCTCCAGCGCAAAGTCGATCATCATGATGGCGTTCTTTTTCACGATGCCAATCAACAGGATGATTCCAATGAGCGCCATTACTCCCAGGGGCATGCGGAAAATACTGAGCGCCAGGATTGCCCCCACCCCCGCCGAAGGCAGAGTGGAAAGAATCGTGATGGGATGGATGTAGCTCTCGTAGAGCACCCCCAGCACGATGTACACGGTGATGATGGCTGCCAGAATCAGCCAGCCTTCATTGGCCTGGGAGGCCTCGAATGCTCTCGCTGTCCCCTGAAACTTCAATTGGATGCTCGGTGGGATCCCGATCTCGGCGACCGCTTTGTTGATTGCCTCTACGGCTTCTCCCAGCGAATATCCGCTGCCTAGGTTGAAGGAGACCGTCACCGCCGGGAACTGGCCTTGATGGTTCAGCGACAGCGCCCCGCTGCCCGTTTCGAAATGCGCGATGGCGCTGAGCGGCACCTGCCCGTTCGTGCCAGGGACATAAATGCTCTTGAGCGAATCGGGATCGTCGCGGAACGACGGATCCACCTCCAGCACCACGTGATACTGGTTGAGTTGCGTGAACATGATCGAAATCAGGCGTTGTCCAAATGCGTCATAGAGCGTGTTGTCTACCGCGCTGGCGGTCACCCCCAGACGCGAAGCGGTGTCGCGATCGATCTCGAGATTCGCCACGGCCGCCTGGTTCTGCTGGTCGGTGGCTACGTCGCGAAGCTCGGGAAGCGTCTTCAGCTTTTTGACCAGATTGGCCGTCCACCGCGATAGCTCCTTGGCATCGGCGTCCTCCAGACTGAACTGAAACTGCGTGCGGCTGACCCGGTCTTCCACCGTCAGGTCCTGCACCGGCTGCATATAGAGCGTGATGCCCTCGACGCTGGAAGTTTCCTTCTTCAGCCGCTGGATGATCGTGGACACACCGTCGTTGCGTTCGTCCTTGGGCTTAAGGTTGATCTGAAAACGCCCACTGTTCGGGGTGGTATTGGTTCCGTCCACGCCGATGAACGACGACAGGCTGGCGACGTCCGGGTCTTTCAGGATAGCTTCTGACAGCTTCAGTTGCCGGTCCGCCATGGCCGCGAACGAGATGCTCTCCGGCGCATCCGATATGCCCATGATCACGCCCGTGTCCTGAATGGGGAAGAAGCCCTTGGGCACCACGATGTACATCCAGATGGTCGCCACCAGGGTCGCAAGCGTAATCAACAGGGTCAGCGTCTGGTGCTGTAGCACCACCTTCAGAGTCCGCCCGTAAAACGCGATGGTGTTGTTAAAGATCCGCTCTGAAGCCTCATACAGCCGGCCGTGTTTTTCTTCGCTCTTCTGGTGCAGCAGCAGCGAGCACATCATGGGGGTCAGCGTCAGCGAAATGAATGCCGACAGCAGGATGGTCACGCTCAGAGTCACCGCGAATTCGCGGAACAGGCGGCCCACGATGTCGCCCATGAACAGTAGCGGAATCAGCACCGCGATCAGCGATACCGTCAACGACACGATGGTGAAGCCAATCTGTCCCGAGCCGCGCAGTGCCGCCTCCAGCGGCGAATAGCCGTCCTCGATATAGCGATCGATGTTTTCGATCATGACGATCGCGTCATCGACCACGAAGCCGGTCGAGATGGTCAGCGCCATCAGCGACAGGTTGTCGAGCGAATAGCCCAGCAGATACATCACTCCAAAGGTACCCACCAGCGAGAGCGGCACGGCCACGCTGGGGATGATCGTTCCTGCCAGCGTACGCAGGAAGACGAAGATCACCATCACCACCAGCGCGATCGTCAGCATCAGGCTGAACTTCACGTCGGCCACGCTGGCTCGAATGGTGTTGGTGCGGTCGGTCAGCACCGTCACTTTGACGGACGCCGGCAGGTTGGCCTGCAGTTGCTTCAACCGCAGCTTCACGCTGTCGGCAACCTTGATGATGTTGGCCCCCGGCTGACGCTGAATATTCAGGATCACCGCCGGCGTCGTATTCATCCACGCCGCCTGATTCAAGTTCTCCGGGCCCTCAATTACGTTGGCCACATCCGACAGTCGCACCGGGTTGCCGTTCTTGTAGGCAATGATGGTGTTGGCGTAGTCCTCGGGCTTGAACAACTGATCGTTCGCGCCGATGGTGTAGGCCTGCCGATTGTCCTGTAGTTGGCCCTTGGCCTGGTCCACGTTGACCGCGGCGATCATCAGGCGCAACTGCTCCAGGCTCATGCCATAGGAAGCCAGCGCCACCGGGTTCGCCTGGATGCGCACCGCCGGCTTCTGCCCGCCGCTGATGGAAACCAGCCCCACTCCCGGCAACTGCGAAATCTTCTGCGCAAACGTGGTGTCCGCCAGGTCCTCGACCTTGGGCAGTGGCATGGTGTCGGAGGTCATGGCCAACGTCAGAATCGGGGCATCGGCGGGGTTGACCTTGCTGTAGATCGGAGGTGTCGGCAGGTCCGCCGGCAGAAACGATCCGGCGCTGTTGATGGCGGCCTGCACTTCCTGCTCGGCCACGTCGATGTTTTCTTCTAACGTGAATTGCAGCGTGATGACCGAAGCGCCAAACGAACTGCTCGAGGTCATCTGGTTCAGCCCGGGCAGTTGCCCAAACTGTCTTTCCAACGGCGCGGTGATCGAAGAAGCGGTGACGTCGGGGCTGGCGCCCGGATACATGGTCACGATCTGAATGGTTGGATAATCCACCTGCGGCAGCGCTGAAATCGGGAGCTGCTGGTAGGCCACGATGCCCACCAGCAACAGCGCCGCCATCAGGAGTGAGGTCGCAATAGGCCGCAGGATGAATGGCCGCGAGATACTCATGATTGCGATCCGTTGCCCTCGGCTACTTGCGGATTCTTCGACTGATTGGCTGGCGCCTGCACGTTCACGCGCGTTCCCGGCTGAAGCTTTTCCTGTCCGTCGGTGACCACCTTGTCGCCGGCCTGCACGCCCGACGCGATAACGACCGTGCTGCCCTGCGTCAGCGCGATCTGTACCGGCTTCACCTGCACCGTGTTGTTGGCGTCAACCGCGTAGGTAAACGTTCCCTGCGGACCGCGCTGTATGGCGCTCGCTGGCATGGTGAGCGCGTTCTTGCGGCGCTCCAGCAACAGGTGCACGTTGACGAATTGGTTGGGCCACAGGTTGTTGTCCGGATTTTCGAACACCGCCTTCAGCTTCGCGGTTCCGGTGGTCTGGTCGATCTGGTTGTCGATGGTCAGCAACTTGCCGGTGGATAGCTTGGTCTGGTCATCGCGGCCATAGACGTCCACCACCAGTGTGCCTTCTTTCATCCGCTGCCGCACCGCCTGGAGCTGGTCTTCCGGCAAGGTGAAAACAATCGCAATGGGATGGAGTTGAGTGATCACCACCATCGGTGTGGTCGAGCTCGCCTGCACGTAATTGCCGACATCCACCTGCCGCAGTCCGATGCGCCCGTTGATCGGCGAAGTAATGCGCGTATACGTAAGGTTTAACTTGGCACTGTCGATGGCTGCCTTGTCGGCGGCGATCGTGCCTTCGTACTGCCCGAATGACGCTTCCTGTGTGTCCAGGTCCTGCTTGGCGATGACCCCGCTGGCGTAGAGCGCTTTCATGCGCTCATACTGGACTTTGGCATTGTTCAGTTGGGCTTCATCGCGTTGCAGGTTGGCTTTCGCGGTTTGCAGCGCCACTTCGTACGGTCGCGGATCGATTTGGATCAGCAACTCCCCTACCGATACGTCCTGGCCTTCCTGAAAATTGACCTTCATGATCTGGCCGTCGATGCGGCTCTTCAGCGCCACCGTGTTGAACGCCTGCACCGAGCCCAGCCCGGTCAGGTAAACCGGAAAGTCCTGTTGTTGCACGGTGGCCACCCCGACCGGAACTGCCGGCGGCGGTCCGCTCGCCCTGGCGTCCTTCTCCGCACGGTTGCAGCCTGCGAGCACGGCGCAAATCGTGAGCAGGACGCCGAGTCCCGCAATTACCCGAATCTTCAAAACTTCCTCCTCGCTGGCGCTTGCATCGTGGCTAGGATGACGGCGGTCGCCAGGGGCACGGAACTTGTTCTAGCCCGACCCATTTACAGTAGTATGAATCCCGCCTTAATTATTAGACTGGATGGCCAACAAGCGCGCCGTTAAGAGAGGGTGAAGGAAGGTTAAGTTTTGTGAAGGGTCCTGGCACATCGCGAAACAATTCTTCACCGCAGCCGATCACTGGAAAGAGCAAAATAAGTCCAGTGAATCACCTGCTCATCATCGACGACGATCATGCTCTCGTCAATCTGCTCAAGCGATTTCTTGAAGCCGAAGGCTTCCACATCGATGCCGCCTATGACCATGATACCGGACTGGCTGCCGCGCTCGGCGATCACCACGAGTTGATTATCCTCGATGTCATGTTGCCGGGCGGTTCGGGATTCGAGTTGCTCAAGGCCTTGCGTCACCAGTCCGAGGTGCCGGTTCTTCTGCTCACCGCCCGCGGTGAGGCCGTCGACCGCATCCTGGGACTCGAAATCGGGGCCGACGACTATCTCGCCAAGCCCTTTGATCCGCGCGAGTTGGTGGCCCGCATCCGCGCCGTTCTGCGCCGCACCCGCGAAGCCGCTGCCGGCGCGACCCGCGGCGATCATGACGAGGTACTGCAGGTTGGCGACATCCAGCTCTCGCTGGGCACTCGCAACGTCACCTGTGCGGGCAAGCCTATCGAGCTGACCTCGGTCGAGTTCAATGTGCTGGAGCTGCTGCTGCGCAACGCCGGCACTGTTGTCACCCGCGAGCAGATTGCCGAAGTCGCCCTGGGGCGTCCCTTGAACGCCTTCGATCGCAGCGTGGACGTCCACGTCAGCCGGTTGCGCAAGAAACTGGGCAGCCTCCCCGGCGCCGACGATCTTATTCGTCCCATTCGCGGCATTGGTTACTTCCTTGCCACCGCAACCCCGGAAAAGAGCAGGGCATGAATCGTCGGCTCTTCTGGAAAATCTTTCTGCCTTTCTGGGTCGCGCAGGCTCTTTTGCTCGGCGTGCTCTACCTGCGCCTGCACCACCGCGCCCACGCGGACAATCCCTGGTGGGTGCAGCCCGAACGGCGCCTGGTGCCGACGCTGGCGGACGTGGCCGTTCACCGCTACGAGGAGTCGGGGCAGCAGGCGCTGCGCGCTTTGCTCGACCAATCGTCCTTGCACCGCCGCGCCAACTACTGGCTGCTCGATGCCGATGGCCATGAACTGAGTGGGCGTCCCATGCCCGACGAAATTCGCGACCACTCCCAACGCGCCTTGCGACGCGAAGGCATGGTCCGTCCCGACGAAGCCGTGATCGTGGTAGCGCCTGTCACCACGTCCCGCGGCAGCTATCTGTTTGTCGGAGAGTTCATTCCACCGGGATTGGCGGAGCGCGTGCCCGGAGACATTCTTTGGGTGTTGAAACTCGGCACGGTCATCTCTGCCCTGATGTGCCTCGTCATTGCGCACTACCTAAGCAAGCCCATCGAGAGGCTGCGTAAAGCCACCAACGAACTCGCGCGCGGCAATCTCGACATCCGCGTGGGCGCCACCATCGGCCGTCGCCGCGACGAAATCGCCGACCTGGTGCGCGACTTCGACTCCATGGCTGGAGAGTTGCGCAACCAGATCCAGAGTGAACGGAACCTCCTGAGCGGTGTGTCGCACGAGTTGCGCTCGCCCATCGCCCGCATGCGTCTGGCCCTCGCGCTGGCGCGCACCTCCGATCAGCCGGAACGCGAAGAGATGCTCGACCGCATCGAGCAGGACACCATCCAGCTTGACTCCATGCTGGAGCGCATTCTGACCGTCGCCCGTCTCGAAAACGGCCAGTACAAGCCGAAGTTCGAAAGCCTCTCCCTCAACGACCTCATCGACGAAGTGCTCGACGATGCCCGCTTCGAGGCGGCCGCCACTGACGCGACCGTCAACTACTCCGATGACGCCGTGGTGCAGGTCAACGGTGATCCGGGCTTGCTGCGCAGTGCCATCGAAAATGTTGTCCGCAACGCCATCTTCTATTCCGGACAAGGCGGCACGATTGACGTTCGTCTGCGCCGCGACGATGGCAACGCCGTTCTCACCGTCCGCGACAATGGCAAGGGTGTACCGGAAGACGCGCTCCCTCTGCTCTTCAAACCTTTCTACCGCGTGGACGATTCTCGCGGCACCACCACTGGCGGCATGGGACTGGGTCTGGCCATCGTGCGCAACGCCATGACTGTTCACGCCGGCACGGTGTCGGCCCGCAACGTGTCGCCTCATGGATTGGAAGTTGAGTTTCGCCTTCCCATTGCCGGCAGCCCGCAGCCCGAGCGGAATTCCGCAACGCAATTGATTGCTCCGCTACAGGGAAGACGCTAGTGTGGTGATTCGTAAATTCACTTGTTAAAAACCTTGGTTCGCACTGATGCAAACAAAACAGTTAGCATCCGATGCAACTGCGGCGAATTAACGACTCAGGACACTAGCGCAGTTCCACAGTTAATGTAGCCCGCCTGTCGACTTGAAGGGGCACGGCTTCAGCCGTGCCGTTAGGGGGCATTCACGACGTCGGGCTTTAGCCCCTGAGGGAATTCGGTCCACACCTTTTATGAAAATACGCTAAGTCTGACACCGTCAGATACCCAACATCCCCGAGTAGATCGCCATCCCCACCACGGCATCCACACCCATTGCATCAAGCGCATCAATCTCCTGCTGGCTACGAATGCCGCCCGCTGCGATCAGCTTCCGTGAAGTCATCTGACGTAATTCGGCAACGACGTCCATGGGAATTCCCTGCAACAGGCCCTCGGTGTCAATATGCGTGTAAAGGAACGCCGAACAATAGGGTTCCAGCGCCTGCATCATTGCTGCTGGGGTGATCGCGGTTATGGTCTTCCATCCATGGATGGCCACTCGCCCGCCACGCGAGTCAATCGCCATCACCAACTTATCGGCGCCGAATTCATCGCAAAGCTCGCCGGCGAACTTGGTGTCGACAGCGCCATCTCGTATCAGCGACGAGCCGAGGATCACCCGTTTCGCTCCCGCCTGCAGCATTTGCTGTGCATCTTCAGCGGACCGAACGCCGCCCCCAACCTGGCACGGTAGTTTGCCGCAGAACTCGGCGATCAGCGCCTGGTTGTTGCCTTCGCCTTTCGCGGCATCGAGGTCAATCAACTGCACCAGTGGATAGCGCGAGAACCGCTCAATCCACTCCCCGAAATTCTCGAACTCCAGCGCTTTCTTTTCGCCCTGCACCAGTTGAACGATCTTGCCACCCATCAAATCGATCGAGGGAATCAGCACGTAAGCCTCACGGGAATGCCGGCATCGCGCAAGGCCTGCTTGATCGCCTTGACCGACTCAAGCCCGAAGTGGAAGACCGAGGCCGCCAACGCCGCGTCTGCCGCCCCAGTCTGAAACACCTCAACAAAGTGGTGTGGCTCTCCCGCTCCCCCCGATGCAATCACCGGAATGCGCACGCTGGTGGCAATCGATTGGGTAAGTGGGCAGTCGAATCCCGACTTCGTTCCGTCGCGGTCCATCGATGTCAGCATGATCTCGCCTGCCCCCAGTTCTTCCGCCGCGATTGCCCATTGTCTCGCATCGTGACCTGTAGCTTTACGGCCGCCCCACGCATAAACCTCCCACGCTGTGGGAGTCTTGCGCCGGGCATCGATCGCCACCACCACCGCTTGCGAGCCGAAGCGCTCCGCAACCTCGGTAATAAGCGTGGGATGGGCAAGCGCCGCCGAATTCATGGTCACCTTATCCGCTCCGCAGTCCAGCACCGCCGCCGCATCCTCCAGCGACCGAAGTCCTCCTCCCACCGTGAATGGGATAAACAACTGCCGCGCCGTGCGCCGCACCGTATCCAGAAGCGTATTACGCGATTCCGCGGTCGCCGTGATGTCGAGCAGCACGATTTCGTCCGCCCCTGCCTCGCTATGTGCCAACGCCAGTTCTGCAGGATCGCCCGCATCTCGCAATTGTTCGAATTGGATGCCCTTGACCACCCTCCCGGCATCCACGTCGAGGCAGGCAATAATTCGTTTAGCAAGCGTTTCACAGGGCACAGAAGTTCTCCATGATATGCAGGCCCACATCTCCCGATTTCTCGGGATGGAATTGCACACCGAACAAGTTGTCCCGCTCCACCGCGGCGGTGAAAGGCTCCTCATATGCACAGGTGGCAACGGTGTCGCTGCATATCGGCGCGCGATACGAGTGCGTGAAATAAACGTACGCACCTGAAGGTACACCTGCCAGCAGCCGCGAGCGCCCATCGACCTCGATGCTGTCCCATCCCACATGGGGTGACTTCACGCTCTCCGAGAACCGCGTGCACTGCCCGGCGAAGGCGCCGAGGCCGGACAATTCCGGCGCTTCGCTGCTACCCTCGAACATCCACTGCAATCCCAGGCAGATGCCCAGCAACGGACGTGCGGCAGCACCCCCCTCGCCGCGCACGATCGCTCCCAGTTTGCCATTCGCCAGCGGCGCCGTCGCCTTGAAGTTGCCTACGCCCGGGATGATCCATTTGTCGGCACGTCCCACAACGTCAGGGTCATGGGTGACGGCGCACTCCTGGCCCAGGTGCTGCACGGCCCTCACCACCGACGTCAGGTTCCCCGCCCCGTAATCGAATATGGCAATCATTGATTCATCCTGACAACTCTGTATGCCCCACAAAAGCTTTCCCTTTGGACGCGTGGAACTCACCAGTTGCCAATTACCAGTTACCAGTCTCCTTCACAGCAATCCCTTCGTGCTCGGCAACATCCGACCAAGTTGCTTGTCCTTCGAGCACGCCACTCGCAATGCGCGCGCAAACGCCTTGAACAACGCCTCGATCTTGTGATGGTTCGAGCGTCCATAAATCGTCTTCACGTGAACATTTGCCTTCGCACCCCGTGAAAATCCGTCGAAGAAATCGGCGACCAGTTCGGTTTGCAGATCGCCCACCAAGCGGGTGCGAACCTTGGTATCGACGATCGCCGCGCTGCGACCGCCGAAATCGACAGCCACCACGCCCAGGGTCTCATCCATGGGCATCACGAAATATCCCGCGCGCAGAATGCCCCGCTTGCTGCCCAAGCGCCGCGGTAAACGCCTCGCCCAGCGCGATGCCCACATCCTCCACGGTGTGGTGCTGGTCGACATCGAGGTCGCCCGTGGCCTGCAGCTCAAGATCGAACGCCCCGTGCCGCGCCAGCAGTTCCAACATGTGGTCCAGAAACCGAATGCCCGTGCTGACCTTCGCTCGTCCATGCCCTTCGATGGTTAGCGCAATACGGATCTCGGTCTCGTTGGTCTTGCGATGGATGCGCGCCCGCCTCACGCCTTCACCTCGACACCTAAATTCAGCTCGGCAACTACTTCGCGGAACGCCGCCAGCAGGCGGTCGGTCTGTTCGGTTGTCCCGATGGTGATGCGCACACAGCCAGCGCATCCCGGATCGGCGGATCGATTGCGTACCAATATCCCACGTTGTCGCATGGCGGCAACGAACTCGCGATGCCGTTCGCCAATTCGCATTAGCACGAAATTCGCTTCGCTCGGCCACCACGTAATGCCTGCCTGCGTCAGTTCCTGCTCCAGCCTGGCTCGCCCCGTCTTTATCTGGGCCACGTAGCTCGCGATGTACTCGCCGTCCTCCAGCGCCGCCGGCAGCGCCAGCAGCGCCACCGCATTCACGCTGTACGGAGACGACACCCGCCGCACCATCGGTATCTGTTCCCGCGGCCCGGCGAGAATGCCGATACGCAGACCCGCCAGCCCGTGGGCCTTCGAAAACGTCCGCGCCACAAACAGATTCGGCACTCCGACAACGTCGGACATCACCGTCTTGCCGTGAAACTCGTAGTACGCTTCATCGACTAGCAAGGCCGCATTCGGTGCACGCTTCGCAATCGCCAGCAACTGCTCACGCGACGCCACGCCGCCCGTCGGATTATTCGGACTCGCCACCGCAATCAGCTTCGTCGTCTCCCCAAGCGCCGCCAGTACCCTTTCGAACGGAAACCGCAGGTCTTCCCCGCACTGCACCCGCACGACCTTCGCTCCCGTCGCCTCAGCGAAAATCTCGTACATGCTGAACGTCGGCGTCACCACAATCGCTTCATCCGGCGGCTCCAGATACGCCTCGCACAGCAAGTGGATACCCTCATCGACACCGTTGGTCAGCAGCACTTGCTCCGCCGCCAGTCCCAGATACTCGGCGACGACCGCCTCCACCGGTTCGCGCTCGGGGTACCGTGCCAAATCCTCCGCCGTGATCTCGCGGATGCGCTTCAGCACGCGCGGCGAACATCCCTCAGTGTTCTCGTTGAAGTCGAGGCGCAGCCCCGTGCGTCCCGCCAGCGGAGGATGATACTCGTGCATCTCCCGCACCGCCTTGCGCGCGCTAAGCATCGCCGCACCTCATTCGCACCGACTCAGCATGGGCCCGCAAGCCCTCAGTTTCAGCCAGTTGCACGACTACCGGCGCGATCTCGCGCAGTCCTTCGCGAGAGAATTTCTGCACGGTGATGACTTTCACGAAATCAGCCACGCTCAATCCGCCGCGAAAGCGTGCCGCTCCTGCCGTGGGCAGCACATGGTTCGGTCCCGCAGCGTAATCTCCTGCAGATTGCGGCGAGTAGTCGCCCACAAAAATCGATCCCGCATTGCGAATCGCAGTCAATTCCGAATCGTCATCCAAGGTGAGGTGCTCAGGGGCGATGCGGTTGACCCAATCAATCGCTTGCTCAGGTGATCCAGCCACGAGAACGTACGCATTGTGACGCACCGCATTCGCCGCGATGGCATTGCCTTTCGCCAGGCGCTCCAGCCTCTGCGCGACATCTTTGGCCATCGCCGGGTTGGTTGAGACGAACACGACTACCGCGTCCGGGTCGTGCTCCGCCTGCGCCACCAGGTCTGACGCAAGAAACTCCGCGTTCCCGGTCTCGCTGTAAATCAGCGCCTCCGTCGGCCCCGCCAGCATGTCAATGGCGCAATCAAAACTCACTAGCTTCTTGGCCGCCGTGACGTACGCATTGCCCGGTCCAACGATTTTGTCCACCCTTGCGATGCTCTCCGTCCCGTATGCCAACGCGGCGATCGCCTGCGCTCCGCCACAACGATACACCTCGCTGATCCCCAGCAAATAAGCGGCTGCCAGAGTTGCCGCGTGCGGATTGGGCGACACCACAACGATGCGCTCTACTCCCGCCACCTGCGCCGGAATCGCTGTCATCAGCAGCGTGGATGGCAGGGGATATCGCCCGCCCGGAACGTAGCATCCCACCGACGCCAGCGGGCGAACAATCTGTCCAACTTCCCCGCCCCTGACTTTCCCTGCGCCACGACCGCGGCATCTGCCACCGGGCAAACCGCCGGATATTGGCGGCCGCGCGCTTCAGCGCCTCACGCGTCCCCGCCGGAGTCACCTTCCACGCCTGCTCGATCTCATCCGCTGATACGCGCAGCGCCTGGCTTTTCTGGAGACCATCCCACAACGTGGCATAACGTAACAGCGTCTTGTCCCCGCCGTTACGTACCGCTTGGACGATCCGCTTCGCCAGCGGCTCAATCTTCTGCAGGCGCGATGCCCGGCCTTCCAGCTTTGCGACTGCGCGCTCCGCCGCTCTTCCGTCGAGGATCCGCATCACACCACCACCTTGTTCAGCGGATACTCCACGATGCCCGTCGCATTCGCCGCCTTCAGCCGCGGAATCACCTCCCAGCACAGGCTCTCTTCCAGGATGGTGTTCACAGCGACCCATGCCTTGTCGCTCAACGTCGATATTGTCGGACTATTCAGCGCCGGTAGCACTGCCAGCACCGCCTGCAAATCATCGACCCTGACGTTGAGCATCAGTCCCACGCGCCCCTGCGCTTCCATGGCTCCGCGCAGCATGAGCGCGAGGTTCTCGATCTTCTGCCGCTTGCCGGCGTCAGTTCCAGGCATTCTTGTTGGCGATGATTTGCGGTATTCGATTCGAGGAGGGTTTCAATAATGCGCAGGCGGTTGGCTTTGAGTGAGCTGCCGGTCTCGGTGACTTCGACAATGGCATCCGCCAATGTGGGAGGCTTGACTTCCGTCGCTCCCCACGAGAACTCGACTTTGACGTCTATCCCACGTTGTAGGAAGTAGCGGCTGGTCACGTTCACCAGTTCCGTCGCTATGGTCGCGCCCCGCAGGTCTTCCGGACGCTGTGCGGGCGAATCTTCCGGAACCGCCAGCACCCATCGCACTTTGCCGCGGCTTTGCTTGGCATAGATCAAGTCCGCGACGGTGACGACTTCCAGACCGCTCTCCGTGACCCAATCCAGCCCGGTCATTCCGGCATCCAGTGCGCCGTGCTCGACGTAGCGCGCCATCTCCTGCGCCCGGATCAGCATGCACTCGATCTCGCCATCATTGGTGCCGGCGAAATACGAGCGCGGGCTCACATATACCTGCAAACCGGCGCGCGCCAGCAGCGCCAGTGTCGCCTCCTGCAGGCTGCCCTTGGGAAGTCCGAGTCGCAGCTTCATCGCCCACCTCCCGCCGGGACCGCCATCACAAGCTCGGTATTGAAGCAGGTTCGTGTACCCGTATGGCACACCATTCCCGGGCCCTCGACCTCCACCCGGCACAGGATAGTGTCGAGATCGCAATCCGCCAGCGCGCTGACCACCTTTAGGCGGTTGCCCGAGGTCTCGCCCTTCGTCCACAGCTCATTGCGCGTGCGGCTGTAAAACGTGACATAGCCCGTCGCCAGCGTCTTATCGTAGGCGGCGCGATTCATGAAGCCCAGCATCAGCACTTCGCCCGTGGCTGCGTCCTGCACAATCGCAGGCGCCAGCCCCATCATCTTCTCGAAGTCAATCTCTACCGCCATGTCCGTTCCTTTCGCCAAAAACAAAAACCCGCTGAACGATGTCAGCGGGTGAGAGGTATAAGTGCGATAAGCCTATACGACGATCTCCGCTGACACGCTCGCCACGTGCGAATGGTGATGATGGCGATGGACCAGCGAAGTCATCTTGGTATTGAAGTTACCGGAAATCCGCCGGCTGTGTCAATGCAACTTATCGGATCACTCCGCAAATCCCCTGCTTCCTCATGTCACTGCATGCACCGCTCCCGTGTGCTACTTTTATCGGTCTTGGAAAGGGGCCCTCATGTTTACCAGCGAGCTTCTGAAGAGCAAACGCTTTCTCGTCACCGGCGGCGGTACCGGCATCGGCCGCGCCCTTGCCGAGCGCTTCCTGCAACTGGGCGCATCCGGCTACATCTGTGGACGCCGTGCCGAAGTGGTCCAAAATACTGCCCGGGAACTCGCGTCATCGACAGGAGGCGTCATCGAGTCCTTCGCCTGTGACGTTCGTTACGATGACGAAGTTGAGAAAGCAATCGAGCAGCTCTGGACGAAAGGTCCACTCGACATCCTGGTCAACAACGCGGCCGGTAACTTTCTCGCAAAAACGGAAACGCTTTCGGCTCACGCCTTCGCCGCCGTCATCAACATCGTTCTCAACGGCACCATCAACATGACTCTCGCCTGCGGCCGCCGCTGGCTCGCGGCCAAGCATCCCGCCGTGGTGCTCAACATCGCCACCACCTACGCCGAGACCGGATCCGCCTTTGTGGTTCCCAGCGCTGTCGCCAAGGCGGGGGTGCTCGCCCTCACCCGCAGCCTCGCGGTCGAGTGGGGAGGCCGCGGCATTCGCTTCGCCGCCATCGCGCCGGGAGCCATTCGCACTGAGGGCGCGTTCTCGCGTCTCCTGCCTGTGCCCGAGATGGAGAAGGCGCTGCTCGACCACAACCCTATGCATCGCCTCGGCACGTTGGAGGAAATCTCCAACCTCGCCTCGTTTCTGGTCAGCGATCAGGCCGGCTACATCAATGGCGACATGATCTACATGGATGGCGGCGAAATGCTGGCCGGCGCCAGTAGCTTCAGCCTGCTGGGCCGCAAGATTCCCGACGCCGCGTGGGAGATGATGAAGCCCAAGAAGAAGTGACTGGTGGCTAGTGGTCAGTGGTTAGTCGCAGCAAGAGGATGGTCGCTCAATCGTACTAAGCTCACAGAGGCGCAAAACGGGCGGCCCGCAGGCCGCCCGACTAGTTACCAGTCACCAATTACCAGCTACCTAATTCAGCACATGAATATTCTTCTTCGCGCACATCTCCTTCAGCACCTTCGGCCACACCGTCACACTCACTTCGCCCAAGTGTGCTTTGCGCAGGATCTGCATCATCGTCCGTGACTGCCCAATCCCTCCGCCAATGCTCAGCGGAATCTCATGGTTCACGATCGCCTGGTGATACGGATACTTCAGGAAGTCCATCTGATGCGTCAGCTCCAGTTGCTTCTTCAGCGACTCCGCATTCACCCGAATGCCCATTGACGACAGCTCATGCCGCCGCCGCGTCACCGGGTTCCACACCAGGATGTCACCATTCAGGCCGTGGAGCAGATGGCCGTTCTTGGTGATCGTGGGAGTGACCCAGTCATCGTAGTCGGCCGCCCGCAATTCGTGTGGATAGCCGTCCTTCAGCATCCACCCAATCCCGATAATGAAGATCGCCGGATACTTCTGCAAAATCGCCGTCTCCCGCTGCTTGCGCGGCAGGTCGGGATACATGTCGAGAATTTCCTCCGCGTGCAGAAACGTGATCTCCTCCGGCAGATTGGGATACTTCGGATCGCGCAGCGCCGGAAACAAATCCTGTGCGTGCCGTTCCGCCCCCACGATCACCTTCCAGATGCTTCGCACAATCGCCTTCAGGAAGTCGAGGTTGCGCTGCTCCGGTGTCATCACGCGCTCCCAGTCCCACTGATCCACGTAGGCGCTGTGATCGTGATCCAGGAAGTAGTCCTTGCGCACCGCGCGCATGTCAGTGCACAGGCCTTCGCCCGCACCCATGCCGAACTGTTTCAGCGCCATTCTCTTCCACTTGGTGGCCGCCTGCACCACCTGCGCGTTGATCGGGTGCTTGTCGTGGTCGTTGGAGATGTGGAACTGGATGGGCGTGCGCGAACCGTCGCGATCCAGCAGGTCATTGACGCCGCTCTCTTCATCGACGATGAGGGGAACGCTGACCATCATCAGGTTTAGCTCTTTGCAGAGGTTCTCTTCGATGTAGCGCTTGGTCTCGAAGAGGGCTTTCTGCGTCTCTTTCGGTGACAGCAGCGAGCGGTAATCGGTCGGCAGGACTTTCTCCAGTTCCAGATAGTCACCAATGCCGGGTCCAGCGAGGTCCGCTTTCTTGTCAGCCATGCTGTGCTCCTTATGATTGCAGTCGACGCGCGGGACATGCTGCTCTGCAGGTTTCGGTGCCCCTTCCTTTCCCTTCGTTTGGGAAAGGCTGGGTGAAAGGCAGTCCGTACGCCGCCACCCTAATCAAACCACTGCCTCAAACCGTCCGCAGTGCCCGCCGTCACGTCGTCCTGTGCCGAGCGGGTCCCCTCCCCGGCTTTGTTCTTCCCGCGCTACCCGCCGTCACTTTGGTGTGCGTTGAGCAGGCCACTGACAGCAGCCGCTGAATCGAGGTGATTTTGCTTGCCTTAGCCTGCCGGTCGTGCCACGATTACTGACCCCCTTGTCCAAACCAAATTTTGCAGTTGAAAGTGGAGGAATGTTCGAATGAAAGCGCCTTTCGTCGCAGCACTGTGCCTCGTCGCACTTGCGTTCGCCGGAGCGGCCCAGGCCGGCCCCACCAGCCCCCTCTACCTGACGTACACCTTCGACCTTAATGGCGGTCACAGCATCGTCGTTGTTCAAGGCAATTCCATCACCTCCTTCGCAGAAGCCTACGGCGCCCCCGACGAAGTACCCATCGCCGTGGCAGGCGATGTTCGAACCAGCGGGAACTCCCTGACTACGATTGGTGGCCAGTACTCGTTGGCCGGGACCCCGACCGGCACAACCTACCATCTGCCTGCGATCGCTAGCACCGCGTACGATTCGACCACTGACGGCTCCCATAACTACTTGGTGGACTACACCTACAGCACCGTTTACCAGACCGCTCGCGACTTCACCAATCCCGTGGCACTGTTTACTTCCACCGGCCCGTACAACGTGGGAATCACCTACGACGCGACCAACAACTCGCTGTGGATCTCCGGATGGGGTGCCACTACTGTTGTGACCGACTATTCCATGAACGGGACCGTCCTCAGCTCGTTCGATACCGGGCACTACGAAAATGGATCCTTGGCGATGGATCCGGCAACGCATACCCTCTGGCTGGTGGATGACGAAAACACGTTCAAGCTGGAACAGTATTCGACGGCAGGGGTTCTTCTGAGCACAGGGCCCTACGTCGGCTACGCCTTGGGCGGTGAGTTCGACTTCGGCAGTGGCACACCCACCCCCGAGCCCGGCTCCCTGATTCTCTTTGGCTCCGGCATCCTCGGCCTCGCCGGCATCCTCCGCCGCAAGATCAACCTGTAGCCGAATAAGCATTCAACGAAACCAGCCGGGGCGCCTTCCCCGGCTTTCTTCTGCCTGCTCGAATCCACCGGCGTCACGTGCCCGTGTGCTGTGCAAGCATGCGAGATGGTCATCGTGCGGGGCGCGCCTCGCCCCGATTCCCGCCCTTGGGGTGGTACTCTTGTAGGGTTTCATAAGCGCAGCGGCACAGCCAACCCGCGCCGTGTCACGCCAGATAGGAGGAGAACGCCACCATGGCATCATCGGATCCCAAAGTGAACGCCCCGGCCAAGCAACAAGAGCCAGCCATCGAGCCGACCGCCGCCGAAGAGCAAGGCTCGGTCATGCTCACCAGCTTCGATCTCCACCTGTTCAACGAGGGCGGACACAACCGCCTGTACAAAAAGCTCGGCGCTCACCTCACCGAGATCGACGGCCACGCCGGTACTTACTTCGCCGTCTGGGCGCCCGACGCCGAGCGCATGTCCGTGGTAGGCGACTTCAATGGCTGGAACTCCGATTCCAATCCCATGACGCCCCGCGGCAGCTCGGGCATCTGGGAGTGCTTCGTCCGCGGCCTGGGCAAGGGATCGATCTACAAGTACCACCTCCGCTCGCGCTTCCACATGTACCGCGTGAACAAGGCCGACCCCTACGGATTTCACCACGAGAACCCGCCGCGCACCGGGTCTATCGTCTGGGACCTCGACTACCAATGGGGCGACGAAGAATGGATGCGCCTGCGCCACAAGCGCAACGCCTTCGACGCGCCCATGTCAATTTACGAAGTGCACCTCGGCTCCTGGATGCGCAACCAGGAAGAAGGCAACCGCTGGTTCAGCTATCGCGAACTCGCGCCCCGTCTCGCCGCCTACGTCAACGACCTCGGATTCACCCATGTCGAGTTCCTGCCCGTCATGGAGCATCCCTACACCGCCTCGTGGGGCTACCAGGTCACCGGCTACTACGCGCCCACCTCGCGCTTTGGTACGCCGCAGGATTTCATGTACATGGTCGATTACCTGCACCAGCATGGTATCGGCGTCATTCTCGACTGGGTGCCGTCGCACTTTCCCAACGACCAGCACGGCCTCGCCTACTTCGACGGCACGCACCTTTACGAGCACGCCGACCCGCGCAAGGGCTTTCATCCCGACTGGAAGTCGGCCATCTTCAACTATGGCCGCAATGAAGTCCGCGCCTTCCTCATCAGCAACGCCATGTTCTGGCTCGACGTCTACCACATCGACGGCCTGCGCATGGACGCCATCGCCTCGATGCTCTACCTCGACTACTCGCGCAAGCAGGGCGAGTGGATCCCCAACATGTACGGCGGCCGCGAAAACCTCGAAGCCGTCTCCCTGCTCCAGCGCGTGAACCACGACGCCTACCAGGATTTCCCCGACATCCAGACCATCGCCGAAGAATCCACCGCCTGGCCCATGGTGTCGCGCCCCACTTACATCGGAGGCCTCGGCTTCGGCATGAAGTGGGACATGGGCTGGATGCACGATACCCTGAAGTACTTCCAGCAGGACCCCATCCACCGCAAGTATCACCACAACAAGCTGACCTTCCGCGGGCTCTACGCCTTCACCGAAAACTTCACCCTGCCGCTCTCCCACGACGAAGTGGTACACGGCAAAGGCTCGCTGATCGGCAAGATGTCCGGCGACTACTGGCAGAAGTTCGCCAACCTGCGCCTGCTCTTCGGATACATGTTCACCCAGCCCGGCAAGAAGCTGATCTTCATGGGCGGCGAAATCGGCCAGTGGTCAGAGTGGAACCACGACGCCACTGTGGATTGGGTGCTTCTCACCTTTCCCTCACACCAGGGCATCAAGCGCTGGGTCAGCGATCTCAACGCCTTCTATCGCGGCGAGCCCGCCATGTACGAATACGACTTCAATCCCGCCGGATGGCGCTGGATCGACGCCAACGACAACGACAACAGCGTGCTCACCTATCTGCGCTACGGCAAGGACGAGGACGCGCCGTTGGTCGTCGCCTGCAACTTCACCCCGGTACCGCGCCGCGGCTATCGCGTCGGAGTCCCCCTTCCCGGACACTGGCGCGAGGTGCTCAACAGCAACGCCGCGACCTACGGCGGCACCGACGAAGGCAACTACGGCGGCGTCAACACCGAGGCGATTCCCACCCACGGCCACGACCAGTCACTGCTGCTCAATCTCCCCCCGCTGGGCATGGTGGTGTTCAAGCAGTAGCGGCGGGATATTGGCGTTTGGCGAGTCATGTGTCAGGGCACGGCTTCAGCCGTGCCGAATCGTGGGCTCGTAGCCCAGCTCCCGGGCATGGGCTTCCGCCAGGGCAATCGATTCCGAAAGCCGCCGGCCGTGCATCTCTGCGACGGGGCGCAGCACCGCCACAGCCCGAGCATCGGATTCGATGACCACTTCCGCCCCCGCACGGACGCGCGCCAGCACCGAAGCGAAATCGCTCGCAGCCTCTTCTTCCGAGATGTGGATCACGCGGTTAGCCATGGCGCGATTATAGCTGCTAAGGGTAAGGCGATGGCACGGCGCAAGTGGAGCGTGCTGGCCCACGACGTTCGCCTGAACCAGTGCTTGCAGATCATCGTCGCGCATCAGCCCTAACGCCGACGTTTTCTCCGCTTCACCCCACCCGAGCCAGGGACTAAAATGGAGGTGTTCCCGGTGCCTCAGCACGTCGCATCGGAGTGGAGCAGTCCCATGAAGAACTTCCTCGTGCTGAAAGTCGTTTCTGCGGCAATTCTCTTCATCGCCCTCCTCGTCGCTACCCAGCCACTTGTTGCACAGCGTGGCGGTCACGGTGGCGGTGGGTTTCATGGTGGTGGCGGTGGGTTTCATGGTGGTGGCGGGTATCACGGCGGTGGCGGCTACCATGGCGGCGGGCATGGTGGCTATGGCGCTTGGCACGGCGGTTATCGTGGATCGCACGGAGGCTACGGTGGCTGGGGAGGCGCGTATTGGGGCTATCCCGGCTACGGCTACGGTTACGGATGGGGATTCGGCATTAGCGTTGGCTGGGGATCGTATTGGGGCCCTGACTACCCTTATGTGTATGGATACGGCCCGGCTTGGGCACCGCCGTATTATCCCTACTGCTACTCGTACCCGTATTGTTATTCCTATGTGCCGTCTGGCTATGTAGCAGGCTACGCGCAACCTGACAATTCAAGCCGCGCCTATGTCTCCGCCAGCTACTCGACAAGCCCATCGAGCGATCCTGCCCCGACAAATACTGCGGCCACCACACGCTGCGACCTTGAGATACGCTAGTTACGGGCCGCCTGTTTCAAGTCACGTAACCGCATCTGCCGGCCCGGTCGCCAACAGCTACCGGCCTGCCAGTCTTCCGGAACAGACGCTTCCGGCGGTTCGACCGGAAGTGCAGAACGTAATTCGGGCCCTTCGCGGCATGCCCCCGGCGGCGCGGCAGCGGGAGATCGACTCCGGTCGCTATGGCAACCTCTCGCCTCAGGAACTTAGATTTGCCAAGTATGCTGCGGATCTTCCCCCGGCATAGACAGGGCGGGAAGCCATATCCTGAAGCGTGGATTGATTGAGCGACCGGAAGATTGGGCCTGTAGCAGCTGGAATTCTTCGCGTCGCGCGCGTCCTGCTACAGTCCCGAAACATTCTCATTGCGAGCACGTCTAATCGCCCGGGGGCAACCGGTCATGCTGAGAATCGTTGCTGTCTTACTGCTCACTTCACTTGCGATGTCCCAGGACGCACAGCACCAGCAGGGTGTTCAGCAACGTGGCGATCAGGCCATGGGATTCTCGCACCAGATGACCACACACCACTTCGTCCTCACCAAAGACGGTGGCACCATCGAAGTCGAAGCCGATGACCCCAACGACAAGGCCAGCCGCGATGCTATCCGCCAGCATCTCGACCACATTGCCACTCTGTTTCGGCAGGGCGATTTCGATATACCGATGTTCATCCACGACCAGACACCACCAGGAGTGTCCACGATGAAGCGCCTCAAGGGCGACATCACCTACGACGCACAGCCAACCGCGAAGGGCGCCGAGGTAAAGATCGCCAGCACAAACTCCGAGGCGGTGTCGGCCATCCATCAATTCCTGAAGTTCCAGATAGAGGACCACCAGACCGGCGACCCAACCGAAGTAAGTCACTAAGCCCGGTGCCCCAAAGCCTGCCCTGAGCTTGCCCAAGCGACCCCTATAGCCGCTGGAATGTCCCTATCGGAATTGTCGTCACGAGCCCGCCTTGGCGACCGAGGCATCTGCTTCTTTCGTTGTCATCCTGAGCGAAGGCGGCCTTGCCGCCGCAGTCGAAGGACCCCTTTGTCGCCACGACCCTTAAAGAATTGTCGTCACGAGCCCGCCGCAGGCGGGCGAAGGATCTGCTTTCCCCACCCCCGCTATACACCTGCGCATCGGGTAGGTGCGGACCACAATCGCCGGAGTCCCCGACGAGCGCCGATTTTGCGCTGGTTGGAGCGAACCCCACACTTGCCACGAACAGGCAAATGTCGTCCACTTGCCGCCCGCTGCCCACCGCGTCACTTGCCCTTGTACTCGACAAACAGCTCCGGAAACTGCTCCTTCAACGCCTTGGTCTTGGGCAGGTCGCACACCTGGATGTACGGGTTATTCGGGTTATGCAGCGCGTAGTCCTGGTGATAGTCTTCGGCGCGATAAAACCCCTTCAGCGGAGTGACCTCTGTAACGATCGGCTTGGGAAACGCCTTGGCCGCATCCAGCTGCGCGATATACGCTGTGGCAATTCGCTTCTGCTCGTCATCGGTATAGAAGATGGCCGAGCGATACGACGTGCCGACATCGGGTCCCTGGCGGTTGAGCTGCGTGGGATCGTGCACCACCGAAAAGAAGATGCGCAGCAGTTGGCCGTAGGTAATCTTCGACGGATCGTAAACCACCTCAACCGACTCAGCGTGCCCGGTGGTTTCGCTGGAGACCTGGTCGTAGGTGGCGGTCTTCGCCGCGCCGCCCGAGTATCCCGCCGTAGTTTTCACCACGCCCTTCACCCGCTCAAATACCGACTGCGTGCCCCAGAAGCATCCTCCCGCGAACACGGCAGTTTGCTTGCCCGGCGCTGCGGCCAGCGGAGCGTCCACCTTGGCGGCCGGGATCGGCGCACTCGGCCCCGCAGCCTGCGTTGTAGTACATGCCATCAGCGACATGATTACGCTGACGGCCAAAACGAAACGGAAACAGACGACTGAGTTTCTGCATACCGAAAGTACGAATCCTCTCCCCAATCGGATGCGCGGCCGCGCCGAAGGATACAGGGCGGCCGGATACCCCGCAGCGTGGCCCGCATTTCCCTGCCTTTGGGAAATGTGGGATGCAAAAGCGCCACGGGACGCGTGGTCGACGGGGCCGCCCATAACAAAACCCGCCCCAATAGGGCGGGTTAGCGCGAGAAGTTAACTCGACGAAGGTTGGATTATTTCTTGCGGCGCCGTGCCGCCAGTCCCACCAAGCCACTTCCGAGAAGTGCGAGAGTGGTGGGTTCTGGAACGCTCGATCCACCGGTGACGCTCACATTATCGATGCCAGCGTCGAATCCCTGCCCCGCGAGGCCGTCGAAACGGATTGTTACGCTCCCCGCTGTCGCGACAAAGTTGTATGTGTAGTTCCCCCAGGTATCCCAGTAATTTGCTCCACGCAGCGGAGCTGCAAAGGTCGCGCTGCCCGTGCTGGAACCGGTAGGAAAGCTCACCAGAACCAACGCCCCCGCGCCCGGCTGCTCTGAGGCCAGTGCGAAGTTCAGAGTGTAGGTCTGTCCTGCACTGAACCCCGAAACGGTTTGGAAGATCGCTGATCCCCCGTTGCCGAAATCACCCACGATAACCCATTGGTTCCCGTAGGGTGTAGGTCCGGCGTTGTAGGTATTAGTGTTTGGCAAGCCCCAAGGGTAGACGTTGTCTGGACTGCACTGGGTCTGCCATCCGGTAAGGGTGTTACCGCAACCGAGCGACAGGGTGCCCCCGAAACCGAATGTGTCGGCTTCGAAACTTCCGTTTGCAACAGTCGGCGCGGCCCATCCAGCGATAGAGAGGGTCACGACGCACAATAGAGAAAGCGAGCGCAAAAACATTTTCATACAACCTCCGTTGCAACAACCGGCTCAACCACAACCATAGTCGTAGCGTCGTTTATGACAGCCTTCTTGACGTAAGTCAATCAGAATAGAGGATTTTTGCTGAGAATTTCACAGTAACCGTAGGTAATTACCCCGTGGGTGGCCCTTATTGCCTACCGCTGGCAATTGTGGGGGCATCGCCGGGAGGCTCGCGACACCCCCGTCCCGGCAGAGACGACATATCAAAGGCCAGTGCTTCAGAGTCTGTTACGAAACTCAGCTTGCGCTCTCGGCGGTGGAACATTAGCCATGAAATCCGAGTGCCGCAGGCACGGAAGAGCTTAGCCAAGCACGTAACCGAAGGCGGAGGGCTGGGTCGAGTGGGAAATTTGATCCGAGTCCCGTGCCGGGGTCCCCAAGCGGCGCTGCTTTTGCGCCGCTTGGGGTGTCGAAGCGACGGCACATGCCCATTCGCCTGGCGCGCACGATTCACTGGCCCCGCTCTCACAATGCGCTTTGAAAGAGCACGGCTTTACAGGCTGCGGAAAAACACTCGTTTCGCGATATTTTGAAAGGGCACAGCTTTAGCTGTGCCATACAAGCCCTTTCTTTTGTCGTTCCTCGCGGGCTTCAGAGGTTGCTGAAAAACTCGATTTGCGACGGCTTTGATCAGGGCACGACTTCAGTCGTGCCGATAAGCCTTCTATTTTTGTCATTCCTCGCGGACTTTAGTCCGCGGGGAATCTGCTTTCGACCTTCTTCCGCAGCCTGTTTAGAGGTGCTTAACGATTACTGTAGCTACTCGACCCAGGGTAGAGCCGAACTACAGCTCGGCGTTCCCGCGCCATTTATGAATGTCATAAGCCGGCTTCACAGGCTGCTGAAAAAAGCCGCTTCCATCGTGCTTTGAAAGGGCACAGCTTTAGCTGTGCCATACAAGTCTTTTATTTTTGTCGTTCCTCGCGGACTTTAGTCCGCGGGGAATCTGCTTTTCGACGTTTTCAGCGGCCTCTTCAGCCGGCGGCACAATGCCGCTCTTCGAGTACACCAAAAACGAATTTGATCTAGCCCAGACCGCGGCGTGGCTATCGAATCATGGCGAAGCCGAAGCTACACTCTGCATCCCACAATTGCACCTGAAGGCAATTGTCGGCCCGCCTATGCTTGCAGCCTATTTGGAGTTTGCTTCGCGCGAACCGTCGTTCAGGTGGGTATTCATCACGTCTTTCAACCGGTTGATTTCCGACCTGGCTAATATAGTTGCGGCATCCTTTAGCTTCCTATCGTGCTTTTCCACTAGCCGATTGATCTCGCTGATTAGTGCCGTCTGCGTATCAGGGTCCTGTTCGGTCGAAGCGAGCTTGGCCAGTTCTTCCCACAGCTCCAGCGGTCGGACGCCATCAGCGCTCATCTTGAGCTCCTCTGGCAACCGAGTCGTCGAAGTCGTGCTCAGTAGTTGCTCAATTTTCTGTACCAGCAAACCGGCACTTTCGCCCTTGACGAGAAAACCGTCAACGCACAGAAATATTTCAGTCTCAATGGGACGGCCGGAAATCATGAGAATGGGAAGCTCGGGCCGCCGTGTTTTGAAGACCTTGGCCACCTCGCCCCCATTGACGCCGGGCATTGCATAGTCAAGTACAACCAGGTCGACGAGCAAGGTTGAGAAGATGCCTAGGGCCTGCGCTCCGCTTGAGGCATTCACCACGTCGTAACCCGCAGCCTGCAGGATCATCTGCCGCGAACGTAGCACTCCAGGCTCGTCATCGACCGACAAAATGAGTTTGCGTTCCTTCATCTTGACTCCGTCGAGAATGACAGGCGTGTTTGGCCACGCCGACATCTCTTACCCACCATGACGAATCAGGCTCACGTTAAACTCGTGGAGAATCGCTGTCTGTCCGTTACCAGACAAAAAGGTGAGTTTTTTGACTGAAGGTTTAAAGCAATTCCAGTCGCCGGAACTCATCGCGCACAATGGAGTAGCACTCGCAGGCGGTCGCCTCAAGCTTTTTGCTATCGAGTATTGTGACCGTGCCTCGCGCGTGATTGATCAACCCGGCCCGCTGCAGCATGCCCGCCGCCAGAGTGACGGTGGTGCGGGGAGCACCCAGCATCTGCCCGAGAAAATCCTGCGTCAACCGGAGATGGTCGTCTTCCATTCGGTTGTGGCACGACAATAGCCACCGCGCCAGCCGCTCTTCGATGTTATGAAGGCGATTGCAGGCGGCGGTTTGCGCCGATTGCACCATAAAGCCCTGCATGTAGCGATGAAGATGGCGCCGCAATTCGCCCGAGCGTTCAAATTCGGCTCTGAGCGTCGCCGCCCGGATACGATATCCGGAGCCCGCGATCTGCATAAATGTTGTGCCAGGAGCGCTCCCGGCACCCAGCAAAATCGGAATTCCCACAATGCCATCCATGCCGATAATGCCGACTTCGACAGTGTGCCCATCGGCCGTCGTTACCACCACCGACGCAATTCCCGTTTCCAGGAAATAGCCGTAAGGGGCAATCCCGTCCAGGAGCACAAGCCCTTGCTTGAGAGTGACAGGCGAAAGATGAGGCTGAAGACGCTTGATTTCTTCTCTGGGGAGACCTGCCAACACACGATTCCGATAGGTCTGTCTGGGCTGGGCCATATAGCTTCCTCGTGGGCGAAACTCGCCGCGTCTGGATGCGCAAATGAACCAACCCCTCGGCTGGGATACATGCGTATGAAGATGTAAGTCAACTGTACGCTTAATTCGGTAAAGTTTTCGGTCTGATGCCGGACATTGGCAGCCGTCGCTTGGCCGAGTCGTGGGCCGGCATGACGTTTCCTTACGACCTCGGATTCGTCCCCTCCACCCTCGGTGACGACGGCAATCCGTATCTTCACCCCGCGATGCTGAGGGAAATTGCCGTCGCTTCTACGGTATTACCCCGCTTCCGCGTCGTCGGTTGTTCAGCTAACTTCTACTCCGGAGTAAGCCACCTTCACGCAGAACGTGGCGACACGCCCATCCGGGCACCATGGAGGCATCAGTGATTCAGCAGACTTTCCGCCCCAATAGAAGCATGATGGCAGTTCTTGCTGCGACGTTGGTAACGATATTCATGCTTGTTGCCTGCGACCGCAACCAGCACCCCGATGTGAAAGACCGGGTGAACACGGCCATGGCGAGAAACAACCTCGGCGACGTCAAGGTTTCCCAGGATCGCGAGAAGGGCGTCCTTACCCTTACCGGTGACGTCGACACCGCCGACCAGAAGACACAGGCTGAAAGCGTCGCTGCACAGAACGCTTCCGGCTACACCATCGCCAATGAGATTGGAGTTCGTCCGGTTGGCCAGGAAAGCCAGGCCAAGGCCGTCGATTCGAATCTCGACGATGCCATCGAGAGCAATTTCGAGGCAAGCCTGAAGGCCCACAAAAACCTTGATAACCAGCATATTTCCTACGACGCCACCAACGGCACGCTGGTTCTAAAGGGATCGGTGAAGTCATCGACGCAAAAAGTCGAAGCCGAGAAGCTCGCCAAGGCCGTGCCCAACGTAAAAGAAGTTGTAAACGAGATTGAGGTTCGCTAGAGCAAACCACGAGCCACGATGCCGGGCGGACAGGTGGACAGGTGGCCCACATATCCCTTCTTCTGGGATATGTGGGGTCGTTGCTATCGCGAACGTAAGGCACGCTTCGCACTCCCAACCCACCACTCCGCCTCCGGCGGACGAAAGCCGGAACCCCCGCGACAGGTGGAGCACCGCTTCAGCGGTGCATGAGGAAACCAGAAAAATAACCGTCCTCTCTGCCGAAGGCTGGCGCGCAGGCGCAGCCGAAGCGCACAAAAAGAAACAAGCGTCCCCCGTAGGCGGCTGGCTCGCTCTTTCGCCACAGAGCTGATTGGGACTGGGTACAATCAACTTTGGCACTTTGGATTGCCCCGACGGTGAAGAGGATGAATTCGAAACCGCCCCAATCGACCGTCCGCTCCCAACCCCTGATCGCAGTTCGCGATGTGCGGGCCAGCAGCCGCTGGTACAGCCAATTGCTTGGGGCCGACTCACTTCCGGACCACCCTCATCGCGACTTCTATGACCGGATATTCTGCTCCGGCGAGCTGGTCCTTCAACTCCATGCCTGGGACGAGGAAGATCATCCCAATCTTGTGAACGCCGATGCAGCGCCCGTGGGGCACGGAGTGTTGCTCTGGTTCGAGGTGGATGATTTCGATGCGGCCGTGAACCAGGCCCGCGAATTGCGCGCGCAGGTCGTGCTGGAACCTCACGTGAACCCGAGGCCGAATCATCGCGAAATGTGGCTCCGCGATCCTGATGGTTACGTCGTAGTGATCGCGAGTCGTGACGGCGTGATCACGGCGTAAGTCGGGTCGCACAGACAACCACCTCCTCAAGCCGAAAAATTTATGAGTCGCGTGCCCCATCCGGCCTGATTTTTTGGGCCGGGTGGGTCTTTTGCCTTTCCTGACAACTGCTCTTCAGGTGGAAGCACCACGCTTTAGCGTGGTGAATCATGTGTCCCAGAATCGACGGGCTTCAGCCCCGGCCTTGCCGCCATGACCTATCCGTGCTCCGTGGTGAATCTCGGCTTTCCCCAATTCCTATCCGCGTGATCTGCGCCAAGCCGCGGTTGCTTTTGCCCTTTGCCAAATCTTTCTCTGTGCCTCTGTGTCTCTGTCCTGGACGTTGTCTTTTTTCCATTCCGGGAAATTCCGGTTACCTTCGTAACCTCAACTCCCCCGAAATCTCTCTCTCCCCTCTTGACTTCTTCGTACTCTCAAAGCTGGAGAACTGTGCCCTGGGCAGCTGTTTTTCCGACAACTGACCAGGCAACGGACAACTTTTTTCGAGGAGCGCCATGGAATACCGAACTTGTACTTACATCCGCGACGACGGCAACGTCTGCAACTCTGCCGCCGTCACCGACCGAAACCTCTGCCTCTACCACCTTGAGCATCGAGCCCGGCTCATGCGCATGGCCCAGTTCCGCGCTCGCAATCAGCGCTTCGACCTGCAACTCCCGCCGCTCGAATCCATGCACGCCGTGCAATCGGCGCTCACCCAACTCTCCGAGGCCCTCGCCGCCGACATGATCGAACTCAAGCGCGCCGACCGCCTCATTCGCGTGCTCAACATCGCTTCCCGCAACCTGCTCAAGGCCGACAAGTGGCCCGCCAGTCCTTATCACTCCGACCAGCCCGCCGCAGCCATCGACCTTGCGACGGAATACGGCCTGCCTAACGATCTCGATCTCAACACCCCGCCCGAACGTCGCCTTCCCTCAACCCTCAGATTCACAGGGTGTCATCCTGAGCGGAGGCGGCGCGCCTTTTGCGCCGCCGGAGTCGAAGGACCCCTTTGTCTCCGTAGATCGTTCCGGGGTCGGAGCTTTCCCCATGCCCACCGTTGACTATTGCCAACACGGTCCCGGCTGCCCCGAGCACACCATCCGCGCCGACTACCCCGAGACCCCAGAGCTCGCCGAGCTTCACGAGATCCGGGAAACCCAAGGCATGGATGCCGCCATCGAGCGCTACAAGCAACAGCAGCGCAACCAGCATCGCCGCCACGTGGCCGCCGGCCGCAAACGCTACGCCGCCATCGCGCTGGAAAAGAACCTCCGCCTCGCCGCCGACCAACTGGCCGAACGCAAATTGGTCGAGCGTGCCGCGCAGCAAGCCGCTGCCGAAGGTTGCTCCATCCCGCCTTCCATTGGCGGGGCGGGTCCTTTCCCCGATTCCAGCAAAAAGCCCGTCGCTTCCGCCGCCGGCGAAACCCTCGCCGCCAAGGAGGTTGCCACCGCCTGATTCGTGATTGGCCTGCGCCTGTGGCAGGACCGATTGCCAAATGGACTGTAGATCAGTTGGGCTTTTCGGCCGACGAGGTCGTCGTGTGTTTCGCGCAACCCTCTGCGCCCCCAGAAGCAGTCGAGTCGGCTGTCGAACCAGCCGCTTGCGGCGGAATTTGTGTTAGCCGTGGGCGTAAGCCCGCGAACACCGACGATTTTCCGTAATCCGAGCCCGCGCAGCGGGCGGCACCCCCGAAGGAAGCTCCGCTAAGTCCTACGCACGGACATAGATACCTATAAGTACTAATAAATTCAATGAGATACAAATAATTTCCCGCCAACCCGTTGAAAACAAAGGAGTGTACAATCCAATTTTCAAAGCCTTATTCACTCGGCACGTCGAAGTTGACCAGGTCCGCCTGAAAGCCACGGGTCTTCCACGCCCCGTAGGCCACGCCCGCCAGCATCCAGATCGCGCCGGCGATCTTGGCCGCGTGCGACAGGTGCCACCAGATAGCGGCGCAGATCACGAAGCCCGCAATCGGGGGCCACAGTTGCGAAAGTTTGCGATCGTTGCCCCGAATGTAGTAATGCGTTAGCGAGGCGAGATTGACGCCCATGAAGGCGATCAGGGCGCCGAAGTTGAGCAACTCGGCCCCGCGCTCGTAGCTCATGAGGAACGCTCCCAGCAGCGCGATCGCTCCCACCAGGATCACATTGTTGCGAGGGATGCGCGTCCGCGGATCGATGGCTCCGAAGAACCCCTTGGGAATCGCATTGCTGCGGCCCATGCCGTAAAGCAGCCGCGCGGCACCCAGTTGCGCCCCCATGCCCGAGCCGATGGTCGCGATGATCAACGTCAGGCTGATGGTCTTCG
Source organism: uncultured Acidobacteriaceae bacterium (assembly GCA_963758255.1). GTDB lineage: Bacteria > Acidobacteriota > Terriglobia > Terriglobales > Acidobacteriaceae > DASRAA01. Next base: position 51,341 of record CAVWUX010000006.1, read on the forward strand.
AGAGCAAGATGCCGCCCGCAATCGCCGCTACGTGAATGAACGCCGTCTCCACTTCGGACTCGGGGAAGAACCACTGCGGCCTGCAGCAGTTGCGCGCCATACACTTCCGCCGACGCCAGCACGCCGGTGATCACGCACACCATCACCGTCGCCAGCAGTATGTTGCGCTTGGGGTTGTGGACCTCTTCCGACAGGGTAGAGATGCCGTCGAAGCCAATGTAGGTGAGCACAGCGAGCGAGGTTCCATGAAAGACGATCCCCGGCGAAAACGTCTGCGGGTTGTAGAACGGCAGGGTGAAGAACTGCGCCCCCTGCGGAGGAAGATGAAGAATGTACCGGATGGTCGCCACGAAGAACACCAGGATCACGAGTCCCATGGCCGCGCACAGCCCCTGGTTGATGCGCGCCGAGGTCTCCACTCCGCGCAGGTTCATCACCGTGAACAGCAGCGCAAACGCCACGAACCAGATGGGCACGGGAACTTCGGGAATCAGGTCGGCCATGGCCTTCCCGCACCAGATGGTGCAGATCAGCGGATTGAGCATGTAGTCCATGGTCATGCTCCAGCCGGTGACGAAGCCCAGCGACGGGTGCAGCTCGCGGCCCACGTACGTGTACGCCGACCCCGCGCTGGGGTACACCCGCGCCATGCGCCCATAGCTGATGGCGGTGAAGACCATCGCCACCATGGCGATCAGCACCGCCGTGACCACGTGCCCCTTGCCCGCGTTCGAGAACGCGCCAAACGCCGGCATGGGCGCCGTCGGCTGGATCACGATGATGCCGTACAGAACGAGGTCCCAGAGACCGAGTGCACGTTTCAAGCTGGGTGCGGCGGCGGTGTTCCCCGCCGTGGTGCTGGACATGTTTGGCAAAAGCCCTTCTTTGGATTTGGAACTCGCACCATTGTAGAGAAGCCTGAAAGCGATGCCAGCAAATTTGATCGTTTACTATCGCTGCGAATCGTTTCGTTTGGGATCGATCTCGCGGACCATCCGCCACATTGGCATGAATGCGGCCCTCTACGAACGACTCTTCCCTTTCTTCTTGCAATCGCGCACTGCAATGCGACCACCGTGCCGCACCACCAACGTCTCATCACTGTCCTGCTCAGAAGTGATCTCATGTACCATGCTTTCCGAGGAACTTCCATGCCACGAGTCCATTCAGTAGTTCTAAGAAGTGTTCTCCTTGGTTCCGGTTGCATCACTCTGCTGGCCTCCTGCACTCTTTTCGCCGCGTCTCCTACTGTCCCCGCTACGCGTCTCGATCTGCATTCTGGATGGCAGTTGCAATCGGCTTGTGTGCTGCAAGGTTCCACTACCGGCCCCGCTGGATTGAAGGACGTTGACCATCCTGGCATGGATGGCGAAATTATCTCCTCCCCACTCTACCGCCCCATTGGCTGGATTCCGGCAACCGTGCCCACCACCGTGGTCGCCGCCCAGGTGACGGCCGGCATCATCAAAGATCCCTTCTACGGGATGAACCTTCGCAAGCTCCCGGGCATGGACTACCCGATCGGCGCGCAGTTCGCCAACCTCGCCATGGTCGATGACAGCCCCTACAAGTGCGGATGGTGGTATCGCACTGAATTCCGGCTGCCCGCGGGGTTCTCGCGGCGCGCGGTCGCTTTGCATCTCGATGGAGTCAACTACCGCGCCGACGTCTGGCTCAACGGCAAGCAGATCGCCAGCAAAAATGACATTGCCGGCACCTGGCGCGTCTTCGAACTCAACCTCGCCAGTGGCCTTTCGTATGGCAGGCCAAACATTCTCGCCATCGAGGTCTTTCCGCCTACCACGGACGATCTCGCTATCACCTGGGTGGACTGGAATCCCGCGCCACCCGACAAGAACACCGGCCTTTTTCGTGACGTGTATCTCACCGCCAGCGGTCCGGTCCAGTTGCGTTTCCCCTACGTCGCCAACAAGCTCGACGACAACTTCACCACCGCGCAGCTCACTCCGGTTGTCGAAGCGTGGAACGCGACCAGCCGCAGCGTGAACGCCGACATTGCATGGGAACTCGATGGCAAAAAGATCCATCAGGAAGTGCCGCTCGAACCCGAACAGAAGAAGACCGTCACCTTCGCCCCGGAAAAGTTCCCAGAGCTGACCATCAAGGACCCCAAACTCTGGTGGCCGGCGGAGTTGGGCACTCCTGCGCTCTACCACGCTCGCGTAAGCGCCACGGTGGACGGCAAATTCTCCGAATCGCACGATGTGACCTTCGGCATCCGTCAAGTCACCTCCGAGTTGGACAACCAGCACACGCTGTTCAAGATCAACGGCAAGCCGATACTGATTCGCGGCGGCGGCTGGGCCCCCGACATGCTCTTGCGCTCTTCGCCCCAGCGTATGGAGACCGAGTTCCGCTACGTGCGCGATCTCGGGCTCAACACCATCCGCCTCGAAGGCAAGCTCGAGAGCCAGGAATTCTACGACCTCGCCGACAAGTACGGCGTCCTGATCATGGCGGGCTGGTGCTGCTGCGACATGTGGGAGCGCTGGAACGAGTGGGGCCCGGAGCAGTATCGGGTGGCGCAGTCCTCGCAGCGCGACCAGATGCGCTTGCTGCGTAACCATCCCAGCATGCTGGTGTGGCTCAACGGCAGCGACAATCCGCCCATTCCATCCATCGAATCCATGTACCTATACATAGGCAAGGAACAGTTGTGGCCCAACCCGTTCCTCTCCTCCGCCACCGCCACGCCCACCACGATCACCGGGCCTTCCGGCGTAAAGATGACCGGCCCGTACGATTACGTTCCTCCCAACTACTGGCTAACTGACACCAAGCTGGGCGGCGCGTGGGGATTTAACACCGAAACTAGCCCCGGCCCCGCCATTCCCACCCTTGCCAGCTTGCGCAAGTTTCTGCCGCCCGACAAACAGTGGCCGCAGAACGAGGTCTGGGGACTGCATGAAGGCGGCGAGCGCTTCCAAACCATCACCTTCTACAACACTGCCATGGAAAATCGTTACGGCGCTCCCAAGGACCTGAACGACTTCGTTCGCAAAGCCTACGCCATGGATTATGAGGGCGAGCGGGCCATGTTCGAGTCCTACGCCCGCAACAAGTTCAACTCCACGGGAGTCATTCAGTGGATGCTCAACAACGGCTGGCCCTCGCTCATCTGGCACCTCTACGACTACTACCTGGTGCCGGCCGGCGGCTACTACGGCACCAAGAAAGCGAACGAGGCTGTACACGCGATCTATTCCTACAATGATCGCTCGGTCGCCGTGGTCAGCGACCTTCCTGGAACCAGCAGCGTCAACGTTGCGGCCAAGCTCTACAACCTTGATGGCACGGAAAAATGGTCGCAGGATGCAACCGTCGATGTCGGTCCCGACAAGGCTACGGTGGCATTCATGGTTCCGGAATTGCCGGACCTCTCGACTACCTACTTCCTGAAGCTCTACGCCACCGACCGCAACGGAAAGGTCCTGAGTGACAACTTCTATTGGCTTTCCACCAAGCCCGACGAGCTGGCGTGGGAGAAGACCCACGACACTGTGAACACGCCGCAGAGTGCTTATGCCGACATGACCGCGCTGCAAAACCTGGCCCCGGTGACGTTGCGGGTGCAGACTAAGCCGGCCGATTCGGCCTGCTCGATTCCCATTGCCGTACGCCCCAGTGCCGCCCCAACCGTCAAGCCTGCGATTTCACCCGAGTGCGAACAAGGGCTCCAGTATCTGCAGATAACTCTCAGCAATCCCACCAAAACCGTGGCCTTCATGGCCCACTTGCGGCTGGTGAAGAGCGACGGAGAGGACGTCATTCCGGCGTTTTTCGCCGACAACTTCGTTTCATTGCTGCCCGGCGAGTCGCGCTACGTGTCTGTTTATTTTCGATCTACCGATCTCGGCAAAGGCCCTGCTCACCTTGAGGTCAGCGGCTGGAATGCGCAAACGGAAAACATCGCGCTGCATTAAACGATCCGTGGTGTCCTCGTCCGTCACTTTGCAACTTGAGGCTCGAAACTTGCATCTAGGCCAACCATGAAAATCTCATTTCTCGGACTCGGCAATATGGGATTTCCGATGGCCCGCAATCTCTTGCGCGCCGAGCACAACGTTACCGTTTGGAATCGCACTCTCTCCAAGGCCCAGCAGCTTGAGGCTGACAACGCAAAGGTTGCGGACTCCATCGCCACCGCAGTCGGGGGCACCGACTTCGCCGTCACCATGCTGGCCGAGGATCACGCGGTGAGTTCAGCCGTACTCCACCCCGGAGGCGTCCTCGAAGCCCTCGCTCCCGGAGCGATTCACATCTCCATGAGCACCATCAGCGTCGCGCTATCCAGCCAACTTGCTGCTGAACATTCGGCTCGCGGCCAGCACTATGTTGCCGCCCCGGTCTTTGGACGCCCAGATGCGGCCGCAGCCGCCAAACTCTTCATCGCTGCGGCCGGCGATGTCTCTGCCCTCGAACGCTGCCAGCCCATCTTCGATGCTGTCGGACAACGCACCTTTGTGATCGGCCCTCAGCCCGAGATGGCGAACGTGGTCAAACTCAGTGGCAATTTCCTCATCTTCTCGGTTATCGAGTCGTTGGGCCAGGCGGTCGCCCTCACCCGCAAGTACGGCATCGATCCCCACGCCTACATCGACTTCCTCACCAGCACGCTTTTTGCCGCGCCGGTTTACAAGACGTATGGCGGCATCATCGCCGACGAACGCTACCATCCCGCCGGCTTCAGGTTGCGACTTGGTCTGAAGGACGTTCGCCTGGTGCTGGCTGCGGCCGAAGCCGTTGACGCACCCATGCCGCTGGCAAGTATGGTGCGCGACAGCATGCTGGCCGCCATAGGCCGGGGCATGGAGAACCTCGACTGGAGCGCGATCGCCCGGCTCGCCGCCGAAAATGCGGGCCTGCCGGAGAAGAAATAGCGACTGCAATTCAGTGTCGCAATCTCGAGAGTACACTCCTTCAACGTCGTAGTATACTTCCGTAGACATGCCACCCGGGTCCCAGCAACGTCTCGCCCTTCGCACCTATGTCCGCCTCATGCGCGCCGCGAACGCCGCCCGCCATCACGCCTCCGGTCACCTCGGCGGCAGCGGACTCACTCTCACCCAGTTCGCTGTCCTGGAAGCGCTGTACCACCTCGGCCCCATGTCGCTTTCCGACATCGCCCAGAAGGTCCTCACAACCGGCGGCAATCTCACCATGGTGGTTGGCAATCTCGAAAAGCAAGGCCTGGCGCACCGCCAGAAATCGCCCGAAGACCGCCGCGTGCTCATCGTCGTGCTGACCGCCCGGGGGAAGATGCTGATCCGCAGGATCTTTCCCGAACACGCCGCCGCGATCACCGAGTTCATGGCGGCGCTGTCCACTGCCGAACAGGAGCATCTCAGCGACCTCTGCCGCAAACTGGGCAAGCAGAATCTGTCCCTCTGAATCTCCCTTTAACGTTGAAGCATCTTATGGTATAGAACCAGGAGGACACCATGATCAGAATCCGCCCATCAGCCGCCCGCGGACACGCCAACCACGGTTGGCTCGACACCTATTTCACTTTCTCGTTTGCCAATTACTACGATCCCAAGCACATGGGCTTCCGCGATCTGCGCGTCATCAACGAGGACTGGATCAGCGCAAAGAAGGGCTTTGGCGCGCACCCTCACAATGACATGGAGATCATCACCTACATTATCGAGGGTGAACTGAGCCATCGCGACAGCACCGGGAACGAAGCGACCATCAAGCGGGATGACGTGCAGCGCATGTCGGCTGGCACCGGAGTGGTACACAGCGAGTACAACAACTCAGACCAACCCGTTCACTTGCTGCAGATCTGGATCATGCCGGAGGCCGACGACTTGCAGCCCAGTTACGAAGACCGGACCTTTGAGCGCACGGAGAAGGAGAACCAACTACGACTCATCGCCTCGCATGACGGACGCGATGGATCTACCCGCATCAACCAGGACGCCAGCGTCTATGCCTCGCTGCTCGACAGCGGCAAATCGCTCGGCCTCGATTTGCCAGCCGGGCGCCACGCCTGGGTGCAGCTGATAAGCGGTGAACTCGAAGTGAACGGAACCCACTTGGGGAAGGGCGACGGCGCCGCCGTCAGCGACGAGAGTAAGCTCACACTCGCCAGCGTCGGCGGCAGTGGGACCGCCGAATTCCTGTTGTTCGACCTGGCCTGAAGCGACCTCCAACGAAGCGCACGCGGGAGGCGAACCTGCCTCCCGCAGCTTTCGGTGCTTCTGCTATTTCGCCTGGGTGATCTTGAACGACTTGGCAAATCCGTCGAACACCGGCCCGAACTTCTCGGCGTTTGCGGCGTCAACCGTACCGCTCAGCAGGATCTGCGAATTGCCTTTTCCGCGATACAGGTACTGGTCGGTCACGAACTGCTGGCCATCAGGGGCCTTGATCTTCCACACCAGTTTGTAACCCTTCTCGCCGCTGCCGGAGTCAAAATCCCCCTTGGAAACCAGCACTCGATCGGGGGTTGCGGCCTTAATCATCCGCTTGATCCAATCGTCGTAGGAAAAATCAGCGCGGGCCAGTACTGCGTGAAAACTGGCTGTCGGGTCGGCAATGTTCACCAGCCAAGGCAGTTCGGTGGCGCTTCCGCCCTTGCGCGGGCCCTTGTTCCAGCCTTCATCATAGGAAAACGAAAACACGCCCGGCACGTCGTATTGCTTTTCCTGGGCGATACCGACTGGCGCAAGCAGCGCCAGCATCATGGCGACTATTAATAGTTGTTTCACTCGGGATTCTCCTCTGCAATCAGTACGGTCGAGACGCGTCAGTATTGGCTCTGTGGCGCCTTTCCGGCAGAAAGGCGCAATGCAAATTACTTCGATTTTACAGCGTTCTAGAAGGTGATCTTGGCGGCGACTTGCATGCCGCGGGGACCGCCGCTACCGAGAAACGGATTGCCGATACCGACATCGCCGGTTGCCGACAGAGCGTAGGAGCCGACACCGCGGCCAGCGTTGTCAATGCCGTTCACGCCGGTATCGGCGATGAAGTTGGGGAGTATCGGGCTGGAGAAGTTGGGATGGTTGAAGAGGTTGAAGAACTCGGCGCGAAGCGATAGTTGTACGCGTTCGGTGAGCTGCGTGTTTTTGAACACCGAGAAGTTGAACTCCTTGAAGGAAGGGCCAACCAGCGAGTTGCGTCCCAGGTTGCCGAAGTGGCGGCTACCGGCAAGACAGTTGCTGTCGCCTGACTGCGAGACGGCCGTGGTGTTTCCGAACGTGCAGGGCACGCCGAACGACGACAGGTCGAGGAAGTTGGCGGCGGTGTTGCCGTAGCGAACGGGACCGACGACGTCGGGGCGGTCAAAGCCTTCGCCGGAGCCGGAGTAGTCGCCCTGGAAATTGTAGTTGAGATTGAAGGGCTGGCCGTCCTGCAGGCTAAGCACACCGTCGATGCCCCATCCATTCTTCAGCTTGCTGTAGTCGCCATCGAACTTCGGAAGCTGGTAGGTGAAGTTCAACGTGAAGCGGTTGCGGATGTCGAAGTTGGAGTTGCCGCGCTCCGCGTTGGTGTTCCAGCTATTGTTGGGCTGCGCGGCGTTAGGAATGAAGTCTTCGGAGTCGCTGGCGTTGTCGATGGAATGCGCCCATACGTAGTTGGCCTGCAACGAGAGGCCGTGCCAGGCGTTCATACGCAGACTGGCCTGCAGCGCGTTGTAAATCGAGTTGGCCGATGCTTCTTCCTGGTTCACATAGAAGAAATTGGGGAAGTTGTTGCGGGGCACGTTGTAATTCGTTCCATCGGGGCCGTCGAAACCGGCGATGTAGCAGTTGGGAGCGGTTTGGCCGTTGGCCACGCATTGGCTGAGATCGTAAGCCGTAATTTCCTGCTGGGTGGGCTGGTTGATGTCGCGGAAGCGGAAGAGCTTTGTGCCCTTGGCGCCGACATAACCGATTTGCGCCAGGATCTTGTTGGTGATCTGGTGCTGAATGTTGAGGTTCCAGTTCTGGGTGTAAGGGGTGCGGATGTTGGGATTGACACCAAAGTAGCTACCCAGCGGTGACGCCGCACCGTACACAGGCGCTCCGGCATTGATGGTATTGCCGCTCAAGTCAGCGAAGCCGATTGCTGCCACGCCGACTCCGGTATAGGCCGGACCGGGGCAGAAGGTGCAGTTCCAGGGAATGTGGGCGAGGAAGATGTCTTGGGAAAAGGCGTCGTAGAACATGCCCCAGCCGGCGCGAATGACGGTGGCGCCATCGCCGGTGAGATCGTAGGCAACGGCGATACGCGGGGCGAAGTTGTTGAAGTCCTTGTTGTAGAGGCTGGAGGGGCCGCCCGGTCCACCGACCTGAACCAGCGTTCCACCGTTGGCCGGAGTCAACTGGTAGAAGAGGTTGTTCTTCTCGCTGGGGACGCCAAAGTAATCCCAACGAAGCCCGTAGTTCAGGGTAAGGCGCTTGGTCCAACGGAAGCTGTCTTGCAGATAGAGGCCGTTGCTGTTCTGCGATTCGTGGCGATTGCTGTAGCCGGAGGCCTGGCTGCCGCCGGAGGGATTGCCTTCGAGAAACTGCGCCAGCGCGGAATTCAAATCGTCGCCGCCGAAGCTCAGTTTGCCGCGGAAATTGTTGTTCTGGACAAGGTTGATGGAGGTGCGACGGAATTCGTAGCCGAATTTGAAGTCGTGGCGACCGATCTGCCAGGAGTAGTTGTCAATGAAGTGCCAGTTGGTATCAACGCGCTGACGAGGCACGGAAGAGGTGGCGCCAATCACGGAAAAGGAGCCGACGGAAATATTCGGCAGGCCGTAGTTGTAGGAAGTCACGCCGGTATCCATGCCGATGGAGGCCGGATTAAACGATTGGTCTTCAGGGAAGAACCCCTGCTTATATTGGTTCCAGCCGAAACGAGCCTCGTTCACCTGCGCCGAGTTCACCACTTTGACCCAAGACAGCGACACGAGCTGAACGGTGGTGGGAGTGGTGGTGTTGAATCCGGGCAACAGGCCGCCCGCTAACTGGGCGAACGGGAAGCTCTGGTTGCTGTTGCCGTAGTAATAGCGCCCGGTGATGTTGTTATCGGCGTTCGGGTTGTAATCGCCCTTCACGATAAAGCTGTCGATGTTATTGGTGAAACGGGTGGAAGTGGCCAGGTTGGCTGCAGCCGCATTGGCGTTGGGCGGGTTGCAGGTGCCGTCAGTGTTGGCCGAGGCGCCCGGGATGTTGGGAGAGGGCCAGGGATTGCGCGCCAGCAGGTTCAGCATGGTCTGGCTCAAGGGAACGCCGTTGGCGGCCGCTTCGGACTTGGCGGCGGCGATGGCAGCGGCATCGGGGACGCAGCTCAATCCGGCTTGTGCGCCGCTTTCCCGCTGGCCTTCGTAGTTGACGAAGAAGAAGGCTTTGTCCTTGACGATGGGGCCGCCGAGCGATCCGCCGAACTGGTTATTGGTGAACGGATTCTTGGGCTGACTGTCGATATTGAAGTAGTTGCGCGCGCCCATGGCTCCGCTGCGGTAGTACTCGAGAGCCGAGCCGTGAAACTGGTTGGTGCCGCTCTTGGTCACAATGTTGATCACGGCGCCGCTGTTGCGGCCGTATTCGGCTTCGTAGTTGGAGAGCACCCGCAATTCGGCAACGGCGTCGATCGGCAGAATGGTGGCGGGATCGCCGAAGACGCCGGCTTCGTTGATCGCAGGATCGTTGCGGAAGCCGTCGTTCATGTCCGTGCCGTCGAGCAGGAAATTGTTGGAGCGGCCGCGGGAGCCGTTCATGGAGAAGACGCCGTAGGACCCGGGAGAGTCGGTGATCTGGTCAGGCGATCCCGAAACACCGGGGTTCAGGTAGATGAGCTTGGTATAGTCGCGGCCATTGACGGGAATGTTGGCGATGGTCTTGGCGGTCAACGTCCCGCCCAATTCGTTGGTGGTGGTGTCAATTTGCGCCAGCGCCTCGCCGGAAACTTCCACGGTATCGGTGATCAGGCCAAGCTTGAGCGCGACATCAACGCGACGCTCGGTGGCGACATCAACCACGACATTACTGGTGACAGCGGTCTGGAACCCTTGCTGGGTAATGGTGACGGTGTAGGTCCCGATGGGCAACTCAGCGATGGAGTAGTTGCCTTCCGTCGAAGTTTCCGTGGTGCGCTCCAGCCCGGTGCCGGTATTACGCGCCTTCACGGTGGCGCCGGCGACCACAGCGCCGGAGGTGTCGGACACCGTCCCCAGAATCGTTCCGCGAAAGGTTTGTGCCGAAACAAAAGTCGCTGCTAACAAGCAGGGTGAGGAGGAGATACACGAATCCCTTGCAGTTCATATACGTCCCTCGGAGATGTGGAGGTTGTTATTGCGAATTATAAACGGCCGGTCAACATCGGGTGCAGTGTCAATCTTTGAGCTTCTGGTACTCCGTCTGCGCTTGCTTGAGCAGGGGCAGGTCCGCGTCCGCCTGCTTCCACAGCGCAAGAAAGTCCTGGTACGAGCGCCGCGCCGCGGGCTTGTCTCCGCTCATCGCCTGCGCCCGGGCCAATTGCAACTGCGACAGCGCTGCAAGCGGCGAGTTTTTCGCAATGCCCCGATGCGACAGGATCTTGTTGAACTCCGCCGCGGATTGCTCTCCCTGTCTTGCTTGCAGATAAGCTAGGCCCCGCACGTAAATGGGATACATCGCGCCGAAGCCCTGGTTCCCCAGTTCGTAGGGCAGCGCGGCCTCCAGAGCCGCTATAGCCAGTTGGGGATTGTTTCGCTGCAACGCAATCGATGCCCGAAAGGTCGGCAGCCAGTATCCCTGGATGATGGTATCGAGAGGGAACTGCACGTTAAGCTGATCGATGATGATCTGCGCGCCCGCGACGTCACCGGCGCGAGCCATAGCCAGTCCGGCGGCGATCTTTTCGTCGCGCCCGCTGTCGACCGCCAGCGCACCCTTCGCCAGTTGCCGAGCCAGTTCGTTGTTCCCGAACTCGGCTTCCCGGGCGGCTTCCTCAGCTTTCAGCAGCGCATTTTGCTCGGCGTCGCCACCGGCTTTGGCAGTTTGCGTAGCCTCCTGTACCAGACTGCGGGCCTTCGCCAGTTGCCCGCGATACGCAGCCGTTTCCGAAGCCGCCCAAAGCATCGGCGATTCCGCCATTGGCTTACCGCGGGCCCAGTCCAGTTGTTGCTGCATGACCGCTTCGTCATTCTGCAGAAAGGCGATGTAGTACCGCGATTCGTGCAGAAATTCGATGTCCGGTTTGCTCGCGATCGCCCGCTCGTAGATGGCCTTGGCCTCGTCCAGGCGATCGAGCGAGAGATAAGCCCCCATCAGGTTGGTGTAGCCTGAACCTGAGTCAGGAGCCAGCTCAATCGCGTGTCGCGCCGACTCCGCCGCCTTGTCATATTCCGCCAGCGATACCTCGTTCAGCGGAAGATTGGCATACGGAATGTAATCGTCGGGATAGGCGGCAATCCATTCCCGATAGCTCTGGTTTGCCTTGGGCAATTCGCCGGTGACAAAGCTGTAGTAGCTGGCTTCGATGTAAAAGCGCTCGCGATCGCTCACCCGGTTGCGCAACTCAAACGCCTTAGTGAAATTCTTCATCGCCTCCTGGGAGTCCCCCAGGTTCGAGTAAGCCATGCCCAGCGAGGCGTAAGCGCGCGCGAAATTCGGGTCAAGCTCCACTGCCCGCTTGTGAAATGGAACCGAAGCCGCGTCTCCCTCTTGCCATTGCAGGCGCCGACCCTCAGTGAACGCCTTCAGCGCCGCCAACGACGAAGTGGTCGCCTGGTCCAAGGGCTTGCTGTAACGCTGCACCGACGCCAGTGACTCTCCCAGCTTCCCGCGCACCTCATTGCCGGCATCTCCCAGCTCCTTCAGCACATCATCGCGGCTATCGGCTTCCGCCTGAGCGCTGGCCAGAGTGTCGCCGGTCTGGCAGTTCACCGCCTTGAGGCTGATCAGGTAGTGGCTGCCGACGTTTCCGATCGAGCCTTCCAGCAACGCCTTGCTGTTGCTGCGCAGGCACACCTCCCGCGCGACATCATGGTTCAGTCGCTCGTCGGTCGGGCGGTCCATCAGCTTCAGCGTGGCATTCACCCGCCGGTCGGAGAGCACATTCAACACCGGCGACTGCTCCAATTGGATCGCCAGCGCCTGCTTCAGGGTTCCGTCGAACACTGCGTCCCCAGTGGTGTTGACGAAGTCGGCCAGCACAATGGTGTCCTTCTGGCCGAGTGGGATGTTTCGATGCGAACGCCAGTACAGCCAGCCGCCCACGATGGCCGCCAACACCACGATCGCCGCGCCAACCGCACCCATCAACTTCCTATTCCGGCCCGAGGTCGGGTCTTCCTCCGCCACTGGCTCCGGATAGACCGACACCGATCTAGGCCTTTCGACCGACTTCCGCGAGTGCGTTCGCGCTCCCGATTTCGTTGACTTGGAAGCCACCCGTTCACCCGCCTCCGACACCATGAAATTTTGCGTATCGGTGGTGTCGCGCCGCAATCGCTTGAGGTCGGCGCAGATCTCCGATGCGTGCTGATAGCGCAGGTCGCGGTCCTTCTCCAGGCTCTTGGCGATCACGTCTTCCAGTTTGGCGGGGACATCAGGATTCAACCGCACCGGCGGAATCGGCTCCGAATGGAATAGCGCATCGAACATATTGGCCGAGGTCCCGCCGCGAAACGGCAGCAGTCCAGTCGTCATTTCGTAGAGCACGATTCCGAACGAGAACAGGTCGGTGCGGGCGTCCAGTTCCCATCCCCTCGCCTGCTCCGGAGACATGTACGCCAGCGTTCCCATCAGTTTGCCGGGATTAGTGAGCCGGGCTCCCGCCGGCTCCGTTCTCATGGTGGTGTTCTCCGCGCCGGCGAGCGGTCCCGGCAGCAGCTTCGCCAGTCCGAAATCCAGCACCTTCGCGTGACCGCGGCTGGTGACAAAGATATTGGCGGGTTTGATGTCGCGATGCACGATGCCCTGCTGATGGGCTGCGTCCAGTGCTTCGGCGACGTCTTGCGCAATCCGCAGTGTGACATCGACGCTTAAGGGGTTGCCGTCAAGGATCTGAAAGAGCGTGTGGCCGTCAAGAAATTCCATGACGATGTACGGACGGCCGCCATCCTGGCCAATCTCGTAAACCGTGCAGATGTTGGGGTGATTCAGTCCCGATGCGGAACGCGCCTCGCGGCGAAAGCGCTCCAGCGAGGTAGTGTCCTCGACCAGTTCGTCGGGCAAAAATTTCAGCGCGACGTAGCGGCCGAGGTCGAGGTCCTCGGCCTTGTAAACCAGCCCCATACCCCCACCGCCTATCAGTTCAACGATGCGGTAATGGGAGATGACCGTGTCGATCATTGTGGGGAATTTGTTCGAAGCCCTTCCGGCTGAATGTTAGGGAGTGATGAGGGGCAAGTCAAACAATATGCAGCGATCTACACGTTAGTTGTATCGCCTGCTTACCAAAAAGGGCCATGTTTCGGGGCAAATTCACCTTCTATCCTGCGGTGGGCAATGCCTCTACCTGGACCGGAAGCGGTTTCTTGCGCGGACCCAGCTTCCGCCGCGCGGGTTGCTCGATGAAGCGATAGACCAGCGACGAGATGGTCAGCATCATCACCAGCCACAGGCCGATCCCGACAAATCCCTGGTTGCGGACCTCCTGGGTCTGCAGGTTATGGAAGAACGGCCAGACAAACATGGTGTGCAACAGGTAGAAGCTGTAGCTAGCGTCGCCAAACAGGACCAGCGCGCGATTGTTCAGCCACGAGGCCCAACTGGGTTGTAGCGCGATTCCGTAAACCAGTGCAGCAAATGCCGGTCCGGACATGGAAGTATGAACCACCAGGTACGGTACGAATCGCGATGCGGCTGTGGTTGCCGCCACGCCCAGCAGTCCGAGTGCCACCAGAGGCAGCGCATGCTTCGGATTGCGTTCACTGCGCAGAAACAGGAAGCCGCAGGCCATCCCCATGAGGAATTCCGGCAGACGCACCAGTGGAAAGAACTTCACGAACTGCACCGCGCTCGAGTAATCCGCGCTGCTCACGTAGGGCATTCCCGCCGACCGCGAGAGCAGGTATCCAGCCGAAACTGCCAGGCCTGCCACCCAGCAAGCCGGAATCAGCACCCACAGGGTCGTTCGCGACAGTTTGCTGTATTTGACCAGAGCAAACGGAAACACTAAATAGAAGAACGCTTCTACGGAAAGACTCCAGGCCACCGAGTTCCACGCCAGTGCCGCCGCCGGAACCCACGCCTGCAACAGTAGCAGCACCAGCACCGACGCCAGCGCAAAGTGCTGCTCCGAGAAAGCGAAGAACGGCACGTGCATCTTCAGCGCGCCGTAGTAGAAAAACGGGAATGTCAGCAGCAGCGAAAAAACGTACGCGGGATAAATGCGGGCGAAGCGCGCCTGCCAGAAGTCCCGCAGTCTGATCTCACGGCCGGCATAGGTATAGACGAGAATGAAACCGGAGAGCACAAAGAAGAAACTCACTCCGACGTAGCCGATTCCGGCAAAGGCCTTCAGCCATGGGGGACCAGTGAGCGCTCCCATTTCATTCATGTGAAACAGCGCCACATGAAATGCCGCGAAAAAACGAAGTGAAGTGATAGCGGGCAGACGGGGACGGGTTTCCTCGAGGCTCATGAATTCTTCGACGAGACGGGAGCGGAAATAGTTCCGCAACCTCGAAAGTCTAGCAGCTTTCGTCGAAAGGAATGTCAGTGACCGCGAGTCCGAATTAGTGTCAGAGATCGCCCGGCGCGATCACTCCCCCGGCGGATCGGTCGGCGCATCAACCTCCTCAGCAATGACCTCGAACTGCGTCAAGTTAGCGCGGCCGAACGAGGTCGTGATGGCCACATCCGACGCGTCGCGCCCGGTGGCTATCAACACCCGGCCGATTCGCGGAATGTTGTTGCGCGCGTCAAACACCCACCATCGATTTTCGAGATAGACCTCGAACCACGCGCTGAAATCCATCGGCGGAACCAGCGGAACGCCAATGTCGCCCAGGTATCCGGTGGCGTAGCGCGCAGGAATATTCAACGCGCGGCAGAACGCGATGGCCAGATGCTGATAATCGCGGCACACGCCGACGCGGTCGGTGAACACATCCAGCGCGGTCATGGTCGGACGCGCGTGGTGATAGCCAAACATTACTTTGGCGTTCACCCAATCGCAGATGGCCTGCACGCGTCCCCAGCCCGGCGCAACCGCTCCGAACAGCTCGGTCGCTACGTTCGATAAGCGATCGACCTCGCAATATCGGCTGTTCAGCAGGTAGATGAGCGTGTCATCGGGCAACTCGCCCACCGGATGCTCGCGCGCATCCGGCGCAACCGGATCGGGAGTCCCCGGGTCCTCAATCAGTGTCGTACTGCTTAGCCGTAGAGCTCCGTGGGGCGCGACGAATCGTGTGCAGCGATTTCCGAAGTGGTCCGTGTAGCTGGAGACTGCTACCTCGGGTTCGATTCCCATTTCATCCGGCGCGCGCAGGTCCGCCACCCGCGAGGGATGCACGCTCAGCATCGCGACCATCGCTACTGGCGCCGGTATCTCAAACTCGATGTCGTAACCGAGCCGAATGAACATGACGAAGTATAGCCCCTTCAGCTGTTCATAGTGGAGCGGACGGATAACGCACGAACCGGCAAACAATTGACTTCGCCCGCGCGGCAATTCACAATCCAGTAACATTACAGTTTGACCCATGCGCGAGGAGGGCGTGAGTTTTCGATGGGTACCGCGGTTGAAGCAATCCCGCAAGTTACGCGCGCGCGGAATCGCATAGGCCGATGGAAGAAGATTGGCCTCGTAGTTTTGATACTGGTCCTCGCGGGCGTGGTGTACGCCTTGCTGTGGCCTCTTTCGTTGCTGCGCGACGCTGGCCGTCTCGCGTTGTGGCGCGGCGGCATCCATAGCCACTACGCGCAGGTCGGCCCTTATCGCGTGCATTACTACGAGGGAGGTGAGGGCCCGCCGCTGGTTTTCGTTCATGGGCTGGGAGCCGAGTCGTTGAACTGGGTCCCTGCAATGCTCGACCTGCGCAGTCAATTTCACGTGTACGCCATCGATTTGCTGGGCCACGGTGACAGCCAGAAGCCCGACATCGCCTACTCCATCGAGCAGCAGTCGGAGATGCTGCGGCAATTCCTCGCCACCCAGAACATCCAGTCGGCCGACGTGGTTGGTGTTTCCATGGGCGGATGGATCGCGCTCAAGCTGGCGGCCGAGCATCCGGACGTCGTCAACCGGCTGGTGGTCGCCGATGCTGCCGGGCTCAAGTTTCAAACCAACATCACGGTCAAGAATTTCCTTCCCGCGACGCCGGGAGAGTTCTCCGCATTCATGACCATGCTGACTCCACGGCACTATTACGTGCCGTATCCGTTGCGCCGCGACTTTCTGCACCAGGTTGCGGAACATGCCTGGGTAACCCGCCGCATCTTCGCCTCTTTCCTCACCTATCAGGACGTGCTCGACGGCAAGCTGCAAGACGTCAAAGCCCCGGCGTTGGTGATTTGGGGACAACAGGAGAAGCTGATCCCGCTTTCGGTCGGCGAGGAGATGCACCAGCAACTAGCGAACTCTTCCCTGCTGGTGTGTTCCGACTCAGGCCACCTGGCTGTGTATGAGTGTTGGAACCAGATCGAGCCCGAGGTCGCGACGTTTCTGTCGTCGTCCCAGCCGCCAGTTCCGTATGTGCGCGAGGTAGCTATAGGGGAAGGCGTGGCAGGCAAGTAAGAGAATCAGTGGGCCTCCCTCCCGACATCAACCCTTAAATTTTAATGCTCTACACCACTATAACACAAACTCACATATCATAAGTTACTATCAGTAAGTTATTTACATAGATACAACAAAAATATTGTTACTGTTATACATAACTACTATTCTAAATTACACAATCAGAGCATCGAAATCAAAGAGCCGCCGCAAGACCGACGATGGCGAAATGTCAAAGAGCCGTGGGCAAACGCGGCCTTATGTCGCGGGGTGAAGGCACAGGAATCCCTCGCCTCACGATCAGCTTGATACACCGTGGCCGAGCCAGCGTGAAAGGATGTGGATCACGTAACCGTGTGATAAGGGAATACGGCGGGGTGCCCAAGTTAGGTCATGCGTTGGCCGGGCCACGAGCCAACAGCCAAACGGCCAGTCCCGGAGGGATGGAAGAGTCCTGGGTGAAGTGGAAAGAATCTTCGAGTCCCGGAGGGACGGCAGAGCGCACATCCCCGGGTGCCGAACATCACCGCGCCCCAGCGGGGACCCCAACATATCGTTCTTGCATGTCACACACGTACACATCCAATCTAGTCCACTGCGTCTTCAGCACCAAAGACCGCGCCAATCTTATCGCCGAACCCGAAAGACTCTGGCAATACGTCGGAGGGATCGCGCGTCAGAAGAACATTCTGTTGCTGGCCGCGGGCGGGACCGGGAACCATCTCCATCTGCTGATCTCCTTGCCTTCGACCGTGACCTTGGCCAAAGCTATCCAGGACATCAAAGGAAATACTTCAAAATGGCTGGGGGCGCGCCTTGCGTGGCAGGAAGGGTACAGCGCGTTCAGCGTCAGCCAGTCGCAACGCCAGAGGGTGATCGATTACATCGACGGGCAGGCTGAGCATCACAAGAAATGGAGCTTCGAGCAGGAGTTTCTGTCGCTGCTGAAGAGATCCGGGATTCCCTACGACGAACGATTTGTGTTCGGGTGAGAAAGCCTGTCGTCCCTACGGGACTCGGGATTGATTTGCTAGGCGTACCCAGCGCTGAAGCGCTGGGCTAAGCTCTTTCGTCCCTTCGGGACTGGGCGGCCGCTTTTCAGGTCGTCATAGCGGCTGTCGAGCATCTCCCGCGCCTGCAGCACTTCGTCAAAGTATCCCGCCATTGCGTCCTCAACGAGGTCGTCCGTCCCGCGTCCGCTTTGCGTGGAAAGGTCTTTGAGCTTCTTTTCTGTCTCGGGGGTGAAGTGCACTTCCATGCCATTCAAGATACGAGAAAAGCGGTGCTCGGGCAACGGCGTTTAGGCGGATCGGGAGTCGAAGGGCGCTGGGCTAAGCTCTTTCGTCCCTTCAGGACTGGGCTCGTCGCGAGCCGCGGCAGCGCGAAGGTGAGCTGCATGTGTGCGGTTGCGCCGCCCCACGTTTGTCAACAGCACGCAAATTCCAGCGAGCGATTTGTGTTGGGGTGAGAAGCCTGTCGTCCCTCCGGGACTCTGCTTCTTACGGACACGCTTTCCCAGCGCTGAAGCGCTGGGCTAAGCTCTTTCGTCCCTGCGGGACTGGGCTCGTCGCGACCGGGCCGCATGCGGCTGTCGATTGCACCGCCCGACGCCTGCAGCCGTCGGCAAGATCGGACATCGTCTAAAGGCGCCGTCCTGCGTCCGCTGCGCATGGAACAGGCATTTGCTCATTTCTGGCCGGCCAAGTGCTGCGACCATGCCTAGCGCAAGCTACCAGAAAAGGGTGACTCGAAAAGGCTATGGGCGGATCGGGCAGGAAGGGCACTGCGCTAAGCATCATGCGATCGCTTCAGAGCAGTGAGTTCATCGACGGCCGCTGGCTCGCAAGAAATGAGCTCGAGCAGGAGTTTCTGTCGCTGCTGAAGAGATCGGGATTCCCTACGAACGATTTGTGTTCGGGTGAAGAAGCCTGCCGTCCCTACGGGACTCGGGATTCATTAGGATACGCGTACCCAGCGCTGAAGCGCTGGGCTAAGCTCTTTCGTCCCTTCGGGACTGGGCTCGTCACGAACCGCGGCCGCGCGAGATGACGTGCATGTGTGCTGTTGCGCCACCCGACATTTGCCAGCCGCGGGCAAATCTGGGACATCGGCGAAAGGCCCCGCCCTACGATTCGCTGGCGCGAATCGTAGAACAGGGCACCCAGGGCTAGATTACGGGTTGGCCGGGCCACCCGCCCCTTCGACCGTGACCTTGGCCAAAGCTATCCAGGACATCAAAGGAAATACTTCAAAATGGCTGGGGGCGCGCCTTGCGTGGCAGGAAGGGTACAGCGCGTTCAGCGTCAGCCAGTCGCAACGCCAGAGGGTGATCGATTACATCGACGGGCAGGCTGAGCATCACAAGAAATGGAGCTTCGAGCAGGAGTTTCTGTCGCTGCTGAAGAGATCCGGGATTCCCTACGACGAACACTTTGTGTTCGGGTGAAGAAGCCTGCCGTCCCTACGGGACTCGGGATCGATTTGCTAGGCGTACCCAGCGCTGAAGCGCTGGGCTAAGCTCTTTCGTCCCTTCGGGACTGAGGTTGTCGCGAAGACTGGGTTCGTCGCGAACCGCGGACGCGCGACGATGGCGTGCATGTGTGTTGTTGCGCCGCCTCACCACCAGCATTTTGTCAATTGTTTGGATAGTGGGCGGCCCAAACCTTCTTGAACGCCTCGAATCTGGGCTCTAACAGGTGCCTGAGGCCATACCCGAAATGATCATCCTGTCTTCCTAGCAATAGCAATAAGAGATTATGGCCCACATGGAGCGCATGTCGCCGTTCACTTGAAGAATCCATACGATACGTCCACTCGCCATCAACTCCCACTTCCATCTTTGAGTTGATGCTTTGACCGGTAGTGTGGGCCAAGGCTGTCAGTATCTGATAACCCAACAGATACAGGCCCGACAGGTCACTGCCGACCTTTTCCGCCATTGTCGAAAGAGGGACTTTTGTCCAGGCGTGTACCTGGACTAGCTGTTTACATTTTGGGCAGAATGATTCGTTGAGCCGAGACTGTGCCTCGGTAGCCTTATTCTCCAAGTCCTCAATGCGGCTTTTATCTACCTTGTCGATTGCAGAGGGGGCAATCCTTTGCACCACTTTCCAAACTTTCCATTGATGAGTCCACGTACTATCGACCAGCGCACGCGACACTTCCGGGTTCTGTGCAACGTAAGCACACGTGACGACGCGCTCGTACATACTGCGCAGAATCTTTATCGAACCCAGCCCATACCCGTTACTTGCTAAAACCAGCATCTCGCTGAATTCATCGATTGCCATTCTCGCCAAAATGAACGACGCGAGGTTCGCCTTGTATTTGTCCTCCACGGCCAACACAAGGGGATCATCATCCTGCAGGTGGGCAACAGCCGCAGCGTCATCTCGCATTGATGCGTTGATCACTCGATTGAGCATGATCGCCTCGATCACTTTGATGAGTTCTTTGTACTCGATAAGGAATTCGGCATACTCATCTGCAAATGCCCGTTGTGTCGCGGGATCACCAAACATAATGGACCCTGACTCCATCGCGTTACCTGCCCTTTGCGGCATTTGTGTTGCTACGCACAGCGGAAACTACCACTCCTTCAGGTTGAGCATCTTGTGTGCTATGTGGGTAGGGCATCCCACACTGTCAGATCACCACCGTCTCCTTGTACTCCCCATACACCCGCCGCATGGCGTCGGAGATTTCGCCTACCGTTGCGTTGGCATCCACAGCCTCGACGATCGCTGGCATCAGGTTGGCGGTGCCGCGGGCGGTGTCTTCGACTTGCTGGATCGCGGCCTGCCACTTCGCCTGGTCGCGTTTTACGCGCAGGGCTTTCAGCCGCTCCACCTGCTTGCGCTCCAGTGACTCGTCGATGTGCTGCAGAGGAATCGGCTTTTCTTCTTCGATGCCGAAGGCGTTCACGCCGACCACGACCGCTTCCAGTCGATCCACCGCCTGCTGGTATTCATAGGCGGCGTTCTGGATTTCCGCCTGCACGTAGCCGCGCTCGATGGCCTTGAGCGTGCCTCCCATGGCGTCGATCTTGTCGAGATAGGCGCGCGCGCCGGTCTCGATCTGGTCGGTGAGCGACTCGATGTAGTACGAGCCGGCCAGCGGATCGATGGTCTGCGGCGCTCCCGACTCGTAGGCGATGATCTGCTGGGTGCGCAGCGCGATGCGCGCCGACTGCTCGGTGGGCAGCGCCAACGCTTCGTCGAACGAGTTGGTATGCAGCGACTGGGTTCCGCCCAGCACCGCCGCCAGCGCCTGTAGCGCGGTGCGCACGATGTTGTTCTCCGGCTGCTGCGCCGTCAGCGTGGAGCCCGCGGTCTGGGTGTGGAAGCGCAGCATCTGCGACTTGGGGTTCTTGGCCTTGAAGTGGTCGCGCATGATGCGCGCCCACATGCGCCGTGCGGCGCGGAACTTCGCGACTTCTTCCAGAAAGTTATTGTGGGCGTTGAAGAAGAACGACAGGCGTGGGGCGAACTTGTCCACGTCGAGTCCGCTGTCGATCGCGGCCTGCACGTAAGTCATGCCGTTGGCCAGCGTGAACGCGACCTCCTGCGTCGCCGTGCATCCCGCCTCGCGCATGTGATAGCCGGAGATGGAAATGGTGTTCCACTCGGGCACGTTCTGGTTGGCGTAGGAGAAAATGTCGGTGATGATGCGCATCGCCTGCGCCGGCGGATAAATGTAGGTGCCGCGCGCGATGTACTCCTTCAGCACGTCGTTCTGCACCGTGCCAGAAAGCTTGCGCACGTCGCGTCCGGTGCGCCGCGCCACGCCGATGTATAGGGCCAGCAGAATCGACGCCGTGGCGTTGATGGTCATCGAGGTGGAAATCTGCTCCAGGTTGATGCCGTCGAACAGCCGCATCATGTCTTCAATGGAGTCGATGGCCACGCCCACCTTGCCGACCTCGCCCATGGCCAGCGGGTTGTCGGAGTCGAGGCCGATCTGCGTCGGCAGATCGAAGGCGATGCTCAACCCGGTGGTGCCCTGGCTCAGCAGATATTTGTAGCGGCGATTCGACTCGTCGGCGTCGCCCATGCCGGCGTACTGCCGCATGGTCCACAGGCGGCCGCGGTACATCGAGGCCTGCACGCCCCGGGTGTATGGAAATTGCCCGGGATAGCCGAGTTGCTGGTCATAGTCCCAGCCCTCGAGATCGGCGGGCGTGTACAGCGGCTTGATCTCGACGTGCGATGAGGTTTCCTGCTTGTCGGCGAGTTTGCCGGAGACGGTCTTGGTCGTGGTATCGGCCATGAATTTAGGCCCCCGATGAAGGATTAACGCTTAAATAGCCGTCATCTCAATTATCGCTTTCGCGCCGCACACGCCCCGGTGAGACTTGTCACAGGTCGGAGTGATGGTCAGCTAACGCGTCTGCCCTTCTTCCGCGTGCGCCAGAACGAGTTCACTCCGAAATACAGGAACAGCAGCGTAAACGCTGCGGCAATAGCGACTTTACTCGCGCTGGTAGTCCCGGCGACGTAGCGATGGTACTCGCGCACGGTGGCGCCTCCGCCGATCACGGCCAGCACCAGAAACAGAAAGCCGGTGACTTCCAGCCAGAGCGCGTGCAGCACGTGGCCCACACTGCCCATGGTGGCCTCGCCGGCGCGATACAACGCGCGCACCCAGCGATTTTCGCCGGTCTTGCGCCCGGCCACGCGCAGCACAGCGCGGCTTTGCCGGCCAAAGCTGTGCGAACTCACGGATTTGTTGTCGCCGGGTATCGACATGCGCGTTAAAGGCGTATTCTAGCAGCCAGATAATGATGGCTGACTTGCGTCCACTCGAATTTGCTGGGTGACTCCGACGCAGGCAAGGCACCAACTCGTTCGAAGTGATCTGATGTTTGAGGTGGCATCGTGGACAACGAACTCAAAGAGCTAATGAAGGAACTGGGTGAGGCGATCAACCAGTCGGTGGCGGAGTCCGACCAGATCTCCAACGTAATGTCGCGCATCAAGGCCGGAGGCTACGACGTCTTCCTCGTGCTGGAGGCAACCATCGGCTTCAACCAGCGGGAAATCGCGGGAGAGCTTCCGTCGCGTCACGAGCACAAATCATCGGGCGAGCTGGAGATCACCTCGCAGGACGTGAACTTCCTGCGGTCGCTCCGCATCACAGTCAACGGCGAACGCTGACGGCGTGAGCCGTTTGCCGTCGCGATGGGTCGCGCCCGGTATGCTAAGATTTCGACGCTTAAAGGCGGGCTGGCATACGCGTAGTGTGGCTGGCCTCACAACAACCAAGCTTCGCCCCGGTAGGGGATCACCGCACTCAGGAAAGCGCCGATCATGAGAGAGACTCTGGGAGTGTTGCTGGCGGGTGGCGCGGGGGAACGTTTGTATCCCCTGACGCGCGACCGCGCCAAGCCCGCCGTCACCTTTGGCGGCATCTACCGCATCATCGACATCACCCTGTCAAACTGCATCAATTCGGACCTTCGCCGAGTTTACATCCTGACGCAATACAAGGCGCTGTCGTTGAACCGGCACATCCGCGAAGGCTGGAGCAATGTGGTGGGACGGGAGCTGGGTGAGTTCATCGAGATCCTGCCGCCGATGAAGCGGGTCAGCGACAACTGGTACATGGGCACCGCCGACGCGGTGTACCAGAATATTTATTCCATCGGCTCCGAGCAGCCCAAGTTCGTGCTCATTCTGTCGGGCGACCACATCTACAAGATGAATTACGACCTGATGCTGCGGCAGCACAAGGACTCAGGCGCCGACATCACGCTGGCCACCATTCTGGTCGATCCGTCGGAGGTGCGGCATTTCGGCGTGGTCGAGATCGACCGCACGGGCCGCGTCACCGGTTTCCAGGAGAAGCCGGAGCAAACCGAGCTGCGTTCGCCGTACAACCCGCGCATGGTCTCGGCCTCGATGGGCATCTACGTCTTCAACTCCGACGTGCTCATTCCCGCGCTGTTGAAAGATGCTGAGGACCCCTCCTCGCGGCACGACTTCGGCCACAACATCCTGCCGAGGCTGGTTGACGATACCAAGGTCTACTCCTTCAACTTCGTTGACGAGAACAAGAAGCAGGCGCTGTACTGGCGCGACGTGGGAACCCTTGACGCCTACTACGAGGCCAACATGGACCTGGTGTCGGTGGCGCCGGTGTTCAACGTGTATGACAGCGACTGGCCGCTGCGCACCCACATGCGGCAGTATCCGCCGGCGAAGTTCGTCTTCAACGATCCCGGCCGCACCGGCGAAGCCCACGACTCGATCGTCTCCATGGGTTGCGTGGTTTCAGGAGGAACCGTGCGCAACTGCATACTTTCGCCGGACGTGCGCGTCAACTCCTATTCCGAGATCGACAGCAGCATCCTGTTCTCGCACGTGGACGTGGGGCGTCACTGCAAGATCCGCAAGGCCATCCTCGATCGCGACGTGCACGTGCCGGAGGGAACGGTCATCGGCTACGACACCGAGGCCGATCGGCAGAAGTATCACGTCACCGACAGCGGCATCACCGTGGTGACGCGTGACTACTCGCTGTTCGAGAATCCGGTGGCGGCCAACTACTTCGATCCGGAATAGCCATTCGCGTAGTGCTACTAGCAAGGCGGCTCTGACCGACCCTTCTTTGCGTGCCTGCAGAATTGGTGGTTGTACCTGTAGGCTATCTGCACTAACATTCGTGCAAGCTACGGCGCTTTCGTGTTGGTAAGGGCTTGGCGGTCGCGCCGCAACCACGCCTGCCGGTTCGCAATCACGGTTCTCCGACGAACCATCGGGCGGCGTCGCTTGGGGATGGCATGAAAGAGCGCGGAGGATTTGCCACAACCATTGCATTGCTGCTGGCGGCCCTGCTGGGGGTGTCCTATATCCCGCGCAAACCGGCCGAGACGGCGGCGGACGGCGGCGCGCAAGCTGCCGGCGGTGGTGCCTCCTCGAGTAGTGCAAAAGCCAAGACTCCCCCTTCGCCTGGCACACCCTCCAGTTCCTGCGAGCAGATCGCCAACCGGCTGCGTCGAATCTATCCGCCCAACCGCGTCAACGACAATGAGGCAAAGCAGAACGACAAAGACAAGGACAATGGCTCGGGCAACGACAGCGTGCCCATGCCGGGTTCTTGTTTCGAATCCGGCAATCCGAGGCCCCGCAATACTAACGATACCTCTGTCGAGGCAAGTTTTGTGATTGCCATTGTGCCCAACCCCGTGCAGACGCACCTCGCCCTCACGTTTGACCGCGCCATCGAGGCCATCCAGCAGGCGGCGCAGGACGTCAAATTCAATTACGACAATTCGTGGTTCCCCTGGAACCAGTCCGGCAAGTCCTACGATTCCCTGTCGGACGAGGAACTGGCCGCGCAGCTTGTTGCTTTGCAGCAGCAGCAGCCGGGCATTATAGTGTTTCGCCGATCCGCCGCAGGCGACCCCGATGTTGACGTGTATCGCAGCGGCCTCGTGGTCTTCGTCGTCGGCGAACAACCCACCGGCGGCATCAGCGACGCCCAGTTCGAGCACGCTCTGCAGTGGATCAGCACGTTGCAGGGGACGACGGCCCCCAATGCGATTTCGCCGCCCAAGCTGCGCATCATCGGCCCCACCTTTAGCGGAACCTTCGCCTCCCTCGAGCGCGAACTGAAGGCAAATCACCTGTTCGAGAAGTATCCCAACGGAATCGATATCTACAGCGGCACCACCAACTCCCCCGACAATGTTGTGGCGTTTCGACGGTTCCTCTCTAGCCACGATAGCAAGGAACCCGGCAATCAGCGCGGGCCATATCGCTTCCGCACCTTCCTGGAAAGCGATTCGCTCATGACCGACCGCTTCCTGTGCTACCTGCGTCATGAAGGTTACGACCTGAATCAAGTCGCCGTGCTCTCCGAAGACCAGACCGCTTTCGGAAACGTGGCACCCACCGATTCCCCCAATAACCTGCGCTGCGTAGGTGAACTCATCCCGGCTGGATCGCCCCCACCGCAGCCCATCTATCTCTACTATCCGCGCGACATTGCAACTCTGCGTTCGGCTTACGAGAAGCAGTCCATCTTCAGCGCGGGCAAGCAGCAGGCCAATGCGCCCGCCACCGAACTGCGTGGCAACTTGAGCGAGCCGGCCAGCGCCGAGCACGACACGGTTCGCACCTACGGCGGACAACTGACTCCCCTCGCGCAGCAGGCGGCGTTGTTTAGCATTGCGAATATCCTCGACCGAAAGGAAATTGAGTTCATCATCCTGCGCAGCAGCAACTCGCTCGACCAGTTGTTTCTCAGCGAATTTCTGCGCCGTTCCTATCCCAACGGAAGGGTTGTAATCGACGGAGCCGACCTCATGTTTCGTCGCGGCATGGCGGGAGCCTCCTTGCGCGGCGTCATGTTGCTCTCGACCTATCCTCTTCTCAGTTGGACGCAGGACGCGATTCCTCCCATCCCTGCGGAGCGCAGCACCAGCTACCGCGTCTTTCCCCAGGATCTTTCGGAGGGCGTCTATATCGCAGGGCGGGAGTTGCTCGAGCAAATTCCCGACGCGATCCCTAGCGTTCCCATCAGCGACTACGGTGTGCCGTATGCAGCGTTGGCACGCGAGCCGAATATCGAAAACCACCGGCCCGCCACTTGGGTCTCCGTCGTTGGTGATCGCCAGTTCTGGGCGATCGCCATCCTGAATGACAACACCGAGCGCAATACTTGCAAGTTCGGTCCGGTCGACGACGTCAACGCTTCGCTTCTTGAGCCGGAGCCCCCTGACCAATCCTCCGGCGCTGGCCCGGGGGCGGCAGCGGGCGGGAACCGATCCGCGAATTCCACCGGTGGCAACCGTTCTTCCTCGCGACGCTGGATGTCCGACTTGCCAGGGGCGATGACTGCCGCGTTGCTCGCCTGTATGGCCATCGGCATCTGGCATCTGTACTGCTGCTGGAACGGCTCCATCATCAAGTCGCCGCGCGTGCGCGCTTACTTTGCGCCCATCGCCAGAGAACAGCACGCCATCTTGATCTTCGTCGGCAGCCTGGTCCTGGGCTTGTTGGGCATCATCCTCGCACTCGTATTTGATATCGGCAATGAGGTGATGAAGGTCCCGCTGCAGGTCGGCGTCTTCGCGGGTAGCGGCTTGGTCATCGTCTCTGCCGTGCTCGGCTGCTGGAAGAACTATCGGCTCCCGATTGTGTCCGGCGACGCGGTTCGCCAGGTCACCGAACCCATCGCTCAAAAAAAAAGAAGCTCTTCTGGGCGCTGGTGCCTTCGCTGGCGGTGGCCGCCATCCTCTTGTTTGTGCTGCTTGCGAACGACTTGAATCGAGCCAACCGCTTTCCCGTCTTCTGGCGCAGCCTCAACCTGAGCAGCGGGGTCTCCCCGCTCCTGCCGCAACTCCTCTTGCTCACCGGTTTCTATGCCTGGTTCTGGCACACCCTGCACGGGCTGTCGCTGTTTGGCGACGACCGCCCGGTGCTGCCCAGCGCGGACAGTCTGCCAGAGTTTCCCGAGTCACTGGTGAGCGAAAAGGACGCACATTCCGACATCACGCCAAAGGTCAAGATGTTCCGCATGTTCAGCCGCGAAGGCGCGGGCGAACGCATCGAGGACTGTGCCATGCCGCTCGGCCGCGCCTACCTGAAATCGCTCGCATTCCTCGTGCCTCTCGCTATTTTTGTACTCTGGATGGCGCTCGACGGCCTCAGCTTCCGCAGCCTCGGTGACCACCGCTTTGGCACGATTATCTTCTTCGTCATCGCCGTCAGCATTGCACTGGTTTCGGCCGAGACCCTCCAACTCATCAACATCTGGAGCCGGTTGCGCCAACTTCTCGTCTACCTCGACCGCCTGCGCATACGGCGCACGCTCTGCACGCTCCGTAGCCTCTACGGCGGCTCGGTGTGGAAGCTTAGCGGCAACGTGCTGGAGGAGCGCTACCGCCTCATCTCGCGCCAGTTCGAAAGCATGAGCAATCTGCAGAACCTCCTGACGAATTGGGTCGACACCAACCCCAAAGACGCCGATCAGGCGCAAGCCGCTCTCGACAAGGTCAAGGAATGTGCCGGTAAGAGCCATTTGTTTGCCGTTTGGTACGTGGAATTGTTCGACGACAAGAAACACGGTCCTGCCCGAAACGGTCCCGAAGCGGCTAGCAAGACCAGCGACAGCAGCGACGCTGCAGTTCGGGACAAGAACACAGCGCAGTTTTGCGATCTCAAGCGGCTGAAGGATTTTCAAGAAGCGCTGGCCGAGACCGCCGGATGCTTGATGGAAAACATCATTCTGCCGGCTTGGCAGAATGACACGAAGTCGCTCTTGTGCGACTCGGGATCGAAGGATAAAACTCCCGATCCCTCCCAGACTGCCGCCAGCCTCCCGGATCACGTGCGCGCGGCCGAGGAGTTCTTCCTCCTGCCTTACATGGGTTTCATCCAGAACACCCTGGGCCGGGTGCGCACCATCGCCCTCAGCATCGTGTCCCTGTTCGTGGCCGCGACGCTGGCCGTCTCCAGCTATCCGTTCGATCCCTTGCCCGTCATCGGCGCGGTGTTCCTCATCCTCTTCGTGCTGATCGGCGCGATCATGATCTCCACCTATGCCGAGATGTAGCCGCGACGCCACGCTAAGCCACGTTGCCAACACTAATCCGGGCGAGTTGGGGTGGAACTTCTGGGTAAAGATGGCTGCGCTCGGCGTCGGCCCACTGATCGGGCTGCTGACCACACTGTTCCCCTCGTTGACGGATTTTGTCGTGTCGTTCCTGCAACCGGGGACGCAGGCGTTCAAATAAGCCGGAATGATCCTCAACTGGTTAGGAATTTGGCCTTCATGGTCACGGCGCCCACGCACCATAGCAACGCATCTTCCACATGGTGGCGAAGCGCTTCGCTGGAGAAAATCTTCTTCAGGGAATGTCCTTCCGTCAGGCGCGCGGCCATCTCGGTCAGGATTCCCTGGTAGCGCTCGGGCATGCTGAGGCCGGAAGCGCGCACCAGATCGTCGAAGATCAGCAGGCAGTCGAGTACCACGCCGTCGGGGTCTTTGTCCTGCGAGTTTACGAGGTACAACGTCTGGGCGACGTCGCAGATAGTCTCGACGGCGCGCGGTGGAGTGCCCAGCGCCGCCAGGGATGGGTCCATTGCCAGAGCTTTGTGCACCTGCGTGAGGCGAACGAAAAACACGATGCGTCCATCGGCGACCAGCGGCCGCTCGTTGTCGCCGCCCACGGCCAACAGGGTGTAGAACTGCGGGCCCTCGTGCGTGGGATCGATGCGAAACCCGGCCATCGCCAGTTCTTCCTGGCGGCCGGTGCGCGGCGAATCGGGATCGAGGATCGGGAGGTCAGCCATGAGGAGATGGTACATCGGGGAGGCCAGAGGGCGTCGAATTTTCGCCCAGTAGCAAGCCTAGGCGCAGTACTATGGGACGGTCTCACGGAGTTGACGATGAACGCCGAACGCCGGCGGCAGATCGAGCGCCTCTATCGTTCCGCCCTGGAGCGTG
This sequence comes from uncultured Acidobacteriaceae bacterium, assembly GCA_963758255.1. Taxonomy (GTDB): domain Bacteria; phylum Acidobacteriota; class Terriglobia; order Terriglobales; family Acidobacteriaceae; genus DASRAA01. The sequence goes on from CAVWUX010000006.1 coordinate 80,450, forward strand.
AGCCAAGCCAGCGCAACGCATTCCTGATCGAAGCCTGCAAGGGCGATGAGGATTTGCGCCTTGAGGTTGAGGCGCGGCTGGCCCGCAATGGCATACCCGGCAAGCCGGGACCGGAATCCCACGGCAGCACAAGCGCGGACGAGGCAGTTCAACTCGCGGCCCAGCGCGTCGACCCCATTTCCCCAGGCAGCCTATTGGCGGAAAGGTTCCGGGTCGTGCGCGAGGTGGGTAGGGGTACGGGCGCAATGGGCCTAGTCTATGAAGCGATCGACGAGAAGTTGGACCGGCGCGTGGCCTTGAAGCGCGCCAGACCAGAGTATCGAGATCGTCTGCAAGCCGAAGTACGCGCAGCTCGCGAGGTAAGTCACTTCAATGTCTGCAAAGTGCATGATCTGCATGTGGCCTCAACCCCACATGGCCAGATCGAGTTTGTCTCGATGGAGTTCGTCGAGGGGCTGACTCTGTCCGAGCAAGTGCGTCGGCACGGACCTGTACCGGAACCTGAGGCGCGCGAGATTGCTCGGCAGATCTGCGCCGGACTCCAACAAGCCCACAGCCAGGGCGTCGTCCACGGAGATTTGAAGACCGGCAATGTCATTCTGTCTCGATTACCTCAAGGTGGCATAAGAGCCGTAATTACCGATTTTGGCCTCGCCCACATGAAGCCCGTCGAGGTAGCCGAAAGGAGTCCGGGCCTCGGAGGAACACCGGACTACATGGCCCCGGAACTGTTGCTGGGCAAATCGTCGACGCTTGCGTCCGACCTGTACGCGTTGGGCATTCTGTTTCACGTCATGCTTAAGGGTCATTCACCCAAGCTTATCGAGAAGTCCACCGAGTCGGCACCCCCAACGGCGTCGGCGGCGGACCAGCAGGCGAAGACGATAACCGCCCAACCCATCTCCCGTCCCGCGAGGCAGCGAGCGATCGAAGAGCTGCCGTCGCCCTGGAAAAAGGTGGTCACGAAGTGTGTGGCGACCAGACCTGCGGACCGGTACAAGTCAGCCGAAGAAGTGGGTGCTGCGCTCAAAACCAAACGAGTCTGGCTGAAAGCGGGAGTGATCGCCCTTGTCGTCGTTGCGTGGGGCCTCGGATACTGGTGGCTGAGCGCCGGCTTCTCGCCGCCAACAAGCCCACCAGTGCGACTGGCGGTGTTGCCGTTCTCAACCTTCGGCGATCCGGTCGAGGGTGCCTCTGGAATTGGACTCGATGTGGCAGAGCGTTTGTCGGGGTTGCGCCGGAATTTCAGCGTGATCTCTCCCGGCGAGGCCGGGCGGAACCACGTCGACACACCGGAAAAGGCCAAGAGCGTGCTTGGTGCCACCCACGTGCTCCAAACCGACCTGCGTCAGTCAAATGGCAAGATCAAAGTGAACGCGTCGGTCATAGACTTGGCATCCGGACTCCCGCTGGGGGATCCGCTCAATGGCACGTACAACGCGGGCGACTCCCAGACCCTGGCCAAGGCAATCATTGCAACGGTTACGAGTGCGTTCCGGCTGCGAACGGGTGTGCCCAAGGAATCCAGTTTCAGGGCCCGCTTATTCTTACTACGTTCAGGGCATCGAGCTGCTGCGGCAAGATGCATTCAATTCAGATAAGGCCATTCCGTTTCTCAATCAAGCGATCGAGTTAGACCCGAAATCAGCCCTGCCCTATGCCGGATTGGCGGATGCCCAGATCCAAAAATTCGAAAAAGGTGGCGGTGACGAGTGGCTTGATCGGGCAGCCATCAACGTGGCGAAGGGTAAGGCCATCAACCCGGACTCCGTACCAGTCCTGTTGGTGTCAGGCGCTCTGCAAGAAGAGCACGGATCCTACGAGCGCGCCATAAGAGACTTTACTCGTGCCACCGAGTTGGAACCTGGTAATCCGGAGACCTGGGGGCGGCTGGCGGAGGTTTATTTCAAGGCGAACCGCACGGACGAGGCCATTGTGACTTATCACAAGGCGATCGAGGCCGAGCCGAATTATTATGCGAATTATCTTAAGCTGGGAAATCTGTATTGGTACCGGAGTCAATTTCCAGCGGCGGAGGAACTCTACCGGCACGTAACCAAGATCGCGCCCAACCTTTCGACCGGGCACATGAATCTGGGCCTTGCCTTGATCGAAGAAGGGCGATTTCAGGAGGCGGAGCAGTCCTTGCTCCATGCCTTGCAGCTACACCCATCGTCGTACCTTCTCATGAATGTTGGGGCGCTGTACTATGCGCAGGAGCAGTATGCCAAGGCAGCACCGTTTTTCGAAGAGAGCGTGGCTTCAGGACCGCCATCAGCCATCCAATATCGGGATTTGGGAGATGTGTACCGGCATCTGGGCAGAAACAAACAGGCGACGGAAGCTTACCGGACCACGGTGAATCTGGCGCAGGAGGAATTGACCCGCAACCCCCGGGACGCTTACTCTCGCATATTGCTGGCGCTGGTCTCAGCGTTTCTTGGGGACTCGCGCAGGGCACAGGCCGAGGCATCTCAGGCTCTGGCCATGGAACCTGACAATGCGATCGTGATTCGCGAGGCGGCGATCATGTATGAAGCCCTACATCAGCGCGAAGACACGCTCCAATTGCTGCGGAATGCACCCAGGCACGTCCTGGAAGAACTGAACCGCCAGCCAGACGTGAAAGGTCTTCAAAAGGACCCGAGCTTCCAGAAATTGCTCAACACCGAAATCACCCGCGAGTAAGCGGAAAGGAAACGAATCATGCCAGACAAATTAGTCACGCTGGACTATGCCGGGAATGTGTTCAAGGCGAATCCGGACCCAGTGTTTGTTAAACCAGGCGACACCGTCACATTCCAACTCGGTTCCGGCGCTCCATCCAACAGCGCGTTCACAGTCACGATACATGACCGGACTTTCTTTTCGGGCCCGGGAGGAGACGGCAGCCACGCCAAAACAGTCGTAGTCACAGTTACAAAACCCTTGCCAGCTGCTGGGCAAGACTATGACTGCGAATTGAGAGACTCCAGTGGCAAGATTTTGTCGAAGAGTGGTGGGGGGCAGCCGGGCGGCGGCATGAAACCGGGCACGTAGGCAGGAGTTCAGAATAGACGAGTTCCAGCGGTTGGGAGCGGTCTGCCTGCACTCCACATTTGGTTTGGAGGCGCGCGTTCCGGGGTGCAGTTGCATACTCACCAGAATTTTGTCGTACTGCTACAATTCGTTGCGCAATCTCGGGGGGCGGGTCCCGTTAGTCAAACCAACTTCTGACCTTGTGACCTTGAATTTTCGTACAAGTCTTTAGCCGTCATAAGGATTTGGGGCCAGAAGCGGGGCCCGTTGGGAGCTTTCATTGGACGACAACCAGGCGGTGAATGCGCTTGTCCGTCGCTGTGTTGCGGGCGACGCCGCTGCGTGGCAGGAAATCGTCCAGCAGTATCATCGCCGCATCTACAACATCTGCTATCGCTTTTCGGGATCGCCGGACGACGCCGCCGACCTCACCCAGGATGTGTTCATTAAGATGTACCGCACCCTGAGCACGTTCGACGGGTCGAGGGCAGCTTTCATGACATGGGTCACCACGGTGACGCGCAACCTGCTGGTGGACCACTTCCGCAAAGCCAAGTACGACAGGGTCACGGACTCGCTGGAAGCTACGCCGGGCGGACAGGAAGACGGCTTGACCCTGGCCGAGCAACTGGAAGACCATTCGGCCACGCCAGAGCAGCGCGTGCAGAGCCAAGCAGACCCAGAAAATGGTGCACGAGGCCCTGCAGAAGCTCTCGCCGGAGCTGCGGGAAGCGGTGATTCTACGGGACTTACAGGATATGGATTACAAGGATATCGCCCAGACGTTAAGAGTTCCTGAGGGAACCGTAAAAAGCCGGATTAATCGCGGACGAACGGAACTTGCGCGGCTATTACAACGTACTTACAGGCAGGTGAATTGATGTACGGCGAATCAAAATCCGGAGTGCAATGCGTAGAGTTTGAGGCCTTGCTGGCCGAAGCTCTCGACGCTACGCTGCACGGCGCGAAGCTGGCGGCCTTCGAGGAGCACCAGAAATCGTGCGCGGCCTGCGCGGCCATGTATCAGGAAGCCGCGTCCGGCATGCACTGGTTGAAGGGTCTTGAGGACATCGAGCCACCGAAGCACCTGGTGCACAACATCCTGGCGCACACCATCGGAACGGTTCCGGAAGAAAGCGCGAAGCCGGTGCCGGTCGGTGACACCTGGCTGGACCGGCTGAAGGGCCGTGTCTCCACGGTTTTTGCGCCGGTGGTGACGCCGCGCTTTGCGATGTCGTTCGGCATGGCGTTCTTTTCCATCACCATGCTGGCGAGCATTTTGGGCTTCCATTTCAGCGACCTCAAGCACGTCGATCTGAGCGCAAAAGGGTTGCAAAAGACCTACTACACCACGGAAGCGCGGGTGGTGCGGTATTACGAAAACATCCGCCTGGTGTACGAGATCGAGTCTCGTGTGCGCGATTTGCGACGCGCCGCGACGCCCGAGAAGCAGGAGGAAAAGACCCCGCCGGCGAATCCCAACAAAGGGTCGTCGCGAGAGCAGAACCGCAAGTATCAAAACTACAGCCACGAGGTGAGCCAGCCGGTGCTGGCCCGCTGTCCGGCGGTAGATGAGCAAGAGACCTCACAGGCCCGGCTGAACTGGAGAACTACATGAACTGCGCCAACCATGTCGAAACACCCGCGGTCGCATACTGCCGCACTTGTGGAAAGCCACTGTGCAGCAGCTGCTCGCGGGATGTGCGTGGCGTTATTTACTGCGAGGAGTGTCTGGCTTCGCAATTGAGCGGCGCCATGCCGCCACCACCGGGCCCGGGAGTGGCAACTCCAGGCGCCGCAGCCGCAGTGAGTGGAAGCAGCCCCGGGCTGGCCGCCATCCTGGGCTTCATCCCCGGCGTGGGCGCCATGTACAACGGCGAATACACGAAGGGATTTATCCATGTACTGATATTTGCCAGCCTGATCTGGGCGACCGACCACGTGAGCGGAATCTTTGGCATCGGCATCGCCGCCTTCGTGCTCTACATGCCGATCGAGGCCTACCGAACGGCGAAGGCGAGGGAGATGGGGTTACAGCCTCCCGATCCGTTCGGCTTGAACAACCTGAACCTGTTCGGAAGCGCGAGCCAGCCAGTGGCAGCCGCGGGTGTGCCGGTGGAGGGCCAGCCAGTGGAAGCGGACGAAAGCAACGGAGCTTCGCGCATACCGGTGGGGGCGTTTGTCCTGATCGGGCTAGGCGTGATCTTCCTGCTGCAGCAGTTCGGCTGGTTCCACTTCGACTGGTTCGGGAGATTCTGGCCCATCATCCTGATCGCCGTCGGTATTCGCATACTGATGAAGCGAACGGGAAGGGGATGGTGAGGAGGACATCATGAAATACAGGTATAACCCAAGATGTGCTTGTCCCCGTTGCCGTGCCCATGGGTTCATGGGACCCGCCGTGCTGATAACGCTGGGAGTGCTGTTCCTGCTGGACCAGATGGTCCAGGTTTACTGGATGGACTTCGGCAGAACCTGGCCGGCACTGCTGATCGTGATTGGGCTGGTGATGTTCCTGCGGCACAATGCACCGGCTACCGGACACGTGCCGCGCGAGTATATGGGGGCTCCGCCGGCGATGCCAGCGGCCTCATGGAAGCAGGGACAGGAACAGTGGCATGCGGCTGTAGTGACGCCGCCGGCCCCGGCGCCTGGCCCATTCACCGGAAGCGACAAACCGGAGGTGCACAATGGCTAGCTCGCATCAACCAACGGCTCCTTTGCCGCCCCCTCCTCCAGCGTACCGTTACCGGCGATCGCTGGCAGGTCCGGTGATCCTGGTGGTGATCGGTGTCGTATTCCTGCTGCGGAACATGGGAGTGCACATTCCGGTGTGGCACTTCTTCGGACGCTTCTGGCCGTTGCTGATCATCCTGTGGGGCGTGATTGCGCTGATCGAATACTTCGTGGCCTTGAAGCAGGGGTACCAGGCGCGAACCCTGGGAGCCGGCGGCATCGTGCTGCTGATCCTGATCGTCATCGTGGGGCTGGGTGCGCATCATAGCGCCGACGTGAACTGGGAGGGCATGCGCGACCAGATGCAGATCGACGACGATCTGGGCGGCATGTTCGGCTCGGCGTTCACGTTTGACGACACGCTGGAGCAACAGTTCCCCAAGAACGGCGGTCTGCGAGTGGTGTGCGATCGCGGGGCGATCAACGTAACGCCTTCGGACGGCGACGTGATTCGCGTGGTCGTGCACAAAAAGCTCTATGCCAGCAACCAGAACGACGCCAATAAGTACAACGAAGGCACCAAGCCGCAGATCACGGTGAACGGTACCTCAGTGGTGCTGAACGCCAACACCAACGGCGCCGGCGATCATGCGGTGCAGGCCGATATGGACATCTTCGTGCCGCGCGATGCCGCAGTGGACGTGGCCAGCAAGCGCGGCGATATCAGCATCAGTGACCGCAAGGCCGACGTTAAGCTGACCGTGCAAAGGGGTGATATCACTCTGAGCGACGTCACCGGTAACGCGAAGATCAGCATGGACAAGGGCTCGGTCCGGGTCAGCAATGTGACCGGCGACGTGGAAGTTCAAGGTCGTGTCGACAACGCGACACTGGAAGACGTGAACGGTGGAGTGCGGCTGAACGGCGATTTCTTCAACGACATCCGGCTGAGCAAGGTTACGAAGACAGTGGAGTTCAAGTCGGCGCGTTCCGATATTACGCTGGCGTCCGTGCCGGGCGACCTGGACATCTCCGGAGATTCGCTGCGGGCCACCGACGTCGCCGGACCGATGCGACTGGTCACGCGTTCCAAGGACATTCACCTGGAGGGCGTAACGGGCGATCTGGAAGTGGAGAACTCGAATGGCGAGATCGAGGTACATCCGGCTGACAAGTTGCCGCTGGGCAAGATAACGCTGACCGGCAAGCACGGCGATATCTCGGTGGTATTGCCGGGCAACGCGGGATTCCAAGTGAATGCGACAACGCGCAGAGGGGATATCACTTCCGACTTCGGCGCGGTGAAGATCGATAGCAGCAGCGGGGGTTCGCGGGCGACGGGTACCGTGGGCAATGGCTCCGCCAAGTTGCAAATCAATGCGGATACCGGAGACATTCGCATCAACAAGGGATAGAGTACCTTCCTCCAGAGAGGCAAGAGCCCAATTCGCGATGCGGATTGGGCTTTTGTGTTGGAAGCGGGTGTCGAGTGGGAAGAAATGCAAGCCCTCCTTCGACTCGCTGCGCTCGCTCCGGATGATGGCGGGAAGAACGGCACATCCCTCACCCGCTGAAGCGGGTTCGTAATGACAAGAACGTGAGAGGAGTGCTGAGCGAGATTGATCAGGAAGACAGGCGCTGGCGGGCCAATTGCTCGACGCGGGAGACGGCATCGTCGATTGAGAGCTTGGTCGAATCGATGATCACGGCGTCGGGAGCGGGGACCAGCGGCGACACCGAACGGTTGCGGTCGCGCTGGTCGCGGGCAACCAAGTCTTCAATAATGCGCTCGGCTTCCTGCGGCGTATGGGTGCCGTTCTGGGCCACGCGGCGTTCGGCGCGCACCCGCGCGTCGGCGTCGAGAAATACTTTCACGTCGGCGTCGGGAAACACAGCGGTGCCGATGTCGCGGCCCTCCATCACGACTCCGCCGCAGGCGCCCATCTCGCGCTGGCGAGAGACCATGATCTCGCGCACGGGTGGATGCATGGAGACGCGCGAAGCGGCGAGGGTGACATCACTTTGGCGAATCCGTTGCGAAACATCACGACCATCGAGTAGCACGCGATTGCCCTCTGGTTGCGGCTGGAGCTCAATCACAGTGCCGGCGGCCAGGGCACGCAAGGCTTCCGGATCTTCGAGCGAAACCTGCTGCTCCAGCGCCTTGAGCGCAAGGGCGCGATACATGGCTCCACTTTCGAGGTTGACGTAGCCAAGCTTCTTCGCGAGGCGGGCAGCGATCGTGCTCTTGCCGGATCCAGCGGGGCCGTCGATGGCGATGACGAGTTTGCGGGTGCCGCTCATTCCTTGCCGTCTTCCTGACGGGGAGGAGATGGCCGTGCTGCGCGATTGGCGCGGCGCGGGCGGTGTTCGACCAAGGGCTTGCCAGGACGCAACTCGGGAGGGTTTTCTTCCGACCAAGGTTCGGTACGGCGTTCACGGGTCTTGTGCGGCAAGCGGGCTTCAGCGGCTTGCAGCATCACGCGTCCGCCGACGTGCACGAAGCCGAGTTCGCGCGCGGCCTGCAAAGCGTTGATGGCATCGCGCACGCGGGCGCGACCGACCAGGGGAGAAAAGAAACTCTCGACATCCTCCTGCTGCACGGCCTGGACACAATCAATGTATTTCGAAACTAACGCGGTCAGGGACTCGGGCACAGAAAGGTGCATGCCCTCTTTCACCGCTTCGGGCGACCAGCGGAAGAGCACATCCCAGAAGACACCTTCATCGTGCTTGTAATCGACACGAGTGATGCGCAGCTTGGCCCAAAGCTCATCGAGAGCGCGGTCGAGAGCGGCCTCGGAGAGGTCGCCGCCAAGCGACTCGCGCAGGCGCTGTTTAGAGATCGGGCCCTGCTTTTGAACGATGAGAAAGGTGTCGATGGCGAGGGGCGAATACCCCGAGCGCGCGCCCGCCTTGGGCGCCTGGCGGGGATTGCGGTCGCCCACCAGTCCATAAAAGTAGGGGAATACCGCAGCTGACACCAGAAAGTTGTTGTCAGGAAACACCAGGGTCTCATAGGCGGACTTCTCGCGCAGCAGTCGAACCATGAGGCTCTTGGCCTCGCGAGCGCGAGGATCGTTGAAGGCCATCTGCCAGGTGGGCAGCTTGTCGTCGCTGCCGGCGTATGCGCCCACGAAGCTCGGAGCCAGCACCGCAGGCTTTTGCGGATATAACGTGCAGAAGCCGACCGAGTCGATGAACTGGCGAGCGTCTTCGATAGTGCGGACGCCCTGCCCGTTCAAGCGCCACTTCTCGCGGCGCAGCTCCTGTAGTTGCTGATCGAACATGTGAGATTTGCTGGAAACCCTGGCTCAGATGCGCTTGAAGGCCCGCTGAATGTCTTTAACAGAATACCGCAGAACGACCGGACGGCCATGCGGGCAACTCATGGGGCAGTCGGTCTTGGCCAACTCCTGCAGCAGCCACTCCATCTTGTTTTGTTCGAGCGGCATGTTGACCTTGATGGCGGCGTGACAGGCGATGGTGGCGGCGATGCGAGTGCGAATTTTCTCCAGGTTGAGCGATTGCTCGTCGCGATCGAACTGTTCGAGAATTTCGTGCAGCATGTGCTCGACATCGGCGGCCGTCACGCCCGCGGCGGTGGTCTTCACGGCAATGGTGCGTGTGCCGAAGGGCTCGACTTCGAAGCCGTTGTGGTTGCAGCTCATCGGAAATCTCGGCGAACACGGCCATCTGGCTCGGGGTTAGCTCGACCAGCAATGGCATCAGCATCTGCTGGCGTTCGGGTGAGTTGGCGAGGCGCTGGCGCACAATCTTCTCGAACAGGATGCGTTCGTGGGCGACGTGCTGGTCGATGATCCACAGACCCTGCGGGTTGACGGCGAGAATAAACGATTCGCGAATCTGTCCGAGCGGCTTCAGGGTGGCAAGCGAGTCGAGGCTGACGGGCGCGTCGTCATCAGCAATGGTGGCAGTGCATCCGTTGTCGCCACGCGCCGGCACGGGCGCGGGTGCCGATGCAGGGCCACCGAAAGTCTGCGCGCCAAAGCGTGGAACGGCGATGGCAGCATTGGCTTCGATGGCGATGGCGCCGTTGCCGAACTGCAGCGGAGCGGTGACGGCAGGCAACTCCTGCGCGCGGAGGGCGAAGTCGGCGTCAGCTTCGGTGACGTGCAGCGGATCGGGAGCGCTCAAGTGCGCGTGCGCTGGGCGAAAGTGATGCCGATGCTGTGGGCTGCGCGTGGATCTCGGCCATGAACGCCGGCACGGGGCGCGCCTTCATCAGCACGGCGCGAACCGAGTCGCGAATGAAGTCGTGCAGTCCCGAGGACTGGCGGAAGCGCACCTCGGTCTTCGAAGGATGCACATTGACATCAACCTCAGTGAATGGCATCTCGAGGAACAGCAATACGACGGGATAGACGGTGGGCGGAATGATGTTGCGATAGGCCTCGGTGAGCGCATGCTGAACGACGCGGTCGCGGATGAGGCGTCCGTTGACGAAGATGAAGATGGAGTTGCGATTGAGCTTCTGAATTTCCGGGCGGGAGACGAAGCCGTGCAAACGGACTTCGCCAGGTACGGGCTCTTGCGGCGCCTCGTCCTCAGAGTCTTCTTGCGGCTTGCGTCGCCACGGGGGAGGCTGCGGCAGTCCGATGCGATCGAGCGGCAACAACGCGCTGAGAGGGATGAGCTGGTCGAGCGTCTCCTTGCCAAACACCTGATAGATGCGCTGCGAATGGTCGGCGACGGGCGGTGCGATCAGCATGGCGTTGGTGGCGGAGTGCAGTTCCCAGTGCATCTCAGGATGGGCCAGCGCGTAGTGCGTGACCAGCGAAGCAATGTGCGACAGCTCGGTCGATTCGGCCTTGAGGAATTTGCGGCGCGCCGGAATGTTGAAGAACAGGTCGCGCACGCTGATCGAAGTTCCCAGCGGCAGCCCGGCCTCTTCGACGGTGAGGATCTTGCCTCCGGCGATTTCGATGACGGTGCCGGCGGAGTCTTCGGCGGCGCGCGTTTCCAGCCGCAAGCGGCTGACCGATGCGATTGACGGCAGGGCCTCCCCGCGAAAACCGAGGGTGGCGATGTTCAATAGGTCGTCGGCATTGCGGATCTTCGAGGTGGCATGACGCTCGAAGGCGAGCATGGCGTCGTCGCGCACCATGCCGCAGCCGTCGTCGATCACCTGGATGAGTTTGCGGCCTCCGGCCTCGATGTTCACGCGGATGCGACGGGCCCCGGCATCGAGGGAGTTCTCCAGCAGTTCCTTCGCGACCGACGCGGGGCGCTCGACCACCTCGCCGGCGGCGATCTTGTTGGCGACATTTTCGGAGAGAACGTGGATGCGGCCCATCGAGTACTACGTTACATGAGAGCAGTAGCCAGTGGTTAGTGGCTCCTGGCCAGAGGCCAGCCATAACAGCTTGCTTGAATAGGGGTCCTTCGACTTCGCTCAGGATGACAGCTCCATGAGAGGATGTGAAATACTAATGCACCATCCAATCACATGAGGGCTAAGCGCGGAATGCTTGCAACCTTTATGTCCCAGAGCGCGGGAAGCCGCGCATGACGGGCGCTTCCACCACCAACGCCGTTGCGGTTACGTTGGCTACGGTGCAGCGAGCGCGCGAGCGCATTCGCGACTTCATCGACAACTCGCCGTGCCGCCGCTCGCCTGAACTGTCGGAGACGACGGGCCAGGAGGTCCATCTCAAGCTCGACAACCTGCAGCGCACAGGCGCGTTCAAAGAGCGCGGGGCGCTGAACAAGATCCTGACGCTCAGCGATGACGAGAAGCGACGCGGGGTGATCACGGCGAGCGCGGGCAACCACGCGCAGGCGGTGGCGTATCACGCGTGCGCGCGCGGGCTGCGGGCGCAGATCGTGATGCCGCTGATGACGCCGCTGGTGAAGGTTGCGGCGACCAAGGGGTTCGGCGCCGAGGTCGTGCTGCACGGCGCGAATTACGACGAGGCGTATGCGTTTGCGCTGGAGAGTTGCGCGGAGCAAGGCATGACGTTTCTGCATCCCTTCGACGACGCCGAGGTCATTAACGGACAGGGCAGCATCGGACTGGAGTTGCTGGAGCAGGTGCCTGGGTTGGAAGCGGCGATCGTGCCGATCGGCGGCGGCGGGCTGATCGGTGGCGTGGCTTGCGCCCTGAAGGAGAGCAATCCGAAGATTCGCGTGGTGGGGGTGCAGACGGAGCGGTTGCCGTCGATGCTGCGCGCGACCGAGGCGGGACATCCGGTAACGATTCCCGCGTCGGCGACAGTGGCCGACGGCATTGCGGTGCGGCGCGCTGGCGATGTGACGCTGCCGCTGGTGCAGCGCTACGTGGATGAGATTGTCACTGTCGATGAAGAAGAAATCGCCAACGCTATCCTGGTGCTGCTGGAAAAAGAGAAGACACTGGCCGAGGGCGCGGGCGCGGTGGCGGTCGCTTCCCTGCTGCAACACAAGACCTCGCTCCACGGAGAGAAGACGGCGGCGCTGGTGTGTGGCGGTAACATAGACGTCAGCCTGCTGGCGAAGATCATCGAGCGCGGCCTGGCAAAAGACGGGCGGCGCTTGCGGTTGCGGATCCATCTCACGGACCGTCCGGGCGCGCTGCATCAGTTGACCAAGATCATCGCCGATCTGCGGGCGAACATCGTCGAAACGCAGTATGACCGCACCTATTACGGCGTCAACCTCGGAGATACGGCCATCGATCTCTCGATGGAAACACGCGGCCCAGAGCACATCGAGAACATTCTGCAAGCGCTGACCGAGGCGGGATACAGGCACGAACGGATCGAGTAGAAGTAACCTCGGCGCAGCGTCTATTCGGCTCGCAGCGCAGTAACCGGATCGACGTGTGCAGCCTTTCGCGCGGGAACGAAACCTGCTGCGATGGCGACCCCTATCAGCAATACGGCGACGGCGAGGAAGGTCAGCGGGTCGGCGGGGCTCACGCCGTAGAGAAAGCTGGACAGCGTGCGCGTCAGCGCGAATGCCAGGACGATCCCGAATCCAAGGCCGGTCAGCACCAAGCGAAGGCTCAGTTTGAGCACTAATCCGAACAGGTCGGCTCGGGTTGCTCCCAGCGCGATGCGAACTCCCATCTCGTAGAGCCGCTGTGAGGTAGAGAACGAGATGACGCCATAGGTTCCAATCGCTGCCAACAACACGGCCGCCCCGGCAAAGCATACGAAGATCCACATCAAGGAACGCGTGGGCGAGGTTGATGACGTTACCACTGCCTCCATGGTCTGCACTTCGCTGACGGGAACGTTGGGATTCAGTTGCGCCACCAGACTGCGGATCTCGTTGGCAACGCGTTGCGGGTCGATGGCGGTTCGCACCAGCAGTGTCATGGAGGAAGGCAGCTGCCGGTCGTTTCCGAGCGCCTGTGGGTAGGGCATGTACACAACTCCGCCAAGCCAGTCGGGAAGGCTGGCGTCGAGGCGGTACTGACGGACGTCGCCGACGACGCCGACTACTGTCCGCCAGGGTTGCTGGCCCCAAACGGGTCGAATGTGCTTGCCGATGGGATTCTCACCCGGCCAGAAACGCTTCGCGGTGGCGGCGCTTACTACGGCGACAAGTTCGGAGTTCTCTCCGTCGGATTCGCGGATGGTCCGGCCTTCCAGCAGCGGGATTCCCATCACGCGAAAGTACTCGGGTGTCACCGCACCCGCCCAAAGCATGGGCGCCAGGGTATCGGGAGCGATGGGATGTCCCTCGGCCTCGACCGGAATGGAAGGGACTTCTCCGCTTAAAGGCAGAACGTTGGTGGCGGCTACGTCGGACACACCGGTAATCGCTTGAGTTCTTTGCAGCAACTGCGTGTAGAGCGCGATGCATCGCGAGCGCTCGCGACAGAACGACTGGTCGGGAGAGACGCGCACCGTCAAGACATGTTGCGGGCTGAAGCCGGGATTCACCTGCGCCAGCATCCACAGGCTCTTGACGAGGAGACCGGCGCTAACCGCCAAGACGACGGCCAACGCGACTTCGCTCGCAATCAATGCTCCTCGGAACCGCACGCTCGCCGTGGACGAGGAGCGCCGGCCACCCACCCTCATAGAGGTGGCAAGATTCGTGCCTGAGCCGTTGATGGCGGGGACTAACCCAAAGGCCAGGCCGCTGAGGATTGCCAGCAGCGATACGAAGGCGAGCACCTGAGGGTTAATTCTTACTTCATTCCATGCAGCAGTATCGACCGGCAGCGCCGACTTCAGGACTGCAAGCGCACCATAAGCCAGGGCAAGACCTGCAACCGCGCCAACAATTCCGAGGACCACGCTCTCCGTCAGAAGTTGACGGACGATTCTGCCGCGGGCTGCTCCCAGGGCGGCCCGTAGCGCCATCTCTTTTTGGCGGACGGCGGCACGCGCAAGCAACAGGCTGGCTACATTGGCACAGGCGATCAGCAGCACCAGTCCGACCGCGCATTGCAGCACGATCAGTTTGCCACGGACACCGCTGACCAGGAATTCCTGTAGTGGAACCACGGTCGCATCCGCGTTCCAGCTATGGGGCATCGGGTAGGGAAAGGCTGCGATGGCATGCTCCACCAGCGAGCGGATTTCGCCTCGCGCCTGACTTATGCTCGCGCCCGGCCGCAGTCTGGCCACCAGCGGAATAAAGCCGGTATTCCAGAAATCAAAGGTGTTCGCGGGATCCATGTGGAGTGGCGTCCATAGCTGCACACTCGCCGAGGGAAAAGCAAAATTCGCAGGCATGACGCCGACCACCTGCCGAGTGACGCCGTTCACTGTGACGAGCCGGCCCACGATGCCGGGATCGGCGCCAAAGTTCTTGCGCCACAGTGCATCGCTCAGAATCACGACGCCATCCTGCCCAGGCTGATCATCGCCGGCGGCCAGCGTGCGGCCCAGTTCGGCCCCCATGCCGAGCACGGAAAAGAGATTGGCCGACACTGCGCTGCCCACAAGACGTTGCGCCTCGCCCTGGGCCTTCAGGTTCATTTCGGAATCAGGAGTGTAGGCAGCGATATCCATCGACCGGCTGTTCTGCTGCAAATCGACAATCGCACCTTTTGGGTACACGCCGGTCACCTCGACCAACTGGTCAGGCTCGCTGTAAGGCAGGCGCTGCAGCAGAAAGGCGTTGACCAGGGTGAAAACGGCGGTGTTGCCGCCGATGCCCAGGGCCAGGGAGAGAGCGGCCACGGTGGTGAAGCCCAGGTTTCGTCGCAGTCCCCGAAAGCCGTAGCGGAGGTCTTGCCAGGCTTGCTCGAGCCATCGCCCGCCCCAGGCGTTGCGCACGTCTTCTTTCACCAGAGTAGTGTTGCCCATGGCGCGAATGGCGCGGTAGGAGGCTTCCTCGGATTCCGCGCCTGCGTCGATTTGCTCTTCCGCTTCCAGGTCGAGATGGGTCCGCAACTCGCGATCCAGGTCTTCTTCCCGCGCGCTGCGACGCTTCGACCACCCGGCAAAGGGGTTTCCAATGCGCATCTAACCCTCCTCAGCAGCACCCATTACGCGGGCGATTGCTCCCGCCAATTGCATCCACTTCGACTCTTCTCTGATCAACCGCTTCTTTCCGGTTGCCGTCAGGCGGTAGTACTTGAATTCGCGGTTGCGGTCCTTGGGCGTCTCCCATTTGGACACTACCCAGCCACGCCGCTCCAGACGATGCAATGCCGGATAGAGCGATCCGTGCTCGACCTGCAGCACATCATCGCTGGTCCGCTGAATGTGCTTGGCGATCTCATGTCCATGAGCTGCGCCCAGCACCAGCGTCCGCAGGATCAGCATGTCCAGCGTGCCTTGCAGCAATTCTCGACGTTCGGATGATTCCTTCGCCATGATGGTAGGCATTCTACCATGCCAGGGTAGACGTTCTGCCATCGAATACGGGAAGGCTGTTTCTGCAGGGGCAGAATGCGATTCGAGCGGGGTAGCTGGCTGCGCGTTTACGAGTTGGTTTCTACCACGTCGATGGCCTTGCCGTCCTGGTAGGTAACTTTGACCGGATGCCCGTTGTTCGGGTAATTCACCACCTTGGGATTGCTCCTGCCCGTGCCCTCAGGTATTCCCACACCGATGGCAAATGACGCCTGCAGCTCATTCATTCCGGTTTTCACTTGATGGCTTTCGATGGCCTTCCATACGTCCGGCGGCCAATGCTTGTAGAGTTCGTGCGGGTCCTCGATGAACAAAATGTCGTCGGAATAGATCGAGTACGATCCGTTGTCCTCCACGCCGATGGAAAATGCGTATGGTTTCCCTTCTTTCTCGAACACTGCCATGACCTGCCGGTTCACCAGGCCCGGCTTCCCTTGCATCACGACGTCCTTGATCTCCAACTTTTCGATCGGACCGAGCCTGCCAGCCAGGTGGCGGATATCAATCGGCGGACCGTAGTTGTAGTAGGCGTTGCGGTATCCCTCACGTACCCAGACCGTCTTCTGGATCAGCTCCTTCGCGTCCTGCAGATCCTGGGGATGCAGTTTCTTCGGAGTGACGTAATAGTCCGGATCCAGAGCGGCTTCGGTCTTTGCGGGAGCCTTGAAGGTCACCCGGCGTTCACTCAGGATCAGGTACAGCCTGACGCCAATGAGCACCAGTGCTATGACAAGCATGGCCTGAAAGATTTCTTTCTTTTTCACATCGGCCTCCGCCGGGCTGAATCTGATGAGGCGATCGACTCCCCTGGTAAGACAGCTCCCAGTTCGAACGGCTACAATCTTACTGAACGAAAGAGGATGGTATGCCTGTCACGCAAGAAGAAATTTATGCGGCACTCAAAGAGTGCTATGACCCGGAGATACCGGTCAACATTGTCGATCTCGGCCTGATTTACGAAGTTCGGGTGAAGCCCACCGAGGTGGCCAACACCACGGGCGAAGATGTGGAGGTCGAGATGACGCTCACGGCGCAAGGGTGTCCGTCATCGGGCCAGATCACAGAAGACGTCAAGCGACGACTGCTTCGCGTCCCCGGCGTCACCGACGCCAATGTCGAAATCGTGTGGTATCCGCAGTGGACCCCAGAGCGTCTCAGTGCTGACGCCCGCAAACAACTGGGGATCGAGTAGCAAGAGCCGGCACGATATCGCGATTCCAGGAAAAGGGCCGCAGTTGCGGCCCTTTCGTCATAATTGCATATGTCGATCAGTCGCCCATCTGGGCCTGCAGGTCGCGCCAGGCGTTCACGCTGCGACGCTCGGTCTCTTCGGCAAAGTCTGTACCCACCTTCTGCAAGGTCGCGAAGATCTCCATGCCCTTGTGAAGATAGTCAGGCGCATTCTCCCAGATGCCCTCGAACTTCTCGGGATACTCGCTGGCCAACACGGCCAGGCCGCCTGCCGCTACGGCCATGCCGACTGTCCGGCGTCCGCTCAGGATCAGCATGGCTCCCGCTCCGATCGATCCAAACACGACTGCTTTTTTCCAGTTCTGCATGCTTCACCTCGATGGCGATGAACGACGTCCCGCGGAACGCCTTACATTGTAGCGGAAGCGCCTGTAAGGCCTGCAGCCGCGTGTATAATTTTGGTGGAGCGCGCCCGTAGCTCAGCTGGATAGAGCGATTGCCTCCGGAGCAATAGGCCGGGAGTTCGAATCTCTCCGGGCGCGCCAGAGATCCTCCCGAATTTCCCGCTTTCGTAGCGCGCCGCATTAGCTTAGACTGCCGTTCTGCTCTAATAGGTGCTAATTCCGGGATTCAACAGAATTCCATGAGGAAGGAACCCGCCACTTGCACTTTCTGCGTACCGTCCTATTTGCGTTCCTGACATTGATCGCTTTTCTTCTGACAGCATGGGCGACTGCGGCCCTCTACTTCGACGTGCGAACTCCCGGGTTACGTGTGCCGATGGCGGGGCTGTACCTCGTCGTGATGCTCGGAGGGTTCTTTTTTCTTCGACACAGCAGCGCCCGCGTGGTTGTTCTCTACATTGGCTTCGCCATCGTCGCCCTGTGGTGGTTCTCGCTCAAGCCCTCCAATCATGGCAACTGGCAGCCCGACAACGCCGAGACCGCCTATGCCGATATCGAGGGCGAGCACATCACGATTCATAACTTTCGTAACTGTAGTTACGTCACCGAGCTGGACTACACCTGCCAGTGGGAGACCCGCTCGTTCGACCTAGCGAACCTGAGCGGCGCCGACATCTTCATCACCTGGTGGGGGCCGACTCTGATCGCGCACCCGATCGTGAGTTTCGATTTCGGAAGCCAGGGTCACGTGCCCATTTCCATCGAGACGCGCGATGTGGTGGGCCAGAGCTATTCCGCCGTCCGCGGGTTCTTCCGGCAGTATGAGCTGGCATACATCATCAGTGACGAGCGGGACGTGGTGCGCCTGCGCACCAACTTTCGCAAGGACGAAGAGGTTTACATCTTCCGCACCACCGTGAGTCCGGAACTGACCCGGAAGATATTCCTGGCGTATCTCCAGCGAGTGAACGAGCTGCACCGGCAACCCGAGTGGTACAACGCCCTGACCAACAACTGCACGACCAACATTGACGTATCCGCCTCTCACGCCCGGGACAGAGGTACGGTCTGGGATTGGCGGGTCCTCTTGAACGGCAAGATGGACGAGATGATGTATGAACGCGGGACGCTGGTGACCGGCGGACTGCCGCTTCCGGCATTGAAGGCACAGGCCCACATCAACGCAGCAGGGGTGGCTGCCGACGACAGCCCGGAGTGGTCGAAGCTGATTCGCGCGGGCCGGGTTGGGTTTACCAGTCAGCCGTGACTCGCGAAAGCTTCTTTTCACTCTATTTCGCCACGAAGATCAAGAAGTAGTCCATGCGATCGCCCTTTACCCAGTCGTCGTGCTCGTCGATGAGGCGATAACCGGCCTGGTCAAGCTCCTGGATCACGACTTTCTTCTGAACGCCGTGGTTTTCGCCATTGCCGTTTCGGTCGATGATGCCGACTCGTGCGCCTGGCCGAAGCGCCGGCCGCAAATTTCGCAGCAGATCGACCGGCTTGGCGATCTCGTGATAGGCCTTCAGCAGCAGCACGGCATCCACGCTGTCCGGCGGCAGGCGGGGATCATCGCTAGCTCCCAGCACGGTCTTGATGTTGGTCAGCTTGTCTTTCTGCGCGCGCTCGTCGACATAGCGGATGGCGGCGGGGTTGATGTCAACGGCATACACTGTACCGGTGTCGGTCACGCGCCGGGCCGCGCGCACGGTGAACCATCCCGATCCGGCTCCAATATCGGCGACATTCTTGCCCGGCGTGATCGAAAGCGCGTCCATCACCTGGTTGATGTGCAGCTTCTGATCGCGGTCGGGATAGTCGAAGATCGAGAGATCGCCGGAATACGGCGTGCTGGTGTTGCGCGGCTGCTCGGCGTGGGCGCCGCTGCTGCGGGGCCGGCGGGGTCGCCAGACTGGCCAGCGACAGCAACAGCGCAATAACCAGATACGCGCCGCACCGGCGTAAGTCCACTGCGAAAGTCCTCATGCACCGGTTATACACAGGCTGACGGCAATTGCGGTTGAGGAACGGTGGCGCTGCTCGTATGGCATTTGGGCATCTTCTGCCTCGGACACATGACATGCGTTCTTTCTCGCGAACAGTTACCATAGTGCTTCGACGTGGCAATTCGGCTTGCTTGCCGTGCGCGCATCGGAGTACCTTTAGTTTCTTTGCGGCGCCTTGGAGAGCACCGCCAGCGGTTTGCCTGGCAGTGTTTTTTGGGCCAAGAGGACATTCATGACAGCGTTGAAACGCGTTCTATCGCTGGTAGTTGGTATTCTCGTGTGCGGGTTCGCCCTGTCGTGTGGTACCGGGAGGCCTCCCACCCCGGTTGGTCCGCTGGTTATTAATCCGGCGGCACTGCCTACCGCCGTCATCAATGTTCCCTACTCCGCGACCCTGACAGCGGTCGGAGGCCTGCAGCCATTCACGTGGACTCTGGCATCTGGAACGCTGCCGCCGGGACTAAGCCTCAGCACCACCGGGGTAATCAGCGGAACTCCGACCACGCTGAGCACGACCACTTTCAAGGTGCAGTGCACCGACTCGCAGACTCCAACGGCCGCGATCAACGTCGCAACCAAGTCCATCACCGTCAACTCGCCCCTGTCAGTCAGCACAACTTCGCTCACCGGCGGATCGGTCAACGTACCGTACAACGCCTCGCTCACGGCCAGTGGGGGTGTGCCACCCTACACCTGGAGCATCACCTCGGGCAGCCTGCCGACCGGACTCACACTTAGCACGTTCGGAAACATCAGCGGCACACCAACTACCCAGGAGACGACGACGTTTACGGTGCAGGTCACCGACTCGCAGACTCCCGCATCCACCGCCACTGCCACCTTGAGCCTTACCATTAACGGGCCTACCTTCCGGTTGAACGGGAACTACGTGTTCTCGTTCTCGGGATTCAGCAATGGCAATGTCGTGCTTCAGGCTGGCAGCTTCACCTCCGACGGCATGGGCAACATCACCAACGGCCTGATGGATTCGAACAGCACGACCGGCGTTCAGACCCAGTTGACGTTCACGGGGACGTATTCGATTGGGGCGACCAACACCGGCCCAATGACGCTGGTCATCCCATCGCTGGGTACATTTACCTACCAGTTGGCTGTACCGGCGAGCGGGACGATCCGCTTCATCCAGAACGGTATTGCGGGGAACCAGGGGACAGGCGTCATCCGCAAGGTAAGCAGCGTTACGACGGTCACGATCAGTTCGCTGGCCGCGTACTGGGCCTTCGGCGCCAGCGGTGCCGATGCCGGCACGAGCCGCTACGCTGCTGCCGGGACTTTCCAGGCCAGCAACACCGGAGCGTGGACCAGCGGCGTAGAAGACACCAACGACAACGGCGTCGTGGTCAACAGCGTCCCCTTCACGGGATCGTTCGTCGCCATTGACCCGGTTACCGGACGTGGCACTGCGACGCTTGCAGTCACGAACGGCGCCACCACCAATTACAGCTTCTATCCGGTTTCGTCCAGTGAACTGATCATGCTGGGCATCGATCCGGTGTCGAACGCGGCTCCGCTGGCGCTGTTCAATTTGGCGACCCGACCCAACAACGCCTATACCAATGCAAATCTCAGCGTCACGACGGTTGCTGAACTTCAGGGTGTGGCCTTGTCGAACAGCTTTTTCGTCCCCGATGTTCTTCTGGCCTTGGTGACTTTCGACGGCAAGGGTGGAATGACCGTTTCCACGGACGAAAATTCCGGCGGCAACCTCAGCGCTAACAGTTACACCGGCACGTACAACGTTGAGACCAATGGGCGCACGACATTGACCGGTTTTGGAAGCTCCCCCATCGTCTTCTACTTGTCGTCGAATATCGCATTCACGGTGTCAGGAGATGCGGCTGTGACTGCGGGAACCATCGTCCCGCAATCCGGATCGCCGTACAGCAACTCGTCGATCAACGGCTCGTACCAGGGCGGCACGATCGTCGCGGTTCTCCCGAGCGTTACGGTTGAGGCGGACTCCGCCACCCCCGACGGTAACGGCAATTTCCCACTGACTTTCGATACCAGCGGGCCCGGCGGCCCGCAACAGGGGCTGAGCCTGAATGCAACCTACAGCGTCGATTCCACTGGACGGTCGCCGTTGACGGCAAATGGCAATACCATTGGAATCGCCTACGTCGTAAACCGATCAAGGGTCCTGGTGCTGTCAACCGACGCGAATCCGAAGGTGAACTCCATCGAGAAGTAGTTGCCGTTCGTCGTGCAGTGCGGTCCTTACCAGGTGTATTTCTGTTCCGGCTCCTGTCGGGCGGCCTCGTCCAGGACTTTTTGCTTCCAGTCCTTCGCGCCGGTGGTCTTCAGTTCACCCACCTGAGTGGCCGCGAGAATCAAGGCGCGGTATGAGCCCATCCACGGCAGCTTCAGCAGCGATGAGTCCGGTGTCTCGGCCTGCTTGATCAGTTCCAGTTGTGAGGCGCTCCAATCACTGGGCGGAGTCGTGCCGGATTGCAGGAAGTTCAGCGCCTCCAGTCCCGAGGAGCCCAGCTTTTGCAGTTGGAGTACGCGGCTGCTGCCGTCTTGAAGCACAGGGGCGGCCGCGGCCATGACTTCGAATCCCGGGCGCATGTCGCGCCACTGCTGGAACGTTCGCGTTAGCTCCCCGGAGGAAGCTGTGAACTTTGGCGCATCGCCGAGTAACTGATCGACAAGTGCGGCGAATTGCCGCCGGTACGGCGGATCGGGAACCACGGCGTCGGTCAGATGCACCAGTGGCGTGAGCTGCGTACTGGGATTGCTCTGGCGGGTCAACTGTTCGCGCACGCCAACGCCTTCCGGAGACGCAATCTTGCCGAGCGTGCCCAGTGGACCGAGGTCTGCGGTTCCTGAGACCTGGCGCAACATCTTGTCGGTGCTCGAAAGCTGGAGGGTTCCGTCCTGCTCCAGCCATACGCTGACCGCATCGAGCCGCCGGTACATGTCGGCCACGTTAGTCACATCCCGAGGAGACCAGAAGCGCTCGGCGATCGCCGCGGTGCGCGGCCAGATGCGGCTGTCAATGTTTTCTGGCGAGAGGAACTCTCCCCAGGCGCAGACTTCGCCTCCCAGAATGTGAGATGCCTGCTCCGGTGTCAGCTTGGAGTCTGCGGGAAGCGGATCGGACAGATAGTGGTAGCTGGCCGGACCCATGTGGTCGAGGTAGTACTCGGTGGACCAGATCGTCCCGTAGCCCTCGCGGGCCGCCTGGTCGAGTGACTTGTAGCCGCGCCATGACTGCACCACCGCGTCCTTGGGAAGGTCGGGGGTCAGGATCTCGTCCCAGCCCACCATCTTCTTGCCGTGCTTCTGCACGATTTGCAGCACCCGCTGGTTGAAGTAGGTCTGCAACTCCGCCGTCGTGTGGTAGCCATGCGCCCTCATGAATTCCTGGATCCGCGGATTCGCCTGCCACTGTTTGCCGTTGTTTTCGTCGCCGCCGATATGAAAATACTCGTCAGGAAACAGCGCCGCCATCTCGCCGATGAATCCATCGAGGAACTGATACGTCTCCTCGCGGGTCGGGTCCATGGTGGGATCGAAGATGCCCCAATGCTTCTCAATCTCGTAGGGTCCGGGCGCGCTGGCCAGCTCCGGATAGCCCACCATCCACGCCGTAGTGTGGCCGGGCATATCGAACTCCGGAATCACCCGCACCCCACGGTCAGCCGCGTACGCTACCACTTCCCGCACCTGTTCCTGGCTGTAATACAATCCGCCGGAGCCCATTTCCTGCAGCTTGGGATAGCGCTTGCTCTCGATGCGGAATCCCTGGTCGTCGCTCAGGTGCCAGTGGAAGACATTCATCTTCACAGCGGCTAAACCGTCAATGTTGCGTTTGATCACCTCGACTGGCTCAAAGTGGCGCCCGACGTCGATCATCAGGCCACGCCAGAGAAAACGGGGCTTGTCTTGAATGTTGACGGCCGGAAAGTAGTAGCCCTCGGGCCGGCCGGAGGCGAGTTGTAGCAGTGTCTCCATGCCATGCATCGCACCAACCACCGTGTCGGCGGTCAGGGATGCGCGATCCGCGGTGATCTCGAGAGCGTAGGATTCATCCTCGCCGAGCTTGGGATACTGCTCTCCGGCGGCTTTCACGGAGATCGTCAGGACAGCGGGAGTCGCGCTGGGCGCAACGCCGAGAGGCACAACTATTCCGGTGCGTCCTTTGAGGCGTTGTTGCATGCGCAGGATCGCCGCCTGCAGGCGAACGTCGGAATAGCCGCTGGTGGCTACGGTGAACGAGCTGTCGAGCTTCAGCTTTCCGGTGTGGATTTGGACCGAAGCCGGCCACGGCATGACGCTAATGGTGGACGTCCCGGTCGCGTCGGATGAGCCGACCGCAAAGGCGAGAACAGGGAGCAGGAAGATCGGGATGATTATTCGCATGATCGTTGGTGTTAAGCGGAC
The DNA here is from genome assembly GCA_963758255.1 of uncultured Acidobacteriaceae bacterium. GTDB lineage: Bacteria > Acidobacteriota > Terriglobia > Terriglobales > Acidobacteriaceae > DASRAA01. The sequence goes on from CAVWUX010000006.1 coordinate 103,973, forward strand.
AGACGGTTTCGGCCAACAGCAGTGCCCGGCCAAGAAGCGCCGCCAGCTTTTGACTTGCGTCCAGTGTAACAAAATGATCGTTACTGATCATATTTGTGATCGTTTTTGAGCTTTTCTGCTAGATTAATAAGTGGGGCGCGCGCTGTGGTGGGCGGCGTTGTGCCCCAGGTCCTCGAAGGAGGGTGCGCGCGTGTCGCAGTCGGAGCAACCAGTTCAAAACCGCAAGTTCTCTTACCAGATGCTGAAGGAAGTGTACGAACAGCCGGATGCCATCCGGGAAACCATTCATCGGCACATTGACCCGGTCACTCGCACAGTCAAGCCCGATCGATTCCCGTGGAAGCCGGCCGATGTTGCCGGACTGCGGCGCGTCACCATCGTGGCCAGCGGCGCCAGTCGGCACGCCGGCCTCTGCGGCAAGCTGATGATCGAAGACCTCGCCGGCATTCCAGTCGAGGTCGAACACGCTAGCGAATACGGATATCGCAAGCCCACAAATGGCAAAGGCTCGCTGGTGATTGCCATTACACAGTCGGGCGAAACTGCCGACACCACGGTCGCGCAGCGCACTGCAAAAGAGAATGGAATGAAAACGCTTTCTATCTCCAACGTGGTCGATTCCACCATCTCACGCGAGGCCGATGCCAACTTTTTTACCTTCGCCGGCCGCGAAGTCGCCATTCCAGCCACCAAGAGTTTCACCACGCAACTCACGGCGCTCTACATGCTGGCGCTGTTTCTTGCCGCCCAGAAGGAGACGCTGACATCCGCTGAAGTTACGGCCAGAGTGGAGGCGCTGTCAGCGCTCCCTGACCTCATCGAGCAGTCGCTCGACCGCTTCAATGCCGAAGCCGAGACCATCGCCCACGACTTCTATCAGGACCAGACGTTCGTGTTCCTGGGCCGCGGCGTGCACTACCCCATCGCTCTGGAAGGCGCGTTGAAGCTGAAGGAAATCTCCTATGTTCACGCCGAGGGCTATCCCACCGGGGAGTTCCGCCACGGTCCCACGGCGCTGATCACCGAAAGCCTTCCCGTAGTTGCCATCGTGACCTGCGACCGGCGGGACCCCGAATCGATGGTGCGCTACGAAAAATCGATATCCCTGATCGAAGACATCCGCCAGATTTCGCAACGCCAGATACTGCTGGCGTCGGAGGGCGACGAAGTCGTGCGCGCCATGGGCGTGGCGTCGTTCTATCTCCCTCACCTGGAAGAATTGCTGCTGCCCATCATGGAGGTGGTGCCGCTGCAGTTTCTTGCCTACCACATCGCGGTGTTGAATGGCCTGGATGTGGACCGGCCTCGAAACCTGGTCAAATCGGTAGTCGTCGATTGAGTTGCGCGAAACCTGTTTCTACTTCGCTCTTGATCGAATAAGATCGTATGCGAACGCAAGCTGGTGGGGACCATGCCAGTCAAACGTACTTCAGTCCTGAACGAAGAACGCCGCCGGGCGATTGTTGATTTTGTGAACCAGAACGGTCGCGCCCTGGTGCGCGAACTGGCAAGGAAATACGGCAGTTCGGAGATCACCATCCGCCGCGACCTCGGACTGCTACACACCCGCGGACTGATCTACCGCACGCACGGAGGCGCGCTACCCATACGCGCCGGATCGGACTCCGATCGCAATCTGACCGAGCGCGAGATGCAGCACCCGCGCGAGAAACAGCGCATCGCTGCGGCCGCCTCCAGGATGGTGAAGGAAGGCCAGTCGGTGATTCTCGACTCCGGAAGCACCACTACGGCGGTGGCACGCGCACTGCGTGAGTTCAAACGCCTGACCATCATCACTAACGCCATCAACATTGCCAGTGAACTGTCGGGCAGCAGCCTCGACGTCATCCTGACCGGCGGAATGTTGCGCAGCAACTCGTACTCGCTAGTCGGTCCGATTGCCGAGGAGAGCCTGCGCCGCCTGAAGGCCGACATCCTCTTTCTGGGCGTGGATGGCTTCGACACCCAATCTGGTGTCTCAACTCCGAATCTGCTTGAGGCCCAGTTGAACCGCCTGATGGTGCAGATCGCGGCGCGGGTGATTGCGGTGTGCGATTCCACCAAGTTCGGGCGCACCAGCTTGTCGTCAATCGTACCGCTGTCTAACATTCACGGCGTTATCACCGACAAACAGATTCCCCGGCATCATCTGCGAGCGTTGAAGAAGGCCGGAATCGAAACGGTACTGGTCTGACGCGCAGAGAACGACGCACAATTCATTCGTTACAGCGGATCTTCACGGTCGGTATAGAGTGCGGTCATCCAGACCACGGCGATGAACGCGGTAACCGCGATCAGGTAGGCGAGAAGAAGGCGCAGACCCATGCTCGAGGCCTGCTGGCGAAGAGTCTGCAAGTCGGGAATCCACCAGACCAGCTTGTAGGCGACGTAGGCGCCGACGCCCAGGATCAGGCAAAACCACAGCCAGTACAGCGGTCGCTTCCACACGCGGCGCGAGAGGATGATGTGCTGGGACTGGAAGCCCACCGCAGAGATCGTAGTCGCCATCGGCACCCAAAGCGCGGGCAGCACGAGGCCAACAAGCAGACGCAGCAGCCAGTTCAGCTCGTTCATGATGTTGCGCGGCGGAGGGCCGGCGTTGAACTTCTGGCGCAACCACACCGCAAACTGCGGTACGTAGCCCTGCAACCCCCACAACATCCACGCGAATACTACGAACACCAGTACCCAGACGCCAAGGGCGGGAACGTGGCGCAAGGCGTGACGGTAGGAGTTCCAGATAGCTCGCTCCTTGCGGAATTCCGCGACGCGGAACCAGGCCAGGGTTCCGGCGCGCAGCCAGAGCACCAGAACGGCTACGACGATGGCGATCAGAACCGAGGCGGCAACCTGCCAGCCACGCGCGTCAGGAATCAGCAGCCAGAAGTACCCGATGGCGAGCACCATGGCGTTGGCCACGAAGTTCAGCAGCCAGAGCTTCACGATACCGGTGCGGTTGGTTGTCTCCGTCATGGTCATTTCACCGTCACCGTCGTTGCGTCGCTGGTGGACAGGTATTGCGGCTGATACATGGGCTCCACGCGCGTGGGGCTCACGCGAAAGACGCCCGGGTTCACTACCTTGAGCAGGTAGGTGTATTCAGACTGCCCGCGCGGGAACGAGTAGTTGAAGAAGGTGGTGCGGTCGTCGCGCAGTTCGCGATAGCTACGCCAGCGCGTGCTCCACCACGGAGGCCGTTGATCGAGCTGATACAGGTCGTCGCGAGCGATGGATTCGGTGCCGGAGGGGATCGGGTCCTCGATCATGAGGTAGCGCCAGTCGCTGCCGCCGACGGTGATGCGCACGGCGAGCGTGTCGCCAACCTGCACCGGGCCGGAAAGTTTGTCGAGATGGTACACGAGCTTGTTGCCCGTCTGTTGCGGCGTGAGCTTGTAGTACTCGCGCACGGTGCTCAGTTGGAAGGTACCGGTGTTCACGACGTTGGGCTGGTTGGAATAGTACTCGCCGCGTGCGGACCAATAGAGATGACCTTCGCCGGATTTCACCAGGCGAATCTGGTTGGCCCCCTGCGCGAGTTGCGCTTCTTGAAGCGTTACGGATGTGGGCGGAGCTGTGGCGTCAGCGGCAGTGAACTTCTTGGTCGCAACCGTCTTGCCGTTTACCTGCACATCGACGCTGAAGTTGGGTTTGAGCTCCTGGGTGCGCTGCAGGTAGTCGGTGAGGCCGTAAATCACCATAGCGGTCTGCTGGGTGGAATCCCAGTAGTAGCCTTCGCCGCGATGACTGACAAGGTAGAGCGCGGCTTTCGCCAGCAGCGGGCTTTGCGGATCGACGCGATCGAGGAACTTCAAAGCGTAGGCGGTGGCCTGCGGCGTGGTGTCGCCGTAATAGTCCATCAGGTTGTTGGTGTCGGTGGGCCACCAGGCCTGCGCGTCGTCCTGCTTTGCGTCGGAAGCAAGTTGCTTTGCGAGTTCGTCGGCACGCGAGTCGCTGATCTGCGCCATGGCGAGACCCAGCAGCGCCTTGCCGTAGGAGGTAAGCGTAGAACGCTGGTTCCAGACAGAGTCAACGATGGCAGCGTTGGAGTCGCTACCGCTAAGCACCAGCGCGTAGGCCATGTAAGCGCGCAGGTCGGTCTTCACCGCCGTCGAGCGGGTGAACTGCGGCAGCAGCCACTTGCGAGCGCGATCAACGCGGGCTTCTTCGACGTCATAGCCGGCCGACTTGGCCTGCACTAGTCCGGCGAGTACGTAGGCGGTCATGAAAGGTTGGGAGTCGTCGGTCTGCCACCATCCCCAGCCGCCGTCCGGGTGTTGATACTGGTAGAGGCGATCGAGCCCGGCCTGCACCTGCTTGTTGAGCGTCTGCGGATCGATGTTTGTTCCCACTCCCAGCTTCTTCATGGCATCGGCCACCAGCACGTCAGGCAAGAAGCTCGACATGGTCTGCTCGGTGCAGCCATAGGGATACGAGGTGAGGAAGTCGAGCGCGCCAAAGATCGCGCCCGCGATCGACGGCGTGACTTCGATGGTAAGCCTGCGTGTTCCAGGTTCCGCACCGGCCGGGAAGGTGATCTGCTTCGGTGACGTCGCTCGTTCCCTGCTCCGGCGATCGAGCCGGACTTTGCAACCGCGAGCTTCACACCGAACGGAACCACCGGCAGGGTGAGTTCCATGGCATCGCTCTCGACATCGGTGAGCGCTTTGCCAAGCACCTTGGCGGAGTCCACATCGAGCACGCGCACGCGATAGTCCACCTTGACGGTGCCGCGGCTGGGCACAGGAACATCGCGCGTTTCACCATCGATGACCTGCAAGCCGGTGAATTCCATCGACACGCGCGACATCTTTTCGGCAGGCAGGTAGTTCTGCACGATGGTGGAGAGGACGATTTCGTCGCCGCGACGGAAGAAGCGCGGCACCACCAAGCGCACCATCAGGTTCTTGCGCACGATGGTGTTTTCGACGGCGCTGCCGACCTTGGTGTCCTGCGTGACGCCACGAGTAGTGGCGCGCCATGAGGTGATGGCGTCGGGATAGTCGAACTTGACGGTGGCCTGGCCGTTGCTTCCGGTGCGCACGTCGGCCACCCAGTAGGCAGTGTCGGGAAAAGCCTTACGGATCTTGGGCTGCACCAGGCGTTCGGGCTTGAGTTGAGCAAGCGCGGTTGAGGTTCGATTCGCGCCGCCGGCCAACTGCATGGCGCGCTTGCCCGCCTGTCCGCTGAAGTAGTAGGTCAGCGAGCTGTCGGTCGAGACCTTGGAGTACACAGTCCCGTAGAAGGCCTTCAGGATGCTGCCAACGGTTTCGGGTTCGATAGCGTAGATGGCTTCGTCCACCACACCAAGGCTGAACTCGGCGGAAACCGGCTTGCCGCTCGAGTCGGTAGCCTTGATGGTGTAGGCGCCGGGCTGGCCGGGCTGATATTGCGGCTTGGATGGCTGCAAATCAACCTTGAGTTCGTGCTGCGTGGGCGGGACCGTCGAGGCTCTTGTTGCCGGAATAGAACTTGTTGCCGCGAATGAAAGCCGCCGACACATAGAAGTTGGGCGCGAACTCCGGCCGGATGGGAACGTCGACGGTGACACTACCGCCGCTGCTCTTGATGACCTGCGCGGAGTAGAGCCCGTTGCCCTCGGTCGTGACCAGCACGGACGCGGGATCCTTGCCAGTGACGATCAGAACGTGTGCAGTGTCCCCCGGAACGTATGACTTCTTGTCGGGAACGATTTGAATGCGCTCTTGCTGAGTCCCTGCCCACAAGGGGCTAACTCCCGGAGCCCACAGGTACGCGGTATCTTCGACCTCACGTTTCCCGGGTGTGACGGCAGTGATGCGCACGCGGAATTCGCCCGCATCCGGAATGGTGAATTGCACCTGGCCCTTGCCGTCGGCGCCCGTCTGGCCCTGCGAAGTCGAGACAAGCTCGCCCGAGCGCTTCTGCCAGTTCCAGCGGCTGAACTCAGCGCGAAAGGCGGTGGCAATGGGCTTCTTGTCGTAGTCCTGCGCGGTGACGTTGATGATGGCAGCGCTGCCCTTGGAGTACACATACGAGTTGGGCTCGGCGGTCAAATAAAAGCTGCCATAGGTTGCTAGCGCGAAACCGTGGCCGGAGATTTCGCGGTTGCCTTCGTCAGTGACGCGCGCCTCGATGCGATAGGTCACATCCTGCTTCTTGGGATTGACCTGGGTGGGGACAGTGATCTGCAATTTGCCGTCGGCGTCGAGTGTCCCGCTCTGCTCGGTCTCCTGCTCGCCGCCATAGGTGTCAGCCTCGCCCGGTCCTTCTTCACCTGCGTCGTAGCCTTCGTCGCCGAAGTCGGAGTCGGACTCATAGCGTCCGAACGGCCAATAGGTCGAGGTGTGCACCACCCACTTCACCTTGGCGTTTGCGACCGGCTCTCCGAAGTAGTAGCGCGCATCGATGGTGGCCTTGATGGGCTGGCCCTGCAGCACGCGCGGCGGCTGTGCAATGACCTTCACCGCGTACTCGGGCTTCTTGTAATCCTGCACCGAAAAGCGCACGCCCTCGACATAGCGTTCACCGGATTGCATGTTGAGGTAGTAGAAGCCGAGGTTGGCGTCTGAGGGAATGACGTAGTCCCAGTGCGCGGTGCCCACGTCGGAGAGAGTGACGGTCTGCTGCCAGATGGGCTGGTAGGTGCGCGGATCGCGCAACTCAAGACGCAGTTCGCGGTCCTGGGGAATCAGGTACCCCGTGGGAGTTTCGGCGCGCACGATGGTCTTGAAGTGCACGGTATCGCCAGGCCGGTACACAGGACGGTCAGTGTAGGTGTAGCCGCGCAGATTGCGATCGGAAGCGGAGCCGAGGTTCCAGGCGCCGGGCGTGTTGACCGCGAACTGGTCATTGTAAGTTGTGAGGACGGCGACATTCTCCGGTTTCTCCTCAGTGATTGCCGTGTCCATCAGGCCTTGCTGATCGGTTTGTTTCGAGGCAATTTCCTTTTGATCGATCCACAGGCGCGTCATGGCACCGGCGATGGGATCGCCCGTGCGGCGATCGACGACGAAGCTCACGAGGCGTCCGGGCGCGGCCTTGGTGATGACTGCGATTTCAGTGATGACGACAATGGTGTAGGCGCGCAGCGTGCCTTCGGTGGCTTCGACGAGATAGACGCCCTTTTCGCCGACGGGCACATTCACATTCTGGCTCTGCCAGCGCTCCCCCGACGGGGCTGTCCACTTCCACGTTGAGACGAGCTGTTGCTGGTTGAGAACGGGAACCTGCGCGTACTGCTCAGCTTGAGGACCTTTCTTCTGCGGCGCAGTTTCACCCATCCGCCACAAGCGAATCCGGTGGCGCGAGTCGGGTGAGAACTGGGCACGAATAAAGTCGCGGATCCAAGCCCAAACGCGGTGCTTCCAGGCGTGAAAGCGCTCGATCCAGGTGTGCGCCTGTTTGGGCATGCGCGGCGCCTGCCCACCGAAGCTGTGCATCTCCTGCAGTTGGCTGAAGAACTTGATGGGGTCGTTCACCCGGTAAACGCGGAACTGCAGCGCGCTGACGTTGTGGGAATAGACCGCAATCTCGACTTTTTCCCCGGGCAGGTAGGTGCGCTCGCTGGTGAGCGAGAAGAAGGGTTGAGTGTCCGGCTCCTGGGCAAGAAGCGGCGCCAGAAGAGACAGCAACAGCAAGACGGCGACAGTGGCGCGCTGTATGCGCATCAGTCGCCGCCTCGCAGGATGTTCCAGCGATAGACGCCCAGAAAACTGGGATTGGAGGGTACCGGCCGCCAGCGCGGATCAGGAAACTCTAGAAGTTGCGCGACCGTAGGGCGGCGGATTTCACCGGGTGAATTGCCGATGGGGCCGGTGTGGTAGACCACCAGCGCTTCGCGACTGGGTCCAACTTCAACTTGGCTGGGACCGAGAAAAATCATGGCGTGAAAGGGCAGGCCGTGGCCTTCCTGACGAAAAAACAACAAGTCGCCGGAAAGGGCGCGAGCGACGTCGCGTCCCACAAAGTAGGTGTTGCGCCGCCACAACGTCTTGGCGTCAGCAAACTGGGCAAATCCGGCGTCGCTCAGGTCATCCGCTACGAAACCGCCGTCGCGGACACGAAACAGTCCGGCACCAAGCGGGGTGTAAGGATATTGATATTGGCGAACATTGTCGGGAGCCGGAGCGGCGGGCAAAGCAACCGCCTTCGCCCAGGCGGAATCATGCTGGCGCAGTGCCTCGCGATAGGCGTAGCGGAGCAGCGCCGCGCAGTCAGCGATTTCGGCGGACGCACTGTGTCGATAGTACTCGGCTTCGGCCAGAAGAGTGAACCAGCGCCGAAAGGCGGCACGGTCTGCGGCGTCGTGCAAGCGCAGGAAGTCAGGCGTGCCATCTCCCACACTGTCAGACACGTCAAGGGTAGTTCGCAGCGTGACTTGCTTTGGCTCGATGCCGGGTGCGGTCAGGCGAAGCTTCGCTTCACCGGGGAGCACACCCGTGCGCACGGAGATGACAGCGGAGCCGCCGTTTATAGTGACCGCGTCCACTGCGGCGCGGTGCGCATCATCAACTTCGACGTGAAGTCCGTGTAGATCGTGGTCAGGAGAGGAATGGAGCGTGAGTTCCGCGGTAGTGAAGCCGTCGGCGGGAAGGGCCGCCGGCATGACTGCGATTAGCGTGGTGGGAGTAAGCGCGCGGTGCACGGTGAAAGCGCCGAGCACAGCGACAATCGCGACCACCGCCAGCACCGCCAACCAGCGATTCCCGCTGCGCATGTCCTCTTCATCCTCCGCTCGACGGGCGGATTATAACGCACCGGAAGTGCCTTCACCCACAGAGGAGCAGAGACACGGAGAGTGTTCATTCTAAGAGCCCGTGGCTATTGGGTTCTGGATTTCGCAGCCAGCGACCGCAACTCCGCCAGCAGCCGCTCCACTTCCTCCGCCGTGTTGTAGTGCGCCAAGCCGATGCGCAGCATGCCGCCGCTTTGTTGCACACCCAGGCGTTCGGCGAGGTTGATGGCGTAATAGTTGCCGTCCCAGGTGAAGATGCCGCGCTCGCCCAGTCGCTCAGCCAGTTCGCGCGGAGTGTATCCCTCTATACGAACGGCAACCGTCGGCGTGCGCTGGTCGGCCTTGGCCGGGTCGGTAATGCCATAAAACGTGAGGCCGGGGATGTCGAGCAGTCCGCGGATGAGCTGCTGGGCGAGTTCGCGCTCATGCTGCTGAAAGACTTCGTAGGCCGCGACAATGGCTTCACGCCGGGTGTGAATTTCGCTGCTGTGATGGCGGCCAACCTCGGCGATGTAGTCAATGGCCGCCGCGACTCCAGCCATGCACTCGTGGTTCTGCGTGCCCGTCTCCCATCGGTCGGGCAGCTTCTCGCTGCATACACGCAGCTTGTAGGGCCGCAGCCGCAACAATTGTTCGCGCTTCCCGAACAGGATCCCCTGGTGAGGTCCGAAAAACTTGTAGCTGGAGCAGGCGAGAAAATCGGTGTCGATGGCCTTGACGTCGATGAGACCGTGCGGGGCATAGTGCACTGCGTCGATGAAGGTCATGGCTCCAGCTTCATGCGCCAGGCGAATGACTTCCTGAACATCGTTGATGGTACCGACGGCGTTAGCGGCCCATCCCACGGCAACCAGCCGGGTGCTGCGTCTGATCTTGGCCTGCAGATCGAACATGTCGAGCGTGCAGTCGGCAATTCCGATGTCGGCGGTGCGAACCTTCGCGCCGCGTTCCTCCAGGCAAACCCAGGGGGAGACGTTGGCATCGTGGTCGAGGCAGGTCACCAGCAACTCGTCGCCACTTTTGAGGTCACGGCCGATGGCGCGACTCAACGCGAAAGTCAGCGTCGTCATGTTGGCGCCGAAAACCACTTCGTCCGGCTCGCAGTTGAAGAAGTCGGCCATGGCCTGGTGCGCCTGCTCGACGACCAGGTCGCTGCGCTGGCTGGTCAGAAAGGCTCCTCCGAGATTGGCGTTCCACTTCGACAAGTATTCAGAGATGGCGTCGATCACCGTCTGCGGGACTTGAGTACCGCCGGGCGCGTCGAAGAAAACGGCGGGCTTGCCGTTGACGGTTTGGCGGAGCGACGGAAACTGCCGGCGAACCCAGCCGACATCGAGCTTGCTTACCGTGGGGGCGATTCTTGCGCTGGAAGACATGCTTATGAACTCCTGACTGCGTTAACAAAGTCCGACAACATTCCGTAGGCCGTGGCTTCCGGCCCGGGGTCACGCTCGCTGATGATCAACTCCTTAAAGATATCGGTTTCGAAGGCGATCAGCAGTGAGGTGCCATGCACCTGTGCCAGCGGATCGTCGAGTTTGAGCCTCTCCGGCGCGACCGAGGCGCACGATGCTGCCGTCGGACTGCCGCCGGGCGCGACTGACCAACCTCCAAGCTTCGCCTTTTTCGTGGGCTTCGCGCAACTGCGCAGGAGTGATGCCGCGAATACCCCGGCGCGCGACGTCAGCAAGCTTGAGACTGGCGCCCATCAGAACGTTGGTGACTTCCACGACCTTGACCGCCGCGTCGATGCCGTCAATGTCAGCGGAGGGATCGGTTTCAGCAACGCCAAGACGCTGCGCTTCCGTAATTGCTTCGTCAACGCTCTTCCCTGCCTGCATGGCTTCGAGGATCGACGGTGGTGGTCGAGTTGATCACCCCGCGAAACCCGAGAATCTCGATCGCCGGCAAGGCCGAGCGAAAGAGCGAGAACACGGGAGCGCCGTCCATCATCGCCGACTCGAAATAGAAGCAACGCCCCTTATCTTGTGCCAGCTTAGTGAGTTCGCGATAGGCGTGCAGTACCGGCCCCTTGTTGGCGCTGACGGCGTGAGCTCGAGATTCGAGTGCGACCCGGATGTGTGTGATCGCCGGCTCGCCCGTCTCAGCATTCAGCGAGCTGGCTTCGAAGACAACGTCGGGTTTGGCGGCATGCATCCAACTCGCCACGTGGCCAACGGACCTGGCTCCAGAGAAGTCGCCGGCCAGCAACTTCTCCGGCACGAATTCATCGCGAGCAACCAGCCAACCCATCCGACGTGAGGCGACGCCGGTCACCCGCCATCCGATTCCATAGCGGTCGGAGAGTTCCTGCCGTTTTCGTTCCAGGAGCGCAACCAGAGCCGAGCCAACATTGCCCAGTCCAACGATGGCGATGTTGTAGGTGCGGATGTGGATGTCTCCTGTCGCGAGTCGCGTGTTTCTTCCATTGTAAACAGCGGCGGCGCCACCTACTTGGACGTCCGCCAACTACAATTGGCGCGGGAGGCCATGGATGACTGCCGAACACGCATTAACGCTGATCAAGATTGCGCATACCGCGATCTGGGCCGTCATGGCTGCGGCGATCATGGCGGTCCCGGTCCTCGCCTTCCAAGGTCGCTTTCGCTGGGCGGGATGGCTGACGGCATTGATCGTCGTGGAGTGCGTGGTGCTGGCGCTGAACGGAGGCCGCTGTCCGTTGACGGATCTTGCTGCACGGTTCACCACCGATCGGGCGGCGAACTTCGATATCTATTTGCCACAGTGGCTGGCGCAACACAACAAGACGATTTTCGGTGGACTGTTCATCGCCGGAGAATTGCTCTGGCTGGGGAAGTGGGTCAGCGACAGGAATCGCCCTGGAAATCGCGCATGAAAATGGCGTCACCCCCAGGGTGACGCCACGTTCTTGCTGTTCGTGGGAGGCTTACTTGCCGCCGAAGGTGAAGTTCACGCCGGCGAAATACTTGAAGTTATTCTGATTGCCGGTGTAGCTGGTGCCGTTGACGCCGAAGCGGGTGTAGAGATAATCCACTTCGACTGGCCGCAACTGGATGGTCTTGGTAAGGGCGTAGTCCAGTCCACCGCCGAACTCCATGGCGAAAGCATTGTTGTTGCTGCTGGCCGACTTGGTGCCATTGATGGTGTTGTAAATGTTCGCGTAGGCGTTGCTGTGGGCGGCGCCGAACAGGGCCTGCCCGAAAGGCTGCAACTTGCCCGAGTGCTTCTTGATCTGCGGACCGAACAGGTAAGTGAATACGTTCCCCTGCAGATTCCCGGTTACGTAGCCGGCATTCGTGAGCTGACTCTTCACTCCGCTGCCTTGGGTGTAGCCCATGAAGTCAGCCTTGATGCCGATCCAGGGCGTGACGTTATACACAAATCCGCCGCCGCCACCGAACACGTTGAAGCTGGTGACCGGGCTGAGGTCAGGATGGACGTTCACGAACGAAAAGCCCACCGGGACTTCGAACTTCGGGTAATCTTGCGCAACCGCAGCCATGGTGACAAGTATCGAAAATGCCATGACAACAATCCACTTCTTCATTGCTTGCCTCTCCTGTGGAACACGCTCGCTAACTGCCTTTGCCATTCCGGCCCAGTGCTTGACGGAATTCAGTGGCGCGGTAGCATAAGGGCTTATGTGGAGCTGGGTTGCAGTGCCGCACGAGCGGACCTGAATCTGGCAACCCACGCATATAGACGCGCATAAAAACTCGAAGTTTCCCGCAACTTTCTGCTGGCATTGGGGTTGTAGACACCCAGTCGCTGGATTCCCAGGGTGAAGTGCAACTTTCGAACGTTTGCCTGCGACCATTTTTTTCGTCCCAGAAGCCGTAATTGGAGCGGAAAACGCCTTTTCCCTGCTCGGCGGCCACCTCGGTTATAATTCCCAGTCAAGATGTTCCCCCGAACTTCAGCGCTCCTAATCGCATTGCGGCATGACTGAAGCAGCATGACGCAGGGATGGCGAGTGTTGCCGGGCAGCCTCTGACAAAACAATCCGATACCGACACCGACACTAAGGAGCGCCTCGATGGCCATCAACGCGAGTGAATATATCTGGTGCAACGGCAACCTGATCCCATGGGACGATGCGAAGTTGCACGTGATGGCCCACGTAATCAACTACGGCTCATCGGTTTTTGAGGGGATCCGCTGCTACCATACGCCGAAGGGCCCGGCGATCTTTCGCCTAGTCGATCACACCCAGCGGCTGTTGGATTCGGCCAAGGTGTATCGCATCGATGTGGACTACACCCTCGAGGAATTGGTGCAGGCAACAGTCGATCTGGTCGCCAAGAACAAGGTTTCGCCCTGCTACATCCGTCCTATCGTTTTGCGCGGATACGGTACGGTAGGTGTGGACCCGGCAGGCTCGCCCACAGATGTGTACATCGTGAACTACGCCTGGGGCAAGTATCTGGGTGGCGAGGGCGACGAAGGGGTGGACGTGTGCGTGTCGTCGTGGAGCCGGCTCGCTCCCAACACCATGCCTACCATGGCCAAGGCCGGCGCCAACTACATGAACTCGCAGCTCATCAAAATGGAGGCCGTCGCCAACGGCTATAGCGAAGGCATCGCGCTGGACGTGAACGGATATGTTAGCGAAGGCTCAGGCGAAAACGTCTTCCTGGTTCACAAGGACCGCATCTATACCCCGCCGCTGGCCAACAGCGTACTTCCGGGCATCACCCGCAATTCGGTCCTGCACATTGCGCAAGACCTGGGGATTCCGGTGCACGAACAGACAATTCCCCGCGAATTCCTGTACCTGGCGGACGAGGTGTTCTTCAGCGGAACCGCGGCGGAGATTACCCCGATCCGCTCCGTGGACAAGATCAAGGTGGGCAAGGGTCTCGTGGGACCAATCACCCGGGCGATACGGTCGGATTTCTACGCCATCGTAAACGGCAAAGTGGAAGACCGGCATGGCTGGTTGACACCTGTGCCAGTGAAACAGCCAGTCGCGGTTTAGCACTCGGTAACAATCGCTCGACAACAAGGGGCGCAGCGTCTGCGCCCTTTTGCCGCTCCCAAATCAAAGCCGCGATTTTCCGGCATGTTCTGCTCTACCAAGTGTTGGAACTCAGGAAACGCTTCGCGACTCGCCCGACTTGGCCTTCGACTTCCGATCGCGTGAATAATTCTTGTAGATGCACTCGATTTCGCGGGCGAGATCGACGTCGAGCTGCGACGGTTTGTGGCCGATATCCCAGGTTGACAGGCAGATGGTTACCGTCCGCCAGATGTTCTCCCATCGCGGATGATGTTGCACTTTCTCCGCGGATTCGCTTACTTCGCGCATGAATTCGATGGCGCTCCGGAACGAACCGAACTCAAACGCCTTGCGCAGCTCAATCCGTTCCAGTGGCTCCTGCCCTGGCAGTGGAGAGACTACTTCCGTCCAACCCGGCAGAGACTTGAGGATCGAGTCAAATTCGTCCCGTGGTATTTCCGTGATCGAAACTCGAGGTGTCGGGTAGCGAACGGGGCTGACTGTGGCCCGCTGGAAGCCCAGTCTCTCAAGCTCCTTCAGTAACAGGTTCAAGTCCGACTCCCAACGATCGTCCCGCAACTCGAAAGGCTGGATAGAACCGAGCTGTTGGATGTCGCGAGGAAGCGCTTCAGCTCTCGGCATTGCATCCTTGGCGAGAACGATGGGCAGGATGCGTTTGCTCTTCTGAAGTGCATGAGCGATCTCGGTGTGGACCCAGTCATCGTCGCGATCAATGCGGCGTCGGCCGTAGTCGTCGGTAACGCGAAGCCAATAAGTGCCCACGACGGCGATCAGGTGCGTGGCTCGATGCAGCCCCTGGAGAATGGCCTTGGGCCACTCTGAAGATACTCGAATTGCCTCCGTGTCCATGAAAACGCGATCGGGTCCGAAAGTGCGCTGGATCGCGCTGTACAACCAGCGGGCGGCGGCGGCGCTGTCGGCGCGACGGTAGCTGATAAACACGAAGGGTTCTTTGGCAGCTCCGGGCGTCTTCCGCCTGGTAGCTTGTGTCTTCTTCGCCATATCTCTCCGGAGACGGCTTAGTCCATGCCAGCGCAGGCTGGGCTGTGTTGGCACCCTACTTACACCGTCATGGCCTTCAACTCCGGACTGACGATCAGCGGAGCATCGGTGGCGCGCTGGACGTCTTCTACCGTCAGGCCGGGAGCAATCTCTTCCAGAACCAATCCTGATTGGGTCACGAGGATATAGGCCATCTCGGTCGCAATACTATGCACCACTCGTAATCCCGTGATGGGCAGTGAACAGCGCTTCAGAATCTTGGGAGCACCGTCGCGCGTGGTGTGTTCCATCGCGACGATCACGCGGCGGGCGCTGGCCACTAAATCCATCGCGCCGCCCATGCCTTTGACCATCTTGCCGGGGATCATCCAGTTGGCTAGGTTCCCTTCCTCGTCCACTTCCATCGCGCCCAATACGCTCAAGTCGATGTGGCCGCCGCGAATCATGGCGAAGGACTCGGCACTGGAGAAATACGCGGTGCCGGGAAGCTCGCTGACGGTTTCCTTGCCGGCGTTGATCAGGTCGGGGTCCTCTTCGCCCGGTATCGGATACGGCCCGACGCCCAACATGCCATTCTCACTTTGCAGAATGACCTCCATGCCGGGGGGCACACAGTTGGCCACCAGCGTCGGCATTCCAATGCCAAGGTTCACATAGAATCCATCGCGCAGCTCCTGCGCCACGCGGCGCACAATACGATCGCGCTTTTCCGTGTCTTTCTGCTTGT
This sequence comes from uncultured Acidobacteriaceae bacterium, assembly GCA_963758255.1. Taxonomy (GTDB): domain Bacteria; phylum Acidobacteriota; class Terriglobia; order Terriglobales; family Acidobacteriaceae; genus DASRAA01. The sequence continues at coordinate 119,417 of CAVWUX010000006.1, forward strand.
CCGCTTTGATGTCAGCCATGGCCTTTGTTCCTGAGAATTCGTCGCTAGCCACCGAGCACGGGACGCTTTGTTTTCGCCCTTAGCTTCTGGGCTTCAGTCTTTAGCGAAGAGCGAATGGCGAAGAGCGAACAGCCCCTTCTCTCTCAGTGATCTCCGTGCCTCCGCAGTGAATTTCATTCCTCGGGATTGCCGGGTGCCCCGTTCTACGACGCGCGTAGGGCGGGGTCTGGTCCGCCAGATCACGTCTTCCTCAGCGTTCTGCGCTCGATGCGCTTCTCGTAATCCACACCCTGAATAATCCGCTTCACATACACGCTGGGCGTGTGCACCTGGTCGGGCTCGATCTCGCCCGGCTCCACCAGATGTTCGACCTCGGCAATTGTCACCTTCGCCGCCGTCGCCATCATGGGATTAAAATTGCGCGCAGTCTTGCGATAGACGAGATTCCCCCAGCGATCGCCCTTCCATGCCTTGATCAGCGCAAAGTCGGCTTTCAGCGCGTGCTCCAGCACATATGGACGCCCGTCGAACTCGCGCGTCTCCTTGCATTCGGCTACGACCGTCCCGTAACCAGCAGGCGTGTAGAACGCGGGAATGCCCGCTCCGCCCGCCCGAATTCGCTCCGCAAATGTGCCTTGCGGAATGAGCTCAAGATCAATGCGGCCGCCGATAACCATTTCTTCCAGCAGCCGGTTCTCGCCCACATAGCTGCCCTTGTGGGAACGGATCTGCCCCGCATAGAGCATCAACCCGAGGCCGAACTCGTCCACGCCGACGTTGTTGCTTATGGTGTCGAGGTTCTTGACGCCCTTTTTCACCAGCGCGCGGATGAGGTTCTCGGGAATCCCGCACAGCCCGAAGCCGCCGACCATGATGGTCGCGCCATCCTGAATATCGGCCACTGCTTCGTCTGCATTCGCAAATACTTTGTTCATTGACATGAGTGTGAGTTCCGAACGGGCGATTGTACTCAGCGGAGGGGCAGTGTGGCAAAGAGGTAAGAGGGGCGGAGCTAGGGAAGGCAGGAGGATGCCTGGCGTAATGGCGATTTCTTGACTACTATCAGTGGGGTAGAAAACGCAAGCTGCTCATTTAACTCTTGCTTGTCCCGTCTTCTCCCGGTACCGCGCTCCTTAGCCGGTACTGTCTGGCATCTGCGTTGATGCGTGACGTTCAAGAGCGGGAGCGAATCCGCATGAGTAGCTTCCCCACCAGCACAACGACCATCCACCCGAGCACAAACCACCAAAACAGATGCCATGCGCTGAGATGGAGCCAGATCACGAGGCCGACGCCAACTAACTGCCAGACGTATATCCAGCCTGCGGTGTCGAAGACGCCGCTCACTCCTGACTCGGGAGAGATCAACCGGGATATGAGTGGTCGCCCGCGTTCGTCGCTGAGAAGAACAGCAATACACGCAAAGACATTGAAAGCCAGGAACGACCAGCGCAGCCAGATCATCACGAGCGCACCAAAAATTTCCTCTGCCTTTTCGACAACAATCTGATTTTGTCAGGGCGTTTGCATTGTATGACGACCTAGAGGTGATATCGAGAAGAAAGATGAGCAAGTCTTGAGTTCCGCTAATGAATTCCCGTGGGTGATGCGGAGACACACAAACTCACCAGACGACCGATTGCTCGTGTCATCAGCGCTTTCAATTGCGAAGAGTTGACATGTGCAGTCTGCTCCTACTGAGCATCACATAATATACTGACATTTTCTGCATTTCATGCTATTGTGTGGGCATGGGAAATCCAGCGGGAGTTCGCAGAGATTTTTCGGCTCTGGAGCGGCGGCGGATGCAGGCGGCGCGGCTGCTGGAGAAGGGCTACAGCCAGTCGGAAGTGGCGCGGCGCGTGGGGGCGCACCGGCAGTCGGTGAGCCAGTGGGCGAGCGAACTGCGCGAGAAAGGCCGCGCTGGGCTGAAGCAGGCGGGGCGTGCGGGCCGCAAGCCGCGTCTGAGTGCAACGCAGTTAAGCAAGATCGAGCGCGGGCTCAAGCAGGGTCCGGAAGCTCTGGGCTACGGAACCAGCTTGTGGACTTCGGCGCGGGTGGCGCAGTTGATCGAACGGGAATGCGGGGTTGCGTATCACCCAGGCCACGCCTGGCGCATCCTGCGGCAGTTGGGATGGAGTTGTCAGCTTCCGGCGGGGCGAGCCTTGGAGCGGGACGAAGAGAAGATCCGGCGGTGGAAGCAGAAGCGCTGGCCGGCGTTAAAAAAAAGGCCAAAAACGAAGGTCGAACGATCGTCTTCATCGACGAGAGCGGACTGAGCGAGCGCCCGCACCGCTGCCGTACCTGGGCGCCACGCGGACAGACGCCGGTACTGCAATATCACTTCAACTGGAAAACCCTGTCGGCGATTGCTGGGGTGACGTGGTGGAACTTTTACTTTCGCCTGTTCCCGGGAGCCATCCGCAGCCCCCAGATCATCGAGTTTCTCACTCATCTGCTGCGCCACATTCCTGGCAAGCTGCTGATTATCTGGGATGGGCTGCCTGGGCATCGTAGCCGCGCCGTGTGGGAGTTTGTACAGCAGCAGCGAGGACGTCTGTGGTTGGAGTATCTTCCCGGCTACGCTCCGGAACTGAACCCAGTCGAGTATCTGTGGTCGCACTGGAAACAGCACGAACTGCCGAACTTCTGCCCGCAAGACTTCGGGCAACTGAGCGCCCAAGCTCGCCGGGCGTTGCAACGCATGCGCCGCCGGCCGACCCTAGTCTGCGCCTTCTGGGAACAGGCCGAACTCTTCCCTTTGTAACTATATTATGCGAGACTCAATAGCTATGTTGATCTTCCAGAGACTTCGTAGTCTGTTTTAGCAGGTCAATGATTTCTCGTAACAACGAGAGGATCTGATCTTCCTTGCTGATCGGTGGCGGCGTCATGGTGATCTCCTATGACAGCAGTTCGTTGATTGTCCAAATGTGGTCGGCTGGTGCCCGGTGCCCCACCCTTATCGCCGGGTGTTGGCAATAGGGTGGGCGCTCTAGATTGCGCCCAAGTCCAGATAGATCGGCGAATCCGCGAGCCGAAAGACAGAAGTCTCAATCCAGTTGCCGGTGGAGCAGTCCCAGCCTTTGCGGGTCGCCGGATCAATGACCCAGACGCCACGAATTCCCATGTCGATGTAGTCCCCAAGCCGTTCG